>NZ_CM177104.1:0-2417500 GCF_058216655.1 Enterococcus sp. DJ147D b
ATGGTATCCCTCGATGCTTTATGGAACGAATTAAAAACTACTTATCAAAGAGATTTATCTCCAGCGAGTTATAATACTTGGATTGAAACTGCAATACCTCGCTCACTAGACAAGCATCAATTTGTCTTAGAGGTTCCAAGTAAGATTCACAAAGAATATTGGGAGAAAAATCTAGCTACAAAAATTGTTGAAGTTGGCTATATGTTGACTGAAGATGAAATTATTCCACGTTTTGTCACTGGTGATGAGATTAAACAAGAAGAAATCGTTATTGAAAAAAATGAGAAGCCAGCTGTCGTTGCCCCGATAAAAAAAGCCATGTTAAATCCTAAATACACTTTTGATACATTTGTCATAGGTAAAGGAAACCAAATGGCGCATGCTGCAGCATTAGTTGTAGCAGAAGATCCTGGATCTATTTATAATCCACTCTTCTTTTATGGTGGTGTTGGTTTGGGTAAAACTCACTTGATGCATGCAATTGGTCATCAAATGTTGTTAAGCCAACCAAATGCAAAAGTAAAATATGTAAGCAGCGAAACTTTCGCAAATGATTTTATCAATTCAATCCAAAATAAAACTGCTGAAGAATTTCGCCAAGAATATCGGAATGTTGATTTACTATTAGTAGATGACATTCAATTTTTTGCAGAAAAAGAAGCTACCCAAGAGGAATTTTTCCATACATTTAATGCACTGTACAATGAAGGTAAACAAATCGTATTAACAAGTGATCGTTTGCCCAATGAAATTCCAAAACTACAGGAACGCCTAGTTTCACGCTTTGCTTGGGGACTTTCTGTCGATATCACGCCACCAGATCTGGAAACTAGAACAGCAATTTTACGAAAAAAAGCTGCTGCTGAGCAATTAGAGATCCCAGATGACACCTTAAGTTATATTGCAGGTCAAATAGACTCGAACATTCGCGAACTTGAAGGAGCTTTGGTTCGAGTTCAAGCTTTTGCCGCAATCAATAGCTCAGATATTTCAACTAGCTTGGCCGCTGATGCTTTAAAGACATTAAAATCTGGAAAAGGTCATTCTCAATTGACTATTTTACAAATCCAAGAAGAAGTTGCTAAGTATTACCATGTTCAGCTGAAAGATTTAAAAGGGAAGAAACGTGTCAAGTCTATTGTTGTTCCACGTCAAATTGCGATGTATCTTGCACGCGAGCTCACAGACAGTTCATTACCAAAAATTGGTGCTGAATTTGGCGGAAAAGATCATACAACTGTCATCCATGCACATGAAAAAATTCAACATTTGATGGATTCAAGCATGAGCATGCAAAATGAAGTTTCAGAAATCAAAAATTTCTTACTTAATTAGTTTGTGGATAAATATGAAAGTTTTTCTTTTTTTATCCACAGTTTGTCCACAGTCTTTTTTTCTACGGACAATTATGGTTTCACTAGTTTTCCACAAAATTAACATGCCCTATTACTTTTATTATTTTAATTAACTAATAATAAATTAACTAATCAAAAGGAGATTCATCATGAAAGTTACTTTAAATCGAGCTAGCTTTATGCAAGAACTACAAACTGTTCAAAGAGCTATCTCAAGTAAAACGACTATCCCAATTTTAACTGGGGTCAAAATCACGTTAACTGACGAAGGTTTAACTTTAACAGGGAGCAACGCAGATATCTCAATTGAAACACTTTTATCTGTTGAAAACGAAAAAGCTCAAATGCAAATTGAATCTACAGGTTCAATTGTTTTACAAGCACGCTTTTTCAGTGAAATTATTCGTCGTTTACCGGAAGAAAATTTTACTTTGGAAGTTTTAGAAAATAAACAGGTAGCAATTACTTCTGGTAAAGCTAACTTTACTGTCAATGGATTAGATGCAGATAATTACCCACATTTACCAGTTGTTGAAAGTCATAACCAAATGAAATTACCAGTACATGTATTAAATAAACTGATTAATGAAACAGTTTTTGCTGTTTCTCAACATGAAAGTCGCCCAATTTTAACTGGGGTGCATTTAATTTTATCGGATGAATCTTTATTGGCTGTTGCTACAGATTCACATCGTTTAAGTCAACGAGTTATACCAGTAGAACAAACAGCTGATCATTTTGATATTGTTATCCCTGGTAAAAGCTTGACAGAACTTTCTCGCTCGTTGACAAACGAAGAAGAGATTGTTGAAATTAGTATCATGGAAAACCAAGTACTCTTTAAGACAGAAACAATGTTCTTCTATTCTCGTTTACTAGAAGGAAACTATCCTGATACAAATCGTTTAATCCCATCAAGCTTTAACACAGAAGTTGAATTTTCAGTACCAAGCTTATTAGCTGCGATTGAACGTGCTTCATTATTGTCTCATGAAGGTCGCAATAACATTGTTCGTCTATCTATTAATCCAGATTCAGTTGTGTTATATGGAAACTCACCTGAAATTGGTAAAGTAGAAGAAAGCCTAACTTATACGACTAGTAGTGGAGATCCATTAGAAATTTCATTTAATCCAGATTACATGAAAGCTGCTTTACGTGCATTTGGGGATATGAGTATCAAAGTTAAATTCATTTCAGCTATTCGTCCATTCACACTAGAACCAGCTGAAGAAGGTGTTCAATTTATTCAATTAATCACGCCAGTTCGAACAAATTAATCTTTTTTTTCACTCTTTTGCAAAATACTTTGAAAAGAAATAGAAAAAATAAATTTTTAAACAGAGGGCCCTAAAATCAATTTTAAGGCTTTCTGTTTCTTTTTATTCAAAAGACCTTTTTAGAATTAAATCTTCTTATATTTGAAAATATGTGGGAAAATTTGTTTTATTCCTCAAAAAAAGGTATAATAATGCTATGTTTAATAATGAAAATGAGGGATGGATATTGAAACAACAAGTCATTTTAGAAACAGAATTTATGACGTTGGGCCAAATGTTGAAAGAAACTACTGTTATTGGTAGTGGTGGCCAAGCAAAGTGGTATTTAGCTGAAAATACTGTTTTAGTTGACGGTGAACCAGAAAACCGTCGTGGAAGAAAACTTTATCCCGGGATGATGATTGAAGTTCCAGATGTAGGAACTTTTTTTATGGTAAAAAAAGGAAAAGTGAATAATGAGGCTGAATAAGCTCCACCTTAAAAATTATAGAAACTATGATGAATTAACTATGGATTTCTCCAAGAATTTGATTATTTTTTTGGGGGAGAATGCTCAAGGAAAGACGAATCTATTAGAAAGCATTTATGTACTGGCTATGACACGAAGTCATCGTACAACCAGTGAGCAGGAACTAATTGGCTGGGAACAAGAACAAGCGCTTGTTCAGGGAGAAATTAGTAAAGGTTCTTCTAAACTTCCTTTAGAGATTTTACTATCTAAAAAAGGACGTAAAACTAAAATCAATCATATTGAACAAAAAAAATTAAGTAGTTATGTTGGGCAGCTAAATGTCATTTTATTTGCACCAGAAGATTTATCATTAGTGAAAGGTAGCCCTCAGATACGACGAAAATTTTTAGATATGGAATTAGGCCAAATTAATCCTATTTATCTGTATAATTTGGTTCAATATCAGTCAATTTTGAAACAAAGAAATCAATATTTAAAGCAATTGAGTGAAAAAAAACAATCAGATTTGCTTTATCTAGATATTTTATCGGAACAATTGGCAGACTTTGGAAGTAAAGTGTTAAAAGCTAGAAGCCAATTTATTAAAAGATTAGAATTTTGGGCCAATTCACTACATCAACAAATCACGCATCAAAAAGAACAGCTAAGAATTGAATATGTGACTACGCTTAATTCTTTAGAAAATCAAACACAAGAACAAATTCAAAAACAATTTTTAGAAGAATTAGTGAAAAATCAAAAAAAGGATCTATTTCGAGGTACGACAACAGTAGGACCCCATCGAGATGACCTTCATTTTTTTATCAATGAAAAAAACGTTCAAATTTATGGTTCACAAGGACAGCAGAGAACTACTGCTTTAAGTGTAAAATTGGCCGAAATCGATTTGATTAAAGAAGAGACAGGTGAGTATCCAATTTTGTTATTGGATGATGTGATGAGTGAATTAGATGATAACCGCCAATTACATTTGTTGGAGACTATTGAAGGAAAAGTCCAAACTTTTTTAACAACGACAACACTTGACCATGTAAAAAATAAAATGACCGTTGAGCCAGAAATATTCTATGTTCAACAGGGAAAAATAAAAGGAGACGAAACTGAATGACAGAAGAAAAAAGTTTAGTGGATCGCGCTAAAGAATATGATGCCAGTCAGATTCAAGTATTAGAAGGACTGGAAGCCGTTCGTAAACGTCCAGGGATGTATATTGGGACAACAAGCTCAGAAGGATTACACCACTTAGTATGGGAAATCGTTGATAATTCAATTGATGAAGTATTAGCTGGTTTTGCTACTTCTATTCATGTAATTATTGAAAAGGACAACAGCATAACAGTCATTGATGATGGTCGTGGTATACCTGTTGGTATTCAGGCTAAAACAGGTCGTCCTGCTGTTGAGACAGTTTTTACTATTTTGCATGCTGGAGGTAAATTTGGCGGTGGCGGATACAAGGTGTCTGGTGGTCTTCATGGTGTAGGATCTTCTGTTGTTAATGCATTGTCTACGTCGTTAGATGTCAGAGTTTATAAAGATGGAAATGTTTATTATCAAGAATATCGTCGAGGTGCAGTTGTCGATGATTTGAAGATTATTGACACAACTGATCGTCATGGAACAACTGTTCATTTTATTCCAGATCCAGAAATATTCACTGAAACAACTGTTTTTGATTTTAATAAATTGGCAACACGTATTAGAGAATTAGCTTTCTTAAATCGTGGCATGCATATTTCAATTGAAGACAAGCGTGAAGAAGAACCGGTTATTAAAGAATATCATTATGACGGTGGTATTAAGAGCTACGTCGAATTTTTAAATAACAGTAAAAATGTCTTGTTCCCAGAGCCAGTTTATTTGGAAGGTGAGCAGCAAGATATCACAGTCGAAGTATCAATGCAGTATACAGATGGTTATCATTCAAATATTATGAGTTTTGCCAATAATATTCATACATATGAAGGTGGAACACATGAATCTGGATTTAAAACGGCACTGACACGCGTTGTTAATGACTATGCAAGAAAACAAAAATTGATGAAAGAAAATGATGACAATTTAACTGGGGAAGATGTTCGCGAAGGTTTAACAGCTGTTATTTCAATTAAACATCCCGATCCACAGTTTGAAGGTCAAACGAAAACAAAACTAGGGAATTCTGAAGTTCGTACTGTAACAGACCGCTTGTTTAGTGAACATTTTATGAAATTTTTACTTGAAAATCCAAGTGTTGGGCGACAAATCGTTGATAAGGGATTACTAGCATCTAAAGCACGTTTAGCTGCTAAACGGGCACGTGAAGTTACTCGACGCAAAGGCGCACTAGAAATTAGTAATTTACCAGGAAAATTAGCGGATTGTTCAAGTAATGACCCTGAAAAGTGTGAATTATTCATCGTCGAAGGAGACTCTGCGGGAGGATCAGCAAAACAAGGACGTGATCGACAGTTCCAAGCAATTTTGCCAATTCGTGGGAAAATTTTAAACGTCGAGAAAGCAAGTATGGATAAAATTTTAGCCAATGAGGAAATTCGTTCATTATTTACAGCAATGGGTACAGGGTTTGGAGCAGATTTTGATGTATCAAAGGCACGTTATCACAAATTAGTCATCATGACCGATGCCGATGTCGATGGCGCTCATATCAGAACATTACTATTAACACTGTTCTATCGTTACATGCGTCCAATCGTAGAGGCAGGCTATGTTTATATTGCACAACCACCTTTATACGGGGTAAAACAAGGAAAGAAAATCACTTATGTTCAGCCTGGAAAAAATGCAGAAGAGGACTTGAAAAATATTATTGCGACCTTACCTTCATCACCTAAACCAAATGTTCAGCGTTATAAAGGTCTAGGGGAAATGGATGACCATCAACTATGGGAAACAACCATGGATCCTGCTAATCGAATGATGGCTCGTGTAACTGTAGATGATGCAATTGCTGCAGACCAAATTTTTGAAATGCTGATGGGGGATCGCGTAGAACCTCGACGTGCGTTCATTGAAGAGAATGCACACTACGTTAAAAACTTAGATATTTAATCATGAAGGGGGAAAAGAATTGTGAGTGAAAAATTTAGTGAAAACATCCATGATGTCAATCTAACCAATGAAATGAAAGACTCCTTCATCGATTATGCAATGAGTGTTATTGTAGCTCGTGCATTACCTGATGTTCGAGATGGATTGAAACCAGTTCATCGTCGTATCTTGTACGGAATGAATGAATTAGGTGTGACACCTGATAAACCACATAAAAAATCAGCCAGAATTGTTGGGGATGTTATGGGTAAATACCATCCCCACGGTGACAGTGCTATTTATGAATCTATGGTTCGGATGGCTCAGCCATTTAGCTATCGCTATATGCTAGTTGACGGTCATGGAAACTTTGGCTCTGTAGACGGTGACGGAGCTGCCGCAATGCGTTATACAGAAGCTCGAATGAGTAAGATTGCTATGGAAATGCTAAGAGACATTAACAAAAATACAGTTGATTTCCAAAGTAACTATGATGATACGGAAAAGGAACCAGAAGTTCTTCCTGCTCGGTTCCCTAACCTTTTGGTCAATGGAACAACTGGTATTGCGGTAGGAATGGCAACAAACATTCCACCACATAATTTATCAGAAGTTGTGGCAGCAATTGATTTATTGATAGAAAACCCAGAAGTTACGACAAATGAACTAATGGAAGTGTTACCCGGACCTGATTTTCCAACTGGTGGTCTAGTTATGGGGAAATCTGGAATACGCCGTGCATATGAAACAGGTAAAGGATCAATTACTGTTCGTGCAAAAGTTGAAATCACTGAAATGCCAAATGGGAAAGAACGAATTTTAGTTACAGAATTACCATACATGGTAAATAAAGCGAAACTAATTGAACGAATTTCTGAACTTCATAGGGATAAGCGAATTGAAGGAATTACTGATTTACGAGATGAATCTTCTCGTGAAGGAATGCGTATTGTTATTGATATTCGCCGTGATGCTAGTGCTTCTGTTATTTTGAACAACTTATATAAAATGACTTCACTACAAAACTCGTTTGGATTCAATATGTTAGCAATTGAAAAAGGTGTTCCAAAAGTTTTAAGTTTGAAAGAAATTCTTGAAAATTATGTTGAACATCAGCGTGAAGTAATTACACGTCGTACAATTTTTGACAAAGAAAAAGCTGAAGCAAGAGCACACATTTTAGAAGGTTTACGAATTGCGTTAGATCATATTGATGAAATTATTGCTATTATTCGTGGATCAAAATCTGACGATATTGCAAAAGCAACAATGATTGAACGATTTGCTTTGTCAGATCGTCAAGCACAAGCCATATTAGATATGCGTCTTCGTAGATTAACTGGTTTAGAACGTGAAAAAATCGAAAATGAATATCAAGAGTTACTAAAACTAATTGCAGATTTGACAGATATTTTAGCTAGACCAGAACGAATTACTGAAATCATCAAAACGGAACTTGCTGAGTTAAATCAACGTTTTGGCGATAAACGTCGGACAGAACTTTTAGTTGGTGAAGTTTTGAGCCTAGAAGATGAAGATTTAATCGAAGAAGAAGAAATCGTTATTACTTTGACAAATAATGGTTACATCAAACGTGTTGCTAATAACGAATTTAGAGCCCAAAGACGTGGTGGACGTGGTGTACAAGGTATGGGCGTTCATAATGATGATTTTGTAAAAAATCTAGTATCTTGTTCAACCCATGATACTTTACTATTCTTCACGAACAATGGAAAAGTATATCGTGCAAAAGGATATGAAATTCCAGAATATGGGAGAACTGCTAAAGGAATTCCTGTTATTAATTTACTTGGAATTGATTCTAGTGAAAAAATCCAAGCAATTATTGCTGTGACAGGGAAGGCAGAAGAAGGCCATTATCTGTTCTTTACTACTCGCCTCGGAACTGTAAAACGGACAGCGGTGACAGCATTTTCTAATATTAGAAGTAATGGTTTGATCGCCATCGGATTAAAAGATGGTGATGAGTTAGTCAATGTCTTACTAACAAATGGCGAATCGAACATTATTATTGGAACACACAATGGTTACTCTGTTACGTTCAAAGAAGAGGCTATCCGTGATATGGGTAGAACAGCTTCTGGTGTAAGGGGAATTCGTTTAAGGGAAGAAGACTATGTCATTGGCGCAGCTTTGATGACAGAAAATCATGAAGTTCTTGTAATTACAGAAAAAGGATATGGAAAACGCACAAAAGTATCCGAGTATCCTGTAAAAGGTCGTGGTGGTAAAGGAATTAAGACGGCTAATATTACAGAAAAGAATGGTCCTTTGGCAGGATTAACGACTGTTACTGGTGAAGAGGATATCATGTTGATTACGGATAAAGGTGTCATTATTCGATTTAATGTATCAACTGTCTCTCAAACTGGTCGTTCAACATTAGGTGTTCGTTTAATGAAAATGGAAGCTGATACGAAAGTTGTAACGATGGCAGCAGTTGAACCTGAAGCGATTGAAGAAGTTGCAGATGTAAATTCAGAAAATGATGTAGAAGAAACAACAGAAGAATAAAAATTTTCTTTGAAAATCATGTATAATAAGAGTACCTTAATTTTTAAGGTACTCTTATTTTTTTGTTGCGCAAAGAGTGGCTTACGTGTATAATTAAAGATTGTGAGTAGTCTAATTATATTAGAAAACTCTCCTTGCTCTTGGAATAACAAGAGCCTAAAGTCCATAGGGAGGTGAAATCAATGGAAAATACGAAATATGAAATCATGTATATTATTCGTCCAAACATTGATGAAGAAGCAAAAACTGCTTTAATCGAACGTTTCGATACAATCTTAAAAGATAACGGAGCTGAAGTTATCGAATCTAAAGATTGGGAAAAACGCCGTTTAGCTTATGAAATTAACGGTTACCGTGAAGGTATCTATCACATCGTTAAAGTGTCTTCTCCATCAAATGCAAGTGCAATCAATGAGTTTGATCGTCTTGCTAAAATCAACGACGATATCGTTCGTCACATGATTGTTAAAGAAGAAGCTTAATTTGTTTCACATGGAACAAAAGAAAACGATGAGAGGAGATGGCTGTTTTGATTAATAATGTTGTACTAGTTGGACGTCTGACTAAAGATCCGGATTTACGATATACATCAAACGGAACTGCAGTAGCAACGTTTACTCTGGCCGTAAATCGTAATTTTACAAACCAAAGTGGAAATCGAGAGGCTGATTTTATTAACTGCGTTATTTGGCGTAAATCAGCAGAAACAATGGCTAACTATGCACGTAAAGGTACACTCTTAGGTGTTACCGGACGTATTCAAACACGTTCTTATGATAATCAACAAGGACAAAAAGTTTATGTTACAGAAGTAGTAGCTGATAACTTCCAATTATTGGAATCTCGTTCTGCATCAGAGAATCGTCAACAAAGTGGCGGGTATCAAAGCTCAAACCAATCAACAAACACATTTGGTGGAAACAATAACTTTAATCAAACATCTCAATCATCCAACGGTATGCCTGATTTTGATCGTGATACAACTGATCCATTTGGTTCAAGTTCAACGATTGACATTTCAGATGATGATTTACCATTCTAAACGAATTGATAGGAGGGAAATAGAATGGCACAACAAAGAAGAGGCGGACGTAAACGTCGTAAAGTAGACTACATTGCTGCTAATCATATTGAATATATCGATTATAAAGATATCGAATTGCTAAAAAGATTTATCTCAGAACGCGGTAAAATTTTGCCACGTCGTGTAACTGGTACTGGCGCTAAAAACCAACGTAAACTTACTGTTGCAATTAAACGCGCTCGTATTATGGGCTTACTACCTTTCGTTAGTGAAGACTAATAAATTGTAAAAGTTGAAGCAACAACCTAAAAGGTTGTTGCTTCTTTTTTATATAAAAGAGAACTAGTTTTTGATTTAGTGAGCAATATAGATGTTAGTCGCTTGTAATGATGAAAATATGGTAAAATTGAACTAATTATTAGTGGGAGGGAGAACATGGAAAATGAAAATTTAAATTTTACCCCTAAACCATTCTTCTTTTTTTTATTTATTCTAATTGAAGTTACGGTCATTCTAGTGTTTCCATTTCGATTAATTAGTGCATTAATTGTACTGATCATGAATGCGCTTTGGTTCCGTTATTGGTTGAAAGTGAGTCGATGGTTAGTTTTAAGGAATCGAGAGAAAATTCAACAAGCATCAACTGTGGCAGAAACCAACCTTGCATATGTTTCAGAAATTATGCCTGTAGGGGTAATCGCTTACCAGCCAACAACACAAAAAATCGAATGGTTAAATCCCTTTGCTCTAGATATAAAAGATAAGAGTGCGTTATCGGAAACTGAATTATTGGATGCTTTTTTCTCTGCAAAGGAAAAAAATAAAAATCAATTATATTTAGCAGATAAAACCTTTCAGTTTGATTTAGATACAATCAAAGGGGTTATTTACTTCAGTGACGTTACACAAAATCAATTATTAAAATTGCATCAAACAAATGTACAACCCGTGATTGGAATTTTGTCAATTGATAACTATGCAGATGCAATTGATAAATTAGATGATAAAGAAATTTCTTATCTAAATTCATTCATTACCACCTTGATTTCTGATTGGATGGACGAATATCATATTTTTTATAAGAGAATAAACGCAGAGCGTTTTTTCTTTTTTGCACAAATGATTGACTTAAAAAAGATGATGGAAAAGAAATTCGATTTGTTGGACCGATTGAGAGCTGAAGCGGAGAAACAAAATTTACCGATTACACTAAGCATGGGTGTTGCATATGGGCAAAAAACGTTAGAAGAAATTGGCGATGAAGCGCAGAATAATTTAGATATTGCTCTAGTTCGCGGGGGCGACCAAGTTGTTGTTAAAGAAGTTCATGAGGGATCAAAACCAACTTACTATGGTGGGAAATCAGCAAAAAATGTAAAAAGAACAAGAGTAAGATCCCGTGCAATGAGTACTGCATTACGGAAAATATTTACGGAAACAAGTGATGTGTTTATTATGGGACATCGTTTTCCAGATATGGATGCTTTAGGTTCTGCTTTCGGTGTTAGTTGTTTGGCACGATTCAATCAAAAAAAAGCATATGTTGTGATTAATGAAGACGAAATTATACCAGATGTTTCCAGATGTTTAGAAGAAATTCATAAGCATCCAGAACTAGAAGCTCAAATAATTTCGCCAGAGCAAGCGATGGAGATTAAACAGGATAATGATTTGTTAGTTATGGTAGATTATCATAAACCGTCATTATCAATCTCACAGAGCTTATACGACCAATTTGACAAAATTGTTATCATTGATCATCATCGACGAGGAGAAGAATTTCCCAATAAACCATTATTAACTTATATTGAATCCTCCGCGTCATCAGCCTCAGAATTGGTCACAGAATTGATTCAATATCAAAGTACGAGAATCAATAAACTTGATCGTTTTGAAGCAACTCTTTTGCTTGCTGGGATGACTGTAGACACGAATAGTTTTAATGTGAGAACTACAGCTCGAACATTTGATGTGGCTAGTTATTTAAGGTCTTGCGGAGCAGATGCATCATTAGTACAATATTTATTAAGTTCTGATTTAGATACTTACTTAGAAATCAGTGATCTAATTGCGCACAGTGAGTATGTGACAGAAGATATTGTTGTAACAGCAGGAACAAATGAGAAAGAGTATAATAGTGTTATTGCCGCTAAAACAGCTGATACACTGCTGTCAATGATTGATATTAATGCTGCATTTGTTATTACTAAGCGAACGGATGGCTTGATTGGGATTAGTGCAAGAAGTAGCGGAACAATCAATGTCCAACTCATCATGGAATCTTTAGGTGGCGGTGGCCATTTTACTAATGCAGCGACACAATTGGAAAATACCACGGTTGAAGAAACAAAAGAGCAGTTATTGGCAGCAATTCATAACAATATAAATCAAATATATGATAAGGAGTAGGCCAAATGAAAGTAATTTTCTTACAAGATGTAAAAGGAAAAGGCAAAAAAGGGGACGTTAAAGAAGTTCCAACTGGATATGCACAAAACTATTTATTAAAAAATAATTTAGCCAAGGAAGCTAATAAAGGAAGCATCAGTCAATTAGCTGGACAGAAAAAAGCGCAGGAAAAGCATGAAGCAGAAATTTTAGCTGAAGCAAAAAAATTAAAAGATTTTCTTGAAAAAGAAGACACAGTTGTTGAAATCAAAGCAAAAGCTGGTGAAGACAGTCGTTTGTTTGGATCAATTCCATCAAAACAAATTGCAGAAGGCTTGAACAAACAATATAAAGTAAAAATTGATAAACGAAAAATAGAATTGGAAACACCGATCAGAGCTTTAGGTTACACCAATGTGCCAGTTAAATTGCATCATGATGTAACTGCGATAATTAAGGTACATGTTATACAAGAATAAAAAGTACAAAGCGGCTGTTTTGAGAACACCGTGAATAAAGTTGTGGCTCCAAATGATCAGCTTCGAAAAAAAAAACTGTCAAAAATAGCTCCACATGTTTTTGAACAATTATGAATTATCTGAGGCGTTGCTTGGGAAACACTATTTATTTGGAGAAAGGAGGTATGACAATTCCTTGTCACACCTCCTTTCTTACGGTGTACATTTCAGTTATTTTCTTGTAAAATGAAGCAACTGAAGACAAGGAGCGATAAGTATGAGTGAAGTGTGGCAGGATCGAATCCCACCGCAAAATATTGAAGCGGAACAAGCAGTCTTAGGCTCTGTTTTTCTTGATGCAGAAACGATCATTGATGCCATGGAATACATAGAGCCAAAAGATTTTTATCGTCGTGGTCATCAAATTATTTTTGAAACAATGATTGAATTGAATGATCGGAATGAAGCAATAGACGTTGTGACTGTGAAAGATCGATTAGAGCAAGGAAATCTTTTAGAAGATGCCGGAGGATTGAGTTACCTTTCAGAACTTGCTTTGGCAGTACCTACAGCTGCAAATGTGGCTTATTATGCCAAAATTGTTGAAGAAAAATCTTTACTGCGAAATTTAATCCAAACCGCAACTGGAATTGTAACTAAGGGTTTCGAGCAAGGTGAAGAAGTTCAGTCGATTTTAGATGATGCGGAACGAAGTATTTTAGAAGTATCTGAAAAAAGAAATCGTAGTGGTTTTTTATCAATTGCAGAAGTTTTGAACTCTACGATTGAAAATATAGATCAGCTTGCACAAAATAATGAAGAGATTACTGGTTTGCCGACAGGGTATCAAGGTTTAGATAAAATGACTGCAGGGTTCCAAGCGGAAGAATTAATTATTATTGCTGCTCGTCCTGCAGTAGGTAAAACAGCATTTGCTCTGAACATTGCTCAAAATGTGGGAACAAAAACAGATCGTTCTGTAGCAATTTTTAGTTTAGAAATGGGTGCGGAATCGTTAGTAAATCGTATGCTTTGTGCAGAAGGATCTATTGAAGCTAGTCATTTACGAACGGGACAGTTGTCAGAAGAAGAGTGGTCCAACTTAATTGTCGCTATGGGAAGCTTGTCACGAGCAAATATTTATATTGATGATACTCCGGGTATTAAAATTTCTGAAATTCGTGCGAAGTGTAGAAAACTGGCACAAGAAAAAGGAAATTTAGGGTTAATCTTGATTGATTACCTACAATTGATTGAAGGAAGTGGACGAGAAAATCGCCAACAAGAAGTGTCTGATATTTCACGTCAGCTGAAAAAATTGGCAAAAGAGTTAAAAGTACCTGTCATTGCTTTATCCCAACTTTCACGTGGTGTAGAACAGAGACAAGATAAACGTCCAGTTCTTAGTGATATCCGGGAATCTGGATCCATTGAGCAAGATGCCGATATCGTGGCGTTCTTATATCGTGATGACTATTATGATCGTGAAGGCGGCGAAGACGGAGAGGCGACAGAACCGCAAAATGATAATGTAATCGAAGTGATCATTGAAAAAAACCGAAGTGGCGCACGTGGGACTGTTGAGTTACTTTTTATAAAAGAATACAATAAGTTTTCTTCACTTTCACCAAGGGAAGAATTCTAAATGATTTTATTTGAGAAAAGTTTGGTTTTATTGTGTAGACAGTAAAGCCGAGCTTTTTTATTATAGAAATTTTTTAAATAATTAGTAAATTGTTCGTAAATAAACCGTTTTTACGAAATAAAATAAAATATCATTCGATTTTGTTTGAATATATAGGTGTAAATTGGTACAATAGTTCAGGATCAAATAATATAAAATGAGGTGTTCGAATGTCATCTGTAGTAGTAGTAGGTACACAATGGGGCGATGAAGGGAAAGGAAAAATCACTGACTTCCTTAGTGAGAACGCAGAAGTAATCGCACGTTACCAAGGTGGCGATAATGCAGGACATACAATTAAATTTAGTGGTGTTACGTATAAACTGCATTTAATTCCTTCTGGGATTTTTTACAAAGATAAAATCAGTGTGATTGGGAATGGTGTTGTTGTTAATCCTAAATCTTTAGTAAAAGAGCTTGCCTATCTACACGAAAAAGATATTACGACGGACAATTTAAGAATTTCTGACCGTGCGCATGTCATCTTGCCATACCACATTAAATTAGATCAATTGCAAGAAGATGCGAAAGGCGAGAATAAAATTGGAACAACGATCAAAGGAATCGGACCTGCATACATGGATAAAGCAGCACGTGTAGGGATTCGAATCGCAGATTTATTAGATAAAGAAATTTTTGAAGAACGTTTACGTATGAATTTAGAAGACAAAAATCGTCAATTTGTTAAAATGTTTGACTCTGAACCAATTTCATTCGAAGAAATTTTTGAAGAATATTATGAGTATGGTCAACAAATCAAACAATATGTGACAGATACTTCAGTCATTTTAAATGATGCGTTAGATGCTGGGAAGCGCGTGTTATTCGAAGGTGCACAAGGTGTTATGTTGGATATTGATCAAGGAACATATCCATTTGTTACTTCATCTAATCCAGTTGCTGGAGGCGTAACAATTGGTAGTGGCGTTGGCCCATCAAAAATCAATAAAGTGGTTGGTGTATGTAAAGCTTATACTTCACGTGTAGGCGATGGTCCTTTCCCAACTGAATTATTTGATGAAACTGGTGAACAAATTCGTAAAGTTGGTCGGGAATATGGTACAACAACTGGCCGACCACGTCGTGTTGGATGGTTTGATACAGTTGTTATGCGTCATTCAAAACGTGTATCAGGGATTACGAACCTTTCACTTAACTCTATTGATGTTTTAAGTGGCCTAGACACAGTAAAAATCTGTACAGCTTATGAATTAGATGGAGAATTAATTTATCATTACCCAGCTAGCTTGAAAGAATTAAAACGTTGCAAACCTGTATATGAAGAATTACCAGGTTGGTCTGAAGATATTACTAGTTGTAAAACATTAGCAGAATTACCAGAAAATGCTCGTAATTATGTAAGACGTATCTCAGAGCTTGTAGGCGTGCGTATTTCTACTTTCTCAGTTGGACCAGATAGAAACCAAACAAACATCTTAGAAAGCGTGTGGGCGCAAATTTAAGACACTTTTAGCCCATATAGATAACTGAATCAGGACATTTCTTTTAGAAGTGAGTTATCTTGGGAAAACTTTTTAATATAAAACAACTGAAACTTGAAGTAACCTTGAATTTATTCATGTTGCTTCAAGTTTTTTCGTAAATAATAGCCATAAATTCCTTTTGATTACAAGACGTTTGTTATAATGTAGTAGTTAGGCGGGTTAAGAATAAAAAAGGAGTTGAATCATGTGTATCAAATAGTGACTGATTCTTGTTGTGATTTACCTTATCAGGTATTAAAAGAAATAAATGTCGACTTTTTATCAATGAAAATCCAGCTAAATGGCGAAGAATTAATTGACGACTTAGGAAAAACTTTTGATTATGAAAAATATATGAATGAATTAAAAGGTGAAGCAATGCCAACCACTTCACAAATAAATGTGGGTGGCTATTTAGAATTTTTCCGATCATATGTTGAAAAAAAGATTCCTGTCCTTTATGTTGCTTTTTCTAGCGCAATGAGCGGTTCTTATAGTAGTGCAATGCAAGCTGTTGAGCTATTGAAGGAAGAGTACGAGAATCCAGAAATTTATGTTTTTGATACAAAGGCGGCTAGTATTGGTGAAGGACTGTTGGTTTTAGCTGCAGCCAGATTAAAAGAAGAAGGAAAGCCTCTTGAAGAAGTTTTAGAGTGGTTGAAGAATAATTATTTAAAAGTTCGCTCTTGGGTAACTGTTGATGATTTAAAACATCTTGAGCGTGGGGGAAGAATTTCTAAGACAAGTGCGACATTAGGAAGTATTTTAAGTGTAAAACCTATCATTACCGTTGATGAAGCAGGACGTTTAACAAACGTTGATAAGGTTCGTGGAAGAAATAAATCCATTCAAAAAATTGTTGATGAAACGATCCAATCAATTGTAGCACCTCTTGAACAAACCATTTATATTGCTTATGCAGGAGATTTAGAAAGTGCTGAAAAAGCTAAGAAACAATTAGAAGAAAAAATCCAAGTAAAAAATATTGTGCTTTATCCATTAGGACCAACGATTGCTAGCCATACTGGTTATGGTTGCATTGCTATCTTTTCAATGGGGACGAGTCGTTAATCCATAATAAAAAAAGCGTAGGGCAGTTAATTGTCCCTACGCTTTTTTGTGGGTTTTATGAAAATAATACATCCATATTTTTCTTGACATCAGGATTTTCTAAAAACTCATCATAGGTTGTATCTGCTCGATCAATTACACCTTTATCAGAAACAGCAATAATACGGTTTGCTAGTGTTTGGATAAATTGATGGTCATGAGAAGCAAATAGGATAGAACCAGTGAAAGCCATCAATCCATCATTTAGAGCAGTAATTGACTCTAAATCTAAATGATTTGTTGGATCATCGAGCACTAAGACGTTTGCTTTTGAAAGCATCATCTTTGAAAGCATACAGCGAACTTTTTCTCCCCCAGATAAAACGTTAACTGGTTTTAAGACTTCTTCTCCAGAAAAGAGCATTCGTCCTAAGAAGCTTCTCAAGAAAGTGTTGTCGTCTTCTTCTTTACTTGCATACTGACGTAACCAGTCAAGGATCGTTAAATCAGTATTGAATTCTTTTGTAGTATCTTTCGCTAAATAAGAGTGACTGGTTGTTACACCCCAGCGAACAGTCCCAGTATCGGGTTTGATTTCGCCCATGATTACTTTAAACAATGTAGTAGTTGTAATATCATTATCTGCTATAAAAGCAACTTTGTCTTCCTTGTTTAAAGTAAATGATATATCTTTTAAGATTTGTTTACCATCAATGGTTACACTCACATTATCTACTTGTAAAAGATCATTTCCAATTTCACGTTCAGGTTTAAATCCAACAAATGGATAGCGCCTTGAAGACGGTTGAATGTCATCTAACGTAATTTTTTCTAGCATTTTTTTACGTGAAGTTGCTTGTTTAGATTTCGAAGCATTTGCACTGAAACGCGCAATAAAGTCTTGCAGTTCTTTGATTTGTTCTTCTTTTTTGGCATTTGCATTTGCTTGAAGTTTTGTTGCAAGTTGGCTAGATTCTAACCAAAAATCATAGTTTCCGACATAAAGTTTGATTTTACCGAAGTCCAAATCTGCCATGTGCGTACAAACTTTGTTCAAAAAGTGACGGTCATGTGATACTACGATTACAGTGTTTTCAAATTCAATTAAAAATTCTTCTAACCAATTGATTGATTGAATATCCAGTCCATTGGTAGGTTCGTCCAGCAGTAATACATCAGGTTTACCAAAAAGTGTTTGCGCCAGTAAAACTTTTACTTTTTGACCAGCAGTTAATTCACTCATTAATTGATGGTGTAGTTCTTCAGGGATATTTAAGCCTTGTAATAAAACTGCTGCTTCTGGTTCAGCTTCCCAACCATTTAGCTCAGCAAACTCTCCTTCTAATTCTGCAGCACGAATGCCGTCAGCATCAGAAAAGTCTTCCTTCATATACAAAGCATCCTTTTCTTTCATTACTTCATACAATCGTTTGTGTCCCATGATAACAGTTTCTAAAACAGTATATTCTTCATAATCAAAATGATTTTGTTTCAAAACAGCCATACGTTCATTAGGACCTAAAGTAACATTCCCAGTTGAAGGTTGTAAATCTCCAGATAAAACTTTAAGGAAAGTTGATTTACCTGCTCCATTTGCACCAATCAATCCATAACAATTTCCCGGAGTGAATTTAATATTAACGTCATCAAACAGTTTGCGATCTGAAAAGTGCAAACTTACATCATTTACAGTAATCAATTTTTTTCCTCACTTATATTTATAGTAGTTTTGACGAATTTGAGTCTTATAGAATTATAAAGGGGAAAGGTAAAAGTTTCAAGGTAATACCAATTTTAATTGTGTTTCACGTGGAACTTAAAAATTTTGCTGAAAAATTTTTAGCGAGATAGACAGCATAACTTTTGACGCACGTCGAAAGTGCGTCTAGTATTAGTTATGTAAATAAAAGAAAGAAGGTATGAAAATGAATGAAAATAGAAGAATGGTTGATTGGGGATCACTACTGATAGGTATTTTATTTGTAATTGTATCGCTATTATCATTTCAAGACCCAGTTGGAAATTTAGTGGCAATTGTTATGGTATTTGCAGTATTTGCTTTTTTAAAGGGAATTTTTGAAATTATTGGTCGTAATCGCTTGAAAGAATTAACCGGTTATAAAGCAAAAATGCCTTTAGTAGTTGGAGTTATTGATATTCTAATTGGACTCTTTTTGCTGTTTAACGTAAATGCAGGTGTGATGGCCTTGCCTTTTGTATTTGCTATTTGGTTTATTATTGATTCGGTGTTTGCTTTATTTGTTACTGATCTGGCAAAAAATATCAGTACAGGATATTATTGGTTTACAGTTATTATCAATATTTTAGGTATCTTTTTAGGTATCGTGTTACTTTTTAACCCAATTTCTTCAGCATTAACTTTGAGTTTCTTAGTTGGTTTTTACTTTATGATGTTTGGAATCACTCATATTGTTTATGCATTTAGATAAAAAAACAAAAAAAATGCGTATGCTTTTTGAGCATACGCTATTTTTTTATAGACTTTCGTAAATTTCATGAAGGACTGGCATGTCATGTACTTCATATTTTTGTTTGAAACTTTCAATTTCTTCAGTTGAATAAAGACGAGGATCCAGATGTAGATCTTCAACTGGTAATGGACGCTTATCTGAAATTTTGACATCGATGACTACTGGGCGAGTTGATTTTGCCGCAGCATCAAATGCAGGTCGCAATTGTGAGAATTCAGTGATTGTGAAACCATCAGCCCCCAACGCTTCTCCTGCTTTTCCAAAATCAGCACCTTCCAAAAAGACGCCAAATTTATTTTGCTCAGAATCTTCTTGCTCAGCTTCGATAAAACCAAAGGATTCATTTGAAAAAACAACATTGATAATAGGTAATTGATATTTTACTTGAGTAATAATATCTTGCATGACCATTGCAAATCCACCATCACCACTGAGTGTAAAAACTTGTTGTTCAGGATAACTTAATTTTGCAGCAATCCCAGCCGGAACGGCGTAACCCATCGTGGCAAACCAACCAGATGTTGTATGCTTTTGTTGACCATTTAAATCTAATAGACGAATAGATTGGATCGTTGTATTACCGACATCTGTTACAAAAATAGCTGATTCTTCTGCAATACGATTGATTTCATTGTATACAGCTTCGGGACGAATTGGCTTATCAGCTTTGGTTGCAAATGATTGAAGCCAGTTGACCCAATTTTCTTTGTTTTTTTGGTTCGCAAGTAACCAGTTATCTGAAGGACGTGATTTTCCAACTTCAACCAGAGTTTGCAATGTTGTGATAGCATCTCCTAAAATAGCTAATGAAGTTTGGTGTCGACGACCAAATTTTGACGCATCAATATCTACTTGTACAAATTTAGCATCAGGATTGAAGAAGTATTTGGCAAAAGGAAAATCACTTCCTACGAAGAAAATTAAATCAGCTTCAGCCAATGCTTCATTTGCAGGTTTGGTAGCGACACGCCCAGCAAAACCAAGAAAATTAGGATAGTTATCTGGAACAATCCCCTTTCCTAATACAGAAGAAACAACAGGCATTGAAAAATGTTCTGAGAAAGCTTTGATTTGTTCAAACCCTCCACGAGTCCCTTGGCCAATATAGAGTACAGGTTTCTTTGCTTCACTGATGTATGGTAAAGCTTTGATTACTTCCTCTTTTTTTGGTAGCAAAACATTGTTCTGGTGGGTAGAGGCTGTACTGAATTCTTGGTCTTCGATATCTGCATAACCAAAATCAACTGGGATAGTTACTATGGCAACACCATTGTATTTATAAGCCGCTTTGATAGCTTCATCGGTTACATGAGGGAGACTTTCTGGTGTCATTACTGTTCTATTATAGACACTAACATCGGCAAACATAGGGTTTTCATTTAATTCTTGGAAAGCATTATAATTCATTGCAGTCGAAGCGACTTGACCAAGAAATGCAACTACTGGTACATGATCCATTTGTGCGTCATACAGCCCATTGATTAAGTGTGTAGCTCCAGGACCAGCCGAGCCAAATACAGCACCAATTTTACCAGTCAATTTTGCATCTGCCGCGGCAGCAAGTGCTCCTACTTCTTCATGACGAACTTGAATATATTTAACAGAGTGTTTTTCTTGGTATAAAGCATCCATGATGGAATTAAAAGAGCCGCCAGGGATACCATAAATATGATCAATGCCCCAACTTTCTAAAACTTTGACCATAGCTACGCCTGAATTTATGGTTGACATATGATGTATCACTCCTTTTATTTTGTTAGACTCAGTATAACTCTTTCTTTATTTTGTCCCAACTAATTCGTTTTTTCACATAATAAGTTGTGATAGGTGTCGAAAAAATACTTTTTTTAGTATGATGAATAAGTAAACGAGAAAGGAGAAATCAATGGTTACTTGGTTATTAGGGTTAGATCCATGGGTACAAGCATTAGTGGGAACAGGATTCACTTATTTTATGACAGCGCTAGGCGCAGCACTTGTATTTTTCTTTAAAGACATCAAGAAAGAGTTATTAAATTTGATGCTAGGATTTGCTTCGGGAATAATGATTGCTGCCAGTTTTTGGTCATTGCTAGATCCAGCAATCTCAAAGGCAGAAGAAAATGGTGACATTGCCTGGTTGGTTGTAAGCATAGGATTTGGTTTAGGGGGTGTCTTTCTTTACATAGCAGATAAGACGTTACCTCACATGCATTTTGGTCCAAAACATGAAGTAGAAGGATTCCAAACACATTTGAAACGAACGATTTTATTGGTTTTTTCGATTACATTACACAATATACCAGAGGGATTGGCAGTAGGTGTAGCGTTTGGGGCAGCTACGAATGCTAGTGATCCTAAGGCAGCAACGTTAGCCGCTATTTCAGTAGCTTTAGGAATAGGCATCCAAAATTTCCCTGAGGGTGCAGCAGTATCGATTCCATTGAGACAAGAAGGGTTAAGTCGAAGAAAAGCGTTTTGGTATGGGCAGGCTTCGGGAGTGGTCGAACCAATTGCAGGAGTGTTAGGTGCATTGCTTGTAACGAGAGTTTCGCTATTATTGCCTTATGCGCTAGCTTTTGCTGCGGGTGCAATGATTTACGTTGTTGTAGAAGAATTGATTCCAGAAGCGCAACAAACGTTGTCAAGCCGACGACACTTTGCGGTATTTGGTGTCATGCTCGGTTTTATGATTATGATGATTTTAGATGTAGCATTAGGATAACAGACTTGATTAAACTTTTATTCAAAGAAAAAACCAGAGAAAAATTTCTCTGGTTTTTTTACTTTTTGAATAAAAATCATAAAAAATTGAAGGCTCTCTAGTTGTAGTTAGAAAATATTTTTTGAGATCTCTTCTTTTTTCGTGCAATAATTAGTAGTATCGTCTATTGTTACCGGACGTGCCTGTAATCAATCGGACTAGCCAAATAGCAATAGCCAATGGGATGAGTAATTTGATTGCAAACCACAAGAATCCGCTTAGTAAACCAACAAACAGACTGATAACAGAGCTAGCGATGATTAGAAAAAGAATTAACAAGAATACTTTTCCGATTATATTTTTTTGTCCCATGAACTATTCCCTCATTTCATATGTTTTTTCTATATAAAAAGTTTAACAAATTTTTACTTTTTTCACGTCCAACTAAAGACTGATTATTTCATCAGACTTCAGATGATTATCTTTTGCTTTTTTTGAATGTTTCCATATAAAATAAGCGAAAGGAGAGAAAATTATGACAAAGAATCGTTTAGAAGCATTTACAGATGCAGTTATTGCAATTATTATGACCATTTTAGTTTTAGAATTACATCAACCAGGTTCAGATACTTGGTCGGCATTAATTGGACTTGAACATAAAATTTTGATTTATGTAATCAGTTTCTTTACACTGGTTATTTATTGGAATAACCACCATCATTTATTTTTAGTGGTCAAAAGAATAAACGGACAAGTATTATGGCGAAATAGCGTTTTTATTTTTTCTTTATCTTTATTCCCATTTGCAACTGCTTGGATCAGTGAATATATTAATAGTCTAGTGCCTGAACTTGTGTATGGGTTAGTGACCTTGTTTGCTAATGTTACCTATTATTTTCTAGCAAGAGAACTCGCTAAAGTAAATAAAAAAGAAAGTGTTGTGAAAGAATTACTGATTGATTACCGGAAATCTTATCTGTCCATTGGACTGAATATTTTAGGATTATTATTGGGATGGTTAGTCGCACCTATAGCAGTTTTAGTTGTAAATGTATTGATTTTATTGATGTGGTTCATTCCAATAAAAAGAGTAGAACAGTATTTTGGATGAAAAGAAAGGTGTAGGACAAACAGTCTTGCACCTTTCTTTTGTGGATTAAACATATGCATAAAAGTTTTCCACAGTGGATAACTTAAAAAACATCAAAACAAGGAGGGCAAACGTGTTATTTATAAATGATGAATTAGCACATTTTTACCGTATTCATTTAAGAGATAAACATCTAGTTTTTTATACCTTTGGGGGGTATTTTTAGTAGTAAGTAGTGGCTAGAATGGTTAGGTAAAAGAAATGTTATGTTGTTGAAGGAAAAGGGAACAGTTTTCTTATACTGAGATAGATAGGTTACAATAAATAAAAAGGAAAAAAATAATGAATAATTTACGTAAATTGCGATTAGAACACCAATTAACTATTCGAGAGTTAGCTGACATTTTAGCTTGTGACTTCTCTTTATATTCAAAATATGAACGCGAAGAGCGGAGTATTCCAATTAAATTACTGATCATACTATCCGACTTTTATGGAACGAATAGTGATTTTCTACTAGGACGGACAGATTATCCCAAAAAACTTCCATCGTCTAAAGAGCCATCTGAATATGATCGTACATAGAATTACTAATAAAAGAATGCTAACTAAAATTTGATATATCAAATTTTAACTAAAGATTAGATAAACAGTAAATAAAAAATAGATAGATCAAAACAATAGTTTACTTTGGTAATCTTATCAGATTGCTGAGCATTTTCATAAAGATAAAAATGCGGAATTTATTAGCTTTGCAATGTATGAGGTTTTTACTACATAAGCTATTACATGGATGTTAAATAACATAGAAATCTTCCATAGTGGAAAGGAATAAAAAAATGTTTGTTGAGTAAAGAAAGAGTGAGTCTAGCAAAAGATTCATTGTCAAACTATTCTTCAAGGAGTACATTGATGGTAGAAAATAAAAGAATTGAGACAATCAAAAAATGACACAAAAAGCATCAGCAGAAATCCTAAATGTCACACCTCAATCAGTATTTAAAGAGGAGTGAAATGTGGTAATCTGGATATTCAAACACGTTTAATACTAAGCAGATATTTTTGAATTTTCTTTTTTCAAAAATGAAAAGGGGTGAGCAGATGAAAAGGTCTCAAAATACGAATATAGAACAAGTTTCAACTGATATAAAAGTCTTGATTTTTGACTTGAGTGGGAGTTTCATGAGTGATAAAGGCTTGTTACAAACACAAATTTTGAATAGTAAATTACAGTCACTGATGAATAAAAACGAAAAAAATATCATAGTAGACACATATGGATCTAGTCAGATAAATAAATACGGAGAACAAGCAGATGTTATTCTATTGACGCCTTCATTTAGTTTTGCACGAAAAGAAATTGAAAAACAATTTCCTATAATACCTGTGATTGAAATATCAAAGAGGGACTATGGCTTGTTGAATATTGAAAATATTTATCAAGAGATTCTCAACTTAGTAAAGTAAAAATTAAGAAATAACTAAGTAAAAAAAGGCAGCTTTTGAGTAAACAACTCAGAGGCTGTTCTTACACAAGGTGTTGCTAGTTTTCGTACATTTCCTACTTCTAGTAACATTATAGCCACAGCAAGAGAGTACCTATATATCATCAGTTGTTAAAGTGCTTGAACTAGGTGTCGTTAAAATTAACTCAGAAAAAGCTTATGACCATTATTTTACATAAATCATCAAGTGGCAGCAGCTTTTTCTAATTGTTTTTTGAGTAACTAAATTTAACTACTAAATTTGCTATACTAGTAGATGAAAGCGAAAACAAGTTATTGCTATAACTCAAAAGGACTGATTTTATGAAAAAAGTTTTTTCTCGCGTATTTATTAAAGACACCGCTGGGGATTTCTTGGTGATTAGGGACAGAGTAGATGTTTGGAATTTTCCAGGTGGGAAAAAAGAAATTGGTGAAACTACAATGGAGTGTGCCATACGTGAAGTGTACGAGGAAACTGCGTTACGAATTTCTCAAGTGGAAGAAGTTTATCAAGCGGATTTTCTTTTTGAAGAGGTGGAATGGGAAGGACATTTCTATTTTGCTTATCAGGCTTCAGGGCGTCCAACATTGAATGAGCCTAATAAAATTAAAGGTGTACAATTTATTTCTGAGCTAAGCTCTGTTGAATTTTCTCCTAGTTTAGCTTCGTTGTTTCAATGGCTTTCTAGACAAGATGATTTAAAGACAGCACAGACAACTTGGTGTTAAAAAATACGCAGTTACTTTTATATTTAACTTTTTAAATATGTTATCTTCCTGACTAGATAGTCAGTTTTTTTATGGTAAATAAGTCACTCTGTTTTTACCTTAGAAAGAAAGATGGTACGCTTGTTTTATTCGATAGAAGGTAAGGAGGAACGTCATGTTTTTAGCAATAAACGAAATCAGGTATTCAAAGTTGAGGTATGCTTTGGTAATTGGGGTTATGTTTTTGATTGCATATCTAGTATTTTTTTTAACAGGCTTAGCTTATGGATTAGCTCAAGACAATCGGACAGCGATAGATAAGTGGCAAGCAGACGATATATTATTAGCAGATGAAGCGAATAATAATTTAAATATGTCAATGATTCCATTAACGAAATTTGATGAGGTAAAGGCGGAAAAGAAGGCCTACCTAACACAAACTGCAGGTGTGATACAGAAAGAAAAAGGAAAAGAAAAAATTGATGTTACTTTTTTTGGAATTAATCAAGATCAATTTTTAGCTCCGAAAATCAGTGATGGAAAAATGTTCCAGTCTGATGATGAAACAGTGGCGGATAGTAGCGTAAAAGAGCAGTATGGCTTGAATTTGGGTGATACAGTTCAGCTTGCGGGGAGTGATAAAAAATTAAAAATCGTAGGATTCACGAAGAATGCAAAATTTAGTGTTGCTCCAGTTTTATATATAACAGTGAGTGCTTATCAAGAAATTCGTTTTGAAACACAAGGTAGTCAGACTAGCGAAAAAACGAGAGTCAATACGATAATTACTAGAGGACATGTAAGTAAAATTCCTGATAATCTAAAAAAAATTAGTATTAAAACATTTATAAATGATTTGCCTGGATATAACGCACAAGTCTTAACATTTGGTTTTATGATTGGCTTTTTGATTGTGATTGCTGCAATTGTGATTGGGATATTTATTTATGTTTTGACTATGCAAAAGGCAGAAATCTTTGGTGTTATGAAAGCGCAAGGGATTTCTAGTAGATACATCGCCAATTCAGTAATTGTTCAGACTTTTTTATTGGCTATTATCGGCGTGGTAGCGGGATTAGCAGGAACGCTGGGGACAAGTTTATTGTTGCCTGAAGCCGTGCCGTTTCAAATAAATCTTCTGTTCTTTTTAAGTATTAGTATCTTGATGATTGTGATAGCTGTTTTAGGTGCCTTGTTCTCTGTAAGGACAATTGTAAAAATTGATCCATTAAAAGCTATCGGATAGGAGAAGACAATGAAAGCAATTGAATTCAAGCAAGTAAAAAAATCATTCAAAGATGGTGATTCCGTTATTGAAGCTTTAAAAGAAACTGATTTTTCAGTTGAAAAAGGAGAATTTGTAGCAATTATTGGTCCTTCTGGTTCTGGCAAAAGTACACTTTTAACGATTGCTGGAGGGTTACAGGCTCCTTCTGCTGGACAAGTATTGATTAACGATCGTCCATTTAGTGAAGAAAAAGAAAAGCAGCGTGCAGCTTTGCGCTTTAAGGAAATTGGCTTTATCTTGCAGGCATCTAATTTGGTTCCTTTTCTAACTGTAAAAAAACAATTGAAATTAGTTGATAAAGTTAGTAAAGAAAATCGATTAGATAATGGGATTAAGCTGTTAGAACAGTTGGGTGTAGGTAGATTACTTGATAAATACCCTGAAGAATTATCAGGAGGAGAACGTCAACGTGTAGCAATCGCTCGAGCATTGTACCATGATCCGACAATTATTTTAGCAGATGAACCAACAGCAAGTCTTGACTCAGAAAAAGCTTATGAGGTAGTAAAAATATTAGCTGAAGAAACCAAAGAAAAACAAAAAGCAACGATTATGGTGACACATGATACACGTTTGATTGAACATTGTGATCGTGTGTTGGTGATGAAAGATGGTCAGTTAACAGAACAGAAAGAGTAATTAATTATTAAAAGTGATCATTAATTTGTTTTAAAAATAAAAGCACTTAGGAGTTATTTCTCCTAAGTGCTTTTATTTGAATTAATAAGGGAGATATTTCGAGTAATTTTCAGTAAGAGAATTTATACCTAAAGCAGGGAAGGCTACTTTAGGTATAAGTTATTATCTTACAAAATTAAAGTTCGCAAACAAAAAATAGTCTTGCCTGCTCAATTTTTAACGCCAACCTAGACCAGGAGCGACATCTTTTACAATGGATTCAAGCAAATGAACGTTATATTCAACTCCTAAAGTATTCGGAATAGTTACAAGAACGGTATCTGCTTCTTTGATTGCTTCGTCTTCCGCTAATTCTTTTACGATTTGATCGGGTTCGCCAGCAAATGTTCTACCAAAAATTGTTGGATTTTGATGATAAGCTAAGAAACCAACTTGATCATACTTGGAATCATCATTTCCACCGAATAAACGACGATCTAAATCACTTGTAATTGGTTGAATGGAACGAGTAACAAGTGTTCTTGGTTCAAAATCATGACCTGCTTCTTTCCAAGCTTCTTTGTAGACACGTAATTGTTTTGCTTGTTGGACGTGGAAAGGTTCGTTTGATTCGTTATTAACAAGTGTAGATGATTGAAGATTCATTCCATGTTTAGCTGCCCAAATAGCTGTTTCTTGTGAGCCTGCTCCCCACCAAATACGTTTTTCTAAACCTTCTGAATAAGGTTCAATACGCAATTTTCCAGGTGCTTGTGGGAACATTGGTATTGGATTTGGTTCAGCAAAACGTTCACCTTTCAATAACTCTAAAAATTCCAGTGTTCGTTCACGTGTAACTTCTTTGATTTCTTCTTCACTGTAATCATAACCAAAGTATTTCCAACCATCGAGAACTTGTTCAGGTGAACCACGACCGACGCCTAATTGCACTCGTCCTTGAGTAATGATATCTGTTAATCCAGCATTTTCTGCCATGTAGTAAGGATTTTCGTAACGCATGTCGATTAATCCTGTTCCAATCTCAATCTTACTTGTTTGTGCACCAATCGCAGAAAGTAGTGGAAATGGTGAGCCGATTTGTGGTGCAAAATGATGGACACGGAACCAAGCACCATCAATGCCGAGTTTTTCTGCTTCAACAGCTAGCTCAATTGATTGTAGATAAGCATCTTGAGCTGTTTTTACTAAAGAACCTTGATCCATCCAATGACCGAAACTTAAAAAGCCAATGTTTTTCATAATTGAAATCCTCCTTAATCTTGAATAATTTTACTTACTTTTAATAAGTTGGATTCATTCTACTACTTTTTGTTTAAAAACGCGAATAATTGTTCCGGTGGTGAAGTGAGCTAAAAATAGTTGGCTTTTTTGACAAAAACAGGAACTACCTGATCTTCCATAGGACTTTATTTATTATCTATACTCGACTGATCATAAAGGGGTTACATTCGTAATACCTTTTAAAATCATTTATATTTATAGTAACGAAAATTATTTGAATCAGATATTTCTGACATGTTTGTAAGTATCAGTCATGCTTAAAAAGTGTGAACGTTAGCCATTTCAACAAATGTGTGGGGATGGTTAAGAATATCGTGATTACCGAAAAAGACTAGAACAATATAGATCAAAAATAGAAGGAATACTGATTTGATTGTAGGAGGTGGAAAGGTGATAGGGATTCTTTACTTTATTGTCATTGTTTTAGCTAATGCCGTTGGGGCAATTTCTGGAATGGGTGGTGGCGTGATCATCAAACCTGTTTTTGATTTTATTGGCGCACATGACGTGGCGGCTATTTCTTTTTATTCTGCTACAGCAGTATTTACGATGTCTATTGTTTCTACTGCGCGTCAATTGGCGAGTGGTCGAAAATTTGATTGGCAAATTGTCAGTTGGGTATCAGCTGGGGCAGTATTAGGAGGAATTTTAGGAAACAGTGCATTTGAAGCTTGTTTAAATTGGTTTGGAAATAATGATATTGTGCAGTTGATTCAAATCATATTGACTGTGTTTACCTTGATTTTTGCTTTTGTTTATACAAAATATGATTGGAAAAATTTTCAACTCATACACGTTGGTTGGTATTTTATTTGTGGATCGATCTTAGGATTTTTAGCTAGTTTATTAGGGATTGGCGGTGGTCCAATCAATGTCTCGTTACTCATGTTGCTATTTTCACTACCAATTAAAGACGCAACAGTTTATTCTATTTGTACCATTTTCTTTTCACAATTTGCAAAATTACTTACGATAGCTTTTACCACAGGATTTAATCGCTATGATCTAACTATGTTGTGGTTTGTGATTCCAGCCGCAATTATTGGTGGTTTACTAGGAGCAAAATTCAGTAATATTTTATCGCCGAAAAGAGTTACGGCTGTCTTTCAAGGAGTGATTATCCTTGTACTATTCATTAATCTTTACAATGCTTATCAGTTATTACAATAGGAAGATACGGAAGATTACTTTAGACAATTGAGAAGTTATAACATGAGCCTTGTACCACTATCGTCAAGAACACTATAAGTTTTAAAAAAGAAACCATGAGTTCCTATCAAAGGACTCATGGTTTCTTTTTTTTCTTTCCACTCAATAGCTTATTGGGTTTTTGAACAGTAGAGCTAGCGTGATTAGATTTAAACTGTGACCAAAAGTGTGATTATATATCACGTGATTCAAGTGGTTTATATCGGTGTACTGTGATATGAATTTTTAGTGATGAACAATTATTTTTCAAAAATTTTAATTGAAAATTGCAGTAATAACTTTTTTAATTGTTATTTTTGAGCATATACAGAATGAAAAAATTTTTTTAGTTCCATTGCTTTATCGTTGTTATCTAAAAGATAGAAAATATTAATTAATCCCTCTATTTTGTTAATGTCGATGGTCGCTACGTTTTCTTCGCAAATCGGTGATAATGTGCTAAATATTTTATAGTAAATTTGTTCATATACATTTTTAGATTTTACTGCAAGTCTCTTTAAAGGAGCTAGAAAAATAGAAAGTAAATCTAAGTTTTTTCTTTCAAAGCTTAAATAGCAACCATTTATTAAAAATGATGTATAAAGAGATGGATAAAAATTATTTTTGTAAAATAGTTTCATTTTTTCTTCACTATTTTTAAACAGCAATTTTATTGTGTCAGTTGGAAAGATAAACATTAAATTATTAAAAGTCGTCAATTCAAAATAGCCCCAGGTTTCAATTCTAAATAGCCGGTCCCTAATGTATCTAATCTCTTTTTCAAATACTTCCAAATTTAATACATCCTTTTCTTTAGCTAGTAGCATATTAAATTGGATAAGTAAAATAAAATAGTACTCATCATTTGTTTGTTTAAACAGAGAAAGTAGTTGATTTCTAAATTCTTCTATTTTTTGGGGGGTAGAATTCTTATAAAGAATTTCTACAAAATTTTTGGCTGTAGCTTCTTTCAAAGTAATCTTGTTGTTTTGCAGATAAAACATAAATTCTGGTAATTTTATATTCATTCTGTCTAAGTATCTAAGTAATATTTCAGAAGAAAGAAGTGTGTGTCGGGTCTCGAATGAACTTAAAGTTGTTCTAGAAGAAATTTGTTTTGTTAAATTTGCTTGAGATATTTTACGTTCAACTCTTAACTTTTTTAACAGGTCAGCTTGATCCATAGATACCTCCTAAAACAGACGCATTTTTGTTCATTTTAACACATGAATAAGAATTAATAATAAACTAATTTTGAAAAAATGAAAAGGAGGAAATAATTATGAATCCATATACATGGGAAATTGAGCCACCACAAAAAATTGAGAAGTAAAAAGTAGAAAGAAATCGGAGGGAAAATATCATGATGAGAAATTTCAACCTAGAAAAAATTATAAAAATAATGTTGCTAAGTATGTTGTTAACATTAGTATCCCCCGCAGTGACTAATATTGTATATGCTGAAACAGATAGTCAACCTAAAGAGACTGAAGTAAACAACCCTGAAAATGTAAATAAATCTTTTGATAAAATGCAATCGATTGCGTCTCAATCACAAGAAATTACTAGTCCAACAGTTATTGAGACGATGAAAAATAACACATTAAATTCTATCAAAGAAAAAAAACTAATTCTTAATGGACAAAATATTAATTTACTTTGGAATGACTCAAAATTTTTATCTATAGATGAAGAAGAGACAAATTATAAGTCCATCTCTGTACCAATAGAAGGGAAAGAATACAGTTACTTTAGTAATTTAACAGTAGTATTTGATAAAAATGAAAATGTAGTAACTTATTCAGAAAGTTTAATCACAAAAAATCAAGTAAATAAGTTTGTTATTGATACGTACATTGAAGGTAAAAAAGTTAGCACTCAAAATACGGATATAGATTATATAAATAATTCTAAATTAAAAGAAGGCTTGTTCAGTCTTAAACAAAGTGTGAAAGAAAGTAAAAATGTAAATACTAGAGGTATCGGAGCAATCGCAGGATGTATAGCGGCAATCGCAGGAATAAACGGAACAATAGCATATTTGATTGCAGGAACTTGCATTGCAGCATGTCCAGCTGTTGCACCGATTTGTGCAGCTTGTATAGCAGGTGTTTGTACAATAGGCGCTGCAGATATTGGTGGGGTCATTGCTTGTTTTAAATTATAATGAGGGAGAGTGGTTAAATTGTGATAGGAAAGAAGAGAAAGATTATTTTCTTATTGTTTGTTATTATTTTAATGAGTGGTGAAACATATTTTTACGCTAATCAAAAAGAAAAAAATTTTAATCCCTTGAATAGTATAAATAGTAATCAAATTCAAAAGCTAATTGATAATACCGATACTGGATACATTTATATTGGTAGACCTACATGTGAAGAATGTCAGGAATTTCTCCCCAAATTAAGATCTGTTTTAATAAAAAAAAGACAAAAAGTATTTTATTATAACACTGATAATGCCCGTAAGGAAAATCAAGACAAACTTGTAAAAGAATTAAATAATTTAAACGTAAAGATAGTACCAACAATTCTTTATATGAAAAAAGGAAAGATAGACGAGAAATTAGAAGGCTCTACTAATAAAAGTGAGATTGAAAAGTTTTTAGCGTACGAATAAAACTGTTGGTTAGAGAAGGTGTAGACTCTGGAAAAAAAATCTAAATTAATATTTTTTGTTGGAATTTGTAATTTTATATTGGCCATCTATTGGTTAATCTCGAATTTCAATGAAATGCATCCACAAGATATTTTTATAATTGGTTGGCTTATCGTAAATTTTATTTTCCTACTTAGTAGTACTATAAAAAAATAGTTCGAGAACAGGGGTAAAAATAAAAAATAGTTGAATACTGTAACCACAAAAAAAGAAAACCGCTAGAAAACCTATAAATTAGGCATTTCTAGCGGTTTCTTTTTTTATTTCCATTCAATGATGTATAAAAAGAGAGAAATCGGGAAACTTGATTTTAAGATAATTTACTAGATTAAAAAAGTATAGCTTTGTACTAAATTTATAAGAACTGTGATAAAAGTGTGATAATTATTTTTTCATTTCAGTAAACTATATAAAAACTAGCAAAATAAAATAAAATTAAAAGCTCACATTGTCCTCTGTATCTATATTTATTTACCAAACAATGTGCATAGTTTAGGAATCAATTTTTTACAAAACTAAGGTACTCTATCAATCTATTAAATAAAGCTGACCTACTCATGAAAAAATACTTAGCCACTTCTTCAAAAGAATTAAACTTCAAAACTACTTTCCTAACAAAAAAATTTTTTGAAATATATAAATAACTCTTGTTTAGAGTTATTATAATTATATATTGTGAAATAGAATATATATTAGGAGGAGTATTTATGCTTAAAAATTTTTTACAAAAAGTTACACATAAAACAGAAGAAATAAATTCAAAAGAAGTTTTATCTAAAAATTATCGTGAAGTAAAAGGATTATCTTTTGTACAGAACAGTGATGAAACAATAGTGATAGATTTTTTAAATAATATGGATAAAGAGTTTCCGGTAGGAAAAATAGGTTGGAGACAGCAGGGAGATTATTTTGAACAATTTCTAGCAGCTGTTTTTCGATTAGCTAATTATGAAGTTGAAATAACTAAAAAAGAATATAAAAAAGACAGATATGTATATACTGGGGATAATAATATAGACTTAATTATAAAAAAAGATAATGAATGTATTGCAGTGCAAGCAAAACATTATCGTCTAAACACTAAAGCACCAAAAATTATTACAGTGGATTATATTAAAAATTATTCTGGAATCTCAGATAAGGGATGGACAAATAAACTATTCATTACTACTTCTTTATTTAATCCATATGTATACATAGAAATAGAAAAAAATGAAAAGGCACAAAATATTGAGTGGTATGATAGATATGGTCTGTTACAGCTACTGAATCAGCTGATCCCAAACACTATGGAAAAATATATTTTTTTGAAAAGTTTGCCTGAAAAAGTTGTTAAATGTCCAAAATGTGAATCTGGATTTATTGTAGATAAATGGAGTGAGAGCAACCATAGTTATTTTAGAGCTTGTACTATGTATCCTGAATGTAGACATACAGAAAAGATTCCTAGTAATTAGGAAATTACAATAAGCGTTCATTAGAAACTAGGGGGAACGAATGCTTATTTTTAACTTTATGAAAGATAAAAGTGGAATAGTGTTAAAAATCAATTTAAGAAATAAAAGGAATAACTGTGATAAAAGTGTGATAATGAAAAAATAAACAGCCAACAAACATCGATTTAACAACGTTTGTTGGCTGTTTTTTATTATTCCCACTCCACAGTTGCAGGTGGCTTAGAAGTAATATCGTACACAATACGGTTTACGTGTGCGACTTCATTTACGATGCGGACAGAGATTTTTTGTAAGACATCCCAAGGAATACGAGCAAAGTCAGCTGTCATTCCGTCAATTGAAGTAACGGCACGGATACCGACTGTGTAATCATACGTACGTCCATCACCCATAACACCAACTGAACGGATGCCAGGTAAGACAGTAAAGTATTGCCAGATATCACGGTCAAGTCCAGCTGCTGCAATTTCTTCACGCAAGATAGCATCTGATTCACGAACGATTTCTAATTTTTCTTCGCTAATTTCACCTAAGACACGGATACCAAGACCAGGTCCAGGGAATGGTTGGCGCCAAACGATAGAGTCAGGCATTCCAAGTTGAGTACCTAATTCACGTACTTCATCTTTGAAGAGTGTATTCAGAGGTTCAATTAATTCAAATTGCATATCTTCAGGTAATCCACCAACATTGTGGTGAGATTTGATTGTTTGAGCTGTTTCAGTTCCACTCTCGATAACATCAGTATAAAGTGTTCCTTGCGCTAAGAAAGAAATACCTTCTTCGCCAGCCAATTTGGTTGCTTCATCATCAAAAACATAAACAAATTCATTCCCAATGATTTTACGTTTTTGCTCAGGATCAGAAACACCTTTTAGTTTGTTTAAGAAACGTTCACGTGCATCTACTTTAATGATATTTAAGCCAAATTTTCCACCTAAGCTTTCCATTACTTGATCTGCTTCGTTTTTACGTAACAAACCGTGGTCAACAAAGATTGATGTTAATTGGTCACCAATTGCTTTTTGTAAAAGAACACCGACAACACTAGAATCGACTCCGCCAGAAAGGCCAAGTAAAACTTTTTTGTCGCCAACTTGTTCACGGATTTTTTCAACTTGCATATCAATAAAGCTATCCATTGACCAATCACCTTGGCAGTGGCAGACATCGAATGCAAAGTGACGTAATAATTCGATTCCGTATTCAGAATGACGCACTTCAGCATGGAATTGGATTCCATAAAAGTTACGCGTAGTATCTTGAATCGATGCGATAGGACAGTCTTTACTTGTACCAACGATTTCAAAACCTTCGGGAACTTTTGTTACGAGGTCACCATGACTCATCCAAACAGTCTGTTCTTTTGGTGTATCACTAAATAACACAGCATCATCTGTTGTAACTTCCAATAAAGCTTTTCCGTATTCACGGTTTTTAGCAGGTTCAACTTTCCCACCAAGATTGTACGTAATTAACTGCATTCCGTAACAAATTCCTAATACAGGTATACCTAAATTGAAAATCTCAGGATCAATGCTAAAAGCACCTTCGTCATAAACACTGTTTGGTCCACCAGAAAGGATAATTCCTTTTGGATTCATAGCTTTAACTTCTTCTGCAGTAATTCGGTGGCTCAATAATTCAGAAAAGACTCCTAGATCACGGATGCGTCGTGTAATCAATTGATTATACTGGCTACCATAATCTAATACGATAATCTTTTCAACGTTCGTCATATCGGCAACGTTTGTCACATTTATTACCCCTATCCATTTAAATTTATCTCAAAATAGTTTTACTATTTTAAAATGCTAATATTTGCGCATGAAAATCGAATCAATGATATGATTTTCAGTTTTATGGAGAATTATATCCGCTCTACCACGTGTAGGCAAGATATATTCCTCTAAATTTTTTAAATTCACATTTTTCCAGACTTCTTTGGCCATTTTAAAGGCATCTTCACGATTACCGATTGCAAAACGATAATAATAATTCTCAGGATTTTGAAAAGCTGTGTCTAACAGCGCTGCAAAACGATCAAGATACCATTTTTCAATCAAATCGGGTTCAGCATCAACAAAAACAGAAAAATCAAAAAAGTCACTAACGTAAATTTGTTGGTTAGCTGGGAGTTGTAAAGTATTAATTCCTTCAACTATTAAGATATCTGGTTGCTGGATGACTTCATACTCGTCAGGAATAATGTCATAAACATCATGAGAGTAAATTGGAACTTTCAGCTCATCTTTTCCGGACTTCACTTGATTTAAAAAATCAATTAGCATTTCCATATCATAGCTTTCAGGAAATCCTTTACGATCCATGATTCCTTTTTCACGCAAGACCTTATTGGGATACAAAAAACCATCAGTCGTAATCAACTGAACGTTCCGTCGTTTTAACGTACGCGACAAAATCGTTTGTAACAAGCGTGCAGTTGTACTTTTTCCGACAGCAACACTCCCTGCAATTCCAATAATGAAAGGTGACACAGGTACATATTTATGGAGAAAGAGTCCTTTACTTAATGATAAAGATTCGAATTCTTTCATATAAAGATGAATGAGGTGCGTTAAAGGAACATAAATATCTTGAACATCTTGCATCGAGATTCGATCATTCAAGCTTTTGATACTGTCTAGTTCCACTTGTGTCAGTGGTGCTTGTCCATTACGATAAAATTCTTGCCATTCTTCCCTTGCAATACGATAATAGTTCATTGGGTCGTTCATAATAGCCTCCTGCGTTCTCTCCCGTCAATGGATTTATTCTAACATAAAATAGTGTTAAACCCTACCTCTTATAAAGGGAATGAAGAGACTTTTTCACGAATTTAGAAACATAGCTTTAACCTATCAGTTTGATTTGTTAAAATCAAAGAAAGAAACAGCTGAAACAAAGAAACTTGAAACGAAAGAGCGCTTGTTTGTTTTCAATGAAAACGGTAGACTATGTACAGCAAAGACAGAAGAAGGATGGAAAAGATGACAGATCATTATTATACAGAGCGTCCCAATGTTGCCCATGACTTTGAGCAATGGTCGTTTGAATTAAAAGGGAAATTATTTCACTTTGTGACAGATGCTGGCGTATTTTCACGTGAAACGGTGGACTATGGTTCGCGTGTGTTAATCGACGCGTTTGATTGGCAAGAAATCCCAGCTAAAGGAAACGTCTTAGATGTTGGCTGTGGTTATGGACCAATTGGATTAGCCATTGCATATGCCAGCCAACGTATGGTTGAAATGGTAGACATTAATTTACGTGCAGTGGAATTAGCACAAGGAAATGCGAATCGTAATCAACTGGCGAACGTGGACATTCATCAATCAAATATTTACGAAAACGTGCATCAAGAAAAATATGCAGCGATTATTAGCAATCCACCTATTCGTGCTGGAAAAAAAGTTGTTCACGAAATATTGACAGGTGCCTATCCGCTCTTAGAAACTGGTGGAACGCTAACAATTGTCATCCAGAAAAAACAAGGCGCACCAAGCGCACAAAAGAAAATGGAAGAAACTTTTGGTAACGCAACAATTGTTACCAAAGATAAAGGTTATTACATTATTAAAAGTGTAAAAGAATAAGTTTGGTTATCGATTATTATTGCAAGGGACATTCAACTTTCGAATATTCCTTGCAATTTTTTTGTCCAAAAATTATTTTCATTTTAAGAAAGTGCTATCAATTAACTATTTTTTTAGAAAAGGTTTTGTTACACTGATTAAAAGTTCAAGTTGAGGAGGAGAAAAAGTGAAGTTAACAATTAGAGATATTGCGGAGATGGCTGGTGTATCAGTTACAACTGTTTCGCAAATTTTGAATAATAAAGGTAGTCGCTTTAGTGACAAAACTAGAAAAAAAGTTTTGAATATTGTCAATGAACATCATTATAAGCCAGATTATTTTGCTTCAAATGTAATCAACCGACATTCAAAAACAATTGGAATGATTGTTCCAGATGTAACAGACTTTTTTTTCTCGAAACTAATTGAAGGTGTCGAAAGCTATTTAAATCCACTTGGATATATAATTATGTTGTGTAATTCAAGACACAAACAAGAAAATGAAATCAAATATTTACGTGAGTTGGCACATCGTTCAGTGGATGGGATTTTATTAGCTACGCCAAACGTTTTACCAGAGGCCTATGCGCTAGACAGTGGATTTTATAAAAATATGCCGATTATTTTGATTGATCGTGGCTTAAACCGTCGAGATAGTGGTCGTTTAATTGTCAAAGAATATGAGGGAGCGTATCAAGCTGTTTCACTATTTATCAAACAAGGACACACAAAAATCGGTATGTTAAAAGAAACAACTGGCTATTATCAACTAGAAGAGCGTTTCAATGGTTACCGACATGCACTAAAAGATCATGGACTACCATTTAATGGGAAATTCGTTGAGCATGGCGAATTAACGGTTCAAGGTGGATACGATGCGACTAAAAAATTATTGGAACACAAAGATATTACAGCAATTTTTTGTGGAAATGATGCAATGGCAATTGGTTGTTATCAGGCCATTCATGAAATGGGAAAGACAATTCCTGATGACATTTCAGTTATTGGCTTTGATGGATTAAAATTATCTGAGTACATGATTCCACAATTAACAACTGTACAACAACCTAGTTTTGATATTGGATTTTATGCAGCTCGTTTTCTAATCGATACAATTGAATTCCCTCAACGCAAAGTTCCGAACAAAGTCTTTGAGACAAAATTAATTATTCGTGAGAGCGTAAAAGCATTGACAAATAGCTAAGTGGGCGTTATATTGCTTATGTAAGTGTTTACAAATGCAGGGCAAAGCCTTTTGCGTTTTTAGTAAACCAGTTTACTAAAGTGGTTTACCTTTTATGAAAATAATGTATAATACCGAATGAAGGCTAGGAGGATCAAGCGATGCGAATGGTAGATTTGATTGAAAAAAAGAGGGATGGAAAAACCTTAACAAAGGATGAGATTGATTACATAATTACTAATTATACAGACAATCAAATTCCGGATTATCAGCTCAGCGCATTATTGATGACAATCTTTTATCAAGATATGACTGATGAAGAAATTACAAATATGACTTTAGCAATGGCAAATTCTGGTGACGTGATCGACCTTAGTTCTTTGAATGGTATTAAAGTTGATAAACATTCTACTGGTGGAGTTGGAGATACGACAACTTTGATCTTAGCGCCGTTAGTTGCAAGTGTGGGCGTGACTGTAGCAAAAATGTCAGGACGTGGGCTTGGATATACTGGTGGAACGTTAGATAAATTAGAGGCGATTCCTGGATTCAAAATTGAACTTTCTGACGAAGAATTTATTCGGATTGTCAATGAAAGTCAAGTTGCTGTTATTGGACAATCAGGAAATTTAGCGCCAGCAGATAAAAAACTATATGCTTTACGTGACGTAACGGCGACTGTTGATTCAATTCCTTTAATTGCTAGTTCAATTATGAGTAAGAAAATTGCAGCTGGTGCGGATGCAATTGTTCTAGATGTAACAACTGGTGACGGAGCTTTCATGAAAAACATTGAAGATGCGAGACGCTTAGCAAAAACAATGACAAGTATTGGCAAACTTGCTAATCGTCAGACAATAGCAGTGATTTCTGATATGTCTGAGCCATTAGGGGAAGCCATCGGAAATAGTTTAGAAGTAGTTGAAGCAATTGAAACATTACAAGGACATGGACCAGAAGACTTGATCGAAATGTGTTACGTATTAGGTAGTCAAATGGTTGTTTTAGCTAAGAAAGCTGATTCCGTGGAAGAAGCGCGTGTGATGCTACAAGAAGCCTTAACTTCTGGTAAAGCCTTAGAAAAATTCAAAGAAATGATTCAAAATCAAGGTGGAGACATTCGCGTAGTTGAAAAACCAGAATTACTTTTGACAGCGCGACATCAAGTAGAACTTCCTGCAAGATCTGCTGGATTAGTTTCTAAAATCGTTGCTAACGAGTTAGGTATCGCAGCAATGATGCTGGGAGCCGGTCGTAAAACAAAAGAAGATGCAATTGATCATGCTGTGGGTTTGAAATTACACAAAAAAATTGGTGATTCAGTACAAGAAGGTGAATCATTATTAACTATTTATAGTAATACAGAAGAGCTTTCACAAGTTATCGAATTATTATATCAAAACATTGAAATTAGTGATTCAGCTACAAAACCAATTTTAGTACACGATATTATTACTGAGTAGGAAGGAAGAAAAAGATGGAATTAAATCGAATGATTGACCACACAATTTTAAAAGCAGATGCGACAGAGGAAGATGTGTTACGCATTATTGAAGAAGCAAAAAAATATCATTTTTATTCTGTATGTATCAATCCAACCTGGGTTTCATTGGCAAAAGAACAGTTAAAGGGTGAACCTGTTGCAGTTTGTACAGTAATCGGTTTTCCTTTAGGAGCAAATACTTCCGCTGTTAAAGCATATGAAACAACAGATGCAATCAATAATGGTGCAGACGAAGTAGATATGGTTATCAATATTGGCGCATTGAAATCAAAACAATTCAATAAGGTTCAAAAAGATATTGAGGCAGTAGTTGAAGCAGCAAAAGATCGCGCACTTGTTAAAGTGATTATTGAAACAGCATTGTTGACAAATGACGAAATTGTCAAAGCTTGTGAACTTGCAAAAATCGCAGGAGCAGATTTTGTTAAAACTTCAACTGGATTTTCAACAGGTGGTGCTAAAGTAGAAGATATACGTTTAATGCGTGCAACTGTTGGTCCAGAAATGGGTGTGAAAGCTTCTGGTGGTATCCATAACGAAGAAGAGGCCGTGGCAATGGTTGAAGCAGGTGCAACACGAATTGGTACAAGTGCTGGAGTTGCTATTATGTCTGGTGCTGTTGGTGAAGGATACTAAAATGAGTGAAGTGACAAAACAAGAATGGATTGACATTGCGGTAGCAGCACTCGACAAAGCATATGTTCCGTATTCACATTTTCCAGTGGGTGCATGTCTAGTAACTGATACAGGGAAGATGTATCAAGGTGTAAATATTGAAAATGCTTCTTTTGGATTAACAAATTGTGCTGAACGAACGGCATTTTTCAAAGCTGTATCAGAAGGCGAGAAACAATTTTCTCATTTTGTTGTTGCTGGTCACACACCAGAACCAATTTCACCATGTGGTGCTTGTCGTCAAGTGATGGCAGAATTTTGCTCACCAGAAATGCCAGTCACGTTGGTTGGCGATGAAGGTGTGACAAAAACAATGACGGTTAGAGAACTACTACCGTATGCATTCACAGAAAAAGATCTATAACCTACGTTCATTCAGTCAGCTGACTGTTGAAAAAACAATTATTTTAGGGGGCTTTACAGAAATGAAAAAAGCAAAATTATTTGGTTTGGGTGCCGTAGCATTAACAGCTGGATTACTTCTATCTGCATGTGGCAATGGCAATAGTGGAACAGATTCAACTGATGGTGGAAGTTCATCAGCAGGAACAACTGCAGCATTAATCACAGATACAGGCGGTGTCGACGACCGTTCATTCAACCAGTCAGCTTGGGAAGGTCTAGAAGCTTGGGGTAAAGAACACAAGCTTTCACGTGGAAACGATGGCTACCAATATTTCCAATCTTCAAATGAATCAGATTATATTCCAAATATCGACCAAGCTTTAACAGCGGGATTCCAAACAATCTTTGGAATTGGGTATAAATTACAACCTGCTATTAAAGAACAAGCAACAAATAATCCTGAAACAAACTTTGTTATTATCGATGATGTTATTGATGGTGTAGATAACGTAGTTTCTGCAACATTTAAAGATAACGAAGCTTCTTATCTAGCTGGGATTGCTGCAGCTTACACGACTGAAACAAACGTTGTTGGTTTCATTGGTGGAGTAAAAGGTGAAGTTATCGACCGTTTTGATGCTGGATTTACAGCTGGTGTTGAAGCCGGGGCGAAAGAATTAGGTAAAGAAATTGAAGTGAAAAACCAATATGCTGGTGATTTCTCTGCGCCAGATAAAGGACGTTCAATTGCACAAGGTATGTACGCACAAAATGCAGACATTATCTTCCATGCTTCAGGTGGAACTGGTAACGGCGTATTCCAAGAAGCAAAATCATTAAATGAATCTGGCGACAAAAAAGTTTGGGTAATCGGTGTTGACCGTGATCAATCAGACGAAGGTGGCTATACTCTAAACGGCGAAGATAAAAACTTTACATTAACATCTACACTTAAAGGGGTAGGAACTGTTGTTGAAGATTTAGCTCAAAAATCTGCAGATGGTGATTTTCCTGGTGGAGAACATACTGTTTATGGCTTGAAAGAAGATGGTGTTGGCTTAACAAAAGGTCAACTTTCTGATGAAGCACTAAAAGCAGTTGATGCTGCTAAAGAAAAAATCATTGCAGGCGATGTAAAAGTTCCAGAAGTTCCAGAAAGCAAATAATAATTTTTCTATAGCCTTGTTAGACAACTGTTTGACAGGGCTATGGTTTCAATTTTAGTAGTTGTTTGTTTATTCAAGTGGTCAAATTTTGACTATTTGAATAAGGGAACACCCCCTGAAGTGAGTTTACTTCAATTTGCGAGGATAGATTTCCGATAGCCAGAAATCTTTACTCATCGTTGCCCTAGATAGAAATCGTTAGGATGTGAAAAATGTGGTTCAAGAAAATATTGTCATCGAAATGCGGAATATTACCAAGCAGTTTGGAACATTCAAAGCAAATGACAACATCAATTTGCAAGTAAAAGCTGGGGAAATCCATGCGTTACTTGGAGAAAACGGTGCTGGCAAGTCAACATTAATGAACGTTTTATCCGGTCTTTTAGAACCAACATCAGGAGAAATTTTGATGCATGGGAAACAGGTTCAAATCACAAGCCCGACTAAAGCCAATCAATTAGGGATTGGGATGGTTCACCAACATTTTATGTTAGTTGATGCGTTTACTGTTACTGAAAACATAATTTTAGGTAGCGAGCCAAGTCGGATGGGAATCGTTGATCGCAAAAAGGCACGTGAGGAAATTCAAAAAGTATCAGAACAATATGGTCTATCAGTTAACCCGGATGCTTATGTTCGTGATATTTCTGTTGGAATGGAACAGCGTGTCGAGATCTTAAAAACACTTTATCGTGGTGCAGATGTCTTGATCTTTGATGAACCAACAGCTGTTTTAACACCACAAGAAATTGATGAACTAATTTTGATTATGAAAGAGTTAGTTAAAGAAGGTAAATCAATCATTTTGATTACCCATAAATTAGATGAAATTAAAGCAGTAGCGGATCGTTGTACAGTTATTAGACGGGGTCAAGGGATTGGAACTGTTAATGTGAAAGATGTTAGTTCACAACAACTTGCTGACATGATGGTTGGACGTACTGTTTCGTTTAAAACGGATAAAAAAGAGGCTCGTCCTCAAGAAGTTGTCCTGGCAATTGAAGATTTAGTTGTAAATGAAAATCGGGGATTAGAGGCAGTGAAAAGTCTGAGTCTTGAAGTTCGTGCTGGAGAAGTTTTAGGAATCGCGGGAATTGATGGTAATGGGCAATCTGAGTTGATTCAAGCATTAACAGGCTTACGAAAAGTTGAAAGTGGCAGTATTCGCTTAAAGGGTGAGGAAATCAGTAACAAACGTCCGCGGAAAATTACGGAGTCTGGTGTCGGGCATGTTCCAGAGGATCGTCATAAATATGGTTTAGTTTTAGACATGACATTGTCAGAAAATATTGCTCTTCAAACGTATTACCAAGCTCCTTATAGTAAAGGTGGGCTATTAAATTATTCAGTTATCAATGAACATGCAAGAGACTTGATTGATGAATATGATGTGCGAACAACGAATGAATTAGTCCCTGCTAAGGCTTTATCAGGTGGAAATCAGCAAAAAGCAATTATTGCACGTGAAATTGATCGCGACCCTGATTTGCTGATTGTTGCGAATCCAACACGTGGATTAGACGTAGGTGCTATAGAATTTATCCATAAGCGTTTGATCGAGCAAAGAGATAAGTTTAAAGCAGTGTTGTTAGTCAGCTTTGAATTAGAAGAAATTTTAAATGTATCTGATCGAATTGCCGTGCTTCACCAAGGTAAAATCGTTGGAATTGTTAATCCAAAAGAAACATCTGAAAATGAATTGGGACTATTAATGGCGGGCTATTCTTTAGAGGAAGCAAGAAAAGAGTTAGAAAAGGCGGGTGGCGCACATGAATGATCGTAGCGAAAAACTCCGTAATTTACTTGTACCTATTTTTTCAGTAATTTTAGGATTAATTTTAGGTGCATTATTGATGGCAGCTTTTGGATATAATCCAATTCAAGGCTATTCTTCTATGTTGGAAGCTGCGCTAGGTTCACAACGAAGTATTGGTGAAACTTTACGACAAGCAACACCGCTTATCTTTACAGCATTAGGATTTTCAGTGGCGAATTCAGCGGGATTCTTTAATATCGGGCTTTCTGGACAAGCGCTATGTGGTTGGATCGTTAGTGTGTGGTTCGCGTTGGCTTTTCCAGATTTACCAAAAGTGATTTTGCTTCCAGCTTGTGTCATCTTAGGCGCTTTGGCTGGTGCAATGGCCGCGGCGATTCCCGGCTTGTTGCGTGCGTTCTTTGGAACCAGTGAAGTAATTGTCACGATTATGATGAATTATATTTTATTATATTTAAGCACTTATGCTTTACATGACATAATGCCAGAAAGTTATCGTTCAAGTTTGGATTCATCAAATCTAATTAGTCAAAATGCTTCATTAAGAGTTCCTTGGCTAACTCAAATGTTTGGTGGCTCACGAGTAAACGCTGGTTTATTCTTAGCTTTGATTGCTTTGTTCCTTGTATGGTTACTTATGAAAAAGACTACTTTAGGTTATGAAATTCGTTCCGTTGGACTAAATCCTTTTGCATCAGAATATGCGGGGATGAGTAGCAAACGAACAATTGTTTTATCCATGGTTATTTCTGGAACACTTGCAGGATTAGGGGGCGTAGTTGAAGGTTTGGGAACGTACCAAAACTTCTTTGTTCAAACAACTTCTTTAGCAATTGGATTTGACGGAATGGCAGTATCTTTATTGGGATCTGGTTCAGCAATTGGTGTGTTGTTATCAGCAATTTTATTCAGTATTTTGAAAATTGGTGGTTTGGGAATGCAAACAGGCGCCGGTGTGCCATTTGAAATCGTGAATGTATCGATTGCATTGATTATCTTCTTCATTGGTATTAATTTCTTAATTCGCTTGATTATGGCAAAATTTTTCCAAGGTAAAAAACAAGTAGCTGTAGTTGAAACAATTGAATCTAAATCAACGCATCAAGATCAAGAAGGAGGGAATTTATAATGACAGCTGTAGAATTGATTGCTCTAATCCTTACGTCAACATTAGTTTATTCCACACCTTTGATTTTGACATCGTTAGGTGGAACGTTTTCTGAACGAAGCGGAATCGTTAACGTTGGTTTAGAAGGAATTATGGTAATGGGCGCTTTCAGCTCAATCGTATTCAACTTAACAATGAGTCCATCTTTAGGTGCGATGACGCCTTGGATTGCCATTCTAGTTGGTGGGATAGTTGGTGTTTTATTTTCATTACTTCATGCAGTGGCAACTGTTAGTCTTCGTGCAGACCACATCATTAGTGGTACGGTCATCAACTTGATGGCACCTGCGTTAGGGGTATTCTTAGTTAAAGCATGGTACGGAAAAGGACAAACAGATAACATCACAAGAAATTTGGGCTACTTCTCATTTCCTGGGTTATCAAAAATTCCTGTAATCGGTCCAATTTTCTTTAAAAATACTTTCTTGCCAGCTTATTGTGCCATTTTAATTGCTGTAATTGCTTGGTTTATCATTTTTAAAACAAGATTTGGCTTACGTCTTCGTTCTGTCGGAGAAAATCCACAAGCTGCAGACACTTTAGGTATTAACGTTTATGCGATGCGTTATTCAGGCGTTTTACTTTCAGGTTTATTAGGTGGCATGGGTGGAGCAGTATTTGCTCAATCAATCTCAGGTAATTTCTCTGCTGGAACGATTGTTGGTCAAGGTTTCATCTCGATGGCAGCAATGATTTTTGGTAAGTGGAATCCTTTGGGCGTAATGGGTGCATCACTATTCTTTGGTTTTGCACAAAGTTTGAGTATTATAGGAGCACAGCTTCCAGTAATTTCTTCCATCCCGCCAGTGTTATTACAAATTGCGCCTTACTTGTTAACAATTATCGTCTTAGTTGTTTTCTTAGGACAAGCATCTGGTCCAAAAGCAAATGGAAAGAATTATATCAAATCCAAATAATTTTTAGTTAATAAAAAGGGTGGGACTATGGGAAATGTTTCTTCGTCTCGCCTTTTTTGTTTAGTTTAAAGTAGAAAAGATGAAAAGAAAGAAGGAATCGAAATGTTTAAACGCGTACACTTAATTGTAATGGATTCAGTCGGAATTGGGGAAGCACCTGATGCAGACAAATTTAACGATGTTGGGTCAGATACTCTAGGGCATATTGCAAAAGAAGCAGGTTTAACAATTCCTCACCTAGAAAATTTAGGTTTAGGTACGATTCGACCATTAGACGGTGTAAAGGCTGTAGCTGATCACCAAGGCTATGCAACAAAATTAGAAGAAGTTTCTGTTGGTAAAGATACTATGACAGGGCATTGGGAAATTATGGGATTGAATATCAAGACACCATTTCGGGTATTTCCTAATGGATTTCCTGATGAGCTATTACAACAAATTGAAGAGTTTTCTGGACGAAAAATCGTTTGTAACAAGCCTTATAGCGGAACAGCTGTAATTGATGATTATGGTGAACATCAAATGAAAACAGGCGACTTGATTGTTTATACGTCTGCAGATCCTGTTTTGCAAATTGCTGCACATGAAGAAATTATTCCTTTGGAAGAGTTGTATCGTATTTGTCAATTTGTTCGCGATATTACGAAAGATGATCCATATATGATTGGCAGAATTATCGCACGTCCTTATATTGGAGAACCAGGAAACTTTACTCGAACAAGTAATCGCCATGACTATGCTCTTGATCCATTTGGTCACACAGTTTTGGACTCATTAAAAGAAGCTGGTAAAGATGTGATCGCTGTTGGTAAAATTAATGATATCTTCAATGGTCAAGGAATCACTCAATCTGTCCGCACTAAAAGTAATATGGATGGTGTAGATCAACTGTTAAATGTGATGAAGCAAGACTTCAATGGATTAAGCTTTACTAATTTAGTAGACTTCGATGCTTTATTTGGTCATCGTCGTGATGTTGTTGGTTACGCACATGCAATAGAAGAATTTGATTTACGTATTCCGGAGTTGCTTGATGCAATGAATGATGATGATTTATTGTTGATTACAGCAGATCACGGAAATGACCCCACATTCCCAGGAACAGATCATACACGTGAATACGTACCATTATTGGCTTATAGTAAAAAAATGAATGAACAAGGAAGTTTACCACAAGGTTACTATGCGGATATCTCAGCAACAATTGCTGAAAACTTTGAAGTACCAGCAACGGAAAATGGTGAAAGCTTCTTAAAATTACTGAAATAATTGTTACTAAAAACCATAACTTAGGAGAAAAAGAATGAAAAAATTAAGCGAAATGTTACAAGAAACAACTCAATTCATCCTTGATAAAGGGGTAAAAGAAATTGAATTTGGTATGATTCTTGGCTCAGGTCTTGGTGAGTTGGCAGATGAAATTGAAGATGCAATTAAGATTCCATATGACACAATTCCTTTCTTCCCAGTTTCAACGGTTGTTGGACATGCGGGACAACTAGTTTACGGTACATTATCAGGTAAAAAAGTTTTAGCGATGCAAGGACGTTTTCATTTTTATGAGGGGCATTCGATGCAAACAGTTACTTATCCAGTCCGAGTAATGGGTGCACTTGGTGCGCATTCAGTGATCGTAACAAATGCTTGCGGTGGCGTAAATGAATCTTTTGTACCAGGTGATTTGATGTTGATTAGTGATCACATTAATTTTACAGGCACGAATCCATTGATTGGTCCAAATGAAGATGAAATCGGCCCACGTTTCCCAGATATGAGTCAAGCTTACACACCTGCATACCGAGAATCTGCAAAAGAAGTTGCTAATAAGCTAGGGTTAGACTTAAAAGAAGGTGTTTACATGGGGTATTCAGGTCCGACTTATGAAACGCCAGCAGAAATCAAAATGTCACGTGTCATGGGTGCTGATGCAGTCGGAATGTCGACCGTTCCTGAAGTAATTGTTGCGGCACATGGAGGTTTAAATGTATTAGGTATTTCTTGTATCACGAATTTAGCGGCAGGAATGCAAGCAAATTTAAATCATGAAGAAGTAGTGGAAACAACGGAACGTGTTAAACAATCATTTAAAGCTTTAGTGAAAGAAACACTAGCAGTATTATAAAAAAGAGTATTAGTTGAAATTGAAGGAGAGATAAACTGAATGAGTGTTCATATCGAAGCAAAACAAGGTGAAATTGCTGACAAGATTTTACTTCCAGGAGACCCGTTACGTGCAAAATATATTGCAGAAACTTTTTTAGAAAATCCTGTTTGTTATAATCAAGTTCGTGGAATGCTAGGTTACACAGGAGAGTATAAAGGTGAGCGTGTTTCTGTACAAGGTACAGGGATGGGTATGCCTTCAGCAACGATTTATGCGCACGAACTAATTAATTCTTATGGCGTGAAAAAATTGATTCGCGTGGGGACTTGTGGTGCATTATCAACCGATGTCCATGTGAGAGATTTAGTGATTGCTCAAGGAGCAGCAACAAGTTCATCTATGATTGAAAAGAATTTTCAGCAATTCCATTTCCCGCCAATTGGTGATTTCGATTTATTATTGAAAGCTTATGAATTTGCTAAAGGAAAAGGGTACACAACTCATGTAGGAAATGTTTTGTCAGAAGATACATTTTATAAGGATGATTTAACTGAAACACTAAAATTAGCTGAACTTGGTGTTTTGGGTGTTGAAATGGAAGCTGCAGCACTTTATTATCTAGGTGCGAAATACAAAGTACAAACGTTAGGAATTATGACAGTTAGTGATCATTTGATTACTGGAGAAGAAACAACGGCACAAGAACGTCAAACAACGTTTAATGAAATGATTGAAGTTGGTTTAGAGACAGCAATCGCAAAATAATTGTAGAAAAAGCTTGGAACGACTATTATTAATATTGGTTCCAAGCTTTTTTAATAAGTAAGGAGGAAAAGAAATGGAAAATTTTCGCTTTGATGTAGCAACAGATATTCGTTTTGGAAAAGATCGTTGGGATGAATTACCAGAGGTCTTAAGTCACTTTGGAAAAAATGTTTTACTTGTTTATGGTGGAGGAAGTATTAAGAAAAATGGTGTTTATCAAAACATCATGAGTCGTCTACAAGATCATGACTTTAATGTAACAGAACTAAGTGGGGTAGAACCCAATCCTCGTATTGAAACAGTTAGAAAAGGGATTACTCTTTGCCAAGAAAATCAAATTGATGTGATTCTTCCAGTTGGTGGAGGGTCAACGATCGATTGTGCTAAAGTAATTGGTGCAGGTTTTTTCTATGAAGGAGATCCATGGGATTTAGTTATCAAAAAAGCAAGTGTTGGGAAAGTGTTACCCTTAGTAACAGTGTTAACACTTGCAGCGACAGGGAGTGAAATGAATCGAGGAGCAGTCATTTCAAATCCAGAGACCAATCAAAAACTTGGCCTAGGTGGTTGGGAAATGTTACCTAAAGTTTCATTTCTTGATCCAACCACAACATTCACTGTACCAAAGAATCAAACTGCGGCAGGTTCAGCAGATATTTTCAGCCATCTAACTGAAAATTATTTTAAACGGACAACTGGAACAGATATTCAGGATTTCGTTGCAGAAGGGATTTTTAGAACAGTCATTAAAAATTGTCCAATTGCATTGAAATATCCAGACGATTATGATGCACGGGCAAACTTAATGTGGGCTAGTACCTTAGCTTTAAATGGATTAACTGGTAGTGGAAAAACGGGTTCGTGGTCCTGCCATCCAATTGAACATGAGTTGAGTGCATTTTATGATATTACGCACGGCGTTGGCTTAGCCATTTTGACCCCACGTTGGATGAACTATGCATTGAATGAAGAAACTGAAGAAAAATTTGCCCAATTTGCTCGTAACGTGTGGGGAATTCAAGAGTCAGTAAATCATCTTGCTGCAAAAGAAGGAATTCAGAAAACTTATGATTACTTTAAAGCATGTGGTATTCCTATGACTTTACCTGAAGTAGGGATCGATGAAACCAAATTTTCTTTGATGGCAGAACAGGCTGTTAAACACAGCCAAATTGCAACAGATGCGTATGTTCCATTGAACGAACAAGCAGTCGAAGAAATTTTGCGTGAGTGTTTGACAGAATCTAATTATTTATAATTAAAAAAGGAGTGGCGATAAAATCGCCACTCCTTTTTTTGGCTTATAATCAATAAAAATTATAAGTAGTATTTTTTAGCAACAGTTAGATCATCATTCAATTCATAAACAAGTGGTTGACCCGTTGGAATTTCAAGATCCATGATGTCTTCGTCAGAGATACCTTCAATATGTTTTGCTAAAGCGCGTAATGAGTTACCATGTGCAGCTACTAAAACAGTTTTGTCATCTAGTAATGCTGGAGCAATATGATCTTGCCAGAATGGTAAAGCACGTTCCAAAGTAACTTTTAAGTTTTCGCCACCAGGGATATCGCGTTTGTCTAACATAGCGTAACGACGTTCGTTTGCAGCTGAACCTTCGTCAGTTTCATCCAATAATGGAGGAAGAGTGTCGTAAGAACGGCGCCAAATATGAACTTGTTCGTCACCATATTTTTCAGCAGTTTCTTTTTTGTTCAAACCTTGTAATTTACCATAGTGACGTTCGTTTAAGCGCCATGATTTTACTTGAGGTACCCAAAGTTGATCTGAGTATTCTAAGATAAGGTTACAAGTTTTGATGGCACGAGTTAAAACAGAAGTATAGGCAATGTCAAATTCGATTCCAGCTTCTTTGATTTTGCGTCCGCCTTCTTTTGCTTCTTCGATACCTTCTGGTGCTAAGTTTACATCAGCCCAACCAGTAAATTGGTTTAAAGCATTCCATTCACTAAGACCGTGACGAGAAAAAACTAATTTTGGCATGTTTTGTGCTCCTTTTTAAAATATATTTATTTCTGAAAATTTCAGTTCTCGTTTATTGTACAATTTTTTTGAAAAGATTTCCATTGAAAATGATAGAAGATTAGGTTCAGATACGCAAAAAATATAAAAAAATAAGCAATCTTCGAAAAGATTACTTATTTTTAATTAATTATATAATTGCTCAATATCTTTTTCTGGAAGATTTATATATTTATAGCAAGTTCCAACAGAAACCCCACATTTTGATGAAATAAATTGGATTGTTTCTTTTTTTTCATAATAAAGACGACGAATTTTTTTGATAGTTTTGGCATCAATTTTAGGACGACCACCAATTTTTCCTTTTTTACGTGCTTCATTCAAGCCAATTAAAGTACGTTCTTTAATCAATGAGCATTCCATCGTAGCTAGACCTTCCATCAATTGAAAGTAAATTTTGCCCATTGGTTTACGAGTATCGATTTCTTCGGCAATACTTACTAAGTGAAGCCCACGATCGTTAAAAAGTTTTGTGAATTCCGTTAATTGTCTCGTTGATTTGCCAAGACGATGCAGTTGGCAAATGACAAGTGTGTCTCCTTGTTGCATTTGTTCAATGACGGATTCTAATTTGATCATTGTCTCAGCATCTTTTGATTCGTACGTTTCATGGAAAATTTCCTGACAACCAAAGGTAGATAGTTGTTCAACCTGAGTTGTTAAATCAACATCGTTTATGGTTGTGCGTGCATAACCAATAATTTTCATGATGATTCCTTTCTAGCGGTGATTTTTAAACAGAATACAATAGTAAAAATTTAGCATAAAGTCCATAAAAAAGATAGTATTTTAGCGGATTTTATCTAGAAGGTTTATCTGGAAATATTATACTTTAGGAGCGTGTGGTGTATCCAAAATTTGCACCCCATTGTCAGATCCGACAACTACTTTTGAAACAAGATTCAAGAATAAGCCATGTTCAACAACACCAACAAGATTATCTAAGTAGTCGGCAAGTGTTTCTGGCTGTTCAATAGTTTGAAGATGTAAATCAATAATGAAATGTCCACTATCAGTTTTAAGGGTTTCACCATTCGTTGTTTTTCGTAAAACTGGATGAAAACCTTTTGCTTCAAATAGACGTAGCAACTGTTGTGAACCATATGGGATAACTTCAACAGGGAGAGGAAAATTCCCGAGTTTTTCGACTAGTTTTGATTCATCGACGATCCAAATCGTTTCTTTTGAATAGGTAGCGACGATTTTTTCGAATAGTAAGGCCGCACCTCCGCCTTTAATTCCTTGAAAATCAGTACTGATTTCGTCTGCACCATCAATCGTTAGGTCAACTTCAACAACATCATCAATACTCTTTAATGGAATACCGAGTTTTTCGGCTTGTTCTTTCGTTGCATTTGATGTTGTTACACCTACGATTTTTAGTCCCTCTTCTCTCATCCGGCGACCAAGTTCTTCTACCATATAATAAGCAGTAGATCCAGTTCCGAGACCAACGATCATACCATCTTTGACAAATTTTGCGGCTTCGATACCAGCCTGTTGTTTTAGATTCATGTTTGCTTTCCCCTTTTTTTGAGTTTGAGCTTTCCAGCTTATTTTAGCGTTTATTTCAGTAAAAAGATACCTTTCTTTAGAGTCAATTTGAATGATTTTCAAAAAAAATATGGAACAAGTTGACATGGGTTTTCATTCATGCTATTCTAACGAAGGTGCTTTATCTACAGGTCTCTGTAAAGAGACGTGCTGACTGTTTATCAAAGCATATTTGATAAAGATGCAGACATTGCATTTATTTTTTATCGCAAAAAAAGAACCACCTGGATGTGTGGAACTAGATGCGAATGAGGGAAGGAGGAAACAAGGAATGCCTACAATTAACCAATTAGTACGTAAACCTCGTAAATCAAAGGTGGAAAAATCAAATTCACCTGCTTTGAACAAAGGATATAACAGCTTTAAGAAAACTCAAACTAACGTGAACTCTCCTCAAAAACGTGGGGTAGCAACTCGTGTGGGAACTATGACACCTAAAAAACCGAACTCAGCTTTACGTAAATATGCTCGTGTTCGTTTGTCAAACTTGATTGAAGTTACTGCTTATATCCCAGGGATTGGTCATAACTTACAAGAACACAGCGTTGTATTATTACGCGGTGGACGTGTAAAAGACTTACCAGGGGTACGTTACCACATCGTTCGTGGTGCACTAGATACTGCTGGTGTTAACGATCGTAAACAAAGCCGTTCTAAATACGGTACTAAGAAACCTAAAGCTTAATTTTAATTAATTAGCCAAACAAACAATTAAACTTTACTTCTATATAAGAGGTAAATACTAAGAACTATATTTCGGAAGGAGGAGTTACGGATGCCACGTAAAGGTCCTGTTGCAAAACGTGATGTTTTACCAGATCCTATTTATAACTCAAAATTAGTAACTCGCTTAATCAACCGTGTAATGGTTGATGGAAAACGCGGGATTGCAGCTAACATTATCTATAATGCCTTTGATTTAATCAAAGAATCTACAGGTAACGATCCATTAGAAGTGTTTGAACAAGCAATGAAAAATGTAATGCCTGTTCTTGAAGTTAAAGCACGTCGTGTTGGGGGTTCAAACTATCAAGTACCAGTTGAAGTTCGCCCTGAACGTCGTACAACTCTAGGTCTTCGTTGGGTAGTAAACTACGCTCGCTTGCGCGGTGAACACACAATGGAAGAACGTCTAGCTAAAGAAATCATGGATGCTGCAAACAATACAGGTGCTTCTGTTAAAAAACGTGAAGACACTCATAAAATGGCAGATGCTAACCGTGCGTTTGCTCACTACCGCTGGTAAGATTCTCTCTGTTTGGTCGGCTTTATGCCGACCTCAGAAGATGTCCTTATTTTTAGCAACTAGATAGTAAAGAGAGGAGAAACAAGGAGAATGACCAGAGAATTTTCTTTAGATAATACTCGTAATATCGGTATCATGGCCCATATTGATGCTGGTAAAACAACTGCTACTGAACGTATCTTGTACTATACTGGTAAAATCCATAAAATTGGTGAAACTCATGAAGGAGCTTCACAAATGGACTGGATGGAACAAGAACAAGAACGTGGAATTACGATCACTTCTGCTGCAACAACTGCACAATGGAAGGGTCACCGAATCAACATCATCGACACACCAGGACACGTAGACTTCACTGTTGAAGTTGAACGTTCATTACGTGTACTTGATGGTGCTGTTACAGTTCTTGATGCACAATCAGGTGTAGAACCTCAAACTGAAACAGTTTGGCGTCAAGCTACAACTTATGGTGTACCTCGTATTGTATTTGCAAACAAAATGGATAAGATCGGTGCTGACTTCTTATATTCAGTATCAACTTTACATGACCGTTTGCAAGCAAATGCTCACCCAATTCAATTACCAATTGGTGCTGAAGATGACTTCACAGGAATTATTGACCTTGTAACAATGAAGGCTGAAATCTATACAAATGATTTAGGTACTGAAATTGAAGAACGAGAAATTCCAGAAGAATATCTTGAACTAGCTGAAGAATGGCGCGAAAAATTAGTTGAAGCGGTTGCTGAAACTGATGAAGAACTTACTTTAAAATACTTAGAAGGTGAAGAAATCACTGAAGCTGAGTTAAAAGAAGGTATTCGTCGTGCAACACTTAATGTAGACTTCTATCCAGTATTGTGTGGTTCAGCATTCAAGAATAAAGGGGTTCAATTGTTATTGGATGCTGTTCTTGATTACTTACCATCACCATTAGATATTCCTGCTATTAAAGGGATTGATCCTAAAACTGATGAAGAAGTTCTACGTCCTGCAGACGATGAAGCTCCATTCTCAGCATTAGCATTTAAAGTTATGACTGACCCATTCGTAGGTCGTTTAACTTTCTTCCGTGTGTACTCTGGTGTTTTAAAATCAGGTTCATACGTACAAAACGCAACAAAAGGCAAACGCGAACGTGTTGGTCGTATCTTACAGATGCACGCTAACTCACGTTCAGAAATCTCTGAAGTTTACGCTGGAGATATCGCTGCTGCTGTTGGTTTGAAAGATACAACAACTGGGGACACACTTTGTGACGAAAAGAATTTAGTAATTCTTGAATCAATGGAATTCCCAGAACCAGTTATCCAAGTCGCTATTGAACCTAAATCAAAAGCTGACCAAGATAAAATGGGTGTTGCTCTTCAAAAACTATCTGAAGAAGATCCTACTTTCCGTGCTGAAACAAACGTGGAAACAGGCGAAACTGTTATCGCTGGTATGGGTGAACTTCACTTAGACATTATCGTAGACCGTATGCGTCGCGAATTTAAAGTTGAAGCTAACGTAGGTGCTCCTCAAGTATCTTACCGTGAAACTTTCCGTGCTGGTACTCAAGCCGAAGGTAAGTTTGTACGTCAGTCTGGTGGTAAAGGTCAATACGGTCATGTATGGATTGAATTTACTCCAAACGAAGAAGGCGGCGGCTTTGAATTTGAAAATGCAATCGTCGGTGGGGTTGTTCCACGTGAATACATCCCAGCTGTTGAAACAGGTTTGAAAGATGCTATGGAAAATGGTGTCTTAGCTGGATATCCATTAGTTGATATCAAAGCAAAACTTTACGATGGTTCATACCATGATGTCGATTCAAATGAAACTGCCTTCCGTGTTGCTGCTTCTATGGCATTACGTGCGGCAGCTAAGAAAGCTAATCCAGTTATCCTTGAACCAATTATGGCTGTTGAAGTAGTTATTCCAGAAGATTACTTAGGTGATGTTATGGGACACGTTACTGCACGTCGTGGTCGCGTTGAAGGTATGGAAGCTCGCGCTGGCGGACAACAAGTTGTTCGTGCTATGGTTCCTCTTGCTGAAATGTTTGGTTATGCTACAACGCTTCGTTCAGCTACTCAAGGTCGTGGTACGTTTACTATGACATTTGACCACTACGAAGATGTACCAAAATCAGTTCAAGAAGAAATCATTAAGAAAAACGGCGGAAAAGCTGAATAATTTCTTAAAAACTTGATAATCACGTAAAGAGATTATCTAAAGAGACTATATTTTTAATATAGTTTCGTGTAAAATAACTATCGATGATATGGGCATGTGATGTACGTTGAGTACATCATGTTCCTATCAGATAAATAAAAAATTATATTGTATTTTGGGAGGACATTTTAAAATGGCAAAAGAAAAATTTGACCGTTCTAAACCACACGTTAACATTGGTACTATTGGCCACGTTGACCATGGTAAAACTACATTAACAGCTGCAATCACAACTGTACTATCTAAGAAAAACGGCGGCCAAGCTATGGCTTACGATCAAATCGATGGTGCTCCAGAAGAACGTGAACGCGGAATCACTATCTCAACAGCTCACGTTGAATATGAAACTGACACACGTCACTATGCTCACGTTGACTGCCCAGGACACGCGGACTACGTTAAAAACATGATCACTGGTGCTGCACAAATGGATGGAGCTATCTTAGTAGTTTCTGCTGCTGATGGTCCTATGCCTCAAACTCGTGAACATATTCTATTGTCACGTCAAGTTGGTGTTCCTTACATCGTTGTATTCTTGAACAAAGTTGACATGGTTGACGATGAAGAATTATTAGAATTAGTTGAAATGGAAGTTCGTGACTTATTAACAGAATACGAATTCCCTGGTGACGATGTTCCTGTTGTTGCTGGTTCAGCTTTGAAAGCTTTAGAAGGCGACGCTTCATACGAAGAAAAAATCCTTGAATTAATGGCTGCAGTTGACGAATATATCCCAACTCCAGAACGTGACAACGACAAACCATTCATGATGCCAGTTGAAGATGTATTCTCAATCACTGGTCGTGGTACTGTTGCAACTGGTCGTGTTGAACGTGGACAAGTTCGCGTTGGTGACGAAGTTGAAGTTGTTGGTATTGCTGAAGAAACTTCAAAAACAACTGTAACTGGTGTTGAAATGTTCCGTAAATTATTGGATTACGCTGAAGCAGGCGATAACATTGGTGCTTTATTACGTGGTGTTTCACGTGATGATATCCAACGTGGTCAAGTTTTAGCTAAACCAGGTACAATCACACCTCATACAAAATTCTCTGCAGAAGTATACGTGTTGACTAAAGAAGAAGGTGGACGTCATACTCCATTCTTCACTAACTACCGTCCACAATTCTACTTCCGTACAACAGACGTAACTGGTGTTGTTGAATTACCAGAAGGAACTGAAATGGTTATGCCTGGCGACAACGTAACTATGGAAGTTGAATTAATTCACCCAATCGCTATCGAAAACGGTACTAAATTCTCAATCCGTGAAGGCGGACGTACAGTTGGTGCTGGTGTCGTTACTGAAATCAAAGCTTAATTTTTAAGCTTACTCAAAGCAACATTATATTCGGACTTAAAAGCTCGAAACAATCATTGTTAGTGATTGTTTCGAGCTTTTTCTTTTTTTATGAAAAAATATGAAAATAAATTGAATTTCCAAAGAAAAAGCCTTGCGTTGTATGTTTTAATATACTATAATTACAAAGGTGCGTTTACCTTGGTGAATTGCACAGACGGAATCAGGTTGATTCTTGTCGGCTAAGAAACGAGAGGTTGCGACACGCCCGGACGCTTTGCCACGAACGAGCGTGACGGAAATTTTCGTGGAGCTATGTCTACTTTTCAAAATAGGCGAAGGAGGGAACAAGATGGCAAAACAAAAAATTCGTATCCGTTTAAAAGCGTATGAACACCGTATTTTAGATCAATCAGCGGATAAAATTGTAGAAACTGCAAAAAGAACTGGAGCTAGTGTATCTGGTCCAATTCCATTACCAACAGAACGTAGTCTTTACACTGTTATTCGTGCGACTCATAAATACAAAGATTCTCGCGAACAATTCGAAATGCGTACTCACAAACGTCTAATTGACATTGTGAACCCAACACCAAAAACTGTTGATGCTTTGATGAAGCTAGACTTACCATCTGGTGTAAACATCGAAATCAAACTATAAAAAATTAAATTAATGGAGGTGTACTCATGACCAAAGGAATCTTAGGGAAAAAAGTGGGAATGACACAAATCTTCACTGAATCTGGTGAATTAATTCCAGTAACTGTTGTAGAAGCTACTCCAAACGTAGTACTACAAGTGAAAACAATGGAAACTGATGGCTACGAAGCTATTCAAGTTGGTTACCAAGATATGCGTGAAGTTTTATCAAACAAACCTGCGAAAGGTCATGTTGCAAAAGCAAACACGGCTCCTAAGCGCTTCATTCGTGAATTCAAAAATGTTGAGCTAGGAGAATATGAAGTAGGAAAAGAAGTTACAGTAGATGTTTTCCAAGCAGGAGACATTATTGATGTAACAGGTACTACGAAAGGTAAAGGATTCCAAGGGGTTATCAAACGTCACGGCCAAAGCCGCGGACCAATGGCTCACGGTTCTCGTTACCATCGTCGTCCTGGGTCAATGGGTCCAGTTGCACCTAACCGTGTATTCAAAAATAAACGTCTTGCTGGCCGTATGGGTGGCAACCGCGTGACAATCCAAAACTTGGAAGTTGTTCGCGTTGACGCAGAAAGAAACGTAATCTTAATTAAAGGTAACGTTCCTGGAGCTAAGAAATCATTAATCACTATCAAATCAGCTGTGAAAGCTAAATAATAGTAGGAAGAAAGGAGGAACTAAGGAATGCCGAATGTAGCATTATTCAAACAAGATGGTAGCCAAAACGGTGAAATCACACTTAACGAAGAAATTTTCGGAATCGAACCTAATGAAAGTGTTGTTTACGATGCAATCGTTATGCAACGTGCTTCATTAAGACAAGGAACACATGCGGTTAAAAATCGTAGCGCTGTTCGCGGCGGTGGACGTAAACCATGGCGTCAAAAAGGAACAGGTCGTGCTCGTCAAGGATCTATCCGCTCACCACAATGGCGTGGAGGTGGCGTAGTTTTCGGACCAACACCACGTTCTTACAGCTACAAACTTCCTAAAAAAGTTCGTCGTTTAGCAATGAAATCTGTTTTATCAGAAAAAGTTGCTTCAAATAACTTGGTTGTTGTTGACGCATTAAGCTTTGACGCACCAAAAACAAAAGAATTTAAAGAAGTTCTTGCTAACTTATCTGTAGACGCTAAAGTATTAGTAGTTTTAGAAACTGGCAATGAGTTCGCTGCTTTATCTGCACGTAACTTATCAAACGTTTCTGTAGTAACTTCTGATAATGTTAGTGTTCTAGACGTTGTTTCTAACGTGAAAGTGTTAGCAACACAAACTGCTCTTACTCAAATTGAGGAGGTGCTTGCATAATGAACTTACTAGACGTAATCAAACGCCCAGTGATCACTGAAAAATCTATGCTTGCTATGGATGATAAAAAGTATACTTTCGAAGTTGACACTCGCGTAAACAAAACTTTAGTAAAACAAGCGGTAGAAGCTGCTTTTGACGTTAAAGTCAAAAACGTGAACATCGTGAATGTTCGTGCGAAATTCAAGCGTATGGGCAAACATGCGGGATACACTAAAAAACGTCGCAAAGCGATTGTTACATTAACAGAAGATTCAAAAGAAATTCAATTATTCGAAGCTGCTGAATAAGCACTATCTTGAAAACTTATTATAAATAGGAGGGAAAAACGTGGCGATTAAAAAGTACAAACCTACCTCAAATGGTCGTCGTAACATGACAGGTTCTGATTTTGCTGAAATCACAACATCAACACCTGAAAAATCATTGTTACAACCATTGAAAAACCATGCTGGTCGTAATAACAACGGTCGCATCACTGTACGTCATCAAGGCGGCGGACACAAACGTCAATACCGCGTAATCGACTTCAAACGTAACAAAGATAACGTTGTTGCTACTGTTCAAACGATCGAATATGATCCAAACCGTTCAGCAAACATCGCGTTAGTACACTACGAAGATGGAGTGAAAGCTTACATCTTAGCACCAAAAGGACTACAAGTTGGAATGAAACTTGTTTCAGGTCCAGATGCAGATATCAAAGTTGGTAATGCTCTTCCTTTGGAAAACATTCCAGTTGGTACTGTTATCCATAATATCGAAATGAAACCTGGTAAAGGTGGACAATTAATTCGTTCTGCTGGTACAAGTGCTCAAGTACTTGGTAAAGAAGGCAAATATGTATTGATCCGCTTAAACTCTGGTGAAGTTCGTATGATTTTAGCTGCATGCCGTGCAACTATCGGTTCTGTAGGTAATGAACAACATGAACTTATTAACATCGGTAAAGCTGGACGCTCTCGTTGGATGCGCAAACGCCCAACAGTACGTGGTAGCGTAATGAACCCTAACGATCACCCACACGGTGGTGGTGAAGGTAAAGCTCCGATCGGACGTAAAGCACCAGTTTCTCCTTGGGGTCAACCAGCTCTTGGTTACAAAACTCGTAACAAGAAAGCCCAATCAGACAAACTTATCGTACGTCGTCGCAAGACTAAATAATTTCTTTGACCATGTGTCGCACATTTTGAGAGGAGGTTCACCATGGGTCGTAGTTTAAAGAAAGGACCTTTCGTCGATGAGCATTTAATGAAAAAAGTTGAAGCTCAAGCGGGGGTTGAAAAGAAAAAAGTTATCAAAACTTGGTCACGTAGATCAACAGTATTCCCAAGTTTTGTTGGATATACCATCGCAGTTTATGATGGACGTAAACATGTACCAGTTTACATCCAAGAAGACATGGTAGGACACAAATTAGGTGAATTTGCACCAACAAGAACTTATCGTGGCCACGCTGCAGACGATAAGAAAACTAAACGTTAATTTGAGGGGAGGATAAATCCAAATGGCAGAACAAATCACATCAGCTAAAGCAACTGCAAAAACAGTTCGCACTTCACCTCGAAAAGCCCGTTTAGTAATTGACCTTATCAGAGGTAAAAGTGTTGCGGATGCAATTTCAATTTTGAAATTCACACCGAACAAATCTGCTGGAATCATCGAGAAAGTCTTGATGTCAGCAGTTGCAAATGCAGAAAATAATTTTGACTTAGACGTTGAAAATTTAGTAGTATCTGAAGCTTTTATTAACGAAGGACCAACAATGAAACGTTTCCGTCCACGCGCAAAAGGTTCAGCTTCTCCAATCAACAAACGTACAAGTCATATTACAGTAGTCGTATCAGAAAAATAAGGAGGGATAATCAGTGGGTCAAAAAGTACATCCAATTGGAATGCGTGTAGGCATCATCCGCGACTGGGATGCTAAATGGTATGCTGAAAAAGAGTATGCTGAATTCTTACACGAAGATCTAAGAATCCGTAAATTTATTTCAACTAAACTTGCTGATGCCGCTGTGTCAACTGTTGAAATCGAACGTGCTGCAAATCGCGTAAACATTTCAATCCACACAGCTAAACCAGGTATGGTTATTGGTAAAGGCGGTTCTGAAGTTGAAAGCCTAAGAAAAGAATTAAATAAATTAACTGGTAAAAGAATTCACATCAACATCGTGGAAATCAAAAAACCAGATTTAGATGCTAAATTAGTGGGCGAAGGAATTGCACGTCAATTAGAAAACCGTGTAGCTTTCCGTCGTGCGCAAAAACAAGCTATCCAACGTTCAATGCGTGCAGGCGCTAAAGGGATCAAAACTCAAGTATCTGGACGCTTAAATGGTGCTGATATTGCACGTTCAGAAGGATACTCAGAAGGAACTGTTCCTCTTCATACATTACGTGCGGATATCGATTATGCATGGGAAGAAGCAGATACAACATACGGAAAACTAGGAGTTAAAGTGTGGATCTATCGTGGAGAAATTCTTCCAACTAAAAAAAACACTGAGAAAGGAGGGAAATAATCATGTTAGTACCTAAACGTGTAAAACACCGTCGTGAATTCCGCGGAAAAATGCGTGGTGAAGCTAAAGGTGGTAAAGAAATCGCATTTGGTGAATATGGCTTACAAGCTGTTGATTCACACTGGATTACAAACCGACAAATCGAAGCTTCTCGTATCGCAATGACTCGTTACATGAAACGTGGTGGGAAAGTATGGATTAAAATTTTCCCTCACAAATCTTATACTGCCAAAGCAATTGGGGTACGTATGGGTTCTGGTAAAGGGGCACCTGAAGGATGGGTTGCACCAGTAAAACGTGGTAAAATCATGTTTGAAATTGCAGGCGTTCCTGAAGAGGTAGCTCGTGAAGCGTTACGTCTAGCTTCTCACAAATTACCAATGAAAACTAAGATCGTAAAACGTGAGGAAATGGGTGGTGAATCGAATGAAGGTTAAAGAAATCAGAGAATTAACCACTGCCGAAATGCTTGATCAAGAAAAACAATTAAAAGAAGAATTGTTTAATCTTAGATTCCAATTAGCAACAGGTCAATTAGAAAACACTGCACGTATTAAAGAAGTACGTAAATCGATTGCACGCATCAAAACTGTATTGCGTGAACAAGCTAAGTAATTATGGAAGGAGGCCATTAAGCGTATGACTGAAGAAAGAAATCAACGCAAGGTTTATCAAGGTCGTGTAGTTTCAGACAAAATGGATAAAACAATCACCGTTGCTGTCGAAACTAAGAAAAATCACCCTATCTATGGCAAACGCATGAACTATTCTAAGAAATACAAAGTGCATGATGAAAACAACACTGCCAAAGTGGGAGATATCGTGAGAATTATGGAAACTCGTCCATTATCAGCTACAAAACGTTTCCGTTTACTAGAAGTAGTCGAAGAAGCAGTTATTATCTAATAACACGAGATTTTCCTATATAGATTGAATGCAAAATCTGAAAGGAGGATACACAACGTGATCCAAGCAGAAAGTCGTTTAAAAGTCGCTGACAATTCAGGCGCACGTGAAATTTTGACGATCAAAGTCCTTGGTGGATCTGGTCGTAAAACTGCTAATATCGGTGATGTTATCGTTGCTACGGTTAAACAAGCAACGCCAGGTGGGGTTGTCAAAAAAGGTGACGTCGTTAAAGCCGTTATCGTTCGAACAAAATCAGGAGCTCGTCGTACAGACGGTTCATACATTAAGTTTGATGAAAATGCTGCAGTGATTATTCGTGATGATAAAAGCCCTCGTGGAACACGTATCTTTGGGCCAGTTGCACGTGAACTACGTGAAAACAACTTCATGAAGATCGTTTCACTAGCACCAGAAGTTTTATAATCTTGAGACACTTATCAAAGGAGGTGCGAAACAGTTATGTTTGTTAAAAAAGGCGATAAAGTTAAAGTTATCACTGGAAAAGACAAAAATAAAGAAGGCGTTGTATTAGCAGCGTTTCCTAAAAAAGATAAAGTCATTGTCGAAGGTGTGAATATTGTCAAAAAACACCAAAAACCTTCTCAGGCTGCTCCTCAAGGTGGTATTGTTGAGATGGAAGCTCCAGTTCATGTTTCTAACGTGATGGTGATCGACTCTACTGGTGTAGCTGGCCGAGTTGGCTACAAAGAAGTAGATGGCAAAAAAGTCCGTGTTTCTAAAAAAACCGGTGAAGTTCTAGATAAATAATAATTTTAAGGAAGGAGGGTCTTACTGAATGAACCGCCTAAAAGAAAAATATCTTAAAGAAATTACTCCATCATTGATGGAAAAATTCGACTATAGCTCTGTTATGCAAACACCTAAAGTTGAAAAAATCGTCATCAACATGGGTGTTGGTGATGCGGTATCAAACGCTAAAAACTTAGACAAAGCAGTTGAAGAATTAACTTTAATCACTGGACAAAAACCAATGATTACTAAAGCAAAAAAATCAATCGCTGGATTCCGTTTACGTGAAGGAATGCCAATTGGTGCAAAAGTTACTTTGCGCGGAGAAAGAATGTATGAATTCTTAGACAAATTGGTTTCAGTTTCACTACCACGTGTACGTGATTTCCATGGTGTAAGTAAAAAAGCCTTTGACGGTCGTGGAAACTATACTTTAGGTATTAAAGAACAATTGATCTTCCCAGAAGTAGATTATGATTTAGTAGATAAAGTACGCGGTATGGACATCGTTATTGTAACAACAGCTAACTCAGATGAAGAATCTCGTGAGTTGTTAACACAATTAGGTATGCCATTCCAAAAATAATTAAAGGAGGCGAACTACGTGGCTAAAAAATCAATGATTGCTAAAAACAAACGTCCTGCAAAACATTCAACACAAGCTTATACTCGTTGCGAACGTTGCGGACGTCCACATTCAGTTTATCGTAAGTTCCATCTTTGCCGTATTTGCTTCCGCGAACTTGCCTATAAAGGTCAAATTCCCGGCGTGAAGAAAGCTAGCTGGTAAAAAGTAAATTCGCATAAGAAGGAGGTAATTAGTTCAATGGTCATGACAGATCCAATTGCAGATTTTCTAACTCGTATCCGTAATGCAAACATGGTTAAACATGAGTCTTTAGAAGTACCTGCATCAAAAATCAAACGTGACATCGCTGAAATCTTGAAACGTGAAGGTTTCGTCCGTGATGTTGAATATATCGAAGATGACAAACAAGGCGTAATCCGTGTTTTCCTAAAATTTGGTAAAAACGGTGAACGTGTTATCACAAACTTAAAACGTATTTCTAAACCAGGATTGCGTGCTTATGTCAAAGCTGACGAAGTACCAAAAGTATTAAATGGTTTAGGTATCGCAATTATTTCGACTTCTGACGGTGTTATCACTGACAAAGAAGCTCGTGAAAAAAATGTCGGCGGCGAAGTTATCGCTTACGTATGGTAATTAAGTAGAATCTACAAGGAGGTGTCTTTAAGTGAGCCGTATCGGAAATAAAATCGTAGTCATTCCTGCAGGAGTAACTGTTACTCAAGATGGAAATGATATTACAGTTAAAGGACCTAAAGGTGAATTAACACGTACTTTTTCTTCAGATATTACTATGAATATTGAAGGAAATGAAGTTACTTTCACTCGTCCAAACGACAGTAAAGAAATGAAAACAATCCATGGAACAACTCGTGCTAACTTCAACAACATGGTTGTCGGTGTTAGTGAAGGTTTCCAAAAAGCATTAGAACTTATTGGGGTTGGATACCGTGCACAATTACAAGGTTCAAAACTTGTATTGAACGTTGGTTATTCTCATCCAGTAGAAATTACACCACCAGCTGGTGTTACAGTTGAAGTTCCTGCCAATACACAAGTAATTGTTAAAGGTGCGAACAAAGAAGCAGTTGGCGAATTAGCTGCGAACATTCGTGGTACTCGTCCTCCAGAACCTTATAAAGGTAAAGGTATTCGCTATGTTGGTGAATATGTACGCCGTAAAGAAGGTAAAACTGGTAAATAATCGTAATTTGTTCAAATTACGATTCGCGGCCTAACGGCTAGCATTATTAAAGAGGTGACAATTGTGATTACAAAACCAGATAAGAATAAAACACGTCAAAAGAGACATCGTCGTGTACGTAATAATATCTCTGGTACTGCTGAGCGCCCACGCTTGAACGTTTTCCGTTCTAATAAAAACATCTACGCGCAATTAATTGATGACGTAGCGGGTGTAACGCTAGCAAGTGCCTCTACCTTGGATAAAGAAATTTCAGGTGGAACAAAAACAGAAACAGCTACTGCTGTGGGTAAATTAGTTGCTGAACGCGCAGCTGAAAAAGGCATTAAAGTAGTAGTCTTTGACCGTGGTGGATACCTTTACCATGGCCGTGTGCAAGCTTTAGCTGAAGCTGCTCGCGAAAATGGACTAGAATTTTAGAAGAAGGAGGAATACCATTCATGGTTTACATTGATCCAAAACATTTGGAATTAGAAGACCGCGTTGTTGCAATCAACCGTGTAACAAAAGTTGTTAAAGGTGGACGTCGTCTACGCTTTGCTGCTTTAGTTGTTGTCGGTGATAAAAACGGACACGTAGGTTTCGGTACTGGTAAAGCTCAAGAAGTACCAGAAGCAATCCGTAAAGCAATTGAAGATGCGAAGAAAAACTTAGTTGAAGTACCAATGGTCGGTTCAACAATCCCACACGAAGTTATCGGTACTTTTAGTGGTGGTAGAATCCTAATGAAACCTGCTGTAGAAGGTTCTGGGGTTGCTGCTGGTGGACCAGTTCGTGCCGTATTAGAATTAGCAGGGGTGGCTGATATCACTTCTAAATCATTAGGCTCAAATACACCAATCAACGTTGTTCGTGCAACTGTTGAAGGTTTGAAACAATTGAAACGTGCTGAAGAAGTTGCAGAACTTCGTGGCAAATCAGTTGAAGAAATTATCGGATAAGGAGGACAAAAATAATGGCTGAATTAAAAGTTACTTTAAAACGCAGTATTATCGGACGTCCTCAAAACCAACGTGACACTGTTAAAGCGTTGGGTCTTACAAAGATTAACAGTTCAGTGGTTAAGCCTTCTAATGAAGCTATTAAAGGTATGATCAATACTGTTTCTCACCTAGTGGACGTTGAAGAAGTCTAATAATTAAGAACTAGATTATTTAAGGAGGTGCCAAACCTATGAAACTTCATGAATTAAAACCTGCAGAGGGTTCACGCCAAGTACGCAATCGCGTTGGTCGTGGTACTTCATCTGGTAACGGAAAAACTTCTGGACGCGGTCAAAAAGGTCAAAAAGCTCGTTCAGGCGGTGGTGTACGTTTAGGATTCGAAGGTGGACAAACTCCATTATTCCGTCGTTTACCAAAACGCGGATTTACTAACGTAAATCGTAAAGAATATGCTGTCATCAACTTAGATATTTTGAACCGTTTTGAAGATGGTGCAGAAGTAACACCTGTTGCTTTAGTTGAAGCTGGAATCGTTAAAAACGAAAAAGCTGGGATTAAAGTATTAGCTAACGGTGAATTAACTAAAAAATTAACTGTTAAAGCAGCTAAATTCTCGAAAGCAGCTCAAGACGCTATTGAAGCGGCTGGTGGTTCAATCGAGGTGATCTAATGTTTAAACTATTAAAAGATGCTTTTAAAGTAAGAGACATTCGATCTAAAATTTTCTTTACTGTATTTGTACTATTTGTTTTCCGTCTGGGTGCCCATATTACGGTACCAGGCGTGAATGCTAGTACATTACAAAATCTTTCTTCTTTACCATTTTTCAACATGTTGAACTTGGTAAGTGGTAGTGCAATGCAAAACTTTTCTATTTTCTCAATGGGGGTCTCGCCATACATTACTGCTTCAATCGTCATTCAATTATTACAAATGGACATTGTTCCTCGTTTTGTTGAATGGTCGAAGCAAGGAGAAGTTGGACGTAAGAAATTAAATCAAGCTACTCGCTATTTAACATTAGTTTTGGCTTTTGTTCAATCAGTAGGGATTACTGCTGGATTTAATCAATACGCTCAATTAGGCTTTGTAAGCAATCCAAACGTGTCTACATATGTAACGATAGGTTTAATTTTAACTGCCGGTACAATGTTTGTTACATGGTTAGGAGAGCAAATTACAGAAAAGGGAATCGGAAACGGTGTATCAATGATTATTTTCGCAGGTATCATTTCTCGATTACCTGATAGTATCAAAGAAATTTACGAAGATTACTTTGTAAATATTGATTCTTCTGATATTTGGAAATCTGCAATTTTTATTGCCGTTTTACTTATCGCGGTTTTATTGATCGTGACATTTGTAACATTTTTCCAACAAGCTGAACGCAAGATTCCAATTCAATATACGAAGCGTGTAGCAGGTGCACCAACAAGTAGTTATTTACCATTAAAAGTAAATGCTGCTGGTGTTATTCCGGTTATTTTCGCTAGTTCGTTTATTGCTACTCCTAATGCTGTTTTACAAGCATTAAGTGGTAGATTTGGGTCTGAAAATTGGTATAAAATCATGATGCAAATTTTCAATTATAATACGGTGCCTGGTGCAACGATTTATACTGTTTTGATTATTGCATTTACATTTTTCTACGCTTTTGTCCAAGTTAACCCTGAGAAATTAGCGGAGAACTTACAAAAACAAGGAAGTTATATACCTAGCGTGCGCCCTGGTAAGGGGACTGAGGAGTATGTCTCAAGCTTATTAATGAGATTGAGTACAGTTGGTGCAATCTTCCTTGGACTTGTGGCTTTATTACCAATTATCGCTCAGATGATTTGGGATTTACCACAATCGATTGGGTTAGGTGGTACAAGCTTACTGATTGTTATTGGTGTAGCTTTAGAAACTGCAAAACAGTTAGAAGGCTTAATGCTGAAACGCAAGTATGTTGGCTTTATCGAATAAGTAAGAAAGCGTGTTGAGGTTCTTTCCTCAACACACGTTCTCACATTTATTAGGAGGGAAAGCAATGAACCTCATTTTAATGGGGCTGCCAGGTGCGGGAAAAGGAACACAAGCTGAAAAAATCATTGATGCTTATGGTATTCCTCATATCTCAACTGGAGACATGTTTCGTGCGGCTATCCAAAATGAAACAGCTCTAGGCTTGGAAGCAAAGTCTTATATGGATAAAGGTGCATTAGTTCCTGATGAAGTAACAAATGGAATCGTGAAAGAGCGCCTAGCAGAACCTGATACAGAGAAAGGCTTTTTATTAGATGGCTTTCCTCGTACAATCGAGCAGGCTGAAGCTCTAGACGTAATGCTAAAAGATTTAAATAAAAAAATTGATGCTGTCATTGATATCCATGTTGGTGAAGAAGTTTTGGTTGAGCGATTAGCTGGCCGTTTCATCTGCAGCAATTGTGGAGCAACTTATCACAAAATTTTCAATCCTACAAAAATTGAAGATACATGTGATCGTTGTGGGGGGCATGAATTCTATCAAAGAGAAGATGATAAACCTGAGACGGTTAAAAATCGTCTGGCTATCAACATCAAAAATAGTGAACCAATCCTTGCTTTTTATAAAGATCACGGTTTGCTTCATACTATTGATGGTGATCGTGAAATCGATGCTGTGTTTACTGATGTACAAAAAATCATTGAAAAATAGCATGATTGCCCGTAGCCAACTTGCTTTATGCAGTTACTCTTGTAAAGTTCAATAAATTATGATAGAATATGTCAGTCCGACTTCTAGAGATTCCTCTAGATGATCCATTTTGAGAATTTTGAGGTGGGAACTGCAGTTTCCGCCATTTTATCGTGTGAAAATGCGAAACAAGTACAAGGAGGTACTGTGCGTGGCAAAAGAAGATATGATTGAAGTCGAAGGTACAGTCGTCGAAACTTTGCCGAATGCAATGTTTAAAGTTGAACTAGAAAACGGACACCAAGTTCTTGCTACTGTTTCAGGTAAAATTCGTATGCATTATATCCGTATCTTACCTGGTGACAAAGTAACGGTTGAATTGTCTCCATACGATTTAAGCCGTGGCCGTATCACTTATCGCTTTAAATAATTGTACTCCGTAAAACTACAGGAGGTATTATCATGAAAGTAAGACCATCAGTAAAACCAATGTGTGAACATTGTAAAGTAATTCGTCGTAAAGGACGCGTTATGGTGATTTGCCCAGCAAATCCAAAACATAAACAACGTCAAGGATAATTGGAGGTGTAACAAGTATGGCTCGTATTGCAGGAGTAGATATTCCTCGTGATAAACGTGTAGTAGTTTCACTTACTTATATCTATGGTATTGGTAACACTACTGCTCAAAAAATCTTGGCTGATGCTGGTGTATCTGAAGATGTTCGTGTTCGTGATTTAACGAATGAACAAACAGATGCTATCCGTGCTGAAGTTGACAAATTAAAAGTTGAAGGTGACCTTCGTCGTGAAGTGAACTTAAACATCAAACGTTTGATGGAAATCGGTTCATACCGTGGTATCCGTCACCGTCGTGGTTTGCCAGTTCGTGGACAAAACACAAAAAACAATGCACGTACTCGTAAAGGTCCAGCTCGTTCTATCGCTGGCAAGAAAAAATAATTCTTAAGTGAAGGAGGTTAGAACTTCATGGCAGCAAAAAAAGTGAATCGTAAACGCCGTGTGAAAAAGAATGTAGAAGCAGGGATTGCACATATCCACTCTACTTTCAACAACACAATCATCATGATCACTGATACTCACGGAAATGCATTAGCGTGGTCATCAGCTGGTTCATTAGGTTTCAAAGGAAGCAAAAAATCAACTCCTTTTGCCGCTCAAATGGCAGCAGAAACTGCTACTAAAGCAGCAATGGAACACGGATTAAAAACTGTTGAAGTAACAGTTAAAGGACCTGGTTCTGGACGTGAAGCAGCAATTCGTTCATTACAAGCAACAGGTTTAGAAGTGACTGCAATTCGTGACGTGACTCCAGTTCCTCATAATGGTGCCCGCCCTCCAAAACGCCGTCGTGTTTAATGAGTGCCGCTCATTTTGAGTTTCTATAGTAACGTCATTGAACAAGACACTTTTCGTTTTGAAAGGGGTAAAGATAAGAATGATTGAGTTCGAAAAACCAAGAATCGCAAAAATTGATGAAGAAAAAGATTATGGCAAGTTCATCGTTGAACCTCTTGAAAGAGGGTATGGGACTACTTTAGGGAATTCCCTACGTCGTATTTTATTATCTTCTTTGCCAGGTGCTGCCATCACTAATATTCAAATCGATGGTGTACTGCATGAATTCTCTACTATTAAAGGTGTTAGAGAAGACGTCACTCAAATCATCTTGAACATTAAAGGCTTAGCGCTTAAAATGTATGGCCAAGAAGAAAAAACCCTTGAAATCGATATTACCGGACCTGCTACAGTAACTGCTGGCGATATTATCGTTGATAGTGATGTAGAGATTCTGAACAAAGATATGTATATCTGTAGTGTCTCTGAAGGAGCTACGTTCCATGCTCGCTTAACTGTGAAACCTGGACGTGGTTATGTTCAAGCAGATGAAAATAAAAAAGAAGATATGCCAATCGGTGTTCTTCCAGTCGATTCAATCTACACACCAGTTCGTCGTGTAAACTACCAAGTAGAAAACACACGTGTTGGTCACCGTGAAGATTTTGATAAATTGACGATGGAGATTTGGACAGATGGTTCGATTGAACCATTGGAAGCAATGAGTTTATCTGCGAAAATCATGACGGAACATTTAGATATTTTTGTGAACTTAACTGATGAAGCAAAAAATGCTGAAATCATGGTCGAAAAAGAAGAAACACAAAAAGAAAAAATGTTAGAAATGACAATTGAAGAATTAGACTTATCTGTTCGCTCTTATAATTGTTTGAAACGTGCAGGAATTAATACTGTACAAGAACTTACGAATAAATCTGAGCCAGAAATGATTAAAGTCCGTAACTTAGGTCGTAAATCATTGGAAGAAGTTAAGGCAAAATTGCATGACTTAGGTTTAGGTTTACGTAAAGAAGATTAAAACCTTTTACGAAGGAGGGAAACCAACGTGAGTTATCGTAAACTAGGACGCACATCTAGCCAACGTAAAGCGATGTTGCGTGATTTAACAACTGATTTATTAATCAACGAACGTATTGTGACAACTGAAGCTCGTGCGAAAGAAGTTCGCTCAACTGCAGAAAAAATGATCACTTTAGGTAAGCGTGGAGATTTGCATGCTCGTCGTCAAGCGGCTACTTTTGTACGTAATGAAGTTGCTAGCGTGCGCGAAGAAAACGAAGACATCGTTATTGAATCAGCTTTACAAAAATTATTCAATGACATTGCACCTCGTTATGCAGAACGTCAAGGTGGCTACACTCGTATCTTGAAAACAGAACCAAGACGCGGTGATGGTGCACCAATGGTTATCTTAGAACTTGTCTAAAATCACACTAATAACATCACTTTATAGATGATTCTTTTAGAGTGTTATGATGTTGGAGCTTTGCTCCGAGTCTAGCTCAGCGCTACTCCCCAAGTTTTTAGCTTGGGGAGTATGCACTCATCATAAAGTGTTTTTTTGTACCTTCAATTAACTGTCTTGACATGTTTTATTGAAGGTACAAAAAAACATTTTATTCAAACAATAAATAATTGAAAATTTAGTTTTTTTTTGATAGTGTTAGAAAGAACTTTAGGATGAAGAAGGAGTAAGCATGGAGCCAATTATTGATTTGAAACATATAAATTACACATATCAGCCTGATGACCTTCGACCAGCATTAAAAGATGTCTCATTTACAATTAACAAAGGAGAATGGGTTGCAATTATTGGGCACAATGGTTCTGGAAAATCGACTCTTGCTAAAACGATTAATGGTTTGATTTTACCAGAATCTGGTACAGTAGCAGTAGAACAACAAACACTTAACGAAGAAAATATTTGGACGATTCGGCAAATGGTTGGAATGGTGTTTCAAAATCCAGATAATCAATTTGTTGGTTCAACTGTGGAAGATGATGTTGCTTTTGGCTTGGAAAATCAAGGTATTCCTCGCGAAGAAATGCTCGTACGTGTAAAAGATGCGTTAGAAAAAGTTCGTATGAGCGAATTTGCAACTCGAGAACCCGCTCGCTTATCTGGTGGACAAAAACAACGTGTAGCAATTGCTGGTGTAGTTGCTTTACGGCCAGATATTATTATTTTAGATGAAGCAACTAGCATGCTTGATCCTGAAGGTCGAGAAGAAGTTATTTCAACTATCAAAAAAATTAAAGAAGAAAGTCAATTAACTGTCATTTCTATTACACATGATATTGACGAAGCTGCAAATGCAAATCGTATTTTAGTCATGCGTGAAGGAGAACTAGTTGGCGAAGGGACACCGGAAGAAATATTTTCTGCTGGTCCAGATTTGATTCGTCTGGGATTAGACTTACCATTTCCAGAAAAGTTAAAAAGCGCGTTAAAAGAGCGTGGGATAGATGTTCCTGATGAATATATGACAGAAGAAAGGATGGTGAATTGGTTATGGACATCCATTTTGAGAAAGTAAACTTTACTTATCAACCAAATACACCATTTGAACAAAGAGCATTATTTGACATTGATCTGTTAATCAAAGAAGGAAGTTATACTGCTTTGGTCGGGCACACAGGAAGTGGAAAGTCGACATTATTACAACACTTGAATGCTTTGGTTAAACCAACGAGTGGTTTTGTACAAATTGGTGATCGAAAAATAACTCCGGAAACTGATAACAAGAATCTAAAACCAATTCGTAAAAAAGTGGGCATTGTGTTCCAGTTTCCAGAAGCGCAATTATTTGAAGAAACAGTTGCTAGAGATATCGCATTTGGACCAAAAAACTTTGGTGTAGGGGAAGAAGAAGCTTTAGAAATTGCTAAGGCAGCATTGATTCAAGTTGGCTTAGATGAAACATATTTGAATCGATCACCTTTTGAACTATCTGGTGGACAAATGCGTCGGGTTGCTATTGCAGGAGTTCTTGCAATGAAACCTGAAGTGTTAGTTTTAGATGAACCAACTGCAGGGTTGGATCCTCAAGGAAGAAAAGAAATGATGGAGATGTTTTGGCGGCTTCATAAAGAACAAAATATTACTATTGTATTGGTTACTCACTTAATGGATGATGTGGCTAACTATGCTGACTTTGTTTATGTTTTAGAAAAAGGGAAAATCGTTAAGAATGGTGAACCGAGAGAAGTCTTTCAAGATTTAAATTGGTTAAAAGAAAAACAATTAGGTGTGCCTACTGCAACGGAATTTGCTGAATTATTGAGTGAAAAAGGAATTAGAATGTCTGAAATACCTTTAACAGCTGAGGAATTAGCAGACGAAATTGTACGTTTGTCTGGGGGAATTGCTCATGATGAATAAATTGATTTTCGGACGGTACATGCCAGGGGATTCATTCATTCACAGATTAGACCCTCGAGCAAAGTTATTAGCTAGTTTTTATTTTATTGGGATTATTTTTTTAGCAAATAATTGGCAAACATATCTTCTTCTAGCGGTGTTTACTTTATTCGCTGTTTCATTATCAAAAGTGGACATGAAATTTTTCATTCGTGGCATTCGCCCATTGATTTGGTTAATTTTATTTACTGTAGCACTACAAGTTTTATTTACAAGTGGTGGCGAAGTTTATTGGCATTGGGGAATTTTTAATATCACCCAATATGGTGTATTGAATGGCATTTTCATTTTTTGTCGATTTGTTTTGATTATTTTTATGTCAACATTACTTACTTTGACAACCCCACCTTTAGAATTATCTGATGCAATTGAATATTTATTGCGTCCGCTAAAAGTTGTTCGTTTTCCCGTCCATGAAATCTCACTGATGTTGTCTATTGCATTACGTTTTGTGCCAACATTGATGGATGAGACAGAAAAAATTATGAATGCGCAACGTGCACGTGGTGTTGATTTTGGTGAAGGTAACTTAGTTCAAAAAATGAAGGCCATTATTCCTTTATTGATTCCTTTATTTGTAAGTAGCTTTAATCGAGCAGAAGATTTAGCAACTGCTATGGAGGCACGAGGTTATCGAGGCGGTGAAGGGCGTACGAAGTATCGGATGCTTCATTGGCACAATCAAGATACGATGGTTATGGGCGCTTTTGCTCTATTAACAGTCATTTTAGTGGTATTACGTGGTTGATAAAAATTAGTAAATTGATTATTATATGAAAAAAGAGAGGCGCCGTGACGATGTCACAGCCTCTTTTTTATGGAAAGATAAGGAGAGAAAAAATGGTACGTTACAAAGCAATCATTGCGTACGATGGTACAAATTTTCATGGTTTTCAAAAGCAACCAAATGGTCGAACTGTTCAAGATGAGTTGGAAAAAACATTAAAAAAAATGGCGAATGGACAAACTATTACTGTTTTTGGTTCTGGTCGAACAGATTCTGGTGTTCATGCAGTTGGACAAGTTATTCACTTTGATTATCCGCAAGAACGGCCTTTAGAACGTATGCGATTTGCTTTGGATACTCAATCGCCAGAAGATATTGCAGTTAAAGAAGTGGAACTTGTTGCGGAAGATTTTCATGCGCGCTATATGGTTCATGAAAAAACGTATCAATTTCGAGTAGATATCGGCAAGCCGAGAAGTCCGTTCCGTCGACATTACGCGAGTTATTACCCTTATCCATTAGATTTGAAGAAGATTGAACGAGCTTTGCCAGACTTGCTTGGTACGCATGACTTTACTTCGTTTTGTGCTGCAGGTAGTTCAATTGAAGATAAAACACGGACAATTTATGAAGCAACAATGCAAGTAAATGATGCAGGAGATGAATTGTTGTTTACATTTAGAGGAAACGGGTTTCTGTACAAAATGATTCGTATTTTGGTGGGTACTTTATTGAAAATCGGGAATGGTCGTATACCGGAAGATGCAATTCCAGAAATTATCGAAAAAAAAGATCGTAATTTAGCAGGTCCAACGGCACACCCAGAGGGTTTATACTTGTATGAGGTAAAATATAAATAAATAGTATGATACTTCGTTAAATAGCCATTAGAGGGCAAAAAAGCACACCAACTACTTTAGTTGGTGTGCTTTTTTCGTCTAAAACATTTAATTGAGGGAATCTGTGCCGTCTAAAATTCTTTTTCGACCTAAAAGATAAGAATACAGAGCAAAAAGTAAGATGCAAATGACGAATAGAATACTGCCAAGCTTAAATCCTTTTGGTAAGTAACTAAAAGTAATTGTGTGTTTGCCTTTTGGAACTTTGATCATTACAAAAGCATCTTGGAAGCTTTCAATAGGTACAGCTTTTCCGTCAACTTTTGCTTGCCAACCTTCATCATAAGGAATGGTTGTCACAAGCATGCTGTCTTGGTTTGAATTGACTGTGCCAGTTGCTTTGTGACCTGAAGTGGTCAGATCAACACCTTTATTTTTAATCTGATTCATAGCAGCTTGATAGGCAATAATATTTAGTCCAAGAACTTCTGGTTCCATGAAGCTCACTTCTTTTGTTCCATAAAAACTAGTTGTAAAAGTTACTGTAGTATCAGTAGGATAGTAGCCTAAATCATAATATTGACCAGAGATATTAATTTGAGTTTGTCTTGAAGTTCCATTTACTGTAATAGTTGCACTAGAGCTTTCCAACTGGGCATAATTTGTTGGGAATAAGCTTAAATAAGCCTGTGTATTTGCAGGAACTTGGACTTCCCAAGTCAATTCTTTTGCTTGATTGTCGGTTATTTCAGAATAAGTGACACCAGTTGTTGTATTAGTGATTTTCGTATTTGTTTGTTTTTTCAATGTAGGTTTGTAGAACGAGTAATACTCTTCTTGTAAACCGGAAAGTTCATTGATTAAGTTTGTCTGACTCGTTAAATTATCAGTTGCTGGTTGTTCGATATCATCGACTGTCAATGGAGCAGTGAAAGCAAGAGGTAGAGCATTGATATTTTCATATAGTGTGTAATCACCACTTTGTCCAACTTGATTGAAGCCGTATTTGCTGAAAGTATTTCCATTTTTGCTGATGTTATATTTAATACCAGTAAATCCATCCATTAGCAATGTATTATTTGCATAACGGATATTTAAATTGGTACCGCGAGAACGAAAGCCAAGTCGGTCAAGATAAGAAGAAGAGTTACGATTACGGATTGAAGAAAACATACTGATGCCACTATAACCATAGTTTAATGAATCATTGGCAGAAACAGGATCTAAATTTTCTAACCGATAAAATGTGTCAGATTCTTTCTTAGTTTTTTGGACTAACTCTTGAATATTTGGATAAGGATCTGTAAATAAACTGCGTGAAGCATAGTTCCAATCATCTAAAATGCCGTGAATCATGCTATTCGTATTGACTACTGCCTCAGAAGACATTAGAAGCAATAATAAAATACTTAAATGTTTCATAGGAATCTTTTTGAGTTGGAAAAATCCAACAGCAATCGCATAAAGAATCAAAAAGACGATTGTTAAAATAAAGGATGTTGACGTTACATATGTGTAGCTTTCAGCTGGTTTAAGCGCCCAAGAAATGGAGAAGATGGCAGCTAATATGAGTGTGATACCAACAAAAAGTCCGTGATCGTTCTGTTCTAACTTTTCCCAACCATAACCGGCAAGCAAAATGACCAGAAAAGAAAACAAGTAGGCATAGCGGAATAAGAACATATTAGGTGCGTGCATCCCGTGCCAGAATAAATTTAAGGGGACAAGATAGAAACTTGCAATTAAAATTATGAACAAACTTCCAAACAAAAGTTTATTTTTTAATTTGATTTTTCGACTAACAAAGTAAAAAATACAAAGAACTAGTGGAAACAATCCCGCGTAGACAAATGGAATCGATCCGTATTTCGTTGTGTCATAGACACCGATCATGTTTTTCATCGCTAAATCCAAGAAGGAAGTTGCTTCCGTTTTTAAGGTAGTTATTTGGCTCAGTTCCTCACCATTAGATCGTAAATCAAGTATAGCGGGTAAGATGATAATCATTGATGCACCACCAGCTAATAACGAAGTAATCCCGTAAGGTAGAATAGTTTTTTTGTATTTGGACCAATTGGTAAAAAGTCTCGCTAAGAAATAAAGAAAAGAGAAAACGCCAATCATGAAGCCCATATAAAAGCTAGATAAAAATAATAATAAGTAGCTAACAAATAAAACAAGAGGCTTTTTCAAATCCATCACGCGATGAATACCTAAAATGACTAGCGGTAGATAAACGAAAGCATCTAACCACATAATGATTTCTGAGTGTGCTGTGATAAAAGAAATCAACGCATAACTGATACTAAGTGCCACTTGGCCCCAGTGTGGGATTTTAAATGTTCTTCCTAAAAACCAAAAAGCTAAACCCGCACTAGCTACTTTGATCAAGGTTAAAAAGTAAAGTGCATCAGGCATGTACTGATTTGGAAAAAGGAAGACTAAGGGTGTAAAAATTCCTCCAAGATAGTAGGAGATTAGGGATAAATAGTTTAATCCCAATGAAGCATTCCATGTATAGAAAATACTTTGTTTTCCTAAAAGCATATTTCGGAAGCTGGCATGGAAATTCGAAAATTGTGAGAATGCATCACTTGCTAAAATACTTCTGCTACTACCAGGATAAATTCCGATGCTTAAATAAATAAGTGCCAGAATAATTAGTGGAATGAAAAAGCTAGCAACCATATATGGCCAATTTTCTTTGAAGAATAGTTTGTAATTTTTTTTCATTTTATTTTTCACCAAATTTCTATTAAGTTGTTTTAAGTTTATCATACTCAGGTTTTTCTCCACCAAAAAAGAGCACAATTTTCATGAAAAAATAAAAAAATGAAATAAATAACACTGGTAAGTTTAAAAAACCTAGGAATTTATGATCTGATAAAAAATAAACCAATCGAATTTTTGTTAATTTTACAAGGTTTAACCTATTGACAGCATTTGAATATAAGCGTATATTTTAGATGTAAAAAAAACATATATTACTCATTTGCGTTTAGAAGCAAGTGGCACATAAAAAAGAACTTAGAACAGCTATCTCAATGGATAATTGCTCTAAGTTCTTTTTCTTTCCTAGATGTTTTTAGTTGATATCATAGTATGTAAGAACGGTTTAAGAAGTTGTGCTCCAAGCACAACTTCTTTTTTTGAAGAATCAATAACGATCCTGAAAATAAATCCAAGAAAAAAACCGTTCATACGATGAACGGTTCGCAGTCCTGATTCAATTAAACGCGTTCAACTTTTCCTGATTTCAAAGCACGAGTTGACACCCAAACTTTTTTAGGTTTTCCGTCGATCATAACGCGAACTTTTTGTAAGTTAGGTTTAACAGTACGTTTTGTTGAGTTCATAGCGTGTGAACGGTTGTTTCCACTTGAAGTCTTGCGACCTGTAAAGTAACAAACTTTAGCCATGTAAATTTCCTCCTTTGCCTTGATATTGGAGCAATAGAATAATTAAGCTCATACCAAACTAACTTATCATATAAGGAGGTAATTTGCAAGCACATTTATCGAGTTATAATTGACATTTCTGCATAATAATTGTAAATTATACAGGGTTGCTAATAAACATTTTGAGGGTTTTAAGGTACTTTGAAAGTAACTGCCTTTTATTTCACGTTATGCTATGATAAAATATTATAGAAGAAAAATGGGCTATTTTTGCCCGTTAAGGAGGCTTATTCATGGCTGTAAAAATTCAAACTTCAGCTGGAACCATTGAAATTACCAATGATGTGATTGCAACAGTTGTTGGTGGCGCTGCAACGGACGTTTTTGGTGTTGTTGGCATGGCCAGCAAGAATCAAATTAAAGATAATATTACTGAGATTTTGCGCAAAGAAAACTATTCTCGTGGAGTAGTTGTTCGTCAAGAAGAAAATGGTATTGCAGTTGATGTATATACAATTATTAGTTATGGAACAAAAATTTCTGAAGTTTCACGTAATGTTCAGGAAAAAGTAAAATACAACTTAGAGGCATTATTAGGTGTAACAGCCAATTCAGTTAATGTCTTTGTACAAGGTGTTCGTGTACTGCCAGACTAGGCAGGAGACTTGCTAGTAACTCAGCAGTCGATCTGAAGGAGGATTATCCAGGTGAGTGTAACAGAAATCAGTGCAAGCCAGTTCCAAGAAATGGTTCAGGCCGGTGCGAATCGTCTGCAGGCAAATGCAGAGTATGTCAATTCATTAAATGTCTTTCCAGTACCAGATGGGGATACTGGAACAAATATGAACTTATCAATGACTAGTGGCGCAAAAGCCGTAGTCGACTCAACTTCTGAAAAAGTTGGCGAATTAGCCGCTGTGCTTTCTAAAGGACTTCTTATGGGAGCTCGAGGAAACTCAGGAGTTATTTTGTCTCAACTATTTCGCGGATTTTCAAAACAAATTCCAGAAGTAGAAACATTGAATGCAACAAACTTAGCAGCAGCTTTCACACATGGGGTTGAAACTGCGTATAAAGCAGTGATGAAACCAGTTGAAGGAACGATTTTAACTGTTGCTAGAGAAGCAGCCAAAGCAGGTGAAAAGAAAGCGAAGTCTACGGATGACGTAGTCGAAGTAATGACTGCTGTTGTTAAAGGTGGAAAACGCGCATTAGCGAAAACACCTGATTTATTACCTGTACTAAAAGAAGTTGGGGTAGTAGATAGTGGCGGTCAAGGGTTATTGTTTGTATACGAAGGTTTCTTGAGTGCATTAAATGGTGAATTCCAAGTTGATGACGTCTATGAACCATCTCCTGCAGAAATGGATGAGATGGTAAATGCAGAGCATCACCGTAGTGTACAAGGACAATTAGCAACGGAAGATATCCATTTTGGCTATTGTACAGAAATCATGGTTAAAATTGGCGAAGGTCCGACTGTTGACAGTCAATTTGATTACGAAGGCTTCCGTAATTACTTAGATGGACTTGGTGATTCATTATTAGTCGTAAATGATGATGAGATTATCAAAGTACATGTTCATACAGAACATCCCGGTGAAGTAATGAATTATGGTCAAAAATTTGGTTCATTGATTAAAGTAAAAGTTGACAACATGCGCTTACAACATGAAACGATTTTAGAACATGATGAAGATGTCCAAGAATTTACAGAAGAAAAAGCACGTGTTCCTTATGGCGTGGTAGCTATCGCGGCAGGACAAGGAATCCAAGAACTTTTTGAAAGTCTAGGTGCTAACTATGTGATTAGCGGTGGACAAACAATGAATCCAAGTACAGAAGATATTTTGAAAGCAATTAAGGATGTTAATGCTGACCAAGTAATTGTTTTACCAAATAACAAAAATATTTTCATGGCTGCAGATCAAGCAGCTGAAGTTGCTGAAGTTCCTGTTGCAGTTGTTCCGTCTCGAACGATTTCTCAAGGCTTGACAGCGATGTTATCATTCAACGATCAAGCTTCATTAGAGGAAAACAAAGCAACGATGACTGATGTATTAAGCAGTGTCATAAGTGGTCAAGTAACCCACGCAATCAGAAATACTTCAATTGATGGAGTAGAGATTGTTGAAGGCGACTTTTTGGGAATGATCGATGGGAAAATCGTTATTTCAAATCCTGATATTTTGGCTACTTCTTTAGCTACTTTAAAACAAATGATTAATGAAGATACTGAAATTGTGACAATCCTTGCTGGTGAAGGCGGTACAGTCGCACAAGCAGAGGAGTTGGCAGCAACGCTAACGGAAAAATATCCTGATTTAGAAATCGAGATTCACCAAGGAGATCAACCAGTCTATCCTTATCTGTTTTCTGCTGAATAGGAGAACTTGTCACTAAACTATCATTTTATGGTGCAGAAAGTATGAAGGACCTCGGTTTTCGATTCACTTTGATCGAAAACCAAAGTCCTTTTTTTGTTAAGAAAGGAGTGAAGTTGATGCGAACGTTAATGGATCCAGTTACTGTGCTAGCTGGTGTAGGAGAAAAAAGAGCAGAAAGTCTGGCTAGTTTGGGCATACATACAATTGAAGATTTGCTAACGTATTATCCTTTTCGTTATGAAGATATACAAGAAAGAAATTTAATCGAGATCCAAGATCAAGAAAAAGTAACGTTAAAAGGATTGGTTGTTTCACCGCCGGTATTGAGTCGTTTTGGATACAAAAAAAGTCGGCTACAGTTTCGGATGATGCAAGACCACGCTGTTTTTAACGTTTCGTTCTTTAATCAGCCTTATCTTAAAGATAAAATTATTTTGTCTGAAGAAATTGCGGTTTACGGTAAATGGGATTCCAAAAGAAAGGCACTGAGCGGGATGAAAGTCCTTGGCTCAAAGACGTTAGATGATTTTTCACCAATCTACCATGTCAATAAGTCAATCAGACAAACAACGTTGGTTGATTTGATCAAAAAAGGTTTTGACGAGTACGGTGATTTAGTTGAGGAAAATCTTCCTTATACATTAGTGGACAAATATCGTTTGCTTGATCGTCAAACGGCAGTTAGAAGTATGCACTTTCCCAAGAATCATGAAGAAAATCATCAAGCCAAACGACGTGTTGTTTTTGAAGAGTTTTTCTTGTTCCAAATGCAGTTACAAGGACTTAAACATGCTGAAAAATCCGAAAAAAATGGAATTGAAGTTTTGTATGACGTTCAAAAGCTCAAAGAATTCACTCAAAGTTTGCCATTTGAATTAACGGAGGCTCAAAAACGAGTAACAAATGAAATTTGCCGTGATTTACGTAGTCCTCAACATATGCAACGTCTCCTGCAAGGGGATGTTGGTAGTGGGAAAACGGTGGTAGCAGCAATTGCTTTGTATGCAACCGTTACAGCAGGATTCCAAGGTGCATTGATGGTGCCCACTGAAATTTTAGCTCAGCAACATATGGAAAGCTTTGTACAATTATTTTCAGATAAACTTTCTGTTGCATTGCTAACGGGTTCGACAAAAGCGAAAGAAAGACGTGAGCTATTAGAACGTTTGGAAAATGGCGAAATAGATGTAGTGATTGGGACTCATGCATTGATTCAAGAAGGCGTGGAATTTAAAAATCTTGGGCTAGTCATAACAGATGAACAGCATCGTTTTGGTGTCAACCAACGCAAGGTTTTACGAGAAAAAGGATGGCAGCCAGATGTTTTATTTATGACAGCGACGCCGATTCCAAGAACACTTGCTATTACTGCCTATGGTGAAATGGATGTATCCATTATTGATGAACTTCCAGCAGGACGGATTCCGATTGAAACTAGATGGATTCGCACACCGCAATTAGATAGTGTCTTAGAGTGGACAAGAAAAGAGTTACGTAAAGGACATCAGATGTATGTGATTTGTCCATTGATTGAAGAATCAGAAGCACTCGATGTTAAAAATGCTGTAGAAATTTATGAAAAACTCAGTAATTTATTCGCATCAGAGTACGAAGTGGGTTTACTGCATGGAAAAATGAAGAACCAAGAAAAAGAAAATATCATGGAAGACTTTAAAGAAAATCAAACACAAATTTTGGTTTCTACCACAGTAATCGAAGTTGGAGTGAATGTTCCAAACGCAACGGTTATGCTGATTATGGATGCAGATCGGTTTGGTTTAGCGCAGTTGCATCAGTTGCGTGGTCGGGTTGGTCGTGGAAGTGACGCTTCATTTTGTATTTTGGTTGCTAATCCAAAAAACGAAATGGGTGTAGAACGGATGAAAATCATGACGGAAACGAATAATGGTTTTGTTTTAAGTGAAAAAGATTTAGAATTACGAGGGCCAGGAGAAGTTTTTGGTTTCCGACAATCTGGGTTACCGCAATTTGCGATTGCAGACTTAGTAGCAGACGGAAATATTTTAGAAGTAGCTCGTGAGGAAGCGACAACCATTTGGCAGAAAGTTAATTGGCAAGTCTTGCCGGAATACCGAGTGTTAGTCCAAAGCTTACAATTAGAAAGTCAAGACAATCGTTATTTTGATTAGCAGATGTGCTATACTTTGAAATGATGAACGAAAGAGGAGTGAAGACAATGAGAATTGCGGTAGATGCAATGGGCGGCGATCATGCACCACAAGCAATTGTGGAAGGTGTTGCTTTAGCTCGACAAGATTTTCCAGAGATTGAATTTTTATTGTATGGGAAAGAGTCAGAAATCAAAAAGTATTTAACAAATGAAAAAAATATTACGATTATTCATACAGATGAAAAAATTAGTAGTGATGACGAACCAGTGAAAGCAATCCGTCGTAAAAAAACAGCCTCAATGGTTCTTGCTGCACAAGCTGTTAAAAATGGGGAAGCAGATGCAATTTTTTCAGCAGGAAATACAGGTGCGTTACTTGCTGCCGGTTTATTTATCGTTGGCCGAATTAAAAATATTGAACGTCCTGGTTTGATGTCAACCTTACCAGTCATTGGAAAAGAAAATGCTGGTTTTGACATGTTAGATTTAGGTGCGAATGCTGAAAATAAACCAGAGCACTTACTTCAATATGGAATTTTAGGTTCGTTCTACGCACGAAAAGTTCGTGGAATTGGGCGTCCTCGTGTAGCCTTGTTGAATAATGGAACAGAAGCGACAAAAGGTAGCGAATTAACGAAACGTGCATACGAGTTATTACAAAATGAAACAAGCTTGAACTTCATTGGAAATGTAGAAGCACGCGAATTGTTGAATGGTGTGGCTGATGTGGTTGTGACAGACGGCTTTACTGGAAATGCTGTTTTGAAATCAATTGAAGGAACAGCGCTAAATATGATGGATTTATTGAAATCTGCAATTTTGAATGAAGGAATCAAAGGGAAGATGGGCGCTTTATTATTAAAAGATGGATTACGTTCATTAAAATCTGAGATGGATTATTCTAAACATGGCGGTGCGGTTTTATTTGGATTAAAAGCTCCTGTGATCAAAACACATGGCGCAACTGGTCCTGATGCCGTTCGTTATACGATTCGTCAAATCCATACAATGTTAGAAACAAATGTTGTGGGACAGTTAGTTGAGCAATTTGAAAGCTCTGCAGATTAATTATCATTTAATGTAAACGATGTGAAATATGAGATAATGAAAAAAAGGTAGACATTTTCAAGAAATGTCAGTAAAATTAGCCTTGGTTAAGGCAGTTGTCTCGATTGTTGGAGGTGAAAACATTGACTCGTGAAGAAATATTTAATAAAGTAGCAAAAATTATTTCAAACCATTTTGAAATGGATACAGATAAAGTTACAGATGACTTGAATATCAAGGATGATTTGAAAGCTGACTCAATTAGTATCATGGAATTTGTTTTGGAGCTTGAAGACGAATTTGGAACAGAAATTTCGGATGAAGACGCAGAACAAATTGAAACTGTGGGCGGCGCAGTAAATTATATCTCAGAACATCTAAAATAATTTAAACCCACGTATAACCAAAAGACCTAAAAATCTTCGTTGATTTTTAGGTCTTTTTCTTTAAAAGCACCTTTTTTAATCTAATGCAAATGGTAGCGGTTGTAGTAGATTCAGTTTTCAGACAATTCAGGCAACAATTTCAATTGTGCTTGCAAAGTAAAACGGTTTTCTATATAATTATTAAGAAAATATTATACTTCGTTAAGAATAGGATTGGTTTAAATGATTTTATTCTGTGTGAGTATTATTTTATTAACGAAAAACTTCCATCTAGGGAGCAGAGAGGGGTATTCGATTGTCGGATAATCAATTATTAGATGTTCAGAACCTACACACAGGCTTCCGTATCAAAGATGAATTTTACGATGCAGTAGACGACGTTTCTTTTACTTTAGATAAAAACGAAATCTTAGCAATCGTTGGAGAATCTGGTTGCGGAAAAAGTACATTAGCTACCACTATTATGGGGCTACTGGATCCTAACAATACCAAGATTACAGGAGAAATTTTATATAATGATTTAAATCTAATTGATTTAAATGAAACACTTTATAACAAGATTCGTGGAAATGATATTGGAATGATTTTTCAAGATCCATTGTCAGCATTGAATCCTTTAATGAGAATTGAAGACCAAATTAAAGAGGGTCTTTCTTATCACACAAAAATGAATGCAGAAGAACGCCAAGCAAGAGCACTAGAATTATTAGATCAAGTAGGGATTCCTAATCCGACTCGAGTGGGACGTCAATATCCGCACGAATTATCTGGTGGGATGCGCCAACGTGTCATTATTGCGATTGCAATTGCATGTAAACCGCCAATTGTCATCGCTGATGAACCAACAACAGCGTTAGATGTGACAATTCAAGCACAGATTCTTGATTTATTAAAAGACTTACAGGAAGAGACAAAAACAGGAATTATTTTGATTACTCATGACTTAGGTGTCGTGGCTGAGATGGCAGATCGCGTAGCCGTTATGTATGGTGGACAATTCGTTGAGGTTGCTGAAGTTGAAGAATTGTTTGAAAATCCAAAACATCCATATACACGTTCATTATTGAACTCCATTCCTCAAGAAGGTCAACATGAAGAAGAGTTACATGTAATTGAAGGTGTTGTTCCTTCACTGAAAAATATGCCACGCAGGGGTTGTCGTTTCGCTCCACGAATTCCATGGATTCCAGAAAGTGATCATGAGAAAGACCCAATTCTTCATGAAGTAGCACCGAACCATCTTGTTCGTTGTTCATGCTATAAACATTTTCATTTTAGAGACGAAAAAGGAGAGGTGTAGATGACAGAATTAATCACAATTAATGATTTAAAAGTTCACTATCCGATTCGCAGCGGTTTTTTCAATCGAGTAAATGATTATGTTTATGCTGTAGATGGCGTCGACTTCGTTATTGAAAAAGGAAAGACGTATGGTTTAGTTGGAGAATCTGGTTCAGGAAAATCAACGACGGGTAAGGCGATTGTTGGGCTAGAAAAAGTGACGGATGGTCAAATCATTTATCAAGGAACAGATGTAACAAAGCGTAGTAATCGTAAGAAAATCGAGTACAACAAAGATGTTCAAATGATTTTCCAAGATTCAATGTCTAGTTTAAATCCTAAAAAGCGAGTATTAGATATCATTGCGGAACCAATTCGCAATTTCGAGCGGTTAAGTGACCAAGAAGAGAAGAAAAAAGTAAAAAGTTTACTTGATATTGTTGGGATGCCAGAGGATGCACTGTACAAATATCCACATGAGTTTTCTGGTGGTCAGCGTCAACGTTTAGGTGTTGCTCGTGCTGTAGCAACAAATCCAAAATTGATTGTAGCAGATGAACCAGTTTCAGCGCTTGATTTATCTGTACAGGCGCAAGTTTTGAACTTTATGAAACGAATCCAACAGGAATTTGGACTTAGTTATCTATTTATTTCCCATGACTTAGGTGTTGTTAAACACATGTGTGACAATATCGCTATCATGTATAAAGGTCGTTTCGTTGAAATCGGAACAAGGGAAGATATTTACAATGACCCACGTCACATCTATACAAAACGTTTACTGTCTGCAATTCCTCGAATCGATGTTGAGAATCGCGAATTGCATAAAGAGAATCGCCGAAGAGTTGAACAAGAATACATCAATAGTCAAAAGGATTATTACGATTCAACTGGTCGGGTGTACGATTTACGTACGTTATCAACTACTCATAAAGTAGCGTTAAAAGATGGAGGTGCTAGCTAATGTGGAAAACAATCCTACGTCGTGTGTTATTGATGATTCCTCAAGTTATTATTCTTAGTGTTTTAATTTTCATGTTGGCAAAAGCCATGCCTGGTGACCCATTTACTGGATTGATCAATCCAAACCAAGATCCAGCTGTAATTGAGCAAATGCGACAAGCTGCTGGGCTAAATGATCCGTGGTATGAACAATATTTCCGTTGGATTGGAAATGCGTTACATGGAGATTTTGGACAAAGTTTCTTATACAAACGTTCAGTTGCTGACTTGATTGGTGAACGGATCGTCAATACGTTGTACTTATCTATTTTGACAGTTATTCTAACGTATTTGATTGCTGTACCGTTAGGAATGTTAGCAGGGCGTTACCAAAATTCGTTTTTGGACAAAGCTGTAGTTATCTATAACTTCTTCAGTTTTGCTGTACCATTGTTCATTTTCGGTTTAATCATGTTATTCATTTTTGGTTACCGTTTAGGTTGGTTCCCAACAAGTGGTTCACAGACTTTAGGTTTAAGTGGTGGATTTTTTGCTCAATTTGCCGATCGAATGAAATATATTTTATTACCGTCAATCACGCAAGCATTCTTGGCTACGGCGGTTACGATTCAATATCTTCGAAGTGAAGTAATTGATTCAAAATCATTAGACTTTGTAAGAACAGCACGTTCAAAAGGTGTACCAACTAAGAAAGTTTTTAGTCGTCATATCTTTAGAAATGCTGCTTTACCAATGGCTTCACAGATGGGGTACGAAATTACTTCATTGATTGCCGGTTCAGTGGTTATCGAGAAGATTTTTGGTTATCCGGGTGTTGGTAAATTATTTATCGATGCGATTGGTCAACGTGATTATGCTGTTATTACTTCTTTAGTATTGATTTTAGGGATTGCAACATTAGTGGGAACCTTGCTTTCAGATATTATCATGAGTATTGTTGATCCACGTATTAGAATCCAATAAAAATCAATCAAAAAAGGAGGATGAGTCAAATGAGTGAAAAGAAAGATGTCGTAGCGCAAGAAAGTGTCCCACCAATGGGCTTGCGTATGATTGCACGTGAATTTAAAAAAGACAAAATAGCCATGTTTTCATTGGGCTTATTAGTTCTTTTATTGTTGTTTGTCTTTATTGGTGCTATTTTAACAGACCAAGATAAAGTAATGTATGTAAGTATTTTTGATAAATACGCTGAACCTGGAGCAATTTCTACACAAGGTCATAAATTTTTGCTTGGTGCAGATGAAGGCGGACGAGATGTTTTTGGTCAATTAGTGATTGGTGCTAGAAACTCTGTGTTGATTGGTTTTGCGATTACGATCATTACTTCGATCATCGGGGTTGGACTAGGAATCATTTCTGGTTATTACGGTGGAATGATTGATAATATTTTGATGCGAATTGTTGATTTCGTCATGATTTTGCCAATTATGCTGATTATTATCGTATTTGTTTCAATTATTCCTAAATACAATGTTTGGTCATTCATTTTTATCATGAGTGCATTCTACTGGGTAGCGAAAGCACGACTCTTTAGAAGTAAAACATTGTCAGAAGCAAGACGTGATTACGTTAGTGCATCGAAAACAATGGGGACAAGTGATTTTAAAATCATGTTCCGTGAAATTATGCCCAATTTAAGTTCATTGATTATTACCAACTTAACAATGAACTTTGCAGCAAATATTGGAATTGAAACTACTTTGACTTTCTTAGGTTTTGGATTACCTACGAATGTACCAAGTTTGGGAACGTTAATTGGTTACGCAAGTAGTGGTGAAGTGTTAGTTAATCGTCAATGGATCTGGTTACCCGCGTCAATGCTAATTTTAGTTTTGATGTTGTGTATAAACTATGTTGGTCAAGCATTCAAGCGTTCTGCTGATGCGCGTCAACGTTTAGGATAGAACGAATAAGGGGGATATAGGAATGAAGAAAACGATTTTTGGAGTAGTAACATTGTTATCTGTCGTAACGCTCGCAGCTTGTGGCGGCGGCAGCGGTACGGATTCTTCTGGAAATGCTTCAGGAGATAAAGGGGATAGCCAAGCTTTATCATTCCCACTTGCAACAAAAAATGATAAAGAGGCAATTAAAGATGGTGAATTAGAAGCCGCAGTTGCAACAGATAGTCAATTCGCTGGGTTGTTCCAATGGGAATTCTATCAAGATGCGTTTGATGCAGCATTCATGGCACCATCACATGAAGCATTGTTTTCAAATGATACAGATTTCAAAATCACTGATGATGGAGCAGCTACTTTAGACTTAGACCAAGATAAAAAAATTGCAACAATCAAACTGAAAGACAATGTGAAATGGTCTGACGGAGTGGATGTTACGGCAGACGACGTGATCTTCTCTTACGAAATCATCGGTCACAAAGACTATACAGGTATTCGTTATGATGATACTTTCCGTAATGTAATTGGTATGGAAGAATATCATGATGGCAAAGCAGATACAATTTCTGGAATTAAAAAAGTAGATGACAAAACAGTTGAGATTGAATATAAAAAAGTTGAGCCAAGTATGTTACAAGCTGGCGGTGGCGTTTACTCATATGCTGCTCCAAAACATACACTTGAAGGCGTAGCAATCAAAGACATGGAATCAAGCGATCAAGTTCGTAAACACCCCGTAACTTTTGGTCCTTATTACATGAGTAATATTGTCGCTGGTGAATCAGTAGAATATTTACCAAATGAGTACTACTGGAACGGCACACCAAAACTGAAAAAAATTACTATGAAATCAGTACAAACAGCAAGTGCGACAGAAGCATTGAACTCTAAGTTGTATGACATGATTTTCCAAATGCCAACAGATACTTATGAAACATATAAAGATATCGAAGGCTATACAAACTTAGGTCGTGAACAAACTTCATACACTTACCTTGGATTTAAATTGGGTAAATGGAATAATGAAGAAAGCACAGTGGAATATGATCCTAATTCAAAAATGGCTGACAAATCATTACGTCAAGCAATGGGTTATGCTTTAGACAATGACTCTGTAGGTAGCAAATTCTACGCTGGCTTAAGAAGCAATGCAACTTCATTGATTCCTCCAGTATTCGAGTCTTACCATGATTCTAAACTAAAAGGTTATACACAAGATATCGATAAAGCAAACAAATTATTAGATGACGCAGGATTTAAAGATGTTGATGGTGATGGCATTCGTGAAGACAAAGACGGCAAAGAGTTAACAATTAAATTTGCGTCAATGTCAGGTGGCGAAACAGCACAACCATTAGCTGATTACTATGTACAACAATGGAAACAAATTGGTTTAAATGTTGAATACACAACTGGACGTTTAATTGAGTTTAACTCATTCTATGACAAACTAAAAAATGATGATCCTGAAATTGACGTTTACCAAGCAGCTTGGAATACAGGAACTGATCCAAATCCAAGTGGACTATGGGGACCAAATGCAGCATTTAACTACACACGTTACGAATCTGAAGAAAACACAAAATTAATTGATGCAATCAATTCAAGTGATGCGTTTGATGCAGATTTCCAAAAAGAAGCATATCAAAAATGGCAAGAATATGCGTTTAAAGAAGCCTTTGCAATTCCAACATTATTCCGTAATGAAGTTTTACCTGTAAATAATCGCGTAAAAGACTGGAACTGGGCATACGACGAACGTAATCCTTGGGCAGAAGTTTCTGTGACAGATGCTTCACGTTAATCAAAATTTTTAACAGGAACTATTTTCGCTAATGATTTTACGATGAATAAGGTCAACCACTTGTTGGTTGGCCTTATTTTTTAGTTAGATATAAAAAATGAGGAAGAGTAAGATAGGCGACCACAAGTTTTCGAAAATTTGAGAACTTTTTTCTAGAAACAAATCTAATTGTTCAAAGCAAACTATGTTGAACCACAACGTTTTTCTTAAAGCTTTCTTACTTTTTAGCCAAACATTTCAAAATTATCAAAAAACCAGTATAATAAGGAAGTATGAAAAATATCCTATAAAAGGAATGTGGAAAATGGACAATCAGCTGACAAAAGAACTCAAAGAAAAATATACAATCGTTTTTCACGATCTAAATTTACTTGAACAAGCTTTTACTCATTCATCCTATGTGAATGAGCATCGCAATTTACACCTATCAGACAATGAACGTTTGGAATTTTTGGGAGACGCAGTATTAGAATTGATGGTTTCTCAGTATTTGTATCGCTTGTATCCAGATTTACCAGAAGGAAAATTGACAAAAATGCGTGCAGCAATCGTTCGTGAAGACAGTTTATCAAAATTTGCAAAAGAATGTCATTTTGATAAACATGTCTTGTTAGGTAAAGGTGAAGAAAACTCTGGTGGACGAACACGCCCTGCGTTACTATGCGACCTATTTGAAGCTTTTCTAGGTGCTTTGTATCTGGACCAAGGCTTCAAAACAGCACACGCATTTATCGAGCAAGTTATCTTCCCAAAAGTCAAAGCAGGTGCTTTTTCACATGAGATGGATCACAAAACCAAATTGCAAGAAGTCTTGCAAAAATCAGGAGATGTTTTTATTGAATATCGCTTGATTAAAGAGGAAGGCCCCGCCCATGAACGTATCTTTTGGATTGAAGTCTATGTTGATGATCAATTAATAGGTACGGGTCAAGGAAAATCAAAAAAATTAGCAGAACAAGCTGCCGCTGAAAATGCATTAGCAGCCTTGGAAGAGTAAGTGAGGGAAAGCTTTCGTGTATTTGAAACGAATTGAAATCGCTGGGTTCAAGTCATTCGCTGATAAAACAGTGATTGACTTCGAAAACAGTGTTACAGCAGTTGTCGGCCCAAATGGTAGCGGAAAAAGTAATATCACGGAAGCCATTCGTTGGGTCTTAGGTGAACAATCGGCGAAAAGTCTGCGTGGTGGAAAGATGCCAGATATTATTTTTGCAGGTTCAGATTCCCGTAAGCAACTAAATGTAGCAGAAGTAACAGTTATTTTAGATAATGAAGACCATTATCTACCATTGGAATACAATGAAGTCAGTGTGACACGTCGTTATCGTCGAACAGGGGAAAGCGATTTTTTTATCAATAAACAATCTTGTCGTTTGAAAGACATCCAAGAATTGTTTTTAGATTCTGGGTTGGGAAAAGAATCTTTTTCAATCATCTCACAAGGGAAAGTTGAAGCGATTTTTAGTAGTAAACCAGAAGACCGTCGTGGAATCTTTGAAGAAGCGGCGGGTGTTTTAAAGTATAAACAACGTAAGAAAAAAGCTGAACAAAAGCTTTTTGAAACAGAAGATAACCTTAGCCGAGTTCAAGATATCATCTATGAATTAGAAGAACAGCTAACTCCTTTAGCTACTCAAAGTAAGGCAGCAAAGGAGTTTTTACGCTTAAAAGAAGAGTTGACTGAAACAGATATTGCTCTAATGATTGCTGAAATCGAAACGGCGAGAACTGAGTGGACACAACGAGAAGCTGAATTAAAACAATTTAACCAAGAATTAGCGAACGTAACTGAACAAATACAAGAGCATGAATCAATACTTGCAACTTGGCGTAAACAAAATGCTCAAGCAGATCGTGTGATTGAAAAGAATCAGCAAAAATTACTTGCTTTGTCAGAAAGTCTAAAGCAAACAGAAGGACAAAAAGATGTCTTACTGGAACGCTCAAAACATACGAAACAAAGTACACAAGAATACCAAGCATCTTTAGCGGAAGCGCAGAAAAAAGTTCAACACTTTGAAAAACAACAAGCTAGTTTAACAAAAGATGTCGACAAGAAAGAAGCGGAAATCCAGCAAGCAGAAGCACAATTGATGGTGACCCAACAAGAACTTGAAAAATATCAAAAATCGACAAAAGAATTATTAGCTGAATTACGTGATCAATATGTCGATTTAATGCAAGAACAAGCTGCTGTCGGAAATGAATTGAAATATTTAGAACGTCAGTATCAGCAAGAGACAGCAAAGAGCCAACAAACACTGGCAAAACAAACAGAAGTTCAAGCAACTGTCGCAGAATTGTCGACAAAAAAAGCAGAATTAGTGGAGCAACAAACGAAACTGGCTCAATCATCAGAAGAAACAAAAGCAAAAGTGGCAGCTATTCAGACTGAAGGAAAGAAATTCCAAGAACGGTTGAATACTGAGCACCCCAAAATGTATCAACTGATGAATCAGGTGCAACAGTTACGTGCACGACAAAAGAGTTTGCAAGAAATCCAAGAAAATTACTTTGGTTTTTATCAAGGTGTACGTTTAGTATTACAACACAAACAACAATTATCTGGCGTTGTAGGTGCAGTTGCTGAATTAATCGATGTTCCAGCGGATTTCACCTTAGCGATCGAAACCGCACTAGGCGGGGCTGCACAACATATTATTGTTGAAAATGAAGTGGATGCAAGACAAGCAATTACTTATTTGAAACAACAAAAAGGTGGGCGTGCAACTTTCTTGCCATTGACAACGATTAAACCACGTCAATTACCTGCTCATGTTGCAGCACAAGCAGCGACTATCGAGGGTTTTTTAGGCGTAGCAAGTGAACGAGTGACTTACTCAGATGCAATCCAATCAGTAGTGAATAATTTATTGGGAACGATTCTTTTAGCAAAAGATCTAGCCAGTGCGAATGCAATTGCACAAACGATTCATTATCAATATCGCGTGGTTTCCTTAGAGGGAGACGTGATGAACGCAGGTGGTTCGATGACTGGTGGAGCCAATAAACGTGGAAATCAAGGAAGTTTATTCGCTCAAAATCAAGAATTGAAACAATTGACTAGTGAGTTTGACCAAGCAAATCAAGAACTACAAGTTCAAGAAAAGAAAGTGCAAGTTTTACAAGAAAAAGTGACGACACTTAGTGAAGAATACGAAGCAGCACGAAGTGTGATGGAACAGTTACGTTTTGAAGAGCAAGAAGTTGCAAATAAACTTCAAAATATCTCAAATGATTTAACACGATTTGAAAAAGAACAACAGATTTCTAATTTTGAGACCCGTGAGTTAAATCAATTTATCGAAACTTATGAAAAACAACGTACAGAATTAGCAACGAAGCAACAAGAATTGGAAGAACAACGCACGAAAATTGACGAAGAAATCAAATCTTTAAGTCAAGAAAGCGATCAAATGGAAGCCCGTCGTGCGCAAATCCAAGGACAAAAAGCGCAACAGCAAGCGGATCTTGCTGTATTAAAAGAGCAATTTAACCACTTGCAGATCCAGTTACGTGGTGCGCGTGTCCAAAAAACAGAGGCAATGGAGCGCCAGACAAGTTTAGAGAAACAGTTAGCAGCGTTAACTGCAAACTTTTCTGATCATGAGTTGACAGAAGAAAGTTTAGACGAAAAAATTCACGAATTATCTACCCAACGTGAACAGCTCCAGATTGAGCTTCAAGAAGTGAAAACGTCTCGCGACGCAACCCAAGTTGAAATCGATCAATTAGCTGAAGTATTGGCACAACAAAATCAAGAACACAAAGTTCGTTTAACTGAGCAATCAAAACTTGAAGTGAATAAAGACCGCGCAGAAATGCTGTTAGACCAGCATGTTACGTACTTAGAAACAGAATACCAAATGACCTTTGAAAAAGCTGTGGTCGATTATCAACCAACAACAGATGTTTCAGGTAGCAAAGAAAAAGTAGCGGCATTGAAACGAAGTATTGAAGCACTGGGACCAGTTAACTTGAATGCAATCGAACAATACGAACAGGTGAATGAGCGTTATACGTTTTTATCTACTCAACGAGATGATTTGCTTTCTGCGAAAAATCAGTTGTTTGAAACAATGGATGAAATGGATGACGAAGTTCGCACACGTTTTAAAGAAGTTTTTGAAGCAATCCGCAAAGAATTCAAAGTCGTCTTTCCGAATATGTTTGGTGGTGGTCGAGCAGAACTTGTCTTGACTGATCCAACTGATTTATTGAAAACAGGAATTGAAATCGAAGTTCAACCTCCAGGTAAAAAATTACAAAGTCTAAGCTTACTTTCGGGTGGGGAGCGCGCATTAACGGCAATTGCTTTGCTGTTCTCAATCATTCGTGTTCGTCCAGTACCATTTTGTATTCTTGATGAAGTAGAAGCAGCTTTGGATGAGGCAAATGTGACACGTTTTGGTAACTATTTACGTAATTTCCAAAATGATACCCAATTTATTGTTGTCACACACCGTAAAGGAACAATGGAAGCTGCAAATGTTTTGTATGGCGTAACGATGCAAGAATCTGGTGTTTCAAAAATCGTTTCTGTCCGTATGGAAGATCTTAAAGAAGACGAGAATCTTGTTGTGAAAGAGTAGGAAGTAAATATGATTAAATTAGTAGCCATTGATTTAGATGGAACATTACTAAATGAAGAAAAACAAATTTCTGCTAGAAATAAAGAAATTTTAGCGCGAGCAAAAAATCAAGGAGTCAAAATCGTTTTGTGCACAGGTCGTCCACTGGCGGCTATGGCACATTATTTAACGGAATTGGATCTGCTTGATGCAGGTGATTACAGCATTACGTTTAATGGTGGGCTTGTTCAAAAAAATGACACAGGCGAGATCATGGCGAAAAAAGTAATGACTATTGCAGATATTGAGCAATTGGCCCAGTTAGCACAAGAGTTGTCTTTGCCGCTAGATGTGTTATCTGATGGTATTGTTTATCAATTGCCAACAGCTCCTGAAAAACAATCACTTTATAATGTGTTGAATAAAGTTTTGGATTTCCGTCCAGGAACTTTGATGGACGTTAAAAAGGCAAATGTTTTGAATAAAGCAGTTATTGCTTATGCACAAGAAGAACTAGATCCAAAAATTAAAGAAATTCCAAGTGTGTTCCATGAGCAATTTGAAATCATCAAGACTCGTAGTATGTTGCTAGAATTTATGCCAAAAGGTGTTACTAAAGCGTATGGAATTTCTTTACTAGCAGAAGAGTTAGGGATCACCCAAGCAGAAGTCATGGCAATTGGTGATGAAGAAAATGATTTACCAATGATCGAATACGCTGGAATGGGTGTTGCAATGGCAAATGCTGTTCCTTTAGTTAAAGAAAGTGCAGACTATTTGACTGCAAGCAATATTGAAGATGGTGTTGCACAAGCAATTGAGAAATTTGTTTTAGCATAGGGGGGAATCAAATGGGATTTTTTGACAAAATCAAACGAGCATTTACTGGTGAAGAACAACCAGAAGAAGTCGTTGAAGTCCAAGAAAAGTATGACAAAGGATTAGAAAAAACGAGAAAAACTTTTGGCGAGCGAATGAATGAATTGTTTGCCAATTTTCGAACAGTTGATGAAGATTTCTTTGAAGAGTTAGAAGAAACATTGATTGGTGCAGATGTTGGTTTTGAAACAGCAATTCAAATTACAGAATCTTTGCGTCAAGAAGTGAAACTGCGCAACGCGAAGAAACCAGCAGAAGTTCAAAATGCCATCATTGAAAAACTAGTTGATTTATATGAACAAGAAGGGCTTAATGAAGTGAATGAGTTGAATATTCAACCAGAAGGTCTGACGGTCATGCTTTTTGTTGGTGTGAATGGCGTGGGTAAAACGACAAGTATTGGGAAACTTGCGCATCAATACAAAAATGAAGGCAAAAAAGTTTTGATGGCGGCAGCTGATACGTTCCGTGCGGGAGCGATTGACCAATTAGTAGTCTGGGGCGAACGCGCAGGTGTGGAAGTCGTTCACGGAAATGCTGGTGGCGATCCAGCCGCAGTTGTTTATGATGCGTTGGAACGTGCAAAAGCAGAGGAAGCAGATGTTTTGCTTGTCGATACAGCGGGGCGCTTGCAAAATAAAGTTAATTTGATGAAAGAATTAGAAAAAATCAAACGTGTGATTCAACGTGAGTTACCAGATGCACCACATGAAACATTATTGGTATTAGATGCAACAACGGGGCAAAATGCAATGGTCCAAGCAAAGCAATTTAAAGAAACAACAGATGTAACTGGCTTAGTTTTGACTAAACTAGACGGGACTGCTAAAGGTGGAATTGTTTTAGCTATCAGAAATGAATTGCATTTACCAGTAAAATTAGTTGGATTGGGTGAAGGAATCGATGACCTAGAACCATTTGATCCCAATGATTTTGTTATTGGGTTGTTCAAAGGACTACTTAAAGAAGAATAATCAATTAAACTGTGAACATGGTGTTTTGAAATGTATGAAGTATGCTGGGAAAAGACTGGCATACTTCTTTTTTTGTGCAGTTTTTCATAATCTCCTCATTTTAAAGCAAGATCGTTCTTTTTCTGGTTGTTTTTTACTATAATGTCAATGTATGAAGTGGAGGACATGTAATGATGAACTTTAAAAAATTATTAGAACATTCAAGTGTCATACCGTTTATCGATCAAGCTCGATTTGGAATTGAACGCGAAGGACAACGGGTAACACACGATGGAAAGTTAGCAAAAACAGATCATCCAGCTATTTTTGGAGATCGCACGTATCATCCATATATTCAAACTGATTTTAGTGAAACTCAGGTGGAAATGATTACACCAGTAACAGATTCCATTGAAGAACTTTTTCAATATTTAGATGCTATTTATGATGTGACTTCTCGATCAATGTCAGATGAGGAAATGATTTGGCCATTAAGTATGCCACCTGCTTTGCCACAAAAAGATGAGGAAATCATGATTGCCAAGCTAGCAACGTTTGAAGATGTTTTGTATCGTCGCTATTTAGCAAAAGAATATGGTAAACGAAAACAAATGGTTAGTGGTATTCATTTTAATTTTGAATTTGGTGAGGAATTAATTCGTACTTTGTTTGTTCAACAAACAGAGATTCAAGAATTTGCAACTTTTAAAACAGAAGTGTATTTAAAAGTTGCAAGAAACTTTTTGCGCTATCGTTGGTTGATTACGTATTTATACGGGGCTTCCCCATTAAGCGAGGCAAATTATTTCGTTGATGAGTTACATCCTCATGAACCTGTTCGTAGTATTCGAAACAGTGAATATGGCTACACTAACCATTCAAACGTAAAAGTTTCTTATGCTTCAATGAATCAGTACTTAGCAGATATTGAACAAATGATTGAAGAAGGAAAGTTATCTGAAGAAAAAGAATTCTATGCACCTGTTCGTTTCCGTGGAGGTAAAAGAGTTGCGGACGTTGCGAAGATGGGTGTACGTTATATCGAGCTGCGAAATATTGATTTGAACCCTTACCACCATTTAGGAATTAGTAAAGAACAAGTGCAATTTTTACAATTATTTTTAGTGTTTATGTTATGGACACCTGAAGGATCATCTGTCGACGAATGGGTAGAAGAAGGAACGCTTTACAACAATCGGGTTGCTTTAGAAGGGCCTTTGGATCAAACGGCCATGTATGAAGAAGGTCTGACGCTCTTTGCACAAATGAAAGAGATGGTTCAAGCTTTACAACATGAAGAATTATTGCCTATAATCGACAAGTTAACTGAACGCTTAAATAACCCCTCTCAGACGATTGCTGCCCAATTATATACAGAAGCACAAAGTGATAGCCAAAAGGCTGTTGCCGTTGCCTTAGGCAGAAAATACGATGCTGAAAGTCATGAGCGCCCTTATCAATTGGCTGGTTTTCGTGAGATGGAGCTATCCACACAGATTTTCCTTTTTGATGCAATTCAAAAAGGAATTCAAGTGAAAGTGATTGATGAAGCAGATCAGTTTTTACGCTTGCAATTTGAAAAGCATGTCGAATACGTTAAAAATGCAAATATGACAAGTAAAGATAGTTACATTGTGCCTTTGATCATGGAAAATAAAACAGTGACCAAAAAAATTCTGGCAGAAGCAGGCTTTCGCGTCCCTGCTGGTGCAGAGTTTACTTCAATGGCTGACGCCAAACGTGCCTATTCCCGTTTTGCCAATGAAGCATTTGTCATTAAACCAAAATCAACGAATTACGGATTGGGTATCACCATTTTTAAAGAAGGGGCGAGTGAAGAAGACTATCAAAAAGGATTAGAAATTGCTTTTCGGGAAGACACATCTGTTTTAGTTGAGGAATTTTTACCTGGAACGGAGTATCGCTTTTTTGTGATTGATGGACAAGTTCAAGCAATCTTACTTCGGATACCTGCAAATGTTATTGGCAATGGGGAACAAACTGTGGCGGAATTAGTTGCTCAAAAAAATCAAGATCCTTTACGTGGGACGAACCATCGCGCACCATTAGAATTAATTCAGTTAGGGGATCTTGAACAATTGATGCTGAAAGAACAAGGATTAACAATTGATTCTATTCCTGCGAAAGATCAAATCGTTTATTTACGGGAAAATTCTAATATCAGTACTGGTGGAGATTCAATTGATGTAACAGCTGAGTTTTCTAATGCGTACAAAGAAATTGCCGTTGCAGCTGTTACGGCGTTGGGAGCAAAAGTCAGTGGAATCGATTTGATTATTCCAGATAAAGAAATGGATCCGGCAACAGATGAGAAAGCTTATGGGATCATTGAAGCTAATTTTAATCCTGCCATGCACATGCACGTCTATCCATTTTCTGGGACGGGACAACGACTAACATTAGCGGTGTTGAAACTTTTATATCCGGAAGTCTGGGCATTGAACCATTGGAACGAAGAAGAAAAATAAGTTGAATTAAATAAAAAAGCTCGTGTAAAATTCTTCAATGAATTTACACGAGCTTTTTGCTATCTTAGTGGAATAATTTGTCCCAAAGACTTTTTTTCGGTTTTTCTGATTGTTCAGATTCTTGTTCTTTTGGGTATTTTTTTTCAATATCAATGACGGGCTCATTGACCGCTTCTTTAGCAGTTAAAATCAGACCAAGACTATCGTCATCATTTTTGACAAAGTCATTGATTACTGTGAAACGAACTTTTTGTTTTGTTGCCAATTGGATATAGCGTGCTTGAAGGTCTTCAGGCATGCTGCCATTTAATAAGATTTGTTCATCTGGATGTTTTTCAAGTTCTTTGATGAAGTTTGCTTGATTCTCAGCTTTTTCCATTTCGCCAATGGTCATACTGACATAGCAACGCTCACGAAAAGTTCCTAGATATTTATGTTGTTCATCTGGGTTGACCAAAGGTGTTCCGTAACGACCTTTGTCCAAGTGACTTTGCAATTCATCTTGTGGCAAAAGAAGCCCTCCTTTATAGCGTTTGATACAGCGATTATAACACAAATTATTTGAAATAAGACAAATGACAAAAAAGCGGTTGCTTTTGCTCAGTTTCTCACTTAGAATAAGAATGAAAATCATTCTCAATTAGAAAAGAGGGATTTTATGCGTTATCGCTGGTTGATTACCAGCTTAGTGGGATTCAGTTTACTTTCATTATTGATTGGAGTGTCATCGGTACAAGTAACAGAATTTTTTCAAGCGGATACCCAAAGTGCACAATTGTTCCTTATTAGTCGATTACCTCGCACTATTTGTATTGTTCTAGTAGGAGCCACAAGTAGTATTTGTGGGCTGATTATGCAGCACTTGACACAGAACAAATTTGTTTCACCAACGACTGCTGGAACGATGGACAGTGCACGTTTAGGAATTTTGGTTGTGATGCTTTTTCTGCCAAATGCGTCAATTGTCACGCGTTCAGTAACGGCTTTTGCATTTGCTTTTTTAGGGACAGGATTGTTTCTTCTTTTTGCACGAATGATTCCACAAAAAAATCAATTGATGTTGCCACTGATCGGTGTGATGTGGGGAAATATTATTGGTTCCGTCGCAACTTTTTTTGCTTACCAAAATCAGCTAGTCCAAAATATGTCGTCGTGGTTACAAGGCAACTTTTCCACTATTCTGCGTGGCAACTATGAATTGCTTTATCTAACGATCCCCTTACTAGGAATTATTTATTATTTTGCATATCAATTTACGATTGTGGGATTGGGTGAATCATTTGCGGTGAACCTTGGTATGAATTATCACCAAATGCAGTTATTAGGAGTAGGATTAGTTTCTTTAGCTAGTGCAGTCGTATTGATTATGGTTGGAACGATGCCATTTTTAGGTGTTATTGTTCCCAATTTAGTGGCGAGAATGTATGGAGATCAGGTCCATCAAACTTTAGGAATAACTGCATTGTTTGGAAGTATTTTTTTATTAATTTGCGATATTTTGGCTCGCATTCTAATTTATCCTTATGAAATTCCAGTGAGTGTCATTGTTGGAATAATTGGTGGAATTATTTTCCTCTTTTTATTAGTGAAGGGGGAGAAACGATGAAAAAAAATAGATGCTGGCGCTTATTGTTATTAGTTAGTGTAGTGTGCTTGGTTACGATAAGTTATTTAATCATCAATACTTATGGGAATTGGTCGTTTGCTTGGGCATTGAGAAGTAAAAAAATTGGTGCTTTTTTCTTAGTTTCATTAGCAGTGAGTGGGGCAACAATCAGTTTTCAAACTATCAGTCAGAATCAATTTCTAACTCCGTCCGTTTTAGGACTAGATTCGTTGTATGTGCTTGTTCAAACAATTTTATTTTTCTTATTGGGCGGTGTGACGATGCTACAACAAACAGGCCTTGTCTTTTTTTTGCTGACAATTAGTCTAATGGTTGGCTTGAGTTTGATTTTATTCTATTTTTTATTAAAAAAAATGCAAGCTAGCTTGTTTTTATTATTGATGACTGGGATGGTCCTAGGAACGTTGTTTGGGAGTATGAGTACGTTTTTACAAGTCATAATGGACCCTAATGAATATGATTTGTTACAAGGTCGGTTGTTCGCGAGTTTTGGGAATATCCAGAGTCAATATCTCTTGCCGGCTGCTTGTTTGATTGTTACTGGCTGGTGTCTACTGTTTTATTTACATCGTTTTCTAGATGTTATTCACTTGGGAAGAGAACAAGCAACGAACTTAGGTGTAGATGTTGCGCGATTACAATTCCTTGTGCTGTTTGTGGTTAGTTTACTGACGGGAACAGCGACAGCCTTAGTAGGTCCTATGACCTTCTTAGGGTTTATCGTAGCAAATGTTAGTTACCGGTTATTTGCAACGTATCGACATAAAGTTTTATTTGTGGGTAGTTTTTTAGTGGCGATGTTGTTATTGACTGGAGGCCAGCTACTTGTTGAACAACTTTTTGGTTGGAATACAACAATTAGTGTGGTGATTGAATTTCTGGGTGGTAGTTACTTTTTACTAAAATTAATTCGTGAAAGGAAGCAAGCGGGATGATTGATTTAGCTGATGTGAATAAAGCTTATCAAGGAAAAGCAGTGGTAGATAATATAAACTTGACGATCCAAGAAAAACAATTAACAGCTTTTATTGGACCAAATGGCGCGGGAAAATCAACTTTGCTTTCCTTGGTTAGTCGTTTAGTCCCAAAAGATACAGGGGAAATTTATTTAGATCATAATGAAGTACGAACATGGAAGTCAAATGACTTAGCGAAAAAATTAGCTATTTTACGTCAATCTAATGAATTGAATTTACAAATTACAGTTAGAGAATTGGTTGAATTTGGTCGGTTTCCTTATACAAAAGGACGTTTGACACAAGAAGATCATCAGCTTGTGGAAGAAGCGCTCAAACATTTGGGACTAACTAAGTTGGCAGATCAATTCGTCCATACCTTGTCTGGCGGACAACTCCAACGTGCATATATTGCGATGGTTTTAGCACAAGATACCGATTATATCTTGCTAGATGAACCTTTGAATAACTTAGATATGAATTTTGCAGTTCAAATCATGCAGATTTTAAAAAAATTGGTGACTGAACTTGGAAAAACAGTAATAATTGTTCTTCACGATATTAATTTTGCCGCTAGTTATGCTGATGAAATTGTGGCAATGAAAGAAGGAAAATTGTTTACGCAAGGGAAAACCAATGAGATTATCCAAAAAGCCGTACTCGACGAATTATATGAAATGGACATACGAATTTGCGAAATTGAAGGTCGCAGATTCTGTCTTTATTTCTAAAAATAAATGTTAGGAGAATAAAGAATGAAAAAATGGATGTTTAGTTTCGTGGTTGTTGCATCATTGTTAACAGCTTGTGGAACAGGGAATAAATCAAAAGATACAACAGCAACAAAAACTGCCAGCAGTGAAGAAACGACGTTGACAGTCAAAGACAGCAATGGTGAAGTAAAAGTAACGAAGAATCCTCAGAAAGTTGTCGTTTTTGACAATGGATCATTAGATACACTTGATGCATTGGGCGTAGGAGATCAAGTTATTGGTGCCGCAACGCAAAATTTACCTGGTTATTTATCAAGTTACAAAGAAGTGGAATCTGCTGGGGGAATCAAAGAACCAGATTTAGAAAAAATCAATCAAATGAAACCAGACTTAATCATTATTTCTGGTCGTCAAAGTGATTTTCAAGAAGAACTAAGTAAAATCGCACCGACTTTATTTTTATCAGTTGATACGAAAAAACCATGGGAATCAATCCAACAAAATGTCTTAACTTTAGGTGAAATCTTTGATAAAGAATCTGAAGCAAAGAAACAAATCAAAGAATTAGCTACTGAAATCGAAAAAACAGCCGATAAAGCAAGGGAACTTGATCAAAAGGCTTTAGTTGTTTTAGTGAATGAAGGTCAACTATCTGCTTATGGTTCTGGCTCACGTTTCGGATTTGTACACGACGTTTTTGGCTTCCCACAAGCAGATGATACAATTGAACCTTCAACACATGGTCAAAGTGTTTCATTTGAATATGTTTTAGAAACAAATCCAGACTTACTATTTGTGATTGATCGTACCAAAGCAATTGGTGGAGATGACAGCCAAAATAATCTGGCAGAAAACGAATTGATTGCGCAAACGAATGCAGGAAAAAATGGGAAGATCATTTCACTACAACCAGATGTATGGTATTTGAGTGGTGGCGGATTAGAGTCAATGAAATTAATGTTAGATGATGTGAATCAAGCATTTAAATAAGAGCTAGAGAAAAAGCCAAGACAAAACGACTAATGGTTTTGTCTTGGCTTTTTGCTATTTTGCACTCAGTTCGGAAAATCAGTTGGCAACAGGCATTCGCTGTCAATCTCATAAGGACTGATTCGCGGCGTTTCATCGGTTAAAAAAGTTGCGATCCAGTGTAAGAACATCGTTCATCGCCTCCTTTAGGATAAATCGATTGTAAGTGATTCACCTTAAAGAAAGCTTAACTTTACCTCATGCATAGTATTCTGCAAGAGGTTGGTATTGAACGATATTCATTTTACGATAAAAATCGGCAGGTAAATGGCTCCAGCGTTTTAATAGTTGATAGAAATAACTTGCTTCGGCCTTGATTTTATATTCACTGAGCGTCAAACCAAAGGACTTTTGTTGTTTCTTTGTCTGTGTTTCGTAAAATTGAAGAGCCGTTTCTTTGTCTTCATTGACAAAAAGAGTTTTGACTTCAATATATGAACCTTCTATGTTTTGTGTTTCTTCAATAAAATAAATATTTTTGATTTGCTCGTTCATAATGATTCCTCCAAATACTTGATTTGTTTTGATAAGAAAACTATAGCTAAGAGATATTAACAAACTGTGAACAAAACATTATTCTTTTTCAACTAGTTATTAAAACTTTCTTGTTTTGTTTTTTATTCTTTTTCTTTTAAGAAAAGGCTAAGGAAAGTCAGGTAAATACTTGCTTCTTCTGTTAAATTTCGCTACAGTAATTAGAAAACTAGCGATTGGTGCGTGATGCAGATGGAATTAAAAGTAAACCGAAACTTGATTTTTGCTGAGCATCAACAAATAGAGACAGCTCGACTATGGTTGCGCCCTATTTCGATCATGGATGCGGAAGATATGTTTGAATACGCGAACGATGAAGAAACGACTCGTTTTGTTTTTATTCGCCATCAAACATTAGAAGAAACAAAAATTTCAATCGCCAATTATTTTATGAATGCTCCTTTGGGAAAGTATGCCATTGAAGTCAAAGAAACGGGTAAGATGATTGGTACGATTGATTTGAGAATTGAAGATGTTGCAGCAGTTGCTGAGCTAGGGTATGTGCTGAACAAAAACTATTGGGGAAATGGATACATCGCAGAAGCAGCGGAAGCTTTACTTACTTTGGGATTTACTAAGTTGGATCTCGTACGCATTTTTGCTTACCATGATGTTGAAAATCCAAACTCTGGTCGCGTGATGGAAAAACTCGGAATGAAACAAGAAGGAATGATTCCTGATGCACGACGTTGGAAAGAAAAAATGATTTCGGTTATATTAAGAGGCATTACAAAAAGTGAATGGGCGAAGGCTCATCAATAAATGTTAGGAGAGAATCGACTATGGAATTAATAGTGACAAAGGAAGCACAAAGCTGGTTAGAAAGCCATCGAGAAGAAGATGAACAAATTTTGCTGGATCTAGAAAATGGCGACGGGCCGTTTGCTGATAGTCGGATCACTTGTCAATTAGATACGGCTTTTCGCTTGATTTTGATCAAAAAACAGTCAACGGTTGATCTTAGTTTGTACTCCATTTTAGTAGATACGCCATTAGGACCAATCCGTATCAAAAAAAGTGCTGAAATGTATTTAGATAATCCGACAACTTTAGCTTTAGAACCAACGTATCAAAGTTTGCAATTGAAAGGTCCAAGCGGGTTATTAAAGGGCAATCTACCTGTTGTTAGAAAAGATTAAAAAATTTCAATTAAGAAGGTAACAATAAATGGGGAAACTGGCAGTAATTAGTGATTTACACGTAGATATCAATAAATTTGGCGAATCACAATTGAATGATTTATGGCAAGTGTTACAAAAAAGGGATATTACGCGCCTACATTTGGCAGGTGACATCGCCAATAAGGTCAGTCAGGCTTTGGCAGTTGTTGATTTTTTTGCGATGAGAGGATTGCCCACGACGTTTAATTTTGGCAATCATGAACTCGCAGATGTGACAGGTGAGCCAATGATGAATCATTTTCCAGATAACCATTTTTTGAATGAACGTTATCTTGCATTAAATGACCATACTGTTCTACTTGGAATGAATGGTTGGTATGATTACCAGTTTTCTGAACTAACTGATGAGGAACAAATTTTACGGATGAAGCGTTTATATTGGTATGACCGAATGATTGAACGAGAGGGGACAGATTTGGAAGTCAATGAGCAAGTGCTAGTGGCAACTAACCAACTTCTTGAAACACTTGCGCAAAAAAATTTAGCTGTCATAATGGCTACGCATTTTGTCCCAAAAAAAGAATTTATTGTCTATCAATCTGCGCCTTATGAACGTTGGAATAAATTGAATGCCTTTTTGGGTTCTGCTTCAATGGGGGAGCTTTTAGATCAGTATGACAATGTAAAACAAGTCGTTTTTGGGCATACCCATCGTCGATTTGAAGATCAGGTCATTCATGGAACGAAATATAGCTGTCGCCCATTTGGCTATTATTATGAATGGCAACTGACAAGAAAATTTGTACTGCAAGAAAAGTTGGTAGAAAAATATAATCCAATGAAATTACGTGGTGTTTTACGTGACCATTATCCAGCATTTTTGACCTATCAAAAAAAGCATTTGCAAGAAGAGTTCGAGCAAGCACTTACGATAATTGACTATTGAATAACGAATTGAAAAGGGGGTGACAAGTGGTGTCTTTGTCCTATCTTTTTTATCAAGTTTTCTCGTTTCTGTGTCAATGATTCTGTTATTGAGAAAAGTGAAGCAAACTTAGCAGGATAAGTAAGAAGTTGCTTAAATTGAAAGGACCATACATTAACAAAAAAAAGCGCACAATGAAATTTTTCATTGTGCGCTTTTTATCGATAAGATTAAGCCATGAATAGTGCTTTGTATAAGAAGACTGCAACGATCCCAGCGCAGATAGGTGCAATAACTGGTACCCAAGCGTAGCTCCATTGTGATGAACCTTTGTGCTTCAATGGTAAGATTGCATGTAACAAACGAGGACCAAGGTCACGAGCTGGATTTAATCCAGGACCAGTAGGACCACCTAGTGAAGCTACCAGTGTCCAAACAAGGAAACCAAGTGCTAAGTGAGCAGTTCCAAGATTGTCTTGGAAGAAAGGTGCTTTGGTAATTCCTAAAGCGCCAAAGAATAAAACGAATGAACCAAAGAATTCGTTAACGAAGCCGTTGAACTTAGAACCAACACTATTGATCGTTGAGAAAGTTCCTAACACGTGGTTTACGTCTTCTGTTTGATCGTAGTAAGGTTTGTAACAAGCAACAACGACTAATTGTCCAATGATTGCTCCAAGGAATTGTGCGCCAATGTAAGGTGCAACTTCTGCCCAAGGGAATAATCCGTTCATTGCTAGAGAAATAGTAAATGCAGGGTTGATGTGGTTTCCACTAATCCCACCAAAGATCATTGCTGGAATCATAACCCCACAACCGTAACCAACAGCAATCAGCATCCAGTCGCTACCATAACCTTTTGTACCTTTTAAATCTACATTGGCTACAGCACCGTTACCTAAAATAATCAATAAAGCTGTACCCAACACTTCCGCCGCAAGACGAGTCATTAATGAGTAATCCATATATACCTCCAAAAATTTATAAAAGTGCAAAAAAAAAGAAACATCAACACAAAAGCAGGTGCGGTGTCTCGTGCTAGCCATTCTTCGAGGTCGTAATAAGTGCAATCAATCAAAAGAAAAAATGATTTAGACCAACTGGAACAAGCTAACCCTTTTTTTAGAAAAAAAGTCCCCTACAACTCACCAACTTCACCTTTAAATATACCAAATAAAACTTATTTATTTTTTCAAAAGATGCTTCTTAGAAACAGCACGTTTTGAAACTTTCAGAAAAAGATTGTTAGTAAAATGAAAATCAGACGTAAGGAGTGTATTACATGAAATTTTTTCAAGAGTTTTTCATTATTCTTTTTTTCTCTGTCTTAGGCGAGGGAATACGAGTGTTTGCCCATTTACCAATTCCAGGAAGTATTTTAGGTATTATCTTTTTATTTCTAGCATTTGAAATGAAATTAGTAGATCCTGAAAAAATTGGAGCAACTGGTGATTTTTTATTGAACAATCTGACCATTTTATTTGTGCCTGCTGGCGTGGGGTTATTGGAATATTATGACGACATCGCAACTATCTGGCCTGTCTTATTGGGGGCAGTAGTCGTTTGTGCAATTTTTACGATGGTGGCTGCTGGGAAAACAGCAGAAGGTGTCGAAGCAGCAATCAATTATTTGCAAGAGCGAAAAAACCAAAAAAATGAAGTGGAGGATAACCAAGTTGAGTGAGTTTCTTAAAAACCCATTGTTTGGTCTTAGCCTGACTTTAGGTGTGTATGTATTATCAGATAAATTTTTGCGGAAATATAAATTACCAATCATCAATCCTTTAGTGTTGTCAATTGTTGTTATTATTTTCTTTTTGCATTTTACGGGGATTAGTTATGCTGACTATAATGTTGGTGGAAATTTTTTAACGATGCTAATTACCCCTGCCACGGTTGCTTTAGCGATTCCTTTATATAAGAATCTACATTTACTGAAAGAAAATTTTCTTCCGGTCATTTCGGCTATTCTTGCTGGAATTGTGGTGAATTGTTTGGTTAGTGTCGGAATTGGTTATCTTTTTTTGTTGAAGAAGGAGATGGTGATTTCTTTGCTACCAAAATCTGTGACGACAGCAATTTCCGTTGATCTTTCTCATACAATGGGCGGCGTTAATGCAGTCACTTTAGCAATTGTTGTATCAACGGGTATTTTTGGATCATTGATTGCCACACACATCTTTCGTTTATTTAAAATCAAAAGTCCAGTTGCACGAGGAGTTGCTTTAGGTAGTACGTCACATGCTATAGGAACTGCAAAAGCGATTGAGATTGGCGAAGTGGAAGGAATCATTTCTGGACTTGCTATTTGTGTGAATGGAATGCTCACAGTTTTCTTATTACCGTTGATTTTCCAACCTTTTGCTAGCTGGTTTTAATGCGAGAAATGGCGTTTTGTGCTACAATAACCAAAAAGTTCTAGCACAAAGGAGCCGAGCAAATGTATTTGTCATCAGATTACCTCAAGACGTTTGATAAAGACTTATATTATCAGATTCTCCTGCTGGAAAGCTTTGAGGATCATGAGTGGCACACTGCGGCTCAGCTTGCACAAAGTGTACAGCTTGACGCGCGGAGTGTCACAAAATATTTGAGTGAATTAACGAAAAGTTATCAGCACTTCAGCGGGAAGGCACAAGCACTTTTTAGCAAAAATCGCCGATCAGGCTATAACTTTTCAACGACGTTAGATCCGATAGAACATGAACGATTTTTAATCTATCTCGTGCAAAGTACGCTGAAGTTTCAGTTGTTGCACGACATTTTTTTTGAAGAGTTTCGGACGATGTACCAGTTTGCTCAGAAAAATTATATCAGTGAGTCAACTGCGCATCGAAAAATCAATGAATGGAAACAAGAGTTGCATTCATATGGAATTACATTACAACGAAGAAGTTATGTCGCAAAAGGGGAAGAAGAAATCATTCGCTTATATTTACATATGACTTTTTGGCAATTGTTCCGTGGAAAAATTTGGCCATTCGAAACAATTTCGCAAACAGATGTCAAAAAAATCGCCGATCAAATTATTGATTTTTTCCACGTTCAACTGAATGAAATCAAGAAAAGACGACTAGAGTACATGCTAGGTGCGTTCTTTTTGCGAAAATCACAAAAACATTTTGTTATTTTAAATCGCAGAAAACGAGAGTTGATTTCTAATAACTTGTTATTTAAACGTTTTTGCCAAGCAATGGCACCAGTGTTTCCCAATTATTTTCAAGTTGAGGATGAATTAGGAGCATTGTTTTTAGTATTGATGACTAGAGAAGAATATTATTCTAATTCTCAAATCAGAGAAATGATCTACTCATTCCATCATTCAGCAGAGACGCCGCCATTTAAAGCTCTGCGAGAAGCAGAACGTGCCTTGCTTCTTTATCAAAAAGAACAGCATCTACCTGAGGAACCTTTGTCGATGGAAGCAGAAAATTATTTATTTAGTAGCCACATCTTTACTTTTTTATTTCCAGATGCAAAGGCAACGATTGATGGAAACAGTAGCGACTTTCATAATCACCTGATTGTGAGAAATCCTAAGTTGAACCAATGGTTACTATCTTTTTTTGAAGAGGCAAAAGAAACCGAAGCTAGCTTAGCATTTCAAAATCAAAGTTTTTTGATGGCTCGTTATTTGACGGTTATGAAAACCTTGGGCGCATTTATGACGCAATTACCAGAAATTACTGTTTTGCTAATGACTGATTTTCCGGTCTTTGAAGAAGAATTATTGATGGCAAGTCTCCGTAATTTTTTCCGCAATGATTATCGACTAGTTTTTTTGCCGGCGAATTATCGCGGACGAGCAGTTGATTTATTGATCTCCACAAGTAAGGTACACAAAAAACCTTGGGCCGACTTAGATTATTTTATTGTTGCTCAGGAATTACAGCTGACAGATTATATTCAGTTGACTCAAAAATTACAGGCAATTCAAAAAGAAAAAAATGAGAAGGGGTACAACAATGACATTTGAAGAAATTTTACCAAAAGTGAAACAAGGAGCAAAAATGATTCGTAAGGGCTGGAGTGGCTTTGAGTTATATGTTGTTTTAGTCACAGATGATGAGTTTGATGGTTGTCCAGTAACACCTTATTTTTTAATCAAGACGAGTGATGAAGGATTCTCAAGTTTTGCGCCAACTGTTTGTGATATTTTAGCAGATGACTGGGAAGTAGTTGAATGAATAACCAGTATCCAGACTTAGATAGACAAGTCGTTTTTGTAACTGGTGCAGCTTCGGGCATTGGTGAAGCACAAGTACACGCTTTTTTAGCGCAGGGTGCTTTTGTATTTGGGTTTGATCGACAAGTCGGAAAAATGGGAACAGTTGCGCAACATTTCTCTGAGCAATTTTCTTTTTTTGTAGGTGATATAAGAGATCAATCCTCATTGGAACAAGCAATTAGACAATGTCATGAGTATTTTGGTACTGTGACTATTTTGTTAAACACTGCTGGCATTTTGGACGACTATAAACCGCTACTTGAAACAAGTGAAGAATTGTGGGAAAGCATCTATGAAACAAATGTAAAAAGTATGTTTCGCGTAACAAGGTTACTTTTACCTGAAATGATTGCCCAACAAGCAGGTGTGATCATCAACATGGCTTCTATTGCCGGCTTAGTAGCTGGTGGTGGCGGAATTGCCTACACGAGTGCCAAACATGCAATTGTTGGTTTTACGAAACAACTTGCTTTGGATTATGCTGCAAAAGGGATTCGGGTAAAAGCGATTGCGCCAGGTGCAATCGAGACACCGATGAACGCAGCTGATTTCGCAGGAACAGGAGAAATGGCTCAGTGGGTAGCAGATGAAACACCAGTTAAGCGTTGGGCAAAACCAGAAGAAGTGGCAGAACTGACTTTGTTCTTGGCAACGCCTCAAGCGAGTTACATCCACGGAGCAATCGTGCCAATCGATGGTGGCTGGTTGCTAAAATAATCTTGAGTTTTTTCTTGATTCCTGTATGATAAATGTAGCGGAATTTCCGCACTACGGCACTTCAGTTGGAAGAAGATTCCCATCCTTTGGTCGTAGTTATTACCAAGATGTTGATCTTGCAAAGGAGAACAATTATGGAACAGAAAAATAGCCAGGCTGCTAGTCGCTGGACGACGACGGAAATGGCAAGAATGGCGTTAGTTACTGGACTTTACGTAGCAGTGACCGTCTTTTTAGCTGTCATTAGCTTTGGCGCAATCCAAATTCGTCTATCAGAAATGTTTAATTATTTATCATTGTACAATAAGAAATATATTATCTCAGTAACTCTTGGTGTCGCTTTGGCCAATCTGTTTTCTCCGTTAGGCCTCGTTGATGTTGTCATTGGGAGTGTCAGTACCTTGCTCGTTTTATTGATCAATTATCAAGTAACCAAACGAGTCAAGAAGATGAAAACGAAAATGATTATTACTGCATTGATTTTTGCTTTTTCAATGTTTACGGTGGCAGGTCAGTTGACCTTTTTCTATCAAGCACCCTTTTTCTTTAACTGGGCGATCATTGCCTTAGGAGAATTGGTGTCGATGGGCGTTGGCGGTGTGATTATCTATTGGATGAGTAAAAAAATTGATTTAACAAAATAAATGATTCGTCTGTTGCAGGTTTGATGGGAACTTGCAAGTGGACGATTACGTGAAGAGCTTAGGGATTGCCTGAAGCTCTTTTTTTATTTTAAAGTTAAAGTTATACTAAATATAATGATAGGATAAAAATGAAAGAAGTTTTGTGCATGGAAAAAAATCAAACGAAAGATAATTTTAATGAATACATAGAGAAAAGGATCAAGCAACCAATTACTCATTTACGCAAAAAAAGAAAACGATTAAAGAATATCATCTTTGTTAGCAATGCATCAAAATTGATTTTGTCTTCCTGTATACCCGTTCTGGCATCAATGGTACCTGAGCACATGTATTTATTAAGGGTGATCTCAATTATCAGTGCAATCGTGGCTGTGCTTCAGGGATTGCAAACGTGGAAAAATTTTGAGGAACAAACGTTAGCTATTTCCAAGTTTATCAATGAATTGGAAAAAGAATATTTTCTCTTTTATGTAAAGTGGGAAGAGGGAACAAGTACGAAAGCTGAAGTTGAAAAATTTGTCGAAAGCGTTGAAAACTTATACGATGAACAAATCAATGAAATGCTTGATTCTAGTTCAAATTAAAGATAATAAGAAAGAGTGGAACAAACAAAAAGTTGTTTTGTTTGTTCCACTCTTTTTTATGCTGAAAGTTGGCCGTGTTTCAATTTTTTAAATCAGCAACAAAAATCAAAATGGCTAAGACTTTCCATTTTATGATTGTTGCTGTTCAAAGGCAAAATATTTTGGTAAACGATGGCGAATGAGCGTTCCTAGATAACCAGCAGCGATCGCTTTGATGATTCCCGGGAAAATGAATGGAACGAAGCCACTAACCATGGCTGTATGCCACGACAGGTCACCACTGACTTTTAGCCAAATGACACCGAAAATGAGTGTAACAAATGAACCAATCACGTTAGCAATGATAACCCAAATATAGCTAGAAACATTTTTTTCCACGAGGTAACCAGTCAGCCAGGCTTGGAAAATAAAACCAAGCAAATAGCCACCAGTAGGACCAAAAACAATACTCAACCCACCTGATAATCCTGCAAAAACAGGAAGCCCAATAATTCCTAATAATAAATAAATCAAGACAGACAGTGTTCCGTTACGTCGACCCAATAAAGTAGCTGTTAATCCAATCGCGAAAGTTTGTCCAGTTAATGGCACAATCCCTAATGGAATCGTAAATTGAGACAAAATAGCGATGATAGCTGCAAATTCTGCAGCAATAATAAGTGGCTTCAATGACGTTTTCATAATTTCCTCTTTTCGTTAACTTTAATTTTTATTTTGGTTAACGATAGTTTAGAAGAAAAAAGTTAGTTTGTAAAGTATTTTTGCAAAAAAAAAAACCAAAGCCAACCATCCGAAAATGGTTGCTTTGGTTTTGAAGCCATGAATTATAGGCTTTGGTTGTAGTATTCAACGACAAGAGCTTCGTCGATTTCTGGATAAAGTTCGTCACGTTCTGGTAAACGAGTTAATGAACCTTCCAATTTTTCAGCGTCAAAGCTTACAAATGCTGGACGTCCAACAGTAGCTTCTACAGCTTCTTTAACAGTTACGATGTTTTGTGATTTTTCACGAACACCGATTACTTGACCGATTTCTACGTGGTATGATGGAATATCAACACGTTTGCCATCAACAGTGATGTGGCCATGGTTAACTAATTGACGTGCTTGACGACGAGTAGTTGCAAGACCTAGACGGTAAACAACATTGTCTAAACGTTGTTCTAGTAAGATCATGAAGTTAACACCGTGTTTACCTTCTTTGATTTTGCTAGCTTTAACGAACAAGTTACGGAATTGACGTTCGTTCATTCCGTACATGTGACGAAGTTTTTGTTTTTCAGTTAATTGCATGCCGTATTCAGATTGTTTGCCACGGCTGTTAGGTCCGTGTTGACCTGGTGCGTAAGGGCGACGTGCTAATTCTTTACCTGTGCCTGATAATGAAATACCTAGGCGACGAGAAATTTTCCATGATGGTCCAGTATAACGAGACATTGAGATTTCCTCCAATAAATTAAGTTTAGTTTTTGGAGTAAAATAATCCGTTAAAAAATTCATATTCGTATAGTTTGTTCTTCAATCTTCACCTTTGCAGCCGCGGTTACACAATTGAACCCGAAACGGGGCAACAAACTAGGGACGAGCTATTATTTTCCTGCTGCATTATTTTACACAAATTACAGTATAGTTGATGTAAAGGGCAAGTGTCAAGTAGAGAAACGCGTAAAAACGCTTTACAAACGATCGTATGCTCTATAAAATGAGAAGGTATCTGTCCAATCGATTTAACTGACAATAAAGGGGCACTTTTAAAATAAAAATAAATCGTGAAATGGTAAGGAAACTGTAAAAGTGAATTGCTTATTATTTTGAGCGGAGGAGCTAACTTGGACGAACTTATTTTTCCTAAAAATGAAGAACAGGCTGTAACCATGGAAAAGTACATGAAAAATCATTTCATTTTTGCAGGTGTGCCAAAACCAGAACGCGCGCGTTTACAAAAAATGTTTCTGGCGCAAAGCAAACAACTAGAAGTAACAGAAATTTTGTCACTTGCAAAAAAATATTATCAAAAATCAGAAAGAGAGTATCAATATGTAGCAATCGAGCTGATTCAACTTCATGTGAAACGTCTGGCATTTTCTGACTTGGTAATGTTGTTATCACTTGTACAAGAAAAAGAGTGGTGGGACAGTATTGATTCTTGGCGTAAAGTATACACGACGTGGTGTATGGCACATCCAGATCAGTTGGAGCAAGTGTTTAACCTATTCATTCAGCAAGAAGATTTTTGGTTACGGAGGATCGCAATTACTTTACAGTTAGGATTAAAAGAAAAGGTAAACCAGTCACTATTGAAAAAAGCGATCCTACAAGATATAAAAACAAACGAATTTTTTATTCAAAAAGGGATTGGCTGGGCCTTGCGCGATTACAGCAAAACGAATCCCGGCTGGGTAAAAGATTTATTAGAACACGAAACATTCAGTAAGTTGGCAGTAAGAGAAGCAAGCAAATATCTATAAGAAAGCGAGACGATCAGACATGGAACGAAGCTTATTTGCCTTTGATATTGACGGAACGTTATTGGACACAAACAAACAAGCATTAGATAGCACAAGAGAAGCATTGCAACAATTGCGACGAGCAGGACATTTAGTGACAATCGCAACAGGGCGTAGTCGTTTTCATGCGCAAGAAATTATTCGTGAATTAGAATTTGAAAATTATATTTTGTGTAATGGCGCAGCTGGATTCTTGGATCATGAACAAGTTTACAAAAATTTGTTGGATCGTGACCAGCTAGACACGTTTGTTGAAGAAGCTCAGACAAAAGAAATTGATACAGCGTTTGTTAGTTTGGATAATATGAAGCGATCTTCTTCTAATGATGTTCAAATCATGGAAGAAGCGATGCATTCCTTTGGCGCGGTGTTGCCTGAATTGGATCAATTTTTTGTTGAAGATCAAGACATTTATCAAGCTTTAGCATTCTTCAATAAAAGTTATGACACACAGTTTCAAAAATACGACAAACTTCGTTTTGTTCGTTGGCATGAAAACAGTGTAGATGTGGTGCCTCATGATGGTTCAAAAGCTGCAACGATCCTTCATTTGGCAGACCAAGTCGGAATTCCACGCGAATCCATCATCAGTTTTGGCGATGGATTGAATGATCGAGAAATGTTACGTGAATCGGGTATTGGTGTGGCAATGGGAAATGCGTCAGCAGAAGTTCAAGCTACAGCCGATTTGGTGACTGATACGAATGATCAAGATGGTATTTGGAAAGCACTCAAAAAATTAGCTGTAATTTAAATACAATTAGTCAATGAGTAATCAAAAATTGATGACTAGCCCTTGATAAGAAGTCCGAGACGAAAGAAAGTCTCGGGCTTTTTTGTTCCACAGTTTGTCTTATGACTCATGGTTACAACCTTCTCAGAGAGCTTTTCTTTCTTAAAAAAAACTACTATAATAATAGAATGATGTTAAAAAGAGAAGAGGAATCAATGTGCGGGTATTGTTTATTGGTGATGTAGTGGGATCTATGGGAAGAGAAATGATTACGGAATATGTCCCTCGTTTGAAGAAAAAATATCGTCCACAAGTAACTATCGTGAATGGTGAAAATGCTGCTTCTGGAAGAGGTATCACGGAAAAAATTTATAAAAAACTTTTACAAGATGGTGTTGACGTTGTGACTATGGGAAATCATACATGGGACAATCGCGGTATTTTTGAATTTATTGATGACGCGAAAAAAATGGTTCGTCCAGCGAACTTTCCAGAAGGAACACCAGGTCAAGGAATGGTATTTGTCAAAGTCAATCAAGTGGAACTTGCCGTTATCAATATGCAAGCTCGTTCATTTATGACTGATTTGGATGACCCATTTCGTAAAATGCAAGCACTAGTTGCTGAAGCACGAAAAAGAACGCCAATCATTTTTGTTGATTTTCATGGAGAAACGACTAGTGAAAAACAAGCAATGGGCTGGTTTTTAGATGGTGAAGTGTCAGCCGTTGTGGGAACACATACACATGTTCAGACAAATGATGCACGTATTCTACCAAATGGAACAGCTTACTTAACGGATGTCGGTATGACAGGTCCATACGATGGTATTTTAGGAATGCGTCGTGACGTGGTTATCGAAAAATTTTTAACAGCAATGCCAAAGCGCTTTGAAGTTGTGGAAGAAGGTCGTGCTATTTTATGTGGTTGCTTGCTGGAGATTGACGATACAACTGGAAAAGCAAAAGACATTCAATTGATCCAAATCAATGACGACCGACCATTTATGGAGTGAGGTAGATCAATGGCTTTTTTAGAAAATGAACCAGAAATACAAGAAACAGTTGACCAACTGACGAAACTTCTAGGTAAAAACGAAATTATTGTTCGCTATAAGGAATTAGAAGAAAAAGTAAATCAAAATAACTATTTAAAAGAATTGACCGAGGAGATCAAAGTGGCGCAAAAAGAGGCAGTCCAATTTGGTCATTATGGTAAAGTGATTGCTGAGCAAGCAGCAATTGCTCGTGCGAATCAATTGACAAAAACATTTGAACAACATCCTTTAGTGATTGCATATCGTCGCCAATTACTAGAGGCAAATGATCTTTTGCACTATTTGACTGGGTTGATTCAAGATGAAATCAATGAATTATTAGAGGAGGAAAACAATGCCTCAAAAAACAAAGAACACACCAATGATGGAACAATATCTAAGCATTAAGGCACAATACCAAGATGCTTTTTTGTTTTATCGTCTTGGTGATTTTTACGAACTATTTTATGAAGATGCAATCCAAGTTTCACAGCTACTAGAGCTAACATTAACGAGCCGAAATCGCAATGCGGATGATCCAATCCCAATGTGCGGCGTGCCACATCACGCTGCACAAGGGTATATCGATAGTTTGGTTGAAAAAGGCTATAAAGTGGCCATTTGTGAACAAGTTGAAGATCCAAAAACAACGAAAGGCATGGTTAAACGTGAAGTTGTTCAGTTAGTGACACCAGGAACAGTTATGGACAGTAAAGGTCTTTCTGCAAAAGATAATAATTACTTGACTGCTGTTGTACAAGAAGGTGATGAGTTTGGTTTTGCCTATGTTGATTTGAGCACTGGCGAGTTAAAAACAGCACATCTTTTTGATGAAGAAGGCGTTTTAAATGAAACTTCTGCATTGCAGACAAAAGAATTAGTATTGGGCACAGAGATTTCTGTTAGCTTACGTGAACAATTAAGTATTCGTTTGGGTTTAGTTTTTTCTTCTCAAGAGACATTGGAGGAAAATGCCGAATTTAATTTTTTGACGCGTGAAATAACAGATGGACTTGAAAAAGAAGTGACAGGAAAGCTATTGACTTACTTAGCGGTGACGCAAAAGAGAAGTTTAGCCCATATTCAAAACGCAGTGGAATATCAACCAGATCACTATTTAAAAATGGACTATTATTCCAAATTCAATTTGGAATTAAGTCAGTCGATCCGAACAGGTAAAAAACATGGGACTTTATTGTGGTTATTAGATGAAACCAAAACAGCAATGGGTGGTCGCATGCTCAAACAATGGCTTGATCGACCATTGATTCAATCACATGCAATCAATACCCGCCAAGAGATGGTTGCTTCTTTAGTTGATAGTTATTTTGAACGAATTGATCTGCAAAGTGCGTTGACTAAAGTTTATGACTTAGAGCGCTTAGCCGGCCGAGTGGCATTTGGAAATGTGAATGGTCGCGATTTGATTCAATTGAAGACGTCACTTGAACAAGTGCCAATGATTCGTCAACTGATTGAAGGAATCGACCAAGGACAATGGCAAGCACTATTAGAAAAAATGCAACCAATGGAAGGTCTTGTTCAGCTAATCAACCAAGCAATCAATGAAGATCCTCCATTACAAATCACAGAAGGTAACGTGATTCGCGATGGATTCAATGAACAATTAGACGCCTATCGTTCAGCCATGAAAAACGGGAAACAATGGCTAGCTGAACTAGAAGCTCGGGAACGAAAAGAAACTGGGATCAAAAACTTAAAAGTTGGGTTTAATCGTGTGTTTGGGTATTATATCGAAATTACAAAATCAAACTTAGCGAGCTTAGAAGAAGGCAAGTATGAGCGGAAACAAACATTAGCAAATGCAGAACGCTTTATTACGCCGGAGTTAAAAGAACTAGAAACTCAAATCCTTGAAGCCGAAGAAAAGTCTGTCGATTTAGAATACCAACTGTTTTTAGCTGTTCGTGAAGAAGTGAAAAAAGCTATTCAACCTTTACAAACATTGGCAAAATCAATCAGTACAGTTGATGTTTTACAAAGCTTTGCGACAATCAGTGAACGTTACCAATATGTTCGTCCAGTCTTAACGAATAATAGTCAACAATTATGTATTCAAGAAGGTAGGCATCCAGTAGTTGAAAAAGTACTAGGCCACCAAGAATACATTCCAAATAGTGTCGAGATGGACGAACAAGAGATGATTCTGTTAATCACAGGGCCGAATATGTCAGGGAAAAGCACATATATGCGCCAACTTGCATTAACTGTCATCATGGCACAAATGGGGTGTTTTGTTCCGGCACAGAAAGCTGTTTTACCGATTTTTGATCAAATCTTTACTCGAATTGGAGCGAGCGATGACTTGATTGCTGGTCAAAGTACTTTCATGGTTGAAATGATGGAAGCCAATCAAGCACTGCGCAATGCTACACCAAATAGCTTGATTTTATTTGATGAGCTGGGTCGTGGAACGGCGACATACGATGGGATGGCACTAGCACAAGCGATCATTGAATATATTCATCAAAATGTTCAGGCAAAAACACTTTTCTCGACGCATTATCATGAACTAACAGTCTTAGACGAAGAACTTTCTCAATTGAAGAATGTTCATGTCGGAGCAGTTGAAAAAGACGGGGAAGTTGTCTTTCTTCATAAAATGATGGAAGGTCCAGCTGATAAAAGTTATGGAATCCATGTGGCGAAAATTGCAGGATTACCAACAGACTTGTTGAAACGAGCATCAACGATTTTAGCAACACTTGAATCTGGGGAAGAAAAGCATCACCAAATCCCTGTTGAACCAGTTAAATCTGTTGTGGAGATGCAGGAACGGCCTGCACAAATCTCGGAAGCACAAGTAAATGAGGAAACACAACAACTTTCTCTATTTGCTGAATTGTCAGATGGAGAACAAGAAGTTGTGACATCATTGAAGAAACTTAATTTATTAGAAATGACGCCAATGGATGCACTGAATAAATTATATGAATTACAAAAACAACTTTAGAAAGAAGGCGTAGACCCATGGCGAAAATCCAAGAACTATCAGAACGTTTAGCCAATCAAATCGCAGCCGGTGAGGTTGTCGAACGCCCAGCCTCTGTTGTGAAAGAATTGGTCGAAAATGCGATCGATGCAGGAAGCAGCCAAATCGATATCTTAGTGGAAGAAGCTGGTCTGCGAACAATTCAAGTGATAGACAATGGTGAGGGAATTTTGACTGATGATGTTGAAAGTGCATTTAAGCGTCATGCAACAAGTAAAATCCATAATCGAGATGACTTATTTCGGATTCGTACACTTGGTTTTCGTGGCGAAGCACTTCCAAGTATTGCTTCTGTTTCAGAATTAACGATTGAAACAGCTAATCAAGAAGAAAATCAAGGAACGTTCGTAGCACTAAAAGGCGGGGAGGTTACGGAACATCGCCCAGCACCATTACGTCAAGGAACGAAGATTACTGTAAGCAATCTTTTTTTCAACACACCTGCTCGCCTTAAATATGTCAAAACGTTGCATACAGAACTCGCAAATATTGGGGACATTGTGAATCGCTTGGCGTTAAGCCATCCAAATATTGCTTTTCGTCTCATTCATGATGGCAATAAGATGTTAGCTACTGCGGGAAATGGTGATCTCAAGCAGACTATTGCTGGTATTTATGGCTTAACTACTGCCAAAAAAATGTTGAAAATCGAAGCAAAAGATTTAGACTTCGAACTGGTGGGCTATGTCTCGCTTCCAGAGGTAACTCGTGCGAGCCGGAATTATTTATCAACGATCATTAACGGACGCTATATCAGAAACTTTGCTTTGAATAAAGCAATTGTAGCTGGTTATGGCTCAAAATTGATGGTTGGTCGATATCCAATTGCTGTTTTAGAAATCAAAATGGACCCACTATTAGTGGATGTAAATGTTCATCCAACAAAACAAGAAGTCCGCTTATCCAAAGAAAAAGAATTGACTGACTTGATAGCAAATGCAATCCAAGAAGCGCTTAGTCAAGAAAATCTGATTCCTAGTGCTGCAGACAATTTAAGATTTAAAAAGAAAGTCACAGACCAGCCAAAAGTCGAACAAACAGAAATTGATTTATCTTATGCATTTGAAGATGAAAAACCAAAGAAACCACAAAGTCTAAATTTTGATCGAGAAACAAGTAGTTTTTATGTGGAAGAAACAAAACAACCTAATTTTGGAAAAACTGTTGATAACTCTGTGGAAAATGTTGAAAACTTTGTTCCATTTTCTGAAGAAATGACGAATTATCCAGAAAACGGTGGGAAAATGGTGGATAAACAAGAAAATACTGTGGAAAACTTTGTAGAAAAGTCTGTGGATAAAATCACAGAAGAAACATTATCCACTGTGGATAATGTCGAATTTCAAGAAGAACAACCCCAAACAGTAGAAAGAAATGCCTCAGAACAAGTTTACGAAGACGAACTTGCCTTGCATCCGGAATTTGGCCAAGGAAATAGCCGGGCATTGGATCAAGCCATTCAAAAGTTGGAAACAGAAAAAGTAACTGAACGCTTTCCACAACTGGAATATTTTGGACAAATGCATGGCACTTATCTATTTGCACAAAGTAGTACGGGCTTATATATTATCGATCAACATGCGGCACAGGAACGTATCAAGTACGAATATTTCCGTGAAAAAATCGGCGAAGTGTCGAATGACTTACAGGAATTGTTGGTACCTTTTGTTTTGGACTATCCTAACAATGACGCATTGAAACTAAAAGAAAAGAAACATTTGCTTGAAGAATCCGGGATTTATTTGGAAGAATTTGGGCAGAATAGTTTCATTGTTCGCGCACATCCAACTTGGTATCCAAGTGGCGAAGAAGAGTCGATCATCAGAGAAATGATTGATATGCTGCTGACAACAGGTAGTGTTAGTGTGAAAAAATTTCGTGAAGCAACGGCAATCATGATGAGCTGTAAACGTTCAATCAAAGCAAATCATTATTTGAATGAAGCACAAGCCCGCGTATTACTAAAGGACTTAGCACAATGTGAAAATCCATTCAATTGCCCACATGGTCGACCGGTATTGATCCATTTTACTAACTCGGATATGGAGCGGATGTTTAAACGTATCCAAGATCCACATTAAAAAATAGGAAAGAGGCAGAAAATGAAAATAATCTTAGCTTCTCAATCTCCTCGAAGAAAGGAATTGTTGAGTCGTTTAGTTTCTGAGTTTGCAATTCAACCAGCTGACATTGATGAGACACCGATCGACGGTGAAGACCCTGTCGCGTACGTTCAACGAATGGCGTATGAAAAAGCACAAGCAGTCGTGGAGCAGCAAACGGAACAAACATTAGTGATTGCTAGTGACACTACGGTTATTCATCATCAAAAAATTTTAGGGAAACCAGTGGATTTAGCCGATGCAAAAGCAACGCTTCGCTCATTAAGTGGGGAAACACATCAAGTGTATACTGCTGTTGTCTTAAAATCGAAAGAACGAGAAGAAAGAATTTTAGCGCAAGCTGAAGTAACTTTTTATCCACTAACTGAAAAAGAAATCGATACGTATTTGGCAACAGGTGATTATCAGGATAAAGCTGGTTCTTATGGCATACAAAGTTTTGCTGGTGCATTTGTTAAAGAAATAAGTGGCGATTATTACAGCATTGTTGGCTTTCCAATTGGTGCAGTGAACCAAGCACTTAAAGAATTTTTACTTTAAAAAAAACAAAAAATAAGAGTCACGACAATTGTCGTGACTCTTATTTTTTGTTTATGAATCAAAGAGCAAAAGACCTAGCGAACTTCAGCTTGACCAACTTGTTCTTCTGGGCGAACAAGTCCAGTTTCATCAAGTGAGAAGCTGTCAATTTTTTCGGTATTTGTTAAGACAACAAGAATGTCTGTTTTCTTCCCTGCTTGTTCTACTTGTTCAACAGCCATTTCTGCAATCAGTGAACTTGGGGTTACTAACTCACCTTCTTGAACGTGAACGGTGAATGGAGTTCCTTTTAGTTCAACTGTATCTAAGCCCATGTGTACTAAAACTTCAATGCCTTCTTTAGAAAGAATACCAATGGCGTGTTTGGTTTCAAAAATGTTAGTGATTGTTCCAGTAACTGGGGAGAAAACTTTGTTGTTCGTTGGTACGACAGCATAGCCGTCACCCATCATTTTTTGTGAGAAAACAGGATCATCTACTTGAGTGATTTCTTTTAGTTCACCTGCAGCTACTGCAAATAATTTTTCTGTTTTAAGTGTGGAAGTAGTAGCTTCGAATTGTTTTTGTTCTGGAACAGCTGTTGTACCGTTTGCTGTTTCAAATTGTGCACCGATAGCTTCAGCAGCTGGAGAAACAGGATCGATTTTATTTAAGATTCCTTGACGTCTGAAAATAACTGTTAAGCCGAACGGGATAAAGATGGCAATAATCATTGAGATGATGAAAGGTACCCAAGACTCTGCCTGAATCGCTAAAATCCCTGGTAAGCCACCAACACCAATTGCATTTGCGCGAACGCTCATCAATGTGGCGAACATGCCAGCTAAACCAGAACCAATCATTGCCGCAACAAATGGATAAACATATTTTAGATTGATCCCGAACATCGCAGGCTCAGTTACTCCTAAGTAACAAGAAATCATAGCCGGAATCGAAATTTGTTCTTCTTTTTCATTTCCACGATGTAAGAAAATAATTGCTAAGACGGCTGAACCTTGAGCAATGTTAGATAGTGCAATCATTGGCCAAAGGTTTGTAGAACCAAAGTCTGCAATTAACTGCATATCGATCGCGTTTGTCATGTGGTGGAGTCCTGTGATTACGAGTGGAGCATACAAGAAACCAAAGACAGCGCTGAATAACCAACTAATGGAAGAAGTCAACCCAGCATTAACGACAGTAGAGATCCAACTTCCGATTGTCCAACCAATTGGTCCTAAAATGACATGCGCGGCTAAAACAGTTGGAACTAATGAGAAAAGTGGAACGAAAATCATTGAAATGGATTGTGGAATAATTTTTCGGAAAAAGATTTCTAGATACGCAAGCATAAACCCAGCTAACATCGCAGGGATAACTTGTGCCTGGTAACCAATCATATCAACTTGAGCGAAGCCAAAATCCCAAAATGGAATATCCGCAGCTGCGGTAGATGCAACGCTATACGCATTTAATAATTGCGGAGAAACTAAGGTAATACCTAAAACAATTCCTAATATTTGCGTAGTACCCATCTTTTTCGCGATGCTCCAAGTAATACCAACTGGTAGGAAATGGAAAATCGCTTCACCAGGTAACCATAAGAACGCATTCACACCGCTCCAAAATTGTGAGTGTTCAACGATTGTGCCACCTAGACTATCAAATTGGATTCCTTCCAATACATTTCGAAATCCTAAAATCAGTCCACCAACAATAATTGCGGGAATCAATGGGGTAAAAATTTCAGCTAAAACAGCGACTGCTCGTTGAATAGGATTAAGATTTTGTTTTGCATACGCTTTACTTTGTTCTTTTGAGACACCTTCTACACCAGATACAGAAACAAAATCGTTGTAGAAAGTTGCTACATCGTTACCAATAATAACTTGGAACTGTCCAGCATTAGTGAACATTCCTTTTACACTTGGAATATCTTCTATTGCTTCCTCATTCGCTATTGCTGGATCATTTAAAACAAAACGCATCCGAGTGGCACAATGGCTGACTGCAGCAATATTTTCTTTTCCACCGATTTCTTTTAACAATTTCTCGGCATCTGCTTGGTACTTTGTCATAAGAAAAACTCCTTTCACTTAACTTGTCTATGCAAGTTTCTTTAGTTAACTATACTGGAATCAAAAACGAAATGCAAGCGTTTTATTTCAAGTGCTGTTATTTGTCCTCGTAATCGATTTATTCTCTGGTGATACGCGACTTTCCTCATCTTTTTTGAACATTGAAATGAAAACAATGCTATAGTATAGTGGAGCAATAATCGAAAAAATAATTGGGTGGAGGAATCAAAACAATGAATAAATTTAATGAAATTTTTTTGGATCTGGAGAAAAAAATTTTAGCAAAGCAATATCCTCCGCACACACTTTTACCAAGTGAAAATCAATTAATTAAAATATACGGCGTCTCTCGAGAAACGATCCGAAAAGCACTGCAGCTATTGACAACAGAAGGTTATATTCAGAAAAAACAAGGAAAAGGATCGATTGTCTTAGAAAGAAGTCGTTTTGATTTTCCAATTTCAGGACTGACGAGCTACAAAGAATTGCAAGAAACTCAAAATATTCCAAGCAAAACGATTGTTCAAGAGTTAGTTGAAACAAAAGTCGATAAAGAATTAAGCGAAATTACCGGATGGACAGTTGGGACGCCAGTTTGGCATTTAGTTCGACAGCGAAAAATCGCAGGTGAGGTTGTGATTTTAGATCGTGATTACTTATTGAAAGAAGTTGTACCGACTTTGTCAACTGAACAAGCAGAAGCATCTATCTATGATTATTTTGAAAATAACTTGGGATTGACGATTGCTTATGCGCAAAAAGAAATTACGGTAGAACCTGTGACACCAGAGATCTACGATGCAATGACCTTAAATGATGATCCCTACGTGGTGATTGTTCGAGGATTAGTTCACCTAGAAGATACGCGTTGCTTTGAGTATACAGAATCCATTCATCGATTAGATAAGTTTCGCTTTGTTGAATTTGCGCGTCGTCGTAAAGTTTGATTCTTAGCAAGAAGTGAGCAGATTAGTTGCCTCTTTTGGTTGTTGGTCAGTAAGATTAACAGAAAAGGAGATGACGTCAATGGCAAAAGAAAAAAATCCAGTAACTGATGAAGAATTGAAACAAAAATTATCGCCAATCGCATACGCAGTGACGCAAGAAAATGCAACTGAACGTCCATTTAGTGGAAAATATGATGACTTTTATGAAAAAGGAATTTATGTTGACATCGTGAGTGGAAAACCTTTATTTAGTTCAACGGAAAAATACGATGCAGGCTGTGGCTGGCCATCTTTCAGTAAGCCGATTAGTGACGATGAAATTGCTGAAAAAAACGATCGCTCACATGGCATGCACAGAGTAGAAGTTAGAAGTCAAAGTGCCGATTCACATCTTGGTCATGTTTTTAATGATGGTCCAGCAGATAAAGGTGGATTACGTTACTGTATCAATTCAGCTGCGTTAAAATTCATTCCATATGATGAAATGGCTGAGCAAGGTTATGAAAAATATAAATCACTTGTTGAATGATCCACCTAACGAAAGGAAGAGAAACCTCGAAATAGGCAAGCCGAAGCGAGGTTTCTTTTTTATTCGCTTTTTTTAGTTTTTTGTTTGAATTTGCTTAAAAGGAAGCTACTTTTTTCAGTCGTTGAAATGTGCTACAATAAAGCGAACGTATGTGTGTGAAAGAAAGAGGAAAATTGAATGTATGAATATCTAAAAGGGATGGTTACATTTATCAGCCCCTATTATATTGTGGTAGAAAATCAAGGAATTGGTTACCAAATCGCCTTAGGAAATCCTTATCGTTATAGTGGTAAGATGAACAAAGAAATAACTATCTATTTACACCAGGTCATTCGTGAAGACGGTCATCTACTTTATGGTTTTTCTAGCTTAGAAGAGAAGCAATTGTTCTTAAGACTCGTTAGTGTTTCAGGAATTGGCCCAAAAAGCGCGTTAGCAATTATGGCGAGTGATGATCACTCGGGTTTGATTCATGCAATCGAGTCTGGCGATGTTACTTATTTAACAAAATTCCCAGGTGTTGGTAAAAAGACCGCACAACAAATGATTTTGGATCTAAAAGGAAAATTAGGTGAAATCAGTATCGAAGCACCAATCAATTTATTTGATGAAGCCAATACACAAGATACGACGGCATTAGCTGAAGCAATGGAAGCTTTAACTGCGTTGGGATATAGTGCAAAAGAAGTGAAACGTGTAGAAAAACAATTACAAGCACAAGAAAATTTGACTACCGATGAATATCTACGCCAGGCGCTAAAATTGATGATGAAAAAGTAGGAGGGAAGCACGATGACAGACGAACATATTCTATCACCAGAAACTGGCGAGAATGAACTTAGTTTGGAAAAATCTCTCCGACCACATTTATTGTCACAATACATTGGACAAAATAAGGTGAAACAGGAACTTCAAATTTATATCGAAGCCGCTCGTAATCGTGAAGAACCACTTGATCATGTACTATTGTATGGTCCGCCAGGGTTAGGGAAAACGACGATGGCAATGGTAATCGCAAATGAGATGTCTGTAAATATCCGTACCACGAGCGGGCCAGCGATTGAACGACCTGGCGATCTTGTTGCAATTTTGAATGAATTGGAAGCAGGCGATGTATTGTTCATTGATGAAATCCATCGCTTACCACGAGTGGCGGAAGAAACATTGTATTCTGCAATGGAAGACTTTTACGTAGATATCATGGTAGGGCAAGGTCCCACAGCACACCCCGTTCATTTCCCTTTACCTCCATTTACATTGATTGGAGCGACGACGCGTGCTGGGATGCTTTCAGCACCATTGCGTGACCGCTTTGGGATCATTTCACACATGGAATACTACGATGAGGGAGATTTACGAGAAATCGTTCAGCGTTCTGCTTCTATTTTTCAAACAGATATCGTAGAAGACGGGGCAATTGAAATTGCACGTCGTTCTAGAGGAACCCCACGGATTGCGAACCGTTTGTTAAAAAGAGTGCGTGACTTTGCACAAGTTCAAGCAGATGGAAAAATCGACCGAAACATCGCGGACCAAGCGCTGACTCTTTTACAAGTCGATCATGCGGGACTAGACTACGTTGACCAAAAGCTATTGCGAACGATGATTGAATTATATGGTGGTGGACCAGTCGGTTTAAGCACGTTGTCTGTAAATATTGGTGAAGAACGTGAAACTGTTGAAGATATGTACGAACCATTCTTGATTCAAAAAGGTTTTTTAAAACGAACACCTCGTGGGAGAATTGCTACTGCATATGCTTATGAGCACTTTGGTTATCCCTATAATGAATAGTTATTGAAGTAGAAATTTACTGAGATGGGAGGAAAAAAAATGGGAGATTCCATTCATACGAAACAAATAATCAAACATTCACTGATTCGCTTGTGTCAACAAAAGACATTTCGCAAAATAACTGTTCAAGAAATTGCGTACGAGGCGAATATCAACCGTCAAACATTTTATTATCATTTTACAGACAAGTATGACTTGCTTCGTTGGGTGTACTTTGAGGATGCCTTTCACTTTTTAGATGCTCATAATTTATCATTAGATAATTGGGAAGAACAAGCCTTAAAAATGCTGAAGGCTATTGCTGATAACAAGGAATTTTATAGCAATACAGTTGCATCAGACCAAGAAGTCTTGCAACAAGAATTTTCGACAATCATCCAACAATCTTTTATAAGTATTTTTAATCAAATGGATCAAGAAAGGCAATTGTCGCAACAAGACAAACTTTTTTATGCTCGCTTTTTCTCTTATGGCTGTAGCGGTGTTTTGGTAAATTGGATAACGCATGACTATCAGGAAACACCAATGGAAATCGCGATGCAATTATTTCGATTGGCAAAAGATACGGAGCTTTATTCTTACCGATTATATGCTCAGGAAGAATCAGAGACAGATGAGTAAGGAAATGAAGAATGTTTTATAAAATGGAGGGAAAAAAATGACCAAAGTTTTATTTGTTTGTTTAGGCAATATTTGTCGCTCACCAATGGCAGAAGGATTGCTACAAAAAAGAGTTCATGAAGCAAAGCGGGATGCTGACTTTTTGATTGACTCTGCTGCTACAAGTTCTTATGAAATCGGTTCTTCACCACATCCCGGAACGCAAAGAATTCTTGACCAAGAAGACATTGATACAGGCAACATGATTGCTCGCCAAATTACCTCAAAAGATTTCGAGACCTTTGATTGGATTATCGGCATGGATCAAGAAAATGTACGAGAATTACAGCGAGTCGTGCCTAAAAATACTCAAGCTAAAATCAAATTGTTTATGAGTGTTGTTCCTGGGAAAGAAACGACAGATGTTCCTGATCCCTATTTTACAAATAACTTTGAGGAAACATTTCAGTTAATCAATGAAGGATTGGATCATTGGAATTTTACGTAAAAAAGAGAATATAAAATAACATTTTTTATATTGGGGATAAAAGAGCGAGTTTTAGTTAGAAAGCTTATTTTCTTGTTTTTTTCATTAAATTTAGGTAAAATAAAATTACTTAATTCATTACTTTCTTAGCAAAAGGAGGAGTACATTCGATGGACGAGGAAACAGTATCACCAATGAAGAAACTTACCAAGTTAGTGACGCACACGTCGTATCAGTTTTTTGATTCTTTTGTCAATGACACAGAAGAAAAAGCCAAGAATGTACGCAAGCAAGGAGAGTTTGTTCTTGAGCTTCAAAAGGCTGCGGCAAAAGATAGTTTAGTTGTTTTGCAAGTGAGAGAAAATCGTTTAAGTAATAAGCATGAAACTGTATCTGGATGGGTAGCGACAAAAACCGTTGAAAAAGAGCGTGTCATGATTCGTTTACGAAATGATGAGCAACAAATTCGAATGATTCCCATTGAGCAAATTGAGAAAATCACGAGTCTATCGCCAAGTGGAGAACAAGAACGTTTATCACGTTAAGATGTGTGTTTTATTTTAAGAAAGCTAAAAGAGCTTTTCTATCTTTTGATAGAAAAGCTCTTTTTTGATTTGTTCTCTAAAAAAAGATCCTGCTAGCTGGGGGGCTAGCAGGAAAGGAGTTAAAAAATGAAAAAGTGTTGTTAGGGTTGTTTGTTGGTATGTGTATATAATAGAGCGAAGTTGTGAATATTTTGTGACGATTTTTTTCGAAAGTTGTTAAGTTTTAGCAATAAAAAAATGTCTTTTTTATTTCGTGTAAAAAAATTACTCAATTGCTGAGGGCGCAGTTTCTTTTTTTGCGAAGCTCCAAACCAAGCCAATAACGAAGCCAATAATTGCGGGAACAATCCATCCCATGCCAAAAGAAAAGAACGGCAAATAGCTTGTAGCAAATCGTAAAATTGTTTGAACGAACGGTGTATCTTTGATTACAGCAGGTGCGGCATTTAACGCATCAAGAACAGAAGCAATCAAAGTAAAATACGTAGTCATTCGATAAACACATGCTCTTTTTTTAAACAACGGCTCACATAATACCAATAAAATCAATGTCATTGCTAAAGGATAAATAAACATCAAGACAGGTAAAGAAATCTGGATGATATTTGTTAAACCAACATTAGCAACAAGGCAAGCAAGGACACTTGCAAGTGTCACATAAAATAAATAGCTTCTCTTTGGGAAAAGCTCCGAAAAGGTTTCGGCAAATGCCGTGATCAAACCAATCCCAGTTTTTAAACAAGCCAGAATTACAATCAGTGCTAACAAGATGCTTCCATAAGTTCCTAAATAGTGATCTGCAATTTGTGCAAGAGCGATCCCACCATTTTCACTCAAAGGAAACGTACCTAAACTCATCGTTCCTAAGTAAGAAAGCAACGTATAAATGATTCCCATCAAAAGGACACTGATGGCGCCAGATTTGATTGTACCTTTTGCAATATCTGAGGATTTAGTAATTCCCATCCCACGAATCGTTGTCACGATGATGATTCCAAAAGCTAATGAAGCAAGAGCATCTAATGTATTGTAGCCTTGAGTGAAACCGGTGAAGAAGGCATGGGTTTGATAATTAGGCTGGATTGGAGTATCAGCGATAGATCCAAGTGGATTCAAAAATCCTAGTAAAAGTAAGATTCCTAGTAAGATTAAAAAGATCGGATTCAAAAATTTACCAACGTAATCTAAAATTTTAGTTGGTTTGCGCGATAGCCACCAAGCAGTAAAGAAGAACAAGATACTAAAAAGTGCTAGAAAAAGTGACTGTTGCTTTGGTGCAATGAAAGGTGCTAATCCGATTTCAAAGGAAGTGCTGGCTAACCGTGGTAAAGCAAAAAAAGGGCCAACGACTAAATAAAGTAAAATAGTAAAAATAATAGCATATTTTCGATTCACACGTTGTGCTAATTCATAGACCCCAGAGCTTTTTGATACGCCAATAGCGATAACACCCAAGAAGGGCAAGCCAATTCCAGTAACTAAGAACCCAAGATTTGCCCAAAAAACGGCAGAGCCAGCCTCTTGTCCCATGTGAACAGGGAAAATTAAGTTTCCTGCTCCAAAAAATAATCCAAAAAGCATTGAACCAATAAAAATACTTTCTTTAAATGACAGTTTTTTTGTCATAGACGAGTCTCCTTTAAAATTCATTTTTTTTAAGGTAACAGAAATTGTGTGTGCACGCAACAATTTTCTGAAAATTTATACAGTATTATCGGTAAGTATTTTTTTAGAACCAGTGCTAAAATGTAATCAGCATTGAAATAAGGGAGAAAAAAATGACTAAATCAAGGTTAGAAGCTTTTACAGATGGTGTGGTAGCTATTGTTTTAACAGTGCTAGTGCTAGATATTGAAATTCCTGCTCCTGCTAACTTTCAATCTTTGTGGGGAATCAGAAATACTTTACTTGCCTATTCAATCAGTTTTCTCTTTGTTGCAGTAATTTGGGTCAATCATCATCGCATCTTTCAAATGGCAGATAAAATTAACTATCGAGTGGTGTGGGCAAATATTTTTTGGTTGTTTTGGTTGACACTTTGTCCATCAGTTACGAGCTGGGTCGGAAGAAATCCGACAGCATTTTGGCCTGAGATGTCTTATGTCATTGTTTACACAATGTGGAGTCTATCTTTTGGTATTTTGATCAAACAAGTGTTGAAAGCAAATAACAAAGATTCTCATGTCGTCAAAACAGTTTCAAAGGATCATCGCAGCATGATTTCGATGATTATCAATATTGGTTTGATTATTGGGGTATTTGTCCAGCCGTTGATTGGTTTGTTTGGGCGTTTTCTTGTATCAGGTTTGTGGATATTATCCTACAAAAAAGCAGATTATTACTATCAGAAAATCGTTTTACGCAAAAGAAGTGAAGTGAGCAAATAAAAAAACTCTTTTTCCAAATATAATTTCTTTTGGAAAAAGAGTTTTTTTATTTTTTTCGTTCATATCTCAAATGATAGATGGTTAATAAAGCAATAAACCAAATTGGAGTCAAGAAAAATGCTAGTCGAGTGTCTTCACCTAAGATCAATACACCACAGACGAATAACATATAGACAAAGACGAGGTAGTTACTAATCGGATAAAAAGGCATTTTGAATGAATGTGACTTTTTGCCTAAGATACTCCGACGATATTTTAAATGAGTGTATACAAGCATGCTCCAGATAAATAGAAAACAAGTGGTCGCAATACTACTAACTAAAGTAAAGACCTCACTAGGCATAATGTAGTTAAGAACAACTGAAATAAAAATAATGATTGTCGAAAAGACTAGTGCTTGTCCTGGCACATGATGCGTGGTTAATTTTTTAAATCGTTTAGGTGCGCTCCCTTCTTGGGAAAGAGAACGAAGCATTCGTCCAGTACTATAAATCGCACTGTTACAAGCAGAAGCCGCGGCACTTAGAACTACTAAATTGATAATGGATGCTGCCATCGTAATACCAATCTCAGAAAAAACTTCTACAAACGGACTTTCATTTGCATTGAGACTGTTCCAAGGATAGATGGACATGATAACAAATAGAGATCCTAAATAAAATAAAATGATCCGGATTGGAATATTGTTAATTGCTTCTGGCAAAACTTTTTCTGGATTTTTTGTTTCACCAGCAACCAAGCCAACCAGTTCAATCCCAGCAAAGGCAAAAGTGACCATTTGAAAAGAAAGAATAAATCCTTTAGCACCTTTTGGAAAAAATCCTCCATGTGACCATAAAGTTGAAATAGCAGCAGGACCAGCACTCGTTTGATAATGAGTGAGAATCATGTAGACACCAACAAGAATGAAGGCAATGATGGCGACCACTTTGATCAATGCAAACCAAAATTCCAGTTCACCAAACAATGAGACAGCAACCATATTCAAAGCAAGCAGTAAAATGAGTGCAACTAGTTCTGGAAGCCACTGAGGAACACCAGGTGCCCAATAACGAACGTACATCCCAATTGCGGTTAAATCCGCCATAGCAATTGCAATCCAGCAAAACCAATAAGTCCATCCTGTAACAAAAGCCGCTTTTTTCCCAAGATACTCAGCAATAAAATCTAAGAAAGAGTGATTGTTTGTATTGGATAAAAGCAACTCCCCTAGCGCACGCATAATGAAAAAACAAATACAACCTGTGATCAAGTAAGCGAGTAAAATGGAAGGCCCCGCTAATTGAATCGTCTTTCCGGAACCTAAGAAAAGACCAGTACCAATCGCTCCTCCAATTGAGATCAGTTGGACATGTCGATTCTTAAGTCCCCGCTGTAATTCTTGTTCGTTTTCGTCCATAAAATAATCATCCTAACTAAAAAGTAATTACCTTAAGTTTAAGAGAATTTTCAGAAAATTACAACTTTGTTTTCTAATTAATAGAAAAAAGCGCATGGGATAAACAAAGGCCCTCACAAAAATAGGGAATAGCTATTCAAAAAAATTTTTATGGATTGTGAGAAGGGAAAACATAGGGCAATCAATTATTTTTGAATTTGGATAGAAGGACGACAATAAAAAAAGCTAGGATCTTGTCTGATCCCAGCTTTTTTTGTACATTCATTTATTTATTTAAAATACGTGATAAGAATTCTTTTGTTCGTTCTTCTTTTGGATGAACGAAGATATCTTCAGGTGATCCTTCTTCAGCGATGATTCCTTTATCCATGAAAATGACACGATCCGAAACATCTTTTGCAAATTCCATTTCGTGTGTCACGATAATCATAGTTAAACCAGTGTGAGCCAAGTCTTTCATAGTGTTTAGAACTTCGCCAACCATTTCTGGATCTAGTGCCGAAGTTGGTTCATCGAATAATAAAACATCGGGGTCCATTGACAATGCACGAGCGATAGCAACACGTTGTTTTTGACCGCCAGATAATTGGGAAGGTTTTGCTTCGATATAGCGATCCATACCAACTTTTTCTAAATTTTCAATGGCAATTTTTCGTGCAGATGTTTTGTCACGTTTTAAAACTGTCAATTGGCCTGACATACAATTTTCTAAAACATTCATATTATTGAATAAATTAAATGACTGGAACACCATACCCAAGTGTGTGCGGTACTTAGGTAAGTTATATTTAGGAGTTAAGACATTTTCGCCTTCATAAATAATTTCCCCACCTGTTGGTTTTTCTAGAAGATTGATACAGCGTAATAAAGTGGATTTACCTGAACCAGAAGATCCGATAATTGTTACAACTTCACCTTTATTAACCGTCACATTGATATCTTTTAATACTTCGTTGTCACCGAAGCTTTTTCTTAAATGGTTGATTTCAATAATTGTTTCGTTCATGTTTCTTCCTCCTTATTCTTGCAAGTTTGAATTTTCGACTTCCTCAATTTTTGTGTAAGCTGAAGGGCCATCGATTTTCTTTTCAACAAAACGCAAGATTCTCGTAATTGTAAAGGTCATAACTAAATAAATAATCCCTACAATCGTAAAGGTTTGGAAGAATTGGAAGTTTGCCCCAGAAGCAGAATTACCTTGGAAGAACAAGTCTGCTACACCAATTACACTCAATACAGCTGTGTCTTTAATGTTGATTACAAATTCATTACCTGTTGCCGGTAAGATATTTCGTAGGACTTGAGGAATCACAACTTTACGCATCGTTTGACCATGTGTCATCCCAATGGCTTGTGCGGCTTCAAATTGTCCTTCATCAACTGCAAAAATACCACCACGAACGATTTCTGTCATATAAGCACCTGTGTTGATCGAAACAATAAATAATGCAGCAATCGTCCGGTTCAATGAAATACCAAATGCCAAGGCCAATCCATAAAAGATAACCATTGCTTGTACCATCATTGGTGTGCCACGGAAAATTTCAATATAAATCGAAAGTAAGCCGTTAGCGATTTTTTGGAAGAAGCGGGTCACTTTATTGTCTGATTCTGGAATGGTACGGAAAACGCCAATGAGTAAGCCAAGAGTTGTACCTACTATTGTACCGATCAATGCGATGAATAACGTAAGGCCTGCCCCACGGAGAAACATTTCTCCATATTGATTCCAAATGTTTTTAAAGTCTGTGAAGATGCCAGATTGTTCTTCATCATCACTCGAAGCAGGTTGGTCTTTGATTGCTTGGTCCATCAGTGCTGTACGATCATCTTGTGAGATACCTGAAAGAATCTCATTGACTTTTTGAATATCCCCATCATTTTTGCGCATCCCGATAGCAATTTGAACATCTTCAGCATTTGTTTCAAAACCATTGTCACCTGTGAATTCTAACATTTTTAAGTCTTTATTCACGCTAGTAGCTGTAACTCCTTCAGGACGTTCACTGACGTAACCATCGATCATTCCAGAAGCTAAGGCAGTTCTCATAGCAGAGAAATTATCCATTGCTTGTTGTTTTTGAACGTTTGGAATTTGATCGATGACGCTATAATGGAACGTATTTAGTTGTGCAGTGATTTTTGCATTTTCTAAGTCAGCTAATTTTTTTGCATTCGCAAAGTTACTGTCTTTTTTTACTACGACAACTAATTGAGATTCATAGTAAGGATCTGTAAAATCAATTTCTTTTTTTCTTTCCGCAGTTGGGCTCATCCCTGCGACGATTGCATCAATTTTTCCTGATTGTAGGGCAGGTGCTAGACCGTCCCATTTTGTTTGGACGATAACCAAGTTTTTGCCTAAGCCGTCAGCAACTTTTTTAGCAATTTGAACATCATAACCACCGGCAAAACTTTTTTGTCCATCAATTGGCAGTGCACCGTTCTTATCTGTTTGCTGAGACCAGTTGAATGGTGCATAACCAGCCTCCATTCCCACGCGAAATTCGTTGTCGGGTGTTTTTTCGTCTGCAAAACCAGATGTGCTTAAGCTAAATAATGAAAAGATAAATGCAAATAACACGGTAACTGAAACAAAATTTTTATTCATGTTCTTTCTCCTCTTCTTTCTGATACATCTTGAACGAGCGGTCCGATTGAACAATGAGTTGCAGCTGCTTATCTAAAAAAAAAAAAAACGACCATCAAACTTGTAAATACAAAATGGTCGTTAAAATTATCGGTCGATAAACCCCTCACAAACCATAGCGCAACTTAGCATCACTGCTAAGACAGTCCGCAAGCTATTAACTTGCGTCCCAACGTAAACTTTAAGCAAAAAAGAGTACATTTCGGCGATCCTCCCTAGTCCTGTTTCAACATGTTTGCTTCACTCCACAGGGGTAATGATTCTCGCGACCTCTACCTCATTGATTGAGGTAATCCCGTATTCAGTTATTTATACAAAAAGAAGTTTACGTTATTCTGAAGGCTTTGTCAATCAATTCCCATTATTTTACTGAAAATTGTTGATAAACATAGAAAACATTGGATAAATTTAAAGAGTTTATGAAAAGAAGGGGAAAGATATGTAGCGGAAAAAGAGAATAATTATGCAATTGGTGAATGTGAAAAAGCAAAAAAGAAACTACGGCAATCATCAAAAAAACGAAAATTGCTGTAGTTAGTCAAACTAGATTGATCGTTTATTAACTGTTAGGCTGCGGCTTTTGGTTCGCGACCTAAGATTGCTTGTAAAATAACTGTTACACCATAAATTGCTAAGACTAGATAAATTAGGCTAGAATACTGTGTGATTCCCCAACCCCATGTGCGATAAACGGCTAATGTGATAGCTAAAACAATTGCAGCAATAACGTTAAATAACGCGAATGCCCATAGATTGCCGTTTTCTTTACGTACGAAATAGAAGATAGAGAAAAAGACACTTAAGGCTAGCCAAGCGATGCATGCTAAAATAACGCCCCAGTAAATGAAAAATGGTACCATATTGATTCACCTCTCTTTTATACAGCCTGTATTGTAGCACGTTTTCATTTCTTTGTCAGTCGTCATTGTGATAAAATTCGCAATGACTGGAATCGTTTTACTTTTTAAGCATCTTTTTCTGCTAAATTTTGATTGTTTACTAAGTGCAAATGACAGATAAAGTATCATAAATCGTAAATGAAAGACGCACACATTTTGGCAAATGAAGTGTCTGGCTAACAAAACAAAAAATTTAGCTTGGTTGTACAGATAGGCAATAAATTTTTTAATAAATTGTTTCTCTCACTTTCTTTTTTGTTGAAATCGGTATAATAGAGAAGAGGTGAGGAAGATGAGTAATCAAAAAATTAGAAAAGTAGCGCAAGAAATTTTAACCCATCATTCGGTAACTTTTTTAACAGGAGCAGGGGTTTCGACACCTTCGGGAGTTCCAGACTATCGTTCGTTAAAAGGTGTCTACGCAGGATTGGAACAGCCAGAATATTTATTAAGTACTCAAGCAATGGAACACGAACCAGAAAAATTTTATTCTTTTGTAAAAAAACTATATCATCCTCAGGCAGAACCTAATATCATTCACTTAGAAATAGCACAATTAGCAACAAGTAAGCAAGTTGCTGTTGTATCACAAAATATTGATGGGTTACATGAGCGAGCAGGAAGCAAGCAATTAGTCAATTTTCATGGGAGTCTGTATCATTGTCATTGTCGAAAGTGTGGCGAGGCTGTATCGTGGCAAACGTATTTAGAAAGTGACAGACACCAAGGATGCGGGGGGCAAGTTCGACCAAATATCGTTTTATATGGTGAAGGATTTCAACAATTGACGATTGAAGCAGCAGTTTCTGCAGTAGAACAAGCTGATGTCGTTGTTATTGTAGGAACAAGTTTTCAAGTACATCCTTTTTGTGATCTGATAGAGTACAGGAAAAAAAATTCTAAGATAATCGTTATCAATCAAACACCAATTTTACTTTCAATGGAATATTCATTTATTCAAGAAGATGGTGCAAAAGTATTTCAAAAAATTCATGAAATGAGGATCAATAATGACAGAGTTTAAAACAGAAAAAGAAAAAATGATTGCAGGTGAACTTTATTTTGCAGGTGATCCTGAATTAGTGGCAGATCGAAATTTTGCACGAGAACAAGCAAAATTGATTAACCAATCAGAGGATTCAGCGATTCGCTCACAATTAGTCAAAGAGACTTTTGGTAAAACGGGCGAAAACATCTATGTTGAACCAGCAATCAATTTTGATTATGGATACAATATTTGTGTTGGCGAAAACTTTTATGCCAATTTTAATAATACTTTTTTGGATGTAAGTACTATTGAAATTGGTGATAATTGTATGTTCGCACCGAATGTTCAATTGTATACGGCAACCCACCCACTGCATCCAGTGAAAAGAAATAGTGGTTTAGAGTATGCAAAACCAATCAAAATTGGAAACAACGTATGGTTGGGCGGAGGAGTCATTGTTACACCTGGTGTTACTTTGGGAAACAATGTTGTTGTTGGTGCTGGTTCAGTTGTAACAAAATCTTTTCCAGATGATGTTGTCATTGCGGGGAATCCTGCACGAGTAATCAAAACGCTTAGTGTGGAAAAAGCAGCGCCATCATTAGCAAATTTACGTGAGCAAGTGGATGTTATCGACCGAAAATTAATTGAGTTGTTAGAAAAACGATTGGATGTAGTTACCGAAATCAGTCAGTTGAAACAAGAAACTCATCAAGCGATTTTAGATGAGAAACGTGAACGAGAAGTTTTAGAAAAAGTAAAAAAATGGGTGAAAAATCCAGATTATGAAGAAACAACGTTAGCTATGTATAACGACTTAATGAAGCAATCACGCGATTATCAATTAAAATTACGTGAGGAGGAGTAAGGATGGTAGAAGGGGAACTACGTCGGCAACAAATCATGCAGACATTGGCAAGTGCAGAAAAACCAGTTAGTGCAAGCAAGTTTGCTAAAAAATTTGGTGTTAGCCGCCAAATCGTCGTAGGGGACATTGCCTTGCTCCGCGCAGCAGGAGAAGAAGTGGTTGCAACAGCACGTGGATATATTTTGGAATCAAATGAAACAAATACAGGTTTTGTTAGCAAGATTGCTGTACAACATGAACGTCAACAAACGGAAGAGGAGTTGCGAATTATTGTTGAACACGGGGGGGAAGTAATTGATGTTATTGTAGAACATCCACTGTATGGTGAACTTGTGGGCATGTTACACTTAAAAACGAAACAAGACATAGCTTCCTTTATGAAACGTTATGAAAAAAGCCAAGCAACGTTACTATCAGAATTGACCTCAGGCATTCATTTACACACCATTCGCTACCCTGATGAAGCTACTTTAAAAAAAATCAAACGTGCATTGTCAGCTGCACATATCCTTTATGAAGACTAAAAAATGAAAAAAGTTCGCTTGAAAAATCAACTATTCGGTCGATTTTTCAAGCGAACTTTTAGCATTATTTAACTTAAATAATTAGGTGAAGCTAATTGTTGTTGGATGATTTTGGTTGGAATCACGAATTCAGGCGTTCCCATATAATAAGGTGCTACTTCTCCTTGAGCAAAAGTAATAGTCAATTGATGTTTGGCATTGATATAGAACGTTTGATTTGGCTTGATTTGATTGAATGGTTGGACATCAGTTGGTTGGTCAGTTGCTTCAGACCAATAAATTTGATTCGGGTCAGCTTGCATCTGTTCATTCATTTGTTGTTTGATCTCTTCACTGATGATAGACAGATAATCTTCATTTTTAAAAATTAATGGTAAAGATACCACGACATTCAACTTTTTATCAATCGTATCGTATTGGGTCGTTGTGGCAGAACTTCCTTGAATCTGAGTCAATGTTCGTTTGACTACTAAAAACCGAGAATCATCCACAACTTTTTCAAAATCTCCAGTAACAGAAACACGCGAGCCATCATAAAATTGTTTTTTGACTTGTTGAAATTCAGCTTGAGCTTCTTTTAGGTATTTTTGATTTAAAGCATTGGCAACTTCTGTTGGTGTAGCTGTTTCGATTTTTGGTACATCAATCGCTATCTGGCTATTTTCTTTTTTGGCTGTTAAAGTTTGCAACGTAACCAATTGTACTAACTTATCGAAACCGGGAAGGACACTAGCAGCTTCACCAACGCCCGGAAATAAATTGACAGCTAGTATAAATGTTAATGCGAGTGCCAAAGCACTTTGAGCGGTATGATTTCGAAAACGTCTCCAAGAATATTTTCTCTTTTCTTTATGAAAGAGATCAGTCACTTGTGTGTGTAAGTCTTCTGGCAATGTTTGCTGACGATATTGCTTTGAAAAATTTCTGATTACTGTTTTTACAAAGTCTTTCATGGAAATCTTCTCCTTTGATTATTTTAGTTTGCTTCTTAATTCATTCAAGCTTCGATATAGTTTTGTTTTGATCGTGTTCTCATTTAGCGATAAAATGACAGAAATCTCTTTGAGGGTAAAGCCTTCAAAAAATTTTAATAAGATGATTTCACGATTAGGACTGCTGATCTGATTGATGATTTCTTCTATTTCAATATAACTGTGTTGCGAGTCATTCAAGAAAGACCATGACTGTTCACTTTGATCAAGATGTTCGGCTTCGCGTTTGTTTTTTCGCCAAAAATCAATGGAAACAGAAATGAGGATTCGAAAAAACCAACCATTAAATTCTTCGATTTCCTGAAAATTTTTCTTTTGAATAGCTTTCAATGCTTTTTCAAAACTTTCTTGGATGATATCTAGTGCATCTTCCTTTGAATGGGAATAGTTAAAGGCCAGACGATACATTTTTTCATACTGTGTGTCCGCCAGTTCTTCTAACGCTTTTATATATTTTCTTCTTTTCCAACCATCGAAAACCATTTGTCTGGGGTACCCTCCTTTCTCATCTACTTATATAGACGAATTAGGTTGTTAAAAAGTTTCATATTTTTCATTTTATTTATGCAGAATGGATGATATGTAAGAAAACAAGCGAAATTGGGGTAGGAAAGCTTGTTCTTTCTGAGAATAAAAAACAAAAAAATAAACTCGTCAACCAATGAGAAGGGGGCGAGTTTATTTTTCGACGATATTTTTTTCTGTTGAACCAAGAAGTGCTAACCTAAATCATCTACCTTAATCGATGACAAGCACGCCTTCTTTAAGCGAAAATGGATTAGCTTCATTGATGTGGTCATAGAACATAACCCCATTGATGTGATCGATTTCGTGTTGAACAACAATCGCTTCGTAGTTTTTTAAACGAATTTTTTGTTTTTGTCCGTTTGCATCATAATAAGAAATCGTTACTTTTGCATGACGAACGACATAGCCTGGAACTTCACGATCGACAGATAAGCATCCTTCGCCTTCACCAAGACAAGCGTCTTGAACAGAGTGGCTTAAAATTTTTGGATTATACATTACTGTACTTAAAGTGGGTTCTGTTACTTCGGGATCTGCACTAGGTACATGAACGGCAATGATCCGTTTTGAAATGTCTAATTGAGGTGCAGCTAGACCGACGCCTCCACGTAAGTTTAGTTCTTCTGCTTTAACAGGATCTTGACTGTTTTTTAGAAATTCAATCATTTCTTTTCCTAATGCGATATCTTCCTCACTAAGTGGAAGAGAAACTTCGCTTGCTACTTCACGTAAAGTTGGATTGCCTTCACGAATAATATCATCCATTGTAATCATGGAAAATGACTCCTTTCATCTAAGACTTGAATAAGACAAGTCACTTTTCGCACTATAGTGTAACATAAAATAAAAAAAGTAGTAGTTAGATTGTTTGAAAACTATTCTTCTTAATGATTCTTTACTTGATTTATAGCATCATTTCAGGTAAAGTATAGCTGTGTGTTTAAGCACACGTCCTGTCACTTGGTTAAGCGAATCACCAACGTTTTACTCAGTCACAGGGAAATATTCGAAAGAGGTGGAAACAATGGCAATTTCAAAAGAACGTAAAAACGAAATCATTAAAGACTATGCACGCCATGAAGGAGATACTGGTTCTCCAGAAGTACAAATCGCTGTATTAACTGAAGAAATCAATCACTTGAATGAACATGCACGTGTTCACAAAAAAGATCACCATTCATACCGTGGCTTGATGAAAAAAGTTGGTCACCGTCGTAACTTGTTAGCTTACTTACGTAAAACTGACGTTCAACGTTACCGCGAATTGATCCAACGTCTAGGTCTACGTCGTTAATTTAATTTAAAGAGAGTGAGGTTCACATGAATCTCACTTTTTTTACTGTGAAACTCAAAGAAACTGTGATCAAGCATGATGGACTCCTACTAACCAAATGAAAGTTGCTAACTGGCTAAAAAGGATTGGCGGTTTTCATTTGTTTAGTAGCGTCTTGCTTTCACGAAAAGGAAAAGGAGAAGTTATGTCAGAAAAACAAGTATTTAAAATGATGTGGGGAGGCCGTCCCTTAGAAGTAGAAGTCGGCCAATTAGCAAAACAAGCAAATGGAGCTGTTTTAGTTCGTTATGGAGATACTGTGGTATTAAGTGCGGCAGTTGCCTCTAAAGAAGCAAAAGATACAGACTTCTTTCCATTAACAATCAACTATGAGGAAAAAATGTATGCGGCTGGTAAAATCCCAGGTGGGTTCATCAAACGCGAAGGTCGTCCAAGTACAGAAGCAACGTTGACAGCACGTTTGATTGACCGCCCAATCCGCCCAATGTTTGCGGAAGGCTTCCGTAATGAAGTTCAAGTGACAAATATCGTAATGAGTGTTGAGACAGATTGTTCACCAGCGATGGCTGCTATGCTAGGTTCATCTTTAGCATTATCTATTTCTGATATTCCTTTTGATGGCCCAATTGCAGGGGTTGAAGTCGGTCGTGTAAATGGCGAGTATGTCTTGAATCCAACTGTTGAGCAAGCAGAACAAACGGATATCGAGCTTTCTGTGGCAGGAACAAAACAAGCCATTAACATGGTTGAAAGTGGTGCTAAAGAAGTTTCTGAAGAAGATATGCTTGGTGCATTGCTTTTTGGTTTTGATGCAATCAAAGAATTAGTCGCTTTCCAAGAAGAAATTGTTCAAGCTGTCGGCAAAGAAAAAATGGAAGTTACTTTATTGCAAGTAGATGCAGATCTTAAAAAAGAAATTTTTGCTGCTTCATACGAAACAATGAAAACTGCCGTGATGACGGAAGAAAAACTTGCGCGTGAAGACAATATCGAACAAGTAAAAATCGATATTCGTGAAGCATATGCTGAAAAATTTGTGGATCATGAAGATGAAGCACATTTAGCTAAAGAAGTGAAACAAATTACAGAAGACCTAGAAAAAGATGTTGTTCGTGAATTGATCACGATTGACAAAATTCGTCCAGATGGTCGTAAATTAGATGAAATTCGTCCACTTGCTTCAGAAGTTGGTTTATTACCACGTGTTCATGGTTCTGGTTTATTTACTCGTGGACAAACACAAGCATTATCTGCTTGTACACTGGCACCATTAGGAGAACATCAAATTATTGATGGCCTAGGGGTTGAAGTAAGCAAACGATTCATTCATCACTATAATTTCCCACAATTTTCTGTTGGTTCAACTGGTCGTGCAGGTTCACCTGGCCGTCGCGAAATTGGACATGGTGCTTTAGGTGAACGTGCATTGGCACAAGTTATTCCGGCTGAAGAAGATTTCCCTTACACGATTCGTTTAGTAGCAGAAGTTTTAGAATCAAATGGTTCTTCTTCTCAAGCAAGTATTTGTGCAGGTACATTGGCATTGATGGATGCAGGTGTTCCAATTAAGGCACCAGTTGCTGGTATTGCAATGGGACTTGTTTCTGATGGCGAAAACTACACAATCTTAACAGATATCCAAGGGCTAGAAGATCACCTTGGCGACATGGACTTTAAAGTTGCTGGAACAAAAGAGGGAATCACTGCTTTACAAATGGATATCAAGATTCAAGGGATCACTGAACAAATTCTAAAAGAAGCATTGGCTCAAGCAAAACAAGCACGTATGGAAATCTTAGAAGAATTGACTTCAACGATTGCTGCACCACGTGAAGAATTAAGCCAATACGCACCGAAAATTGAAATGATCCAAATCGAACCTTCTAAAATTAAAGATGTGATTGGTAAAGGTGGCGACACGATTAACGGAATCATTGAAGAAACTGGTGTTAAAATTGATATTGATCAAGATGGTAAAGTAAGTATTGCCTCTGCTGATTCAGAAATGATCAAAAAAGCAATCAAGATCATCGAAGATCTTACAAAAGAAGTGAAAGTTGGCGAAGTTTACTTAGGTAAAGTTGTCCGAATCGAAAAATTTGGTGCATTCGTTAACCTAATTAAAGGAAAAGATGGCTTAGTTCATATTTCTCAATTAGCAAACGAACGTGTCAACAATGTTGAAGATGTCGTTAAACTTGGTGACGAAGTTCTTGTAAAAGTAACAGAAATCGACAAACAAGGTCGTGTAAACTTATCTAGAAAAGTTTTATTGAACGATGATGAAGCTTCAAAAGAAACAAAATAAAAATTGATTTGTTAAAAGCTGAAAGCGAGACATTCTAAATGTTTCTGCTTTCAGCTTTTTTTGTGAGAAAAAATAGCTCGTGAAATTTCCACTAGAAAAAGGTTATCCATTGGTAAGACGGACTGAATAAGCGTAAAATCATTTATAGAAAGACTGGAGGAGGACGTGACATGTTAAGCTTTTTGGGTGTGCTCATTATTGGTGGTATATTAGGAATGATAGCCGGAGCCATTTTGGGAAAAGATGTTCCTGGTGGCTGTACAGGAAATATTGTCATAGGTGCTCTGGGTAGTTGGTTGGGTGAATGGATTTTAGGTGAATTTGGCCCAGTAGTTGTAGACGTTTATTTGATTCCAGCTTTGCTTGGTGCAATCTTGTGCTTAATCATTTATTACTTTATTATTGAGCGCTTATTTCGTAGCTAAAAGACTTACTAAAAGTGGTTGACACATAGAAGGTTTCCTAAGATAATGAGAGGAAGTTTAGGAAATAAACGGTAAAAATAATGATTTTAGGTTGCTAGCGGAGCAAAAATATCGCTGGTTTGATGCTTTTTATCAGATTCAAGTGATAGTTGTTTTGGCTGTTGCTTGAATCTTTTTTATTTTGTTTTCTAAATGCTAATTGGGGACAGAAATGAGGGAGAAAAGTTGACAACAAAAAAGAATGTCAAAAAATTGTCAGCTGCAGGTCTTTTGGTAGCAATGGGTGTAGTTTACGGTGATATCGGAACTAGCCCATTATATGTAATGAAGGCAATTGTAGGTGATAACGGAGGGCTGCAGGGAATTAATCCTGACTTTGTCATTGGGGCAGTTTCGCTAATTTTTTGGACATTGACTTTATTAACAACAATTAAATACGTTGTGATTGCATTAAATGCGGATAATCATGGAGAAGGTGGTATCTTTTCCTTGTATACCTTAGTGAGAAAAGGCGGTAAATATTTAATTATTCCGGCAATGATAGGTGGCGCGGCATTACTTGCTGATGGTGTATTGACACCAGCAGTGACAGTCACAACCGCAATCGAAGGATTGAGAGGAATCCCACAGTTCTTTGAACGATTTGGAAATGATCAAACAATTATTGTAATCATTACTTTAGTGATCATCTTGTCCTTATTTATGGTCCAACGTTTTGGTTCCGAATTGGTTGGGAAAGCATTTGGTCCAATCATGTTCTTATGGTTCACTTTTTTGGGCGTGATGGGGGTCATGAATTTTAGTCAAGACTGGACAGTGTTACGTGCACTCAATCCTTATTACGCAATTCAGTTATTACTTAGTCCAGATAATCGGCTAGGTTTATTTATTTTAGGAAATGTTTTTTTAGCAACAACCGGGGCAGAAGCATTGTATTCAGATTTAGGTCATGTTGGGAAGATGAATATTCGTTTGAGCTGGCCATATGTTAAGCTTTGCCTGATGTTAAATTACTTTGGACAAGCAGCTTGGTTAATCAATGTCTATCAAAATCCAGATATTCAAGAAATTGAAAATCTGAATCCATTTTTCCAAATGATGCCAAATAGTTTAACTGGTTTTGGAGTTGGATTTGCCACAGTCGCTGCGGTAATTGCTTCACAAGCATTGATTTCAGGTTCGTTTACGTTAGTCTCTGAAGCAATCAAATTGAAACTATTGCCAAGATTGAAAATTATGTATCCCGGAAGTAGCATTGGCCAGATGTACATTCCAGCAGTAAACTTTATGCTATGGCTAGCTTGTTCGATTATCGTGATTACCTTTAGAACGTCACATCGTATGGAAGCAGCATATGGATTATCAATTACAGTTACGATGTTGATGACGACGGCACTGCTCTATTTTTATTTGATTCAAAGTGGACATAGTCATTGGCTGGCGCATCTTGTGACCTTTTTCTTTGGGGCAATTGAAATAGTTTTCTTTTTATCAAGTATTGTGAAGTTTTTCCATGGTGGTTTTGTGGCGGTCTTGATCGCTTTACTTATTTTGACTGTCATGTTTATCTGGGAAAGAGGAAATATTATTCGAGAGTCTGTGGCAGAAGATGTGCCACTTCGTGAGTATATCCCTCAATTAGCAAAATTGAGAAAAGATACTTCATTACCTGTTTATCAAACAAATGTAGTCTTTTTGGTTCCTAATATGGAAGACGACCAGATTGGAAAACAATTTGTTTATTCGATTTTAGATAAGCGACCAAAACGTGCAGCTGTTTATTGGTTTGTGCATGTAGAAGTTACGGATGAACCTTACACGAAAGAATATCAAATTGAAATGATGGATACAGATTTCATTGTTCAAGTAAAACTGTTCCTTGGTTTTCGTGTAGAGCAGGAAATCAATGTCTATATCCGTCAGATCATTCACGATTTGATGAAGGAAGGCCGATTGCCAAAACAACCACAACGTTATTCACTCACGCCTGGAAGAGAAGTGGGCGATTTCCAATTTATTCTGATTGATGAAGTGTTGTCGAATGTCACGTCCTTAAACAAATGGGATCGACAAATCATGCAAGCAAAACTCGCTATCAAAAAATATGCAACATCGCCAGAAACATGGTTTGGTTTAGAGTACAGTGAAGTCAAACATGAAACAGTTCCATTATTTATTGGGCGTACACGTAAAACTTGGTTGAAAGAACGAAAAGAAAATGAGTAAAAAAAGGTTGGGACAAAATTTTGTCCCAACCTTTTTTATGCTTCCATAGTACGCTCTAACTGTTGTTGCTCATCCAATTTGCGTAGCTTTTTCATTGCTTTGAAATAAGAATAAAGTAATACGGCAACGGAACCAATCCATGCTAAAGGTGAGGCGGCAGCAGCACCAGGATAGCCCCATAAAGCGGTTAGGAAAATGGCCGCGAATGAACGCATGATAAGTTCCATAATCCCAGCAATTGTCGGAATCTTACTTTGACCAAGACCTTGCAACGTATAGCGTAAAATAAATAAAATTGCTAGTATCCAGTAAAGCGAACCATTGATAGTAAAATAAATTTGTGCTAACTCAAATACACGCGTTTCACTGGCATCTACGAATAGGTGGACAAAAGAGTGACCAAAGATGATCACAACAGCCCCTGCAACGAGACTAAAGCCACCACTCATCAAGAGGCACTGCTTCACCCCTTTTAATATACGGCCATATTCTTTGGCACCATAATTTTGAGCGGTAAATGTCGCCATCGTGATGCCAAACGACATCATTGGTTGCGTGGCGAATTGATCGATTCGACCTGCTGCTGCTTGGGCGGCCACAACGTCTGTCCCTAGACTATTAAGAGCTGATTGTAAGATGATTGCTCCAATAGCGATAATTGATGCTTGAAAGGCCATTGGTAACGAAATATTTAAGTGGGTACGAATCTCTTTTTTATCGAAAACAAAATCTTTTTTTCGTAATTGAAGTAGCGGAATTTTTCTTTTGATATAGACCAAACAAAGTAGACTCGATGCGACTTGCGCAATCACTGTTGCAATCCCAGCACCTTCTACTCCCATGCCAAAATGAATAATAAAAACTAAATCTAAAACCACATTGATAATAACAGCGATAATCAGGAAAAAAAGAGGTGTACGACTGTCCCCTAAAGCACGAATGACATTTGATAATAAATTGAAACTCATTGATGCGAAAATCCCCATCAAAATGATTGAAATAAATGATTGGGCTTGATCAATAATTTCTGAAGGAGTTTGCATGAGCTGTAGCATCGGACGGATGAATAAGAGACTGAGAACGGTTAAAACGATTGTAACGACGAGACTAATGATGATGCTAGTAGCAAAACTTTTCTTTAGACCACGATAATCTTGGGCACCAAAACGTTGAGCTGTGATAATTGCTAAACCTGCTGTGAGCCCTTGGGCAAAACCGATAATCAAAAAAGTTAAGCTTCCAGTTGAACCAACAGCGGCTAAAGCATTCTTCCCTAAAGTTTGACCTACAATGATCATGTCGACCATATTGTAAAATTGTTGGAAAATATTCCCAATCAAGAGGGGAATCGTAAAAATAAAAATTAGTTTTGCTGGATTCCCTTTGGTTAATTCACGCATCTGTACAACTCCTATTCGTAACATATTTAGTTAGTAGTATAGAGTTTTTATTGTGGAAATACTATAGAAAATTCGTGAAAATCAAAAAAGCTAAGGCTTGGAATTTTCTCCAAGTTCTCAGCTTTCTTTTTTCATTAAAACCTAAACTATTTTTAGACTAGTATTGTTTAATTTCGCTAGGTAAAAGAATCGTTTCTCTTGTCCCATCATCATAAGCATAAACTTGTGTAGGAAACTGACTAGAATATGCAAATGGCAAATCAATATCCATCTCAACAGAACTTCCTGGTTGAGAAAAGTGTATAGTTACTTTTCCATGATTGTTAACAATATCAAAGGCAAGGATATTGTCTAATGGAATAACTCCCTTGAGGTCTAAGTCAATAATAAACCAGATACTGTCGATCAATTCACCGGGCATACTCGATACAACACCGACAGAGGCATAACGATTGCGTTCGCTGTCAAAACTTTCAAACATCTGTTTAACCTCCTTAGTTTCTTCAATCCTTCTACAAATAGTATAAGACAAATTGAAAAAACTTGCTTTTGTGAGGGTTTATTCTAATAAAGATTAGTTAAAAATGCAACAATAAGTAGTCAATTTGTCTTAAAGGATTCTTTTTTTAATGATTTTTAAAAAAGTAGAGGAGGTCGGACGTGTGACGTCGACCCCCTCTAAAATTTGTGCGTTACTTGAAGTGGTGTTAAAAACAAGCCTAAATTTCACAAAAATATGAAAAATAAATTCTGGGAATGTATTTTTCTTTATTGGAGCTGACTGATTGGCACCACAACCTTTATGCACGGTGTTCCCCAAGCAACTCCTCGAGATAGCTTGAGTCATTCCAAAATATGAAAAGCTATTTTGAGTGACTACTCACCATCTATTCGGAGCTGACCGCTTGGCATCACGACCTTTATTCTTCAGTTGAACCAATTACTTCTGGTTCACTTGCTTCGGCTGTCTCAGTTTCTTCTACTTGTGCTTCGACAACTGCTGCAATTTGTTCTTCACCATCAGTAATCACGGTGTAATCTTTGTTTGCAGGAAGATCAGCAACTGTAATTGAGTCGCCAATGTTCAAATCAGTTACATCGACTTCGATACGTTCTGGTAATTTATCTGGTGTAGCTGAAACAATTACTGTATACAAGTTTTGAGCTAATACACCACCAGATTTAACGCCAGCAGATTCTCCCACAAGAAGAACTTCTGTTTCAACTTCGGTATCTTCTGTCATGTTGACAGATAAAAATTCAACGTGTTCGAAATGATTGTTGAATGTATTGGTTTGAACTTTATGAACTAAAGTGTTCACTTTTTTGCCATCAACGTCCATGGTAATAACTGTATTAGCACCATTTTCACGCAACATTTTGCTGAATGTTTGTCCATCAAATGAAATAGGTGTACTTTCCATTTGGTAGCCATAAACCACTGCAGGGACCTTTCCTTCGTGACGCAATTGATTTCTTAATGAACGGGGACGTACTGCTCTTTTACTTACTTCTAATGATACTGACATAACCTAAATTCCTCCTTAAAATGTGATTGTCTTAGGTCATAAGACAAGTTTTATTTAAGTGAATTTGCATGGCTAATCTCTTGCACATTATTGGGTTGTGCGTTTAAAAAAACGCAAAAAGACAGATGCGTACATCTGTCTAAGGAAAGTTATGATTCAACTTTTCTCCACCAGGTCATTACGCTGTGTATGAGAAATCCGATTCACTTTACCTATTAACCGTAGCGCGAATCAAAAGTTAAGTCAAGGAATAAGGTGTTTGTTCGTTTGCAAGCGACTGATTTCAAGTTATAATGCTCTTTAGTAAGAGAGGAACTGGTATGCGATTAGACAAATTGATTGAGAAAGAATTACAAACAACGAGAAAAGAAATGAAACGCTTGTTTACGATGAAAAAAGTCAAGATAGACGGTGTAATCGAATTTCAAGAAAATCGGAATGTCGATAGTTTATTACATGAAATTGAAGTAGCGGGCGAGAGATTGCAAACAAATGAGGTATATTATCTTTTGAATAAACCAAGTGGTGTGGTGACGGCTGTGAACGATTCAAATAGGGTAACAGTCATCGACTTGATTGCATCTGCAGATCAACAACCAGCACTTTATCCTGTTGGTAGGTTAGATCGAGATACGACAGGGTTATTATTGCTAACAACCAATGGACAGTTGGGGTACGAATTACTTTTGCCTGATAAAAAAGTAGAAAAAACATATCAGGTTACTGTAAATGCTCAATTAGGGGAAGAAGATATTCAAGCTTTTGCTTCAGGAATTATTTTTGCAGATGGGACGAAATGTCAGCCAGCGAGATTAACAATTAGTTATGCTAATTCAAAAGAAAGTCAGGCATTGCTGACGATTCAGGAAGGAAAATTTCATCAAGTGAAGAAAATGTTTTTGGCGCAAGGAAAAAAAGTGAATGCTTTGACCCGAACCTCAATGGGACCTTTAACGTTAGATCAACAATTGGCACCAGGTGCTTACCGCGCACTGACATTGACTGAGCTGCGACAACTGAGTGATTATTTTAAATGAGAGAGGACGAAAATTAAATGAAATATACTACTTTATTATTTGATGTGGATGATACTTTATTGGACTTTCAAAAAACAGAAGAACGTGCACTTAATGAATTATTCGCTGAGCAAGGAATCGCACTGACTCCGGAAGTAAAAACGAGTTATAAAGCATTGAATCATCATTTATGGCAAGAATTTGAAAAGGGAAACATGACAAGAGAAGAAGTAACAGGAAATCGTTTTGGTTTGTTGTTCCAACAATTTGGTCAAACGGTAGATGGCCCTCAAATGGAAGCAAGATATCGTCATTACTTGAATCAAGGTCATGACTTAGTAGAAGGCAGTCGTGAATTGATCCATTCTTTAGCGCAAAAAGCGAATCTTTATATTGTAACGAATGGTGTTTCACAAACACAGTATCAACGTCTAACAGATGCGGAATTATTACCTTACTTCAAAAAAATATTTGTTTCTGAAGATATAGGTGCGCAAAAACCAATGAAAGAATTTTTTGATTACGTGTTTGATCGAATCCCAGAGTTGGATCGAGAAAAAACTGTCATCATTGGTGATTCACTAACTTCAGATATCCAAGGAGGGAATCAAGCGGGCATTGATACGATTTGGTTCAATAAAAATCAATTGCCAGAAAGCGATAAGATTACACCTACTTACCGAATTGATTCATTAGCTGAAATCCATACTATTTTAGAGAATGGAAATGAATAATTTTCAGAAAAATCGTAGCATTTTCATATTTTTCCGCTATAATAGATAGGAATGAAAAATAGGATATGAAAGAGGTTTTAGTTAATGACAAAAAGCAAGCCAATTATCATTGGTGTGACGGGCGGATCAGGAAGCGGAAAAACGAGCGTCAGTCGTGCGATTTTTAGTAATTTCCCGGATCACTCGATCATGATGCTTGAACAAGATTCGTATTATAAAGATCAAAGTCATCTTAGTTTTGAAGAGCGGTTGAACACAAACTATGACCACCCATTTGCTTTTGATAACGACTTACTAATTGAGCATGTCGAAAAATTATTGAACTATGAAGCCATTGAAAAACCCGTTTATGACTATGTAGAGCATACTAGAAGTCAAGTGACGATTGTTGAAGAGCCAAAAGAAGTCATTATTCTTGAAGGAATTTTGATTTTGGAAGATGAACGTTTACGTGAGTTGATGGATATAAAATTATATGTTGATACGGATGACGATATTCGCATCATTCGTCGTATCAAACGAGACATGGAAGAACGAGGCCGTACGTTGGATTCTGTTATTGAACAATATTTAACGGTAGTGAAACCAATGTACCATCAATTTATTGAGCCAACGAAACGATATGCAGATATTATCGTTCCAGAAGGTGGCGAAAATCACGTAGCAATCGATTTGATCAATACAAAAGTGGCTAGCTTCTTAAATCATAATTAGGTACGACTTTTTACTAATAGCAGTTGGCTGAATCAATATTTCCGGTTGAGTTTTGACTAGAAGATTCAGCAGCTGCTTTTTTCTGTGGAACTTTTTCTAAAAACGTAGGTATGAGAAAATTTAAGAGAGATGGAGACTTGCTATGGAAAATTATCGATCAGCAATTCGGCGAATCATTCAGTTTTTACCTATAGTTGGTTTTAGCTTGTTTTTCATACTTGCCATCTATGCGTATCGCCATGGAATTTTTCAATCAACGGATTCGTTACAAGTATTTATTCAACAATTTGGTCAATATGCTGTATTGATTTTTATTTTGTTACAAATTATCCAAGTAATCATTCCTATTCTGCCCGGTGGTATTTCATCTGTTGTCGGCATGTTGATGTTTGGAACGGGATGGGGACTGGTTTATAGCTACATTGGTTTAGTGATTGGTGAAGCACTTGGCTTTTTACTTGTGCGATACTATGGCGTAAGCTTTGTTCAATTGATCCTATCACCAAAAAAATATCAAAAATTTGATCAATTATTGACCACACATACTCAAAACATCCGCCGATTTTTGATTTGGACATTGATTTTACCTTTTGCACCAGATGATCTCGTTTGCTTAGTGGCTGGTCTAACAAAAATGTCTTTTCGTGAATACATACGAATTATTTTGATTCTAAAGCCCTGGTCAGTCGGAGTGTATGGACTTCTGATGCTTTATTTATTTAGAAAAGCACAAGGTTTGTAGCATTTGTTTTTTCATGGAATAATAGCAACAACTTGTACAGAAAGGAAGTCAGTCAATGTTAGAAAAAAAGCGTGTAACAACAGAAGAAGAACTAGACCAGCTTTTACCAATCATTCATGATGTTTGGCAAGAAGCATTTGTTCCGATTATTGGTCAAGCGCAAGTGGACTACATGTTAGCTACTTATCAATCAAAAGAACAAATCCAAAAAGAATTAGGCAATGATGTGTATTATTTTTTATTGATAAAAGATGATCAACCTGTTGGGTACACAGCATATGAAAAATTCGAGTCTAGCATTTACTTAAGCAAATTATATTTATTAGCAAGTGTGCGTGGTCAAGGACTAACTTCAGCAGTTTTCGATTGGTACGAAAAACTTGCAAAAAAAGAAAAAGTATCCGAAATTTTCTTGCGTGTGAATCAAGATAACCTTCATGCAATCGACGTTTATAAACATCAAGGGTTTCAGTTGGAAGAAGAATTAATCTCAGATATTGGCGAAGGATTCCAAATGGTTGACTATAAAATGAAAAAAGAACTCGCATACCGGTGAAACTTGTGATAAAATAGTCACATGCGACGGGTCGAGAAGGTCTCTGGTTTACAGAGTGCCTAATTGATTTTGGAGGCACGCGATGTTTTTCATCACCTACCGGATGTAGGCAGTGTCGGGTAAGACTTTTGTGGAGAAGGGCTTATCTACTTGTTTATTCAAGTACCAGTTGAGGCACGACAAAATGTCGTGCCTCTTTTTTTATCAAGATGTTTGGAGTGCGACAACAGGCTGATAAAATTGGTTTGTCCACTCTTTAATGTTAAACTTGAACTAACTAAAGGTCATGAGAGTTTGTCATTGACCGTCTGAGGAGTTTTGATTATGTTAGACAGACTGAAACAAATTGGTCGTAATTTTACTGAAACCGCCCCTTTTGTTTTGAGTAATACGGTGATTTTTATTCCGTATCTTTTATTTTTGAGCTTAAATAATGGTTATGGTTGGGCAACCGTTTTACCATTTACTTTGTTTTATACCTTTCGGATGACAGGGCTATTTTTGATTCGCGGAATACATGCTGGCTTAGACAGCTATACTTTGCTGATGATCTCGCTTTTAGTTGGTGGTGCAGGCTCCCTGTTTGGCTTGTTCGGGTTATTGTCATTTCCTTTGTTCTATCTCTCGGCGATTTGCCTAGGACTTAGTGCTGCTTGGCTAGTCCCTGCAAATGTTACAGTTAACTTCCACGAAAAACAACAGGGATTTATCAATATCAAGGGCAAAAAATATGTTTATGCGTTAATTATGCTAGTACTTCTATATGAGGTTGTTCGCTTGCCGATGCCTTTGCAATTAGCGGCGACATTAGCTTTTTATACGTTACTTTATGTGATGGCTTATCATACAGTCAAACATTATCCACGGTATGAGTTAGATTTCAAAGATGTACAAAGAAATTTGGTTGAAAAGAAAGAATTGCTTTTATTTTTTGGCTTTTTCATTTCTCTTTTCTTATTGCGAACTGCGCGATTGTTGATGGACACAGCATTATTTGATGTTGCTATTTTCAGTAGTTTATTGTTGTATATTTTGATCACATTTTATTTAAGTCGCAAGAAACAGTCATGGGTGTTACCCAATTGGTTGAATTTATTAACTTTTTTAGATGGTATGATTGGTAATTTTCTGTTTTTATTTGGCACTTTTTATCTAGGGATCACTGCTGGTTTTGACCAATTAGCCACATCTCTTTATTTTCCATATATTACTGGGCTGATTTTGGCAAAGCTAGTTGGACCAGCTTTAATGAAGAAATTACCTGAAAGTCATTCGATTGCTAGTCACTGCTTAGGATTACTTATTTCATTTGGGGTATTCTTTATCCCAAATGCTTTCTCAATTGGAATATTTCTATTAAGCTTTGTTCACACATTGCTTGGTAGCAATTTAAATAAAATGTACGAACAGTTAGATGAAATTTCACCAAATCAACGTTTAATCGTGAAGTATACAACGCAAAATAAAGGGAGTTTGACCCATCAATTTTTCTTGATGGGTGTCCTACTGTTCTCAACGAAACAGTTGGGGCAACCTATACGGTTTTTATTACGAATGATAGGTACTAGGAAACAGTCCGCTGGAAGCATTCAATTATTAGAACAGGCAAAGTGGCTCAACTTAAGTATGCTGATTCTTCTGACAGTTATTGTTTATTATTTATGGAAGGAAGCGAAAAAGAATGCGACTATTCATTGATGGAGATGGCTCCCCAGTTAAAGATGATGTGATTCAAGTGGCACGATCTTTTGATTTGGAAGTCGTAATTGTAACGAGTGTCGATCACTATACGACGAAGGAGTATCCCGAAAATGTACGCTTTATTTATGTTGATCGTGGTGCAGACAGTGCAGATTATAAAATTGTTGGTTTGATCCATGCGGGTGACTTTTTAGTTACACAAGATTATGGCTTGGCTTCTCTAGTATTAGCGAAAGGTGTTCGTGTATTTCATCAAACAGGTAAAGAATTTGATGAAACAAATATTGATACCTTATTAGAACAACGTTATCATAGTAGCAAGTTAAGGAAAGCGGGTTTGCGGACAAAAGGTCCCAAACCGTTTACGCAAAAAGAGCATGAGGCTTTTGTATCTGCGTTAACTAATGCAGTGAAAGAAATTTGTAAATGAAAACATCTTTTTGTACGAAATTTTTTAATACTAATTGAATAAAATAAAAAAGATCAGGTTGGAAAATTACTTGGTCTTTTTCTTTTGGTTAGCGTAATGAGGAAAAGTAAAAAATATTTTCAAAGGTGTTTATCGTGAAAAAAATTTGAGAATGATTTTTGTCGCACTTTTTTGCAAATAAGTTGGTCGATTATTTTCATTTTGTGCTAAAATATGGAGGTAAATCACTGAATGATTTGAAAATACAGGAGGACAATCTTTTGAAGATTACTTTACTATATGGTGGACGTAGTGCAGAACACGACGTATCTATTCTTTCGGCGTTTTCTGTTTTAAATGCCATTTATTATGCATATTACCAAGTTCAACTCGTTTTTATTAGCAAAGATGGACAGTGGGTCAAGGGTCCTTTATTAACAGAAAAACCTGATAGCAAAGAATTGCTGCACTTGACATGGGATCCAAGTGGCAAAGTAACAGAAGGATTCACGGGAGAAGTCATTAATCCAGGTGAAATCAAAGAAGAAGGAACAATCGTTTTTCCAGTTCTTCATGGGCCAAATGGAGAAGATGGGACGATTCAAGGATTTTTGGAAACATTGAATCTACCTTACGTTGGTGCAGGTGTACTGACAAGTGCTTGTGCAATGGATAAGATTATGACGAAGTACATTTTACAAGCCGCTGGTGTACCACAAGTTCCTTATGTACCCGTATTAAAAAATCAATGGAAAGAAAATCCGAAAAAGATTTTTGATCAATGTGAAGGTTCCCTATTGTATCCAATGTTCGTCAAACCAGCAAATATGGGTTCCAGTGTTGGAATTACTAAAGCTGAAAACCGCGAAGAGCTTCAAAATGCGTTGGAGACTGCTTATCAATTTGATTCTCGTGCAATCGTAGAACAAGGAATTGAAGCGCGTGAAATCGAAGTAGCTGTTTTGGGTAACGAAGACGTGCGAACAACGCTACCAGGAGAAATTGTGAAAGATGTTGCTTTTTATGACTATGATGCAAAATACATTGACAATAAAATAGAAATGAAAATTCCTGCTGAAGTACCTGAAGAAGTACATCAAAAAGCGCAAGAATATGCAAAATTGGCTTATACAATGCTTGGTGGCAGTGGGTTAAGCCGTTGTGACTTCTTCTTGACAAGTAAAAATGAGTTGTTCTTAAATGAGTTAAACTCAATGCCAGGATTCACTGAATTCAGTATGTATCCTTTATTATGGGAAAACATGGGATTAAAATACGGAGATTTGATTGAGGAATTGATTCAACTGGGAATGAACCGTTTTGAACAGCGACAAGGATTTTTTGAGGCACACGAATAAAAAAGAAGGGGTGTGACAGTTACTGTCGCAACCCCTTTTTATGAATAGACAGGCGTTTTAGAAAAGAGAACTTTTTTATGAAACGACCTTTTTGAGGAGAGAAAATACATGAAGGTAACGAGTCAAGAAATCGCAGAAGCTCTTTCTAGTCAGTGCGAGAAGATCGTTGAAGTCACAAATGTTGAATTTGATAGTCGTAAAGTCACAGAAGGTAGTTTGTTCGTGCCACTTGCGGGTGCACGTGATGGCCATGAATTTATTCAACAAGCCATTGAAAATGGAGCAGTAGCTACTTTTTGGAGTTGGGATATGGCTCAAGCACCTACAGAAATTGCAGTGATTCCAGTCAAAGACACATTGAAGGCAATGCAAGAACTTTCAACATACTATTTAGCAAAAGTTGGTGCAGAAGTTATTGCAGTTACAGGGAGCAACGGAAAAACAACAACGAAAGACTTGACTGCTTCTGTTTTAGCTCAACGATACCGGACGTATAAAACACAAGGGAACTATAACAATAACATTGGCTTACCCTATACTATTTTGCATATGCCTGAAGAAACAGAAAAATTAGTTTTAGAAATGGGGATGGATCATGCGAATGAAATCACGGAGTTATCTCAAATGGCACAGCCAAAAGTTGCTGCAATCACTATGATTGGGGAAGCCCATATTGAAAATCTTGGTTCGCGTGAAGGAATTGCAAAAGCAAAAATGGAAATCGTTGATGGTTTGGCAAAAAATGGTTTGTTCATTATTCCAGCGAATGAGCCATTATTGCAACCACTAATTAAGAATCTACCACAGAAAGTAACAACATTTGGGCTTTCGGAAGGCGACATACAAGGAGAGGTAACAAAGGAAGAAAAAACAGCTACGACATTTAAAGTAGCGGACGAATCATTCACGATACCACTACCAGGGAGTTATAATGTAACGAATGCGTTGATTGCTTACACGATCGGTCGTTTCTTTGATCTATCAATTGAAGAAATTCGCCAAGGTTTGACGACAGTTGCAATCACGCAAAATCGAACGGAATGGTTAACAGCTGGAAATGGTGCAGCGATTTTGAGCGATGTTTATAATGCAAATCCAACAGCGATGGGATTAGTTTTAGAAACTTTCCAAAACTTACCAACTAATGGACACCGTTTCGCAGTTCTTGCTGATATGCTAGAACTTGGTCCTGACTCGCCAACAATGCACGCCCAAATGAATGAACATATTGACCCTGATAAATTTGCAGGAATCTTTTTATATGGTAGTCAAATGAAACATTTACGTGATGCACTGCAAGCAAGTAGTGAACTACCTGTTTTTTATTTTGAAAAAGATAAGCAAGCTTTGATTCAAGAAATTGAAACGCAATTGGAAGCAGAAGACAGTATTGTTTTAAAAGGAAGTAATGGAATGGGCTTATACGAAGTGGTCGAAAGATTACAAAAGTTCAATTAAATTTATGGTTACAGCATGGGTACGAGAAATCGTACTCTTTTTTGTTTAAATTTTTATTGCTTTTCGATGTATCTATATTGCTTAACGATATATAGAAGACGATACTATTTTTATCTTAAAAATAGAGAGGTTTGTATTTATGAAGGCAAAAACAACTTTTTTAAAATTTATTTTAGCTGGCTTAGTAGCATTTATTTTGTTTCTCAGCTTTTTACTAACGATGGGACTGCTGTTTTCAATCAATGAGCGCTCAGTTTTTCCACAGCAAATACTTGCTAGCATTTCACTTTATTTGTCAGCGATTGCTTCACTTTTAATCATTTATTATATGTATCGCATGCTAGGTTTGGTCGATAGCAACACTGCATTTTCAGCGATGAGTCTGGTATATGTCCATACAATTTTTCGTTTAGCACTTATAGAATTCATTGTGCTCACGGGAACATTGCCTTTTGCTTATTTTATTGCAGATAATGATGATGCTCCAGGTGTAATGATCATTGGTTTGGGCATGTTGATCATTCCTTTGGCAGTAGCTACTTTCGTTTCGATTATCGAAAAGCTTCTTAAAAATGCAATTGAGTTGAAGTTAGATAGTGAGTTAACTATCTAGTAGGTAGAGAGAATGCTAAATTTCTTAACTAAACTGAAGAGGTGTGAATAAAGATGATAAAAGTGAATCTTGATATCATGTTAGTCAAACGAAATATGAGTGTTACAGAATTGGCTGAGCAAGTAGGAATCACCCAAGCAAACATGTCCATTTTAAAAACAGGTAAAGCCAAAGCAATTCGTTTTTCAACACTTGAAAAAATTTGTCAGGTATTATCGTGCCAACCCGCTGATTTATTGGAATATGTTGATGAAACGTCATAGAAAGATTGCTTTCCAATAAAAAAGCTTCTAGAAAAGTCTAGAAGCCTGAAAGATAACCAAATTGATTCAATAAAAAAATAATTAACGCAGCTAAATTACCTAGAAAAGATAAAATAATCAGTGCAAAAGGAATCGTCCAGATCGTATACCAGCCACCATCGTAACTTGGGCGAGAACGCTTGCCTTTGTAACTAAGCAAAGAAATCAAAGTTAATCCGAAAAGAAACAATTGAATAAAAATTGCTAATGGTAAGGGATAAGTTTGATTGACAATAGCAAAGTAATTGAAAAACGTACCAATACCTGTCAGCAGTGCAAGAAGTAGCATAAATGAGATCTCCTTTCAGTTTTCATGAATTATAGCAAAGAAAAAAGGAAAGAAGTTCATTTATTTTATGTTAGCTAAATTCGTTTTGTAAAAAAGAATTTTCTTGATTGAAATAAAAACTGGAAACTTGCAGAAAACAAGATATTATGGTAGAATAACCTATTGCCGAAAGATGAAGATAAATTGGACTGACTTTGAATGTCGTTGCATCCAGAGATCAGATGTCATAACAATGATAAAGCTGAACGTGACCCGTTTGGCTTTTCTAATGCCTAACTAAACTTCGCAAAGTGATTTTTCGGTGGTGTCACAGCGGCTCTGCGCGTAAATAGTTATAGTGGCCACTGTCAAAAAGAGAACGACTTCACTTTGACCGAACAAATCGACGGGGTAGCAAAAAAGAAGCTACATCCTCAGTTAACAACCATATTAGGAGGATTCATTTGAAATTTAAAGAATTAGAATTATCACCAGAATTATTGAAATCAGTTGAACGTGCTGGTTTTGAAGAAGCAACACCGATCCAATCGGAAACAATTCCTTTAGCATTAGCTGGGAAAGACGTTATTGGTCAAGCACAAACAGGTACTGGTAAAACAGCTGCCTTTGGACTACCAATGCTAGAAAAAATCGACCCTCAACGCCATGAATTACAAGGTTTAGTTATTTCACCAACACGTGAGTTAGCTATCCAAACACAAGAAGAACTTTATCGTTTAGGTCGCGATAAAAAAATTCGTGTACAAGCTGTTTACGGCGGAGCAGATATCGGCCGTCAAATCCGTGGCTTAAAAGATCGCCCACATATCGTTGTTGGAACACCAGGACGTATGTTAGATCATATCAACCGTCACACATTGAAATTAGGAACTGTTCAAACATTAGTTTTAGATGAAGCAGATGAAATGTTAAATATGGGCTTCTTGGAAGATATTGAAAAAATCATTTCAACTGTTCCAGAAGAACGCCAAACATTATTATTCTCTGCAACAATGCCACCAGCAATCAAAAACATTGGTGTCAAATTCATGAAAAATCCAACACACGTAAAAATCAAAGCAAAAGAAATGACAGCTGATTTGATTGATCAATATTATGTACGTGCCAAAGAATATGAAAAATTTGATATCATGACTCGTTTATTTGATGTTCAAAAACCTGAATTAACAATTGTGTTTGGTCGTACAAAACGCCGTGTAGATGAATTAGCTCGTGGATTAGAAGCACGTGGCTATCGCGCAGAAGGAATTCACGGTGATTTATCACAACAAAAACGTATGAGCGTGTTACGTTCATTCAAGAGTGGTCATTTAGATATTTTAGTGGCAACTGACGTAGCTGCCCGTGGATTAGATATCTCTGGTGTTACACATGTGTACAACTACGATATCCCTCAAGATCCAGAAAGTTATGTTCACCGTATTGGACGTACAGGACGCGCAGGTAAAGGCGGAATGTCAGTTACTTTCGTTACCCCAAACGAAATGGGTTACTTACATGTAATTGAAAACTTAACGAAAAAACGTATGACTGCTTTGCGTCCACCAACTGAAAAAGAAGCATTTAAAGGCCAATTAGGCGCGGCTTTTGATGAAGTTGAAGCAAAACTTGAAGAAAATGGCTTGGATAAATACTTACAACCAGCAGATAAGTTGTTAGAAAAATATTCAGCACAAGACTTAGCAGCATTATTATTAAAAACTGTTGCAAAAGATCCTTCAGATGCTATTCCAGTAAAAATCACACCAGAACGACCATTACCATCTCAGAAAAAAGGATTCAACAAAAATGGTAAACGTGGTGGCGGCAATAATCGTAATCGTCGAGGCGAAGGCGGAAATTACCGTGGAAATAAATCTAAAGGCGGATATAACAAAAATAACGGAAATCACAAAGACGGTGGCCGTCGTCAAAATGATAAAAAACGTGGATTTGTCATCCGTTCAAACAACGATTAAAAAAACAAATGAAAGCTTCTCTTATCTTAAGAGAAGCTTTCATTTTTGTTATATATATACTTAATTGTGGCAAAATGACAGGAATTTGGTAGAATGAGATTGTTCTAAATTTGATGAAGAGAGAAGATAGATGATAAAAGGGATTGGAATCGACGCAGTTGAACTACCCAGGATTGCTAAAATTATTCAAGAAAAAACAAATTTTATTGATCGTGTACTGACAGTCAATGAGATTGAATTGTTTCGTGCATTACCTTTTCATCGCCAAGTAGAATTTTTAGGTGGGCGTTATGCATGTAAAGAAGCTTTTTCAAAAGCTTGGGGTACAGGAATCGGTAAAGTAACGTTTCAAGAAATTGAAATTTTAAAAGATGTGCTAGGCCAGCCAATCGTCACACAGTCACCACATCAAGGAACTGTTTGGGTAAGTATTACACACACAGATGAATTGGCATTTGCACAAATTATTTTGGAAGAATAGAAAGAAGGAAAGAAAATGGTTGTCGCTTGGAATCGTCCGACAAAAGCAATTATACATACACAAGCTATTACAGAAAACGTGGCAAATGAATTGGCTAGACTTCCAAAGGGGAAAGAATTATTTGCAGTTGTAAAAGCAAATGGTTATGGACATGGTGCGATTGAAACGGCACATGCAGCGATTGCAGGAGGTGCTACGGGTTTTTGCGTAGCTAACTTAGATGAAGGGATAGAATTAAGAGGAGCTGGATTCACCCAACCAATTCTAGTCTTGAATATGATTCCTTTTTCAGCAATCGAATTAGCTATTAATAATGATTTAGCAGTAACAGTGGGTACAAAAGAATGGCTGGACGATGCAAAAGAGTATTTTTCAGAACATGCAATCGAAGGACAGTTGAAACTTCATTTAAAAGCAGATACGGGAATGGGGCGTATTGGCTTTTTAACACCGAAGGAAGTCAGAGAAGCAGTTGAATTTGTTCAGAAGACACCCTATTTCGAGTGGGAAGGACTATTTACCCATTTCTCTACTGCTGACCAAGAAGATGCTACTTATTGGAATTTACAAAAAAATCGTTTTTTAGCTGTCCTTGAAGAATTACCAGAGCTACCTCGCTATGTGCATGTCAGTAACAGTGCGACAGCTTTGTGGCACGATGAATCGATTGGAAACATGATTCGCTACGGAATTGCGATGTATGGATTGAATCCATCTGGGCATGCGTTACCAGAAGTTTATCCATTACAACCAGCACTTGAGCTTGTTTCTGAATTGATTCAAGTGAAAGAATTAGCTGCTAATGAAGGAATTGGTTATGGTGAAACCTACATCACACCAAAACCTGAATGGATTGGAACAGTACCCATTGGTTACGCAGATGGTTGGTTAAGAAAGATGCAAGGATTTTCTTTATTAGTTGATGGGAAATTTTGTGAAACAGTTGGGCGAGTTTGTATGGATCAATTGATGGTTCGCTTACCTTATAAATTACCTGTAGGAACAACTGTGACTCTGATTGGAAAAAATCAAGATCAGGTGATTGCTATGCAAGATGTAGCGGATCAATTAGAAACAATCCATTATGAAGTAGCTTGTACACTAGGAACACGGATACCAAGAGAATATCAAAAATAAGGAGGGTCCTATGGTAAAAAGAGGAGATATTTACTTTGCTGATCTTTCTCCAGTCGTGGGATCAGAACAAGGCGGAACGCGTCCTGTGCTGATTATTCAAAATAATTTAGGAAACCATTTTAGTCCAACGGTAATCGTAGCAGCAATTACTGCAAAAATGGCGAAACCTAAATTGCCCACACATATAGGGATCAAAGCAACGGGAACGGGTATAGACCGAGACTCCGTCATTTTATTAGAACAAATTCGAACTATTGATAAATCAAGATTGAAAGAAAAAGTGTGTCACTTAGATCGGGAAATTATGCAAGATGTCGATCGTGCACTAAAAATCAGTGTTGGTGTGGAGGCAATTGCTCCAGTATCAAATTAACGATGATGTGACTTGCCTGAATGAAATTTAGTCGATATGTAGCAGCTCTGACTAACTTGATAAATTATATTTACATAGAGAAAAGCAGTGTTCGCAAACAATTGTGATATGAAGGCAAAAAAAAGGAAGACTCAAACGAAATTTCGTTTGAGTCTTCCTTTTTTATCTCTTAGCGACTTTAGTCATTTTTCTTTGTAAAGGATGCAAAACAATCCGTTAATTGTTTGAGTAAAAAATGCCTTTTCTTTTTTATGCGACAGCAACCTTCAATTAATTCAACGGTGAATTCTAGAAATTACCAGCTGGCTTTTTTGACGCCGGGAATTAATCCTTTATGAGCTAATTCACGGAATTTCACGCGAGACATTCCGAATTTACGCATGTACCCGCGTGGGCGACCATCAATTAAGTCACGGTTTTTCAAACGTTCTGGGCGCGCATCTAAAGGTAGCTTACGCAATCCTTCATAATCATGGCTTGCTTTTAATTCTTGTCGTACTGCTGCATAACGTTCAATCGTTGCTTGCTGTTTCTTTGCTTTTGCGATTTTTGATTTTTTTGCCATTGTGTTTCCTCCAATTGTTTAAAATTTATTTTTATTTTGATATAAATCGTAATTGTTACGATTATGAGATGTCCGTTCATAATTTAGCACGTCTGACTAAAAAAAACAACTAATTTTACTCATACACTTTTTTTGTAAAAAATAGCACTTCCTCGTAAACTAATAAAGAGGAGTGTGACAACTATGAAAAGATTTGCGATAAAAGAGTATGGTTTAGCACAAGATGTATTTGGAGAAATTGATGCGAGTCCGCGAGAAGTAAAAGAGGGCCACCTTCGAGTAGCGTTAAAAGCATTTAGCATCAACCCATATGATGTATCTCTTCGACTTGGAAACATGAAAGAGGTTCGTGCGTTAAAGTTTCCTTATGTTTTAGGAAATGATGGTGCTGGAGTGATAACTGAAGTTGCCTCAGACGTGACTGATTTTGCTGTTGGTGATCGAGTAGTTGTCCACGCAGTTGGTGGAACTTATGGGGAAGAGATTGTTGTTCCCGCCAAAAAAGTGGCAAAGCTTCCTGATCAAATGGACTGGGCGCAAGCATCAGGTATGGTGACAACAGGATTGACTGCGTATAATTTATTGACACATTTACTTGATGTTCAGCCAACGGATGTTGTGATGATTGAAGGGGCTTCTGGCGGTGTTGGTTCAAGTTTGGTCCAATTATTGCATGCTAAGGGAATCAAAGTATTAGCGAGTGCTTCCAAAAGAAATGAAGAAAAAGTGCGTGCACTTGGGGTATCAGAATTTGCTGCTTACGATCAAGAAGATGCAGGAGAACGTTTTGCTAACCAAGCAGATGTTGTCGTTGATGCAACGAAAGGTAGCAGACGTGGGATTTCAGGTATCAAGATTATGAAACCAGGAGGTCGCTATGTCGCGTTGACGCAACTACCAGATTTAGAGCTACGGGAGAAAAAAAGTGGCTTTTATGAATCATTTGTTCCCAGAAAAGAATATCAGGACCAAGAAGCATTTTCTTATTTATTACGAGAATATGAAAAAGGAACATTCAGTGTACCTATCAGCCAACTATTGCCAGCAACATTAGAGAATGTCATCCAAGCACATCAGTTAATGGAAGGACATCCTCCTGCTGGAAAAATTGTGTTAACACTTGCTTAATTATGCTATACTTTCGCATGAGGTGAGAGGATGAATGAAAATTGGCAAGAAATCAAGCAACAGTTAACTGAAAAAGAATGGCTAACGGATGGTTATTATCGTTTACGTAAGCAAGGCGAATATTATGAATTTGCTTTTTTACAACCAGGCGCCTGTGGTGATTTCATGTATCATCCGCAAATCACTGTTCAAGAAATAGCAAATGAGCCAGTACCAATCAAATATTTTGACAATGGTAGCTCTCCTGTCCAAGCTTTCGTAAGTGACGAAAGGAATCAGCAACAGCTAAATGGATTATTTGAGCAATTGATGCAAACTTATCTTGAAGAAAAAAGAGGTAATTGATTTTTACTTCTGTCAGAAATTTTTAAGTGAGGACAAAACAGGAAAAAAGTTTTGTCCTCACTTTCTTATGTTTGTCAAAAAGATTTCGTTTACTAAGGCTAAAGTTTTATCATAAAATTATCATTCCACGTTATTTCATGATAAAGTGAAGTAAATAAAATTTAATAGTTTTTTAAGTTGTAAGAGATTACAGTTCGACAGTTGTCCTTATATGTCAAAATTCTCGCTTTTTTTGGTTAATGTTCATTGAAATCATAGAGAATTGCATGGTAAAGTAGTTCAGCTAGAAAAAAAGAAGGGGAAAATTATGGGATCAATCAAAAATACATTCAAACTTTACTTACTTGATTGGAAACGAATCTTTAAAAACCCGATTGCGACACTTCTGATTATCGCTATTATGATTATCCCTTCACTGTACGCATGGTTTAATATCAAAGCTTTGTGGGATCCATATGGAAATACTGGGGAATTACCAATTGCCGTATACAGTGCGGATAAGCCAGTTGAATTTCAAGGAAAAGAAGTAGCTATTGGGAAAGAAGTAATAAAGTCACTACACAAAAATGACCAGCTGGGTTGGCAATTTGTTGACTCAAAAGCTGAATTAGAATCTGGCGTTCGTTCAGGAAAATATTATGCAGGTATTTATTTGCCAACTGATTTTTCTGAAGACTTGTTAAGTTTTACTAGTGGGGACATCAGGAAACCAAAAATCGAATACACTGTTAATGAAAAAATCAACGCGATTGCGCCGAAAATCACTGATAAAGGTGCAAGTTCGATTCAGTCACAAATTACAGAAGAATTTATTAACACAGCAAGTTCGACCTTGCTAAAAGTTTTTAACGAAATTGGTTACGATATTGATTCCAACTTAGTGAGTATCAATAAAGTAAAAGATATGATTCTTTCGACGGATGAAAACTTAGATGATATTGAAGGATACACCAAAAAAGTGCTAGAACTGCAAAGTCAGCTTCCTGGAATCAAAGAAAAACTCAACAAAGCGAATGAATTTGTTGACTATCTACCAAAAGTAGACGAAATGGGTGAAAAAGTCATTGCATTGAATGACAAGATGCCTGAACTTCAAGAACAAGCGAAGATCATTTTGGATTTACAAGAAAAAATTCCTGAAATCCAAAACGCTGGGAAGCAACTAGCGATGATCGATGAAGATTTTGCTTCAATCCAAGACACAATGAATCAAGGAATTGATGAAGCCAAACAAGGATTAGTAATCATTGGTCAAGTACAAGATGCTTTGCCTGATATCAAAAGATTAGAATCTCAGGCAAGTAATCTTGCAGCAACAACCGAAAATGGCGCGACACAATTAAAAGAGGCTGTTCCAAGTATTGTCAGCAGTGTACAAGTTACTTTGAAATCAATTGGAGAAGTTGCCACTACGACAAATTCGATTGTTGAAACAATCGAAGGAGCGATTGCAGACAACGAACTAACAGATAATGAAAAAGCAACAATTCAACAAATTTTAACCGATTTTTCTAGTAGTCTGGCTCGACAACAAGACGCAATCGACAAAGTTATCAAATTTATGCAAGATCTGCAAACAAATGCGGGAAATAATAAACTAGACGATGTGATTGCAAAACTAGGAGATATCAAAGGCTTGTTAAACAATTTGGATAAACGAGTAAATGAGTTAAGTACAGCAGTGAGAGATAATAATTTTGATCAAATCAAAGACTTATTAACCCAGATTGGAAGTATTGCTTCAAAAATCGGGGAAGCAGCAACTAATTTGAATGTTAGTGCAGTTGGCTCAACTGTTGAATCTATCTTAGATCAGTTGATTCACACGATTCAAACAGCAAATGGGGTCTTAGACAAAGCAGACCAAATTGATTTTGATTCGTTATTAAGTTCGACAAAAACAACTGTTTCAAATGCAGTTGGTATTCTAGAAAAATATCAAAAAGAAATGCCCGCCATTGGTCAAGAAGTCCATGACGCGAACACAATGTTGAATGGAAATATGAACACGATCGTTGATGGTATCAATAAAGGGGCTGACTTGTATAACAACGACTTACCAGCCGTGGCTCAAAAATTAAACACAGCTGCTGATTTTATTAAAAATGATTGGCCAACTTTGAAAGGTGAACTAACGGGTACACTGACAACGGTCAATGAAAAAATGCCAGAAGTCGAGACAGCTGTCAATGCGGCAGCAGACTTGATTACAAATGATTGGCCAAGTATCAAAGCAGGAATTGAAAAAGCTGCTGATGCTATCCGCAAAGGAGAGGAAGAAGTCGATCTTGGTGAAGTTATCAAGTTATTGAAATTAGATGCAACAAAAGAAAGTGATTTCTTTACCAAACCAGTTGAGTTAGTAACAAATCAATTGTATCCAATTGCCAATAATGGTTCAGCAAGTACACCTTTCTATACAGCACTATGTATCTGGGTTGGTGCAGTCTTGCTTTCAAGCGTAGCAACCACGGATTATTACCTTGAGAAAAAAGACAAGACAAAATTCACGAAGCGAGAACAATATGTTGCTCGAATGTTGACCTTCTTAACGATTGGTTTAGCCCAAGGATTGATTGTTGCTCTTGGGAATATCTTCTTATTGGGTGTAGACGTTCATGATCCAGTGTATAGCGTGTTATTCGCGTTATTAGTATCTTTGTCCTTCATGATGATTGTTTACGTGCTAGCGTCCTTATTTGGCAACGTAGGGAAGGGTCTGGCAATCATTATCCTCGTATTGTCAATCTCTGGTGGTGGAGGAAATTATCCAATTCAAGTTTCTGGAAAATTCTTCCAAATGATCAATCCATTTTTACCATTCACTCACGCAGTGAACTTATTGCGTGAATCAGCTGGTGGAATTTATTGGCCAACAGCAACAAATGCCATTTGGATCATGATTGGATTATTCATCGTTTTTGGCATTGTCGGAACGGCTGTTTATCCGTTTATTGAATCTAAAATGAAAAAATTACAAGAATACTCACACGAGAGCCATATCTTCCACTGAGTATTTTAGAATGAATTAGAAATTAAACTGGGATCTCTTTACTAAATGAGGTCCCAGTTTTTTAGAATGAAAAATCTTTTTGCTTTTTGGAAGATTTTTTAGGTAGCTTGTTGACTTTTATATTTGATGAGCGTACTATATCATTTTGTTTACTGTAAATTTTCGAAAATGACATTTAAAAAGGAAAAAAATGTAAAGGGGTTTAAGAGTTGGATTACTTAAAAAGGTTATTAGTAGGTAAACCGTTAAAGTCTGCCGAAAATGATGACCAAAAATTGAGTCGTTTTGCTGCATTAGCATTATTGTCTTCTGATGCACTGTCTTCGATTGCGTATGGGACAGAACAAATCGTTGTCGTGTTGGTGGCTTTATCTACTGCAGCAATTTGGTATTCATTACCTATTGCAGCATTTGTTATTATTTTACTCATTTCATTAACTTTATCTTATCGACAAATTATTCATGCTTACCCTCATGGTGGTGGGGCCTATGTGGTTAGTAGTGAAAACTTGGGGAAAAACGCCGGTCTGATTTCTGGTGGCTCATTGCTCATTGATTATATGCTGACTGTTGCGGTATCTGTTTCTGCTGGGGCAGAGGCGATAACCTCAGCGATACCTGCTTTATATGGGCATCAGGTAGGTATTTCTGTCGCAATCGTTTTACTATTGATGATGCTTAATTTGAGAGGATTACGTGAGTCAGCCTCGTTCTTGTTAGTTCCCGTCTACACTTTTATTATCGTGATTACCTTGCTGATCGTTGTTGGTTTATTCAATATTGTAACGGGGACTGTACCATTGAATGCGACTGCTTTACCAGGTGCGGCAATTCCGGGTGTCTCAATTGCTTTGATTTTACGTGCATTTTCATCTGGTTCTTCTTCACTAACTGGGGTCGAAGCAATCAGTAATGCGGTTCCCTTCTTTAAAAAACCACGGGCGAAAAACGCTGCTGGTACGTTAACGATGATGGCTGTCATCTTAGGCTTTTTCTTCGTTGGAATTACCTTCATTAACTACTGGTATGGAATTGTGCCTGAAAAAGAAGTGACGGTTTTATCTCAGATCGGTAAAGCTGTTTTTGGACAGGGTGTCTTGTATTATGTTTTACAATTTGCAACTGCTTTGATTTTAGCGGTGGCTGCGAATACTGGTTTTTCTGCGTTTCCAGTTTTAGCATTTAATTTGGCAAAAGATAAATTCATGCCACATATGTATCAAGATCGTGGTGATCGTTTAGGTTATTCAAATGGGATCATGACTTTAGCATTTGGCTCGATCATTTTGTTGTTTATTTTCCAAGGATCAACGGAACGATTGATTCCACTTTACTCGATTGGTGTATTTATTCCATTTGCTCTTTCTCAAACAGGAATGGTGGTTAAATGGCGAAAAGAAGGTAAGAAGTGGTTACAAAAATCAATTGCAAACATTGTCGGAGCGTTTATTTCTTACTCAATTATTATTATTTTGTTCATCTATCGTTTAGGGGATATTTGGCCATTCTTTATCATCATGCCAATTGTTTTGTTTGTTTTTTACAAGATTCATGGACACTACAAAAACGTGGCAGAACAGCTTCGCTTAGAAGAGGATGCTAAATTACATGATTTTAATGGAAATACAGTTTTAGTTTTAGTGGGAAATGTTACTCGTGTAAACATTGGGGCGTTGAATTACGCGCGTTCGATTGGAGACTATGTAGTGGCAATGCACGTTTCTTTAGATGAAGATGTAGCAAAGGAAAAAGAAATCGAAGCCGAATTCAAAAAACATTTTCCTGATGTACGTTTTTCTGTTGTTCATTCTTCGTATCGTTCAATTGAAAATCCAATTATTCGCTATGTGGATCTAGTAAGCAAAAACGCTGCAAAACAAAACTATACGACAACGGTATTGATTCCTCAATTTGTACCAAACCGTCGTTGGCAAAATATTTTACACAACCAAACAAGCTTACGTTTGCGTTTGCGACTTTCTTGGCGAGAAAATATTGTCATTAGTACCTATAGTTACCATCTGAAAAAATAAGTAACTGGGTGTAAAATTACTTTATCAATAAATAAAAGATGGGACAAAACGAATTTTCGTTTTGTCCCATCTTTTTTCCCATCATTTAACTAGTACGTTAAGCTTTTTTTGCCGCCGGATCTAAGCGTCGTTCTACGATACCAAGTACCCAGTCAGTAATGATTGCCATCAAAGCTGTTGGTAACGCACCTGCAAGAATGATTGAAGCTCCATCCGTTGCATTGGTTCCACGGATAATGATGTCACCGAGACCACCTGCACCAACGAATGCACCGATTGCAGTAATTCCGATTGCAACAACCAAAGCGTTACGAATTCCAGCCATAATGACCGAAACAGATAAAGGGAGTTCCACCATCATTAAACGTTGACGAGCAGTCATGCCCATTCCTTTACCGACATCCAAAATGTTTTTATCTACTTGGATCATGCCAGTATAAGTGTTCTTGATAATTGGTAATAAGGAGTATAAAAAGACAGTAACAATAACTACGTTAACGCCTAGCCCTAATCCAATCATCAAAATGGAGAGCATTGCTAAAGAGGGTACAGTTTGAATGATATTTGCTAAGCGAATAACCCAATTGGCAAGTTTGCGTTTACGAGAAATCAATATCCCGATTGGAATTGCTACAACAGCGGCGAAAAAGACACCGTAAATTGAAATCAAGAAGTGACGGATAAATTGGCTAAAGACATAGGCGCCATTTTCTTGAAAATAATAGACGAATTGTTGAAATATATTCATTTTATCCACTTAATCACTTCCCTTCCTCAAAATAATGATGTTCTTTCAAAAACCGTTCAGCAACGACAGAAGGTTCTACCAAATTGTTGTCTGCCTCATAATTTAGTTTTTGCATTTCCTCTGTAGTGATCGTACCACCTAATTTCTGTAAAGCTTCTTCCAGATGAGGCGTGTCTTTTAAGACCTGGTTCGCAACGACCGGTGCAGCGTCATAAGGTGGGAAGAAACTTAAATCATCTTCTAGCATCACTAAATCATAACTTGCAATTCGCCCATCAGTAGAATAACCCAATACGATGTCCATTTTTCCCGCTTCAACAGCGTCATAGACTAAGCCAATCTGCATCGGCAAAATCGATTCAAATGAAAAACCATAAGTTTCTTGGAAACCATCATAGCCATCGCCTTTACGGTTGATCCAAGAAGTATCGACACCAGCAACGAGTTCATTCGCTACATTTTTCAAATCACTGACTTTCTTCAGGTTGTATTTTTCAGCTGTGTCTTTGCGAACGAGAAAGACGTACGTGTTTTCAAAGCCATAAGAAGGGAACCATGTTTGATTGTAACGTTTTTCAAATTCCTCTTTTACTATGGCAAATGCTTTTTTAGGATCTTTTTCAGGTGGTAATCCTAAGGTAGTCGTTAAGTCTGTTCCTGTATAACGCGCCGCGGAAATTGAAGCATCACCGTTGATCATCGCTTGGTGATTGATCGTTGTTGTTGCTAAATTATTGATAATCGTTGTGTTTTTGTCGGTATAATGTTCGACCATTCCAGCAACCATTCCAGCAAGAATTTGTGCTTCTGAAGTAATTCCACCAGTAATTGAGATGGTTTGGTCATCCGTATTACTTGCTAAACCTGGCAAAGAACAGCTACCGAGAATGAGTGAGAGACCAAAAAGTAAAATGAGTTGTTTTAATCGTTTCATTCATCATTCTCCTTTCTAAGTGCAATCGGAGTGAGCCGTGTTTCTAACAAACCAAGTAAAAAGTCTGCAAGTAAGGCCAAAATAGTTACAGGAATCGTTCCAGCAAAAATTAAATCTGGTTGATAATTATTTAAACCGCTAAAAATCAGATCACCTAAACCACCAGCACCAATGTAAGAGGCTAAAGTTGCCCAAGCAATCACATAGACTGCGGCCAAACGAATCCCTGCCATAATAGTTGGCATTGCAATAGGTAGTTCCACAGAAATAATAGATTGCAGATTCGTCATACCCATTCCTTTGGCGACATCTCGATAGTTCCAATCTACATTTTTCATCCCAATATAAGTGTTTCGTAAAATAGGTAATAGTGAATAAATAAATAGGGCAATAATTGCGGGTGTTTTTCCAACGCCTAGTAAAGGTATCATCAAAGCTAACAATGCCAAAGAAGGAACTGTTTGAAGTGCGCTACTAATACCAATCACAATCGTTGCCGCTTTTTGAAAACGAGTCAAAAGAATCCCTAGCGGAACTGCGACCAAAATACCAAGTGCTAAAGCGAAGAAAGAAATATAAAGATGTTCAGCACTTTTTGTTAATATTTCAGCGCCATGCTGATTAAAAAACTGCTGCATGAGCTAGACCTCCTTTGTTTCTGCAGGCTTCGTCGACTCAATCGCATCTGTGATGGATTGCTCTTCTCCCCAAATAACATCGTAAACAATATCGACAAGTGAAGCACGCGTTAAGATGCCAACTACTCGGTTTCGATCATCAACGACAGGGACGTATTTTAGTCCACGTTTTAAAATCCGTTGTAAAGTGTCACGTAAATAAGCAGATTCTTTTACGTAAAATACATGAGGATTTAAGATGTCTCCTACACTTGAAACTTTGCCACGTTTTCGGTCAAGAGTCTCAACATCGATGAAGCCTTTTAGTACATTGGAATTGTCTGTTACTAAAAGGGTATCCACACGTTTTTCACGCATGAGTTTGATTGCTTCTTGCAATGATTTTTCCGGCGTAATCGAAATGGCCGTATTCAACATTACTTCGTTAACGCGAGTCGTGTCTGGTTTTGCTTGCAGCAAACGATCCTCACCAATTAGTTCTTCCACGAATTCATTGGCTGGGTTACGTAAAATATTTTCTGGTGTATCAAACTGGATCACTTTTCCTTCACTCATGATAGCGATTCGACTTGCCAGTTTCAATGCTTCGTCCATATCATGAGTAACAAAGACAATCGTTTTTCCCAAGCGTTCTTGCAAATCTTTCACCAAATCTTGCAATGCGTCACGAGTAATGGGATCGAGTGCGCCAAATGGTTCATCCATCAAAATAATATCTTGATTAGCAGCTAATGCTCGAACAACACCAATCCGTTGCTGTTGTCCACCAGATAGTTCACTTGGATAGCGGTCAAGCATCTCACGAGGTAATTCGACAAGGTCAATCATTTTTTCGGCAGTTTTATTTCGTTCTTCTTGACTGACTTTGAGTAACTTTTGAACAAGTGTGATATTTTCTCTAATGGTCATGTGTGGCATTAAACCAATATTTTGGATAACGTAACCGATTTGTCGGCGCAACTCAACGGGATTGATATCTAGGATGTTTTTCCCATCGATTAAAATCTTTCCTTTAGACGGATCAGTCATTCGATTAATCATACGCATTGTCGTTGTTTTTCCACTACCACTGGTTCCGATAAAGCAGATGAATTCTCCTTTTTCAAACGAAAGATTCACATCATCGACAGCAACTTTGTTTCCTTTATAAATTTTTGATACATGTTGAAATTCAATCAAAATTTCTCACCTCAAATTATCATTTTTTTAATCTTCACATAACTAGTATGGCTGAAAATTCGTTAACATACAAATCGAAGGGTTTGGAAGAAAAAAATTTTTCGTTTCAACATGGAATTATATGGACAAAAAAGTATAGGCGAAGCTGTTCGCCAAGTTTCTGAAAAAGTGTTAGAATAGCTGAAGATAAATGACTAGAAAGAGTGGATAAGATGTTAACAACAGAGGATTTTGATTTTGATTTGCCAGAAGAACTCATTGCACAAACACCGTTAAAAAATCGTGACCAATCACGTTTGTTAGTGGTAGACCGTACAACAGGAGAGTTAAAAGATAAACATTTCCATGATATTATTGATGAATTGAACCCGGGGGATGCCCTAGTCATGAATGACACGCGCGTACTACCTGCACGCTTATATGGAGAAAAGCCAGATACTGGTGCTCATCTGGAAGTATTACTTTTAACGAATACAGAAGGGGATACATGGGAAACGTTGATCAAACCAGCTAAACGTGCCAAAGTAGGTACAACGATTTCGTTTGGTGATGGTCGACTAAAAGCTGTGGTGGAAGAAGAACTAGAACACGGCGGACGTATCATTACGTTTAAATATGACGGAATTTTTCTTGAAATTTTAGAATCGCTGGGTGAAATGCCTTTGCCACCTTATATCAAAGAACGCCTAGAAGACCCAGATCGTTACCAAACAGTGTACGCCAAAGAAAATGGTTCTGCGGCAGCCCCAACAGCGGGATTACATTTTACAAAAGAACTATTGGAAGAAATTGAAGCCAAAGGAATTGAATTAGTCTATTTGACACTTCATGTTGGCTTAGGAACGTTCCGTCCAGTTAGTGTGGATAAGATTGAAGATCATCACATGCATAGTGAATTTTATCGATTAACAGAGGATGCTGCGAAACGTTTGAACCAAGTTCGCAAGAATGGTGGAAAAATCGTAGCAGTAGGAACCACTTCGATTCGGACGTTAGAAACAATTGGAACGAAGTTCAATGGTGAAATCAAAGCAGACAGTGGTTGGACCGAAATTTTTATTACACCAGGTTATGAGTTTAAAGTCGTCCAAGCATTCTCAACAAACTTCCATTTGCCAAAATCAACATTGGTTATGTTAGTAAGCGCGTTTGCTGGTCGTGAATTGATTCTGTCTGCATACCAACATGCGATTGACGAACGTTACCGCTTCTTTAGCTTTGGTGATGCGATGTTTGTCAAATAAATTTCCAAATGAACACAAAAGAGTGAACGATTCTCGATCGTTCACTCTTTTTTTCTAGAAAAAAGTTCTATGTAGTTTTCGACGAAATAAAAAAAGCTGGACTCTCGACAAGTCCAGCCTCTGTATTTCGGAAGGAATCAAATAAGTAGAATTTTTGTTACTTTCCATGATACATGTAAAGCACTTTGTTGAATTTCTTCTTGATAAACAAAAAATCTTGTTTTCGTTACATCTTCAACACTCATTGACACATCTTTTACTAGTATTCAATTTTCAGATGTTCACTGTTTATTTTACGTATCTTTGTTACTTCTGGTTTTGGGAAACGAATCATCCAAACTTTTTATACGCATTCACTATTTTCATCAATTTGACGCTGTGTACTTCACACGTATACTTGGTGAAACCTGTACTTCTAACAACTTTGTTTGCTTACAATACTTCATCGAGAAATTCTTCGACTTATTTGATGTTATCCTCCTTCCTTACACCTATATAATAGCATATTTTGTTAGCGCTTGCAAACGGAATGCTTGCAATTTTGTGCCTTTTTTATGAACAAAATCCATAAATTGTCCGAAATAGTTTATTAAGTTGAAAAAAATAAAAAAATGATGTTATATTTAATATAGGATTATTATTTAATGAAGATTAAAGGAGGAATAGGATGGAAGAATATAAAAAAACAGTGAGAGAAGTCCGAGAAGAAACCAATGTAAACTTAGAGCGTGGATTGACTTCCCAAGAAGCAACTAAGCGAAGCAAGGAACAGGGGCCTAACCGTTTTGATGAAGCAAAGAAAGAATCATTAGCCAGAAAATTTTTTAGAAGCTTAGCCGATTTTACAACAATTATTTTATTAGTTGCTGCTGTAATTTCTTTTTACACGGCCTTTGCAACAGAACATGGAGATTTGTTTGAAGGTCTGTTGATTATCGCTATCGTTGTCATCAACTCTGCACTTACAATTGTTCAAGAAGGAAATGCAGAAAAAGCTTTAGAATCGTTACAGGATATGAATAAGCAGACGGCGCTAGTTTTACGAGATGGTAAACGTGAACAAGTTGATGCCGAACAATTAGTTGTTGGAGATATCTTGATTTTAGAGTCTGGGGCAACCATTCCTGCAGATGCTCGTTTGATTCAAAGTTCACAACTTCGAGTGGAAGAATCGGCGTTGACTGGTGAGAGCGAAGCAGTTGAAAAAGATGCCACTTATGTTAGCGAAGAAGAAGTACCTCTAGGTGATCAAATCAATATGGTCTTTAAAGGATGTAGTGTAGCTGCCGGTCGTGGTCAAGCAATTGTTACGGCAATTGGGATGCAAACTGAAATGGGAAAAATTGCTGGACTATTAAGTGGCGATATGATGCAGAAAACACCTTTACAAGTTCGCTTGAATCAGTTAGGTAAACGAATTAGTTTTATTGCATTAGGAGCTGCTGCATTAGTCTTCATTATTGGTGAACTGCAAGGGGAACCATTACTAGAAATGTTTATGACGTCTGTCTCTTTAGCAGTTGCTGCAGTACCAGAAACATTGACAGTTATCGTGACATTGACTTTAGCATTTGGTGTTCAGAAAATGGCAAAAAAACATGCAATTATTCGTCAACTGCCTGCAGTTGAAACATTAGGAACAGCTAACGTAATTTGTTCTGATAAGACGGGAACTTTAACCCAAAATAAAATGCGTGTGCGTCGAGTTTGGAGTCGCGGAGATGAAGTTACTGACACAGAAGATGCTATGACAGATAGTGCGATGGAAGTCTTAAAAATGGCAGCTTTGTGTACAGATGTAAGTGTTGAAAAAGAAAACGATGAGCTAATTATCAAAGGCAATCCAACAGAAGCCGCAATTGTGCGTGCAGTGGAAGAAAACTATCATACAAAAGCAGAGTTGGAAGAAAATTATCCTCGAATTGGAGAATTGCCGTTTGACTCAGAGCGAAAAATGATGACAACGGTACATAAGATGGGAAAAAAATATATTTCCATTACTAAAGGTGCTTTTGATGTATTAGCTCCGCGTTTCCGTTATGGAGATATCGAACAAGCGACAGTTGTCAATGACCGTTTCGGAAAACGTGCACTCCGCGTGATTGCAGTTGGCTTTGCTGTCTATGATGAAGAACCACAAGATATTCGTTCAGAAGTCTTAGAAAAAGATTTACGTTTGATTGGTTTGATTGGTATGATTGATCCACCTCGTCCAGAAAGTAAAGGAGCAATCGCTCGTGCGAAAAAGGCTGGAATCAAAACAGTAATGATTACTGGTGACCATGTGGTGACAGCGAGTGCGATTGCTAAAGAACTTGGGATTCTGGAACATTCTTCTGAAGCTTTAACAGGTGCAGAACTACATGCGTTGACGGATGAAGAATTAGATGAACGAGTGAAAGAATTGGCTGTTTATGCACGAGTAACGCCAGAAGATAAGATCAGGATCGTCAAATCATGGCAACGAACGGGTGCGGTTGTGGCGATGACTGGTGACGGAGTAAATGATGCGCCTGCGTTAAAAGCAAGTGATGTTGGCTGCGCCATGGGAATCACTGGGACGGATGTAGCTCAAAGTGCGTCTGATATGATTTTAACCGATGATAATTTTGCAACGATTGTCGATGCAGTTAGCCAAGGTCGTTCTGTTTATCAAAATATTCGAAAAGCAATCAACTTCCTTTTGAGTTGTAATATCTCAGAAATTTTCATTGTGTTGATTGCTATGCTTCTAGGATGGGGCGCGCCATTTACGGCAGTTCAATTATTATTTGTCAACGTAGTAGCTGATGGCCTACCAGGATTTGCGCTTGGAAGAGAGCCAGCAGAAGCAGGAATTATGGATCAAATGCCAATTCCTCGGAATGAGGGGATCTTTGCGCGCGGATTGTGGCAAAAAATTGCAGTGAATGCAAGTGTGTTTACGGTTGTGACACTCTTCGGATACTATTTAGGAAGTTTTGTTGATACAATCAGTCCTTGGGTCGATGCTAGTCAAGAAGTTGGTCAAACAGTTGCTTTTCTAGTATTAGCTTACTCTTCCATTTTGCATGTCTTTAATGTGCGAAGTAGCCAATCCATATTTAAGGTCAATTTATCTTCAAATAAATCATTATTAGAAATGGCAGTGTTGGCGGTAGTGATTACTACGGCAATGGCACTATTCCCATTCACACAAGAACTTTTTGGACTTGTTCATATTAGTTTGAATCATTGGTTACTGGTATTCATTTTATCAGTCACACCAATTGCAGTGAGTGAACTAATTAAGTTCCATCAACTGCCAGATGTGGATGATGAAGAAGAATAAACAAAAAATGAACACAAAAAAGCTGCGGTAACTAACCGCAGCTTTTTGTATACCTGTTGTGAAGCTTAGTACGCAACGTCTTTTGGCAATTCATTGTAGAAAGCAGCTTTTGTTGCTGTAATATACGGATTCAACCATAAGTAGCCGATTCCTGCGGTCATCAATGCAAGAATATGCCAACCGATAAATGATAAATCCAACCAGAACAATTTTCCTTTGTAACCATCCATTAGCTTGCGACTTGCTGTAATCGTATCAAGCACACGAGGTTTTTGTCCTGTTTCTTGAATCGTGTCGTAGTAGATAAAGTAGCTTTGAGAGTAAGCATAACTTTTGATAATCCCAGGGATAATAAACAACAATGTCCATAATGTAGTGAATAACCAAATCAAAATGGCTAGGCCAATAATGCCTCCAATAAAGAGACCTGAAAATCCACGGAATGCATCTTTAAATGGTTCAATTTGTGATTTTTGTCCACGTAGCACATCAAGGTAAGTCCAAGAAATACCACTCATAAACAATGCAGAAATAATGCCGGAAACAACTCCGCCACCACTGCTGCCAGCACTAGAACCGCCATTGTCATTCACCATCGTTTCCTGAAGGCTTGTAACATCTGACATACTTGCAATAAACAAGATGAATGGTACAAGAATCAAAAGAATAAGTGCTATAGCAATTAATGACGGAATTAAATTCAATAATACCGCTTGCCCCCAACGACCTTTCAAACTAGCTTTTGCTTGTGATTTTAATTCAGCAGAAGATTTCATCTATTTTTCACTCCTTTTCCATAAGTTAAAATTATTATAACAAAGATTAACTTTTTTGCCTCTCTTCTTGCATTGCTTGTTCCAGAAATACTTCTAAAAAAAGAGGATTAAATAGAACAAGAGCCACAGATAAACTCTTGCAAAAAAGTGCTGAAACGATTATGATTGTGTGAGTTGTCAACGCTATTTTATAGAGAAAGTAGGGAATTGAATGTCACAACCTGCCATTCGCTATCGTTTAATCAAAAAAGAAAAACATACTGGTGCTCGTTTAGGTGAAATTATTACGCCGCACGGTACTTTTCCAACTCCCATGTTCATGCCTGTAGGAACATTGGCGACAGTCAAAACTATGTCTCCTGAAGAATTAAAGGAGATGGGGGCAGGTATCATTTTGAGTAATACGTACCATCTGTGGTTGCGACCTGGAGAAGACTTGGTTGCTGAGGCTGGTGGTTTGCATAAATTTATGAATTGGGATCAACCGATTTTAACTGATTCAGGTGGTTTCCAGGTATTTTCATTAAGTGATATGCGTAATATTGAAGAAGAAGGCGTCCATTTCAAAAATCATTTGAATGGCTCTCGCATGTTTTTATCACCTGAAAAAGCAATTGATATCCAAAATAAATTAGGCTCAGATATCATGATGAGCTTTGATGAATGCCCGCCATTTGACGAGAGCTATGATTATGTGAAAAAATCCGTAGAACGTACGTCACGTTGGGCAGAGCGTGGACTAAAAGCTCATGCAAATCCAGCAACACAAGGTTTATTTGGAATCATCCAAGGGGCAGGATTTGAAGATTTGCGTCGCCAAAGTGCAAAAGACTTAGTCAGCATGGATTTCCCAGGTTATTCAATCGGTGGTTTGTCTGTTGGAGAACCAAAAGCAGATATGAACCGAGTTTTAGAATTTACGACACCATTGATTCCAGAAGATAAACCACGCTACTTAATGGGAGTCGGCGCAGCTGATTCCTTGATTGATGGAGTAATCCGTGGTGTAGATATGTTTGACTGTGTATTGCCAACCAGAATCGCACGTAATGGAACTTGTATGACGTCGCAAGGTCGTTTAGTTGTCAAAAATGCAAAATATGCACATGATTTTCGTCCAATTGATGAAAAATGTGATTGTTATACATGTAAAAACTATACCCGTGCTTATATTCGTCATTTAATCAAGTGTGATGAAACATTTGGTATTCGTTTGACTTCTTATCATAATCTTTATTTCTTATTGAATTTGATGAAACAAGTTCGCCAAGCAATCATGGATGATAATTTGTTAGAATTTAGAGCAGCCTTCTTCGAGGAATACGGTTTTAACAAAGAAAATGCTAAGAGTTTCTAAATTCATGAATTTTATGTGAAATTTAAGTAAAAAGCTAGTGTAGATAGTACTTTTTATGCTAAAGTGGTTTTTGTAGATAGATTGAGTGAGGTGAAAAAAATGGGATCATTACCAATGATTGTGATGTTCGTTGCGTTGTTAGCGATGTGGTACTTTATGTCACGTACACAAAAGAAACAACAACAAGAACGTCAAAATTTGTTAGATAGTATGAAACCAGGTGATGCAGTTGTTACAATTGGCGGCTTGCATGGCGTAATTTCAGAAATCGATGAAGACAAACGGACAGTGGTTTTAGACTGCGAAGGTATCTTCTTAGAGTTTGACCGTGCGTCAATCAAAACGGTTAAACCAGGAGTGACTGTAGAAAACGATGCTACGGTGACAACTGTCGAAGAACCAGTTGATGCAAAAGAAGAAACAATCACTGAAGAAGTAACAGAAGTAGTTTCTGAAGACAACAAAGACGAAAAATGAGCATAGGCTCTACAATTATTTTTCATCTGAAGAGGTACAGCTATTTAATTAGTTGTGCCTCTTTTTTTATTTGAAAAACAAAAGCATGAGAACAAGTTCAATAGTGAACGTGATAACCAAATAAAAGATATTTTTTTCTAAGACAATGAAAAAAATATTGATAGCTAGATAACTTTATAATATCAGTGTTTATCTTTATTTTTAAAACTGTGAAAAAAATCACAAAAAACTATTTACAACCAAAATAAATTATTGTATGATACATATGTGAAATAGTTAACAAACAATAAGTGATACCCACTAGGAGGAAGACAATGGCTAAGACATTGGAAAAAGAACAAGTAAAAACGATCGACGTGCAAGCAATGATCGATGACCTTGCAACAAAAGCAAATGTAGCCCTAAAGGAAATGGAAGACTTTGATCAGGCAAAAGTGGACCATATCGTACATGAAATGGCAATGGCTGCCTTAGATCAACACATGCCTCTAGCAAAAATGGCAGTTGAAGAAACTGGTCGTGGTATTTATGAAGATAAAGCAATTAAAAATATGTATGCTTCAGAGTATATTTGGAATAACATTAAACATGATAAAACAGTTGGAGTAATCAATGAAGACGTTCAAAAAGGATTAATTGAAATCGCTGAACCAGTAGGAGTTGTTTGTGGTGTAACACCAACAACTAACCCAACTTCAACAACGATTTTCAAATCAATGATCGCATTGAAAACAAGAAATCCAATTGTGTTTGCTTTCCATCCAAGCGCACAAAAATCTTCTGCAGAAGCAGCGCGTGTTGTCCGTGATGCAGCAATCGCAGCTGGTGCACCGGAAAACTGTATCCAATGGATCGAACATCCATCAATTGATGCAACTTCAATGTTGATGAATCATCCCGGCATTGCAATTGTTTTAGCAACAGGTGGAGCAGGAATGGTTAAATCTGCTTATTCAACTGGGAAACCAGCTTTAGGCGTTGGACCAGGGAACGTGCCAGCGTACATTGAAAAAACTGCAAAAGTAAAACGTGCAGTGAATGATTTAATCGTATCAAAAACATTTGATAATGGAATGATTTGTGCATCTGAACAAGCGGTGATAGTTGACAAAGAAATTTATGCAGCTGTGAAAGCAGAATTCCAAGCTCATCAAGTGTATTTTGTAAAACCAAGCGAACTTGCAAAATTAGAAGATGCGGTGATGAACGAAGGCAAGTATGCTGTTAACCCAGCAATTGTTGGGCATTCTGCAATGGAAATTGCTAAATTAGCAGGCATCAAAGTACCAGAAGGAACAAAAATGCTAGTTGCTGAATTAGAAGGTGTTGGTGCTGATTATCCACTTTCACGTGAAAAATTATCACCAGTTTTAGCAATGGTTAAAGCAAATAATACAGATCATGCATTTGAATTATGTGAAGGTATGTTAAATCTTGGTGGATTAGGACATACAGCTGTTATCCATTCAGAAAACGAAGATTTACACGTGAAATTTGGTTTACGAATGAAAGCTTGTCGTATTCTAGTTAACACACCATCAGCTGAAGGTGGAATTGGTAATATCTACAATGAAATGATTCCTTCATTAACTTTAGGTTGTGGTTCATATGGTAAAAATTCTGTTTCTCGTAATGTATCTGCTGTCAACTTAATCAACGTCAAAACTGTAGCGAAACGGAGAAATAACATGCAATGGTTCAAATTACCGCCAAAAATCTTCTTTGAAAAGAATTCATTACTTTACTTAGAAAAAATGGAAAACGTTGAACGTGTCATGATCGTTTGTGACCCAGGAATGGTTCAATTTGGTTACTGTGATACAGTTCGTGAAGTGCTCGCTCGTCGTAAAAACGACGTGAAAATCGAAGTTTTCTCTGATGTTGAGCCTAACCCTTCAACAGATACTGTTTATGCTGGAACAAAACTAATGGCTGATTTCAAACCTGATACAGTAATCGCATTAGGTGGTGGATCTGCAATGGACGCTGCAAAAGGAATGTGGATGTTCTATGAACACCCAGATACTTCTTTCTTTGGAGCAAAACAAAAATTCTTAGATATCCGTAAACGTACGTACAAAATTGCAAAACCTGAAAAAACTCAATTTGTATGTATTCCGACAACTTCAGGAACAGGTTCGGAAGTAACTCCTTTTGCCGTTATTACTGATAGCGATACACATGTTAAATACCCATTAGCAGACTATGCGTTGACACCAGATGTTGCAATTGTTGACCCACAATTTGTTATGTCAGTTCCGGCTTCTGTGACTGCAGATACTGGTATGGATGTCTTGACGCACGCAATTGAATCATATGTTTCTGTCATGGCATCTGATTATACTCGTGGCTTAAGTCTACAAGCAATCAAGTTGGTCTTTGATTATTTAGAAAAATCAGTAAAAACACCTGATATGGAATCACGTGAAAAAATGCATAATGCGTCAACAATGGCTGGTATGGCGTTTGCAAATGCGTTCCTAGGGATTTGTCATTCAATCGCCCACAAAATTGGTGGTGAATATGGTATTCCTCATGGACGTACAAATGCAATCTTGTTACCACACATTATTCGCTACAACGCAAAAGATCCACAAAAACACGCAATGTTCCCTAAATATGACTACTTCCGTGCAGATACAGATTATGCAGACATTGCTAAATTCTTAGGATTAAAAGGTGAAACAACTGCTGAGTTAGTAGATGCATTAGCAGAAGCTGTCTATGAGTTAGGTCAAAATGTAGGTATTGATATGAACTTGAAAGCACAAGGCGTAACACAAGAGACACTTGATACAACAGTTGATCGTATGGCTGAATTAGCTTACGAAGACCAATGTACAACTGCTAATCCAAAAGAACCATTAATTAGCGAATTAAAACAAATCATCATTGATGCTTACAAAGCTTAATGATTGTTAAAAGATAGCGTACGGCTGACAGCTGTCCGCTACCGGAATCCCCCACACAAATTTCCGCTCAAATTTGTGTGGGGGATTTAAAACTATATGGATTCATGTAAGTTTGTCTGAATGATTCTCTCATTCAGACAATTTTTTTGTGTAAAGAGAAAATATGCGTTCAAATATGTACTTGTGAGATTACTTATAAAAAATTTTGTCATTGAAAAAGAGAGAAACATTTCGATGACCACTTAGCTATCAATTATTAAGATAGGTAAAAATTTCAAACATAAGATCAACTTTAGATATTTTTTTCTCAATTTATCCTATTTATAGGGTATAGGATTCTTGCTATATTAAGGATATCAATAAATGAAAGCGTTTTAGAAAGGACGTGGATGAAATGTCAATTATTAAAGAAGAAATTTTTGTACCAAAAGAATTAGTAAAAGAGAAAATTGCTTTACTTTTAGAAAATTTAACAACCATAAAAGATGAAAGTGGCGATTTTCTATTGGATTTTGATGGATTAAAGGTTGATGATAAAAGCTGGACAGTATGGAATTGGCCACAAGGAATTGGTCTGTATGGGACCTATAAGAATTATCAATTAACTAAAAATCATCGAGCTTTAGAAGTTGTTAATGATTGGTTTGAAGCACGTATGGAAGAAGGCGCACCACCAAAAAATGTAAATACGATGGCTCCATTATTAACAATGGCTTATTTGTATGAAGATACAAAGGATTCACGCTATTTACCTTACTTGGAACAATGGGCAGAATGGGTAATGTATGAGATGCCTAGAACAAACGAACAAGGGTTACAGCATGCGACATATGGTCCAGAAAATAAAAATCAGTTATGGGATGACACCTTGATGATGACAGTATTACCTCTGGCTAAAATTGGGAAGTTATTAAATCGCTCAGAGTATTTAGAAGAGGCTCGTTATCAGTTTATGATCCATATTAAATATTTGATGGATAAACGTACTGGTTTGTGGTATCACGGTTGGACCTTTGAAGGAAATCACAATTATGCGGAAGCGTTTTGGGCGCGTGGTAATTGCTGGTTAACAATGGCAATCCCTGAAATCATTGAGATTTTAGAATTATCTAAAGATGACGCTCTACGAAAACTTTTAGTTGAAACGTTAGAAGCGCAGGTTCAGACATTAGCTAAATATCAAGCAGAAAGCGGTTTGTGGCATACATTATTGGATGATGAGTCCTCTTATGTTGAATCATCAGCAACAGCTGGCTTTGCATATGGCATCTTAAAAGCTGTTCATAAGAGATATTTGGAACCAAAGTATAAAGAAGTTGCTTATCGTGCAATACAAGGTTTATTAGAACAAATTGATGAAAATGGTGAAGTACACAATGTTTCGATCGGTACAGGAATGGGGGACGATTTAGAATTTTATCGCAATATTGGAATTACTGCTATGCCATATGGTCAATCGTTAACGATGCTTTGTTTAACAGAATTGTTAGTTTCGTATTGTTAAAAAAGAAAGGAAGACAAAATGAAAAAAGTAATCTTGCTAGCAGGAATATTTGGCTTGAGTTTACTGGGATTAAATGGTTGCGGTAGTGCTGTAAACGTTACAGCTACAGATGAAAAAGAAACAATCAATTTACGTTTTGCTTATGCTAGTAATAGTCAGCCTGTGATTGATGCGATGAACGAATTTGGTCGATTAGTAGAGGAAAAGACAGACGGAACAGTTAAAATTCAATATTTTCCAGATGGTCAACTTGGCGGTGAAAGGGAATTGATTGAATTAACTCAGTCAGGAGCCGTAGACTTTACAAAAGTCAGTGCCTCTGCTTTAGAAAGTTTTTCAAAAAATTACTCTATTTTTTCTGTTCCATACTTATTTGAAAGTGAAAAACACTTTTTTGACGTAATGGACAATGAAGAAATAATGACGCCGATTTATCAATCAACCACAGATTTAGGTTTTACTGGTTTAACCTACTATGATTCAGGTCAGCGAAGCTTTTATATGGTTGATGGTCCTATTCAAACACCATCAGATTTGTTAGGAAAGAAAATCCGTGTTATGCAAAGTGAAACAGCTATTAAAATGGTAGAATTACTTGGCGGATCTGCGGTACCTATGGGAAGTGATGAAGTTTATACTTCTTTACAATCGAATTTGATCAATGGTTCCGAGAATAATGAATTTGTGTTACATACAGCAGGGCATGGAGGAGTTGCGAAATACTATTCTTATGATGAACATACTCGTGTACCGGATATTATGATTATGAACGATGCAATCAAAGAGCAACTAACAGAAGAGCAAGAAACGGCGATTTATGAATCAGCAAAAGAATCGACAGTTTTTGAAATTGAAGCCTTTTCTAAGGCTGTTGAGGAAGAAAAAGCAACTGCGCAAGAAGCATATGGGGTTAAATTTAATAAAGTCGATAATACGCCATTTCGTGAAGCAGTGGCTCCACTTCATGATGAATTCAAAAATGATCCAGTTTATCAACAACTGTACCAGCAAATTCAAGATCAAGGAGCCTAATAAATGAAAAAAATAATGAATCAATTGTTAGAAATTATTGGTGCTGTATTGTTACTTGCAATGGTAGGAGTAGTTTTGTGGCAAGTGTTTTCTCGGACGGTATTAGGTAATCCCAATACCGTGACAGAAGAATTTGTTCGTTTTGGACTTGTCTGGTTTGCCATGCTTTCTTCAGCTTACGTTGTAGGACAAAAAGCACATTTAGCTGTAACAATTTTAAGTGAAAAATTAACAGGAACTAGAAGTTGGGTGTTAGAGATAGTAGTACAAACATTGTTTCTATTATTTGCTACTATTATTATGGTTTATGGTGGAATGAATGCGGTTACCTTGACGATGGGACAATTATCTCCCTCGTTAGGAATACCTATGGGCTATGTTTATTTATCGGTACCTGTATCAGGCTGCCTGATTGTTGTTTACAGTTTAATAAATTTGATTGATACATTCAATACTGTTAAATAATTGAAAAAGTATAGAAATGGAGAAATAATATGGCATTAGAAGCTGGAATGGTTCTGTTTTTCGTTTTTGTTATATTGCTTATTGTAGGGATGCCAATTGCAATTAGTATTGCATTTTCATCAATGATGGCGCTGCTGCTAGTGATTCCTTTTGATGTTGCTACCTTTAGTTCAGCACAGAAAATGGTTGGGAGTATTAATAGCTTTTCTCTAATAGCGATTCCATTTTTTGTCTTTTCAGGAATAATTATGAATAATGGTGGGATAGCGAAAAAGTTAGTAGATTTTTCGATGCTTTTTGTCGGACGTATTCCGGGCTCTCTAGCGCATACGAATGTATTGGGAAATGCTTTATTTGGCTCAATTTCGAGTTCAGCAATTGCTGCTTCAACAGCCATTGGTGGCGTACTAATTCCTCAACAAGTGGAAGAAGGCTATGATCGCAAGTTTGCAACGGCAGTGAACATTGCTTCGGCACCTACTGGAATGGTTATTCCGCCAAGTACAGCATTTATTATGTATTCATTAGTTGCAGGTGGGACTTCTATCTCGGCTTTGTTTATGGGAGGATATCTCGTAGGCGCACTTTGGGCATTAGGAATCATGGTAGTTGCTTTTGTGGTTGCTAAAAAGAATAAATACCCTACAGTACAAAAAAATCAGATAAAACATTCAGGTAAAGTATTGAAAGAAGCAATTCCCAGTTTATTGTTGATTCTTATTATCATTGGTGGGATTTTAACAGGCATATTTACTGCAGTAGAAGCTTCAGCAGTTGCTGTGATTTATTCATTACTGATTTCGATGTTTTATTATAAAACGGTTAAGTTAAGAGATATTCCAAATATGTTGGTTCAAGCGGTTGCGATGTCAGGGACAATTATGTTTTTGCTGGCTACTTCATCAATGATGTCATTCTCAATGGCTTTTACAGGAATACCTCAAGCAATTAGTAGTATGATTATAGGGATTACTGATAACAAAATGATTATTTTATTATTGGTCAATGTCGTTTTATTGTTAGTCGGGATGTTTATGGATGTGGCGCCAGCAATTATGATTTTTACTCCCATCTTTTTACCAATCGTGACAAGTGTGGGTATTGACCCTGTTCATTACGGTTTGTTTTCGATAATGAATTTATGTGTAGGTTCGATTACTCCTCCAGTTGGCACAGGATTATATGTTGGAGCTAGTGTAGGCGGAGTAAAAGCAGAATCCATGCTTAAACCACTATTACCTTTTTACGGCGTGATATTAGGTGTTTTATTCTTAATTACGTACTTCCCACAGCTTGTAATGTGGTTACCTGATATATTAGGATAGGAGAAAGAAAATGTTAAATCTAACGATACGTGGACATGATCTTTCTGGTGTTCATACAGCCGAAGAACTGGCTAGAAAAACAAGTGATCAAGGAGTGCATACACTACAACTAGCGTTAGGACTATCTTTTAAAGGTCTCAATTCCGATGCTTCTGCCATCAATGCCGGGATGGGTAATTTTATGAAGCGGACATTATTGCAAGAAAATGTTCATATAGGTATTTTGAGTTGTTATATCAATATGATTCATCCGGATTTAGAAGTCAGGGAACAGTTGTTACTCAAATTTGAACATTATTTACAGTATGCTACTTCTTTTGGTGCCGCTATAGTTGCCACAGAGACAGGTTGTGTTTTTCCAGAAATACGTTATACAGAAGAAAATTTTACAGACAAAGCTTTTGAAACTGCAGTTACGGTAATCCGTCGATTAGTGAATGCAGGAGAAAAGTACAACATGGTGGTAGGAATCGAACCGGGTTTGAACCATCCAATCTATTCGCTAGAACGTGTTTGTCAGCTAATTGAAGCTGTAGATTCTGATTATTTAGGCATCATTTTAGACCCAACGAACCTGATTAGTAGTGATAATTATCAACAACAAGTCCAACTTGTAGAAAGCGCCTTTGATTCATTTGGCGAAAAGATATGTGCGGTTCATTTAAAAGACTTTATTGTAGAAAAACAACAAATTATACCTGTAAATTTGGGTGAAGGAATGATGGACTATCAAAAAATCATAAAGCTGATTGCACAGAAGAAGCCTTATTTATTTGTTGTTTTGGAGGAGACAAAGGACCGAGCTATTCAACGTGCCGTTAAGTTAATTGAGGACTCATATTCGTTTGGATAAAAGTTACTAGCCAATGAATCAAGAGAGCGATACTTAAGAGGAAAGTAAAATGGGCTATGATATTGTTTATTCACCATTGAATAAACGAGGCTTTGGGAGGGACGATCAATGAATCAAAAAAAAATAAATGGTGAACAAGTCAATACGATGGTGTCAAATCAATATGAAATTTATCATGTGAAAAATGTCGTTAGCCAAAGTCAAACACTTTATCATTATCATGATTTTTATGAAGTCCATGCAACTTTGAAAGGGAAAGCAACTTTTTACTTGAACGGCCGACAATTTACGATTGAAGAAGGAAATATTTTGTTGATCCATTCCAATGACTTACATCGTATTGTTCGCCAATCCTCAGACGTTTTTGAGAGAGTATACATATTTATTACATCCTCATTTTTAGAAAGTCGATCTACACAATGGTCTAATCTAACTTCTTGTTTTAAACCACTGGGGGATAAGCGGAGCCGTATCTTGAAAGTCCCTCCTAAATTATTAAGAGAAAAATTAGCCTTTATTGATTATCCACCTAATAAACAGAGTTATGGAGAGGATATTAAATATGAACAAACATTAGTGGATTACTTTATTTTTTTGAATAGGATCGTTCAAAAAGAAGAACAGACTCACGTAGAAAATGCCGTGATTCTGAATGAACGAGTTGAACAAATGCTAGAATATATCTCAAAAAATTTGTCACATCCACTGACTCTAGAAGAGATGGAAAAAAAGTTTTTTGTAAGTAAATATCACATTACAAGAGAATTCAAAAAATATACAGGTTTTACGTTCCATCAGTATGTTATGAAAAAGAAATTACTTTATGCGAAACAACTATTAAAAGAATATCATAGCTCTAGTGCTATTTATAGTAAATGTGGGTTTACATCTTATCCACATTTTCTAAAAGCTTTTAAAAAAGAATTCGGACTGACACCGAAAGAATTTTTAAAACGGAATACGCAAAATCAGATTGTTCATTATGAACATTTTGAAGATGAGCGGTGAAAATCAATTCAAAAGAAATCGTCACACCTGCAAAAAGAACTTGTAGGTGTGACGATTTCTTTTCTTTTTTGTGTTCTTAAACAGTTCAGGAACAATCTCATATTTTTAATTAAATTGCCGAAATTCTCTTGGGGAGCGTCCGGTCTTTCGCTTAAATAGCCGACTAAAGTACGCAAAATTATCTATCCCTATCTCTTCGGCTATCGCACGAATCGTAAAGTCTGTATAGCGAAGTAAATCTTTTGCATAAGACAATTTTTTATTAATTAAATAATCAATTGGTGGAGATCCAATAAATTTAGAAAAGTCTTTACTTATCTGATACTTATTCAGTAAAAATCGCTGCTCTAATTGTCTTAAAGTAATATTTTCTCTGAAGTGTTCATCTAAGTAGTGCTGTAAATCACGAATGTAGTTTGGAATATCTTCTTCTTTGAAATCCAATTGATATTTTTGCAAAATCAGTTCATTAAGTAACTCGTGGATGACTAACGAAGATTGAAATTCAGTACGTGTGTTTGCTTGTTGTTGTGTATGTATCAGTTCGGTTATTAACTGGTGAATTTTGTTATCGAATGGATCAGTTGGTGTATGAAAAATTGGCTGACCATCTTTGATGAATTCTTCATAAAAATAAGCAACATTGCTACCGTTAAAATGAACCCAATCCATTTCCCAAGGTGTGTCACTGATTGTTTGGTAATATTGATATTCCTGACAATCAATGAAGAAAATATCCCCTGCACATAAATGATACTTATTTTCTTTATAAAGCAGCATACCTTCGCCAGACAACGTAAATTTAATCAAGTAAGAAGGTAAGTTTGTTCGCTCAGTGTAGTAAGGAATAGATGCTTTGAAATGTCCAATCTCTTGAATATAAAAAAATAAATTTTGACTTCTTTGAGTGGGCGTCAAAATAACGCGACAAGAATCTTCTGACCAAGTATGATTTGCTTTTTCCCAGTAATTCATCTCTTTCTCCTTTTTATCAAGATAGTGCAATTGTAAACCAATATAGTGTGCAGAGAAATGTCTATAGTTGTACTATAATTGCCTTATTCAACAAATGATAACGCTTACTAAAAGGCGTAATAAAAGAGGTGGAAAATGAAATCAGCATTTGTTGCAATCGATATTGGTGCCTCTAGTGGAAGAGTTATCGTTAGCTGGCAAAATGTGCAAGGTCGATTGTGTCTAGAAGAAGTTCATCGATTTAAAAATGGATTTATAAAAAAACAGGGACATGAGCGCTGGCAAATGGATTATCTGATTCAAGAAATTTTGATAGGTTTAGAGAAAGTCAAGAAAGTTGGAATAGAGTCATGCTTTGTTGGGATTGATACTTGGGCGGTAGACTATTGTCTGATAAATAAGCATGGGGAGCGGATGGCGGAACCAATTGCTTATCGAGATTCGCGAACAAAACTAGCTGTTCAAAACTTTGCGCAAGGATATCCATTAGCAAAACTATATCAGAAAACAGGTATTCAGATTCAACCATTTAATACATTATTCCAGTTATTTGTGGAGGAGAAGAGTGTCTTAAAAGAAGCAGATAAATTGTTATTGATACCTGACTATTTAGGATATGTTTTAACGGAGAAAATGGTCACAGAAAAAACAAATGCGTCGACTATGCAGTTATTAAATGTCGAAACAAAAATTTGGGATGAAGACTTATTAACCATTTTGGATATTGATAAAAAGTTGTTTGCTCCATTAGTGGATCCAGGCACAATTTTAGGTCCAGTGAAAAAAATAAATTTTCCTAATTATGATTTACCAGATGCAACAGTAATCAATGTTGCAAGTCATGATACAGCTTCTGCTATTTTAGGGACTCCTGGAAGCAATGACACATGGGCATATTTAAGTAGTGGCACGTGGTCATTGTTAGGAATTGAAACAACTAAATTCGAATTATCAAAACAAGCTTTTGATGAAAATTATAGTAATGAATGGGGAGCCAATCAATCGGTTCGCTTTTTAAAAAATATTATGGGGATGTGGTTGATTCAAGAAGTTGCTCGTTTACAAAAGTATCGTTATTCTTATGCACAACTTGCTGAACTAGCTTGCAAAGAAGAACCTCTTCAACAAATCATTGATATCAATGATGTACGTTTTTTGAATCCACAAAATATGATTGAAGAGTTACAAGATTATTGTGTCGAAACCAATCAAAAAATACCAAAAACAGCAGGTGAAATTGCGCGGTGTGTCTATGACAATCTAGCATTATGTTATGCAAAAGAATTAACAAAACTCCAACAGTTGACCAAGCAAGAATTACAAAAAATTGTGATTGTCGGAGGTGGAACAAACAATCATCTACTAAATCAACTGACAGCAGATTATGCAGGTATTGTTGTAGAGTCTGGACCAGGAGAGGCGACTGCTATTGGCAATATTTTGCAACAAATGCTTAGCGTTGGTGAATTTGCAACAGTTGAAGAAGCACGTGAAGAAGTTCGAAAATCATTTCCTAGTCAATTTTTTTATCCAGAAAAGCAACAACTAAAGTATTTAACAAGTGATGGAGGAGTAAGCAAATGAAGACAGTTGAAAAAAATTATGCGTACGCAAAAGAAAAATATGCAGAAATCGGCGTAGATACAGATGAAGTCCTTGAGCAGATGCAAAAGGTTAAGATTTCTGTTCATTGCTGGCAAGGTGATGATGTAAAAGGTTTTTTAAATCCTGATGGCGAACTAACAGGTGGCATTATGGCAACAGGAGATCAACCTGGTGTAGCGCGAACACCAACGGAGTTGCGTCAAGATTTAGAAATCGCTTATTCCTTGATTCCTGGCAAACATAAACTGAATTTACATGCGATTTATCTCGATACACAAGAGTCAGTGGAGTTAAATCAACTTGAACCTAAACATTTTCAAAAGTGGGTTGATTGGGCAAAAGAAACTGGATTAGGTCTTGATTTTAATCCTACTTTTTTTTCACACCCAATGATGAAGGACGGCTTTACATTGGCACATCCTGATGAAAACGTTCGTCAATATTGGATTGAGCATGGCAAGAGGTGCCGAAAAATTGCAGAGTATTTTGGAAAAGAAACAGGTCAAACGTGTATCAATAATTTTTGGGTACCTGATGGAATGAAGGATCTTCCGATTGATCGCTTCACTCCGCGGCAACGTTTGATGGAATCACTAGATGAAATTTTTAAAGAGAAGCTAAACGAAATAGATGTGCAAGATGCGGTGGAGAGTAAATTATTCGGTTTAGGGGCAGAAGCATATACTGTCGGTTCGCATGAATTTTATTTAGGTTACGGACTTACTAGGGATAAATTGATTTGCTTGGATGCTGGACATTTTCACCCGACAGAAGTGATTTCCAATAAATTATCCGCTTTAGCTTTGTTTAGTAAAGGGCTAATGTTACATGTGAGTCGACCAGTGCGTTGGGATTCTGATCATGTTGTTTTGATGGACGACGAATTGCAAGAAATTGCAAAAGAATTAGTCCGTGGTGATTTACTTGAAAAAACGAACATTGGTCTTGATTTTTTTGATGCAACAATCAATCGAGTTGCAGCTTGGGTTATTGGAACACGTAATACGCAAAAGGCATTGATGAAAGCAATGTTAGAGCCAATACAACAATTAAAGAAATGGGAAAATAATTTTGATTTTACTACACGAATGGCGTATACCGAAGAGCTTAAAGATTTTCCTTATGCGGATGTTTGGAATTATTTTTGTTATCAAAATGATGTTCCAATTGGTTTAGATTGGCTTGAAGTCGTTAACAACTATCAAAAAGAAGTTTTAGATTTAAGAAAGTAGTAGGTGATCATAGTGAAAAAATTATCAATTCTACAAGCTCCTTTTGTTCAAGAAATGATGAAAACAACAGCGAATCTTTATCGTTTGGGGTGGGATGAACGAAATGGTGGGAATATTTCCTATTTGCTGAAGGAAGAAGAAATAACGCCATTTTTAACGACGACGGATGTACTTCGAAAGATTCCAATGGATTTTAAGACAGAAAAGTTAGCTGGATGTTATTTTATTGTGACAGGATCGGGTAGGTATTTTAAAAATGTTTGTGAGGAACCAGCAGAAAATTTAGGTATTGTACGAGTATCAGAGGATGGACGGTCGCTAGACTTATTATGGGGATTAGAAAATGATGCTTTACCAACAAGTGAGTTACCTAGTCATTTAATGAGTCATTGCGCACGATTGTCTGTTGACCCAGAACACCGTATTATCATGCATAATCATGCGACGCACTTACTAGCGATGAGTTTCACTCATTCATTAGACGAAAGAGAGTTTACGCGTACGTTATGGCAGATGTGTACAGAATGTTTAGTTGTATTTCCAGAAGGGGTTTCGATTCTTCCTTGGATGGTGCCAGGTAGCAATGAGATTGGGGAGGCTACTGCAAAAAAAATGAAAAAAACACGTCTGGTTTTGTGGCCACAACATGGAATTTATGGTGCAGGAAAAGAGATGGATGAAGTGTTTGGCTTGATTGAAACAGCTGAAAAGGCAGCAAAAGTGTATACCTATGTGTGCGCGCAGGGGGGGATACAACAAACAATTACAGACGAAGATCTATGGCGTTTATCAGAGACCTTTGGGGTATCACCAAGAGAGGGTTTCTTGAATGTTTCTCAAGATAAAGTGGGTGTCTAGAGTGCCCGTAAAAGTATTTTGTATGAGAATCTATCCGGATAAACAAGAAGAGTACCAAGATAGACATGAGCACCTGTGGCCTGAAATGCGACTTGCCTTACGAGAACACGGAGTAGTAAATTATACTATTTATCTTGAACCAAGTAGTTCTACTTTATTTGCTTATCTTGAAATAACAGATGAGGTACTTTGGCTAAAAATGGCAAATACGCCCATCAATCAAAAATGGTGGAAATACATGGAAGACATCATGGAAACGAATGTTGATGCATCACCGATTAATTGGGAGTTAAAACCAGTGTTCCAGCTTTAGGGATCATGCAGGCTATTTTAGTATGAATCCAACTGTAAATAAGGAGGGAAATAAAATGAGTAAACGAATGGTTTTAAATGAAACAGCCTATTTTGGCAAAGGGGCAATTAAGTCAATTGTGTCAGAATTTCAAAAACGAGGATTTAAAAAAGCATTAGTGGTTACCGATAAAGGCTTGATTGAGCATAAAGTAGCCACTAAAGTAACGGAACATTTAGATGCTGCGGATATTGCTTATGAGATTTATGAGGATATTACTCCAAACCCTACTATCCAGCAAGTACAAGCTGGTGTAGCTTTTGCAAAAAAGATTGTTTAATTGCTATCGGAGGAGGCTCACCAATTGATACAGCCAAAGCAATTGGTATCATTGTAAATAATCCAGAATTTTCAGATGTCGTCAGCTTAGAGGGAGTAGCCGATACAAAAAGGCCCTGCTTACCTATTTTGGCTGTACCAACAACTTCTGGTACTGCTGCAGAAGTAACCATAAATTACGTAATCACCGATGAAAATAATCATCGTAAATTTGTATGTATTGATCCGCATGATATTCCAATTGTAGCATTTATTGACAGTGATCTCATGATGGGGATGCCTTCAAAATTAGCCGCATCAACAGGTATGGATGCTATGACACATGCAATTGAAGGTTTTATTACAAAAAATGCTTGGGAAATGACAGATATGCTTCATTTAAAAGCAATTGAAATCATCGGTCATGCTTTAGAGGCATCTGTCAATGGTGAACAAACTGGTCGTGAAAAAATGGCATTGGGTCAGTATATTGCTGGGATGGGCTTTTCAAATGTGGGGTTAGGATTGGTTCATGGAATGGCGCATCCTTTAAGCGCTTGGTATGACATTCCTCATGGTGTGGCTTGTGCCACTTTGTTACCAACGGTGATGAAATACAATAAAAACGAAACTGGCGAAAAGTATCGTGAAATTGCACTTGCCTTAGAAATTACTGAAGCAAAAGAGATGGCATTAGAAGAAGTAAGAGAAGCAGCTTGTAGAGAAATCAATCGTTTAAGCCAAGCTGTCGGAATTCCAGCGACTATTTCAGAATTGGGTGTGAAAGAAGAGGATATTCCAGCAATTGCAGAAGATGCCTTACGTGATGTATGTACACCAGGAAATCCAAAAGAAACATCATTGGAAGATATTATCACTCTTTATCGGAGTTTGATGTAAATCGTAAAAAAATGGAGGTATTTTTCTTATTGAGAAAGAAAAATACCTCTTTGTTCCATGGTTGGTTCTTTTAATATTTAAAAACTTCCGCTATAATTTTCCTATAAAGAAACGGGAGTGTACAATATGGAAAATAAAAAACCTTATGGAACAGTTTTGATTAAAGCATCATCTATTTTAGATTATTTAGCAGAAACGCCAGATTCTTCCTTACAAGAAATTGCTAAAGGCACAGGAATGACTGCTTCTACTGCTTTAAAAATTTTAGATACATTAACTTTAATAGGATACACAAATAAAAACGTTGACAAAAATTATCGTCTAGGCAGTAAATTTATCCGTTATGCGAATAAAAGTATTGAAGAGCAAGATTTAGTGGAAGCAACGCGGCCGTATCTTGAACAACTCCAAGACACAATTGATGAAACCATTCATCTAGGAGTTTTAAATAATGAAGAAATTTTATACGTCAATAAACTAGAAGCGAAAAATCAAACGATCCGAATGTCTTCAAAAATCGGAGTGACTAGACCACTCTATAGTTCTGCTATGGGAAAAGCCGTACTAGCCGAGTTTGATGAGGAACAATATGATGCATATTTGACGAAGCATCCGCTCGTTCCATTTACGGAGTATACGATTACTAACCCATTACGTTTAAAAAGTGAGATTGAAAAAGTACAACAATCCAAAATTGCTTATGATGACGAAGAAATGGAACAAGATATCTTTTGTATCGGAGCAGCTATTGTCAAAAATGAAGAAATTATTGGTGCTTTTAGTATCAGTATGCCCAAATATCGTTTAACAGGTGAAATTAAAAATCAAATTGTGGCAACGGTAAAGCAAACGAAACAAAAAATAGAAGAAACCTTAACGAAAAAATGAAAAAGCGTTTGCATTTTTTCTTTTCTCCTTTATAATACGAGTATAGATTTCCAAATTATAAAACTTAATTTCTAAATAGGAAATAAGAGGTGGAGAAAATGAAAAAATTTGATATTTTATCTCGATTGAAAAATGCCGGTGTGATTGCTGTAGTTCGTGGAAAAACAAGTGAAGAAGCTCTGAATGCTTGTCATGCAATTATCAAAGGTGGCTTAACAGGAATCGAGCTTACGTTTACTGTGCCACAAGCAGATCAAGTTATCAAAGAACTTTTAGCAACGTATCAAGAACAAGAAGAGATTGTCATTGGAGCTGGAACGGTTTTAGATGCAGTAACTGCTCGTTTAGCGATTTTAGCTGGTGCAGAATATATTGTTAGTCCATGTTTTGATAAAGAAACGGCGGAGTTATGTAATTTATATCAAGTGCCTTATTTACCAGGGTGTATGACGATTGATGAAATCAAAACAGCACTGAAGAGTGGTGTAGATATCGTGAAATTATTTCCTGGTAGTGCATTTGGTCCAAGTATTGTTTCGGCATTTAAAGCACCTATGCCACAAGTCAACATTATGCCAACTGGTGGTGTAAGTTTAGAAAATATGCAGGACTGGTTTGATGCTGGTGTGGTAACTGTGGGTGTGGGTGGTAATTTACTTGCGCCAGCTGCTACAGGTGATTTTGAGAAAGTGACAGAAGTAGCAAAGCAATACGCAGCGAAAATGAAAGAAATCGCGGGGTAATTCATGATGGGGAAAGTGGTCACTCTTGGAGAAATCATGTTGCGGTTATCGACAACTCAAGGAACACGTATCATAAAAAGTGAACAGTTCAGAGCTGATTATGGTGGCGGCGAAGCTAATGTTGCTATCTCATTAGCAAATTATGGACATGAAACCATTTTTGCTAGTAAAGTTCCGACTCATGCACTAGGCGACGCAGTTCAGAAACATCTTCAAAGCTATGGTGTGTCAACAAATTACTTGTTACGCGGTGGTAAGCGATTAGGGACATATTACATGGAGGCTGGAGTTGGAGAGCGAGCAGCCTCAGTCATTTATGATCGAGCGGGTTCCAGCTTTGCGACAATGACAGAAATTGAATGGTCATTAAAAAATTTATTTGAAGGCGTTGACATCTTCCATGTCTCTGGAATCACACCTGCTTTGTCTATCGAATGGCAGCAGATGACAAAAAGATTGATGGAAGTGGCGAAAGAAGCAGGATGTTTGATCAGTTTTGACATCAATTATCGCGGAAAACTATGGTCGCAAGAAGAAGCAAGCCAAGTAATCAAGCAATTGCTACCTTTAGTAGATATTTGTTCAGCTGGAGAAATGGATGCGCTTTACTTGTTGGGAGTAAATCAAGCACCAGAAGAAGAAATAGAACCTCTGATTTATTATTATCAAAAAATGCAAGAGAAGTTCCCAACGATTAAAGCATTCTATTCAACTAAAAGAAAAGTTTATTCAGCTAGCGCAAATCAACTAGTAGGAACCTTATGGATGGACGAAACTTATTTTGAATCACAAGTTCATGAAATCGAACCGATCGTTGATCGTGTTGGAGGTGGTGATGCTTTTGCTGGGGGGATATTACATGGTATATTGTCGGGCATGTCGCCGCAGGAAATAATCAACTTTGCGACAGCTGCGTCCGCGTTAAAACATACGGTTCATGGTGATTGCAATCAATTCAGTCAAGAAGAAGTCATACAATTTTTAACCTGTGGTTCTGGAAAAATTATACGATAGGGAGAGTATTTATTATGCAAGAAATGAAAACACGTTATACACATAGTCCGAAAGATATCTGTCATTATTCTACGGAACAGTTACGAGATGAATTTTTAGTTGAAAAAGTATTTGTTCCTGGAGAAATTCGTTTGACTTATACGCACAACGATCGCATGATTTTTGGCGGAGTGACACCTACAACAACTACTTTAGAAATCAAATTAGATAAAGAACTAGGTGTTGACTATTTCTTAGAGCGTCGTGAATTAGGTGTCATCAATATTGGTGGTCCTGGTTTTATTGAAATTGACGGACAAAAAGAATCGATGCAAAAACAAGATGGTTACTACATTGGGAAAGAAACGAAAGAAGTAATTTTTTCTTCTGAAGATGCTGAAAATCCAGCAAAATTTTATTTGAGTAGCGCACCAGCGCATCATAAATATCCCAATGTAAAAATTAGTATTGATCAAATCAAGCCAATGGAAACGGGTGAAGGTGTTACATTGAATGAACGAAAAATTTATCAATACATTCATCCAAATGTTTGCGAAAGTTGTCAGCTTCAAATGGGTTATACGATTTTAGAACCAGGTAGTGCTTGGAATACCATGCCTTGTCATACGCATGAACGTCGAATGGAAGCGTATGTTTACTTTGATTATGCAAATGACGACACTCGTGTATTCCATATGATGGGTAAACCAGATGAAACAAAACATTTGGTGGTTGCAAATGAACAAGCTGTTATTTCACCAAGTTGGTCGATCCACTCAGGTGTTGGGACAAGTAATTATTCATTTATTTGGGCAATGTGCGGAGAAAATATCACTTATACAGACATGGATATGGTTCAAATGGATCAATTAAAATAAACCAATATAAAGGAGAAATCATTATGGATTTTACAATGGATAGCTTTCGATTAGATGGAAAAGTTGCACTTGTTACAGGTGCGGTTTATGGAATTGGTTTTGAAATTGCTCGTGCATTAGCATCAGCAGGTGCAACAATCGTTTTTAATAATTTGACACAAGAATCTGTTGATGAAGGAATCAAACACTATCAAGAAGCTGGTATTGATGCAAAAGGATATGTTTGTGATGTGACGGATGAAGAAGCTGTTCAAGCGATGACAAAACAAATCAAAGAAGAGGTTGGTTCGGTAGACATTTTGGTGAACAATGCCGGAATCATCAAGCGAACACCAATGATTGAAATGAGTGCTGCTGATTTTCGACAAGTCATTGATGTTGATCTGAATGCGCCGTTTATCGTAGCAAAAGCCGTTATCCCAGATATGATTGAAAAGGGTGGCGGAAAAATTATCAATATTTGTTCGATGATGAGTGAGCTAGGTCGTGAAACTGTTAGTGCATATGCTGCTGCAAAAGGCGGTCTGAAGATGTTAACAAAGAACATTGCTTCTGAGTACGGACAATACAATATTCAATGTAATGGTATTGGCCCCGGTTACATTGCAACGCCACAAACAGCGCCTCTTAGAGAACTACAAGAAAATGGCGAACGCCATCCATTCGATCAATTTATCGTAGGGAGAACACCCGCTGCACGTTGGGGTGAACCAAGTGATTTAGCTGGCCCCGCAATTTTTCTTGCTTCAAGTGCTTCAGATTTTGTTAATGGACACATCTTATATGTGGATGGTGGAATTTTGGCATATATTGGTAAGCAACCATAGGAAATAGCAGATTGTTTCTTTCAATTAAACTAAAAAGTGTCTGGGACATAATCAAAATGATTATGTCCCAGACACTTTTTTACGAATACACGGTATTCTAAGAACTACTTAATACGAAACTATGCCGGATAATCTCGAATAGTATAAAAATTATTTTGAGAGGAGTTTTTTTCTTAGTAACCGATTTTAGTTTAACTTAGTTTAAGAACAGTTATTTTCGACGACCGTATTTTACTAAAGATATTTCTCTAGCTTCACACCAATCTTTGACTGCACCAGAAAAAATAAGTGACTGATATTTTAAATCATTTGTTGTTCTAGCACCAACTAAAGTATAGAGTAAGCGTAGTTCTTCTTGCCATTGTTTAATCAATGAAATGGTTTCTTCTACGCCATGATTCATTAGGTGTGTTAAAACTGTACCAGAAGTACCAGCAGCTTGAGCACCTAAACAAAGAGCTTTGAAAATATCATATGCAGAACGTATACCGCCAGAGGCAAGCACCTCAACAGTAGCATTGGCTTCGTGTGCTTCGAGTAATGAGGTGACGGTTGACTGTCCCCAGTCAGCAAGATAAGTTAATTCACGGTTTTTTCGACGAGCATTTTCAATTTGAGTAAAGCTAGTACCGCCACGTCCACTGACATCAATGGTTTTGACACCGATTTGTGCGAGTTGTTCGATTGTTTCACGTGTCATACCGAAACCAACTTCCTTTACGATTAAAGGTACGCTGATCGTTTGCTGAATTTCTTGAATCAATGCCAACCAGTTTGAAAAGTCACGGTCCCCTTCAGGCATGACTAATTCTTGAGGAGCATTGAGATGGATTTGCAAAGCGTCTGCATGGAACAATTGGATCGCTTCTTGTGCTTTTTCAGCAGAAGTTCCAGCACCAATATTAGCAAGAATCTTTCCTTCAGGATATTCTTCACGCATCACGGCATAACTGTCAATTAAACTTGAATCTTTCAAAGCAGCACTAACTGAACCTGTTGCAATCATCAAATCAGTTTCTCGCGCAACAATTGCGAGGTCACGATTGATTTTTTTTGTTTTTTCGCTACCACCCGTGATAGCGTTGATATAAAACGGACTGGTCAAGGTAAAGTCAGCAACATTCGTTGATAAGTCGACATCCGTTGTCGCTAATTGTGGCAACGCAGTATGAACGAGGTGAACAGAGTCAAATTCATTTTTTTGCTTATTATGAAAAGCCTTAGCTAATGAAACGTGTTCGTCTTTTCGATTCATGATTGGTCCTTTCTTCGATAACTATAAACGTGAAGTGGAAGTGGTGTGATTTCTGCATTTTCCCATGCACTCATTAGTGGTAAAATCCCAGATTTTTGATCAACGATCACGATTCCACAATCACCACCACCAGCGCCAGAGGACTTAGCAGCACCTTCGTATTCTTCTGCTAAGTTACATAATTCATTTAACGCGGGTGTTTCAATCACCACACCGGTAACGTTAGACAAGTTACGTAATAATTGCCGATTGTGCCGAATTTGTTTTTGAATTAGAGCAACATCGTTCTGCTTGAATCCTTGAATCATTTTATTGACGCAACTTTCGCTATTGCTAAGAAATATTTCATAAGCAGACCTTTTGTCTTCTCGTGAACGATGAACTTGATCAACTAAATCAGAAGTAGAAGCTGGGCTGCCGGTCCAACCAATGAGCAACCGTAAATCTTTTGGTGCTTCAAGGGGCTCAATCGAAAGTCCCGGCCAATCCATTGCAAGTAATTCACTAATTGTGTGTTGTTTTTCTTGTTGTTGGACCCAACGATGATCAAAAGTCGAAAAAGCAATCCAACCACCATAACAACTAGCGGCAATATCCCCGCAAGAGCCATTGTCTTGAACAGCTAAATTTGCTAAGGCAGCAATTTTAAAAATTTCCAACTGGCTTAGGTGCAAATCATAAAAAATATTTAATGCTTTAACAGTTGCCACTGTCACTGCGCCGCTTGAACCAAGACCATATTTTCGACCATTTGAACTATCCAACTCGCTGGTTACTTTCAAGTCATAAAAAGAAAGTAAACTGTTTTTTTCTTGGGCATATTTTTCAGTTAACCGAATTGCTGCCAAAATATAATGAAATGGATTTTCTCGAATATCTAAAACTAGCTCCCCATTTCTTCTAGTCCAGCGAATCGGCATCTCACTATATTGAGCAGACTGGATACTTCCCACTTTTCTCGCCGCTTCGACTGTTACTGTGACAAATTGGTCAACAGCCACGATGATGGCAGGATGCCCAGTTTCTACAACTGCATACTCACCAGCAATGTAAAGTTTTCCCGGTGCAGATACTTCAATCATAAAAATCTCCCTTTACTTGATAATCGTCATTCCAGAACCTGCTTGGGCTGAAACGACTTGTTTTTTGCTAAATAAATGACTACAAGCTGTTTTGACTGCAGCGACATGTTTTTTTTTAACTAAAATTTTTACATTTGGACCAGCATCCATTGTAAAGTAACATGGAATGCCTTGTTTTCTCAAATTACGGACCGCTTGCATGGCTTTTAAACTATCAGGAGACCAATAAGTAAATGGTGGGTTCGCTGCTAGTGTAGTTCCATGCATCTTTAATGCGTTTCGTTCCATTGTTTCACCTAAAGATTGGAAATTTTTGTCGGCAATTGCTTGTTTTAACTGAGCTAAATCTGCATCTAGTGAGTCAAGCCAACCTTGATAAAAGCTTGAAGTTTCAACTGTGCGACGCATGCCATCCCGACTAGAAACGTCTTTTTGCTGATCGTTTAGTAGTAAAAAGACCATAGCTAGATCATCTTCAAAACCATCAGAAGGAATTTGCTTTGCATAGGAGGTAAGATCGTCAACTCCTTTTTCCCACTCAACAAATCCGCCGTAAATACTCCGACAAGCTGAACCAGAGCCTCGACGAGCTAATCGAGATAATCCTGTCTTATCTAAACCTAATTGAAGTGCTTCATTACAAGCACCAGCTAACGCAGCTAAGCCACTCGCCGAGGAAGCAAGTCCTGCAGCTGTAGGAACAAAATTCTGACTGATAACTTTCGCGTTGAGCGTTGTTTGGCCTTTTTCTCGTACGAGATCGAGAAAAGTACTTATTTTTTTCGTTGCTTTGTCATTTTGTTGCTCACCATCCAAATAAAATTCATCCTTTGTGAAAGTATCAGAGAAAATAACTTCTGTTTCAGTATAAAAAGCATCTAGTGTAAGGGATAAACTATTATTCATTGGTAAAATGAGCTCTTCATCTTTTTTTCCCCAATATTTGATGAGCGCAATATTCGTGTAAGCACGAGCTTTTCCTTTAAACATGGGTATGTACTCCTAATCCTTGAATCCAAGTAGCTACAGCACCAGCATCTTCCAAAGCGGTACAAATTGCTTGGGCTTCTGTTTTTGTTTTAGCAAGAGCGAGCATGCAACCACCACGTCCGCCCCCAGTTAATTTTGCTCCCAGAGCACCAGCAGTTAACGCTGTTTCAATCAACAAATCTAGAAAGTGATTACTGATTGTTAATTCTCTCAAAGTCACTTGTGCAAGATTCATGACTTGTGCTAAATTTTCGGGATCATTCTCGATAATTGCTTGTTTTGCTTTTTGTGTGAGTTGTCCTAATTGTTGAATTTTTTGTCCAGTTTTGTGTGAGTTTTTTTCAAATAAATGAGCGACATCTTTAACAGCTTCACGTGTCTGTCCTTTGATTCCAGTATCAGCAACAATCAAAAAAGCATCCAAATTGATTGTGAAATACTCGAAAGGTTGCCCTTTAACAAAATAGATTGGATTATGACTACTGGTAGCAGCAGCATCGATGCCACTTGGGTTGCCATGAGCAATCTTTTCAGAAATCTGAACATAGCTTAACAACGTTTCATGTGTGAATGAAAGTGAAAGATAATCATAAAAAGCGCGTGTGATTGCTACTGCCACGGCAGCACTAGATCCCATTCCGCGTTCAGAAGGTATCGTACTTTCAATAGTGAGACTGATTGACTCCTTGATACCGTGATCTTGTTTTAACTGTGTGACTAGAGCTTTGATATTTTTGAGTGATTGTGGTGCATGAATCAATTTTCCTACATAATAAGCTGAAAACAATTGATCTTGATTGACGTCTTCAACTAACGTTTCAAATTGTGCAGTGACTTTCGTTGCATAGAAGGGAAAGGCAATTGCCGGTTCACCATATACAACGGCATGCTCACCCATCAAGATAATTTTTCCACTTGATTCCCCTTGGCCATAGTTTGCCATAACTTAACTCCTTTTCCTCACATAACAGTAACTTTTAGACAAAAAATAAAGCGCCCTAAATAGTTGCGCTACTCAACGAGAATTTGGTTTAATACTATAGAAAAAAAACAAACCAAAAATCATTTCCTCCTTATTTTACTAAATCCGCTCAATAAGTAAAACCAAGAATACGTTTTCTAACCAAAAATCACTGTTTTCTTAAGAATTTTTTTTAGTTTTTCGTCAAATAATTTCAAATGAATTCTATTTGACACTACTAGATATTGGGGGTATATTTAAAAAGATTGAAAAACATATACAATATTTAGTGATGAAGTGAGTTGGAGGTAAATGAGCGTGATCGTTTTAGCTGGTACAATTGGCGCAGGAAAGTCAAGTTTAACAGAAATGATAGCTGAAGAATTTAATAGTCAGGCTTTTTATGAATCAATCGATGATAATGAAGTATTACCTTTGTTTTATGCTAACCCTGAGCAATATGCTTTTTTATTACAAATTTATTTTTTAAATAAACGTTTTGCAAGTATTAAACAAGCAATGAAGGATGATAACAATGTTTTGGATCGTTCAATTTATGAAGACTCTTTATTGTTCCATTTGAATGCAGATTTAGGAAGAGCGACAGAGACAGAAGTGCGTGTCTATGATGAATTACTAGAAAATATGATGGAAGAATTACCATATGCAGCGCATAAAAAAAATCCTGATCTACTGATTCATATTCGCGTTTCTTTTGATACCATGTTGGAGCGAATCGAAAAGCGTGGCCGTTCGTATGAACAATTATCCTTTGATCCATCTTTATATGACTATTATCAAGAATTAAATCGTCGATATGATCAATGGTACGAAGACTATGATGAAAGTCCTAAGATTCAAATCGATGGAGATCGTTATAATTTTGTCGAAGATCCACAGGCAAAAGAAGAAGTCATCCGACTTGTGAAAGAAAAATTAGCGGAAATTCGTCAAGAACAACTTGTATATTAAACAAAAACTATTCAAGCAATGGCTTTTACCTTGTTTGAATAGTTTTTTTATTTATACTAGTAAGAGAAACCGTTATGAGGAGGTAAATAATGAGTAATAAACGCTTTTTTAATTATGACCAGAATTTTTGGTTAAACATTCAAAGAGACAATGTTATTGGTGTTAAAAACCTAAAAGAAGAGTACAAGTTAAGTGATGAGATGTTGACTTACTCTCTTGATAAAAATGAACGCGCACGTGTGGAGTATGATGTGCTCGATGAGGCGATGCTTCTTGTTTACAATGTTCCTCATCAAAGAAAAAGTGAAAATCATTACGAGACAACACCAATGGCTTTTATTTTGAAAGAAAATGGGATTTTTACATTTACTACAGAAAATACTGGTTACGTAGTACGTCTTATGGAGTCGTTGCTACAACGTACGCCGAATATGAGCGTATACAGCCTATTGTTTCAAACCTTATTTTTAATATCAGATTCCTTTTTCCCATTAGTTGAAGAAGTAAATAGTGAGCGGCAAAGATTAAATCAAAAGTTACGAGAAAAAACCAGTAATCAAAACTTGTTACAATTATCTGATTTAGAAATCGGATTAGTTTATTTAGTGACAGGAACAAAACAAAATGCCGTGTTGATTGAGCAAATAAAAGCATTGGCTATCTATCGTAAAATGTCTGAAGGCGAAAAAGAACAACTGGATGACGCATTGATCGAGGCGAAGCAAGCAGTCGAGATGACGAACTTGGCATCTCAAATTTTAGATCAGTTATCTGGAACTTATAATAACTTGCTGAATAACAACTTAAATGACACGATGAAATTTTTAACTGTCTGGTCATTATTATTGACTGTTCCGACAATCGTCACTGGCTTTTTTGGAATGAACTTACAGTTACCCTTTACTCATTCCGTGTTTGGCTGGGGAATTGCTTTGGTTATTAGTTTAGTTTTGTCGGTTTGGATGCTAGTCGCTTTGTGGCGGCGCATCAAATAGTTATTCTTCAATAATCAGTCCCAAGTTAGCGGCGATGACTAAAGCTTGTTCTTGGTCAACCAACAAACCCGCGAGATTTTCTAGAGAAAGTGCAATTTTAGTAAAATCATTTGTTCTAAAATCTAACTCTTTTAGAGGGGTCCGGAACCAATTAGAACCTGTGAGTTGGTTGCTACTTAAAGCTAAGTTTTTCCAACGAACCTCATAAAATTCGGTGTCTTCCAATTGACAATCAGAAAAGCGGACTGTTTTTAAATTCGTGTTACTGAAAGAAGCCATTGATGCTAAACACTCATTGAACGAGCAATCACGGAGGTAGCTTTCCGCAAAATTTGTTCCGGTTAACTTACATTGCTGAAAAGTCACCTGATGAAAACTTGCGCCAATCCATTCCAAATTGGAAAAATCACAGTGGTCGAAAATGACATTGCTACATTCAAAATTTTCCAAAATAGTCTTTTGCATGGTTAGTTTTTGAATGTGACTATCTCTTATAATCAAATTCTTTGCTGACAAATAACTTTGGTCGCTATCTTTGACTAAAAGATTTGAAAAAAGTTCTTCATCTTCTAAATAAAAATTGCCTTCTTCTAGGTGAGATAAGATAGGTGAAATAGGATCATTCTTTTTCATAAATTGCCTCCAAATTATTTTCTTATCTTAAAGATAAATAAAATTAAGAAAAAATGCTAGATTATCTTATTAAAATAGATCCTTTATTTTAATAAAGAGTTGACATGTTCAAGGGAATTTGATAAACTAGTGGAGTTGAGAAATAAAAGCAGAAGCACGCGCTTCTCGCCTTAGTTGACGTAGTCACTGGGCTAGATAGTTTTCGCCGGTTATTTAGGTGGATTATGCGCGGGTTCTGATAAAAAGAACTCGTTTTTTTATTACCGAAAATTCGGTAAGCTTTTCTTTCTCTCATAATATTTGGAGGTGAATGACCATAGCAAAGGATATGATGGTTAACGACGGCATTCGTGCACGAGAATTACGATTGATCGGTTCAGAAGGCGAGCAGTTAGGTGTTAAAACAAAAGCAGAAGCATTACAAATTGCTGAACAAGCAAACTTGGATCTTGTGTTAGTTGCCCCAGGTGCGAAACCACCAGTTGCGCGAATCATGGACTACGGTAAATTCCGTTTTGAACAACAGAAGAAAGACCGTGAAGCGCGTAAAAAACAAAAAGTGATCAATGTTAAAGAGGTACGTTTAAGTCCGACAATTGACGTAAATGACTTCAATACAAAACTTCGTAATGCACGTAAGTTCTTAGAAAAAGGCGATAAAGTGAAAGCTTCTATCCGTTTTAAAGGCCGTGCCATTACCCATAAAGAGATTGGTCAAAAAGTCTTAAATCGCTTAGCTGAAGAAACTGCTGATATTGCAACAGTGGAACAAAAAGCGAAAATGGACGGACGCAGCATGTTCTTGACGCTGGCACCGAAAAACGACAGTAAGTAATTTGAATGACTAACTGATTGTTGAACAGTCAATGGTCGGATAACGAAAGATTTTGAGGAGGAAATATAGTCATGCCAAAACAAAAAACACACCGCGGATCAGCAAAACGATTCAAACGTACTGGTAAAGGCGGATTGAAACGTTACCGCGCGTTTACAAGTCACCGTTTCCACGGCAAAACAAAAAAACAACGCCGTCAATTGCGTAAAGCACGTATGGTTGCTAGTGGCGATTTCAAACGTATCCGTCAACAACTAGCAAAAATGAAATAAGCAACGCAAATTTAGAAAAATTTCAATGAGAAGATTTATTTTTAGGAGGAATTAAACATGGCACGTGTTAAAGGTGGAACAGTAACTCGTAAACGTCGTAAAAGAATGCTAAAACTAGCAAAAGGTTACTACGGTTCAAAACACACTTTATTTAAAACAGCAAAAGAACAAGTAATGAATTCATACAACTACGCATATCGCGATCGTCGTCAAAAGAAACGCGACTTCCGTAAATTATGGATTGCTCGTATCAACGCAGCAGCTCGTATGAATGGCTTGAGCTACTCAAAATTAATGCACGGTTTGAAATTGGCTGAAATTGACATCAACCGTAAAATGTTAGCTGACCTTGCTGTTAACGATGCAGCAGCTTTTACTGCATTAGCTGACCAAGCAAAAGACGCTTTAGCTAAATAATTCAGATTTTCGTTAAGTATTCTTGATGAAATTCTAGTTAAGTAACTAAGTTAAAATCAATTTAGGCAGAGACTGCTTAAATTGATTTTTTTTTTTGCAGTTTTTATCAAGTAACGTAAATTGTTATTTTCACATAAATGTTGATTTACTTAAAAGTTACGAGGAAACGTTAGTCGATCTATTCTCACAGTCAAGCAATCTATTTACAGAAAACGAAAAATTATTTATCATGTAAATAAACGGTTAACAGGTTAAGGGAGAATAACATGGCATCCAAGTACGAAATAATCAAACAGGATATTATCAAAAAAATTGAATCAGGAGAATTTAGTGCAGGTGAAAAAATTTACTCAGAAGGTGATTTAAAAAAAATCTATGGCGTCAGTAACACAACAGTAGTAAAAGCATTAAATGATTTGGTCAATGAAGGTTACTTGATTCGTCGCCAAGGAGAAGGGACTTTTGTTAGAAAAAATCTGAAACACAGAAAGGTCTTTTTTTCTGAACAGCTTTCTTTACCAAATGATCCTAAGAAAAACTCAATTGAAAAAACGATCACTTTGAATTTTGGACAAATAAAGGACAAGTATATTGCACAACAACTGGGGGATAAAACGGGGCAAAGAACGCTAGTAAAAATAAGTCAGATTGCATTGACTAACGATCGTCCATGGAAAATACAAAATCGGTATCTTTTTCGAGATAAATTGGCAAAAGATTCTTTAGAACGTTGGGTGAATGGCGCAAGTCTGTCAGAAGAACTTGGGTTAGTTGGACACATGTCGAACCTTCCGATGACTATGGAAGTTCGAACGATTTTATTAAGAGAGGGAATGAAAGAACTTGAACCACTAAAGCTGATTGATAAAAGTTTTGGTGACGAAAAAATCTATTCTTTATTTGACATTCGGCGTTTGATTTCAGGAAATGATGGCATACCGATTGAGTACAGTCGAAGTTTTATCCATCCAGATTTCTATCAAATTGAAATTGTTGGAGAATAATTTTTTAGTAGAAAATAATTGAATGTTTCAAACACTGAGAAGTTATCAACCCTTTTCAGTGTTTTTTTTTGTATAAAAAATAAAATAAGCAAATTACCTTCTGAAAAAGAAAGGGTTTACAAAGAATGAAAAATAAGCTAAGATGTTTTTACACCGGTTAACACGTTAAGTGATGGAGGGATTTTTTTGAAGGAAAAAAAGAGAGAAAAGTTATTGTCTAGTGAGAGATACTTTGGTCAAGGATTGATTTCAGAAGAAGTGATTGATCAAGCGATAGCTGATGTAGTGAGGAAAGTGAAAAAAAATATTTCTCAATTGAATGATCAATATCCTACACCAGCGACTAAGAATAATTCGTATGTACCAATGGCCAATACGGAATGGACAAATGGTTTTTGGACAGGCATTCTCTGGCTTTGCTATGAAGTTACACAGGATGAAGATTTTAAACAAATGGCAGAAAAAAATGTTCAAAGTTTTATTCATCGGATGGATCAGAATATTGAGATTGATCATCATGATTTGGGTTTTCTGTACAGCTTGTCTTGTGTGAGTGCCTACAAACTTATGGATGACCAGCAAGCCAAGCAAGTGTCTTTAAAGGCAGCAGAAAAATTATTGTCACGTTACCAAGAGAAAGGGCAATTTATTCAAGCATGGGGGGAGTTAGGAAAACAAGATAATTACCGTTTGATTGTCGATTGCCTTTTAAATATTCCATTACTTTTTTGGGCAACAGAAGTGACGGAAGACAAAAAGTATCGTGAAGTCGCAATCAAGCACTACTATACGACTATTGAATATGCAATTCGGGAAGATTCTTCTGCTTATCATACATTCTTTTTTGATACGAAAGATGGACGGCCTCTTTATGGAAAAACACGTCAAGGCTATTCAGATTCATCAAGCTGGGCACGTGGACAATCTTGGTTAATTTATGGAATTGCACTTTTTCGTTCTTATTGTCCAAATGAACAGAATACTGAATTATTTGAAGCAGTCACAAATTATTTTTTAAATCGGCTACCAAAAGATTTTGTAAGTTATTGGGATTTGATTTTTACAGATGGTTCCAATCAACCCAGAGATACTTCGGCAACAGCCATTGCTGTTTGTGGAATGAATTTGATGGATAAATTTTTACCTGAAGCAAATCAATCCAAATTGGTTTACAAGTATGCACAACATTCAATGCTGAAAAGCTTAATCGAAAATTATACGGAATCTAAAACGGAAGGTATTACAGCTTTAATAAATGAAGGTGTGTATTCATGGCATAGTGGCAAAGGAGTAAATGAAGGGAATATTTGGGGAGATTATTTTTACTTGGAGGCTTTAGTTCGATTCAAAAAAGACTGGAAAATGTATTGGTAGAACAATAACAGGAGGGAAAAATATGGATAAACCAAATGTAAAAATGGTACGAGTAGATGCACGTCTGATACATGGACAAGGGCAACTGTGGATCAAAAGCTTAGGAGTCAATTTAGTGATTTGTGCAAATGATAAAGCAGCCGAAGATAGTGTACAACAAATTTTAATGAAGACAGTTTTACCTAAAGATATCAACGTTCGATTTTGGACAATTGCACGAACTGCCGAAGTGATTTGGAAAGCAGCTCCGCATCAAACGATTTTTGTGGTTGTTGAAAATTTACACGATGCGTTAAAACTTTGCGAATTAGGTTTCCCAATGGAACAACTAAATATTGGGAACATTCATGCTGCTGAAGGAAAAGAAAAAATTTCTCAATTTATCTATTTGGGTGAAGAAGACAAAAATGATTTGAAAAAATTGAAAAATGAACATCACGTGATATTTACTACCAAAACGTCGCCAATGTCTAATGATGGCTCGCAGCATTTAGATGCTCTAATGGAAAAAATTAAAAACAGCTAATTTAGAGAGGAAATAAAAAATGGAGATTACATTAGTACAAGGAATACTTATAGGATTAATCACTGCATTTTGTTATTCTGGACAATTATTGGGAATCTATACGAACCGAGCACTGGTCATGTCCTTTTTTGTTGGCGTTGTTTTAGGAGATATTCCAACAGCTTTGAAATTTGGTGCCTTAGCAGAGTTAGCTTACATGGGATTTGGTGTAGGTGCGGGTGGAACAGTTCCACCAAATCCAGTGGGTCCGGGAATTGTTGGGACGATTATGGCGATTACGTTGAGAGATCAAGGTGTAACAGCTGAGTCTGCGTTAGCATTGTCATTTCCATTTGCAGTTTTATTCCAATTAGTGACAACTGCATTGTATACGTTCTTTTCAGGAAGTGCTAAGTGGTCTAAAAATGCTATTGAAAGTGGACAATTTAAAAAATTCACACTTATTTCTCACTCAACTTATATTGCGTTTGCTTTAGCAGGGTTCCTCATTGGTATACTGGCAGCATTGAGCCGTCCAGGATTACAAGCATTTGTGGAAGCGCTACCTCAGTGGCTGATTAATGGTTTCTCAGTAGCTGGTGGGCTTATCCCAGCGATTGGTTTTGCAATGATCATGTCTGTCATGTTAGAAAAAAGTCTGATTCCATATGTGCTGTTAGGTTATGTTTGTGTAGCATATCTTGAGTTACCAACGATGGCAGTTGCAATGGTTGGTGCAGTTTTTGCACTGATCCAGTATTATGGAAAAGATAAAACACCTGTAGGAGAGAAAAGCTTAGTAGCAAACAATCAAAGTTTATTAGATGAAGAGGAGGACTTCAGTAATGGAATCTAAAAACCTTAAATTGACACAAAAAGATTATATGATGACTGCTCTTCGGTCATACTTTCTACAAAATGCGTTTAACTATACCTCTTACCAAGGTGTGAGTTATTTAAATACGATTATGCCTGCTTTGAAGAAAATCTATAAAAATGATCCAGAAAAATTAAAAGAAACAGCAACAGCCAATTTAGAATTCTACAATACAAATCCTCAAATGGTACCGTTTATCACTAGTATGCAGTTAGCGATGTATGATAATGATCAAAGTATCTCGGATACTCGCAGTATCAAAATGGCACTCATGGGTCCGATGTCAGGAATTGGAGATTCTATCGCTCAGTTTGGGATTGCTCCCTTATTCTCAACGTTATTTGCAGGGTTAGCATTAGATGGTCTGGGATTCGCTCCAATGGGCTTTTGGTTCTCAATGGTAGTGACGATGCTAGCAATTAAAATTCTTATGGGCTATTTGGGATTCAAATTAGGCACTAGTGTTATTGAAACATTAAGTGATCGAATTGGAAAAATCTCTGCTGCTGCAAATATCGTAGGAGTAACAGTTATCTCAGGCTTAGCCACATCGTTTGTAAAAGCTAATATTGCTATTCAATACGCTAGTAAAGTGGAGTCGGGAGAAAAACAAGTCATTGCTATTCAAGATATACTGGACAAAATTATGCCGAATATGTTGGCTGTTCTACTTACTATCCTTGTGTTTTATTTGATTAAAAAGAAAAAATGGAACACATATCAGCTATTGGTACTGTTATTTGCAATTGGTATCTTAGCATCTGTATTTGGCATTTTGGCGTAGGCAATTTGAAGTCATTGAAGAAAAAAGGAGAAGAGAGTGGACTTTCAAAGAGTTGAGACATACCAACAGAAATTTTTCAAAGATGATTGGGTGTCAAATTATGCTGAGCAACAAAAAAAATTTTTAGAACCATTGTTTGCTCGAGTAGATTTCTTAATGAACGATCAGATTATTTATACTGATGCAATGGATATGGAAGCATGTTCAACACCTTATTCATTGAAGAATGCTGGTTGGAATAATTTTCCTGAAGAGGATCCAGAATGGTTATTCATGCTTAGCAGACATGGGTTTATGGTGGATCTAGCACAATGCTATGCTTTAACAAAAGAGCAATGCTATATGGAGAAATGGACAATGCTACTGTTGGATTTTATTACAAACTGCGAAAGCGATAGTCCAGCGAATGAAAATAGTTGGCGCCCGCTAGATGTTGGTCTGCGTTTAACTAATTGGATGAAAAGTTTAACTTATCTTCCCATTTCACACATGAAAAATGCGGAAGTTGAAAAAATGTTACACCGGTCAATCCAAGAACATCTTGTAATTTTAGAGAATAGTTACATTGATAAATATCGTCTGAGTAATTGGGGTGTTCTAGCAATCGGAGGGATGGCTGCGGTAGACTTGTTTTTCCCAGACTTGGTAACAGAAACGCAAAGAGCATTCATCTGGAAGCGATTGACGGAACAACTTGATTTACAGTTTTATGATGACGGTATGCATTGGGAGCAAAGCCCGCTCTATCAACATGAGGTTATCATGACTTATGTTTATTTATTACAGATTTCAGAGTATCTTGAGCAGCCTCTTCCTATAGATTTAAGGGGAAAATTAGCTCAACCTATCCAAACTACTTACTATTTAGCTGATAATCAAGAAAAGTTGCTTCCATTGAATGATAGTGATCACGTGGATTTTCATTACGTTTATGCTATTTATCGAAATCTAGGCTTTTTAAAAAAGAGGAAAAAGGATTCGAATCTGGCAGTCCTTTGGACAGGGAGCTTGTATTCTGATTATCCATCAGTAGGCATAAAACTAGCTCCTATTTTTGCCGGTCGAGATAGTGGAATGATGGTGTACAAAGATCAAGATATTTATTTTACACTTTTCAATGGTCTACATGGTAGCGGTCATGGGCATGCGTCAATAGGTAGCTTTACTTTACAGCTGGATGGACAGGATATAATCGTTGATAGCGGTCGCTATACTTATGTAAATAGTGAACAAAGAATTCAATTAAAGGAGCTAGCTGCCCATAATACGTTATTTGTTGCTAAGGAACCACATACTATAATTAGGGACACTTGGGGATATGATAAATTACCAAAGCCACTATTCCATAACATACGAAATATTCCTGAAGGTTTTTTTGCTGAATGTGGTTGGTCTGCTAAGAGTGATCAAGAATGGACGATTTTTGAACGACGATTTTTATATTTAGAAAAAATAAATTCTTTAATCATTTTAGATAACTTTTCTGGTCAAAAAAATACTGAGGTAACTTCTAGTTATAATTTATCCTCAATAGTTACTTCTCAAAAAATGGATAATCAAGTTCATATAAAAATCAAGGAAAATCAGTACAAGATTCATTTTTCTGAAGGACAAACGATGCAAGAAACTGCTGAAAGTTCAGAGATATATAACCAACTGACTACGCATCAACGAATCGAAAACAAAGTTCAATGCCAAGAAACAGCTCATACTTGGGTGACTGTAATCAGTCCAACAGATGTCAAAATTTCTCCAGTAGAAGTCAAACAGGTTGGTGAAACAAAAAAATTTGATCAAGCAATTGGCTTAAGATTGGAGAACCAAAAGGAGAAGTTTGATCTGTTCATACTGCAAGAAGATATTGTTAGCGGAAATAAACTGCTGGTTAGTGAATTCGACCAATTCTTTTATGGTCAGGTCGTACTAATTGATCAGGATGAAAGAATGCAAAGAATAAAGTAAAAGGATAGGAGATAGTACATGAAATTTTTGATAACAGGACATAATGATTTCTCAATTGGGATGAAAAGTGCATTGACAATGATTGCAGGATCTCTTGAAGAATTAACCATCGTTCCTTTTAGCGCAGAAGAAACAGTGGAATCTTATCGTAAAAAAATTGAGTTAGAACTACAGACAAAGGATAGTGTCATCTGTTTTACTGATTTATTGGGAGGCACGCCGTTTAAAATTTGTGTAGAATTAGCCATTACAAAAAATCAGGTTTTTGTATTGAGTGGTACCAATCTAGGGATGTTACTGGAAGCAAGTTTGTTGAGAGAATCGGTTAAAGAACCAGCTGAATTATGCCAGTTAGTTTTGCAGTCTGGTAAAGATAATATCACGCTGTTTAGTCAGAATACTAAGACTTTGATAGAAGAAATTTCTGAGTCAGGAATCTAATGTTGTTTATTTGAAACTGACATTTGTCAAATGACTAGAGAAATTATTTATCTATGAAAGAAAAAAGCAATACTCAATAGATAAGAGTATTGCTTGATAGATGTGGTTTAAGTATTTTTTAGTCAGGGCGCATCTCTTGCAAGAGCTTCACGCGACCACCGATTTGTTTGGCGAAAGTTTCAGATTTCTTTTTGTCTTTAAAAACGAGTAGATTGTCAGGATTCTTTTCACGAGTGCGGCAGCCAGTTTTGTCAATATAACCATGTAATACTTTAACAACGTACATGCTCATCACCTGCTTTTTTCTTATAATTATACGAACTTGACGGTATAAAACAAGAAAAATGCTTGGACATTTTTTATTTTTCTTTGGCATTGTCCAATTTTGCGTAGCTTTTAAAACGTGCATCAAGTGTTGGCAGAATTCGACTAAGCTTTAATAAACGCTGATTTTCTGCGGAGAGAAAACAATGTCTGCTGCTGCCAATCGTGCGTAATTTTTGATCTTCAGTACCATAAATCTGATAACTAAAGTCTAAGCGTGTACCAGTATATTTTTCAATTGTTGGATAAATAATAACTGACTCGCCATAGCGAATCATTTCTTTATATTGGCAACTGACTTCAAGGACGGGAATAATTATTCCAGTTTCTTCAATTTTTTGGTAACTAAAATCAAGGTGATCCAGTAATGCGACACGAGCTTCTTCAAACCAGCGAATATAATTGCTGTGATGAATAATCCCCATTTGATCCGTTTCGTAGTAAAAAGGTGTACGAAGATATCCTGTAAATTTGTCCATAATCAAACTCCTATTTTTATTCTGTACAAAAGTGTGCCATCCATTGTGGAATGGCTTGGCTAATCAGTGTCGGCAGTACGACATAGTGTGTTTGTGCTAAGTGATCTCCAATCAAGCTGTGTAAATAAACCGCGGCTGCGACCGTGTGATCGTTTTTAGAAAATTGGGCAAGAAAAGCCGTGATCATTCCTGCCAAGGTATCACCAGTTCCTCCGGTTGCCATTGCTGCAGACCCAGCCTGATTATAATAGATATTATCTTTATTATAAATAGTAGTTTGATGACTTTTAACAACAAGAATCGCGCCCAGTTCGCTTTGTTTCTCTTGATTTGAACGGTCTGTTTGCGCAGCAATAGAAATACCGCTTAGACGTTGCCATTCCATTTGATGCGGTGTTAATACAGTATGCTCAGGGTAAGGTAAAGAAAGTTTTGTTTCAGCAAGCAAAGTTAATGCGGAACCGTCAATAACTAACCACTGTTGTTTTGTTTGAACTTCTAAAATTGTTTGGAGTAAACCTAAACTGAGAGCAGAAGTACCTAATCCTGGACCAATCAATACCACATCAGCTTGTCGAATGGCTGTTAGACAAGTCGCTTGATCCTGCCAGTCAACAACCATTGCCTCAGGAAGATGAACATGGAGTGGAGCATGGTTCTTCTCATCGGTTATAACCGTGGTCAGCCCAGCGCCACTATTAACTGCAGCTAAAGCACTCATGATAATTGCGCCACCATACTGCTGATTTCCTCCAATCAAAACAACTCGACCAAAAGTACCTTTGTGAGAGTGACTAGGCCGTTTAGTAATTACCTCTCGTAATAGTTGTTCATCAAGAATCATTAAATATCCCTCCAATAAGTTGAACGATTCGAGTATTTGTAAGGAACGGCAAACTGACGAAATTGTCAGACTTTTTGAACTATTTTTTTCTTGATTTTATGGTATCATAAAACACGAAGACTTAATAAGGTGGAGGATTAACTTTATGACAATTGATTGGCAAAAAGAAGTAGAAGCACGTAAAGAAGATTTGCTTGAAGATTTAAAAAATTTATTACGCGTCAACAGTGAACGTGATGATTCTAAGGTGACGGAAGATGCACCATTTGGTCCTGGCCCACGTGACGCATTAAAACATATGCTTGCTTATGGTGAACGTGATGGTTTTGTAGTGAAAAACGTTGATAATTATGCGGGACATATTGATATGGGTGAAGGCGATGAAACGTTAGGTATCTTTGGTCACATGGACGTTGTTCCTGCTGGTGATGGTTGGGATACCGATCCTTATGAACCAGTAATCAAAGATGGAAAAATCTTTGCTCGTGGGTCAAGTGACGACAAAGGTCCAAGTATGGCTGCTTATTATGCAATGAAAATTATCAAAGATTTAGACTTGAAATTATCTAAAAAAGTTCGTTTTGTTGTTGGTAGTGATGAAGAAAGTGGCTGGGGCGACATGGCGTACTACTTCGAACATGAAGAAGAGCCTGATTTTGGTTTTTCTCCAGATGCAGAATTTCCAATTATCAATGGTGAAAAAGGAAATGTTTCTTTAGGACTGCACTTCCAAGGAAATAATGCAGGCGACTATGTTTTAAAATCTTTCACTTCTGGTTTGCGTGAAAACATGGTTCCAGGAACAGCTGAAGCAAAACTTGAAGTACCGAATACTGATGCTGCAATCGCAATGGAAGAAGCATTCTTCAAATTTACGGAAGCAAATCCTGTTAGCGGAATGATTGAAGCAGATGGAACATTCGTATCAATTGAATTAGTCGGAAAAGGTGCCCATGGTGCAAGCCCTCAATCAGGAATCAATGCAGGAACATTTTTAGCAACATTCTTAGATACTTATGCTTTTGGTGGTGCTGCGAAACAATTTATCCATGTAGCCGCTGCTTATGTCCATGAAGATTTTTATGGTGAAAAATTAGGTGTGGCTTATGAAGATGAAAAAATGGGCAAACTAACGATGAATGCTGGATTATTTGCGTTTAAAGCAGACGAAGAAAGCACACAAGCAGAAAACTTCATCAATATGAACTTCCGCTTCCCTAAAGGAGTAACTGTTGAAGGATTAGAAATCGGCGTAGAAAAAACAGTTGGGATGGAAGGTGCTACTGTTACACGTGGCGCGCGTGTAATGGAACCACATTATGTGCCAATGGATGATCCATTGGTTGCAACACTCTTACAAGTTTATGAAGATCACACTGGTGAAAAAGGCTATGAACAAATCATTGGTGGTGGGACTTATGGCCGCTTATTAAAACGTGGTGTTGCTTATGGGGCAATGTTCCCAGGCTATATAGATACAATGCACCAGGCAAATGAATTTATGAGCCTCGATGACTTGTTCAGAGCAACTGCAATTTATGCAGATGCCATTTATCGTTTGGCGAAGTAAAAGTTGTGATTAGTCAACTAAAATAAAAAGGTGAGACAGAATTTTTTCTGTCTCACCTTTTTATTTGACTATTTTTTTAGGTGGAATAAGGCAAGCAAAACCACCTAATATAGCAAACGTGGTAACGATTTGTGTCCGATAAGTAAACCAATGATGGATTTGTGAGTGGTTAGCTAAAACGTTATACCAAATATAAGGTGTGATGGCAATAAGTAAGAACACTAAAACAAATTGAAACGGTAAATGCTCTGTTCGGTTTTTATATGCAAGATATAGGAAAATAAAACAGGTTATTGCTAACAATAAGATAATTACTTTAGGATACATTAAAGTGAAGTTGTCCTTAAGCATTGCTAATCGATGTAAAGGATATTTTTCATTTCCCTCTGTTCGAAAAAGAATCTGATTGAAAGCATCCTTTACGATATTTTGTTTAAGAATGACTGAAGAAATGATCCATTTACTCAACCAAGTTAAGCCGTAGCCGATTGACCAGAAAAAACCAGTGGATAAGAATATTTCTATTTTTTTGCCTAAAGAAGTATCCTGCTTTTTAACATCTTTACTATTTAGATAGAAAAGGACAACAATCGGAATTCCCCAAGAAATCAAAGGTGTTGTTAGTAAATCAAAAAAGTTTGCTAGAGAACCAATACTAAAAAAATAAAGAAGAATGCTACTTTTGTCTTGAAATAGTTTTGGTTTTACTAAAAGTAATAATAAAGCGAATAAGGTCAGAATCAAAATATTTGAAAACTGCATACTGAAAAAGAAAACTGACACGTTAGCTGCAGCTAACGACAATAAGAAAGCAATCCCCAAATAAATGTCTGTTCTTTTTATTAAAAAGTAGGAGACAATTCCAATCAAAAGAAATAAAAGAGAAGCATAAATCATTCGGATACTGCCAAGAGACATAGCTGCTAACAATGGACGTAAAAATACTTGATAACCATGCCAATACCGAGGATAGCCGTTTATCGACATAATATTTTCTACAAGGGATAATTTATGATCTTTCATTGATTTCTTTACCATCAACTTGTCTGTAAAATTATCTAATTTTGTACCATTTTCATTCGCTGAATTGATTGTAGGATAATTGCCTTCTTTTTCAAATACTTTGACTGAACTGGTTACATGAGACGAAAGAAAACGATCTGGAATGCTATAAGCGATAGTTAAAGTTAGACAATAACTAAAAATTAATAAAAAGAAAATAATCGTAGTTTTTTTAATTAGTTTCATAATCGACTCCTTCTTTTTTTTCAAAATCAAATTTGATAAATGGTATCAAAAGATAAATAGGTAGCCCCAATGCTAAAATAAAGACATAGCGTAAGCTAAACGCAACAGGAGTGGCAATCATGATAGTTAGAAAGACAAGTATTCCTGGTGATAGAAGTAATAAAAATCGATATTTTTTTTGAGATAGTAAAAGAAAAACACTAAAAATAAGTAACCATAATAAGGTGCCAGAACCCAAAAAATTTCGTGCGTCAATCAATTTTGTTGTGCTTGAGATACCCATAAAACGCTCAATTAAATTAATTTGAGTGATACCATAATTATTGGTGTTGACACGAGTATCAAGAAAACCATAGTTATTTTTTACGCCAGGAACCCAAAAACCAAATGTTTCTAGAATATAAGCGTCAGTGTAAATAGAAAGGTTTTTTGGTAAATTTCTACCCCATAAGAGTAAGAATTCTTTATTATGTTCGTCTAAGAAAGTATTGTTAAAATTTTTATGCCATTTAATGGAGTCAGCTAGACTTGGTGTATAAGCTTCATAGTCTTGTAGAGGTAGGATTTTATCCATTAAGGCTAAATCATCTTTAGCTAAATCTCCATCCATAACGATTGCTCTGGTGATCTGTTGCATTGGTACGCCTAATCGTTCAGCGGAAGCTGTTGGAACTGCATATCTAGTCATGAGTGGTTGAATAACTAAGACTGTGAGTAAAAGATAACCTGCAATCACTTGGGAAATGGCTTTGATTTGTCGGTTCTTGAGTGAAATAACTAGAGCAATAATTCCTGTCCCCACCACAACATACAACCCATTATTTCTTAGATAAGTGGTTAGTAAAGCAAACAAAATAATAACTAATTTTCTTGTGAAATTCACTTTACTCTCAACGATAAAATCAAATAATGTTAACGAGAATAATAGACATGCAATAGAAAACAAAATATCTTTTTGCATATTCAATGCATAGATTGGAAAAACAGGTGCTAAAGCAAAGTAACTAGTTGCGAGAAGAATGACAAATTTATTCACTTTCTTTTTTAGTAACCAGCAGAGAGAATAACTGATGGTAGTTGCTAAAAGAATTGATTGTATAATTGAAAAAAGGAAAACGCCATGATTGATGCTCTTAGTAGGCAAATCATGAACGAAAAATTTTACGATCAATGTAAATAGAACTGGATGATGATTATTTATTGGTTGATCTCCCATCGCTTGTGCGACTGAACTTAATGAATCAGGTAAAACTACACCAGGATATAAAGTTAGCGCATAAGGACTCCAACAAATTAATAGAAGTAGTGTGAAGAAGATGAAGTATCTACCAAACGAAAAATACTGAGTTTCAAATCTTTCCAGTTTCACTTTCATCTTAGGTAATAAGATTTGTGCATATTGTAAAATCAAAAAGAAATAAAATAACATTGCAACAAAAAGTGTGAATTGAAAAATACCGAAAGAATCAATTGTTGTTTCGTGATAGTTTCCAGAGACCCTTTCAAAATGAATCCGATTTTTAGTCATTAAAGTCAGTGCAAAAATCATTGAAAAAATCACATTTAAAAAAGCAAGTCTAGGTTGTTTAAATGATAACAGATGTTTTCCTTCTTGCATCAATGCGATTAGAAGTAATCCTACTAGAGATATAATAACTACTGGATTCAGTGAACCAAAGCCGTAAGCTGTTAAAAATGAGAGGAAAAAAGTAGCCAATAGTAATAGAAACTTAGAAAAAGGATAGGCGATAGTTAAATTCATACGAACCTCCTCAAACTACTTTTCTTTTTGTTGTTCATGGTAGACATGGTATAAATTCAGCTCGTATTCTTTTTTTGCATTCGACACGACAGTATCTAAGATCAAACCAGTAATCAAAGAAAGCATAGCCATTGTCATTAACCCAGTGCTCAGAATAGCAGAAGGAATACGTTCGATGAATCCTGTCACCATAAACTCACGTATAACTGGAATACCTACAAGTAAACCTAATACGAAGAAAAGGATTGTCCAAATACCAAAAAAAAGTAATGGTTTGTAGTCTTTACACATCTTGATAATCATCATAATTACTTTAAAACCATCTGAAAAAGTATTTAATTTTGACTCGCTACCTTCTGGGCGGTCACGGTAGTCAATTGGTACTTCGACTAGTTTGAATTTTTTATCCAAAGCATGGATCGTTAATTCAGTTTCGATTTGAAAACCAGAGCTCATAATCGGAAAGCTTTTGACGAAAATTCGATTGAAACCGCGATAACCAGTCATAACATCTTTAATGTCTGTTTTATATAATTTTGCGATCGAGTTTTTGACTAGGTTATTACCAAGATCATGAAAGGGCCGTTTGTTTTCATCAAAATACGTACCGTTTGATAAACGATCACCGATTACCATGTCAGCTTCACCAGAACGTAATTTTTCTAATAAGCCATGAACAGCTTCAGCTGGGTACGTATCATCGCCATCAACCATCAAGTAATAATCGGCATCAATATCAAAAAACATTTGGCGAATCACGTTTCCTTTACCTTGTCGTGGTTCTTTTTTGACGATAGCGCCACCTTGAATGGCAAGATCATAGGTTTTGTCGGTTGAATTATTGTCATAAACATAAATATCTGCCTCAGGTAGTTCCCGTTTAAAATCAGCAATAACTGTTGAAATCGTTGCTTCTTCATTGTAGCAGGGAATCAATACAGCAATTTTTTCACGTTGTTCCATGTTGCACTCTCCTTAATTTAAAAACTAGTTTAAGAATAACGTATATTAGCTTAGAATGCTAGATAAGTTCAGATAGATAAAAATCATTTTTGCTAAAAGTAAAGTTATTTTTTAACGAAAAAGTCCCTTAGAAAAACTGCAGATTTTTTCTAAGGGAGAGGTGTTTTTCGTCTTAAAAAGTGGATTCATACTTTTCTCGGGAAATATCTAACACAGTTCCAGTATGAGCATCGGCTAAGAATTCATAGTAGACGATTTCGCCATCTTCCATTCGAGAAATTCCCCCGCGATAACCATTTGAGTGGATCGCAAATTTTCTAATTGGTTCTTTTTCAAAAGAGATCCATGAACCTTCAATTGAGCCTTCTTTTAAAAAGGCATTTTTAATCTTGGAAAGGACTTGATCCGCGGTCAATGATTTTTTGTGATGATACCAGACTGTGGAAGCAACACCAGTTAAGAGACCAAGGCCAACACCAAGCACTAATCCGCCTTTAAAATAATTGTAGTCTTTTTCTTTGGACATTCAGGTAATCCTCCTTCTTTCACTTCATGTATCTGGGTTTATTCTACCATACTCTCGGTTTTTCTCAGAAATAAATAACCAATCTTTCGCAAAATAAGTTATAATGAAAACGTCGATTTATTCGGAGAAAACTTTTTTTGAATGGATCAAATAAAAGTCTGAGAGGAGTTTAGTCTGAAATTTAGACGATATATTATGGAAGAAAAAACATTTCAACGTATTAAAGAACTAACTGAATTACAAGGAACAAGTGGATTTGAACAAGATATTCGTGCATACATGGAAGGACACATGGAACCATTAGTGGATGAGTTACAACTAGATGGTCTTGGTGGCATTTTTGGGTTGCGTAACCATGAAGATGCAGATGCACCACGAGTAATGGTGGCAGCACACATGGATGAAGTTGGATTTATGCTAACTCAAATCCAAGATAATGGTTTATTTAAAGTAGTTCCTTTAGGTGGCTGGAATCCTTATGTTGTTTCGGCACAACGTTTTACTTTGAAAACATCATCTGGTAAAAATTATCCTTGTATTTCTTCATCAGTTCCACCACATTTACTACGTGGAACAAGCGGTCAAAAATCAGTCGAAGTAACAGATATTTTATTTGATGCAGGATTTGAATCACGTGAAGAAGCCATGAGCTATGGCGTCTTACCTGGTGATACGATCGTACCTTTTGCTGAAACGATCAAAACGGCAAATGGGAAAAATATTATCAGCAAATCTTGGGACAATCGTTATGGTTGTACAATGGTTTTAGAAGCACTAGAAGCGTTACAAAATGAAAAATTAGGCCACACTTTGATTGCAGGGGCGAATGTGCAAGAAGAAGTTGGCTTGCGTGGATCAAAAGCATCTGTCAATAAATTTAAACCTGATTTATTCTTTGCGGTAGACTGCTCTGCTGCAGATGATACTGTAACGAAAAAAGGAACCTTTGGACACTTAGGAGAAGGTACACTGATGCGTATCCAAGATCCTGGTTTGATCATGTTGCCTCGTTTACGTGAATATCTGTTAGATGTTGCAGAAACAAACAATATCCCGTACCAATACTTTGTTTCAAAAGGTGGAACAGACGCAGGTGCTGCTCATACTCAAAACGAAGGAATCCCAAGTACAGTTATTGGCGTAGTAGGACGTTACATCCACACACACCAAACAATGTTTAGCATCAGCGACTTTGAAGCAGCAAGAGAAATGCTGATTCAAACACTGAAAGGCTTAGACAAATCAACTGTAAATACGATTGTTTACGGAAAATAATTGAAGCTAAATATAAGAAATCTGATAAGATAGAAATTTTCTATTTTATCAGATTTTTTTTATCAAAACAAAAATCTTCAAACGTTTGTCAGTTTGTGAGAAAGGTGTATAATTTAAGTAAAGATGATAGTAGGAGGAAAGAAAACGGATGATTATTCCAAAAAGTCTAGAGGAATTAGCAAGTTATGTAGAAAAAGGAAAAAACGTATTTTTCTTTACAGCCGATTGGTGCGGTGATTGTCGTTTTATCAAACCACAGCTACCAGAAATTGAACAAGATTTTTCTGATTGGCATTTTATTGAAGTCGATCGTGATAAATATATCGATATTGCTGCAAATTGGAGTATTTTTGGTATCCCTAGTTTTGTAGTCATTGAAGATGGTAAAGAGTTAGGACGATTAGTGAATAAAAATCGTAAAACGAAGCAAGAGATTGAAGATTTCCTAAAAAGTGTCACAGTTGATTAACATCTATTAGGAGGGGTCGAAATGGATCAAGAGTATAAAAATATTTTAGTAGGTATTGATGGTAGCGAACAAGCCAATGCTGCATTTAAAAAAGCAGTAGAGGTTGCTCGTCGAAATAACGGAACAGTTTATGTGGCCAACGTGATTGACCAACAATTTTATAATTTTATGGGTTATGCACCAATGGATCAAAATTTGATCGATCAAGGAACGGAAAACGCTAAAGAAATGATTCAAAGTTGTAAAGACTATGGAAAATCAGTCGACTATACAAAGATTGAAGGAATTATAGCTTACGGGTCAGTCAAAGAAGCAATGGCTGTTAATTTACCAAAAAAATATCAGATTGACCTTATCATGGTTGGGCAATCTGGCTTAAATGCTGTTGAACGTTTTATGACCGGTAGCGTGGCTAGCCATGTTATTCGTCGAGCACCTTGTGATGTATTGATTGTGACCGAAGAAAAAGACGAGGAAGCATAGAATCTTCGCTTTCTTTTACTCAATGATTGTTGAAAAGTACTATGTTGAAAAAAGTGGGTGGCAAACTCAAAAGTTGACTTTTGTCACTCCCTTTTTTTGGTCATTTTTCATGACGCGAATGAAAAAAATCTCATGCAGAAGTGTGTTTTTTTTGTTAAGATAAACCCCAGCAAGAGATAATGGAGGAAAGAACATGATTTTTGCTTATAACAAAGCACACGTCGGAGATACCTTAATGGTAGTTGTAGCCGACGACAAAGGAACTGAAAATAAAGTTGAACGGAAATGGAATGTAGCTCAAGTGAAAGATGCTTCTGGTCAAATCGTTGCTTGGAACTTTTTCCACATTTCTGATCATTTGGCTATTGAAGGAAATGGACAAGTAACAATTAACCAAGAACAATTAGCGGAATTAAATCGTTTGATTAAAGAAGCTGGTTTTACCGAGACATTGATTGCGGATAATGAACCTAAAATTGTTGTTGGCTATGTTAAAACATGTGTCCCACATCCTGATTCTGATCATTTATCCATTACAGAAACAGAAGTTGATAATGGAAATGTTTTACAAATCGTTTGTGGCGCGCCCAATATCGAAGCTGGACAAAAAGTGGTTGTGGCAAAACCGGGCGCAATGATGCCTGATGGCTTGATGATTTGGCCTGGATCATTACGTGGCGTAGAGAGCTACGGTATGATCTGTTCGGCTCGCGAATTACATTTGCCAGATGCGCCAACAGAAAAAGGAATCTTAGTCTTACCAGAAGATGCAGTTGTTGGTGAAGCATTTCCTAAATAGAAATTAAATGAATCGAAAAAGGTGGGACAAAACGTCGTTTCGTTTTGTCCCACCTTTTTTGTTACACATTATTATTGATTTGAATTATTTTGTTTCAATGAAGATTGATCGATTGTCAATTCTACCGTAGCAGTTTTTTCTTCAGATCCTCGGTAGTAAGTTACTTTGACACTGTCACCAACTTTTTTCTTGTAAAGTGCAGTTTGTAACTCTACCCCAGAAGAAACTTCAGTATCATCAATTTTAGTGATAACGTCGTATTGTTTCAATCCTGCTTTTTCAGCAGGAGTAGCTGCTTGAACATTAGTTACGATGACACCATTTGTCACTGAAGTTGGAATCTTCAATACTTGTTCTTGTTGTTGTGTAGAGATAGCAGACAAGTCGACCATTGTGATTCCTAGTGCAGGACGGGTTACTTTTCCATCTTTTTCTAATTGATTGATTACATTCACTACATCATTACTTGGAATTGCAAAGCCCATGCCTTCCACATTTACGTCAGATGAAGATTCTGATGTACTAGCAATCTTGCTTGAGTTGATTCCGATTACTTGTCCTTCAATGTTTACTAATGGACCACCTGAATTCCCAGGATTGATTGCCGCATCGGTTTGGATTGCATTGATATTGACTGTTTCGTTTGATTCGTTGGTACTAGTTACTTGACGATTTAAAGAAGAAACGATACCTGAAGTTACTGAGTTAGCATAAGCTGAGCCAAGTGGCGAACCGATCGCAATAGCAGGCTCACCAACTTTTAAGGATTCAGAGTCACCAAATGAAGCAACTGTATCGACTTTATCAGCATTGATTTTTAGTACTGCTAAGTCAGAATAAGCATCCGTTCCCACTAATTCGGCCTTTACTTTACTTCCGTCTTTCAGTAAAACTTCTAAACCTTGTTGGCCATCGACTACGTGATTGTTTGTAACGATATAGGCAGAGTTTCCATCTTTCTTATAAATGACACCACTACCTTCGCTATAAGCTTCTAAATTCTCATCAGAACTGCTTTGTTCCTGTTGTCCAAAGAGCTGACCGAATTCGCTTGATTGATTTTGGTTTTGCAAATTAATGACTGAAACGACAGCGCCTTGTACTTTATCAACAGCACTAGTAATATCAGATTCAACATTAACTTTGACATTCTCAACGACTGTTTCACCAGCAGAATTTTGATTGCCGCTTGCGCTGGTTGAAGAAGTTGTAAAAGACGAGCCCATAGCACCATAAAATATACCTGCAGTAATCAATCCGCCAAGGACACCACCAACGAGGCCAAGTCCTAACTTTCTCCAAAATCCCTGATTATTTTTTTTCATTTTAGGTGTCACATCTTTTTTATCCATGTGTTCCTCCTCCGTTCACTTTTTTATCTATCATTAGTATAGACTCATTTGATAAATTTAGTCTACTTTTAGACTGTGAACTTTTTATGAAAAACTTTAGGAAAAATATTTGTTTACAGATGAAAAAATTTAGTTGTTGTTTTCCACAGTAGTTGTGCAAAACTTTTTGTTTTTATTGAGGAAAACTAAGTATGAAAGTTATACACAGGGTGTTGATAAAGTGGATAAAAATGGGAGAAACATATGTTTGTATCAAAAATAGTGATAAAACAAGGAAAAAAACAGGGGTTTCTGTGGATAAACCTGTGGATGTTGTGCATAACTATGTGTGCAAAACTTTTCCACTTGTGCGGAAGAAAAAAAGAAAAAAGCATGATAAACTAAAGTGAAATGTTAATAGCAGTAATTTTGTGTGGATAAAGGGGTAGAAGATGAATATTAAAATAATATCTGTTGGGAAATTAAAGGAAAAGTATCTAATTCAAGGAATCAACGAATATGTAAAACGTCTTGGGGCGTATGCAAAAATGGAATTGATTGAAGTGCCTGATGAAAAAGCGCCAGAAAATTTAAGTGATGCACAGATGCAACAAGTCAAAGACAGGGAAGGTGAGCGTATTCTTTCGAAAATCAAAGAACATGATTATGTTTTTGCATTGGCAATTGATGGAAAAAACCCAACGAGTGAAGCATTTGCAAAACAAATTGATCAATTAGGTATCCAAGGGAAAAGTCATCTGACATTTGTGATTGGTGGGTCACTTGGGCTAAGCGAGTCTGTGGTGAAACGAAGCAATACGCAAATCTCATTTGGTAAAATGACTTACCCACACCAATTGATGCGCCTTATTTTAGTGGAACAAATTTACCGTGTGTTTCGGATCAATACGGGGGCGCCTTATCATAAATGATACGTTTTTATTATCAATATTGAATCAAATTTTAGAGAAGCTAAGGTATGTAAGGAAGTAAATATTAAATACTTAGGAGAAGTAAATGAATAACAACGATAGATTATTGCGACTACGTTATGCCATTGATTTGAAAGATGCAGATTTGATTAAAGCTTTTGAACTGGGCGGTGTACCATTAACTAAAGAAGAAGCTAGGGCGGTACTGACAAAAGTCCAAGACAAGCACGAAGACAATGCAGAAAATAATGTGTATGAAAAAGCCATCAACAATCAGATTTTTGACGCATTCCTTAATGGTCTGATTCTCTTAGCTCGTGGTCCGCAAAAAGATAAGTCAACAGCAAGCACGCCACAAAAGAGTAAGGAAATAAAACATATCAACAATGTGTTGCTAAAAAAACTAAAAATTGCCTTGTCTATGACCACTGATGATATTTTAGATGTTTTTTCTGAGGCAGAAATCTATCCATCAAAAGGAGAAATCGGTGCATTTTTGAGAAAAGAAGGACAACGAAATTTTAAGTCTTGCGGAGATAAATATATGCGTAAGTTTCTCAAGGGGCTTGGAATTTATAATCGTAAAGGATAAATGGCACACGACAGAGAAAAGTTTGTTGTTTCGATGAGAGCTAGTGTTGATAGCAGATGAAATTTAAGGAGATAGAGGGGTTCTATGAATAACGAAGATGAGATACTTTTCAAAGAAATAAAAGATCGATGTAGGCTCAGTTTTGAACTTCGTGGCAAAATGTCCTTGATACAAGAAAAAAAGTACGTAGCTAATAAATCAAATTTTACGCTAGAACATGTGAAGAAATTAATTGCAAATTGGATTAATAGTAGAAGTGAATTTACGGAAATAAAACAACCGATTGCATTTGACATGAAAAAGCTTTTGCTAAATAAGAGTGAGAGAGAACTAGCTTTTAGAGATAAAGGGCAAGAAATAATTGATTCATTAAGTGAAGTGAGGCCGTATGAATATTTGTACGTAACACATAGGGAAGATGGAATGGTCGTTACCGTGGGTAAATCATCTTCTGATGGTATTTTTTTAGGTGGAGATCTTTTTTATCAACTCAATACAAATCGTTTATCCGGTACTGAAAATATAATTTTAAGGGCTCAATATGGCAATGAACGATTGGCAAAATATGATGAACTTTTACGAAATTATTTAGTTTGGGCTTGGATAGTTCCCGTCGAGTCAGGAAAAGCTAAGAAACTGGAGAGATTATTAGGAGATGAACTAATTAATCAAGAAGTACCAATTTTAAATTATTATTCTCATAGACAATAAAAGGCAGTTTCTCATGGTAATGCTCGCTATAACTGTGAAAATGGAAGAAAATCTGGGGTAAAGTTTTTTTGAAAAGGAAACTCCCAATCAAATGAATAAAAGACTTTCATAGATACGAAATTCAATCCTCTACTCTTTAGATAGAAGAAGTAGGGGAATTTTTTATGAATGTATCGTTTTTCTTACTGCCAGTTTGGTTTAAGATAAACTAAGAATATGATACCTGTTTTATTGATGCGCTGATAAAACAACGGAAACTATGGATATAAGTATGGAAGACGAGTGGAAAATAATGAAACAAGATTGTGAAATCGTTCTCAAATGAGTATAATAGAAAGAAAAAAGGAGGAAGAGTAAATGAAAATAGCAATTGCAGGTGCTGGCGCAATGGGAAGTCGTTTTGGCTTAATGCTTCATCAAGGAGGAAATGACGTATTATTAATTGATGGTTGGGCAGACCATGTCCAACAAATCAAAGAGCATGGCTTAAAAGCCAATTTTAATGGTGAAGAAGTGATAGAACAGTTACCAATTGTTCTTCAATCTGAAGTAGAGAAAAAAGATCAGGTGGATTTGATTATTCTGTTTACCAAAGCGATGCAGCTAGAAAAGATGCTACAAGATATCCAATCGTTGATCAAAAAAGATACAGAAGTTTTATGTTTGTTAAATGGTATCGGGCATGAAGATATTATTGAGAAGTTTGTACCAATGGAAAATATTTATATTGGAAATACAATGTGGACTGCAGGTTTAGAAGGACCAGGTCAGGTCAAGTTATTTGGCAATGGTTCAGTAGAGTTACAAAATCTAGGTGCTGGAAAAGAAGCAGCTGCGAGAAAACTGGCGGATAAATTATCTCAATCAGGACTAAATGCTCATTTTTCTGATAATATTCATTATTCTATTTATCGTAAAGCCTGTGTGAATGGAACCATGAATGGGCTATGTACGATCTTAGATGTTAATATGGCTGAGCTAGGAAGAACATCAACTGCTCATAAGATGGTGGAAACGATTGTTAATGAATTTGCCAAAGTGGCAGCAGTAGAAAACATTGAACTAGATATTCCAGAAGTCATTGCACATTGTGAATCTTGTTTTGACCCAGAAACAATCGGGCTACATTATCCTTCAATGTATCAAGACCTAATCAAGAATCATCGATTAACAGAAATCGATTATATCAATGGGGCAATTTCTAGAAAAGGTAAGAAATATGATATTGCAACACCTTATTGTGATTTCTTAACTGAACTTGTCCATGCAAAAGAAGATAGTTTAAATGTAAAGTAAAGGAGAGATTGAATGGAAACTTCACAAAAAATATCACCGAAAATTTTTCTGAATAAAGTTCTTGCTGGTACAGCAACGGGGATCATTATTGGATTGATTCCGAATGCAGTATTAGGTGCCATTTTAAAATATTTTAGTGCGTATCCTTTTGCGGTAACAATCGCACAGTTAGCAGTTATTTTTCAACTAGCAACTCCTTTGATTATCGGTAGTTTGATTGCTTTACAATTTGGCTTTGATCCAATGAGAATGATGGTTGTAGCTGGCGCTTCTTTTGTAGGTTCTGGTGTCGTCAAATTCACACCTGAGTTAGGTGAAACAGGTGTTTATGTTGGTGCTGGCACAGGTGATATTATTAACACGATGCTGACAGCGTCGATTGCTGTCGGGCTGATTTTACTAATTGGAAATAGTTTCGGATCGGTTTCGATTGTATTAACGCCAATTGTTGTAGGTGTAGGTGCTGGGTTACTTGGTTTTTATCTGTTTCCTTATGTAACAGCGATTACTTCTGCAATTGGTGCATTAATTAATAACTTCACTACTTTACAACCGTTGTTAATGTCTATCCTGATTGGTTGTTCTTTTGCCTTTTTGATTATCTCGCCTATCTCAACAGTAGCAATCGGAATGGCAATCCAATTAGATGGTGTTTCTGCTGGTGCAGCTGCGATGGGTGTAGCGGCAACGACTTTTGTTTTAGTAGTGAATTCTTGGAAGGTAAACAAATCAGGTGTGACAATTGCGATTGCTTTAGGCGCGATGAAAATGATGATGCCTAACTTATTTAGAAAACCAGTAATTCTTATTCCTTGTTTAGTTAGTGCAGTGATCACAGCTATTCCTGTTGCACTCTTTTCTATTTCAGGTACACCTGCTTCTGCTGGATTTGGTGTAGTCGGGCTTGTTGGTCCGTTGGCTTCTTTAGATGCAGGGTTAAATGTTGTTCTTGTTGTTCTTTGTTGGTTAGTCATTCCTGTTTTTGCGGCACTGATTACCCAATTTTTATGTGAGAAAGTATTTAAACTGTATGACCGAGAAGAAGTGTTCAAATTTTTAGGTTAGTAGATGTTGCTAATAAATTTTTGATTGAGGGAGATGTATGCGTAAGTCAGATGTTGTTGACATCTGACTTACGTTTTTTTGATTGAGATGGAGTTTGACAAATTGATTCTTCCGTTCAAGACAAATTCTAAGTTGTGGATGAAACTTGCTTTACGTCTGTTGATTGTTCAAAAGACAACTATACTAAGATTATGTGTTAAAATAAAAAAAATTTGATCATTAGATTATTGAATGATCACAAAAAGTAGGGGATAAAATGATTGTTTTACAAAAATACGGTTTTTATTTTTTATTATTAGGTGTGATTAGTGATTTGTTGACCCCTTATATCCTTGGTCTTTTTTATCCTAAGCTAAATCAAATGACTACCGTGATAAGCTTGTTTGGTGACGTAAATAGTCCAGTCAGAAGTGCTTTTTTGATTTGGTCAGTTGTATCTGGACTTTTTTTTGTTCTGTCATTGCCTGCGTTGTATCAACTATTTGTCGGAACATCAAAAACACTTGCGATACTTGCAGTCGCAGCAGTTGGTCTATATGGGATAGGTGATTGTATTTTTACTGGGTTATTCAGTATCAATACGAATGAAAGTTCTTGGAATTTTTCGACTTGGGTTCATAACACAGGTTCTGGACTAGGCTATGCAGGATTTTTACTTTTCCCATTGTTACTTGTTTTGCTCTATCGACAAAGGGGTCAAACCACACTTAGCCATGTTTATCTTGTTTTAACTGTTATTAGTTTGCTGATCGCAGGTCTTTACGGATTAGCACGGATTCCGTCAATTAGTCAGTTCACATTTTTTAAACAATTGGGCTTTTTTCAACGTTTGAGTTTTTTCTTTAACTATTTGCCGATGATTTGTTTAAGCTTTTTTCAATTACGAAGTTAGAAAACATAGGCAAGCTTGACTAAATAAGAGATTGTTATGCTTTGTGCTAAATATCAAGTAATTATTTTTAAGTAAACGAGAAGGAAAGTTGAAAGAAGGGCATTGTATGTTGGATATAACACAGGTGGAAGCAGATATTTATAATCTTATTTTGAATCCAAACACAAGAGAATGGGAAAGAATACAATTTGAAGAAGCAAAAGAAAATATAGTAAGGATGCCAACGAAGCAGGCAATAGAAAAACTGGAGGTCAACTTGCGTCCTTTAGCATTGCGAGATAATTTGACACCGGATGTGATGGATTTTTATTTAAGGATCACAGGGGAGTCGGCGAGCGCGAGCGCTTATGATTACGGTAAACATAAGATAACTTCAACCTTGTATCAGGAACGTGCGATTTTTGCCGGAGGCTGCTTCTGGTGCATGGTTGAACCTTTTGAAACAAAACCGGGTGTGATCTCAGTATTATCTGGTTATACAGGAGGCGAAACCAAAGCACCCAATTATGATCAAGTCAGTGGTGGCTATACTGGGCATGTGGAAGCTGTAGAAATCATCTTTGATACACGTCAAATAAAGTATGAAGAATTACTGGAAATTTATTGGCAAATCTCAGATCCTACAGATGCCTTTGGCCAATTTCAAGATCGGGGAAAACAATATCGTTCAATTCTATTTGTTGTGAATGAACAGCAAAGACGATTGGCTGAAAAATCAAAAGAACAACTGATTCAATCTAAACGATATAGCCAACCTATCGTCACAGAGATTCGCCAAGCAAAAACGTTTTGGCCAGCTGAAAATCATCATCAACAATTCTATCAGAAACAACCTCAAAGATATAAGAAGATTAAACATTCGCATCAGCTTCATCTATTTTTTCAGCGATGCAAATAAAAGAAGATTATGAAAGAAATGGCTAGTTTCAATCAATAAAGAACACCATGTGTTTGGAAACAGGAGGTATGACAAAGTTTTTGTCACAACTCCTGTTTTTTTTACTCATCTTTTTTACAAAGAAAAGGCAAATTGACTTACAGAATATTGATTTTCTGTGTGTTCTTGGAGAGAATCTTCCTGATAATTGCTAGATGCCTGATGGAGTTCCACATTAATGATGAACTAAATTCCGTATGAAAGCGCAAACAATAGTTATAAAATAAAAATGTATTCAGGAGGTGCTTATGTGAGTATCAAGTTAGACGATCGTCAAATGAGAATTTTAAATTTTCTGTTGGAAAATAATCACACTACTTATCAAGAATTAGCTAAGCAACTTCAAGTTTCGACAAAAACAATTAGTAAAGCTATTTTTAATTTAAAAGCTGTAATTGAAAAGGATATAGATCTACAAATTGTTGTCCAACCAAAAAAAGGTGTTTCATTAGTAGGTGACAAAGAACATTTAAGAAAACGACTACCAGATTTTGAGATTACTAAAGTGGATACATCAGAAGATCGCATCACTTATGTATTTGCCAAGTTACTGAATACAAATAGTTCTTTGAAAATACAAGATCTTGCAGATGAGCTTTATGTTAGTAGATCAACGATGGAAAGTACGATTAAGGAAGTAAAAAAGAGAGTGATGAAACACGGAATGGTAGTGGTTTCTGACCGCAATGGATTGAAGATCAATGCGAGTGAGAAGGGCAAGCGCAAATTAATGTCAGAAGTATTGAATTATTATTGGGGCGGTTTTACTGCTTCTAGTAATAAATCAGATTTATTGGATTTGAATATTAATCTCTTAGGCGAAGCAAATAATTTTTTAGATAAGAAAATTTTGAAAAAAGTAGCAATGATTCTCAATCGTTTTATGGAAGAAACCCAATTACAATTCACGGATTACGAGTTTCAAACACTAGCGATCCATCTAGCAATCGCACTGGAACGAATTGATTCTAATAATTTTTTATTACAAGAAGGCGGAACAGAAAAAGAAATTTTAGTAAACACTAGCTATTTGATTGATATGTTGGAAAAAGACTTTCATTTTAGTATTCCTCAATATGAACAAGAATATATTGATATTCATATCTCGGCGATTGAAAAAAATGCCATGAATCATAATTTGAGTGAGTCTTCTTTACCTAATCTTGATATGGGAGAGCAACTTAAGCAACTGGTACTTGACGAGCTGAATGAGTTTAGTGCAGACGCAGAACTCATTAATAACCTTGTCCTTCACCTCAATGCAGCTGTTAAACGGTTGCGTTTAGGTGTGAATATCCATAATCCGTATACAGAAAAAATCAAATCATCATTCAAACAAGCCTTCTTTCTTAGTGTCGAGTTGCTCGGAAAAATAGAAGAACAATTTTTGGTGAGGTTTGACGATGACGAAATTGCTTATGTAGCACTTCATATTCAATCCTTTTTAGACAGATATAGACCTAATAAGTCTGATGTGTTGTTAGTTTGTAGCAGTGGATATGGAACTTCAAAATTATTGGAACAGCGAATCAATAGAAATTTTGCAGATTCGATAAAAATCAAAAAAGTCTTGAGTATCAATGAACTTCAGGAAGAAAATATCACAGACGAATTAGTAATCAGTACGATTCCGATCAAGAACGCTAAATTTCCGGTAGTAGTCGTAAGTCCGTTGATGCTTGAAACAGATATCAAAAGAGTTCAACGATACTTGAAAGTTTCGTTAGATCCAGATAGTGCATTTTTCTCATTACTTGATAAGAAGTTTTGTTTTTTTAGCAAGAAAAACGAAGATACTCAGGAAAACGTTCTTAAAACAATTGCCTATACTCTTCAAGAAAAAGGCTATGCAAAAGTAGGTATCTTAGAAAGCGCCACTCGACGAGAAACGTTGTCTTCTACTGCACTCAACGATTTTGCAATGCCTCATGCAGAGATAGCGTATGTCAATGAACCTATTATTAGCATTTATGTTAATCCGCAAGGTATTGACTGGAACGGGATCATTGTCCATTCGGTGTTCTTCTTCGCGTTAAACGAACAGGTAAAACCTGAATTAAACAGCTTGTATGAAACATTTAATGAAATTGTTTCGAACCAACAAGCCTTAACAACACTAAGAGCTAGTTCCTCTTTTGAAGAATTAGTAAAAATATTGAAAGAGGCGGTATAGATGATACGTGAAAAAATCGACGAACGAAATGTCGTATTAGACTTAGAGGCTGGCTCTAAAGAAGAAGTAGTAGATAAATTAGCAACGTTACTGACAGCTAATGGGTTTGTCTCTGAAGTTAATCGATTTAAGAAAGATGTTTTTGAACGAGAAGAACATATGACAACAGGAATTGGCCATAACATAGCGATTCCGCATGGGAAAAGTCAAGCAGTAATTGATTCAACAGTTGCAGTTGCCAAACTAAAGAATGAAGTTGACTGGGGTTCCTTAGACGATCAACCAGTAAACATTGTTTTCTTATTAGCTATCAAAGAAGCGGATAAGGGAAACGAGCATTTACGTGTCCTTGCAGAGTTATCTGGCAAACTAATGGATGATGATTTTGTGAAGGAGATTAAAGAATCAAAAAATAAAGAGGAGTTAATCAAAGCATTGACTTTTTAATAATTGGAGGAGAAGGAATATGACAAAAATGGTTGCAGTAACAGCATGTATCGCAGGAATCGCACACACTTATATGGCAAAAGCAAACTTGGAAAAATTTGCTAAGAAAAATGGCATTGAAATCAAGGTTGAGACACAAGGCGCAATGGGAATGGAAAATAAATTGTCTGAGGCAGAAATTGCTGATGCTGATGTAGTTATCTTTGCGGTGGATACGAACGTAGCAGAACGCAGCCGCTTTGACGGAAAAGAAATTCTTACTGTGAGCACTTCTGAAGTGGTAAAGGATGGAGAAGAGACAATCAAGAAAGCAATTGCACGAATCAATAACTAATAATTTGTTGGAGGTAGGATCAATGGATATCAAGAAACAGGGGAAAGAAATATTAAACCATTTCCAAAGTGGAGTTTCCTATATGATTCCACTAGTAGTAGCTGCAGGTTTGTTAACTTCAATTGCCGTCATATTTGGCGGGACTGGTGTTTGGGATCAAACAGATACTTTTTGGGGTGTCTTGCGAATGATTGGTCAAACAGGATTACAATTTATTGTGCCAATGATCTCGGCCTATATCGCGTATTCCATAGCTGATCGTCCTGGTTTAGCACCTGCTTTTATTACAGGTATGATGTGTCAAAATTTAGGAATGGGCTTTATTGGAGGAATGGTTGCTGGTTTAGCCTGTGGGTACTTAGCAAATGCATTGAAAAAAGTAAAAGTTCCGATGCAAGTAATTAGTTTAAAATCAATCATGCTGATTCCTTTTGTAACGACCTTAGTAGTAGGGGTAGTTTTATGGTATGTATTAGCAACGCCAATTCAAGGAATGACAGCAGGCTTGACGGCTTGGTTAGAAGGAATGTCTGGTGTGAATGCAGCGCTAATGTCCGCGATTTTAGGTGCTATGATGGCCTTTGATATGGGGGGACCAATCAATAAAATTGCCTATGCTTTTGGAGTTGCATCATTTTCAAGTGGAAGTTTCGGACCAAGTACGGCCATGTTATTGGCTATTGCGATTCCGCCATTTGGCATGTTTTTAGCAACTTTATTGAATAAAAAATTATATGATGAAGCCGAACGCGATAATGCCAAGACGGCAATGATTATGGGGTTAGTTGGTATCACAGAAGGGACGATTCCTTTTGCGGTAAAAGATCCATTACGTGTGATCCCTAGTATTGTGGTTGGAACTTCAATCGGCTGTGGTTTAAGTGGTTTCTTTGGAATTACGCAAGAAACGATGCTTTCAACTTTCATGGCGATTCCATTTGTCACAAATATTCCATTGTACCTCGTGTCTATTGCAGTTGGCGGAATGATTACTGCGTTAATGGTAAATGCTTTGAAATCGATCAAATATAAGAAAAATCTAAAAACGACACAAGAAACATCAGTCGAATAAAGAAAGTAGGGCAATCGTAAATGGTAAAAGCACACGTCATTCAACATACTCATTGGGATCGCGAGTGGTATTTTACAAAAGAAGATGCTATCGTATTATCCGATCAAGTGTTTGCTGAAGCTTTGGATGAATTAGAACGTAACCCAAACGTGAATTTTTGTTTGGATGGTCAAACGTCTATTGTTGATGAATATGTTGAAGTCAATCCTGAGAAACTAGAAACAATTCAACGATTAATGAAAGAAGGTCGGCTCTTTGTCGGTCCTTGGTACGCGCAAACAGATGCTTTGTTAGTTGATGCAGAGTCAATTTTGCGTAATTTAATGATCGGTATCAGCGACACCATCAATAAATATGGTGAACCAATGATGGTGGGCTATTTACCGGATACATTTGGGTTTAATGCAAACTTACCAACCTTGTTGCAGCAAGTAGAAATTGATAATTTTATGTGCTGGCGGGGATTGAATTTCGAAACGATGACACCGTCACCCTATTTTATTTGGAAAGGTTTAGGAGATAAAATTGTTTATGCGATGAACTTTCCGTATGGATATATGACTGGCATGATGAATCTTGATGCCATTCATGATGTGCCGAAGTTTGTGAAAGACAAGTTGGATGTTGCGGTGGAAATGCTTCATACGCATGGGAATAATGAAGATATCTTGGTTCCATCTGGTGTGGATCAAAAGTCAATGGTACTTAATTTTGATCAAATCATCAATGAAATTAATCGTTCAAGTAAGTATGACAATGTAATTTCGGATTATCCTTCTTATGTGGAAGTCATTCGCAGTAAAAAGAACTTACCACATTACGAAGGAGAATTGAGACAACCTGTTTACTCTCGTGTTCATCGTTCGATTGGTTCTGTTCGAACACAGATGAAATTAGCTAATTTCAAACTCGAACAAAAGATCTTGAAACGGATTGAACCATTGATGCTGATTGCTGAAAAAAATGGGATTCGTATTGGGAGAGGGGTGCTGCGTCGTTTATGGAAAAAAGTGTTAGAAAATCAAGCGCATGACAGCATTGGTGGATGTGTCTCTGATAATGTCATGGAGGATATCAACCATAGGATCAAGGAAGCTAATGAAATCGCAGATGGAATAGAAAACTTAATCGTCAAACGAATCGCAGATGCTTTAGATTTAGATGCTAATCAAGTTTTAGTATTCAATACGACAACGACAAAGTATCAAGGACCAAAAACGGTTCATATTGTTGCTCCTTCAAAAAAAATTCAATTCAAAGAAAGCTCTTATGCCATTGTTGAAAAAGAACTATTTTATCCTGAACGTCAAAATGCTTATCGGATGACGGCTATTGGATATGAATATTTTGACGAACCAGCTTACTACGAGCTGGATGTCAAAGTAGAAGTAGAAGTTCCCGCATTAGGATATACGATTGTTGAATTCGAGGAGAGTGAAGCTGAACTAGAGAAAGCTATAAAAACGAATAAGACGGAAATCAAAAATGGTGCATTAGCCATTACTTTTAGCGAAGGCTCTCTGATCCTAACAGTCGGCGATGTTGAATACACTGATTTTATTCGTTTGGTTGATTCAGGAAATGCTGGCGATACGTATGATTATTCACCACTTGAAGGAGATCACGAAGTACCTTTGAACTTTGACAAAGCAGAAGTGTTACTGGATTCTTCTAAAGAAACTTTGATTATTACTGGAAAGACTAAGCTACCGAAAAATTTGGAAGATCGATTAGCAGAACATCCAGAGAAAATAGAATTGGACTACGAAATCACGCTAAGCATTGGTGCTGGCGATGTTGTGGAAGGTACTATTGCAATAAAAAATACTATTTACTCGCATCGTATTCGAATGGCCGTGAATGTTCTAGATGACTCAGAGAAATCGATTGCTCAAATTCAAAATGGTTTTATCAAAAATAAACCTGCTGTTATTCCTGTAGATTGGCAAGAACGAATGGTTGAAAAGCCCGTGAATTTAGAAATTTTTGATAAAAGTATCTCGGTTGTAAATGAGGATTCTTATTTAACCGTCTATGCAGATGGTCTGAAAGAGTATGAACGAATCGGTCGAAAATTATACATCACATTGATGGCAACAACTGGTGAACTTGGAAAACCCAACCTTGGATGGCGTCCAGGACGTGCTTCCGGTGATACGACTAATGAAGGGCATATCATGATGCAAACACCATTAGCACAGGAAATAGGTGAACATCACTTTACTTTTGGATTTACAGTCAGTCAGGGTGTGTTTGATGAATGGAAAGTAGCCAAACTAACCGAGTCACGTTTAGATCAATCGATTTCCTATCAAAAGCAAAGTTTAAACGTCTTTATTCATCGGATAGACAATAAGATTTGGCCATTGCAAAACGAGTTAACTATCCCAAGAAAGTTTTCATTGATTGAATTTCCCGAAGAATTACTCGTGTCAGCCATTTACCCATCCTACTTTAATGAAGGGCATTATGTAGTTCGTTTCGCTAACCCAACAGCAAAAGAAGTTACTTTGCCAAAAGAAATTTTGAAAATGGGTGACGTGGTAAATGCAATTGAAAGAAAACAAGAGTTAACAACGATCCAACCTTATGACTATTTATCTCTTTTAATAACTATAGAAGAAAATAACTAAATATTATTCAAAAACAAATGGCAAAAAAGGACTCTGTCAGCATTCTCACCGAGTCCTTTTTTTATTTTGTTTTTGTTCTTTTTTTTTACATGGATAAAAGCGAATACTTTATCGAATGAATAGCAGTTAAAAGTATCAGATATCTTAATCAATTGGAGTGTTCCCAAAGAAAACTTGTTAAAATCGAGACAGAAATGATTTTGTTGTGAGGTCTGATTGAAGCTAAAATGAGGAACATTGAAAAATTTATTACGGCTAGAAAGGCTGCGAATTTATCTCAAAAAGTGTTTTCTGAAGGATTATGTATGTAAGCGACATTGAGTAAATTTGAGAATAATGGTCAAGTTCTTCGTTAAAAGTTTTGATCAAATTATATAGTCGAATCAATTTTTCATTGGTCGAACTTTTTTCTTTGATAAATGTAATCAATACATAACTGGACGAGCAATTAGAAAAAGCAGAGTTTTTGTTGATTATGAGTGAATATGAATAATCGACACAGATTTTAGCAGCCATTGCTCCTAAGGTGATTGCTGTTCTGATTGTTTTTTATTAGCGCAGGAAAGTTATTAGTAGAAAACAGTTGTTTTTTTTAATACCAGCAATGATCTTTGGTATAATGAGCGATGAGTTAAGAAACGATTTTGCGTTATTCACAACGCATCATTCATAATAAGAGGAGCAAGAAAATGAGAAATATCAAACTAACAATCGAGTATGATGGGCGTCGTTATCTTGGTTGGCAACGTCTTGGGGATTCAGATAAAACGATCCAAGGTAAAATTGAAGCCGTATTAAAACAAATGACGGGTGAACCAATTGAGATTATTGGTTCAGGGCGTACAGATGCTGGTGCACATGCCAGAGGACAAGTTGCTAATTTTAAGACAGAATCCACAATGGACCGAGTAACAATGTGTGAATTTTTGAATCGTTTTTTACCTGGCGATATTGTCGTTAAGAAGGTTGAAGAAGTACCTGAAAGATTCCATGCTCGTTACAATGCCAGTGGGAAGCAGTATAGCTATTACGTTTGGAACAACCCAATTCCAACAGCTTTTGAACGTTATCATAGCTTTTATGTTCCACAAGAATTAGATTTGGATAAGATGAACGAGGCTTGTAAACGATTAGTAGGTACACATGATTTTATTGGTTTTTCTGCCTTGAAGAAGAGTAAGAAATCTACAACAAGAACAATTGAAAAAATTACGATTGAAAAAGACGGAGGTATGCTTCATTTCACTTTTGTTGGCAATGGTTTTTTATATAAAATGGTTCGAATCATGATGGGAACATTGTTAGAGATTGGTGTAGGAAAAATGCCAGTGGATGCTATTGAGGAGATTTTTGAACAAAAAGTGCGAAAAAGTGCGGGAGAAACCGTGCCGGCGCAAGGACTGTTTCTTGATGAAGTGTATTATATTTGAGCTAGTTGTTAATAAAAGAATTAACTAAAATTTTCAGGGGTTAAATAGTTGGTCGAAACTGAGAGGGTACATCAAACGCTTGATATTTCCGAAGTGATTAGTCGCTTCGGTTTTTTTATTGTTTATAAATAGTTATTTTTTAACTATTGAATATTATTTCAAAACAAACAATAAAAGAAATGGATTTCATTTGAAATGAAAATGATAAAAGTTTTATATCAAAGTTCATCTTTGGATATTATCAAATTGTATGGTCGTAAAAAATAATAAAAAACGCTTTGAAAGCGGATTTAGTAAGCTTTTTATTTATTATAAATAGAAAAAATGACACTTAAGATAAAAAAATACTATCTTATGAAATATTTTTTATTTTTGAAATATATACATATAATTTTATTTGAGGAGGGATAAGATGCAATAATATATATATAATTATGTTTTTTTTTAAGTGTTTTTTGATATTTTTATAACCTTAAAGTGTTCTTTTATTTAAAATGGATTTATTTAGCGATTTATTAAGATTGCGAGGTGTTCTTTTGGAGTATGGGGAATTAATGAAAACTATGCGTTTGGAACGAGGAATCACACAAAAACAGTTGACTGATGGGATAACATCTAGAACAACTTTGGCAAACTTTGAAGCAGGGATATCCAGACCCTCATTTGAGGTTATTGTTTCTTACTTGGATAGATTAAATGTTGATATTAATGAATTCTTGTTTCTAACAAACTCAAATAGAATAAATGATAAACAAACTGTAAGTAATTATTTTGAACAAGTAAATATCGAAGGAAACAAACACAAACTAAGAATTTTTATAAAAGTTTTAGAAAAAAAGTATTTAGAGAGTCAAGATATTTTTTATTTGTACATGTACGTTTATTCAAAAAATTTATTAAGTAAAAATTGTGATTTTTCTAAATTAGAAAAAAAAGATGAGAAGTATATAGTGGAATTAATGGCTTATTTAAACAAGTGTGAAACTTGGGGGGCATTTGAACTTCAGATGTTCTGCACTATCTTATTTATTTTTCCTAAGGAATATATCAACCATAAAAAGAACTATGTTTTAAAAAAATTAAAACAATATACAAAATATAAAAATTACAGATATTCATCAAATAAAAACATTATAAACTTGGTTATCGTTTGTTTGAAACATAAATTGTTTGAAATTATTCCAGAATGTTTAGCATTAATTGAACGAGATAGTAGATCGGGTAGAAATTTCTATGAGTTAGTTATAGAAAGGATTCTAAAAGAAATATATGTACGTAGAAGAGACAAGACTAAGACGAACATAATTGAAATCACTTATTACATAGAGATTTTATCTATGTTTGATGAACAATATATGGAGTTAACGACCAAATCGGTCATAGAGAGGATTGGAATGCTTTTAACAGAAAGCAGTACTATCAAAAAACATAAGGTTTTTGATGAATAGTATTCACTAAAATCAGGCGTGTCATTATTTTGTACAAAATAAACAAATGTTAACAGAAAAGGTTATTCTTAAAAAGTAATAAAAAGTATTCTTTGATTCAACAGAGCAGGGAAGAAATGAAATCATAGGAGGTGAGAAAATGACAGCATTTATTACGAAAATTGGTCTTTATTTGATGAGTTCTTGGAATACATTGCCATTACCATTTCGAACACTAATCGACACATTAGTAGGATCTGATATGGGAAAAGCAGTGCAAAAAGGATTGGAAGCCGTTATTGAACTATTAACAACATGTTCAATTTCTGTACTTAACCAAATTGCGAATTTACTAGGACTAGCTTAATTACTGTATAGCTAATCAAAATTATAGGAGATGAGAAAATGACAGCATTTATTACGAAAATTGGTCTTTATTTGATGAGTTCTTGGAATACATTACCATTACCATTTCGAACACTAATCGACACATTAGTAGGATCTGATATGGGAAAAGCAGTGCAAAAAGGATTAGAAGCCGTTATTGAACTATTAACAACATGTTCAATTTCTGTACTTAACCAAATTGCGAATTTACTAGGACTAGCTTAATTACTGTATAGCTAATCAAAATTATAGGAGATGAGAAAATGACAGCATTTATTACGAAAATTGGTCTTTATTTGATGAGTTCTTGGAATACATTACCATTACCATTTCGAACACTAATCGACACATTAGTAGGATCTGATATGGGAAAAGCAGTGCAAAAAGGATTGGAAGCCGTTATTGAACTATTAACAACATGTTCAATTTCTGTACTTAATGAAATTGCAAGTTTGCTAGGGTTAGCTTAATTTTAGCTTCTTCCCTGCTCTGTTGGATCAAACATACGCTCATAAAATAAAGGAGAAATTATATGTTTGCAGTAGCAAAAGAGGAATTTAGAAATCTAGCAATTAATATAAAAATGATACTATTAGTAATCTTAATAGCCCTTTTTAATTATAATATATCGAATATGCTGACTAGTCAATTATCAATTGATGGTATTCCAAAAGCTTACGCAGGGTTACGTATTATTTTCTTTATTTTAGGTTATCTGTTGATCTCTATATTTTCTCACAGTGTGTTAAATAAAGAAATAGCTGATGGAACATTGAAATTTATACTATCTAAAGTTTCTCGCGAGGAATTTATTGTAGGTAAATTTTTAGGGATTTTCCTTTTTTGGACAATGTGCATGCTGATAAATATCAGTATGTTAAGCATTTTAGGGGTCACATTTAGTTTTTATATACTGTGGATGCTGTGTAGTGCGGTTTCCTATTTTATTTCAATTGTTATGCTATTGTCTGTACTAATAAAGAAAGAAAATTTTAGCAATTTTATGGGACTTTTTGTAGGGATACTATTCCCAACAATAGGTCTTTACGTGACAGAGTCATCTAATATGTTAGTCAAGTACTTCCAGTATATATTTCCATATTTTTATCTATTAAAGGGTGGCATCTATATTATGATTCCATATATTCTTTCTTTTATTCTTTTATTATTCGTTGTAATCATATTTAACAAAAAGGAAGTGTAATCTTGAACCCTAAAATAGCAATTAAAAATATAAATAAATCTATTTCAAAGCATCATTTACTAAAAAATATAAATTTTGAAATAGCTGATGGTGAAATCGTCATGATCAATGGCAAAAACGGTTCGGGAAAGTCTACATTATTAGAAATAGTAGCCCAAGTTTCAAATGCTACTAGTGGCGAAATTGACATACCAAAGAATAAATATGATTCTATTGGCTATATGCCTGATACAGATGCTTTGTACAATCAAATTACTGGTCCACATTTTATGAAATATATGGCTTCTCTCAAAGGGAAAAAAATAAGAAAAAACGAAATAGTAGATTTATTTAAACGTGTTAATTTGGAAGTTCCGGATAGACTCTTAATCAAAAACTACTCATTTGGTATGAAAAAAAAACTAAGTTTAGCTCAAGCATTATTGTTTGATCCTAAATTTTTAATTTTAGATGAGCCTACTTCAGGAGTAGATGAAGAGACAGTGTTTAAATTTGTAAATCTATTTAAGGAATTAAAACGAAAAAAAGTGAGTATGATTGTTTCTACCCATGACTGGCAATTGATTGAGTCATTGGCAGATAAAGTATTGTTGATCAATAAAGGAAAGATAGTTTTTTCTGAAGAAAACTTACTAACCAGTGAAGAAAGTAAGAAACCTATTCAAGTAACGGTAACTTATCCACAAACAAAAATTGAATTATTGGGAGAATACTTTGCTAAAAACAAAGTAGATTTATTTGATTTTGATTTATCTGAAAATCGTGTAGAGTTTACTTGTTACAAAAAAGATGTTTTGAAATATGTGCGGCAATTTAGCTCGGAATTACCTGTTGAAATCAAAAGTATCAAAATCAATCCTGATATTTTAAATCTAGTTGTTTAGAGTGAGTGATGATATGTTGATCTTATTCTCAATTTTAGAATGGCTTAATCAGTATTTAGGGCCGCTTGTTTCCATATTTATTACCACTTTTTTTGTCAAAACATTGACGATACCTACCCGAGTTTACAGGTACAAAAATAAATTATTAAAAAAAATAATAAAAGAAAATCAAGCACAATATCAGAAATCAACAAGTACAAAACTAGAGAATCTAGAGAAGTTAAATGTTGTATATTCTTTTTCGAGGAATGGAAGTACTTTGCTTAGTTTTGCATCTATAGTTTTTGAGGGTGTAATCATCGCAACATTTTTAAATGCACTGCACAAAATGAAAGACTATCCTTATTTGTGGTTTAATGTTTCAAAACCAGACGCGACTATAGTAGCTCCAATGATTTATTTAGTCATACTTTTAGTGGTAGGGTGCTTGAATGCAACTAAAATAGGTACAAGAAAAGAAAAATGGTTGAGTATCGCTATAACTACGATTATCTCTATCATCATGTTTCGCTTTTCACTTAAAGTCAACGTAGGAATCGTCATTTATTGGTGGTATGCAAGTATTTTTAATTTTTTAATACAAAATATGTTATTAGAGAAATATATTTATTCGTCTTTTAGTAGTACTTATAAATATTATATAAAAAATATTTACCCAATAATAATATAAACATTAAGGAGAGAATAGAATGGACAAAAAAATTTTAACAACTATGTTAGTAGGTGCGACACTGTTAGCAACTAATTTAGGAAGTGTTAACTCTTTTGCAGATGTAGTATCATCTACTGAAAATCAAGTAAGTACGCATGATCGCGTAGCAACAAATTCCAGAACGCTTATTGGTATTGCCAAAGGTACTCTAGAAGGAATGATGACTCCTTATATTGAAGGTGTACCCGGAACTGGTAGCTTGACTTTACATTATCATTCAGAAGATTTTGGTTTCGTTGACGGTGATGAGGCAGCTTTAACAATCAAATTACCTAAAGAATTTAAATATGCTGCTTCTGTACCAAGTTTTGTTTCAGGAATTAGTGGGAAAATCTCAGTTACAGGTATTTTAGGGATGGGTGCTGAAGAAAAAATCACTGCTGCGAACTGTGAAATCTATGCTGATCGATTGATTATTAAGGCACCAAGTTCATTTTGGATTGGTTCAGGTGGTGTAGATGCACATATCACAATTGATTATGGTCAACTTTTAGCACAGTATCCTCAATTACCTATTGCGGATGCCCCTGCTGGATATCAAGTAATTACGCAACTGAAATATGCTGGTGCGATGTGGGATATTATTCATGATCCAATTATTGGTACAAATGATGATACTATTTATACCGATGAACACTCAGCTATTCTATAGTAGAAAAACGAAAAAATGTAGTTCTTCTATAATTTTTGACTAAATGTTTAATAAAAAATACGATGCTTATGGGCATCGTATTTTTTATTTTGGGTTGAATGAAACGCTCCTTCTTAACTTGCAACTATTTTCAAAATATAAAAATAGATTCATGATAACAAATCACAAGCTAGTCAATTAAAAAGCTGTGCTACACTTTGGTTGAACAAAAAATGAAAGGGGTTTCTTTTTATGAGAAAGTTAGTTTGTGTACTGGCTGTGGCAAGTGTTGGATTGAGTTTAGGAAAAGTGGTAGAAGCAGAAGAACAAATTCCAGAAAAAAACGGATATACACTAGATTTTCACGATGAATTCAATGGACCAACTTTAGATCGATCAAAATGGAATGACAAATATTTGGAACATTGGGCAGATGATCCGAATGATGCTAAAGCGAATTATCGCTTTGAAGAAGGAAATTTGATTGAGTCCATCCAACCAGATCAAAAAGCTTGGGCGCCAACACTAGATAAGGATAATTATGGATACGGAACAACAGGTGTCAAATCCAGTGCAATTCAATCATTTAATAAAAACTGGATTCATAATTTTAGTGGCAGCAAGAAGCTGATGTCTCCTATCTCACCTGAAAATGAAATGCTGGGGGATGAGAAAACTGGTGGGTATGCAACGACATATGGTTATTTTGAAATCCGAGCAAAATTATCAAATAGTAGTGGTGGCGGCCATCAGGCATGGTGGTTAGTTGGTATGCAAAATGATACGAATGATTGGGAAAATTCAAGAGAAACAGGCGAAATTGATATCATTGAAACTTTTTTTGATTACAGTGAAAATGTTCAGCGACCAGTTGGAACAAAGAACGTTACAGAAGCCAATCGCCAGAAAGGCTTATGGCAAGTATGCACATATGGTTGGAATGACCCGTTCTTTTCAAGATCGTGGACAGATAGTACAACAGCAACAATTGGCGGTACAGAAGCTGTGGTTCCAGGAGAAGTTGGAATAGATAGCTTAACGAATGAATTCCATACTTATGGCATGGAATGGGAACCTGGTTCACTTAAATTTTACTTTGATGGTCAATTATTCAGGACAATTAATCAAGCACCCGATTATCCAATGGGGATGATTTTAAATATATACACAGACGCAGGATCAGGAAAACACAATGAGGTTTATCCTAAAGAATGGGCAATTGATTATGTACGGGTTTATAAAAAAGATGCTGGCTATGATATACCAAATCAAGGAATCAAAAATCGTGAGACAGGCGAATTTCTTAGTTTAGCTACTGAATCAGACAAGGTTATTCTGTCAACGACAAATGAAAATCTTGAAAGATGGCAAATAATTCCTAAAGGTGAGTATTTTCTGATTAAAAATACAAAGACAAATGAGTTGCTACACAATGAGCATCAAAAAGGATATGTCGAACACGGTGTAGTGCCAGAAACGTATTACAGCGCACAGTGGAAAAAAGAAACAGTTGGTAATTACACTCGGTTCGTGAATCGTTGGAAACCGACGCAAGTAATCCATATAGAAAATAATCTAGGTTATCTTGAATGTAGCCCTATTCATGCTGGTGCTTGGAGAAGCCAATGGCAAATGATTGACTAAAAATGCAAAAATAAATTCTGCTTTTGCTATGAAATTTGAAAGAATGGCAAAATAAAAAGGATATACGAAAAAGGACGTAAAGAGATGTACCACTCCAAAAAGATAGACTAAAAATCTAACATTTTGGCGGTCAGTACAAGATTAACGTCCTTTTTTGCATCATTGATTGGTAAAATTCGATGTGTTGATCCAATAACAAGAAACAGTAGAGAATTTAGAATGTTATCAATTGGCATAACGGGCAATCAGATACTCAATCAAATTTAAAGCATTACCGAAAAAATAATTAAGTTGTTGATTTTCTGGTCCAGAGTCAGCAGTACCACTTTCGACCAGAAACGAGAGATCTCCTTTTTTAGCATAGCTACTATTTTCGTTAGCCGTGATCGTGATGACGTGTCCACCGTAATTTTTGCACTCTTTCATTTTGATCAAACCATTTTGATTTTCACCAGATTGAGAAAAAGTAATCAAGGTGTGTGGGGTTTCGTCAGTAACAAGGCTAATTTCCACTCCCTCTAAGTCGATTGCATAAATTTTTTTTAGTAATAATTTTCGGTAAGTATAATCAACGAGAAACTGGCAAAATCCCTCGCCAAATAGATAAATCTTTCTCTCAGAAAAAGCTTCATTGAAGTAACAATCAATTTTTTCCCACCCATGATTAGTTGTCACAAAAGAAAGTTCTTCGATTTGATTGACTGAAGAGGCAGAAAACTTATTGGAAAGAAAAAAAATAAGTTCTTTGAAATTATTAAATCCTGCTCGTTTAGCTAGACGACTGATTGAGGAAGGAGAGGTGTAATTGATCTTGGCAATGTTGCGAATATCTAAGTCTTCATTACTATGGATTGCTTCGACAATTTTTTCAATCATTCGTTCATCGTCCGAATGAAATGAATTGTTTGGAAATAAACGATTAAGATAATAAATTTTGGTCATTGAATAGTCCCTCTCTTGAAAATATTTTCAGTGTGTGAAAACGAAATCAACCTGTTAAATAAGCATTGTATGCGCTTTATTAAGATACTATACTATGGCTATAAAGAAAGCAAATACAATTGTATGAATCTATTTTCTTTGATGAAAGAAGGATAAGTATGAAAAAAGTAATTATCAATGCAGATGATTTTGGTTATTCTGCAGCTGTCAACGCAGGCATTATCAAAGCGTATCGAGATGGAGCACTAACTTCGACTACTCTGATGGCGAACATGCCAGGAAGAGAGGAAGCAATCCGGCTTGCAAAAGCGAATCAGGGACTTGGCGTAGGTGGGCATCTTGTGTTGACTTGTGGCCAACCATTGACACTTGCAACCTCATTAACAAATGAAGAAGGACAATTTTATCATTTGGAGGATTATAAAAAAAATCGTTCACTTATGAAAGAGGAAGAGATTTTCCATGAATGGTCAAGTCAAATCGATTACTTGTTGGAAAACGGGTTGAAATTAACTCATTTAGATAGCCATCATCATGTGCACACATTCCCAGAAAATTTAGCGATTACGAAAAAAATTGCTGAGAAATATCAGCTATGCTTTCGAAATGCATTTGATTTGGAAAAACAAATCAAGTTACCTTATCAAAAAAATATCAGTGGATTTCTCGACTTGATGAATTATCCTTCGATTCGTGATCTGAAGCAACCGTTTGCTGAAAATATGACTGCTTGTTTAGTTGAAATCCAATCAGTATTGGAGCAGGTAGAGGATGATGCGGTAACTGAATTGATGGTTCACCCGGCATTTGTTGATGAGTCGTTATACTTTGGCTCAAGTTTTCATCTTCAACGAACCAAAGAAGTTGCTATTTTGTGTGCTGAACAATTAAAAAATCTATTGGATGAGCAAGAGATCACACTGTGTAATTATCAAGAGGTCTCGACAGATCACTTGATTGTCAATTAGCACGTAGTTTAGTTGCATAAAGCCAAATTAAAAAAGGAGAAATAGAATGAAAGAGAAAGTTATGAAATCGGCTAGTGTTTTTTCTAAGGCAATTATCCAACCAGTGATGTTCATGGCTGTTACAGGAATTATTTTGTCTGTCTGTGCGATCTTAAAACTTGAGATGATGCCAACTTTTACCAAAGATGTCGGGAATTTTGTATTTAATATTTTGTCTTCAGGTATGATTGGCCAGCTAAGTGCGATTTTTTGTGTGGGAATTGCTGCAGCTTTGGCAAAGCCAAAGTTCAAAACGGATGCCGCCATTTTAGGAATTATTACTTACTTGATTTTTTTATACGCAAACAATTCATGGTTAACAATAACCGATCGCTTAGCAATCGCAGGTGAGCAAGGTCTTTATGGGACTGGTCAAGGAATGGTTTTCGGGATTCAAGTTACGGACATGGGAGTCTTTTTAGGAATCTCATTAGGAGTTATGGTTGGTTGGATGGTTAATCGATTTGGTGAGGTTAAATTGCACCGGTATCTTTCGCCTTATTCTGGGACAAAATCTGCTTACTTATTGATTGTATTTGTTACGATTTTGTTTGCAATGGGAATCACTTATGTTTGGCCAATAATCAATTTTGGCGTTGAAAGCCTAGTTAAGGCAACGACAACTGCTGGCTCAGCCGGATTTTTCTTCTATGGTTTCTTAAATCGTTTATTGCTGCCACTTGGCTTGCATCATTTCTTATGGATGCCGATTTTTTATACACCATTAGGGGGCAGCGCTGAAATTGCGGGTCAAGTGTATGAAGGAGCTTACAATATTTGGTTGGCAGAATTGGGAAATGCTAGTCAAATCACGTCAATGCATCCCTCTATTGGTTATCTGTCTAATTTTGGTTCGATTTCGTTGCCTATCGGGATTGCTTTTGCTATTTGGAAAACAGCCAGAATCGAGAATCGTAAAAAAGTTGCGGCCATTTTGATTCCAATGGTTACAACGGCATTTTTGGCGGGTGTGACTGAACCATTAGAATTTTTATTTTTATTCTTGTCGCCTGTTTTGTGGTTAGCACATTCAGTTGTTTACGGACTAAGCTTATTCTTCACTAATTTAGTGGGCATCAATATTCAATTTGATACAGGTATCAACATGATTATCAACAGCTTTGCATTTCCGAGTCGTCTCGGGCATCAATATTTGATCCCTATTATGTTTTTTGCAACGGCAGTCTTGGAATATATCGTATTTAAGCAATTGATTATTCGTTTAGATATTCCGACTTTAGGACGCGAGAAAAGTGAAACTCAGCTTGCAGGACTTGATGAAACAGTTGTTACAACAGGTCTCGATAGTGAATTTGAGCCACAAACACAGATAATTGTTGCTGGTTTAGGTGGTGCGGAAAATATTGAAAGTATCGTTAACTGCTATACGCGTCTACGAGTGGATGTAAAAGATGAACAAAAAGTTGACATCGATTTACTGAAACAAAAAGTGAAGGCGTCAGGTATTGTAGATAAAGGAAAGCATATCCAGATCATTATTGGGATGGGTGTTGAAGAAGAACGTGAAAAAGTAGAAGCGTATGTGACGCATCTAAAAGAAATTAATAATTAAAATAAATGGAGGAAAACAACAGTGGGAAATAAATTTGTAATGATTGGTGGAGGTTCAACACAATCACCAGGAATTTTAGAGGTTTTACGAAAACGTGCGGAAGAATTGAATCTAAGCGAATTAGTTTTATATGATATTGATGAAGAAAGAGTTTCACTACTTGGTCAATATACGAAAATGTACTATCAGGAATTAGGTTCAAAAGTGATAGTTAGTTATACAACAAATATTGATGAAGCGTTAGTGAATGCTGATTTCTTATTTATGCAAATTAGACCAGGCTTGAATAAGCAACGTGCAATTGATGAAAAAATTTGTCTTAACAATGGTGTCGTTGGGCAAGAAACTTGTGGACTAGGTGGATTTTCATTTGCCATGCGTGTGATTCCAGCAGTGTTAGAAATTATTCGAAAGGTAAAAGAAATTTGTCCAAAAGCTTGGATTCTCAATTACACAAATCCAGAAGCTATTCTTTCTGAAGCGATCTATCGAGAATTTCCTGATGCAAATGTATTGTGTATTTGTGATATGCCGATTTCGATTGAAGGCGCGATAGCCAAGTATTTCAACAAAGATTTACGTGACTTAACATTTAAGTATTTTGGAATGAACCACTTTGGATGGTGGACGAATATCATTGATGAGAAAGGAACCGACCTTTTACCAATCTTAAGAGAAGACGTTCTTTCTGGTAAAACTGATACACTATTACAATCAAATGATGAAACGAAAGAAGATCAGTATTGGATTGATACCTATCGCCAGATGATTAGCTTATTCAAACGGTTCCCGGAATATTTCCCAAATTGTTACTTGCAGTATTATTTAACACCAGATGAAATGATTGCACATGATGATCCCTCATTTACTCGTGGCGATTATGTGATGCAAGGTCGTGAAAAACGAATTTATGAAGAATGTCGTCGTGTGATTGCTAATGGCAGCGCCAAAGATTCAAGCTTGCACGCAGGTGTTCATGGAAATTATATTGTGGATATTGCGTATGCTATTATCCATAACACGCGCGAACGCTTTACAGTCAATAAAAAAAACCAGGGATCAATCGCAAATTTTGATCCAGAAGCAGTGATCGAAGTTCCGGCATATGTTGGAAGCATGGGGGCAGAAACAATTACCATCGGACACATACCAACTTTCCAAAAAGGACTGATGGAGATGCAGAAAGCTTACGAAAAAATGACAGTCGATGCAGCTTTGTCAGGTTCTTATCAAACCGCATTAGAAGCAGTTATGTTAAACAAAACAATCCCTAACTATACGGTGGGTAAAAAAGTTTTAGATGAACTTCACAAAGCAAACAAAGAATTCTGGCCAGAGTTAAGTTAACTCAACAGTCGCCAACCAAAAAATAAAGAAAGCGGTTGACAAAACACTGTTTGGTCTATACAATTTAGTTGTTAACAATATTGATTTCATGTGACTAGATCATACTAGGCATGGAAAGATGACGTGGGAGAGGAATTTTCCAGGTGATTTTTCCATGCTTTTCTTTTGTCTAGAAATTTTTTAGGCCAAAAAATTTCTGGAAAATGATTATTAGTTGAGAAATCAAAAACCTATTTCTGCAGAAAAGGAACTCATTATGAAAATTAAAAAAATCTTTAATCAGAATGCCGTGTTGGTAGACGATGACGGACAAGAAAAAGTTGCAATTGGAAAAGGAATCAGCTTTGATAAAAAAAGAAATGACCTTATTTTTATGAAGGATATCGAGCGCCTTTTTGTCATGGAACCAGAAGGACAACTTCGATTGCAAAACTTATTGAATCAAATCGATGAAAAATATTTATTTGCAGCTGAAGAAATCATTCAACATGCAGAAACGGTTTTGATGGAGCCGTTGAATGAACATATTTTGATTGCATTAACAGATCATATCGCATTTGCTGCCGAAAATATGAAAAATGGTATCGTAATTCGCAACAAATTGTTACGAGAAATCGAAGTTTTATATGACGAAGAATTTCAAATTGCGCAATGGGCTGTAGAACATTTGACGAAAACATTAGATGTGCCTTTCACCTATGATCAAGCAGGGTATATCGCCATTCATATCCATTCAAGTCGTAGAAATCAATTGAATAATCATCGAAGCATTCGAGAAGTGACGATTATTTCAGATGTGATTCGTTTGATCGAGGCAGAACTTGAGGTGGATTTGCACACACAAGAGATGTCTTTGAGCTACACGCGTTTAGCAAATCATTTGAGATTATTATTACAACGTTATAAGAACCAACAGTACGCTGTTTTGGATGAAGATATTTTAAAAATGGTCAAGAAAAAATATATAGCAAGTTATGAAATGACGAAAAAAATTCGTGTTTTATTACTTAAACAATATCAAATGTCTATTACGAGTGAGGAAATGGGTTATTTAGCAATCCACATCGAACGCTTACGTAGTGCCGTTTGTGATTAAAAAATAGGGAGAGAAAAAAATGAAAGCTTATATGCAAAGAATGGGTCGCTCATTGATGTTGCCGGTTGCAACATTACCTGTAGCAGCTTTGTTCATGGGGATTGGTTATTGGATTGACCCAAGTGGTTGGGGTGGAAATAACATTTTGGCGGCTTTTTTAATTAAAGCTGGTAGTACAATTTTAGATAATTTAGGATTATTATTTGCAGTCGGGTTAGCATTAGGGATGTCGAAAGATAAAGATGGTTCTTCTGCTTTAGCAGGATTAGTTGCTTTCTTGACACCGATGACTTTAGTAAGTAGTGCATCAGTTGCATTGTTCACAAAGGTTGATGTTGAGCAAGTAAACGTTGCGTTTGGCGCAATCAATAATAAAAATGTTTTTATTGGGATTTTAGCTGGGCTAGTTGCAGCAGCAATGTACAATCGTTTTAGTAAAGTAAAATTACCAATGGCATTATCTTTCTTTAGTGGAAAGCGCGCGGTTCCAATTGTAACTGCTGGTGTGATGACTTTGATTTCGGCATTATTGATTTTTATTTGGCCGCCAGTTTACAATACCCTTGTTTCATTTGGTGAATTGATTTCTGGAATGGGCGCAGTGGGTGCTGGATTATATGGCTTCTTTAACCGTTTGTTGATCCCAACAGGCTTGCATCATGCGTTGAACAATGTGTTCTGGTTCAACCTTGCAGGAATTGATGATATTGGTAAATTCTGGGCAAGTGAAGGAACAAAAGGTATTACTGGAATGTATCAAGCTGGATTCTTCCCCGTAATGATGTTTGGTTTACCAGCAGGGGCGTTAGCAATCTATCAATGTGCTCGTCCAGAGAAGAAAAAACAAACAGCATCATTGATGTTAGCAGCTGCATTTGCTTCATTCTTTACAGGTGTGACCGAACCATTAGAATTTTCATTTATGTTTGTTGCTTGGCCATTGTATGTTGTTCATGCCGCTTTAACAGGTATTTCAATGTTTGTAGCAGCACTTTTCCATTGGACAGCAGGATTCAATTTTAGTGCAGGTTTTATTGATTTCTTCTTAAGTTTACGTGTACCAATTGCGAATAAACCATATATGTTGATCCTACTCGGCTTGGTGATGGCTGTTGTTTACTATGTTACTTTTATGTTTGTTATCAAAAAGTTCAACTTGATGACACCAGGACGTGAAGAAGGTACAGGTGAAGAAACACCTGATTTAGCAACTGGTAACGATAAGTTTTCTGCTTTGGCAGATAATATTTACGCTGCTCTTGGTGGTGCAAGCAATGTAACATCAATCGATAATTGTACAACACGTCTTCGTTTACAAGTGAAAGATACAAAGCAAGTTGATCAATCAAAAATTAAAGCAACTGGTGTTCCAGGAGTGAAAGTAATTGATGATCAGAATATCCAAGTTATTGTTGGGACAGAAGTGCAATTTGTTGCTGATGAAATGAGTAAATTACATGGAAGTCCTGTCAGTCAATCAGCAGGAACAGTAGTAGTTACGGAAGAGATCAGCAAGCCTGAAGGGCCACAAACACAAGATGTATATGCTGTAGCTACTGGGAAAGTGATTCCAATCACTGAAGTCGGTGATGAAGTATTTTCACAAAAAATGATGGGAGACGGCTTTGCGGTAATTCCTGAATCAGGTGAAATTTTTGCACCGGTTGCTGGGAAAGTTACAAGTGTCTTTCCTACTAAACATGCAATTGGTTTAGTAACTGACTCTGGGATTGAAGTATTAGTTCATATGGGAATCGATACCGTTCAATTAAATGGTGAACCATTCACTGTCTTTGTTAAAGAAGGTCAACAAGTCGGGCGAGGACAAATGCTTGCAAAAGTCGATCTAGCAAGTTTGAAGGCAAACGGTAAAGAAGCTGACATGATCGTTGTCTTCACAAATCCAGATAGCATCGATACGTTTTCAGTAACAACTGGTCAAGAGGGTGAAGTGAATGAAATTATTGGGACAGTCACGAGTAAGTAATAAGTTTTGGCACCAAACGACCAGCTCCGAGCAAAAAGAAATGATTTTCTAAAAAATGTTTCCATATTTTTATGAAAAGTGGGCATATTATCCAATAGTAGTAGCGTTAAACTATTTATTCTAACAATAAAAAATACAAAGAATATACTAAGAGGCAAAGGCAATCAATTTGATTGTCTTTGCCTCTTTCTAATGACTTTAGTCGGTTTCAATCGCTAAAGCGATTGAAACAAAAAAACCACGCGTCCTGCGCGTGGAATCAGTTGCTTCTTTCTAGTTAAGATAAGGTAATAAAGTTTGGAACAAAATGGCGCTGGAAGCAGCTCCCGGATCAATATGGCCAATCGAACGTTCACCAAGGTAAGAAGCGCGTCCTTTTTTGGCTTGTAAATCTTTTGTATGTTCTTTGGCAGCTGTGATTTCTTCTGCAGTTAGAAGTTGATTTTTTTTGAGTATTTCAGCTACAGGAGCCCAAACATCGACCATTGTTTTATCATCTACATTGGCTTTTCCACGTAGTTGGATCCCATTCAACCCTTCTTGTATAAGTTCACCTAACTGTTCTTCATTTGTAATGGCAGTAACTTCTTTTGTTGCTTTAGCAAAATTCATGAATGCCGTACCATATAATGGACCGGAAGCTCCACCTACTTTTGAAATCAAAGACATAGCTAAGATTTTAAACGTATCAGTAATGGTTTTTGGTTGTTGTGCAACAAATGCTTCTTGATAAGCTGTCATGCCACGAGCCATATTATTTCCGTGATCGCCATCACCAATTGGTGTATCTAATTCACTAAGCATGTGTTTGTTTTGTTCGATTTCTTGAGAAAAATCATTCAACCATGCTTGTACTTTTTCAACTGTCAAATCCATTGTTATTCTCCTTTTGTCAATCATTCTTTTAAGTTAGCCCCATGAGATGGTTGCAACTGGACTTGTTAAAGCTTCCACCCAAGCTGGTGTTGTCAAATCAATCAGTGTTAGAGAAAGACCTTGCATGTCAATAGAGGTCATATAGTTTCCAACTTTGTGGAAATAAACGTCAATCTCTTTATCCGCAAGTAAAGTTAATACATCATTGATAAAGACAAACTGTTCCATTAAAGGGGTGCCACCCATACCGTTGACTAAGACACCAACTTTTTTAGGTGTTTCTGGATAAGCCTGAACTAATTTTTCAACTAATTCTTGTGCTAATTTTTTTGAAGGTTGTAATTTTTCACGACGGTAGCCTGGTTCCCCATGGATACCAACGCCAAATTCGATTTCATCTTCCGCTAAAGTAAAACCAGGTTTTCCAACTTCAGGAACAGTTGCAGCCGACAAAGCAACACCAATCGTTTTGGTTGATTGGACAACTTTTTCGCCTAACTCTTTTAGTTCTGCTAGAGAAGCACCGTTTCGTGCGGCATCACCTAAGATTTTATGAACAAGGACGGTTCCGGCAACACCTCGTTTTCCAGCAGTATAAGTGCTGTCTTCTACAGCAATATCGTCGTCAACAACAACGATTTCTGTTGGAATGTCGTTCATTTCGGCTAAATCTTTTGCCATTTCAAAGTTCAAGATGTCACCAGTATAATTTTTAACGATTAATAAAACACCTTTTCCCTGATTGGTTGCTTCGATAGCACGTTCGATTTGATCTGGTGTAGGAGAAGTGAAGACATCACCTAGAACAGCTGCACTTAACATTCCATCACCGACAAAACCAGCGTGTGCAGGTTCATGCCCGCTTCCGCCACCAGAAACTAATCCGACTTGCACATTATCTGTTTGATTCTTAGCAATGACTCTGGAATCATCGACTCGATGAACAAGTGTCGAATAACTTTTTACCATTCCTTCAAGCATTTCTTCAATAATATTTTGTGGTTCATTAATGATTTTTTTCATTTTAGTTCCAACCTTTCTGTGCTGCTTGTTTTGCTTCATTGACAATATGGTCGGGATCATCAGAAACACTTGCTGTGATTCCAGCTGCGAATGCTCCTTCAACTAAAGGAGCGTCTACTAGAACATATTTTTCTTGTAGCTCTGGTTCTAATAAATCATAAGCAAGCTCAGCACTTAAGACCGCGCTGCCAAGATCAGCGAAGACAAAAAAGATATCGCTATCAGTTGCTTCATTGACTGCATCTACAATTTTGGTTGGATCGCTACCTAATTCTCCATCAGAAGTTCCACCTAGAGAAAAGAGTACGACATTCTCACTTTTGCCCATTTGCTCGATCATTTCTTTGAGCCCATCTGTAATCATTTGACTATGAGAAACGAGTAAGATACTTTTTTTCATTCTAAAAAACTCCTTTTTAGTTACGCATTCTATCTTTGTAGGTTTGTCCAATTCGATCAGCGACGATTAGAGCATTTGCAACATCTTCGACAACAATTGGGAACGGCATTGAATGAATGGATTCTTCAGGAATACAAGCGATTTTTGCTACTTCAAGTGCTTCTTCATAAGTAATGTGATCCACACCTAAATCAGCTAGCGTCAATGGTAACCCAACAGAAGCCATAAAATCCATGACGGCATTCATTTCTTCTTTTTTTGCATCTTCCAGAACTAACTGAGTTAATGTTGCAAAAGCTACTTTTTCACCATGAAGGTAGCTATGTGCACCAGGTAAAACGGTCATTCCGTTATGAATGGCATGAGCTGCAGCTAAACCGCCACTTTCAAATCCTAAACCAGATAACAAAATATTTGTTTCGACAATTTTACTCAATGATTCAGTCACTAAATTTGCATCGCAAGCAATTTTTGCGTTCAAGCCGTCTTCTTGTAGGTGTTCCCAACATAATTTTGCCATTGCTAAGGCAGCATAAGTACCACTAGCAGGAGGAGTTAATCCTTCTCTTGAGCCCATTGGCAAACTTGCATTAACGCGGGAATAAGAATGATGTGTTGCACGTGCTTCAAAATAAGTGGACAGTGCATCACCCATACCAGCAACTAAGAAACGAGTAGGTGCTTTTGCGACCACTTTTGTATCCACTAAGACAACGCTTGGACTTTGTTTAAAATAAGCATAGTCGTCAAATGAACCGTCTTCATGGTATAAAACAGCCGAGTGAGAGGTTGGTGCATCTTGCGCTGCAATCGTTGGAACAATAATTAGTTTTTCACCCTCAGCGACCACTTTTGAAGCATCAATCGCTTTTCCGCCACCTAAACCAATAATGCAGTCAGTGTGTTGTTCTTTAGCTACTTCTTGCAATCGTTTTGTTTCTGCTCGAGTGACTTCACCACTGAAACCGCCTTCAACAAATGATACGCCAAATTTTTCTGCGGTAGCATCAAGTTGTGGTCGAATACGAGCCACATCAGCTGGATTTGCAATCAGTAATGCAGAAGAACCAAAAGTCGATACGAAGTAACCTAAGTTCAGTAATTCATCTTCACCTTGTACATATTTAGTTGGTAAAATTAGTGCTTTTCTCATCAGTAGTTCCTCCTTGTTATCGTTTACTATTATAGCATAAAGCGTTATCATCAAAGAATCATTGAGTTTTGACGTCGTTTTCTTTTGAGAATGTGTTGAATTATTTTGCGAAACAGGAGTATTTTGTCATTTTAGCAAAATACTCCTATACTACTAACTAGAGGTGAAGAAATGGGCACAACTTTATTTGATATCGAACAAGTTTTAGATCTAGATAAATGGGAAAAAGTTCAAGAAAGTCTAGCTCTTGCTACTCATTTGGCTATTATTTTAGTTGATTATCGAGGTAGACCAATTACGAAACATAGCCAAGTCCAACCCTTTTGTCAGTTTGTACGCAATCATCCTGAATTGGCTGTGTATTGTGAAAAATGTGATTCAAGAGGAGGCCTGGAAGCCGTTCGAACAGGAGAGCCGTTTATTTACCGTTGTCATTTTAATATTGTTGATATGGCAATTCCAATCATGGTTGATAATCAATATGTTGGTGCAATCATGGCCGGAGAAGTTCTGCTTGTAGATGGGCAAGAAAAGCTAGAACAAGTATTGCAAGTAGAAAATCAAAAAAGACTAGAAGCATTTAAAGACGAGCACCACGAATTATTTGAACAATACCCGAAATTTACGCTGGATGATTTACAAAAAAACGCGACAATGTTAGAAAGTTTAAGTGAATACATCGTAACAGAAGCAATCAAAAAAGATTATTTGATTAAAGCGTATAAGCAGACACTCCGTATTTCCAAAAAAGCAGAAGTACCAGATCAATCAGTTGATTTAAAAACAGTGCAAGCAGATATTCGTCACTCTTTATTGGAAAACCAACTAGCGGCAGAAAAAGATAGTTATCTAGCCAAAAATAAAATGCTCCAACCGGCAATTGATTTGATTTTTGCCAATAAAGGAAGTCATGTCGATTTAAATATGTTAGCCACTGTGACGAATTTGAGTCCAAGCTATTTAAGTCGGCAATTGAAAGAAGAATTTGGAGAACCTTTCAGTCAGATGTATGCTAAATTAAAAATTTATTGGGCGGAACAATTATTGAAGACCACAGATTTAACAATCAGTGAGATTAGTGATCAATTAGGTTATGTTGAAGCTAGTTACTTTGTTCGTTCATTCAAAAAAATCAAGGGAATTACACCATTGAATTACCGGAAGCGACACAAACGTTCTCCGATGACTTGAAGCAAGTTGCCAATCAAGTGCAAGAAAAAAGCCGTTGACATTCTTTTTTCGTTAATTGAATATGTTTCTTCGGGGTAGGGTGTAATTCCCGACCGACGGTGACAAGGCTAATTTGAAGTCCGTGACCCGCAATAGTTGCGGTTGATCTAGTGAAAACTAGAACCGACAGTTAAAGTCTGGATGGGAGAAGAAAAACTTATCGAAACAAACGACGGGAAAAGTGTCTCTATTTTTGTCGTACTTCTTTGAGTTTATTTTGACTATTGGTCTCGTGTAATTACACGAGGCTTTTTTGTTTGGAAAGGAGGATTTCAATTGGATGAACGATTGATGAAACAAACGATTCTAGCAGCAGAAAAAGGACGTGGAAAAACATTTACGAACCCTTTAGTCGGTGCAGTCATTGCGAAAGACGATCAAGTCCTAGCGGTCGGCGCACATTTAGCATATGGCAATGCACATGCAGAAAAAGCAGCAATTGATTATTTAAAGAAAACTTTTATGACATACGAAAAAATTGGGATTGTCATTGTACGAGTTAACGAATGTATTACATCAAAACTATTAAGTGGAGCAGTCGATAACTTACTCCGTCACGGTGTGAACGAAGAGGATATTGATGTTTATTGGATTCCTGGATCATTTGAGATCTTGTTTATGACCAAGAAAATCTTGGCAATGAAACAATATGATGACGTACTGACTCTTGGTGCAGTGATTCGTGGAGCAACGACGCATTATGAATTGGTTAGTAACGAAGTGGCAAAAGCAAAAGGTGTGGCTCAAGTTGGTTTAGCCTCGGAAACGCTAGTTATGTTTGGCGTGCTAACAACAGAAACGATTGAACAAGCAATTGAACGCTCAGAGACGAAAGCTGGAAACAATGGTGCGAGTGTGGCTCAAGGATTGCTTGAAATGATTTCTTTCACACAACAACTCACTAATAACTGAGTACAGTAGTACTTTGCCCATTTGCTTCCTTAAAAAATTAGAAAAACTAGAAGTTGCATTTTCTACCATTACACAATCGGGTAGAAGGTTCATTTTTTTTAAGTTCTGTGATTCTTGCTAATAAATGGCTGATTTTAATAACGATTGTAATAAAAAATAAAAAACGGTTACATTTGTTGTTGACTTTTGTGGTAGATACCGTTATGATGTTCACATAAAAGGCGTGTTACTGGTCCGACCAGGCATCAACCAACATGTAATAGACTGTGGAAGCAGTTTATTAATGTTGGCTTTTTTATTGTCTTAGATTGGGGGTGGCGAGTTGGAGATCATCAAGAGTATCAATAACAATTTTGCATTAGCGATGAAAGATGGCAAAGAAGTCATTGTTGCAGAAGTAGGAATTGGCTTTGGAAAATTTCCCAAAACGATTGCAGAAGATGAAGTCGAAAAAGTGTATCAACTAAATGACTCAAATCTAAAGGGAATCAATTTGGCTCAATTTCCGTTAGAAGTCATGAATTACGCTCATCAAATTGTCAAAAAAGCTGAGCAAGAACTCCAGTTACCAACGACAGATCTTTTGTTTTTAAATGTTGCAGATCACACCAACTATATGTTGCAGCGTTTGGATCAAGGAATTTCTTTGAGCGCACCGTTTCGAATTGAGATCGAAAAATTTTTCCCAAAAGAATTTGAATTGGGTAATTGGGCGGTGAACTACTTGGCTGAAGAAACAGGTAAAGAAATACCGAGACAAGAAGCACACGCCTATGCCTTACATTTTATCAATAGTCAAGCAAGTCTTGGTGAACGTGAAAAAGTGGATCCTTACATTAAAATTATCAGTGATGTGAACAATATTATTACGTATCATTTCCATAAAGAGTTCCCAGAAGATTCGTTTTATTATTTGCGTTTTGTGACACATCTTAAATATTTTATTGCTCGAAAGCTTAATCATGAGACAACTGAGTATCGAAAAAATGAATTGTATCAAACACTGCGAGCACAATATGTACAAGAAGCGCAGTGTGTCAAGAAAATCGAGCATTACTTACAAGAGTCTTACGGTTGGACGTTGGACGAAGAAGATTTGCTTTATCTGCTGATCCACATTAAAAAAATAAGTGAAATTTGAGTGTAACTGGTTCGACCAGGCATAACCAAAAAAACGACTCTCTTTTGATTGAAGAGGGCTAGTTTTTTTGGTTTTTTGTTTTTTACGAACAATTTTCAAGGAGGAAAAAGAAATGGACGATCGACAAAGAGCACAAGCAATTTTAGAAGCAGTGGGAGGAAAAGAAAATGTTTCGTCATTAACACACTGCGCAACACGCCTGCGTTTTTATTTAAATAATGGACAAAAAGTTGAGAAAGAAGAAATCAAAGAAGTACCCGGCGTGATTCAATACGTGGAATCTGGTGGGCAACATCAAGTAGTGATTGGTAGTGACGTGGTGGATGTCTTTGATGAATTAGTTAAACTATTACCAGAAGATGCAGAAGAACAAGGAGATGAAACAAAAGAGAAACAAAAATGGTACGATGAATTATTTGCGACAATTTCAGCTATTTTTACTCCTTATATCGGAGTGCTGGCAGCAGCGGGGATTTTAAAAGGTTTTTTGATTCCACTTTCTATGTACAACATTTTGCCGGTAGATAGTGGATTATATCAATTATTGAGTATCTTAGCCTCTGGTATCTTTACATTGTTACCCTTGTTTATTGCAGTAACAGCAGCGAATCGATTTAAGACAAATCAATTTATTGCGTTGGCAATAGCAGCGGCAATGATCTATCCATTGACTGATGCTAGTATTTTAGATAGTGCCTCTTTGTTAGGATTAACGATTAGTTTCAAAACTTATGGTGGTGCTGTAGTGCCAACAATCCTAGCGATTTGGGCGCAAAGTTACATTGAACGTGGCGTTAAAAAAGTATTGCCTAAAGTTACTCATACCGTATTTGTTCCCTTTTTTACAATTATCATCACTGGGATTGCGGTGTTTGCTTTGATTGGCCCGCTAGGAAATGGGATCGCAAATCTGATTGGGACAGCATACTTCAGCATGTATGCGTTTAGTCCGATTTTAGCTGGTGCTTTATTAGGTGGTTTATTCCAATTATTAGTAATGGTTGGTTTACATTGGGGAATCTTACCGATTGCTTTAATCAATATTCAAAACACTGGTGCAGATACGATTTTACCGATTGGATCAAATGGTGTATTTGGTCAATTTGGTGCGGTAGTGGGTGCTTGGTTGTTTTTGAGAAAAGGAAAAGATAAAGAAATTGCTGCATCTGCCTCATTATCAGGATTTTTTGGAATCACAGAGCCTGCTATCTATGGGATTAACTTGAAGTATAAAATGCCCTTCATCATTGGTTCGATTTCTGCAGCACTTGGTGGAGCAATCAGTGGATTTTTTGAAACTAAAGCCTATTCATTTACACCAGTAGCTAATATTTTTACATTCTCAATGTTTGTAGGACCAGGAAATAATTTTAGTGCACAACTGTTAGCGAATGGCGTGTCGTTTTTCGTAGCGCTAATTGCCACTGCTTGGTGGATGCGTAAGCAAATGAAAACAACTAATGAAGAAAAGAAAAACATTCCCGCAGAACCAGTTGTCTCTACTGGCTTAGGTGAAGCAGACTTAGTAGTAGCTCCTTTAAATGGAGAGTATTTACCAATTTCAGAAATCAATGATCCGGTATTTTCTTCAAAAAGCATGGGAGAAGGATTTGCAATCAAACCAAGTGATGGCACTGTATATGCACCTGTTAACGGCATCGTGGAACTAATTGCTCAAACAAAACATGCGATAGGATTTACTGCTGATGATGGCAAGCAATTGTTGATCCATATTGGTTTGAATACAGTAGAATTAAATGGGAAAGGTTTTTCTTGGCAAGTCAAGCAAGGTGATCGAGTAACTGCAGGACAAGTCATTGGACAAGTCGATTTCAGTCAACTGACTGACTACGATACGACAACAGCAGTCGTTTTGACAAATACGCTTGATTATCCAGAAGTCAAGATTTCATTAACCGATAAAAATCATCTGATTCAAACGAAATAAGTGAAAAAGGAAGGCTGAATGATGAGAAAATTTATTTTAAATGCAGATGACTTAGGGATGTCAGAAGCTATTAATTTTGGCATTGCAAAAAGTGTGCGAGAAGGAATCGTGAAAAGTACCTCGTTAATGGTGAATATGCCTGAAGCAAAAGCCGGAGCATCATTGATTCAAGCAACTGATCCAACAGTGGAAATCAATCTGCATATCAATTTTACTTTAGGGAAACCAGTGACGGATGCGAAAAAAATTCCTAGTTTAGTGGATGCAAACGGCATATTCCTCTCTTCTAGTCATTACAAAAATGGTGGGACATTGACATTTGACTATCATGAAATCAAACAAGAAATGGAAGCACAAATTTTATGTTTTAAAGAATTACTTGGTGAATTTCCAGTACACATGGAAACACATTCCGTCGGGGATCAAGCAGTTGGTCAAGCTTTATTTGAATTAGCCGAGAAGTATGGCATCCATGCTAATTTATTTTATGGCTACCAACCACCAAAAGAATTACCTTATCGATTAGCAGAAATTCCTGATTTTGGTAAATTGATGACAGTCCTCAACCGCGGGACGAAGCTTAGTGACTTCGTAGACGATGCGTTTGGTTACGAAACATTACCAGAAGAAACAGTCATTGAATTGCATCTTCACCCTGGTTTCCTAGATCAATACGTGTTAGACCACAGCACATTAACCTTGCCGCGTTGTCAAGACTTAGAAACTTTGACTTCTTCTGCGTTAAAAAAATGGTTTGAAACAAAAGGCTATCAAGTTGTTGATTTCGCCAGTTTAAAATAATAAAAGAAGAAGCGGAACAAAGCGCAGTTACGCGCTTTGTTCCGCTTCTTTTTTGATTTTTTGGACTAATGTTTTTAGCGCATCTAAACGTGTGGGTGTTAAGGAGGAAATACGAATACACGTTTTACCCAAATTGCTTTTGCCAAAGATGCGGGTATATTGTTCAACCAAAGGCGGTTCATTTTCGGCGATAGGTACATAAATATTAACAGTTTTGGCGTATTGCTTGACTGCAATCAACGGTGAAACTGGATCATCTGGTGAATATTGGAGAAATAACCAGCCAATGCCTGTGAACTTTCCAACAGTGAAACTTTTACCTGCTTGATTTGTTTCTTGTTCAATAAGTTGTTTGATCTGAGTATATGATTTTTCACTATTCACTAGACGCCACCTCTTAGTTATTTCCTATTTTCTATGCACTTATTGTATCATGTTTATAAGGGAAAAGACTCATTGGAAGAATTAGATGAGCAAAGGAGCTTGTTATGAAGAAAAAGTGGTTAGACAAGAAAAAGGTAATTTTTTATTTAGTTTTTATTTTACTAGCGATTTCTACTATATATGCGGTAGTCATGATGATTCAAACACCATCTGGAACGTCAACAACGGAGCACGAACACGTCAAAAGTGATTATGTGTTGATGATTTTACAATGTGTCGCAGGAATGATTATCATATTTTTACCAAAACAAGTAGAACAAAAGTTTGATATTGAGATTCCTGATACGATGGAGATCCTTTTCTTCCTCTTTTTATTTTGCGCCATTTATTTGGGAGAAGTACGAAACTTTTATTACAAAATACCGTTTTGGGACATGATCTTACATGGCTTTAGTGCGGCGATGTTAGGAGCCTTAGGGTTTATTGTTGTCGCATACCTAAATCGAAGTCAGCGCATAACCTTACAGCTGAGTCCATTTTTTATTAGTTTGTTTGCTTTTTGTTTTGCAACAACGGTTGGGCTATTTTGGGAAGTATATGAATTTCTAGCAGATCATTTGTTGGGAACGAATATGCAAAAATTTATGACAGGAGAAGGTAAAGTCTTAAGTGGACACGAGGCGCTGATCGATACAATGAAGGATTGTATCGTAAATATGCTTGGTGCATTAATCGTCGTTAGTTGGGGATATATTCATTTAAAACATCAAGAAAAAAGATTAAATAATCTTTCACGTGTAAATGAAAAAGCTGAGGAAACTAATTTAGATAGAAATAAGAAGGAAGACTAAAAAATGACGGATATATTTTTAGGTGTCGACATTGGGACCACTGCAATCAAATTTGGCGCAATCGCTGAAGGGGAAACTATTTTTTATCATCGCGTTCCATTGGAAACTTACAATGAGGCTGGGGGGGTTCGTTATCAGAAAGCTTCTGAAATTTTAGCACTTATCCAAAATGAATTACAGACGCTACCTACTTCATTAAGAAAGAGAGTCACGAAAATCAGTTTTAGCGTGGCGATGCACAGTTGCATGCCTGTGGTCGATGGACAATTTGAGCAGGTGTTTATTTGGTCTGACACCCAAAGTATGGAGGAAATAACAGTATTCAAACAGACGAGTAATGCCGAACGTTTTTATCAAAAAACAGGGACACCGATCCATGAAATGACACCTTTTGCTAAAATCCTTTATTTTCAAAAAAGGCGAATGTACCCAGAAAAAACGAAATGGTTGGGTCTAAAAGAATTGCTCATGGAATTTTTCACTGGAATTTCAGCTATTGATTTGTCTACAGCATCTGCTACAGGTTTATTGAACTTAGCCATGCAGCAATGGGATACAGAAATTTTAGCTTATCTTGGCATCAGTCAGGAACAATTAGGGCAGTTAGTGGCGCCGACGACGCCATTTTTGATCAAAAGAGAATTAGCTGATAAGTTTAACTTTTTACCTGGTGTACAAGTTTTTGCAGGAGCAAGTGACGGTTGCTTAGCGGCTTATGGTGGCTACCTAGCTAATGGATTGTCAGCAAGTTTGACTATTGGTACAAGTGCTGCTGTTCGAGAAATAACTGATACACCGATTTTTGATTGGCAACGTCAAAACTTTTGTTACTATTTGACTGAAAATGTTTATGTGATTGGAGCGCCATCAAATAATGGTGGTAAAGTACTTGAATGGGCAAGCCAAATCTTTGCAGATGAGCCAATGCAGTTTTATGAAAAAATTCCTGACTACTTAGCGCAATCATCAATTGGTGCTAAGGGCCTACGTTTTTTTCCGTATGTCAATGGAGAACGAGCACCATTATGGAAAGCCAATCAAAAAGCAGAATTTAAAGGATTAACGATCCATCATCACAAAGCAGAGATGATTCGTGCGGTGATTGAAGGTTTGCTGTTCAACATTAAGCGACTTCATGAAATGGTAAAAGAACCACGTACTTTAGCAATCAGTGGTGGATTTTTTGAGTCTACTGTTTTATGTCAGTTAACAGCAGACATTTTAGGCGCTGATTGTTGGTTAGCTGGTGAAAATGAACCAATCTATGGTCTGTATGGGTTAATTAATCAGATAGTCCCGAAACAGTCGCCATCGAATCTGCAAAAATGGTCAGCTGATCAAGAAAAACAAGCAGAATTACAACAAATATTTCAGACCTATTTTGATTGAATTGTGTAAGTTGTTCAGTGTGTAAAAACGTAGGAATCATTTCTGGTTCTTCTAATTTGGTCGTGTTTCCTCAGGTGATGGAGAGCAACAATCATTTTTGAGAACGGAACTGGAAATTTTTTAGTTCAAAAGGGATGAGCAAGGAGGACTTTATGACTTTTTACAGCATTTCATATTTGGAAGCACAAACGAATTTAAATGATTATGTAAAATACTTTTTTATTTTTGGTTCGTTGATTCTATTAGTAGTGGTCTTTAGTTTGTATTTAAGGCATCGAATACAAACGAAGTATCGGGATCTTAGTATTATTTTTTTCTTATTTTTATTGTTTGTTTCTGGTGTGCAGTATTCAGATTATCAAGTGAATCAAAGTCGTCACTCCCAGTCTTCTCAAATGGTTAACTTAGTAGAACAAATTTCAAAAGAAAAAAACTTAGCAAAAAAAGAAATCTTGGTCAATTCCACTCAACTGGCCGACGGGATCATTGTGAAAATCGCAGATGATTTTTATAAAGTCAATTTAAGTGGAGATCAGGCGTCCTATACGCTAGAACGAGCATATGTTACTAATCCAGAAATTAAAATTATCAACGAATAAGGAGAAAAAATATGCAGTTTTATACACCAATTATTATTAAATTTGCACTAGGGATCATTTGTTTGATTATTCAAATTAATTTGATGGGAAAAGGAAATTTAGCTCCTTCTTCAGCGATGGATCAGGTCCAAAATTATGTTTTAGGTGGTATTATTGGAGGCGTAATCTATAATGACTCAATTACTGTATTGCAATTTGTATTGGTATTGATTATTTGGACGTTGTTAGTATTAGTTCTCAAATTTGCTAAAGAGCATAATCGCTATGTGAAACGAGTAGTGGATGGTCGACCCATTACTTTGATTCAAAATGGGGTCGTTGATGTCAATGAATGTTTGAAAAATGGAATCTCAGCCAATGAATTGATGTTTAAGCTTCGAGCAAATGGTATTTACGAAGTAGAAAATGTAAAGCGTGCTGTCTTGGAACAAAACGGTCAATTGACACTGATTGAATTTGGTGATGAAAATATTCGTTATCCAATTATTGTTGATGGCCAGTCGAATGAAGACGTATTGGAATTGATAAAAAAAGATGAAGCTTGGTTGGAAGAACAAATTAAACAAAATGGATTCCAAAAAATCAACGAAATCTATCTTGGAGAGTATTTATCTGGAAAATTAAATCTCTACGGCTACAAAAAATAAACTAGACTAAATAGCTTTGTTAGTAAAAAATACTTGAAGTGTGAAACAGTTGATTGAAAGAAAACTGTTTCATACTCTTTTTTTGCACAGAAATCATGTATGAAACCGAAAACACTGCACACTAATAATAACTTGTGTATTTTAATTTGTTAGTGTGCGCACTGACGGATGACATCTGTACCCCTTGATAGAGTAGTAATGTAAAGCGCTTTTATTTTTGGCACGGTACTTGCATTATATAAAAGTGTAAGTAAGAAAAAAGGATGTGTTCGAAATGGAAAAGAAAACAATTATGCTTGTCTGTTCAGCAGGAATGAGTACTAGTCTATTAGTAACTAAAATGCAAAAAGCAGCTGAGGAAAAAGGTGTGGAAGCAGATATCTTTGCTGTATCAGCATCTGATGCTGACCGTCATCTAGAAGAAAAAAATGTAGACGTTTTACTTTTAGGTCCACAAGTTCGATTTATGAAAAATCAATTTGAAGAAAAACTTGCACCAAAAGGGATTCCGTTGGATGTAATCAATATGCAAGATTATGGCATGATGAACGGTCCCAAAGTTTTAGAACAAGCAGAAAACTTAATTAACCAATAAAACTTGAATAAAAATAGAGGGGATGAAGAATAATGGAAGATCAAAAAAATCTTGAGGCAATCATGGGATTGATCATGTTTGGCGGAAATGCAAAAAGCGATGCAATGGAAGCGATTGCTGCCGCAAAAAGTGGTGACTTTGAATTAGCAGATGCAAAAATCAAAGATGCAGAAGAATCTTTAGTACAAGCACACCATTCACAAACAGAAATGCTTACGCAAGAAGCACAAGGAAACCATGTGGACGTTACATTATTGACTGTTCATAGTCAAGATCACTTGATGACATCAATCGCGTTTACTGATTTAGCAAAAGAAATTATTGATTTATATCGTCGAATTGACGTGTAAAAGGGGTAAAAGAAAGAGGTAGGAAAGATGGATAGATTTGTTGCATTTATGGAGAAACACTTTATACCTGTAGCATCAAAAATTGGTGCTCAACGACATTTAGTTGCTATTCGTGATTCATTTATGGTAAGTATGCCGTTGATGATTTTAGGTGCGTTAGCAGTTATGATTAATAATTTACCAATTCCTGGATTCCAAGAATTAATGAATTCGATTTTTGGTGGAGAAGCGTGGAAAGGCTTCGGAGGCGCAGCGTGGAACGGAACATTCGCAATCCTTTCGGTTTTGATTGCTTTCTTGTTAGCTTATCATCTAGCGAATAGTTATAAAAAAGACGGCGTGTCTGCCGGTGTCATTTCATTAGGATCATTCTTCGCTTTAGGCGGAGCATTGGGCATGAGCTCGACTGGTTTATTTATTGCAATTATTGTTGGGATTGTCTCAACAGAAATTTTTGTTCGATTAAGTGGAAATGAAAAATTAATTATTAAAATGCCTGATGGTGTTCCACCAGCAGTTGCAAAAGCATTTGCTTCATTATTACCTGCAATGATTACTATTTCATTCTTTGCATTGATTGCTGCGATTTTTGCTGCATTTGGTGTAGCTGATATTGTAGGCGCATTTTACACATTAGTTCAAGAACCATTTATGGGACTTGCAAACTCATATCCATCAGCATTATTATTAGCATTCATCACACCATTCTTATGGTTCTTCGGTTTACATGGAGCAAACATGGTTGACCCATTGATGCAAACAATCAATGCACCTGCAATCGAAGCAAATGTGAAAGCGATTGCTGCAGGACATGATGCACCATTTATCGTTAATAAACCATTCTTTGATAGTTTTGTTAACTTAGGTGGTACAGGTGCGACATTAGGTTTATTATTAGCTATTTATTTAGTTGGCCGTAAAAACAAACCTTATATGGTCGTAACAAACTTATCAATCGCGCCAGGTATCTTTAACATCAATGAACCAACGATGTTTGGATTGCCAATCGTATTGAATCCAATTATGTTTATTCCGTTTATTTTAACACCAATGGTTTTAGTTAGTGTTGCTTATTTTGCAACATCTACAGGAATCGTTCCAGCAGCGACAGTTATGCCTCCTTGGGTAACTCCACCGGTTATCGGCGGGATTTTGGCAACTAAGAGCATGGCAGGCGGTGTGTTAGCTGCTGTCAACTTGATTCTTTCCGTTTTGATTTACTTGCCATTCGTAAAAGTTGCGACAGTGCAAGAACAACGTAAAGTAGCACAATAAAAAAATGTGTTATTTCACAAAAATGAAATAGCTTGAAAGCAGTGAGGTTGTGACATTAGTCGCAACCTCTTTTTTGTGTCCGCCAATCAATTAAACTAGTTTCTTAAAAATAAATTAGTGTGTAAATACATATATATTGTGAAAATAATACATGTTATAAAAAAACTTTCAAAATATTATTTCATTTTAATTTCATAAAAAGATAATTTTTCTATCTATTAGAAATCACTATATAAACTGATTTAAAAGAATTAAATTAAAAAATAGTGAATTTGTATTTGTTTTTGATTAGAAAATAAAGTATACTCTAATTGTAAATATTAGAGTATGATTAAATTGATTGTTAGTTGATGAACTTTTAATAAGTGAGAGAAAGGGTGAGCGATAGTGAAAGTTGTTTCTAAGTGGATGATGCCTTTGGTTGCAGTGGGGATGATTCTTGCACCATACATCGAAACAGCTGCGAGTGTCCAACAGGTGTTTGCTGAATCTCAGACAACAGAGAGCCAAACAGTGCAAGAAGAAGCAGAAGTGAACTTGGAAGTTTTGTTAGATGAAGATTATGCAAAGGTGGAAGGAGGCTACATTGAAAAAGAGAATTCCTTAGAGTGGACGATTCAATTTGAAAAAAAGGCTAGTGTCAATGAAGGACGAATCAGATTAGCCATTGATACTGCAGCTGCTGGGATCGGTACGGTAAAAAATGTTCGTGGGAAAGGTCTGTCTTCTTATGATGCAGAAGGAACGGAGTTAAAGACAGAGGAAATTTCTGGTACCACTTGGTACATTGGAAAGATTTATTCGGCAGAAGCAAAGAGCGGGATACTGACTTTCGAAACAGAAAAAGGGACAAAAATCACAGACGGGGAACTTCCCCTGCAAGTTGTCGTAGATGAAAAAGTGCAAGAAGAAAGCAACAAAGAAGAACTAAAAAAAACTGACACAGAAGTAAGTAGTACAGAAAACAACGCAACACAAAATACCACAGATGAAAGCTCCCAAAATGAGGATGCTGAAAAAACGAACACCGCAGAACAATCCAACGAAACAAGTGAAGTAGAAAGTCAAGGAACACCATTGGTTAGAAATCAAAGTCCGCTGTTTGCGGGTATCCTTGAGAGACTTGGCCCCACATCGACAAATGATCCTTACAAATACATTTATCCACAAGATGGAGATACACAACATCGTTATCCTTATTTTGCAACGAATGATTATACGAAGGTGTTAGCTGATAGACAGGAAACAGCTACATATACTGGAGATAAGGGCGAACTATACGAGGATGGCAGTGACGAACCGATTTCAGATGAAGATTACCATGCTGGTGGCGCAAATTGGCGGAATTATAACTACGCAACTGATAATGATTCAACAGCAGGAAATGACGAAACAGATACGCACGCACCGACAGTTCAACTGTGGGGGAATGATCGAACTTTTGAAAATAGTTATTTAGACTATAGTGGTGCTTATATCAAAAAATGGGTAGAACCTGTTTTGCAGGAAAGCGCTAATAATAATGAGATACATTCTGAAGATAATACCACGCTATACAACGTTTATCTTGATGTGATCGGTGGAGAAAATCGAGATGTTCAACCAGTAGATGTCGTTTTTGTACTAGACAAATCAGCAAGTATGAGTGAAACGACGGGAACAAATAACCAATCAAAAAATAATGCGTTAGTAGAAGCTGTTGAAGAACTCAGTCAGAATCTACTGTCCAATCCAACAATGGACGCACGGATCGGGATGGTCAATTTTTATTCCAATGGTAAAGCAGGTATCGATTCGAATGTAACAGAAATGACGAATGATATTAGTAAACTAACTGATCGGGCGAGTAATAATGCCTTATACAGATCACCCATTGGCGGAACACCTCTTTCCTTGGGATTAAGAAAAGGTTATGAAGTTTTATATAAAGACAATGGTGAAGCTGAACGAGAACCAGAGAAAATTTTGATTGTTGTTGGTGACGGTATTCCAACGTATAGTTATGGACCAGTTAAATATAATAATGTTGTTATGTCAGATAAGGTCGTCACAACAGCAGCGAATAATATTGAACCTTTTAAAAATTTTGAAACTTACTCTGGAAATACGTCAGGTGCAGGTTTTGTTGGGCCTTTGACTTATCCAAGTGATTTTGATCGACCATCTGGTACACGTTACACTGGTGGTGAGGTTAAAGATAATGATAATACATCTCTTTGGATTGGTGATGGTTCAGCTAATAACAACACAGCTGGAAATTCGAATTCAGATGAAAAAGCGGCAGCAATTAACACAGTAGCTTATCATCACTGGTTGAAAAATAAGATGGACGATCCACCAAATATTTTCACGATTGGTCTAGGAATTGATGGCTCTGTTAGCAGCCGTCAGCGATTAGATGCGATTGGTCGGAATGTATTACAAAATATTGCTGATGCAAAAGATGATGGTAGCCCATATTACTATAATGCAAGTAATAAAAGGGATATTGTTACAGCGCTAGAATCGATTTCTTCAACATTTACGAAAACGATTCGTCAAGCAACTTTATATGATGAAACAGGCTTTAATGTATCCTTATTTAATGGCGGAACATCGGCTGAAATCAACTATTACCATCTTGATAATAGCTCGGATGGTAACGTTCGCTACCAAGCACCAGAATTATGGGATGAAGCGAAACATGGGCAAAGACCGGCTGATGTTGTGGCAATGCCAACCAGCTATCAAGGACGAGATAATCATGCCTATAAATTTTCACCAATATCATTAGGTGAAGGAGAAATGGTACGAATCAAGTATCAAGTGAAGTTAGATGGTGGCGCTCAAGATGGAAAGTTTTACACCGTCAATAACTTAGCTTATATCCAAAATCAAGAGGATTATGACAACGATGTCGAGTCAGGGAAAATGTTTTTCCCGGCACCATCAATTCGTTTTGAACATCCTGATCGTAATTTACAAATTAAGAAAATTGGAGAAGATGGCAAGCCATTAGCCGGTGTTTTGTTTGGTTTATATGATGCAGATCCGAAATCATCTGGAGCAAACTTGATTGAGAAAAGTGTGACGACAGATAGTGGGCAGGCTATCTTTAATACGAAGATTGATGTACTAAGTGATGGTGAAGACGCTACGAGTGATGTTTATTGGGTGAAAGAAATTGGCGGACCTGAAAGATATGAGTTAATAGAAGAAGCCTTGAAGTTCCAAATTAAAAAGTATATCGCAAAACCTGGTGAAACATTAGGCCATTATGAATTAACTGTGGCAGGAACTTCTGGTGAACGAGTAAGTACGGTCAATGTTACTGAGGGTGATGATCCTAATTCGTACTTTGAGGGTAGTCATCATAAATTATCAATTGTTCAGGAAAAAAATGAAACAGAAACAGATTTTGAAGAATTATACGTGCAATTAGAAATGAAAAATGAATATAAACCTATTCAACTAAACTTGAAAAAGGTAGCAAAAGAAAGTCGATTAGCAATCGATGGTGCTGAATTTTCTCTTTATGAAACAAATGGTTCAGGCGAACTTCAAGGGAAGCCCATTGCAAAAGGTATTTCTGGTGAAAATAAAGAATCTGCTAAAGGACTGCTGACTTTTTATGAAGTTGATGACACTGGTGAATACGTCTTAGACGGAAATGGACAAAAAAAAGTTTATTCTTTAGCCAAATCCGGTAGCTTTGTCATACTGGCGATGGTTATCAATATGTAGAATATCGAATTGTTGAGACAGAAAATCCTGCGGGGTATCAAGATCCGGTAAAAGAAGAGGATTGGTTATTACAGGTCCATAATAATGATCGAATCCGATTAAAACAAATAAATGCAACAGATTGGACATTTTTAGCTTATACCGTTGATGAAACTGATGATACGCTGTGGATCGAATTTGAGGTTGAAAATACTTTCTTATATCGAGAAGTCCGCGTAAAAAAAATAGATAAGAATAATCAACTATTAAATGGTGCAGGATTTACGATTACAAAAGAAAATGATACGTCTTTCCCTGCTTATCGTGCTTATACAGGGAATCCGTTAGAGCCAAACACGGAACGACAGGCGGATGGTATCGGTTATTTCTACGCTTATCGTTATCACACTGAAAAATATGCTGATTTAGACTATGACATACCACTGAGATTGATGCCAGGTGAATACACAGTTACAGAAAACGTTGCGCCAAATGGCTATCAATTATCTGATAAAGTTTTTCGATTTGAAGTTAATGAAGAAGGTAATTTTATTGTTGATGGAATAAATCTTGATAAAGAGTCAGCTCAATTCCCAACTGGCTACCAACTGATTGACGATATTTTAGAATTAACTTTAACAAATGATTTAGCACCAATAGATTTAATGCTAGAAAAATTAGACAGTGTAACCAAGAAAAAACTGGAAGGTGCAAGTTTTAGTATTGAAAAGCAACTAGACAATGGCTTCGAGTTGATTGAAGAAGGCTTGACTGTGGATGAAAAGGATCCAGCAAGTTTTATCTCCAAAGATCTAGAAGCTGGTAATTATAGAATTATTGAAACAAGTGCACCTAAAGGGTACCGAAAATTGCCGGGCTATTTCTTGTTAACTATTAGTTACCGAGAAGAAGCTGAGTTAGATGAAAATTCAAAAGTCATTCCTGGAAAGGAAAAAGGAAGTTTGAAAGCAGAAATTGCTTATTATCCAACAATGGATGCAAGCTCTCCAGCTGAGACAAAGGAACTTACGTATGAGTTGATTGATAACGAGAGAATCGAGTTGTCCGTTGAGGTAGGTAATGATACGGAAAATCCACTTCCGGCTACAGGTGGTCGTGGTAGGCAGATCTTTATGTTGATTTCAGCGATTTTAGTTGGCTTGGCTGGAATAGTCGGTGGAAGTTATTTCTATTATCAAAACAAAAGAAAGAAGGGATTGAAATGAGTCGCAAAATAGTAAATCTAGTTGGTGTGATACTGGCGACTCTTTCTTTTCTGTGCATTCCTTTGACGATCGCTCAGGCACAAACAAATGATGAAGTTGAGATTATTTTGCATAAGCGCATCATTCGTGATGTAGATTACAGTCAGGAAAACTTCGAGATGTATGAAAATGACGGCAAAGAAATTGATAAAAACATGACTGAGGTAGATGTCATCACACAAACAACGCCATTGAACGGAGCAAAATTTCAGGTGTACGACCTGACCGAATACTATGGCAAAACAAACACGGAAACAGCGAAACAATTTGTTCAAACAATGGCGAATTATAGTTTTCAACAGATTAATAACTTAGTCGAAAAGGAAGGCATCCCATTAGTTGGCACGATCCAGACGCAAAATGAAGGCGAAGTGAATGGAAAATATGGTGGGGGGATTGGCAGAATTCATCTTCCACGAAAGAGTAATAACCAAGATGCGGTGTATTTGTTTGTTGAGCAAGATACCGATACTGGAAGTGGAACGAATTTGGCTAAAGACACACTGACTACGCCCTTAGCAGTTGTTTTACCAATTATGGACCCAATGGATGCAACAAATGAATTACAGGAAATCCACTTGTATCCCAAAAACATCGGGTATTTACGAGATCCTTATTTCTTTAAATATGGCAGAACGAAAGGGACAAATGAAGAAGGCACTCCAATAGCAGGAGCAAAATTTGTTCTGTATAAAATTGAAAATGGAGAAAAGCTGTATTTGACAGCTGATTCTACTAAAAGTTTTAACAGCAAGTGGAAAAAAGCAAAAAATAATGAACCATTGACTGACGAAAATATTCGTAAATATCAGTCAAAAGACAATGGACTGGTTGATACAGATGGGTTACTTCTAGCACCGAATACTTATTATTTTGAAGAAGTTCAGAGTGTGGAAGGGTATGAAATCAATGAGGCGAGTAAACAAATTGAAGTGAAGATTCCTGCTTCATGGGTTGATGATGAAGGAAATGAAACCTTTGTAACTGTCGCTGGACAAAAAATGTTAGAACTGCTTTCAGGAAAAGTACCTGAAGAAGCAGAAGAAAGTGCAACACCGCGCATTTATAATGAGCGGCAAGCAACTACGAAAGATTCAGAAGAGCCAGCGAATATGGGGAATAAACTGCCGTTTAGTAAGTTTCCGCAAACAGGTGCAGTTAAGACAGGTGCATTTTTGTTTGGTGTAATGATTCTGTTAGGTGTTTGGTATTACTTGAGAAGAAAAAAAACAACTAAAAAAGATTTATAGGAGGAAAAAATGAAAAAAATTTGGAAAGTACTAACGATTGCGGGGATGCTTACCCCGCTCTTTCAAGGATTTGGTACAACTGTAGATGCAGCAGCAGTAGCAACGAAACCAGAAGAAGTAGCAATCACGCTACATAAGCGTAGTTTTTCATCGATGCCATCTGATACCCTTAATAATGGTTTGGTAAATGATAATTTTGGTGGCGAGCCACTTCCAGGTGTTGACTTTAGTTTATTTGATGTAACAGACGTCTATTATGCTTTGTTAAAGGATAATCCAACGACAGTTGAAGTGGACGATGGGATGACTTCACCAGAAGCAATCAAATTGATTCAAGAGGAGTATACAGCTACTTGGTTCCAAGACTATAATCTAGTAGCTGAAAGAACTGTCACAACGAATGATAAGGGGGAAGCTGTTTTTAATCAATTAAAAGTGACAGAAGCGACTAATGAAAAACGGGATAAAGCGTATTTATTTTTAGAAACATATTCGCCAGCTGATATTGCCAAAGTGGCGGCACCGATGGTTGTGCTGATGCCAGTGATGATGCCGAATACAGCTACCCCTGGAGAATGGCTAGATACGTATAATGATGATATTCATTTATATCCAAAAAATGAAACGCAAGAGTCTAGTAAGGCAATGAATATTGATCCTTCTGAATTAAGAAAAATCACATTAAGCAACGGCACAGAAATTAGTTATGCAGATTTAGAAAAAGGATATTTGATCAATTATACGATTACTGCACCAATTCCTTACTTTATTGATTCAGTGAATGATGATGACACACCAGTAATCAATAACTTTATTATTGAAGATAAACCAACTGCTGGCTTGACTTATTTTAACCAACAACTTGTTGTGACAGCAGGTACGACAGAACTAACTATAGATAACGATTATTCATTGGAAGAAGTGGGTAATGGATTTATACTAACGATTTTAACGGAAAAAGATGGGAAAGCTAATGTGGATACATTGACTAAACTTGCTGCTGCACGTGGGGGGCAATTAACTGTCCACTATGCGATGAAACTAACAGCAACGATCACACCTGATGAGCTACAAGAGAATACAGCGAAAATTGCGATTGGTCGTGGAGATGCCTATGACTACTCAGAAGATGTGCAACCTCCAGAAAAAGTAGTTACAGGTGGACGTCAATTTGAAAAATATGATGCATCAAGTAAAGCCAAACTTGCTGGAGCAGAATTTGAATTATGGAATGCAACGAAAGAAAAATATGCTGTTTTCTATAAAGATAATAAGGAACTAAGTAATTATCAAAACGATGCAGATCGTGTTGAATGGGTCGATGACCAAACAGGTGCCACTAAATTTGTATCTTTGGCAGACACTGGAAAATTTGAAGTTCAAGGATTAGAGTATGGTACTTATTACATGAAAGAAGTGAAAGCTGCTGACGGTTACGCATTACCAACTGGGGATGCTGCATTCACAGAGTTTACAGTAGAACTTGGAAGCTACAGTGGGTTTGAAACAATTGGGCAACCAAAGGATGTAGAAGTTCCGAATACGAAAAAAGGTGCATTACCTTCAACAGGTGGAAACGGAATTTATCTATTCTTGTTGATTGGTTCATTCCTAATGCTAGCGGCTTATGGTGGGTATCGTAAATTAAAGAAACCAACAGAAATTTAAGGATATGAAGGGTGGACGATGATAACCAATGGTAAAGTTGTCATTGTCCATGTTTCGCTAGAATTTGGCGAAAGAGGTGAGGGATGTGAAGAAGTTGAGAAAAAAAGAACAAAATCAAGTGCAAGAAGAGCCACTGGGGTTGTTTTTAAAGGGCAGTGCTTTGATGTTGTTCTTGATTGGTTTCTTTATTTTTTTGTATCCCTTTGTGGCTGATTCATTGAACAATGTGGTTGACCAAGTTAGGCTACAAACTTACCAACGAGAAGTTCATCAAAAAGGTGAGGAAGAACGGAAAAAACGGCTAAGTAGCATGGCTAAAACAAATCAACAACAACGAGAAAAAGGTTTGCTGATTGGTTCTGAAAAATTAGGGGATTATTTCTCGAAACGTTCTCAAAAGAGTGAGGGAAAACAAATTCAACACTTAGACGATCACTTGATCGGCGCCATCCATATTCCTAAAATCAATGTCAGTTTGCCAATTTTTGATCAAACGAATGAATTATTTTTGGAAAGAGGAGCGACTTTACTGCAAGGAACCTCTTATCCAATTGGTGGAAAAAGTACACACTCAGTGATTACGGGGCATAGCGGCTTGCCCAAAAAAAAATTATTTACTGATTTAGAGAAATTAAAAATTGGCGATCAGTTTTATATTGAAACTCTTGGCAAAAAGCTTGCGTATGAAGTTAGTCAAATCACGATTGTTTTGCCAACTGATGTAGATGCGTTAGCCATAAAAGAAAAGGAAGATTTAGTGACTTTAGTGACTTGTACGCCTTATGGTATAAATACGCACCGTTTACTAGTCACAAGCAAACGAGTCCCTTACGAAGAAAAAAAAGCACAATCGGCGGAAAAACAAGTAGCGACTTATCATCTCAGCAGATTTATTTTACTTGGACTGATTTGTTTGATTCTTTTAGTTATCGTTATTCACTGGAGCTGGTTAAAATGGAATCAGATAAAAAGTAAAGATTTTCATTATTCTTTAGCATTTACATTTTGTGTGGACGGTCAACCTCAAAAAGATCAACAAGTATATCTGACTGATTGGGATCAACAAATAATCATGGATGCGCAAGGGCTGCTCCTTCAACAAAGCAGTGATGCACAAGGACATATTTTATTTGAACAACTGCCAGGCGGACGCTATAAGATAATCATCAAAGAGAAATCAAAAGAGCAGATTATAAAAGCTAGCATCAACAATTATAAGAAATCAGCTTTTGTGTTAAAGGCGAATCGCTTTGATGACTATCATCTTAAAAAACAAAATAAGCAATTTGTTTTATGGAAGAAAACGAAGAAATCTTATCAATAAAAAAAGACTGAATTTTTTCAGTCTTTTTTTCGTATCTAGTTATGAATCAGAAACAAAAGTAGAATTAGGGAGTCATGAGTGTGGAAAAATAATCTGTTTTATCTGCTTCAGTAATTGTTCGCAGTACATGACAAGGGTTTCCAACAGCGATGACGTTTGCAGGAATGTTCTTTGTAACGACACTACCAGAGCCGATAATCGTATTTTCGCCAATTGTCACTCCTTGATTTACCGTCACATTTGCCCCTAGCCACACTTTGTTACCGATTGAAACTGGTTTTGCATAACAAGCACCAGCCACTCGTTCTTCTGGATCAATTGCGTGATTGGTTGTAAAAATTCCAACACGTGGTCCAAATAAGACGTCATCACCAATTCGAATTTCCGCGCCGTCTAATAAGATACAATCGAAATTGCTATAAAAACGTTCGCCAATATGAATATGTTTGCCAAATTCACAACGAAAACCCAGTTCAAAAAAAACAGATTCTCCAACAGAACCAAGTAATTCGGAAAGAATCTCTTTTCTAGCAGACTCATCTGTTCCGTAGAGGTTGTTGTAAGTCAAAACTTTTGCCATTGTTGCCTGGCGGGCTTGTATCAGTGTATTAGCCAAATCATTGTACATTTTTCCAGATTGAATAAAATCAAGATAGTTCGCTTCCATTAGGACACCCACTTTGCTTATTTTAGTCTTGCTTTCAGTTAAACATAGTCTATTGACAAAGACAAATGAGTTTATAAATGGAAGGGCATTTTGCTTACTGACAAGGCAAGTCTGTACTACAAAAGGAATTAGTTCAAAGAATGTGTTCATTGATGGTACACTTAACGACGTAATTAGTCGAAAATTAAATCACTCAATGCATGCTATTTTTATGAGAAAGATGGGTGAGTAAGATGCTACGAAAAAGTTTAGTAACAGACACTGTAGCATTAGTTACAATTAATGCTTAGGATTCGGGCTATGAATGGAACAAGCAATGCGTTCAAGAAAAAATCCGAGAGTTTCAACAAGATTCGTTTCATCATTTTTTACTTGTTTTTGAAGATCTTGATGAAGAAGTGCAGGATACGTTCACGCAGAAGTTTATTTAACCTTGTATTCCTTGTATTTTTGGGTTTAACTGTAGGAAGAAAAGTACGATATCAAGGTATTGGAGACGGCCTTGAGCAAGAAGGAAGACGCCGAAAGTATGCGGGGGTTCGTCTGAACTTTGGTCAAGAAAGAGTGGATGCGCATCAATTTTATGAAGTAGGTTATCAGTCTACCAAGAATCAAAAAAAAGCTTGATCAAATATCTTTAACTATGAAGAGTGTGTGCATAAAAAACGAGAGGCTAGGAGGTTACGTTTCCTAGTCTCTCATTGATTGATTCGTTATTACAAGCCAACAATGTTTATTCAAACATTTTCTTAGCTGCTCTTGCAAGTGTTGGGATGTCTTTATCATAACGCGGTGTTTTGACAAGACGTGACATTGGGATCCCAGCAAAATGGAATGCGGCAATTTCACCAGAACGAACAGCACTTTGTTCTGTAAAAATCATTTGATAAGGTTGTTCGACAAACTCGCCAGTGAAGGCAAGGTTTGTTGAATGTTTTGGAATAACTTTTGGACGATCTGTTTTTGCCCGATTATTGAACAACGCAGAAGCATAAGGCATATATACTGGAATGTTATTAATAACACTAGCAAAAATGTCTTCTTCTTTTTCTCTGATATTTACTGGACCAGGATCAACTTTTGATAGTTGACCAATAAGTTCTTGCAACATTTCTCGGCCAGTCATTTCAATATAAGGTTTATTCACAAACTCGCCATGACGACGTGGGTAAAGGAAGTAACCCCAAATAACCGTTTCATTTGGTTTTTGTGAAGTAAAATGTGGTTGATGATGAACCACGATCGACATATTGACATCTTTATGACCTAAAGGGGTGATTGGCGTTGTTGAAATAAATGAATTCAACGCGTTGCCGGGTTCTTGAGTGGTAATTCTTGCAATTTCATTCAGCAACAAATGGTTTTTAGTTGTTAAAGTAAAGCTGACCCATTCGCTAGTATCTCGATCAGCAAAAAACTTGTCGGGATTTCCCAAATTATAGAAACGTTCACTTGCTTTTTTCCACAAACTTGAAGCGGCACCGTAGTCCATATTTTCGGCAGCAGGTGTTTCGTAATCGCCCAAAGTTGCTGAGTCAGTGATTGAGCCATTGGTAAAGATAACAGCGGTATCGCTGTCAACAATAATATGTTCTTTTTCATTTGTTTCTGTATTGATCATTTCTAAACCAGTTACAGTGATTTCATCTTGCATAGGTGTTTCTTTGAATTCCCAGTCAGTGACTAAACGATTCAAGATGATCTGACAACCTTGGTCTTTTAAATAATTGATCAATGGCAACATGATGCTTTCATATTGATTGTAGCGTGTACGGTTGACACCTACTAAATGTTCGATTTGTGTAAATTCATAAATCATTTGGTGCATGTAACGACGAAGTTCTTGAGCAGAACTTTGGGTACGGAAAGCAAAAGTTGTTTCCCACATGAACCAGAAATTTGTTTCAAAGAAATGAGGAGATTCTTTGAAATATTCAGCTATTGTTACGTTGTCTAATTTTTCTTCTTCTGAATCAGGCATCGAAATTAGTTTTGTTAAGAGTAAGCGGTCTTTATTGTTGAATCCTAGTTTTCCACCATCAATAATTCCTTTTCCACCTTCTAACAAACGTGCCTTGTCGTATGTTCGATGTTTGGCATCAAAGTCGCGTGTGTCTTCCGCTGCAGTCATTCCTGGTTCTGTTGCAGATGGAATGCGACTGAGTAAATCCATCAAGTCAACATAGGTTCGATAGTTCAGCATTCGACCACCACGAGCAATATAGCCTTTTGTATTTTCCATCGGATGGTTTTTATTCCAATATTCATCTGTGACGGTGTCTGTTGGTGCGCCATCATTTGCACCGTGGTCATCTAACGAGTAAAAAGTGATTTGATTTCCTTGCCATTTTCCTTCTTGAATTAAATACACAGCAGCAGCCATATTGGCAATGCCTGCCCCGATCATGATTGCTTTACTTTTTTTCATTGCGATTCTTCCTCCAGTACTTGGCTTTGACAACTCTGATGATTGGACGACTAGATTGATTCATATTCGTCATATAAATGACTGTCATCTTCAAAGAAACCCGTCTTCTTTCCAACGATAAGTGCACTAATTGCTAGAACACCTAAACCAATGCTTAATTTTAGTAGTTTCTTGTTCATAAGAAAATCCTCCTTTATTTCTCGTGACATCTCTCTTATGTTTTAAATGATAGACCCAATAGTTAAAACTACCAAATGATACGCGTGTCAAAAAAAGATTTTTTTGACACGTTTTGTAGTCTGTCTAATTTATATAAGTAAACATGACAAACGAATTTTTTTGTTCTGATTGGACGAGACCTCTTGCATTCTTTACAATAAAGTTATGGATAATGGAAGAGGTGTGATATGTGATGTTTGATGAAACGTTTATTTTCTATTTGGAATGGGCCATTTTTGTTTTAAATATTTTTTCCATTTTAATTTTGATCGTGGGAATATTTTTAGTGCTTAAAACGTTATTTCAGTTTCAGTCGATAAAAAAAAGTTATGTACAAAGAAATCAGCGCAATGCAGAAGTTAGAAAATTGCTGGCTAGCTATATTTTATTGAGTTTGGAAGTGCTAGTTGTGGCGGATATTGTTGAATCAATTATTCGACCAACTTGGGCAGATATTTTGAAGTTGGCTGTGATGGTTATCATTCGAACAGTGATCTCTTATTTCTTGAACAGAGAAATTTCGGATAAACAAAAACGAGTAAGGGGGAGTGAAGGATGAAGGATATGTTGAATGAACAATTCTTGTCTTATGCACAATACCTCGTTTTAGGATTTAATTTTTTGGCTATCTTATTGTTACTGTGGGGAGCGGTATTATCCGCAAAAGATTTCCTCTATTTTTCATTTGATAAACAATTAACTAAACAGGAAAAAATCAAAAAGAACACGGAAATTAAAAAAATGTTAGGTGGCTACATTCTACTAAGCTTGGAAATTATTATTTCTGCTGGAATCATCGAGTCGATCATCAAACCAACATTGAAAGATATTTTTCAATTGGCGGCATTAGTAGGAATTCGCACGATTATTTCTTATTTCTTGAATGAAGAGTTGGGTGCTTTTGATTCTTCTGAAAATGAAAGATGAATAGGAAGGAAGCAAGGAAAACCAGCTAATAGATAAGCTAAATAAAGATGATTGAATTATTTTCACAAGTATAAATTGATGTTTAGTTTCAGTCTGAAAAAAACTATTTGAATCTGTGATACTAAAAAAGTGAGGCAAAACAGATAATGTTTTTGTCTCACTTTTTTTATTTGGATAAAAATAACTTGATATGGATTGATGTAAAGTTATTTTAAATTCAATAAATGTTTTGTTTTTATTCTTATTTTAATAAGAATAAAAATTGTTTGTATATCAATTGAAAAGGCTTGCTTGTGAAGTGGGTAGTGGTATAATTTGAAATGATTAAGTAGCAATTTCTTGTTCTAAAAACAACATTCAATTAAAAAAAGAGTACAAAAAAAGCACCGAATACAGTGCCAAAATTTGTTTACGGACTAAGCCTTATTTTAACTTGCTATGTTGTTTTGAATGCTACCAACAAGTACATTTTATCACATATTCGAGAATACACAACAGAAATATTCTTTTTATTTTTACAAAAGAAGTTACAGAAGCAAATTTGGGAGGGGTAAAGATGAGAAAAAATTACACGATTGGTCTTGACATCGGCACAGCAAGTGTCGGATGGGCAGTGCTGACAGAAGATTATGATTTAGTAAAACGAAAAATGAAAATTTCAGGTAATACTCAAAAAAAAGCAGTCAAAAAAAACTTTTGGGGTGTTCGCTTATTTGAACAGGGTGAAACCGCTGAAGGACGACGATTGAAACGGACGACTCGTAGACGAATCGCTCGACGCCGACAACGAATTCAATATTTACGTACGATATTCGGTGAAGAAATGAATCAAGTCGATCCGAATTTTTTTGCTCGTTTGGATGAAAGCTTTTCTATCACAGATAAAAAAGAAAATGAACGTCATCCGATTTTTGGAAGTATAGCTGAAGAAGTAGCTTACCATGAACAGTTTCCGACGATTTATCATTTACGTGAGCATTTAGCTAATTCCTCTGAGAAAGCAGATTTACGTTTGGTTTATCTTGCCTTAGCGCACATTATTAAGTTCAGAGGACATTTTTTGATTGAAGGAGAACTGAATACAGAAAATTCTTCTGTTTCTGGAACGTTTGAACAGTTTATCCAAGTCTACAATGAAACCTTCAACGTTGAAAAAGAGCTGGACTCACTGACCGCTTTAGATAGGATTGCCGAGCAAAAAATTTCTCGTATGAAGCGAGCTGAACTGATTTTAAGTCTATTTCCTGAAGAAAAAAGTACAGGAGACTTTGCGCAGTTCATTAAAATGATTGTTGGAAATCAAGGGAATGTCAAAAAAACATTTTCGTTGGATGAAGATGCTAAAATCCAATTTTCAAAAGAAGAGCATGAAGAAAATTTAGAAACTTTACTCGCTGAAATAGGTGAAGATTTTCGCAGTGTGTTTGATGCAGCAAAAAGTGTCTATGATGCGATTTCGTTGACCAATATTTTGAAAGTAACTGAAGCTTCCACACGAGCAAAATTATCAAGTAGTATGGTTGCGCGTTTTACAGATCACAAAGAAGATCTAAAAGCATTGAAGCGATTTGTTCGTGAAAACATACCAGACGAGTATGATGATCTATTTAAAAACAAAAAAGTAGCTGGGTATGCGGGGTATATCGATGGCGGTGCGTCCCAAGAAGCATTTTATAAATATTTGATAAAAACGCTAACGAAAACGACAGGTGCGGAAGATTTCTTAGCAAAAATAGAACAGGAGGATTTTTTACGCAAACAAAGAACTTATGATAACGGTGTGATTCCTTATCAGCTCCATTTAGAAGAATTAAAAGCAATTATCAAAAATCAAAAACCATATTATCCCTTTTTAGAGGAAGCAAAAATTAGCCAGCTCATGACATTTAGAATTCCTTATTATGTAGGACCATTAGCACAAGGAGAAGGGGGCTTTTCCTGGCTAACTCGAAAAGAATCTGGAAAAATTACACCATGGAATTTGAATGAAAAAGTAGATATCGAAAAATCAGCAACGGACTTTGTGGAACGGATGACCAATAACGATTCTTATTTGCCAATGGAAAAAGTCTTGCCTAAACATAGCTTATTATATGAAAAGTTTACTGTTTACAATGAATTGACCAAGGTAAAATACATTGATGATAACGGACGTGTGCAGAATTTTTCGAGTAAAGAAAAACAGCAAATCGTCAATGATCTATTTAAACAACAACGAAAAGTCAAAAAAGAAATACTAGAGGCCTTTTTAAAAAATGAATATGGCATTGAAAATCCAAAAGTGGAAGGAATCGAGAAAGCTTTTAATGCAGGTCTAGGAACGTATCATGATTTAGTCAAACTGGGTATCCGACCAGCGTTATTTGAACAACCAGAATACGAACAACACTTTGAACAAATCGTAAAAATTTTGACTGTCTTTGAAGATCGTAAAATGCGTCGTAAACAATTAGAACAGTTTTCCGACTTATTAACTGAAGAAGAACAAAAGCAATTGGAACGTAAACATTACAAAGGGTGGGGACGTTTATCAGCCAAGCTGATTCATGGTATTGTTGACCAAAAAACACAAAAAACGATTCTCGATTACTTGATTGATGATGATGATCTACCAAGAAATCGTAACCGTAACTTTATGCAATTAATTAACGATGAAAATCTATCCTTTAAAGAAGAAATCGAAAAAATAGCTTTTGACAATGACAAGAATACAGAAGAACGTGTCCAAGAACTAGCAGGTAGCCCCGCAATCAAAAAAGGAATTTTACAAAGCTTGAAAATCGTGGAAGAAATCATTGAGATCATGGGGGAATTACCAACAAATATTGTGGTAGAAATGGCGAGAGAAAACCAAACAACCGCGCAAGGAAACCGCGCTTCGCGGGCACGCATGAAATATTTAGAAGAAGCGATCAAAAAATTTGGTAGTAGTATTTTGGAAGATGAACCGATTAGCAAGGACGCTAATTTACTGAGAAATGATCGCTTGTTCTTATACTATCTCCAAAATGGGCGTGATATGTATACCGGCGATGAGCTAGACATCAACAACTTATCTTCCTATGATATTGATCACATTATTCCCCAAAGTTTCGTAAAAGATGATTCCATCGACAACCGTGTATTGACTACATCTCGTATGAACCGTGGCAAATCAAACACGGTACCTGCTGAAAATATAGTGAAAGAAATGCAACCTACTTGGGAAAGACTTTTGGCTTCCGGACTGATCAGCAAAAAGAAATTCAGTTATTTGACGAAAGCAGTCAATGGCGGTTTGACGGAAGAGGACAAAGCATACTTTATTCAACGTCAATTAGTTGAAACACGCCAGATCACAAAAAATGTTGCTCAGATTTTACACCAAAAATATAACAATCAACAATCATCCGAAAAACCTGTTCGTGTGATTACGTTAAAATCTTCTTTAGCAAGCCAGTTTCGAAAAGATTTTTCGTTATATAAAATTCGAGAACTCAATGATTACCATCATGCACAAGATGCTTACTTGAATGGGGTCATTGCACAAGCTCTATTGAAAGTTTATCCTAAATTAGCACCTGAATTTGTCTATGGGGATTACACGAAAGTTTCCATTCGTGCACTGAACAAAGCGACCGCCAAAAAAGAGTTCTATTCAAATATCATGAACTTTTTTACAAGCGATGAGGTGTTAAAAAACAAAGAAACTGGCGAAGTCCTTTGGAATCGCCAAAGAGACATCAAGACGATCAAAAAAGTGATGAACTATCATCAAATGAATATCGTAAAGAAAGTTGAAATACAAACGGGTAGATTTACGAAAGAATCAATCTTACCTAAAGGACCTTCAAAAAAATTGATTGCTAGAAAAAACAACTGGGCACCCGTCAATTATGGTGGGTTCGACAGTCCAACAGTGGCATATTCTGTTATTATTACTCATGAAAAAGGAAAAGCGGCGAAAGTTGTTCAACAATTAGTGGGAATCAAAATTTTAGAACGACAAGCGTTTGAAAAAAATGAAGTCGGCTTCTTAGAAGAAAAAGGCTTTATCCATCCTGAAGTTCAATTGAAGCTTCCAAAATATTCTTTGTATCAATTTGCCGATGGTCGTCGTCGTTTATTAGCAAGTGCAGATGAATCTCAAAAAGGCAATCAAATGGTCTTGCCAGATGACTTAGTTGAACTATTGTACCATGCCAAACATGTGGATGATTCCGGTGGTAAAAGCTTGCTTTATTTAGAAAATCATCGCGCAAAATTTACTGAATTATTAGAAGTAATCTTACAGTTTACCGATCGCTATGTTGGTGCGGAAGACAGACAGAAAAAAGTCCGTGATTTATATGAAAAGAATCGTGATGCAAATATGAAAGAATTAGCATCATCATTTATTCAATTACTTCAATTGAATAAACAAGGTGCACCAGCAAGCTTTAAGTTCTTCGGAGAAACAATCGAACGAAGTAGATACAAAAACACAGCAGAACTATATAAGGCAACATTTATTAATCAATCAATTACAGGGTTATACGAAACTCAAAGAAGGTTGGTCTGAGTCAATGGGGTGGCGGACAGTAGTAGTAAATACGCATTCTAAATTGACTTACAAAAACAATCATTTAGTTTTTCGGACATATGATCGCCAAGAATTGATCCACCTGTCTGAAATTGATGTTCTCCTACTGGAAACAACAGATATTACGTTAACTACCATGCTGATCAAACGCTTGATTGATGAAAATATTCTGATTCTTTTTTGTGATGATAAGCGTTTGCCTATTGGTAAATTGTTATCTTTCTATGCACGTCATGATAGTAGTTTGCAATTAGCTCGGCAATTGGAATGGAAAGAAAACAGAAAAGCGGAAATTTGGACTGAAATCATTTCACAAAAAATCTTGAATCAAAGTCAGTTACTAGCTGGCTTTGACCTTCAAGAAAAAGCAGCCTCACTTCTTAACCTGCAAAATGAATTAGAAATTTTTGATCCTAGTAATCGCGAAGGTCATGCTGCAAGAATTTATTTCAATGCTTTGTTTGGTAAGGAGTTTACACGTGAGGCGGACAATTCAATCAACGCCGGTTTGAATTATGGCTACACGTTATTATTGAGTATGTTTGCAAGGGAAGTTGTTCAAACAGGTTGCATGACGCAATTTGGGTTAAAACATGCAAATCAGTTCAATGATTTTAACTTAGCAAGTGATTTTATGGAACCATTTCGACCACTAGTTGATCACATCGTTTATGAGAATCAGCATCGGGAATTTCAAGTAATCAAACGAGCACTATTTGATTTGTTTACGAATAATTACCCTTACCATAACAAAAAAATGTTTTTGACCAATATCGTTAGTGATTATACGAAAAAAGTAGTGAAATCACTAAATAACGAGATAGAAAGGGCGCCTAATTTTAGGATATGAGCTATCGTTATATGAGAATGATTTTGATGTTCGACATGCCGACAGAAACTGCCGAAGAGAGAAAAATTTATCGGAGATTCCGAAAGTTTTTACTTAGTGAAGGGTTTATTATGCACCAATTTTCTGTTTATAGTAAAATTTTGCTGAATAACACTGCTAACACAGCTATGATTAATCGATTGAAGCAACATAATCCTAAAAAAGGATTAGTAACAATTTTGACAATTACGGAAAAACAATTTGCGCGAATGCTCTATTTGACAGGAGAACAGGATACTTGCATCGGAAATTCAGATGCAAGGGTCGTTTATTTAGGAGAAGCACATGATGAATTTGAACTTTAAGCTACTGGATGAATCATTAAAATTAAATTTATCAACAATTTTAGTGATTGAAGATGTAAAGACTTATGCACATACTGTTGAACAGTTCTATCATTATGATGAGACGAGTGATCTAAAATTGTTTGATAAAAATCAAAAAAACCTCAAAGAATCTGAACTGATTTTGATTACAGACATTTTGGGGTATGAAGTGAACTCACCTGCAACATTGAAATTTATTTACGCTGATTTAGAAAATCAGTTGAATGAAAAGCCAGAAATCAAAACGAAAATTGATTACCTGTCGATGGAAATTGCCAAAGTGATGCAGCATGAGTTGTTAGAACATGCGCTAGATCTTGAAGAAGATGAGTTGACCCTCATGGAGATATTTAAGTGTTTAGGAATACGGATCGAAACAAAAAGTGATACTATTTTAGAAAAAATGATTGAAGTAATCCAAGTATATCGTTATCTAGTGAAAAAGAAATTATTAGTATTTGTGAATGCTTGTTCTTATTTAACAAAGGCAGAATTACAAATATTAATTGACCATATTTCTTTATACAATGTGGATGTATTATTTTTGGAACCTAGACCAGTTGAGGGTGTTACTCAGCAAATTCTAGATCAAGATTATTTTTTGACAACAAAATAACAGATATCACTTATCTTTTCGTTCTTTGACAAGTAAATCGAACTAATGAAGCATTTATGCTGAAGCCTTGCTATGGGCGAATAGTGCGATTACGGAACCTCAAAAATATTTATCCGAGGTTTTAGAGCTATGCTGTTTTGAATGCTTCCAAAACTGTCGTGTAACTAATTTTTTTCAAGTCTGCGTTTTAGAGCTATGCTGTTTTGAATGCTTCCAAAACTTGACAAATCTTTATTCTGAGAACACAATAGTTTTAGAGCTATGCTGTTTTGAATGCTTCCAAAACAACATCGGCAACGATAATATCAGGTTCATAGTTTTAGAGCTATGCTGTTTTGAATAGATACAAAGATTATTTTTCCTGTTGTAGATTGAAAATATGTTTGATTTAGTATTGATAGCAGGTGTGTCGCTCTCAGTAATATTTCTTTCATGATGAGTCTACCAAGCTTTCTAAGACAAATGGGAATCCTTCGTGAGTTCGATACGATGATCCTCACTACCGCATACACACTGTTCCCCGACAAAAGATAGTTGATGTCAAGTAAAGGCTATCTGAATTTTCTGTACGATGACACTAGCGAATTCTTGATATAATCAGAGAAGTAATTGTTATGGATTTAAAGTATGGTTACTTGAGATTTATGATAATCATGTTCGACACAGTTTTATAAAAATAAAGACAAAATCCTACAAACACAGTATTTTTTCTGTGTCTGTAGGATTTCTTGCTTATCATAAAATGAAAAACCGTAGAGCCGCCAAAGAAATCATTCCCACGATGACGATTACTAATAAGTTTTTAGAAATGATTGCACTGAGAACAGTTGGCAAGGAAGCAAGTAAGTTTTCCCAGTCGATGCTTGGAAGATGTCCCAAGTTTTGAACGAATAAACTATTGAACCATAGCGCAGACATGATAACGATTGGAACGAAACTTAAAAATTCTGCTACGGGTTGAGAAAAGTTCATTCGCTTAATGAACAAAAAAGGTAAGACCCTTGATAACCAAGTTGCTAAGCCGCAACCTAAAATAGTAAAAAAGAGATAACTAGTAGTATACATGTTTCATCATCACCCCAAATCCACAGCCTAAAAGTGTTACTACAATAATTAATAAGTTACTTGGTATAAAAATCAATCCGAGAACGATTGCTATTAACGTAAATAAAATAACGGAAAATTGTAGAGAAAGAGGTAATGTTCGATCTGCGATTACCTGAAGATAAAGTAGGCCAATAAACATTGCAACAATTGCAAAATCAAGTCCAAATTGTTTGGGGTCATTAATAAAATTACCCATCAGAGCACCAATCATTGTTGCGCCGATCCATGTCAAATAAGAAATAATATTTGCTGTGTTGAGCCACTCAAATGATAACTTTCCTTTACTAAAATTCAACTTGTTCATCCCTAACGCAAAACTTTCATCTGTTAGCAGTGTTCCTAGCATTACATTTTGTGCTAATGAGTTTTCTTTTAAATAATTTGCTAAAGTTGTACTCATGAGGATCATGCGTGAGTTGACTAGGAAAGTAGATAAAATAATTGATAATACAGGGCTTGAAACAGTTAACATACTGACAGTGATGAATTGTGCAGAGCCTGCATAAACAAAAGCTGAGAGCATGAAAATAACGAATAAATGAAGACCAGCAGCATGTCCAACGACCCCGAATGCAATACCAATTCCGATATAGCCAAAAACAGTAGGCAAAGTGTCTTTGATGGCAGTTTTATAATCTAATTGTCCGTTCATCTTTATTCTCCTTTCTTGATGTGCCACTAAGCATAGCAGAAAACTTATTGTGATTCTACTACTGTGTCAAAATAAATACGCGGAAATTTTCTCTAAATTTTTGTCAAGAAAAGTGAAACATTTAGTTAAGTGTAAACGATTGCGTTAAACTAAAAATAGATGATTGGATTTTTGGGAAGGAGAAAAGAAGTGTGAGTGATTTAGAGATGTATCGCAGGTTATTAGCAATTGCTGAAGCAGGTTTGTATTATGGAAAAGATGAATTTGACAAAGAACGGTATCAAGAATTAAAGAAACTTTCTTTGGAACTACTGAGTAGGGTTGGGCAGGAATCTGTTGCTGAACTATTTCAATTAACAGAACAAAATGAGGGATACCCGACACCTAAAGTTGATGTACGCGCGTATATCAAGCAAGAGGATAAGGTGCTGCTAGTTGAAGACAAAAAAACAAAAGAATGGGCACTTCCTGGTGGCTACGCTGAAGTAGGTCTGTCGCCCAAAGAAAACATTCAAAAAGAAGTGTTAGAAGAAACAGGATTAATTGTTCAAGTAGATGAGTTATTGGGTATCTTTGATACGAATTTGAGAAAAGATATTCCACAAGTCTATCAATATTATAAACTGATTTTTAGTTGCTCAATTATTGAAGGCTCCTTTGTTGAAAATAACGAAACTTCAAACATGGATTTTTTTGCGTTAGACAACTTACCTAAACTATCGGTAAAACGAACGACGAGAGAACAACTGGAATATTTGCATAAACAAAAGAATACTTATTTTGAGTAAAGTGATTCAAACGATTGAGTCAAATTGACTGGCAGATGTGCTGATTGATTTGGCTTTTATTTAATTAAAATAAATTGTTGCATTTGCAACAAAAAAGAGTAAACTAGAAAATAAATAAATGAAAAGAGGAATTTGATTGGTAGAGATTCTTCGGGATATTGGTGTGATTGCTCGAGCTTTAGATTCCATCAGTAACATTGAATTCAAAGAAGTTGATTTGACACGTGGTCAGTATCTTTACCTTGTTCGTATTTGTGAAAATCCCGGAATCATCCAGGAAAAATTAGCAGAAATGATCAAGGTGGATCGAACTACAACTGCTCGTGCCATTAAAAAGTTGGAAAAAAATGGGCTGATCGAGAAAGAACAAGATCAAGAAAACAAAAAAATAAGACATCTTTATCCAACAAGTAAAGGAAAAACTGTTTATCCATTAATCATTCGAGAAAATGAGTATTCAAATCAAGTTGCTCTACAGGGGATTACAGAAGAAGAAGCACAGCAATTGAAAATTTTATTAGAAAAAGTGAGTGCAAACGTGAGTGATGATTGGAATTTTGTAAAAAAAGGAAATAAACGAATTTATTGAGAGGAAATTATACTTTATATGGCAGAAATAACTCTAAAAAAACTAACAGAAGATGATGCACAACAACTGCAAGCAATCAGTATTGAAACATATGAAGATACATTTGGAGAATTTAATACAGATGTAAATATGACGATTTATTTGGAAGAAGCTTATGAAATCGGCAAGTTGCGTCGAGAACTAATGACGACTGGTTCGGAATTTTATTTATTAATGGTATCTGATGTACCGGCAGCTTATCTAAAAATCAATATTGATGAGCAACAGTCAGAAGAGATGTCAGCAGATTTTTTAGAAATTGAACGTATTTATGTACGAAAACAGTTTAAACGTATGGGTTTAGGAAATCGTTTGATGGAACTAGCTGTTGCGAAAGCGAAGGAGAAGAAAAAAAGAAAAATTTGGCTAGGTGTTTGGGAACACAACAAAACAGCGTTAGCTTTTTATCGTAAATGGGGATTTACTCATTTTAGTGAACATATTTTTTATATGGGTGATGATGCGCAAACAGATTATATTTTTGTCAAAGAACTTATTAGAGAGGATGGAAAGTGAAATGAAAAAGGTGATAGTTGATCAAAGCTTTTGGGAAATTTTTCCGAATGCAACAATTGAATTATTAGTTATCGAAGGAATCAATAATCAGGTTGATCCGTCCAATGAGGCGAAAGCTACTCAGTTACTGGGTCAAGCGGCTAAAAAAGCACAAGTTTATCTAACGGAGGAGCCATTTAGTCAAAATGAAGTGATTGTACAGTGGCGACAAGCTTTTACGAAATTCAAAACGAAAAAAGGTGCGCGTTCATCCATTGAAGCTTTATTAAAGCGAGTCAGTCAAGGGCGTGAATTCTCACCGATCAATCCATTGGTGGACTGTTACAACAGTATTTCTTTGGAATATGGCGTGCCGTGTGGGGGAGAAGATCTAGAAAAAATAAAAGGTGATTTACAGTTGGGAAAAGCAATTGGTGGCGAAAAATTCTTACCTTTAGGTGCGCAAGAAGATGCGCCGGCTTTACCAGAAGAACTAATTTATTTTGATGAAGAAGGAGCAATTTGTCGTTGCTTGAATTGGCGTGAAGCACAGCGGACGATGTTGACGGAAGAAACAACCAAGGCGATCTTGGTGATCGAATCAATCAATGAAGAACAGGCAGCCCGGGGTACGCAGGCAATGGAAGCTTTGAAAGAATTAACGGAGAAGACATTCGATGTAAGTGGAAAAAGAAGTACGTTAACAGCCAAAACCCCTGAAACAATTATTTGATAAAAATACTAATGTTAGCGTGCTAGTGTTAAATGGAATATGAGTTTGGAAAATGTTCGTGTTTTACTGATTATTCTAAATTTTAGTTTACTTATGTTGCTAATTATTATATGATTAAACACGTTGTTTTAGTGTTTAATCATTTTTTTACGGACTTATTTTTTAATGTTCGGATTTTTAGGAGGATGTCAGATGAAGGAAAAAATACTTTCCTACTTCGAGCTAGAAAAGCTAAATACTACGGTCAAACGTGAGGTATTAGCTGGTTTTACTACGTTTATTTCAATGGCGTATATTTTATTTGTTAATCCAACTGTATTGGGTGCTTCTGGTATGGATGAAGGAGCGGTCTTTACAGCAACAGCCTTAGCGAGTGCATTAGGTTGTATTTTGATGGGAGTTTTAGCACGTTATCCAATAGCAACTGCGCCAGCGTTAGGAATTAATGCATTTTTTGCGTATTCCGTTTGTTTGGGAATGGGTATTCCTTGGGAAACAGCACTAGCAGGAGTATTTGTCGCTTCATTGATTTTTATTATCATTACGATTTTTAAATTGCGTGAGATGATTATTGATGCGATTCCAGCAGATTTAAAGTATGCAATTTCTGGTGGTATTGGTCTATTTATTGCTTTCTTAGGTTTGAGTGAAGGCGGAATTATTGTAGCAAATGAATCGACATTGGTTGGTTTAGGCCCCTTGAACGTTGGATCTACTTGGTTAACTATTTTTGGTTTGGTCGTGACAGCTATTCTATTGGTTCGTCGTGTGCCAGGTGGAATTTTTATTGGGATGATTGGGACTACATTACTTGGTTTAGTTACTGGCTTGATCCAAATGCCAACACAAATTATTTCAGCTGCACCAAGTTTGAAACCAACATTTTTGGTTGCTTTGAAACACATTGGGGATATTAATTCTTTACAAATGTGGGTCGTTGTTTTAACTTTCTTATTAGTTACGTTCTTTGATACGGCTGGAACTTTAGTTGGTTTAGCCAATCAAGCAGGATTCATGCGAGAAAATAAAATGCCTCGAGTTGGTAAAGCATTGGCAGCTGATTCAACAGCGATGTTGGCTGGTTCATTGTTAGGAACTTCGCCAGTTGGCGCTTATGTAGAATCTTCTGCAGGGATCGCGGTTGGTGGCCGTTCTGGTTTGACAGCTATTACAACGGGTGGATTTTTCTTATTAGGCTTGTTCTTCTCGCCTTTATTAGCAATCGTGACGCCACAAGTGACAGCACCTGCATTGATTATTGTTGGTGTATTGATGGCTCAGTCACTTCGCCAAATTGAATGGGGAAAAATGGAAATTGCGATTCCTTCTTTCTTGATTTTGATTGGCATGCCGTTAACTTACAGTATTTCTGATGGGATTGCGTTAGGATTTATTTTCTATCCAATCACAATGATTGCTGCTAAACGTGGAAAAGAAGTTTCGCCTATCATGTATTTATTATTCTTTGTTTTTATTGGCTTTATGTGGATTTTAAATGTGAATTAACAAATAAATCGTTACCTATTTGTAAGTGAACTAACTTACAGATAGGTTTTTTTTAATTAAAACAGAAGAAAAGAGACAATTTATTGATTTGTAGGCGTTTTATTAGTAAAATTGTGATGAGGAAAACTAACTCACAATAATTGGAGGTAACATCATGAAACACACAAAATTAGCAACAACAGTCGTAACTTTGGCAGCAGCAGGAATGTTTTTAACAGCTTGTGGCTCAGATTCAGATAAAGGAACAGCAGCATCTTCAAGCACTGCTTCAACAACAGAAGTAGTTTCAGGTGCATCAGTAAGTGATAAAGCAAGCGACTTAGAAAAAGCGTTAGGTGCTGATGGTAACTGGATCGTTGCAACAACTGCAGACGTTACATTTGATAACGATGTAACAGTTGCTGGTGAATTCCATGACAAAGGTGAAGCAGGTAACGATATCTATCGTAAATTTGCTTTGTACGCACAAGATGATAAACGTAATGTAACAGATGAATACACAGTAACAGTTCCAACATTGATCGTTGAATCAGAAAACTTCAACATCGTTCACGGAACAGTTAAAGGAAATATCGAAGTAAAAGCAAATGGTTTTGTTTTAAACGGTGCAAAAGTTGACGGAAACATCACATTTGAAAAACAAGAATATAAAGATTCTGCTGTTTTAGATAAAGATGGCGCATCAGTAACTGGTGACGTAACAGTCGCTGAATAAAGCAGTATTTCTAAATAATATCAGGTTCTTCATCAAGTGGTTTTGATAGAGAAAAGCATGAGGTGTAATCCAGAGGAGAAGTCCTCTGGATTTTTTTGTCTTCTTATAAAGAAATTTTAATTGCTTCAAAAATTGTTATCGTTAACATTCATCACGAATATTCTTTCTAGTGATTGTGATGAAAGGCTTTTTGTTTTTTTTATGAAAAATGACAAGAAAAGGTCTATTTACTATTTGATTTAGTCACGCTACAATTCAAGCAACCAGATCTAAAGTGAAAAAGCTAATTTCGTTGAATAAAAACGTAAGCGATTTCTTTTTTACTTGAGCAAATGTATAGGAGGAATGAATATGAAGGAACAATGGTGGCAACGTGCGGTCGTTTATCAAATTTATCCAAGAAGTTTTCAAGATACGAATGGGGACGGAATTGGAGATTTACAAGGAGTTATTTCGCGTTTAGATTATCTTGAACTTTTAGGAATAGACGCTATTTGGCTGTCGCCAGTCTATCAGTCACCTAATGATGATAATGGGTACGATATCAGCAATTACGAAGAAATCATGAGTGAGTTTGGTACGATGACAGATATGGAAGAGTTGATTGCAGAAGGAAAGAAAAGAGACATCCGAATCATTATGGATCTAGTAGTCAATCACACTTCAGATGAACATGCTTGGTTTGTTGAAGCACGAAAGAGTCCAGAAAATCCTTATCGTGATTACTATATTTGGCGTGATCCTGTTGCTGGTCAGGTGCCTAATAACTTACGCTCCACATTCAGTGGTTCTGCTTGGGAATTTGATGAAGACTCAGGACAATATTTCTTACATTTATTTAGCAAAAAACAACCTGATTTAAATTGGGAAAATGAAAAAGTTCGTCAAGAAGTCTATGACATGATGAATTTTTGGATTGAGAAAGGTGTTGGCGGGTTTCGGATGGACGTGATTGACTTGATTGGCAAACTTCCAGATCAAGAAATTACAGGAAACGGACCAAAACTCCATGAATACTTACAAGAGATGAATGCTGAAACATTTGGTGGCAAAGATCTTTTAACAGTTGGAGAAACCTGGGGGGCAACGCCAGAAATTGCGAAATTGTATTCTAATCCACAACGAAATGAATTGTCCATGGTTTTCCAATTTGAGCACGTTGGTTTAGATCAGCAAGAAGGAAAAGAAAAATGGGATTTAGCACCATTAGATTTAACCAAATTGAAGGAAGTATTGTCAAAATGGCAAACTTCTTTAGGAAATGAAGGGTGGAATAGTTTATTTTGGAATAACCATGATTTGCCACGAATTGTTTCAAGATGGGGAAATGATCAACAGTATCGAGTAGAGAGTGCCAAAGCTTTTGCAATTTTATTACACTTGATGAAGGGGACGCCCTATATTTATCAGGGAGAAGAAATTGGAATGACCAACTATCCCATTACTGATATCAAGCAAGCAACGGATATTGAAACTATCAATATGTACCAAGAAAGATTATCGTTAGGTTTTTCTAAAGAGGACTTGATTGAATCAATCAATGCTAAGGGGCGAGATAATGCTCGAACACCGATACAGTGGGATGAAAGTACAAATGGCGGTTTTACGACTGGAACTCCGTGGCTACACGTGAATCCAAATTATCAAACAATCAACGTAGAACAAGCATTAGCAGACGCGAATTCGATTTTTTATACCTATCAGCAATTGATTGCTTTACGAAAAGAACATGATGTTATTGTTTGGGGGGAATATGAATTAGTGCACACACCAACAGAAGTTTTTGCTTACTTGCGTAGTTTAGGTGACGAAAAATGGTTGGTCGCATGTAATTTATCGGAACAGAATCAGACAGTTTCAGTTCCACAGAGTACAGAAATTATTTTAACAAACTATGAATTGACAGAGGTACCTGTTGGAGAAGTGACGATGCGTCCGTATGAAGCATTTGTGTTGAAGGTTTGATAAGAAGTAGCTAATTGAGAAAAGTCAGGCAAATGCACTAAACAAGCTGCCTGACTTTATTATCAAGTCAGCACGATAAAATAGGTATAGATTTTTGACAAATAATCCAAAAAATCATATGATATGCACACATGATTTTTACAGCAAAAGGATTCAACTGTTTTGTAACTTTAAATAACGAAAATTAGTATGCTTGTATCAGTTTTTCGTGAAAAGAAAATTAGTTAACAATTGCAACTGACGTTGTTCAAATCATTGGAAGTTTTTGCTTAAGTAATCATTCTTGATCAGAAACTTTACATAAATTCAATCCAATTCATTCACAATTCCAACACACACGAGAAAACTTAGCGAAAGAGAACAATTTCATCCGAGAGGAGGAAGAATCTCTTTTACTGAGTTTTTTTGTTTTTTTTAAGGAAAAAATCGTTAAGAAGAGTGATATTTTTGAAACATTTTGACTGAAATGCTATTCTGCAAATAAGAAGATTAGAAAAGGAGAACATAGATGAAAATTGTGATCATTGGCGGTTCATTCGCAGGAATCCACGCAGCTCAATTACTTAACGAAGCTTGTCCACAAGCAGAAATTTATTTGATCGAAAAACAAAATGAAATCGGTTTTATCCCAAGCAGCTTTCATTTACTCTTGACGCAACAAATCATTGACAAAAAACAAAGCCATTGGATAACAAAAGAAAGACTTGAAAAAAATAGTCGAATCAATGTAATGACACAAAAGGCAGCGATTGGGTTAGTGAGAAATGAAGTGATATTAGACAACGGGGAAAAATTACCTTTTGACCAATTGATTATTGCGACGGGTTCCGCGCAAAGTTTTAGACGATTGGAGGAGCCAAAAGCACAGTACATTTATTCCGTTAAGAGGGGAAACGATTTTACTGAGTTGGAAGCAATACTTGCACAAGCGGATAAAGTAGCAGTTGTAGGGGCAGGGCAAGTAGGTGTGGAGCTAGCAGAAGACTTAACAGCTTTAGGAAAAAAAGTTGATCTTTATGAAAGCCGCAATCAAATTTTGTTTCGTTATCTTGATGAACAAATGACAGAGTCAATCGTGAATGAAATGACCAAAAGCGGTGTACAGCTTTTTTTGAATGAACAAGTCCAAGTTTTAGCCGATAAAAATGGTGCTATTTTAGAGTCTGAAAAACGCAAAGCTCATTATGATCTAGTTTTATTAGCTAATCATACACGACCAGATAACAGTTTATGGGCAGAGACTATCAGTCTGAATGATGATGGAACGATTTGGGTGGACGACTATCTGCAAACCTCACGAAAAAATGTGTATGCCATTGGAGATGCTATTCAAGTAACCTTTCGACCAACACAAGAAAAAATGTATGTTTCACTAGTGAATAATGCTATTCGAACAGCACAAGTAGTTAGTCAAACAATCAGTGGGAAACCGACGAAAGATAGTGGTACCTATCGTCCAGTTGGTAATAAATGGTTTGGACATTTTATTGGTAGCGTAGGTTTGACCGAAAGTGAACGCTTTTTTTATGCAGGAAGAGTTCGGAAAATCAATCAAGAACATCGTGTTTCGCTTACGAATAATGAAAAGATTTACCTCCAGTTATTGGTTGATCAGGAAACAGATCAATTGATTGGTGCACAACTTCAAAGTAAGTCATCTGTTTTTCGATTATTGGATCTATTGACGATTGCGATCGAACAGCAGTGGACGTTACAACAATTGGGGGCGCATGAGTTATTTTTCCAACCAGAATACCGAACTCCAGAAACGATTTTAGAGATGAGTGAGTCTTCTTATGAGAGTTGAAGAATTACTAGAAAAAAAAGAACAACTACAAGTAACAATTTTACGTCAATTAGTCTTACGAGGTGGACAATCTTCCTTGAATGAATTGCGTCATGAGGTGGAGTTGTCTAAATCATCCTTTGATTCCTACTTGGAAGAGATTGAACTGATTGGTTTGAGTATGCAAAAAAAAGTAGAAGTTTTTCGAACTGATTATCAAGTCATCTTGTCTTTGGATGAAACAGTAAGTTTGGAACAAATCATATTGCACCTTTTACAAGATAGCTTGAAATACAAATTACTGACATATCTATTGGAACATCAACAAGCTTCAATTGTCCAATTAGCAACGGCTTTTTCTATCAGTGAATCGTCTGTTTTTCGGAAGATTAAAGAATTGAATCGATTACTGAAAGAGTTTGGAATCCAGATAAAAAATGGTCAACTTTACGGAGAAGAACTGCAAGTAAGGTACTTTTATTACGAATTATTTCGATTTATTCCTGAAGAACAACGTCCACTTTACCTCCAAAATACACCAGATAAAAAGACGATTATCTTAGGGTTGGAGCATGTGTTAGAAACAACTTTTTCTACATTTTCGACTGCTCAATTAGCTTGTTGGGTGGGAATTACGAAGAAGCGATTAGTGAGCGAAAAAACGACTTTTTCAACTTTGCGGGAAAAGAAACAGCTATATCAAGAAGATCGGTTGTATCAAACAATCGATGCAATCTTGATTTTATATCTGAGTCGTTTAGCAGCGGATCTAAGTGCGTACGAAACGCTGATGTTTTATAGTTTTTTTGTTTCTTTTTCAATTTTAGAAGAAGAAGTTTTTTATCAGTATGAGTTGACTCGAAGCAAAAAATTACCAACTGCAGTTTTGGATACATATATTCGAGAAACGATGTTATGGCATTATCGTCCAAGGCGACTAAAAATCAGTGAAGAAAAAGCTGTTGGGTATCAACTCTCACAAATCAATAATGAATTATATTTCTTTTATGGTAAATTAACGATTTACGATCGTAAACACTTGCTTGAACAACAGAAAAAGATGCTTGGGCATTCTTTGAGCAAGTTATTGGAACAACTAAAAGAAACAGCTATCAAGCAGCTACCTACGAAAGAATTTGATGTTCAAACATTGGATAACTTAATGATTTTATATGCTAGTGTTCTGATGATGATTGATTTTTACATTGCGAAATTAGTGATTATCGGGATTGATTTAACGACTTTACCGATTTATCGCATTGCTTTCCAGCAATTTTTATTGAGCGAACTTAAGGGAATTAGTGGTGTGCAAGTAGAATCATACCAAGAAGGAAAAAAATATGATCTTATCATAACGTTTAATCAAATTAACAAAGAAGAAAATTGCTATTATCTTTCAGAATTTGCTTCTAGTTATGATATTGCACGATTGAAAAATCAGATTGAACGTTACAAAAAAGAAAAAAATTAACATCTTTGAAAGTCATTCGTATCAAGGAATTGAAAGAAAACTGTCAAAAATAATTCAAAAAAATCAATTTTTGGCAGTTTCTTTTTTTAATTACATTGTATGATTAGTTCAGTTAAAGAAAGCGTTTGCAAAAAATGGAGGGATAACAATGACAGAATCAACTTACATTATGGCCATTGATCAAGGGACAACGAGCTCACGAGCGATCATCTTTGACAAAAAGGGAAGACACATCGGCAGTTCGCAAAAAGAGTTCACTCAACATTTTCCTCAAGATGGTTGGGTCGAACACGATGCAAATGAAATTTGGAACTCAGTTCAATCAGTTATTGCAGGAGCATTTATTGAATCGGGGATCAAACCCAATCAAATCGCTGGGATTGGTATTACGAATCAACGCGAAACGACAGTTATTTGGGAAAAAGACACGGGACGACCAATCTACCACGCAATCGTTTGGCAATCTCGTCAATCAGCGGATATTGCGAATCAATTGAAAGAAGAAGGCTATCAAAAATTCTTCCATGAAAAAACAGGATTAGTGATTGACGCGTATTTCTCAGCTACTAAAATTCGCTGGATTTTAGATCATGTGGAGGGCGCACAAGAGCGTGCAGAAAAAGGTGAATTACTTTTTGGAACAATTGATTCATGGTTGGTTTGGAAGTTGACAGATGGACAAGCACATGTAACAGATTATTCCAATGCTAGTAGAACGATGTTGTTCAATATTCATAATTTAGAATGGGATCAAGAAATTCTTGATTTGCTGAACATTCCTCGTGCAATGTTGCCAAAAGCAACGTCTAATTCAGAAGTTTATGGCTATACACAAGGTTATCATTTTTATGGTAGTGAAGCACCAATTTCAGGAATGGCAGGCGACCAGCAAGCAGCATTATTTGGTCAGATGGCATTTGAACCCGGCATGGTAAAAAACACGTATGGTACAGGTTCATTTATTGTCATGAATACAGGTGAGACACCGCAATTATCAAAAAATAATTTATTAACTACGATCGGTTATGGAATCAACGGTAAAGTGTACTATGCCTTGGAAGGAAGTATTTTCGTGGCAGGTTCTTCGATTCAGTGGTTACGTGATGGGTTACAGATGATGCAAAAAGCAAGTGACTCAGAAGAAGCAGCAAAACGTTCAACAAGTGATGATGAAGTTTATGTTGTTCCAGCGTTTGTAGGGTTAGGCGCACCTTATTGGGATCAAGCAGCACGCGGAGCGATGTTTGGGATTACTCGGGGAACGACGAAAGAAGATATCATTAAAGCAACGTTACAAGGAATTGCTTACCAAGTTCGTGACATCATTGAAACCATGCAGGCAGATACGGGTATTCAAATTCCTGTATTAAAAGTAGATGGCGGAGCAGCCAACAATGAGTATTTAATGCAATTCCAAACAGATATTTTGAACACACCAATCCAACGAGCTGAAAACTTGGAAACAACTGCTTTAGGAGCAGCTTTCTTGGCAGGTTTAGCAGTAGGTTATTGGAAAGATATGGATGAAATTCGTGAATTTTACGAAGCTGGGAAAATGTTTGAGGTTCAAATGGAAGAACAAAGACGTGAGAAACTTTACAGTGGTTGGAAAAAAGCTGTAGAAGCAACACGCGTATTTGAATAAGGGAGGAAAAACCATGTTCTCAAAGAAAACACGACAAGCAAGTATTCAAGCAATGCAAAAAGAAGAATTAGATTTACTCATCATTGGTGGTGGGATTACTGGTGCTGGGGTAGCAGTGCAAGCTGCTGCGGCTGGTATGAAGACTGGCTTGATTGAAATGCAAGATTTTGCTGAAGGCACTTCTTCACGTTCAACTAAGCTAGTCCATGGTGGCATTCGTTATTTGAAAAATTTTGATGTTGAAGTTGTAGCAGACACAGTGACTGAGCGTGCAGTGGTTCAACAGGTTGCACCACACATTCCTAAACCAGATCCAATGCTACTACCTATTTATGAAGATGAAGGTGCAACGACTTTCAATATGTTTTCTGTCAAAATTGCTATGGATTTATATGATCGTTTGGCTAACGTGATTGGGACAAAGTATGAAAATTATACATTGACGCCAGATGAAGTTTTAGAGCGTGAACCATTTTTAAAAAAAGAAGGACTACTAGGTGCAGGTGTTTACCTTGATTTTCGTAACAATGATTCACGTTTGGTGATTGATAATATCAAAAAAGCAGCTGAAGATGGTGCTTACTTGGTAAGTAAAATGAAAGCGGTTGGCTTCTTGTATGAAGGAAATCAAATCGTTGGCGTTAAAGCAAGAGATTTATTAACTGACGAAGTAGTTGAAATCAAAGCAAAAGTTGTAATCAATACAAGTGGACCTTGGGTCGACAAAGTTCGTAATATGAATTTCGCTCGGGCAGTTGTGCCGAAAATGCGTCCGACAAAAGGGATTCATCTAGTAGTCGATAGCAAGAAATTACCAGTTCCACAACCAACCTATTTTGACACAGGTAAGCAAGATGGACGTATGGTTTTTGCTATTCCTCGTGAAAACAAGACGTATTTTGGAACAACAGATACGGATTATCAAGGAGAATACACAGATCCAAAAGTAACGCAAGAAGACGTTGACTATCTTTTAGATGTTATCAACCATCGTTATCCAGAAGCAAATATTACGTTAGATGATATTGAGTCAAGCTGGGCAGGGTTACGTCCATTGTTAATTGGAAATTCTGGTTCAGATTACAATGGTGGTGACAATGGTTCGATCTCAGATAAAAGTTTTAATCAAGTGATTGATGCAGTAACTCAATTTAAAGAAAATCAAGTTTCTCGAATTGAAGTAGAAGATGTTTTGAATCATTTAGAAAATAGTCGTGGTGAAAAAGATTTAGCACCATCTGCCATTTCTCGAGGAAGTTCTCTTGAAATCGAACCAGATGGATTAGTAACTTTATCTGGTGGGAAAATTACCGATTACCGCAAAATGTCTGAAGGGGCATTGGCTTTGATTCGCCAACTATTACAAGAAAAATATGACTTAACCTTCAAAGAAATCGATTCAAAAACGTATGCTATTTCTGGTGGCGATTTTGATCCAACAAAACTAGAAGAAACGGTCGAAGAATTAGCAAAAATCGGTGTGGAAGCTGGCTTGTCTGAAGAAGATGCACATTATATCGCTGATTTTTATGGAACGAATGCTAAGCGAATCTTTGAATTAGCTAAAGAAATGGCACCATATTCTGGTTTGAGTTTGGCAGAATCTGCTCGGTTACGTTATGGTCTAGAAAATGAAATGGTCTTAACACCAGGTGATTACTTCATCCGTCGAACAAACCATATGTTATTTGAACGAGATCAACTAGATGAATTAAAACAACCTGTGATTGACGCAATGGCTGCTTATTTCGGTTGGTCTGAAGAAGAAAAGGAACAAGAAACGAGTCACTTAAATCAATTAGTCGATGAGTCAGATTTACGTGAATTAAAGGAGGAGAATAAATGAGCGCAGAAATGACCCAAATCATGGGAGAGTTTATTGGCACGTTGATTTTAGTATTGCTTGGTGATGGTGTCTGTGCAGCGGTTAACTTGAATAAGAGTAAAGCACAAGCATCTGGTTGGATCGTCATTGCTTTAGGTTGGGGGATGGCAGTAACGATGGCTGTTTACATTTCGGGATTTATGGGACCTGCTCACTTGAACCCCGCAGTTAGTATTGCAATGGCGATGACTGGTGCAATTGGGTGGAACCTTGTTTTCCCATTTATTATTGCCCAAATGCTAGGTGCATTTCTTGGTGCAGTATTAGTATGGCTATCTTACTTACCACATTGGGAAGCAACGAAAGATCAAGGAGCTATCTTAGGAACGTTCGCCACTGGACCAGCAATTAGAAATTATCCTGCAAACTTTATCACTGAATTGATTGGTACGTTTGTTTTAGTTTTAGGTCTATTAGCGTTTGGCGAAAATGCATTTGCTGATGGAACAAATGTATTTGCTGTTGGGGGCTTGATTTTAGCAATCGGTCTATCACTTGGTGGTCCAACGGGATATGCCATTAACCCAGCACGTGACTTAGGTCCGCGTATTGCTCATGCGGTGCTGCCAATTGGGAACAAAGGAACTTCGGATTGGGCATATTCTTGGGTACCGGTTCTTGGACCTGTTGCAGGTGCAATCGTAGCGGTTGGCGTTTTTTCATTGATGGTTTGATAATCAGATAAATTAAATCGTGAATCTCTAAGTGTGGGGTGAAAGTTCATCTCGCACTTTTTTTGGTGAACAAGCATTTTATTTCAACTTACAAAAAGTAAGCTGTATACTGGATGTAATCAAATAAATAGAAAATGAGGATAAAGCGATGGCGATTTTAATACCAGATTTTCAATTAGCAGCTACAGCACACATCGGAGTAGTCGCATTAACTGTTTCAAACTTAGTGAAAATGACTGATTTTTATGAACGTGTCATTGGGTTGACGTTACTGGAATCAACAGAAAATCAAAGTTTTTTAGGCGTGGAAGATCAAGTGTTGCTGATTTTAACCAAAATCGAAAATCCATTACCAGTTACTAGAAAAACTGGACTATATCATGTCGCCTTTTTATTACCGACGCGAGAAGCATTGGGTGATGCCTTGCTTCATTATTTACAAGTCAAAGCGCCGATTGCTGGTGCTAGCGATCATGGGTATAGTGAAGCCTTGTATTTAACCGATCCAGAAGGAAATGGCATCGAAGTTTATCGAGATAAGCCGATGCGCGAATGGCAAATCAAAGAAGATGGCGAAATCGTCGGAGTAACCGAAGCATTAGATGGCGATGGTGTACTAGAATCAGCTAGTCGCCATTGGCATGGATTTCCTAAGGGATCGATTGTAGGTCATATTCATTTAAAAGTCAGAGATTTAGATCAAACACAAACATTTTTTACAGAAGTGCTAGGCTTGAGTTTAAAAAATGATTTTGGTAACCAAGCAAAATTTTTTGCGGCTGGTTCTTATCATCACCATATTGGCAGCAATATTTGGTTAGGTACACATATTCCAGCAATGGCACCTAATGATCTGGGCTTGAATTACTATACGTTTGAAGTACCGCTAGCTGAATTAACTCGTCTAGAAGAATATTGGAAAACAAAAGCAATCGACTATGAGAAAAATGAAGAAGGACAATTGATTCTCTTTGATCCAAATGGAATCCAAGTCAGAATCACTGGTAGAAAATCATAAATTGAGGGATAAAATTGACAAAGTATCGTCTCCTTGCTATAGTTAAGTGGAAAATAAATAAACCTAGATGAATGGGGAATTTTTGTGAGTGTAGTAGGTATCTAATTAGTAAGTTGAATAACCGATGAACCAATAGAGGTTTATTTGGTGTGCTTATGAGTGATACCTGTCAGAAGAACATATTTTTTGACTTTTTAAGGATGGGACACAACTTTTAAGCTGTGTTGCGTCCTTTTTTTGTACGGAAAAAGACGTAACAAGCGATAGTGGTTTGTGTTATTTCATCGTACTTTGAAAAAGGCTTAAGGTAAGTGTTTGTTTTTTACAATAAAAGTTTTCTAGGGATTTATTTATTTTAGGACGGGTATCTCTTCGTAGAAAAGGAGAGAATATGAATAATCAAATGATTGAAAAATTACAATTTAATGAAATCAAAGAAGAAGTAAAAAAACGTGCGATCGGACAATACACCAAGGAGCGAATTGAACAAACAACTGTTCAAACAAATTTGCAAACTGTTCAAGTTTGGCAAGTGGAGACGAAAGAAGCACGGACAATTTTAGAAAGTAACCAACACGTACCATTTATGGGTCTTAGTCGAATTGGTCATTTAACAGAGCAAGTGAAAAAAGGATTGATTTTAACCCCTGCAGACTTGATTGAGTATGCTGATTTTTTGAGAAGTAGTCGAATGATTACGAAGTTTTTTGAGAAAAATCAATATCAAACACCCACTTTACATGCGTATACCAATCATTTGCCAGACTTGTTGGCAGTGGAAGAAATGATTTATCAAAAAATCACGAACCAACAAGTGAGTGATGACGCTTCACGAAATTTACGAAAAGTACGAAAACACCTACAGAATTTAGAAAAAGAAATTCAAGAACGTTTATTAAAAATTTTACGTCATCCAAATCATAAAGAAATGATCCAAGAGGCAATGATTGTTCGAAAGGGTGAGCATTACACGATTCCGATCAAGGCAAGTTATAAAAATAAATTTTCAGGAACGATTATTGAACAATCAAATAAAGGGACGACCGTTTTTATGGAACCAGCAGTTATTGCTAAGTCAAATGAGCAATACCAGTTGCTAAAAGCAGAAGAAATTGCGGAAGAATACCAAGTGTTAGCTGAATTAACTGGATTGCTAGCAGAAGAAGAACAAGCAATCAGTTTGATTATTGAAACGATTACAGCGTTAGATATCATTTTTGCTCGTGCGAAGTATAGCCGTGAATTACAAGGTGTCACACCACGAATCAATAAATCAGAAAGAATTTCAATCAAGCAAGGGAAACATCCTTTCTTAGCTGAACATGCAGTGCCGTTAGACTTTGACTTAGGGATTGATTATCGTGGCTTGGTGATTACAGGTGCGAACGCTGGTGGGAAAACAGTTGTATTGAAAACGGTAGGATTATTTACACTCATGGCGATGTTCGGTTTACAAGTCCCAGCACAAGAAGGTACAGAACTCGCTATTTTTGACGAATTATTTGTAGACATTGGCGATCAACAAAACTTAGAAAATGCTTTGAGTACGTTCTCTGGTCATATGCAAAATATTGCAGAAATTTTAAAAAAGGTGAACAGAAATACGTTAGTTTTACTTGATGAAATCGGCAGTGGAACAGAGCCTAATGAAGGCGCAGCGTTGGCTGTTGCAATCATGGAAACGATGTATGAGAAAGGCGCCTTGCTTGTTGCAACGACTCATTATGGTGAAATCAAGAAGTTTGCTAAGGAACATGAAGATTTTATCCCTGCAGCAATGGCGTTTGATAGAGACGCTTTACAACCAAAATACTTGTTACAAGTAGGTGAAACAGGTGATAGTCAAGCGTTGTGGATTGCGAAAAAAATGAAAATGTCTTCCGCGCTGATTGACCAAGCGCAAAAATATATCCAACAAAAAACGTATCAAACAGAGAAAAAAGATTTTGCAGAACTAGGCTCAAAAGTAGGAACTAACGCGACTGAGTTTGTCAAACGATGTTTTGATAAAGGAGATCGTGTATGGTTAACAGAATATCAAAAAGAGGGACTAGTATTTGAAGATGATGGTTCAGAAAGAGTAGTGATTTACTTAAACGACGAAAAATTAGCAGTCCTTCGTCAACGCGTGCAGTTCAGACGAAGTGCAAGTGAATTGTACCCTGAAGGATACGATCTAGATAGTCTATTTGTAGACTTTAAAACAAGAAAAAAACAACGTGATTTAGAAAGAGGATCGAAAAAGGCGCAGAAAGAGCTGTTGAAAGAAATGCGTACACGACAACATCAAAAGAAAAAAGAACCCGATATTCACTAAAGGAGATAACCCGCTATGATAGTGTTTTCGTGGGGCTTAAGTTAAAATAAATGGAACGAGTTTTGAGAAAGGAGTTGTTAACAGATGAAAATTACGCAAAATTGGCGAGAAGAAATCAAAACAATTCCCAATGGGCTTTCGCTTTTTCGGATCGTTTTGTTGCCAATATATCTTTATTTTGTTTGGCAACGTGCCTTTTATTTGGCGGGAATAGTGATTGCTGTCTCAGGATTAACTGATTTTTTAGATGGCTACATCGCGCGTCGTTTTAACCAAGTTACCGAATTAGGAAAATTGCTAGATCCTTTATCTGACAAACTTACACAATTTGTGTTGATTTTATCAATGGCATGGTATCGACCATGGATCTGGCTATTGTTAGGATTATTTGTAATAAAAGAGGGCTTTATGCTAGTTGCAGGGATAATTGGGCTGAAACATAAGGTGAAATTAAGTGGAGCCAAATGGTATGGAAAATTGGCAACAGCAGTGATTTACTTAGGTATGGTGATTTTATTAGTCTTTCCTCGATTGGCTGAAACTTGGGTAAGAGTCATTTTCAGCGTGATTGCCTTATGTTTGATGTTATCATTTATTCTATATGCATTAGAGTATCGAAAAATGTTGCGTTCGACTAAACTTAATTAGCTGTTTATAAAAAAAGTTGTGGCACAAAGCGTTAAGTTTCAAACAATCAAGGTGCTTTTCCGAAAATAGTTTTCATATTTTTAAGAAAAGAAAATTTATTTTGGAGAAGTTGCTTTGGAAACACTGTTTATTCGGGGAAAAAGGCTGTGACAATATATTGTCACAGCCTTTTTTTGTGGAAAAGATTCAATAATCTTTATTTTTTGATAATCATATTGATTGCTTGTTCTAATTTTTTTGCTTGTTCTTCAGGATTGGTTTCAGGTTTTTCAAAACAATTTTTAAGATTGTCAGCAACAATCATTCCCATTACTCGATCGATACTTGAACGGACTGCGGTTAGCTGAGTGATGACGTCAATGCACTCTTGTTCATTTTCAATCATTTTTTGAATACCGCGGATTTGTCCTTCAGTCCGTTTCAGACGATTCATGATTTTTTTTGTTTCTTTGGCTTCTTTTTCCAATATGACGTCCTCCTTTGATGATAATAAATGAAATATACCTTAGGTAGGTATTTTTTGCAAATAAAAATCTTTTTTTCAAAGTGAAAAAACTATTTCTCTTGACAGTTTCGAAATCCTCCTGTTAAATATACCCCGTGAGGTATATTTGTAAAAAAGAAAAGAGGGAAGGTAATGTTTTCATTTTTTAAGGTCATTCCGACAATCACTACACAAGAATTAGCTGAAAAACTACCAACTAATCCAAAGATTGTTGATGTTCGAACAAATTCTGAATACCAAGGGGGGCATATTCGACAAGCTAAGAATCTTCCTTTGGCCCGGATTAATCATTATCGTGGGAATCAAGAAGAAACCATTTATGTGATTTGTCAATCTGGTATGCGGAGTAAACAAGCTGTTAAGAAGTTAAGAAAAGCAGGCTATCCTGCAGTGAATGTTCGTGGTGGCATGAATCAATGGCGTGGAACGAAAGTGAGAGGGAAATAAAATGAAAATTATTATTATTGGTGGTGTAGCTGGTGGGATGTCTGCTGCTACGAGATTACGACGCTTGATGGAAGAGGCGGAGATTATCGTGTTTGAAAAGGGCCCGTTTGTTTCATTTGCAAACTGTGGATTACCCTATTTTGTTTCAGGAGAAATTGATGAGCGAGAAAAATTATTAGTTCAAACACCGGAAGCTTTGGCTGCTCGTTTTCGCTTAGATGTCCGACCAAACCATGAAGTAGTGAATATTTCTCCCGAAGAGAAACAGATCGAAGTGGTAGCAAATGGGCGAAAAGAAATAGTTGCATATGATGTACTGATTTTATCACCAGGGGCAAAACCATTTGTTCCTAATATTTCGGGGATTTCGACAGCAGAAAATGTTTTTTCAATCAGAAATGTACCTGATATTGACCGAATCATGCACGCGTTGGAAGCAAAACCTAAAAATGCGGTTGTTGTTGGCGCAGGCTTCATCGGATTAGAGATGGCAGAAAATTTACAAAAGATCGGGTTGCAAGTCACGATTGTGGAGCAAGCCCCCCACGTCTTACCGACCCTTGACGAAGAGATGGCAGTCTATGTTCAACAAGAACTAGTCAAACAAGGTGTAGCGGTCTTGACGAGTCAATCAGTCGTGGGATTTGAAGAAAAAGGGAAAAAGCTTCGTTTAGCAAATGGTGAAACGTTGACTTCTGATTTGACGATTTTATCAGTTGGTGTTCAACCAGAAAGTACGTTAGCTGAAAAAGCTGGATTAAAATTGGGCTTACGTGGTGGGATCATTGTGAATGAAAACTATCAAACAAGTAACTCTTCAATTTATGCTGTGGGAGATGCAATTGTAGTCAAACAACAAATCACTGGTGAAGATGCATTGATTTCATTGGCTTCTCCAGCCAATCGTCAAGGGAGACAAGTTGCTGATGTTATTGCTGGGTTACCGAGAACAAATCAAGGAAGTATCGGAACAGCAATTGTTCGAACGTTTGATTTAGCTGCAGGTTCAACTGGTTTAAGTGAAAAAAGTGCGAAAGCAGCTGGGTTGCCAGTGCAAGTGACACATGTGCTTGGAAAAAGTCACGCTTCTTACTATCCGGGAGCAACTGAGTTATTGTTAAAATTAATTTTTAATCCAATGACTGGTGAAATTTATGGCGCACAGGGTGTGGGAGCTACAGGAGTTGATAAGCGTCTAGATATTTTAGCAACAGCAATCAAAGGACAGCTGACGGTTTTTGATTTGCCTGAATTAGAATTGACGTACGCGCCACCGTTTGGTTCGGCAAAAGATCCAGTGAATTTATTGGGATATGCGGCGATGAATATCGTGGAAGGAGTCAGTGAGACTATACAGTGGCATGAACTTGCTACGGCATTAGAAAACGGAAAGATTCTTTTAGATGTGCGCAACGAGAATGAACTAGCTAACGGAAAATTTAAAGAAGCAATCAATATTCCTCTCAATGATTTGCGCGAGCGTTTAGATGAGTTGGATCAAAGCAAAGAATACATTGTAAGTTGCCATAGTGGGTTGCGTAGTTATCTTGCAGAGCGTATTTTGAAGCAAGCAGGGTTTCGTGTGAAAAATTTAGATGGTGCATTTGAACTGTATAAAATGGTGTTGCCAGAGGAGATTAGTTATGTATAGAAGTATTGGTCCTGCAGAATTTTATCAAGAAACAAAAAAGAAAAGTGTACCTATTATTGATGTCCGTGAATCGGTAGAGTACCAAATGGGGCATGTGCCAAATGCAGAATCGTTTCCACTAAGTGAGCTAGAATCGATCAGCTCACAATTGACCAAAGAGAAGACGTATTATGTTATCTGTCAATCAGGTGGACGTTCAGCAACTGCTTGTCATTGGTTAGCTTCAGAAGGATTTGATGTCATTAATGTGATGGGTGGAACTTCCGCTTGGCCAGACCGTTTAGTTTAGATGGAACTGAGTGACAGAACTTAGTGACTGTGAGTGATTTTAATAAATGATTTAAAGAAATAATCTGCTTGTAGCTTTGGGGACTTGGTTTTATTAGACAAATTCCATAGAGTGTTTATGTTTCTTTTTCTTGATTTGTTTTATACTAAAACGAATATTGAAGAATAAGGACGGGATCCAGACATGAAGAAATTTGTTACAAGTCTAGCAGTGACCGTTACTGCTTCGGGATTGTTTTTTTTAGCACAACCAGTCTTGGCAGAAACAACGGGAATAACACAAACAACTAGCTCGACAAGTATCGAGGAAACAGTGGCAACGAGTGAGTCACAATCAGTACCACAACCAATTGAGTCAACAGAATCAACGATTACTTCTGATGCAAACGAAACGATGACATCTTCAACACAGCGGTTCGACCCTGATTGGTTTCAAAAATTGGAAGAACGACGAAAAGAAATCGAACAGTCTTTAGAGGATGCCAAGAACAAACTGAAAGAAAATCAAGAAACGATCCATCAAGATTTGACTGAATTAAAAGAGAACGCCCAAAAAAATCATGAACAATTGGAACAAAATTTAGCTCATGCACAAGAAATTGCTGATGCGACACAAAAAGATATTGATGGAAAAATTCAAAAAGCAAAAGAGATTCAAGAACAAATCCATTCATTGGGGACAGACGCATCCACGACTTTAACTAATACACAATCAGATATTGAAGCAGCGAGTGCTGAAATTGATGCAAAAATTCAAGATGCACAAGCGGCAATTGAAGACGCAAAGGCAAAGAAAACAGATCTTGAGTCAAGTATCGGGCGAATCAAGTCGATTTTACATTCAGCTGGTTCTAACATAGAGAATCAAGACGTTTATGCAACTGATACGAAGCAAAGTGTGGAGCCTTTGGCAGCTAGCTCTACGGTAAAAGAACTACCAAAAACAAACGACGAACAATCAGTTGGGTTAGCTGTCTTAGGATTCAGTTTGATTAGTCTCACAGCTTTTTTAATGAAAAAAAGAGCCTAAACAGGTTTAGTTAGACTAAGCAGGAAGAAATTGATTCTAGTGTTTCAAACGAAAATAGGCTAAAGTAATTTAGAAAAAGGAGTTGCATCAGTAACTCCCCAACAGCACCGTTTAAGACGGTGACCAGATTTATTTAACGAAAAAATAATCGTCCTAGTTAGAGGAAGTAGACGGTTATTTTTTTTGTCTTGGTTGACTACTGCTAGGATGCCAAAAATAATCGTTGCGATTAACGAGCCGAAAACAATCATTCGCTCCAAAGCTGATCCAACAGGCGAAAAGGCTTCTCTTCTCTCTGAATGTTGGAAGTACGCACATACGCATCCCCTCACTTTTAATTGGATAACCACCATCATAAACTCTACTGTCATTTGTTGGTATACCATGTGCATTAGTAAAAAAACTTGGCTTTAAAATCATCATGGATGTTTTTTTATAGCGCATTCATTCATTTTTAGAAACGGAATAAAAGCATAGCTTTCTCAAAAATAGTAATCTATTTGAGGAGCTATGCTTTTGTTTTTTGCTAATCTGTGGAAAAGCTGTTTATCGTGTGATTACAGCGGTTCCGCTACAAGTAACCATTAACATACCATTGTCACTACCAAGAACCTCATAGTCCATTTTTACACCAATGATGGCGTTAGCACCAAGGGATTCTGCACGACGTGCCATTTCAGCTAGAGCTTCTTCTCGAGCTTGTAATAGTTCATCTTCGTAACTCTTTGAGCGTCCACCAAATACGTTCCGTAATCCTGCACCGATATCTTTAAAAACATTGATACCAGTAATCACTTCACCAAAAACGATCCCTTTATAGGCCTCGACCGTTGTTCCTTCAACACTATTTGTAGTTGTTGTAATCATATGATCACTCCTTTCATAGCAAAAGTATAACAAATTTTTTAATAAAGCGCTCTTTTTCAACTAAGGTGAGGATAAACTAAGTAAAAATTGCAACTTTGACTCGCGCTGTTTACAATGAAACTGGTGATAGAAAGAGGTGCGCACATGAAATTGAATCAAACCGATTTTCAATTATTTGATCGAGAAATATACACATTCAAACAGTTAAAAGAACAGTATTCAGCACAAGAAATCGAAGAAATCAAAGCGAAGTATAAGAAACAGTGGCAAAAATGGAAAACGTTACAGTTGGAAGTTGCAAAAGAATTGCCGGCAGAGTATGGAATGAAAAAACCAAAAGTTGAGAGTTGGACGAATGGTTGGAATTTACGAAGTCATTTTTGGAGTGCTTACCGCAGTGAAGATCGTCAGCAAGAAAATGCGTGTTTGGCTGTGTTATTAAATAAAAAACAATTTCAAGTTTATTTGATGTTTCAACATTACAAAAGTGACGAGCGAAGTGGTGGGGTAGAAGAATACAATGAATTGTTAGCTACATTATCAGAATGGAGCAAGCAAGTTGCGATCGAAAGGTATTACATTTGGCCTCAAGTAGAACACGAGTTGATTGATCACTTACCTTTGGCTACTTATTTAGCGGATACGAAAGGTCAAGAAACATTGAGAAAAGCAATGGGGGATCGTTCGTTTCAAATTGGTCGCTTGTTTTTTGAAACAGATGGTCCAGTAGAAGATCTTGTAACGGAAACAGCCAAAGCATTAAACGAGTTAGCTCCTCTGTATTTTGCATTAAAAAAATAAACTTGTTTCTACTTTTCTAGCAAAGCTTGGGAAAAATCGCAGCAGATAGCTTATCGATTTTGCCTTTATCCCAGAACTACTTCTTTTGAAACCAAATCAAAAAGTGTTAGGAAAAGGAAGTGAGTGCGAGAACTAGCTCGTCAACTAGCGATCCAACAAACAAAAGAAACCACAGACGTAATTTGCAGAAAGTTTGTTGAATGAGAAGGATAATGTACCAGTATTTCTAGAAAAACAAGACAACTCAAAGCCAGTGACTGAGACGCTCGCGTACGCTTTTCTCTGAAGGAAAAGAACAGGTTCGCGAACGACATCCGTGATTGGACGAGAAGTGGTAAATTGTCATCCGCCAAAGAGCTTGCACATTGTTCAGCAAATCTTAGATGATTTTCGTTCAGGTATCTGTTCCGAAGTCGAATTTTAGATTGGCATGCGCGAAAAAAATCTATATTCGCTACTTTGTGTTAAAAAATGAAGTAAATAACTATCTCGGTGGTTTAGAAGTTACTCAAGATGTGACAGAAGTTCAATCACTTAGATTATTAGACTTAAACATCAATGACATAGGGTTGTAATGAGTGAAAATGCTCATTGCAGCCTTTTCTGCTTTCTTGATAGCTATCAATGTTTCCTGTCTCTTTTTTGATTATTCTGTTATTGGAAAGTAAAGGAGGAATTAGGATGAAGAGTCAAAAAATGATTTTAAGTCATAAGAAGCAATTGATGATAGTGAGTGGTAGCTTTATTATTTTAGCGCTTGCTGCTAAGTTTTTTTTGTATCAAGAAGCGTATCGTTTAAGTATGGCGATTTCTGCTGTTTTTGGGCTTCTGCCAATTGGGCTTCAAGCATATCAAGCACTTAAAGTGAAAGTTATCAGTATTGACCTGTTAGTGACGATTGCGATTTTTGGTGCGTTTGCGATTGGTGAGTACAACGAGGCTGCAATTGTTGCTTTCTTATTTTTATTCGGTCATTTTCTTGAACAAAAAACATTAGAGAGAACGCGATCGGCTATTCAAAGTCTTGTTCAATTAGCCCCAACGACAGCTTGGAAATTCTTTGGAGACGCGTTGAAAAAGATCCCGATTGATGAGGTCGAGGAAGATGACTTGTTATTAGTTAAAACTGGTGCCCAAATTCCAGTAGATGGCGTAGTCATAGAAGGCGAAGGTTCAATTGACGAATCGAGCGTTACCGGTGAAGCAAAGCGAGTAGTGAAAAAAGCCAAGGATCAAGTATTTGCTGGAACGATTTTAGAAAATGGGACATTGAAAGTACAGGCAACGCGAGTCGGTGAAGAAACAACCTTTGGGAAAATCATTGAATTAGTTGAAGAAGCGCAAGACGCTAAATCGACAACTGAACGCTTTATTGATCGGTTTGCGACTTATTACACACCATTTGTGTTCATTCTTGCACTTTTAATTGGGGTGTTTTCTAAGGATATTCGTTTAGCAATCACAATTTTAGTTTTAGGATGCCCAGGAGCGTTAATCATTGGTGTTCCAGTGTCCAATGTTGCTGGGATTGGTAACGGTGCAAAAAACGGTGTGCTGGTCAAAGGTAGCGAAGTAATGCAGGCATTTAATCGAGTAGATACCATGGTTTTCGATAAAACAGGAACGTTAACTAATGGAAAACCAAGTGTTTCAAGTATCAAGTCTTATGGTCGATCAGAGACAAATATTCTACCACTCGTAGCTAGAATCGAACAAGAGTCGGATCATCCCTTGGGGCAGGCAATTGTAAAGTATGTGGAAAAACAAGTAGAAAATATTGAACAATACCAAGTAACAGATACCACTGTGATCAAAGGAAAAGGAATTATTGCAACAATAGCAGGAGAAAAGCTATTTATAGGTAATCGCCAATTGTTAAGCGATCAAGACATCTCTTTGACAGAAGCTGAATCAGATGAGCAACGACTACAAGAAGAAGGGGATTCTTTAGTATTTGTAGCAACAGAAAATAAAGTCGTCTTACTGATTGGAATCAAAGATCAACTTCGTGAGGGAGTCAAAGAAACTTTACAGAGTCTGCAAGAAAAAGGAATCAAACGACTAGTGATGTTATCTGGTGATAATCAACTGACTGCTGAAAGTGTAGGGAAAGAAATTGGTCTCTCGGAAATACATGGAAATTTATTACCAGAAGACAAAGCAACCTACATCAAAAAATTACAAGAAAAGGGTCAAGTCGTTGCTTTTGTTGGCGATGGAATCAATGACAGTCCTTCTTTGGCAATTGCAGACATTGGAATTGCAATGGGAAATGGGACAGATGTTGCGGTGGAAACGTCTGATATCGTTTTGATGCAATCTGATTTTAAAAAATTGATTTATGCGTATGATTTAACCAAAAAATCAGTTTTGAATATGAAAGAAAATATTGGAATTGCGTTAGGCACAGTTTTACTTTTACTGATTGGACTGATTTTTGGCTATGTCTATATGGCAAGCGGGATGTTATTTCATGAGTTAAGTATTTTACTAGTTGTTTTCAATGGAATGCGTTTATTATCTTATCGTCAAAAAAAGAAAAAACTTGATAGAAATCAATTATTTAAAGAAACAGAGGAATTAAACTAAAAGTGTAGTGAAAGGGAGGAATCTATCATGAAAAAAGTAATTATCCAATTAGGGACATTAACTTGTCCGTCTTGCATGCAAAAAATCGAACAAGGACTTAGTCAACAAACCGGTGTTGAAAAAGTAACAGTTTTGTTTAATGCCAGCAAAGTAAAAGTTGAAATAAATGAAAAGGATATTCAACCAGAAGACCTAAGCAAAAAGATCGAAGCATTAGGTTATAACGTCGAAGGAATGAAAGTAAAGGAGTTAGCATAAGATGAACTCAATCCAAAAATATGAACAAGAAAAAATCCAAAGTGAACAAGATCATCATACGCCTACCGCTGCAGCGATGATTAGTCATATTTTATCTAACTTAGTTATTCATCGTATAAAACTTAAACAAACAAGAGCATACCTTAAAGGAAATCAACGTGGTTATTTAGAAACCAAGTTACCGACAATCATTTTCAAAGAAGATGAGTTGTTTGACGAATTAAGTCAGTTGGTATTAGATGAAGGAGAACTCATTCCAACAACGACTGCTGAATTTGTCGATTATGCCATGATTAAGGAGAGTGGGCAGTTGAAATATGATTCTCCTGAAAAAATGTTGACTGAGATGGTCACTGATTTTGCTACTCAAAATTTATTTGTTACTCGTGGAATTGTTTTGGCGGAAAAAGAAGGTAAATATGGATTAGCAAAATATCTCAAAGAATTATATGCTTGGCTTAATCACCAATTGTATACTTGGCAAAGTTATTTAGGAAAAGATATTCAAGAAGGATTAATGGAGGAAGAATAAGGAGGGGGTTACGTGGATCATCAACATTTGTGTGTCTCAGTCGTGCCATTGTTCAATCATCTGGCAGAAGCAGAACAGCAAAAAATCCATGAATTAGTGAGCCATCGAAAGTTTAAGAAAGGTGAACAAATCTTTTCGCCAGCTGATGATGCTCAATTAGTGATTGTTGCTCATGGAAAGTTGAAAGTGTATCAGCTTTCTTCTAGTGGCAAGGAGCAGTTATTGCGTGTTGCTTTGCCAGGAAGTTATGAGGGAGAGAGCCAATTGTTTGGTGTTCCCAATGATTCCTTATTTGCTGAAGCATTGGAGCCCACAGAAATTTGCTTGTTAAGACAACGAGATTTTTCAAATCTATTACTTCATTATCCAGCATTAAGTTTGAAATTGTTAGAAATTAATGCAGACAAAATGGCGAAGATTGAGCAACAAACACAATTTTTGATGATGGAAAAAGTGGAAGAACGTTTAGCTACGTATTTGCTTGATCTGTTTCAGGTAGAAGAAAATCCGCAATTGACACTACCAATGAAAATGAAAGAATTGGCTGCCTTTTTGGGAACTACGCCTGAAACGTTATCTAGGAAATTCAAGTTGTTGGAGAAACAACAACTCATTCAACGAAAGGGACGAAACGTTGAATTGATGGATATAGAGGGATTAGAAGATCTATAAGATAGGTGCTGAAAAAAGAGGTTGTGGCGCAAAGCAATCAGCGCCGAAAAGATAGCTTACATTTATTTCAAAATAGTATTTTATATTTTGAAATAAATATAAGCTAGAATGAGAAGGCGCTTCTTGAATACCGTTTAATCGTAAAAAGGAGGTATGACAAGATTTTTGTCATACCTCCTTTTTTAACCGATAATCAAATCTCTTTGACGATAACCAAGAGAACCTAAGAAAATCATGCCTATACTAATGAACATTATCGTGCTAAACGTGGGAAAATCAAATGTTTCCGTTGGTAACTTTGGAAACCAACTTTGGATAGCTGTCTTGGCAAACCAATCAGGTAAATTCAAAATACCACCGAAGTAATTCAACATAAATGAATAACCTAAATAGATGTAACTAATTTTACCAAGCTTGGGTACCCAACCTAAGAATAATCCAGTTAACCCAATGAAAAATAAAATTGTTGGGAAAAGATTAAAGCCTGCTGCAAAAAAAATAGACAATGTCATAGATGTTTTAGCAGCCATGACAGACAATGCTGTCATACCGAGGGCGCCTGCGCTCAATAGAGTTGCTACTCCGCCAACAAGTACAGCTAGACTAATTGTAGTCCAATAAAACGTACTACGAGAAGTCTTAGTTGAAAACAATTGATCCATATGGCCACGAGCTTCTTCTGAGAATAATTTATTCGTTATCGCAATAGGTAAAATAGCGGAAAGACAAATCAGTACCATGATAATCGTACTAGTAAATGACTCTTCTATAGAAGAACCTGATTGCATAAACATGTGTTTCATTAACTCATTACTTTCTAAAAAATCTTGCATATCTCCGTAAATCGAACCATAAGCAGCTCCCATGATAACAATGGCTACGAACCAACTAATGATTACTCCACGATTTAGCCGTAAAAATAACCATGGAACAGACAATAGCGACTGTTTTGCTGTTGCATTTCCTTCGCTTTCTGGAAAATAACCAGAATTCAAATCACGATGCTCTTCTAATAAATTGGCACAAATACAAACTACAATACTAAATAAGAACAGATAAAGAAGTGGTATCCAGTTATTTTTAGTAAAAGGAAACGTTAAATAAGTCCAGCTCAAGGGATTCAGCATGGACAAGTTGTTGTTGCTGACATCACTCCATGCTCTTAGTAAGTACATCACTCCTACTAGTGAAAGTGATGCGCCAGTTGCACTTGATGAAACCGGCATTACCTGAGCGAAAAATAAAGCAATTCCGCCACCTAAAAAACCAGCAGCTCCAACTGAAAAGCCAAATAGCAAAGAGCCCTCTACTGTTATAGAAGAAGCTTGAAAAGCAATCATCATTCCGCTGGTCAATCCTGCTAGTAACAAATTGATTAACAGCGTTTCAGTTAAAACAGCAAATGAATTGGCTTGGCGGCCAACTCTGAAGGAGCGAATCAATTCTGCTAAGCCAAGATCTTCTTCTTTTCTTGTATGACTGACTACATGTAAGATAGACAACACAACTGCAAATAACCCGCAGAAAAGTAACATTTCGTTCGCATACATCGCACCTAGTGTGTAATCAGCTGCTGAATGGACAGGTGAAGGACCGACCATGGAAACCATCGCTGGATTTTGCATCGTTTCGTACATTCCAGCTAAGCCATTTCCCTTTGCAATTTCTTCAAAGGCTGGAACATAGGCACCAGAAAATAAGCCTAATCCAATGACCCAAAAACTTATTTTTTTCCAGTCACGCCTGAGATATTGTAAAAAAAGAACAGACCAACGTGAAAATCGTTTATTCATAATAAAAAACCTCCCAGTGACTTAATTTTCATAATGACGCATAAATAAGTCTTCGAGTGTTGGTGGAATAGACTCAAATTTTTTTACTCCTAGTTTTGTAGCGGCAAGTAAAATTTCATTGAGTTGTTCGGTATCCGCAGAAAAATGTGCTTGATTTTCTTTTTGAACAAAGTCGTAAACGCCAGACAAACTTGCGAGGGCTGCGACATCACCTTGTGTTTCAATAGTGATCGTCGAGCGAGTCAAGTGTCTTAATTCGGCTAATGAACCCTCTTCGACAACCTTTCCTTTCCGGATAATAACAATCTTATCTGCCAAACGTTCCACTTCACTGAGAATATGTGAAGAAAGCAAAATTGCTTTCCCAGCCTGTTTGATTTTTTCGACTTCTTCTTGAAATATTGCTTCCATTAACGGATCCAGACCTGAAGTTGGTTCGTCAAATAGATACAAATCAGATTCTACTGACAATGCCGCAATCAATCCAACTTTTTGCCGATTCCCTTTTGAATAGTTTTTGGCTTTCTTCTTAGGATCTAATTCAAAACGCGTAATCAATTCATCACGTTTTTCTTTGTTGCCGTTTCCATGTAATTTCATAAATAAATCAATAATTTCGCCACCAGTCAAATTCCCCCACAAAGCAACATCTCCTGGAACATACGAAAGACGTTCATGGATGGCAAGACTTTCTTTAAACACATCTTTACCAAAAATTTCAGCTTGTCCACCATCTTTCCGAATGATTCCTAACAATGTTTTGATAGTGGTCGATTTTCCTGCCCCATTTGGACCAATAAAACCAACAACTTCACCAGCGTTCACAGAAAAAGACACATCTGTTAGTGCATCAAATTTTCCAAACTTTTTTTGTAGATGCTGTACCTTAACAACTTCGGACATTCCCAACTCACTCCTTCCATCTTCTACTGCAGGTCAATGTTTGGTTCGCTGCAATGAATCTTGTCACTGATAATATTCCTTTTGTTTTTTACTGTCAATGAAAATCATTGTACAAATAAAACTGAAATGCTGTTGTTGGTTTAATTTTTTGGGTGTATAATACCTTTGCTTATAGAAATGAACTATTTAAGGTAGCAAAGTTTAAAAAAGAGGCTAGTAGAATGAATGGTTTTGAAAAAAGAACAGAAGAAAAAAAGAAACAAATTGTTGAAGCAACATTCGATATAATCAACTCTGAAAATGGTTTGGCAGCTTTAACGATCGATGAAGTAATCGCTAGGGCATCTGTCAGTAAAGCGACAGTTTTTAAGTATTTTGGGAACAAAGAAGCGTTGATTTATCAAGTGTTCTTTGAATTTATGGACGAGTTGAAAGATTCAGCAAAGCGAATTATGGAACAAAATCTTTCGTTTGAAGAAACGTTAATCAAGATGAGTGAAAATAAAATCAATTATTTAAAACAAGTGGATCAACAATTTTATCTTGATTTGATGGCTTATTATACGAAAAAAAGTAACCAACGATTTTCAGAAATGATGGACGAATATACGAAAGAGAGTTTAGACATGATGTTGGATCTTTTTCATCGTGGCAGAAAAGAAGGAAAAGTGGACTTAAAATATTCAGATGAATTTTTGTTGCTGTACTTCCAAGCGATGATCGAAGGGATTTCTAAGCCTGCTATTTACAGTAAATTATTACCTTACACAGCGGAGTGTACGGAGTTATTATTAAAGGGAATCTCTCCTAGTAATTAAAATTGGTATAGATTGATTTTGGTGTATGCTTATTACTACAGTAGAATAAAAATTTACTCTTAAGTATGGAAATTGGTAGATAAGAAATGATTTTTCTTGTTCAATCAAATTTTCATGCTTTTTTTTATTTGAAATGGTATACTTTCTTTTGTTGGTTTTTTCATGAAAATTTTCTATGAGCGGAAATCAATAATAATTTAGACTAGATCAGGTAAATAAATGGTCTTGTTTTTTGGAGGAAGAGAATGAAAGCATACATGCAAAAGATGGGTCGCTCATTAATGCTACCTGTCGCAGTTTTACCAGCGGCATCACTTTTAGTAGGGATTGCGAATTGGCTCGTAGGGATGGGTATCAGTAATGCAGGAACAACTTTTTTGATGAATGCTGGGTTAGCCATTTTAAATCACTTGGCATTACTATTTGCTGTTGGTTTAGCGTTGGGAATGTCTAAAGATAAGGATGGATCAGCCGCTTTAGCTGGTTTAGTCGCTTATTTAGTTCCGCAAACTGTTTTAGCGCCACTGTCTGTTCAAGGGTTATTTGGCATAACCAATCTTGCTGACGTCAATCCGGCGTTCAATAGCATGGATAATAATGTTTTTGTGGGAATCGTGGCTGGCTTAGTAGCTGCTGAAATGTACAATCGTTTTAGTCAAGTCAAATTACCCATGGCTTTATCATTTTTTAGTGGGAAGCGGCTGGTTCCAATTATGTCGGCATTAGGAATGCTTCTAATTTCGGCTATTCTATTATTCATTTGGCCGAGCGTATATGATGTGTTAGTTGCACTTGGGAAAGGAATTTCTGGATTAGGATTTATTGGTGCTGGCTTATATGGTTTGTTTAATCGTTTATTGATTCCAACAGGTTTACATCATGCGTTGAATTCAGTTTTTTGGTTTGACGTAGCTGGAATTAATGACATTGGAAACTTCTTAGCTGGTCAACAAGCGTTGGATACTGGCAAAGCAATTATTGGAAAAACAGGGATGTATCAAGCAGGATTTTTCCCTGTGATGATGTTTGGTTTACCTGCTGGAGCGTTTGCTATTTATCAAAGCGCTCGTCCTGAAAAGAAAAAGCAAACTGCTTCGCTAATGCTTGCGGCAGGCTTTGCTTCATTTTTTACTGGTGTAACAGAACCATTAGAATTTTCATTTATGTTTGTTGCTTGGCCGTTGTATGTTTTACATGCTATTTTTACGGGTATCTCATTAGCAGTTAGTGCCTTTTTCCATTGGACAGCTGGTTTTGCGTTTAGTGCAGGATTTGTTGATTACTTCTTGTCATTGAAAAATCCAGTAGCAAATCAACCTTTGATGTTGCTTGTACAGGGAGCTGTGTTTGCAGTTATTTATTATTTTGGTTTTCGATTTGCTATTCAAAAGTTCAACTTGATGACTCCGGGAAGAGAAGCCGGTACTGGAGAAGAAACGCCAGAAGTTGCCACGGGAGAAGATAAGTTTTCGCACTTAGCAACTGAAATTTATCTAGCGCTTGGCGGCATCGAAAACGTTCAAGTAATCGATAATTGTACAACTCGTTTGCGTTTACAAGTAAAAGATACTAGCCAAGTGAATCAAGAAAAAATCAAAGCAACTGGTGTCCCAGGAGTTAACGTAATTGATGATACAAATATTCAAGTTATTGTTGGGACTGAAGTACAATTTGTTGCTGATGAAATGAGTAAATTACATGGACAACCAGGGAGTTTCAAGTCGGCAAACGAATCGAGCCAACCCACTGAGATGAAAACACCAGTTGTTAAGGAAGTTACAAAAACAACTGAACTTTATGCTGTAGCAAATGGAAAATTGATTCCAATTAGTGAAGTTGCAGATACAGTTTTCTCGGAAAAAATGATGGGAGATGGCTTTGCGGTTATCCCGACCTCAGGAGAAATTTTCGCACCGGTTTCTGGAACAATCGCAAGTATTTTTCCAACAAAACATGCTGTTGGTATCAAGACGGATAGTGGTGTTGAAGTATTGCTTCATATGGGAATCAACACGGTTGACTTAAAAGGAGAACCATTTACGATCTATGTCGAAGAAGGGCAACGCATTGCGCGTGGGCAACTAATCGCAGAAGTGAATCTGGCCATGTTAGCAGTGAATGAGAAAAAAACTGATATGATTGTTGTTTTCACCAATAAAGAGGCAATTAAAACAATAGCAATAGATACTGTAACTTCTGTTCATGGCAATGAAATTATCGGAAAAGTGGAAGCAAAATAAAAAAAAGAAGCTGGGATTAACATCCCAGCTTCTTTTTTGACTAATTTTATATTTAGCTTAATCCGCGAGCTTGTTTATCCACAACGGAAGGCACATTGATGAACTGCTCTAAGACTTTATTTTGACCTGAAAGTTCAGATTCAAAGCGAATACCATCAATGTTGATCCGTGCTTGACGGTAATAGTTTGCACCCAATTGCCCCCAAGAAGGCGTAGACGCATCTACGTTACAGAAAATTGAAAAGCCTTGCGATTTTAAGTAATCAAATTTTTGGTTTTCAGCTGTATAGTCGTGCCAATCACTGATGTCTGCACCAAAAGGATAAATCAACATCGTTGTTTTTCCTAAGATTGGAGCGACTTCTGTTTGCCAAAGTTCATTGTCACGTTTTACATCTTCTAGAGAAGCATTTGTCATATTCAGATGACCCCAAGTGTGAGAAGCGAAGGTCCAGCCATCTTTTTTCAATTGTTCAGCAACTTTTGTCGCTTTTTTGATTTCTGTGTTCGTTTTCTCATTATCCCCGTATTCGGATTTGGAAGTTCGATAACCAAGCACGCCATTGTAGCCAGTTAATGCCAGCGTGCCCTTCGCTCCTTGATAAGAAAAATCAGGATGTTCTTCGACAAATGTATCAATCAAGGGAACCATATCAAAATCACCGATTTGTTCTTTTTTGTTATTAACATACACATTCTTCACTTTGTCCTTATCAATGACCAATTTGTCAGGAAAGCCTGAATCTTTCATGTATTCATAGTAACTGACATCATCTTCTGAAAGGACGAGTGGTTTTTTATCTTTAGGCAAAGAAACGCCTACAAAGGAAACATTTCCTTGATCATCAATCGTAACTAAGTCTGGTAAGTTGACTAAAACATAATTATTTTTATAAAGCTGTTCGATTGTTTTGTTGAATTCAGGGATTGTCACCATGTATTCTTTGTAGCCTTGTGCTTGTTGTGATTGGAATGCTTTAGCTGGATCAACAATCAAGCTATGGAAAAACAAATGAGAGATTTTTGTTGGATCATCCCATTTGACTAATTGTTCTTTTTCTTTTTTGATGGTTTGAAGGAGCTCCTTCGCTTCAGTGGAATGCGCGTCAGCTAATTGCTTGATCGCTTCGTCATAGTGATAACTTTTGACTAATTGTTGTGCTTTACTCAGTTTTTTATCATCGGAATTGGCAGTTGTTGGTTGGCTTTCGGTTGACTGTTCAGCCGTCGTTGAAGAGACTGACTTTTCATTAGAAGTTGCATGAATAATCAAAAATAAGCTGAAGATTGAAATTAGTACTGTTATACCAGCAGTGACTCCAAGAATTTTTCTTTGTTTTGGTTCCATTAACTTATACCCCTACCTTTACACTTTTACTCAAATAATAGAATAACTTTGTTTCTTTTATTGTAACGAAGACAGGAAAGAAGTAAAAGTGATACGCTGATTTATGAGAAAATCGGCTATTTTTTTCATCAACTCTAAGAGAAAAAATGATGTGTTATAAAATTGTCTAGAAAACTAATCAAATGTGGGTTTGAACGTTTTATTTTTTTGTTTTATAGTTATTTAATAAAAAAATATTTGTTTTGTGTTGACAAAGAAAAAAACGGGCTCTATGATAGACACATGTTAATAGATAACAAGACGAAGAACGAAACGAAGTAGTGATTAAGGTCGATGTTTCAGAAAGCTAGTGGTTGCTGCGAACTAGCACATGCCTTAAAACGAATTACATTTCAGGAGTCTTTGACAATTTTTTGTCACGCGACAGCGTTAGATGTTTGAGAGATATGTTCTTAAAGAGCATATAATTTGGGTGGTACCGCGAATTTTCGTCCCTTGACTAGTTATTAGTCAAGGGACTTTTTTTGTTCACTCAAAAAAGTTTTACTAATTTTACGAATGCTAGCAGGTTCCTGCTTTCATAAAAACTATACGGAGGTCAATATAATGAATATTATTGATGAATTAACTTGGCGTGATGCCATTAATCAACAAACAAACGAAGAAAGACTTCGCGAACTCGTTGAAGAGAAGAGTATTTCACTTTATTGTGGCGTTGATCCGACAGGCGATTCTATGCATATCGGACATTTGATTCCCTTTATGATGATGAAAAGATTTCAATTGGCAGGCCATCATCCATATATTCTTATTGGTGGTGGAACAGGAACAATTGGTGATCCAAGTGGACGACAAACAGAGCGTGTTTTACAAACAATGGAACAAGTACAACATAATGTGGATGCACTTTCAGCACAAATGGGTAAATTATTTGGCGCAGATGCAAATATCACATTTGTAAACAACTACGACTGGTTATCAAAAATTTCTTTACTAGAATTTTTGAGAGATTACGGTAAAAACTTCAACATTAATACGATGTTGGCAAAAGATATCGTTGCAAGTCGTTTAGAAGTAGGAATTTCATTTACTGAATTCACTTACCAAATCCTTCAATCAATTGATTTCTTGCACTTGCACAAAACATTTGATGTGCAATTACAAATCGGCGGCGCTGACCAATGGGGAAATATTACTGCTGGTTTAGATTTGATCCGTAAACTAGAAGGTCCTGAGGCAGAAGCCTTTGGACTAACGATTCCATTAATGCTAAAAGCAGATGGAACAAAATTCGGGAAAACAGCTGGTGGCGCAATCTGGCTAGATCCTAAGAAAACATCACCATTCGAATTCTACCAATTCTGGTTGAACCAAGATGATCGTGATGTTGTAAAATACTTGAAATTCTTCACATTCTTAACAGAAGAAGAAATCAATGACTTAGCTAAAAAAGTTGAAACTGAACCTGAAAAACGTGAAGCACAAAAACGTTTAGCAGAAGAAGTAACTGCTTTTGTTCATAGTAAAGAAGACTTGAAAGAAGCGCAAAAAATAACAGCAGCTTTGTTCTCAGGAAATATTAAAGAACTAAACGCTGAAGAAATCGCGCAAGGCTTTGGTAAAATGCCAAACGTTGACATTTCAAGTACACCTGAAAATATCGTGGAACTACTTGTTTCAACAAAAATTGAACCATCAAAACGTCAAGCACGAGAAGATGTTTCAAACGGAGCTATTAGTATTAACGGTGACCGTGTTACCGATTTAAATTTTGTCGTAAATCCATCTGATGAATTCGATGGTAAGTTTGTGGTTATTCGAAAAGGTAAGAAAAATTACTTTTTGGCCAAAGTAGTTGATTAGAATTTAGTAATTTTTTGCCTTGAAAAAGGGAAGCTCTATTACAAGATTCAAACTTTTGAAACCCATCCTAAAAGGGAACGACGGTTGTCGTTAATACAATCTTTAAGAGGGAATTTACTTTTGTAAATTCCCTCCTTTTTTTTAATTTTTTTAAAATCATATACAATTCACTCAATTACATATTATTAGAAAACGATTATAAAATCGTCTTATTTTTAGTTTACAGAATTAAAGAACAGGTGTAATGTAGGGCTCGACAAAATTTAAATATTTTTTTAGGAGGGTTTCACATGAGTGAATCATTGTCAAATGATCTAAACCTGAATGCACTATTCATTGGTGACAAAGCGGAGAACGGCCAAATCTATAAAGCTTTGTTAAATGAGTTAGTTGATGAACATTTGGGATGGCGTCAAAACTACATGCCTCAAGACATGCCTATTATTACGCCGGAAGAAAAAAGTAGTGCTAGTTTCGAGCACACTGTAAATAAAACGAAAGACGTTTTATCAGAAATTTCAGCACGTATGCGTACTCATTCTGTTCCTTGGCACAATGCCGGACGTTATTGGGGACACATGAACTCTGAAACATTAATGCCATCTTTACTAGCGTACAATTTCGCAATGTTATGGAATGGTAATAACGTTGCCTACGAATCTTCTCCAGCAACAAGTCAAATGGAAGAAGAAGTAGGACATGAATTTGCAAAATTAATGAGCTATGAAGATGGCTGGGGACACATTGTTGCCGACGGTTCTTTAGCAAACTTAGAAGGTCTTTGGTATGCTCGTAATATCAAATCTTTACCTCTTGCAATGCAAGAAGTAACACCTGAATTAGTTGCTGGTAAGAGTGATTGGGAATTGATGAACATGTCAACAGAAGAAATCATGAATCTGTTAGATAGTGTCCCAGAAAAAATTGATGATATCAAAGCCCATTCAGCACGTAGTGGTAAACATTTAACAAAATTAGGTAAATGGTTAGTACCACAAACAAAACACTACTCATGGCTAAAAGCAGCCGATATCATTGGTGTTGGTTTAGATCAAGTTATTCCAGTACCAGTGGATCATAACTATCGTATGGATATCAACGAATTAGAAAAAATCGTTCGTGAACTAGCTGCTGAAAAAACACCTATCTTGGGTGTAGTCGGAGTTGTTGGTTCAACTGAAGAAGGCGCAATCGATAGCATCGATAAAATTGTTGCTTTACGTCGTGTTCTAGAAAAAGAAGGAATTTACTTCTACTTGCACGTAGATGCTGCTTATGGTGGTTATGGCCGCGCAATTTTCTTAGACGAAGACAACAACTTTATTCCTTTTGAAGAATTAAAAGATGTTCATGCGAAACATCATGTCTTTACTGAAAACAAAAATTATCTTTTAGAAGAAGTTCATCATGCATATGAAGCAATTTCTGAAGCTGAATCTGTAACAATTGACCCACACAAAATGGGATATGTACCTTATTCAGCTGGTGGGATCGTTATTAAAGATATCCGCATGAGAGACGTTATTTCTTACTTTGCTACTTACGTATTTGAAAAAGGAGCAGATATCCCTGCTTTACTTGGTGCGTACATTCTTGAAGGTTCAAAAGCTGGAGCAACTGCTGCGAGTGTTTGGGCTGCTCATCATGTATTACCATTGAACGTAACTGGTTACGGAAAATTAATGGGTGCATCAATCGAAGGTGCACATCGTTTCTTCAATTTCCTAAACAACTTGTCATTTAAAGTTGGTGACAAAGAAATCGAAGTTCATCCATTGACTTATCCAGACTTCAACATGGTTGATTATGTATTCAAAGAAAAAGGAAACGATGACCTAGTTTCTATGAATAAATTGAACCATGACGTATATGACTACTCTTCATATGTGAAAGGTAGCATTTATGGAAATGAATTCTTAACTTCACATACTGATTTTGCTATTCCTGATTACGGTAACAGCCCATTACAATTTGTGAACCAATTAGGCTTCTCAGATGATGAATGGAACCGTGCTGGAAAAGTAACAGTTCTACGTGCAAGTGTAATGACACCATATATGAATAAAGCAGAAAACTTTGAAGAATATGCTGAAAAAATTAAAGCTGCTCTTCAAGAAAAATTGGAAAAAATCTACGCAGACCAATTATTGGCAAGCGAAGCAAAATAATTTAATCGAGATGGAGTACCCGTTTATTTCGTGAAGGTAGGAGAAGTCTGGGAATGATTGCCCAGGCTTCGCTTCTCCATTTCTTAGTTTTGAGGACGTCTTTGGAGCATTGTCGTTTAAGCGATAGGCTAAAGCATGAAACCGAACTTTGAATCGATGGAATTACTTTTGTTTATTGCTAACTTAGATTGCTTCAAAGACACTATTTTATCCAACAAATCAAGGAGAGTGTCAACCGTGAGTGAATCTAAAGTAAGTAAGATGGGTCTTGGAACCTTTATTGGTCTGACAATGGCACTGTGTGCTACAGTTCGGAGTATTCCGACTTTGGCAGCAGTAGGTTGGACGTTAATTTTTTATTCGATTTTTGCAGTTTTATTTTTTGCTGGCCCGATCTCAATGGTTTCTGGTGAACTTTCAACAATGCTTCCTCAAGAAGGTGGCCCACAGTTATGGGTAAAAACAGCTTTGGGTAGCAAGTGGGGATTTGTCGTTGCTTGGTTGCTATGGGTTCAAATGTTCCCTGGTATGGTAATGGTCGCTTCAACATTAGGCCCATTGCTTGGAAATACCTTTGGAAATGTTGAACTAGGAAATAACCATTGGTTCGTATTAGCTTGTATTTTAGTTATTTATTGGATTATTACTTTATTGAATTTAAAATTTGATATGGCAAAAGTTGGCGGAAATATTGGTGTTTGGTTGGGTGTATACATTCCCGTTGTCATTATGTTTGTGCTTGGTTTATTGGCAGCATTTAAAGTTGGCTTGGTTTCAAACGGCTATTTAGGTGCATTTTCTTGGTCAAAAGCTTTCCCAGACTTAGAACACGTGGAATCATTAAAATATCTAGCTGGTATCACTTTTATTTTTGTTGGGATTGAAATGAGCTCGGTTTATATGCCTCGCTTGAAAGATGCAACGAAAAACTATACTAAAGGTGTATTCATTGCCTTGATTGGTCTAGTTTTATTGAATGTCATCAATGCGATGTTAGTTGCTAACGTTGTTCCGAATGGAAAAATGGAATTGGCTAACATCACACAACCAATCTTGATTGATTGCCAAATTTTAGGTTTACCAGAAGTTATCGGAAATATTTTTAGTTTCATGGTCTTCATTGGTGTATTGTTACAGCTATCTGCTTGGGTTACTGGACCATCAAAAACCATCATCCAAGTGGCCAGAGAAGGCTTCTTACCACCAAAATTTGGTTTCCATAAAGAAAACAAATATGGTGTTTCTAAAAATGTCGTGTTAACACAATCTATTGTTATTTCATTGTTTGCGCTACTTTATGGTGTAATGGATGACGTTAGTGCGGTTTTCTTGACATTAACAAATGCAACTACAGTCATTTACTGTATTGTTTATGTGTTGATTGCTATTTCTTTACTTGAAATGAGAAAAAAACATCCAGAATTGAACCGACCTTATCGTATTGGTAAATCAGGAAACTTCTTTGCTTGGGTTATTAGTTGCATGTTGATTTTCTCAATCGTTGTCGTTGTTTTTGCTACATTAGGAACAGCAACAATGAGTGATGCATTACTTGTAACAGCTATCGCAGTTGTTATGTTTGTAATCCCATTGATCATCAACCATTTCAAGAAAGATTCTTGGAATACTGCAGTTGAAGCAAGTTTAGAAGAAAATTTAGATGAATACTCTGATCAAGTGACAAATAGTCACTAATCCAGATTGTCCTACCAAGAGAATAATATTTTCGAGGTGGGACTTTTTTCATGAAAAAAATAATGGAGAAGTGAGAACAAGTGAATAAAAAAAGTTCGATTAAAGAAAGTATCGCTGTCTTGGTGGTACTATTAGCGATATTAGGTATTTTGATTATTGGGTTTCATTTAACACCACACATCCCAATTTTAATCGGTTTTATGGGTTTGTTATTTTATGGTAAATTTAGAGGTTTTACTTGGGATGATATCCATGCAGGGATCGTCCAAGGAATCACACCGGGAATTATCCCAATTTTGATTTTTTTGCTGATTGGCGTGTTAGTCGCTTCGTGGATTTTAGCCGGAACGATTCCAACAATTATGGTTTATGGTTTTCAATTGATTTCTATCCGTTTCTTTTTACCCACAGCGTTTTTAGTTTGTACGATTGTAGGGATTACGGTAGGGAGTTCATTTACGACGATTTCGACAATTGGAATTGCCTTTTTAGGAATCGGTCATCTACTAGGCTTTTCTGATGCCATGACAACAGGTGCTGTAGTTTCTGGAGCTTTTCTTGGAAACAACTGTTCACCGTTATCTGATACCACGAATTTAGCAGCTGGAATTGGTGGGGTAAATTTATTCGATCACATTGCAGCAATGCGTTATACGGATTTACCAGCTTTTATTGTGTCTTTAATCTTGTATACACTATTAGGTCAAAATAGCCATTCGGCCGATTTATCAAATATTACTGGGATGATCGATAAGATGCAGGCAAACTTTTGGATATCCCCTTGGACGTTGATTCCATTAGTTATTTTATTTGGTGGTGCCATCAAAAAAATCCCAGCTATTCCAACTTTATTAGTGGGTTCTTCAACAGCAGTTGTATTGGCATTTATTCATCAAAAAATAACGATTCAAAAAGTCGCTGATATCTTGATGAATGGTTATCTTGCTCAAACTTCAGATGAAAAGTTGAATACATTGCTTTCTCGAGGAGGAATCATGAGTATGCTTGGTTCGGCCAGTTTGATTCTGTTAGCTTTGGCATTAGGTGGTTTATTGATCAAATATGAAATTGTTGGGACAATTGTTCAAAAGCTACGCGAAAAAATGGATCGGCCTTCACGTTTGATTGGCTTCACTGCATTAAGTAGTATCGGAATTAATTTGATTGTTGGTGAACAATATCTATCAATTATTTTGCCAGGAGAAACCTTTAAAGGGTCGTTTGAGCAAACTGGCTTACGTAAGACTTATTTGACGCGCACGCTAGCTGATGCGGGTGCTGCGGTCAATTCTTTAGTTCCGTGGGGAGTTAGCGGGACGTTTATTATGGGAACCATGAAAGTCAGTGCATTACAATATTTACCATTTGCTTATTTTCCATTGTTTGCGCCAATATTTACAATAGTAATTGGTTTTCTTTTGAATAAGAAAATTAAATTGGAAAAATAAAAATAATCGGCACTGAGACAAGAACATGTTTCAATGCCGATTATTTTTATTGAATAGATAAATGAGAACTTAACCATTTTTGTTATAGCGAAGTAAAAAAAGTGATAGCACCTAGAAAGATTCCGGGCACATTGGCTATGATGATTGGCCAATCTTTTTCTTTTTTTAACGTACCGTAAATTGTCCAGATGATACAGTTGACCATTGCTACTAATGGTTGGATAGGATTGCCTTTTGAACCCGCTAGATTATCCATGATTTGTGGGATATAGGAAACATACATCATCACTGAAAGAATCGATGCGATACGTCCGATATGCCCAATAATTTTTTCTCTTTTTTCTTCGTTTTCCATATAAACACTCCTTAATTTTCACAATCGTTCTATCTAACAGTATAGAGTTTCTTGTGATAATCGTCTAACTAAAAGAAATCGACTGTTATTAAACAGAATAAAAAGCGTTAGGATGAATGCCCTAACGCTTTTTTCTTTGCTCAATTATGTGGTTATTTCGGCTAATGGAATGACTGTCTCTCTTTTAATTAATTTATGAGGAATGACCATACGAACACCACTACTTAATTCGTCATGGATAATTTCTCGTAGCTTCTGCATAGCCATTCTACCTAATTCTGAAATATCGATATCAATACTTGTTAGGTAAGGGTGCGTTAATGTTGAAAAAATTGAATTATTAAAACTTATTACTGACAAATCATCAGGAATAGTGTAGCCATACATTTCTGCAAGCTGCATCGTACGTAGTGCAAAAATATCATCAATGACAACCAAGGCAGTGGCTCTCGTTGTTGTTAATGTATCATTAAAAGTTAGATAGTCTTCTGGATTTTCTAAGACAATACTAGGGAAAGTGGGTAATTGATTGAGCATCAGTGCTTTTTGGTAACCAAAATAACGCTCGAAGTATAAACTTTCATGCGTAGTATTTGTAACGAATAAAATATTTTGATGCCCATTTTGGATTAAAAACTCGGTTGCCTGTTTCCCAAGTAATTGATTGTCGTTATCGACATAAACAATATCATTTTCATGTTGATAAGGTTGACCAATCAGGGTGAACGGAATCTGATTTTTATATAAATAATCAATTACTGGATCAGCGCTATCTGAATAAACGAGAATAAAGCCGTCGACCTGTTTTTGTAGGTGCATGCGTTTGACGTTCTCAAGCAAAAGCTCAAAGCTTTTAGCCGTTGCAATCGCTGTCGTCATATCATAAAGTCGAGCTTCGTCGTTGATTGCTTCCATGATTTCAAGGTAGAACGGATTACCAAGTCTTTCTTTAGAATCTAGTGGGGGCAAAATAACGCCTACGGCATTCGATGTCCGCTTTCCGAGATTTCTGGCAGTCATGTTTGGAACGTAGCCAAGGTCATCCATTACTTTTCGAACTTTTTTCTTGGTTGTTTCCGAGATGCTTGGATGATCGTTGATTACACGCGAAACAGTTGAAGTAGCAACGCCTGCTTTTTTTGCGACATCTTTTACAGTGATAGCCATTATTTGCCACGCCTTTCTTGTGATTATGAAGTAGTCATGAATTGATAAGTTGTTTGGGTGATACGTTCTTGTCCAGGATGCAGTGTAATCGAACCCCATTCTGGAAAGTGAACGATGTCGGGTACTTCCTGTGGTTCAATAGCTAATCCGTAGTTTGAATGCATTTTCTGACCATTCAATGTAAAATCAGCATCAAACCCAGTCGTAGAAAATAATACCACACTTTTATTAGAAGTTGCCACAGACATCTGTCTACCTGACTCTTTTTCTTCCAGAAGAAGTGAAGGTTTAGTTACTTTAGGATAACGTAATAAAAAAACATCATCTAAACCAAGTGGATAAGCATCGAGAATTTGTTTTATCGAGTTCGTTTTTTTGAAGTTTATACGTAAGTCGTTTTCTTCGAGCAAGTTTCCTGTAGGTAATTTCTCAGAATCTAGCTCCAACATTCCCAACGTATTTAAGGTCAAAGAATGCGTTAAAATATCCCTTTGTCCGTTCCCTGAAAGATTGAAATACGCATGGTTGGTCGGATTCGTAATAGTAGTCACGTTGCTAGTTGCTTTAGTGGTCATTTGAAGCTGGTTATTTTGTAAACGGTACGTTATGGTAGCTTTTATCGGGCCTGGATAACCAGAAAATGTATCTTTTAAATAAAAGACAACGCCGATTGCATCTGGTTCTTCAAAAATTTCGATTTCCCAATATTGAAAAGACCAGCCGTTTGTTCCACCATGAATGTGATGTATGCCATTGTTTTTTTCCAGTTGATGATTTTTCCATTTGCCGTCGCGGATTCTCCCCGCGACAGGGCCGACAGTTGCACCAAAAAAACTTTTGTCAGTTAAAACATCTTCGTAATTATCATAACTTAGTAAGATATTTTCAACGTTTCCATCTTTGTCAGGCGCAAATAGTTGATGAAGACGAGCGCCATAATTGAGAAGAACGACTGTTAAAAAGTCGTTCTTCAAAGTGATTTTTTTTAAATTATGAGTAATTGGTGTAACGAGGATATGCGGTTTATTCATGTTCATGCCACACTTCTTTAAGGTAGGCTAGCGTTAACGCAGTTGTGTCAGAAACGATTGGGATGTTTTCACCAAGATCTTTTTTTTGACCGACGCCTACAGGTTGAGCACCACTTGCCATGATTGCTTGGATTCCGGCACGTGCGTCTTCAATACCGATGCAGTCTTTTGATGTTAAACCTATTTCTTTAGCAGCTAGCAGAAAAATATCCGGCGCTGGCTTACCATGAGCAATTTTCGCAGGGTCCGCGAGTGCATCGAAATAAGAAGTTAAGTTCATTTTTTGAAGTAGAAAAGGCCCATTTTTACTTGCGGAAGCAAGAGCAATTTTCAGGTTGGCTGCTTTCAAATCTGTAAGTAGTTCTAAAATTCCTGGGTAAACATCTCTGGGAGTGATTGCTTGAATCATTTCCAAGTAATAATCATTTTTTCTTTGAGCTAGTTCAGCAAATTCTTCAGCTGTAAAATCGTTCTCTTTATTTCCATAACGTAGCATTAAAGATAAAGAATCTTCACGGCTAACACCTTTCAATTGTTCGTTGAATCGGCGATCAATTGTAATACCGATTTCTTCACCAAGTTTTTTCCAAGCGTGGTAGTGATACTCAGCTGTATCAGTAATAACACCATCTAGGTCAAATAGAACGCCCTTAAACATAGTCATCTTCCTTTCTAAGCGGTAGAGATAATGTATTTGCTAATTCATAGGTCTGGTTATAGACAACGAAACTGAAAGGTTCACCTTCTAATAAAGTGAAAGTGACTTGATCACTTTCAACAACAACAGAAATCAAACGATTCCGATAGTTGATATGGAAAGAATAGGCTTCCCAAGTTTTAGGTAAAAATGGTGCAAAACTTAATGTTTCCTGGTCTGTTTTCATTTGCGCAAAACCTTGAACGATGGCTAGCCAGCTACCAGTCATTGAAGTAATGTGAAGTCCATCTTCGGTATCGTTGTTATAATTATCCAAATCTAAACGTGCAGTACGTTGATACATTTCAACCGCCTTTTCTTCCATACCTAACTCTGCAGCCAAAATGGCATGGATACTTGGAGAAAGGGAAGACTCGTGAACGGTCATTGGTTCGTAAAAATCAAAGTTACGACGCTTTTCTTCAGTTGTGAATTGGTCATTGAAGAAGTAGATTCCTTGTAAAACATCCGCCTGTTTGATGAAACAAGAACGCAAAATTTTATCCCAAGACCAATGTTGATTCAAAGGTAGATCACTTGGAGAAAGATTTGCTACTGGTTGTAGATCTTTATCTAAGAAAGTATCATGTTGTACAAAAATTCCTAATTCTTGATCTATTGGGAAGTACATATTTGCGGCGATTTCTGTCCATTTCGCTAATTCTTCGTCTGAAATTTTGACAGTTGCCTCTTTTTTGAACTCAGAATATTTTTCAGCTGTATAACGTAAAACCCAAGCAGCAATCGTGTTCGTATACCAATTGTTATTGATATTATTTTCATATTCATTTGGTCCAGTAACTCCATGAATCATATATTTATTTTGTCGTTTGGAAAAATGAACGCGATCTGCCCAGAAACGTGCGATCTCAGTCAAGACTTCCAGACCTTCTTTTTTCAAGTATTCTTGATCGCCAGTGTAATTTGTATAGTTATAGATGGCATAAGCAATCGCGCCATTTCGATGGATCTCTTCAAAAGTAATTTCCCATTCATTATGGCATTCAACACCTGTGAAGGTAACCATTGGATAAAGTGCGCCTTTTAGTCCTTGTTGTTGTGCGTTGTGAATGGCTTGTGGTAATTGGTTGTGGCGGTATTTTAAAAGATTTTTTGTTACTTCTGGTTTGGCTAAAGCTAGATAAAGTGGTACGGCATAAGCTTCTGTGTCCCAATAAGTTGCGCCACCATATTTTTCACCAGTAAATCCTTTTGGTCCAATGTTCAATCGTTGATCTTCTCCATAATAAGTTGAGAATAGCTGGAAAAGATTGAAGCGAATTCCTTGTTGCGCTTCATCATCACCTTTAATGATAACATCCGCCAATTCCCAGCGTTTTGCCCAAGCTGCTGTTTGATCTGCTTTTTCTTGTGCATATGTTTGATCAAGCTGATTAAGCATCTCCATTGCTTGTTGAACTTGTTTTTCTTTTTCAACATCACGGCTAGTTAAAACAACGACTTCCTTATCAATCGTAAATGATTCACCAGCTTGTAAAGTCTTGGTAAATGTTGCAGATAAAGTCAATTCAGTTTCTTCATATGTTGGTACGGCTAGTTTACCGTCGATTAAATGACGAACGGCAGAAGTAACGGCAAAAGTTTCAATTCCAAAGTTATTAGGGATTGTTTCAGTAGTTAAATAGCCGATACCATCTTTTGAACCAACGGCGATCGGTAGCCAAAAATGTTCTTCATAATTGCTGTCCTCATTTTGAACATCCCCGTCTAATTTTGAACGAAGATCAATTGTGCCTGTGCCTTCAAGCATTTCGACAGTTAAGTGGATAAATGCAGATTCTTTTTTAGAAATACTTAGAAAACGCTCAAAAGAAAAGCGTACTTTATTTGTGTCAGTAGTGATTGTAAATTGGCGTGATAATAGTCCGTTCCTCATATCTAATTCTAGATAAAAATTTTCTGGCTGGTGCGTTGCTAAGTCGACTGGTTGCTCATCGATAAATAAATCCATCGCGATAAAGTTCACCGCATTGATCACTTTACCAAAGTATTCTGGATAGCCGTTTTTCCACCAGCCAACTCGAGTTTTGTCTGGATACCAAACACCTGCAAGATAAGTTCCTTGATGGTGATCGCCAGAATAACTTTCTTCAAAGTTACCACGCATACCCATGTAGCCATTTCCGATACTTGTAAGGGATTCTTGTAGGCGTAGTTCATTTTTATTAAGTTGATTTGTTTTGATTTTCCATGGATCGATTTGAAAAAGACGTTTGATTTGTTTCATGATTTGCCTCCTAGTGAATTCATATTGATACGTTTATAATAAACGCAACCGATTGCGTTAGTCAATAAAAATAATTCAAGAAATCTTTTTATTTTGACTGAAGGATGATAAAAAGGATTAAATACTGATTGTTGTTGCTTTTCAAAAACTAACGTGATGTACAGAGAAAAATCAATATAAGAAGTAGGGAAAATTTTTTTGTCGTTGATTAAAAATAAAGCATTTACAAAAAATAAAACCCAAGCTATAATGACAATATAGCGAAACCGATTGCGTAAAGGAGAGAGAGCATGAAGAAATTATTTAGTTTTGAATTTTGGCAAAAATTCGGAAAAGCATTAATGGTTGTTGTTGCAGTTATGCCAGCTGCAGGGTTAATGATTAGTATTGGGAAATCACTGCCACTGATCAATCCAGATTTTGCACCGTTAGTTACAACAGGTGGTGTAGTTGAGAGCATTGGTTGGGCAATTATTGGTAATCTACATCTTTTATTTGCACTGGCTATTGGAGGCAGTTGGGCAAAAGATCGTGCAGGAGGAGCATTTGCTGCAGGGATCTCATTTGTATTAATCAATCGAATCACTGGAGCGATTTTTGGTGTTACTGCGGATATGTTAGCGAATGAAGAAGCATTTACGCATACCTTATTTGGTACGAAAATCATGGTTAAAGGATTCTTTACTAGTGTTTTAGAATCACCTGCTTTAAACATGGGCGTTTTTGTTGGGATTATCGCCGGATTTGTTGGGGCGATGGCTTACAATAAATATTACAATTATCGAAAATTACCTGATGCATTATCATTTTTCAATGGGAAACGTTTTGTACCATTTGTTGTAATTTTATGGTCTACAATTGTTGCTTTGATTCTTGCTATTGTGTGGCCAAATATCCAAGCAGGAATCAATAACTTTGGTTTATGGATCGCTCAATCACAAGATAGTGCACCAATTTTAGCACCGTTCTTATACGGAACACTTGAACGCTTACTTTTACCTTTTGGGTTGCATCATATGTTAACGATTCCAATCAACTACACACAATTGGGTGGAACGTATGAAATTCTATCTGGTGCACAAGCTGGAACACAAGTATTTGGTCAAGATCCATTATGGCTTGCTTGGGCAACAGACTTGGTTAATCTTAAAGGTGCTGGCGACACATCACAATATGCCTTTGTATTGGAAAACTGGACACCTGCACGTTTTAAAGTTGGACAAATGATTGGTTCGTCTGGTATTTTAATGGGCTTAGCTTTAGCAATGTATCGTAATGTGGATGCTGACAAACGTTCAAAATATAAATCAATGTATTTCTCAGCAGCGTTGGCAGTTTTCTTGACAGGTGTGACAGAACCTCTTGAGTTTATGTTTATGTTTGCAGCAATGCCATTATATATCGTGTATTCTTTTATCCAAGGGGCAGCTTTTGCAATGGCAGATATCTTACCATTACGAGTACACTCTTTTGGGAATATTGAATTATTGACACGAACACCACTAGCTATCAAAGCCGGTTTAGGTGGCGATTTACTTAACTTTGTTCTGTGTGTTGTAGTATTTGGTGTAGGAACTTATTTCTTATCAAACTTTTTAATCAAAAAATTCAATTTTGCGACACCTGGACGTAATGGAAACTATGATAATGATGGTGGCGATGCAACAGAGACAACAAATGCTGGTGAAGGCGTAGCAAGTGAACAAGTTATTCAAATTATTCATTTATTAGGTGGTAAAGAAAATATTAGTGAAGTAGACGCGTGTATGACTCGTTTACGTGTGAGCGTCAATGATCGTGAAAAGGTCGGTACAGAAGATGCTTGGAAACGTGCTGGAGCAATGGGGTTGATTGTAAAAGATAATGGGGTACAAGCTGTTTATGGACCAAAAGCGGATGTTTTGAAATCTGATATTGAAGATTTGTTGCAATCTGGTGCAGCTATTCCCTTGCCAAAAAATAACCTAGTAAGTTCAACAGAATCACAAACGACATTTTTAGGCAAAGAACAAGCGATTCATGCGGTAACAACAGGAAAGTTGATTGCACTTGAAGATGTTGATGATCCTGTGTTTTCACAAAAAATGATGGGTGAAGGATTAGCGATTGTCCCAACTCAAGAGACAGTGGTAGCACCAGTTGATGCGAAGATTATTAGTATTTTCCCAAGCAAGCATGCGATGGGCTTACAAACGGTAGATGGTATTGAAATCTTGATCCATATGGGAATCGATACGGTTGAGTTAACGGAATCGGCTTTTGAAGTTTTTGTTAAAGAAGGGCAAATAGTTACTGCAGGAACAAAACTTGCATCTATGAATTTAAATGTTATCGAAAAAGCTGGTAAAGAAACAACGATTATGGTTATTTTCACGAACAGTGATAAGGTTGAAACATTAGAAATCCCACGGTTTGGAAATGTGCAAGAGAATGAAGTCATTGGAACTATCCACATTTAAATTGAATACTTGTGAAATGAAAAAGGGGTCAGATAAATGAATTTGCTCACACTAAATACACATAGTTGGCTAGAAGATGAGGCGGAACGGAAGTTACAACAATTAGTTGAGAAAATTGTGGAAGCAGACTATGATATCATTGCATTGCAAGAAGTGAATCAACTAGTGGAGTCAGCTGTTGTTTCTCAGAGTGACCTTGTTAATTTTTGTTCAGTAAGTGGACAAAAAAGTATCCATGAAGATAATTTTGCCCATTGTTTAATCAAAAAATTAGCAATGGAAGGACGCTCCTATTATTGGAGTTGGGACATGAGTCATATTGGCTATGATATTTACGAAGAAGGAAATGCGCTACTTTCAAAAAATCCTTTGACAAGTGAGGCAATGATCGTATCTGAAACAAGTAACTATCAAGATTATCGAACGAGAAAGTTACTAATTGGCAATACGTTATTCCAAGGAAAAGAAATTTGTGTTGTAAGTACTCACTTTTCTTGGTGGCAGGATAAAAATTCCGGTTTTGCTTTTGAATGGCAACAGCTAGAACAACGATTATTAACGGAGAATAAGCCGCTTTTCTTACTTGGGGATTTTAATAATCCAGCGCAAGAAGCAGGTTACTTACTTGTTGAAAAAAGTCCACTTGCAATAATAGACAGCTATTCCATAGCGAAAACAAAGAATGGTGAAGCAACAGTAGAGCAAGCAATCGATGGGTGGAAAGAGAATACTCGGAAATTAAGAATTGATTATATTTTTGTTCCAGAAACTAGTATTGTTTATTCCCATCAAATTTTATTTGATGGAGAAAATGCTCCAATCATTAGTGATCACTTTGGAATTGAGATAGAAATCGCTAAATTTTAAACAAATACATGGTTGATGAAAAGATGACCAACTATTATGAAAACTACCGACTAGAAAATTTTAGTCGGTAGTTTTTTTGTGATATTTTATTCATGATAACTGATTTTTCAAAAGACATTTATAGAGTGCAAAAATATGAATCATCTATAAACATAAAGATATTTCTTTTTTTGTGCATATGGATAAGTTTAATCTATAAAATGGAATACAGAGATAAACGCTCATTGTTGGAAAATACGTAGGACTCATGAATGCCAAATATCTCAGTTTTTCTAGATCGTCCATAATTCATAAGAGATTTTATTGTTTTAACATTAGCAATATTTATTCTAAATAATAATGATTTTTTTCAAGTGAATACTAGTAGTCAACTAAAAAGAGGACAAGAATTTGAATGAAGAGGAGCTTTCATAAATCGGAAGAAGAGACATAGTGAATGCATGACCGATTGATTGCTACAGATACAAAAGGTAAAGTAAAATTTTATGTTCCGAAAACAGAAGAAACGATTGATGAATCATCTGAAGAGAACAAGGTAGAACAGAGTTCAGCTAGTTACCCGTCATCTAGTAAAGAAAAGTTGGTTGAAAGCGTAGAGAATCAATTCTTGGTATCTCTTGGAGAAAATGTTTATGTTGAATTGGTCGTGGCAGAAATCATCTTGATTATTATCACAGTTTTACTTGTTTTGGGAAAGAAACGAAGAAAGTAAACTAAAAGCTCATTCATCCACCTCTCGTTTCAGAATGAAAGAACTACTGTCACCTTTAAATGGTTCCTTTTTACTCAAGTTAGATAATTTAAACAACAAGTCCCCTTACGGTAGTTGAGAAACATAACCATAAGGGGACTTGTTGCACTTATATGTGTGAATGACTTCTTGTTGAAGGGGACAATAACTACTTGAATAATTCCTTTTTTTTGCGCCAAAGCGTATATTTTTCATAAATAGGAGACAAAAATAGAATTCCCCAAGCGACAAGACAGATGACAAGAGAAACATAAAAATAGAACGGTGGAGAATAATGAATCGTCACTTTGTTAATACCTTTGTGCTGCTTGATAATGGGCGTGCCAATATCAGTTAATTGATAGTCTGTGATCGTATGGCCATTTCGAACTAATCTTGTTCGATCATAGACAATAATTGGTAGTTTGACTGTTTCGGTTCCCGTATTTTTCCATTTAACAGTTAAATCACCTTTTGAATAACTCTTGATATATTTTGTTTCATTATCTAGAATATCTTGGCTATAACGATCATATTTATTTGCAGTTGTTGCTTGATAGATTGGTAGATAATCTGGTGTTGTTTTTTGAAAAGCAAACAAACTGGTTGCTAAATCTTTATTAAAAAATGTTTTTCTCGTGTCGGCTTGATTCTCAAATAAATAAGTATGCCTGCTGACAAATTTTGTTTGTTCCCACTGGGCTAAGTGGCTAGAGAGAGTTTGGACAGTTTGACCAGTACAAATAATCACTATAAATATACCGATTATCTTCAGCCATTTCTGAGAATGCCAATGGCTGGAGACCAATGCAAAGAGTAGCAAAAATAGTAGCGTGAAAGGCACAAAAAAACGAAAAGGAAATTGAATCAAACGAACAAAAGGGACACCTTTTGCTACCAATGTCGTCCAAGGCACCAAACTGGTTGAGAGAAGCAAGAAGAACAAGCTTGTTCCAAAGAGTAATTTCTCAAAGAGTGTTAGCTTTTTCCGGAATAAAATTAATAACAGAACGCCTATAGCTAAAATAATAGGAAAGATTCCTGGATAGCGTAGCCAATAACTTCCACCGAGATCAATCGCTTTTTCGCTCATGTTTTTATTAACGAATGGTGCTAAAATTTCATTTCCAGTATAGACAATTAGTAAACTAGCCCAAACGTTTGCAGTCAGGCAGAGGTAAAGTAAAATTGATTTTCCAAGTTGTAGTAATTGGCTTCCACGATTTGTTTGCGAAAAAAAGAAAGTGATATAAAAAGGTACATACATTAAAATAAGCATGATAGTTGAAAGTAAATGAATCTGGGTCATTATAGCTATAGAAACTGCTACTTTTTTCAAAGGAAACCTTTTGTTAACGACAAAATCAACGATGGGGAGTAAGCACAAAGGAAAAAACGCGGTTCCCCAGCTAGTAAATCCTTGATTGATTGCCCAATATTGTATGGAATAAGTACTCATAAAAATGACAGCAATCGGTATAGCAATCGAATCTTGGACTTTCGCATACTTCAATAAAACAATCATAGAGCAACCAGCTATCAAGTATAAAAGAAAATTAGAAAGTATTTGGTAATGAAACCAACTACCAGAGATCAGGACAAGTAGCCCTTGAAAATAAGCAAAAAATGGACCGTAAACAGCATTGACAATCCGACCACTTTGCTGGAAACCATAAATGGAAGTAAAGTAATGAAAGTTGTGATTTTTAATTTGCTGAGCTGTTTCATAAAAGCGATTATAATGAAAAGAAGCATCTGCGCCAAGGATCAGTTTATGTGTAAATAAATGTGGAAGAACAAAAATAAGTGCAATCAAACTAATCACCATAAAAGGTCTGATTTTTTTCAAATAGAAAGCTCCTTTCAATTGGATGAATTAGTTATATGATAAAGCCAATTGAAAACGGAGGCAAGAATTTTGAAAGAAAATTGAAATTTCTTTCTATTATTGAAAAAGGTTACTAACTATGTAATGATAAATGAAAAGGGTACCAAAGGGGGGCGGACATATGAAAAATGAAAAGCCATTTAAAAGGAAACAAAAGATTAGAACATTATTGTTAAAAATAACATTGTTATTCGTAATCCTCCTAGGATTACTGATTGCACTCTATCCTTTTTATGTTGATTCGCTGAATGGATTGATTGATCAAAAAAGAATTGAGCAGGCGCAGAAGAAATCAGTTGAAGAAACTGCTTCCTTACAACAAAAAATGACAATGGAAAATGAACGCTTACGAAAAAATGGGCTCAATCCTGGTTCTGACCCTTTTAATGATGAAAAAAAGGGAGAAAGTGTGCAGGCTGAATTAATTGGTAGCATCAATATTCCTAAAATCAATATCCATTTACCACTTTATGATGAAACAACTACTGATGTTTTAGAAATCGGTGCAGGCGTTTTACAAGGGACATCTTTTCCTACCGGTGGGAAATCGACGCATTCTGTTATTTCGGCACATTCGGGTTTACCCAATCGTCTGTTCTTTACTGATTTAGAAGAAATGAAAATTGGGGATCAGTTTATTTTGACAGTCTTAGATAAAAAATTAGCTTACCAAGTCGAGAACATTGAGGTGGTGACACCAGATGATACTTCTTCATTATCGATTCAAGAAGACAGAGATCTAGTTACATTGTTAACTTGTACACCATACATGGTTAATTCTCACCGTTTATTGGTTACGGGTTACCGTATTCCTTATAATGAATCCGTAAAAGTGAGTGAAATAAAAGGAAATCAATGGCGAATTTTGCGTTATGTTTTGATTTTGATTGGTGTGATTGTTGCCACACTATTTTTGATTTATTTGGTGTATCGTTTGATTTATCATCATCAATTAAGTCAAAAAACATTTGATTTTTCTTTTATTATACGTAACACATCCGAATTACCAGTAATAGGATCAACTTTTCGCTTAATGCAAAAAGGACGATTGGTTTTTAGAGAGGGTGAACCGATTGAATCAACAAGTAATCAGTTTGGTAAAGTAGAATTTAAACAATTGCCAGGCGGACAATATCAATTAGTTGATGTATCCCATAACAACGTCAAGATTAAGTTTGGTGTGAAAAAGAAAAAAGAGTCAGCTATGTTATTTATTAGTAGAAGAAAAAGAGTGAAACAACTAATAGTTGATAATCGAAAATTTATTGTTGAATAGAATCAAAAAAATGGGACAAATGATGCGTACATTGTTTGTTCCAGTTTTTTTGTAAAAAAATCTACTTTTTTGACACACAAAAATGAAAAAAGGCGTAACTACATGATGAAAGGAATTAAAATTGTTTGTTTGAGTGATCAGAGGAGGAAATGCATTTGATGGGATATGTGGTAGGAATTGATTTGGGGACTAGTTCACTAAAAGGAATCGTGACTAATAGAAGTGGAGAGGTCGTAGCCTGTGCAAGTGAGAGTTATTCTTTTTTTCAGAAAAAGACTGGCTGGAGTGAGCAAAATCCAGATGATTGGTTCCTTGCTTTACAAAAAGTATTAAGAAGGTTTGTAGTGGAGATAGCAGATTTCAGTGAAAATCTAAAAGGAATAAGTTTTTCGGGGCAAATGCATAGTCTAGTTTTATTAGATGAACAAAAGCAGGTATTACGTCCAGCTATTTTGTGGAATGATGTTCGTACAAGTCTGGAGTGTGAACAGATTAAGGAAAGTTGTGGAGACCAGCTTTTAGAAATTACAAAAAACCAAGTTGTGGAAGGCTTTACTCTCCCAAAAATATTGTGGGTAAAGAAAAATGAACCAGAAATATGGTCGAAAGTTCGCCATATTTTATTACCTAAAGATTATTTGAGATATCGTTTGACTGGAAAAATAAACATGGATTTTTCAGATGCAGCAGGAACTTTGTTGTTGGATTTTGAACAACGATCTTGGTCAGAAGAAATTGCTGAAATCTTCGGCATTCCATCAATATATTTCCCGCCATTAGTCGAATCGACAAAGTGTGTAGGGATGTTGCTGCTTGAGTCTTTAGACGATGTGAGAATCAATCAAAAAGTAAAAGTTATGGCTGGAGCGGCAGACAATGCTTGTGCAGCGCTAAGTGCGGGGATTTTTTCTTCAGAAAAAGGGTTAGTGAGTATCGGTACTTCAGGTGTATTTTTGACTTGTGGTAAGAGTCAAAAACAAACTACTGGAAAACTTCATTGGTTTGATCATGCAGTTTCTGATAGCTATTATTTGATGGGTGTCACCTTGGCAGCAGGATATAGTTTGCAGTGGATGAAGCAAACATTTGCTCAAGAGAAGAGTTTTTCAGAAGCGCTATCTGAAATTGAACAGATTTCGCCAGGAGCGAATGGCTTGCTCTTTACACCATATATCATAGGAGAAAGGACACCTCATTCTGATGGCCACATTAGAGGGAGTTTTTTAGGGATTGATACGAAACATACATTTACACATTTTATGCGTGCAGTGGTTGAAGGAATCACTTTTTCCTTGAAAGACATTCAATTATTGCTCGAAGAGATGCTACAACAAACATTTACTCAAGTTATTTCCGTTGGTGGAGGTGCAAAAAATAAAGAATGGGCACAAATCCAAGCTGATGTTTTTGATGTAGACATTTTTGGTCTGGCTGTTGAAGAAGGACCAAGTATGGGTGCTGCGATGATTGCGGCAGTAGGAGTCGGATGGTTTGATTCGCTGGAAAATTGTACAGAAATTTTTGTTAGTTATCATAAAGTAGCAACGCCAAATACTGATAATGTTCGAGTATATCAAAAAATTTATTCAATTTATCAACAAGTTTATGGACAGACGAAGGAACTGAGTCACCAGTTACGTGTATTTGATGAGGAAAAAGGGGGAAAAGAGTAAAAAAAAAAGAACCACTCACTTATTCTCAAAATAAATTGAGTCGAGGAAGAAAATGAGTGTTCCAAATTATTGAAATTTATTTTGAGTGGATAAGACTAAGCTTCTCTGACTAATTTCTTAATATCTACATTCTCAGCTATAGGGACGATTTTATACGTTAATTCATCTGTTTTATCATCATGAATAATGTAAATTTGGGAATCATCTTCTTTGAAATCTCCAAAAGAAATTGCTGTGTAGCGCTGATCGAACAACTCGATTTCTTTGATACATTTTGAAAAAACTTTGCGAACATGGTGCATTTTTTGGATATGAGCAGTTGCTTTTTCAACAGCTTTTGTCAACGTATATCCTTCGTCCAGATACTGTTTGATGATTTCAACCTTAACAACTGTAGGCAATCGATACTTTCTTGGTCCGTTGGAATCGGTTTCGACAGATTGAATAAAACCTTTCTTTTCCCAATAACGCAATTGACGTGGAGAAACACCAACAAGTTCACTAAGTTCACTGATACCAACAAGCAAATGATCATTTTTTAATAGTTCTTTGAGGTGGTTATGAATCACTTTTGTCACTCCTTTTGACCTTCTTCTTTCTTTAATTATACTTTTGTTGACTTTTGTGTCAAGTAGGTTGACAAACTATCTGATTAGGAATAAAGTATTCTAGTGATTTCGCAAAAATAATTAGAAAGAAGGAGACACATGAGTAAAAAACAGCCCGTAGATATTTACGGCAAACCATATAACCGCTCATTACTAGTGGTTGTTTTACTAATTGGTACCTTTTGTACCGTATTGAATCAAACGCTGTTGACAACAGCTTTTCCTACGTTAATGAAAGCTTTTGATATCACAGCTTCAGATGTACAGTGGTTAACAACAGGATTTTTATTAGTGAATGGGATCATGATCCCTATTACAGCTTGGTTGATTAACAAGTTCAGCTCACGCAGTTTATATCTTTCAGCAATGACGGTATTTTTAATTGGAACAATTACTTGCTATATCGCACCTAATTTTTCTACCTTATTGATTGGCCGTTTGATTCAAGCTGCAGGTGTTGGTGTTTCAATGCCATTATTGCAAAATATTATGTTATCGATATTCCCACCAGAAAAAAGGGGTTCTGCGATGGGAATGTCTGGAATTGTGATTGGACTTGCGCCAGCATTAGGCCCAACGTTATCTGGTTACATCATTGATAATTATCAATGGCGTGATTTGTTTGGGATGATTATTCCAATCGTTGTATTAGTTTTAGTGTTGGCAATCTTCTTGATGAAGAGCGTGATTCCGTTGTCAAATCCAAGTATTGATTTACTTTCAGCAATATTATCAACAATCGGATTTGGTAGCTTACTTTATGGATTTTCTAGTGTAGGCAACGAAGGTTGGGGAAGTGTCCAAGTAATTGGCTTCTTGATTGTTGGGGTTCTTTTTATTATCTTATTCTCATTACGTCAGTTGCGTCTAGAACATCCTTTCTTGGAACTTCGGGTCTTTAAATCAACAACATTTACTATTGCAGCTATTTTAGCTGGAGTAACCAATATGGCGATGGTTGGCGCGGAAATGGTTGTTCCTTTGTATATTCAAAATATTCGTGGAGAGTCAGCCTTTCATTCAGGATTGATGTTACTTCCAGGTGCATTGATCATGGGGGCAATGATGCCAATCACTGGGATGATTTTTGACAAACATGGTGCAAAACGTTTAGCTATTACAGGTATGTTTATTTTAACTGCCGCTACTGCACCATTTGCATTTTTAACAGAAACAACACCAGTCGTTTATATCGTGCTTTTATACGCGATTCGGATGTTTGGGATCTCAATGGTTATGATGCCAGTTACAACTTCAGGTATGAATGCTTTACCAAATAATTTGATTAGTCATGGTACGGCGGTCAATAATACTTTCCGTCAAATTGCTAGTTCAATCGGTACGGCAATTTTGATTAGTGTATTGACCAATGTTACAAAAGACAATTTACCTGACAAAGAAATATTAAAAGCAACACCATTGGCTTATAAAGACCAAGCAATCAATGCAACTTTATCTGGCTATCATGCTGCATTTGTAGTAGCGATTATTTTTGGGATCATTGGCTTTGTTATTGCTTTCTTCTTAAAGAAAAAAGAACCACTTAAAGAACTTTCAGTGAAGGGGGATCAAGCATGATAATTGGTATTTTGATTATTAGTTTAGTTGCCTTTGCTTTGATTAATGTTTTTGCCAAAAAAGCATGGCAAACAGTCCTTTCATTGATCTTTGGTGCCGTTTTTGTTGGAGCTTTAGGATTGATTGTAGCGAATATTTCTAACCATTTTGGGATGGAAAGAGTGACGGAAACAACAACGAAAAAAATCGTTTCTAGCGCTGATTCAGGTGCCAATCTGTTACTTTATAAAGAACTTGGTGATGGAACTGAAAAGATTTACTTGTATAAGACCAAAGAAAGTCAGAAAAAACCAACAGCTACTGGAACTGACAATGTAACGAACAAAGTGGAGTCAACTACTGGAGCTGCAGAAAAAGTCACAAAAACGACTTATTGGGTATACAAGAATGATCATTATAAATTTTGGTTTAATATAGCTGATAATAATCATGAGTTTGATAAACGTGTGAATACATTTAAATTACCAAAGGACTGGATTACTTTAAATACAGATCAAGCAGAAAAATTAGCAAAACTTTCCAAAGAACGTCAAAGTACTATGGAAAGTGAAGCAAAAGCTTACGTACAGGACGGCTTAAAGCAAGCAATGATGGAGAATCCACAAATGAGTCAATCTGAGCAAGAAGCGCTAATCAAAAAATTAACAGCTGCTTATCAACAAGAAGCGTTTACCAAATTGATTCAAGAAGTGAAAGAAAAATAAATGCTAGAAACAGTTGTTTGACCAACTGTTTGAAAAATAGACTAGGACCTGTAAAGGTTCTAGTCTATTTTTTTTGAATGATTGTAGGAACATTTCTAACATGTTAAACTGGCGGGGGATAGCGCTTTCTTTTTGTGGCATGGGAGATATCTTAAAAAGGATTGGAGGAGTAGAAATGAAAGAGCAAGTACCGAAAGCAATAAAAGTGGAAAATGTAGCCAATATTTTGAAAGTAGATTTTGATAATGGTCAGACAAAATACTTAAAATCACACTGGGTTGAAGACCTCGGAGATGCATTCAAATTAAACAGCAAAGGAGCACGCAAAAATCTTTTAGGAATGCCAGCAAATATGTGGATTGGGAGTAAAACTGAAATTGAATTAGATGGAACGGTCGTGCTGAACGAAACCGATCGATATACTTCAGAAGAACTTTGGTATAAGGGACAAGATAGTATACCATATACCAAAGCTGTAAGTAGCTAAAACGGAAATAAAAAGCAGCTGAAATCATTAGTGATTTTAGCTGCTTTTTTGTTTATAAATATAAATTTATTCAGCGCGTAAAGCAATAGCGGCATCTTTTTTCGCTGCCATACGAGCTGGAATGTGTCCACCAAGCATTGTTAAAATAGTTGAAACCACTACTAAAATCAATGCGTGAACAGGGTTTAATTGAGCGACATTTTTCAAATCAGTCATACTATATAAGATACTGTTGATTGGAAATGTAGCTAACCAAGCAATTAAGATTCCTAAAATACCAGAAGAAATTCCTAAAATGCAAGTTTCAGCATCAAAAACTCGAGTAATATCTTTTTTACGAGCACCCAAAGCTTTCAATACACCAATTTCTTTTGTTCGTTCAATTACTGAAGTATAGGTGATGATACTAATCATGATCATACTTGTCACCAGTGAAATACCTGCAAAAGCGACTAATACGTAAGTGATGGCATCCATCAATCCACCAGTTAATTCAGTCATTGTACCTGCGAGGTCAGAATAAATAATTTTATCTTCTTCTGATTTGCCTTTGTTGTAGTCATCCAGATAATCAAGAACTTTATCTTTGTCTTCAAAATTATTTGGATAAATCATAATACTTGAAGGCAAGCTATCACCACCAAGGTAACTAATAAATGTTTCTTTGGCAGAAGCATCTAGTTTTTCAGTGGTCATCACATTGGTGTCACTATCTCTTTGTGCCTTAACGATTTCAGAATCCTTGTTTTTGTCAACAATTTGTGTTGTTAACTGGTCGCTGTAAGCAATACCTGGAGATAAAAGATTCATTGTTGAAGATGATTTCACACGCAAAATACCTGCTATTTTTAATTCTTCAGTCGAGTCATTGTACATTTTGTCGTAGTCAGAATTTGGAATAAATGTTCCAGTTGGCAATTGTGAGTAATAGTCATTATTGTTCACTAATTTTAAAGTAGTACCAATAATTTGATCAAAATCAAATTTTTGATCTTCTTTTACATCAAAACCAAGATTTTTTAGTGCGTTGATATTCGTATTATTGTTTCCATCGACAATCAGAACTACATCAGTTGTTGCACTTGGATAACTACCAGCAAGTAGTGAATAGTTATCTTTTAAAAAGTTTCCTTTATCAGCTGCTAATTGTGTTGGGAAAGTTGAGACACCGACACCTGTCATGGAAGCCATTGTGCTTGAAAAAGAAAGAGCGTCGTTATCAGGACTCGCATTGGAGAAGCTTACTGGTTGAGCTTTTCCATCAATTTCACGAAGCAGATTGATTCCCGTTGATCGAGTAAAGCCAATATTATTACTTAAATCAGGATCAATATCATTTACATAATCGACATATTTTTGATCAATTTTGTTTGTGTGTTGTGCCTTATCTTCATCACTAGTTTTAGCGGTGATTGTTTTTTTATTTGGGTAGTCCGCTTTACTTGCACCAAGTGCGGCAGAGTTATTTGTTTGACTAGTTGTCACTTTTGAAATTGTGATTGGGAATTTTGACATTGTTTCTGATTGTGTACTATCAATTTGTTTTTGGAACCCTGTAGACAAGGCTAAGACGATCGCAATCCCGATAATTCCGATACTTGATGCAAAAGAGGTTAAGAACGTTCGTCCTTTTTTTGTTCGGATATTATTGAAAGAAAGTTTTAGAGCTGTCCAAAAACTCATTTTCGTACGGCGCAAATTGAACTGATCATTTTTTGGTCGCTCGATATGTGGATGAGAGTCTGCTAAAATTTTTCCGTCTGAAAATTCAATAATTCGATCAGCATATTGGTTAGCTAGTTCAGGATTATGCGTGACCATGATGACTAATTTCTCTTTAGAAAGTTCTCGAATCAATTCCATAATTTGAATACTTGTTTCGGTATCTAATGCCCCAGTTGGTTCGTCGCATAATAGAATATCTGGGTTGTTTGCTAAAGCACGGGCAATTGCGACACGTTGCATTTGTCCACCAGAAAGTTGATTTGGTTTTTTGTGCATATGGGCAGAAAGTCCAACACGATTTAAAGCTTCTTCTGCTTTTTTTCGCTTTTCTTCTTTAGGAACCCCACTTAAGGTCATTCCAAGTTCCACATTTTCAATAATTCCTAGATGTCCAATCAAGTTGTAGCTTTGGAAAACAAAGCCAATCGAATTATTACGATAGGCATCCCAGTCGCTATCTTTAAAATCTTTTGTTGATTTTCCGTTGATGACCATGTCGCCTGAATCATAGTTATCTAACCCGCCGATAACGTTTAGCATAGTTGTTTTCCCAGAACCACTTGGACCAAGAATTGCGACGAATTCTTTTTGTCTAAAAGCAACGGAAACGCCATCTAATGCTTTAGTTGTCGTTTCGCCAACTTTATAATACTTTTTAATATCCTTTAGTTGTAGCATCTTCATCCTTCTCTCATTAAAAATATTCTGTATAATAACAACTATAACAGAATGATAGTGAAAGTATAACGAATGAATGTTAACTGAATATGAACTGAGTGAAACATTCAAGAAATTTTTTAGAAAAATGAGGAAAAGCGCAATGAACCGACTTTTAGTTGTTGAAGACGATGAGAATCTACAATTATTGTATCAATCTGTGTTAAAACGAGCTGGTTTTTCCACTATTCTCGCCTTTAATGGTGAAGATGCACTGAAAAAACTTGAAAATAATCATGTTGATTTGATTATAACTGATGTGATGATGCCAGCAATGGATGGGTATACATTGTTGGAGAATTTACGAGGGAGTAAGATTGAGACGCCTGTATTGATCATTACTGCGAAGCATGACTTTGAGGACAAGAAACGGGGCTTTCATTTGGGCGCAGACGACTACATGACGAAGCCAGTAGACGTCAACGAAATGGTCTTGCGGGTGGAGGCTTTGTTACGTCGAGCAAAGATCAATCATAGTCAACGCCTGATAATTGGTGAGACTTGTTTAGATCAAGAAACCTATGAGGTGACGAGTAAAGAGGAGTCAATGATTTTACCGCAAAAGGAATTTCTATTATTGTATAAGTTGCTATCTTACCCTAATAAAATATTCACGCGCCAACAATTAATGGATGAGATTTGGGGGATGGATACGAATACGGAGGAACGAACGATTGATGTTCACGTGAAACGTTTACGTACGCGTTTTGAAAACAATCAAGATTTTCAAATTGTAACGATTCGTGGACTCGGATATAAGGCGGTTATCAAAAAATGAAGAAAAAAATATTTTCACAGCTCTGGATCTATTTTGCACTGATTGTTTTTTTGTGCATTATAGTGACGCTAGCTTGTTTTGTAGGATTGGTTTATTTGTTGGCAAATCAACGTTCTTGGACACCAACAGAACGGCCGACGCTTTATCCAATCATGGTTTTAGCAGGATTTAGTGCAGTCGTTGGAACAGGAATCTCTGCGTTTGTTGGTAGAGGGATATTGTATCCAATTAGTGAACTAAGAAAAAATATGAGCCAAGTAGCAAAAGGCGATTTTACAATCCAAATGAATGAGCAACAAAAAGTAGCTGAAGTTCAGCAACTGTATCAAGATTTCAATGTAATGGTTCAAGAGTTGAATAGCATCGAAACTTTGCGCAATGACTTCGTCTCAAATGTTTCGCATGAATTCAAGACACCGTTAGCAACTATCCAAGGCTATGTCCAATTATTACAAAATCCCGATCTTTCAGACGAAGAACGACAGGTATTTTTACAACGAATCATCGAAGGAATCACGCAACTTTCTCAATTAACAGAAAATGTTTTGAAATTGAATAAGCTAGAGAATCAACATATGCTAATGGAGAAAAAAGAATTTCGTTTAGATGAACAAATTCGAGAAGTGATTTTATTTTTACAACCGAAGTGGGAAAAAGAACAATTACAGTTGGATATCCAACTGGAAAAAGTGAAGTATGTTGGAAATGAAGAACTCTTGTACCAAGTTTGGTTGAACATTATGGATAATGCCATCAAATATAATCGTCCAACTGGTAAAATTTCGGTAAAACTAACGCAGAAAAAAGACGAAATCGTATTGGAAGTGACAGACTCTGGTATCGGTATGGATGAGGAAACTTCGGCAAAAATTTTTGATAAATTCTATCAAGGCGATACGAGTCATCAGAATGCGGGGAATGGTTTGGGCCTTTCGTTAGTGAAGAAAATTTTGGAATTGCATCAAGGACGTATTGACTACAGTAGTATTGAAGGTGTGGGGACGACGGTGATGATATGTTTGAAAAATGTGGAAGAAGTTGTGAAGGAAGCGCTTCTTGAACACTGAGAAAAAGGTTGTGGCACAAAATGCTTAGTCCGAGCAGATAGTGCGCACACAAAACGACTAACAAAAATCTCCTCATGATTTTGACATCAGAGAAGCGAATAGAGTGACACTATTTTATACAGTTTCTTAGAAGTTGAACAAGAAAGTTAACTTCTAAGAAGCTGTATATTTTGTTTTAAGTATTTCCAAAACGTATTTGAGGCTAAAGAATGTTCCCCTTGTTTTCTAGCGAATGCCAGAAAACTTTCTCTGTTTGGTGTGATGGGAACGAGTACCGTATCTTCCTTTAATAGATAATTAACCGTTTTTTCCATCACGATCGAGATGCCCATATCGTTTGCAATCATGTTGAGAATCAAGTCCATTCGAGACCCGTTGTAGACAATGTTAGGCTCAAATCCGACTTCGTGGCAAAGATCAATCACTGGTTGATAAAGATTGGTTTGCTGTCCAAGTAACAGAAAGACTTCATCTTTTAGTTCACGTAAATTTATTTTTTTTTCATGCGCTAAAGGGTGATGAGCTGGGAGTACGGCAACAAAGTAATCTTTTTCAGTGGGAAGCCATTCAAAGTTTGTCGGTGGCTCATGAAAATTTCGACCAAAAATAATTGAATCAATTTGTTCAGTTGAGTAATAAGGGACTTCCGCACTTTCAACTTCTTTGAGTTGAATAGAAAATTCAGGATGAAGTTTCAAAAATTGGGTAATATGACGAAATCCAGCATAGTGGGTCATAGTAGGAATCGTTAAAATGCTTAAAGAGAGATTTTGTTTTTTGGTATACATTTCTAGGGCATCCGTCATGCCTTGGTATTGTTCGACAATTTTTTTCGCATAGGGCAGAATGAGCTGTGCGGTTTCTGTTAACTCGATTTTTCGATGCGTGCGGTCAAATAATTGAGTGTCTAGTTCCTTTTCTAAAGCAATGATTTGTTTGGAAATCGTTCCTTGTGTCATGAAAAGATGTTCTGCTGTTTTAGTAAAGCTTAACGTCTTTGCTAGATCAAGAAAGACAACAAGTTTTTGAATATTCAAGGAAACCTCTCCTAACTATTCCGTTTATGAATACTTTAACATGAAATTTGAATTGGTTGAATGAAAAAACTTTGATAGACTAAAAAATGCAGCGAAAAGGAACGCTTTGAAAGAGTAAATGAAGCGCGTTAAGGTAGAAAGGAGTTTTTTTATGCCAACTGGAGTATTAATCAACGTCGGAACGGTCTTTTTTGGAGGTCTGTTTGGAGGTCTTTTAGGAGAGAAATTAAGTAATCGATTTAAAACACAACTAATGATGGTGTTTGGTGTTTGTTCAATGGGGATGGGGATTTATTCGATGGGCCCGATGAAAAATATGCCACCTGTCATTTTTGCTTTAGTGATCGGGACAGTGATTGGACTAGTCATTCATCTAGGAGAGCGGATTGATCAAGGCGCAAATTTGATGCAAAAGCCAATTTCAAAATTATTTCCTAGTGAAAAGCTTGATTTATCTCATGAAGAGTTCATTAATACCCTAGTCACAGTGATTGTGCTATTTTGTGCAAGTGGGATGGGGATTTACGGAAGTATTGATTCAGGAATGACAGGAGATAACACGATTTTGATTTCAAAATCTGTTTTAGATTTTTTTACAGCAACAATTTTTGCTTGTAATTTAGGATTTGTAGTTTCCGTCATTGCGATACCGCAATTCATTATTTTTTATGCTTTGTTCTTATTAGCAAAATTCATTTTTCCAATGACAACGCCAGCAATGATTCTAGATTTTAAAGCTTGTGGTGGCTTTTTGATGCTTGCAACTGGTTTTCGAATGATTCATGTCAAAATGTTTCCAGTTGCTGACATGATTCCAGCGATGGTTGTAGTAATGCCTTTTAGTTGGTTGTGGACGACAATCATTTTGCCTCTATTATAAAAGCCAGAATAAATAAGAAAAAATTTTATAAGACAACAAGATTATTTTAAAGTAAAGTATTTTCATTTATACCCATGCTATACTAGTAGGTGAGATGACAGTATAGTTTGTGGTTATCCAAGCGAAAGTTCATGTTTTTCTAACAATCAGTTTGTACGAAGAAAACTATTCAAAAAAATTGGTTATTAGTGGATGGAAAAAACTACCAAATTTAGTTGGTGAGAAGGTGTAAAGACCTTCTCTTTTTTTTTACTCAACTAAAAATTAGAATACGTTGCTCAAACTATATTATATCTGATATAATATAGTGGAATTAAAAATATTGTAAAAGAAGGTGTCGCTATGCATATTCAAATTCCAACGGTTCTTCTTGATGGAACGGTGTTAGCAGCATTGAGTCGAGAAGATATGTATGGATATGCACTAACAAAAATTGTGCAGGAAAGTTTATCAATTAGTGAATCTACCATGTATCCCGTATTAAGAAGATTGAAACAAGAAGGATATTTAGAAACCTATGATGAACCATTCGAGGGTCGAAACCGAAGATATTATCGCTTAACACCAATCGGACATACACATTTAGAAGAAATTATTGATGAATGGATCGTTTTTCGAGACTCTTTAGATCGGTTATTGGAGGATAATAGACATGAATGAATATTTAAGTGAAGTCTTAGACGAACTTCAAGAAATTCCTGAAGCTGACCGCTTTGATTTGATCCAATATTATGAAGAGTATTTTTTGGATTCAGGTAAGACAGTCGATGAAATTTTAGAAGAATATGGCACACCTAAACAGTTTGCATTGAAGTTGAAGATCAATTATTTTTCTGAAGCAGATGACTTAGGTCAAGAAGAGATTCATCAAAATAGTCCGAAAAGACAAATGCGTTTGATTTGGTTAATTTTACTTGGCTTATTTGCATCGCCAATCTTAATTCCTTTAGCATTGCTATTTATTGCTGTATTGGTTGGTTCGGTCATCGCATTATTTGCGGTTATTTTTAGTATCTATGTTGTTTGCATTGTGATTTTAGGAGTAGGCGTGGTTATGGCGTTAGCAGGACTGATGATTTTAGGACAATCAGTTGTCAGTGGTTTGTTTTTCGTTGGCTTAGGTCTGTTTGCGACTGGTGCAGCTATCTTTTTTACTCCGATTTTAGTGAGATTGACAAAATGGTTGGCTCAGTTGATGATGCGTTTTGTGAAATGGGTCGGTCGTCGCTTTGTTACTAACCGTGGTCTTCATCCAACACACGATGGAACGGAGAGGTGAATGAAATGAAACTAAAACAATTTTTATTGATTGGTAGTGGCTTGATGCTCTTTGGTGGAATTTTGGCAGCAGAGACATATACGGCAGGTGCACAAAAGACAATCGTTTGGGAAAATGGTCCTAAGTTATTAGAGATGCAAGAGCATACAGAAAAATTTAAAGCAAATGAAATCAAAAAATTAGTGATTCAGGCAGAAAACCAAGAAATCAAAATCAGACAAGGGATTGATTTTGAAGTCACGACTCGTTATGAAAAGTCAGATGCACCAAAAATTGATTTAAAGAATCAAACATTAGCCATTCAAGCGCAAGGTCAGCCGGAATATCCAGTTCAGCTTAGTTTGGAAGAAAATCAGCCACAGATAACGATTACGGTACCAAAAGAAATGTCTCTCAGTGATGTTACGATTGAAAGCAGTAATAGTCGATTAACGATGACAGATATTGCAACAAAAAATCTAACTGTTGACGCTTATGCAAATAGTTGGTTAAGTTTTATTGGCTTAACGACGGACTCAGTGACAGCCAAAGATCAATTTGGTTCGCTTGATTTTAGTCGTTTGAAAACTAAAAAGGGAAACTTTACTGGTGAGGGAAGTAATTTTTATTTTTATGATAGTGCGTTAACAGAATCAAGCACGATTGTTGCTAAAAATGGTTCTGTTCAGTTGACGGATTTAGCTGTTCCTGGCTATCAACTAACATTGATAGGCGATTCAACTTTCCAAATGAACAATGAAGTACAAGCAGGCGTATCTTTTGAAAAAGGAAATGCGGAAAAAGGATTGACTGTTGAAGGAACAGACACCTTTATTGGATGGATGGACGATGAACAAGAATATTCGATGAATGAGCAAATGGACGACGATATGGAAGACATGAATGATCATATGGAGCAAAAGATGGATCACATGGACAACCATATGGAAGATGAAACTGAATAAAATTTCGTAAAATGATATTGAGACATTTTTTTGTTTCAATATCATTTTTTGTTTCGCTTAAGTTGTTTTCTTATAGTAAGATAGGTATAGACAAATGAAAAATTGAAACTTAGCAGAAGAATTAGGGTGGGGAAAATGAAGACAGAAGATGTTCAACGAGAACAACTACGAGAAAAAATGCTCGAACTACATGCGCAATTAAAGTCATTGAACGAATTATACTATGATGATGATAAGGAAAAAGTAACGATTGAGTATCCCAAAAATTCAGAAGGACGTCAATTAGAACAAGTACATAATGAAATGTTTCGCCATTTAATGAAAGTAAAAAAGGAGATGGATTATTACTCATTGCCAATCATAGATACGGGTGTTTTACAATATGATCCAAGTAAAGAACGCTTTATTTTTAAGTCTGTCCGAAAAAATATCATTCTCAATGCGGGAATGTATTTGGAAATTTTAGTTGAAGATTACTTTACAGAACAAAAACACTGGGTTAGAACCCGATTAGAGTATTTACCAAAAGCTGCGGGAGGAACGCACTCAACGGGATGGTTCATTAGCGAAGATAAAGGTTTAGAATTAGAAGGTGCTTTAGCAAGACTGAGAATAACTGAGTAGTCAGGAAAGAAAGTTTATGCTAGTACGTAAGAGGAGGAAAGACATTGAAAATGAATGAGAAAAAAGCGCTCTATATCAATGGGTATATTGGATGAGTTGGTGTCGTTGTTTTGGCAATCGCGGGTGCCATCTTGTTTTATTTTGGCACAGTAGCAACTAGCCCAACATTAATCATTCTAAGCATCGTTTTGTGGGGAATTGCTTGTTTATTAGTTAGCTCAGCAACAGTGGTCAGTCCAAATCAATCAAAAGCTATTTTGTTTTTCGGTAACTATTTAGGAACAATCAAAGAAAATGGCTTTTTTTTAACCGTTCCGTTAACTAATAAAATCAACGTGTCACTTAAAGTTCGAAATTTCAATAGTTCTGTTCTAAAAGTAAATGACTTAGATGGAAATCCCATTGAAATTTCTGCTGTTGTCGTTTTCAGAGTGGTGGATACGGCGAAAGCTTTGTTTGATGTTGCTTATTATCAAGACTTTGTAGAGATCCAAAGTGAGACTGCTGTTCGTCACATTGCAAGTCAATATCCTTATGATACTTTCAATGATACTGATATTACTTTACGCGGAAATACGACCGAGGTTTCGGATAAATTAGCAACGGAGCTTCAAGAACGACTAGCTGTTGCGGGAGTTGAGGTCATCGAGGCACGATTGAACCATTTGGCTTACGCAACTGAAATTGCGAGTGCCATGTTGCAAAGACAGCAGGCAAAGGCAATCCTCTCTGCACGTCAAACAATCGTTGAAGGCGCGGTCACAATGACGCAAATGGCACTGGAACAGATTGAGTCGGGTCAAGAAATCAATTTTACAGATGATCGAAAAGTTCAACTAATCAACAACTTATTAGTATCGATTATTACAGACAAAGGGACGCAGCCGGTAATTAACACGGGGGATTTAACTGATCGAAAATAACCCATGATTGAAAGTGAAAAATAGCGGGGTGAGGCAAGTTTGCTTCACTCTTTTTTAATTGAATAAGTCTATTGTCAGGTTGACTCATTGGATAAAAGCTAACAATATTGAAAGATGACTGACAGAGGAATCTAAGGCATGTTCGTTCTTTTTTTTCTATACTAAGTTCATCAAGTTAAAAGAGAGGTATAGACCGTGAAAAAATTTCTGATTGGATTATTGGTTGTCGTGGGTATTGGAGTAGCAGGTTTAAAAATAGCAGATGCTGTTATTATGGGCGGAGATGATTACTATGTACAGATCACGACAAACGGTGAAAAAATTGTTCAAAAAGATGAGCAAAATCAAGATGTGATCACTTACCAATATAATTTATCTGGATTTAATAAAGAAGGCGCTAAAAAAGAATTAGAATTTCAAGGGATGCAAGCACGCCCATTACGAAAAAATGCGTATCTCAAAGTAGTCTGGAATAAAAATAAAGGTGTAACTGGTTATGAAGAAGTTGAAAAGTCAGCAATACCTAAAGCAGCACAAGAAAAATTAACTAAAGGGTAGGCGTAAAAAATGGAAAAAATTGTTGAAATCCAAGACGTAACAAAAGTGTATGGTAAAAATAATGAAAAGAAAACGACAGCTTTAGCGGGCATTTCATTTTCAGTGGAAAAAGGTGAATTTATCGGAATCATGGGTGCATCCGGTTCTGGTAAATCAACTTTGTTGAATATTTTGTCTACCTTAGATAAACCAACAGATGGTCGTATTCGGATCAATCAAAAAGATGTAACAGCTTTAAAAGGAAATCAACTGGCAGATTTTCGTGCGAAAGAAATCGGGTTCATCTTCCAAGACTTCAATTTATTGGAAAACTTAACCGCGCAAGAAAATATTGCCGTACCACTATCTTTACAAGGGGTTCGTCCAAAAGAAATCAAACAAAGAGTCAAACAAATTGCTGAACGCTTATCAATTAGCCATATTTTAGATAGCTATCCTTCAGCTATTTCCGGTGGACAAAAGCAACGTGTCGCAGCTGCTAGAGCATTGATTACTCAACCAACGATTTTATTAGGCGACGAACCAACTGGTGCACTCGACTCTAAGAGTGCGCGTGATCTATTGGACACGATGGATGAATTGAACCAAAAAGATAATGTTTCTATTTTATTAGTAACACATGATCCTTTTTCAGCAAGTTATTGCCAACGAATCTTATTTATCAAAGATGGCGGCATTCATCAAGAAGTTAAACGAGGCGATCAAAGTCGTGAGTCGTTCTATCGCCAAATTTTAACTATTCTAGGAAATTTGGAACAGTAAGGGGGAGAAAAATATGCTTTGGAAACTATCACTTACTGGTATCAAAAGCCGCTTGCGTGACTATCTAGTCTTGTTTTCAGGATTAGTTATGGCGTCAGCAATTTTTTATATGTTTGAGTCAATGGCAAGTAATGAAGCTTTTCTGAAAAGCAATTCGACAATTGCTTCAACGGTAATCATTTTTCGCTTAGGATCTGTCTTATTAGGAATCATCACCTTTGTGTATATTCTTTATGCCAACTCATTTTTAATGACGATGCGTCAAAAAGATTATGCGATGTTTATGATGTTAGGTGCGAAAGGACGAAAAATCGCACAAATGATTTTTTCAGAAACATTTATCGTGGGGATTTTAGCAACGTTAGTTGGCTCCGTTGTCGGCATTGGTTTAACGAGTGTGGTCAATCACTTATTAGTCCAACAATTGAATGTTAAAATTTCAAATTTTTCACCATTTAGTGTACATGGATTATTGATTACAATTGCGTTTTTCTCTATTTTATTTTTATTAGCAGCTATTGTTAATGCTTTTTCAATTGTAAAAAAACCAATTTTAACTTTGATTCGTGCAGATCAAACACCAACACAAATGAAACAACATAAATTTCTCTTCTTTCTTGAAGTGGTATTGGGGATTGCCTGCTTAACATGTGGTTATTACATGATGCAAAACTTAGCGAAATTTCAGTTGTTTGGAATTGGAGTAGCTTTAGTTACTATTGTTTTAGGAACATATTTCATCTTCCATTCCGTTATTATCTTCTGCTTATCTTTATTGAAAAAAGCAGATAGTATTGCATTAAGAAAACTAAACAACTTTACTTTTTCACAACTAAGTTTCCGTATTCGTGAGTATACACAAATGCTTTCAATGGTAGCAATGCTATTTGCTCTAGCACTAGGGGCTTTGACTGTTGGCTTAGGATTTAGAAATGAAATTTCAAAAGTAACAAATAGCTTTACTGTTTATGATCTTGTGCTAAACAATGCACAAAAAGTTGACCAACAAGAAGTAACGAAATTAGCCCCCAAATTAAATGTTTCTTACACGCAAAAAGAAGACGAGCAAACGATATATTATGTGACAGAAGAGTTTGAACAAACACCATTTTTGATTAAAGAAACAAGTACAGATCGAGCAGTTGAACCGAAAGACAAAGAAATCACTGCCGATCAATTAGCAAACGAACTGAAATTTCAAGATAGCTTAAGAGATTACGAGTTGCCTGAACAACAACCAAAAGAAATCAAATTAATTTCGCAAGCAGAATTTGCTCAATTGAATTTACCAGAAACGTCACTACAATTAGTTCAAGTAACTGATTTTGAAAAACAATTAAGTAACATTGAAAGACTGGTAGCAACAAATAAAACAAACAACCCAGCACTTCAAGACGTGAACTATAGCTTTACTCAAAAAGCAGATGTGTACAACACATTCAATGGTGCATTTTCTGGATTTGAATTTATGGGATTCTTCTTAGGTTTAGCCTTCTTGACGATGTTAGCAAGTTGCTTGATGTTCAAGATCCTTTCAGGAAGTAAGAGTGACCAAGTACGTTATGAAATGTTGCAGAAGATTGGAACACGACAAGGTTTATTAAAACAATCGATTCGTAGAGAAATTGGTGTCTTGTTCTTAGCACCTGGTATTTTAGGTGTTGTTCACGTCTTGTTCGGCTTACAAATGTTCAAGTTATTGATGAGTGATCCTTATGATAACTTATGGATTCCATTTACAATTTTCTTTGTCCTATACTTTATCTATTATGTGATAACGACATGGTTGTACACAGGAATCGTTTTAAAGAAACAAGCATAAATAAATGAGTTAGAAGTGTTTGAAACAGAAGTAGTTTAACGTCAAAACAGACTAAAGTTCTGAATTTCCGTCTGAACCTTGGAAGGTTTTCAAATTGACAAGTTTTGTTTTATCGTTTATTTAATCGAAGTTCAAAAAGAAAGAGGTTGGGAAAGTTTATGATCCCAGCCTCTTTCTTTAGGTGTTGTGCAAGTAAAAATGAAAATATACTAGTCATTTTATTTTTGATGATTCGTTCTAGTCTGATTTTTAATGCGAAACTCAAGTAGCTCGGCCTACGATTGCTTGATGTTCTAATAACTCCATAACAGATTCTAATGAAAGATTGTTATGTTTTTTCTGACTAGCTCGTTTGCGATAAGCCGTTGGTGTTTCGCCAGTCTTCTTTTTAAAAGTCCGACTAAAGACAACTAAGCTATGAAAGCCTGACTGAAAAGCAATATTTTCAACTGAATCGTCTGACATCAGCAATAAAAAAGCAGCTCGATTGATTCTGATACCCAGCAACCATTCTTTGACACTTACTCCGATATTTTCATGGAAGGTGCGAGAGAGGTGACTGCGGTTGACGGATAATGCGTCAGCAATTTCTTGAATAGTGAGTTCCTCTGTTGCATGCGCTTGGATATATTCGATTGCTTCAATCGTCAAACGCGAGATATTTTGAGGTGTACTTAAGTGATTTTTTCCACCATCTACTAGCAATTTTTCAAAAAAACGATACAATAACTCGTTCAATTTGATTTCGTTCAGTAGTGTATCTGGTGCATAATCAAAACAAGTTAAAATCAACTGACTATAGTCAACTAACTGATTTGAACGAAAAGTATACTCATCTTCTTTAAAAGGTGAGTGTTTAATTAGTTCCTCAGCTTCTTTTCCACCAAAGGAAAGCCATGCGTAGACCCAAGGATTGGTCACATCGGAACGATAAAAAGTTTGATCACCAGGGCGAATGAGAAATAAATCTCCTTTTTTTAGATGATACTGTTGCTGATTGACCGAATACACACCTTCCCCATCCAAGATGATATGTAGGACAAAATGCTGCCGGATAGCTGGACCAAAAGAGTGGAAAGGCATCGTTTTAGAAAATCCACAAAAGTTAAAGTAAAGTTCACTTGATAAAAAATGATGTTCTTTTCGTAAAAATACAGTTTGTTCCATCTGCTCAGCTCCTTTTCTTCAAGGTACGCTTTCTCGAAAAAAAATGCAACAAAAAGTTAAATTTGTATCACATGATAGCAATAAAAAGAAAGCGATTACTTGTTATAATAAACATGAAGTAATCAACTATGGAATGGAAAGAGGGCGGCAGTATGCAAGTCAAAGAACAAGAATTTGGAAATAATTCTCATTTGATCACATTGATCAATGATCAAAAAACAGAATTAGCCGTTACGGATTTTGGCGCACGAATTGTACATTTACAGACGTTAATTGATGGAACAAAACGGGAATTGATCCTAGGATTTGATCAAGCAGAAGAATATCTTGCAAAAGACGCATATATCGGTGCAACAATCGGTCGAACAGCTGGTCGAATCGCTAAAGGAAAATTTGTTTTAGACAATCAAGAGTATCAGGCGAAAATCAGTGAAGAAACAGGTCATTGTTTACACGGCGGAGATCCTAGCTTTGAAACGAAAAATTGGCCGTATACGATTATCAAGGGTGAAAATGAAATTTCTGTTATTTTTTATTTAACAAGTCCTGATCAAGATAATGGTTTTCCTGGTAATTTAGATGTAGAAGCGCGCTATACTTTAACAAATGATGATGTTTGGCGGATGAGCATTCGTGGAATTAGTGATCAATTGACTTTATTCAACCCAACCAATCATGTGTACTTTAATCTAACCGGTGATGTAACTGAACCAATTGATCAGCACGAATTGTGGTTAGCAAGTCGCTTTTTTGCTCCTTTACAAAAAGATTTGATTCCAAAAGGAGAAGTAGCACCAGTTAAAGGGACAGCATTCGATTTTACAACACCAAAAGAACTTTCAGATGTTTTTACTAGTGACTTTCCTCAAGCTAAAATGGTTGGTGGAATGGATCATCCATTTTTTTTACAGAAGACGAGAGAAATGAATCCAGTAGCGAAATTAACTAGTCCTGATAAAAAGGTTGCAATCCAAATAGCGACCAATGCAGGAAGCATCGTTTTGTTTACTGCTAATTTTGGTGATGAGGCACCAGTTATGCACGGAGACAAATTAGTGAACCATGGCGGAATCACTTTTGAAACGCAAGAAGCTCCTGGGTCAGAACGATTTGAAAGTTTTGGCGATATTACGCTTTTACCTAATCAAGCACGTGTATTTGTGACGGAATATCAAATAAAAAAATAGATGAATGAGGGATACAGATGGAAAAAATAGCTGAAGTAACAGCAGCATTTCATAAATTATTTGGAGAAAAAGCAACTAGTTCTTTCTTTGCTCCAGGTCGGATCAATTTGATTGGGGAACATACAGACTATAATGGTGGACATGTGTTTCCAGCATCCATTACGTATGGGACTTATGGTGTAGCTGCACCACGAGATGACAATCAAGTAAAAGTTTATTCCCTAAATTTTGAAGAAGTTGGCGTAATTACTTTTTCTTTGGATAACTTAAACTATACAAAAGAAGATAATTGGGCAAACTATGTAAAAGGATTCATTTTAAAAGTCCAAGAAGCAGGCTATCCGATTACTCACGGCTTTGAACTTGTGATTGAAGGAACGATCCCAAATGGTGCTGGTTTATCAAGTAGTGCTTCGTTGGAACTACTAGTAGGCGTCATGTTAGAGGAACTGTATGATTTACCAATCAGTCGTTTGGAATTAGTTAAAATCGGTCAAAAAGTTGAAAATGAATTTATTGGAGTCAACTCAGGAATCATGGATCAATTTGCAATTGGTTTTGGCCAAAAAGAACAAGCTATTTTATTAGATACAAATACATTAGTCTATGAAATGGTACCGACTGAACTGGGAGACTATGCAATTGTCATCATGAATACGAATAAACGTCGCGAACTAGCAGACTCGAAATATAATGAACGTCGTGGTGAGTGCGAGGAAGCATTGAAACGTCTACAAAAAGTTGTCGATATCCAATCATTAGGAGAATTAGATGAAGAAACATTTCAACGTTACAGCGAAGTGATTAAAGATGCTATTTTAACAAAGCGTGCAAAGCACGCAGTGACAGAAAATCAACGAACGTTGAAAGCAAAAGATGCTTTAGTAGCGGGTGATTTAGTTTTATTTGGCCAACTATTGAACGCCTCCCATGATTCCTTGCAGCACGACTATGAAGTGACAGGTATTGAGCTGGACACTTTAGTTCAAGCAGCGCAAGCACAAACAGGGGTTTTGGGTGCTAGAATGACAGGAGCAGGCTTTGGTGGATGTGCGATTGCATTAGTGAAAGAAGCGGCGATTCCAATATTTGAAGATAACGTTAAAGAAATTTATCTAGAAAAAATTGGTTATGCGCCTGATTTCTATGTTGCTCATATTGGGGATGGCGCACAGAAAATCTAATAAGTGAAAGAAGACATAAAAAAGAGCTTCAGACAAGTCTTGTCTGAAGCTCTTTTACTTTATTTAAAAAGTGGAAAGTCTAACCAAAATGATTTGTTTAAACTTAAGAAACTAACCATTGGTAATTCATTTGATTGAGCTGTTAGTGTTCGTGTTTCTGGAATCTGATTCACAGTAAAGTGATACCATAATTCCCAAACATTTGCGACTTTCAATTCAGAAAGGAAAGCTGGTGAATTGATATTAGATTTGACGATAGGTAAATCTAATACGTCACTAAACGTTAAATGATTCTTTTTCCAAATAGTTGGTACAATCAGAAGTTGTTTAGTTGATTTTGTTTGTGTTTTAATCGGTTCTTCTTTAGCTTCATCATATTTTGTTAAATCGTACGCTTTGATGATTGCATTTAATTTTTTCGAATATTGTTTGTCTGTTGCATAGCGACCTTCAAGATATTTTGTAGCATCCTGGTAAGATTTAGCTTCAGATTTCCAAATTGGTTTATAGAAATCTTTATTTCCAGATAAACCATTTTTGATTAAATCAGCGTAATCTTCCAAGCTTTCTTTGTAAGAAGGGTATTTGCGGAACTGAGCTTTGATTTGATAGCTTTGGCCATTTTCGTCTTGTTCAAGTGTGTTAAAAGAAACACTTGAACCTTTAAAATCACCTTTGATTCCAAAAAGATTATAATTTGGCTCGCTAGCTAATAAGCTATTTCCTGAACCACTTTCCAGAATAGCCTGTGCCATCATTACTGAAGCGTAGATTCCTTCTTTTTGTCCAATCTCTTGAGCAAAATCAGCAATTTCCTTTAAAAAATCATCGGTTGATTGATTTTTAGAAAAAGAAAAATCACCTAGATTATCTAAAGCAGAGGAACCAATAGAATTAGCTAATGAACCAGATGCTACTGGCAAACCAGCTAAGTTCACCCGAACAGCAAAGTCAGGCGTGTAATCAGCAATAGAAGTGATACGAACGTGATCACCTGGTTGAGGGGCATGAATGTATTGTCCATTACCAATGTAGATAGCTACATGATGTGTCACACCAGAAGATGGTCCCCAGAATAACAAATCACCCGGTTGTGCTTGGCTAACTGGAATTTGAGTACCAGCGTATTGTTGTTCACCTGTCCAGCCACCAATATAATGACCAGTGGCTTGCATGTACACATAATAAGCTAGTCCAGAACAATCAAAAGTTGAAGCGCCTTTTGCTCCCCAAACATAAGGACTTCCAAGATATTTGTATGCTTCTTTGACGATTGCCTGTTGAACACTTGTAGTATTCGCTGGTAAAACGGCATCTGTTGGTGTTTTTGTAACAAAGTCAGAAGTTGAAGCAGAAGGACTTTCTGTCTTTGGTTGTGTTACGTTTGTTGAAGAGTTGTTTCCAGTGTTTGGTTTAGAACCCTTTTGTGAACTATTCGTTGATCCAGCAGGCTTTGATGGTTTATTATTGCTGGAATTCGATGTATTCCCTTTACCAGAAGAGTCTGTTGTACTACTGCTTTCTGTAGTACTTGAATCAGGAGTGGTACTTTCTTCTGTCGGAGCTGTTGAGCTGTCTGAAGTACTACCTGTGCCTTCACTTGGACCAGTCGAAGGTTCTGTTGGCTCTTCTGTTGAAGACTCAGGAATAGCTTCAAAGGTTGCATCGATTACTAAGTTGGCCCTACCAACAACAAATGTTTGATTTGTGTAATCAACTGTTTGAACACCATCGATTTGAACAGATGCAAGTTGTTCTCCAGCACTTGGTGTAATCTTGTAGTTCAGTTGTGTCCCTTCTGTTAACCCAGTTAAGACACCACTTTCATTAACTGATAAAGTTTGCCCATCCATTGTTGTAATAGTGATCTTACCAATCAATGCGGGATTAATTGTTGCTGTGTAAGTAGCTTCTGCTGGTGTTTCGCTCTCTGACTGAGAGGAAGAACCAGTAGAAGTTGTCGCGTTTGACGTGCTAGTCTCAGGTTGTTCCGAGGCTACGACTGAACTTTCGGTCGTTGCAACTGGCTGTTCTTCTGTTGCAAAAACGGATTGAGTAGATAAGACAGTCGGAGCAATGAGCCACGTAGCTGCTAATAGGCGAATTGCCTTGTTATTCTTCATAGTCATCTAATCCTTTTTGTTTTTTTTTTTGCTCATATCCAAGTAGTTCATAAAATACTCTCTAACTGGTAAAGTGACTCTCCATTTTCAATGAAAGAATCAACTTTTCTGACAGAGTAGCTGGCATAGTTACGAGTAAAAGTTGTCTGGCTTAAATTTTTGGGTACCGTTCTTACTTTGTTGGGGAAAAGGTGTGGTTCAAAATAAGATACGCATACTCTATCCAATTGTACCAGAAGATGAACATTTCGACAAAAAAATAGTGAAATAAAGGGACGTAAAAAATAAAAAAAACTCCAAACAGTGAGAAAACTCATTGTTTGGAGGAGAAAGTTATTCTTGAGGCATCAAAGTTTCATCAAACCCGCTAACTAAAGTGGTGATCATTGCAACTACTAAGCTGACCGCAAGACCGATGACGTACCACCAAAAAGTACTTGAAATAAATGCAGGAAGAGTGGTCAAGCTGCCAAAAACAAAGGCAATTGCTTTTACTTTTGCAAATCCCATGACCGCGCCACCAGCCGCAGCACCGACACAAGCAGCTATAAAAGGTTTTTTCAAAGGAATGGCAATGCCATAAACAGTTGGTTCAGTGACGCCAGCTAATAAAATGGAAGCAAATGCCGAGCCAGATATCGAGCGTGTTCTTGACTGTTTACTTTTTAGAAACACACCTAAAGCTGCTCCAGCCATCCCAAAGTTTGCTGCCCCAGTTAATGGAACGATGCGGTCAAAGCCAAAACTTGAAATGTTGCTAATCATGACTGGATTGACAGCCCACTGAATACCGAAAATCACTAAGATATTCCATCCACCAGCAATGATTGCACCACTAATTGGTCCATTGATATCCATCATCCAAGTGATAACAGCGGCTAATCCTTCACCCAAGTACACACCTGCAGGGCCAAATACCATCAACGTCAATGGCACTGTAATCACTAATGAAAGCAAGGGAACAAAAACTAATTGCATACTTTCGCGAATATATTTTTTTAGAAATTTTTCAACAAAAGAGTAAAAGAAAATTCCTAAAATAGCTGGCATCACCGTGGAAGTATATTGCATTAGTACCACGGGGATACCTAGAAAATCAGTCGAAGCTTTCCCACCGTTGGTCAAAAGACTGGTTAAATTTGGCTCGATTAAAGCAGCTGCAATGACACCAGCAATATAGCCATTGACTTTAAAAGTCTTGGCTGCAGAAAAGGCTAGAAAAATAGGTAAGAAATAAAAGACAGCGTTGGAAGCAGCAGCTAAGATATGGTAAGTTCCGCTAGTTTCATTTAACCAACCAAGCGTCGTTGCTAATACAACTAATCCTTTTAAAATCCCTGAACCGGCAAAAAGTGGGATGATTGGTGTAAAGATCTCAGAAATCAAGCCAAATAATTTTTCGATGGGGTTCAGTTTTTCTTTGGTTGCAGTTTGATCCAGTTGTTGACTTAAAGCTTCATATGTTTCATTTAATCCTTGTTCCATAATGAGTTCTGCATATTTCTCTAAAAGAATGAAATATTTTACATTGGGAATTTGTTGAATAATTTCTTTTGATTCCGTTGCTGGTTGTTTTTTTAGTTGAATGCGTAATCGAGTGGCACAAGGTGTGATAGATTCAATATTATTTTTCCCGCCTAACTGAATAAGCAAAAGTTGAACTTGTTCCGACAATAAAAGTTGTTCTGGCTGAATGATTTTTTCCATTAGAAAACCACTCCGCTCACCAAAATAATATTTGCATAAGGTGTCATTTCACCAGTACGGATAAAAGCATGGCAATGAGTTAGGTCTTGTTTCATTTCCTCATGAGGTATAAACACGATAGGCATTTCAGGCATCAATTGTTTGATTTGCTCTAGTACATCAGGATTCAATGTCTTTATTTCTTCTGCTAGTTCAATTGATTGAACTTCTAGTTCTTCTAGGACGTTTTCTAAGACAGTCATAAAGCTGGGTACGCCGTTTGTGACAGCAAGATCGATTTTTTCAGTTCCAAATGGTACAGGCATGCCAGCATCACCAATACTTAATTTGTCAAAGTGTCCCATTTGTGAAATAACTCTAGAAATATCTGAATTAATAACTTTACTTTTTTTCATATCAAGATCCATCCTTTTCATTCATTGTTTGTGGTCTGTTATTCAAATGTTAAGTCTGTACGATAAGGGATTGATGGTTGAGCACCATAACTTTGGACAGCAACAGAAGAAGCAAGGTTACCATACCGAACGGCTTCTGGTAAATTGTTGAAATCTGGATTCAATTGGCTACTTAAAGCACCAATGAACGTATCTCCTGCAGCGGTAGTATCAACTGCTTTTACTTTGAAAGCAGGCACGATACCATGTTCAGTCGCAGTATGATAGAAGGCACCTTTACTTCCTAAAGTAATAATCACTGTCTCAATTCCAAGCTGATGAAAAGCAGTTGCAGCTTGCAATAAACTTGCTTCATCTGTCACTTCAATCCCAGTAATAATTTCTGTTTCAGTTTCATTTGGAATAATGACATCGGTTTGTGCCAGTAGTTCCGCTGGAATTGTTTCAAGAGCGGGTGCAGGATTTAAGATTGTTTTTTTTTCAGCTTTTTTAGCAAATTTAAATGCAGCCAATGTCGCATCTAAACTACTTTCAAATTGTGCAATCAGGAAGTCACTGTTTTCAATCAACGCTTTTTGTTGCTGAACTTCTGCTTCATGAAAGGCATTATTTGCACCAGCATGGATCAAAATACTATTTTCGCCCGCATCATCAACCATGATCATTGCTTGACCAGTTGCGGTGTCAGGGATTGTGGAAATACCTGAGATGTCGATCTGTTCCTTTGCCAATAACTCAAGTAAAGTAGTGCCTTCGCTATCAGCGCCAACTGCGCCGATAAAAGCCGTGTTTGCACCAGAACGTTTTGCAGCAACAGCCTGATTGGCACCTTTTCCTCCGCCTGAATGGAAGATGTCGCTTGTGTGCATAGTTTCGCCCGGTTTAGGCATTTTTTTTAAACGTAAAGTTGTATCCATATTGATACTACCAATAACTGTAACCGTGTTCATTTTTCAAACCTCCAAAAAGTTGATGACATTTTTCCTTGCAAGAAAATAGATTAAAACGTTTTATTAAAACGTTTTAATAACTTGGCTAAAATATAGCACACCTTGAAAGCTATTTCAAGGGTGCTGTTGAAAATCTTTTTTCTAAATGAACTGGAAGCAGTTTTTCTTCCGGTTTTTTTTCAGGATGCTGGATACGTTCTAGTAAAAGTTTCGCTGCTTCTTGACCCAGTTCGAAGATTGGTTGTGCAATCGTTGTAAGTTTAGGCTTTACATACTCAGACATATCTACATTATCGTAACCAATAATACTATAGTCCTCAGGTATTTTTTTACCTAATTCCTCTAGTCCACGGTACAAGCCAAATGCTAATTCATCGTTCAATGCAAAAATAGCAGTTGTTTTAGAACCAACGATTTGGTGAGTTGCTTGGTAGCCACCTTGTTTTGAAAAAGCTGTTGGAATGAGAAGCAGTTGACCATAGTCAATTTGATAAGCATCAGCTGCTGATTTAAACCCTTCGATACGTTCTTGGATATTTGCTGGCGGATTTTCTGGGTAAACGAGGGCAACTTGTCGATGCCCTAAAGAGAACAGGTGCGTGCCAGCTAAGTAGCCTCCACGAAAATCATCCGTACGCACGGAGTCACTAAACTCTTCTGCTTTTTTTTGATCTAAGACGATAAATGGGCGACCCTGTTGTTGTAAGTCCTGCTTGATTGCCTGAGTAGAAATGACAGAAGAAGCAATGATAAAACCATCTACACCACGACGAGTTAGTTCTGAAAGGTACTGGACTTCTTTTTGCTGATTAGAGTCAGCATTGCAAAGAATGGTCACGAAATGCTGTTGATATAAAATTTCTTCGATCCCTCGCATGAGCAGATTGAAAAAAGGATTCGTAATATCAGGAACAAGTACACCAATCGTTTTTGTCTCTTTCGTAATCATCTGACGCGCAAAATAATCGGCTTGATAACCAAGTTCATTTTTGGCAGCTAGGACTTTTTCGACTGTCTTTGAACTAAATTTATCTTGGTTACCATTTAGAATTTGCGAAACAGTGGCAATCGAGACACCGGATCGCTGTGCGACATCTTTAATCGTTACTTTTTTTTTCACCATAACTTTTTATACTCCTAACTAAATCTTGTGGTTATTTTCCCATGAAACGTTAAAGAAGTAAACGAAATCATTTGATAAAGAGAAACTAAGAATGATTTTCAAAAAAGAAAATTAGGGTACCTAAAAAGAATAGGTTATCTGATTGAGAGTAGTCGAGTAAGTTTTACAAACGCTTCCTTTTCAGTTATAATAATTTTGAATAACTTGTATATATAAGTTCGAAGGCGACTAATTTAATGGAGGCGAGTATATGTCATTTAAAGAAAAAGTCATTTATCAAATTTATCCAAAATCATTTAACGATACGAATCATGATGGAATTGGCGACTTGAATGGTATTCGAGAGAAACTACCTTATTTACATGAGTTAGGTATTGATATGGTTTGGTTAAATCCAGTTTATCCCAGTCCACAAAAAGATAATGGGTATGACATTTCAGATTATTTAGCGATTGATCCATTGTTTGGGACGATGGATGAATTTGAAGCATTAATCAAAGAAGGGAAAGAGTATCAAATCGAGTTTATGCTTGATATGGTTTTGAATCATGTTTCGATTGAGCATGAATGGTTTCAAAAAGCACTAGCGGGTGATAAATACTATCAAGATTTTTTCTATATTCGTGATGAACCAACTGATTGGGTTTCAAAATTTGGTGGAAACGCATGGGCACCCTTTGGAGAAACAGGAAAATATTATTTACATCTATATGATATTACTCAAGCAGATTTGAATTGGCGTAATCCGGTAGTTCGCGAAGAGTTGTTTAAAGTCGTTCGTTTCTGGATGGAAAAGGGCGTGAAAGGATTTCGGTTTGATGTCATCAATGTTATTGGAAAAGATGAAGTGTTGAAAGACAATCCAGTGAATGATGGGAAACCTGAGTATACGGATAAGCCAATCACTCATGATTATTTAAAATGGTTGAATCAAGAAACTTTTGGACGAGATCCAGAGATTATCACAGTTGGCGAAATGAGTGCAACTACCGTTGAAAATTGTATTTTATACACTGAACCTAACCGTCATGAGTTGACAATGACTTTTAACTTTCATCATTTGAAAGTTGATTATGAAAATGGAGATAAGTGGACAACTCCAGCTTTTGATTTTGAAGAATTAAAACGTTTGTTCCATACGTGGGGAGAAGAAATGAGTAAGGGGAATGGTTGGAATGCTTGGTTTTTAAATAACCACGATCAACCACGAGCTTTGAACCGGTTTGTTTCAGTAGAAAATTATCGAAAACAAGGGGCAGAAATGTTAGCGACGTTGATCCATCTGAATCGGGGAACACCCTATATTTATATGGGGGAAGAAATCGGGATGATTGATCCGGCGTTTACATCTATGGATGATTATGTTGATATTGAAAGTAAAAATGCTTATCAAATGTTAGTAGAAAAAGGTCTATCAGAGCAAGAAGCCTTTCATAGAATCCAAGCTAAATCCCGTGATAATTCACGAACACCGATGCAGTGGACCAACGAAAAACATGCTGGTTTTACTGAAGGAACACCATGGCTGAAAGTGGGCGCCAGTTATCCTGAAATCAACGTCGAGGCAGCAAAAAATGAGCAAGAACAATCAATTTTTGCCTATTATCAGCGCTTAATTCAGCTACGCAAAACACATCTGGTGATTTCTGAAGGTGATTATCAAGCCTATGCACCAGAACATCCACAAGTTTATGCTTTCTTACGATCTTATGGAGATGAAAAATTACTTGTTTTAACTAATTTTTATGAAAAGACAACTAAAATTGATCTTCCAGAAAAATTTGTTGAAGGCGAAAGACTGATTGATAACTATTCTGATACAGTGATAAGTAAAGAATTGACGCTAAAACCGTACCAAGCGATTGCATTGCTTGTGAAATAAAAAGAATTCCTACTCAGCGAATAATTGAGTAGGAATTCTTTTTATTGTCAGATAAACATCAATCAAAGTAATCGTCTTCTGAAAAATCTGCTTCTTCGTATTCTCCTTTATCACCGTAATACTTATTGTAACGTTGCTTGAATTTTCTAAAAGAAAAGACAACCAGTAATTTTAGTAAAGTATAGATTGGTATACCAAAGATAACGCCCATGATTCCAAGTAAGTCACCCATAACAAGCAACACAATCAAAATCGTTATAGGATGAACTTGTAGTCTGTTCCCAATCACACGCGGAATAACTAAATCACCATGGAGTAACTGGACAATGAACCACACAAGGACAAATTTGATGACCATAAATGTTGAATCTTGGAAGGCGATAAAAAGTCCGGGGAAGAAGGCAATGAACGGCCCGATATAAGGAATGATACATAATATACCAGCGGCAATAGCTAGGATACTAGCAAAATCAATACCAATGAGTAAAAATGTGACCCAGTAAATGGCTCCTAAAATAAACGAAGAAATAATTTGCCCTTTCAAAAATGCACCCAATTGTTGATTAGCAATTTTAGTCAATTCTTGGAAATCCTGACGAAATGCTGGTGGTACGATTTTTAAGACCGATCGGTAGAACCCATGTGGATTTTGAAGTAAGAAAAAGGCAACAATAGGACCAGTAAACAGAGTAATAAAAGTAGTTGTTACGGCAGAAAACAGATTACTGATACTTTGTGCCCCACTTTCCCAGTAATTACCGATGAAAGATGTTGCTTGATCTGTAAAATTATCAATGGAAGAAAAGAATTCATTGAACTTATTGGCGAAAGGTGTGTGTTCTAAAATATTTCTAACACCTTCTTGAAAATCATTGAATAAGTTCGGTAAGCTATTAAATAATTCAGTTGCTTGCTGTTGTAAGAAAGGAGCGAACCACACGCTTCCTAAACCAATTACAGCAAAAATCAAGACATATACCAAAATGACGGCAATGTTACGTGACATTCGTTTACTCAGGCGTCGAATGAGTGGATCTAGTAAATAATATAAAATAAGTGCAAATAGTACAGGTGGTAATGATGCTGCAAAAATAACTCCTAAGGGTTGAAAGATAAAGGCAACTTGCCAAAACACATAAATGACTAAGGCAAGCATAACTAATAAACCCAGTACGTAATAAGAGGTTTTTCCCCCTAAAAATTGAATCAGTCGAGAGTTCGATTTTTTGTTCAATTTTTTTCCTCCTTTTTTCTCTTTTGTTTTTATTATAGTCAGAAGTTAAACGAAAAAGAAAATGAAACAAACTAAATGCGAAAGAAATCTTATTTTTTGAAAAACTCCTCAACGAATCAGCAAAATGCTAACAAATTGAGGAGTAAGTTTGTTATGAGATGATTTTTTTTAAACCACGAATCGAGATAGGAACTGTTTCACCATTTGCTAAAGTGACTTCCCTTTTTTTCTTGTCAATAGCTCGAATGTTGAGTTTATTAATAACATATGACTTATGGCAACGAATAAAATAATTATTTCTTTTCTCAATGTCTTTGATTTTATCATAAAACTGTAGATGGGCATGTGTCATGTGTACTTCAAGCTTATGAGGTGTAATTGATGACGTAGAAAAATATTGAATTTCGTTTAGTGGGAGAAACTTGATTTCCCCGTTGAATTCTAGCTTAAAGATGTCCTTTTGAGGTTGAGAGTTATGAAAGTTAAGAAAGATTTTACTTAAGATATGTTCTAAACGATCTTTTAACTCAAAGACATCTTCTTTCGAAATATAATCGGTGGGTTCAATACGATTTTTTAGAATCTCTAAAGAAAAGTCAGGGTTAGCTGTCACATAAATGATTTTACCTAACGGGTCCATTCGACGAATATCTTTCCCAAGCGTAACACTAGTCAATTCATGATTTTTAATGTCTGTATCCAAAAAATAAATACCGAAATCAGTAGTTCGATGACGGGCAATTTCAAGAAATTCAATTGGATCAGTTGAAGAAACAGCAACGTAACTATCGAGATCTTCAAGCGTGATCTGATTTTTTATAACGGTTGTGATAATTTCTAATTGCCGTGGATTTTTCTCACAAATGTAAATCGGGATCATATCAATACTCCTTTACTTAAAATAAATTGGCTATGTATCAAACATGTTTCAGTAAATGAACTGTATTATTTGTTATGTTCATATTTTGGTTGGTTAAAAATCTGAGTGTTAACTTGCCGTTGGAATCTGATGTTTCGCGCGAGAAGACATATATATAAATTTTAGGGATCATCGCTAATCAAAGATTTTCCCCACATTATACAAAATAGCTAAAAACTCTTAGTTAAAAGTGTAATAAAAAAAAGAGAATAAAAACGGTTCACTCATAAAATGTGTGTTTCAACTCATAACTGTAGAATTTCACTTAATTGTTATGCAAAATGACCGATTCTTGTGAATTTTGTGAAAAAATTTCACAGTTTTGATGTTAGAAAGGCTTTTTTTGAGCGTGTGAACTAATTTTTTATTTCTATGTTAAAAAAGTACTAACCTGATAAAAGGTGATGGAGGTATTCTTATGGAAAATGAACAATTATTTGAAGTAGGCGAAACTTACGAATTTCATTCGGATTTGTTTGAATCACCAGTCAAAGGGAAAATCGAAAAAATATATGAAAATAGTGTAATGATTCGCGTAATGAAATGTGCGACAGATGAAACTGAAACAGCTGATAATCTACAATGGCAGCTGATTGTTCGCAAATCGAACGCTTTAATTGAAAATAACTAAGTAAACAGGAACTAGTTGTTTTCAAATAGTTCAATTTTGTAATTAAAAAGACTAACTTTTCAAGAAATAGCAGAAAAATTGTTATTATCTAGTGAAAAGCTTGGTCTTTTTTTGTGTTAAAATAGGGAGCAGAATTTATAAAAGGAAGGATGCCGATAATTGTGATTATTGTTGCGGGAACTATCGGAGCTGGAAAAAGTACACTGACTGAAATGTTAGCACAAAATTTAGAAACTAAGCCATTTTATGAAAATGTTGAGGATAACGAGGTCTTACCTTTGTTCTACTCAAATCCAGAAAAGTATACTTTTTTATTACAAATTTTCTTTTTAAATAAACGATTTTTAGCAATCAAAGATGCGTTTGGTCATGATGATAATGTACTGGATCGCTCTATCTACGAAGACAGTTTGCTTTTTCATTTAAATGCGGATTTAGGAAGAGTATCAAAAGTAGAAGTTGAGCAATATCAAGGATTACTTGAGACGATGCTGAATGAACTAGAAGATATTGCACCCCAAAAAAAGCCAGACTTATTAGTTTATATTCGGGTTTCTTTTGAAACGATGCTAGAGCGCATCAAAAAGCGTGGACGGGAATACGAACAAATTGAACAAAATCCTGAGTTATTTTCTTATTATCAAGAATTAAACCGCCGTTATGAGAAATGGTTTGATGCGTTTGATGTCTGTCCCAAACTAGTGATAGATGGAGATCGTTATGACTTTGTAGCGGAACCAGAATGTGGTGAACAAATCGTTCAGTTGATTAAAGCCCGAGCTAAAGAGATGGGCGAGGTAGCAACGAACGAAAAAATTCAGTATACAACCTTAGTTCCAGAAGCAAAAGGAATTTTTTCTTGCGAAAAGTAAATAAGAAAAAGGCACGACAAAGATATTTCTGCTTTGTTGTGCCTTTTTAAATTAATCACTGTATTCCAATCGCTTAAAGTGGATATTGATTGGTTCTGAAGAACCGCCAAAGTTGAAATGTTTGGCTGAGGGCCATTACTAAAAAGAGAAATGATACTAATAAAATAGCTCGTGCGCCGAATAGATGGTAACAAAAAACGGAAGCGACTGCTCCTAAAATGAAAGCTAGTACAACTGTGAGAAAGTGAAAAAATTGGTCAAAATCAGATTTTTCTTTCGAAATCAAAAAATCATAAAGATTAGTTGCCACACCTTTCAAATTTCCGGTTGTAAAAAGATTTGTATAGGCACGTCCATTGATTTTGTCAAATGATACCCACTGGATTGCAGCTGTAAAGGCAATTAAAATTGTTACCAGTGAGGGATGGATATTGATTATTTTTAAGCTAACGATGAAAAAAATCAGTGCTTCATAATAAAGAACAAATAAACGCCAAAAATGCTTCTCACGTTTTTTAAAATAATCAATCAAAAACTTAGTTAATAAAATACCTATGAAAAAGAAAAGAGTTGATAACACCTTTTTTCCAAAACTAATCCATTCCCCGTCGAAGGCTTGAATAATTGCAAGAATAATATTACCAGTTTGTGCAGAAGCAAAAGCATCATAATGAATATAAGTATAACTATCCATTGCACCACCAATAAAAGTTAGTAACAGCCCGATAGTACGATCCTCGTGAAACGAAGTACGCATGATTTTTCCACCTTCAATTATTATTTTACTTAATTTAACTGCCTCTATCTTAGCATAATTTTCCGAAAAAAATGATAAATTTTCTGAAACAAAGTGATTGAATAACGGCGTTTCATTTTCAATAAAGGTCTGGTAGTATAAAGAAAACAAGAGTGACAAGATAAATAAGAAAATTTTGAAAAGAAAGTTGGTGGCACTAATTACTCAGCTAAATGAAAAAGAAATGTTACGGTTAAAAAATGAGCTGAAGTCTTGGAAAAACAGATACCATAAACTTCAACAAATCTTTCGACTACAAGAAGAGATAATTGCTAGTTATGAGGCTGCTTACGGGGAAGCACCTGGATTGATTGAAGAAGAACAGCCAGCTGATGTAGTGGATGATTCGTTTTTTAAAATGATGGAAAAACGATCTTATAATCAGTTTAACTTAGAGCAAAAAGCTGCAATCACCTACGATATGAAAAAAAATCTTCGTATTATTGCTGGTGCCGGCAGTGGCAAGACGCAAACGATTTGTGCAAAAGCAGTCTACTTGATGACCCAAAAACAAGTTGCTGAACAACGGATTTTGATGATTACATTTACTCGAAATGCAGCGAACGAATTGAAAAAAAGAGTGGATAATTTTAGCCAACATAAAACAGCGGTACATATCGGAACATTCCATAGTATTTTCTTTCGTCTTTACAATGAAATTTGTAAAGAATTTCCAGACATTGCGATGCAAGGTATCCATGGAGATTTTTCCAAAGATTCAAGCCAAAAAATTGGAGCAATTCTACAACACTTGATTCGTAAATATAATCTTTATTCTTTTGACCAGCATGGTGAGAAAAATTTGTCGGCACGTTTGGATTATTGGCAGAATATGAATCTTTCTGTAGAAGAAATTATCCATTTGGTAAAGGAAAAGTTTGATAGTACAGAAAAGAACACAAATCAACCACTTTCTGAGCGTATCGGACTGTTGATGATGGAGTTGAAAGAGTTAAAACAGCAACAACATCTAGCTGACTTTAATGATATTTTGCAAAACTTAAAAGAAGCATTAGCTAATGAAAATGTTCGCCAGTTTGTTGGTAAGAAGTATGACTTTTTATTTATTGATGAGTTTCAAGACACAAATCCCCTACAATGGGCAGTTGTAAAATTGATTACTAAAGGAACAAACATCAAGCTTGTCGTAGTTGGGGATGACGATCAAAGTATTTACGGGTTCCGCGGATCAGAGCCAGCCTACATCAAGGAATTTGAACAAGAATATCCGACTGAAACACTTTTTTTATTAACAAATTATCGTTCTCGTGCCGCGATTGTTCAAGGAGCAAACCGGTTGATTAGTTACAATAAGGGTGATCGCATTCCCAAAGCTATGATTCCTGCACAAAAAGAAGAGGGTGTTATGGAGGCCATTTCTTTTAAGGATTCACAAACAGAAAGCCAATGGGTGATTCGCCAGATTCAAACGTTTATCAGACAAAAAGGTAAATACAAAGAGTCTATTATTTTGTACCGTTCGCTTTCGCAAACACAAAAATTAGTCCAAAATCTTTTACAAACAGATATTCCATTCGTCCTTGAGGCAGATACACCTTATGAAGGGATTTTTGGTGTACGAAACTTTCAACAACTATATAGAAGACTTCTTGACTGGCAAAGAGCAACAACTGGTCAGAAAAAAGATCAAAACTACCAACAAATTTTGAGGCAAATCATGATTAATTGCTACTTGAAAAAATCAGAATGTGATCGTTTCTTCTTCCAAAAGCACTCAGATAATGAACTCACTACGTACATTATTCAAGCGAAACCCTCATTAAAATCACGGCATAAGGAATTTCAACAATTAGTAAAAGAATTGCAAGATTTCACTCAGCAACCAAGAAAAAACATGTACCTGTTTTGGCAACTATTTATCAATCTTCCACGAGTAAAGAAAGAACTCGAGCAAGGAGAGCGTGATTGGTTACTAGAAGAAATCAAAAAACAACCAACTTTACCACAATTGATTGACTTAGAAAAATCGATTCAATCTCAAGCAAAACAACTAAAAACACGTTTGATTGCTTACCGACAAGGGAAATTAGATGCGTTATGTATTCAGAGTATCCATAAAAGTAAAGGGTTGAGCTATAGAAATGTTTTCTTGATCGGCTGTAATGAAGGAGCATTGCCACATAACGGTGCAGCAGAAAAAGAAGCCGTCTCATCTGAGGAAATCAAAGTGGAGCCTGTGACGACGATTGAGGAAGAACGTCGCTTATTTTATGTTGCGATGACTCGGGCTCGAAATCGGCTGTATTTGTGTGTGCCGCAGCTGAAAGGAAATAGGCAGTTAAAGCCCTCTCGTTTTATTAAAGAATCGGGTATTCAATTAAGAAAATAACTAAAAAGACTATGATGCACTAGATACTTGCGTCATAGTTTTTTTTAGTTTGGTTAGCGAATGAGTGGTCTTTTTTTTATAATTCAGTTAAAATGGGATTATAATTAAAGAGGAGTGAGAAAATGATAAAAGTATACACCTCACCTAGTTGTACTTCTTGTCGTAAAGCTAGAGCATGGTTACAAACGAATCAACTTGAGTTTGAAGAAAAAAACATTTTTGTCGATCCGTTACTTGAAGAAGAAATAAAAGAAATTCTAGCAGCAACTGAAGGCGGGGTTGAGGATGTTATTTCCACTCGGTCAAAAATTTATGAAAAATTGTGTTTAGATTTCAATGAACTAACACTTAAGCAAATGATTGTATTGTTTAAAGAGTATCCTTCGCTGATTCGTCGTCCTATTCTAATTGATGAAAAGAGAATTCTGATTGGTTTTAATGAGGATGAAATTCGTTCATTCGTTCCTAGAGAAACCCGCTGTGTTGAACGAAACCTAATTTATTTGCAAGACTATGGTACGGTAAACTCATGACCAACTAAAAGAAAGAGGGAGGTCCTGTGAAAATAAAAGTATTTGGATCGAAAGATTGTTTAACTTGTTTGAAAGCTAAAAAGTGGTTAGAAAATCATCGTTTAGCTTATCAATTCGTTGACTTAGAAAAAACAACATTAAGTATACAAGATGCTAAAGAGCTATGTAGCTTTAAAGAAGTTCAAGCAACACAGCTATTTGCTACTTGGTCTGAAGCATTTCTTAAAATGCAAGTGGATCTATCAAACTTAAAAGATTCTCAGCTAATGTCACTTTGTAGAGAACATACAGAAATTTTGAGACGTCCATTGATTATTATTGATGATGTTTTATTTATTGGATATGATGAACAATTGTTAGAGCAACTAGTCGTTCATGAATAAGATTGAGTAAAGAGCAGAGTGTAACCGTCTCTGCTCTTTTTATTGTTTCTAACATTTTAAAATTATTGTATAGAAGCAAAGACCGATACTTGCAATCGCTTTAAGGAATCATTATAGTTAACTGTTGATTAGTTAACTATAATGATTGAGATGAACGATAATTAATTATATAGAAGAAAAGTGAGGAACTTTTTATATGAAAAGACAAGTACAGTTTCTATCTGCTGACGAAAAAACTACGATAGAAGTAAGTTGCTGGTATCCTCAACAACAGCCGGTGGCAACTTTACAGATTGTCCATGGGATGGTTGAGTTTATCGAACGATATGATTTATTTGCTGACTATCTCAACCAAAAAGGAATCATTGTGATGGGGCACGATCATTTAGGACACGGACATTCTATCCAATCTAAGGAATATTTTGGTCATTTTGCAGATAAAAATGGTTCAGAGTTTTTACTTTCAGATATTCATACAGTGAACGAAAAAATCAAGGAACAATATCCAACGCTACCGCATTTTATTTTGGGACATAGTATGGGCTCTTTTTTGGTAAGAAATTATTTGGCACAGTTTGAGACAGATTTTTCTGGGGTAATTATTATGGGAACTGGGTGGCACAATCCTAAAGAAATGAGAGCTGCTGAAGCAATTGCTTCTACAATCGCTTCTGTTCATGGAGCGAAATATCGTTCAAAATTTCTAGATCAATTAGCATTTGGCGGTTTTAATCGACAATTTGAACCAGCAAGAACGTCAAAAGATTGGCTTACGCGTGATCAAACAGAGGTGGATAAGTATCTGTTTGACCCAAGAACACAATTTATTTTTACCGCTGCTTCTTATAAAGAGTTATTCCGGTTAGTTCGACAAGCGTGTAGTCTTGATCAAGTAAAGCAAATTTCAGATTCGCTTCCAATGCTAGTTGTTTCGGGAGCAAAAGATCCAGTAGGTGCGAATGGTCGAGGTGTTCGAACTTTCATCCAAGCAATGAAAGAATATACTACTAGTCAATTAACACTTTTGCTATATGAGGAAGCGCGCCATGAACTACTTAATGAAATCAACCAAGAGGTGGTGTACCAAGACCTTTATTTTTGGTTAAAAAAATATATTGATACTTATTGACAGGTAAAAAATTACATGATATATTTATTCCCGTTGTTGCGAAAGTAACATTCATGAAACTTTCGTAAATAACATGAAAAATAGTTGTTGACTTGTGAGTTATCACATGATAAGATAACTAAGTCGTTTAGAAAGAACTTCTTAAGAAGCATGATTTCATCAAGAAAAGCTTCAAAAAAATTCTTGACAAATAACAAATGATGCGATATGATAAATGAGTTGCCGAAAGATTTCTTAAACGAAATCGGAAAAACTTTTTCAAAAAAGAGTTGACATTTAAACGTCGCTCTGATATGATATAAAAGTTGCTACGGCAATTTAAGTAGACCTTTGAAAACTGAACAAAGTAAGACAAACCAAATGTGTAGGGCGTCTTGATTCAATTCAAGACAACAAACATTTTTAAACAGCAAGCAATATGCTAGCAAACAAATTGAGCTTAACAATCGAAAGATTGTTCTAACTTTTATTATGAGAGTTTGATCCTGGCTCAGGACGAACGCTGGCGGCGTGCCTAATACATGCAAGTCGTACGCTTTTTCTTTCACCGGAGCTTGCTCCACTGAAAGAAAAGGAGTGGCGAACGGGTGAGTAACACGTGGGTAACCTGCCCATCAGAAGGGGATAACACTTGGAAACAGGTGCTAATACCGTATAACAATCGAAACCGCATGGTTTTGATTTGAAAGGCGCTTTCGGGTGTCGCTGATGGATGGACCCGCGGTGCATTAGCTAGTTGGTGAGGTAACGGCTCACCAAGGCCACGATGCATAGCCGACCTGAGAGGGTGATCGGCCACATTGGGACTGAGACACGGCCCAAACTCCTACGGGAGGCAGCAGTAGGGAATCTTCGGCAATGGACGAAAGTCTGACCGAGCAACGCCGCGTGAGTGAAGAAGGTTTTCGGATCGTAAAACTCTGTTGTTAGAGAAGAACAAGGATGAGAGTAACTGTTCATCCCTTGACGGTATCTAACCAGAAAGCCACGGCTAACTACGTGCCAGCAGCCGCGGTAATACGTAGGTGGCAAGCGTTGTCCGGATTTATTGGGCGTAAAGCGAGCGCAGGCGGTTTCTTAAGTCTGATGTGAAAGCCCCCGGCTCAACCGGGGAGGGTCATTGGAAACTGGGAGACTTGAGTGCAGAAGAGGAGAGTGGAATTCCATGTGTAGCGGTGAAATGCGTAGATATATGGAGGAACACCAGTGGCGAAGGCGACTCTCTGGTCTGTAACTGACGCTGAGGCTCGAAAGCGTGGGGAGCAAACAGGATTAGATACCCTGGTAGTCCACGCCGTAAACGATGAGTGCTAAGTGTTGGAGGGTTTCCGCCCTTCAGTGCTGCAGCTAACGCATTAAGCACTCCGCCTGGGGAGTACGACCGCAAGGTTGAAACTCAAAGGAATTGACGGGGGCCCGCACAAGCGGTGGAGCATGTGGTTTAATTCGAAGCAACGCGAAGAACCTTACCAGGTCTTGACATCCTTTGACCACTCTAGAGATAGAGCTTCCCCTTCGGGGGCAAAGTGACAGGTGGTGCATGGTTGTCGTCAGCTCGTGTCGTGAGATGTTGGGTTAAGTCCCGCAACGAGCGCAACCCTTATTGTTAGTTGCCATCATTAAGTTGGGCACTCTAGCAAGACTGCCGGTGACAAACCGGAGGAAGGTGGGGATGACGTCAAATCATCATGCCCCTTATGACCTGGGCTACACACGTGCTACAATGGGAAGTACAACGAGTCGCGAAGTCGCGAGGCTAAGCTAATCTCTTAAAGCTTCTCTCAGTTCGGATTGTAGGCTGCAACTCGCCTACATGAAGCCGGAATCGCTAGTAATCGCGGATCAGCACGCCGCGGTGAATACGTTCCCGGGCCTTGTACACACCGCCCGTCACACCACGAAAGTTTGTAACACCCGAAGTCGGTGAGGTAACCTTTTGGAGCCAGCCGCCTAAGGTGGGATAGATGATTGGGGTGAAGTCGTAACAAGGTAGCCGTATCGGAAGGTGCGGCTGGATCACCTCCTTTCTAAGGAATATTACGGAGACTACACAGGTTTGTCATTATTACTTTGTTCAGTTTTGAGAGGTTTACTCTCAAAACATTTTGTTCATTGAAAACTGGATATTTGAAGTAAGATCAAAACAAACCGAGAACACCGCGTTGAATGAGTTTTTTAATAAGTTCAATTGCTTATTTTTCTTGACACGTTTCTATCGCTAGAAATGAAGTCAAAACCCAACCGTAAGGTTGATAAGGTTAAGTGAATAAGGGCGCACGGTGGATGCCTTGGCACTAGGAGCCGATGAAGGACGGGACTAACACCGATATGCTTTGGGGAGCTGTACGTAAGCTATGATCCAGAGATTTCCGAATGGGGGAACCCAGCATCTTTTATAGGATGTTACAAATATGTGAATACATAGCATATTTGAGGTAGACGCAGAGAACTGAAACATCTAAGTACCTGCAGGAAGAGAAAGAAAATTCGATTCCCTGAGTAGCGGCGAGCGAAACGGGAAAAGCCCAAACCAACAAGCTTGCTTGTTGGGGTTGTAGGACTCCGATATGGTAGTTTTTTCAGATAATCGAATGACTTGGAAAAGTCAGTCAAAGAGGGTAAAAACCCCGTAGATGAAATTTGGAAAGCACCTAGGAGGATCCTGAGTACGGCGGAACACGAGGAATTCCGTCGGAATCCGGGAGGACCATCTCCCAAGGCTAAATACTCCCTAGTGACCGATAGTGAACCAGTACCGTGAGGGAAAGGTGAAAAGCACCCCGGAAGGGGAGTGAAATAGAACCTGAAACCGTGTGCCTACAACAAGTCAAAGCCCGTTAATGGGTGATGGCGTGCCTTTTGTAGAATGAACCGGCGAGTTACGATTGCATGCGAGGTTAAGTCGAAGAGACGGAGCCGTAGCGAAAGCGAGTCTGAATAGGGCGTTTGAGTATGTAGTCGTAGACCCGAAACCATGTGATCTACCCATGTCCAGGTTGAAGGTGCGGTAAAACGCACTGGAGGACCGAACCCACGTACGTTGAAAAGTGCGGGGATGAGGTGTGGGTAGCGGAGAAATTCCAAACGAACTTGGAGATAGCTGGTTCTCTCCGAAATAGCTTTAGGGCTAGCCTCGGAATTGAGAATGATGGAGGTAGAGCACTGTTTGGACTAGGGGCCCATCTCGGGTTACCGAATTCAGATAAACTCCGAATGCCATTCATTCATATCCGGGAGTCAGACTGTGAGTGATAAGATCCATAGTCGAAAGGGAAACAGCCCAGACCACCAGCTAAGGTCCCAAAATATATGTTAAGTGGAAAAGGATGTGGGGTTGCACAGACAACTAGGATGTTGGCTCAGAAGCAGCCACCATTTAAAGAGTGCGTAATAGCTCACTAGTCGAGTGACCCTGCGCCGAAAATGTACCGGGGCTAAACATATTACCGAAGCTGTGGATAACACCTATGGTGTTATGGTAGGAGAGCGTTCTAAGGGCGTTGAAGGTAGATCGTGAGGACTACTGGAGCGCTTAGAAGTGAGAATGCCGGTATGAGTAGCGAAAGACAGGTGAGAATCCTGTCCACCGAATGACTAAGGTTTCCTGGGGAAGGCTCGTCCGCCCAGGGTTAGTCGGGACCTAAGCCGAGGCCGAAAGGCGTAGGCGATGGATAACAGGTTGATATTCCTGTACCCGTTGTTTTTGTTTGAGCAATGGAGGGACGCAGGAGGCTAAGGAAAGCAGACGATTGGAAATGTCTGTCCAAGCAGTAAGTCTTAGGTTGAGTCAAATGCTTAATCTTTTAAGGACAAGCTGTGATGGGGAGGGAAATAATAGTACCGAAGTTCCTGATGTCACACTGCCAAGAAAAGCTTCTAGTGAGAAAACAATGGCCCGTACCGCAAACCGACACAGGTAGTCGAGGAGAGAATCCTAAGGTGAGCGAGAGAACTCTCGTTAAGGAACTCGGCAAAATGACCCCGTAACTTCGGGAGAAGGGGTGCTGATCGTCAGATCAGCCGCAGTGAATAGGCCCAAGCGACTGTTTATCAAAAACACAGGTCTCTGCAAAATCGTAAGATGAAGTATAGGGGCTGACGCCTGCCCGGTGCTGGAAGGTTAAGAGGAGTGCTTAGCGTAAGCGAAGGTACGAATTGAAGCCCCAGTAAACGGCGGCCGTAACTATAACGGTCCTAAGGTAGCGAAATTCCTTGTCGGGTAAGTTCCGACCCGCACGAAAGGCGTAACGATTTGGGCACTGTCTCAACGAGAGACTCGGTGAAATTTTAGTACCTGTGAAGATGCAGGTTACCCGCGACAGGACGGAAAGACCCCATGGAGCTTTACTGTAGTTTGATATTGAGTGTCTGTACCGCATGTACAGGATAGGTAGGAGCCGTAGAAATCGGAACGCTAGTTTCGATGGAGGCGCTGGTGGGATACTACCCCTGCGTTATGGCCACTCTAACCCGCACCACTAATCGTGGTGGGAGACAGTGTCAGATGGGCAGTTTGACTGGGGCGGTCGCCTCCTAAAAGGTAACGGAGGCGCCCAAAGGTTCCCTCAGAATGGTTGGAAATCATTCGAAGAGTGTAAAGGCAGAAGGGAGCTTGACTGCGAGACCAACAAGTCGAGCAGGGACGAAAGTCGGGCTTAGTGATCCGGTGGTTCCGCATGGAAGGGCCATCGCTCAACGGATAAAAGCTACCCTGGGGATAACAGGCTTATCTCCCCCAAGAGTCCACATCGACGGGGAGGTTTGGCACCTCGATGTCGGCTCGTCGCATCCTGGGGCTGTAGTCGGTCCCAAGGGTTGGGCTGTTCGCCCATTAAAGCGGCACGCGAGCTGGGTTCAGAACGTCGTGAGACAGTTCGGTCCCTATCCGTCGCGGGCGTTGGAAATTTGAGAGGAGCTGTCCTTAGTACGAGAGGACCGGGATGGACTTACCGCTGGTGTACCAGTTGTTCTGCCAAGGGCATTGCTGGGTAGCTATGTAGGGAAGGGATAAACGCTGAAAGCATCTAAGTGTGAAGCCCACCTCAAGATGAGATTTCCCATTTCTTTAAGAAAGTAAGATCCCTGAGAGATGATCAGGTAGATAGGTCAGAAGTGGAAGTACAGTGATGTATGGAGCGGACTGATACTAATCGATCGAGGACTTAACCAAGAATGGTAAAAGAAAAAACTCGGAAGAGTTTGAGATTACTTCAAATCCAGTTTTGAGTGAGCAAAAGCAAACTCAATAAGATAACACCACAGTGTGGTGGCGATAGCGAGAAGGATACACCTGTAACCATGCCGAACACAGAAGTTAAGCTTCTTAGCGCCGATTGTAGTGAGGGGTTGCCCCTTGTGAGAGTAGGACGTCGCCACGCAACGGTAAAAAAACAGATGAGCAATTAAGCTCATCTGTTTTTTTGTATTCTTTTTACTATGATTATTCAGCAAGAAGTTTCTCAATGTCATCAACCATTTTTTCAGGAGAAGTTTGTGGAGCAAAACGTTTAACGACGTTCCCATTTTTATCAATTAAGAATTTAGTGAAATTCCATTTAATTGCATTGGTCATGGTACCTGGTGCATTTTCCTTCAAATAGGCGAATAATGGATCAGTAGTTTCCCCATTCACTTCGACTAATTGATGCATCGGAAATGAAACTCCATAAGTCGTTCGACAGGCTTGTGCCGCTTCTTCAGCAGAATCTAGTTCTTGTTTAAATTGGTTAGACGGAAAGCCTAAAACAACCAATCCTTTTTCTTTATAAGTAGTGTAAATTTGTTCAAGTTGTTCAAATTGTGGTGCAAGTCCGCATTTTGTTGCAGTATTAACGATGATCATTGGATGATTCTGGTAGTTGCTTAAAGAATAAGTGGTTCCATTTTCTAAAGTCGCATCAAAATCATAAACTGTCATAAAAATTCTCCTTTACGAATTGAGTAAGTACACATTTATTATAGAACAAAAAAACTGAGAAGCTTATGTAAAAGCTCTCAGTTTTTTGTTCAATTATGCAAAGACTTCAGACCATTCGTCGCGTTTTGCTAAGAATTCACGTGCTAACTCTTGTGCACCTTCTAAAGTATGGCTTGCAGCCCAACCACATTGTGTTTCATTACTTGCAGGCACTTCAGTAGCTTCAAGTACATCATTCATTGTCTTTTCTAAAACATCTAGTACATCATCATAGCTTTCATGATTTAGCACAGTTAAGTAAAATCCTGTTTGGCAACCCATTGGAGACCAGTCCACAATGTAGTCAGCATGATTACGAATTAGTTCAGCAGTTAAATGTTCAAGTGAATGTAAGCTGGGCATATCCATATGCTCTTTGTTTGGTTGCTTGAAGCGGACATCGTATTTAATGATTACATCACCATTTTCACCAGTTTTGCGATCTGCAACACGGATATAAGGTGCTTTTACTTTTGTGTGATCTAGATTGAAACTTTCAACGTTCATTTTCATGTAAATTACCTCGATTCATTTTTTGTTCAGTGGTGATAGCTAAATTCTAACATTTATTTGGACTAAGTTGTAGGTACATCCATGATTTTTAACCTTATTTCTATAAATAAGAACATTTACTTAGTGATTTTTATTTTATCAAGCGCTTGAGTTAAGTCTGCTAATAGATCCTCTACATGTTCGATACCTACAGAAAGACGAATCAATCCATCTTTGATTCCCGCTTTTTCCCGTTTATCTTTTGGAATAGAAGCATGTGTCATAATCGAAGGAACTTCAACTAAACTTTCCACGCCGCCTAAACTTTCTGCTAGAATAAATAATTTTAATGATTCAACAAAAGGTACTGCTTCTGCATCTTCTTTTAAGTCAAAAGAAACCATACCGCTGAAACCACTCATTTGTGCTTTTGCAATCTGATAGTTTGGATGGCTTGTTAGTCCAGGGTAATAAACAGTTTCAACAGCTGGATGATTTTCAAGAAAATTTGCTACTGCCAAAGCATTTTTTTGATGTGCTTCCATTCGCACACTTAGAGTTTTGATCCCTCGTTGGATAAGCCAACTATCCTGAGGGCCTAAGACTGCGCCTATCGCATTTTGTAAAAAACCAATTCTTTCTGCTAATTCTGCTTTATTAGTGGTGACTAAACCAGCAACAACATCACTGTGCCCGCCGAGATATTTTGTTCCACTGTGAACGACGATGTCTGCACCAAGTGCTAGTGGCTGTTGGAAATAAGGTGTCGCAAATGTATTGTCAACAATCGTTAAAAGATCATGTTTTTTTGCTATGGCAAGACTGGTTTTTAAATCAGTGATTTTAAGAAGTGGATTACTTGGTGTTTCAAGGTAGAGTGCCTTAGTGTTTGACTGAATCGCTTGTTCAATTTGGTTAAGATCACTTGTATCAATAATTGTGTACACTAAGCCAATTTTAGAAAATACTTTATCAACTAGTCGAAAAGTTCCGCCATAAACATCATCACCAAGTAAGACGTGATCACCGGGTTCAAATAGCGAGAAAACCGTATGGATTCCTGCCAAACCGGAGGAGAAGGCAAAACCTTGAATTCCGCCCTCAAGGTCTGCAATTAGTTCTTCCAATGCGAACCGTGTAGGGTTACCTGAACGAGAATACTCGTATTTTTTTGGTTGACCAACACCATTTTGTCGATAAGTGGATGTTTGATAAATTGGAACGCTCACGGCACCTGTAGTTTGGTCTTCACTAATACCACCATGAATTAATTTTGTTTGAATATGCATGATAATTCCTCCTATAAATAAATGTTTTTTGAAAGATAACGGTCACTTGCATCTGGGAAAATAGTTACGATTGAGCTTCCTGCTGGCAATCGTTGTGCTTCTTTGAGTGCTGCTGCAAAGGCGGCACCACTTGAACTGCCAACTAATAATCCTTGATTCTTAGCCAAAGCACGCGTGTAATAAAATCCTTCCTCATCTGAAATAGTTTCAAAACGAGTAATAGGTAAGGAGTCAAGAAATGGAGGAATGAATTCCACACCAATTCCTTCGATTTCATGAGAACCTGCTTTACCACCATTTAAAATCGAGCCCTCCGGTTCCACACCAATTAGTTGAATATCACTTAGTTGTTCCTTAAGATAACTTGCTGTGCCAGAAAAAGTACCTCCACTACCAATTCCGGCTACAAAACTATCCATTTTTCCTGCTAGTTCGTCAACTAATTCTGGCCCGAGTGTGTGATAATAAGTGGCTGGATTATCAGGATTTTCAAATTGTTTTGGTAGATAAACGTTTTCTAATTCAGCTGCTAATTCCTGGCTTTTTTTGATAGCACCGAGCATTCCGAGCGAAGTAGGTGTATGAATGATCTCTGCACCTAACGCTTTCATAAGCTGTTGTTTTTCAATACTAAACTTTTCTGGTACTACAAAAATCGTTTTTAAACGATAATTTAAAGCAGCTAAGGCTAACCCAATTCCGGTATTGCCGGCGGTTGGTTCAATGATTGTTGTATCTTGATTGATTTTTCCAGTTTTCAATCCTTGCTCAATCAAATAAAGACCTAGTCGATCTTTGACGCTACCTCCAGGATTCAAATATTCAAGTTTTGCATAGATTTTAGATCCTTTTGGTATTGCATATGCATTGTGTGTAAATTCAAATAAAGGTGTTTTGCCAATATAGTCTTGAATCCTTGTTAATATCATAGCTTCCTCCTAAAAAATTCGATAAAAAAGGAGCTGACTATTAAATCAGCTCCTAACTATCATAAATTAATCATGTATTCCAAGAGAATACACGTAAATTATGAAGGGCAGTTAATAGACACGACAAATAGTATGCTGCTTTTTTGCACCATACAACAACAAGTAGTCAATTGGACAAAGTTATGTTGTTTGACCATCATGTCTGTTCCTCCAGTAATATTTTCATCAAAAATAGCATGAAAAAATATCAGAGTCAAAGTATTTGATGGTTTTTAGTGATAGGAATAATTGAATAGGGTGCATGATAAAGTGGATCACAGAAGCAAATGAAGAAGTGTTGCTAGATAAAAATGAAGATTTGCTAGTTTTATCCACTGTTGTTTGATACAATAAAAAAGATGATGATAAACAAAAAAGGAGCAATTTAAATGATTTCAGCAAGCGATTTAAAAGCCGGTATGACATTTGTACAAGATGGAAAATTAATTAAAGTTTTAGACGCAAGTCACCACAAACCCGGTAAAGGAAATACGGTTATGCGTATGAAACTAAAAGATGTTCGTTCTGGTGCAACATATGATACAACTTTCCGCCCAGAAGAAAAATTTGAAAAAGCACACATTGATACAAAAGCAGTTCAATACTTATACACAATGGATGATACAGCATTCTTCATGGATTTAGAAACATATGAACAATATGAAATTCCTGTTGAAACAGTTGAAGAAGAAATGAAATACATCTTAGAAAATATGGAAGTAAAAATCCAATTTTTCGGTAGCGAAGTAATTGGTGTACAATTACCAACAACTGTTGTTTTACGTGTTGTTGAAACACAACCTTCAATCAAAGGTGCAACAGTAACTGGTTCAGGCAAACCAGCGACAATGGAAACTGGCTTAGTTGTCAACGTTCCTGACTTTGTTGAAGTAGATGAATTATTAGAAATCAACACAGCTGAAGGTTCTTATATCAAACGTGCCTCAAAATAATGAAAGAAAAAAAGTGCCGCAAAGACCTACTCAGGTCTTTGCGGCACTTTTTTCTAAGGAGGAAATCATTTTTAAACTTCATCAGAACGTGACAGTGGTATCTTCATTGGTAATTAGTTGAATAACATGAGCCAAAAATTTTTCAGGATCTTCTCCTGTTAATTTTTCCTCACGTTTCCCATCGAGTAAATGATACATCTTTTGATCATCTTGTAAGAGATAGTAGTCATTTTCACCTTCAATATGGAATGCTTGAAGATCATCTGGAAATTCAATATGGATGTCAATTACGCTGATACCACCCAAACGACTGGTCAAATAATCTTCTACTTCTTTTGCTGTTACAGTTTTCATATTTTTCGCCTCTTTGTTTTAATAATTTTATTATATACCTATCAAAAAAGATTGGGGTAAAAAACGTCTTGCTGAAATTGAAGCATAATGATCAACGAAGTTCATCTGTTATGCTAAACTATGAAACAGTACGAAGAAGAAAGGACGTAATCGTGATGAAGACATTAGTAATTGTCAGCCATCCCAATCTTCAAGAATCATTGAATCAACAATTTTTTAAAGAGGCATCCAAATCGCTTGCGATTACATGGCATCATTTAGAATCTGTCTATCCAACCGGAGAAATCAACTTAAATGACGAATTAGCGTTGTTAGCGATGCATGATCGAATCATCTTTCAATTTCCTCTTTATTGGTATAGCGCGCCTGCACACTTAAAAATATGGCAAGACACAGTTTTGGCTAAAGCAAGTAAAGTATTGAAAGGGAAAGAATTTGGTGTCGTAGTAACGACTGGTGTGGCGGAAAAAGAATATCAAGCAGGTGGTAAAGAAGAGTTCACCTTGTCTGAATTTTTGCGCCCGTATCAGCGAATTGCTCACAAATTTCAAATGAACTATTTACCTCCATTTGTGTTAGCACAATTTATGTATCAGACTTCTGAGGTACGATTTGAACGCTTGATTGCTTATCAGCAATATCTTTCTTTAACTAGAAAACCAAGTCTTGTTCAGCGAATCAACTGGTTTCTTGAGCAGATAGAAAAAAAATCGTATTTTTCAGAACCGCAAAAGTCCTATCTCCTAGATGGCTTAAAAGAACAACAAGAAATGATCGAAGACTTGACTTTCACACTGAGGGAATTAAAGGAGGAAAATGAATGAATAGTGAGTGGTTACAACAACAAATTGATGAGCTCAATGAAAAAAATGTTCATTATGAAGATGCTGCTTTGTTATTTGAATTGAAAAAATTAGTCAAAGAAAGCGATGAGCGTATCACTCAACTTCAGGGAGAAATTGATGGGAAATCATGGAATCATCGTGAATGGTAAAAACGATTAGAAAATTTTAAGAAAAAAATGTGCATAACTATTGTTATTTGTTACAATGAAGATAAGGCATAACACTATTTTTAACATAAATTATTGGTGGTGAACTTATTGAAAAATAAAAATGAACGAGAAGAAAATGTTCGGATGTCTAGAAGACGTCAGCAAAAGCAACGAATGCAAAAAAGATTATTGATTATTGGTGCTTGCTTGGCAGCAGTCTTGGTGATTGGTGGCTCAGTTTGGGGATTGACGCAGTTCGGAAAATCAAATTCTAGTGCCGAAGAAACGCTTGAAACAACTGTTTCTTCGACGCCAAAAAATGAAAAAAAAGAGAAGAAAAAACAAACCAAACAAGCGACAAAAACAACGGATAGTTCAACAAAAGCATCAACAGAAACAAGTAGTACAGACAAAGAGTCAGCTGATGAACTACAAACAATTCTAACGACTTACTCAAAAAAATTAGCGGAACAAACACCGATCTTGATTGATGAATACCAAACAGAAATCCAATCAAATCAAAATGGGGTTGCAGGATTATCTTCGATTGCGAATCAGAAAGCATTAGCGCTGCAAGCAATTTCAAATGAAGGAATCAGCAAATTAAAAGCTGCACACCAAGCAGATACTTCTTCAACTGTCGATATCAATGCTTTAGTTGATCAATTATCAAGTAAGTACACAACTGAAGTAGCAAAAATATCAGATATTTATTTACGGACAAGTAGCGCGCTACAAGCTGAAGAAGCGAACAAGCAAGAAACAAGTAGTTCAACTTCAGAAGAAACAATGACTTCAGCAGACGAACCGACGGCTGAAACAATAAATAGTCAAACGACCGATACCTCAGAGGCTGGGACAAGTCAAGCTGCAACAACTGTTGTCTTAGCCGGTGAAGGCCCTAATCAAGTTGCACAACGTACGGGTGTACCAGTGGAAACGATCTTAGCGCTGAATGGGATGACGATGGATGATTACTTCTTAACTCCGGGCGCTGTCCTTCAACTGCAATAAGTAAAAAAAACTGCGAGATGTTACTACCTCTAGAAAATTTCTTTTCAAGAGTAGAACAGACTCGCAGTTTTTTTGTTTAAGCTTTCTTCACTCGTTTTTCACGAAGAAAGTAATGAATCATCATGAAAAATAAAAAGGCTAAACCAATCAGCAAGGAAATTCTTGTTTCAGGATTGATGAACATAAAACAAAGAATAATGGCTAAAAACAATAAAGTTAAATAATTGGTATAAGGGGATAACGGCATTTTAAATGGATGCTCAGTCATCTGTTCCGCATGGATTTTACGGAATTTGATTTCACTGATCAAAATGACAATCCAAGGAACCATTCCTGGTAAAATACTTGAACTATAAACAAAGACAAAAATATTTTCAGAGTGAGTAACAAACATTGGTAGCAAATAATTGATGACCAAGCCAATCAAGATACCTCCTGAAATTGCAACAACTGGGTAAAAGGGAACTCCATGTCGAGACAATTTTAAGAAACGTTTAGACATTTTTCCATTAACTGCTAAGGTGTAAATCATGCGACTTGCGCTGAAAATGCCTGAGTTACAACCAGACAAGGCAGCAGTGATTACGACAAAGTTGATCAATCCAGCGGCAAAAGTGATCCCAATTTTCGCGAATGTTTGAACAAAGGGAGACCCAATCTCACCAAGTTGATTCCATGGATAGATACTTACAATAATAAAAATAGCACCGATATAAAAAATAAGAATGCGTCCAATTGTAGATTGAACAGCTTCAACGATTGTTTTTTGTGGATTTTTTGCTTCACCAGCAGTCATCCCAATTAATTCAATTCCTTGATAAGAAGCAATCACGATGGATAAAGCAAAAAAGAAACCTTTCACGCCACCGGTAAAGAAGCCACCATTTTTCCAAAGATTTGAAATACCAATAGGTTGACCGTGATTACCAAAACCAAAGAAGATAACGCCTAAACCAGCAACAATCATTAAAATGATCGTTACGACTTTGATCATCGAAAACCAAAATTCTAATTCACCGAAGGCTTTTACTGAAAACAAGTTAGCTAACATCAAGAAAAGTATCACAGTGATACCAGGAATGATGGTTGGTAAATTCGGCCACCAATAATTCATATACTCACCAACGGCAATGACTTCACTAATTCCAACTACGACATATTGAAAAATATTGCTCCAAGCCGTTAAATAACCAGCAACTGGATGGATATAATCACTTGCGTAATTAGCAAATGAACCTGTAGAAGGGTCGACATAAAGCATCTCGCCCAGTGCACGCATGATCAAGTATAGGAACAATCCGGCAACAGCATAAGCAATCATTACAGAGGGGCCAGTCCAGCGAATGGTTGAAGAGGCACCCATAAACAATCCAACGCCGATTGTCCCTCCCAACGCAATCATTCGAATATGACGTGCGCTAAGACTTCGATTTAATTTTCCTTCTTCCATACAAAAACTCCTTTCATAATTTAGAGAATAAGCCAATATATTTGATTAGATTTATCAGTTAAAAAAATAAATTATTGATAAATAAAAACAGTTATTAAATTAATCTCTTGATGTGATTTTACAGAAAGGATTCAAAAAACGCGAGAAGAATTTTAATTTAACCACAAATTTTTTTGTTGAAAATGTTTTCTTAATAGGTTAAACTATCTTTAAATAAAAAGTTAGGTAAACCTAAAAAGGAGTGCTTGGAATGGTGAAACCAACAATCAGCGTACAAAATCTTTCCGTGGCCTATCAAGGAAAGATTGCTTTGAAAAATATATCTTTAACAATTCAATCAGAAAAAATGACAGGAATCATTGGACCAAATGGTGCGGGAAAATCAACTTTTATGAAATCTTTATTAGAATTGATTCCCAAATCTTCTGGCACTGTGACGTTTTCAGGAAAATCAGTAAAAGAAGTACGAAAAAAAATTGCTTATGTAGAGCAACGAAGTGCAATGGATCTATCCTTTCCGATTGATGTTTTTGGGGTTGTGTTACTTGGAACATATCCTTCGTTAAGAATTGGAAAAAGACCCGGAAAACGAGAAAAAGAGCGAGCAGCACAGGCGTTAGTCAAAGTAGGTATGGAAAAATATGCTGATCGACAAATCAGCGAATTATCTGGTGGCCAATTACAACGAGTATTTATTGCACGAGCGTTAACACAAGGTGCGGAATGGATTTTTTTAGATGAGCCATTTGTGGGAATCGATGCTGTTAGCGAGAAAAAGATTTTTTCAATTTTACAAGAATTGCGTGCAGAAGGTAAAACGATTTTGATCGTTCATCATGATTTGCATAAAGTAAATGAATATTTCGATGAAGTGATTTTATTAAATCGTGAGCTAATTGCGGCTGGGACGGTCCAAGAGACCTTTACTTCAAATAATCTGCAGCTAGCTTATGGTGAAGTAATTGGTCAATTGGTAAAGGGGGAGTAAGCATGATTCAATCGTTTGTTGATGGTGTGTTAAACTATCAGTTTTTACAATATGCACTGATTACATCTATTTTAGTCGGATTAGCTTCAGGAGTGATTGGTTCATTTATTATTTTACGTGGGATGTCTCTGATGGGTGATGCGATTTCTCACGCAGTTTTACCCGGAGTGGCAATTTCTTATATGTTTGGGTTTAGTTATATTTTGGGTGCAACTGCTTTTGGGGTGCTGACTGCCGCATTGATTGGTTTCGTCACACAAAAGAGTCGCTTAAAAAATGATACGGCAATCGGAATTGTTTTTAGTTCATTTTTTGCACTAGGGATCATTCTTATCTCTTTTGCTCAAAGTGCAACTGATCTTTACCATATTCTATTTGGTAATGTTTTAGCTGTTCGCGAGAGTGATTTATATCTCACGGCAATCGTTAGTGCTGTTGTCTTATTATTTATTTTTGTTTTTTATAAGGAGTTGAAAATTACTTCCTTTGATCCAATGATGGCAAAAGCCTATGGATTAAATACAACATTTATTCATTACGCATTGATGTTCTTCTTAACGTTAGTTGCTGTAGTAAGTCTTCAGACAGTAGGAACGATTTTAGTGATTGCCATGTTGATCACACCAGCTGCAACAGCGTACTTGTTAACGAATCGTTTATCAACAATGATTGCTTTATCTGCGAGTTTTGGTGTGTTGAGTGCAATCGTTGGTGTATTTTTCAGTTACAGTTATAACTTACCTTCAGGGGCAACTATCGTGTTAGCATCAGCTGTCTTTTTTGCCCTAGCGTTTTTATTTTCACCAGCAAAAGGTATTTTGTTTCAAAGAAAGGAGCAAACAAATGAAAAAATCTAAATTACTAATCTTGTTATTCGCACTAGGGATTTTCCTGGTAGGTTGCTCAACAAAGAGCGAAAAAGCAGAACAAACAAAAGAAGGAAAATTGACGGTTGTTGCGACAAATTCCATTCTGGCAGATATGGCAAAAGAAGTTGGCAAAGACAAAGTAACGATTCATAGTATCGTACCCGTGGGAACTGACCCACATGAATATGAAGTTTTGCCAGAAGATATCAAAAAAGCCAGTGATGCAAAAGTTATCTTGTATAATGGGCTGAATTTAGAAACAGGCAATGGTTGGTTCAATAATTTGATGGAAACAGCTAAAAAAGTCGAAGAGGAAGATTATTTTGCTGTTAGCCGTGAAGTAGAGCCACTTTATTTAACAAGTACTGGTCAAGAAACACAGGCAGACCCACACGCATGGCTAGATTTGTCTAATGGAATTAAATATGTTGAAGAAATTACTCGGATTTTGAGCGAAAAAGACCCAGAGAATAAAGAAGTGTATGAAAAAAATAGTCAAGAATATCGCCAAAAACTTGAATCATTAGACCAGCAAGCAAAAGAGTCATTTGCTACGATCAGTGAAGAGAAAAAGTTATTAGTCACCAGTGAAGGCGCATTTAAATACTTTTCCAAAGCGTATCAATTACCAGCGGCTTACATTTGGGAAATCAACACAGAAAGTCAAGGAACGCCTGATCAAATGACCGCAATTATTGACCAAGTCAAAGCGTCAAAAGTCCCCGGTTTGTTTGTAGAATCGAGTGTGGATCCTCGAAGCATGGAACGTGTATCGAAAGAAACTGGTGTCCCGATTGCTGAAAAATTATTTACAGACTCAGTCGCTAAAGCCGGTGAAGAAGGCGATTCGTACTATGGAATGATGAAATGGAATATTGACGCAATCCATAAAGGTTTATCAAAATAAATGGATCTCAAAGTTGGGCTGAAACATTCTTTTGTTTTGGTTCAACTTTTTTCTATTTTTCTGAATTAGTTGTTAAAATAATGTGTCGATAGCAGACAACGAGTTGAAATAAAAAATGTCTTACAAAAAATGTATTTTTAATTCAATGAGATGATTATTTGAGAGCATAATTTTTCACGTTTTTTTAGGCTAATAATGTTTTTTTGTTTCGATTTCCGTCATAGTTAAAGGTAAGAAGGAGAGGTGTAGCTATGAATTTCACACGTAAAGATAAGCAACAAATAAAAGAAGAAGTCTTTCGTTTGCTTGACCAACAAGAAGCAACTGAAAAAGACCAAGACCTTCAATTTCTTGAAACTGAGATGGCAAAATTATTCATAGCGAATGCAGCAGATGATGTAGTTGAACCAGAACGTTATGTTGGAAAGTGGATTTTTGATGAGTTTCAGCCACTAGATGAAATGACTGGAATTGGTTACTTTGTTTTCATTTCTGCAGTTGGATTCATACCGGGAGTCTTAGTTAAACAGAATCAAGAAATTCAAACTAAAGCTTGGCCAGCACTTTTTTCTGTCATTGGAACTGAAAATGTTATTCAGAAAATCCAAGCAGCTTATTACAAGAGCTCATTTATTGCCCACAGTAAATTAATGAATAGCTATTATAATCAGTTGATGTTAGTGGCACGACCAGGAAAAATCCCACAAACATTTACTTATACACAACAAAAAAATTTACATGAAGATGTTTTATACTCTCGAGATTTATCGGAACTTTCTCAAACAGAGCAAGTACGTTTGCATCAATTGTTGAATACAAAACCAGTTTCTTGGAACTTTTTTCAAGCGTTGGATGATAAGAAAAAGCTGATTTCAACGAATTATTGGGAAGTTTTTGTCACTCGTAATCGTTGGTTAAAGGAAAAGAAAGTCGCCGATCAACAAATTGAGTTTGTTCAATTGAAAAAAGATAAATTATATTATGGGTTATATAGTCGGTAATCTTGATACCAATAACCTATTACTTATTTACAATAGAAGAAAAATGAAATAAGCGAGGCAATTTATGACTTTAAAGAAAGAAATCATTCGCGAAAGTAAACGACTAGGCATTGATAAAATCGGGTTCACGACTGCGGAACCGTTTGATCATTTAAAGGAATCTCTGGAAGAACAAAAAGCCGCAGGTCATACTTCGGGCTTTGAACATCCAGTGATTGAAGAACGACTTTACCCAGAAAAAACATTTGATCACCCCCAATCAATTATTTCCATTGCCTTAGCATATCCTACAAAAATTCATGAGGAAATTCCAAAAGATGAAAAAAGAGGACAGTTTGCCCGTGCTTCTTGGGGAATCGATTATCATGATATTTTACGAGATCGTCTAAATCGTTTGATTGAATTTATTACGATCCGTGGGAAACAGTGGCAAACGGAGGAAGAGTGGCGCTTTGCTCCACAAGTGGACACGGGAGAATTGATTGATGTAGCAGTCGCACAGCGGGCAGGTTTGGGTTTTATTGGGCGCAATGGTCTATTGATTACGGAGGAGTTTGGCTCTTTTGTTTATTTAGGCGAAATTGTTACAAATATCGTTTTCGAACCGGATGAACCTGGTGTATTTGGTTGTGGCGACTGCACCCGTTGTATCGACGGGTGCCCCACGAAAGCATTGCTTGGTGATGGACGAATGAATGCCCAAAGATGCTTGTCTTATCAGACCCAGACAAAAGGGATGATGCCAGAAGAGTATCGAAAAAAAATGCGTAATGTCATTTATGGTTGCGATATTTGTCAGTTAGTTTGCCCATATAATAGAGGTAAAGATTTTCATTTCCATGAAGAAATGGAGCCGAAAGTTGATGAAGTATACCCAAAACTAAAACCAATGCTTTCCATTTCGAATAAAGAATTCAATCAGCAATTTGGACATCTAGCTGGCTCGTGGCGTGGGAAAAAGCCACTTCAAAGAAATGCACTGATTGCCTTGGCGAATCTAGGGGATCGAGAGTCATTACCAGAAATTGCTAATTGTCTAAAAGATATTCGTCCTGTGATTCGTGGGACAGCGGCTTGGGCAATTGGACGCTTAGGTGCAAGAGACCCAGAAGAATGGCTAACTATTCTGCAAGACGCATTGGTGAAAGAAATAGATGAAGAAGCGAAGCTAGAATTTGAAAAAGCAATTGAAACTTTACAAACGAAACAAAGAAAAAAACGGAGATAGCTAAAAAGTGTAAGGTTTTTCCTAATTTTTGCTAATTCACTCATTTTTAGTCAGTAATTGTTGTAACAATGGCTGACTTTTTTGCTGCTTTTGGGCTTTTTTGACTGAAATTTGTTATTTAAGCAAAAAAAAATCGTGTTTTTCTTCTAGATTTTTTGTTCTAATGTTACAAAATGTCAATTTTTTGTGAAAAAACATATTACTTGTTGAAAATGTTTTCTCCTTTGACGCCAAAGGTTTCTACGACTTTAGACTGAGATGATAGACTGGTGAAATGTTACAAATATTAAAAAAATTGTCATTTTGTCATCAAATGTCATCATTCTTTTACCTATGAAATATTTTCAAATGTTAAAGTTAATGACGTTGAAAGAAACTAAGAGGACATGAGGGAGTTTAATATATGAATTCAATGAAGAAAATCGTTTTAGGAACAACTTTTGCTGCAGGTGCTGCAATGTTTGTGGGAGCTACAGAAGCTCATGCTGACGAAACTTACACAGTTAAATCAGGTGATACTTTATCTACAATTTCACAACAATTTGCAGGTGACAATACTTTAATTGACACAATTGCAGAAAAAAATTCTATTTCTGATATTAATCGTATCTACGTTGGTGAAGAATTAACAATCCCAACATCAGGTGAAGTTTCAACTAAAGCAGAAGTAAAAACTGAAACTAAACAAGAAACAGCAACAACTGAACAAGCAACTCAACAATATACATACGTTGCACCAGTTGAAACTGTTGAACCAGTAGTTGCAACACCAGCAACTCCTGCAGCTTCAACAAGTGATGCAAAAGAATGGATCGCTCAAAGAGAATCAAGCGGTTCTTATACAGCTACTAACGGACGTTATATCGGACGTTACCAATTAGATTCATCATACTTAAATGGTGACTACTCAGCTGCCAATCAAGAACGTGTTGCTGATGAATATGTATCATCACGCTACGGTTCATGGGACGCTGCTAAAACATTCTGGTTAGCAAACGGCTGGTACTAAGCCGAGCAACCAACTGAAACCAAAATAGTTGAATCCAAGAAAATCACTTTTGAGTGATTTTCTTGGATTTTTTTTTTAAATCGTAAATTTCTCATATCAATTGCTGTAGAAGAATCGATAAGGGATGCCGTAAGACAAAAAAATAGTGCTGAGATATAATATTTATAAAGCGTTTTCTATTTTTTGACTTAAAAGGAAGGTGAGCGAATGAGTACGATATCAGGACATTCACAAGCGACAATCAACTTGAATAACAATTTATTTTCGAGTATTCGAGTAATTATTGAAACAGCATTTTATGGTAATAATGTACAATTGATTGATCATTTAGCACAGGCATATCAGTTAGCAACCAAGAGTCCTGGAACGATTGTCACAGATTTAGCTGTATCTCATACCGAAGAGTTAAAACTACCAAAGGATAGTAAAGTATTAGTTTTTAATGATGGTGAAATCGTTGGACGAACAGCGGCAGCTCGTAGAGTGATCGGTGAACCAGGAATTAGTCAAGTGAAGTATGAAAAAATTTTGCGGGAAGCAATTTATCAAAGTAGAATACGTCAGTTTTACCATGGCAAAGTCATAGTTGGATTGGACCAGGAATTTTCGGTGAAAGCACATGTGCTGGTTCCAGAAGGATTTGAGAATAATTTGTACTCTTATTTATTAAATTTTGAAGTGCTAACAGCAGAGAGTGAAACTGACTATCAGCATTCGCAAACATATAATGAGGGGGATCTGTACATTTTTGCTGATCCAGAATGGCAGCATCCAGCGTTTCCTGATGGTCTGGTGTTGATTGATGCTATGCATAATGTTGCAGCTGTTTTGGGTCTGCGTTACTTTGGCGAGTTAAAAAAAGCTACGTTGACTCTTGCTTGGGCGTTAGCCAATCGGAATGGTTTCATTGCATGTCATGGAGGATTGAAGCAATATCAATTTCCAACACATCGTTACACAATGGCAGTTTTTGGCCTATCTGGTTCTGGGAAATCAACGATCACTTTAGCGAGAAGTGCAGATGATGTAGTCACTGTATTGCATGATGATGCATTTGTCATCTCAAAAAAGAAGGGATCGACCACAGCATTAGAACCAGCATATTTTGACAAAACACAAGACTATGCTTCAAATGATCTAACAGTTTCATCATTTTTAACTTGTCAAAATGTAGGCGTTACGTTGAATGACTCTGGGGAAAAAGTATTAGTGACTGAAGATATTCGGAATGGCAACGGTCGAGCAATCAAATCAAGGTTTGTTACGCCAAATCGTGTGGATCATTTGGACGATAAAATCGATGCAGTTTTTTGGATTATGAAAGATGATGTTTTTCCACCGGTTGTTAAAATCAATGATCCTATCTTAGCTGCAATTTTTGGTGCAACTTTAGCAACAAAACGGTCAAGTGCAGAAAATATCCGGAAGGAAGAGGTCGATCAATTAGTATATGTTCCATATGCTAATCCGTTTAGAGTATATCCATTAGCTGAGGACTATCAGGCTTTTAAAGAACTATTTGAAAAACAAGATACTGATTGCTATATTTTAAATACAGGATATTTTGACCAAAAAAAAATTACGCCTGAAGTCACTTTGAAAAGTGTAGAGGCTATAGCTAAAAAACAAGCGCAATTTCTGCCACTAGGAAAGCTATCAGAGCTGTCTTATTTGCCGGTGACTGGGTTTCCTGAGCCATTCAATGAAGCAACTTATCAAGAATGTTTGTATCAGCGGTTGACTTCAAGATATCAATTCATTCTGGAACAAGAAGAATTGTTGGGTGGTTATCATGAACTTCCTGCTGAAGCAATAAAATCATTGAAAGGATTGCTAAAAAAATTGAAGAAATAAAGGATGTTGATAAGAACCAAAAAGTTATTTTTAGTGTGAAGACAGTGATTCACAGATAATGTATTCAGGCGAACTATTTCCAACAGCTTTTTTCGGTGGGAGGAAAGTTAAATAATCAATCAAATGAAAAAAGAGCGAGACAGAAGTCCGCTCTTTTTTGTGTTTACAATCAACCAACCGTCTTTGAAAGATAAGTTTTTATTTCTTTTTGATATTTTTTTTTCGACCAATTTCCTGTGTTTAGGTAATCTGCTAACAAATACCCGATGTAAGGACCAGTTGTTAAACCGGATGATCCTAGTCCGCTTGCCACTAGTAAAGTAGGATCATCTGGTACTAAGCCAAAAAATGGTGAAAAATCAGACGTATAAGCACGAGTACCCACACGGAAATGGTAACGCCAAGCGGTAAGTTGTTCCGGATTGGCTAGAAAATCTTTCGTGTGAGTAGTAAGCATTTCATAAGCAGTTTCGGTAGGGGATAAGTCCCAACCACCATCGTTTTCGTGTGTTGCACCAATCAAAATTTTACCAGACATGAATGGAATAAAATCGGCTTCGCCATCCAGCATCGCTACGGGCCATTTGCTACTATTTTGATAAGGAGAATCAAAAACTAGAAGTTGTCCTTTTTGAGGCCGAATATCAACTGTATAGCCAATAGTTTCCAGCAAAGGTTTTAATGCGGGGCCAGGTGTAAGGATGATTCGATCAACTAGTTTTTCGCCAAACGCACCTTGAACCAACCATGCATCACCTTTTGGCTGAAACGCAACACGGTCATTGATGATTGCTACTTGCTGATGTGTTAAACGTTTTGCTAGTTGTGTTAAATAAGCTTTGCCATCAAGCTTTCCACCACCACTAATGTGAAGTGAAGGTGCTGGTTTAAGTAGTTCAAGTTTAGCAGTTGTTTGAGCGGGTGTTAATAGTTCAATGTCACCGATTTCTGGTGCTTCTTTTTTACGTTCCTCCGCTAGTTCGGCAAGTGAAATCAATTCATCTTGCGGTCGTAATAAAAGTGTTCCTGAACGATCATAAATGGTTGAATCTAATTGGAAATCTTGAATCAATTTATCGAAGAAAGCAGCACCATCTTTAGCTAGTTGATACCACTGTTTGTTTCGTCTTTTTGAAAGCCAAGGAGAAATAATTCCCGCACTGGCTTTGGTTGCTTGACCAGTGGAGTCATCAAATAATGTGACTTCAAACTTGGTTGTATCTAAATAATTTGCAAGGGTCATACCGATGATGCCACCGCCAATAATGGCAATTTTTTCCATAAAAGAGCCTCCTTTTTCGTTTTCATTCTTACACAAAAAGAAGATGGATGCAAACACCCATCTTCTTTTTGTTTATTGTTGTTTTTTCTTTAAATAGTAAGGCATAAACTGGGCAAAGCTAATAATCAGTAAGATAAGTAAAACACCCAATGCTGCTTTTGAACCTAAAGTAGTAGCTGCTTCGTAGTGCAACGTGGAGTGGTCTTGCACAAGGTTGATAATGATCGCTACTAGCGAGGTGGCAATCGCACCAGAAAACTGTTGAAGCGTGTTGAATAGTGCATTTCCATCGCCTTGGAACTCTTCGCTTAATGCATTCATTCCAGTAGTCATCATATTACTGTAAGAAAGACCAATACCAATCATGTAGAAAACATGACAAGCTACTAACCAAATCAAGGATGCATGACCAATCAATAAAACGAGAGCTAGCCAACCAATCGTCGATAAGATTAAACCAGCTAAGATTGGTTTTTTAGGTCCATGTTGATCGAGTAATTTTCCGGAGAAAGGAGACAAAATCGCACCAATTGCGGCTCCCGGAAGCATGGACAAACCAGCAATAAATGCGGTATCTCCTTGAACGATTTGAATGAAGTTTGGCAAGACAAATGAAACACCGAGTAGTAAAAATTGATAAACTAAGAAACTAAATAAAAATAATCGGAAGGTTTTATTAGATAGAATCGATAAGCGAATCAAGGGTTGATCAATTGTTTTTGAACGTTGATAGAACACTAAGAAACCAATGATTGCAATAATCAAAGAAACCCAGCTAATTAGTTGACCAATCGTGCTCAGGAATGTTAAAGCACCACTGAAAAGTAAGCATAACCCTAATACGCTAAGTAAATCTAAATGACCACCCTTTGCTACATTTGTTTCAGGGATGGCAAATAGGCCAATCACTAGTGATACCAGTAAGACTGGCACAAGAAATAAGAAAATATGATTCCAAGTAAAAGCGGAGGTCAAAATCCCACCATAGGTTGGTCCAATAGCTGGCGCAATCGCTGTAGTCAATGTTCCGACACCAATCATCGCACCGCGACGATTCATAGGTGCATACGTCAAAATGATATGAAACATCAATGGAAGTGCGATACCAGTTGCAATCCCTTGTAATAGTCGTCCCATTAGAAGAAACATGAAAGTTGGTGAGAAGAAATCAACTAAGATGCCGGCAAGAAACAGAAGATTTGAAAACAAAAATAATTTTCGAATACTAAAATTGCGGTTTAGATAGGTTGATAATGGTACGATGATTGAAATCATCAATAAGTAAATCGTTGTTACCCATTGGACTTGAGCAGTTGTCAAATCAAATTGCTTGATCAACGTTGGGAAAGTTACATTCATCGCAGTTTCAATCAGAACACCTGCGAAGGACATGATCCCAGTTGCAATCACTGCGGGAACAAGTAGTAGTTCTTTTTGTTTTGTCATACATTTCACCTCTTAAAAATTTCGCAAAAAAAGAGAGAAGATTTCTATTGTCAATAGAAATCGCCTCTCTCTCGACACGCATTTACGTGTTATCTGTACGATTGTTTGCTGGAGTTATTTTAGCATAGACTCAAATTTTATGTCAATAAAATTAGTCAAGACATCTCAAAAAGGTTATGATTAAATGGAGTTTAAAAATGGAAACAAAACAAGAAAAAATCGTAAATATATAAATAGGCTAGGAGAAAAAGAAAATGGATAAAATTGAATGGCGTAAAGCTGAATCTGGCTATCGAGTAACAAAAAAACCACAGATTTTAGAATTGCCAGCACAAAATTTTTTTACGATCAAAGGTGTAGGTGATCCAAATCAAGAGGATTTCCAAAGACGCATTGGAGTGTTATACCCAGTGAGTTATGCAATCAAAATGTCACCGAAAAATAATTGGGCTATTCCTGGTTACCAACCATACACAGTTTACCCACTAGAAGGTCAATGGGGATTACAAGAAAAATATTTGCAGGAAAAAGTGATGTTGAAGGAACACTTTGCTTATCAACTGATGATTAAACAGCCTGATTTCGTGACACCGGAGATTGCCCAACTTGCAATGAAGCGTTCAGCAAAAAAGATTCCTGAAGAGTTACTTGCACAATTACAATTTGAGACAATCGAGGAAGGATTAGTTGGACAAATTTTACACATTGGTTCTTACGATGAGGAGCAGAAGAGTTTTGATAAATTAGCAGTCTTTCTCGGAGAAGAAGGATATCAGCGGATAGGAAAAGAACACAAAGAAATTTATTTAAGTGATCCTAGAAGAGTAGCGCCAGAGAAACGAAAAACAATTTTACGTGTGCGCATTGCCAAAAAGTAAAGGATCAAAAGTAATTTTCAAAGTAAACACGCCAATAATTGAGTAAATTTGTTATAATTATGGATGAGAGAGGTGTCCAGGATGAAAAAAAGTCAACGACAGGCATTGATTCGCCAAATAATTACAGAATATCCAATTAGTACACAAGAAGAATTACTTGCACGCTTAGAAGAAGCAGGTGTTAGTGCAACTCAAGCAACAATTTCTCGAGATATTCGTGAAATGAAAGTAATCAAGGTTCAAGATGAAGAGCAACGAGTTCGTTACTCTCTTTTTAGTCAACCATCTGTTTCATTGAATGAACAACGTTTGCGTTCAGCCGTTAAGCGGGAAGTTTTACGAATTGAGACCGTTCAATTTATGGTTGTGGTGTTGACTGAAAAAAATGGCGCAGACGTGGTGACAAACTGGTTAGATGAAGTTGCTTATCCAGAAGTTGCAGCGACAATTGCAGGTTTTGATACATTTATCGTTGTTTGTCGTTCAGAAAGTGAAGCTCAAGCATTCGCGGAAAAATTAGAAAGTATGCGCGAATAAATAATTAGTGAATAGCTAAGACTGTTTTTAACACAAGGATTGTGGATTTGGATTTTTGGTAGTTATTTACAGAGTCCATTTATGAAAGCGTTCTACAAAGAACCTGAGTTGCTGAAAGTTCTATCTGAGTGTTATGGTAAGTATAAAGTCAAGAACGGGGAAGTTTCGTAGTTTTCCAGTAATGGAGGAGGAAGAATGATGACGGGAATGATTATTTTTTTGACTGTGTTGGTGTATGGAGTAAATTTTTTAGTATATATGTATCTTAAAATCAATAAGATCAAAGATTATTTAGAAAAAATAGCTATTTATTTTGGAACAAATATGACGCTGTTATTTACAAGTGGCATTTTTATGTTTTTTGGTAAATTAGTTGAAGATGGTATTTTAGTATTTGAATGAGCAGATTCTTTGAATAAACCGCTCCACTAGGCTTACACTAGAAATGTAGTAAGAAAGTCGAAAGGAGTAGTACAATGAAAAAATTATACGAAACAGCGATGATTAACCACGGCGGACGAGAAGGTTCAGTCGAAGCACCAAATGGTTCGATGCACATGAAAATTACACCACCAGGAATCCATGCGGAGGGAACTAATCCTGAACAATTATTTGCAGCAGGATATGCTTCATGTTTTAATGGTGCATTACAACATATGGTCAAAGAAGCAGGCTTAGATGCTGACTCAACAGTTAAAGCACGCGTTTCACTTTACACATTAGATGACGGTGGCTACCAGATTGGTGTCATTCTAGAAGCTCATGTTGAAGGCGTTAGTGAAGAAGAAGCACGAAAATTAGTTGATGATGCACATGAATTCTGTCCGTATTCTAAAGCAACTAAAGGAAATATCGAAGTACAAGTAGACCTTGTCTAAAAATACAATGAAGTAATACTTAAGCGTAAGAGCTGACTAGCTGTCAGTTTTTACGCTTTTTATTTTTGTTCTAGACAAACATTTATAATCAATTATAAAGAAAAGGAAACCATAGTTGTCATGGGCTGTGGGGTTTGCTATTGTAGATGCAAGAAGAAAAACTAGGAGGAGCAGTCGATGGCAAAAATCATGGTAGTAGAAGACGAAGAAGTCATTCGTCAACTAATTATGGAAGAGTTAGAAAAGTGGCAATTTGAAACATTTGGAACAACTGATTTCAATCAGGTTTTTTCAGATTTTGAAGAAGAAGCACCGCAATTAGTGTTGTTAGATATCAATCTTCCAGTTTTTGATGGGTATTATTGGTGTCAAAAAATTCGCGAAGTATCAAAAGTACCAATTATTTTTATCTCAAGCCGCAATACAAATATGGACATGATCATGGCAATGAATATGGGAGCAGATGACTTCGTAACCAAGCCCTTTCAAGTAGATGTCTTGATTGCTAAAATCAATGCCCTATTGCGTCGTTCATATAATTATACAGAACTTTCTAGTGAGATGATGAGTCATAATGGAATCACGCTAAATGTAGATAATGGAAGCATGGAGATTAATGGAGAAATCATTGATCTAAGTAAAAATGAGTACCGACTATTGTTCATTTTGATGAAGCAACATGGAAAAATTTTGAGTCGTGAAAAGCTATTACGTGCTTTGTGGGATGATGAACGTTTTGTGGATGATAATACATTAACAGTGAATATCAATCGCTTGCGAAGAAAAATCGAGCAAGCTGGGATCATGGGATACATCGAAACAAAAGTTGGACAAGGATATATCGTTCCTTAGAAAGGGCGGAAAATAGCCAATGAATTTTTTTAGGTATTTAAAAGATCAATGGTCTTTGATTTTAGGCTGGCTTTTTTTTGTAGTATTAACGGCTTTTGTTATGTGGTTAGCCCCTAATATAGAAGTAGATTGGGAAACGATTGCTTATTTAGCTGTTATCCAGAGTGTTTTTCTAGCTTTTTATTTACTGGGTGGTTATCTTGGAAAACGTCGTTGGTGGGCACACTTGGCAAATGTGAAAGAGCATTCTCCATTGCAAAGTTATTTGGAGGGTGGTCATACGGAAGAAGAAAAACTGGTTGAAGAATATATCAATCAACTGATCCGAGAACATCAGGAACTGATGCAACAAGCAATCAGTAATCAACAAGATCAAAAAGATTATATTGATTCATGGGTGCATGAAATCAAAGTGCCATTAGCAGCTTCAGAATTGTTAGTACGTTCGATTGAATTTGATATTGATGACAAAAAATATATGTTGTTAGAAAATGAACTGTCAAAAATCGATGAGTATGTCGAACAAGTTTTATATTATGCACGCTTAGATAGTTTTTCGAGAGATTATTTAATTCAAGAGTACAGTCTAAAAGGAATCATCCAACCGGTGATTCGTAGTCAAGCTAATTATTTTATTCAGAAACAAATCCATTATGAGATCGTTGGCGAAGATGCGATGGTATTAACCGACGCAAAATGGGTTGCTTTTATTTTTAAACAATTATTAAGCAATGCAATCAAATACACATCAAGTTATGGGGAAATCATCATTTTAATTGAAGCGACAAATCAAGGAGTAACTTTAGCTGTGAAAGATTCAGGTATCGGGATTCCCGCCGAAGATGTGAAGCGAATTTTTGATAAGGGCTTTACAGGAATCAATGGGCGATTGACACAGCAGCATTCAACTGGGTTAGGCTTGTACTTGGCAAAGAATCTAGCAGAAAAATTAGGACTGAAGTTAACAGCAGAATCAATCCAAAATCAAGGTACAACAATGACTATATTATTTCCAACTTTAAATTTCTACAATGAAGAACGTTAGAAAATCGTTAGAAAAGAAAAAATTTGCTTGTGTTGTTAACGTTTTCCCTGATAAGTTTCTTTACATGTGAAATAAAAGGAGAAAAGTTATGGAAATATTAATAGCATTAATCCCTATGCTTGCTTGGGGAAGTATCGGCTTAGTCAGCGGGAAAATTGGTGGCGATGCCAATCAACAAACGTTAGGAATGACAATCGGTGCATTCTTGTTTTCTTTAGTCTTGTTTTTTGTAGTAAACCCAGTAATCACCCCTTGGATTTTCTTGATTGGATTTTTATCCGGTTTAGCATGGAGTGTTGGACAAAATGGTCAGTTTCATGGAATGAAATTCATGGGTGTATCCGTAGGGCTACCATTATCAACAGGTTTTCAGTTGATTTTGAATACGATTGCGGGTGCGGTGTTCTTCCATGAATGGACACAAACAAAAGATTTTATTTACGGTTTCATTGCTTTAGCATTACTTGTAAGCGGTGCTTATTTGACTGCTCGTCAAGATGAAGACGGAAAAGTAAATACAGATAATAAAATGCTTGATTTTGGAAAGGGTTTTAGAGCGCTAATCTATTCAACGCTAGGTTACGGCGTCTACACCATCATTATCACTTGGGCGCATCTTGACGCATGGTCGATCATCTTGCCACAAAGTGTAGGGATGATCTTAGGTGCAAGCTTTTTTGCCTTCAAAAAAGTTAAAGTCGATCAATTTGTTTGGAAAAACATGATTTCTGGTTTACTCTGGGGAATCGGAAATATTTGTATGTTGTTAACAGTTAAATCACTTGGTTTAGCGGTAGGATTTTCTTTATCACAAATGGGGATCATCATCTCAACTTTAGGTGGTATTTTCATTTTGGGTGAACACAAAACCAAAAAAGAAATGGTTTATGTGATTGTTGGTTGCCTTCTAGTCATTTTAGGTGGTATCCTTTTAGGGTATATGAAAACAGTTTAGCCACTGTTTTCCAACCTAAAATGGGGAGGAACTTCAATGGATTTATTTCGTAAGAAAAAGATCGAGCTCAATCAAACGAGTGGTATGAAAAAAGAATTAAAAACAACGGATTTGATTATGCTAGGTATTGGTGCAATCATCGGAACCGGGATATTTGTAGTGACAGGAGTTGCGGCCAATCAAAATGCAGGCCCGGCGCTGTCACTTTCGTTCGTTCTAGCGGCAGTTGTTGTCATTTTGTCAGGATTAAGCTTTGCTGAATTCGCGTCACGTGTGCCAATTCTTGGTGGACCATATGCATATCTATATGTTGTATTCGGCGAATTTATCGCATGGTTGACTGGTTGGTTACTGATTAGTGAATTTCTATTAGCTGTTTCATCCGTTGCATCTGGTTGGTCTGGATACGTTCAAGGATTTTTAGCTAGTCTGGGTGTAGAGTTACCTACAGCGTTGACTGGAGGATATAATCGTGAAAATGGCACCTATCTGGATTTAATTGCAGTCTTGGTTGTTGTGTTTGTAACGTATATCGTTTCACTAGAAGCAAAGAAAGCTTTGCGTTTAAATAACGTGATGGTATTTGTTAAATTTGGAATTATTGCTTTATTTATTATTGTAGGGATCTTTTTTGTGAAACCTGCAAACTGGACACCGTTTACGCCATTTGGTTTTTCAGGAGTCCTTGATGGTGCAGCATTGGTTTTCTTTGCCTTCTTAGGTTTTGATGCGGTAGCGATGGCAGCAGAAGAAGTGAAAAATCCGCAAAAAGATGTACCAAGAGGAATTATTGGTTCGATTTTGATTGCGACCGTTTTATACATTGTAGTGACGTTGATTTTGACTGGAATCGTACCATTCACAGAGTTAGGTGTAAGTGATCCGGTAGCTTTTGCAATGCGTTATGTAGGCCATGGAACTGTCGGAGCGGTTATTGCAGTTGGAGCGATTTTAACGTTATTAACAGTGACCATTTCAATGATGTATTCTTTGGCACGCTTATTGTTTGCAATTAGTAAAGACGGCTTATTGCCAAAATACATGACGAAGATTGATGAAAAACATCGGACGCCTAAAAAAGCAACTTACACAGCTGGTGTGGTAGCAGTCTTCTTTGCGGGGGCGTTTCCACTTGATGTCTTAGCTGAGCTGACAAATATCACCGCATTAACGTACTTGATTTTGGTAAGTTTAGGGTTATTGAAATTAAGAAAGCAATTTGGACAACCAAAAGCGGGTGAATTCAAAGTACCGTTTGTGCCAGTTCTACCGATTATCTCTATTTTGACTTGTGTCATATTGATGTTACGTTTACAGGCGATTACGTGGATCGTTTTTGTAATCGTTATGCTGATTGGACTGATTATTTACTTCACGTATGGTTATAAAAATAGTGTCATGAATCAAAAACAGGGTGAATCACATTTAAAATAAGTACGAAATAAAAGCTAGAACAAATAGGTTACTATTTGTTCTAGCTTTTTTGATTTTATTGAGTTAGATCAAGTAATTTTTGTTTTAAGTCTTCTTCCATATTCGACAATTCAAGTTCGGCATGACGACGTTTTTCTTTACCTTCTTGTTGGATACGCAAGGTTTCTTGAATTGTTTCAACAAGGTCATTTTGTGTTTTTTGCAATGTTTCGATGTCCACGATTCCTCGTTCGTTTTCTTTCGCTGTTTCAATAGCAGAAATTTTCAACATTTCTGAGTTTTTCTTCAATAAGTCATTGGTTGTTTCAGAAACTTGGCGTTGCGCAGTGACTGCGTCCTTTTGACGAAGCAACGTCAACGCAATAACAACTTGGTTTTTCCATAAAGGAATCGCTGTTGCAACCGAAGCTTGGATTTTTTCCGCCAGTGCTTGGTTCGTGTTTTGGATCAACCGAATTTGTGGTGCTTGCTGAATCGTAATTTGTCGGGCTAAACGTAAATCATGCGTACGTTTATCTAAACGATCTAAAAATTGGGTGTAGTCGTTCGCAATTTGAACATCCATTTGATCGCCTGTTTCTTCAGCTTTTTTCATTGCTTCAGGAATCGTCGTTTTTTGCAATTCTTCCATTTTTAGTTCGCCAGCGGCAATATAAATGTTTAAAGCATCAAAGTAGTCTTTATTTTTTTGATAAAGTTGCTCAAGCATTAAATTATCTTTTAATAATCCATCCTTTTCCTTATCTAATTTGACAGCAATTTTGTCGATCTGTGCACCTATTTTTTGATATTTCGCGGTTACTTCATAAATGGATTGTTTTACTTTACCAAAAACACGTTGGAAAATATTTCCTTCGCCAGCTCGTAGCTCGTCGGGGTTTGCTTCTTGTAAACGGTACATCAACTCTGTTAACGAATCTCCAACCGGACCAATATCTTGTACTTGCACATGATTCAGCATAGATTGTGAAAATTCACTTAGCTTAGTTTGCGCAGCAGAACCATAGCTGATAACAGATTGTGCATCGGTAGCATCAATCTTTCCGGCAAGCTGTTTTGCTTGTTCTTGTCTTTCTGGGGGTAATTTGTCAATCAAACGTGCGGCTACTTGTTGTTCTTGTAAAGCATTGATTTCTGCTTGTTGTGTTTGAGTTAAAGTATCTGTCGGTGTTGAAAAAGGATTGTTTAACAGGTCGTCTAACGTACTATCTACAGGTGTAACATTTTTTAGTTCATTTGGATTGTTCTTGTCCATCTGAATTCCTCCTTAGGGCTTGTGGTGAACTTTATAAAAAATCTGAGAGACAAAAAATGTGCAGCTAATTTTGAAAATAACTCGAAGCACACCGAAAAAGCGGCAACTGCTTCGAGTCATTAGCTGACAATTTAAGTGACTCAGAAAAGATTAGTTTTCTTCACTTCTATTATCACGTTTTAAGTTTTGTTTCGCAACTGATATCTCTAAATCTAAGTCATCTAGATCATCTGCTACAAATTGTTGATAATCTTGTGTAATCAAGCTAGCAAGTTGATCGATGATTTGCGCACTTTCTTCTAGTTTGGCATAAGTCTGCTTATTTTTGATTTCATGGTCATTGATCTCAATATATTTATCTGTCAAATCAATGAGGTTTGGCAGGTGGGTGTAAAGAAAGTGACTCGCATCATGTAAGCGATGTGGTTCTTTGACTAATTCTTTAAAGAGTGCCTTGGCAGCTTTAACTGTGTCATGACGAAGATCAATTGCTTTTAGTTTTGCTGTTTGATTTAAGTTTACTTGAAGTCGATTGATTTGTGTTTTTGTGTGATTCATTGTTTCACGGAAAAAATTGATTTCGCTCGGCGTCATGCCAACTTCTGTATAGTGAACTTTTAAATCATCTGATAGTTCAGGAATTTCTTTTGAACGTTTCTTATTCTTTCCAGAACTAAATAGTTTCCATAAGACTAATAAAATTCCGGCCAAGATGATGATGCTACTAATTAGTGAAGAATCTCCACTAAATGAAACAAACATCAGGATTAGTCCGATTCCTAAAATCCATGGCCATTTTCGTTTTTTCATAATATGCCCTCCAGATCGTTCTTTCCATTGAGTATCTATCATTGTTTCTGTTGTCTCGGCTCAGTTCCCGTTTACATCTTTTATTTTAGCATATCCAACTTAAGAAAGAGTATCGGGCTAAGGATGGATTTTCATATTTTAGGAAAATTCTAAGGTTTTTCTATGGTAAACTAATAAGGAGTTTTTAGGAAAATTGAAAAAATAAAAAAAAGCGGTTATTATTACAAAAGAAAGCAGGGAGCAGAATGCTTAGTTATGACCAATTTGAAGAAAAAACAATGACGCGTAAAGAAATTTTTCATGGAAAAATTATTGACGTCGCTTTAGATGAAGTTCGTTTACCTGATGGAAAAACTGCTCAACGTGAATTAGTTTTTCATCCGGGTGGTGTAGGAATCATTGCCTTTGATGAACAAGAACGTTTATTGTTAGTCAAACAATTTAGAAAGCCACTCGAAAAAGTGATTTTAGAAATTCCTGCTGGGAAAATTGATCCGGGAGAAGGACAAAAACCTGAACTGACTGCACGCAGAGAACTCGAAGAAGAAACAGGTTATCGTGCGCAGGATATGATTCACGTCACTTCAATGTATTTATCACCAGGATTTGCTAATGAATTGTTGCATGTTTATCACGCAACAAACATCGAAAAAGTTGTAAATCCACTAGCCCAAGATGAAGATGAAGTATTAGAACTTTATGCGTTGACGATGGCAGAGGCAAAACAAGCAATGACGGATGGAATCATTTGTGATGCAAAAACCATTTTTGCGATTCAGTATTGGGCATTATTGTCTAAAGGAAAGTAGAGGGATCGGCTGATGGCCAAGGGACCGCTGATTACGCGTTCAGAATTACGAAAACGACAAAAAGAACGGATGAGAGAACCAGTTGATGAAGCCAATTATCAGATAAGCAATCAGAGTGAGCCAGAGCCGGCTAACAGCTCAAATTTTTATCGTAAAGTAAGTAAGAATAAACAAAAGACAACCAAGACTCGAACAAGTGAGCGAGAAAAAACACATAAATGGAACGTTTTTTTGATGAAAGCATTAGGGATTGTGATCTTGTTGCTTTGCGTTGTGATCTTAGCAATCATATTTATTTAAGAGAGAAGGAAATTTTATGAAAATCGGTATTATCGGAGCAATGGAAGAAGAAGTAAAAATTTTGCGAGAAAACTTAAGTGAGCCTCTATCTTGGGAACGTGCTGGGGCATTGTTTATTTCTGGATCACTAGGGAAACACGAAGTTATTGTTGTTCGTTCAGGCATTGGCAAAGTATTAGCATCTGTCACGACTAGTTTGTTGATTCAACAATATGGTGTGAATATGGTTATCAATACTGGCTCTGCTGGTGGTATTGGTGAGGGCTTAGCTGTTGGTGATATTGTCATTTCAGATAAAGTTGCCTACTTTGATGCAGATGCCACAGGATTTGGTTATAAACCGGGACAATTACCAGGAATGCCTCTTTATTATGAAGCAAGCACTTATTTACGTTCAGAAATGGTGAAGGCAGCAAATGCAACGAATCTGAATGTAAAAGAAGGCCTGATTGTGACTGGTGATACTTTCGTAGATTCTCCAACAAAAGTACAAGAAATCTTAACGAACTTTCCAGAAGCACTAGCATGTGAGATGGAAGGGGCAGCGGTAGGGCAAACTGCACGTCAATTCAATATTCCTTTCTTGATTGTACGTGCAATGAGTGATACAGCAGATCATTCAGCTACACAAACATTTGATGAATTTATTGAAGATGCAGGTAAACGCTCAGCAGAAATGGTTATCCAATTTGTTAAACATCTTGTTTAAGGAGGAAACACATGAAAGCATTAGTGTCGATTGATTATACAAATGACTTCGTTGCAACTGATGGTAAATTGACAACGGGTGCCGCTGGACAAGCGATTGAAACAGCAATTACATCACATACCCGTGAATTTATGGAAGAAAATGAGTATGTGGTATTTGCAATTGATGCCCACGATCCAAAAGATTTATTTCATCCAGAGAATCATTTGTTTCCACCTCATAATGTGATTGGAACTGATGGTCGGAAATTGTTTGGGAAATTAGCACTGCTTTATCAAAAATACCAAGAACGGGAAAATATTTACTGGATCGATAAAAGACATTATTCTGCTTTTAGTGGGACAGATCTGGACATTCGTTTGAGAGAAAGAAAGATTACAGACGTATATTTAACAGGTGTTTGTACTGATATTTGTGTTTTGCACACGGCTGTTGATGCGTATAATTTAGGCTATAACTTATTTATTTATAAGGATGCTGTGGCAAGCTTTGATGAAATTGGTCATGAATGGGCACTCAGACATTTTGAAAAGACGTTGGGGGCAACGATTATCTGAAAGCTTGTGAAAGAAGTGCTCAGCTCATTTAGGGGTTACGCAATAAATAGTCAACTTTGAATGGATAATAAAAAGTTACGCTCACCAAGAAAAACAAAAAAGAGGACTGTTCAATCAGTCCTCTTTTTTTATTCTTTCGTTACCAAATATGCACACGTTTTTCTGGGGCACGATACATAGCATCATCTGGAGTAACGTCGAACGTAGCATAAAATTCTTCCAAATTTTGTGGTTGGATATTTGCACGAAGTTTTGCTGGTGCATGAACATCTACTTGCAATAGCAGTTGTTGATATTCTTTTTTTGCTTTGGTACGCCAAATGGTTGCCCAGTTAACAAAGAAAGCTTCTAACGAAAGATCTTCTTCGCCTTTTGCGGCTTCCAAAGCACAGCTTAGCCCGCCAGCATCCGCGATATTTTCTGAAACAGTGAGTTTTCCATTCACAGCGCCATCTGCAAATTCAATTCCATCAAATTCTTCGATCATTGCTTTTGCTTTTTCTTGGAAATGAGCCAAGTCGTCGTCTGTCCACCAATTGTTCAAATTTCCATACTCATCAAAAAGTGCACCGTTATTATCAAAGGCATGCGAAATTTCGTGTGCAATGACAGCTCCGATGCCCCCAAAGTTTGCAGAACTTGATTGGTCCAAACTATAAAAAGGTGCTTGCAAAATCGCTGCTGGGAAAACAATGATATTTCTAAATGGATGATAATAAGCATTGACTGTGTCAGCACTCATTTCCCATTCTGTTCGATCAACTGGTTTGTTCCATTTGCTGAAACGGTCAATCAACACTTTTCTACTAAAATCAAAGGCATTTGAAAGCAGCGTACCGCCTTCTTCAGAGGAGACTGTTTGGAATTGATCAAAAATCGCTGGGATTTTATCAGGATAACCAACTTGAATACCTAATTTGTTTAATTTAATGATTGCTTTTTCACGCGTTTCGTCACTAAGCCAATTGTTTTCTTCTAATCGTTTTTGATAAACAGCGATCATTTTTTCTACCATTTGTTCAACATCTTTTTTGGCAGCCTCACCAAAATATTTTTTGCCGTAATAATCTCCTATGACTTGGTCGAATTGACCAGAAGCTAAATAGAAGGCTGCCTTCTTTTGTGGCATTGCTTCATCAGCGCCAGAAAGGGTACGAGAATAGATGCTACCGATTTGTCGAAAGTCTTCTGAAAGGTAGCCACTTAAAGAACGTACCGTTTTAACCAATAACCAACTTTTCAATAATGAAAAATGGGTATCAGTTAGTAACTCATTCAAATGTTCAAAGTAAACGGGATCTGTTACGATTACTTTATCTGGCTGTGTGCCAAGCAAACCAATTGTCAATTTTTCTAAGTCTAATTTTTCGCTGTAACCGATAAATGTTTCAAATGATTTTGGATTATACATTTTGCTGTAATCGGCATTTTCTTCTGCACTTTTTACGTGTGGAGCAATCAGTTTATCAAATTGGATAGCTTGTTCCACGATTGCTTCGGCCTGTTGTTTTTCTTTACCAGTAAGCTCTAATAATTGAACCATCATGTCAAAAAATACCGACAAAAGTTGTGCACCGTTTGGATGTTCAGGTGTGTAATAGGTTTTATCAGGCAAAAATAATGAAGGAGAATAAGCAAAATAAGCATTTGTTTGTGCATTTTTCATATCTGCATCAACATCAACTGTGAATGGCAACGCAAAGCCTTCCAACGTCCAATCAGGAAACAACGCATTTAAATCAGAATAAGAATGGAGAGCTTCGATTTTTTCTAACAAAGGCAAGAGTGGCGTTGCGCCTAAGTCGTTTCGTTTGGCATAATCGTTTGCCAGTTGATAGTAGGCTAGAAAGTTTCTCATTTTTTCGGAAGAAACTTTTTTAGGATGTGCGAGCAAGTCGTCTACTTCCCCCATCAAAAGCTGATCGATTCCTTCGACTAAATCTTGAAATCCACCAGTAGCAGGTTTGTCAGCTGGGATTTTTGCTGTCTTGAGCCAGTCCTCATTGACTGCTTCAAAGAAATCTTGTTTCAATCGTTCTTTATTCATTCTTCAGTCACTCCTTTTTTCTCGTGAACTCATTATCTAACAAAAAGTTTTTTTAAACAAATACTATGGTATGTATCGATTTTTTTTTGTGAGAAGTGAACAATCAAAGTCATTTGTTTTTTAGTTGGCATCTATTATAATGAAAAAAAGGAGGCGAAGACGACTGAAATCAGAAATGAAAGAGTTTTCTTTAGCTGGAGCAACCAATCAAACAATGAAAGATCAGTGGGTTGGTTTGCCAGAAGAACGTTTTGAGAAGTACCAGAATTGGAAAACCCCATCAGGCTATTTATGTGGGACTTATGCGGCGGCAGTTTTGCTAGCTTATTATCAAGATTACCGACAAGACTTCACATTGCCGGAACGGATTCGTGTCAAAGAAAGCCCAGATGAAACTATACTAATTGATTTATTACGCGCCTATATCCAACCACTAGGAATGCCGACAATTCCATTACAAGTTAGTCATGGACTCTCTCTGTTTTTTAAAGCAATGGGAAAAGAGCAGCGTGCTAGAGGAACCTTGCTTGGATCATGGCAACGTGCCACCAAACGGATTCGCCAAGGAAAACCAGTACTAGTTGGCTTGTTGAAAGGACTAGGGAGTACCTACGGAAACCATTGGGTGGTTGCTTACGCATATTTTGAGTCATCAACGGGAAAACGTTATTATAAAGTGCATGATAATTGGGGAAATACGAAAAAAATCATACCAGCAAACTGGACGAATGGAACTGTTTCACTTTCGTAACAATTTGCTGAAATTACCAGAAAATATGTTGAAAGTATGTTAAACTAACGTGGAATAGAAGTTTTAGGGAGGCCTACATGAGTAAAAAGTATCAGGATGACACGCTGAAAATATTTAGCTTGAATGGAAATCGGCCATTAGCTGAAAAAATTGCAAAAGTGTTTGGGACAGAACTAGGAAAAAGTGTGGTAAAACAATTTAGTGATGGCGAGATCGCAATCAATATTGAAGAAAGTATTCGTGGGGATCATGTTTACATCGTTCAATCGACGAATGCGCCGGTAAATGATTATTACATGGAACTATTGATCATGATTGATGCAATGAAACGTGCAAGTGCTAAAACAATCAATGTTGTTTTACCTTATTATGGCTACGCACGTCAAGATCGGACAGCAAAGCCTCATGAACCAATCACAGCAAAGTTGATCGCTAATTTAATTGAGGAAGCTGGAGCAACACGTGTTTTAACATTAGATTTACACACAGTTCAAGTACAAGGATTCTTTGATATTCCTGTAGATAATTTATTTACGATGCCGCTTTTTGCACATTACTATCGCGAACTCGGCTTGACAGGTGATGATATTGTCGTTGTGTCTCCGAAAAACAGTGGCGTCCAACGCGCACGTAGTCTTTCTGAATATTTGGATAGTACTTTGGCAATTGTTGATCATGCAGACGATGCTGACTTAGATAGCGGCTATGTGATTGGTGATGTTGAAGGAAAAACATGCATCATGGTCGATGATATCTTAAACACAGGTGCGACATTTGCACGCGCTGCGAATATTTTGAAAGAAAATGGGGCGAAAGATATTTATGCTTGTGCTTCTCATGGATTACTTTCAGTACCTGCAAAATCCATTTTAGATGGCGCACCGATCAAAGATATTTGTATCACTGATTCTGTTTGGACGAAGGACGAGTTCCATCCAGAAAACTTGACGATCATTACTTGTTCGGAACTAATGGGTGAAGCCGTGAAACGAATTCACGAAAACACACCAATGAGTCCATTGTTCAAGTTAGAAGAAAAAGCTTTTGACTAAATCAATCGAAAGGTTGCTAATCAAAATGTGAGAAAAGTGAGTAGTTTCCTCAAGTTGTTTGAGGCACTACTCGCTTTTTATATTCAGAGAACTGGACGCCTTTTGCGAGAAAAAAGGATTTATTTTTGGTAAGTAAGCTATTCTGTGCTAGAATGTGCCTAGTTATAAGTGGAAGGGATGAAACAAGGTGGAAAACATTTATTTGGATCATGCGGCGACAACACCGATGCATCCTCAAGTAGTCAAAGCAATGACTGACATCATGAATGAAACATTTGGCAATCCTTCAAGTATTCATGGCTTCGGAAGAGTCGCACACGAAAAACTTGAAACAGCACGTCAAATGATTGCGGACACATTGCAAGTGAAGTCGCACGAAATTATCTTTAATAGTGGTGGAACTGAAGGCGATAATACAGCAATTCTTGAAACAGCTTTTGCAAGACAAAATGAAGGAAAACATTTGATTACCACTGCAATCGAGCATCCTGCAGTATTGAATACGATGAAATATTTAGAAACGCAAGGATTTGAAGTGACTTATTTGCCTGTTGATGAAAACGGGAATCTTTCAATCATTGACTTCCAACAAGCGTTACGTGAAGATACAATTTTAGTTTCAATTATGTATGGGAATAATGAAATTGGAAATTTAATGCCAATCAAAGAAATCGGTGAGTTGTTGGCAGATCATCCTGCTTATTTTCACACTGATGCTGTCCAAGCCTACGGAAATCAAACGATTCGTCCCGAAGCTTTGGGAGTGGATTTGTTGAGTGTTTCTGCACATAAAATCAATGGACCAAAAGGTGTCGGGTTCTTGTACAAACGTGATGGTGTAATGATTCCAGCCTTGCTTTTAGGAGGAGAACAAGAAGAAAAACGACGCGCAGGAACAGAAAATCTAGCAGGTATCTGGGGCATGGCAACTGCTGCAACGATTTTAGATGAGGAAGAACGCCAAGTTAGAAGTGAAAAATATCAAACATTCCAACAAATGATTTTAACAGCGTTAGGAGATCACGGAATCGCGTGTCAAGTGAATGGTGATTTAGCGAATAAATTACCTCATGTTTTGAATTTGAGATTACCCGGTGTGACGAATGATTTGTTGCTCATGAAGTTGGATCTTAGAGGAATCGCTATTTCAACAGGATCGGCATGTACAGCAGGAAATATTGAACCTTCTCACGTGTTAGAAGCAATGTATGGCGAAAACACACCGATTTTAAAAGAATCCATTCGAATCAGCTTTGGTTTTGGGAATACGGAAGAAGAGATTCAATACTTTATCGAACAATTGATTTCAATTTTAGCAAAATAAAAAAAGGACGGAAAACGGGAGTTCGTTTGACCGTCCTTTTCTTCTTTGCTCTTTTGTAAATATTTTGTCAAAGAAGCTAGTAAATTAATTTAGAACCTTTTATAATTGAGATAGAAAATAATTTTATCGAGGTGAAAAACATGGCATTTGAAAAGACAGCGACAGTTCTTGGTGCAAAAACTAGTTATCGCATAGCACCAAGTGCAAAACGATATACACTGAGAGATAATGGTTTTATTGAAACAAATGGGGGAAACTACCAATTGATCCGCCCTTTAGATGCAACTCCACAAAGTAAAGAAGGATTTAAATTAAAAATAACTGTCTCAAAGGACATTCAAACGTTAAAGATGTCGATCACGACAGCTAATGGTTTAAAGGCTGTGAATATTTTCAAAGATCCGAAGCAAAAAATGAGTCAAGATAAGTTTTACTTCTTGATGGACGGAATGATTAGCCGAGGCCTATTTGAAAAAATTGAAGATTAAAAAAAGAAATAACTCACCTCTTAGATGAATGAGAGGCGAGTTATCTCTTTTTTTATAACAAACATATCTATAATTAGATTATTCTACCCTATTTACAAAGCTTGGATACTCAATATTTATCTAGAAAAATAATTTGCGTATTTTTGGTAAAAAAACACCCCAATTTTTTGTGGTTTTTATGTTTTTCTTGACTACTGGATACGCTATCAGTATTATAAGTGGCAGATAGAAACAGCCAAATAAAAAAGGCACCTCAGCAAATGGTGGCAGCCAAATGCTGAGGCCTTGAATCAGTCAACCAAACGGACCAATCAAGTTTGCCATAGTCAACGCAATGCATCGACCTCGTTCATTGTAACGAATCTGGAAGTATAAATCTAGTTTTTTTAGAGAAATTTTCGAGGGAATGTATTCGTTTTATTTGCTATGTTGAAAGGTATTGGACTGATTGGTGTCCGATGCCTTTTCTTTTGTCTTAAAATACGCGTAAGAGACAAAAACGACTAAGACATAGCATGATTTTTGCTACAAAATTACAGTAGTGAAGATTTTTTTATGATTTTGTTGTCTTTTTTCATTATTTGGAATATAGTCTGCGTATTAATTTACGAAGGCGCATTTCAATGTGGCTGTTTCTGTCATAAAAAGGAGGCATGCAGGTGCAAGTGATTTTGATATTGAATCATAATGCAGTCGTTGCAAAATCGAAGAAAGGAGAGTGGGTGCTCATTAGACGAGGAATCGGATTTGGTAAGAAGATCGGTGATATCGTCGAACCGAAGAATGTGGAATGTATGTACCAAAAAATATCAACATGAAATCTAGGGGAGTTACTGTCTGGCAGGCTTGACCCATTCCAAAGTTTGGAGTGAGTCAGGTCTATTTTTTTTAGGAGGATGATTGGTTGGAAGCACTTGATATTCGGGAAATTATTCATAAAGACTTACTTGTTGTAGATTCAAAAGCAACGACCAAAGGGCAGATTCTGAAAGAACTTGCTGATTTGCTAGAACGTAAAGGCTACGTAGCAAGTTCAGAAATCTTTTTAACAGATGTTTACCAGAGAGAAGCAGAGGGCACTACCGGTATTGGGCAGGGAATCGCGATACCTCATGGCAAATCAACTACTGTTAACCAAACTGTAATTATCATCGCTACTTTAGCACAACCAATTCCTTGGGAAACACTTGATGATCAAGATGTCAAAGTTGTTCTTTTATTTGCAGTAAAAGCGGAAGATGCCAATCTTAAACATCTGCGTTTATTACAAAAAATTGCCAGTTTGCTTGCAGATAATGAATTTATCAATGAATTAAAAGAAGTAGAAACAGTTGAAGCTTTATATCAATTAATGATTAACAAATAAAAAGGAGTGTCGATCAATATGTTAGTAACAGGAAAAGAAATTTTAGCAGTGGCAAAAGAAAAAGGATTTGCAGTACCAGCATTCAATGCGGGCTCTGGTCAGTTGTTGAATGCAGTGATGGAAGCTTGTGAAGAAGCAAATGCACCTGTCATGATTGCGATTCACCCAGAGGAATTACGTTTTTTAACAGATAGTTTTGTTTCACAAGTAAAATATCTAGCAGAAAAAGCAACGATTCCTGTTTGTATCCATCTGGATCACGGAGCTAGTTTTGAGCAGGTCATCCATGCAATTCAATTAGGATTCACATCTGTAATGATTGATGCCTCCCATCATTCGTTTGAGGAAAATGTAGCGATTTCTCAAAAAGTTGTGGAAGCAGCACATGCAGTGGGCGTCTCAGTTGAAGCAGAATTAGGGACGATTGGTGATACAGGGAACACTGTTGAAGGTGGTGTTAGCGAAATCATTTATACAGATCCAAAAGTTGCACAGAAATTTATTGAAGAAACAGGTGTAGATAGTTTAGCTGTGGCAATTGGAACAGCCCATGGAATTTATCCGAAAGATGTTGATCCAGAGTTACGTTTAGATATTTTAGAAGAGATTGAATATTTGACGGATGTACCATTGGTTTTACATGGTGGTTCAAGTAATCCGGATGATGAAATTGCAAAAGCTGTAGTTATGGGAGTCAATAAAATCAATATTTCTAGTGACATCAAAATTGTTTTCGCAGACAAACTACGTGAAATCTTAAATGAAGGAAATCTAGAAATTCGTGAACCAAATGTTTTGTTCCCACCATGTATGGAAGCTACAAAAAAAGTTGCATTACAAAAAATCCACTTATTTAAAGCTGACAATAAAGCTAAATACTACACTATATCTAAATAGGAGAGGAGCTTAGTCTATGAAGATTGTTGGGATTGCTGCATGTACAGCGGGAATTGCGCACACTTATATTGCCCAAGAAAAATTACTCAAAGCTGCTAAGGAACGAGGTCATGAGATCCATGTGGAAACACAAGGATTGGCTGGGACGCAAGATACCTTGCTAGCAAGAGATATCGAAGCTGCCGACATTGTATTGATTGCTGCAGATATCAAGGTAAGCGGTCGTAGTCGTTTCACAGGAAAACGTATCGTTGATGTGCCTACAAGTTTAGTGGTCAAATCACCAAATAAACTGATAGAAAAACTAGAAGAGATGCTCAAATAAATTTCAGGAGGACAAAATGGATAAAATCAAGACTTTAGGCATCAAAAAACATTTGATGACTGCAATTTCATTCTTTTTACCAATCGTTGTTGCTTCAGGTTTTTTATTGGCAATTGGGAATATGTTAGATGGTGTTGCCATTGAAAATTTTTCCGAGGGTTTTGAATTTGCAGATACCTTGACCTCAATGGGGAATTATGGGTTAGGTTTGCTGCCAATGATTGTTTCTTGCGCAATTTCTTATTCTATTGCTGACAAACCGGGAATCGCCCCTGGTTTGATTATTGGGATGGTTGCAAAAGGAATTGGCGCTGGTTTTCTAGGAGGAATGCTTGGTGGATATGTCTCGGGAATCATCGTAGTACTTTTGACGGCGGGGATCAAAGTACCTAAATGGATGGAAGGGCTGATGCCAACGCTTGTTTTACCATTTCTTAGTTCATTGATTGCGGGTTTAGTGATGTACTATGGGATTGGCACGCCGATCAATTGGTTTACGAATTTGATTACGAACTATTTGACTGGCTTAGATACTTCTTCACTTTTCTTATATGGTGCAGTAATTGGCGTGCTTTCTGCCATTGATTATGGCGGAGCAATCAATAAGGTCGTCTTTGCTTTTGTTTTTGCTTTATTCTCAGAAGGAATCTATGAACCAGTAACCGTTCTGATTTTAGCATCAATGGTAACTCCTTTTGGTTTGACGATGGCATTTTTCCTTGGAAAGATCATTCAAAAAGAAATTTTTAACCGTCAAGAAATCGAAACGTTAAAAACCGCTTTTCCGATGGGCATTTGTCAAATTACAGAAGGTTGTTTCCCTATTGTGTTGAATGATTTAGTCCGAAATGTTATTGCTACTGGTGTTGGTGGTGGAATCGGTGGCGGATTAAGTATGTTATGGGGAGCTGATAGCCATATTCCTGCTTCTGGGATGTTCGCTGTCGCTACGATGACTAGACCTTGGGCGTTCATAGGTGCATTAGTGATAGGTTCGTTTGCTACGGCTGTGACGATTTTGGTTTTGAAGAAACGCGTGGATCCAAATGCAGAAGTTATAGTAGTCGAAAAAGCAGAAGAAGAAATTTCTTGGGATGATCTGACAATCAATTGAGGAGAATAATGATGGACTATCAAACAAAAGTAAAGCAACTTTTTTTGGATTCCGGAATGGTTTTTACAAATAAAGAGCTAGAAACAATTGAATTTGTTGACTTTGGCTTAGGTGCTATCGAAATTGAAGGACTAAACTTATTTGTATATGAAAATAATGAGCGATATTGTGGGAAAGAATTAGCTTTGTTACCTTATCAAACGTGTCCAGAGCATCGACATCCGCCGAGAAAAAATGATCTTGGTAAAAGAGAAACTTTTCGGTGTCGGAAAGGAATCGTTTATTTATATGTCGAAGGAGACGGACCAGAAGTTCTATCATGCAAATTGCCTGAAAAAAGTCAAGCAACTTATACAGTAAGAAAAGAAATTGTTTTATACCCTGGTGATCAGTATACGATTGAGCCCAATATCAAACATTGGTTTCAAGCAGGTGAGACCGGGGCTGTAGTAACGGAATTTTCTTCTAGTAGCGATGATGCGAGTGATATTTTCACTAATCCGCTGATTCAACGGTAGTAAAAGGGAAAACCAAAATACTTGAAGAATGAAAAGATAGTTAGTTCCTTTTGTCAAAAAAAGATGGAAGAGGTCTAGAATTTTTCTGGCCTCTTTTTTTTGCGTTTTGCGAAACATATTTATTTGGTGAAACATAACAAATAAAAAAATTTTTAGAGAAAAATTTGAACATAGGTTAATCAAGTGGAATAGACGAAACAACCTGTGTTTTAAAAAAATGTGTTATTCTTTCACACAAGATAATAAATAAGCGAATGGGAAAGAAAGTCATTTCAATTATCTGTAAATATGTTATTTTTTTATCTTTTTCATGAAAAAGATAAAATAAAAGTTTTATAAACGAAGCACTATATATAGTGTGTTTTTTACTACATACCACTAAAAATGCACAAAATCTAGTCTTTTATTTAAAAAAAACAAGAGTAGAATGAAGATAGATTTTAAAGCGAGGAAGTGTTTTTTTGAAACTGACTGTTTTTTGCGGTTCCCGTTTTGGCGAAAAAGAAAGTTACAAATTTATTGCCCAAACGTTAGGAAAATATATGGCACAAGAAGAAATAGAGCTGGTTTATGGTGGTTCAAATGCGGGAATTATGGGAATCATTAGCCAAACTGTGCTGGAAAATGATGGAAAAGTTACTGGAATCTATCCAACTGGTTTATTCAAAGCAGAAACGCCAGCCGAAGAAGTAACAACGTTCATCTCAACAGAAACAATTGATGAACGAAAAGAGTTATTGTTTAGTGAGGGTGACGCTGTTTTAGTGTTTCCAGGAGGATTAGGCACACTAGAAGAATTTTCTCAACTGCTTTCTTGGATCGCTATCGGATTAGTGCCAGAAAAACCAATCGGTATTTTGGATATTGGTGGGTATTATGCAGGATTAGAGCAGCTATTGAAGAATTTTGCCAAAGAAGGATTTATGGAAGAAAAATGGCTGGATCAAGTCGTTTTTTCAAATAACCCATTAAAGTTAGTTGATTTATTAAGAGGGACGCATCATGAGAAACGTCCTTTAGTGAAGGAGATTTATTAATGAGCCAGATTTATTTAGCAGGACCATTTTTTTCAGAGGATCAAGTTGAACGTATTCAACGGATCGAACAAGCACTAGAAAACAATACAACCATTTCAACCTTTTATTCGCCACGACATCATCAAGAAAGCAATTATGAAATGTTTAGTGCAGGATGGGCATAGGAAGTGTATCAACGAGATATGACGGAAGTAACCGATGCTCAAATCGTAGTGGCTATTTTGGATTTTGAATATCAAACGATTGATCCTGGTACTGCTTATGAGCTAGGCGTTGCGACAATGTTAAACAAACCAATAATTATTTTTCAAGAAGAAACAGTACCAGTGAATTTGATGGTTACAGAAAGCCTTCATGCTTATTTAAAAACTGTCGAAGAAATTCAGCAATATGATTTTGAAAAAATGCCGAAACAAGCATATATTGGTGAGTATTTATAGAAAAGGAAGGGTTGTATGTCAGTGATTTTAATTTCAGGAACGATTGGTGCAGGAAAAAGTAGTTTAACAGATATGCTTGCAACTGAAATCCGCTCAAAACCATTTTATGAAAGTGTAGAAGATAACGAGGTGTTACCACTTTTTTATTCCAATCCAGAGCAGTACGCATTTTTATTGCAAATATTCTTTTTGAATAAACGATTTTTGGCGATGAAAAACGCGTTGATCAATGATGATAATGTTCTTGATCGTTCAATTTATGAAGATAGTTTATTGTTTCATCTAAATGCAGATCTTGGTCGTGTGACGGATATCGAAGTACAGCAGTATGATAACTTATTGGATACGATGTTGAATGAGTTAGATGACGTAGCACCTAAAAAGCGTCCTGATCTAATGGTTCATATCAAAGTTTCTTTGGACACGATGTTAAGTCGAATCAAAAAACGTGGTCGTGATTATGAACAATTAGAAAGTGATGAAACATTATACGATTATTATCAACAATTGAATGAACGTTATAACCAATGGTACGAAAACTTCGATGTGTGTCCTAAGATCCAAATTGATGGGGATCAATTTGATTTTGTTGAAAAACCAGAGCATGCGAAAGAAGTCATTGAACAAATCAAACAAAAATTGATTGATTTAGAGGGAGCGCCTGCTGGAAGTTATTACACAGATAATCATTTAGCAAAAGGACAAGAATTAGGATAAATAAAAGAGACATCGTGATTTTCTCACGATGTCTCTTAATCAATTATTGTGGCTTATTGCTCACTTTTTGAATGTTATCTGTAACATACGCATCAAAAGATTTGAACGAGTCTTGAATCAGTTTATGGCAGTTATCACAAATGCTTAAACTTCCTTGATCGCTAAATTCTGTATGGATATTTTTATTACTGGTGCATGTACAATAGTCATGACTATCAAATATATTCATTTTTTTCTCCTTAGTAACCAATCTAACTTTCCCAATATAACAGAAAAAAAGAAAATAAGGAGAAAAATTAAGATAATTTAACGTGTTATAGCTTTTTATTTTTTTATAAAAAAAGCAATGACGAATTATGGATTGTCATTGCAAATCATATGCTGGAACATTATTGTTCAAATACTATAAACGTTTCCATCTTCATCTTTTATCTGATAGTTACCAATTTTAGTAAAGACAATGGAAACTTCTTTTTTGTCTGCCATCCCAGTAATTGTGTAAGTGTCCCCTTTTGTGTCAATCTTAATGGATGTTAATATAATGTTTTCGCTGGACTCAGAAGAAGTTGTACTGTCTTCATTGTAGGTGCGTAACCATTCCATCTTATCCTCGGTAAACGTGATTTTCCCACTAACTAAATTCATGTTTTTACGCACTTTCAAAGAATAAACACTATTTGAAATATCAGTTTTTTCTGCTTTAAGCGTAGAAGATTCGGTGGTTTCGTTCGTTGATTGGTTTGATCCACCCAGCATATTACAGCCAGTTAAGGTAAAAAGTACCAGTCCTAGAGTAAATATAGCCAATAGTTTCTTCAAAATACTGCCTCCGTCTAATAGGATAAAGAAATTATACCATTTGAATGAAAAACAGGAAACTAAGGATTGCAAAAATGTTTTTAAAGAAAACGCTTAGAAAATAGTTGCAACTTAGAAAAGTGTTTGTTATATTGTTTTTGAACCGGTTCAAAAATCGGTAAACAAATGAATATACTTCACTAAAAAAAGAGGTGAACAAGTTGAGTTCAATTCGTGAAGTAGCCAAATTAGCAGGCGTTTCTACAGGTAGCGTCTCACGTTACCTGAATGGTCAGACACTAAAAGTAGCCAATATGGAAAAGATTGCTGCAGCAATCGATCAATTGAATTACAAAGAGAATATTATTGCTAAGGGGTTAAAAAACAATCGAAGTTTTTCAGTCGGATTGTTAATGAATAATTTATCAAGTCGGCTAAGTGCGGATATCGTAGCAAGTATTGAAGCATTGATGGAAGCCAATGGCTACAGTTTATTTTTAAGTTGTTTCAATGGTGAAGCACAATTAGTTTCACAAAAAATCGACTATCTACTTTCACATGCTATTGATGGACTGATTCTTTTTGAAGCAGACGAAACTTGGCCGGGAATGGAAAAACTAGCAGAGCTGACGATTCCAATCATTTCATTAAATACACCTAATCAGTTGGAAAATGTGGATTCGATTTTGGTCAATGATCGCAAAAGTGTACGCGAAACAATTGAACAAATGATTGTGATGGGACATCAGTCAATTGGTATTATCGCAGCACCACAAACAGAATATGTAGCCAGAGAGCGATTAGCTGGAGCTTTGGAAGCCAAAAAATATAGCGCAAAAGAAATAACTATTAACGTATACACTGGTGATTATTCACGATTGAGTGGTTTTGATGGTGCAAAAGAATTGCTAGCAAAAAACATAACAGCCTTATTTGTTTGTAACTATAATATGTCTATTGGAGCACTGGAATATTTTAACAAAAGTGATCAACAAATTGACCAAGAAATTTGTTTTGCACACTACGACTACCTAGATGAACTGCAAACAGTATTACCAGAACGAATGATCATTCAACAGCCCGCTGCAACGATTGGCGAATTATGTGGGAAGCGTTTGATTGAAAGAATGGAATACCCGCGTACAAGTGGTAAAACGATTCTTTTAGAAAATAAAATTTATGGAATGACCAAAAATAATAAAAAAAAGAGGACGAGCAAATGACAAACTATCAATTTCCTGAAAACTTCTGGTGGGGTTCAGCTGCAAGTGGACCACAAACAGAAGGACGCGTAGCAAACGATGGTAAAGGTGATAATATTTTTGATTATTGGTATGCACAAGAGCCAGAAAAATTTTTTGATGAAGTAGGACCAGGTACAACATCACAAGTTTATACCAAGTACAAAGAAGATGTTCAATTAATGAAGCAGACAGGACACAATTCTTTCCGAACATCGATTCAATGGAGTCGCTTGTTACCAGATGAATCTGGCGAAATAAACCAAAAAGCGGTTGATTTTTATAATAGTTACTTTGACGAGTTAATTGCAAATGGTATCGAACCGTTTGTAAATCTGTATCACTTTGATATGCCGATGTACCTTCAAGAAAAAGGTGGCTGGTTAAATCGTGAAACTGTTGAGGCTTATGAACGATATGCAACGATTTGTTTTGAGTTATTTGGACAAAAAATCAAGAAATGGTTTACTCACAACGAACCAATCGTTCCTGTTGAAGCCGGCTACTTGTATCGTTGGCACTACCCTGAAGAAGCAAACATGAAACATGCGGTGCAAGTTGGTTATCACGAAGCTTTATCGTCTGCGCTTGCAATCAAAGCATATCATTCGTTAGCTTTACCTGGAAAAATCGGGATTATTTTGAATCTGACACCTAGTTATCCACGTGATGAGAATAATCAGGAAGATGTCAAGGCAGCAAAATTAGCCGATGCATTCTTTAATCGATCATTCCTTGATCCAGCTGTTAAAGGTGAGTTTCCACAAGAACTGATTGACGTATTAAAACAATTAGATTTGTTACCTGAAGTCAAAGAAGGTGACAAAGAAATTATCAAAGAAAATACAGTTGATATTTTAGGAATCAATTATTATCAACCACGTCGAATCAAAGCAAAAGAAACACCAATTGATGAAGCTCTCTCTCCGATGCCAGAAGATTTCTTTGATAACTATGAAATGCCTGGTAGAAAGATGAATCCTTATCGTGGATGGGAAATCTATGAAAAAGGAATCTATGATATCTTGATCAACGTTCGTGACAATTATGGAAATATTGACTGCTTCATTTCTGAAAATGGCATGGGTGTTGAAGATGAAGCAAGATTCATTCAAGAAGATGGTATGATTCATGATGACTATCGAATTGAATTTGTAACCGATCACTTGAAGTATGTGCACCAAGCAATTCAAGAAGGAGCCAATTGTTTAGGATATCATATGTGGACATGTATGGATAACTGGTCTTGGACGAATGCTTACAAAAATCGTTACGGGTTTATTTCCGTTGATTTAGCTAAGGATGGCGAGCGTACGATTAAAAAATCAGGTCATTGGTTCAAACAAGTTTCTGACCAAAATGGATTTGATGCGTAAGAGATATGAATAAAATTTGTTTACATTGTTAAAAATAAAATAAAAACAGTGTTTAAATCACATAAAGATTTAAACACTGTTTTTTTATTAGGGAAAGTGTTATTGATTACAATGAAATTTTACAGGCACGTTGCCTTGTTAATGATAGTTTGCTTATTAAAAAAATAACTTGTTATTTTTTGTTTTTTTTACAGCTTTTTTACCTTTAGGTTTCATTTTTTGTATATAATAGAACAGGTAAATTCAAATAGGAGTGGAAGAAGGTATGAGAAAGAAACGTCCCGTTCTTCTCTTTTGGTTAATTGGTTTTTTCCTTTTACTTACTTTATCTGTAACAATTTCTGGACGAATGACAACAGAAATCGTTCATACAAAAACGGAAAAAATCGTTGCAAGTAAAGAATCAGTAGATAAATTTAGAAAAGAATTCTCAACGTATTGGTGGGAAGACTATAAATTTGAAGCCGACTATGATCAAGGCGAGTTAATGATTTATTTACCAAAAGGAAAAGAAGAAAACCAGTTTACAAATATCGATGATGTTTTAAGTGCAATCTCTTTGAGACAATATCAGTTTAAAGATGAGCGACTCACAGTGTTACTATTGTCAAATTCGGGAGATCAACTAGCCCGATTAAAAAATGGAAAAGTGATAGAAGAATATTCTGACAAGGTAGATAAAACAGTAGTAGCCAGTCGTTTAGCAGAATGGAAAAAAACAAACACGCCAACGAAAACCAGTGATTCAAGTCATCAAAAAACAAAGACAACTGACTCAACAAATACACTAGTATCAACAAATTCATCTGAAAGCGCAGCTACAAGTAATCATCTTTCTGGAACAAGTCAGTAATCAAAAATAGCGAAAAAAGTTGTGACAGCTGTCGCAACTTTTTTTTAGAAAAGAGGGATAAAATGATTTCGTATCTGAAAACTAAAGAGTTAACACAACAACAATTATTTGAGTTATATGAAGACGTTGGCTGGACAGCTTATACGAAAGATATTGAGCAATTGCAGCAAGCAGTTCAACAATCCTTATCTGTTATTACTGCGTGGAAAAAGAACGAACTAGTTGGTTTGATTCGAGTCATTGGCGATGGGTTAACGATTATTTATATCCAAGACCTTCTAGTCAAAAAAGAAGTTCAAAACCAAGGAATCGGTTTTGAATTGATGCAGCAAATATTATTAGAATATCAAACAGTTCGCCAAATAGTCTTGTTGACAGAAGAGGCGCCAGCTATACGTCATTTTTATGAAAAATGTGGGTTTACTTCGGCAGATAAAGGCGATACAGTCGCTTTTATCAATCTATCTTAAACTATAAAAATTTATTAAAAAAAATCATCTTTTAGCTTATTCTCATTTTTGAAGTTCAAAATGTACGAAAAAAGTGAATAGAGAGAAGTGATGGTCGTGACTCCAATCAAAAAGTGGTGTCAAAATCGTTTGTTTATTGTTATTTTAGCAGGTGTATTTTTTTGGTTAAAAACTCTTTTAGCCTACTATGTTGATTTTTCTTTAGGTGTTGAAGGAATTGTCCAAACATTTATTCTATGGATTAATCCAGTTGCAACAACGTTGTTATTATTTGGGCTATCTTTGTATGTGAAGAAAGCGAAAACAGCACTATTTTTGCTATTTTTTGTAGATGTATTGAATACAACTTTATTATATTGCAATATTATTTTTTATCGAGAATTTACTGACTTCATCACAGTTAAATCAGTTCTAGGTTTTTCAAAAGTATCACAAGGACTGTCAGGAAGTTCCTTTTCTTTAATGAAACCTCACGACATTTTGTATTGGTTGGACATTCTGATCTTTCTTGGCTTGCTAATTTGGATAATTGTCAAAAATGTCCCCGTTAAAAGCCAGCCAGTGAGGAAACCAATGGCAATTGCAATAAGCTGTCTTGCTGCGTTTATTTTTTCTGGAAACTTAGCATTGAGTGAAGCGAATCGTCCGCAATTATTACAGAGAACCTTCGATCGCTCTTACATTGTTAAGTATTTAGGTATTGACGCGTACACGATTTACGATGGAATCAAAACCGGAATGACAAGCAGTGTTCGTGCGCATGCAAGTAGTAACGGAATCACTGAGGTCTTAGATTACACGAAAGACCATTATGCGGAACCTGATACAAGTATGTTTGGAATAGCAAAAGGAAAAAATATTATTGTGCTCCATTTGGAAAGCTTTCAACAATTTTTGATCAACATGAAGGTTGATGGAGAAGAAGTGACACCCTTTCTTAATAGTATTTTTGATAATCAAGCAACCATTAGTTTTGATAATTTCTTCCATGAAGTGGGACAAGGAAAAACAAGTGATGCGGAAAATATGCTAGAAACTGGTACATTTGGTCTGCCTCAAGGATCATTGTTTACTGAACTAGGTTCTGATAATGTTTTTCAAGCAGCGCCAGCTATTCTAAAGCAAAGCCAAGGCTACACAAGCGCTGTGTTCCACGGAAATGTTGCTAGTTTTTGGAATCGAGATCATGTGTACAAAAATTTAGGTTATGACAATTTCTTTGACCGTTCTTACTTCGAAGATACAGATGAAACTTTGGGCTATGGTATTTTAGATAAAAATCTATTCAGCGAGTCGGTCGGCTATCTTGAACATTTGCAACAGCCATTTTATACAAAATTCTTATCTGTAACAAACCACACGCCGTATTATACTGATGATAAGAACTTTGATTTTCCAGGATTAAATACTGGTAACAGTACAGTAGATAATTACGTACGCACAGCTCATTATCTTGATCAATCATTGGAACAATTTTTCACTTATTTGAAAGCTTCGGGTATTTATCAAAATTCAATGTTTGTTATTTATGGTGATCATTTTGGAATTTCAAATTCTGATAACAAAGATCTAGCGGCAGCACTGGGCAAAGATGCGAATACTTGGAATGAATTTGATGATGCTCAAATGCAACGTGTTCCACTGATGATTCATATTCCAGGGTATACAAACGGAAAAGTTAGTCACACATATGGTGGAGAGATTGATGTTTTACCAACATTACTTCATTTAGTTGGTGTAGACGATAAAAATTACGTTCATTTTGGGACAGATTTATTGTCTGCTAAACATGATCAGGTCGTTGCGTTTAGAAATGGTAATTTTGTTACTCCAAATTACACTGTTTTGGGGAATAAAACATATGATAATAAATCAGGAGAGATTCTAGATACTGAGGCTCTGGGCATTCAAAAAGAAATCACGAAAGATCAAGAGAAAGTGAAAAAAGCGTTAAGTTTATCGGATAAATTGAATCAAGAAAACTTATTACGTTTTTATGTACCAAATGGATTTACGACGGTGGATCCACAAAAAATCGATTATCAAAAAGAAGCAGAAAAAAACGAAACAATTGAACAGCGAAAAGGAAAAGAATCAACTAGTGTCTATTCCAAAAATGGAAATAAAACGACTAAAAATCTATATCCTAAAATTACAGACTCTACTGTGAATTAAATGGCCAATTTGAACTTCTGAAAAACAAATTTTTGTTTTTCAGAAGTTTTTTTTATGTTTTAATATTTTTCTCCTTTTTTACGTATGTAAATAGTGAACCCAGTACTTTTTTTATTACACGTATCAGAAAAATTGATAAATTTGGTAGCCATTTTTTACCGACAGTACATTAATTTAAGGAGGAACACAGCAATGCATGACGGGAGATTGATTAGAAGCCTACGAATCAGTAAAAAATTAACTCAAGCCGAATTGGCAGAGGGGATTTGTTCGAAAACATCATTAGTAGGACTGGAAAAAGGAACGGTAAGGAAAATTGCATTTACGACTTTACAAGCAATCTTAGCTCGCTTAAATGTGTCTTTAGCAGAGTACGAAGTTTTGCGCCATCGATTAGAAGAGCCAAAGAAAAGTAGAAGAGCGAGACGTTTATTAAGCAAGGTGCAAGAAGAAAATTTCGATCCATATAAGGAAGTGGGAAACAATCGAAAACGATTCAAGCAAACGGGAGATTTGTATTACTTAGTGTTGAATATTCACATGTTTTTAAAAACTGATAGCCAATTGCAAAAAGAATTACAATTTGAATTTTTACGTTACGAATGTAAAAAAATTGAAGACTATTTTATGCGAATACAAGAATACAGTCAGTTTGAGATGACAATTCTAGCTGAGCTACCTTTTTTATTTAGTGAGTCCTTCATCGAAAATAACTACGTGAAAATCAAAAAAAAATTGCGGAATTTTTCTTTAACAAATAATCCTGATCAGTATATGGATTTATTTTTATTAAACTTAACTAATCATTATATTAAGAAAAAACGATTTAAAAAAGCGCGGAATGTCAATGATGATTTATCAAGGAGTCTTGCGGCAAAAGCAAAAAATTTAATTATTTATGAAACATTAATGATGAATTATCAAAAACAGATGATCCTTGTTGGATTGGGCGAGTTAATTGATGAGGACGAGTGCGACCAACTGTTTTCTGTTTTGGAATATAGTTTGGGCAAACAGCAGCGTAAGCAGTTGGAAGAACAGTTTCGCGTACTTTTACCCTGAGAAAAAGGCCGTGTAAGAAATGTCTCGTTCAATAAATAAAAATATAATTTCAGAAATTACTTCTCAGATTCTTGAATAATTTAGATGAGTTTGGAAGGGCTTTTTTTGAAGCACAGTGGATAAAGGTTGTGGCGCAAAGCGCCTAGCTTAAAGTAATAAGGATGTTTTTCTAAAAATAGTTTTTCATGTTTTTATGAAAAGAGGATTTATTGCTAAAGAAGTTGCTTTGGGAATACCGTAGATAAGGTTGAGGCTCTAAGAGCTATCTTTTGAAGTAAGGTAAATGATCAGTAGAAAGAATATTTGGATAACCAGAAAAGGATGGTAATGATTCAAAAAAGATACTTAATAGATTATTTTGACAGATTTTCTTTGAAAAAAGTGGGTTGTTGAATTGCGATGTTCGGGAACTAGTTGGGACAAAAAAGCTAGGAGTGGAATATCCTAGCTTTTGGTAGTGTGTTTTAAGATGGAGAACTGCTACTTTCTAGCAAATCCTTCTGTTCGTATTGATAAGGTGTTGATGGGAAAAATCGAGCAATCTCATTTTTTGAAGCATCACGAGAGTCTGAAGCATGAATGATGTTTGCTGTTCCAGGAAGTGCAAAATCTCCACGAATCGTGCCGGGCATTGCATCTACAGCCTTCGTAGCGCCAACCATTTTTCGGACAATATCAATAACGTCATCACCCTCTAGTACAAGATAAACGACAGGACCAGAGATCATGTAGTCAATCAATTCTTGGAAAAAACTACGACCAGCTAAGTGTTGATAGTGTTCTTTTGCAAGCTCAGGAGTCATTGTTGCTAGTTTCATGTCAACGATTGTTAACCCTTTTTCTTCGAATCGTTGAATAATACGACCAATTAGATGTCGGCGGACACCATCTGGCTTGATAATCACAAGCGTGTGTTCCATAAGATCACTCCTTTTATCCATTACTATAGTTTCATTATAGTAATGAAAAGCTTTTATGACAAATGAAATTCAAAAAAACATAGTTTTTTGTTAAATGATCCAGGAAAATAAATGTGCTTCATTTGTGAAAAAGCAAAAAATTTGAAAATAAATTTGACATTTCTGTCAATCGTTGTTACAGTAACCACTGGAAAACTAAATAAGATTTGTTAGGTGAGGCTCCTATACAAACACAGGCTACTGCCCAAAAATGTCGAGAGACGCCAATGGGTAGAACAGGAATTGTCGATCTAAGGCTTTTCATAAGGTAGCTAAAGGCAAAGGTATTTGCTTTTTACGTTGTATAGTGTCAAAACTCAACGATGAGATCGAAATAGCTTCTTTTTGCTGTGCTTATTTCAACCTTTCGCTGAGTTTTTGGCGAAAGGTTTTTTGTTGTCAACCTAACAGCTTAAATGTTAGTAATCCAAAAATTAAGGGAGCTGATTTTTGTTGGGACATTGATGTGGCAAGTACGAGCAGATTTTTGTAAAGAAAAAGAACAGATTTATGAAAGCGTAAGGGAGATGAGAACAAATGGATGACAGTTTACCGAAACCAAAGGGACAAGAGAAAAGTAACAGTTTGCTGAAACTATTATCTATCTGTTTTCAGCTCACTTATGTAAAAATGCTTCTCTCTTGACCCGAAAAATAGGAAAAACAGTACAGTAAATGTCTGTTTTTCTGATACAAGGGAGAGATTGACAATGGAAAAAAAGAAAGATACGCAAAAATTATATGCAAGTTTTGCACAAAAAAGCGAACGTGCATTATTCGACTTATTCCATAGCAGCGAAAAAGGAATGGGTACAGAACAAATTGAACAATCAAAAGAACTCTACGGAGATAATACGATTTCATATGGAAAGAAAACACCTTTTTTAATTGAAGTATTGAAAGCTTATATTACACCATTTACTTTAGTACTAATTGCTTTAGGGATTATTTCGTTTATTACAGAATATTTATTACCAGCTCCAGGTGAGAAGGATTTATTCGGCGTAATTATTATTTTTAGTATGGTAATTGTGAGTGGGACAATGACCTTGATTCAGTCAGTTCGTTCAAATCAAGCAGCTGAGAAATTAAAATCATTAGTAAAAGTGACAGCCGCTGTCAAGCGACAAGGTAAATACCAAGAGATTCCAATGGAAGAAATCGTTTGTGGTGACTTGGTACGATTATCTGCGGGTGATATGATTCCTGCAGACATGCGATTACTCTCTGCAAAAGATTTATTTATTTCTCAAGCAGCTTTGACAGGCGAAAGTTATCCTGTCGAAAAAAATGCGTTAGTTGCAACGGACGGGAGTAAAAATGAAACAAGTTATGAAAATCTAGCGTTTATGGGAAGTAATGTAATTAGTGGAAGTGCCACAGGAATTATCGTAGCCGTGGGAAACCAAACGTTGTTTGGTCATGTAGCACAAACGTTATCTGAAAAACCAATCAAATCAAATTTTGAATTGGGTATCCACAAAACATCAATGCTATTGATTAAGTTTATGGCATTGATGGCCCCAACTGTGATTGTCATCAATGGATTGACTAAAGGAGATTGGCTAGAAGCGTTCTTATTTGGACTATCTGTTGCAGTTGGTTTAACACCAGAGATGTTGCCAATGATCGTGACAACCAATTTGGTTAAGGGCGCTAGCGTGATGGCAAAAAAAGGAACAGTTATCAAAAATTTGAGTGCAATTCAAAACTTTGGCGCGATCGATATTTTATGTACAGATAAAACAGGAACATTAACTCAAGATAAAATTATCTTAGAATATCACATGAATTGTGAAGGTGCTGAAGACGACCGAGTGTTGCGTCATGCATATTTAAATAGTTATTATCAAACGGGTTTGAAAAATTTGCTTGATGTCGCAATTATTGATGAAGCTGAAGAAACACTTGATACAACCAATACTCGTTACAGAAAAATAGATGAAATCCCATTCGATTTTGAACGTCGTCGAATGAGTGTTGTTGTAGAAGATATAACAGGCAAGACACAGATGATTACCAAAGGCGCGATTGAAGAAATGTTGAGTATTTCTAAATTTATCGATTTAGAAGGAGACGTTACACCTTTAACGAAGGAAAGAAAACAGGAAGTTTTGGAAAAGGTAACAGCTCTTAATGAAGATGGATTACGCGTAATTGGTGTGGCACAAAAAACAAATCCAAGTGTAGTTGGAGAATTCTCGGTTAAAGATGAATCAGATATGGTGTTGATTGGTTACTTAGCATTCCTTGACCCACCAAAAGAAACAACGAAACAAGCACTACAAGCATTGAAGGATCACGGAGTAGCTGTTAAAGTGTTAACTGGAGATAACGAACTAGTAACACGCTCTGTTTGTCGCCAAGTTGGTTTAGAAATCGATGAGCTAATTACCGGTGAAAAAATTGCTTCTATGGATGATCACCAACTTTCACAAGTCGTTGATGAAAATGATGTTTTTGTAAAACTAAACCCACAACAAAAAGCACGCTTAACTACAGCGCTTAGAAATAATGGACACACAGTTGGGTTCTTGGGAGATGGCATCAATGACGCCCCTGCGATGAAAGTAGCAGATATTGGTATTTCAGTTGATACAGCTGTTGATATTGCAAAAGAATCAGCAGATGTCATCTTATTAGAAAAAGACTTGATGATTTTAGAACGTGGACTTTTAGCTGGTCGCGAAACATTTGGTAATATTATGAAGTATATCAAAGCGACGGCTAGCTCAAATTTTGGAAATATGTTTTCTGTTTTGATTGCTAGCACCTTTTTGCCATTCTTACCAATGTTACCTTTACAAATTTTATTCTTGAATTTAATCTATGATGTTTCTTGTATTTCATTACCATGGGATAAAATGGATCCTGAATATTTAGTAAAACCTAAAAAATGGGAAGCTTCAAGTATTGGCAAGTTCATGGTGTATTTTGGTCCAACAAGTTCTGTCTTTGATATCACAACGTATTTATTGATGTATTTTGTTATTTGTCCAGCAGTTGTTGGAGGAGATTTCCATACATTGAATGGCGCACAACAAGTAGTATTCATCGCCTTGTTCCATGCAGGTTGGTTTGTGGAGTCACTTTGGTCACAAACTTTAGTATTACATGCGTTACGTACACCAAAATTACCGTTTATCCAAAGCAACGCAACTTTTGCTATGACAGCAATCACTACGTTAGGAATTGTCGTGGGTTCAGTTTTGCCATTCACAAGTTTTGGCGCAGAATTAGGTTTGATGCCATTACCAGGTAGTTATTGGATTTGGTTAATCGTAACTGTCTTAGCTTACTTAACACTGGTTACGGTAGTTAAGAAATATTATATCCATAAATTTGGCGAATTGTTGTAATTCAAAAATTAAGAAAAGCACAAGCATGTGGAACAGTTTTTCTCAAGAAAAATTTCTACAACTGCTTGTGTTTTTTTAATTTCAATCAAGTTACAAAACGTTACTGGAATGTATCATTTTTAAAATTCCCTTAAGACGAGTATATTTTTTTGTTAAAATAAAAGTTAGTTGATACATACATCAAATAAAAATACGCGGGAAAAAGGAGAAAAAATGAAAAAAACAAATTTTTTACTTAGTGTAATAGTACTAGGCGGAATCGTTTCAACTGCTACTCCTGTGAGTTTTGCAGATGAAACTGGAGTGAGCGATGAAACAGTCGTTCAATCAACAATTAACACATATGAGGATGCGATTGCTACAACTGAGACACAAAACAGCACAGCCACAACTCAAACAAGTCCTATCACAGGTACCACTGAATCAACTACTGTGGAATCAAGTGAAGTAGTTGATTCCACAGTGGAAGAAACAACACCCGAATCAGAAGAACCATCTACTGAAACACCAGAAGCTACGGAAACGGTGGAGAATCAGTTGGATAATGGAGAGGTACTTGTTCACACCACTCAAACAGATCTTTCGCAATTTGAAGTTTCTGTTGCTTCACGCTTTGCACGTTCATCATCAACTACACAACAGCAATTCATTGATAGCATAGCACCTTCTGCAAGAACGCTAGCAAGCCAAAATGATTTGTATGCTTCTGTTATGATTGCTCAAGCGATTGTGGAAAGTGGTTGGGGAAAGAGTCAATTAGCTTCGGCACCAAATTATAATTTATTTGGAATCAAAGGTAGCTATAATGGGCAATCTGTTACCTTTCCAACAGCGGAGTTTGTGAACGGTCAGTGGATTACAGTAAATGCTGCATTTAGAAAATATCCATCCTACAAACAATCATTAGAAGATAATGTTCATATTTTAAAAACAACTTCTTTCCAAGCAGGAACTTATTATTATTCTGGTGCGTGGAAAAGCAATACAAAATCTTACAAAGATGCGACTGCTTGGTTAACAGGACGTTACGCGACAGCACCAAATTATGCGTCCACTTTGAACAACGTGATTGAAACATACAATTTAACGCAATATGATGAAAACCAAGCACAAGTTACTACCTCACCAATGTATCGTTTATATAACCCAAATACCGGTGAACACTTGTATTCATTAAACGAAGGTGAAAAAAATAATTTGCCAAAATATGGCTGGAAATATGAAGGTGTAGCTTGGTTGGCACCAAATAGCGGCACAAAAGTTTATCGTATGTACAATCCATACAGTGGCGATCATCACTACACGGCAGCTCAATCAGAAATCAATTTCTTGAAGAAACTAGGCTGGCGCTATGAAGGGCTAAGTTTTTATTCTGGTGGTTCAAAGGCTATCTTGCGTTTGTTCAATCCAAATGAAAAAACAGGAACGCATCATTACACCATGAGCACGAAAGAAAGAGATTACTTAGTGAAATTAGGTTGGCGCTATGAAGGAATTGGATTTTACGGTAATTAATAATTAGGTAATCAGGCAGAGAATTTCATGAACAAAGAAATGGCTTTGCACGTCTTGGACAAATAAAAAGTAATAAGAAATCATTGCTTAGAGATAGAGTGCGTAAGTGCTCTGTCTTTTTTTGATTTGAAATGAAAAAAATAGAATAATTTTCGTGAAACTTACAAGCGTTCGATGATTTTATCAATAAATCATGCTAAACTAAGGTTATTGTTTTTTGAAAGGAAACGTGGGGAAATGAAAGGCGCAATATTTGATTTAGATGGATTATTAGTTGATAGTGAAAGAGCTTATCGTGATGGTTGGGTTTGGGGCTTTGCACAATTTGGGATAGAGGTTCCACGAGAAATCGTTAATGCTTGGGGTGGAAAAAACTGGAAACAAAGTTTTGATATCTTAGTTCAATTAGCTGGTAGCCCAGAAAAAGTGCAAGAAGTACGAGCAAAACGAGAAGAATTTTTTTATGAAAAACTAACGACTGGAGAAATCCAGCTTAAACCATATGCCAAAGAAGCATTGAGTTATTTAAAAGAACAGAATTTTAAACTTGGTTTAGCAACGACAACTGTTACTAAAAGAGCGACAGCTATTTTAAATCAATTTGAACTAATGGATTATTTTGATACTTTTACTTTTGGAGATGAAGTATCAGAAAATAAACCTTCACCAGTACCTTATTTAACCGCATTGGAACGAACTGCATTAGCAGCAGATGAAGCTTTTGCAGTTGAAGATTCATTAGTGGGTGCCACTTCAGCATCGCGTGCGGGCATGGGGGTGTTTCTGATACCTGATTCAAGTTTTGAGCGGAATTATTCGGAAAAAGACAAAGAAAACTTACGAATTATCGAGCAAGGAACAGATTTGAAAGTTGTTATTGATTTTGTGGAAAAAAAAACAGCAGAAAACTCTTAGAAAAAAAGAATGAATTTTATGCTTGACTTTCATTTATTCATCCTGTAAATTAGTCGTCAACAACCAAATATTTTTTTCGATGAAAAGGAAAGTAAACTTGAAGACTGCGTAGAGAGACTCTGGCTGGTGAAAAGAGTTCAGTATAAGAAAAGTTGAAAATGGCCTTGGAGAAAAATTTGTCGACAAGTAGGCAAATTCGGATTCGTTCGACCGTTAAAACGAACACCAATCTCTCATTACAGATGAGACGTTGGGCTGAGGGAAGGAAACTTCCGAATAAAGGTGGTAACACGATACGTCGTCCTTTTACTAGCATTTGCTAGTAAAAGGACTTTTTTTATATATTTTTCGCGATGAAATGGTAAGTACATTTGTAAAATCTTTAACAGAGAGCTTCAGCATGCTGAGAAGAAGCAAGATTAAACTTTTGGAAAATGGCCATTGAGCGATTCACCCCGAGCAAGTTGTAAGGCGGTGACGGCTGCGTCCGATAGCACGCTAGAGTATGTTTGTACTTGAAGAGGAACTGTGTGTGAATACAGTTCGAACATGAGGTGGTAACACGCAAAAAGCGTCCTCAAGTAAGCGACACTAGTCGTTTGCTTGAGGATGCTTTTTTTTAGTATCGATAAGGGAGGAGAAAGAATGATTGATTTACGAAATATCTCTGTCACTTTTCAACAAAAGGGGCAGGAGATCCATGCAGTAGATTCCGTTAATCTAACGATTGATGAGGGGGATGTTTTTGGTATTGTTGGCTATTCTGGGGCTGGGAAAAGTACGTTGGTTCGGGTAATTAATTTACTTCAATCACCAAGTAATGGCGAAGTTTGGATGAACGATGTGGAGCTAACCAAGCTCTCACCCAAAAAATTACGTGAAAAAAGAAGAAAAATCGGGATGATTTTTCAACATTTTAATTTGATGAATAGTCGGACAATTTTTGATAACGTTGATTTTTCGTTGAAATACACAGGAAAATCCAAACAGGAACGTCAACAAAAAGTGACCGAATTATTAGATTTGGTAGGACTTTCAGACAAAGTCAACGCGTATCCAAATCAATTATCAGGAGGTCAAAAACAACGTGTGGCAATTGCCAGAGCACTAGCCAATGATCCTGAAATTTTATTATGTGATGAGGCAACTAGTGCTTTGGATCCAAAGACGACGCTTCAAATTTTAGCTTTATTGAAACAACTAAATCAAAAATTGGGTTTGACCATTGTCTTGATTACTCACGAAATGCAAGTAGTCAAAGAAGTTTGTAACAAAGTAGCAGTGATGGAAGAGGGGAAAATCATTGAACAAGGAAGTAGCATCCAGATATTTAGTCGTCCGAAACAAGCGTTAACAAAAGATTTTATTCGAACAGCCACACATATCGATCAGGCATTGGAAACAATTACTGCATATCCTGATTTTGCTGAGCAAATAAATGACAAATGGCTAGTGGAATTGTCTTATGTGGGAGAGCAAACTAATGAGCCATTAATTGCACAACTTTACAGTAAGTATCAAGTAACGACCAATATTCTTTATGGAAATGTTGAACTGCTTCAAGATGTCCCGCTAGGAAGTTTGATCGTGACTCTAGCCGGTGAATTAAATCAACGTCAAAAAGCTTTAGACTATTTATTTGAACAAGGTGTGACAGTTCATGTATTAAAGAAAAATGAACGCAGTGAACAAATAAAAGTGATTGAGGGAGGAAGATAGCATGACCAAATTCCTAGAAACATATTTACCAAATGCTTCTGCGATTCCTGATGAATTTATTGAAGCAACAAAGCAGACATTGTATATGTCATTTTGGACAGCATTAATTTCTGGAATTATTGGTATCACGCTAGGTGTGATCCTAGTTGTGACTCGACCGAATGGATTATTAGCGCATCGATTATTCTATGAAATTTTAGATAAAACAATCAATGTTATTCGTTCGATTCCGTTTATTATTTTATTGTCGCTTTTAGCACTTACTACGCGCTTTTTGGTTGGGACGACAATCGGTGCTAAAGCAGCGTTGGTTCCACTAATCGTTGGTGTTGTACCATTTTTTGCTAGACAAATTGAAAATGCTTTGTTAGAAGTTGATCCTGGAGTAATCGAGGCCGCAGAGTCAATGGGGACGAGCCCATTTGGAATCATCGTGCGTGTTTATTTATTAGAAGGATTACCAGGGATTGTCAGAGTATCTGCTTTGACGATTATCAATGTTATTGGATTGACCACGATGGCAGGTGCGGTTGGTGCCGGAGGGCTAGGTAATTTAGCCATTTCTCGAGGGTATAATCGATTCCAAACAGATGTCACGATTGTTGCGACCTTATTGATTTTGCTTTTGGTATTTTTAAGTCAATTTATTAGTAATCAAATTATTAAAAAAATTAGTCATTAATTGGGGGAAAAAGAGATGAAAAAAATTATTCGTTTAGTAGCAGTTGCACTTATTGCTGTAGTTTGGTTAGCAGGATGTAGTAAAGGGTCAGCTGAAACCACTGATAAATCAAAGGAAACAACAGTTAAACTAGGTGTGATTGGCGAAGACACCGATGTTTGGGATGACGTGAAAGATCGTTTGAAAAAAGAAAATATCAATTTGGAATATGTTAAATTTACTGACTATAACCAACCAAATGCAGCATTAGCAGATGGTTCAGTCGATCTGAATGCTTTTCAACATCAATTCTTTTTGGATAACTACAATGAAGAGCATGGAACAGATTTAGTTTCCATTGGAAATACAGTCAATGCACCATTAGGTATTTACTCAAATTCACTCAAAAAAATAACAGAATTGAAAGATGGCGCAAAGGTTGCTATTCCCAATGATGTGACCAACGGTGGCCGTGCATTATTGTTATTACAAACGGCTGGCTTAATCAAAGTAGATGACTCAAAAGGACCAGCACCGACTGTTTCTGATATTACTGAAAACAAAAAAAATCTAGTGATTTCTGAATTAGATGCTTCACAAACGGCACGTGCATTATCTGATGTAGATATTTCTGTCATCAATAGTGGTGTCGCAGTCGATGCAGGATTTAATCCAACGAGTGATGCTATTTTCTTAGAACCTGTTGATGAAAATGCCCGTCCTTATGTCAATATCATTGTTGCAAGAAAAGAAGATGAAAACAATAAAACATATCAAAAAATTGTCGATGCGTACCAAACAGAAGATACAGCTAAAGTAATCGAAAAAACATCAAAAGGCTCAAGTGTTCCTGCATGGAAAACATTTGGGCGTAAATAAACCAGCCAAGACTAAGGGAGGAATTTTTTATGAGTACAACACAAACGACAACATCTGTGAAAGAATTTATTGCTGAAAGATTACCAGAATATCAAGAGCTAGCCTTAACAATCCACGATCATCCAGAAGTTAGCAACTATGAATTTTTTTCTTCAGAAGCATTGATTAAACAACTGGAAAAAGAAGGATTTACTGTTGAAAAAGAAGTCGCGGGTCATCGAACAGGTTTCGATGCTCGTTATGCTTCAGGAAAACCTGGGCCAACTCTTGCTTTCTTAGCTGAATTTGACGCATTGCCAGGCATTGGTCATGCATGTGGACACAACTTATTTGGAACGTATTCAGTATTAGCGGCTAGCGCAGTAAAAGAATGGATCAACGAATTTGGCGGAGAGATTCGAGTCTATGGGACACCTGGCGAAGAAGGCGGCGAAAATGGCTCAGCGAAAGGAAGTTTTGTTCGCGAAGGACTTTTTGAAGATGTGGATGCTGCGCTTTGTGTTCATCCAGCCTATCGTTATGGAAAAACTACTGAATCTTTAGCAAATGATCCAGTTGATATCAAATTTTACGGGGTTGCTTCCCACGCTGCAGGAGCACCGGAAAAAGGGATCAATGCACTTGAAGCGTTGATTCAAGTATTCAACGGGATCAACGGGTTAAGGTTGCATTTGCCAAAGGATGTCAATATTCATGGCATTATTACAGACGGCGGAGTTGCCGCTAATGTTGTACCTGAATATGTAGCTGGACGCTTCTACTTGCGAGCAGCTAACCGTGAAACGTTGAATGAAGTCTATCAAAAAGTTGAAAATATCGTGAAAGGTGCGGCACTCAGCACTGGAACTTCTTATGAATTTGGATTGTTCCAAAATGCAGTAGATGATGTGGTGGTCACTCCTTCGTTTGATGCTCTCTTTTTTGATCATCTTCAAGAATTGGAGATTCCAGATGAAGAGATTGAAACACAACAACGTACAAGCTTAGGTTCATCTGATGTTGGAAATGTTAGTCAGGTAATCCCGACAATTCAACCAACAGTCTCTATTTCTGATTCGTATATTGCAGGGCATTCAACTGAATTTAAAGCAGCAGCAAGAAGCGAAAAGGGACTAGCATCGATTGCGATTGCAGCAGAACTTTTAGCGAAGACAGCACTTGATTTGCTTCAACAACCAGAAACATTAGCCAGAATAAAAAAAGAGCATCAAGAACAGCTTGCGAAGAAGAAAGAACAGGGATCTTCTTTCTAAACTGTTATCTTTTATTTTGAGTGAAGAAAAATAAATCAGATTTTTTTGTTGACAAATTTTTCTTGAGGATGTAAACTTCATGAAAGTCATCTTTTCAACAGTAGTAGCAGAGGTGTTTTGTTCAGAAAGTCGGTGGTTGCTGCGAACCGATCAAGCCTTGTTAACGAATTACATGAAAAGTTCAAACAATAAAATATGTTATTTAAAGTGAAAAACAGATCTGTTTTTAATTAAGGTGGTACCGCGGAGCAATTCGTCCTTAGTTGAAAACGGGTCTTTTTATTTTTAGTCAGAGGAGGAAGCCAAAATGAATTGTGGCGGGATGATTCGATATTATTTCTTTTTTAGTACCTAATATTTTTAACTAAAAAAGGAGAAATTATCATGGAGAAAAAAGCAAATCCGAGTTTTGTAGAAGCAACATTAGTATTAGCAGTCGTCGTATTGAGCATTGCAGTTGGGGTCGTGGGATTGAAAATCTCACCAAATATTGCCATTTTAGCAGCTATCGGGATGGTCATGATTTACGCTGTTGTAAAGAAATACCCTTCAGAATGGTTGCATGAGGGAATTATTAATGGAATCAAGCCAGGAATTATTCCGATTTTTATTTTTATTTTAGTTGGTTCATTGATCGCAGTTTGGATTCAAGCGGGCATTATCCCAACCTTGATGGTGATTGGGTTTGATTTGATCAGTGTTCAATGGTTTGTCCCATCTGTCTTTGTCGTTTGTGCGATTGTAGGTAGTGCAGTTGGTAGTGCTTTTACAGTTATGTCAACGATTGGTATTGCCTTTTTCGGTATCGGAACAACGCTAGGTCTAAGTCCAGCTTTAGTCGTGGGAGCCATTGTTTCTGGTTCTGTCTTTGGAGATAAGATGTCTCCGTTGTCAGAATCAACGAACTTGGCAGCAGCGATTGTCGATGCAGATTTATTTAAACATATCAAACATATGATGTGGTCAACTGTTCCGGCATTCGTACTTTCATTTTTCTTATTCATGTTCTTGGGTCATACGGATAAAGGTGCAAGTCTTTCAGCTATCCGTGAAGTCACAACTACGTTGGAAGCCAATTTTACAATTTCATTTTGGTCGTTGATTCCACTTGTTTTAATGTTAGTATGTGCATGGCGAAAGGTACCAGCCATCTTAACCATTTTATTGAATATTGCTGTAGCAGTAGGAATGATTTTTATTCAAAATCCACAAACATCTGTGAATCAATTAGCTTCTGTAATTGAATCAGGATTTGTGGCAAATACTGGGAATGAGCAAATTGATGCGTTGCTAAGCCGCGGAGGAATCGAAAGTATGATGCCGACCGTTGCATTGATCATCTTGACTTTATCTCTAGGTGGTTTGTTAATTGAATTTGGGTTGATTTCAACTGTGATGGATGTTGTTTCTAAGCGAATGACCAGCACACCAAAATTGATTTTTACAACATTATTAACAAGTATTGGGGTCAATGTTTTCATTGGTGAACAATTCTTATCTGTCATTTTACCAGGAAATGCATTTAAAGATACCTTCAAAAAAGCTGGACTTGATCCAACCGTTTTAGGAAGAACACTGGAAGATGGAGGGACAGTTATTAATTACTTAGTTCCTTGGGGGATTGCCGGTAGTTTCGTGGCAAGTACGTTTGGTGTTCCAACGTTAACGTACCTACCATTTGTTTTCTTTAGTTTGTTATCGCCAGTCTTTTCAATGGTGAGTGCTTTCACTGGTTTAGGTATTTCAAAAATTGAAACAGAAGATGAAACAGAATTAGTTTCTGAATAAGAGCGGCATATTTAAAAACAGGAAGAATAGGTCGTGAAAAATAAGATTAGAGGTTAAAATCAAAAGTTGTTGATTTTACCCTCTAATTGTCTAGTAAAGTTGTGGTTCTAAGTGATTAGTTCCAAAAAAAAAATGAGTGACTAGCAAAAATAGTTTTTTATATTTTGAAATGAATACAAGCGACATTGAGGAGTTACTTTTTAAACACCATTAAAGTAATTAGAAAAAAGAAGGATGACGAAAGGTTTGTCATCCTTCTTTTTTGTTAGGATTTATCAGATAAAGTTAAAGGTTCCTTTGGTTTTCGATAGCTAAAGAAAATAATTAAGTAAAGTAAAGCAGTCAATAAAGTAACACCAAGTATATTGGTCATTAGGATACCAATGAAGATTAACGACAATGCAACTAACGCAAAAAGATTGAGGCTCTTATCGAACAAAGTACCTTTCTTTAGTGAAAGAACAAAAGCAGCAGAAACAATCATCAACCAAATGACTAAAACGGTGTAAGAAAGTGAGCCTGCTAGATAACCAAATAACTCATCACCAACAAAGTAAGAAAGGATGACACCAAGGTAAAGAACGCTGGTACAAAAGAACACTGAACGTTGAGGGACTTGATGTTTGTTTAAGACCGCAAATGTTTTTGCAGCACCTGTTTTATCCTTCAATCGGAAAAACAGTGTACGTGAAGCTGCATAGACGCCTGAATTGATGGAAGAAAACAAAGCTAAAACGATGACAAAATTGACAATGTCCGCAGCAAATGGAATATTCATTTTTTCAAAAACCATTACGAAAGGACTGACGTTGCTGTCAGCAAGTGTGTTCCAAGGGAAAATGATCAAAAGTAGAAATAAAGGAATAATATAGAAGGAAACAATTCGTCCCATCACACCTTTGACTGCTTTTGGGATGGCTTTTTTAGGATCGTCTGCTTCACTAACCGTAATAGCAATCAATTCAGAACCACCGTAAGAATAAATCACAACTAATAAAGAATTAATGACCCCTTTCATTCCCTGTGGAGCAAAGCCACCGTGGTTCGTCATTTGTTGTAAGGTGGGAAAAACGCCATGTCCAAACATCTGTTGTCCAACTAAATAAAGTCCGAAAAGAATGAGTGCAATAATGACACTGATTTTAGCAAAAGCTAGCCAATATTCTGTTTCAGCAAAAAGTCGCACAGAATAAAGATTAATCAGTGTTGTGAGGAGCGCTAAAACCAATACGAAGATCCAAGCAGGGACATTAGGAAACCAAAGTTGTAAAAAAGATGCCGCTGCGACTGCTTCTGCAATAATATTGATCATCCATAGTGACCAGTAAACCCAGTCAATAAAGTCGGCAGAGTGATCGCCAAGATAAGGGCGGATCAACCCAGACAAGCCATGTTGGTTCTCACCAGCTAAGACAAGTTTTCCTAAACCAGTCATAACAATAAATAAAACAATCCCACCAATAGCAAATGCTAATAAAACGGAAGGCCCCGCGATGCTGATGGCTTCACCACTTCCCTTAAATAAACCTGCACCAATCGCGCCACCTAATGCCAGCATTGTAATATGACGTGAACTCATTTGTTTTTTTAATTTTGTATTTTCCATAAACAACCTCTTTTCTTTACATATTTCATGAATGAAAAATAACATTGCTTAATAATACCAAATATTCTGACAATTTCAACTATTCTAAAAATTTCTTTGGATACTTTAATCAAATCATCATAAAATTAAAAGATAAAAATGAAAAGAATTGATAAAAAGAGAAATTAATTTTTATCAATTCAGAGCATAATACTCGCTTTTCTATTTCTATAAGAGCTATGATTAGGAAAATTCTTTATGGAAAGTGAGGAGAATAAAATGACTGACAATCATGAAATTTTACTTGTTGCGAAAGACAAAAACTTATATTTTTTTCCCTTCATTGATTCATTTGAAGTGATTTCTGGGAAAGAGCTATTTGACGAACAGTTTCTGCAAATAAATGCTGCTAAATTTCGCCAATATCAACTGATTATTTTTTTGGATTTTGGATTTGAGGTAGCGATGGCTATGCAAGTTCGTCCATTGACACGTGCAAAAATTGTCGTCTTTTTTTGGAATCACTTTAAAGAGGAACATTATGAATTATTGAGGCAAATACAAAACGAATCAGTAATTGATGAAGTTTATCATTTTGATGCGTTGGAAGCACATACGTTAGGTTTAAAACATAACAGCTCTTTTTACTCTGCCAATGTTCAATTACCACAGGAACAAATCACAACAGATTTATTTTTTGGCGCGACTGACAATGGTCGAAAGGAAATTGCAAAACAGTATCAAGCAGAATTTTCGTCAAGGGCGGTAACCACTAATTATTTTATTTTACCATTGAGAGGTAACGAACAAGCTGGTTATTTAAGTTACTCGGAATATTTGAGATTAGTGGCAAAAAGCCGAGGAATTTTGGAATTATTGCGCGCAGGACAACAGGGTGTGACATTGCGAACGTTTGAATCTATATACTTCCAGAAAAAATTAGTGACTGGAAACGATGTGATTTTTGATTATCAATGCTATCATCCAGATAATATCTTTTTATTGTCGCAACGGTCTTTGGATGAGTTACCCGAATTCCTTAACCAAGCTTATCAACCAATTGCGCCAGAAATTCTTGATTTCTTTGATGCGCCAAACTGGGCACAGCGTTTCTTAACTATTGATGAATCAATTTTTGAGCGCTACGAGTATCAAGCAGATTTGTTGGCAAGGTTGAAAAAGTGAAGGTAATTAAAAAGATACATTAAAAAGAGCGTAAGCCACTTGGTTTACGCTCTTTTTTTTATTTTGCGCCCAAAAGCCCTTCTTTTGCATGAACGAGTTGTGTTAAGAAAGCACAATAGGGTGTTTGTATACCATATTTTTGTCCTTTACGCCAAACAGCACCGTTAATGTAGTCGATTTCGGTCAGACGGTGATTTTTGATTAAATCTTGATACATTGAAGGATAATGAAGACCGATATTGGCAGGATCATAAGTTGCTGCAATATGCTCGTTGACTTCTGGTTGGTCAAGTTGAATACCTTCTTCAGCGGCAACAGCGGCAAATTCTGCAACAAGCGTTTCAACGATGGCATTTGCGACAGGTTGTTCACCAAAGCCAGCGATGTTGGAATCTAAAATCGTACATAAGCCATTTAACGTACCATTGACACAAGCTTTACGCCAAATCGAATAACGAACATTTCGGCTATAAACAGGATTCAAGTTTGCTTCATCAAAAATGCGAACGATCTCATGCGCAAACGCTTCGCCTTCAGGTTCAAGATTTTCTAATTCGATTTCACCATTGCCTAATAATGTTACTTTTCCTGGTCCATCCAACCCGGCAGTCCACATCGTGATACCAAATAAAATATTTTTCTTCGGTACATATTTTTCTAACACGTCTTCATGTCCTAAGCCATTCAATAAACAAAGAACGTGGGTTTGCTCGGTAATAATTGATTGAATCGCATGAAACATGTCGTCTAATTGATTTGCTTTTGTTAAGGCAACGATCAAATCGACTTGTGTGTGACTTTCAATCATTTCTTCAGGTGAATAAATAGGGATTTTGGCAACAACTTCTTCCCCATTGAAGTCTGCAACCAAACCATTTTTGCGAATAGCTTCAATATGTGCAGGCCAACGATCAATCAAAATCACGTCATTCCCACTTTGATGAAGCATTAGTCCGATTCGGCTACCCATTGCGCCTGCACCAGCGATAGCAATTTTCATGTCAAATCTCTCCTTTGAAATTTGTTTCTTAAACAGTTCTATTCTAGTATATAGAAAAAGTGTAAAAATTAGGATTGTTTTGTTTGATAAAAACGAATAAAAGTGTCTAACTGAGAGAAAGAGAATCCCAAAATCGTACATTAGGAGGCGAAAGTAAATGAATATTTTAGTTGCAATTGATTCATTTAAGGGAAGCGCGACTTCATTTGAATTAAATCAAGCAGTCGCTCAAGGTTGGCAAGCTGTTCACTCAGCTGACCAGTTGGTGAACATCCCTATTGCAGATGGTGGAGAAGGAACAGCGCAGGCTTTGTTCCACTCGTTAGGCGGAAAATGGCAAAATTTTTCTGGAATCGATTTGTTATTTAGAAAACATGAAAGTCGCTATTTGATTACACAGTGGCAAGGGAAAAAAATTGCGGTGATTGAGTCAGCTGAAGTGATTGGAATTGATTTACTGAAACAGGCAACCGATCAGACGATTCGGCTAGCTTCTAGTTTTGCATTGGGAGAAGTGATTAAGGACGCACTAGCGCAAGAAGTCGATGAAATGATTGTTACACTAGGTGGCAGTGGCTGTTCAGATGGTGGGTTGGGCTTACTGCAATCTTTAGGTGCAAAGCTAGAAGGCATAACAGATGGCAACCCATTGCTTACAACGAAAAAAGTCGATCTTCAAGCAAGTAAAGCACACTTTTTCCGTACAAAATTATGGATTGCTGCGGATGTAACTAGTCCATATACCGGTGAATATGGAGCAGCAAGATTATTTGGGAAACAAAAAGGAGCGTCATCTGAAACAATTGAATTTTTAGATAAACAAGCAAAAAAGCTAGCAGAACAATGGTCCAAGGAATATCAAATTGATCTTGAAAAAATTCCGGGAAGTGGAGCAGCTGGTGGCATAGGTGGAGCGTTATTTTTGCTTGGGGCACAGATGATTAATGGCTTTGAATTAGTTAGCCAAATGCTTGGATTAGAAGAAAAAGTCAAACAGGCAGATTTGATTGTTACGGGTGAAGGAAGAATCGATCAACAGACAATTCATGGAAAGGTTCCTTATGGTGTCGCTGTGTTAGCAAAAAAATACAATAAACCGATTGTTGCTTTTTGTGGTAGTCGCCAGCCGGATCTAGGTGAATTAACCAACTATTTACCAGCAGTTTTTAGTATTCAATTAGGGCCAATTCGATTAGATGAGGCAATGGAACATGAACGAACAATGGAAAATATTGCTATTTTGGCAGGAAATATTTGTCACCTTATCCAATGTTAATTTTTTTGATTGACAAAAATTTAAATTCTATGTTAACGTAATAGGCAAATAAGCCAAAGTGAGGGATCCGTGCATTGAAAAAATAAGTCAATTGATTGAAGCTGCATTCAGACTGTACCTTGAGAAGACAAGGGAGCAGTGTGCAGATTTTCAGGATTGGCTAGTTTTTCAATGGAGGGGTCTTTTTTTGTGCCCATACCCTTGTGCCCAGTTCTGAGAATAGGACTGGGCTTTTTTTACGAGGTGAATGATTGATGTCTAAAATTGAAATAAAACAACTAACTTTTGGTTATGATAACCAAGAAACAACTATTTTTAATGAAGCGAACTTAAACTTCGATACACAATGGAAATTAGGATTGATTGGCCGAAATGGTCGTGGTAAAACAACGCTCTTAATGATTTTACAAAACAAATTACCTTATCAAGGACAAATCATCCATCAACAGGAATTTGTCTATTTTCCGCAAAAAACACAAGATACTAGTCGCTTAACTTATTATGTCTTGACTGATGTGACTGACTTTGAGATTTGGGAAATTGAACGCGAATTGAATTTGATGGGAACAAATCCGGAAATATTGTGGCGTCCATTTGATACTCTTTCTGGTGGAGAAAAAACAAAAGTCTTATTGGCATTGTTATTTGTAGACGAAGCGCACTTTCCATTGATTGATGAACCAACGAATCATTTAGACTTAGCAGGTCGGCAACAAGTAGCAAAATACTTGAAGAAGAAACATCAAGGATTTATTGTGGTTAGTCATGATCGAACGTTTATTGACGAAGTGGTGGATCATGTATTGGCAATTGAAAAAACACAGTTAGAGCTCTATCAAGGAAATTTTACTGTTTATGAAGAACAAAAACGCCTTCGTGATGAATTTGAATTGGCGCAGAATGAAAAAATAAAAAAAGAAGTTAGTCGATTAAAAAAAACAGCTGCAGAAAAAGCAGAATGGTCTCGTTCCCGTGAAGGCGATAAAACGAAGAAGCGTGTTGGATTTGTTGATACGGAAGACCGCCGAAAAAACCTTGGAGCAATTGGGGCGGACGCTGCTCGAACAATGAAACGCTCGAAGGCAATCGTCAATCGAATGGAAACCCAGATTGGTGAAAAAGAAAAATTGTTAAAAGATATTGAATATATCGATGCATTGACAATGAATTATCAGCCTTCCTATCATAAACGTTTGTTGAGTGTTGAAGATTTACAATTGGGCTATGAGTCACCATTGTTTAAAAAAATTAGTTTTGCGGTTGAACAGGGGGAACGAGTTGCATTAGCGGGACCAAATGGTGCTGGAAAGTCTTCAGTAATTTACTACTTACTCGATCAATTTCAAGGAACTGCTGATGGAAAAGTGAGTTATCCTCAGAATCTTCGCATCAGTTATGTGCGCCAAAATTATGAAGATAATCGTGGAACACTTAGTGAATTTGCTGAAAAAAATCAAGTGGACTATCAAGCTTTCTTAAACAATTTGCGAAAATTAGGTATGGAACGCGAAGTCTTTCATAATAAAATCGAACAAATGAGTATGGGGCAACGGAAAAAAGTTGAGTTAGCGAAATCGTTAGCGCAACCTGCTGAATTATATATTTGGGATGAACCTTTGAATTATTTAGATGTGTTCAATCAAGAACAACTAGAACAATTGTTACTCAGCATAAAACCAGCAATGCTCTTTGTGGAACATGACCAAACTTTCTTGAAGAAAGTCGCGAATCAAGTGATTACTTTAATGCCGATTAACTAGTTCTTATTTACTTGAAAGGTGGACGTTATTGCCAGCTTTTGGTATGTTGTAGGTAGTTTGTAAAAATCAAAGACAAAGAGCAAAGGGAGTTTTATGAGATGTTATATGTAACTAGGCATGGAGAAACTACTTGGAATGTTCAAGGACTTGTTTGTGGAAGAGCAGATGTTCCTTTAACAGAAAAAGGAAGACAGCAAGCAAAAGCATTAGCAGATAAAGTTGCGACACTTGAGGTGCCAGTAACTAAAATCATTCATTCGCCATTACAACGAGCAAAAGATACAGCACAAGCTGTTGCTGATAAAATAGATTTGCCACTAGTATCTGACGCACGTTTGATGGAAATGGATTTTGGTGCATATGATGGCATGCCTAGTAATGAAACGATATTTCAAGAAGCACGTTTAGAATTTGGGGTACGATTTCCAGAAGGTGAGTCACTCTTTGATATGTACGCGCGTGTAGTGCCAGTTTTACAGGAATGTCTAGCAGATGAAGAAAATACTTATCTGCTAGTCTGTCATAATGCGTTGATCCGGGCAATCAATGCTTATTTTACGCCAATGCCAAATGATAAATTTTTTGATTTCTTTGTGGAAAATACCGAATTACTATCCTATAACTAAATGAGTAAAAGTAGCGTGACAAAGAATAGTCACGCTATTTTTTTGTTTATTGAAGAAATAAAATTTAATTATTTTTATAAAAGTATTGAAATTTCATTTCTTAAGCGTTATACTCTGTTCATAGAAATGAAGACGGATACATAAAGCGAGGGATAAACATGTTTGGGTTTTCAATATTTATGAATGAACCATTAACTCTGCAAAAGAAAGCGTACATTCATAAAATGGCAACTAGCGGTTTTATTGGTATCTTTACTTCGATGCATATTCCAGAAGATGACGTCAGTGCTTATCAAGCACGACTAAGGGAATTGGGTGAAGAAGCGAAAAAAAATCAGCTAGAACTAATGGTGGATATTTCAGGAGATGCGTTGAAGCGAGCCGGATTTTCTTTCACTGATCTAACACCACTAAAAGAAATCGGTGTAACCGGTTTACGAATGGACTATGAATTATCAAATGAACAGATTGCTGATTGGTCACATCAATTAAAGATTAGTTTAAATGCTAGCACGATCACACCAGAAGATATTAGCGAGTTAAAAAGGTATCAAGCAGATTTTTCTAATCTTGAAGCGTGGCATAATTACTATCCACGTCCAGAAACGGGCTTAGCTAAATCATGGTATCAAGAAAAAAATCAATGGTTAGCTGATCAAGGATTTACAATTCAAGGATTTGTTGCTGGTGATACTGATTTACGAGGTCCTTTATATCAAGGATTACCTACTTTAGAAAAACATCGTGGTGTACATCCACTAGCAGCAGCTCTAGAGTTAGCTGAGTGTAAAACGGATTTGATTTACATTGGTGATGCAGGTTTATCAGAAAGCGTGCAACGACAATTTGCAACTTATCAAAATGAACAAATGATTTCATTACAAGTAGAAGTAATTGATGAAAACTTGAGTGAATTAGTCCTAGGAACGCACGTTAATCGCCAAGACGAAGCAAGAGATGTCATTCGAAGTGCTGACGCACGATTTAAGAAAATCCCGCCAATTTCACCTAATCAAACGATTGAACGAACAGTCGGAAGCGTTACGATCGACAATGAGAATTATCTTCGTTACATGGGTGAGATTCAAGTAATCAAAAGAAATTTACCAGCTGATGAAAAAGTGAATGTCGTGGCTCAAGTGATTGCAGAAGACTTGCCATTGATTCAACAGATTCATGCAGGTACCAACTACCAACTAATTCGTAAAGAGGGAAGAAAAGATGAGCAAAATTAATTTAGAGAACTTAACAACAGAACGTAGAAACCAAGAAACATTTGGACTGGATGAGATGAGCGTAACCCAAGCGGTTGAATTGATGAATCGTGAAGATCAAAAAGTCGCAGAAGCAGTTGCAAAAGAACTAGGTAGTATTGAACCAGTGATTGCCCATACGATTGACTCATTTAAAAAAGGTGGACGTTTGATTTATATGGGTGCAGGTACAAGTGGTCGTTTAGGTGTACTAGATGCAGCAGAATGTGTACCAACATTTGGTGTTGAGCCAGAAATGGTGATTGGCTTAATCGCAGGTGGTGAGGCAGCAATGACCGTGGCTGTTGAAGGTGCAGAAGATTCATTCGAGCTTGGCGAAGAAGACTTGATCCATTTAAACTTAACGAAAAATGACATGGTCATCGGGATTGCCGCAAGCGGACGCACACCTTATGTCATTGGCGGTTTAGATTATGCACGTTCAATTGGTGCATTAACTGCAACGATTTCTTGCAATAAAAATGCTGAAATCAGTAAACATGCAGATTTCCCAATCGAAGTCGATGCAGGGCCAGAATTTTTGACTGGTTCAACGCGTCTGAAGTCTGGGACAGCTCAAAAATTGATTTTGAATATGATTTCAACAATCAGCATGATTGGTATTGGAAAAGTCTTCAATAATTTGATGGTCGATGTTAAACCAACCAACGAAAAATTAGTGGAACGTTCAAAACGAATTATCATGCAAGCAACAGAAGTTGACTATGAAACTGCTGAGCGATACTTTAATGAAGCAGAACAAAATGTTAAATTAGCAATCGTTATGATTTTAACAAATAGTGATAAAGAAACAGCGCAGGATAAATTAGTTGAGGCAAATGGTTTTGTAAAAGGAACCTTATAAGGGGGAGCAACTGATGGCTAAAAATGAATTGACTTTAGAAGAACTAGCAAAACGTATTTATGAAGAATCTGGTGGAATGGACAATGTTGAAAGCATTGTCCACTGCATGACACGCGTACGAATGAAAATCAAAGATGATGAACTCGTTGACATAGAAAAATTAAAAGCGATTCCAGGTGTCTTAGGTGTTGTTGAAGATGAACAACTACAAGTAATCATCGGCCCTGGGAAAGTAAACAAAGTTGCTCAACAAATGGTTGATCTCGCGGGTGTGAAATTAGGTGAAAAATTGCCAGAGCATGCTACAGCAGAACACGCAGCAAATTCAGGCAAAGATTTGGTGAACGAACGAGCACAAGCAATGAAAGCAGCACAAAAATCAAAACAGAAACCATCGAAAATCAAATCAATCTTAAAAGATATTTCTAATATCTTTGTACCAATGATTCCCGCTTTTGTTGGAACGGGGATTGTCGCGGGGATTGCCGCTGTATTGGCTAACTTAGTTACAGCAGGAAGTCTTGATGCAGCAACTTGGCAACAATATATCGATGTAATGAATATCCTGAAAAATGGAATGTTCAGCTACTTAGTCATCTACACGGGGATTAACGCAGCACAAGTTTTCGGTGCAACGCCAACTCTTGGTGGGGTAATTGGTGCCGTTGTGATGCTAACTGGAATGAATCCAGAAGCCCCATTGAAAAATTTATTTACTGGTGAAGCTTTGGCAGCGGGGCAAGGTGGGATTCTTGGTGTAATTTTTGCCGTTTGGTTACTTTCAATAGTAGAAAAGAAATTACACAAAGTGGTACCAGATTCAATTGATATCATCGTGACACCAACATTATCTCTGATCGCAATTGGCTTAGTGGAAATCTTCTTGATTATGCCATTAGCTGGATTTATTTCAGACGGCATGGTCGGCGGAATCGATTGGGTATTAAATGTTGGCGGAGCATTTGCAGGGTTTGTTCTAGGAACATTATTCTTACCAATGGTTATGTTTGGATTACACCAAATTTTGACACCAATCCATGTGCAAATGATTGATGAAACAGGTCGTACACTATTGCTTCCAATTCTTGCGATGGCAGGTGCTGGGCAAGTTGGTGCAGCGTTAGCTTTATGGGTTCGTTGTAAAAAAGATAAAGAATTAACAGAAATGATCAAAGGTGCTTTGCCAGTTGGTATCTTAGGAATTGGTGAACCACTAATTTATGGTGTAACTTTACCACTTGGTCGTCCATTTATCACTGCATGTATTGGTGGTGGTATCGGTGGTGCAGTGATTGGAATGATTGGTAATGTGGGTGCGATTGCTATTGGGCCTTCAGGTGCAGCATTGATTCCATTAATTTCAGATGGTAAATGGTGGGGCTATGTTCTAGGTTTACTTGCAGCTTATGCAGGCGGATTTGTGGCAACATTCTTCTTTGGAATTCCGAAAGAACAATTAGAAAAAGAAGCGTTAGCAGAAGAAACAAGTGGCAATGCAACAACAAATGAAGTTGTATTGACAGCAGTTGCTGATGGAACAGTTTTATCATTAGAAGAAGCAAGTGATCCTGTCTTTTCGCAAAAGATGATGGGGGAAGGATTTTTTGTTGAACCAACTAACGGACAAATTTATTCTCCAGTTGCTGGTACAGTTCAATCCGTCTTCCCAACAAAACACGCAATTGGTATTACAACACAAAATGGAATCGAAGTATTACTTCATATGGGAATCAATACTGTTGATCTTGGTGGGGCGCCATTTGATGTGAAAGTGACAGAAGGACAAAAAGTGACGACTGATACATTGGTAGCAAATGCTGATCTTGATGCAATCAAAGCTGCTGGAAAAGAAACGTCAATGATGGTTCTTTTGACAAATATGGATCATGTGGAAAATTTTGTTCTAGAAAAAACAGGTGAAATGAAGGCTAAAACAGCTGTGATGGATGTGAAAACAGTATAAGGAGGTTGCAGCTCCAAGCGATCAGCTCCGAAAAAATAATTGAGAAGCCACTCAAACTTTTTGATCTGAACAAACGTACAGTAATTCCAGCTAGCAACAAAGAAAAGAATCGCCCGACGACGCTTTTATAAGTGTCGTCGGGCGATTCTTTTTATCGTTAATTGGTTAAGTTTATTACCTAATCAATGTTCTTCTAGTTTATTGATTGTCAACAAACACTTGAGTCAATGTTTGATAGATTTGTGCCACATCAGTTGGTGTACCACGTAGTTCATAATCAGCTAAAAAAGGAAATCCAAACTGTTGTGCGTATTGTTTAGCTGTTAAACAATATTGATTATTGAAATTTTTGTTGCCGCTACCAACAACACCTAAACAATAGCGATAATTATTTTGAAATTCTAGATATTCACGCATCGTTTCAGTCAAAATTTCAGTATCACCATTATCAACTCCGTTCCCGCCTTCCAAATAAGTCGGAACAAATGTAAAGAAGGGTTCAGTTTCTTGTTCAAAATCACTATTTTCATGAATTTCTTTCAGCGTGATTTCAGGTAAAGTGTTATCTTCTTGATGTTTTTCTTGTGCATATTCCATCAAGTGACGAGCGAAAGCACGCGTATTACCAGAGATTGAGATATATAAAATGTTCATTTGAGTTCCTCCTATTCGTCTGTTTAGTATAGCATGTTTTTTAGGAAACAGAAGAAAGAAAAAGGCGAATGTTTATGCGGTGTTATGTGAATAATTAGAAAAAAATGTATAAAATAATAATTTTGTGAGAGTTTTGATGAAATGACGAAAAGCAACAGTGGTTTGTTATAATTTGATAAAAGCGGTTTTTTATTTGGAGGATACTTGCATGAATGAGATAGAGCGACAGAAAAAAGGGATCGGGCTAATTCCGTTAGCTGCCATGGTCATTGGTTCGGCGATCGGAGGCGGCGTTTTTGGTATCATGACGGACATCTCTGGTTCAGCAGGAGGTGCAGCGCTCTTTAGTTGGTTACTTGTCGGCTCGGCAATGTTGATGTTATCTTTGTCTATTAACAATTTGAACAAGAAACGACCAGATTTAGAAGGCGGAATCTTTAGCTACGCGGAAGCGGGCTTTGGTCGGTTCGCAGGATTTATCAGTGGTTGGGGCTATTGGCTGACTTGTTGGTTAGGAAATGTTGCTTTTGCAACGTTACTGATGAGTGCATTGGGCTATTTTTTCCCAGTATTTGCTGGTGGCCAAAATATTCCTTCCGTGGTGATGAGCACTCTTTTACTTTGGGGATATGCTTGGTTGGTCAATCGTGGCGTAGAAAATGCGAGTATCGTAAATGCAATCGTGACGATTTGCAAATTAGTTCCACTCTTTTTGTTCATTGTTGTAGCAATCAGTACGTTCTCGATTCAACAATTTATTGCAAACTTTTCAAGTGATATTATTTTGACAGCCAATGGGCAAGTTGTTCCATTTTCAAGTCAAATTTTAAGTTGTATCATGGTAATGCTCTGGGTCTTTGTCGGGATTGAAGGAGCATCTGTTGTTGGTTCGCGTGCAAAGAAAAAATCAGATGTTGGGAAAGCAACGATTTTAGGGATTCTTGGCTTAATTTTGATTTATGTGTTAGTTTCCATGCTTCCATACGGAACGATGCCCATGAAAGAACTTCAATCGATCCAAACACAACCAGCTATGGGATACGTGTTTGAGAAAATGGTTGGTAAATGGGGAGCCATCGTGATAAATGGTGGTTTGATTATTTCTTTATTTGGCGTATGGCTTTCGTGGACGATTTTGCCAGTAGAAACAATGCGTAATATGGCACAGGATGGTCTGTTACCAAACAGTTGGGGCAAAGTAAATGCGCAAGGTGCGCCGACTTTCGCAATTGTTTTAACAACGTTATGTACAAATGTCTTCTTGTTATCACTTTTATTTACGGATAGAGCGTATAATTTTGCGTATACTTTGGGGACGGCAGCAATTTTCTTTACGTGGTTATTTCTTGGATTGTATCAAATGAAGTTGTCTTATCAACGTCGTGAAATCGGACAGTTTTTGATTGGATTATTAGCAAGTGCCTTTCAAGTTTGGGCAATGTTTGTTGTTGCTTTTAATGAAGTCATGCTCGTTTTAGTTCTTTTCTTGCCAGGTATTTACTTCTATCTTCAAGCTAGAAAAGAGCAGGAACAACCAGTCGACCATGTGAAAATCGATCGCTTCTTGTTGATTTTAGTCACTTTAGTAGGGGTCGTAGCCTTACTTCTATTTGGGACAGGAAAACTTCATGTGTAGTTGATAGCAAGTTCTTTAAAGAGTGAAAAAAGTTATGAATAGAAAGTCTTGAAATAATAAACAAAGAAGGTAGCTAAGGGGAAGAACCTTAGTTACCTTCTTTTTTGTTTAAAAGGGGAAAGCTACTTGCACACTATTAATAGCGTAATACAAATCAATAAAAATGATAGCTGTTTTTGACGTAACGTACGCAAATTGACCGAATTCATTTTTTTCTTTTTTAATGACCACTTGTCATTTTGATGCCAACGATACTAATCAATAAAAGTCCGACAAAAAGCCAAGTTGCTGTATTCAATTTGTCATGAAACAAGACAACACCGATGATAACGGAACCCAGTGCTCCAATCCCTGTCCAGATAGGATAAGACAAACTCATAGGTAGGTGTTTGATGGCTTTTGATAAAAAATAAAAACTGGCAATCATGCCAATAATCGTATAGATCGAATAATTGACTTTTGAAAAACCATCACTCCATTTCATCATTGTTGACCAGAATACTTCTAGAACCCCCGCTACAATTAATTCTAACCATGCCATAACCAATGCTCCTTTCTAAAATTTTGAACACAAAAAAGAGGAGGACCATTCCTTCAAAGACCTAACGGAATGATCATCCTCATATGCTACCCGGTGGCAGCTTTGTATTCGATTGATAGTGTCAGTATAGCACATTTTACATACGTTGGCATTTCTAAAGATAAAAAAACATTATCCAACAAAATTGTAAGAGAAATAATTGTTCTTAGAATGGTGACATTCCTTATTACTTAGTATACTTGACAAATGTTATTAAATAATGAAAATCGTTGGAGGTTCAAGAGTGGCTTTTAAAGGAATAAATAGTTTTCAATTAAAATGGTTCGCAATTGTTTTTATGGTCGTGGATCACGTAAATAGTTATTTTGGGTCACAGTTAGGTTTTCCCTTGTGGGTAGCTTGGTTAGGGAGATTTGTTGCACCATTATTTGTCTTCTTATTAGTAGAAGGGTTCAGGCATACACGGAGTCGAGCAAAGTATGCGAAGCGTTTGGGCTTGGCGGCACTTGTCACGGCAAGTGGAAATGTCGTGTATCAATTGCTGACAGGCGCTTATATTGATCCTTTGACACATCAACCTAATTACTTTTTGTTTTTAGGGCCGCATAATATTTTTCTTACGCTATTTCTTTTGTTTTGTATGATGTGGGTGCTAGCTGTCATGAAACAAAGCAGTGTAGGTCGAAGAACTATTTTGATTTTGACATTTTTAGTTTTGCTTGTACTCACGGCAGCATCAGAAGGAGGGATCTATCTGATTCCAATGATGCTTATGATGTTTGTTTTCCAAGAAGAAAGGCAAAGAAACAAATTATTCATCGGTATTTTTGTTTATACTATGATTTTACTTGGCCTAGCTATTGCTAGTTATGTCCAGATGCCGGTATATCAAAGTTTGTATGGTTATTTAACTTTTGATAACGAATTTATGATGGTGACAGTTGTTCCATTAATTGGATTGTATAATGGACAATTAGGTGGAACAGGTAGTAAATGGAATAAATATTTCTTCTATGTTTTTTATCCTGTTCACCTTTGGATCATTTATTTTATCTTCTACTTGATAGGCTAAAGTTCTTATAAAAAACTGTAATCGTTGTGTGACTGATTACAGTTTTTTTGATTTTGACAACCAATTGACAGAATTTTCGCACATTGAAGTTTTTTCATTTGATTTCATCTATATTTTCATTCGGATTTGTTTTATAATTAAAAAATATCTTGTTATTTGGGGGATGAAAACAAATGGAGAATTATCTGAGCCTTTTAGGCGTTTTAATTGTTATTATTGGTTTTGCACTAAAATTAGATTCAATCTTGATTGTGATGGTTGCTTTAGTCGTGACTGCTTTAACAGGTGGTTTAGGGATTAATGGCATGCTTGAATTATTAGGAACCAGCTTTGTAAATAATCGAGGAATGGCTATTTTTATTATTATCATGTTAGCAACCGGAACGTTAGAAAGAAATGGGCTGAAAGAGTCTGCTGCCGCTTTGATCCAACGATTTAAAAAAGTTTCAGCTGGCATGATCATCGATATTTACGGAGTTTTCCGAATGATTTTTGCGGCATTTAATGTAAGCTTTGGGGGCGTTGCAGGTTTTGTTCGTCCAATTATTTTACCAATGGCATTAGGTACCGTTGAATCAAAAGGACTGAAAGTTCACCCAGAACACGAAGAAGAGCTTAAAGGAATGGCATCTGCTATGGAAAATATTTGCTGGTTCTTTGGACAAGTTTTATTTATTGGTGGTGCGGGCGCCTTGCTTGTACAATCAACACTAAAAGATTTAGGTTACGAAGTGACTTTAGGACAACTAGCCTTGGTTGAAGTACCAGTAGCCCTTACGGCATTAGTTGTTTCTAGCATTTATTTCTATTTGAAAGAAAAGAAATTAGCGAAGAAGTACTATTCTCAAGAAAAGGAGCAATAAGATGAATTTTTTTACGAATCCTGCTATTTTATTAAGTGATAAATTACTTGAAATTTTATATATCATCATGGGTCTAGTCTTGATTTATACAGGGCTACGAAATCTACTTGATAAAACGAATCCGCATCGCTATGGCTCGGCCTTTTTTTGGGCAACATTAGGTGTCGTGATTGCGGCTGGTCGATGGCTGCCACCGCTAGTAAGTGGTATCTTGATTTTTGCTATGACGATTCCGGCCATTGCGAAAAGAGTCAGCAAAGGTGACAGCCACTTGCCTTCAAAAGAATATATGGAAAAAATGTCAAGTAAACTAGGCATGAAAATTTTTATTCCAGCGTTAAGTATTGGGGTATTTGCAATTCTGTTTGCCTTGTTCACTAAGTTAGGTGCTTTAGTCGGTGTTGGTGTCGGCGTCTTTGCAGCGATGGCAATCTTGATGTTCTTTTCTCGCGACAATCAGCCTACCACGTTCTTAGATGATGCAGCTGATATGTTAGGAACAGTTGGTCCGTTGAGTATGTTGCCAATGTTACTTGCTTCATTAGGTGCTGTGTTTACTAGCGCAGGAGTAGGAACGGTGATTTCAAATGCTGTCGGTACGATTGTTCCTGAAGGAAACGTGAATATTGGGATTATTATCTATGCAGTGGGAATGGTTATCTTCACAGTAATTATGGGGAATGCCTTCGCAGCAATTACAGTTATGACGGTTGGGATTGGTGCACCATTTGTCTTTAGTCAAGGAGCAAATCCAGCGTTGATTGGAATGGTTGCTTTGACTTGTGGTTTTTGTGGGACACTCTTGACACCGATGGCTGCAAACTTTAATATTGTGCCAGTCGCTATGTTAGAAATGAAAGACAAGTACGGCGTAATCAAAAATCAATTATTTATTGCTTTATTTATGTTAGTATTCCAAATTGCTTATATGATTTTATTTAAATAATTAGGAGGAACAAAAGATGAAAGTATTAGTAACAGGTTTTGATCCATTTGGCGGCGATAAAGTAAATCCAGCATATGAAGCTGTAAAAAAAATGCCTGCAGAGATTGCGGGAGCAGAAATTATCAAATTAGAAGTACCGACTGTATTTGGCAAAAGTAGCCAAGTAGTTAGAGAAGCCATTAAAGAACATCAACCAGAAATTGTTATCTGTGTTGGACAAGCAGGAGGTCGCTCAGCCGTTTCATTTGAACGAGTAGCAATCAATCTAGCAGAAGCGCGTATTCCTGATAATGAAGGAAACCAACCATTTGATACGGTATTGGAAGAAGATGGACCAGCCGCTTATTTCACTACATTGCCAATCAAAGCAATGACTAAAAATGTTCACGATCACGGACTACCAGCATATATCTCTTACACTGCAGGAACGTTTGTCTGCAATGATATCATGTATCGTTTATTACATGTCCTTCACACAGAATTTCCAACCATTTGTGGTGGCTTTATCCATGTGCCATTTTCACCTGATCAAGTAATTGATCGCCCAGTAGGTACAGCTTCTATGTCATTAGATGATATTGCCGATTCATTAACATATGCGGTTGAAGCTGCAATTGAAAATGAACACGATATTTCTGGTAATGCAGGTACGACTCACTAATAATTAGCAATCAAATAGTAGAGGTAGAGGCTGGCAACTAACGAATCGTTAGTTCTCAGCTTCTTTTTTAAGGGGGAAACGTTATGGAAGAATGGAAAGCAGTGTTTGAAGAATGGTTTCCCAAAGAACTAAACAAAAAGAATTATCCAATCAAAGTATCAAAACAATATACCAGCAATCAACGCTTTGAAATTTATGAACGATTGACGAAACCACAACGCCAATTAGTTGATCAATATCGGCGCTATTTAATCAATTCACGCTTTATGGAAGAAAATTATTTAGCTGCTACAGACTGGGTATTTGCTGATTTTAAAATCAATCCTTTTTTTCGGACTTCCCGAAGACAAGAAAAGTTATATTGTGATTGTGGGCGAGAATTAAAAGTTCAATACATCGTTAAATCGCCAAAAACAGGAAAAATTCTAAAACTAGGAATCAATCACTTTGCCGAACATTTGCACGTTTCACCAACAATCGCGAGTTCAATCCATCAAGGGATGACAAAAGTTGATTTAGCATTGGATGAGCTACTATGGCTAAAACAACAAAATATCGAATTTCCAGAAGAGTTGTGGCAAGAATATCTCTTTTCTTTGTACCACAATCGACGAATAAAACGTCCGTATTTGCCAGACGTTCATCTGGCTAAACGAGTAGCAGATTTTCGACAAGCACAGATGCCTATTTATTTAGCAGACTATCAGGCACTAGCGCATGAAATCAAAAAAATGGGGGAACAGATTGCCAATCAACCAAAGAAAAGTCGAGCAAAGAAGGAATTATTTGAGGATTTTACAGAAGAACTAACGAGGGACGTTGAAGAATTTCTGACAAATTACCGTTCATTTTTGCGAAAAGATTGGCAAGTTGTCTTGCGAGATACAAAGGCGAAATTACCAGTCAGTTACTTTGACTCGTTGATTGCGGAACTGCGTTTGTTTAATCGAGAACAACCAACACATCAGTTAGCTGAAGCGAGGGAGTGTGCACAACAACAGCGTTTTATCCAACCGGCTATCTACACCTTGATTTGGGAAAAGTATGCTTGTTATGGATTTACAGAAGGTTTTTTTGATAGTTTGCCAAGAGTGATCCGTAATGGGTTTTTAAAAGCCCTACGTCGAGAATCCTCGCCGACCGCTAAAGTCAAATCAACCAGTAAACAGGTAGGCACACAAGAATGGAAAGACCTTGCTCACTCGCTCCACAACCAAAAAATCGCTGAAGTGCTTGTTGATTTTGAACAACGAGAGTATGTTTTTTCAAAAGAACAAAAAAAAGCGTTAGATTATTATCAAAAACTAGAACATTCTCTTTACTTAGAAAAGCCAGAAGTTAAATCACTATTGAAAGAATTGTTATAAAAAAACTACTGTGACGAAAAAGTCGCAGTAGTTTTTTTTTGTTTCAAGATGTTTTCAGAGTTGAACGTTTTGCGCCACAACCTTTATCCACGGTGTTCCCAAAACAACTCCTCAATATAGCTTGCATTCACATCAAAATATGAAAAGCTATTTTGAGTGTCTGTTCGCTATCTAGTCGGAGCTGAACGTTTTGCGCCACAACCTTTATCCACGGTGTTCCCAAAACAACTCCTCAATATAGCTTGCATTCACATCAAAATATGAAGAGCTATTTTGAGTGCCTGTTCGCTATCTAGTCGGAGCTGAACGTTTTACGCCACAACCTTATGCATGTTGATGCGTCTGATAATATTCTTCTTCCATTTTTTGCATTCTTTCACGTTCTTTTTGGTTGTACCAAGGAGAAACTGTAAAGGCCAAAACATCGTTTAATAAGTAAACAGAGCTGTTAACAAACATTGCTAGACTTGCAGAACCATGTGTAAACGATACATACCAAAGAACCATTTGAGCTAGACCAGAAGCTAACCACCAATAGTATTGATTGTTGTATCGCAAGAAGCTAATGATACCAGCTGAAAGACTGATTGAAAAAGCAATTGCATCAATCCAAGGACGAGGATCGTCAGTATAACGACCAATCAAGAAGCCTGAAACAAAATAAACAAGAATTGTGCCGATAATTGCGATGAACCAACTTTTACCAGTAAATTTACGAATTTTTGAAGCCATATTGTGGTTCCATTCTTTACTTAATAAAACCGGAATGTCCAAAGTCACCATATAAGCAATCTGTTCACCAATACTTAAATAATTTTTAGCTGAAAAGCCAACAATGATGAAACAAATGGCAGATAAAATGCCTAAGACACCATTCACAGATTTCGCAGCGTTGATCGATAGGATACATAAAACACCTAAATTAGTTCCGATAAAGGCAATAATCGATAGCCAAGTAATAGGGCTATTCACGAGTGTCATTATTTGACATCCCAGACTAAAAAAGAAAAGATAATAATTTTGTTGAGGCCAGCCTTTTAGCTGATGAGCTAGAAAATGAAAATATGATTTCATGTATAAGAACTCCTTTAGACACAAAATGTAGTGTCTCTAGATTTTTTTACCACAATCTATTGTATGCTTTTAAATGATAAAATCTAGTCTTACAATTAAAAAAAATCTGTGTTATGATATTTTTATTTTAAATTTCTGAAAAAAAGAAAACATTTCAAAGCATAGCTTAAACAAAAAAGCCAAGAGTCAATTAACTGACTCTTGGCTTTTCTTTTTATTGAAGTGAGAATGTCATCTGAACTGGATTATGGTCTGAGTAAGCAAACTGCGTATCAATTACTTGGATATTTTTGACTGAAAGATTGTCAGAAACCAAAAATCCATCAATTAACGTGACGAAAGTTTTGTTTGGCTGATAAGCTTCGTTTAAATTGCGTACAGAAGGAACTGCTTTTTCAGCTAAATTTTTGCGAACGATGTGCATGCCCTTCGGTAAAAGTTCTTCAGGGAATGCGTGTGTCCAACTTAGTTCTTCTTTTGCTTTGCCAAAAATTTTTTCGCTGTCAGGTAGTAGCGTATGATTATAGTCGCCTCCTACAATAACATAATTTTTTTCTGCTTGATCTTTTTTCAATTGTGCAGCTAGTTTTTTGATTTGTGCTTTTTGGATAGCAGGATCTTTTGTATAAGCCGAAAGATGTAAGTTATAAAGGGAAAGAAATCTGCCGTTTGCAACAGGAACCTTACTTACTGTAAATGCACGGTCTAAGTCAAAAAATTTATTGAATCCAGTCTCGATGGGTAAAGAATACCGTCTACTTTCAGCAATCATTCCTTTACTAAAAGTAACCAGACCGGATTGTGATTTACCAATCGGTTGCGTGATTGGATAAAAAAGATAAGCTGAGTTATAATTTTGACCATAAACAGATGAATAGTCGCTAAAATTTTGTGAAAGTGCGGTAACTTCATCCACGTTATAAGAACGAGTTGCCTTTTTGTCAACTTCTTGAAGGAAGGCAAAGTCTGGTTGTTGTTCTTGAATAACATCCTGAATTTTCTGTAAGTTATGTTGAACATTTTGTTTAGTAAATGCGCGTGACTCAGTGCCTCCATCCATGAAAAAACTATAATTAGGCGGATAGGCGGCATAACCAATATTATAGGTCATGATTCGATAATCTTGAGTTGTCTGGATATCTTTAGCTGCCCTACTTGACTGGATAGGGAGTACCTGATCATCGGCTTCTCGGTGATAACTTAGATACACATAGCCAACATAGACTGTTATAATAAGTGAAAGAATTGCGAGTATTGATAAAAGTATTTTTAGTGATTTTTTCATTTTTTCCTCCTTGAAACATCTTTATCTTAGCAGTAATTCAACTAAGAAGCGAGGAGTTTGTGATTATAATAAATAGATGAAATTATCATGATTCTAAAAGTTTTACTAACAAGTTTTTGTTTTAGTTAAGAAAGGAAAAAAAATAATGAACTTATCAACTATCCACCATGTAGCAATCATTGTTTCTGATTATCAAAAATCACGAGAATTTTACGTCGAAAAATTAGGCTTTGAAGTAATTCGTGAAAATTATCGTGCAGATAGAGATGATTACAAACTAGACTTAAGATTAGGAGAGACTGAATTGGAGATCTTTGGAATTGCTTCTGCACCAGCAAGACCCAATTATCCAGAAGCATGTGGGTTACGCCATCTGGCTTTTAAAGTCGATCGGATTGAACAAGTTATAGCTGAACTTCAGGAAATGGGGATTGAAACAGAGCCGCTTAGAACAGATACCTTTACAGGGGAAAAAATGACGTTTTTCTTTGATCCAGATGGCTTGCCACTTGAATTACATGAATAGATAACAAAACTGTCACTTCTTTTTCACTTGCTTCGATTTTTCCAAAAATAGAGTCTTGGTATACTGAAAAAAAATTGGGAAAAGGGAGTAAGCAAATGAAAAAAATCGTTCTTACTTTGGCTGCTTTAGTGTTCGTTGGTGTTGCGGGTGGAATGGGTTTGTTAAATGCGACTTTTCAACCAGATGATCTGAGTGAGCAAGATTATCAAATTTCTCTAGAACAAGCCATTTCAATTTTTGAAGAGGAAGCACACAGTCAGAAAGTAACAAGTATCGGCTTTTTTTTACCTGATGAAGTTAAGAGAACTGCTAGTTCAGCTTATAGTTATTTATTTGTAGACAAAGATCATGAAGTTGTTGTCAATCCAACGACAGGAAAAGCAACGATGAGAGCTGTTAGCCAACAAAAAAAACAAAATCAGAAACAATTAGATATAAAAAAACTGCGCAACGTCAAAAAACCACAAGTGGCTATGAAAGAGGCAATCGCTGTTTCTGGGAATAAACGAGCGAAAGTTCATGCTTGGGAAATTCTCGAAAAAGAAGGAAAGTTTTACTACAATATCCATCTTTTAGCTGAGAAAAAAATCCGACAATTTTTAATATCAACATAGTCCGAAAAGAGAAGGTTATCACTTCTCTTTTTTTGCATATAAGAGTAATCTAAAAGTGTGAAAACTGAAAGGAAGTTGAGATTATGGAAAAGATGATGTGCCCACATTGTGGTAAAAGATTTGCGTATCATGAAGTTGGAAATGTTGTAGAACACGTGGATAAAGAGGTGCCAATTGTCTGTCCTTATTGTCGCGAAGAAGCAGCGAAACGAGTCTCTCACGGTTACTTTGTTACCCAAAAAATTGAAAATTATTTAAAATAACGAATTTTGCACTTTCTTTTTCCAAATGCTACAATGGCAAGAAAAGGAGAGAGAATAACTATGATTCGTTTTGCAAAAAAAGAAGACGGACCTGAAATTGCGCCGTTGATTTTGGTCATTTTGAAAGATATGGAGTTACCTTTTGTTCAAACCTTTGGTGAGCAAAAAACAATTGAAGTTTTAATTGATGCAATAGCTGATCCTAACTATCGTTATAGCTATACTCGTGGGATCGTTGAAGAAATAGATGGCAAAGTGGCAGGTATTGCTTTTGGTTACACAGATGAGGAAGAACCTGTGATTGATTTGCCTTTGGCTGATATTTTAGAAAAACATGGACTCCCACGTGATCAATATTTATTTATAGATAAAGAAACGCTTCCTAATGAATGGTATCTGGATACGATTTCTGTTTCTGAGAAATTTCGAGGAAAAGGAATTGGTTCTAAATTATTAGAGGCGTTGCCAATGTTAGCAGAAAAAGCGAACCGAGCAACCATCGGTTTGAGTGTAGATCAACAAAATCCACAAGCAAAAAAATTATATGAACGTCATGGTTTTAAGGTTGTTGAAGAAATGAAAATCAGTGGACATCAATATGAACACATGCAAAAAACAATATAAAAGTAGTTTGTAGATTGATTAGGTTTGAATAATAGAAAAAACTCCTGAGACACTCAGTATGTCTCAGGAGTTTTTTATTGAATGGATCTATTTGTAAATCGCACTAGTGTCTGTTGTGAAGAGTGTTTCGTTATCTGTTCCGATTATTGGATCAGTGATAACGTCCCACATAGCAGAATCGTATTTTAATTGTGCTTGGAACTCATATCCCATAGGTGCATCTGGGATTGGAAGCGTTGGGTATTGTGCTAAAAATCCACCGTAATCAATAGTGATATCTGCTGTTACATCTCCTTGACCAATCCAGAGTGAAGTTGGGACTGTAATCAAAATACGGTCTGAATAAGATTGAACGTTTTCTGGAGAAATTGGCTCAGTGTTATGTCCTAGAATTGTTTTTGCCGATACATTGCCTGTAATGTGTTTTGCAAAATCAGGTACAGAAGCCACGAACTTAAATTGTTCAGGTAGTTTAATCATTAATACACCAATATCGCCATCAACAAAACCGTAGTTTTGAGCACTGTAGTGTAAATCCATTTTTCCTGTGAAATCTAGTCCTTCAATATAAGGAACCATTTGACCTTCTAAGTTTCCATTTGCAGCAACAATCAAAGTGTAAGGATCAATTCCAACGTCACCTTCTTTAACTGTTGATGTTTGAATAACGTTATTTTCTTGAACATCTGCGTGCACAAGTGGTGTTCCAAGTGTGCCAACTGCTAAAAGTAACCCTAATGAACTTGCTAAAACTGTTTTTTTCATTTCTCTACCTCACTTATTTTTTTGTTATATAAATTTTATTACATAACTGATGATACAGATGGTATGCGTTTTCGTCAAACGGCGATATATAACCATAACATTTGTGTTTTTACTAAGTGAAAAGATTGTTGTGAAAAGAATAACATGTGCATTTTATGTTTTTTAAAATAACGATTTTATTTTATGTTATGTTTTTTTTAGTTTATTTAATTTTGAAAATCAATCTTAAAAAATGAGGAATGTCAAGTGACGCAAGGAATCTAGCATTAAAATTGAAAAATAATAATAAAATAACTTTGACATTCATTTTTTTAAAAAATATTATTAAAGCATACTTAGTAAAGGGGATGAAAAAATGAAGAAACATTTGTATTGCAGAAGGATTTTGAAGGGTATTGTATCCGCAACAATGATTTTGACTTTAACGGGTCAAATCATCGGTAGTCAAACAATTATTACACATGCAGAAGAAGTTGTAGGTATTCAAAGTAGTTCGGGATTAACACAATATGTGGAAAATTTTACTCAGCTGAAAAATTATTTAGAGGGAAACAACAATATCACAAATGTGATTGTTAAAAATGATATTGTGATGACTTCTGGGATCTCAATCAGTAAGAATAAAGCATCGGTAACAATTGATTTTCAAGGACATAAGTTGACAGAAAAAAATTCCTCAAGTCTTTATGATACAATTCACGTTTCTTCTAATACAGGAACAAAAGAAGTTAATTTGAAAAATGCAGTAATTGAAGGAAAAAATTACTATGGAACGATTGGGATTGCTGAAATTGCTAAAAATGTGACAACAAATTTTGAGAATATTAGCTATACTGGACCACAGTTCCTTAGAAATTCTGGTGGAACTGCGACTTTTTTTGGAAATAATACGTTTGAAATCGCAAATGTTGATTCTGTTTCTCCAGTCAAACAATTTGCGGAAGTTGCAAATATGTCGATTGCAGGTAATTTTGATGTGAAGCATGTTGGAAATACAGATACAACCTTTAATTTTACTTCAGCTCATCCTTCCTTGACCATCAATGAAGATGCACAGGTGAATATTTTGAATGAAGGTGCCCAAGCATTCCAAAATAGTGCTGGCAACTTGGATTTAAGTATCAAATCTGGTGCACAGGTAAAATTTATTTCTGCTGCAGAACTTAGTAAAGATAATGGTTTTAGTACAGTAACAATTGATCGTAATGCGTTGCTATCAGTCAATCGTGAAAAAACAATCCACCCAGGATCACCAACACTCATTGTTAATAAAGAATTAGTAGCTAATCCTGAATCAAGTATTGTGATTGACCATAATGAGAATGTCCATGCAGATGTTATCAAAACTGGACCTGACGTGACTATGACTTTTAATGGAATGAAAAAGCTTGAATTAAAAGGGATTTTGGGGGATCTTGCGACGAACTTTGGCGAAAGAGGGATTCTTAATCTTACAACTGATCATATTGCTGGTTGGGAGACATCTATAACTGAAAAACCGGATTTCGCAGTTAATGAACACTTGGAAGCTAGCTTTAACATGAAAGGCGGTAGTATTGGAAGTGTGATCCAGTCGAATATCGCGGATATATTAAGTAAGCTAACGTACAAAAATCCTTATAAATTAGTAATTGGTGATGACATCGCAGAAGAAGTTCCTAAACCTTCCTTTAATGAAGTTTATGACAGAGATAACAAAATAACTGGGATAGGTGTTCCCGGAGATACGATCATCGCAACCATCAACGGTGTTGAGATTGGTCGAACTGTGGTAGGCTCGGATGGAAAATGGTCAATTGATATTACACCACAAGAGGCTGGAACGGTTATTACAGTGGTACAAGAAAAAGATGGGCAACAAAGTGAGCCTGTTGATCAAGTAGTGAGGCATTTAGATGTCGAAACAATTAATCACTTCAAATTAGGTTATTGGCAATCTTATGGTCTGATCTTGGAAGGATCCATTGATAATGCTGATTACGACTTGACGAATTCAGATAATGTTCATAAAGTGATGTCTTTATATGATGCTGAGAATAATGCGGTATTTTCAGTGAACTGTGTTAATACAGATTGGTATAATACAGGAGTGTACAATGGTTATCAAGCAATCATTACGAAAGATGACTTAGCTCAACTTCCATCAGGCACATATAAATTGGTTATCTCGATGTCAATAGGTGATCACTATGATTCAGAAGATTTAGATGTGACGCCAGGTTCTGGACAAAATCCAGATCCGAATTATCATACGATTTTTAAAGAAATTGGTTCTACTACATTACCAAGTAATACGACAGCGACACCAATCAATCAAGGAAATGTTGGTTATATCCAAATTGGTTGAGACGCACGCGTACGAAAACTAAAATGATCCACTTAAAAGATGTATTTGGAAATCTTCTACGGTTTCTGGATATGTCTTTTTGTTATTTTAATTTTGGGATAATCATATTATTTTCCAAAATTTTAATTGCGATTAAGAATTTAAAAAGGAAATCTGTTTTTTGATGATGTTAAGATGTTCGACAGGATCAAAGAGGTAGAGAATTTTACGAGGGGGGAAAAATCATCATAGAGATTTTAGCATAAAGATATCTCTTATCCATATCTGAAAAGTTTGAGGAGTGTAACTATGTTTGTTTTACCAGATATTGTTTTTAATGCACTGAGTTTTATTTGTGTCTGCCTGATTATCTTAGTGTTTGGAAATTTGATTTTTTTTACAACATTATCTATTTTTGGCATAAAAAAACCAAAAAGAGATTACTCAATTGTCTCTCCAACGAAAAAATTTTTGTTTTTAGTCCCAGCGCACAACGAAGAAGATGTAATTGGAGATACGGTTCAAGCCCTATTGAATCAGCAATATGATCATGAACTTTTTGATATTGTCGTAATTGCTGATAATTGTACGGATAATACAGCGAAAGTTGTGAGTGAATTAGAAAATGCGTTAGTTTTTGAGAATCATTCAAAACCGGATGAACCAAGAGGAAAACCACATGCAATCGCGCGATATATCGAGACAAATCACTGGAAAAAGTATGATTATATTGCCTTTATTGATGCAGATAATATTGTTGATGAAAATTACTTAACCGAGATGAATTCACAAATTATTGCCCATCCAGAGTTTGTTGTTATCCAAGGATATTTAGGAATGAAAAATGTTGCAACTTCGATTACTGCTTCAGGCTATGCTGCTGTGTATTTTATTACAAATAGAGCTGTTCAATACGCTAATTATTTGCTCGGTTGGAATGCAGCAATTGGTGGAACTGGATTTATCTTGGATACGATCTACTTAGAACAACGTGGTTGGAACCCCAGAAGTTATACGGAAGATTTTGAGCTACAAGTAGAGCTTTCTATCGAAGGGAAAAAAAGTGGTTGGAATCATTTTGCAGTGGTTCATGATGAAAAGCCAAATTCATTTAAAGCTAGTCATAATCAACGGACAAGATGGGCACAAGGACATTGGTATGTTGCATTTTCGACAACATTCAAGCAAATTAACTCCTTATTTAAAGTAAAGTCAATCAATGAATTTATGAGCAAATTTGAAACGTTGTTTTATTCTTATTCAATGGTCAGACCAGTTGCATTTTTGATTATTTTATTTTTTAGTCTTCTTGATTTTAGGTTATTAGGTTATTTGCCACAATTATTCTCACTATTGATTTTTTGGGTAGGGATGGAAGCATTCAACTTTCTTTTGATTCCCACCTTGTATTTTCTTGAAGAAGCGGAACCGTATTTTAAAGCAAAGAAAACTTTGATGAGTAAAGTCAGCTTTTTCTTAAGACTTGTTTATAGTTTTATATACAACTCTTTGACATATATGATTGCGCAAATTGTTGGGTTCTTTACATGGTTCAGACCCCAAAATAAATGGAATAAAACAGTTCATTCAGCCAAATTTGAAAAGGTGGAGTAATCAATGGTACGGAAAAATAAACGAAAAATTTATAGCAGAAATCTTTTATATTTACTGATTGTTTTTGGCATATTAGCTCTTTTTTTACTATCAGTATAAAGGAAATGGAGAATGAAATATATGAAAAAAATCCTGATAATTTTCGGGACCCGTCCTGAAGCAATCAAGATGATTCCGTTAATTTTAGAAATGGAATCAAGTAAAATGTTCAAACCAATCGTTGTTGTAACTGGTCAGCATCGAGATATGTTGGATCAAGTCTTAGAGTTATTCGAGATCACGCCAGCATATGATTTGAACATTATGAAAGAAAACCAAACATTAGCAGATACTACCCAAATGATCTTAGAAAATTTAGGAGATGTTTTAGAAATAGAGAAACCAGATATGGTATTTGTACATGGTGATACGACGACTACTTTTGCTTCAGCGTTAGCAGCGTTTTATAAACAAATACCGATTGGTCATGTTGAGGCAGGTTTACGAACGTGGGATAAACACAGTCCGTTTCCAGAAGAGATGAACCGACAAATGACGGATGTTCTTAGCGATATTTATTTTGCACCAACTACGATCAGTAAAAAAAATTTAGTAAGAGAAGGGCATATCGAAAAGAGAATCTTTGTCACGGGAAATACAGCAATTGACATGATGAATTATACGATTCAGGAAAAATATGAGAATTCAATTTTAGAAAAAGGAAAGCGAACAATTTTAGTCACGATGCACCGAAGAGAAAATATCGGTCAGCCTATGATCGACGTTTGTCAAGCAATCAATGAACTGATTGCTGAATTTCCAGATGTTAATGTCATTTTTCCCATTCACAAAAACCCTAAGGTACGAAATTTAGTTGCTAGTCATTTAAGTCAATCGAAACAAGTGAAGCTGATTGAACCATTATCTGTTAATGATTTTCACAATGTGCTTAGTCGTTGTTATTTAGTTCTTACTGATTCAGGTGGAGTACAAGAAGAGGCACCCTATACAGGTGTTCCTGTTCTTGTGTTGAGAAATACAACGGAGCGCCCAGAAGGTGTAGCTGCAGGAACCTTAAAATTGATTGGAACTCAGAAAGAAATGGTATACAAAGAAGTTAAAGAACTACTTGTGGATGCTTCTGTGTATGAAAAAATGAGTGGGGCAACCAATCCATATGGAGACGGCCACGCGAGCAAATATATCCTTGAAGCATTAGCAAATTATTTTCATTTTTGATTTTTTTTATAAATTCAAAATGGCTTTTGAAAAATAGAAAAGAAATCATAGTGAGAAGAAGGTATTCTAGATTACGAAAGGGGGCGTTATTTTCTAAGATGATAGAAAGGGGAAGGAGGGAAGCAAACTTGAAAAGAATCAAAAAGAAGACATTCAAAACGATTGGAATCAGTTCGATGTTACTTCTAAGTGTATCTTCCAGTTTAGTAGGCTCAAGTGTCTCGGTAGTTGCTGAAAGTTCAAAAGAAGTCGTTGAAAAAACGATTAGTAGTACGGATCCGACAAATGAAAAAGTAACAGTTGATACGACAAGTACTAGTGAGACGTCAACTTCAGAAACGAAAACTAGCACAGACCCAACGACAGACAAAACTGTAACAACTGATACAACTACTAAAGCAAGTGACGATGATCAAAAAATCAATACGGTATCTCTTGAAGATGGAAGTGTTTCCTATAGTGCAGATGCTAATGAATATTCTAAGGGTGGAAGCTATGAAGGAAAGGTTCATCTAACAAATAAAGACGGTAATTCGATTCCAATTGGAACAAAGATCGTTATCACATTTCCGTTAGATGGTATTGATATCAATGGTTTAGTCCTTTCAGATCCAATAATTGCGGAGTACTTTAATGCGACGAAAGATCCTGCTACTGGAGTAGTGACTTTTGAGCTGAAAAAAGAAATTGTGGGGAATGCAGATATTTCATTTGTTGTTGCAGGAACAATCATTGGCGAAGAGGGGAAAAGCTATAACGTGAATATTACTTCTACTGATCCAGACGGTACGACGCACGCTGTTAACAATGCGAATCCTAACTTTAAAGTAAAAGATGATGGAGAAAATCCGCCACCTGCTTACGGACTGGCAAATGCCTTTTGGGGAATCTCGACAGAAGATGCTGGTAATTTTATTGGTAAGAACGGCACAGAGGTTGAAGGTCTTCCAACAGGAATGTTTGGTCGTGGAAGTGACGTAATCCAAAACTTTGTTGAGGCCAATCCATTGATTAACTACGAGCTAGGACCAGACGATTTCTATACGATCATTTGGCAAATAATTCCTTACGATGGTGAAGGAAATCGAGTAACCGATGCGAATATCTCAGTTGATGCCAGTGATTTTAAGTTATATAACCGTTGGTCAACTGGCAAATTACAAGCAATTGATCCCAGTGAATATAACTTACGAATAGAGCCTTCTGGAGGTATTCAAAAAGTAACTGCTACATTTAGAACGAAAAATGAAGGTAGTTTACTTGGTAGCAAAGTCAGAGTCTTGATGTCAGCGCAAGCACATGTTGATAGTGATTCGCTTACTTATCATACAAGTGCATGGGTTTATAAAACGAATAAAGCTACTAGTGAAACAATAACCGATAGATTTGACTTAAATAACTTATTTAGCAGTGAAGGTGAAAGTACAATTTTTCCAAATATAAAGGCTGAAGATAAAACCTTCTATACAGGTTATTTGAATGATTCGAACATCAAAGAAGAAATCATGAAGAATATCACGGCGAAAGACACGAATGATGGTGATATCACTAAGGACATCACGGTTGATTACTCACAAGTCAATCCGAATGTAGTGGGTGATTATCCAGTTGAATACACAGTAACGAATTCAACCAGTCATACTACTAAAAAAACAGCGATAATTCATATTATCGAAAAAGCAGCAGCAGCCCCCATTACAGTGATGTACCTTGATGAAGATGGCAACGAAATCGCACCTAACAAAGTGCTCATTGGAAAAATCGATGACCCTTATCAAACAGAGGCGCTAACGATCGACGGGTATCAGCTATTGACAACTCCAGATAACGCAACCGGTAAATTTACGGATCAAGCACAGACCGTTAAGTATGTCTATCGTGGAAATTTGTTATTTGTGGAAGCACCTGAAACAATCAGCTTTGGTGAACACCCTCTATCAGGAAATGATGAAACGTATCCTATACAAGACAAAAAGAATGATTTGAAAATTCAAGATTTCCGAAAATTAGGCTCTCAATGGAGCGTAACTGCACAACTCACGCAAGAATTTACTGGTAAACAAACGGGTAGAAAACTTGATGGAACACTGAATTATAAGGATGAAAACGGTGTGGTACAAACTATTAATTCAGCTAATTCTGCAATGATTTACTCAAAACAAACTGAAAACCATGAAGTGACGGATATTTCTCAAAACTGGAATGATGACTTTGGACTATTCCTTCACGTGAAGTCGGGTGGCGCAGTGCTTGATGAATACGATGCAACGATACAATGGACTGTTGAAGATACAGTTTCCAATAATTAGGAGAGGCGATCGAGATGAAAAAAATGAAATTACTGACATTAATCGCTTCCGTTTTTATGATATTTGCTTGTTCATCACGAATTACACTCGCACGAGAAGTTGACAAACAAGATTCTCAAGCTGTTGTCGGCTTCTACAAAACTTCTGACGATAATTCGAATAGTAATTCATCAGATCAACCAGATACTTCAGGCAAGATTAATGATCAGCCACAAGAAAAAACAGAATCACCAAAAATTGACCAAAGTTCAGGAAAAAACCTTCCAAAAACAGGGAGTCAAGATGAACGTTATTTATTTATTATTGGGTTAGCCATAGTTTTATCTATGTTAATTATATTTTTAAAAAAAAGAAAAGAGGACGAACAAAAATGAAAAAACTTTTATTATCAACAGCAATCTTATTCGGTACTTTAACAATTGGTGGGACTACAATCCATGCTGACGCAGTGGATTCGAAAATAACTGACGGAAATGTCGGCTTTACTACACCTGCTGATGGATTGAAATTAATCGAAGCAGCAAACTTAGATTTTGGTAATCATCCAATTTCTGCAAACGACGAAAGTTATAAATCTGAAACAGATACAAAAGCAACTGTTCAAGATATTCGTGGAACACTAACAGGTTGGAATTTACAAGTTGCTCAAACAGGCCAATTTAAAAATGGTGAAAATGAATTGACAAATGCACAAATCACATTGGATACACCAACGTTAGATGCATCATCAACTGCGGTTGCAAACGTTAAAACAGGCATTGCATTGAAACCAACAGGTGAAGCAAGCTTAATTATGGATGCTCAAAAAGGTGAAGGGAATGGTACAGCAGTTGAAAACTTTGCGAAAGGTTCTTCAACATTAAGTGTTCCAGGTGCTACTGTTAAAGTCCAAGGACAATACAAAACAACTTTAACATGGACATTGAATGATACAGTTGAAAATAACTAAAACTGTATAATTTAACCATTGATATAGCAAGATGACTGCCAAAAGTCATCTTGCTATCTTTTGTAATTTTGGAGGAGAGTGCAATATGAAAAAAATAATAAGCTACCTGGCAATTTTAGGGATTGCTTTATTCGTTACTCTGATTAGCTTTAATCCAGTCTATGCTTCAGGTGTAGACTATACAGTTCAACCACAGTCATCTGATAAACAAGTTGATCCAGCACTTACGTATTTTGATTTGCGACTTGAACCTAAAACAAATGACAAACTCAACGTGGTAGTCAAAAACGCTAGTGATCATGAAATCACTGTGTATACTTCTGTCGATGTGACTTCTACCAACTCAAATGGAGTGGTTGAATATAAAAATAGTAAAAATTTCCAACATACTCAGTTAAAAAATAACTTGTCAAAGATTATTCAACCAGATGTGAAAGAGATAAAATTGAATGCAAAAGAATCAAAGATTGTCTCTTATACAGTTAAGATGCCAGAAAATGAATTTGATGGTGTGTTAGCTGGAGGAATCAATTTTATTCAAAAGAACAGTGACGACAAAGATGAAGAGAACAAGAATGGGATGGCAGTTAAAAATGAATATGGTTATACGATTGCTGTGGTTTTACATGGAAAGAACAAAATCACAAAAAATAATGTCACTTTGAGCAAAATCACACCAAATCAAATCAATGGACGAAATGGGATCAAAATTCCAATTCAAAATGAAAGTGCCGCTTTTTTGAATAAAGTTCAAGTGAAAGCTGCAATCTATACAAAGGAGACTGACGAAAAGAAATATGAGACAAATGTGTCAGGTGCCCAAATTGCCCCCAACTCTGTGTATGATTTTGACTTAAGTTTGAATGAGAAAAAATTAGAGCCGGGTAAGTACACTGCCAAAGTCACTGTATTATCAAAAGAGCAAAAATGGGCATTCACACAAGACTTTACGATAAAAAAAGAAGTTTCGCAAAAATTAAATGAAAAAGCCGTTGTGAGGGCCGAGGACAGTTACACGTTATATATCATCATTGGTATCATTCTATTCGTATTACTTTTATTGCTTTGTATCTATCTTTTTGTTCGAAAAAATAGGGAAATTAAACGGTTGAATAACCAATTAGAAAATAAAAGAAAAGTTAAGTGAAGTGATGAAGACAATATTTTCTGATAGTGAATTTGATAAGTTAAGAGTGTTCTCCTTCATAGAAAATGCCGAAAATGAATTCGTATCTGTCAAAGATGTTGAATCAAAATTTGATATGACTTATTTTATTGCGAATAAAGTAATTAATTCATTGGTCAGTGACTTAGAGTCAATGGAGCTAGATGAATTTTTCTTTATTGAAAAAGTAAACAATAAGTACCGGTTTCAGAAGAATGGGTTAGATTCAATCAACAGACTTATTTGGAAATATGGAAGAGAATCCTTTGTTTTCTCATTACTTGATTATTCGATCCAGTTTCCAGAAAAAACAATTGAAGATTTCTCGTTTGATTATTATACGAGTTTATCAAAGGCTTATAAAACTAGGACAGAATTGATTGAATTTTTTGCTCAGTATTCGATTGATTTCTTTTCACATGACTATCTTGAAGAAGAATTCAGATTTTTAGTGGCGCAATTATATACAGGCATCTTTAAATTTTATGAATATCCGTTCGGGGCAGATATTTTAGATCAAGTAACAGATATCATCGAATTTTTAAAGACCAAAAGAATAATTATAGATATCAATGGATTTGAAAAACTAAATTTAGAGATGTATTTGGGACTGTCCTTATTAAGGATCAAGGAACAGGTTTCAACAGACAAAACAACAAAAAAGTTGTTTGAGTTGAAAAGAGAAAATTTAATAGATATCAAGAACTACATGAAAGAAAAATCATTTAGTGAAGAAGATATAGAAATGTTATTCAACTTCCTTTATGTTAATCAGTTCATTGATAAGGATTATAATCGTTTGGATATCAATCCAGAACTGAATAAGAAGATGAACTTTATTTTAGAGCATTTTTTTGCAATTCCTGAGATTCAAGTAGAAAAAGAACGTTTAGTTGATCCCATACGTAGCATTCTGTTAAAACACGTAGTATACAAAGGATTAATAATGGATCAGCAAATTTTTAACTACTTGAATGTTTTGGAAGAAAATTATGGTGAAATCATTCAAGTAGTGAATCATTTTACTAAGAACGTGGAGATAATCAAGATTATTGGAAATCAAACAGAAAATAAATCACTCTTACTAGAGCTTACTTTTTGTTTGATCAATAAAATATCATGGAGTGCATTAAGAAAAGTAATTACGATATCTGTCGATTTTTCAATTGGTCCTGAATATAACTGTTATATTATGGAAATGATTGAAAATCTACCGTTTGCTAATTTAAATGTGAATAATATTTTTAATGAAGAAACAGATATTTATGTATCAGATGTCTTGGGAGATAATCTCAACACACATTACATCATTTGGAACAGTCCGCCAACAGCAAAAGATTGGAAAGTGTTCGGCGATTTAGTCACAGAGTTAAAGGATAAAAAATAATGAAAAAATATATGTTGATCGTATTATTTAGCAGTTCTTTGTTAGCAATCGCTAACCAGGTAAATGGTCAGACAAATGCTGATTTGACTTCGCAAACAAAGAATCAAACCGTTGAACAAGTCCATGAGCATCAGGATGTGACGGATGTGACTAGAATCGGATTTTATAGAAAAAGAAGAGAACGTTCTCCGTTATTAAATCAACCAGTCCACTTTGCACCAAGGCATGAACTTAAACCAGTCGTTACGAAATTGAATGATGGTGGCTTGCAAAGCTCTTCGTTGGGTAATATCTATAGTTCCATTTCAGGTACATTGATATTTGGTCAAAAGAGGTTGCTGAAATGATAAAAAAAGTAATCCAAATTTGTCTATATAGTATTGTTTTTTTATTTGGTTTAGGGCTGATTTTTCATCAGCAAATTCAGAATTATTTTATGGTAAAAATGGAAACAGAGTATAATATCAATCATTTTTCTAAAGAAGAAATCAAAAAAAATGAGCAAAGACAGGATCAAAATTATGATTTTGCAAACGTGGAATCCATTGGCTATGGAGAAATATTAAAATCAAGGTTAGGAAAAAATAGTTCAGACCTACCAATTATTGGTGGTGTCGCGATACCTAATATAGAAATTAATTTGCCGATTTTCAAAGGTATTTCCGAGTACTCACTTTTATATGGTGCAGGTACTTTATTTGAACAAGAAAAAATGGGAGAGAAAAATTATATATTAGCTAGTCATCGAGCCTCTAATCCCAAATTATTGTTTACACCGCTTGAGAGGATTACTCTCGGAGACAACATTTATATTACGGATTTAACAAATATCTATATTTATAAAACAACGAGTAAGAAAAAGGTACCACCCTCTGATACATCTGTATTAGCTGAGCCAGAAAATCAAAAAATAATTACATTGATTACTTGTGGCGATATGCAGGCAACAACTCGATTAATTGTTCAAGGAACTTTGGTTTCTAAAATAAAAATTGATAAAAAAAGTGAATCTTTACAGCGTATATTTGATGCACCTGTTCGAACCTTCTAACATATATCAAAAAAGAAGTAGACAATGTGCTTTCCTTTCGACGAATCGTTTGTTTATTCACACATAACTTGAAATTTTGAGTTGGCGAATGTCTACTTAGTCCATCATAATAAAAAAACAAAGCATATACTTGCCTTCACTCAAGGACTTTTGCCTAAGTTTGAAGGCAGTTTTTTTGTGTTCATTGTAGTGAAAAAAAGCTGAATTACTAGTGGGATTCACGAATAAAATCATTTTTATAATCTCGGACATATTCTTGGATGGTTCGTGGCGGAGGATGTAATACCTGTTCAATCGTGCTCGTCACTTTTTTAGCATTCCCTAACTGAGTAATCAGATAAAGCATCACCATGACATGTACATAGTCTTTTGGTATACCACGCTGAATCAGTACTCGACGAAGATTAAATAAAGTTGGTTTACTGTAAGTGATTTTTGTGCCCAAAATCGTGTCATTACTTCAGTTATCTCGTCATAAGTTAGTACTCTTGCTCCAGTGAGTTCTAACTCTTGGTTCAAGTAAGCATAATTTGTTAAGCAATCAGCAGCTACTTCACCAATATCTCTGGTATCAATAAAATTTGTTTTTGAATGACCAGCTAGAATAAACAGAGCATGGTTGTTCTTGATATCATTCTGATATGTCGTGTTTAAATTTTGAATGAAGAAATTAGTATGGATAAAAGTATGAGATATCTCTGCTTCACGAATCATTTTTTCAATTCTATGATGAGGAGCCACCAGTTTTTTTTCAACACCAATTAAAGAAACGAAAACGATTTGCTCGATATTTTGTTGTTTGGCATAGGCTAAAAAAGAAGGTATATCTTCTTTTGGTTGTAGAAGACTACATGAAAATTTAAATTGTGAGAGAAATCAACAATTTTTATAGTATATTAGTTATTTTAAGTAAACCAAAAGTGATTTTTTAGCTTATTTAAGTTATCTATTGTTGGAATATGGGAATTAACATTTTCTGTTGTTGTTATTTGATGGTAAACTATTTTTGAAATCAGCTGAATTCAAAAATAATATTTACAGGGGGAACAATAATGCCCAAAAAAGTATTTGTACTATTTTCTGTACTGTTAGTTTTACTTAGTGTAGTAGTACCTGCATCGGTTTCAGCTCAAACCATCGAGAAAAATCAGCTATCAAAGGTAGAATTAAGTGAAAGCATGAATTTCCAAAAAGGAATTAAAAAATCAAAGCTGGTTTTTGCTAATTTATCTGATCAGCAAAAAAAGCAGAGATAGATAAATTAGCCAGTGAATTAGAGTTTATGTTTACACAAGCATTACTAATAAATGAACAAGGAGATATTGTTGGTATTGATTATGCGAAGCTAGAAGAGAAGTATGGGACAAAGCGAACTAATTCTCAGGGGTACTCCGAAATAAAAGATTTCAGTTTAGTACGACAAAATAATTTGGTGCGTGGTGCATTTTTAGATTGTATGTCAAGCTCGATAAAAGATTTCATTGGTGCAACTTTATGGTCTGCAATTATTAGTGCCGGTGTTATGGGGTTCATTAAACAAATGGCATGGCGTGAAGTAGCTGCTTTAATTGTTGAATTTGCTGGTGCAGAATTTACAGTAATAGCATTGGTAGGAACATTATCATGGATGGCAATAAACTGTGCATAAGAGACTCTACTGCTTACCATTCATTGTTTCGTTTGTTGTCATTTTCGGAGGTTATGGGGGAGTTGATCTGATTACTTCTCATACTTATAACATCATCAGATACATAAACTTGTTCATCACTATAAATATATTCATGACAATTTATATGCTAGCAAAATTATCAAAAGAAGAAAAACAGAAAAAAAAGTGGTTTTTATTTGGGTATCTTTTTATTCTAATTCTTTGTAGCGTATTCGCTCATGCAAAATATGACCATTCAATGATTCCGGTTGAATCGTTTACAAATCAACAGATGTTAATAAATGTAGATAAACGCGACTTGGAACTGACAAAAGAAAATAAACGATTTTATAAGAAACATACAGAAAAATTTACGAATATTTCTTCTGATTTCTCTTTATCTAATCTCAATAAAAAAACTGGATATCTTTATGTTGGAAGAATCACTTGCGAGTTTTGTCGGTCCTTCATACGCTATACTGCTTATACGAACCAAAAGATAGATCAGCCTATCTTTTATATAGATACTGATAGGTTGACATTTCAAGAAAAGCAGATAATGTATGCTAAGTTAAAGATTTCTGGCGTGCCATCTTTTTTTAAAACAAAAAAGGGGAGTTACACACGATTTCAGGGCAATACTATCGCTGATTTTAATTATTTTGTTCAGGGCAAGTAAGTTACCTAGAATTCAATTTTGAAAGGAGGGATGACACAAGTTGTCATCCCTCCTTTTTTGATACCTCGGTCCTTTTTTAGAGTTAACTGCTTGAACAAAATCTTATTTCACAATGGCGCTAGTATCTGACGTAATATAAGTTTCCTCTACGGTCGCATTCAGAGGCTCTGTTTGTTCGTCCCATTCTTGTGCACTATATTTTAATTTTGCTTGAAACTCATAACCAATCAAGGTATCTGGAATGGTCACATCTGGTCGCTCAGCTAAAATTTGTCCATAACTGAGTACAAAATTTAAAGAAATAGTTCCTTCATCTAATTCACCAGTTTCTCCTTTCCAAAATGTGTCGGGTAGGTGTACAATAATACGATTGTCAGAGACATCCATGATTTCGGTAGTCAATTTTGCTTCTTCATGGCCAAATATTGAAGAATAAGAAACATTTCCACTAATAAATGTTAGAAAATTTGGTAAATGAGTAATCTGAGTGAATTCTTCAGGGATCTGGAGAAGAATAGCAGCGTTGTCGCCTTTGATAAAATCAGTATTCTTTACTGTATAATGAAGTGTTTGAGTGCCTGTAAAAGGTAATTCTTGAATGTAAGGAACCATTTGACCAGCTAGTACTCCACTTGTTCCTTCTTTTATTTCGGTTTGTTCCTCAAGCGTTGTCGCGAACGAATGGGTTGTAGTGTCGCTGACTTGTGCATAGGCTACTGGACCAGTCAGAGTTACAATGAATAATGTAGTAATTAAACTTGTTTTTAATAACGATTTCATTTTTTATACCACCTTTATTTAATTATTTTTAATCATCATATCACTAATATACACGTGCTTTTTATTTGGATTTTAAATGAACTTTAGAAAAAATAAATAACGAAAGTTTTTTTGGCATATTAAAAAATAGATTTGAAAAATAAAAAGGAGGAAATAGTGAATCATTGCTAAATTAAAGGTGTAAAAAAATAAACATAGAGGAGGAACGTATAGTATGGATGATGAAAGGAAGAAAGAATTAGATACCACAATTATAGAAAATAAACGATTTTGTAAAAAATTATTGGATAAAAATTTAGCGGATTTAGAAAAATTGATAGAAAATTATCAAGAAGAAAAGGGATATTCAGAAATTTTATTGATTGAAAGAATCAAAGATATTACGAAAAATTTAGAGGATATTTCAATTGATATTTATACGACTGATGAAATTGAACGCACGTTGTTCACGCTTATCTGAAAAAAAAGTCTGGGACGCATTTATACGCCCAGACCTTTACTTGATTGGAGGCTGTTTGCCTAGAAACTGTTGTAGTTTTTTCCAATCATTAATACTTGGTGGATAAGCCCATGAAACAATTTGTGTACAGTCTTCAGATGATGTTTCGAAATCTTTGAGCCGGTCAGTGATGAGAATATCAGGATGATCAGTGGTCAATTTGATACTTGAATGACTGTTTAGACTTAGTTTTGAAAGAATCAACCTTTGGTATTTTGAACCACCAATCAAATCTAGTTTAAGCTTGATTTCACTAGTAACAATGTTTTCAAATAGTTCATCAAGAATAAGTAAAAAGATAAAAATAATATAGCGGTTTTGACTATTGAACATATCAAAAGAGTCATCAAATAATAAATGAATCAATTGAACTTTATCGGGAAACAACTCAATTAAGTAAAATTGTTCAACAAAAAATAAAGCATCTACCCGTTTACTATAGATTAAGAAAACATCTTGGATAAAGTTTTTCATTTTGAAAAAACCATAATCAGGATTGATTCGATTTTTAAATGAAAGATTTTGTTGATCTAATCTATCAATTATACGAACTGTTTTGGTATAGGCGACTGAAACTAACTCAGAATTAATAATTGTTGTCGACATGAGGAGGATGTTTTCTACTTCTAAGAAATATTTAATTTCCTGATACCAAGTTAACGCAGTCTTTTCAGAGAGAGCAAATCTTTTTTGCAAGTCTTGGGTAAATTGATTCTCATAGCTAGTATTTGTGAAAATCGAATCAACTAAATAATAATTTCCTTTCATTCTGATAATGCCAATTGTGACATAGTATTTAATTTTTTTCCTATCTTGTGAAGAAAGATTTGCTAGCTTGAAATGAGTTTCGATTTTTCTGGTCAGATTTTCAGCTTCCATTTCCAATTTATTGGAAAAAACATAATCTTCATTTCTAAAAATGTTGATATAGATGGAATAAAAAAGATTTCGAATACTCAATTCATCACCAGAAATACATAAATTTTCGTCCAGTTTTAAATGATAACCATTTAAAAATTTGTCTAATTTGTTAACGATGCTATAGGCATAGGAAAGGCTTAAGAAATTGTCATTCGCAAATTTAGTTACACTATATTCTTTTTTCAACAATATACGATCGAGCAGTTTGAAAGCCATATTATTTTTACAATAGTTTTGAATGAGAAGGTTAAAAAGAAAACTTGAATTTGCTTTGATGAAAACACTACCACGACTGCTTTTATCAATCAAAGTAAAATCACTACGATAATAATATTTGACATCATCGTTTAAATTATCTACCAATTTAGATACTTTGTAATAGGATAATCCGCTATACTTTTCAATTTCTTGGATGCTTCGTTCCTTATTTGAATTGATTAGATAGAAAAAAATCCTTATCTTAGATTGTTCTTCTTTCGATAGTAAACTTTCCATTTTCAAGCTCCTTTTGATAAAAACAATACAAGCACTATTGCCTTTACTATAAAATAATAGAATTATAAAAATAAAATAACTCTTTTGTGTTATATATAAGAGTTAAATTGTTATAATATATTATATAAATATTATAACAATAATTAGTATAACATAAACAAAAATAACATCTTTTTTAATATTAAAATCCTGTTTTAAATAATAAAAAAGACGTTGTATGTACGTTATAGTAGAATTTATTACAATTATTCATCCGCTGTTTATCTCAAATAAATGATTTGATTGTTGAATTATGCTGAGAATGAAAAATCAAAAAATAGTTTCCTGTTGTGTTAAATTCTGTAACATAGCAGTTGTTTTCTAATGGATTCAATCTTTAATGTTGTTATCAAAAGAGGAATTTAAATAAAATAATCATCCGATTTTTTATTTTTTAAATCAAAAGTGAAAATAAAAAAAGTATTTACTTGTGTGTTTTGCTATACTTTTTTTGTGTTGATCACAAATAGAGTAATGCCCAATTCTATTTACACTTCCATCAAACCCAGATTTATTCCAATAGCCATTAACGCTTGGTTCAGTAAAGTGATCATTGCTGGACTTTTTTTCTTTCATTTTTTACTTCATATAATACGGATAGATGAATTATTTTTGTCTGGTAGCTAATATTATTCTTGTTGCTTTCATTAAATGGAGCATTTGAACGCTGTTATTACTATTACTTAGGCTGTTTCTCTGGCTAGTCAGATCATTAATAAAAAGCCCTCCCAAAAAGATTAACTTTTGAGAGAGCTTTTTATTTGTTGAAAGGAGCTAATTCAAATCCAACCGAAAATCAAGTGGACGCTCCTTATTTTTGCTTTTATGATAGAGCCAATAATCTAAAACAGCAGCAATACAAATGCAAAGTGGCGCATCTTCATCCTTGGTCACATCTAGTACATAGTAATCACCAGTAAACAACGTAGCTTTGTTCATCGCCATGATTGGCTGATTGAAATGATGGATGTGGTAACGATGATTGTAAATATCACCTTGAACTGTCCAATGAAGGTGACGAATATAATAAAAATCACCTGGCCAATTAAAAATTTTCTGCATGGTGCCAACTTTTTCAAAATCTTTGTAAAGTTCAAAGCGAGTACCAAATGTCAGGCTGACTTGCTTGATGTGCGCAACGAGTTTTCCATTCATTGAATAAAGCGAAAGTGCATCGCCTTTCGTTCCCCAACGACCAACCATTAAGAAAAGTGATTTTCCATCCTCATTTTTAACGATTGTTCGAGTCGCACGACTAAGCTGTTTTTCTTGAATGAAAAATTCTGACATCGTTATCCCTCTTTTCTAACTAAGAACTATAAGTCTTCAGCAATCGCACGTAAAATTGCTTTGCCAACGCCAGATTCTAAATTCGTTGCAGTTGTGTATTTTGCATATTCTTTCACGTCGATTTCTGCATTTCCCATAGCGAAGCTCACGCCTGCTACTTGTAACATACTGACATCATTGAAATTATCTCCGATAGTCATAACATCGTCTAAAGAAATGCCACGGTCGTTTGCTACGTGGGCAACAGCAATCCCTTTTTGGGCGTTTTTATGATTGACTTCAATATTGTTTTGACCAGAAGAAGTAACTGTTAGATTACCAAGCTCGTCAATTTGTTTGCCGACAGGGCCCAGAACACTAGGTCCTTCAGTATGGAAACAAATAATTTTTAAGACTTCAATTTCCTCATCTTGTTGTAAAAGATTGCGAATACTATCGATGTAATTAATATGAAGTAATTCTAAATTTGCAGAAGCCATTGCGATGGCCATTTTGTAAGTCAAATGTGGTAAGTGCGTTGCAACCATGGAAGCAAAACTTTCAATTCTTTTTGCTTGGCTTTCAGAATATAAGCCTTTATTTGTCGAAACTTCATAATAGATGTTGTTTTGATCTAAAATGTCTAGTACAAGTGTTGCTTCTTGATTGGGGATAGCAACTGTAAAAAGAGAATTGCCTTCTTTATCAAAAACTTGCGCACCGTTTAAAGTAATCATTGCACAATCGATACCAACTTCGTCTAACGCTGCACGCGCTTCCTGATAATTACGACCAGTGGCTACCATGAATTCGATTCCAGCTTTTGTGGCAAAGCGAATCGCTTCGGCATTTTCCGGTGTCACGCTCATGTGTGAATCTAATAATGTACCATCCATATCGGATGCAATTAGTTTGATCATAATTGTTTACCGTTCCTTTCTAATTCTTCTTCTTAGTTTACCATATTAAGGAGGCGAGGCGGAGAAGATTGTCCCTTGTTTAAGAATAATTTGTAGGTTATCCTTTGAAAAGGAGGTGGAGGATTTTGAAAGAAATCATTCATAATAGTTGGCAAGAAATCTTAGCAGCTGAATTTGAAAAACCTTATTATCAATCTTTACGTGAATTTTTAAAAACAGAATATCAAACACAAAAGATACATCCCGATATGTATCATATTTATGAAGCATTAGAATTAACGCCCTATGAAAAAGTCAAAGTAGTCATTTTGGGTCAAGACCCTTACCATGGTGTAAATCAGGCACATGGTTTATCTTTTTCAGTACAACCAGGCGTGAAGACACCGCCCTCACTGGTAAATATTTACAAGGAAATGCAGTCGGATCTGGGAATTTCACCAGTCCAGCATGGGAATCTAGTCTCTTGGGCAAAGCAAGGCGTTTTATTGTTAAATACCGTCTTGACTGTTCGAGAAGGACAAGCCTATTCACATCGTGGCAAAGGCTGGGAACAATTGACGGATCGGATCATTGAAAAATTAAATGAACGAGAACAGCCAATCGTCTTTATTTTATGGGGGAAACCGGCTCAAGAAAAAATCAAGATGATTGATCGTAGCCGTCATATCGTTTTGACTTCTCCACATCCAAGTCCATTGTCAGCACATCGTGGCTTTTTTGGCTCGAAACCATTTTCAAAAACAAATGATGCGTTGGTAGCTTTAGGTGAAACACCCATTGAATGGCAACTACCTGAAACAGTGTAATAAAACAGCGCTTTCCTGTTATAGTGCAGTTGTATATATATGTGAAAAACTTCATTTTTATAGCATTTATGACTAATACAGATAAAATAAACTGTTCTTTTTTTTGAGAATAGTGTATGATTGGATATATAAAATATCTGGAGGTCATCTCGTGGAATTGTTTGATAATTTAAGATTTAAAATTGTTCGTCGTGGTATTAAAATCGTTTTTCCAGAAGCAACTGATGCAAGAATTTTGGGAGCTGCCGCTCGTTTGAAAGCAGAAGAATTGATGGAACCAATTTTGATTGGTAACCCAGAAGAAATCAAAAATGCAGCTCATGCACGCGGTATCAAGGCTTCAGGTTTTACAGTCATTGACCCTGCTAATTATGCACAATGGGATGAAATGGTTGATGCTTTTGTTGAGCGTCGTAATGGAAAGGCATCCAAAGAACAAGCACAAGAAATTTTAAAAGATGTCAATTACTTTGGTACAATGCTGACTTATATGGGAATTGCTGATGGCATGGTTTCTGGTGCTATTCATTCGACTGGCGACACAGTTCGTCCAGCATTACAAATCATCAAAACAAAACCTGGTGTGAGTCGTACAAGTGGTGCGATGATCATGGTTCGCGGAAGAGATCAAGAAAAATATGTCTTTTCTGACTGTGCAATCAATGTGAACCCAACGGCTCAAGAATTAGCTGAAATCGCGGTAGATTCAGCGAAAACAGCTGAGTTATTTGACATCGAACCAAAAGTTGCGTTGATGAGTTTTTCAACAAAAGGTTCTGCTAAAGCAGCTGAAGTAGATAAAGTCGTAGAAGCAACAAAAATTGCGAAACAATTAGCACCTCAATATATGATTGATGGTGAATTACAATTTGATGCTTCTTATGTGCCCGCAGTTGCACAATTGAAAGCACCAAATTCGGATGTTGCAGGACAAGCAACTGTTTTCGTTTTCCCAGAGTTACAATCTGGAAATATTGGGTATAAAATTGCGCAACGTTTTGGTAACTTTGAAGCAATCGGCCCAATCTTACAAGGACTAAACAAGCCAGTTTCTGATCTGTCACGTGGGGCAAATGAAGAAGATGTTTATAAATTGTCTATTATTACTGCAGCGCAAACTTTGATGGACTAATAAGGTCGCGAAAAAGGGTGTGGTACCAAGCGTTCATTTTCAGATAAAGAATGAACAACTGGCTCCAACAAGCAAGTCAGCGACCGTTTTATTTTCAAACATTTGATTCTTGATAAGGGTGTATGACCTCGGTCGTGCACTCTTATTTTTCTTTAAAAATTGGCTGTTCCGCGTTATACTTGCACATAGAAACAGGACGAAGCATAGAGGATAGAAAGTAGAGAAGAGAAATGATTGAATTAACAGGATTAGAAATGACGGAAGAACTTGCGAAGGTAATTGGAGAAGTTGCTGAAGCTGGTGATAATTTGATATTAACGGGTGATCTTGGTGCTGGAAAAACGACAATGACTAAGGGAATTGCTTTGGGATTAGGCATTGATCAAATGATCAAAAGTCCCACATATACAATCATTCGTGAGTATGGACAGGGAAGATTACCGTTGTATCATATGGACATCTATCGTGTGGCGGCAAGCGGTGCAGACTTGGGATTAGATGAGTACTTTGAAGGTGATGGACTATCTGTTATTGAATGGGGAAATTTATTGGAAGAAGCTGTGCCAGAAGATTATCTGGAACTGATTTTAGAAAAAAGTGATACAGATTTGAACAAACGCTATGTGAAATTTCGCGCATATGGTAGTCAAGGAGCAGATTTTGAAAAAAGAATACGAAATGGATGGGAAAAAATCAATGGCTGAGGAAATTAGTGTGGTAATCCGTGAGGCTACTCCAGAAGATGCGCAAGAAATTTTGTCAATGAGTAAACAGGTTGGTAGCGAAACAGAGTTTTTAGTGATGGATGAAGAAGGATTGCAGTTATCACCAGAAAGACTGGCTTTAGAACTAGGTTATTTGGCTGAAAGTACGAATAATTTGTTGTTGGTTGCTTTAGTTGGGGAAAAAATTGTTGGGACAGCTTCCGTAAAAGCTACTAATGAATATCGAATCGCTCACATCGGAGAAATTGGAATTAGTTTACTAAAAGAGTATTGGGGATTTGGATTAGGAACATTGCTGATTGAAGAAATTATTGATTGGGCAAAGAACAGTAAAAAAATTTTTCGCTTAGAGTTACAAGTTCAAGTTCGAAATGAACGAGCAGTACATTTGTATCAAAAATTGGGGTTTGAAATCGAATCAACGATGCCAAGAGGTGCGAGAAGTGATGCAGGTGAATTTTTAGATGTTTATCAAATGAGTTATTTGGATTTATAATATTAGATCTGTTTCTGCTAAAATAATCAAATCAAGTGTGGGCACAAAAAGACGAGTTTTATCAATAAAATTAAAAACAGGAGAACAACAATTGTCAAAAGCTAAAAAAATTTGCTTATAATAGGGATAGGAATTGTTGTTTATTTGCTTACCGTATATCTTTATGGACACATCATTTTATTTGCAGATTCTTTCGATCAATTGTATCAATCTGATTCAGGGATAATTAAAAATTTTAGTAGTGTTTTGCTAAGGTTATTGTTTACCCCAGCGCTCAGACTTATGAAAATTATTGTATGAATAGTTCTTCTGGTTATTGTAAATAAAAATAAGAACCTTGTTTATCGAATGGATAAACAAGGTTCTTATTTTTTAAATTTTGAAGTGATTTAGTCGTTCGGAGCTGGACACTTCTTTCCAATAAGCCCAAATGACTAAAAAATTTGAGAAGCAATTTCTGGTCATTTATTCTTATTTCTCGAAGCTGAACGCTTGGCTCCATAACCTTTTTTCACAATCTTACTTCAAAGTAACCAATTTCTTAAGCGGCTCCGTCCCAAAATGCTTTTCTTGATAAAGCAAAATTTCAGCACAAGCTCGACTATCTTCTAACGCATCGTGATGATGATCTAGTGAAATAGAAAGATTCTCACAAACCGTATTGAGTTTATGGTTAGGGAATTCTGGAAATAGTTTGCGACTACTTTTCACCGTACATAATGATAAATAATTTGGTTGATCGAGGTGATAGTAGTCCAAACAGCCGGCTAACACTTTAGTATCAAAAGCGGCGTTATGCGCAACTACTAGCCGATTTTGTTGAAAATAATTTTGAATCGTTGACCAAACTTCTGGAAATTTTGGTGCATTTCGCACATCTTCTTGATGAATGCCATGAATTTGAACATTACGCCAGAAAAAAGGTGTTTCCGGCTGGATCAAGGTATAGTATTCATCAACAATCTGACTATTTTGAACCATCACTAATGCCAATGAACAGGCACTATGTGGTTGATGGTTAGCTGTTTCAAAGTCCATTGCAACGAAGTTCATTTTCATAAACCCCCCTTTAAAAAGTATTCTAACATAGATTATCGAAAAATAAATTGTTTCTAGAAATCAAAACAAATCGTTACATTTTTAAGTCTAGCTCTACTGGGCAATGATCACTACCAAAAATTTCAGTATGGATTTTGGCATCGATTAAATTGCTATCCAAAGAACGACTTGTTAAAAAATAGTCGATGCGCCAACCGGCATTATTTTTCCGTGCATTGAAACGATAGCTCCACCAAGAATAAATGCCTTCTTGCGTTGGATAAAAATGACGGAAAGTATCAGTAAATCCTGTAGCAAGCAAATGAGAAAAGGCATTGCGTTCTTCAAGGGTAAAGCCAGCATTCTTTTGATTTGTTTTCCAGTTTTTTAGGTCAATTTTCTCATGTGCTACATTTAAATCACCACAGATGATGACTGGCTTTTGTTTGTTTAACTCATTTAAGTAGTTTTCAAAAGATTTTTCCCATTCAAGTCGATAAGCTAATCGCTTTAATTCGCTTTGCGAGTTTGGCGTGTAGCAGGTAACTAAGAAGAAGTTTGGGTATTCTAATGTAATCAAACGACCTTCTTGATCGTGTTCATCAATTCCCATACCGTAAGAAACAGTTAGTGCCTCTTCCTTAGCAAAAATGGCAGTACCTGAATATCCTTTTTTGACTGCGTAATTCCAATATTGATGATAACCAGGCAAGTCTAACGCTATTTGTCCTTCTTGTAATTTCGTTTCTTGTAAACAAAAGAAATCTGCATCTAACTCATGAAAGACTTCCATAAAATTCTTTTTCATAATCGCTCTAAGGCCGTTAACATTCCAAGAGATAAGTTTCAAAATAGACACTCCTTTTTACTTAAGTACGTCTTTTTTCTGTTCTCATTGTACTTCAATTTTATCAAAATGAAAAATGGTGTAAAATTAAGTTAAGAAAGAATTATTGGAGGAGAAAAAATGAAGATTGGCGTAATCGGTATTGGCAACATTGCAGAAAAAGCGTATCTACCCACTTATGCAAAAAATCAAGGAACATTGACCTTTTATTTTGCAACTAGAAATGAAGAAACGAAAAAAAGAATCAAAGAGATGTATGGCTTTTCTCATTTGTATGAAACGATTGATGAATTGATTGCAGAAAAAATCGAAGCATGTATGATTCACGCAGCAACAAAAGTTCATTATGAACTCGCAAAAAAATGTTTAGAACATGGAATCCATGTATTTATTGATAAACCATTAAGTACTTCGTTGAATGAAGTAGCTGAGTTACAAGCTTTGGCAGAAAAAAATCAAGTTGTATTGATGATTGGGTTTAATCGTCGCTTTGCACCGATGGTTGATGAATTGAAGCAATTGCCTAATAAACGTCTGATCCAGTTGCAAAAAAATCGAATAGCTGCACAAGAAACAACGGAATTTGTTGTGTATGATCTTTTTTTACATTTAGTAGATACAGCTGTTTATTTATTGGATGAACCCATTACTCGAGTGAACAGTAAGATCATTGAACAGAATGATTATCTAGAGCTTGCAATCTTGCATCTCGAAACGGCTAATCAAACGGCTATTTTAACAATGGATTTGAGAAGTGGTGCGAATACGGAACAGTATCAAGTAACCAGTGAACAAGGGACTTACGAAGTTCGTAATCTGACACAGATGACGATTCAACAAGAGGGACAAACACGACTAAAGGAATTTGGCGATTGGACGAATACTTTAGAAAAACGCGGGTTTGAGCCAATGGTCATGGCATTTTTTGAACAAATTCAACAAGCGCAATCAAATAATCAACAGTTAAAACAAGCAGGAGTCTATCAGAGTCACGAGCTTTGTGAACAAATGATCCGGGTGCATCTTCGTCATCTGCTTTAACATCGAGGGTAGTAACTTTGTTTTAAGCGTGATAGAATGATGTGGATGTTTGAAAAGAAAGGAAAATCCTCAGTGAATAAAGAAGAATTAATGAAGCACTTACCAGAGATAACTTTGCTCTTAGATGAACCGTTGATGAATTATACATTTACCAAGACTGGTGGACCAGTAGATGTCCTTGCTTTTCCAAAGAGAAAAGAAGAAGTCAAAGAAATCGTTGACTATTGCAGAATGAATCAAGTGCCTTGGATGGTATTAGGAAACGCTAGCAATTTGATCGTTCGTGATGGCGGGATTCGTGGTGTAGTTATTATGTTGACTGAAATGAATGCTGTTCATGTAGAAGATACAGTTGTTGTGGCAGAAGCAGGTGCGAAACTAATTGATACAACTTATGCAGCTTTGGCGGAATCATTAACAGGCTTTGAATTTGCTTGTGGAATTCCAGGAAGTGTTGGCGGGGCTGTTTATATGAATGCGGGAGCGTATGATGGTGAAATCAAGGATGTCCTTGCAGAAGTCGATGTTTTACTTGAAGATGGAACGATGCAAACACTAACCAACGAAAAAATGAATTTTTCTTACCGTCATAGTGAAATCCAAAATATGAATGCAATCGTGTTAGAAGCACGTTTTCAATTAAAAAAAGGAGACTACCCACAAATTAAGGCGCGAATGGATGAACTAACTGAATTGCGTCAATCTAAACAACCTCTTGAGTATCCCTCTTGTGGCAGTGTATTCAAGCGTCCTGTTGGGCATTACACTGGACAATTGATCCAAGAAGCAGGTTTACAAGGTTTAAAATGGGGTGGCGCACAAATTTCTGAAAAGCATGCAGGATTTATTGTCAATATTGATCATGCAACGGCGACAGATTATGTGGAATTGATTGGTCATATTCAACAAGTCATCAAGGAAACGTTTGATGTGGAATTGGAAACGGAAGTTCGAATCATTGGTGAATTAGCTCCAGAAAAAAATTCAACAAAATTTTAAGAGAAGGTTGTGGCACCAAGCGTTTAGCTCCGAAAAAATAAAGAATAACTGGCAAAAATGGCTGTCCATATTTTTGGACAGTTATGAATTATTTCGAGGAGTTGCTTGGGGAACACCGTGAAGAAGGTTGTGGCACTAAGCGTTCAGCTCCGAAAAAATAAAGAGAATAAGAAACAATTTCTTACAAGTTTGTGTGATTATTTAAGAAATGGCGTTAAAAGTTGTGACAATCGTCACAACTTTTTTTGTTGATCTAAAATTATGTTATTTCTTTATTTGTCAAATGCTTGATAGTGTCTGATTTTTTTATCTGTCTTTTAAATTTTTCTCATAGCTGTTGTTATTGTGATTTTGTTCACTTATAATGAGCTTTGGGAAAAAAGGAGGAAAAAAATGAAAAAATTATTAGCGAGTTTATTTATTGTGACATCTGTTATCACGATGAGCGCCTGTTCATCAGATAATTCAGCTTCAAAGGAATCATCAAACTCAAGTACAAAAGAAACAACAGATGTGTCTTCTGGTGCATCTGAACAAGCATATACAGATCCAAAAGAAATGAAAGATTCCTATGACCTAGTGATTGTTGGTGCTGGTGGAGCTGGAATGACTGCTGCAATTGAAGCAAAAGATGCTGGATTAAATCCAGTTATTTTGGAAAAAATGCCAGTTGCGGGCGGAAATACTTCAAAATCTTCGAGCGGAATGAATGCCTCTGAAACTAAATTCCAAAAAGCAGATGGCATCACAGATTCAAATGACGCGTTTTATGAAGAAACCTTAAAAGGTGGTGGAGGAACGAACGACAAAGAAATGTTACGCTACTTTGTTGATCATTCAGCAGACGCTATTGATTGGTTAGACACAAATGGTATTACTTTAGATAACTTAACGATCACAGGTGGGATGAGTGAAAAACGTACGCATCGCCCATCAGATGGTTCTGCAATTGGTGGCTACTTAGTTGAAGGGCTTTTGAAAAACGTTCATGAACGTGAAATTCCAATTTTTGTAAACACTGATGTTACAGATATCAAGAAAAATGACGGTACAGTGAATGAAGTAACTGTACAAGTACAAGGTGAAAAACCAAAAGAAATCACTGGAAAAGCAATTGTTGTAACAACTGGTGGTTTTGGTGCAAGCAAAGAATTGATCGAAGAATATCGTCCAGACCTGAAGGGTTATGTAACAACTAACCAAGAAGGTTCAACGGGTGATGGCATCAAGATGATTGAAAAACTTGGTGGACAAGCAGTGGATATGGATAAAATTCAGATTCACCCAACTGTTCAACAAGACAAAGGTGTTTTGATTGGTGAAGTTGTCCGTGGTGAAGGTGCAATTCTTGTCAATAACGATGGTGAACGTTTTGTAAATGAAATGGATACTCGTGATAAAGTATCAGCAGCAATTACTGCTTTGCCAGACAAATCAGCTTACTTGATCTTTGACCAAGGCGTACGCGATCGTGCGAAAGCAATTGATTTCTATGATGAAAAAGGCTATGTTACAGCTGGTGATAGCATTGAAGATTTAGCAAAAGCAATCAATATTCCTGAAGAAACATTAGCAAAGACAGTTACTACTTGGAATAGCGAAGTAGCAGATAAAAAGGATACACAATTTAATCGTACAACTGCGATGGACAATGATTTATCAAAACCAAAATATTATGCAATCAAAATCGCACCAGGGATCCACTATACAATGGGTGGCGTGAAAATCAATACGAACACAGAAGTATTGAATGCAGATAATGAACCAATTAAAGGTTTATATGCGGCTGGTGAAGTAACTGGCGGCTTACACGGGGATAACCGAATTGGTGGAAATTCAGTAGCAGAAATTATTATTTTCGGACGTCAAGCGGGGCAACAAGCTGCCAAATTTGTTTCTGAAAACTAAAAACAAGCTTGGGATAAGTAATATCCCAAGCTTGTTTGTTACTTTAGCATTTCAACTTTACAGCAGCAAACAAGCATGCAAACTATTTTTTAGTTGGCATGCTTGTTTGCTTTTTCCAAGTGAACTGACTGGAGCTTACAGTTTCTTTAAATGAACATCGAGAACAAACTTACTTTGATTACTAATAAAATAAGATTTTGAAAATTCAAATGCCCGACCTTTTTGATCGTAACCAATTTGTTCGATTACCAATACAGGATCATTTTTTTTGATACCTAAAGAGTCACTAACTTCTTCATTTGCATGATCTGCATAAACAATTCGGCGTGCATCAACTAACTGTAACTTCGCTTCATGACCTAAATAGTCATAAACGGATCCTTGCAAGATTTCTTCGGTGATTGGTGCGATAGCGACCGGCATAACGACATGTTCGAAACTATAATATTGGCCATTCAATAAACGAACGCGCTTAAATTCATAAACAGGGTCCGTTTTATTTAAAGATAAGTTTTGCTGTTCTTCTTCTGTAGGCAAACGAGCATCAAAAAACAAAATATTACTTTTGATTTCTTGATCACGATGGGAATAAGTTACCCCAACCGGTAAATCTAAGGGAAGTAATTCGCTTGTGTTGTTTTCAATTGTTGGACGAATATATGTACCCGAACCTTGCTTACTAAATATTAATCCCTCATTTTCTAATAAAGATAGTGCTTTTTTTAATGTAATGCGAGAAACATCATATTTTTCTGCAAAAAATTCTTGGGTAGGTAATAAAGTCCCAGCACGATAATGATTTGTTAAGATATCACGCTTAATATCTGAGTAAATTTCGCGGTATTTGTACAATTTGTAAACCTCACTTTTTATTATTTGTATACACATTTTAATATAAAAAAGATAATTTGTATATATAATTATAAAATTAAGTGTTTACAAATTATCTTAGTTGTATATAATTAAATCAGAAAACGTTTTCTCTAAAAAGTAGAAAAGGGAGTATTACTATGAAATTTGATGTACAAAAACTTCAAGAACCATTGTTAAAAGTTTCAGCTTGGGTTGAAGGCAATACTATTCTACAGGCTGTAAAAAATGCGTTTGTCCGCACTATCCCATTTACTGTTGTTGGGTCATTTTCCAATTTAATTAAAATGCAGATCGATGCGTTGATTAAAAATCAAGGGATCGATAATGCAATTCTAACAAATATTAGTAACTTATTTGGTTACTTAGGAAATGCTACATTAGGAATCGTTGCTATTATTGTTGTCTTTTCTTCAGCTTACTCTTATGCGATTGAATTAAAACAGAAAGAAAAAAATGAACGCTTAAATCCAATTATTGCAACATTACTTGCATTGTCTGCTTACTTTGTAATGGTACCAAATAATGTGAATTATCTCGACTCTAAGGCAGAAATAATCGAAGGTTTTGCTTCTTCTTTCTTCAGTTATGAAGGTATGTTTACCGCATTGATTGTTGGAATGATCGCAGTTGCTTTATTTGCTCGATTTACACGAAGTAAATTTACGATCAAGATGCCGGGGAATGTTCCACAAAATGTTTTTGATTCCTTTTTCTCATTGATTCCGATCAGTGAAGTATTATTGATTTTTGGTGTTCTTCGTATCGTGATCCAATCATTAGGATATGTTTCATTGTTACAAATGATTTCTGAAGTGTTAATCAAACCATTGTTGACTGTTGGAACAGGCTTACCTGCAATTATTATTGTCATTTTATTACAACAAATTTTATGGTTCTTAGGATTACATGGTTTTAATATCGTTTGGGGAGTTGTTTCCGCGTTTTGGTTACCGGTTTTCTTAGAAAATGTTGCGAAGTTTGCAGAAACACAAAGTTTTGCTGGCATCTCAATCGCACCAAATACTATGACAAATGTTTATGCAATGATTGGTGGTTCAGGGGCAACCTTTGGCTTGATCATCGCCATGCTAATTTTTACGAGAAAAGGTGAAAAAGAACGAGAAGTTGCCAAATTAGCATTGATTCCTGGTTGTTTTGGTATTAATGAACCAGTTATTTTCGGATTACCAATTGTTTTAAATCCATTGATGTTCATTCCTTGGATCGTTGTACCAATCGTCAATGCCGTGATTGCTTATGTGGTAACTTCACTTGGCTGGGTCGTTCCATTAGTTGTTTTAAATTCAGGGAATGAACCAATTTTTATTAGCACTTGGGTCTTAGGCGCCTTCCATATTAGTCCAGTCATCTTGACTTTTGTATTGGTGGTCCTAGATATCATCATGTATGCACCTTTTGTCATTTTGAATCAACGACAAGAAAGAGCAGCAGACCAATTGATGGCTCGTTCAGCTGAATAATCGAATGAATTGTAGAAGAATAGAGGAGTGTCACTCATGAAAGATATTTACACAGTCGCACATACCCATTGGGATTTTGAATGGTATTTTACCCGTCAAGAAGCGCGCGTTCAATTTATTTTCCATATGGATGAAGTTTTAGAAGCTTTAGAAACAAATCAATTAGATTATTATACGCTTGATGGTCAAATGTCGATTATTGAAGATTATTTAGCTCTGTTTCCAGAAAAAGAAGCAGATATCAAAAAATTTGTGACAGCAGGACGCTTGTTCATTGGTCCATGGTTCACACAAATTGATGAGATGACTACGTCAGGTGAATCGATTGTTCGTAATCTAAAAATTGGCATTGCAGAGGCCAAAGCATTAGGTGGTGTGATGCGAGTTGGTTATCTACCAGACTCTTTTGGACAAGGACAAGATATGCCCAAAATTTATCAAGGATTTGATATTTCTCACGCATTGTTTTGGCGAGGAATGCCAAGAGAAGCGGAAGCTCGTTACTTTTACTGGTCAAGCAATGATGGCTCAAAAGTCTTAACAGCAAATATCAAAAACGGATACTATGCTGGTGTGGAATTGGTTGAGCAAAATCAATTTGATGATCTTGCAGAAAAAATCAGTACACAGACACCAAGTGAAACACATTTGTTACCAGTAGGTGGTGACCAACGAGCAGTTGACTTTGATTTGAAACAACGAATCAATTTAGCCAATCAAGAAAGCGAAGCAACGACTCGATTCATTGAAAGCAACTATCCGATTTTCTTTAAATCTTTAGAAAATGAATCTGAAAAACTTCCTGAGTTCTCTGGAGAATTTATTGAACCGTCTGATTCAAAAATCCATCGTGGCATTTATTCTTCTAGATATGATTTGAAACAGGTTTACGATCGATTAGAACGTAGCTTGACGTATCAATTAGAACCATTATCTGTCGTAGCAGCAAATCATGGTATTCCTGTCAAACAAGGACTGATTACAAGCTTGTGGAAAATCGTTGCCAGAGGACAAGCCCATGATAGTGCAGGTGGCTGTAACAGTGATAAAACGAATCAAGATATCTATATGCGTGGGATTAACGGATTACAAGAAGCGCAGTCTTGTGTGGATTATTTATTGCGAAAATTGAGCATTTCTTTGAACCAAGGACAAGAAAATCAAGTATTTCTTTGGAATCCATTACCCTTTGAATTGTCAACGATTCGTAAAGTGACACTTTCAACTAAAACACCTGATTTTTCATTAGTTGATCAAAACGGTGAAAAAGTCGAAATTGAATTGTTAAGTCAAAAACGAGAAAATGCCGCTCTTTTGAGAAGAAATCCAGCAGCGATGAGTGATGAACACTACTATGTAAGTGAAGTAGCAATCAAGTGTACATTGCCTTCAATGGGATGGCTTTGTTTTACTGTCGAAGAATCGGCTGCAAGTGTACCACAGCTTGCAAAAGCAACGGAGTTAGAAAATGACTGGTATGTGATCCAATTAAAAGAAGGAAAACTAAACCTTTACTCAAAAGAATTGAAGAAATGGTACCATGATTTCTTATGGTTTGAAGACAGTGGTGATGAAGGCGACACTTATGATTATTCACCAGCGTTTAATGACTGGTTCCTAGAACTTGATTTTGCACAGCATCAACAAGTAGTGGTTGAACAAGGCAACTTGATTAGTCGAATGACGATTGAGGGAGAATGGGCATTACCTTTTGACTTACGTTCACGAAAAGAACAAGTAACCGATGGAACAGTCAGCTATACGATGGTTCTGGAATGCAACAAACAAACGAACTTGATCGATGTGCATCTAACTTTAGATAATCAAGTCCTTGATCATCGTTTACGTTTGATGATAGCAACCAAAACAGCGGCAAATGTTTCTACAAGTGATACGCCATTTGGCATCATCCAACGGCCAATTGAAGAAAAACATCTACCTGATTGGAAAGAAATTGGCTATAAAGAAGAACCAACAAGTATGCGACCAATGTTACATCTTGCCAATCTTCATGATGAAAAAGAAAGCTGGTCATTTTTAACTAGAGGTACGAAAGATTTCCAAGTGATCGATGGTGAAAGACAGCAATTAGCAATCACTGTTTTACGTGGTGTGGGTTACTTAGGGCGTCCAGATACGTGGCGAAGACCTGGAGATGCTTCGGGACTTCAAACAAAAGTTGTCCCGACACCAGATAGCCAATTAGTGGGAACAATTGTATTTGAAGGAAGCATTGTTTTAGATGAACTTTTTAATAGCCAAAAGTTACAAACAAACTATTTAGAAACAACACAAGAAGCGCTTGACTATCAAACGCAGGAATTGAATCGTTTTACAACACCCATCCAATATTTCCCAGTCAATCCAAAATCACTTGTTGAAGATCCGCGAGGAAAAGTGACAGCTAGTGAGTTGACTGTTGTATTTAGTAGCCTCCAATCAACCATTGATGGAACAGGGATCGAATTACGTTTGTACAATTCAACAGATATAGCACAAGAAATACCAGGAAAACTCTCTTTTGATGTACCTGCGGAAGTAAAACTACTGAATTTGGAAGGCAAAGTAATTGATTCTGTAGCCAAGAATGTAATAACGTTAGCGATGGATGCTTTCAAGCCAGGTGAGATACGAACATATGGCATTTTTTTCAATAAACAAGAAATGGAGTAGTGACGTGATCAATCAAACAGAGTTAATCAATGAAATCCAAAAATATGCAATGACTATTAACTTAAAAGACGAAAAAGCAACAAAGTTATTTCAACATGCACTCGTTGATACAATTACGAATACTGTTTCTGTAAGAGAAAATGGTGAAATCTTTGTTGCCACAGGTGATATTCCCGCCATGTGGTTAAGAGATTCAACTTTTCAAGTCTTACCTTATTTAGAAATCGTCCATGAAGTGCCCGCAATCAAACAATTGATTCATGGCGTATTGAAGCAACAATTAACGTATATCAAGCATGATCCTTATTCTAATGCATTTAACAAGGAAACTGGTGGCGGTCATTACAGTAATGACACGTCAAATATTCCAATTTCACCATTAGTTTGGGAAAGAAAGTTTGAAATCGATTCATTATGTGCACCATTTTTCTTAGCGTTTCATCTGTACAAAAAAACAGGTTATGAAGCGCATTTGACACCTGATTTTTGGGCGATTGCTGAGTTGGCAATCGATACGTTCATTACAGAGCAACACCACGAAACATCAGAATACCTTTTCCAACGTACAGATTGTCCGCCATCGGACACTTTAGCAAGAGAAGGAAAAGGCACACCGATAAGTTATACGGGAATGGTCTGGAGTGGATTTCGTCCAAGTGATGATGCGTGCACCTATGGGTACTTTGTCCCAGGAAATTTATTTATTCTAGTTATCTTAGATCAATTACTAGAATTGTTAGCAGTGAAAACGGAAGAAGACCAAGAAGTATTACGTCAAAAAATCCAGAAGTTACAAAAAGACATATCAGAAGGTGTCCAACAATTTGCTATTCTACATGACGATAATGGTAAAAGTTATTATGCCTATGAGGTAGATGGTTTGGGAAATCATTTATTTATGGATGATGCAAATGTTCCTAGCTTATTATCTTTACCGTTTTTAGGTTATGTGAAAGAAAACGATCCACTTTATCAAACGACACGTCAGAAAATTTTAAGTAAAGAAAACCCTTATTATTATTCTGGAACTTACTTGGCAGGAATTGGCAGTCCGCATACACCACCAAATTATGTATGGCCGATTTCACTTGCGATGGAAGGCTTGACTTCAACGAATCAAGACTTTGTTGAAGAAAAAATTGATCAAATTGCTAAAACCGACGCTGGAACTTTGCAGTGTCATGAGGGAGTTGATGTGGACAATCCTGAGAATTATACGAGAGAATGGTTTTCTTGGGCAAATATGACGTATTGTGGTTTGGTTTTCCATTATTTGAAATTAAATGGAAAATGAATTGCTAGTGAGGCTTGACGGGATGTTTTACAGAAAAAGAGGAGAAAACAAAATGAAGAAAATGAAGGTTGGATTTGCTGCACTCGTTTTTTTTGCTATGGCACTTTTTATTCCTGTAACAGTTCATGGACAAGAACAAGAACATTCAACACAGACGATGGTTTACTATCGAGCTTGGCGCGATAAAACGATGCAGGGTGTCAACACTAGTTTACCTGATGAAAATTGGTTGACAATGGATGACATTCCTTATGGTATCGACATTGTAAACATCTTTAGTTATGTACCAAAAGGAGAAGAAGACAAAGCAGCACCATTTTTTAAGGAATTGAAAGAACATTACGTACCTAACTTACATGCGCGTGGTGTGAAATTAACCAAAGCAATTGACTATTCCGAATTGTTGAAAGTCCCTTATGCTGGTTCATTTCCAACAGAACAAGAGTTTGATGCATATGCAAATCAATTACTAGATGAACACGTACGTGCTTTTGGTATTGATGGTCTTGATATTGATATGGAAACTTTCCCAAGTGCTGCAGACATTGCTCTTTCAGATGGTGTAATCAAAGCGTTAGCAAAATACATTGGACCACTGGCGAACAATGGCACCGTTTTTGTTTACGACACGAATGGCTCTAACTTAGCACCTTTACAAAATGTTGCATCAAGTTTTACCTATTTAGGATACCAACAGTATGGATCGGATGACACACGAACACAACGTGCAATCAATGATTATGCCAATATCATTGAAAAAGAGCGCTTTATGCCAGGTTTGACTTTCCCAGAAGAACAAGACAATAATCGTTGGTATGATACAAAAGAACCTTATGAGACAAGTAATATTTATAAAGTAGCAAAATTTACCGCAGATCATCAATTATATGGAATGTTTTTATATGCTTTGGATCGAGATGGGCGAACATATCATGCAGATGATTTGAATCATGTTGTGCCATCAAACTTTTTATGGACAAAAACGGCTATTTTGCAAGCAAAAGGATTCACTTTAGAGCAAGCAAAAAATATTGCGATCCATCATTGGAACCGAGTAAGCGAAGAAGGACCACTAAAAAATTCAGTCCTAGAAAAAATAAATTTGGCGCAATCTATTTATGAAGTGAACAAAGTATTATTAGGGTCAAGTAGCGACTTTATAAACGATGGCGCAAGCATCACCTATGATCCAATTTATGAATTAACACTTATGAAATAAAAAAAAGGTATGGCAAGTAGTTGCCATACCTTTTTTTCTATTTAGCTAGTGCGTCTGCAATTTCCTCTGTTCCCTCGGAAAGAACAATTGTCTTTCGAGAAAAAGCGGAAGTATCAACTAATTGACTTAAGAATGCAGCAACTGTTTGGCGACTGATTGTTTTAGCAGCTTGTTCACCAGGTTCAGTTAATTGAATGTGTGAAACCTTTTCCTCATTGGTCAAAGTAACTGGTTGAACAATAACATAATCTAAAGTTGTTTGATGCTTCAACCATTCGTCAGCATAGTGTTTCGTAATGTAGTAGTCGATCATTGAAGCAGGCCAGTTTGCTGGATTATCTGCAAAAACGGCACTAATCATTAGGTAACGTTTGACCTCAGCTTGTTCTGACGCACGAATGGTTTTGATTGCACCGTCAAGGTCGACTTGTAATAAGTTTTTTCCTTGAGAACCAGCAGCAAAAATAACTGTATCGATTTCTTTAAAAGCGTTGACCATTTCTGCTACAGTCCAAGTCAAATCAAATGGAACGTAAGTAACGTTGTTCGCTTCAATTAGTGATTGTTTAGCAACATCTCGAACACCAGCAATGATTTGGTGATCCGTCTTTGCAAGGTCTTCAATCAAGTGGCGACCAATTTGACCATTAGCGCCGACAACAAAAATATTCATAGGAATCTTCCTTTCCGTTCAATTTCTTTCGAACTCATAGTAACACGAAGTTATTTAAATGTTCAGTGTTAACCCTTGGAAGGGAATGAAAAAGAAAGATAATATATCAAAGTAGAAAATGAGTTGAATAGTCTAAGAATATTAGTCAAGACTTAATTTAGAGCCAATAAACTAATAAACTGATATTTATATAAAGCCTAGCAAATTTTTAGTATCCTCTCTGCGTAATTTAATTCTTTCTGACTATGAAATATTACCTTATAATGTGAGTTATTAATTATAGAAGTAATAGCTGTATGCTATATATTTTTTGTTAACGTTTACAAAAAATATGAGGGAGTGTTAAAATGAAAAAAGTTAAACTAATTATTACGATGTTGTCTTGTATGTTGCTACTGAGTATATTAGCCCCAGGTACTTCTCAAGTTATCTATGCTTCAGAAAATGATGATAGTATAGAAACAAATAAAATGTTTCAACCAGAGAAGATAACCATACTTGATTCAATCACTTATAGTAAAATATGCTGGTGCTGAAGTCAAAATGTGCTATGCAGTTCAAACTCTAGGTGATTATATAGTACCATTAGGTAATGGATGGTCAGAAAAATTTGTGAATGGTGGTATTAATGAGTACGCAACCACTAAGGCAGGTTTAGCAAACTTAAGAGATTATTTAGGCGGTGCCGCTGTAGGATTTGCTGTGAATGGGGCAGCCTATGGAGCGGTAATTGGTGGAGTTATGGGGGCTGTCGTCGGTGTTATTATTGGAGCTGGGATATTAAGTAATTGTTGTAATCAAGGACAGGCTGACATTAAAGCTATGATTAATAAAGGTAGAACAAAAGGTGGTGTTCGACTGACGTTAACAGCAGAATTTCCCATTTGTAGCCTTGATTCACAAACGCAATGTGCTATCTGATAATGTAATGATTATACGATAGCTGATAGGAGTTTACGTATATGTTTCCGATGAGAAATTTTCTGATCTTTTCGACTGTTTTTGTAGTAATATTACTGTTTATAAAATACTATAAAAATAATCGAAGAAAATAGTTTTCGACTATTTGGAAAGTAACTATTAAAAATCAAATACATAATGAACAATAAAAAATGGGAGTAAAGTTAATCATCTTTGCGTTTCACCGCTAAAGACGGTGGCAAAGACATTACGATATCAAAAAGAAATAGCTAGTCGTCTCGCTAAAGTGACGACTAGCTATTTCTTTTTGTCGTTTTTAAGCACAGCCACAATCAAACCAATCAATGCGATGGTAAACATACCAAAACCAAGAATGATTTGAATTGTTTCATATGCGGACAAAAGGGTTACTCCTTTCGTAGCGTCCGGTACTTATATTCATAAGCACCACCACCTTTCGAAAAGTAACCACCGTCATTCAACTTCACTGTCAAATTTGATTATAGCATAAACCTTCCTAAACATAAGTAAATGTTTGGGAAGGCTTTCTTTTTTATTGCTTTCTTTTGTTTAATGAATGTGAGAAAAGCTAGACTAATCATTCAGGGAGATCGTTTTTGAAGCTAAATGCTTTGCACTACAACCTTTTTCTACGGTGTTCAAGAAGTAACTCCTTCCAAATAAGCCTAAATTACTCAAAAATTTGGGAAGCAATTTCTGGTAATTTTTTCTTATTTATTGGAGCTGGGCACTTCTTTCACAACCTTTTACACGGTGTTCCCCAAGCAACTTCTCGAAATAATTCATAACTGTCCAAAAATATGGCAAGCTATTTTTGTCAGTTGCTCATTATTTTTTCGAAGCTGAACGCTTGGAGCCACAACCTTTTTTACAATTCTTGTGTAGGGTTTACCTTAATCAACTTAAGAAGAACACTTGCCACAGCTGCAGTTGCTAGTCCTGCCACAATTGCCTCAGGAATTCCACTAGTAAAGATCACAGCAAGAATCGCCGAGTAGACCGCATTTGCACTTGCACCAATTACCTGAGCATAATCTTGTTGGAATAAAAAATAAATCAAATTCATTACTAAAATCGTGTTTGTAAGTGAGCCGACCAATCCTGCGATAAATAAGGCAACAGGAGAAGTATTTCTCTTAGAAAAGCGCTTGATACCTAAATAAACAAAGTAGGGAACGATACCAATCAAAATTCTTGGAATAAAAACCACCAGCAATGCTTTCCAACTACCTTGAGTGGTACCAATCACAGGAACTAAAGGAGAAAAAACAAAGGAAAGTGGGGTTTGGATAATGGTGCTACGGATTAAGCTGATGAAGCCGAAGACCCCACCAAGAAATGCGCCTAATCTTGGCCCTAAAACGATTGATGCAATAATGACTGGAATATGCATCGTCGTTGCATTGATTGGACCAATCGGAATAAAACCGAGTGGTGTGACTGCTAGTAAGATAAGAATAGCTAAAAACATTGCGGTTAAAGTGAAATTTTTAGTGTTTTTCATCACTTTTCCTCCTCTACATTGTTCGTTGATTCAAGTGTAACAGCACTTGATCAATAATTATTTGGACATCTGCCAATGCGCCTTTGCCAAAATCACCACAAGCTAGTAGGGATTCTCTTGGTTCGATTTCTTGATAACCAACAGATTTCAAAGTGGTTAAGTTTCGTTGGTTGATTGGATTTGTGTACATGTTCGTGTTCATAGCTGGTGCAATCAATTTGGGTGTTTTTTGAGGTAAAGCAAGTGCAACTGTAGAAAGTAAATCATCCGCAATTCCATTTGCTAGCTTTCCAATGATATTGGCTGTTGCCGGAGCAACTAGAAAGAGGTCAGCTTGTTTTGCTAATTCAATATGGTTGATTACTTTAGGGTTAGCTTCTTGCATGACATCTGTGTGAATTGGACGTTTGGCTAAAGATTGTAAAGTTAACGGTGTAATGAAATGCGTGCTGCTTTCAGTCATGATGACTTCAACTTGATAACCTAACTTCGTCAATTGGTTGGTGATATCTGCACTTTTGTAGGCAGAGATACTTCCAGAAATACCAAGTAGAACAGTTTTCATTTAATCATCTCCTTTATTTTTTTGAACATTTGTAACAATCAGATCCGCAATTTCTTTTTTTGTAAATGCTTCAGTAACGGTTCCATCTGCTGCGAGTAAATACCCGTGATGGTGTTCTTGAGAAATTTCAGTTAAGTCATTAGCTAGAATGAAGTCAGTTTGATTTTTGACCAGACTTTGTTGCGCAATATTTAGTAAGTGTTCTTTTGAAACATCCACAAGTAACTTAAATCCAACAATACATGCAGTAGGTTGCCAGTTCCGCAAATAACTAATGATTTTGGGTGTTTTTTCTAAAACAATGACTAATTGATCTGTGTCAGAAGAAATTTTCTTGGCAGAGTTGTTGTCAGCTTGCTTTGTTTGGGTCAGCCAGTTGTCAAAAGAAGTTTCAGTCACTTCATTTGTACCAAAACTTTCAATGAAATGCTCTTTTGACAAACTAATACTAGGGGTGAAATCACTGACAGCCATACTGTGAATGATGACGTCATATGTTTTTGTTTGTAAAAGTGTTTCTAGAGTTGTTAATAAATCATGTGTCGATTCAATCATATGCAAGTGAATCATGGTACTCGGCTTAGGTAACACACTGTTTTTGGTGGTGACATAGTCAATGATTGCTTCGGGGTTTTTCGAAAAAGCATCCGCGATTTGTTTACCTAGACGACCAGTTGAATGATTGATTATTGCACGTACTTGATCAATTTTTTCCGTGGTTCCACCAGCAGTTATCAAAATATTCATTATTCTTCACCTATATGAACTAAAGTTCTTCCTTGATGTGTTCCTGCCAACAATTGAGCAATTGTTTCTGGTAATTGGGCAAGCAAAATTTCTGTGACCAATAAGTCATTCGCAATTGCTAGTTCAGCCAATTGGTTCCAAATTTTTTCTCGTCGTTCATGAGGCACATTGACGGAGTCGATCCCAATCAACTGAATGTTTCGTAAAATAAAAGGTAAAACGGTTGTAGTTAATTCAATCCCACTGGCGTTGCCACACAACGCAGCAGCTCCATTATAAGAAATCAAAGGTAAAAGTTGACTCAATTGAGCGCCACCAACTGTGTCGATTACATAATCAACGGTTTGTTTTGCTAGTGGTTTTGGTTTTTCTGGTAAAAAAGCAGCTGGTTGAACAACTTGAGTTGCACCTAATTTTTTTAGCCAAGATGCAGCAGCTGTTTTCCGAGAAAGACCAGTGATAGTTGTAAAACCTAATTTATGTAGTAAAGCGATTGCTACACTACCTACACCGCCTGAAGCACCTGTGACTAACACGTGATTCGTTGGCTTCATTCCTTGTTCTAACAACGCATTGACTGCAAGAGCCGCAGTCAATCCAGCTGTTCCTAAAATCATTGCTTGTCGTGTACTTAATTGTTCAGGTAACTTGACTAGCCATTCACTTGGAACCGCTTGATATTGACTGTATCCACCAGGATGAGTAACGCCTAGTCCGTAGCCAGTAACTAAAACTTTTTCACCGGGTGAGAAGTGTTCAGTTGAACTTTTGATAACAGTTCCAGCTAAATCAATACCGGGTGTCATCGGGTAAGTCCGAATCACATTTCCAGATTCACTGCTAGCTAAAGCATCTTTATAGTTAACATCTGAGTAAGCAACTTTAACAAGCACTTCATTGTCTCTTAGATCAATGGGTTCTTGCTCAATAATTTTTGCTTGAAATGTTGGTTCCTTTGTTACTTGAAAAGATTTAAAAGTTTCCATAATAAAATGAAACCTCCCTCAAAATTTTCTTATATCATACCATAAACACATCATTTTTTTCGGAGTTCTTTCTCTAAGCTTTTATAAAAAAATAGCGAATGCCTCCTGAAAATTTTTTTCTTTTCTCTAGACGTAAAATTCTTTTTTTTATCACACGTTTTTTTCTCAAAAAAATAAACTGAAAGGGTTGCGTTTTTTGTTAAAATTCGTATACTAATACAGGTGATTGTAAACTTTAAGTTTACTATTAGAAAACTTCCGTTGGAGGAAAAAATGGAAATTGGAGAAAAGTTACGAAATTTACGAATTCAAAAGAACTTGACACAAGAAGAACTTGGCGAACGGACAGATTTATCAAAAGGCTATATTTCTCAATTGGAAAGAGACTTGAGTTCGCCCTCAATGGAAACTTTTTTTTCCATACTCGAAGTCTTGGGTGTCTCACCAGAAGAATTTTTTCGCCAAGAGGCACCAAGCTTGCAGATCGTTTATTCAGCAGAAGACCATACGATTTATTTTGATGAAGAAAATGGGTATGAACTGGAATGGTTAGTTTCTGATTCAAATGAAAAAGAAATGGAACCTGTTCTCTTGACGTTTGAGTCAGTTGGTGAGTATAAGACATTTGAACCTTCTTTATCTGAAACGTTTATTTTTGTGTTAGAAGGGGAATTAGAGTTAACCTTAGGTGAGAAGAGTTATTTTGCAAAAGCTGGTCAGTCTGTTTATTATCAAGCGACGAAGCAACATCAGTTAAGAAATCACTTGACAACTAAGACGAAAGTATTGATTGTTGCGACAAAATCGTATTTATAAATTGGAGGTAGGAAGAAGTGGGGAAACCAATTATTGCGTTTGATCAAGTAGTGAAACGCTATGACGATGAAACGATTTTAAAAAAGGTTAGTTTTGAAATTGAACAAGGAAAATTTTATACATTATTAGGGCCTTCCGGATGTGGAAAAACAACGATTTTACGAATTATTGCTGGTTTTACGGAAGCGACTGAAGGGGATATTTATTTTGAAGGGAAACGACTAAACGATCTTCCTGCCAATAAACGTCAAGTAAATACCGTTTTTCAAGACTATGCATTATTTCCTCATATGAATGTATTTGATAATGTTGCTTTTGGCTTACAAATAAAAAAGATGCCTAAAGATGAAATTCGAAAAAAAGTGACTGACGCACTAAGAATGGTCCAACTTCCTGGCTACGAAACGAGAGAAATCAGTGAAATGTCTGGTGGACAGAGGCAGCGTGTCGCGATCGCACGCGCCATCGTTAATGAGCCCAAAGTCTTGTTACTCGATGAGCCATTGTCTGCTTTGGATTTAAAATTACGAACAGATATGCAATATGAATTACGCGAATTGCAACAGCGTTTAGGAATCACTTTTATTTTTGTGACACATGACCAAGAAGAAGCTTTGGCAATGAGTGACGAAATTTTTGTTATGAATAAAGGAAAAATTGTTCAAAGTGGTACACCAGTGGACATTTATGATGAACCAATCAATCATTTTGTTGCTGATTTTGTTGGAGAAAGTAATATTGTTGATGGTGTGATGATTGAGGACAACTTAGTTGAATTTGTTGGAAAACAATTTGAGTGTGTGGATGGTGGAATGCGTCCAAATGAACCGGTCGAAGTTGTTTTACGCCCAGAAGATTTGAATATTACGACACCTGATAAAGGAAAATTAGTTGTTACAGTAGATACTCAGCTATTTCGTGGCGTACACTATGAAATTATTTGTTTCGATGAACAGCACAATGAATGGATGGTTCACTCAACGAAGAAAGCCAAAGAAGGAAGTAAAGTAGGCCTTTCTTTTGAACCAGAAGATATCCATGTTATGCGTTTCAATGAATCAGAGGAAGACTTTGATGCACGACTAGAAAGCTATGAAGAGTAAGGAGGCTGTGTCATGAAAACAATGCGAAGAATTTATTCAGTCCCTTATATGCTTTGGTTAGGATTATTTGTAATTGCACCAGTTATTATGATTATTTATCAATCATTTTTTGACATGAATGGACACTTTACTTTAGCAAATTATGCTACGTACTTTACTTCAGGAACCTATCTTTGGATGACTTTCAACTCTGTTTGGTATGCGTTGTTGATTACAGTTTTTGCGTTGTTGATTAGTTATCCGACAGCTTATTTTTTGACTAAATTGAAACATAAGCAATTGTGGTTGATGCTGATTATTTTGCCCACATGGGTCAACTTATTGCTGAAAGCTTATGCGTTTATTGGGATTTTTAGCATCAATGGAAGCGTTAATCACTTTTTTGATTTCATGGGTATTGGAACTAAGCAAATCTTATTTACAGATGTGAGTTTCTTATTTGTTGCCACTTATATTGAGATTCCGTTTATGATCATGCCGATTTTTAACGCATTAGAAGAGTTGAATCCATCGTTAATTAGTGCAAGTCGAGATTTAGGAGCAAATAATCTAGAAACATTTCGTCGAGTGATTTTTCCTTTATCTTTAAACGGTGTGAAAAGTGGTGTCCAGGCAGTATTTATCCCTTCACTTTCTTTATTCATGTTGACGCGATTAATTGGAGGAAACCGTGTGATCACGTTGGGGACAGCAATTGAACAACACTTCTTGGTTACCCAGAATTGGGGAATGGGTTCGACGATTGGCGTTATTTTGATTATTGCGATGTTTGTGGTCATGGTTTTAACAGGTGAGAAGAAAAAAGGAGGGCGCTCTTAATGAAAAAATTCAAGTGGTCTTATGTTTATCTAGCCATTGTTTTTTTATTGTTGTATTTGCCAATCTTTTATTTGATTTTCTACTCCTTTAATGACGGCGGCTCTATGACAAGTTTCACTGGCTTTACTTGGGAAAATTACCAAGCGGTTTTTGAAGACACGCGTTTGATTATTATTGTGCTGAACACCTTCATGCTTGCCTTTTTGTCTGCACTATTGGCGACAATCATTGGGACTTTTGGAGCAATGGGAATCTATTACACGAAAAAAAGAAGATCACGGACAGCATTGTTGAGTATGAATAATATTTTATTGGTTTCACCAGATGTTATTATTGGTGCTAGCTTTTTGATCTTTTTCACTTTGCTTGGCTTTGGTTTAGGATTTCAAAGTGTGTTACTTTCACACATTGCTTTTAGTATCCCGATCGTTGTGTTGATGGTATTGCCAAAATTACAAGAAATGAACGATTCGATGGTGGATGCTGCTCGAGATTTAGGTGCCAATAATCTGCAGGTAGTGAAAAATATCATTTTACCTTTTCTTTCTCCTGGGATCATTGCAGGGTATTTCATGGCGTTTACTTATTCATTGGATGATTTTGCTGTGACGTTCTTTGTTACGGGTAACGGGTTCACTACCTTGTCAGTGGAGATTTATTCTCGTGCGCGTCAAGGAATTAGTTTGGAAATCAATGCGTTGAGTGCACTTGTTTTCTTGTTTTCAATGATTCTAGTAATTGGTTATTATTTTATTAGTAAAGAAAACAGTCCAAAAAGAGGCAAAAAAAATCGTCGCATGCGTGAGGAGGTGGCAAAACTACAATGAAAAATTTGCAATCTTTATTTTTTGGCATCGTGATGATTATTGTTGTTTTGTTATTCGGCGTTCATCAATTGGAAAAATCAAGTGGTATGGCAAATGCTAAAATTTTAACGATTTACAATTGGGGTGACTATATTGATCCTAGTTTGTTGACTAAATTTGAAAAAGAATATGGCTATAAAGTCAACTACGAAACATTTGACTCAAACGAAGCAATGTTCACGAAAATCCAACAAGGTGGAACGAATTATGATATTGCGATTCCAAGTGAATACATGATTCAAAAAATGATAAAAGAAGATTTATTGCTGCCACTGGATCATTCCAAAATCACTGGATTAAATAATATCAACCCTCGATTTTTAGATTTGGCTTTTGATGAAGGAAACAAATACTCGATTCCTTATTTTTGGGGAACGTTAGGAATTGTTTACAACGATCGATTTTTAGATGCAAAACAAATGCAACACTGGGACGATTTATGGCAACCAAAAATAAAAGATAGCTTGATGTTGATTGATGGGGCCAGAGAAGTGATGGGGCTTTCTTTAAATAGTTTGGGCTATTCTTTGAATAGTAAAAATCTTTCAGAGCTAAATGAAGCTGCAGATAAATTGAATCAGTTAACACCAAATGTCAAAGCAATCGTAGCGGATGAAATCAAAATGTACATGATTAACGAAGAAGCATCAGTTGCGGTAACTTTCTCGGGAGAAGCAGCCGACATGATGTCAGAAAACGATCATTTACATTATGTTATTCCCACAGAAGGCTCAAATTTATGGTTTGATAACATTGTGATGCCAAAGACCGCAAAAAATACGGAAGGTGCCTACGATTTTATCAATTTTATGCTTAAACCAGAAAATGCAGCTCAAAATGCAGAGTATATTGGGTATTCGACGCCAAACGCTGCGGCTAAGAAACTATTACCAAAAGAAATTTCTGGTGATAAGCAATTCTATCCATCAGATGAAACGATTGCCCATCTGGAAGTCTATGAGGATCTTGGTCCTAAATATTTGAGCATCTATAATGATCTGTTTTTGGAATTCAAAATGTATCGCAAATGATGGCAAAACTCAGTAAAACTGGCGGAAACTCAAGGGTTAAAAAACTTTGTTGACGTGCTTTTAAAAGCTCAGTTTTCCAATTTTCTACCAAAAAAAAGCGTCTTTTTAGGCGCTTTTTTTACCTTTCCACAATAAAAGTGAGTTCTCACAGAAATCTTTTGAAGCGAAAATTGAAGGAAATCGTTTATATGATCGTGGATCAACAGACATGAAGAGTGGACTTGTAGCAATGGTTCTCGCGATGATTGATTTAAAAAAAACTGGAAAAACATTTAATGGCAAAATCAAATTATTGGCTACAGTGGGTGAAGAAGTAGGGGAACTAGGAAGTGAACAATTGACCAAAGCAGGATACGTAGACGACTTGGATGGATTGATCATTGGTGAACCAACCAACTACAATTTGATGTATACTCACGTGGGTTCAATCAACTACACTGTCGCATCATATGGTAAAGAGGCCCATAGTTCAATCCCACAAGAAGGATATAATGCCATTGATCAGTTGAATGAATTCATGACGAAAGTCAATACAGAGATGAAACGCATGGCAGAGACAGTCGAAAATCCTGTTTTAGGTCGGACAATCCATAACGTAACAATTATCAATAGTGGAAATCAGGTAAACAGTATTCCAAGTTATGTACAGCTACAAGGAAATATACGCTCGATTCCAGAATTTTCAAATGATAAAGTCATTGAATTGTTGCAAAAAATCGTGGATGACTTGAACCAAGAAACTGAATTTAAACTTGAGTTAACAATTGATCTCAATAAAATTCCGGTAAAAGCAAATCCCGAATCTTCTTTGCTCCACAGTATCCAAAAACTATTTGAACAGCCATTCCCACTATTTGGTGCTGCTGGAACAACTGATGCAGTTGAGTTTCCCAAAGCAAAACAGCTATTTGATTTCGTTGTTTTTGGGCCTGGTGTACCAACTTTGCCACATCAAGTGAATGAGTATGTTGAACTTGATAATTATTTAGCGATGATTGATAGCTATCAATCAATTATTTTGGATTATGTAGCCTAATATAATAATATACGGTACTTTTTTTTGTAAGATATAAATTTCATAATAGTTTGCAATTAAGGCTCAAGACTGGTTAGTTAATGACTGACCAGTCTTTTTACGAAATTTAGTTAATCTTTTCTTGCAAAATAGAGTAAGCGAACTTTTTGACTCATATAGCAATCGAGAAATATGAAAAAGAAAGTAGAACAAACGATTAATTTAACACAATGGTCAGTTCAGTAAGGTCTCCATTTCTTAGTTATCTGAGGTTATCAAGCGAACTATTTTTGATTACGTAAATAAGATGTTTACTTTTTCTTAAACAAATCCAAAAAAAAGACAAGATTTCAATCATAATTTCTTCACAATTACGTTCTATTATAAATACATACCAACAAACAACCCTATACTTTTTCATTTTTACTCCTCAAGTAAAAATAACTCCTAAGACCGCGGCTACCCACCGCGGTCGTTTTTTTTTAATCAAAAAAGAGAAGCATACGATATTTACCGCATGCTTCTCTTTTGAAATGCAGATTTTGAGTATCAGATTACTATCTAGCTGGAGCTGACAGCTTGGAGTCACACTCTTTCCCTCGGTGTCCCCAAAAAGACTCCTCCATATAGCTTGCATTTACTTCAAAAGATGAAGAACTATTTTTGTCAATTATTTATTATTTTGTCGGAACCAAACGCTCTACGACACAACCTTATTCCTCAATCATAGTTGCCTTAATACCAAATCCTGCCAAAATTCGAGCAGAAGTATAGGTATTCAACCCTTTTCTAAAAGTAATAAAAACTTGTTTATCTTTAGGAATCTCATCTACTCGATCACGCAATTCATTCATCGGGATATTTTTGGTTGCCTCAATACTTCCCGACTTAGGCTTGTCTGCCTCTCGGATATCTAAAAAGAAACTGTTTTGTAATTCTTCTTTGGTTAATTCACTTGCTTTTATTGTTTTCACGGTATTGTTTAGCTGATTGATTGCAACGTAGCCAGCGATATTCAATGGATCTCTAGTAGTTGAATAAGGTGGAGAGTAGGGCAACTCAAGATCTGGTAAATCAAAGACAGTTAAGTTTCCAGTAATAGCAACAGATAATTCACCGATTCGTTTGTCTACACCATGTTCACCAACTGCTTGACCGCCCAAAATTTTTCCAGTTTCTTCTTCAAAAATTAGTTTGAGATTTAGTCGAGTAGCACCTGGATAGAAATTTGCATGGTCGAAAGGAGTGATAAAAATCGTTTTATAGTTAGTGATACCAGCTTCTTTTAATTGATGTTCCGTAAGACCAACATAACTTGCAGTATAGTCAAAGATTTTTGCTACACCGGCACCAATGTAACCGCGATACGTAAAAGGTGCACCATTGACGATATCTGCCAGTAGATGTCCTTGACGATTTGCAGCACTTGATAACATACTTGGTGTTGGTTGATGCGTAATTACACTGGTTGTTTCGATAATATCACCGATGGCAAAAATATCAGGAAGATTCGTTTTTAATTGGTTATCAACGATGATTTGACCACTTTTACTCATTGAAATACCAGCAGATTTAACAATTTCATTATTCGGTGCTACGCCTGTAGCAAATAAAATCATATCAGGATGTAGAAGAGCTCCGTCTGATAATTGAACTTCGTTTCCTTTTTGGCGAATGTCATTGATATGTGTATTTAAATGAACAGTTAAGCCTTGTTCAATTAATTTATCATAAACTAAATCAGCAATTTCATGATCGTAAGGAAAAGCAACTTGATCTAACTGATCGACTAAAGTAACTTCCATACCGCGATGTTTAAAGTTTTCAGCTAGTTCTAATCCCATGACTCCAGCACCTAAAACTAAAACATTTTTTGGATCATTTTTTTGAATGAAGGATTGGATTTTATCAGCATCCGTCACACTGCGCAAAACAAAACCATTTTCGGCTTGGTCTGCACCAGGAATTGGTGGTAAAGTTGGGCGGGCGCCCGCAGAAATAATTAGATAATCATAATTTGTTTGGCTGACATGATCAGTTGTTAAGTCATGAATAGTTAATTCTTTTTTATCGGGATCAATTTTTGTGACTTCATGCTTCGTAAACACATCAATATTATTTTTGATTTTTAAAATTTCAGGTGTTCGTTCAATCAATGAATCACGGTCATCGATCACTTGTCCGAGATAATAAGGAAGTGCACAACTAGCGTAGGAAATATGTTCACCTCGTTCATAAATCACAATTTCATGCTCTTCATTTAATCGGCGTAAGCGAGTCGCAAAGGAAGGACCACCAGCAACGCCGCCAATGACTACAAATTTCATAAAAACAACTCCTTTTCTAATTTGAATAGTACTATTTTATTTACAATCCAGCAAAGAATTGTGCCGGAGCAGAGGAAGGGATAAAAATGGATAAAAAGAAAAAAGCATGCGAAGCGAAAAAAGTCGCAACATGCTTTTTGGTAAGTAAATACTTGCTTTATTTTGTGTTGAAGATTTTGAATTTTTATATCAGACGAGTGTCGTGTATCATAACTTTTTAGTGTTCACCAAGCAGCTCCTTGAAATCATGTACAACTGTCTAAAAATATGAGAAGCTATTTTTGTCAGTTGCTCATTATTTTTTTCAGAGCTGATCGCTTGGAACCATCACCTTATTCATACTGTTCCAACTCAATACTCAAGTTTTCCCAAGCAACCAATTTTTCTTCTTGCTCAGCTCGCGCATGTTCCAATTGTTTGTTCAGATCGTTTAATTTTACATGATCGTCAAGAATCTCAGGATGGACCATTTCTCTTTCTAACTGTGCAATTGTTTCATCCAATTGCGCCATTTCTTCTTCGACTTGCGTAATTTTCCGACTTAAACTACGCATCAATTTTTGTTGTTCCTTACTTTGATAGTAATTTGATTTGCTAGTAGGTGTTTCAACGACTTCTGTTTGTTCTTCTTTTGCCAAAAGTTCTGCAATTTCTTCTTCTTCCTGTTTCTTTTCCAAATAATAATCATAATCTCCAAGGTACATCTTGCTACCATTTTCAGATAACTCAACCACCTTCGTTGCGATACGATTGATAAAGTAACGGTCATGAGAAACAAAAAGCAGGGTGCCATCGTAATCAATTAGCGCGTTTTCTAGCACTTCTTTGTTATCAATATCTAAGTGGTTTGTTGGCTCGTCCAGTATCAAAAAGTTTTCTTGGTTCATTGCTAGTTTGGCTAACGCAACCCGTGCTTTCTCGCCACCACTTAATAATGGAATCGTTTTTTCAACATCTTCGCCAGAAAACAAAAAGGCGCCCAATGCACTACGAATTTCTTTTTCCGGTAAAGTAGGATGTTCATCCCATAATTCTGCCAAAATTGTTTTATTTGTGTGTAAGTTTGCTTGACCTTGGTCATAATAGCCAATTGTTACGTTGGTTCCAAGGTGCTGAGTTCCTCGAATAAAAGGTAGCTGATGAATAATAGATTTAAGCAAAGTTGACTTGCCAATTCCATTTGGTCCAACGAGAGCAATTGCTTCTTGGCGTCGAATATCTAAATTGATTGGTGCTGATAATACCTCACCATCGTAGCCAATTGCAGCATCTTCTACTTGTAAGACAACATTTCCAGAAGGTTTTTCTGCATGGAAAAGGAAATGGGCTTGTTTTTCATCACCTAGAGGTCGGTCTAAGCGATCCATTTTTTCTAGCGCTTTCCGACGACTCTGAGCACGTTTGGTTGTTGATGCGCGCACAAGATTACGAGCAACGAAGTCTTCTAGTTTGTGAATTTCTGTCTGTTGTTTCTCATAAGCTTTCCAATCACTTGCAAGTTGTTCAGCTTTTAGGTCAAGATATTTGGAATAATTTCCTTTGTAATGACGCATTTTTTGACGACTAAGCTCATATACTTCAGTGACAACCTTATCAAGAAAATAACGGTCATGTGAGACAATCAGTAAAGCGCCAGTGTAACCTTGTAAATAATTTTCTAACCATGAAAGTGTCTCAATGTCTAGGTGGTTAGTAGGTTCATCAAGAATCAAGATGTCTGGATGCTGCAAAAGCATCCGAGCTAGTGCAAGACGTGTTCGTTGTCCACCAGATAAAGTATCGATTGTTTGATCGTAAAAAGAAGGATCAAATTTGAATCCATGTAAGACGGAACGAATTTCGTTTTCATAACCGTAGCCATTTTTATCGGAAAATTCGTGTTGTAATCGATCATATTCTTTTAAAAAAGAATCATAAGCAGGTGTTTCAGGAACTCCTTCACTGATTGCAACCTCTAATTCGCGCATGCGTTGTTCCATTTTGCGCACTTCTGCAAAAGCTTTTAGCATCTCATTCCAGACAGTTTCATTAGAAGACAGCCCAGTGTCTTGTGCTAGATAGCCGAGTGTGGCTGTCTTATTTTTGGTAATCGCACCTTCATCAGGAGCTTCTAGACCTGCGATTATTTTTAGTAGCGTTGATTTTCCAGCACCATTGCGACCAACTAAGGCAATTCGTGCGCCAGTGCTGATTTCTAAATGAATATTTTGAAACAAAACGTCCGCACCAAAATGGCGGGCGACTTGGTTGGCTTGTAATAAAATCATCGAATCCTCTTTTCTACTTTGTGAATTCTTCTAGGAATAAAAAGTAATTTTCAACTTGTAGTCTACCATAAATTCATTAAGACTGCGAGATTGGTGACAATGATAAAAAGATGAATAAAGAATAAAAATTCACAATATCCGAGCAATCAAATTGATTTTTTCCCATGGATACTGCTATGATGGGTAAATCAAAGAGAAATTAGAAACTCGTGGAGGTAAGCAAGTGAAAGATCATATAATTCCAAAGGCAACAGCGAAACGTTTGCCCTTATATTATCGTTATTTGAGAATTTTAAATAATGCTGGAAAGAAAAAAGTTTCTTCAACTGAATTAAGTGAGGCAGTCCAAGTCGACAGTGCAACGATTCGACGTGACTTTTCTTATTTTGGAGAACTAGGAAAACGTGGCTATGGGTATGACGTGGAAGATTTAATGCACTTCTTTGCTAAAACGCTAAATGATGATCAACTAACAAATGTTGCCTTGATTGGTGTCGGTAATCTAGGAAGCGCCTTGTTAAAATATAAATTTCATCAAAGTAACAGTATCCGTGTTAGCTGTGCTTTTGATGTCAATGAAGAAATCGTTGGAAGAATCGTTGACGGTATTCCCGTTTATCCGATGGATGATATGATGGAACAAATCAAGATCCAACAAATCGAAGTAGCTATTTTGACTATCCCTGCTTCAAAAGCACAAGAAGTAGTAAACCGTTTAACTGAAGCAGGAATCAAGGGAATTCTAAACTTTACCTCTGCGCGATTAAACGCGCCAGCGGATGTTTTGATTCAAAATGTGGATTTAACAAATGAATTACAGACATTGATTTATTTCCTACATTCAGATGCAACTTTAAACACAACGGATGAAGAATAATCTAAAAAATGTTTGTGTTAAAATAAAACATTTATCAATTTAAAACCGCCTAACATCCATTTATATAAATGGATGTTAGGCGGTTTTTCTATTTGAGCTACGTTTGTCACTGACCCTTTTTTCTATTGAAAATTTCTGCATAGCTTGGTGTGGTATCAATCTGGACTAGCTGAGTTAAAAGGGATTCAATTTTTTTTAAGTCAATGAAACGTGCTTGACGAGCAACTTCTTTTCCTTTGTGGAAAATCAAAATCACTGGGGCCGTCAAAACTTCAAAAGTACTAGCCACTTCAGGAACCTCATGAGCATCTAGATGTAAGGCAGGAAGATCGAATGAGGACAGCAACTTCTGTAGACGTGGCTCAATTGCATGACAAACACTACAATGAGGCATGGAAAGAAAAAGAACAATCGTGTCTTCCGTGTCAATGCGGTGCAGCGCTTCTGATAGCTGAGTTGTTTTCTGCATTCAAGTGACCTCACTTCTCATTTTTATTTTCTGTGACTAAATGTAGTCGGGAACGAGTGAATTGTCAATCAAGTTGTTTTTACAAAAAAAGAAGCTAAAAGATAAGAGAATAGTAAAGTTTTTTTCTGAACTTGTAATTCTTTTAGGAAAAGCGTATATTATTTTGGCAAATGACGTTGAATGAGAAGGAGAGACAACATGTTTTCTTGGTTACCCAACTCGGTTTTGCAAATGAGCACGATTTTTTTATCAATCGTTATCGAAGCACTACCGTTTGTTTTATTAGGTTGCATCATTTCGGGAGCATTACAAGTTTTTTTAACGCCGGAACGTGTTCGACGTTGGCTTCCTAAAAATAAATTTTTATCCATTTTAGTTGGCTCTGGATTAGGATTCTTTTTTCCTTCGTGTGAGTGTGGTATTGTGCCGATCGTCCATCAGTTTGTAAAAAAAGATGTTCCAGTACCAACTGCTTTTGCTTTTATGTTGACTGCACCCATTATCAATCCAGTGGTGATTTTTTCAACTTATATCGCGTTTGGCAATTCTTGGAAAATGGCAGGCTGGCGAGTGCTAGGGGCTTTTTTGGTTGCCTTAGTAGTAGGTGTTTGGTTAGCTTATTTTCAAAAGGAATCTGTCTTGAAAGAAAAATTGATTCAAAACCACTTAAATGAACGACAAAAACATTCACATCACCACCATGAATTGCCGATTGAAGACAAGAAAATGGAAAAAATAAAATTTGCTAGCATACATCGACTGGGTCAACAAATATGGCATGTCTTGACTCATGCGATTGATGAGTTTTTCGATACAGGTCGCTATTTGATTATTGGTGGGCTGATTGCGGCAGCGATGCAAACGTATTTGCCAACGCGAGTGATGTTAACTTTAGGATCAACTAAAATTTTAGCAATTATCATCATGCTGTTACTCGCATTTACGATGTCGTTATGTTCTGAAGCAGATGCGTTTATTGGTTCTTCCTTATTAAGTTTGTTCGGAACAGCACCTGTTGTGGCGTTTTTAGTTTTTGGACCAATGGTGGATATCAAAAATCTGTTGATGATGAAGCGCTACTTTAAAAGTCAATTTATCTTCGCTTTGATTTGTGTCATTGCAGTGGTTGTTATAGGTTATACATTAATCATCTAGGAGGGAAAGCAATGATCCGTTTTTTAATTTTATCAGGTTATTTTGAACTGATGATGTATTTACAAGTTTCTGGAAAACTCGATCAGTATATCAATGTTCATTATCGGTATTTAGCAATCCTTTCGATGGTTTTATCTGCGGTGTTAGCATTGGTTCAGCTCTATTTATGGGGAAAAAATGATCCAAATGAAGCAACAGCTGAGCATCACGATCATGACCACGGATTGACAAAATCAAGTCAGCGTTTGATTGCTTATATACTACTAGCTTTACCAATCATAGTAGGAACATTGTTTCCAACAGTTAGCTTGGATACTACGATCGTTGAAGCAAAGGGATTTAATTTTCCTGTTAGTAAAGAATCAGTAGGCGATCCGGAAATGCAGACGCAATATTTGAAACCTGATACGAGTATTTATTTCAATCAGTCTGATTATCAAGAACAGATGAACGAATTAAAAGTAAAATATGGAGAACAACAAACGATTCAGATCACAGATGAAAATTATTTAGAGATCATGGAACTGATCTATAATTATCCAAGTGAATTTATTGGAAAAACAATTAGCTATGATGGTTTTGTTTATCAGACCCCAGATAAAGAAAAGCAAGATATTTTCTTGTTCCGTTTTGGTATCATCCATTGTGTAGCAGATTCAGGTGTTTTTGGATTATTGACGCAGATGCCCGAAGGAGTCGTTGTTAAAAACGATGAGTGGTATCATGTGGAAGGTATGATTCAGTCTGAATATTATCAACCATTTAAGCGAGATATTCCGACTGTACATGTGACGACTGCTAAGAAAGTGACTGCGCCAAAAAATCAATATGTGTATCGTTCTTTTTAGGAAGAGGAAAAGATTGTGGCTCCAAGCGGTTAACTCCGACTAGATAGTGAGCAGACACTCAAAATAGCCCCTCATATTTTGTAGTGAATGTAGGCAATAAGAAAATTTTTCTAAAATAGTTTCCCTATATCCTTAAAGCAGTGATGAAGGATGTGAAGATGTTACTTTTTGCATGTCGAAATAGACTATTATAGGACACAGTGTTCTATTCCACACAGCAAGCACACTTTCGCAAAAATCTCCCTATTCGTTACACAAATAGAATCACTAAAAAAAAGAAGTCGAGACGATTTTGTCCCGGCTTCTTTTATTTCTTTAATAGAAACTTTTTTTTACGTTTATTGATCATAGAATCACGCTTTAATTTAAAGTTCCGAATATTATGATTAAATACCTCAGATAAAACTAGACCTAAGGCAATTGCACCAGCGATCATAATCGCTTGTACCGCATAAGTAATCGCTTCTTGATACGAACCAGTGACTAGATTTCGGACAGCTTGATAAGCTAATCCCCCAGGAACCAGTGGAACCATTCCAGGGATATTAAAAATGGTGACCGGCATCTTGAACTTTTTGGAAAAAACATCACTAATAAAGGCGACCCCTAATGAACCAAGCAAGGACCCAAATGCAGCGTTACCGCCAAAGGTAATCGTGACCCAGTAGATCATCCAGCCAAGTGCACCAGAAAAACCACACCAAATCAATGCACTGCGAGGTACATTTGTGATAATGGCAAATGCCGCCGTTGCTAAAAAACTAAAAGAAAATTGTATAAGTATCGTCCACATAGGCAGGCTCCCTTTCGATTAAAAAAGTTGAAAAATAAAAGCGATGGCAAAGCCAATCATAGTAGCTGTCATCATTGCTTCTGTTCCACGAGATACACCTGAAAGATAATGACCAGCTAGTAAATCACGAATAGCATTGGTAATTTGAACCCCAGGCACTAACGGCATAACACATCCAATAATAATCAAATCTTGATTGATTCCGATGTTTAGTCGAACACTAAGAATGGCTGCTAGCCCAATAAATAAAGAAGAAAAAAATTCTGAAAGAAATTTTATCCTGAAAAATTTTAGGCTATATAAATAAATAGCATATCCTATACCGCCAATAAGGAATGCAGTGGGAAAATCAGCTAATTCGCCACCAAATAAAACCATAATAGTTGCACTGATTACAGCTGCACTAAAAATTTGTAGCCATACAGGGAAAAAGAAACGTTCTTTGTAAATGCTTTGTAAGGCGTCATAAAGTTCGGGTAATGTTAATTCTTTAGCTACATAGCGTCGTGACAAATCGTTGACTTTGACAACTTTTTCAAGATTGATGGAACGATTGGTGATTTGTTCCATTCGGATAGTTGAAGTTCGATCAATTCCAATAAATAATCCAGTTTGTGTGACATAACTAACTAGACGATAGTTGCCAGAAGCTAAAGCAATCCTGCTCATCGTATCTTCTACCCGGTACATTTCGGCGTTGCTTTCCATCATGATTTTACCTGCAAGTAAACAAGTATCAAGTAATAAATTCAATTCTTTTTCCGACATGCCATCTTCTCCAATGTTCATTTGTTGTTTTCATTTTACTACAAAAAACAGAAATGAAGTAAAAAAGCGGATGAAAAAAAACTTGAGCAATGGAAAAAAGAGGCGTATACTTTTTTTAGTAATGCGGGTGTAGTTTAGTGGTAAAATCCCAGCTTCCCAAGCTGATGTCGCGAGTTCGATTCTCGTCACCCGCTTAATACAGAGAACGTGCTTTTATAGTCGAGAAGACAGTAGAAGTACGTTTTTTTTTGATTGAAAATAAAAAGAGAGTTTCTAAAGAGGGGAACGTATGTTAAAGTTTAGAAGGTTTGTGAGAAAAGGAGTAGATAAATGAGTAAGAAAACCACTAAGACTATTATGGGTGTTGTGATCGCGATTTTAGCAGGTGTTTTTGGAATTTCGACAACGCAAAATGATTCGGATATTTTTCAACAAATTACTGCAATTTTCGATTCAGCGCCACAAGCGACAAGGTTAGCAGATGTTCCTGAATATGATGGAAAGCATCAGGAAATCGAAATCAATCATAATCAACCTGATTTTTCTCCATCAGATCTTAGTTTAAATAAAGGAGTCTGGGAAAAATACTCTGAGATAGATCATTTAAATCGAGTAGGTTCAGCAAATGCAATGTTAGGAAGAGAATTGTTTCCAACAGAAAAAAGAGAACCCCTTTATGTAAATCCAACTGGATGGAAACAAAAAAAGTTAACAGATGGACAATGGTTATACAATCGCAGTCACTTAATTGGCTTCCAGTTAACTGGTCAAAATAATAACATTAAAAATTTGATGACAGGAACGCGTTCACTAAACACGCCTTATATGTTGGCACATGAAAATGATATTGCTGCATACATCAAAGAAACAAATCACCATGTACGTTACCGAGTGACACCTTATTTTGAAGAGAATGAACTAGTAGCGCGTGGTGTTCAATTAGAAGCACAAAGTATCGAAGATTCTAAATTGAAGTTCAATGTTTTTATTTATAACGTTCAGGACGGCTACACAATCAATTACCAAACAGGTCAAGCTGTTAAGAGTAAGAAATAAGCGAAAAGATGGTAAAGTGCGCAACTCTTTAGAGTAATCACCTGTGCTTTTTGATAGAGAAGTACGGAAATAATCAGCTCAAGAAACTTTGCTTTATTGAAGTCTGTTTTGCAATAATGGGTCACCAAAAAAGAGAGTGTGATGACAATTTTTTGTCGTCACACTCTCTTTTTCGAAAAAATTAATTTAAAATAGCCAATCCAAAAGAAAGATAGGTTGCATAAGCAATCCAAATCAAGTACGGAATGAAGCAGATAGCTGCGCCTTTAGATATACTACGAAATTCACGAATACTGAAAATAATTGTAAGTAATAGAAATAGACTAATAAATGAAGCAATCCAAAAGTATGATCCGCCGAAGAAAAGAATACTCCAAATAAAATTAAGTACCAATTGAACACCAAAAAGAACGTAAGCAAGTGTTTTCTTTTTCGCACTTTTGCTGTCAATCACTAGAAATAATGCTAGACCAATCAATGCATAAAGTACAGTCCAAATGATTCCAACTATATTTCCTGGTGGTGCCAAAAACGGCTTATCTAACTGAGCATAGATAGCGGGAATATCACCAGCAAAAAATCCTGATACAGATCCTATTAATTCTACACCAACGATACAAGCAAGCAATTTAAAAAATCTATTGAGCATATCGTCCCTCCTTTACTATTTGAAGTTTTCATGTACTTCATGTACTCTCTACTTATTAGTATAGTAAGAATGATTCGTAAAAGAAAAAAAGATGCTCAAGAAAAATAATCTAATGTTAGAAAAATCATGTTCTATTGATTCGGAAGATTTTCTAAAGCCAAGAGATTGGCAACTTACAAAATTTGTAAGTTTTGTCTTTTTCTAGTAAAATGAGTGTGGATAAGGTAGAATGAATACCTTGTGGGAAAGAGGTGTAGAATCATGGGTTTTACAGATGAAACCGTACGTTTTGATTTTGATGATAATCGCAAAAAAGAAGTCGGTGAAACATTAGCAATCGTTTATCGGGCTTTGGAAGAAAAGGGCTACAATCCTATTAACCAGATTGTCGGCTATTTACTTTCTGGAGACCCGGCCTACATTCCTCGTTATCGTGACGCACGAAACTTAATCAGACGTCATGAGCGCGATGAAATTATGGAAGTAATTGTTAAAGATTATCTTTCAAATCATGGAGTGAATTTATGAGAGTAATGGGCTTAGACGTTGGCTCAAAAACAGTTGGCATCGCAGTAAGCGATCCATTTGGTTGGACTGCCCAAGGTGTAGAAATTATTCGAATTGATGAGGCAGTTGGCGAATTTGGTTTTGATCGACTAAAAGAATTGGTCGCTGAATATGAAGTGGATCGATTTGTTGTAGGATTGCCCAAAAATATGAATAACTCAATTGGACCAAGAGCAGAAGCTTCCATGGCTTATGGAGAAAAAATCAAAGAACTATTTTCTTTACCGGTCGAATTTCAAGACGAACGACTAACAACAGTTCAAGCTGAACGCATGTTAGTAGAACAAGCAAATACGTCACGAGCAAAAAGAAAAAAAGTAATTGATAAATTAGCCGCAGTCATGATTTTACAAAACTATCTTGACGGTTCGGGTAAACAACTATTTTAGAAAACGAAAAGAGGAATTGATATGACAGAACATAATCATTCACATGATCATGACCATGAAGGACATGAGCACATCACATTGGTTGATGACCAAGGAAACGAAACACTTTACGAAATCTTATTGACAGTTGATGGACAAGAAGAATTCGGTCGTAACTACGTACTATTATACCCAGCTGGAGCTTCTGAAGATGAAGACGTTGAGTTACAAGCTTATGCTTACATCGAAAACGAAGATGGTACAGAAGGCGAATTGCAACAAATCGAAACAGACGCTGAGTGGGATATGATTGAAGAAGTATTCAATACATTCATGGCTGAAGAAGAAGAGTAACCCAAAAAGATGTTCCTAATTAGGAACATCTTTTTATTTTGCAAAAAATCAAAAGAATTTTGTTAGCACATGATCAATTGAATATTTAAGTTCCCTTTAAGCTTCTCTTCTTACACTGTCTGTAACGAGGTGAGTGAGAAGATGAAAAAAATATGTAGCTTGTTTTTAGTAATGGGTGTCTTGTTCTTTGCTGCTAAATCTTTGGGAATATTTGAACAAAAAACAACAGCTGAACAAACAGGAAGCACTCAAACAACTGAAACGAAAGCAACCAGTACCACAACAAGTAATCGTGAAACATTCAAGCAAATCAAAATTGGAAAAGAAGATAGCATCGTCTATGCAGATGAAAGATTAACTACTGAACTTACAACAGTTAATGGAGGCGAATTAACAGAATATCTTTCAGAAACAGATGACTGTTATCAAATAAAAACAAACGCTGGGACAACTGGATATTTAGCAAAAACGGCTGGAACAGTACTTGTACAAGAAATACAAAACCAGCCAACCAGTTTGTCTGAAGCAGTGATTGTTCTTGATCCAGGACATGGTGGTGATGATGTCGGCGCATTGAGTAATGACGAACGAGTCGAAGAAAAGACGATTACGTTAAGTACAGCCAAAAAAGTAAAAGCAGCTTTAGAGGCAGAAGGAGCAACCGTTTATTTGACACACGAGACAGATGAGTTCATTCAACTTGGTGAAATCTGTACATTCAGCGAAGAAAAATCAGCGGATGTCTTTATTAGCTTACACGCTGATTCAACAGAAATTGCTAATGAAGCTACAGGAATCACTACTTATTACTATTACGAGAAAAATGAGGAACTAGCACAAACGATTGCTGATGGTTTTTCTGACTTGTCCTTGAATTCCCGTGGAATCGCCTATGGCAATTATCAAGTCTTACGTGAAAACCTTCAACCAGCGATCTTGGTGGAGATGGGGTATATGAATAATGATTCTGACTTGGCTGAACTAGTAACGGATGATTACCAAGAAAAATTTGCAGAAAGTTTGACAAACTCATTACTTACTTATTTTAGTGAGTAACATTTGTCCGTAAAAAAAAGAATATAAATTGATTCGTCGTGTGTTTCATTCAGACTGTAGACAAAGACTTCAGATATCTTCGTTCAAAAAAGACATCTGAAACCTTTGTCTTTTTTCATAAAAATCAACAGGAGTACACATTCATTATAGGATTTCATTCAGATCTATTGTGAGAAAAATAAGTATCGTATGCCCTGATTTTTCCATTTTTGATATGAGATATATTGACTGATGTTTTTTTATATCTGTCAAAAGTCGTTTAATCGTTTCTTCAATTTTTGTATATCCCTAGACAAAAATTGTGCCTTGGAGAAATCTAAAAGTATTGTTATTCTTTTTATATGTTATCTATTTCTAAATTGCTTTACAGAATTTGTCATTCACATAAAAGATGATACTTCATCATTGTTCTACGCAATCATTCTTGTTTATCATACTTATTAACGACAATAGGTTTGATAGACACAGATTGTTAGCAGCCGATTCATAAAGATATCGGTTTTTAGAGAGTTTTAGAGAGTGTACCCATTTCATGATACAGTTATCTACTGTTACAATGGATTTAAATAAAAATTAGGAGAAAAAAACATGGTTAATCAAAATTTGTTGAAGTTCGAGGACGCTTGGGATATAGTGAAGCACGAACCAACGGTATGGGAATTCATTGAAATCAAAAATGATTCTTTCTACTACAAAATAAATCAGGAAGAACTGTTTCTAAGTAGTTTTAAAAGTAAAAATCTACCGTCATCTCCTTATACATTAACATTTTTGGGCAAAGTACTGACAAAGTTGAGTCCTTTAGCGAATATCATGTCACGACGCCCAGGAACAGAAGAAGTTACTTTTTATGTTTTACTTAATACACCACAGTCGGGTCTTTTTGGAAAAAAAGTAGACAAAAAAATGTTAGAGGTTGCCGCTCCACCTCTTGTTTGGAGGAGACAACAAATCAAAGAAGGAATAAGGGAAAATATCAAAGAGTACATAGAAAAAAATGAATCCTTCTATTTTCTTGATATTGGCTCAGGAGCAGGTTTTGATAGTCTCGAGATTGAACGCCTAATACATAGAATCAATGACTTAACAAATAATTGCTTTAATAAGCCTTATGGAAGTCTAAATATCGATATTGACTCAAAATGGTTGGGAAATAATCAATTAATAGCAGAAAAATTATTTGGTTCGAATCATTTTATAACAAGAGAAAATATATCTATTTTTGATTTTTGGGAAAAATATCCAAAGGCAATGCTTGGACAATATGATCATTTAATTATTTCTTGTAATGGTTTTGCGGAATTTTTATCTGACGTAGAACTTCGAAATCTATATGAAAAAATATTTCTGTTTGCACAAACATTTAATGGAACTGTTGATATTATCTTGCCTTTTGCGAATAAAAATAAAAAACAAGAATCTCTTGGGCATAAGATTGGTTTCAAATTCAAGGCAAAAGAGAAACAGGAAATAATCAAGATGATCAAAGAGATTTTTATAAAGTACAAAGTGAAATCTTGTGAGAAATATAGCCATATTGTCATGACTGTACAAAAAGATAGTGATTAATTGAATACATCAAAAGCATGAAATCCAGATCATAGCCTAAGGGATATGTTCTGGATTTTATGCTTTTCTCCATTGTTTTAGTCCATTTTTTACGATCGATTTTAAGATGGAAGTATCAGTGAGAAACAATGGATTAACTTTCACAAATGCTAAACACCGATTTTCTGAGCATTGTTTAACTAGGAAGATATGTAGCATTAAGCTCGAATAGCTTATACTTAAAGTAAGCACCAGAAAATTACTTGAAGACGAGCTGAAGACATTCAGCGAAAGTTCAGTAGCTACAATGATTGTAAAAAGAAATAGCTTTTGTGAAGGAGTGTTCGAATGAATTTATTACTTAAAGAGGTCGACGAATCTAATTGGCGAGATGTAATTGCGCTATCTGTTTCAGAAAATCAACTAAATTTTATAGAAACGAATGCAGCTTCTTTACTGGAAGCCGCCTATGATGTATCACTAGGGTGGCGACCGTTAGCCATGTATGATGGTCAGAAACTTGTCGGTTTTTCGATGATTGGTGCTCAAAAGGAGCAATCTATGTGGTTAGATCGATTGATGATTGAAGCGAGCTCACAGGGAAAAGGGTATGGTAGTTTATTTTTGCCTTTACTTATTGACTTGATGAAAGAACAATATGCTGTTGAGCGTATTTATCTAAGTGTGCATGACGAAAACGAAAAGATCATCCCTTATTATCAACGCTTCGGATTTGTTGATAGTCAAAGGTATGATCCAGAAAATGGTGAACGAATCATGTATTTAGATATGTAGGTTAAGACGTTCAAATTTTATTTATTTTTTTGTTAGCTTTTTGATAACGAGTATCAAGGTTAAAATCACTAACACAACTATCAAGAAGGCAAACAACATTTCGAATAGCAGGCTTACTTTGACGATCAAATCACCCATGGGCAGTCTCCTCCTTTCTCTAACAAATAAAAATGAGCTCGATGTGCATTTATCTCTGTTTATACTTAAAATAGCGATACTATGTAAAATCAGAATTTCTTGTTCAGTGATTAGAAGACTACAAGAAAAATGATTTATTTTCCTCTTATCTATTGTTTATGTTTAGAAATTCAATCGATTCCGCATTTTTTAGTAGAAAGTTCCCATTTTGTCCCCACAAAAGATTGCTTAGTAAAAAGTAATCTTTGTGAGGATTTTTGTTTGTTCAGTATTTTCAAAAGTTTAATAGGATGATCAAATTAGCTTTTGTGCTTTTTGCGTATTAGCAAAATGGAGTTTTGCATAATTGGCTAATAAAGGTAGACCCCCTTTTTTTAAAACACGCGCTGCTACGAGATCTGATTTTGAACCGGCACCAGACGGTAAAGTTATTCCAAGTTCAGCAGAAGCTTTATCTAGTTCTTCTAGAAAGCTTGCGCGACTAATGATAGAAGCTGCAGCAACTGCTAGATGATATTGTTCACCTTTTGTTACAAAATATAGTTTTTCTTGAATTTTATTTTTTTCTAGCCGTGCGTATTTTTGGAAATTTGCTTCGGGCGTAAATTGATCAATCAAAATCGCTTCAGGCTTGGTGGGTGAAAGTTTTTGTAAAAGCAAATAAATTGCTTGGTTATGCAATGCAACCTTCATCCTAACAGCATTATATTCAGGTTGTATTTCATTATATTTTTTTGGTGTAAGCACCAATAGTTGATAAGGAATCGTTTCCTTCAAAATTTTGGCTAACTGAATGATTTGAGCATCTTTCAATTCTTTTGAATCTCTGACGCCTAAGTTTCTCAAAATTTCTAAGTGTTTTCGATCAACGTAAGCGGCACAGACAGTGACGGGTCCGAAATAGCTTCCGTTTCCCACCTCATCACTGCCTAGGACGGAAAGCTGACTAATATTATTGGGTAGTGAAGAGGAAGATTTGACCTTCGTTTTTTTTACAGGTGATGACGCATTAGAGGATTCCCAACGACGGGCTTCTTGCTCGGCGTTTGCGCCTTGAAACATGACTTTTCCAGAAGTATAGGCAGTGATTGTTGTACCATTTTTTTTAGCAGAGAAAGTTGTATAAGGGATTTTTTTTTGTAGCAAGTTTGCTTGATAAGCATTTTTCATTTCATCCATTTTTGATTCAGAAACTTTGATTATTACATTACTCATTTTAGTCCTCCACTATTTGCTGTGACCATGAGGTTTTGATACATTGACAGGATCAAGGTGTCCCTGATGAGACATAGCATTTTTTAAAATTTTATCATATAATAGTAAAGTATGTTTAAGAAAAATGTGCGAAGTACACACGTATAAAAACTTCGTGGTACACTAAATAGGAATTTTATTATGGGAAGGAAATGGTTCGTATGGCGCATGAAAAAACACGCTATAAAGCAGTGATTGCCAATCAGACGTATACGATTATTGGTCGTGAAACGAAGCATCATATGGATATCGTTACAAAATTAGTGAATGACCAATTGATGGAATTAAAACAATTATCGCCACAGATGGATAACGAGCAAGCCGCAATTTTAATGGCGGTCAATGCGCTTTCGGATCAATTGAAGAAGCAAGAGAGACTCTTGGAATTAAATGAAGAAGTTGCGCACTTGAAGAAAAAAATGATTAAGTTTACTGAGTTAGAAAATCGTGTGAAACGGATGGAAGCTATCGAAAATGAAGCACGTGAAGTTTTGAAAGAAAATGGTCAACCTGATCGTGAAATCAAAAATCCTGTTGAAGCACAACAAATTTTGAACGAGAAGCGTAAAGGCCAAATCAAGCAGAAGTCTTCTACTTAAGCAGAAGTTTTTGAGTAGAGCTAGAGGAGAAAGGAACATGGCATGCTAAGTTTATTGATTATTCTTTTTTTACTGATTGCCTTTTTTTCTGGTGCGAAAAGAGGATTTGCTTTACAAGTCGTCTATACTGTTGGCTACTTGTTATCTTTTCTTGTCGCACAACATTTTTATAAGCAGTTAGCGAATCATTTGGAATTATACATTCCTTATCCGGCTGTAACGCCAACATCGAAGTTGGTCTTTTTCGATCAAACGATTTCTTTTAGTTTAGATCAAGCATTTTATGCGGGTATCGCATTTCTTCTTATTTTGATGGCAGGTTGGTTGATTACACGTTTTGTTGGCATTTTTGCTCACAGTCTAACTTACCTACCAGTGTTGAAGCAAGTCGATTGGTTAGCCGGTGGTCTTTTGTCAGTTGTTGTAACTTTTGTCATGATTTTCTTGCTTTTAAGCTTGCTTTCATTTGTCCCTGCAGATTTTATCCAAAACCAATTTAGAAATAGTGGACTTGCTCGCTATATTGTTGAAAATACACCAATATTAACAAATAAAATCTATGATTTATGGGTTACGAGAGTGATTGGATAAGGTTGTGACGCAAAGCGTTCCGTTCAGCTTCAAACAATAAGGTGTACTTTCTAAAAATAGCAGTTAGCTGTATATTTTTGTATTATTTTGAGAAAAAGTTTATGACATAAAAGTTAGTCTCAAAGTGAAAAAACTACTGGCTTTTGAATGTAGCTAGTTGCATACGAGTTAAAATATGTGAACAGTCTGGGGGACTAGTTGATCCCAGACTCCTTTTTATAGTTAAAGTGAAGTAGGTGAAAAAATGAATAAGCGAATTTTAGAAACATTAGAATTTGAAAAAGTAAAACAGATGATCCAGCAATTTGTTGTGACAGCCCAAGGAAAAGAAGAGCTTGCGCGATTAGTTCCAGAAAATCAATTGACAAAGATTAGTAATGCTCTTCAAGAAACAGAAGATGGGCTAAAAGTGCAACGATTACGTGGGGGGATTCCAATTCCCAAATTAGAAAATATTCGACCACATATGAAACGAATTGAAATTGGTGCGGATCTGAATGGATTGGAGCTGGCACAAGTTTCTCGTGTGTTATCTACAACGAGTGAACTAACCCGTTTCATCGATGATTTAAAGGACAGTGAGATTGCGTTTAATCGTTTGTACATGTGGACAGAGCAATTAGTAACAATCCCTGTTTTAAGCCGTCGATTAAAAGAAGCAATTGATGAAGATGGTCGAGTAACAGATGATGCTTCGCCAGAATTAAAAATGATTCGTCAAAATATTCGTCGCAGTGAACAAACAGTCCGCGAACAATTAGATAGCATCGTACGTGGGAAAAATGCCAAATATCTAAGTGATGCAATTATTACTATGCGTAATGATCGTTATGTTATTCCTGTTAAGCAAGAGTACCGTGGTGTTTTTGGGGGTGTGGTACATGACCAAAGTGCCTCAGGACAAACCTTATTTGTTGAACCGAAGCAAATCGTTGATCTAAATAACCGGTTACGTCAATATCAGATTGCGGAACGAAATGAAGTGCAACGAATCTTAAGTGAATTGTCTGCAGAATTAGTCCCATATCGTCAAGAAATCATTCATAATGCGTATGTTATCGGGCAATTGGACTTGATGAATGCAAAAGCACGATTTGGGAAAGAAATCAAAGCAATTGTGCCAACAATCAGTGAAGAAAACTTTGTTGTTTTGAAACAAGCACGTCATCCTTTGATTGATCAGGAAAAAGTAGTGCCAAATGATATTTCCATTGGTGAAGGATATCAGGCAATTGTTATCACTGGACCAAATACCGGTGGGAAAACCATCACGTTGAAAACGCTTGGATTACTTCAATTAATGGGACAAGCAGGTCTTCCAATTCCAGCTGAGGAAGAAAGTCAAATCGGTGTTTTTGAAGAGATATTTGCGGATATTGGAGACGAACAATCCATCGAACAAAGTCTTTCTACTTTTTCTTCTCATATGACAAACACTGTAGAAATTTTGTCAAAAGTGAATGAAAAAAGTTTGGTGCTTTTCGATGAATTAGGTGCTGGGACAGATCCGCAAGAAGGGGCAGCCCTTGCGATTTCAATCTTGGATGACTTGGGTAAAAAGTCTGCCTATGTTATGGCAACGACTCACTATCCTGAATTAAAAATTTATGGTTATAATCGAGCAAATACCATAAATGCGAGTATGGAGTTCAATGTTGATACTTTGAGTCCGACCTATCGGTTATTAATTGGCGTTCCCGGTCGAAGCAATGCATTTGAGATTTCCAGCCGTTTGGGGTTATCATCAGAAGTAATTGAGGAAGCAAAACAATTGATGGATGACGAAAGCCAAGATTTAAACGAAATGATTTCTGACCTAGAAACGCGTCGAAAAATGGCTGAAACGGAATATTTAGAAATGCGCCATTATGTTGAAGAAGCAGAAGCACTTCAAGCAAACTTGAAAGAAGCATATAGTTATTTCTTTGAAGAACGCGAAAAAGAATTGGAAAAAGCGAAGAAAAAAGCAAATGAAGTGGTTTCTGAAGCGGAAGAAAAAGCAGAGAAAATCATTGCTGACATTCGCAAAATGCAACAACAAATTGGACAAACCAATGTGAAAGAACACCAGTTGATTGATGCTAAATCACAATTAGCTGACTTACATCAAGAAGAAACTCTTAGAAAAAATAAAGTATTACGCAAAGCAAAACAACAGAAGACCTTAAAAGTAGGAGACGAAGTTTTAGTTACTACTTATGGTCAAAGAGGAACTTTGTTGAAGAAAAATGGAAATCAATGGCAAGTTCAAATTGGTATTTTGAAAATGAACGTGTCAGAAGAAGAACTAACACCTGTTGCGCCTGAAAAAGAACCAAAACAACGAGTAGTTCACGCTGTCCGTTCTGAATCAAGTAGTCATGTGCCAAATCAGTTAGATTTACGGGGAAAACGTTATGAAGAAGCGTTAAACGAAGTGGATCAATATTTGGATTCAGCGATTTTAGCTGGTTACCCACAAGTGACGATCGTTCATGGAAAAGGAACTGGTGCGTTGCGTCAGGGAATCACAGAGTATTTAAAAAATCATCGTAGTGTGAAAAGCTTTGAGTTTGCACCCGCAAATCAAGGTGGAAATGGCGCAACAATTGTTAAGTTTAAGTAAGACTTACTAATGGTAAGCAAATTATTCGATGGATTGAGTTTCAGGTGTTATACTAGCCAGAGATTAATAAAAAACGGAGGTCTTTTTTATGTCACGTGAAATCACAGATCAAACATTTAACCAAGAAACAGACAAAGGATTAGTTTTAATCGACTTTTGGGCAACTTGGTGTGGCCCTTGTCGAATGCAAGCACCAATTTTGGAACAATTACAAGAAGAATATGATGAAGATGAATTCCGCATTGTAAAAATGGATGTTGACGAAAATCCTGAAACACCACAACAATTCGGAATCATGAGCATTCCAACACTACTTTTGAAAAAAGATGGTCAAGTAGTAGAAAAAGCAGTGGGTGTTCATTCAAAAGAACAATTGCGTCAAATGGTTGATCAATACTTGTAAGAAGTAAACATCAAAATAAACAATTGTGAGAGGTCGGCAAATAGTCGACCTCTTCTTTTTGATGTTAATTGACAAAAGGGGAACTTTTGTTCTTGACAACCATGTTATAATAAATAAAAGAATGACGAAGAGGGGAGTACCTGATGAACGAAAGAATTAAGAACAAATTAGCTTTACTTCCTGACCAACCGGGCTGTTACTTAATGAAGGATAAGAATGGAACGATTATTTATGTTGGTAAAGCAAAAATTTTAAAAAATCGAGTTCGTTCATATTTTACTGGTAGTCATAATACAAAAACAGAACGATTAGTCAGTGAAATTGAAGACTTTGAATATATCGTTACAGAATCAAATATTGAAGCATTGCTTTTAGAAATTAATTTGATCAAAAAAAATGATCCTAAATATAATATTATGCTAAAGGATGACAAAACGTATCCCTTTATCAAAATTACGAATGAGAAGTATCCACGTTTGGTTATTACACGAAAAGTTCTCAAAGATAAAGCAACATATTTTGGTCCCTATCCTGATGTTGGTGCGGCTAATGAAACTAAAAAAATTTTAGATCGATTGTTTCCTTTACGTAAATGCAAACCAAGTCAGACAAAAGAACCTTGCTTGTATTATCATCTGGGGCAATGTTTATGTCCGTATTTTTTTCATGTTGATCCGGCTGTTTACACAGAAATCGTGGACGAAGTCAAACGATTTCTAGGTGGCGACTATGCAGCGATTGAAGCAGAAATCCAGCAAAAAATGGAAATAGCAGCTGAAAATATGGAATTTGAAAAAGCTGCAGAGTATCGAGACCAAATTCGAGCAATCGATACTGTGATGACACGCCAAAAAATGACAAATACCGACTTGAAGAACCGTGATGTTTTTGGTTATGCAGTTGATAAAGGCTGGATGTGTGTGCAAGTGTTTTTTGTTCGTCAAGGAAAGTTGATTGAACGTGATGTATCCATGTTTCCATTTTATAATGAACCAGAAGAAGATTTCTTAACCTATATTGGACAATTCTATCAAGAAAACGAACACTTCATTCCACAAGAAGTGCTTATACCAGATACTATTGATAAACCAAGTGTGGAGGCGTTGCTTTCAACTAAAGTTTTACAACCGCAAAGAGGAGAAAAGAAAAAGTTGGTTGAATTAGCAAATAAAAATGCTCGCGTGGCATTAAATGAACGTTTCGATCTTATTGTTCGAAAACAAGAACGAACAATTGGTGCTGTAGAAAAATTAGGTAATGCCATGAATATTCCAACACCGATTCGCATCGAAGCTTTTGATAACTCAAATATAATGGGAACATCACCTGTTTCGGCTATGGTCGTGTTTATTGATGGAAAACCTGCTAAAAAAGAATACAGAAAGTATAAAATCAAAACAGTTCAGGGACCAGATGATTATGCATCGATGAAAGAAGTGATTTATCGCCGTTATTCTCGTGTGCTGAAAGAAGGCTTACCGCTTCCTGACTTAATTTTGATTGATGGCGGTAAGGGCCAAGTGGATGTTGCCAGAGATGTATTAGCGAATCAGTTAGGTGTTGATATCCCGATTGCTGGATTGGCAAAAAATGATAAACACAAAACAAGTGAGCTTTTGTTTGGTCCTGAACTTTCTGTGATTCCATTAGAGCGAAATTCTCAAGAATTCTTTTTACTTCAACGAATCCAAGATGAAGTACATCGATTTGCGATTACGTTTCATCGACAATTACGCAGCAAAAATAGTTTTGCTTCTCGTTTGGATGGAATTGACGGACTTGGTCCTAAGCGAAAGAAAGCCTTACTCAAAGAATTCAAATCTTTAAAAAATATCACTGCAGCATCAATTGAAGACTTGCAATCAATTGGTCTACCAAAGAACGTTGCTCAAAATGTACACGACAAACTAAGTCAAAACTAAGATGAGGATACTTTACAAACCTTGTAAAGTGTCCTATTATTTTTTATATAAAGAAAAAAATGAATTGAAACAAGTTTTTTTTGACCAATATATTTAAGTCAAGAAAGCTTGTCTCTTTTTGTATCTGCTTTAACTTTTTTTATGAATGGAATGAAAAGCAACACTTAGGGAAGAAAAGGAGTGAAATGATGTTAGAGGTTACAGACTTAGTTAAGACATTTGGCGACTATACCGCAGTCGACCACGTATCTTTTCGGATACCAGATGGAAAAATCATGGGGTTGATTGGACAAAATGGTGCCGGGAAAACGACCACGTTTCGTTTGATTTTAGATTTTTTGACTCAAGATCAAGGAGAAATTTTGTGGAATGGTAAACCCTTAGGGGAAAAAGAATATGATATTATTGGTTATTTACCTGAAGAACGTGGGCTATATCCAAAAGTTACGATTCAAGATCAATTGATTTATTTTGCAGAATTACGTGGGAAAACACGAAAAGAAATCGAACCTAAGATTGATTTTTGGATGGAAAAATTTCAAGTCAAAGGAAAGAAAACCGATAAAGTGAAGTCTTTATCTAAAGGAAATCAACAGAAGGTACAATTGATTGCTACATTGATTCATGAACCAAAATTGATTATTTTAGATGAACCGTTTAGTGGGTTAGATCCAGTGAACGCAGAATTGTTAAAAGATGGCATACTTGAACTAAAAGCAAAAGGGTCATGTGTTATCTTCTCTAGTCATAATATGGATAATGTGGAAAAAATCTGTGATCATTTGATTATGTTACGAAACGGGAAAATGGTTCTAAATGGTAAGGTCCATGAAATTCGCGAATCTTTTGGTCGAACAAAATTATTTTTAGAATCAGATTTAACACAAGCTGAAGTTGCTGAAGTTGAAGGTGTCGAAAAAGTCGTTATACGTGAAGATGATTCACTTGAAATTACTTTGTCAGATCCAGCGGCGGGGAAGGAAATCTTTACTCGTGCGACGCAATTTGGCTATATTCCAATGTTTAATCAACAGCCACCAACGCTTGAAGAGATTTTTAAACTGAAGGCAGGTGAGTTCGATGCGTAAATTTTGGATTATTACAAAAGATGTTTATTTGAAAAATGTCAAATCGATTTCTTTTCTAGTGATGATTTTGGTACCATTTATTATGATGGGGATCATGTATGTAGCTGGAAACTTTGCACAAAATAATAGTGAAGTAAACAAAATCGGTATCTTATCAGAAAATCCTCAACTGAGTGAACAGTTGAGCCAGCTAAAATCAGATGAATTTAGTTTTGAAAAAGTAGATTCTGAAAAGGATGCACAGAAACAACTTGAAGATGAAAAAATTGACGCGTATCTAGTGGTTGCAATTGATAACAATGAGGTCAAAGGAACATTATACAGTGAAAATTCATTGGGACAAAGCACCCAATTGTTGATTCAACAACAATTGACAGGTATTCAATCAACTGTTCGTGCTAGTCAACTTGGCCTTTCTGGAGAAGAAGTGGCAAGTTTAAGTGAAATGGCTGGTTTGACTAGACAAAAAGTGAGCTTCGACGATCAAGGGAAGATGACTACTGGCGAGGATAACTCACTAGTGCAATATGTCGTAAGTTACGTGGTTACTATTACGCTATTTATTATTATTTTGACGTATGCACAAATCATTGCACAAGAAATTGCGTCGGAAAAAGGGACAAGAATCATGGAAGTTATTTTGTCTAGTACCACGGCACAAAAACATTTTTATGGGAAATTAACAGGTGTTTTGTTGGTAGCTTTGACACAGATGGGCTTGTATGGCGTTATCTTTGGGGTAGGGTATCAACAATTTAAAAATATGGATATGGTCAAAGAAATCTTGTCAGGTATTTCTTTAACGAATATCTTTGGTCCATTCTTGTGGTTCTCATTAGCGTTCATGATTTTAGGGATTCTGATTTTCTCTGTGTTGGCAGCATTATGTGGTTCATTAGTTAACAAAGCAGAGGATACGGCAAAAGCTATTCTACCTGTGACTTATCTTTCATTAGGTGGTTATCTTTTGGGCTTGATTCTTGGAGCATCAGATCCTAATAATATTGTGATTCGGATTACTTCTTATATCCCGTTCCTTTCTTCTTACGTTATGCCGATTCGTTTGGCAAATGATACAGTGGGTTTAGGTGGTGCATGGATCTCGTTGATTGTTTTAATCTTAATAACTATTTTCTTAACAATCGTTTCAGCGAATATGTATAAATCAAATGTTCTTGTATATAGTGAAGGTGGTATTTGGAGTTCATTGAAACAATCTATTTCAATTATGAGAAATGAACGAAAAAAAGGGTAATTTATACTCATGAAAGAAAAGGCAGTTCATATTTCTTTAACCGAATGTAAATCAAGACTCAGACAAGTTTGTCTGAGTCTTTTTTTGAATAGACCAATTTTTTTATTTTTATTTATTTTAACTGTTTTAAACTTGTTTAAAAAGATCGTTGGTAATAGAATATGAACTATACCGATTAAGGAGGGCCATTGATGGATCCGTATCTAGAATTATTGTCAGAAAAATTTCCAACGACTGAAGCTATTTTAACTGAAATTATTAATTTGGAAGCAATTTTACAGTTGCCTAAAGGAACGGAATTATTTTTAAGCGATATTCATGGTGAATTTCCGGCTTTCGATCATATTCTGCGAATTGGTTCAGGAAACTTAAAGGAAAAAGTTCGCGAATTATTTGGTAATCAATTATCAGAAGAGGAAAGAAATCAGTTAACTTTGTTTGTTGCTTACCCAGAATACGTGCAACAAACAACTTGGTATACACAACAAGAAAAAGAACGACTAGTTGTACAGTTGATTGATCTCTTAGGATTTACCTCAGTCAAGTATACTCGATCTAAAGTTAGAAAAAGTTTACCTAAAGAATACAGTTACATTATCGAAGAACTTTTATATTTGGATAATCGACTACAGGGAAAAAAGGCTTACGCGCAAAAAGTGATTGAACAACTTGTGCGTTTAGGCGAAGTCGATCGTTTTTTAGAAAAACTTGCGTTAACGATTCAAACGCTAGTAATCGATCATTTACACATTGTGGGAGATATTTTTGATCGTGGAACCCAAGCAGCAAGGGTAATGGATCGACTAATGGCACAATCGTCCATTGATATTCAGTGGGGAAATCATGATATTTTATGGTTAGGTGCATTTTATGGATCAAAAGCTTGTTTGTTGACTTTACTTCGTATTGCAACACGCTATAATTATTTGTTTGAGCTAGAAAAAGAATACGCCATTAATTTACGACCATTATTTTCATTTGCCCATCAAACCTATAAGAAAAATCCTGTATTTACCCCTAAAAATAGCGAAAATGTGACTGACTCTGAACGAACGGAACTGGAACAAGTCCATCAGGCATTAGCAATCATGCAATTCAAAGTTGAAGAGCAATTGCTCATGCGACGCCCAGAATTTGAAATGGATGAGCGTCAACTGTTACACAAAATTGATTATGAAAAAGAAATAATCGATTTAGAAGGAGCAAGTTATTCGATTAAAGGGGGATGCTTTCAAACAATTTCTTCCCAAGCACCTGAACAATTGACCAAAGAAGAGGAGCAGATAATCGATAGTCTGATGTATTCCTTTCAGCACTCATTACGAATGAAAAAACATATGGAGTTCTTATTGAAAAAAGGAGCGATGTATCTCACGTACAATGACCATTTATTGTTTCATGGGTGTATTCCAGTGGACGAAAAGGGCAATTTTTTAGCTTTAGAGCAAGAGAAAGTTAGTGGAGGAGTTGAATTGTTAGCATTTTTTGAAGAAAAAATTCGAGAAAGTGCAAAAACACCGGGCATTGGAGAAGACTTAGCAACAGATTATATTTGGTATGCTTGGAGTGGAAGAGTTTCACCTTTGTTTGGAAAAAGCAAAATGGCAACTTTTGAGCGCTATTTTTTAGAAGAAAAACAGACACATGTGGAAAAGAGTAATGCCTACTATCGTTTAAGAAATGAGTTATGGTTTAGTCAAAAGGTCTTGTCCTCATTTGGCATAAAATCAGCTGGCTCAGTTATTATCAATGGGCATACTCCTGTGAAAGTTTGCAAAGGTGAGTCACCAGTTAAAGCGGAGGGAACGGTTTTGGTGATTGACGGAGGTTTGTCTAAAGCATATCAGAAAACAACAGGAATTGCAGGTTATTCACTGCTTTTGAATTCTTATGGTTTCCAGTTAGTTACGCATTATCCATTTGTATCAGTCGAACAGCAATTGGCACAAGCAAATGAAGGAACCTATGTGAAAAAGGTGATCGATCAAAAGGTACCACGTCGTTTAAACCGAAATACGACAAAGGGAAAAGTCCTCCAACAAGAGATCAATCATTTGCATCAATTATTAGCTATTTATTCAATTCGATAACTGACGTAAAAAAAGCCAGAAGCAATGGACAAATTGCTTCTGGCTTTTTTGATAGAGTGTTCAATTTTTTATAATTCATTAACGAAGTAATCAAAGAGACTTTGATCTAGTGGATTGACTTGGTGAGTCAATTCAGGATGCCATTGAACACCCAAAATTTTTTCTTCAGGATTTTTGCTTTCGACTGCCTCGATGATTCCATCATTAGCAATAGCAATTGCTCTCAATGAGGGGGCTAAGTCTTTGATTATTTGATGGTGATAAGAATTGACAAAATAAGATTCTGGTAACAAAGACCCCAGCAGACTATTAGCAGAAACCTTTACTTCATGAGTAGCAAAAGTTGGAACCGTTGGTTGTTGTTCATGTTTGACAGCCCAATTGGGATAGAGGGAAAGGTCCTGATACAAGGTTCCACCTAGTACGACATTCACTAATTGTGTGCCGCGGCAAACAGAAAAAATCGGTTTTTTTTGTTTGATTGCTTCTTTGATCAAGGATTGTTCAAAAAGATCACGACTGATATTTGTTTCTTGTAACTTTGGATGTGGCTCTTCTCGGTACAATCGAGGGCTGATATCTTGTCCCCCGGCTAATAATAATTTATCGATACGGCTGATAAAGGCAGCGGCATAGCTTGGTTCAAGTATAGGAAAGACAAGCGGTAACCCACCTGCTTGTTTGACTGCTTGAACAAAGCCATGTGGGGTGTAGGTAACTTCATTTCCTTGAAAAGTATCTGTTGCTTTATTTAAATGATTACCGGCAATTCCAATAATAGGTTGCATAGTTGTTCCTCCAGACTGTAACTAAATTGATTGTAACAACTTTTGAAAAAAAGTGGAAATACTTTGAATTTTTTTTGTCATCTTGAAACCCTGATACTATTAGGGTTAGTTAGACTTTTTTCGTAAGAAGTCAGTATAAAACGCTCGAAAATGGTTGAACATTTACCCCGTTTTGCTATAATAAAAGACAAATTAAAATAAAAAAGGTTGGGCGTAAGCTTTCAAGGATCAAGTTCTTCAAGGGGTGAGAAGAACAGTTGTTGAAAGTAGCTTGATTACTAGACAGATATCGTTAGAGGTAGCTGACTTTCAATGAACTTGAAAGGCAGCTACTTTTTTTATCGAAAGGATGTGAACGATTTGTTAGAGATTTTAGAAAAGATTCGTAAAGCAGAAGAAAAAAATGAAGAACAGATGCAAGTTTTACGTACTGAGATGCAGGAGTTAACAAAGCAAAAAGAAGACGAGCTTCACACAATTGAAGAAAGAAAGCGCCAAGAACAAACTCAGCTTCTTTCGGAAAAAAAACAAATCAAAGAAGCAACACTTAAAAGCAAACAAAAGCAGCTAGATGAAGAAGTTCAGCAGGTTCAACAAACACTAGCTGAACAGTATGACAAGCATCAAGAACAAGCAATTGATCTAATTATTGAAAGGGTGAAAGAATATGTCCGTCACTAAGATGGAAAAAGTCACGCTCATTTCAGATCAAAAGAACCAAGAAACGATTTTACAAGCCATTCAAGGAATCCAACAAGTCGAATTTCGCGATTTATTTCAAGAAACGACAAATAATCATTGGGTCGAAACTTACTTTCCGCAGGTCAAGATTTTTTCTGAGGATACGAGTAAACATGAATTAGAGCAACGACTGCAATCAATACGTGAAGCGGTTCAATTTATTGGACATCATGGTCATTCTCAACAAAAGTTGGTCCATTTAAAGCGGACGGAACTTTCTTTACATGAGTTAGAAGCTGCTTATTCAGAAACTGATTTTTTGAGAAAGTTACAAGAAGTCTTGGACTTGAAAAAACAGTGGGAGAAGCTAAGTGAACAACAAAAAAAACTAATGGAGGAAGAGGAATGGCTTTTAAAGTGGCAATATTTGGATGTCATTCCTGCAACTTTTGATAGTCAAAAAACAGTTCTTGTTTTAGGAAGCATGGGAACGAATAGTTTGGCGCTTTTCCAAAATGCTGTGGCACAATTACCTGTTTATATGAAAGAAATTTATTCTACAACAAAATCTGTTTACTTGGCGTATGTTACTTTGCAGGAAGCAGCGGAACAAGTAGCAGAAATCGCCAGTCGACAAGGCTTAACGGTAATGAACTATCCCTATGATGACGTGCCAAGTAAGGTTTTAACTAAAATCAAAGAACAATTGTCAGAAATACAAGTAGCTCAAAAAGAACTGGCCAACAAGATTGGTTCATTCCAAGAATTGATTCGTGAGTTTGAATGGGTGGAAGAAGTGACATTGGCACTGATTGAACGTGAAAGAGTTAAACAACAATTTGTTCGTTCAAAACAGTTACTTGTTCTACAGGGGTGGATTGGAATAGATGCAAAGACAGATTTGATGACTGCTTTAGCCGAAAAACTCCCAGCTTCGGCTGTTCATGTTCAGTTTGAACTACCGACTGTCGAAGAAATCCAGACAGAAGTGCCAACAAAATTAACCAATCATCCACTGATTGAGCCATTTGAATTACTGACAGAGATGTATAGTTTGCCAAAATATGAAGAAGTTGATCCAACTCCTTGGTTCATGCCATTCTATCTTGTCTTTTTTGGCATGATGGTTGCAGACGTTGGATATGGGCTATTGTTATTGATTGGTTCGGTTCTGTTGCAAAAATGGGCTGTTTTGCCACGTGGATTGGCAAGATTTGTTAAATTTTTTGAGATTCTATCTATCCCAACGATTATCTGGGGGTTAGTTTACAGCTCATTTTTCGGGGAGGCATTACCAAAAAGTATCTTTGGTATACCACTGCCATTTCCTATTTTATCAACAACAGAAGATGTGAATACGATTTTGATTTTGTCAGTTATTTTTGGCTTGATTCAAATTTTAGTTGGTTTATTTGTTTCAGCAAAAGAAAATTTGAAAAGAAAAGCGTATTTAAATGCGATTAGCGAAGGCTTTGCTTGGCAAGGTATCTTGATTGGGATCGTTTTTGCTGCAGTCGGGGTAATTGTTTTAAAACAGAAACAATTTTTATATCTTGGTGGCGGTATCGCGATGTTGTCGGCACTTTGCATTGTGATTATTCCAATCATTCAGTCTACTTCAAGGGTAAAAGGTGCTGCTAAAGGCGTATATAACTTATATGGATTAACGAGTTATATTGGTGATCTAGTTAGTTATACTCGTTTGATGGCACTTGGGATTTCTGGTGGCAGTATCGCCGCCGCGTTTAATATGTTGGTAGCATTCATGCCGCCAGTAGCACGATTTAGTGTTGGGTTGCTTTTGATTGTTCTCTTACATGCATTAAATCTATTTTTAACATTGTTGAGTGCGTATGTTCATGGTGCTCGATTACAATATGTCGAATTTTTTGGCAAGTTTTATACAGGTGGCGGGCGAGCATTTCAACCACTTAAAACCGCAGAAAAATATGTCAATATCAATCATCGAAAACGAAAAAAATGAATAATGGAGGAATTTTAACAAATGATGGATTACTTAATTACAAATAATGGTGGAATTGTTTTTGCAGTATTGGCGATGGGCGTGGCTACGATTTTTTCAGGAATTGGCTCGGCTAAGGGTGTTGGAATGACTGGTGAAGCAGCAGCTGCATTGACAACCAGCCAACCAGAAAAATTTGGTCAGGCACTGATTTTACAATTGCTACCAGGAACACAAGGACTTTACGGCTTCGTAATTGCTTTCTTGATTTTTATCAATCTAAGTGGTGACTTATCAGTGGTTCAAGGAATGAATTATCTAGGTGCGTCTTTACCAATTGCATTTACAGGCCTATTTTCTGGTATCGCACAAGGAAAAGTGGCAGCAGCAGGTATTCAAATTTTAGCGAAAAAACCGGAACATGCAACGAAAGGAATTATTTTTGCTGCGATGGTTGAGACCTATGCGATTTTAGGCTTCGTGATTTCTTTCTTATTAGTTTTAAACGCGTAAATATGAAGGAGGAGAATCAATGGATGCCATTGAACAAATCATTAAACAAATGAATGAGGACGCAGCAAATGAACGTGCTGCTTTTGAAGCGGCAGAGCGCAAAAAAATCGAGCAAGACTTCAAACAAAAATCGGAACAACTAATGGCTACTTTTCAGCAACAAGAGCGTAAGCAACTCGAGTCGTTGGAGCGACATTATCGACAATTAGAAAATCGTCAACAAGTTGAAGCTCGACAAGAAATGCTGAATAAAAAACAAGTTTTTTTAGATAAGCTATTTGATGAAGCAATTGAGAAAATGGAAGCGTGGAAACAACAAGATACTCTAGCATTTGTTCAAGCAGCCTTGGATCCATTGGCATTAAAAGGAGAAGTTACTTTTCGGGTAGGAGAAAAATCAGCAGATATTTTTACAGAAGAGAGAATAAACAATCTATCGCAAAAATTACCTTTTACCTTAGTCAAAGATCCGAAGGTGATTCCCAATGAGGCTGGCTTTGTATTAGACAGTGACGGAGTTCAATATAACTTTTTATTTAGTCGTTTAGTGACAGAGTTAAGAGGTACGATGGGCTACGAATTAGCACAGCAATTGTTTACTTAAGGAGGGGAACGATGAACTATCACGAATTAAATCCTTTGATTCGCGGGAGAGAGCTTGAATTATTGACGAATGAAGATTTCGAGCGATTGATTCAAGCCCCTTCAATTGACTCATTTGGCGAACAATTAAAAACAACGATTTACCAACCTTATGTTTATGAAGGATTTGAATATGAACTGGAGCAAAACTTAGCGAAGGAGCAAAGTGAATTATTTGCATGGTTGAAAGAACGAGTCCCTGAGCCAGAAATTCTCTGGATCTATACGATGCGTTTTACTTTTCATAACTTGAAAGTGTTGACTAAAGCGGAACTTACCGGGAAAAACTTAGATCATTTATTTATTGATGATGGTTTCTATTCATTGGATAAGTTGAAAGAAGCGATTCGGACACAAGATTCGATTGAACTACCGGAGACATTACTTGCTAGTATCCGTGAAGTATTTGATTACTTTGAGGGAGCAACTATTTTACAGGGAATCGATGTGATTTATGATCGTCATTTTCTAACGGAACAGCGCCGACTTGGCGAGAAGCTCGGTTACAAGGAGCTGTTGACGGAAATTATTGCATTGATTGATCTCACGAATATTACGACGATGGCGCGCGGACTGATCCAAGGTCGAACAAAAGGATTTATGACAACGGTTCTTTCAAGTGCGGGTGGCATCGAAAAGGAAATCTTTTTATCTTTTATTGGTCAAGATTTAGAAGTGTATAATCGTTTTTTATTAACGACCGACTATGCAGAAATTATTCGTCCTGCACTAAAAGAAACGAAAATTGATCTAATTACTTTAGAACGTTTGAAGGATGACTATCTTTCTTCACTTTATCAGGAGGCACAAACACAGGCTTTTGGACCATTACCTCTACTTGCTTTTTTAAATGCAAAAGAAGTAGAAGGCAAGAATTTGCGTTTGTTAGCAGTTGGTAAACGTAGTCAGTTTAGCCCAGAACAAATCAGAGAGCGGGTGAGAACAATCTATGGGGCATAAAATTGGAGTAATTGGCGATAAGGCGTCTGTTTTACCCTTTCAGTTAGTTGGTTTTGATGTTCACTTTGAAACAGATTCAAAAAAGGTGCGTCGACTCGTGGAAAAAATGGCAAAAGAGAACTATGGTGTGATCTATATCACAGAACAATGTGTGTCTTCTATCCCAGAGGTGATTGCTCGCTACCAAGAACAACTGATGCCAGCAATCGTGCTAATCCCTAATTATCAAGGAACAGAAAAGATTGGAATAACAGAAATTCAAAACAATGTTGAAAAAGCCGTAGGTCAAAATATTTTATAGTAGGGAAAAGGAGCGAATGATTTGCAAATTGGAAGAATTATCAAAGTGTCTGGACCACTTGTGATGGCTGAAAATATGAGTGATGCTAGCATTCAAGATATGTGTTTAGTAGGAGAGCTTGGTGTGATCGGCGAAATCATTGAAATGCGTGGTGATGTCGCTTCTATCCAAGTTTATGAAGAAACATCAGGAATTGGTCCAGGTGAGCCAGTACGTTCAACTGGCGAAGCATTGTCTGTTGAACTGGGACCAGGAATCATTTCACAAATGTTTGATGGTATCCAACGTCCGTTGGATACCTTCATGGAAATTACACAAAGTAATTTTTTAGGTCGAGGTGTACAACTGCCAGCTTTAGATCATGAGAAAAAATGGTGGTTTGAAGCAACAGCTGAAGTGGGCGAGTTTGTCGTTGCTGGTGACGTCATTGGAACTGTGGCTGAAACAAAAGTAATCCAACACAAAATCATGGTTCCAAATGGGATCAGTGGAAAAATCATCCGATTAGAATCAGGCAATTTCACGATTGATGAAGTTGTTTGCGTTCTTGAAACGGAACAAGGAAGTAAAGATCTCACGATGATGCAAAAATGGCCAGTGAGGCGAAGCCGACCAATTAAGGAAAAATGCAACCCAGAAGCGCCTATGATTACTGGACAACGAGTGATTGATACTTTCTTCCCGGTGACAAAAGGAGGGGCTGCGGCTGTTCCAGGACCGTTTGGAGCTGGAAAAACAGTTGTTCAGCATCAGATTGCTAAATGGGCAGATGTTGATATGGTTGTTTATGTTGGTTGTGGCGAGCGAGGAAATGAGATGACCGATGTCTTAAATGAATTTCCTCAATTGATTGATCCAAATACTGGCGAATCCATCATGGAGCGAACAGTTTTAATTGCAAACACATCGAATATGCCAGTTGCAGCACGAGAAGCATCGATTTATACAGGGATTACAATTGCTGAGTATTTTCGTGATATGGGATATGACGTGGCAATCATGGCAGATTCTACTTCTCGCTGGGCGGAAGCTTTAAGAGAAATGAGTGGTAGGTTAGAAGAAATGCCAGGAGACGAGGGATATCCTGCTTATCTCGGTTCACGTTTAGCTGAATATTATGAGCGGTCAGGGCGAGTAATGACTCTTGGTTCCGTGTCTAGAGAAGGAAGTATTACAGCAATCAGTGCCGTTTCTCCTTCGGGGGGAGATATCTCTGAACCAGTGACACAGAATACATTGCGTGTAGTAAAGGTTTTCTGGGGATTAGATGCAAATCTAGCACAACGACGCCATTTTCCATCAATCAACTGGATGCAAAGTTATTCTTTGTATTCGACGGAAGTTGGGCAATATTTAGATCAAGTATTGCAAGCAGATTGGTCACAAATGGTTACAGAAGGAATGCGTATATTAAAAGAAGAAGAACAATTAAATGAAATCGTTCGTTTAGTTGGGATCGATTCACTTTCTGATAACGATCGTTTGACTTTGGAAGTTGCAAAGTCACTTCGAGAGGACTACCTTCAGCAAAATGCTTTTGATGACGTTGATACGTTTACGTCAAGAGAAAAACAATTCAAAATGTTGAAACTGATTTTAACATTTGGCCAAGAAGCGCGTCGTGCGCTGTCTTTAGGGTCTTATTTAATTGAAATTATGGAAGGAACGGTTGCTCTTCGTGATCGGATTGCTCGAAGTAAATATATACCAGAAACTGAAATCGAACAGCTTGATACACTCTTAAGTGAAACGAAAGAAACAATCCAAAAAATCATTGCGGAAGGAGGAATGACGGTTGATTAAAGAATACCAAACGATTGGTGAAGTAGTGGGCCCTTTGATGGCAGTGGAAAAAGTAGCAGGCGTAAAGTATGAAGAACTGATTGAAGTTCGTATGCAAAATGGTGAGATTCGTCGTGGACAAGTATTAGAAGTTCAAGAAGACAAGGCTATGGTTCAGATTTTTGAAGGAACTAGTGGTGTCAATCTTCGTGATTCCGCAGTACGATTTCTTGGTCATCCATTAGAGCTAGGTGTTTCTGAGGACATGATTGGTAGAGTCTTTGATGGCTTGGGTCGCCCGAAAGATCATGGCCCAGAAATTTTAGCAGAGAAAAAAGTCGATATCAATGGAGAAGTGATCAATCCAGTTGCACGAGATTATCCTGATGAATTTATCCAAACAGGTATTTCAGCAATCGATCATTTGAACACACTAGTTAGGGGGCAAAAGTTACCTGTCTTCTCTGGTTCGGGACTCCCACATAAAGAATTGGCTGCTCAAATTGCACGACAAGCAACCGTGCTAAATGAAGCGGAAGATTTTGCTGTTGTTTTTGCAGCAATTGGGATAACATTTGAAGAGGCAGAGTTTTTTATGGAAGACTTCCGTCAAACTGGAGCAATCGATCGAAGTGTGATGTTTATGAATCTGGCTAATGATCCTGCGATTGAGCGGATTGCTACGCCACGAATGGCATTGACAGCAGCAGAATATTTGGCTTATGAAAAAGGGATGCATGTTTTAGTTATTATGACAGATATGACTAACTATGCGGAAGCGTTACGAGAAATTTCTGCTGCGCGACGCGAAGTCCCAGGTCGTCGTGGGTATCCAGGATATTTATATACAAATTTAGCGACATTATTTGAACGTGCAGGTCGAATTCGTGGCCTAAAAGGTTCTGTCACTCAGATTCCGATTCTGACGATGCCTGAAGATGACAAAACACACCCGATTCCTGATTTAACAGGATACATTACTGAGGGACAAATTATTTTATCACGTGAATTGTATAAGAGCGGAATTCAGCCACCGATTGATGTGTTGCCTTCGCTATCTCGGTTAAAGGATAAAGGGACAGGTGCCGGAAAAACAAGAGCGGATCATGCTGCTACGATGAATCAATTATTTGCAGCGTACGCGCAAGGAAAACAAGCGAAAGAACTTGCAATCGTATTAGGTGAATCAGCTTTATCTGATGTGGATAAAATCTATGCAAAATTTGCTAACCGCTTTGAAGAAGAATATATCAATCAAGGATTTACCACAAATCGATCAATTGTCGAAACACTTGATCTAGGTTGGGAATTGCTTTCGATGTTACCAAGGACGGAATTAAAGCGAATTAAAGAAGAATTGCTAGAGGAATATCTGCCTGAAAAGGAAGTGTGATCATGGCAAGACTAACGGTGAATCCAACACGCATGGAGTTTACTCGTTTAAAAAAACAACTAACGACAGCGACCCGTGGCCATAAATTATTGAAAGACAAGCAAGATGAATTAATGCGCCAGTTTATTTTATTAGTTCGCAAAAATCATCAACTTCGTCAAGAAATGGAAGCTGAACTACAAGCTGCCATGGCAAATGTTGTTCTAGCGAATGCGTCTATCAATGAAGCGTTCATCGAGGAACTGTTTGTTTTACCCACCGAAACGATGGAATTAGCAGTGACTGAAAAAAATATTATGAGTGTCAAAGTACCAGTGATGAACTTTCAATATGATGATCAATTGGGAGAGGCTCCGTTAGAGTACGGTTATTTAAACTCCAATGCAGAATTAGATCAAGCAATTGAGCAGTTTACAAAGGTTTTGCCGAAATTGTTGGCGTTAACGGAAATCGAAAAAACGTGCCAATTGATGGCAAGCGAAATTGAAAAAACACGTCGCAGAGTAAATGCCTTAGAGTATATGACGATTCCTCAATTGGAAGAGACAATTTATTACATTCAAATGAAACTCGAAGAAAACGAACGTGCCGAAGTGACTCGTTTAATCAAAATCAAAGACATGGGAAATGATCATTCATAGTAACTATATCCCCACGTATGCAAAAAAGAGATTTGATGAAAATCAAGTCTCTTTTTCTCAAAAATAAACTAATATAAGAAGAATAGGAAGGCAGTGAACTTGTTTGAAGATACGATTGACTCAACGCTTTCAAAAATTATCAGCAGTACAATTATTAGCTTTCGGTTTTTTTACGCTGATTTTTATCGGAGGAAGCTTATTGTCCTTGCCATTTTTTAGTCGAAGTGGAGAGGCAACCAACTATCTGGATGCATTGTTTACAGCAACATCAGCGATTTGCGTTACTGGATTAGCTACTTTAAATACTGTTGAACATTGGAATGGTTTGGGACAATTGGTCTTGCTGATTTTAATTGAAATTGGCGGATTAGGTTTTATGATGGTGCCAATCTTATATTTCACGCTTGTTCGAAAAAAGATTAGCTTGAGTACACGTATTGTGTTAAAAGAAGCGTTGAATTTAGAAAAAATGGCTGGTGTGACTGATTTGATGCTCTATATTTTCAAGTTTGCTTTAGTCATTCAACTGGTAGGTGCCATCGCATTATCTATCGTGTTTATTCCTGAATTTGGTTGGCTCAAAGGAACTTGGTACGGCATTTTTCATGCGGTTTCTAGTTTTTGTAATGCAGGTTTTGATTTATTAGGTGAGAGCCTGGTCGCATATCAAACAAATAATTATTTGCTACTGGTGATTTCAATATTGATTATTGCTGGTGGATTAGGATTTATTGTTTGGCGTGACTTGTTGAACTTCCATCAAACGAAAAAAATCAGTTTACACTCAAAGATTGCTTTGAGTATGACGGGAATTTTATTAGTAGGCAGTTTTTTCGTTTTTCTTTTTACAGAAAAAAATGGCACACATTTTTCACAAGGCGATTTTAGTAATCGAATAGTTCACACGTTCTTTTTGAGTGTGACACCTCGCACAGCAGGCTATTCGTCGATTGACTATTCTAAGATGAGCCATGCTGGTCTGATTCTGACGATGTTTTTGATGTACATTGGTGGAACTTCTGGCTCTACTGCAGGGGGGCTTAAAACAACAACTTTAGGTGTATTGCTCGCGCAGATGCGTTCGATGTTTAAGGGAAGGACAAGAGCCGAAATTTTTGGACGTACGATACGACAACCAACTATTTTGCGCGCACTGACTTTATTTTTTTTAACACTCACTCTTTGCGTGGTGGCAGTAATGATATTATCAATTACGGAGTATGTGCCAGAAAAAATGGGACTTGAATATATTGCATTTGAGGTCTTTTCTGCTTTTGGCACAGTTGGCTTGTCAATGGGATTGACGCCAGATTTATCAGTTGTTGGCAAATTGTTGATTATGACGTTGATGTATACGGGGCGTGTCGGTGTGTTGACGATTGCTTTTTCGTTGATGAAGAAAGTTCATCAACAAGAAATAAAAATCAAATACCCAGAAGAAAGTGTGATGATTGGGTAAGTCAAAATAAAGATAGTTTTTTGACGGAACTCCAAGCAAAAAGCCCGATTCAAATTTTTTGAATCGGGCTTTTTAAGTGGGGGGATTATCCACGGATAACTTCGATTTTGTAACCATCAGGATCAATCACAAAGTAGTAAGAAGGAGCAGTTCCAGGTAATCCTTTTAAGTCAGTTATATTTAAACCAGCAGCTTGGTGTTTTTCATGCAATGCTTCCAGATCATCTACAGCAATTGCGATATGGCCATAACCGTTTCCTAGATCGTATGCCTCATGATCGTAGTTGTAAGTCAATTCTAATTCGTAATCATCTCCAGGCAAAGTTAAGTAAACGAGTGTGAATTTGTTTTCTGGAAAATCACGACGGCGACTTTCTTCAAAACCAAACGCGGTTTGATAAAATTCAAGAGATGCGTCAAGGTCTTTTACGCGGACGCAAGTGTGTGCCATTTTCATAAATAAAAACTTCCCTTCTTTTTTTATAATGATAGCAAAGAATAACAACAAAAATAAATATTGGTGCTTGTTCATGAGAAAACTCTCATGTAGAATAAAAAGAAAAAGGTGGGAAGATGAATGGATTATCCAGTTTTTGGAGAAAAAAAACAGTCAGCCAGCTACCAAACGCGATATGCTGCATATATCATTGTAGAAGAAGAAACAAAAATAGCTTTGGTTGAAGCACCAAATGGCGCATTTTTCCTACCGGGTGGAGAAATCGAAGGACAAGAAACGAAAGAAGAAGCCATCGCTCGAGAGATGATTGAAGAGCTTGGTATCACAGTAGTTATTGACTGTTTTTTAGGACAGGCGGATGAATATTTTTATTCCAACTACCGTGCGACTTATTATTATAATCCGGGTTATTTTTATGTTGCTAAAAGCTGGGAAAAAATCGGGGAGCCAACTGAAACAACCAATCGTATTTGGTGGGTCACTCCTGCGGATGCGATTGTCAAGCTGAAAAGAGGCAGCCATCAATGGGCAGTTAAAAAATGGTTGGAAAGTAAAGAAGAAGCTGAAACAAAAAGTTGAAATCGTCAGTACAGAATGAATTTTTTTGAACTTCAACAATGAAGTTAGAGGATGAGCTTTACAGAGGGTTATAAAAAATTTATCTCTAGCTGATAGTTGATTAATGGATGAAAGAGAAAGCAAAAAATGGAACAATCCCTGGTAAGGGGTTGTTCCATTTTTTTGTTAGTTAACTAGTAGTCTTTTTGAAATGGAAAGTATTTAAATAAATTGTGCAAATGGCTTTAGTTTAGCACATATTTTTTGATTGCTTCAGCTACACCATGTTCTTCGTTTGAAGTTGTTAATACGTTAGCTGCTTCTTTTACGATTGGGAGAGCATTTTCCATAGCTACTCCGAGACCTGCATATTCAATCATAGATAAATCATTTTCATTATCCCCAATTGCCATGACTTCGTCTTGCGTGATTCCAAGATGTTGTGCCAAGTTCGCAACTGCTGTTCCTTTGTTTGCTTGTTTATTCAAGACTTCAAAATAAAAAGGTGCGCTTTTAACAGTGGTATATTTGTCGCGAAATTCTTGAGGAAGACGAGCAATTGCTGCATCTAAGATTTCAGGTTCGTCGATCATCATCATTTTGACAATATTCATATCTGGTGTCATTTCTTCAGGTGTACGATATTTCAACGGCATTTTTACAAGACCCGATTCGTGGACAGAATAAGGGCTGATGTCTCGGTTAGGAGTATAGATGGCTTGTTCATCAATTGAGTGTAAGTGGCTGCCAACTCGGCGCGCCATCACTTCGATTTCTAAAAAGTCTTCGTGAGTCAACCCATGACGTGCGATAATGTCCCCTGTTTTTGTTTGTTGAACTAAAGCACCATTATAAGTGATGACATAGTCTGTATCTTTGAATAGTTCTAACTCTTCAAGTTGTTCCCTGACACCAGGTAATGGACGACCTGTACATAAAACAATGTTTACTCCTTGCTTGTCCGCCTGCTGAATTGCTTTTTTGACTTCCGCTGTTAATTCACGTTGATCGTTTAACAACGTGCCATCGATATCGATAGCGATTAATTTGATAGACATAATTTCCTCCAACATTTTTCTTACTTATTTTCAATTAGAGCGCCATTTTGAATGTGACTGGCAAATTCTTGATAGGTTTCATCAAAGAGATCATAATGGTCTCTCAAAGTGGGATCAACCATTTCTTTTGGAAAAAAGAATCGTTCATCACCTTGTTCTTGACCAGCTAATGCTGCAACTAATTGGCTAACCTTGGATAATTCTATCAAAGTTCCGTCATTTCTCAAAATCTCAATTTGAGTGCGATGTCGGTTTTGCTCTGGGCGATAAAAATCATAAGGCAAATCATAACTGGAATTGATTGCTGTGTAGTACACAGGATTGTATCCCACTTTTTCAACTAGTAGAGTAAGTTCTTCAATCAGTGGTGAGTTGCGCTCACCAGAAAAAGTGGCAGATTTTAATGGTTTTCGATTTAAAAATCGTTTTGCTAAGTCACTTAAAATCGGATCAGCAGATTCTGTCCATTGTGTAAAGTAGGTTCCTAATACGCCATCATCAAGCTTCAAGTAATCATCCAGTGTAAATGATTCAGCCAAGAAAGGAAGTAGAAGTTGTGCATGCATTTCAAATGAAGCGGGGTCTTCTAGATAAAGTTCGTGTGCCCGATGAAGTAAATGTTCTAAAATGACTTCCATGCCACGAGAAACCGGATGAAAATAAACTTGGACATACATTTGGTAACGGCTAACAATATAATCTTCCACAGCATGCATACCATTCATTGAAAAGGCGATACCACCTTCATAGGGACGAATCACTCGTAAGATCCTAGTCAAATCAAAAGTTCCATATTCTGTCCCTGTGTAATAAGCGTCTCTCAATAGATAATCCATACGATCGGCATCAATTTGACTAGAAATCATTTGAACGACCTGTGGATTGGGATACGTTTTTTGGATCACACTTGCCACTTTTTCAGGAAAGCCGTCTTCGACTCGATTCAAGATTTGATACACTTCTGTTTCCGGAGAAGTAATGATTTCCACAGTGATTGCTTCGTGGTCTGTATGGAAAATGTGTTCAAAAGTGTGCGAGTAGGGACCATGACCGACATCGTGAAGAAGTGCCGCGCAAAGCGTAACCAATCGTTCTTTATCGTCCCAACCATTTTCACCAATTTTTTCTTTTGAATAGTTCCGTGAAAAAATATCGCAAATTCGACGGGAAATTTCATACACACCCAGTGAATGTGTAAAGCGACTATGTTCTGCGCCATGAAAAGTAAATGAAGCTGTCCCTAATTGTTTGATACGTCGTAGTCGTTGGACTTCTTTTGAGTTGATTAAATCCAAAATAACTTGATGCTGTACATGGATATAATTATGGACAGGATCACGAAACACCTTTTCAATAGGGAGAACTTGGTATTTATAAGGAATTGTCATACTATTGCTCCTTTAAGATAGAATTTCTGTCAGCCATTCTTGTTAGCTGTGTCTTCCATTCGTCTGCTGACACGTAGTTTTGTAACCAGTCAGTTGAAGGAAAGAAAGTGAGAGGCTCAGATTGCACCATGAGGTTTTGAAAAGCTGTTGCTAAGCGGAATTTAACTTCAGAAACAGTCAATTGTTGGTGCAAAAGGTCGCTAAGATTCGCCATTTTTTCTGGTTGGACAGCAGGATAGCCATCTGCACCAAAAGCTTCTTTTAATGAAATTTGATAAAAGGTTCGCATCAACTCGCCGCGTGCTAGTTGATTCCCAGTGACGCTTAAATACATCATGACTGCAATCCCATTTTTGATTCGACGTTGAGCAATTCCTGCAAACTTTTTCCCAGAAATACTTAAGTCATATGTTCCAGGACAATAGGAGTCAGAAATTTCAAATGCTTCAATTGTCGCTTCAGGAAAAGCTTTTCTGGTCAAAGTTAACATTCGTTCATAACCGTCATCAATTGAAATTTTTTTGTCATCTGTTTGTGGAAATAGTAAAGACACATTTAAAATGCCCGTATCAGAAACGATACCCAAGCCTCCCGAATTTCGTACCACAGGCGTATAACCAAATTCACGAATTGATTGAACACCTTCATCAAAGAAAGGTGTACGAGTATCTTTCATTCCAAAAATCACTGCCTTGTTATATTGCCAGAAATGAAGAAATGTTTGTTGTCGCTTCTTCGTCTCTGCGGTTAATAAATCGGTCAATGCAAAAGGGGAAAAGTCATTGCCTTGATAGATGTCTTGATCCAATAAAATAGGAGGATTCATTTCATCAACTCCTTGTTCAGTTAGTTCCCTTATTTCTCTTTCAGTATACCTCAAAAACAAGCAGAAGTTTTTAAGTACGCTTCTTATAAGAAAAACTGACAAGTGACTAAATTTGGGTAAAAAAAGTAAAAAAAGTAAAAAAATAAAAAGTATACAAGTTGGTTGACAAAATAGCTGAAACTGGGAACAATAAGCCTATGAGAAGTAAAGGAGAATGCGAGATGGATTTATCACAAGGAACACCAATTTCAATAAAGCTACGCACAAAAGTGAAACAACAAGGTGAAGTTCAAGATTTTTATTTTGATTTAAATGGTCAAATGGTAAAAATTGGCGATACGTTATACATACGGTATAAAGAAGTTCAAGAAGAAACAGGGCAAGAAGTTCCTGTGACAATCAAAATCATTCCTGATGGCCATGTTCAATTGATTCGAGCAGGAGAAATGCGAATGCGCCTTAAATTTGGTTACAAAGAACGTTTAGAAACAGCTTATAAAACACCTTACGGAATGATCTTGATTCAAACATTTACGAATGAATTGCATGTTAGTCTAAAAGATCGACCAGCTTCAGGAAACATTGTGATTGCCTATGATTTATTTATGGGGGAAGAAAAATTAGGTGAATATTATTTAACCTTAGATTTTACAGCATAATTTAAAAGAAAAGTTTGATTTTTTATCGTTGATTTTGTATGATAAGGGATAGACTGTGAAAGGACGTGTCCTGATTGGAAATTAGTGTATTTGAAGGTGCAAACAAAAACGAATTATCAATGATCGAAGTTGCACATGCGATTTTAGAACAACATGGTGATGTGATGGATTTTTCTGATTTAGTTAATCAAATCCAAAACTATCTTGGCAAAACAGATGGAGATATTCGTGATTCATTAGCACAGTTTTATACTGACTTAAATATTGACGGCAGCTTTATTTCTTTAGGCGACAACCGTTGGGGCTTGCGCTCATGGTACGCAATTGATTCAATTGATGAAGAAGTAAATCATGGAATTGACGAAGAAGATGAAGATAAACCTCGTCGCCGCAAACGCAAAAAAGTGAATGCCTTTATCAATGATGATGAAGATGCAATTGACTATAACGATGATGACCCAGAAGATGCTGACTTGTCTGATGAAGATGATGATGATTTATTTGAAGATGATGATGACGACGATGAAGAAATCGCAGCATACAACTCTGATCTACAAGAAATCGGTGCGGATGACAATAGCGACGATGAAGAAGTATTACCAGGGAACATTGAAGAAGACTTAAGCATTATCGAAGACGAAGACGATGAAGATGATGATGAAGAGTATGACAATGAAGAATTTTCTGAAAAAACAGAGTAATGACATCCTTTACTTGAAAAGCGCTACGTTCTAATTGAAGAAATGTATATGTAGGATCAGAACCAACTAGCTGGAAAATGGCTGGTTGGTTTTTTTGTCGATGGTAAAAGAGAACAAACAGAGGCTGTGACAATACTTTTGTCACAGCCCCTGTTTCAATACATGATGTTTCAGACGCGACTTCCTCGAAAGTAAGTCGAAACTCCACAAGGAAAGGAGAAGCCAACTGCTTCTGTCATAACCTCTTCTTTAAAATATAGAAAGCAAAGATACTTAAATTATGCTAAAATGGCTATTGAACGCGTCCTGAGGGAATCGAACCCCCGTCTCAAGAACCGGAATCTTACGTGATATCCACTACACTAAGGACGCAAGCACTGGCATAATTGTAACCAACCAAAAAATAATTTACAAGGGGATAAGGCAAAAAAATGAAATTTCAACAGAATTTTTCACAAAAACAACAACAAACGCAAAAATTGGCTATGACTCAGCAATTGCAGCAATCAATCCAAATCCTCCAATATAATAGTGAAGAATTATTAGCTTTTGTTGAAAATCAGGCGCTAGAAAATCCTTTGGTTGAAGTAGTCGAACCAGAATGGCAACCAGACTACAAAAAAACAAGCAACAATTATGATGGAGAAGAAACAAGCTATCTGAATCAAATTCCTGATACAAAGGGATCATTGTTTGAATCGTTGATTGACCAAGTACATTTGAACTACCGTGATACATTTTTACGTAAAATGATTTTGTATTTGATTGAATATATTGATTTAAATGGTTTTTTAACAATTGATCTAGCGGATGCGGCCAAAGATACAGGTGCATCAGCAATCCAACTATTAGATGCACTGACGTTGATCCAACAGCTAGAACCGGCAGGAGTAGGGGCTAGAAATCTTCAAGAATGTTTAATGTTACAAACAGAACGAGACGATTTTGCTCCAGCATTAGCTTACATCGTTTTGGAGGAATGCTTTGATGAACTAGTCCAACGAAAATGGAAAGAAATCGCACAAAAATTCTCAATTGAACTTAGCGAGGTCCAACATATTTTTGACTATCTTCAAACATTATCACCAAGTCCTGGTAGAATTTTCGACAACAGTCATGAACTTTATATAATTCCAGATGTGAAAGTTTTGGTCCACGACGACAATGAAGTTCAAGTGGTCTCAAATCGAACAAGTCAACCAACTATTCGTTTTCAAGAAAACTATTTCAAACAAATGAATCAAAAAGCAGATAAAGAAACAGCTACTTATTTGAAAGAGCGAAAACAAGAATTTGAGTGGCTACAAAAAACGATGGTGCAACGTGGTGATACGATTTTAAAAGTTGCGCAAGTAATCGTTTCACGTCAAAAAGATTTCTTTATCGATGTTAATCGGCCCATTAAGCCATTGACCTTAAAAGAAGTGGCTTCAGAAGTTGACGTTCATGAGTCAACTGTGAGTCGGGCTGTTCATGGAAAATACTTGGAAACAACTTTTGGTATTTTTGAACTGAAAAAATTTTTTACGACTCGCATAGCAAGTAACAACTCGGCTGGAACGGAAGACTTATCCGCCGAGATGGCAAAGAAGAGACTACAAGAGTTAGTCGACCAAGAAAATAAGGCGAAGCCTTTGTCGGATCAAAAATTAGTCGAGCTTCTAAAAAAAGAAGAAATTGTGATTTCAAGAAGAACCGTTGCAAAATACCGAGATCTTTTGGGAATCCCGAGTTCATCAAAAAGAAAACGGTATGATAAATAAAAAAAGAAAGGCTAGTAAAAGTATTTCACTTTTCTAGTCTTTTTTAGTTGAAAAGTTATCCAGAAACTGTTAGACTAACGCATGTGAGGTTGAAGTTTTCCTTTTAATGAAAAAAGAAAGTAAAACAATCAATTTTATTTTTTATCGTACATGGGTCGTTTTGAGTCTACATTGGACATTTATAGTCCAACTAAGGAGATCGCTATGCTAGATGAATTGAAAATGATTGAATCCGTTGCACCAGATATTATTGAAGTTCTTCAAGAACGCTATAAAATTTTGCGGAATATTTATTGGATGCAGCCGATTGGTCGACGTAGCTTATCTGAAAGTATGGGGATGACAGAGCGAGTTTTGCGAACAGAAACAGATCTTTTGAAAAATCTTCAACTAATTGACACGTCAAAAAGTGGTATGACGTTGACCACAAAAGGTGAGGAAGTTTATCAAAGCCTTGAAAACTTCATGGATCAGCTTTTAGGAATGCATCAGACAGAAAAAAAGTTGGCTGAGTATTTTGGTAATCAACGTTGTATTGTCGTTTCAGGAAATAGTGACGCACAACCAAAAGTGACAGATGCTTTTGGGGATGCTTTAAACGAATCCTTGAACTTGCTTCTTCCAGAGGGTGAGAATATTATCGCCGTAATGGGAGGAACCACGATGGCTGTTGTCGCTGAACAGTTGACGAATTTGGAAAACAAGAAACGACATAACTTGTTTGTTCCTGCCAGAGGAGGAATTGGCGAGGCGGTTACCGTACAAGCAAATTCAGTTAGTGCTAGAATGGCAGCTAACACAAATGGGGATCATCGAGCATTGTATGTTCCAGAGCAACTAAGTTTAGCTACCTATAATTCTTTACTCAATGAACCATCTATTCAAGAAGTGTTAAACTTGATAAGTCAGGCGAATTGTGTTATTCATAGTATTGGACGTGCTTTGCATATGGCAGCACGCCGAAAAATGACTGAAAAAGAATTGATTATGTTGAAGCAGGCGAATGCTGTAGCGGAATCCTTTGGTTATTTCTTTAACGAAAATGGAGAAGTTGTTTACAAGGTTCCGAGAATCGGTATCGAACTGAAAGACTTGACACAGGTGCCAATCATTCTTGCGATTGCTGGTGGAAAAACAAAAGCCAAAGCAATCCGAGCGTATATGAAAAATGCACCAAAACAAACGTGGCTGATCACAGATGAGGCCGCAGCAAATGAGATTTTAAAAGGGGTAACCCTTTAAAATAAAAATTTTTTTGATTTTCATAAGGAGGAAATCTTAAATGACAGTTAAAGTAGGTATTAATGGTTTTGGACGTATCGGACGTCTAGCGTTCCGCCGTATCCAAGATGTAGATGGAATCGAAGTAGTAGCAATCAATGACTTAACAGATGCTAAAATGTTAGCACACTTGTTAAAATATGACACAACTCAAGGACGTTTCAACGGAACAGTTGAAGTTCATGAAGGTTCTTTCAACGTTAACGGTAAAGAAGTTAAAGTTTTAGCTAACCGTAACCCTGAAGAATTACCATGGGGCGAACTAGGCGTAGACATCGTTCTAGAATGTACTGGTTTCTTCACTTCTAAAGCAGCTGCTGAAAAACATTTAACAGCTGGTGCTAAACGTGTTGTTATCTCTGCTCCTGGTGGAGACGATGTTCCAACAATCGTTTATAACACTAACCACGAAACATTAACTGGTAAAGAAACAGTTATCTCAGGTGCTTCATGTACTACTAACTGTTTAGCTCCTATGGCTAAAACATTGAACGACAAATTTGGTGTTGTTGAAGGATTAATGACAACTATCCACGCTTACACAGGTGACCAAATGACTCTAGACGGACCACACCCTAAAGGTGACTTCCGCCGCGCACGCGCTGCTGCTGCAAACATCGTTCCTAACTCAACAGGTGCTGCTAAAGCTATCGGCTTAGTTATCCCTGAATTGAACGGTAAATTAGACGGAGCTGCTCAACGTGTTCCTGTTCCAACTGGTTCATTAACTGAATTAGTAACAGTTCTTAAAAAAGAAGTTTCAGTTGACGAAATCAACGAAGCAATGAAAGAAGCTGCAAACGAATCTTACGGTTACAACACTGACGAAATCGTTTCTTCAGATATCGTAGGTATGACTTTCGGTTCATTGTTTGATGCAACTCAAACTAAAGTAATGACAGTAGGCGACCAACAATTAGTTAAAACTGTTGCTTGGTACGACAACGAAATGTCTTACACTGCACAATTAGTACGTACTTTAGAATACTTCGCTAAACTATAAGAAACACGTACGAGTGTAAATTTAAACAAGTACACTTAAAAGCGGGGAAGCAATCGCGCTTCTCCGCTTTTTTTGATAACAAAGTTTATTTAGGAGGAAACAAAATGGCTAAGAAAACAGTAAAAGATATCGACTTAAAAGATAAAAAAGTTCTTGTCCGTGTTGACTTTAATGTTCCTTTGAAAGATGGCGTGATCACTGACGATACACGTATCAAAGCTGCTTTACCAACAATCAACTACGTGCTTGAACAAGGCGGAAAAGCAATCCTTTTCTCTCATTTAGGACGTGTAAAAGCTGAAGAAGATAAAGCAGGAAAATCTTTAGCACCAGTTGCTAAACGTTTGGGCGAATTATTAGGTAAAGAAGTTACTTTCGTACCTGAAACTCGTGGGAAAGAATTAGAAGAAGCAATCAACAACATGAAAGACGGCGAAGTTGTTGTCTTTGAAAACACTCGTTTTGAAGATGTTGATGGTAAAAAAGAAAGCAAAAATGATCCAGAATTAGGAAAATACTGGGCTTCACTAGGTGATGTTTTTGTCAATGATGCTTTCGGTACGGCTCACCGTGCACATGCTTCTAACGTAGGAATCGCTTCAACTGGTATTCCAACAGTTGCTGGATTTTTAATGGACAAAGAAATCAAATTTATCGGCGAAGCTGTTGAAGAACCAAAACGCCCAATGATTGCAATCCTTGGTGGTGCTAAAGTTTCTGACAAAATCGGCGTTATTGAAAACTTGATTCCAAAAGCTGACAAAATCTTGATCGGTGGCGGAATGACTTATACATTCTACGCAGCAAAAGGAATTAAAATCGGAAGTTCTTTAGTTGAATCTGACAAAATCGAATTAGCCAAAGAATTGATTGAAAAAGCAGGCGACAAACTTGTATTACCAATCGACAACGTTTGTGCACCTGAATTCTCAAACGACGTAGAAACTCAAGTTATCGAAGGCGACATTCCTGATGGATTGATGGCTCTAGATATCGGACCTGCATCAGTTAAATTATTTGCTGATACATTGAAAGGTGCGAAAACTGTTGTTTGGAACGGACCAATGGGTGTGTTCGAAATGAGTAACTTCGCTAATGGTACAATCGGAGTTTGTGAAGCAATCGCAAATCTTGAAGGTGCTACAACAATCATCGGTGGTGGGGACTCTGCAGCTGCAGCTGAACAACTTGGCTTTGCTGACAAATTCACTCATATCTCAACTGGTGGGGGCGCAAGTTTAGAATTGTTAGAAGGTAAAGAATTACCTGGTCTAGCAGCAATTAACGATAAATAATCCACCTGTATCTAGGTGTGCGCTTTGAAACAAGTGTACCTTTAGACTTGTGTTTTGAAAAAGAAAAAGGAGTGTGTGTTCATCATGCGTAAACCAATCATCGCTGGTAACTGGAAAATGAACAAAACTGCATCAGAAGCAAAAGCATTTGCTGAAGCAGTAAAAAACAAAATCCCTTCAAATGAAGTAGTTGACTCTGTTATCGGATCACCTGCATTATTCTTACAAGAATTAATCGCTTCTGCTGAAGGTACTGAACTAAAAATTTCTGCACAAAACTGTTTCTGGGAAAACTCAGGCGCTTTCACTGGTGAAACTTCACCAGCTGCATTAGCAGATCTTGGTGTTCAATATGTTATCATTGGACATTCAGAACGTCGTGAATATTTCCATGAGACTGACGAAGATATCAACAAAAAAGCAAAAGCAATTTTTGCAAATGGTATGACACCTATCTTATGTTGTGGTGAAACTTTAGAAACATATGAAGCAGGAAAAACTGCTGAATGGATCGAAGGCCAAATCACTGAAGGTCTTAAAGACTTAACAGACGGACAAGTAAGCAATATGGTAATTGCTTATGAACCAATCTGGGCAATCGGTACTGGTAAATCTGCTGATGCACAAATCGCTGATGAAATTTGTGGCGTTGTTCGTCAAACAGTTGAAAAATTATATGGCAAAGAAGTTTCTGATGCTGTACGTATCCAATACGGCGGTTCTGTTAAACCAGAAAACATTGCGGAATACATGGCTAAAGAAAACGTTGATGGAGCTTTAGTTGGAGGAGCTAGCTTAGAAGCTGACTCATTCTTATCTTTATTAGACGCTGTAAAATAATTTTTGAAAATTTGTGAAAAAAAGCAATAAATGTTTGCACTTAGTCACAAAATTAACTAAAATCGTATATGAGGGAAATCCCTTAGGATAAAAACAAACTCAAAGGAGAGACAAAACATGTCAATTATTACTGATGTTTACGCTCGCGAGATCTTAGACTCACGCGGTAACCCAACAATCGAAGTAGAAGTATACACAGAAAGCGGAGCTTTTGGCCGTGGAATGGTTCCTTCAGGTGCTTCAACTGGTGAATACGAAGCAGTTGAATTACGTGATGGCGACAAAGCTCGTTACGGTGGTAAAGGTGTTACTAAAGCTGTTGATAACGTAAACAACATCATTGCTGAAGCAATCATTGGCTACGATGTACGTGACCAAATGGCTATCGATAAAGCTATGATCGCTTTAGACGGAACTCCTAACAAAGGTAAATTAGGTGCGAACGCTATTTTAGGTGTATCTATTGCTGTTGCTCGTGCGGCTGCTGACTACCTAGAAGTACCTTTATACCACTACCTAGGCGGATTTAATACAAAAGTATTACCAACTCCAATGATGAACATCATCAATGGTGGATCACATGCTGATAACTCAATCGACTTCCAAGAATTCATGATTATGCCTGTAGGTGCTCCAACATTTAAAGAAGCACTACGTATGGGTGCTGAAGTATTCCACGCTTTAGCTGCAATTTTAAAAGGTCGCGGATTAGCAACTTCTGTTGGTGACGAAGGTGGATTTGCTCCTAACCTTGGTTCAAACGAAGAAGGTTTCGAAGTTATCATCGAAGCAATCGAAAAAGCTGGCTATGTACCTGGTAAAGACGTTGTTCTTGCTATGGATGCTGCTTCTTCAGAATTTTACGACAAAGAAAAAGGTGTTTACGTTTTAGCTGACTCAGGCGAAGGCGAAAAAACAACTGACGAAATGATCAAATTCTACGAAGAATTAGTTTCTAAATATCCAATCATCTCAATCGAAGATGGCCTAGACGAAAACGACTGGGACGGATTCAAGAAATTAACTGACGTATTAGGCGACAAAGTTCAATTAGTTGGTGACGACTTGTTCGTAACAAACACTCAAAAATTAGCTGAAGGTATCGAAAAAGGAATTGCTAACTCAATCCTTATCAAAGTTAACCAAATTGGTACTTTAACAGAAACTTTCGAAGCTATTGAAATGGCTAAAGAAGCTGGTTACACTGCAGTTGTATCTCACCGTTCTGGTGAAACAGAAGATTCAACAATCTCTGATATCGCAGTTGCAACTAACGCTGGCCAAATCAAAACTGGTTCTCTTTCACGTACTGACCGTATTGCTAAATACAATCAATTATTACGTATCGAAGACCAACTTGGTGAAGTTGCTGAATACAAAGGTTTGAAATCTTTCTACAACTTAAAAAATAAATAATTTTTACGAATTAACTATTTTGAGACGTGAGGCTTGCCTCACGTCTTTTTTTGTTCATAAAATACTGTACAGTTAATTGTTTTACAAGCCGATCGAATTTTTATATGATAAATGGCATCAATAAGTATCAAAGGAGAGAAACAATATGCATCTTTTTTCAACGATAATCATCACGTTAGTAGCAATCGAGTTTTTTTATATTATGTATTTAGAGACGTTTGCAACCACCTCAGCAACCACTGGACGAGTATTTCATTTGTCAAAAGAAGAATTAGCACGTCCGTCAGTAACTGTTTTATTCAAGAATCAAGGAATTTATAATGGATTGATCGGCGTAGGTTTACTTTATGCGACATATGTCTCCTCTGTCGGTATTGAGCTCGCGAAGATCTTGTTACTATATATTATTTTAGTGGCTTTATATGGAAGCATAACAAGTGACAAAAAAATTATTGTTACACAAGGTGGATTGGCAATTATTGCTTTTATTTCTCTATTTTTTTAAGTTAAGTCTTTAAAAATTCCACAGTTTTTTTATTAGAATGGTACAATAAAAATAGAGTTTACTTGAATTTTTTTTAAAAGCAAAAATCAGCTTTGATTAATCGATCTCATGGTGCAAATTAATGATAACTGAGTAGTGGAGGTGTTGAATTGATCATTATGTTGTATATTGTTTTAGTAATTGCGATTTTTGCTATTATTTTTAATGTTATTTCTTATTCTTATGCAAAAAAGTTGATCAAGGTTGGTGTACAGCGAGGTCATAATTGGTATGAAACAACTGGACATCTCTTAATGGATCCTGCAGCGACTGAAGCTGTTGAAGCAAAACGACAACAACTAGAAGAATCAGCAGAGAGTTTTTGGCAAACAGGTGTGATTGAAACAATCAAAAGCTATGATGGATTAAAACTTGTAGGAAAATGGTTTATCACAGATCGGAGACAAAAAAATTGGGTGATTTGTATCCATGATTACCGAAGTACGGGGAAACGAGACATGTCTTTTATTGGGAAAAAATATGCGGAACAAGGATTTAATGTTTTGATTCCAGATTTACGTGCACATGGTGAAAGTGAAGGAGAAATCATCGGGATGGGCTGGTTAGATCGTCTGGATTTGATTGCTTGGATCAAACAGCTGATGAAAGAATATCCGGAGGCTTCAATCGTTTTGCATGGGGGTTCGATGGGGGCATCGACGATCATGATGGCTAGTGGCGAGAAGTTACCTTCTTCTGTGAAAGGTTTCGTCTTGGATAGTGGATATGTTTCTGTTTATGCAGAATTTCGTTATATGTTAAGCAAGCTAACTTCATTTCCAAAGTGGTTGATTATGCGGTACGCAAATTCTTACGCTCAAAAATATGCTGGATATTCTTTAAAACAGGCATCCGCTACGCGACAACTAGGTAGTAATCATTTACCATTGTTAATTATCCATGGGGAACATGATTATTTTGTACCAGTTGAAGCAGCATATACGGTGCAAAATGCAACAGCGGGGGAAAAAGAATTATTGTTGGTTCCAAATGCGGAACATTTAGCACCAGTATTGAATGAACCAAAGACTTATTGGACAGTTGTGTTTTCTTTTATCAACGAACGTATTTTAGTAGGTTAATAAAGCATTTTGCTTTTTCGGACCAGACGATTTGCGATAATTAATATAGAAGAAAAAATTTGCAATGTTTCATCTAAGCAATTTATATTGGGTTTCAGGTCGTAGGCTTGATTGAGTAAGTTGTGCCTGATTTATAAAACTGCTTTATTTGTTTATTCTCGTCTGCGAGGATAAATAGTTGCTGCTTCGAAGAGAGATTGGTAGAATGAATTATATGAAAACACGAGTTATTTTTAGGGGTGGTATGATGGGGCAACAGGTGAACAAGGAACATTTTTCAACCGAAGAAGAATTATTTGAAGCAGGTTATCGAAAATATTCGGGTGAAAAGATAGATATTTTTTATAACAAAGAGATTTGTATCCACAGTGGAAATTGTGTTCGCGGAAATGCAGCCGTTTTTGAAGTTGGCCGTAGACCGTGGATCATGCCAGATAATGCAAGTGCTGATGAAAGTAGCAACATTATTCAAACATGTCCAAGTGGTGCGTTGAAGTTTATTCGAAAGGATGAAGTGTAAAATGGAAATCAAAGAAGAAAAAAATCGCTTTGCTTTATACAATGATGAACAACAAGAAATTGGAGAAATGACTTGGTCGGATGCTGGACCAGATATTATGATCATTGATCACACGTTTGTCGAACCTGCTTATCGTGGACAAAAATTGGCAGAAAAGTTAGTGAATAGTGGTGTTGAACTAGCTCGTCGTGAAGGAAAAAAAATTATTCCGCTATGCCCGTTTGCTAAAAAAGAATTTGATACAAAACCGGAATATGGAGATGTATTACGTAAATAAATAGAAATAAAAAAAGAGTGACGTTTTTGACGTCACTCTTTTTTTATAGATAGATTGACGAGACTTGATTTTTATCTGGTGTTCAGAGTAGAAAGATGACGTTGATTGAATGTAAATATGTTAGCGAAAACTGTACTCTCGATATGTCCAAAGTAACACCTCAAAATAATTTTGATTAGTTTCCTCTTACTGTTGAAGAGTGTTGTTTGTCGTTAGAACTTTCCTTTACAACCTTTTTTTGAATTTATTTTTATTCTATGGTAAAGTTAAAGAGATGATATTTTTCAAAGAAGGAGGAGCTGACGCATATGTATAATTTAATTTTAGGAATCGTGATTGCCTTATCGATCGTCATGATCATTGCAATTATGATGCAGCCAAGTAAACAAAATAGTGCGGCGAGCGCATTTACTGGTGGAGCGGATCAGTTGTTTGGAAAGCAAAAGGCACGTGGCTTTGAAGCTGTGATGCAACGAACAACTGCTGCGCTAGGAGCCGTTTGGATGATCTTATTGTTTGTCCTAGCGTTTTTATCTTCAAACTAATCAAGAGAAACCTCTCGCCGATTTGCGAGGGTTTTTTTTATTGGTCGAGTAGGTGAAAACAAGAAGTTTCTGAGAGTAACTATGGTAAAATGAAGAACGAGAGGTGATAGAATTGAAAGGAAGTTTACCAAAACCATTTTATGCGGAGCATGGAAAGCCAGCGGTCTTACTTTTGCACGCATATTCAGGTAGTTCAAATGATGTCCGAATGCTTTGTCGTTTTTTGGAAAAAGCAAATTATACTGTTTATGCTCCGATGTTTTCAGGCCATGGGACATTGAACCCAGAAGATATTTTGCATCAAGATGCTAATACTTGGTGGGAGGATGCAAAAGCAGCACTTGAATTTTTAAAAGCTAAAGGGTTTACCGAAGTTGCTGTTTTTGGCTTGTCTATGGGTGGTATTTTTGCGACAAGATTACTTGAAGAAGAAAATGTGATTGGCGGTGGCTTTTTCTGTTCACCAATTTCACCAGTAAAAACGAATGTACCAGAAAACTTTCTCATTTATGCACAACAAGTGTTGAATGCAGCAGGAAAATCAGAAAAAGAAATTCAGCAACAACTTGAAATCTATCGTCCCTTAGTTAAGGAACAATTAGCAAATATACAAGAACAAGCAGCTTATGCAAATGAAAAGCTGTCAAAAATTCAAGCACCAATCTTTCTAGCTCAAGCAGGTCAAGATGAAATGATTGATCCTATGGGTGTTTATGAAACGGCTCGCCGTTTGCACAAACAGCGAGTGACTCTTCAATGGTATCCGAAAAGCAAGCATGTGATTACGGTTGGAAACGCTAGACGTGAGCTGGAACAAGATGTCCTAGAATTTTTAGAGAAATTACCCTGGAATGAGGAAACTAAATGACAAAAGAAACAATTAAAGAAAAAATTATTTTTTTTATGGAAAGTAGCCGTAAAAAGAGCTTTTCAATGGAAGAAATTGCAGAAGGATTGGGATTTCAAAAAAGTGAAGACTTTAAACTATTAGTCCAAACAATTGCTCAAATGGAAAGAGAGCAAAGTATCGTTTTTAACAAAAAAGGTAAAGTGAAGTTGCCATTACAACCATTACTGATTGAAGGAACATTTCGTGGAAATGAACGTGGTTTTGGATTTGTAACAATCGATCCAGAAGAAGATGATATCTATATTCCAAAGGAAGCTACTGGTTATGCAATGGACGGGGACATCGTGGCAATCGATATTATTAAAACGGCAGATACGGCGCTCGATCGAGGCGCAGAAGGAAAGATCGTTGAGATTCGAGAGCGTGGAACAACGCAACTAGTGGGTGAATTCGTTGCTTATTCACCTGAGGAAGAAGCAGAAACTGATCTTTATGGCGTGGTGATTCCCAAAGATAAAAAATTAACGAGATTTAAAGTATATGCAGCCGCAGAAGGTATTCGTCCAGTAGATGGAAGTATCGTGATCGTAGAATTGACCCATTATCCAGAAAATGGTTATGCTACTAGCTTAGAAGGAATTGTCAAACAAGTAATTGGTCATAAAAACGATCCCGGTATGGATATTTTATCGATCGTTGTAGCAAATGGGATTCCAACGAAATTTCCTGATGATGTATTAGAAGAAGCAGATAAAGTCCCTGATCATATCAATGAAAAAGATTTGGTTGGACGACGTGATCTGCGAGACCAACTAATAGTAACGATTGATGGCGAAGACGCGAAGGACTTAGATGATGCAGTAACTGTTCGCAAACTAGCAAATGGCAATTACTTCTTAGGGGTTCATATTGCAGACGTTTCGTATTATGTAACACAAGGAAGCCAATTGGATCGTGAAGCTTATGATCGTGGAACAAGTGTCTATTTGACTGATCGTGTGATTCCTATGATTCCACAACGATTGTCAAACGGAATCTGTTCCTTAAATCCACACGTGCCAAGATTGACGATGAGTTGTGAGATGGAAATTGATCCAAATGGAACTGTTGTGAGTCATGAGATTTTTCAAAGTGTTATTCAAACAACCGAACGAATGACTTATACTGCTGTAAATGAAATTTTAGAAGACGAAGACCCAGAAACAATGAAACGCTATGAACAACTAGTGCCGATGTTTCGGGCGATGAAAGAATTACATGAAATATTGGAAAAGATGAGAATCCGTCGTGGGGCGATTTCTTTTGAAGATCGCGAAGCCAAGGTATTAGTGAACCCAGAAGGACATCCTTTAGATATTTTATTGCGGACACGTGGTGTAGGAGAACGATTGATTGAATCATTTATGCTTGCAGCTAACGAAACAGTGGCACAACATTATCATGATCTTCATTTACCCTTCATCTATCGAATTCATGAACAACCTAAAGAAGAAAAAATGCAACGTTTCTTTGACTTTGCTTCAGCACTAGGAATCTTAGTTAAAGGAACAAAAGGAACAATTACACCGAAAGATTTGCAAAAAGTAATCGAAGACGTAGAAGAAAAGCCTGAATCTGCAGTAATCAATACGATGCTATTGAGAAGTATGCAACAAGCGCGTTATTCAGAAGAAAACTATGGTCATTATGGCTTAGCAGCTGAGTATTATACACACTTTACCTCACCAATTCGCCGTTATCCGGACTTAATCGTTCACCGTTTAATTCGTTCTTATAGTGAGGATCGTAGTGAAGAAAAACAAGCAATCTGGTCTGCTGAATTGCCAGACATCGCTGAACACAGTTCAAAAATGGAACGCCGAGCAGTTGAGGCAGAACGTGAAGTTGATGCAATGAAGAAAGCAGAATACATGATGGATAAAGTTGGAGAAGAGTTCGATGGCATCATTAGTTCAGTGGTAAAATTTGGTTTATTTATTGAACTGCCTAATACGATTGAAGGTCTGATCCATATCAATGATTTGAAACAGGATTATTTTCACTTTATTGAAAATCATTTAGCGTTGGTGGGTGAACGGACAGGACTAACTTTCAAAATTGGACAAAAAGTCCGAGTGAAAGTGGTCAAAGCAAGTCCAGATGAACGAGCAGTAGACTTTGAACTAGTTTCAGCAGAAGAAGTCGCACAACTTGAACGGCCAAGAACTAAACAAAAAGGTAGAGCAGGTAATCAAAATCAAAATCGTGGACGCAAAGCAAATCAACGAAATAAAAAAAATGGTGGGAAGAAAAATGACTTCCAACCGACTAAGAAAAAAGGAAAAGGTGGTAAAAAACCTTTTTATAAAGGAATCAAGAAAAAGAAAAAATAAAATAGTTTGGGGGAACTAGAATGCCAAAAGGCGAGGGAAAACTAATTGCACAAAATAAAAAGGCTCGCCATGACTACTCGATTATTGACACGATGGAAGCAGGCATGGTTTTACAAGGCACCGAAATCAAATCGATTCGGAACAGCCGAATCAATCTAAAAGATGGATTCGTGCGTGTTCGAAATGGCGAGGCCTTCCTATATAATGTTCACATTAGTCCGTATGAACAGGGGAATATTTTTAATCATGATCCGTTACGGACACGTAAGTTACTCTTGCACAAAAAGCAAATTGCCCGACTAATCGGTGAAACAAAAAATGCAGGGGTAACGATCGTCCCTTTGAAAGTGTATATCAAGAATGGGTATGCAAAAGTGTTGATTGGTTTAGCCAAGGGAAAGAAATCGTATGACAAACGGGAAGACTTGAAACGAAAAGATGTCGATCGTCAAATTGATCGAACATTGAAAAATTTCTCCAGATAATTTCAATATCCTTTTTCGCATATTCGGTGCTTTTACTTTTACTTAATGATAAAATTTGGTAGCATTTAATCTGATAAAGCACGATTACTAAAGGTTTTCCTAGAAAATCGCCACCATAATTTAAATGAAAACTTCATCAAATTAGACTGAAACGAAAAAGTGTCTAATTTTCATGAAAATGTTTTGTATTTTCTGTTTCATGGTGGTATGATACCGATTGGTTATGATCAGATTTTTTCAGAAAAACCAAATGCGCACTTGAAAGTTATTTCATGTGAATTTCAGGGAAAAGAGAAAAGAGGTGAAATGAATTGGATGAACGCTCGCTAACGTTCCACATTGGACCTGTGTGGTTTGATGGTACTGTTTGTATGATGGTGTTATTGACTTGTCTAATCGTTTTCTTTCTAGTGTACTTCTTTACGCGTAACTTAAAGATGAAACCAACTGGAAAACAAAATGCGATTGAATGGGTAATAGATTTCAGTCGAGGAATCGTCACAGATAACTTGCCTAGAAAAGAACTAAGTAATTTCCATTTACTAGCATTTACCTTATTCTTATTTGTTTTTATTGCAAATAATATCGGTCTAATGACAAAAATCGTCCTACCAAATGAAACGACACTTTGGAAAAGTCCAACAGCTGATCCATTTGTGACATTAACATTGGCATTTATGATGATTTTACTTACTCATTTGTTTGGGGTAAAACGATTTGGATTGAAAGGCTATTTTGTAAATTCATTCTTGAAGCCTTATAGTTTCATGTTACCAATGAAGATCATTGAAGAATTTACAAATTTATTAACACTTGCTTTACGTCTTTATGGGAATATTTACGCGGGGGAAGTTTTGCTAACCTTGATTGCAAAAATGATGACAAGCCTAGGCTGGCTGTCACTACCATTAGCAATTCCATTAGAGATGGTCTGGATTGCATTTTCATTGTTTATCGGAAGCATCCAAGCATTTGTCTTTGTCACTTTATCAATGGTTTATATGAGCCATAAGATTGAAGTAGAAGAGTAATATTTGTTTTAGAAAACTACTATTTATTTACTTTAGGAGGAAAAAATATTATGAATTATATCGCAGCAGCAATCGCAATCATGGGGGCAGCAATCGGTGCCGGTTATGGTAACGGTCAAGTAATCTCAAAAACTATCGAATCAATGGCTCGCCAACCTGAAATGTCTGGTCAATTACGTACAACAATGTTTATTGGGGTAGCCCTAGTTGAAGCTGTTCCTATTCTTGGTGTGGTTATCGCCTTAATTCTAGTTTTTGCCGTTTAATAAATGTAAGTAAACTGGCAGAAACAACTTGGTTTGTTCCTGCTTTTTTACATGGAAACTAGAGAAACCTCAAAGAAAGGAAGGCTAGCTTATGCTGAATCAATTGGCAATTGCAGAAGTTGGCAATCCGATGTTAGGTAATATCATCGTTGTCAGCGGCTCATTTTTGATCCTACTTGCTCTTTTAAAGCATTTTGCTTGGGGACCAATTAGTGAAATTTTGAAGAAACGTGAAGATAAGATCGCCAATGATTTAGATTCTGCAGAACAATCTCGCATCAAATCAGCAAAAATGGAACAAGAACGCGAACAACAATTGTTAGCTTCTCGTTCTGACGCAGCTGAAATTATTAAAAATGCGAAAGAAAGTGGAGAACTTAGCCGCCAAAATATTTTGAAGGATACACAAGATGAAGTTGTTCGTCTAAAAAACAAAGCTAAAGCAGATATCACATTAGAACGTGACAATGCATTGAACTCTGTTAAAGATGATGTTGCTGATCTTTCACTTCAAATTGCGGAAAAAATCTTGAATAAAGAATTATCTCCAGAAATGCATGAATCATTAATCAACCAATATATTGAAGGTCTAGGTTCTTCAAATGAAACTAGATAAATATACTGTGGGTAGACGCTACGGAAAAGCTTTGTTTGAACTGGCGATCGATTCAAACAATAGCGAAGAAATCTATCAAGAACTATTGAGCTTACGTAAAATTTATGAAAAAGTCCCTGAATTAGGGGGAGTGCTCAGTGATGCTCGTTTAGAACCACATGAAAAACGACTTATCATGGATAAGTTAATTGGTGGGTATGACGGTATTGTTAAAAACTTTTTAGAAGTGGTCTACAATTACAATCGGATGGATGATCTATTATTCATGATTGACGAATATGAACATCGTTATAATGAAAGTAATGGGTTATTACGTGGAACAGTTAAGACTGCCGTTCCTTTATCTGATGAACAGTTAGAAAAATTAGAACAGAATGTAGCAAAAACAATGAACTATCAAACAGTTGAATTAGAAACAATCGTTGATTCTTCTATTCTTGGTGGCGCAATTGTTGAAGCCGACCATCGAGTGATCGACGGTAGCATTCGAACGCAATTGGAAACAATGCGTAATCAATTAAATAGATAGTACAAAGAGGTAGGTGAATCGAATGGCCATCAAAGCAGAAGAAATTAGTGCCTTGATTAAAGAACAAATTGAACATTATCAAAGCGTGCTTTCAGTTGAAGAAATTGGTACTGTCACATACGTCGGTGACGGAATCGCTCGTGCGCATGGATTAGAAAATGCAATGAGTGGTGAGTTGCTTGAATTTTCAAACGGCTCATACGGAATGGCGCAAAACTTAGAATCAAATGATGTAGGGATTATTATCCTTGGTGATTTCGAATCCATTCGTGAAGGAGATAAAGTAAAACGTACAGGCAAAATCATGGAAGTTCCAGTTGGAGATTCTTTGATCGGACGTGTCGTAAATCCTTTAGGTCAACCTATCGATGGACTAGGAGAAATCGTTACTGATAAAGCTCGTCCTGTAGAAGCAATGGCACCAGGTGTTATGCAACGTAAATCAGTTAATGAACCAATGCAAACAGGTCTAAAAGCAATTGATGCTTTGGTCCCAATTGGTCGTGGACAACGTGAATTAGTCATCGGTGACCGTAAAACAGGTAAAACATCCATTGCAATCGATACAATTATCAACCAAAAAGGTCAAGATATGATTTGTATCTACGTTGCGATTGGACAAAAAGATTCAACTGTCCGTACACAAGTTGAAACATTGAAAAAATATGGCGCTATGGACTATACAATCGTAGTCAATGCGGGTGCTTCCCAACCAGCACCATTGCTTTATATCGCACCTTATGCTGGTACAGCGATGGGTGAGGAATTCATGTATAATGGCAAACATGTTTTGATTATCTTTGATGATTTATCAAAACAAGCTGTTGCTTATCGTGAACTTTCCTTACTATTACGCCGTCCGCCAGGTCGTGAAGCATATCCAGGGGATGTTTTCTACTTACATTCACGTTTGCTAGAACGTGCAGCAAAATTAAGTGATGAATTAGGTGGCGGTTCAATGACTGCCTTACCATTTGTTGAAACACAAGCAGGGGATATTTCTGCATATATTCCAACAAACGTTATTTCAATCACTGATGGACAAATTTTCTTGGAAAGTGATTTATTCTACGCAGGAACACGTCCAGCCGTTGATGCTGGGTTATCTGTATCCCGTGTTGGTGGTTCTGCACAAATCAAAGCAATGAAAAAAGTTGCCGGAACGCTACGTCTTGACTTAGCAAGTTATCGAGAACTTGAAGCATTTACGCAATTTGGTTCAGACTTAGATGCAGCAACACAAGCCAAATTAAATCGCGGTCGTCGTACTGTAGAAATCTTGAAACAAAAATTACATGCACCACTTGCTGTAGAAAAACAAGTCATCATTTTATATGCGTTGACTCATGGTTTCTTAGACAGTATTCCTGTGGATAGCATTCTTGACTTTGAAAGTGAATTATTTGAATACTTGGATACAAATCATCCAAATATCTTTGAAATTATCCGTACAACACAAGATCTTCCAGAAGAAGAAGCGTTGAACAGTGTAATCAAAGAATACAAAGACATTTTCTTAGCTTCTAAAGGTAGTACATCCTCGACAGAAGACAAATTGAAATCCATTCAAAATGCATAGTGAGGTGAGATGAATGGGTGCTTCACTAAATGAAATTAAGACACGTATTGCTTCAACGAAAAAAACAAGTCAAATTACGCGTGCCATGCAAATGGTTTCTGCTTCGAAGCTAACGAAATCGGAATCTTCTTCTAAGAAGTTTCAGGTTTATGCGAACAAAGTAAGAGAGATCGTTACGCATTTAACAGCGACTCAATTAAGTGATATTGCTTCTTCAAACACAAATAATGATATCAACTATAATTCAATGTTGATTAGTCGCCCTGTTAAAAAGACAGGCTATATTGTGATCACAGCTGACGGTGGTTTAGTTGGTGGTTATAATAGTTCAATTTTGAAACAGACGATGTCGATTTTGGAAGAAGATCACCAATCAACCGATGAGTATGTGATGATTGCAATTGGGGGGACAGGTGCGGACTTTTTCAAAGCTCGTGGCATTGACCTTGCCTATGAATTGCGTAACTTATCTGACCAACCAAGTTTTGATGAAGTGAGAAAAATCGTGAACATGGCAACAACAATGTATCAAAATGAAGTCTTTGACGAATTATATGTATGCTACAACCATCATATAAATTCATTAACTAGTCAATTTCGTGTAGAAAAGATGTTACCAATCTCAGATTTAGATCCAGAAGAAGCAACAAGTTTTGAGCAAGAATACATTTTTGAACCTTCAAAAGAAGAAATCCTAGCTCAATTATTGCCTCAATATGCTGAAAGTTTGATTTATGGTGCAATTGTAGATGCTAAAACTGCCGAACACGCAGCAGGCATGACTGCAATGAAAACAGCAACTGATAATGCCGCAAACATTATTGACGACTTGACGGTTTCTTATAACCGTGCAAGACAAGGGGCTATTACCCAAGAAATTACCGAAATTGTTGCCGGAGCTTCGGCACTAGAATAGTATTGAGATTGGAGGAAAAAAGATGAGTTCAGGCAAGATTGTTCAAGTAATCGGTCCCGTTGTCGACGTGGAATTTTCTTTAGACCAATCCTTACCAGATATCAACAACGCATTAGTTGTTTATAAAAAAGATGAAAAAAAATCAAAAGTTGTTCTTGAAGCAACCCTAGAACTAGGGGACGGTGTGATCCGTACGATCGCAATGGAATCAACTGATGGTTTACAAAGAGGGATGGAAGTTGTCGATACAGGCAAAGCAATCTCTGTTCCAGTTGGTAAAGAAACATTAGGTCGTGTATTCAACGTATTAGGGGATACTATTGATTTAGAAAAACCTTTCCCAGAAGATGCTGAAAGAAGCGAAATTCATAAAAAAGCACCTAATTTTGATGAATTAAGCACAAGTACTGAAATTTTAGAAACAGGGATCAAAGTTATTGACTTACTAGCTCCTTACCTTAAAGGTGGGAAAGTTGGTTTATTCGGTGGTGCCGGTGTAGGTAAAACCGTATTGATCCAAGAATTGATCCACAATATCGCGCAAGAACATGGTGGTATTTCAGTGTTTACCGGTGTTGGTGAACGTACACGTGAAGGGAATGACCTTTACTATGAAATGAAAGATTCTGGCGTTATTGAAAAAACAGCGATGGTGTTTGGACAAATGAATGAGCCACCCGGTGCACGTATGCGTGTTGCCTTGACTGGTTTAACAATTGCTGAATACTTCCGCGATGTTGAAGGTCAAGACGTACTATTGTTTATTGATAATATTTTCCGTTTCACACAAGCTGGTTCAGAGGTATCTGCCTTACTTGGTCGTATGCCTTCTGCCGTTGGTTACCAACCAACTTTAGCAACAGAAATGGGTCAATTACAAGAACGTATTACTTCAACGAAAAAAGGTTCAATTACTTCTATCCAAGCTATCTATGTACCAGCGGATGACTATACTGACCCTGCGCCAGCTACAACATTTGCTCACTTAGATGCAACAACCAACTTGGAACGTAAATTAACTGAACAAGGGATTTATCCAGCGGTGGATCCATTGGCATCATCTTCAAGTGCACTTGCACCTGAAATCGTTGGTGAAGAACATTATAAAGTGGCTACTGAAGTCCAACACGTTTTACAACGTTACCGTGAATTGCAAGACATTATTGCAATCTTAGGAATGGATGAATTATCTGACCAAGAAAAAGTTTTAGTTTCTCGTGCACGTCGAATTCAATTCTTCTTATCACAAAACTTTAACGTTGCAGAACAATTTACTGGTCTTCCAGGATCTTATGTTCCTGTTGAAGAAACAGTTAAAGGTTTCCGTGAAATCTTAGAAGGTAAATATGATGATCTTCCTGAAGAAGCTTTCCGAAGCGTAGGTCGAATTGAAGATGTCGTTGAAAAAGCGAAAAAACTAGGCTACTAGAAAGGGGTGCCCCATGGATCAATTTTTAACAGTTAATGTGGTAACACCTGACGGCTTGGTCTATGATCACCATGCAGCAATTGTCGTTGCACGTACAACTGCTGGAGAATTGGGGATTTTACCGAAACATGCTCCAATTATCGTTCCTTTAGCCATTGATGAAGTTCGCATCAAGAGAACGGACTCTGATACGCACGTTGACTGGATTGCCGTTAACGGAGGAATCATGGAAGTTCGTGATAATCTAGTTTCCATCGTCGCAGATACTGCGGAACGTGAGCGCGATATTGACGTTTCTCGTGCTGAAAGAGCAAAACAACGAGCAGAACGTCAAATCGAAGAAGCAAAACAAAAAGAAGATACGAATGAATTGAAACGTGCGACAGTTGCATTACACCGAGCAATCAATCGGATCAATGTTTCTAAGCATACGTAGATTCAAATGAACTTATTTTTTGATAAAAACTGTGCCAAAGTCACTTATTGATTTTGGCACAGTTTTTTTTTATTGTATTTGTTTTATGTAAAAAAGCACAGTTATTTTTCCTTTTAGAAAATTTATGGTATTATCGTTTTATTGAGTTTACAGTAAACAGATGCAAGAAAGGACGTTATGATGCAAGTCTATGGAATTGACGCGATTATTCGAATTGTGAGTCATTTAGCGTTTATTTATTTAGCTTTTTGGTCTTTGCGTTCTTTGCGTACGGAAACGTTTTTTAGATATATGCAAAACACTACGCAAATCAGAATGGTAATTGTCTTTTTTTCAATTTTTTTAGGATACACTGCTAGCAATTTTTTTCTAGAAATCATGGCGTTATGTCGAAATCTTTTTGTTAGTATCTAATTTCAAAAAAAGGTACTATTTTAAAAGAAGAAATGCTATAATGAAAAAGATTTTGAGTAAGAGTATGCTCATTGGAATTTTTTTGGGGGGAACAACATGGAAGAGATCATCGTACAAGGTGGCAATCAATTAACTGGAACTGTCAAGATTGAAGGAGCTAAAAATGCTGTACTGCCAATTTTAGCTGCTAGTTTATTAGCGGAAGAAGGAACAACAACATTAACCAACGTTCCAATTCTTTCAGATGTATTTACAATGAATCAAGTGATTCGTCATTTGAATGTAGACGTTGACTTTGATGAAGAGCAAAATCAAGTGACACTTAATGCATCACGACAATTAGAAATCGAAGCACCTTATGAGTATGTTAGTCAAATGCGCGCATCAATCGTTGTTATGGGTCCATTGTTAGCTAGAAATGGCCATGCAAAAGTAGCAATGCCTGGGGGCTGTGCCATTGGCAAACGCCCGATTGATTTGCATTTAAAAGGATTTCAAGCGTTAGGTGCGAAGATTATCCAAAAAAATGGTTATATCGAAGCAATCGCTGATGAATTGATTGGTAATACAATTTATCTAGACTTTCCAAGTGTAGGTGCAACACAAAATATTATGATGGCTGCTGTGAAAGCAAAAGGTACAACGATTATCGAAAACGTTGCTCGTGAACCCGAAATTGTTGACTTGGCAAATATCTTAAATAAAATGGGCGCAAATATCTATGGCGCTGGTACAGAAACAATGCGTATTGAAGGTGTTGAGCATTTACACGCAGTGACACATTCAATCGTGCAAGATCGTATTGAAGCAGGAACATTCATGGTTGCTGCAGCAATGACTGAAGGAAATGTTTTAATTGCTGATGCAATTTCTGAACACAACCGTCCTTTGATCTCTAAATTAACAGAAATGGGTGCGACAATCACTGATGAAGAAGGTGGCGTTCGTGTAGTTGGACCAAAACATGTACTCCCAACGGACGTGAAAACAATGCCTCATCCTGGTTTTCCAACAGATATGCAAGCACAAATGACTGCTATTCAAATGGTCGCTGAAGGTACAAGCGTCGTAACTGAAACAGTCTTTGAAAATCGTTTCCAACATTTGGAAGAAATGCGTCGTATGAATGCACATGTTAAGATTGATGGAAATGTTGCAATGATTGAAGGCGCACATGAATTACAAGGTGCAGAAGTATATGCTACGGATTTACGTGCTGCTGCTGCGTTGATTTTAGCTGGATTAAAAGCAAATGGTGTGACACGTGTTCGTAATTTGAAATATTTAGATCGTGGCTATTACAATTTCCATTTGAAATTACAACAACTTGGTGCAAATATTGAACGTGTTGAAATGGATCAAACACCAACAGAAAAAAATGCACAAACTATCGCTTAAGGACGTGTTTGAATGAGTAACCATCGTTATATTTTAGTCAGTTTGATGAAGATACTAATTGTGATCATCTTGCTTTTTCTTCTTTTTATTGCCGGTACAATGATTGGTTACGGCGTAATCGGTGGTGGAAACCCGTTTCGAGTTTTCCAACTTGATTTATGGCTCCATATTCGAGACTTTTTTAACTGAGATTTAAGGGGTTGTGGCAAACTTTTGTCGCAACTCCTTTTTACATAGACTGATTAGTGAGGCAGAGAAAATGAAAAAATTCTTGATTTATTTAGTAAGAGGTTATCAACGATTCATTTCACCCGCATTTCCACCGAGTTGCCGTTATTATCCGACATGCTCAAATTATATGATTTGTGCGATTCAAGTGCATGGTGCTGTGAAAGGAACGCTGATGGGAACGGCACGAATTTTACGTTGTCATCCATTTGTAAGAGGCGGCATTGATTATGTGCCAAAAAAATTCAAATTAACGAGGAATACAGTTGACAAGGAGCAGCCAGATTATGATGGACGAAAGTAAGAGGTAAAAATTTACTTTTTTTATCAATGAAAGGAGAACTATTACCGATGATTGAAAAATTAAAGGCAAATGAACTTCCATGGGCGTTACTACTAGATGCTGATCCTGAAAAAGAAAAAGTGCTTGCTTACCTTGAACAAGGCGAAGGGATTGTTTGGAAAGAAAATGGAGAAACACTGGGCGTCTTGATTTTTGTCGCCACAAAAGATGAATTTGAAATCATGAATGTTGCGGTAGCTCCCCAAAGTCAAGGGAGAGGAATCGGTGGTTTATTATTGGAAGCCGCATTCCAACAAATTGTGGAAGAAACAGAAAATCAAACGCAAGTAATCATTCGCACGGGTAGTATTACTTCCGCGGCTTTACATTTGTATCAAAAAAAGGGGTTTAGTGAAATTTCTCGAGAAAAGGATTATTTTATCAAAAACTATGCAGAGCCTATTTATGAAGAGGGTATTTTATTAAGAGATCAAGTGACATTAGCCAAAAGTATCCAAACATTTCGCTAGATTTAGCTGGTCATTTCGGAAAAGGCTTTCAAAAACCAAGGGATTGTTTTACAATATTTTTAGGAAGCAAAAAGGAGCGAAAATAGTTATGGGAATTCTTGTATTTGATTTTGGTGGTTCAGCAGTAAAATATGGTTATTGGAATGGTCGTCAATTAGAAGCAACCAATCAATTTCCAACACCTGCTACTTGGGAAGAAATGAAACAAAAACTAAGCGAAACATACCAAACTTTTGTTGAAACAAACGCGATTGAAGGCATAGGGATCAGCGCTCCCGGTGTAGTTAACAGCGAACGCCAAATCATTGAAGGGATTAGTGCAATTCCTTATATTCATGGATTTAATATTTTCAAAGAATTAGAAGAATTGTTTGGGTTACCAATTACTATCGAAAATGATGCGAATTGTGCTGGAATGGCAGAATTTTATGAAGGCGCAGCGCGAGATTACCAAGATGTCGCGTTTGTCGTTATTGGAACAGGGATTGGTGGCGCGATGTTCACGAAGGGACAAATGAACAAAGGTGCGCATCTTTATGGCGGAGAGTTTGGGATGATGTTTTTAGATGGTGATCAAACATTCAGTCTTTTGGGAACGGCTGTGCAGATGGCTTGGCGGTATTGTGAGCGTCTTGGTCTAGATAAGATGACCTACTCTGGAAAAGAAGTCTTTGAAATGGCAGAGTCAGGCGATGTGATCGCTCAAGAAGAAGTTGAAAAATTTTATGATTACTTAGCAAAAGGACTTTTCAGTATCCAATTTTCATTTGATCCAGAAGTGATCGTACTTGGTGGTGGGATCTCTGCAAAAGAGGGCTTGATTGACGAATTGAATCAGCGTATCGAAAAATTAATGGACAAGCTAGATTTACATGATTTTGTTCCAGAAATCTTATTATGTGACTATCGTAATGATGCGAATTTAGTTGGTGCTGCTGCAAATTATTATGCAGTAAGTCAAAGAGAGGCTTAAGAGTTTGAAGAGAATCAGATTATATACCCTGTTAAGTAAACAGGGTATATTTTATTGTAGAGAGTATGATAAAATAGGTGGGAGGTGAGAATAATGTCAAAAAAGAATAAAGATATTGAAGTACGAGTAGAAGAAATCCAAAAAGTAATTAATGGCAAAAATTATGAGGTCACTCAGTTATTTATTGGCAAAAAAAATATTGGTGAAATTTTAGCATATGGACCAAAAGAATTTGAAATATTTTTTGGTGAAGAGGACTTTGGAAAAGAAAAAAGTCTTGAAAACGCGATAGAAACGGTAATCCGTCATTGGAATTTACAAGACTAAAAAAATATCAAAAAAGTTTTCAATAAAGGGTTGCAAAAATCTGTGAAATTAGGTATTATAACTAAGTCAGGTTGATACAGACCTTTCGGAGGAGTAGCGAAGTGGCTAAACGCGACGGACTGTAAATCCGTTCCTTAGGGTTCAGTGGTTCGAATCCACTCTCCTCCATTTTTTTATTGGGGTATAGCCAAGCGGTAAGGCAAGGGACTTTGACTCCCTCATGCGTTGGTTCGAATCCAGCTACCCCAGTTCTTAGATAGACGTTCACGAGATGACAGTTGCTGTTATCTCGTTTTTTTTGACCTACAGTAGCTTGATTCTTGAAGTATTTAAAGAATTAAGCTAGAGTTAAATTAGGTACTCAAACAGAAAGGATGAAGAGAATGAAGTGGAAAGAAAAAGTCGATGAAACTGCTGAAAAATTATATGATTTGGTTAAATCTGGAAAATATGATGTAGAAGTTGGACTTCCAAAAAATGCAAAAAAAGCAGTCCAAATCAAGACGAAACGTCCAACCAATCACACCAAAAAATGGTTAGCAAAAAACCGCTAATAATAACAAAAAACTGCCAAACGCTAAAAAAGCGAATTGGCAGTTTTTTGTTATCTTTCGACTTCAATCCCTAAAACAGTCAGGTGACCATTTCCAACTAATTTCACGACTAAAGCAGCCAGTTGTTCGGCTGACATGTTTGTGTCACTAGTAATCCACCAGTGCAGCGTCCCAATGAAGATCGAAGTCATGTATTCGATAATAAAATCAATAGGGACCTCCAGTTCATTTTCGGTGATTTTTAACCGATTGAAGATATTTGCGTATTTATTGTATAAAAGCTCTTCTAGTTTTTTACGCAAAAGTTCGTTAGACGAACCATCCATGATGGTCAAAAAGAAAGCTTTTCTTTCTTGGATATTTTTGTAAATATTTGTTAATGCAGCAATGATTTGTTTCACTTTGATTCGATTGCCATGAACAAGTTGTTCTAAATCCAAAACGGAAGTAAAGGCATTGATCGCCATTTCAAAAATTTGTTCGTAGAGATCTTGTTTGTCTTTAAAATGAGCATAAAAGGTAGCACGATTGATCATTGCTTCATCGGCAATGTCTTGTACGGTGACGTTATCGTATCCTTTTTCTTCGACCAAGCGAATAAATGCCTCGATAATCATTTTGTGTGTTCGTTTCACTCGAAGATCAGTTTTCTTAACCATAAAAAATTCCTCGCTTGTTATTCGACATTTTTAATTTGTTTGTTGCTTATCTCACAAATAAGGGGTGTTTGCCAGTTGCAAAACCAGCAAATTGTTTCTAAAATATACATAAGTAGTATAACAGACACTTTGTTAGATAATCAACAAACTGTCTGTTTGAGGAGGAGAACAGATGAACTTACGAGCGGGAATCGATGTTGGATCCACGACAGTCAAATTAGTATTACTAGATGAGCAAAATCAAACAATCTTTTCCAAATATGAACGTCATTATTCAGATGTCAAGAAAGCAACAGCCAAGACTTTACGGGAAGCACAAGCATTGGTTCGCGATCAACCAATTGCCATGGCAATCACTGGATCAGGTGGGATGGGACTAGCAGATGTGTTGAACATTCCTTTTGTTCAGGAGGTCATCGCGTGTACACGCACAGTGGAAGAAATAATTCCTGAAACAGATGTTGCGATTGAATTGGGTGGAGAAGATGCGAAAATCACTTTTTTTGAAGGCGCACTAGAGCAACGAATGAATGGAAGCTGTGCTGGTGGAACAGGTGCATTTATTGACCAAATGGCCGTTTTATTAAAGACAGACTCAAATGGCGTGAACGAGTTAGCCAAAGAATATCGTCAAATTTATCCTATTGCTTCACGCTGTGGCGTGTTTGCTAAGACAGATGTGCAACCATTGATCAATGAAGGAGCAGATAAAGCAGATATTGCAGCGAGTATTTTTCAAGCTGTAGTAAATCAAACGATTGCCGGATTGGCCGCTGGACGAAAAATTAAAGGAAAAGTAGCATTTTTAGGTGGGCCATTGTACTTTATGTCAGAATTGCGTAAACGTTTTGTTGAAACATTAGACATTGCGCCGGAAAATGTCATTTTTCCAGAAAATCCGCAGCTATTTGTGGCAATGGGTGCTGCTTTCTATGCTGAAGAAGCACGAGTGACGACAATTGCTGCTTTGCTTGATGCTTTAGAAAATGGCGATCAAGCAAAGCTAACACCTTCAACTACTTTATCGCCGCTATTTGAAGAAGAAGCAGATTTGGTCGCGTTTCGGAAGCGCCATGCTCAAGCAACTGCTTCAGAAAAGCCACTTTCAAAACATCATGGTGTAGCATTTTTAGGAATCGATGCTGGTTCGACAACGACAAAAGTTACCTTGATTAATGAGGAAGGAGAAATTCTCTTTTCTTTCTATGGAAATAATGAAGGTCAGCCTTTAGAAACAACGATGAAAGTGCTAAAAGAGTTATACAGTCAATTACCAGAAGATGTTTTTATCGGAAAAGCAGCGGCAACAGGTTATGGCGAATTATTGATCAAAAATGCCTTAAAGGTTGATATTGGTGAAGTGGAAACGATGGCGCATTACAAAGCGGCAAATTTTTTCCAACCTGGTGTTGATTTTATTTTAGATATTGGTGGACAAGATATGAAAGCCATGACGATTAAAGATGGTGTACTCTCCTCAATCCAATTAAATGAAGCCTGTTCTTCTGGTTGTGGTTCATTTATTGAAACATTTGCTCAATCATTAAATTATGATGTAAGGGATTTTGCAAAAGCTGCCGTGGCATCTAAGGCACCAGTTGATTTAGGTTCTCGCTGTACAGTTTTTATGAATTCAAAAGTAAAGCAAGTCCAAAAAGAAGGGGCGTCGGTAGGAGATATTTCTGCTGGATTGTCTTATTCTGTTATCAAAAATGCTATTTATAAAGTAATTAAAGTTCGTAGACCAGAAGATCTTGGTGAAAAAATTGTCTGCCAAGGTGGTACTTTTTATAACGAAGCGGTGTTACGCGCGTTTGAATTGATTAGTGGGCGTGAAGTTGTTCGTCCATCAATTGCTGGGCTGATGGGGGCTTATGGAGCGGCACTGATTGCCATGGAAAATTATTCACTAGGCGAAGAAAGTACCATTTTGTCAGAAGAAGAGCTAGATCACTTTACTGCGGAAAAAGAATTTACCCATTGTGGTTTGTGTGAAAACAACTGTATGCTAACAGTTACGTTATTTTCTGATGGTCGTCAATTTATCACTGGAAATCGGTGCGAACGTGGTGCTCGAATCAAGATCAAAAAGGAAGACAAAAAGGTCAATCTTGTCGACTATAAGTATCGACGTTTATTCAAATATCGTCCATTACGTAAAAAAGAAGCGGTCAATGGTGTGATTGGTATCCCTCGAGTATTAAATATGTATGAAAATTATCCTTTGTGGCATACATTCTTCACTGATTTAGGATTTAGAGTAGAATTATCACCACGTTCAAACAAAGAATTATACGAGCAAGGAATGGAAACAATCCCAAGTGACACAGCATGTTATCCAGCTAAAATCACACACGGCCATATTCAGGCAATGATTGATGCGGGTATTCCACGTATTTTTTATCCGGGAGTTGTTTTTGAACGACAAGAATCTGCTGAAGCGGATAATCACTTCAATTGTCCTATTGTCCAGAGCTATCCAGATGTTATTAAAAATAATGTGGATGACATTCGCGATGGTAAAGTCGATTATCGAAATCCCTTTATCAATTTAGCAAATGAATCAGCAGTAGCAAAAGTTCTACACCAAACTTTTGCGGATTTTGGTTTTTCGGAGGAACAGATTGCTCAAGCGTTGCATCATGGATATGAAGAATTAGCAACCTTTAAGGCAGATATTCAAAAAAAAGGTGAAGAAACTTTATTGATGTTGAATCAAAAAAATGAGCGAGGAATTGTTATCTCAGGTCGTCCGTACCATTTAGATCCAGAAATCAATCATGGAATCTCTGAAGTAATTACACAAGAAGGCTTCCATGTATTGACCGAAGACAGTATTTCCCATTTAGGAGATGTAGGAAATTTACGTGTTGTGAATCAATGGGTCTACCACTCACGGCTATATGCGGCTGCGCGTGTCGTAGCAAAATCAAAAAATCTTGAATTAGTTCAATTGAATTCATTCGGCTGTGGTTTAGATGCAGTAACAACAGATCAAGTCGAAGAAATCATGGAACAATATGGAAAAATCTATACAGTTCTAAAAATTGATGAAGGAGCAAACCTTGGAGCAATTCGTATTCGATTACGTTCCTTAAAAGCAGCGGTCAATGAACGAGCAAAACAAAACTTTGTTCCAGTCAAACGATTTGAAGAACCAGAAAAAATCGTCTTTACAAAAGAAATGAAAGAAAAACATACTTTGTTGTTGCCAATGCTTAGTCCGATTCATCAATCCGGCTTAGTGGATGTAGCGTTAAATGCCTCTGGGTACAATGTTGTCTGTTTGCCAGCAGAAGATAATGAAGCAATTAATGTTGGTCTGAAATATGTGAACAACGATGCGTGTTATCCAGCAATCATCTCCATTGGTCAATTAGTGGAGGCCTTGGAAAGTGGTAAGTATGATTTGGAAAATACAAGTGTGATGATGACTCAAACTGGTGGTGGTTGTCGTGCAACGAATTATATTCCATTACTTAGAAAAGCATTGAATGATGCTGGGTTTGGAAATATTCCAGTTGTTTCGATCTCAATGGGGAACAAGGGCGTTGAATCAAACCCTGGGTTTAAATTCACATTTCCAATGTTAAAACGTTTGGCGATTGCCTTTTTATATGGTGATTTGTTTGAACGAGTTGTTTATCGTACACGTCCTTACGAATTAGAAAAAGGTACAGTTGATCGCTTACATGAAGAATGGCTTCAACGAGTGGAAAAAAATGTTCGGAATGGCTCATTGACGTTGTTTAATAGCAATATGAAGAAAATCGTCAAAGCATTTGATACCTTACCGATTTCTGATGTGAAAAAACCAAAAGTGGGAGTAGTTGGTGAAATATTAGTTAAGTATTCTCCAACTGCGAATAACGATATAGTTCGCTTACTTGAAGCAGAAGGCGCAGAAGCAGTGGTTCCTGATATTGTTGGATTTATGAACTATTCCCTATACAATCAAGTTTGGAAATATGAAAATCTTGGAATGGCTAAACAAAGTAAATTACTCGCACAATTTGCGATTCGGATGATTGAAATGATTGAAAAACCAATGGATAAAGCACTAAGAAAATCAGAACGATTTGATGGCATCCAATCTATTCAAGATTTGGCAGAAGATGCAAGCAAAATCTTGTCGATTGGAAATCAAACAGGTGAAGGTTGGTTCTTAACAGGAGAAATGATTGAGTTGTTGAAACATAATGTGAATAACATTGTTTGTATGCAACCGTTTGGCTGTTTGCCTAATCATGTAGTTGGTAAAGGCGTTATTAAAGAATTGCGTCGTCAATACCCTAACGCAAATATTGCAGCGATTGATTATGATTCAGGTGTTTCGATCGTCAACCAATTAAATCGTATTCGTTTAATGATGGCGACTGCTAATAAAACATTAGTGAAAGAAACCATTTCATGAATAACCTAATTAGATAAAAATACACGAGGAGAAAGTAGGGTTAAAACTTACTTTTTCCTCGTTTTTTGAAGAAAAATAAGCTGAACTGTTTCAACCGCTCAATGGAGAAAATCCTTTTTTTGTTGAGAATCAGGTATATACCAGTTATAATAAAGAAAACGAAAGGAAGGATGAAATCAGATGTCAAATCAGTTACCCGTATATATACAAATTCATGATCAATTAAAAAATGAGATTGAACAAGGGGTCTGGAAAATCGGTGACCGCCTTCCCTCTGAAAGAGAATTGGCTGTAAAATTTAATGTTAGTCGAATGACTTTGCGTCAAGCAATCCAAAATTTAGCAGACGAAGGAATCTTAGAGAGAAAAATTGGTTCAGGGACTTATGTTGCACGTGAAAAAGTTCAAGAAAAAATGTCTGGGACAACTAGTTTTACCGAAATTATGGAGTCACAAAATCGTGTACCTTCTAGCCGAACGGTTTCTTATTTCTTAACATCACCTAGTTCAAGTGAGATGGAAAAATTACAATTAGAAAAAGAGGACGTGATTCTTCGAATGGAACGTATTCGTTATGCAGATAACGTTCCAATTTGTTTTGAAGTTGCCAGTATTCCACAAAAAATCATTGAGGGATATAGCAAATCAGAAATTACAGAATCATTGTATCGAACGTTAGAAGAAAAAGGTGGAAAGAAAATTGGTCATGCAAATCAAACCATCTCTGCTATGTTAGCTTCAGAACAGATTTCTGAATATCTAGAAGTCAAACGTGGGGACGCAGTTCTACGCTTGCGACAAGTTTCTTACTTTGAAGAAGGAACGCCGTTTGAATATGTACGTACGCAATACGTTGGTAACCGATTTGAATTTTACCTAGAGAAATAAAACAAGCTGAAACAACGAATTGTTTCAGCTTGTTTTTTTGTCTATTTTTCATTTGGTGTAAAGTTGTTCATGATAAGAAATTGGTCCTTTTTCGAAGACAACTTGTCCACTCAATAATTCGGTGACCGCTGCTTTAAACTGTGAAATGTTTGTTTCATTAATCATACAAACAACAATTACTTGATCGGTGTAACGAGTTTCCTTGACAGTCACTTGTTGTAGTTCAAGAAAATTTTCTAGCTTTCCTAGTTGTGGATAAGTGATGGCGATGGCAAGTTCCTGTTGTAAGGTACCTTCAACAATCCCAACCTCAGTTAGACCATGCGAGACAGCTTGCGTATAAGCTCGAATCAATCCGCCAGTACCTAATTTGATGCCACCAAAATAGCGTGTGACAACGACAACAACATTGATTAGTTCATTCTTTTTTAAAACTTCAAGCATGGGTACGCCAGCTGTTCCGCTTGGCTCGCCATCATCACTACTGCGTTGAATCTCGCTTTGATCACCAATGACAAAAGCACTACAGTTATGATTTGCTTTCCAGTGTTCCTTTTTGATAGCTTGAATAAATGTTTTGGCTTCTTCTTCAGTCGTCACGCGTTTGAAGGAACAAATAAACCGAGACTTTTTTATTTCAATTTCACTTTGGCCATCTTCTTTGACCGTTAGATAACGTTCAATCATTGTTTTACCTCATTTCAAATGAAGAGTTACTTTCTTAAGTATATGAAAAATCTTTTGATGTTTCAACTTCCCAAATGGTTGCGCAAATGCTGGACTATGGGATAATGAAGGAAAGGTAGGTGAAGTTGGGAATGAAAGAACGTGTGAAAAAATATGATGCTATAACCCACTACATAAAAAATAATGGTGGTTCGCAAATTACTTTGACGTTTACTCAAATGGATGAGTTGTTATTTCCTAACAGTGGGCTTCCAAAGTCTGCCAGACAGACGACGGATTGGTGGGCAAACGATTATCGTCATCCGGAAAAAGGGGCTTATGGTTGGCTGAATGCAGGATATGAAGTTGTTGTTGTTAATTTGGCAAAAGAATATATCGTCTTTAACCAATTAGTAAAATCCAGTTGGTTGTTCAATGAGTGAACCGCATTCAGAAAACGTTGACAATCGTTATCTTTTAGCTATAATAAATACATAGGAACAAGAAAGCGGTTACGTTCCTTGGCTTAGAAAAGGGGAGATTAACAATGTCAAAAAAAACAATTATGCTTGTCTGTTCAGCTGGTATGAGTACGAGCTTATTAGTAACTAAAATGGAAAAAGCTGCGGAAGCACAAGGCTTAGATACAGATATCTTTGCAGTATCTGCATCTGATGCAGATAATCATTTAGCAAGCAAAGACGTTGATGTTTTATTATTAGGCCCACAAGTTCGTTTTATGAAAGGTGACTTTGAAAAACGTGTTGGGCCAAAAGGAATTCCATTAGACATCATCAATATGGCTGATTACGGCATGATGAATGGCGAAAAAGTGTTACAACAAGCTTTGACACTAATTGGCGATAAATAAAGAGTACTGACGAATTAAAAAGTGCGAGGTTTTTTCATTTCGAAAATGCCTCGCACTTTTTTTGCGTATCTTTTTTTAGGGAAGAAAAATGCCACACAAAAAAGTTTGGGGAAGGCGACTCTTAACAAGAGAAGTCGCACAACTACCAAAAGAAATACTGAATCAAGTCACGTATCAACGAACTGCTAGTGTAATGAAACGAAACCAACAGATCATTTGTCAACGTTGTGGACAAATCACTCAGCAACAAGAGGCCAAACTAAATGAAGAAGACTATTATTGTCCACATTGTTTATTTTTGGGACGAAACGATACGACCCAAGAATTATGGTTATTTGACCAGCCACCATTGTTTCCACGTCAAATTATTTTTACTTGGGACAAAACATTAACGATAGAGCAAGCCAAAATCGCCCAACGTTTGACTACGCAAGTCACAGATCATCATTTAATCTGGGCTGTGACCGGTGCCGGAAAAACAGAAATCTTGTATCCACTTTTACAATTGTTGCTAGCAACTGGGAAACGAGTGGCGATTGCTTCACCACGGGTGGATGTGTGCCAAGAACTTTTGCTGCGTTTTACTACAGTCTTTCCAGAAGAAAAAATCGTCTTACTTCATGGCAAACAACAGGTTCCCTATACATTTAGTTCCTTCGTTATTTGTACGACACACCAGTTGTATCGTTTTTATCATGCGTTCGATTTATTAGTCGTCGATGAAATTGATGCGTTTCCCTATGTCAGGGATAAAGGACTTCAGTATGCGACGGAAACAGCGAAGAAGCCTGATGGCCAATTGATCTATTTAACAGCAACACCCGATGAACGTTTGCTAAAAGAAATCCGACGGACATTTCAGATCCATTACTTACCTTTACGCTTTCATCAACGACTGTTACCCGAGCCACGACTCATTTTCTGGAATAATTGGCGCCTGTGCTTAAACAAACGAAAAAAAATGAACCCATTAATCAAAAAAATCCAAACATTAGTGAAAGACAACCATGTCTTGTTGTTTTGTCCAAGCATTGAATTGATGAATGAGTTACAAATGAAATTAGCAGAGTGGTTGCCAATGATTAACATTACCTCTGTATCTTCAAAAGATAAAAAACGTCAGGAAAAAGTACAAGCAATGCGTCATCAAAAATATGAGGTGCTTTTAACTACCATGATTCTTGAACGAGGTGTTACTTTCGAAAATATTTCAGTTATTGTTCTAGGCGCAGAACATGAAGTTTTTACGAAATCTGCACTGGTCCAAATTGCCGGTCGAGCAGATCGCAAGGGAGAATTCAGTAACAGCCAAGTCTGTTTCTTTTATCATGAAAAAACGCGTGCAATCAAAAAATCAGTAAAAGAAATCAACATGATGAACAAAGCGGGGAGACTCTTACAATGAAGTGTTGCTATTGCCAAAAGCCAATCATTAAAAATTTAACAATCAAGGAACTCGTTCAGCGAAAAAAGTCAGTTGAACTTTGTTGGGAATGTGCCAAACTATTTACTCCTTTATCCAGCGAAAATAGGTGTGATGGTTGCCAAAAAAGTTTATTGAAGAGTGAGAGAAAATCCACACATAGTCAGAAACGCCTTTGTACAGATTGCCTTTATTGGCAAGAACGTTATCCGACATATGATTTTTGCCATCGAAGCTTTTTTAAATATGATGAAGCGATGCAAACGTGGTTCCAACAATATAAATTTACAGGGGATATTCGTTTAGCAGGGACTTTTGCAAAGCAATGGCAAAGTTTACCAAAAAGATTCCCTGATTATCTTTTTTGTCCGATTCCATTATCAAACGAACGACTAGCTCAACGTGGATTCAATCAAGTGAGCCAGATGCTGAAAGTTTCAGGAGTGACTTTTCAGATACTACTTAAGCGAGTCAAACACCATTCTGCGCAGGCGCAACATTCTCGAGTGAAGAGATTAGCGATGCCTCAGCCATTTGCCTTGTGCGTTGAGCCAGAGCAAATCAAACAGTGTAAAATTTTATTAATTGATGATGTGTATACAACAGGACAGACGTTATTTCATGCTGCGACTTGTCTTGCAGAACATCAACCAATTGAAGTTCGGACGTTTTCTTTAGCGCGATAAAGCAAAAAGTAAAAAATACGTGAAATTGGTAGCGATTTAGTTTGCAAATAGATTAGAGTTCGATATAATATAAATAAGAAGAGGGAAAGAGTGGTCCTTCTCCTTCTTGATTGTGGTAGACGAAAGGGGTAATTTTTATGTTTAGATATAATGTACGTGGCGAAAATATCGAAGTAACTGAAGCGATTCGTGACTATGTCGAAAAAAAAGTAGGCAAGTTAGAACGTTATTTCAGTGATGCACCCGATGCTACAGCCCATGTAAACTTAAAAGTTTATACTGAAAAAACAGCAAAAGTGGAAGTAACGATTCCATTACCTTATCTTGTATTACGTGCGGAAGAAACTTCACCAGATTTATATGCAAGTATTGATTTGGTTGTTGATAAATTGGAACGTCAGATTCGCAAATTTAAAACAAAAATCAACCGCAAATCTCGTGAAACTGGCATGAATACTGCAAGTGCTGCAGTTTTATTCAATGAAGAAAACGGGGAAGGCGAAAACGAATCTGAATTAGATATCGTTCGCACAAAACGTTTGTCGTTGAAACCAATGGATAGTGAAGAAGCTGTCTTACAAATGAATATGTTAGGACACAACTTCTTTATCTTTGAAGATGCTGAAACCAATGGTACAAGTATCGTTTACCGTCGTAAAGATGGAAAATATGGTTTAATCGAAACTGACTAAAAAATAACTATTTTTTAAAACCTTATGGTGTCTAGCTTGACACCATAAGGTTTTTTTACATAAAAAAGCTGTATTTTTATTAAGAATAAAGAAGTTCATAGAATAATCTAGCTAAGATATTTCAATTATCTATAAGTAATGATAAAATGGATAGGAAAGTCTACATAAGCGAGATGGATATTGCAGAAAAAGGAGATTATACAACGAATGGCCAATTTTATACGTTCAATTATTGAAAATGATAAAAAAGAATTAAAACGTTTAGATAGCATTGCTAAAAAAGTTGAATCACATGCTGACAAAATGGCAGCTTTAACTGATGAGCAATTACAAGCAAAAACTGATGAATTTAAAGGTAGATACAAAAAAGGTGAAACCTTAGACCAATTATTACCAGAAGCGTTCGCCGTTGTTCGCGAAGCAGCGAAACGTGTCTTGGGTTTATATCCTTACCATGTCCAATTGATGGGTGGGATCGTTCTTCATGATGGGAACATTCCAGAGATGCGTACCGGTGAAGGTAAAACATTGACCGCTACTATGCCAGTGTATTTAAATGCATTGTCAGGTGAAGGTGTACACGTTGTTACTGTAAATGAATATTTAGCAACCCGTGACTCAACTGAAATGGGTGAGCTATATAATTTCTTAGGACTTAGCGTTGGTTTGAATATCAATTCTAAATCAGCTGATGAAAAACGTGACGCGTATAATTGTGATATTACTTATAGTACAAATAACGAATTAGGTTTTGACTATTTGCGTGACAACATGGTGGTTTATCGTAATCAAATGGTTCAACGACCATTGAACTATGCGATTGTCGATGAAGTGGATTCTATTTTGATCGATGAAGCCAGAACACCATTGATTATTTCAGGACAAGCAGAAAAATCAACTGCTTTATACACAAGAACAGATAACTTCGTTAAACGCTTGAAGGAAGAAGAAGACTATAAAATCGACGTTCAGTCAAAAACGATTGGGTTAACTGAAACGGGTATCGAAAAGGCAGAAGAAACTTTTGGGTTAGAAAACTTATATGACATTGAAAACACTGCTTTGACACATCACTTAGATCAAGCATTACGTGCGAACTACATCATGTTACTTGATATTGATTATGTGGTTCAAGACGGAAAAGTCATGATCGTTGACCAATTTACTGGTCGTATCATGGATGGTCGTCGTTACTCTGATGGACTTCACCAAGCAATTGAAGCAAAAGAAGGCGTAGAAATCGAAGACGAAACAAAAACAATGGCTTCGATCACATTCCAAAACTATTTCCGTATGTACAAAAAACTTTCTGGGATGACTGGTACTGCGAAAACGGAAGAAGAAGAATTTAGAGAAATCTATAACATTCAAGTTATTCAAATTCCAACGAACCGTCCAGTTATTCGTGATGACCGTGCAGATTTACTTTATCCAACGTTGGAAAGTAAATTCCATGCGGTTGTTCAAGATATCAAAGATCGTTATCGTAAAGGACAACCAGTCTTAGTAGGTACAGTTGCGGTTGAAACATCTGAATTACTATCAGATATGTTGAATCGCGAACGGATTCCGCATGAAGTATTGAATGCTAAAAATCATTTTAAAGAAGCCGAAATCATCATGAATGCTGGTCAAAAAGGTGCAGTTACGATTGCTACCAACATGGCTGGTCGTGGGACGGATATCAAGTTAGGTCTTGGTGTACGTGAATTAGGCGGTTTAGCTGTTATTGGTACGGAACGTCATGAATCTCGTCGTATCGATAATCAGTTGCGTGGACGTGCTGGACGTCAAGGAGACCCAGGTATGTCACAATTTTATCTTTCATTAGAAGATGATTTGATGAAACGTTTTGGTTCAGAACGAATCAAGGCTTTCTTGGATCGAATGAAAATTGGGGATGAAGATGCGGTTATCCAAAGTAAGATGTTAACAAAACAAGTTGAGTCTGCTCAAAAACGAGTAGAAGGAAACAACTATGATACGCGTAAAAATGTCTTACAATATGACGATGTGATGCGTGAACAACGTGAAGTAATCTATAAACAACGTCAAGATGTCATCATGGAAGAAACTAGTTTGTCTCAACCATTGATGAATATGGTCAAAAGAACAATTAGCCGTGTAGTAGATGCACACACACAACTAGAAAAAGAAAATTGGAACCTTGAAGGCATTGTTGACTTTGCCGGAAATGCGATTGTCCATGAAGACAGCATCAGTGTGAAAGAGCTTGAAGGAAAAACGCCAGAAGAAATGAAAGCTTATTTAAATGAGTTAGCACAGGATGTGTTTGATACAAAAGCCAACCATTTAAATGGTCCTGAACAACTCTTAGAATTTGAAAAAGTTGTTATCTTGCGCGTGGTTGATTCAAAATGGACAGATCATATTGATGCTATGGATCAATTACGTCAATCAATTGGGCTACGTGCATACGGGCAAAATAATCCGCTAGTTGAGTATCAAACAGAAGGATACAAAATGTTTGAAGATATGGTCGGTGCAATTGAATATGAAGTGACTCGATTATTCATGAAAGCTGAAATCCGTCAAAATGTTCAACGAGAACAAGTATCTCAAGGCGAAGCTTCGCATGCCACAGAAGCAAGTGCAGAAGAAAAAAGTAACACAAGTGCAAAAAAACAACCAGTTCAAGTGAATAAAGTTGGACGAAATGATCCTTGTCCTTGTGGAAGCGGAAAAAAATATAAAAACTGCCACGGGAAAAATGAAGCTTAATCATTTTTAAATAGAAAGAAGCTGGTGAGAGAAGTTCTTTTTAGAAAGAATTTGTCTCACCTTCTTTCTGTTATCTTTAGATTCTGGTAGACTAGAAAAAGAAGTGAAAAGAAGACGAAAAAGATTGTCCAGAGAAAGAAGGAAGCAAACATGGAAATTTTTGAGATTCGCAATTTGTTAGCTGACATGCAAGAGAAGGTCACAAGCTTTAGGGGGTCTCTTTGACTTAGATCAGTTAGAAGAATCGATTGCGCAAGCGGAGTATAAGATGGCTGAACCGGGTTTTTGGGATGACAGTGTTGCTGCTCAACAAGTGATCAATGAAAATAATGCGAATAAAGAAACTTATGACCAATTCCATTCATTAGCGGATGAATTGGAAGAATTAGAACTGTTGACGGAATTGTTGCAAGAAGAACCAGATGCAGAAATGCAAACAGAATTGGAAACACGATTACATGCGTTAAATGAAAAAATGAAGACGTATGAGTTAGCTATGTTACTTGATGGACCTTATGATCGAAATAACGCTATTTTGGAATTACATCCTGGAGCAGGCGGAACAGAATCACAAGATTGGGGCAGCATGTTATTGCGTATGTATACACGCTGGTCAGAACAGCATGGGTATCAAGTGGAAATTTTGGATTATCAAGCCGGTGACGAAGCGGGAATCAAGAGTGTTACTTTACTCATCAAAGGACATAATGCATTTGGGTATTTGAAATCTGAAAAAGGTGTTCATCGCTTGGTTCGAATATCACCGTTTGATTCAGCAAAAAGACGTCACACTTCTTTTTGTTCAGTGGATGTTATGCCTGAATTGGATGAAACAATTGATATTGAAATCAATCCAGATGAGTTAAAAATCGATACGTATCGTGCCAGTGGAGCTGGTGGACAGCACATCAATAAAACAGAATCTGCTGTGCGAATCACACATATACCAACTGGAACAGTGGTTGCCAGCCAAGCACAACGTTCCCAATTAAAAAATAGGGAGCAAGCAATGGGGATGTTGAAGGCTAAACTTTATCAACTCGAAGTAGAGAAAAAAGAACAGGAAGCTGCAGCATTGCGTGGCGAACAAAAAGAAATTGGTTGGGGTTCACAAATCCGTTCCTATGTATTCCATCCTTACTCAATGGTTAAAGATCACCGAACAAATGTGGAAACCGGGAATGTTCAAGCGGTCATGGATGGAGACTTAGACCTATTTATTGATGCTTACCTAAAACTACATTTGGTATAACATTAGTGGATTATTATTTAATTGACATAAAATTGTAAAATTTTGCAAGCAACTTGAAACATTGCCATGCTATAATGGCTGAAGACTGAAAAAGATATGGAGAGAATGCCATGATTGAAATGAAGGATGTAATGAAGAAGTACTCCAATGGTACGACTGCCATCCGCAATCTCTCGGTCGTTATCGATCAAGGAGAATTTGTTTATGTAGTTGGACCATCAGGAGCAGGGAAATCTACATTTATCAAATTGATGTACCGAGAAGAAAAAGCAACTAAGGGAACATTGAATATTGCAGGACACGATTTGATGGCTATCAAAAATCGTGAAGTTCCTTATTTACGCAGAGAAATTGGAATTGTCTTCCAAGATTATAAACTACTCCCACGGAAAACTGTTTATGAAAATGTTGCTTACGCTATGCAAGTAATTGGTCGTAAACCACGTGAAATCAAAAAACGTGTGATGGAAGTTTTAGATTTAGTTGGGTTAAAACATAAAGTACGTGTTTTTCCAAGCGAATTATCTGGTGGGGAACAACAACGTGTTGCGATTGCACGCGCGATTGTCAACACACCAAAAGTTTTGATTGCAGATGAACCTACAGGTAATTTAGACCCTGAAAATTCATGGGAAATCATGAAACTCCTTGATCGCATCAATGGACAAGGAACGACAGTTGTTATGGCAACACATAACAGTACGATCGTAAATACAATTCGTCATCGGGTAATCGCTATTGAAAATGGACGAATTATTCGAGACCAAGCGGAAGGGGAATACGGATACGATGATTAGAACCTTTTTCCGCCACCTATTAGAAAGTATCAAAAGCTTGAAACGTAACGGCTGGATGACTGTTGCCTCTGTTAGTGCGGTAACAATCACTTTAGCACTTGTTGGTATTTTTATGGCTGTTATTATGAATGCAACCAAACTTGCACAAGATATTGAAGGAAACGTAGATGTTTCAGTTTTTGTTGATATTGGTACAAAAGAGGCGGATATCAAAAAATTAGGAACAGAATTAGAAAAACTTGATCATGTTGAAAAAGTGTCTTTTTCAAGTAAAGACCAAGAATTGAAAAAAATCCAAGCAGCAATGGGTGATTCATGGAATCTATTTGAAGGAGATAGCAATCCTTTGTATGATGTATATGTGGTAAGTGCAACCGAACCTTCTTATACCAAAGAGGTCTCAAAAGAAGCAGCAAAATTATCTAACGTTTATCGTGCAGATTATGGAGGTACTTCTTCAGATCGGATCTTTGAAATTGCAGGAGCTGTTCGTACATGGGGATTAGCAGCTGCGGCATTGTTATTATTTGTTGCTATGTTCTTGATCTCTAACACGATACGCATTACGATTTTATCTCGTCAAAGAGAAATTCAAATCATGCGTTTAGTTGGAGCAAAAAATGGCTATATTCGTTGGCCTTTCTTCCTAGAAGGCGGTTGGATCGGTTTGATTGGCGCAATTATTCCGATGTTGATCTTAACATTTGGTTATCGTGAAATTTTCCAATTGGTCAATCCATCACTCTTGCGCTCGAACTATTCATTATTACAACCAGCAGACTTTGTTTGGAAAATCAATGTCTTGATGACTGGTATCGGAGTAATCATTGGTTCTTTAGGATCAACAATCTCAATGAGACGATTCCTGAAAATTTAATCAATCATTTACAGTAGAAAACATTGTACTCATGAAAACTGAGTACAATGTTTTTTTTATGGTGAAAAAATGGCTTGAAGCGTATTCTTTTTTCTCTTTACTTTAAAAAAAAACTTGGTTATGCTTAGGAGGTTAGAAAATGAAGAGGTGAATCCATGAAGGTGATTGTTGATAATTTTTTTACGATCATTTTGATTGCGAATATTTTATTATCGCTAATCATTGTGTTTCGTGAAAGAAGAGAAACAGCACAAACATGGGCTTGGTTACTTGTGTTGATGTTTATCCCAATTTTAGGATTTATTCTATATATTTTTTTTGGTAGGGGAATTTCAAAAGATAAAATTTTTGATTTGAAGATGCAAGGAAAAATTGGGATGAATTTGGAAATTGAAGAAGATAAACAAGCGTTAAAACGTGGACTGTATCCCCATCCGCCAACCGGACAAGCCGATGTTAGACAACTGATTTATATGTTGACTGTTTCAGAAGGAACGTTATACACGTCTCAAAACGAAGTTACTTTATTTACAGATGGCCGTGAAAAATTTGATGCGTTGATTGACGATATCAATCATGCCCAAAACCATATCCACCTCGAGTATTATATTTATCGAAGCGATGATTTGGGAGTCGAACTACGGGATGCCTTGATCTCGGCTGCACGACGAGGTGTAAAAGTACGGGTTTTATTAGATGCATGGGGATCTACGCAAGTTTCACTAAGTTTCTTTGATGAATTAAAGAAACATGGCGGGGAAGTTGCTTTCTTTTTCCCTTTATTTGTTCCGTATATCAATCCGCGAATCAATTACCGAAATCATCGGAAAATCGTTGTAATTGATGGACAGATTGGTTATACAGGTGGATTCAATGTGGGGAATGAGTACTTAGGTTTGGTCAAAAAATTTGGGTATTGGCGTGATAACCATTTAAGAATCTATGGTGAAGCTGTTTATAGCTTACAAAATCGCTTTTTGATGGATTGGAATTCTCAACATACAAATGAAGTCAGTTACTCACCAGATTTTTTCCCGAGGATTAATTCTACAGGGGACATGGCTGTACAAATCGTGACTAGTGGGCCTGATTCGGAACACGAACAGATCAAAATGACTTATTTAAAAATGATTTCTTTAGCTAAACGAGAAATTTTGATTCAGACACCTTATTATATTCCTGATGGCTCCATTCATGAGGCGCTCAAGCTGGCTTTGCTAGCAGGCGTAAAAGTTCATTTACAAATTCCGAATAAACCAGACCATCCATTGGTTTACTGGGCAACTTATTCTTTCGCAGCGGAACTGATTGAGTACGGTGCAATCGTTGAAACCTACGAGAATGGCTTTATTCATGCGAAGACGATGATTATTGACGGGGGCGTCGTTTCGGTAGGCTCGGCAAATATTGATGTTCGTTCTTTCCGTTTAGATTTTGAAGTCAATACATTAGTGTATGATGAACGAATGGCTTCGCAAGTACGCAAAGCATTTTTTGATGACTCAAATGTATCAAAACAATTGACAAGAGAAATTTATGAAAATCGGGGCACGATAATCAAACTTAAAGAAGGGTTAGCAAGATTAGTTTCACCATTACTTTAAGAGGGATAAGCAAAAAGGACTTGAAGCATAAATCGCTGATTTATGTTCCAAGTCCTTTTTTATCGGGGTCACTTCTGAATAAATTCAGAAATGAAGAAAACGTCTCAATCCACTTTTGTGAACTTTGGGGTATTTCTTGATTTTTGGGGAAAGCAAGAAATAAGTTCGCTCAAGTTTTTTTGAGAGACGCATTTCAGAAATAGTATAGCATAGTCAAAAATAATGAGATAGTTTTATTTTTATTTTATCAAAAATAACTCATCAATTCGTTATTTAATAATTTTGATTCGTTTTCAATAAACACGGAAAATGTTAGAATAAAATTACTTTATGACTAAAGGAGATTTTTAATGAAAAAATTAAAATTATTATTACCAGTATTGGGATTAGCCATTCTTTTATCTGGATGTGCAAAATGGATTGATCGTGGGGAATCAATTACAGCAGTAGGATCTTCTGCATTGCAGCCACTAGTTGAAACTGTTGCGGAAAGCTACCAAACAGAAAATCCCGGAAAATTCGTCAACGTCCAAGGTGGTGGTAGCGGAACTGGTTTATCTCAAGTTCAATCTGGTGCCGTAGACATCGGAAACTCTGACTTGTTTGCTGAGGAAAAATCTGGAATTGATGCAAAAGCTTTGGTAGATCATAAGGTTGCTGTTGTTGGAATCACGCCGATTGTGAATAAAAAAGTGGGTGTCACAGATATTTCCATGGAAGAATTAAAAAAACTATTTACTGGTGAAATCAAGAATTGGAAAGAGCTTGGTGGAAACGATCAGGCAGTGGTTATTTTAAACCGTGCTTCTGGAAGTGGGACACGTAGTACATTTGAAAAATGGGTCCTAGATGGTGAATCTGCAATCCAAGCACAAGAGCAAGATTCAAGTGGAATGGTTCGCCAAATCGTTGCCGACACACCTGGAGCAATCAGCTATGTCGCTTTTTCTTATGTAACAGACGAAGTAGCAACACTTAAAATCGACGGTGTAGAACCAACAGATGAAAATGTAACAACCAATGAATGGACTATTTGGGCATATGAACATATGTATACAAAAGGTAAGCCAACGGAGTTAACGGATGAATTTTTAGCGTACATTCTTTCAGACGAGATTCAAAATAATATCGTTGGTGAACTAGGTTATATCCCAGTTTCACAAATGAAAGTGGAACGTGACTGGGAAGGAAACATCATTTCTGAATAACCTTTACAAAAAATTTACAAACTTAGCGAAACTTTTACATGTTATTAAAACCAAATTGATGTTTGTTTTGTACACTAAACAAGTATGTTAAACCTGAGCAAGGGGGAGTCATCTGTGGAGGATGTAAAAAAAGTATTATTAACAAAATCGAAGCGTTCAAAAATGGAGCAACGTGGAAAATTTATTAGTTTTCTTTGTATCGCTTTAATTGTTTTAGTGGTATTAGCTATTTTTTATTTTGTTGCAAGTAAGGGGTTAGCAACTTTCTTTGTTGATAAGGTGAACGTGTTCGACTTTTTATTTGGTACGAGTTGGAACCCAAGTCAAGTTGGTCCAGATGGAAAACCGATGGTTGGGGCATTGCCAATGATCACCGGATCTTTTATCGTGACATTTTTATCTGCAATCATCGCAACACCATTTGCTATTGGAGCAGCGGTTTTCATGACGGAAATTTCACCGAAAAATGGAACAAAAATTTTACAACCAGTGATTGAGCTGCTAGTTGGTATTCCATCAGTAGTTTATGGGTTTATTGGTTTATCTGTGATTGTACCGTTTGTCCGTAACGTCTTTGGTGGTACAGGTTTCGGGATCTTGGCCGGAACATTTGTCTTGTTTGTTATGATTTTGCCAACGGTCACAACGATGACTGTTGATGCGCTGAAGTCTGTGCCTAGACATTATCGGGAAGCATCATTAGCTTTAGGCGCAACGAGATGGCAAACTATTTATAAAGTGGTTCTTAGAGCGGCCGTACCTGGAATTTTGACAGCAGTTGTTTTCGGAATGGCACGTGCATTTGGAGAAGCATTGGCGATCCAAATGGTTATTGGGAATGCAGCATTGATGCCAACTAGCCTAACAACACCTGCATCAACTTTGACTTCGATTTTAACAATGGGAATCGGAAACACGATCATGGGCACGATTGAAAACAATGTGTTATGGTCCTTAGCTTTGATCCTGTTATTGATGTCATTATTCTTCAATATTATTATCCGCATGATTGGTAAGAAGGGAGCCTTAAAATAAGATGAATGCAAAACGTTCCGATAAAATCGCAACTGGTATTTTATATGCCGTTTCTGGAATCATTGTTTTGATTTTGGCTGCTTTGTTACTGTATATTTTAGTACGTGGGATTCCTCATATCTCTTGGTCGTTCTTGACTGAACCTTCCAAGGCCTATCAAGAAGGTGGGGGTGTAGGAGTTCAATTATTCAACTCCATCTATTTATTACTGATTACAATGATCATTAGTTTTCCCTTATCACTTGGTGCAGGTATCTATCTTTCTGAATATGCAAGTAAGAACTGGCTGACAGATGTAGTCCGTACTTCTATTGAGATCTTGAGTTCATTACCATCTGTCGTTGTTGGTTTGTTTGGTTTCTTAGTCTTTGTTATTCAGTTTCAATATGGTTTCTCTATTTTGTCTGGTGCGTTAGCGTTGACTGTGTTTAATCTACCGCTTTTGACAAGAACGGTGGAAGAATCATTACAAGCTGTTCATTACACACAACGAGAAGCAGGCTTAGCTTTAGGTTTATCACGTTGGGAAACAGTTTTAAAAGTTGTTGTTCCAGAAGCAACACCGGGGATTTTAACGGGGGTCATCTTGAGTTCTGGAAGAATCTTTGGTGAAGCGGCTGCCTTGATTTATACCGCAGGACAAAGTGCGCCAGCTCTTGACTTTAGTAACTGGAACCCATTGAGTGTTTCAAGTCCGATTAGTATCTTCCGCCAAGCGGAAACATTGGCTGTTCATATTTGGAAAATCAATACTGAAGGAACGATGCCAGATGGTGCTGCTGTATCAGCTGGAGCATCAGCCGTACTGATCATTGCCGTCTTGCTCTTCAACTTTGGCGCACGCGCGATTGGGAAACGGTTATACCGTAAAATGACTTCAGCCTAAGGAGAAGAAGAAACTATGAAAGAATACAATTTGAATGATACAAATATCATCACAATGCCTCCGGAAAAGAAAATTGCTTTACACACGGAAGATTTACATGTCTGGTACGGTGACAATGAAGCAATCAAAGGTGTTGATTTAGAATTTGAAAAAAATAAAATCACTGCCTTGATCGGTCCTTCTGGTTGTGGGAAGTCCACTTATTTACGTTCACTGAATCGAATGAATGATGGAATTGCAAATACAAAAATCACGGGAAAAATCATGTATAAGGATGTTGATGTCAATGCACCACAAGTCGATGTGTATGAAATGCGCAAACGAATCGGCATGGTATTCCAGCGTCCTAACCCATTCAGTAAATCAATTTATGAAAATATCACGTTTGCTTTGAAGCAACATGGCGAAAAAGATAAAAAGAAACTAGATGAAATTGTTGAAACTAGTTTGAAACAAGCCGCTTTGTGGGATCAGGTCAAAGATAACCTTGATAAAAGTGCATTAGCCTTATCAGGGGGGCAACAGCAACGTCTATGTATTGCCCGCGCAATTGCAATGAAACCAGATATTTTATTATTGGATGAACCAGCAAGTGCATTAGATCCTATTTCGACAGGTACTGTGGAAGAAACCCTAGTGAACTTGAAGGAAGACTTTACTATCATTATTGTCACGCACAATATGCAACAAGCTGCGCGTATCAGTGACTACACAGCATTCTTTTACTTAGGGAAAGTGATTGAATACGATCAAACGAAAAAGATATTTACTAGACCGAAAATTCAAGCAACCGAAGATTATGTGTCCGGTCATTTTGGTTAAAACGGAGGCTTCACTATGACAAAAGAAATTATTTCATCAAAAGATCTTCATTTATATTATGGTAAAAAAGAAGCTTTAAAAGGCATCGACTTAAGTATCAACCAAGGTGAGATTACTGCGATGATTGGACCTTCAGGTTGTGGAAAGTCCACTTACTTGCGTTCATTGAACCGAATGAATGACTTGATTCCTGGTGTAACGATTACCGGTAGTGTGCTGTATAAAGGAAAAGATATCTACGGTCCTAAAACGGATACCGTTGAGCTAAGGAAAGAAATCGGTATGGTATTCCAACAGCCTAATCCCTTTCCTTTTTCAATCTATGAGAACGTTATTTATGGGTTAAGACTAAAAGGCGAAAAAGATAAAAAAGTGTTGGATCAAGTAGTTGAAGAAAGTCTGAAAGCTGCCTCTGTTTGGGATGATGTGAAGGATAAACTGCATAAGAGCGCATTATCTTTATCTGGTGGGCAACAACAACGGGTATGTATCGCACGTGTGTTAGCAGTCAATCCAGAAATTATTTTATTAGATGAACCAACAAGCGCGCTTGACCCTGTTTCAACTGGAAAAATTGAAAGTATGTTGTTAGAATTGAAAGAGAATTATACGATGATCATGGTTACACATAATATGTCACAAGCTTCTCGTATCTCAGATAAAACAGCTTTTTTCTTAGATGGCCATTTAATTGAATTCAATGATACAAAGAAAATTTTCATGAATCCAGAAAAACAAGAAACAGAAGATTACATCTCAGGACGATTCGGATAAGGGGGAAATAAAATGCTACGAACGCAATTTGAAGAGGAATTACTAAACCTTCATAATCAATTTTATGAAATGGGTATGATGGTCAGCAGTGCGGTGCATAAGTCTGTTCGCTCTTATGTGAAACATGACAAAGCCCTTGCACAAGAAGTAATCGAAAACGATACAAATATCAATGATATGGAAATTCGTTTAGAAAAGAAAAGCTTTGAAATGATTGCTTTACAACAACCAGTAACGACAGACTTGCGTATGATTATTACAGTTATGAAAGCAAGTTCTGATTTGGAAAGAATGGCGGATCACGCGGTATCTGTTGCAAAATCAACGATTCGCGTCAAAGGACAAACGAGAATTCCTGAAATCGAAAAAGAAATTTCGGATATGTCGGACTATGTTAAGAAAATGGTTGATAATGTATTGGTTGCCTATGTCAAAACGGACGAAAAAGACGCTCGAACAATTGCAAATATGGATCAACGTGTAAATGAATATTTCAATCGAATCTACAATGCAACAATCAAAAATATGGAAGCTAATCCAGAAACAGTCATTAGTGGAACAGACTATTTAAATGTTGCGAGTTATTTGGAACGTATCGGTGACTATGTGACCAATATTTGTGAGTGGATCGTTTACTTGGCGACGGGAAAGATTACGGAATTGAATACGACCCATGATGAAATTTTTTAAAAAGGTTGTGGCGCAAAGCGTGTAGCTCCGAATAGATAACGAGCAAGCACTCAAAATAGCTTTCTATATTTTGAAGTGAATGCAAGTTATATGAAGGAGTTGCTTTGGGAACACCGTGAAAAAGGTTGTGGCGCAAATCGTGTAGCTCTGACAGGATAGTGCACAAGCACTTTAAAAAGTTAGAACGCAACAACAAAAAACAAACTCACCTTTAAGAGGCTAGGAGAAAACGCAATTCGTTTTCTCCTAGCCTCTTTTTTTAGTATGATTAATGAGTAGATGAAATGACGGAAGATGGAGAAAAAGTTACATCTTAAGTCCTATGACATTTTCTTCAAATGAAGGCATAATATGGATGTAAGGAAAAGTTGCAAACAATATTTGCTCAAGGAGGCAATTTCCATGAAAGAAAGAGAACGTATTTTAGATTTAGTAAAAAAAGGAATTCTTTCGACAGAAGAAGGTTTAGATTTGTTAGAAAGTATGGCAACTGAAAAAGACGAAAAGTTAATTAAAAAAGAAGCAGACAAAGTAACTGCTAGTCATAAAGAAAAAGATCAAGTAAGTCAATTGATGGATGATTTAGAAAATGACGAAGAAGAAACTCTCGCTGATCCTGAAATCGATCCAAAGGAAAAAGAAAAACAAGACCAAGAAAACTTAGAAAAAATTCTTGATGAATTAGCAACAGAAGCAAACAAAGCATCTGCACATTTAGATGAAGTGAATGCTGAACTACAAGAAAATCGACAAGCACGCAATGACAAACAGGAAGCATTGATGCAGTTGAACACGAAAGAAGAACTAGATGAGTTAACCCCAGAAGAACTTGAACAACGTCAAACATTGGAAAGTGAAATCCAAGGGTTAGAAGCAGAAGGCAACAAGCTAGTTGAACAACAATTAAAACTTGAAGCAGAATTAAAAGATATTCGTAAAAATCAATGGTCAGAAACAAAAGATTCAATTGCTGAAAAGTTTGAATTACCAGATGATTGGAAAGAACAAGCAACGGATACATTGAACCAAGTTGGTGAAAAAATGTCTGAAGCGGGTAGCCAATTAGGCAAGTTCTTGAAGAAAACATTCCAAACCGTTTCTGATTCTGTGAACGACAATATGGAATGGAAAGACGTCAATTTACGTGTTCCTGGCATTGCGACAACAAAATTTGAACATGAATTTTACTATGAAGCACCAGAAGCAAGTATTATTGACATCAAAGCAGCAAATGGGAACGTGATTTTGAAAACTTGGGATAGCGAAGATGTCAAAGTAGAAGCAAAAATCAAACTCTACGGAAAAATGACAGCTGAACCATTTGATGCCTTTTTAGAAAGAAGTCAGATCGAGGTCAATGAAGACCATATTTCTTTCCAAATTCCGAATAAACGTGTACGAGCAGATCTTGTTTTCTACTTGCCAACTCGTTTGTACGACCACGTAGCAATCAAGTTGCTTAACGGGAACATCACAATCAAAGGTCTAGAAACGAAAGACACGTATGCAAAATCAACGAACGGAAATATCTTAATCAATGAGTTAACAGCAACTATGTTAGAAATTGAAGGAGTCAATGGCAATATTGACGTGAACCGCGGTCAAATTCTAGACTCAATCATTGAAACAGTTAATGGAACAGTCACTATGGCAACAACTCCTGAAAATATTTCGGTATCATTAGTCAATGGAGATGTTCGCTTGACGTTAACAGAAGATTCGCTAAGAAAAGTCGAAGCAAGCTCTGTCAATGGAAACGTGAAAGTAGCATTACCGGAAACGTTAGGTGTCGAAGGGCATGCTAAAACAAGCTTAGGCAGTATCAATAGCCGCATGAGCGAGTATGACGTTGTTCGCGAAAAGAAAGAAAGAACCAATCAAATGTTACAATTCCGTCGTATTTCTGATACAGGAATTGCCCAAGTTCAGTTATCAACCACAACTGGTAATATCTTCTTGAAAGATGCTGAATAAAGGATCAGTAAACAAAGAAACAGTTACAAGATGAACAAAGAATAGCCCAAAAAAAGTGGGCTATTCTGGATTGTTCATTCTTATCTGTATAGTCCAAAAAAAATCGTGGAGCAGACTTTTGTTTCCCAATATTTTCGATTAAAATAGTAAAATAGGTAGGACAGAGGTGAAATAGAATGAAAAAAAAATTAACGAAATCAACTGATAATATTGTATTAACCGGTACACTTGCAGGAATTGCAGAGTTTCTTGGTATAGACCCAACCATTGTTCGTGTGGTGTATGTCTTTTTGAGTCTTGTAGCATTTGGCAGTCCAATTATTTTGTACATTTTACTAGCTATCATCATACCATCTGGTAAATCTTCTCGTACAAACTATGGTCACAATAATGAATACTACCAAAAAAATAATTACCGTGAACAAACGAATAAACGTAAAGAAGCTGAAAAGATCGATGATGATGATTGGAGTGACTTCTAATGTCTTATTTCCAACGAATCGTTGTGAATACTTTGACATTCATTTCACTAGCAGTCATTTTTCCCCAAATGATTCATGTAAGTAGCATTTGGACAGCGGTGTTAGCCAGTTTTGTTTTATCAGTGTTGAACATGTTTGTTAAACCGATTTTAACAATCTTGTCTTTACCGCTGACCTTAGTTACGTTTGGTTTGTTTAGCTTTGTAGTGAACGCGGCAATTTTAAAATTGACTTCCTTCTTTGTCGGAGCAGCTAATTTTGGATTTGCATCATTTGGTGCAGCATTTTTAGTAGCAATTGTTATGTCATTAGTAAATGTTGTTGTTAGTGAGCATAATTTAAATCGTCAGTAACTATGAAAAGATAATGACAAAAAAATCAGCATTTCTTTGTTTAACAAAAGAAAAATGGAGATTGCAGGGAAAGTTCAACAGACTTTTCTTGCAATCTTTTTTTATTTAAAAAAGAAATAAAACGTTTTTTTTATTTGGTAGTAAGTTTGGATAGACAATGATAAAATAAAAATGAACACCCTAATAGAAATGAGGTTGCATGGATATGGCAGAAGTAGTTAAAGTTAGCCAACTGGTTGAAAAATTATCTTTAGAAATCGTGACCGGCGATGAAAAAAGTTTAGAGCGTGTCATAGTCACAGGTGACATTTCACGTCCAGGCTTAGAATTGACCGGTTATTTTAGTTATTATTCACATGATCGGCTTCAGTTATTTGGAAGCAAAGAAATTAGTTTTGCAGAGCGCATGATTCCAGAGGAACGTTTGATGATCATGCGACGCTTATGCAGCGAAGATATGCCCGCGTTTATTATCTCCAGAGGTTTATCTGCACCAGAAGAAATGATTCAGGCTGCAAATGAACATGGGATGGCTGTTTTGCGTTCACCAATTTCAACATCACGTTTGTTAGGAGAACTTTCTAGCTATTTAGACGGACGATTAGCACCACGAACAAGCGTCCATGGTGTTTTAGTGGATGTTTATGGATTAGGTGTCTTGATCCAAGGTGATAGTGGTATTGGTAAGAGTGAAACAGCGCTAGAGTTGATCAAGCGTGGTCACCGTTTGATTGCAGATGACCGAGTAGATGTCTATCAACAAGATGAACTGACCGTGATTGGTGAACCACCAAAAATTTTGGAGCATTTGATTGAGATTCGTGGAATTGGGATCATCGATGTCATGAACTTGTTCGGTGCAAGTGCGGTACGTGGCTCGATGCAAGTGCAATTGGCAGTCTATTTAGAGGCTTGGGCGAAAGATAAAAAATATGATCGGTTAGGTTCGGAAGATACGTCGGTTGAAATTGCAGAAGTCGGCATCCCACAAATCAAAATCCCAGTGAAGACTGGACGAAATGTGGCGATCATCATTGAAGTTGCTGCGATGAATTTCCGTGCGAAAACAATGGGATTTGACGCAACAAAAACATTTGAAGAACGATTAAGTCGTTTAATCGAAGAAAATTCAGGAAATTAATAAATAAGGAGTGACAAAATGCTCGCACAAATCAATCGAGTAGCGTTTGAGCTTGCCGGTATCCCTATTTATTGGTATGCATTGATCATTGTTTCAGGGATCATTATTGCCATGTGGCTAAGCACAAGGGAAGCAGTCAGAGTCGGTATGAAAGCAGATGACGTGACGGATTTCATGCTATGGGGATTACCACTTTCAATCATCGGTGCTCGTTTATATTATATTCTTTTTGACTTACCGCAATATATTGCAGACCCAATCCAGATTTTTAATATTCGCTCGGGTGGGCTAGCAATTTATGGGGGACTGATTGCTGGTGGACTTACAATGTATTTCTTCACCAAGTATCACTTTATCTCGCCGTGGACTTTTCTGGATATCGCAGCACCTAGCGTGTTGCTTGCACAAGCCATTGGACGGTGGGGAAATTTTATGAATCATGAAGCTTTTGGTCCAGAAACAACTCGTAGCTTTTTAGAAAGTCTACATTTACCACAGTTTATTATTGAAAATATGTACATTGATGGCGCGTTTCGTCAACCGACTTTTCTCTATGAATCTGTATGGAGTTTGCTAGGCGTCGTCTTGTTATTGGTATTGAGGAAACGACCACATCTGCTAAAAAAAGGAGAAGTTTTTCTTTTATATCTTATCTGGTACAGTTTCGGACGTTTCTTCATCGAAGGACTTCGAACAGATAGCTTATACTTCTTAGATGTCATTCGTATTTCTCAATTACTTTCAGCGGTACTATTTATTGGAACCATCGCCGTATTCATTTTACGTCGTAAAAAAGATAAAAATCTAACAGATTATGATCGAAGTTTTGGTGAGAACCAATCAATTATTTAAATTGATCAAGCAAACAATGTTCCGTGCAAAGGAGTGATTAAATGCAACAAAAAATCGCAGTGTTAGGTCCTGGGTCATGGGGGACGGCACTAGCTCAGGTGCTTGCAGAAAATGGTCATGATGTAAGGATCTGGGGACACCGAGCAGAACAAGTAACTGAAATCAACACAAAGCATACGAATCAACGATATTTACCAGAACTGAAGTTAGCAACATCTATTCGGGCGTTTACTGAAATGGAAGAAGCCTTAGCTGAGGTAGATACTATTTTATTCGTGGTGCCAACGAAAGCCATTCGCTCTGTTGCGCAAGAAGTAATAATGAAAATGACACCAAACACGAAGCCTGTCATCATTCATGCCAGCAAGGGATTGGAACAAAAGACCCATAAGCGCATTTCAGAAATTTTACTAGAAGAAATCCCAGTGGAACAAAGAAAAGCAGTCGTTGTCTTATCTGGACCAAGTCATGCTGAGGAAGTAGTCAATCATGATATCACAACAATCACAGCAGCAAGTACGAATACAGAAGCTGCAAAATACGTCCAAGAATTATTTATGAACAGTTATTTCCGAGTTTATACCAATCCTGACGTCATCGGAGTTGAGATGGGGGCAGCGCTGAAAAATATTATTGCGATCGGCACAGGAGCCATTCATGGTCTGGGTTTTGGCGATAATGCCAAAGCTGCAATCATGACAAGAGGCTTAGCTGAAATCAGTCGTTTAGGCGTTGCAATGGGTGCTAACCCGTTAACCTTCATTGGATTAAGCGGTGTTGGTGATCTGATCGTCACAGGGACGAGTGTTCATTCTCGTAATTGGCGGGCGGGAAATTTATTAGGACAAGGCCAAAAATTACCCGAAGTATTGGAAAATATGGGGATGGTAGTCGAAGGTGTCAATACGACACAAGCAGCTATGGAATTAGCCCGTAGTATGGGTGTGGAAATGCCGATAACACAAACGATTTATGAAGTTCTCTATGAAGGAAAAGATATCAAAAAAGCAGCAAAAGAAATTATGCTACGTGATGGAAAAGTTGAAAACGAATTTTCATTAACTATTTTTTAAAGGAGTCGTCAATCATGAAAGTAAAAAAAGCAGTTATTCCAGCAGCTGGATTAGGAACAAGATTTTTACCAGCTACGAAAGCAATGGCCAAAGAAATGTTACCAATCGTGGACAAACCAACGATTCAATTTATCGTCGAAGAAGCATTGAAATCAGGTATTGAAGATATTTTGATTGTTACTGGAAAAGCGAAACGTCCAATTGAAGATCATTTTGATGCCAATATTGAACTAGAAACAAATCTTCGTGAAAAAGGAAAAAATGATTTATTGAAATTAGTTGAAGAAACAACTGATGTTAATCTACATTTCATCCGTCAATCTCATCCTAAAGGGTTAGGACATGCTGTTTTGCAAGCCAAAGCATTTATCGGTAATGAACCATTTGTTGTCATGCTTGGTGATGACATCATGGAAGACAAGATTCCGTTAACACAGCAATTGATCAATGACTATGAAGAAACGCATGCTTCAACCCTTGCTGTGATGGAAGTACCACATGAAGAAACATCAAAATATGGTATTATCAATCCAGGCGGCGAATTAGAAAAAGGGCTGTACAATGTGAAAAACTTTGTAGAAAAACCAGATCCAAGCAAAGCACCAAGTGACTTAGCAATCATTGGCCGTTACTTGTTGACTCCAGAAATCTTTGATGTTTTAGAAAACCAAGAACCTGGTGCGGGAAATGAAATCCAATTAACGGATGCCATTGACACTTTGAATAAAACACAGCGCGTCTTCGCTCGTCAATTTACAGGTCAACGTTTTGATGTGGGAGACAAATTTGGGTTTATGAAAACAAGTATTGAATATGGATTAAAACATCCAGAAGTTGGTGCGCCATTAAAAGAATATATCATTGAGTTGAGCAAAACATTAGCAACTCCAGCAAAAGAAACAAAAAAAGTTGAATCAAAAGAAAAATAAGTTACTTTTGCGTAAGAAAGAGCCTCAACTACTCATAGTTTACTAGTAGTTGAGGCTTTTTTTTTCATAAAAACAAGAATTGGTAGTATTTTATTTGTCTAAAAAAATGGGAAATGCTATTCTTAAGAGGAGAGACAAGGGAAGGAGATTGATTATGACAGGCGGAGAAATCGCAGGATTGATTGCAGCAATTGCCTTTGCTGTGTTAGTAGTATTTTTAGTACGAATTTTGATGCAAGTATCAAAAACGTTAGAAAAAGTGGATAAAACTGTTGCAGAAGCAAATACAACGATTGCCATTGTAACAAAAGATGTGGATATCTTATCACGACAAGTAGAAGGTCTACTTGTGAAAAGTAATGACTTGCTTGAAGATGTCAATGGGAAAGTCGCAACAATTGATCCATTGTTTACAGCTGTAGCTGATCTAAGTGAAAGTGTTTCAGAATTGAATTCTTCAAGTAAAAATTTAGTGACAAAAGTTGGCGGTATTGGTAAGACAACCGCTAAGGCAACGGTTGCTGGAAAAGTCGGCGGAACAGCAATGAAATTTTTTAAAAATAAAAAACAAGATGAACAGACAGGAGGAATTTAAATATGGCTAAAAAAGGTGGATTTCTATTAGGTGCAGTAATTGGTGGAACAGCAGCGGCAGTGGCAGCGTTATTGTTAGCACCAAAATCAGGAAAAGAGTTACGTGATGAGCTAGCAGCACAAGCAGATGATTTATTGGATGCAGCTTCAGATTATACTGATCTTGCAAAAGAAAAATCTGCAGAATTAACAGATATCGCAAAAGAAAAAGCGGCAGACCTCTCACAACAAGCAGGTGAGTTAGCTGGAAATATCAAAAATAAAGTCGATCAAACGACTGACCAAGTAAGTGATGAATCAGATGATATTTTAGTTAATTTAAAAGAACAATCAGCAGACCTATCTGATCGTTTTAAAAAATCAGCAGACGAACTAAAAGAGCAAACAGCAGATTTAGGCAGTCTTGCAAAAGACACAACAGCAGATATTGCAGGAGATGTGAAGGTTTCTGCAGTACAAGCAAAAGAAACAGTCAAAGATGGTGTTGCAGAAGCAAAACCTGTCGTTGAAGATGCAAAAGATTTAGCAGACATGGCAAAAGAAGATGTAAAAGATGCTACTAAAAAAGTTGTAGAAGAAAAATAAACTACATTGTTAAAGAGGGCAGGTCGGAATAATTTCCGATCTACCCTCTTTTTGTGTTAAGTATCGTGGAGTGAAATCAATTTAAACAATCCGTTTCTTTGTTTGCTAAATGCCATTAGTAAAATGAGCCTCTGTGTGCTATAACCTCAAGTCACGGTGTTCCCCAAGCAACTTCCAGGGCAATAAGTCTTCTTGTCATAAAAAACATAGGAAGCCATTTTTAGGCAAGCATCCTTATTGCTTGAAGCTGACCACTTGGAGCCACAACCTTATTCCAAAATCAACAATTCTTTAGGCGTTGTCGTAAATGGCACACAGCCATCTTTCGTTACATAAACACAATCTTCAATACGCACACCAACTTGCTCAGGAATATAAATACCTGGTTCAAGAGAGAAGCACATACCTTCTTCAATAACTAAATCGTTACCTTCAACTAAAGATGGATATTCATGAACAGTTGTCCCAATTCCATGTCCTAAACGATGATTGAAGTATTCACCATAGCCATAGCGATCAATTACACCACGAGCAATCTGATCCAATTCACCAGCAGTAATTCCAGGACGAACAGCATCATGGGCTGCTAGCTGAGCTTCTAATGTGATAGTGTAGATTTTTTCTTGGAATTCAGTTGGTTTTTTGTAAGCAATCGTTCGAGTTGCGTCACTACAATAACCGTCCCAAACAACACCTAAGTCGAATAGGACCAGTTCGTTAGGTTTAACAGGTGTATTTCCTGGTGCACCATGAGGACTAGCAGCATTTTTTCCAGCTAAAACTAACGTATCAAAAGACATTTGTGAAACGCCTTGTTTTTTCAATTGGTATTCAATTTCAGCAATGATTGCTTGTTCTGTAATACCTTCTTTTACTGCTTGGAAGCCAATTTCAAAAGCAACATCTGCCCATTTTCCAGCAGCAATCAATTTATCTTTTTCTTCAACTGTTTTGATCAATTGCAAACGTTGAATCACTGAAGTCAAGTCTGTAAAGAAATCTGTACCAGATAAAATATCTGACAGATAGTCAAAACGTTCAACAGTCAAAGCATTTTTTTCTATCCCAACATTACCGGGTTGACCATAGCGTGCGCGAATTTCTTTGCCAATGATTTCCCAAGGGTTTTCACTGTCAAGGTAACCGCGAACATCAAATGTCCAACCACTATTTTTTGCATCATCAACTTCTAAAGCTGGTGTAAATAAAAATGGGTCTTGTTCTAATGGAATGAATAACGCAAGCACTCGTTCGTGGGGATCACTTTCATAACCTGAGAAATATGCGATATGTCCAGGATCACTGATGTAAGCAAGCGCAACCTGATTATCTGCCATCCATTGACGCAATTCATTGATTTTTACATTGTTCATTTAGCTTCCTTCTTTCTGATAATTCAAACTATTTCTCATTGTAACATTAAATTTTTCGAAAGACCATTCCGATAAATTGAAAGAAAAACATAATTTTCATGAAAACACTGTTAAAACGGTTGCAATCCACAAAATAATTTGATATTCTAATTTAGAAATGTAAGTCGTATTTTCAGAAAAAATCAGATAAATAAGAACGGGAGAACACAAATGGAAAAACAAACAATTACTATCTACGATGTAGCTAGAGAAGCAAATGTGTCAATGGCAACTGTTTCACGTGTAGTGAACGGAAACCCAAATGTTAAACCTGCGACACGAAAGAAAGTTTTGGAAGTAATCGATCGTCTTGATTATCGACCAAATGCTGTTGCGCGTGGACTAGCAAGCAAGAAAACTACTACTGTTGGTGTAATTATTCCTGATGTCAGCAATATGTTTTTTGCTTCATTAGCTCGAGGAATCGATGACGTTGCTACAATGTACAAATACAATATCATTTTGGCTAACTCAGATGGTAACGACCAAAAAGAAGTAAACGTACTAAACAACTTGTTAGCAAAACAAGTTGATGGTGTGATTTTTATGGGTCATCATATTACGGATGAAATCCGCGGAGAATTTTCTCGCTCAAAAACACCAGTTGTTTTGGCTGGCTCTATTGACCCAGATGAACAAGTAGGTAGTGTAAATATTGATTATACTTCTGCAACAAAAGATGCAGTGAATCAATTAGCTAAAAACGGCAACGAAAAAATTGCTTTCGTTAGTGGTGCACTAATTGATCCAATCAACGGTCAAAATCGTTTGAAAGGGTACAAAGATGCATTGAAAGAAAACAACTTACCTTATAGTGAAGGGTTGATTTTCGAAGCAAGTTATAATTTCAAAGATGGTTTGTCATTAGTTGATCGTATCCATAACAGCGGAGCAACTGCTGTGTACGTTTCAGATGATGAATTAGCGATTGGTATTTTAGATGGCATGCTAGATAAAGGAATCAAAGTTCCGGAAGAATTTGAGATCATTACAAGCAACAATTCACTGCTAACAGAAGTAGCTCGTCCTCGTTTGACAAGCATTACCCAGCCTTTGTATGATATTGGCGCAGTTTCAATGCGTTTGTTGACAAAAATGATGAACAAAGAGGAAGTTGAAGAAAAAACAATTGTTTTACCTTATGGAATTGAAGAAAAAGGTTCAACAAAATAATTTTGACTTAAAAGCTAGCCATGAGCAATCCATTTGATTGCTCATGGCTAGCTTTTTTATACAAAGTAAAAACCCACGACGCCTATCGTGGGTTTTGCTTTTAATCATTATTCTTTTTGGTATCTTTTGTTTTGGAAGTTGTACGTGCATAGGCAGAAGCAGTTTTCCAATAATCCGTATAATTTTCATCTGTTCCACCAATACCAAATTTAAAGGTGCTCTTTTCTGGCTCATTTTTTGCCCAAAGAGATTCAACCGTATTACTTGGTGTTTGGATCGAACGTTTATTGACTGTAACTTTTCCAGGAAGTTGACCAGTAAAGGAAGCAACTTTTTCTTTTTTGACATCAGAGGAAAGTTCAAATTTTTCTTGTGTTGCAAAAACAGTTGGATTCGTTTGATAGACACGATTGATTAAATAAGCTAAATAGTTTGCGGAACGTTTTCCGGCTTGATTGTCCATTGGAGTGTTATCATCGTGTCCAGACCAACTGCTAATTGTAACCGATGGTGTTGAAACAATTAACCAAGAATCACGATATTCGTTGGTTGAACCAGTTTTTCCAACCCAATCAGCATTCCCTAACGTGCCATCTAGATTTGTAATCACTTCTTTAAATGGTGTAGTGATTTTTTGATCTAATACACTACGCATTAAGTTATTCATAATTGAAGCGGCTGCTTCTGAATAGACACGTACCGGCTTTTCTTCATGTTTGTAAATAACATTTCCTTCGTTATCTGTGATTGAATCAATCAGATAACCTTCTTGGTACACACCATTATTAGCTAATGTTTGAAATCCATTTGTTTGCTGAAGGGTGGTCACTTCTACAGTTCCTAATGGTGCAGATTCAACACCCCAGTTATCATTTTTCGGATAGTTCATCTTAGCTAAATAGTTATCATAAGCAGATTGTTTTGATCCACCTGAATCAAGTACATTTTGATACAAATGATAGGCAGGTATGTTATTTGACCAGTCTAAAGACTCACGAATCGTTTGGAAGGTATTGAGGTGTTGATTGGTTGCATTCACAATTTCCTCGCCAGAATTTGCGCCTTCTTTCCAAGTCGTCGTGTAGTTAGAAATTCGTGATTCGGAACCAACTAAGCCCATATCAATCGCGGGGCCATAAACCAATACTGGCTTGATTGAAGAACCAGCTTGGCGCATCATATCGAAGGCGTGATTATTTTGGCTTTGAGCGTAATCACGACTGCCAACGAAACCATAAATTCGACCCGTTCGATTGTCCATTAACACATTCCCAGTTTCGACACGAGTACCGGAAACGTCATCTAATAAATAACCATAATTTGCAACTGCATCCTGCATAGCTGCATAAATATCTTTATCAATGGTTGAATGAACGGTATAGCCTTTGTTTTGGATTGTTTGTTGTGCTTTTTGGTAGTAAGCATCGTACGTTTTACTATCAGTAAGGTCAGCATTATCTTTTTCGGCTAGTTGCTTAGTTACAATTTCAGTTGCATTATTCATAACAGTATAATAGAGAAATTCACGATCATTTTGTTCGGCAATTTGTTGCGGTAAGAAATCTTTGGTCAAATCGTAAGCTTTTGCTGCTTCGTATTCTTCCTTTGTGATCTTCTTTTCACGATACATACTGAATAAAACAAAATCTTTTCGTTCAAGTCCGTCAGAAACGTCTTCTTTCAAAGCACCAGTATTCGTGTAAGGACTATAAGTAATCGGACTTTGTGGCAAACCAGCAATAAAAGCAGCTTGCGGTAGAGAAACATCTTTTGCATCTACACCAAAAATTCCTTTTGCAGCTTCCTGCACACCAGCGATATTTTGTCCTTTGTTATTTCGGCCAAAAGGAGAAACGTTCAGATAGGTTGAAATAATCTCATCTTTAGAAAAATACTTTTCGACTTGTGCAGAAAGTAAAATCTCATTGGCTTTTCTTTTGAAGGTTGTTTCATCAGTCAAGATTTGTTGCTTAACTAACTGCTGTGTCAATGTCGAACCACCAGAAGAACCAATCCCAGTAGCTTCAGAAACTAAAGCACGCAAGACTGCTTTAGGTACAAAACCTTCATGTTCATCAAAATACTCATCCTCTGTACTAATAATCGCTGTTTTTAATAGAGGAGAAATCTTGTCTGAAGTGACGGTTGTTCGCATCAAATCTGTTTGAATGGTTGAAATCTCACTATTATCTGAATAGACAAGCTTAGATGTTTCTGTGATGTTGCCTAGATCAGCTTGCAATTCTTCTTTTGTTGGTGTCTGAGTATCTTCAACAAGGTAAGCAAAATAACCAGCCCCAATCCCGAGGCCAAGTGCACCAGCTAGTAACAAAAGTACGACAATCACGACTGCTAACGACTGAAAAACTCTAAAAATAATTTTAGGAATAAACCATTTTTCGGTGTTCGCGTGTTTCTTCCTTTTTTTAATATCTTTTTGTGGCAAAAGAGTCACCTCAACTATTGAATTATTTCGCTAATTATAGCAAAAAAACAGGCAAAAAAACAGGTTCTGCATTTTTTAGGATAAAATGACCAATTTTAATTGAAAAAAAGCATTCTTTTTGAAGAATTTTTTCAAGAGACAATCCTTAAACTTTTCTTTATGTATGGTTTCGGTTAAGATGAAAAAAGGGCTCAAAACAGACCAATTCATCTGGAGCAAACGACTGGAATAATAGGAGGAAAAATACATGTTACTAGGCTCACATGTTAGTATGAGTGGAAAAAAAATGCTTTTAGGCGCAGCTGAAGAAGCAGCAAGCTATGGTGCTTCAACTTTTATGATCTATACAGGCGCACCACAAAATACCAGAAGAAAAGCAATTGACGAAATGAATATTCCTGCAGGAAAGGAATTTATGGCAGAAAATGGTCTTTCAAATATTGTCGTTCATGCACCGTACATTATTAATTTGGGAAATACAGTCAAACCAGAAATGTTTCCTTTTGCAATTCAATTTTTAAGAGAAGAAATCGAACGTGCTGAAGCATTGGGCGCAACTCAGATTACTTTACATCCGGGTGCACATGTTGGCGCTGGTCCTGAAGCGGGAATTGCACGCATCGTTGAAGGACTAAATGAGGTATTGACGAAAGACCAAACAGCTCAGATTGCTTTAGAAACAATGGCAGGTAAAGGAACAGAAATTGGTCGAACGTTTGAAGAAATAGCGAAAATTATTGATGGTGTAACTTTGAATGAAAAATTATCTGTCACTTTTGATACTTGCCACACAAATGATGCAGGTTATGATGTGAAAAATGATTTTGATGGTGTGATGACTGAATTTGATCGAGTAATTGGTTTGGATCGTTTAAAAGTGTTACATATTAATGATTCTAAAAATCCCCAAGGCTCGCATAAAGATCGACATGCGAATATCGGCTTTGGAACGATTGGCTTTGATACATTGAACACAATTGTTCATGATGCTCGTTTTGAACAGGTATCAAAAATTTTAGAAACTCCTTACGTTGGAAAAGATAAAAAGAAAGCTTATGCACCTTATGGAAAAGAAATCACGATGTTCAAAGAACAAAAGTTTGATCCAACGATTTTTCCAGAACTGTTAGAAGAAGTATAAACTCAATTGCAAAAACAGAAACTAATAGGAAATAAATAAAAAAGAATCCGCAAAATCAACTGATTTTTGCGGATTCTTTTTGTTTTTTTAAGAGTGGCAGGAAGAGAGAGTTAGTTGTGATTGATTGTTTTGTGCCACAACCTTTATCCACGGTGTTCCCTAAGCAACTCCTCGAAATAGCTTGCGCTCACTTCAAAATATGAAAAGCGATTTTGAGTGCTTGCTTGCTATTTTTTCGGAGCTAAACGCTTAGAGCCACAACCTTTATCCACGGTGTTCCCTAAGCAACTCCTCGAAATAGCTTGCACTCACTTCAAAATATGAAAAGCGATTTTGAGTGCTTGCTTGCTATTTTTTTGGAGCTAAACGCTTAGAGCCACAACCTTATCCTTCTTCTTGCATAACTTCTTTTAGATAGCGTTCATGTTTCTTGTTTCCTTGATACAATTCAATGATGGTCCAAGCTAACAGTAATAACACTGCCACAATGATTGCATAGGCAATATTGTCGGCTAATGAGATTTCTGAAATCGTTGCTTGGTTACCAAAAAAACTTTCGATTTGTCCTGGTAAGCCTCGTAAATTGAGATAAGTTAGACTGATCACCGAGAACCAACCTAAAATTTTGATTACGAATGAATTTTTGAATTGTTTTCCCATTTCTACTTGACTATTCGTCATCATCAACAACGGAATCATTGAGAATGGTAAAGCAAAAGCCAAGAAGACTTGTGACTCATTCATCAAGTTATTTAATGCTTCATGTTCAGCAATGGCACTTTTTCCGCTGGTTAACATGACACAGATTAAAACAGGAATAACTGAAAGTAAGCGAGTGACTAAACGACGTAACCAAACAGGGATGCGCATATGGATAAAGCCTTCCATAATAACTTGTCCAGTCAAAGTACCCGTAATTGTTGAGTTTTGACCAGAAGCAAGAAGGGCAACCGCAAATAAAGTAGAAAGAATTCCGGATTTTGCAACTTCCCCTAAAATACCATTACTCATGGTTGCTGGATTTGATAAAGCTTCATAAAGACCAAAGAAAGAAGGGTCTTTTACGGTCCCAGTTTTGAAAACGGCAACGCCCATAATCAATAGAAGTGCGTTAACAAGAAACGCCATAGACAATTGAATATTGGAGTCCCAAGTAGTAAAACGTACTGCGCGAGCCACATCTGCGTTGTCATCATGGTTAATTTTTCTTGTTTGTGAAACAGCGGAATGGAGATACAAATTATGTGGCATCACTGTTGCTCCAATAATACCTAAAGCACCAGTCAACGGTGTTTGTCCACCGATTGCAGGACTATCAGAAAACGTATGACTGTTCGGAATGAAGCCTGCAAATAAAGCGCGCCAATCTGGATCAGATAAAGCAACTTGATAAACGAAAACGAATAGAATCACGAAAATCAAGCAAACAACAATTGCTTCGATTTTTCGAAAGCCAACTTTTGTTAACAATAAAAGTAAGAAGACATCAAAAACAGTGATGAAGACAGCAACGACTAACGGAATTCCAAATAGGAGATAAAGAGCAATTGCTGCACCAATAACTTCAGCGATATCAGTCGCCATAATCGCTAATTCTGTCAGTACCCAGAGGATAGCACCTAGTGTTTTACTGGTACGAGCCCGAATGGCTTGAGCTAAGTCCATTTGGCTAACAATACCTAATTTTGCTGCCATGTATTGAAGAAGCATGGCAATCAAACTTGACATTAAAATGACTGACATGAGTAAATATTGAAAATTTTGTCCACCTGTAATAGAGGTTGACCAGTTACCTGGGTCCATATAGCCAACAGCGACTAAAGCGCCAGGACCAGAGTAAGCAAGTAAAGTTTTGAAAAAACCTTTTCCTTTTGGTACTTCAACTGTACCATTGACTTCGGCCAAGGATAAACCGTTTGTATGTTCAATTAGGTGATGTTTATGTTGGTTCGAATTTTCCACAATCAAACCACCTTTCTGTTTTGGTTTTACGACTACATTTTACACCTAATTAAATAAAATTCAAGAAAAAGATTCGGTTAGCCTAAAATTTATAATAAGGCATACCTTCTTGCGCAGAGGTGGAAAAATCAGAAAGAAAAGGGGCGCAGTAGGATTTTTATTCAATTTTTTACGCATTATTCAGAAAACGGCTTTTCTTTTTATAAAATCTTTAGTAAAATGTTTTATTGAGAGCAATTCGGAAAAAGGAAAGGAGAGATTTACATGGTATCAACAGGTATTGTCGTACTTATCGCTGTAATCGCGTTACTAATCGGCGCAATTGGTGGATTCTTTTTTGCGCGCAAATATATGCAAGACTATTTAGAAAAAAATCCTCCCGTTAATGAGGACATGTTACGATCAATGATGATGTCAATGGGGCAAAAACCATCTGAAAAGAAAATTCGTCAGATGATGCAACAAATGAAGAACCAAGGTAAAAAATAGGTTCTCTCTCCAAAGTTGACATACTTTTAAGCGGGCTGATTTTTCAGCTCGCTTTTTTTGGTTGTAGTTGTTAGAAAATTTAGAAAATTTTGGATGGATGCTCTTGAGAAAAATTAAAGGAGGCATAAAATGTCGATTTTTAGAAAACTTGGTTGGTTTTTCAAACAAGAAAAAAAGCACTATTTTGTAGGCGTTCTTTCGTTGATGGTTGTTGCACTTGTCCAACTAGTTCCTCCAAAAGTAATCGGACTGATCATTGATGAAATCGCAGATAAAAAAATCTCATTGTCGACGATTGCCTTTTGGATTGTCATCTTATTAGTGGCAGCTGTTCTTCAATATCTTTTTCGTTACATTTGGCGTATGAATATTTGGGGAAGTGCCGCACGACTTGAAAAGGAGTTACGCCAACGCTTATTTGATCACTTTACTAAAATGGATACACTCTTTTATCAAAAATACCGGACGGGTGACTTGATGGCCCATGCGACAAATGACTTAAATGCAATCCAAAACGTAGCTGGTGCAGGAATCCTAACCTTTGCAGATTCAGTAATCACTGGAGGTGCAACAATCATTGCGATGATTTTGTTTGTGGATTGGCGACTGACGCTGATCGCGCTGATTCCGTTACCATTGTTGGCTGTAACATCGCGTGTGTTGGGTACCAAGCTTCATGACGGATTTCGTGAAGCGCAAGAAGCCTTTTCATCGATTAATGATAAGACACAAGAAAGTATCACGGGTATCAAAGTAATCAAAACGTTTGGACAAGAAAAAGAAGATTTAGCAGATTTTGAAACAAAGATTGCGGAAGCAATTGAAAAAAATAAACGAGTGAATTTTTTAGATGCCTTATTTGATCCATTTATTACACTGATTATTGGTATTTCTTATGTGTTGACAATTATTCTTGGAGGCAAATATGTTTTAGAAGGAACAATCACAATTGGTCAGCTAGTTTCTTTCATTAGTTATATCGGGATGTTGGTATGGCCAATGTTTGCGATTGGTCGTTTATTCAATGTATTGGAAAGAGGGAATGCTTCTTATGATCGCGTAAACGAGCTATTACATGAACAAACACATATTGTTGAACAAATGGGCGCCATTCAAACGCCAGCTAAAGGTGAGTTAGTCGTTGCTATTGATTCATTCAGTTATCCTGAAGAAAAAGGACTTGCATTAGAAAAAATTGATTTTACAGTTCATGAGGGGAACACTTTAGGGATTGTAGGGAAAACAGGTGCAGGGAAAACAACAATTCTTAAACTCTTGATGCGTGAGTACGACCAATATCAAGGAAAATTGATGATTGGTGGGAAGAATATCAAAGAGTACTCTCTAGATGCGTTACTGCAGTCAATTGGTTATGTTCCACAGGATCATTTCTTATTCTCTATGACGATTCGTGAGAATATTCGTTTTTCTAATCCCACACTGACAGAATCTTCGGTAGAAAAAGCTGCAACGATGGCATTTATCAATAGTGAGATTAAAGAGTTACCAAAAGGGTATGACACGTTAGTTGGTGAACGTGGCGTGTCTTTGTCAGGGGGACAAAAGCAACGAATTTCTATCGCGCGAGCATTAATTCAAAATCCAGAGCTATTGATTTTAGATGATGCGTTATCGGCTGTCGATGCTAAAACAGAAGAAGCAATTCTCCAAAATCTAAAGTCGAATCGTAAAAATAAAACGACAATTATTGCGGCTCATCGTTTGAGCAGTGTCATGCATGCCCAAGAAATATTAGTTATCGATCAAGGAAAAATCATAGAACGCGGAACACACGAGGAGTTATTAGCACGAGGTGGCTGGTATCAACAAATGTGGGAAAAACAACAACTAGAAGCAAAAATCGAGGGAGGTGAAGCGTAATGGAAGAAAATTATCAATCAGAATGGACTAAATCAATTCCTTTAAAAGAACAGAAGCAGATTATCAAACGGTTACTGGTCTTTGCCAAACCATTTAAGCAAACATTTATCGTGGCTATTTTATTTGCGTTAAGTTTATCTGTCATCAACGTCATTTTGCCAAGGATCATCCAATCATTTATGGACAATCATTTAGCAAATCAATCAGCAACGACTCAAGTGATTTTGTTTTTTGCTGGATTATATTTATTTGGGGTCATTGTCAAAAGTATTATCTGGTTTTTCCAGTGGTATTTGTATTCGATGGCTTCCTTAAAAACCTTTCAGCATATTCGAGTGAAATTGTTTGAAAAACTTCATACATTAGGCATGCGTTATTTTGACCAGACACCAGCGGGTTCAATCGTTTCGCGTGTCACGAATGATACTGAAACATTGTTTGAATTTTGGTATGTATTCTTGATGGTTTTGACGGGAATCTTTGCGGTGGTTTCTTCATTAGCTGCAATGATTCAGATCAATGTAAAAATTACCCTCTGGATGTTGATCTTTTTACCAATTTTAGGTGTAGTCATTTGGTATTATCAAAAATTCAGTTCTCGGATTTACCGGAACATGCGGGAAAAATTGAGCCAGCTGAATACCAAATTGAATGAATCAATTTCTGGTATGAAAATTATTCAGCAATTTCGACAAGAAACGCGGTTGTCAAATGAATTTGAAGAAGTAAACGATGACTACTTGGCGACTCGCTATGCGATGATCAAAACGAATTCAATTTTGTTGAGTCCAATCATCAATTTTTTATATGCGCTAGCAATCGCACTTGTCTTAACTTTATTTGGAATCGATGCCTTGCATTCACCAGTGGAAGTTGGATTGATTTATGCGTTTACGACGTATGTTCAAGGTTTCTTTAATCCTATGTCACAAATGATGGATTTTTTAAGTGTCTTCACCGATGGAATTGTTGCTGGAAGTCGAATCTTAAAAATTATGGATACGACAGAATATGCGCCACAACAAGAAGAAAATGCTAGCGGCGAAATTATCAATGGAAAAATCGAATTTAGAAATGTTAGTTTTTCTTATGATGGAAAAAACAATGTTTTAAATAATATCTCGTTTGTTGCAAATCCTGGTGAAACAGTAGCTTTAGTTGGACATACAGGTAGTGGGAAAAGTTCGATCATCAATGTCTTGATGCGCTTTTATGAATTTTATGAAGGTGAGATTTTGATTGATGATCGTGACATCCGCTCTTATCCAATCAATGAACTTCGAGAAAAAATGGGGTTGGTTCTCCAAGACGCATTCCTATTTTACGGTGATATTGCTGGAAATATCCGTATGTTTAACGAGAAGATCACAGATGAACAAATTCGCGAAGCTGCTGAGTTTGTCCAAGCCAATCGATTTATTGATGAGTTGCCACAAGGGTATCATTCTAAAGTGATTGAACGAGGAGCAAGTTATTCTAGCGGGCAACGCCAGTTGATTACTTTTGCGCGGACGATTGTGACAGATCCTAAAATTCTTGTATTGGATGAGGCGACAGCAAACATCGATACGGAAACAGAAGGCTTGATTCAGGAGGGTTTGGCTAAAATGAGGCAAGGGCGAACAACCATCGCCATCGCTCACCGACTATCGACCATTCGTGATGCAGAACTTATCTTGGTTCTAGATAAGGGGAAAATTGTTGAACGAGGAAGTCATGAAGAACTGTTACAAATTGGCGGTTTGTATGCAGATATGTATCAACTACAAAGCAGTTAATCAATAGTAAAAATAAAGCAAGCAAAGAAGAGAGCCTAAATGGCTCAATTCTTTGCTTGCTTTTGTGTTGAAGGAAAAAGCTGTTACGTAAAAGTCAATTGGGTAAAAAGGAATCTTTGACTTGAAAGTTTTCCCCATGGTTTTCTTGCATGATTGAAGAACTGATTGGACGTTTATCAACTTTTTGTCCAACAGCAATCAAATGGTTCAAGTTTTGTTGATAATTTTCAGCAAAGACACAGCCATAAAGTACATCTAGCAAATAGCAGATTGACGTATTGATTGTAAAATTCCCGATTTTTGAATAAAGTCGTTCTCGAGTTGTCAAACGCAAGACAACGGTGCTTAAAGTGGAAAGACTGCATTCGCCGATACTTGTCAAAGCTAAAATAGGCACATTTTTTTCACGTAAAATGTGTGCAGTTTTTAAAATCATTTGATTTTCACCCGTGTAAGAAATCAGTAAACCACATGTCTCTTCATCACAGTTATATGCTTCATAAGATGATTCGCCAAATGTAGTCACGACATGAACATCCATTTTGATACGTTTCATTTTTAAAATGAAATCTTGGGAGATCAATGTATTGGCATTGCTAGCAAAAATGACAATTTTTTTTGCTTTAAGTAATAACTGTTTTGCTTGTTGTAAGTCATCATGATGAATCAGTGAAAGCGTATCTTGAATCGTTGTTTGTTCCAAAGAAGCTAATTTATTTGCGATAGTCATGATTCCTTCTTCGCCCGTAAAAGGCAGATTGGCATCCACTTCTTGAAAGTTTCTTTCTAAGTATTCAGCTTCAGCTAAAAAAGTATCTCGTAATTCAATCCAGCCAGTGAATGCTAATTTTTTTGCTACACGAATCAATGTCGAAGGATGAACGAAAGCTTGATTGGCAATTTCTTGAATCGTCAATTGTGCAACTTGTTGTGTGTTTTCAAAGAGGAAGTGAACGACTTGTGTCTCGGCTGGTGAAAAAGTAGTTTGTTTGATTTTTTCTCGTAAAAGCATTGGACACCTCTTTTTTTACATAAATTATATCTTTTTTGTGAATGATTTGTAAACGTTTTTACATTGTTGTATGAATAAATCAACAAATTACAAGAGAAAATTGGAATTGAACAAAGTAGTATTTACAAAAATAGTAAAAAAATTGTTAGTTTTTGTAAATGTCTCTGCAAAGTTAAAGAGGTGTATTGAGAATTTCTTTTACAAAAATGATAATGAAAATGTAAACAAAATTGAAGGAGTGAGCACATGACAAAAGGAATCAAGATTGCGACGATTGGCGGCGGCAGTAGTTACACCCCTGAATTAATGGAAGGCTTTATCAAACGCTATGAAGAATTACCAATACGTGAAATTTGGCTAGTTGATGTTGAAGCTGGAAAAGAAAAACTAGAAATTGTTAGTAAAATGGCCCAACGAATGTGGGATGCTACCCCTTATGACGTGAAAATATATGCAACACTTAATCGCGAAGAAGCGCTGAAAGATGCTGATTTTGTAACAACTCAATTTCGAGTTGGTCAGTTAGATGCACGTGTGAAGGATGAACGAATTCCTGCTTATTATGGCATGATTGGTCAAGAAACAAATGGTGCTGGTGGAATGTTTAAAGCTTTTCGTACTGTTCCTGTGATTTTGTCTGTGGTTGAAGATATGAAACGTTTATGTCCGAACGCATGGCTCATTAATTTTGCAAATCCAAGTGGTATGGTAACAGAAGCGGTTGTTCGTTATGGGAAATGGGATCGTGTCATTGGTTTATGCAATGTACCTGTTATGGCAATGATGACTGAACCTGAAATGCTGGGTGAGAAGAAAGAAGATTTGATTTATAAATTTGCAGGGCTAAATCATTTTCATTGGCATAAAGTCGCAGACAAAACAGGGAAAGATATTACAGATCGATTGATTGAACGACTTTATGATGAAGATAATGGATTACCAAAAAACATTTTCGATATTCCGTTTTTCAAAGAACAATTAAAACAAATGCAGATGGTCCCTTGCGGCTATCATCGTTATTATTATCGTGAAGAAGAAATGCTTGCACATGCACTGGAAGAATATCGGACAATCGGTACTCGTGCCCAACAAGTGAAAGAAACAGAGGCAGAACTATTTGAGCTTTATAAAGATCCAAATCTTGATCATAAACCTGAGCAGTTACAAAAACGCGGTGGTGCATATTATTCAGATGCTGCTTGTGAAACGATTGCCTCGATTTATGGAAACAAAGAAACTCAAATCGTCGTTTCCGCAAAAAATGAGGGTGCCGTTCCTGATCTACCAGCAGATTGCGTTGTGGAAGTAACTGCCTATGTCGGTGCTCAAGGTGCGCGAAATGTTGCCTTTGGTTCATTAGCACCGGCTGAAAGAGGTTGGTTGCAAGTAATGAAAAATATGGAATTACTAACCATTGAAGCTGCCGTAACTGGTGATTATGGAACAGCATTACAAGCATTTACAATCAATCCGTTGGTCCGTTCAGGAGAAACAGCGAAACGAATCATGGATGAGTTGTTTATTGCACATCAAGAATATTTGCCACAATTTAGTGAAACAATTGAACGATTAAAACAAGAAGGCGTTGAGGTACAAGATGAAGTAGCTCGTGAATTAGACGCAGTGAAAGTTTGAGGGAAGCACTCATGACGAAAAAAATCGTCTTTTTAGATGTAGATGGAACGCTAGTGAATTACGAAAATGATTTACCTGAGTCAGCCATCAGAGCTATCCAAGAGACACAAAGAAAAGGAAATTTAGTTTTTACCGTAACGGGTCGTAGTAAAGCCGAGATGTATCAAAATATATTGGACATTGGCTTTGACGGGTATATTGGCGGTAATGGGAGCTATATTGAGTTTAAAGACCAAGTGCTAAAAGAAGCGACCTTGACATTGGAAGACACAACTAAAATTGTTGATTGGCTAAATCAAAAAGGTCTAGAATTTTATTTAGAAGCTAACAGTGGATTATACGCTAGTGGATCTTTCGAAGAACGTGGTGAAAAAACGATTCAAGAGTATTCGCAACGAAAAGGAAAAGGGCAGACGACTGTTCGAGAAGTATTTCCAGAGATGTTTTTTGGCGCAGATTTATATCGAAATGATGTGAATAAAATCAGTTTTATCTTGGATAGTTATGAAAATTATTTAGAGGCAGTAGCAACCTTCCCAGAATATAAACTGGGGACTTGGGGTGGTGCTGGTGAAACAGCTTTGTTTGGTGATATTGCATTAAGTGGTATCAATAAGGCAGTAGCAGTAGATGAATTACTAACTTATTTGAATATTGCCACAGAAAATAGTTTTGCATTTGGTGATGCAAAAGTTGATATTCCGATGCTGGAGCATTGCGGTACTGGGATAGCTATGGGGAATGGCGGCCCAGAGATTAAAAAAATAGCTGATTACATTACAGAACCCGTTGATAATGATGGTCTTTGGTTAGCATTCAAGCATTTTGAACTAATTTGAGAGCAAGAAAAGACAGGTTCTGAATGAGATAGTTGAAAAAGAAAAGGGGAAAGACAAATGGGATTTAGAAAAGATTTTTTATGGGGTGGCGCAACAGCTGCTAACCAATGTGAAGGTGGCTATGATGAAGGTGGACGTGGATTAGCTAATGTTGATGTGGTACCAATCGGCGAGGATCGTTTTTCGGTTATTACAGGTCAAAAATCAATGCTTGAATTTGACGAAGAGCATTTTTATCCAGCAAAAGTAGCAATCGATATGTATCATCGTTATAAAGAAGATATTGCTTTATTCGCAGAAATGGGCTTTAAAACCTATCGCTTATCAATTGCTTGGAGTCGTATTTTTCCAATGGGTGACGAAAAGGAACCAAATGAAGAAGGTCTAAAATTTTATGAAGATGTGTTTAAAGAATGTCAAAAACATGGTATCGAGCCTTTAGTAACAATTACTCACTTTGATTGTCCAATGCATTTGATTAAAAAATATGGTGCGTGGCGCTCACGTGAAGTAGTTGGTTTCTATGAAAATTTATGTCGAGTAATCTTTAACCGTTATAAAGGATTGGTCAAATATTGGTTAACTTTTAATGAAATCAACATGATTTTACACGCACCGTTTATGGGCGCAGGTCTTGTTTTTGAAGAAGGCGAGAATGTTGAACAAGTCAAATATCAAGCAGCACATCACGAATTAGTAGCGAGTGCGATTGCAACGAAGATCGCACACGAAGTGGATCCGAACAATCAAGTTGGGTGCATGTTAGCAGCGGGCGCAAATTATCCTTACACATGTAAGCCGGAAGATGTTTGGGCATCACGTCAAGCAGATCGTGAAAATTATTTCTTCATTGATGTTCAATCACGTGGCGAGTATCCTGCTTATGCGCTAAAAGAAATGGCCCGTGAAGGCATCGAATTAAAAATGGAACCTGGCGATCTGGAATTACTGAAAGAACACACGGTAGACTTTATTTCCTTTTCTTATTACTCTTCTCGGGTATCAACAACAGATCCTGAATTATTAGAACAAACTGCAGGAAATATTTTTGCCTCTGTCAAAAACCCTTATTTAGAAGCAAGTGAATGGGGGTGGCAAATTGATCCATTAGGGTTAAGAATCACAATGAATGATATCTATGACCGTTATCAAAAGCCACTATTTATTGTTGAAAATGGGTTGGGCGCAGTAGATGAACCTGATGAAAACGGATATGTTGTCGATGATTATCGGATTTCTTATCTCGCTGCACACATCCAAGCCATGAAAGATGCTGTTGAGTTAGATGGTGTTGATTTACTGGGGTATACGACTTGGGGGTGTATCGATTTAGTATCAGCCGGAACCGGTGAAATGAAGAAACGTTATGGCTTTATCTATGTGGACCGTGATAACTATGGTGAAGGGACGTTAGCCCGTACGAAGAAAAAATCATTTGATTGGTATAAAAAAGTAATTGCCTCAAATGGTGAAGACTTAGCGAATGAATAATTAACTGAAAAGTCTATTGTTTTTGCGCCTTTTATTCGAGTATAATGTACATATTCGAAAAGGTAAGCAGAACAATAGACTTTTTTTGATGTTGGCTGTAAAGTAAGCTTACTTGATTTTAAACGGAGGAATGTACATATGTATGATGTAATTGTCATTGGCGCAGGACCTGCTGGAATGACAGCTGCCTTGTATGCTTCACGCTCAAATTTATCAGTGGTGATGATTGAGCAAGGTGCGCCTGGTGGTCAAATGAATAACACAGCAGAAATTGAAAATTATCCAGGATTTGAGTCGATTATGGGACCAGATCTCGCGTACAAAATGTATGAAGGTGTTTCAAAGTTTGGCACAGAAAATGCTTATGGAATCGTCCAAGATATAAAAGATCACGGTACGTACAAAGAAGTCATCTGTGAAGACAAAACGTATGAAGGCAAAACGGTCATTATTGCTACTGGCTGTGTCCACCGCAAACTAGGTGTTTCTGGCGAAGAAGAGTATGCAGGACGTGGTGTTTCTTATTGTGCGGTCTGTGACGGCGCATTTTTCCGTAACAAACGATTAGTTGTTATCGGTGGCGGCGATTCTGCAGTTGAAGAAGCAATCTATTTAACACAATTTGCTTCTGAAGTTGTAATCGTTCATCGTCGTGATGAATTACGTGCGCAAAAAATCATTCAAGAGCGCGCTTTTGCAAATGAAAAAATTTCGTTTGTATGGGATACAGTTGTTGATGAAATCATTGGCAATGAAATGGTAGTAACAGGTGTTAAAGCGCATAATGTAAAAACAGGAAATGAAGTAGCTTTGGCCGCTGATGGCGTCTTTATCTATGTTGGTCTTGATCCTTTGACAGAACCATTCAAACAAGCTGGTTTAACGAATGCGGCTGGTTGGATTCCAACTGACCAAGAAATGAAAACAAATATGCCTGGTGTTTTTGCTGTAGGAGATGTGCGTGAAAAAGATTTGCGCCAAATCACAACAGCAGTTGGCGACGGCGGGATTGCTGGGCAACAAGTATTCAAGTATTTAGAAACTTTAGAAGAATCTACTACACAAGCATAAACTTATTATGTTAACAAAATAAAAAAGCGCAATCAAAAGTGTATCCTCATTTTTGGTTGGGCTTTGTTTTTATTTGTTCAATGAAAATCCTAGTTGGTATCATTTTTTCTCGTTGTGTCTTTCATCTGATCTTCGTGAATGCTATACTAAAACAGAATTCATATTTTAGAAAGAGGTGTTATTTTCATGTCTTGGGAACAAGTTTATGAACAATGGGCAAACGAAGTGAACCTAGAAGAAAATTTAAAACAGCAATTAACTATATTGAGTCAGGATTCTAAACAATTAGAAGATGCTTTTTACGCGCCTTTAGGATTTGGTACGGCAGGAATGCGTGGTATTTTAGGCCCTGGTATTAATCGTATGAATATTTACACAGTCCGTCAAGCAACAGAAGGACTAGCACGTTTCATGGATGCACAAGATCCTGAAACAAAACGTCGTGGCGTAGCGATCGCTTATGATTCACGTCATCAATCACCAGAATTTGCGATGGAGGCTGCAAAAACATTAGCCAAACATGATATTCCATCTTTTGTTTTTGAAAGTTTACGACCAACACCAGAATTATCTTTTGCTGTTCGCCACCTGAATGCGTTTACTGGGATCATGATTACAGCATCACATAATCCTGCTGCTTATAATGGGTATAAAGTTTATGGCGAAGATGGAGGACAAATGCCACCTGCTGATGCCGACGCATTGACTAAATATGTACGTGAAGTCAGCAATCCGCTAAAAGTTGAAGTAATGTCAGATGAAGAAGTGGAACACAGCGGTCTGATTTCAATTATTGGCGAAGAAGTAGACAATGCTTATTTAGAAGAAATGAAAGCTGTAACGATCGACCACGAATTGATCGAAGAAATGGGCAAAGACTTAAAACTAGTTTACACACCTCTTCATGGAACTGGGAAAATGTTAGGTGAAAAAGCCTTAAAACAAGCTGGTTTTGAACAATTTGTGTTAGTTCCTGAACAAGCAATCCCAGATCCTGATTTTACAACGGTTAAATCTCCAAATCCAGAAGAACACTCTGCTTTTGAGTATGCAATCCGTTTAGGTGAAAAAGAAGGCGCTGATTTGTTGATTGCAACAGATCCAGATGCCGATCGCCTTGGTGCTGCCGTTCGTTTACCTGATGGTTCGTATGAAGTATTAACAGGAAACCAGCTTGGGGCAATCATGATTCAATATATCTTAGAAGCACATCAAGCAAGAAATACGATGCCAGCGAATCCAGCAGTATTGAAATCGATCGTATCAAGTGAATTACCAACTGCGATTGCGAAAAACTATGGTGCAACGATGTTCAATGTACTAACAGGATTCAAATTTATAGCTGAGAAAATCCAAGAGTTTGAAGAAGACCATTCACATACATTTATGTTTGGTTTTGAAGAAAGCTATGGCTATTTAGTTAAACCATTTGTACGTGATAAAGATGCAATCCAAGCATTAGTTTTATTGGCCGAAGTTGCTGCTTTTTACAAGAAACAAGGAAAAACATTATATGATGGCTTACAAGCTATTTTTGAAACATATGGTTATTATGCAGAAAAAACGATTTCTGTTACTATGAGTGGTCAAGAAGGATCAGCTAAAATCGCAGCGTTAATGGAAAAATTCCGTCAAGAAGCACCAACTGAATTCGCAGGTGCCAAAGTATTGCAGACAGAAGACTTCAAGAAATTAACGAAAACAGATGCAGCTGGCAATGTCGAAGCATTAACGACACCGCCTTCTGATGTCTTGAAATATATGCTAGAAGAACAAGGTTGGGTAGCAATTCGACCTTCTGGTACAGAACCAAAGATCAAGTTCTACATTGGAGTTAAAGGAAACTCACAAGACGATGCTGAAGCAAAAATTGCAGCTTACGAAGCAAGCATCCAAGCAATTACAAAAGACTAAGGAATTTGAGACTGACGGAAAAAGTGGTAAACTTTAGAAGTCAGTCTTTTTAGATAGTTGGAGGTGAAGCCTTTGTCAGAGGTTCAAGGAACAAAAATTGAAAAAATCAGTCAGCTATTTAAAATGTTAAGCGATCCAACACGTTTAAAAATTTTATTGTATCTAAAAAATGGTGAACAAAATGTCACAGCCATCAGCCAAGCTGTCGAAATGGAACAATCTGCTGTTTCTCATCAGTTACGGTTACTTCGAGAAAATAAAATCGTTCGTTCTCGCCGTGAAGGAAAAGCGATTTTATATGTGTTGGATGACTCCCATGTTTTAGATATCTTAGAGCAGACTGTGAAGCATGTGGAGCATGACTAAGTCAAAAAATTTTAACAGTCAGTTATTTCAACAATAAAGATCAATGAAGTTTTATTAGAAAAAAAGTGAACCTAAATCGTTAGTGGATTTAGGTTCGCTTTTTTTAGTGTGAAATAAAAATCAGTGAATCAATCGGAAGTTTCAGAAGTCTCTGTTCCGTAATAGCTGTGGTCTTCTAATTCAAGAGCATTTAAAATCAAGGAAGCTGTCTCTTCAATGGAAAGAGAGGCAACATTGATGACGACACATCCAAGCTTTTGGTAAAGATCATTTGCAAAATCTAATTCCGCACGAATTTTTTCAATATCAGAATAAGCAGTATCAGGATTTAATCCATAAGAACGCATACGTTCTTTACGAATGCTGTTTAAAATATCTGGATCATTAGTTAAACCTACAATTTTTTTAGGATCTACTTCCCACAATTGTTTTGGAATATGAGCTTGTGGAATCAAAGGCAAATTTGCAACCTTTAAATTTTTGTTGGCTAAAAATAAACTCAAAGGTGTTTTGGAAGTACGAGAAACGCCAAGTAAAACAACGTCTGCTTCTAAAAAACCACGAGGGTCTTTGCCATCATCGTATTTAACTGCAAATTCCATTGCTTTGATTCGTTTAAAATAGTTTTCATTCAATAAATGAAGTGCACCGGGTTGACGCGTGGGTTGAATCCCTGTTCGTCGTTCAATTTCAGCTACAGGTGGCGTCATGACATCGAAGCTGAACAATTCGTTTTCATCACAAAATGTTCGAGCTGTGTCGATCAATTCTTGATTGATCAAAGTGTGGAGCACGATAGCTTGCTCTGTCAATGCATCGTTTAATGCATTAAGCAATGTTTCTTTGTCAGTGACAAATGTTCGACGGAATAAGTTGAACTCAACACTTGGGTATTGAGCCATTGTTGCTTGTGCTAACTTGGTCGCTGTTTCGCCAGCGGAATCAGAGATGACAAAAAAAGTAACTAATTCAGTTGAATCTGAAGCCATAAGAAAAACCTCACTTGCTTTTTTTTTTGCTTTATTATACCATACTCTGGAACGCGTACTTCGTAATCATTTTGATTTGGAGGAAGAGAAATGAAAAAGCAAACATTAATTGAACAATCTTTGGAAACACTCAAAAATAACGGATTTAAATACACGAAAAAAAGAGAAGCCTTATTGACTTACTTGGTAAAGCGTAACCGCTATGTCTCTGCTAAAGAAGTCTTTGACTATATGAATGAAACATTTAAAGGTGTAAGTTACGATACGATTTACCGAAACTTACATGATTTTGCTGAGCTGGATTTATTAGAAGAAACAGATCTGAATGGAGAAATGAAATTCCGCTTTCATTGTTGTCAGGGAGAAATCGGTCATCATCATCATTTTATCTGTACCGTATGTGGAAAGACAAAAGAAATCCACATGTGCCCAATGAACTATTTTGAAGAACAACTTGGGGGATGCACGATTGAAGGTCACCGATTTGAAATCTTTGGACGTTGCGAAGATTGTCAATGATTCAATAAAATAAAATAACAACTAATAAATCGAAAAAAAAGAAAGAACCCCTTGACGGTCAAAAGAGCATTAGCTATAATGTTTAAAGGACAGTTTGTTTTTTGGGATAATTATTTCAATAGCACTACGGTTACTTTTTAAGCTCGGAGGGAGGGAATTAACATGTCAAAAACAGTCGTTCGCAAAAACGAATCACTTGACGATGCTCTTCGTCGCTTCAAACGTTCCGTGTCAAAAGCGGGTACTTTACAAGAATCTCGTAAACGTGAATTCTACGAAAAACCAAGCGTGAAACGTAAGAAAAAATCTGAAGCAGCTAGAAAACGTAAAAAATTCTAGTTCTTTGATGAATTGGAGCTGGTAGTGTGTCACTACTAAGTAGATTGAACGATGACATGAAAGCAGCGATGAAGGCAAAAGAGAAAGAAACTTTGCAAGTCATTCGTATGATCAAGTCATCAATACAAAACGAGCAAATCAAAGTAGGCCACGACTTGACGGAAGATGAAGAATTAACAGTGTTGTCTCGCGAGATGAAACAACGTCGTGATTCTTTACAAGAGTTTGAGCAGGCAGGACGCGATGATTTAGCTGATAAAGTAAAAGGCGAAATTGTAATTGTCGAAAAGTATATGCCAGAACAACTTTCTGATGATGAAATTCGACAACTTGTTCAAGACGCTATTGCACAAACTGGTGCTTCATCTGTTAAAGAATTTGGCAAAGTAATGGGTGTTATCATGCCTAAAGTCAAGGGAAAAGCAGACGGAAATCAAGTGAATGCAATCGTTAAAGAACTATTACAAGCTTAATTTTGTAATCTGAACCGCAGACAGAAATGTTTGCGGTTTTTTTCTGTCGTTTGAAGAAAACAGGGGGAGCAATTTCTCGTTTTTTATTTGCTATATAGTTTTCTATGAGTGTGGTAAAATAGACAAGAAATGAAAGAGATAAAGGAGATGTCTATTTTTGACAGAAGAGTCCATTTCTTTAGAGATTAGATTAACAGCGGCTGACGATGCCAGCTTGCTTTTTGGTGCACACGATAAACATATCAAGCTCCTAGAAGATGCAACCAATACTGTTATCAATACTCGTGGTGAAACAATTCAACTAATTGGGACAAATGAACAAGTGAAATTGGCTAGTTCAGTGATCCGTACACTACAAGAATTGATCAAACGCGGGATCCATATCAGTACACCAGATGTGGTAGCTGCGATAAATATGGGACGAAAAGGTACCTTAGATTACTTCATCGAGATGTATGAAGAAGAAATTGTGAAAGACAGAAATGGCAAACCTATTCGGGTAAAAAATAGCGGACAAAAGAAATATGTTGAGTCTGTCAAACACCATGATGTCGTGTTTGGTATTGGCCCTGCTGGAACTGGGAAAACCTTCCTCGCCGTGGTGTTAGCAATTGCTGCATTAAAAAAAGGCGAAGTCCAAAAAATTATCTTGACTCGACCAGCTGTTGAAGCAGGAGAAAATTTGGGCTTTTTACCGGGAGATCTGAAAGAAAAAGTGGATCCTTATTTACGTCCAGTTTATGATGCACTTTATCAAATCTTTGGATTAGAGCATACGAATCGTTTAATGGAACGAGGCGTAATTGAAATTGCACCTTTGGCGTATATGCGTGGTCGAACATTAGACGATGCGTTTGTTATTTTAGACGAGGCACAAAATACGACTGTGGCTCAAATGAAGATGTTCTTGACTCGTCTTGGGTACCAATCAAAAATGATTGTTAATGGAGATACTAGCCAAATCGACTTGCCAAGAGGGACGATGAGTGGTTTAGTTCATGCTGAACGTACGTTGAAGCAAATCAAAAAAATTGATTTTGTTAATTTTGAAGCCAGTGATGTTGTCCGACATCCAGTAGTTGCTGAAATTATTCAAGCGTATGAAAAAGCCGATCTTCATCAAGAATAAGCTTTGCTTAGGAGGATAAGCACATGTTGAATAAAACAATCCGGCAACTGCAGGCAAAATTAGGAAAAGCATTTTTGCCTTTGCTGTTAGCTGTGTTTTTTATAATCATTTGTGGGGTGACTTTTAGTAGTGTCAAACAAAAAGCAAATGATTTTAGAGAAGGACAAGTAGCTGAAGAAAGTATTCGTGCAACCAAAACGATTGAGAATACAGAAGAGACCGAGCAAAAGAGAAAGTTGGCAGCCGAAGCAGTCACACCAGAGTATACTTATCAGCAAGATTTGGCAGCTGATCAAAATGATCGAATCAAGCAACTATTTGATTTGATCAATAAAACAAATGATGCAATCGATAAGGCGTATGATGAAAAGGTCAAAAAGGCCAGTGATGATGCGAATATTCCCAAACCAACGATTGATGAAAGAATTGCAGCACTAAAGAAAAATTTCGAAACAGTAAATGTAGAGGATGTTGCATTTTATCAAAAATTACCTAGTAATTTTTACACGCTCATTTTCGGTATGACGGAAGATGAATTGTCGACTGTTCGTGATGAAAGTCTGAAATTGATTGATGAACAAATGAGCAAACAAGTAAGAGAAAGCGATGTTGACACATTCAAGCAAGAAGCACAAGATAAAATCCAATATCTCAATGTTACTTCTGCGCAACAACAAGTATTGAATTATTTAGTAGATCAAGGAATCGTAGTAAATGATGTACTTAATGAGAAGAAGACGGAAGAACTGAAAGCGAACGCACGTGAAGCTGTTCAGCCAGTGATGATTTTCCAAGGAGAAATCATTGTACGTGAAGGGAATCAAATTGATGCAGCTGCAATGAAAAAATTGGAATTGTTGGGATTGACCAATCAAACAACTTCGATCTTTCCGTTAGTTGCAATGATTTTAGCTGTGCTTCTGCAGATTATTGTCTTAGCCTATAATTCATTGCAATTTCAAGACTCAGACAAACGGACAGAATACGTCTTGTTCTATGTAACAGCAATGTCTTTAAGTATTATTATGATGAAGTTTTTCCAGTTATTCCAAACAGAACAAGCAACTTATATTCCACTGTTTTACCCGGCGGCGTTTACACCACTGGTCTTAAATTTCTTCCTTAATCGAAGAGCGGGGATTATGGCGGCACTTTTCCAAGCTGTATCAGCGTTATTTATCTATTATGGTTCTATTGGGACAAATACCTTAACCGTGTTGTTGGTTTCCTATATATTCTCAGGTTTGATGGGGACGATTGTTCGGCGACAACGAATTTCTGAACAAGGTATGCCCGCTGTTTTGTGGGTAATTGTTTTCCCAACACTGATGAATATTATTTTGATTGTTTATCAAGGCATGAGTTTTAGTGATGGAACGACTTGGTTGACTTTGGTTTGCGGAGTAACTGGTGCATTGTTATCTTTCTTATTAACAATGGGGTTACATCCTTACATTGAATTAATGGTGACAGATGATAGTGTGATCGTCTTAAATGAGTTGAGCAATCCAAATCATCCATTATTGAAACAATTACTAGAAGAAGCGCCAGGTACCTATCACCATAGTATGATGGTGGCGAATCTAAGTGCAAATGCGGTAGCAGAAATCGGTGGACGTTCGTTATTAACTCGAGTGGCTTGTTACTATCATGATATTGGAAAAATCAAACATGCTAGTTTTTTTGTTGAAAATTTACCGTCTGGGGCGGAAAATCCCCATAACTTCCTGTTGCCAGAAGATAGCAAACAAATTATTTTTGGTCATGTGACAGATGGTGCCAAAATTCTAGAAGAATATGGTATGCCTGAAATGGTCATTGATATTTGTAATCAACATCACGGGACAACATTGATGCGGTATTTTTATGTAAAAGCAAAAGAACGTAACCCAGAAGTCACAGAGGAACAGTTCCGCTATCCGGGACCAAAACCACAAACAAGAGAAGCTGGAATCGTCAATATTGCTGATAGCTGTGAAGCAGCTGTACGTGCAATGGATCATCCGACAGGTGAAAAAATCGAACAATTTGTTCATAATTTGATTGCAGAACGTATTGCAGACGGTCAGTTAGACGACACTGGCTTAACATTGAAAGAAATTCGTAAAGTTGAGAAATCATTGATCAGTGGATTAAGTAGTACGTTCCACTCTCGGATCAAGTATCCAAAAATGAAATCAGAAGCTGAAAAATTAAAAGAAGAACAAGCACGAACACAAGAATAATCAAAAAAGTGAGTAAAGAAAGAAGCGATGACTAATGGATATTACATTCATGGATGAAACAAACAAAGTATCTGAGGAGAAGATACAAGAAATCAATGAACTACTCCAGTTTGCAGCTGATTATTTAAAACTACCTGAAGAAACAGAAATGTCAGTGACATTCATGGACAATGATGCGATTCAAGTAATCAATCGTGATTATCGAGGAAAAGATGCGCCAACTGATGTTATCAGTTTCGCTTTAGAAGAAGAAGGCGAAGATGAAATCCCAGTTATTTTTGAAGATGGCGAGAATCCAATGCCGCGTGTCCTTGGCGACATCATGATCTCGATCGAACGAGCTGCTGAACAAGCCGAGTCCTATGGCCATTCATATGATCGCGAATTAGGTTTCTTAGCAGTACATGGTTTCCTACACATTAATGGATATGATCATATGACACCTGAAGACGAGAAAGAAATGTTTGGGCTACAGAAAGAGATATTGGATGCTTATGGACTTAAAAGATAAACAAGTTGAAAAAAATAAACATTTCATGACTTCAGTGGAATTTGCTATCCAAGGAGTAAAAACGGTTTTTGATGAAGAACGCAACATGAGAAAACATGTTGTGTTCGGCATCTTTGCATTGATTGCTGGCGCTTTTTTTCAACTGAGTCAGAATGAATGGCTGTGGTTGTTTTTAGCTATTTTTTTAGTATGGATCGTTGAAATTTTAAACACTGTTTTTGAAAATGTTGTCGATATGTTTACGGACTTTCATTTTCATCCGATTGGAAAGAAAATCAAAGACATGGCTGCCGGCGCTGTTTTATTGACGGCTTGCTTTGCAGTAATCGTCGGTTTGATTTTATTCGTTCCCAAAATCTATCAATTATTTTTTTAAAGAAAAAGGAGAAACCATATGCCAGAACATAAATCAGGATTTGTTGCCATTGTTGGACGCCCTAACGTTGGAAAGTCAACTCTTTTGAATCGCATCGTTGGCCAAAAAATTGCCATCATGAGTGACAAAGCACAAACAACTCGAAACAAGATTCAAGGTGTTTATACGACACCAGAAGCACAATTGATTTTTATTGATACACCAGGAATCCATAAACCAAAACATCGCTTGGGTGACTTTATGGTGGAAGCAGCTTACAGTGCATTGAAAGAAGTCGATGCTGTATTATTTATGATCAGTGCGGATCAAAAACGTGGACGTGGAGATGACTTTATTATTGAACGACTAAAGAATGTGACATCACCGGTTTATTTAGTAATCAATAAAATTGATAAGATCCATCCAGATGAGTTGCTAAGTATCATTGAAGATTATTCTTCACAGATGCCATTTGCTCAAGTAGTACCAATTTCTGCAACTGAGGGAAACAATGTGGATCGTTTGATGGAAACTTTAGTGGATGAAATGCCAGAAGGTCCACAGTATTTCCCAGAAGATCAAATAACGGATCATCCAGAATATTTTGTTGTTTCAGAACTGATTCGAGAAAAAGTACTTGTATTGACTCGTGATGAAGTCCCTCATTCTGTGGCAGTTGTTGTTGATTCAATGAAACGCAATGAGAATGATAAAATCCAAATTCAAGCAACCATCATTGTTGAACGTGATAGCCAAAAAGGGATCATCATTGGCAAAGGTGGAAAAATGTTGAAACAAATCGGTACAAAAGCGCGTAAAGATATTGAAAGCCTACTCGGGGATAAAGTTTTCTTGGAACTTTGGGTAAAAGTGCAAAAGGATTGGCGTGATAAAAAAGTCTATCTCCAAGACTTTGGTTACCGTAAAGACGAATACTAAAATCAGTAAAAAAGAAACGGATCTGGACAGGTAGCAATACTTTTTCCAGATTTCTTTTTTTGAGGAGGGGAATCGATTGAGTCAATTGGTTGAATCAAAAGGTTTGATTATTTCTAGTCGAAATTATAAAGAAAAAGATAAATTGGTCAAGATTTTTACAGAATCAGCGGGAAAAATGATGTTTTATGTCAAAGGCATCCATCGACAAAATCAACCATTAGCGCCTGCTATTCGACCATTTACTCAAGCTGTTTATATTGGCACATTTAAAAGTGATGGTCTATCTTTTATTACGAGTGTCAAAGATGTTCATGCCTATCGGAAAATTCAAGAAGATATTTTTTTGAGTGGTTACGGGACTTATTTGTTGAATTTGGTTGATGCAGCAATTGAAGATCATCAATATGATCCAAATCTTTTTCATTTTACACAACAAGCGCTGGAAAGAATGGATCAAGGTGATGATGCAGAAATTATCACCAATATTTTTGAAATTCAAATCTTACAACGATTTGGAATTGCACCTGTCTGGACACATTGTGCAATCTGTGGTGAAACGCAAGGAAAATTTGATTATTCTTCAAAATATGGTGGCGTGATTTGCGAACGTCATTGGTCGCTTGATCAAAGAAGATATCATGCGGATCCTCGAGCTGTTTATTTTGCACGTCTGTTTTCTGCTCTTTCTTATGAAAGAATCAATGGCATCCATTTAAAAGAAGACACAAAACAAGCGATTCGTCAGTTGATTGATCAACTTTATGAGGAATATGTGGGCATCCATCTTAAAAGTAAGAAGTTTATTGATCAAATGAAATCGTGGGAACATGTGCTCAAACCATTAGAGAAAAAGGAAGATTCTTCAGCAACTGAACAAGAAAAAGGAGATGCAGAGTCCGAGATATCTTTGCCAGTTGATCCGACAGAAAATGAGTGAGCCAAGCAAACGAAGAAGATAGATTTAATTGATTATCAAAAAAATTTGACAAAAGAGTAATGAAACGGCTATTATTAACCGTAGATAAAATAGTACGTTGATCAAGAAGAGTAAAAAATACGTGGGTAAAAGCGAGTTCGGGAGAGTGGGAGCCGAATACGATCGATTTTTGAAGTGGCACTTGGGAGTACGTGAAACGAAGCTGCCGAATATTTATTCGGAAGTAGGGTGGAACCGCGAAGTTATTCGTCCCTATGTCTGTAGTCAGACATAGGGACTTTTTGTATTTTTAGGAGGAAATCAAGATGCAATTTGACATGGAAATTCCGGCAACAGAGTTTAAAGAAAACCAAATCAAAGTTCTTTCAAGTGTCGCATTAGCAGTCAGTGTTGTTGATGATCAAGAACAAGTGAAAGAAAGCTTTACCACCAGACCAGAAGAAACAATTTATTCAATTGCTGCACAATTAGCTGAGACAGACGTTGTTCGTGTGAAGTTGATTCCGGGTTCAGTCGTCGCATTTTATCCAGTCGTGCAAGCTTTGTAAGAAATGAAAGGGGTACTATACTATGAGCAAAAAATTAAGCGTTCAAGACATGATTTTAACATTACAAAAATTTTGGGCATCAAATGGTTGTATGCTAATGCAAGCCTATGACACAGAAAAGGGTGCCGGAACAATGAGTCCTTATACATTTTTACGCGCCATTGGACCAGAACCTTGGAATGCGGCTTATGTGGAACCTTCACGTCGTCCAGCAGATGGTCGTTACGGTGAAAATCCAAATCGTTTGTATCAACATCATCAATTTCAAGTAGTAATGAAGCCTTCACCAGAAAATATCCAAGAATTATATTTAGAAAGTTTGCGTTTATTAGGGATCGATCCATTAGAACACGATATTCGATTCGTTGAAGATAATTGGGAAAATCCTTCAATGGGTTGCGCTGGTGTTGGTTGGGAAGTTTGGTTAGACGGAATGGAAATCACACAATTTACGTATTTCCAACAAGTAGGTGGCTTACCTTGTAAACCAGTGACTTCAGAAATCACTTACGGTTTAGAACGTTTAGCATCTTATATTCAAGAAGTGGAAAGTGTCTATGATCTTGAATGGTCAGCAGGCGTAAAATATGGTGAGATTTTCAAACAACCTGAATATGAACATTCAAAATATTCATTTGAAGTCAGTGACCAAGAATTATTGTTACAAAATTTTGATCGTTTTGAAAAAGAAGCGAATCGCTGTATTGATGAAAACCTTGTTCATCCAGCATATGATTATATTTTAAAATGTAGTCATACATTTAATCTACTTGATGCGCGTGGTGCTGTTTCAGTTACAGAACGTGCTGGATATCTTTCTCGAATCCGAAATATGGCTCGTGCTGTAGCAAAAATCTTTGTTGCGGAGCGTGAAAAATTGGGGTTCCCACTATTGAACAAGAACACAGCAAATCCAGAAACAGTTAAGGAGGCTGAATAAGATGGCAAAAGACTTATTATTGGAAATTGGACTAGAAGAAATGCCTGCTCATGTGGTCACACCAAGCATGAAACAATTAGAAGAAAAAACAGCAAAATTTTTAGATGAACATCAATTAACTTATGATTCAATCGAAACATTCTCAACACCGCGCCGTTTAGCAATCAAAGTAATAAATGTTCCTGAACGTCAAGCAGATAGTGAAGAAGAAATCAAAGGACCTGCTAAAAAAATCGCATTGGATGCTGATGGAAATTGGTCAAAAGCTGCTGAAGGATTCGTTCGTGGTCAAGGGCTAACAACAGATGATATTACTTTTAGAGAGTTAAAAGATGTGGAATATGTTTATGTGACAAAATACACTCATGGGAAACCTGCAATCGAAGTTTTAGCTGGGCTGGCAGATGTAATTAAAAGTTTAACTTTCCCTGTAACAATGCACTGGGCAAATTTTGATTTTGAATATATTCGACCAATTCATTGGATCGTCGCTTTGTTAGACGATGAAGTCATTCCATTTAGTGTGTTAGATGTTGAAACAGGGCGTGCTTCTCGTGGACACCGTTTCTTGGGTGAATCCATCACTTTTGATCATGCAAAAGAATATGAAGAAAAATTGAAGGAGCAATTTGTTATTGCTTCACCACAAAAAAGAGAAGCAATGATTGTTAGTCAAGCACAAAAATTAGCAGAAAAAAATCATTGGGTGATTGATCTAGATCCAGAATTACTTGAAGAAGTAAATAACTTGGTCGAATACCCAACTGTTTTTGCTGGTGACTTTGAAGAAAAATATCTTTCAGTACCAGAAGAAGTTTTGGTCACGTCAATGAAAGAGCACCAACGTTACTTTGAAGTTCGAAATGAAGAGGGAATGTTATTACCTCACTTTATTTCTGCTCGTAATGGGGACGCTGTAAAATTAGACAATGTGATCAAAGGAAATCAAAAAGTGTTAACTGCACGTTTAGAGGATGCTGAATTTTTCTACAATGAAGATAAAAAAGTCTCCATCGCAGAAGATGTAGAAAAACTAAAATCAGTTACTTTCCATGAAAAAATCGGTAGTATCTATGAAAAAATGCAACGTGTTCAAATCGCTGCACGCATTATTGGAGAAGAAGTCGGTTTGTCTGAAGCAGAGTTAACAGACCTTCAACGCGCTGCTGAAATTTATAAATTTGATTTAGTGACGAATATGGTCGGTGAATTCCCTGAGTTACAAGGAATCATGGGTGAAAAATATGCGTTACTTCAAGGTGAAAAACCTGCCGTTGCGAAAGCAATTCGTGAACACTATATGCCAATTTCAAGCGAGGGAGACTTACCAGAATCCGTTATTGGTTCTGTCTTAGCTGTGGCAGACAAGTTAGATAGCATCTTTTCTTTCTTCGCCGTAGGAATGGTACCAAGTGGATCAAACGATCCGTATGCTTTGCGTCGCCAAGCTTATGGTGTGGTTCGTATCGTAGAAGCAAAGGGATGGAGTTTCCCATTAGCTAAACTACAAGAAGTCATTGATGCAGAAATTAGCAAAGATCTCACACGTTTTGGCATTGACTTAACAAGTGGCCAAGGTGAAGTTCTTTCATTTATCAAAGGACGTCTACGTCAATTGTTAGTCACGAAAGAAATTCGTCATGATGTGATTGATGCGGTATTGAATGCAGAACAAAACGATTTAACAAAAGTCTTCAGCGCAGCACAATTATTCAAGGAGCATTTGAATGATTCGGATTTCAAACCTTCAATGGAAGCTTTGACGCGTGTCATCAACTTAGCGAAAAAAGCAGAAACAACAGAAGCTGGTGTAGTAGATCCAGCATTGTTTGAAAATGAAGCAGAAACAGCCTTGAATGAAGCGGTGAATGAGTTGAAAGCTAATTTTGCAACACAAACGTTGGGTGAAAGCTATGAAAGCTTAGTTGAATTACGTCCATTGATTGAGAAATATTTTGATGAAACAATGGTTATGGCAGAAGACCAAGCAGTACGTGCTAACCGTTTATCGCAATTGAAGGAAATTGCATTTATGGCATTATCTTTGGCGAGCTTGGATAAGATTATGACAAAATAAGGTTGTGAAAGAAGTGCCCAACTTCAATAAATAAGAATAAATTTTCGAAAATTGCTTCTCAAATTTTTGTGAAATTTAGGCTTATTTTGAAGGAGTTACTTCTTAAACACCGTGAACAAGGTTGTGATGCCAATCGTTCAGCTTTGAAAAAATAATGAGTAACAGACAAAGCAGCTTGCAATATTTTGAAGAGTACTTATACTTTTTCAAAAGTATATATAGTTGTTAGACCTGAGATAATGAGAATTGTCTCAGGTCTTTTGTATTTGAAGCTGTAAACGATATTACCTGATTTTTGCCAACTGGTATCAGTCTGGTACTTTTCTTAAATTAAAAAAAATCCTTGATAATACTGATAATAGACTATTTTTTTGAAAAAAAGGTTTGACAAAAAAGAAAAATATTTTTATTCTTGTCATGTGGTTATAACCAGTTAGAGAAAGGAAAAACAAATGGAGAGCTCAGGAAAAGGAAAATCTTTATACTATCAACTTGTTGATGTATTAAAAGATCGGATTGAAAAGCAGATGACAGCACATGATCAACTGCCATCTGAACGAGAATTATGTCAACATTACGGCGTTAGTCGTACGACTGTTCGCTTAGCTTTACAAGAATTAGAAACATTAGGCTATATTTATCGTCGCCATGGCAAAGGAACATTTGTATCCGACTTATCTGTGAAGTCATCCAACTTAGCAGGCGCATATAGCTTTACAGAGGCAATGAAAGAATTAGGCAGATTACCTAAGACAGTGATTTTAGAATTTCGTCAAATGGAAGCAACAAAAAAAATCGCCCAGGCGTTGAATATAACGCTTGGTGAACCAGTGTTTAAAATCAAACGGTTACGTTTGGCAGATGCAGAACCATTAATGGTTGAACGTTCGTACTTACCAGTTAAATTATTTATGAATTTAGATTTACCCTTACTTGAAAGTAAACCCTTGTATGATGTCTTTTCGCAAGATTACGATCAAATCGTCCAGTTTGCAGATGAAGAATTTTATGCAAGCATTGTGCAAAAAAAAGATGCCGATTTATTACGCATTGCAGATAGTGCCCCTGTATTACATTTGATTCGGTCGACATACAATCACAAAAATGAAATTATCGAATATACAGACAGCGTTGCCAGAGCAGATCAGTTCCATTATAAAATCCGGCACGTGCGCAGTCATTAAGGAGGAAGTCAAATGCTTGAACAAAGAAAAGAGTTGGAAGAACGAGGTGCAGCAATCACAGCTGGTGAAATTCAACAGCAACCAGAATTATGGCAAGAAACAGTTGCAATCTTGAAAGAAAAAAAGGAAGAGCTCAAAGCATTTTTTGAAAAAATGAACGAATCAGCAAAAGGAAAACGTATTCGAGTAATTTTCACTGGAGCTGGAACGTCTCAGTATGTGGGGGATACGATTGTTCCTTATTTAAATGGACATGGTGATACACAAAAGTTTATTTTCCAAAGTATTGGAACCACTGATATTGTTGCTGCACCACAAGATTATTTGATTCCTGAAGAGCCCACATTACTTGTATCGTTTGCACGCAGTGGAAATAGTCCCGAAAGCTTAGCGGCAGTTGATCTCGCAAATCAAGTCGTTTCGACGATTTTTCATTTATCGATTACTTGTGCAGCAGAGGGAAGTTTGGCTAAAGCAGCAGAAAAGGATCCAAAAAACTTTTTATTATTGATGCCTGAAAGAGCCAACGATGCTGGTTTTGCAATGACTGGAAGTTTTACTTGCATGATGTTAAGTGCCTTATTGATTTTTGACCGAACAGCGGATGAAACGAAGGAGAAATATGTAACCGTTTTATCTAAAGTGGGTGAGAACATCTTAAGCAGAGTATCGGAGATTAAGGAATTGATTTCGCCAGATTTTCAAAGAATTGTTTATCTAGGATCAGGTAGCTTAGCAGGATTGGCAAGAGAAGCACAACTGAAAATTTTAGAATTAACTGCGGGAAAAGTCGCTACTAGTTTTGATTCTTCCATGGGCTTTCGTCATGGTCCTAAGTCATTCGTGAACGACGAAACGCTCGTTTTTGTATTCGTTAATAATCATCCTTACACACGAACCTATGATTTAGATATTTTGGAAGAAATTCACGGAGATAAAATTGCGAAACAAGCAATTGCGATTGCCCAACCTGGAAAGACAAACTATTCTGGTCAAACTTTTCAAATGGAAGAAACGGAAACTTGTTTACCTGATGGCTATTTGTCTTTAGCGATGATCTTAGTTGGCCAGTTGATCGCGTTGTGGACCTCAATCAAGATTGGGCACACACCAGATACACCTTCGCCAAGCGGAACCGTTAATCGAGTTGTTAAAGGAGTAACGATTCACAACTATCCTGAAAATATAGAGAAAAGAGGAGATAATAAGTGAACTTGACAACAGAAAAACAAGCAGCAATGAATCGATTATCCACAGAAACAGGGAAAATCAGTGCATTAGCAATTGATCAACGTGGCGCACTGAAAAAAATGATGCATGCACTGGGGATGGATGCAACAGCGGAACAAATCAGCGAATTTAAGACGCTCGTTTCAAGTGAGCTAACACCTTTTGCTTCAGCCATTTTGTTAGATCCAGAGTACGGGCTCTCTGCAGCGAAAGCTCGTGATGAACAAGCGGGTTTATTATTAGCTTATGAAAAAACGGGTTATGATGCAACGAAACCTGGTCGACTACCTGATTTACTCGAAGATTGGTCTGCTCTACGTTTAAAAATAGCGCAAGCAGATGCTGTCAAATTTTTATTGTATTATGACGTGGATGAAGACCCAGCAATCAACCATTTAAAACATGTTTTTGTTGAACGCTTAGGAAGTGAATGTGCCGGAGAAGATCGCCCCTTTTACTTAGAATTGGTTTCCTATGATGCAACAATTACAGATAGTAACTCAATCGAATATGCGAAAATCAAACCCCATAAAGTCATTGAGATGATGAAAGAATTTTCACAACCAAATTATAAGGTAGACGTACTAAAAGTCGAAGTGCCAGTCAACATGAATTATGTTGAGGGTTTTGCTACTAATGAAACATGTTATACACAAGTCGAAGCGCAAGAATTCTTTAAGGAACAAAGTGAGGCAACAAGTTTACCATTTATTTTCTTAAGTGCTGGAGTGTCAACGAAATTATTCCAAGAAACACTGGTCTTCGCTCGTGAATCTGGTTCAGCCTTTAATGGTGTTCTTTGTGGTCGGGCAACTTGGAAAGACGGTGTAAAAGCTTATGTTGAGAACGGTCGAGCAGGCGCCATTGATTGGTTGCAAACAACTGGTCGAGCAAATATCGAGGAATTAAATGAGGTTGTGGAACGAACAGCAACCCCTTGGTATGAAAAAGCATAGCCGCTTTAATTTAACCAAGAAAAAGTAAGCGGTTTCGTTTGCTTTTTATAATGGCATTACTTATTCAAAAACAGAAGGGAACGAAGAAAAATGGCAATTATTGGCGTACGAATTGATGGCAGACTGATTCATGGACAAGTAGCAAATTTGTGGACAACAAAACTAAATATCACACGAATCATGGTCGTAGATGATGAAGTAGCGACAAATGCAATCGAAAAAAGTGGTCTTAAGCTTGCTACACCAGCTGGAGTAAAGTTAAGCGTGTTACCAGTAGAAAAAGCAGCAGCTAATATTTTAGCTGGTAAGTATGATTCTCAACGACTACTGATTGTTGCGAAGAAGCCAGATCGTTTATTAAAGTTAGTTGAGTTAGGTGTTCCTTTGACAGAAATCAATGTTGGGAACATGTCTCAAACAGATGAAACCCGTTCCATTACTAAGTCAATCAATGTTGTTGATGAAGATGTATCTGTATTTAAAAAATTAGCAGCTAAAGGAGTACATCTGATTGCTCAAATGGTTCCAAGTGACAAGGCTGAAGACTTTATGAGTCTGTTAACAAAATAGGAGGAATAATTCATGGATATTCAATGGTGGCAGATCTTATTATTATCATTATACGCAGGCTATCAGATTTTAGATGAGCTACAAATTTATTCATCAATGAGTGCACCCGTCTTTGCCGGTTTGTTTGCTGGTTTAGTAATGGGGGATTTACAAGCAGGACTGATCATTGGTGGTAGTATGCAGTTAACAGTGTTAGGTGTTGGAACATTTGGCGGTGCTTCTAAGATTGATGCAAATTCAGGAACGATTTTAGCAACAGCCTTTTCGATTTCACTTGGTATGAATCCTGAACAAGCGATTGCAGCAATTGCTGTACCAGTGGCTAGCTTGATGATCCAATTAGATATTTTAGCTCGCTTTGCAAATACGTATTTTGCACATCGAATTGATCGACATGTTGAAACAATGAATTATAAAGCAATTGAACGAAACTTCTTGATGGGTGCTTTACCTTGGTCACTTTCTCGGCTAGTACCTGTTTTCTTAGCTTTGGCTTTTGGAGGAGGGTTGGTTGAAAATGTTGTTGGCGTGTTGAATGGTGATCTAAAATGGCTAGGTGATGGTTTATCAGTAGCCGGAGCTGTTCTGCCAGCAGTTGGTTTTGCTATTTTATTACGCTACCTACCTGTTAAGAAACATTTTCCATATCTCGTTTTAGGTTTCACGATTACTGCATTGTTAGCAACGCTTTTCTCAAATGTCCAATTACTTGGAACGAGTGTGGCAAGTGTAGTGAAGGAAATGCCAGGAACCTTTAACTCATTACCAATGTTAGCGGTCGCTTTGATTGGATTTGCGTTAGCAGCTATTAGTTATAAAAATGGTCAGAATAATCATAATCAAAAACCAGTAGCAAACGAGCAAGTAGAATCAGCTGAGGGGGAAATCGAAGATGACGAAATCTAATTATAAATTGACAAAAGAAGATTTTAAACAAATCAATCGAAGAAGTTTATTTACTTTTCAATTAGGCTGGAACTATGAACGGATGCAGGGTTCAGGTTATTTGTATACGATCTTACCTCAGCTTCGCAAAATTTATGGGGATGATACACCTGAGTTAAAAGAAATAATGAAAACGCATACGCAATTTTTTAATACGTCAAACTTCTTTAATACGATTGTCACAGGGATTGACCTTGCAATTGAAGAGAAGGAAGGAATTGCAGCAAAACAAACAGTTTCTGGGATGAAAGCTGGGTTAATGGGACCTTTTGCCGCAATTGGTGACTCGATCTTTGCTGCGCTTATTCCAACTATCTTTGGTGCATTGGCTGCGAACATGGCAATCAATGGAAATCCTGCAGGTGTGTTTATCTGGATCATCGCACAAATCGTTGTCATGGTCTTTCGTTGGAAGCAATTGGAGTTTGCTTATAAAGAAGGAATCTCATTAGTAACAACGATGCAATCACGACTAACTGCACTAACTGATGCAGCAACATTACTCGGTGTCTTCATGGTAGGTGCTTTAGTAGCAACAATGGTCAATGTTAAATTCTCATGGGCACCAAGCATTGGTGATGTGACACTAAACATGCAAAATAATATTGATATGATTTTACCTAAGATTTTACCAGCAGCAATTGTTGGTGGGGTATATTGGATGTTAGGCAAGAAAAATATGACATCTACACGTGCAATCTTTATTGTTCTGATTGTCTGTGTTGCGTTATCAGCTCTTGGTGTGATTTCAAAATAATGGGGTGGAAAAAATGAGTCAAGAGTTAGTTTTGATTAGTCATGGACAATTATGTGAAGCACTGAAAAAAAGTACAGAAATGATCATGGGACCACAAACAATGATCCATACGGTGGCATTGTTAGAATCCGATGGTGCAGAAGATTTTAAAGAAAAATTTTTACAAGTCACAGCTGAATTAGAATCCTATGCTGTCTTTTGTGACCTGATGGGAGGAACGCCTTGTAACGTCATCTCTCGTATGATTATGGAGGGCGTAGCGATCGAACTTTACGCTGGGATGAATATGCCAATGGTAATTGAGTTCATCAATGGTACATTGATTGATACGCCTGTTGACTTTATTACTTCTGGTCAACAAAATATTGTTTCCGTTAATCAAATGATTGCATTGGCGAGTGAAGAGGAAGATGAATAGTTGAACGAGTAAAAAATAAACCATTAGGTGATAAACTCTAGACACAACAACAGCGGCTTCCTTTCTAAAAAAGAAGAAAGTCGTGGTTATTGTGTAATAAATAGCGAATGTCTATTTATAGAGATAGGTTGTTAATGAAGAACAAGAATTTTATTATCGATGTTCAAGTTTCTCCACATTCCTATGAAATAGAGTAGGAATATTCAGTTCAAGTTACCTTTTGTAGTTTAAATATTATTTGTTCAATTTAAGAAAATTTATTTTTTTCTTTTTGGAGAAATCTATCGTTTCTTTATATCTTTCAGTCCGTTATTAGTCTGAGCAATAAATAGCTTCTTATATAATAGAAAAAAGGATTTCGCGAAACACCTGTTGAGGCTATTCGTGAAATCCTTTTTCAGTAGTAAGAGGAAAACTTGTTTTCAACGCTTCCTCTTACAGTGAATGAAATGAATGTGGTTAAATATGAGAGATTGTGTAACAAACTAATGAAGTTACAAGTCTATTTTATAAAAAAAAACGAGAAGTTTTTATTTTATTTTTTTCTTATTTTTTATAAAAAAAAATATACAGATAGCACACATAGTCAATGCGCTATTTCTTGAAACTAATTGATAGATTTATAGCGAAAACCACATTTCATCACTCTATGGATGAGTGTAACGAATCTATTAATTGCTAAAATATGGTGGAATGAATTAAAAGGAATGAAGACAACAAGTTTAACTCTTTGTTCTTGACGCTACTGATGATTTTATTAGGCCTCTCTTAGGATCAATAAAAAGAACAACTTAAAGTATCTATAAATAGGACTATTTTGATCCAGAAGAAATGGTTAAGGTCAAATTGTTGAAAGAAAGTACGTTAGGTGTTTCGTAAGAATAGCCAAGATAGAAGAGGCTGTTCTTTAAAAAGAGAAATAATCTAGATCAGAGTCTCCAATCATTACATATTTTTCATAATTATTTACATTTTTGAGTAGCTCAATGTTATCAATTAACAAAATATCAGCACTAGTATCATCCAATTCACAATAGGGAATAATTTTAATCGCTTTTTTTATTTCATTGCAATACTGTTTTTCGTATCTATTTCCCTTGGCTGAATAAAAGGCAATATTCAACGTGGAATCTATATAACTCTTTTGAAAAGAATGGACCGTGTAAGTCAGTAATGACAGTATCCATTGAATATTATAATTGTGGATGGTGTATTTTTTTAAAGCACAATTTATATCTTTAGAAAATGACAATGATTTAATATTTGTTGAAAAATATTTATTATAAAAAAAATAATAAGGATATAAAATTTTAGCATAATGAATACAAATTTCGATTCTTATTGATAGTGTTTTTATGTCAGTTGTAGATACATTGTACGGTCCACAAAGTATAGAAAAAATAAGATCTTTATCTATATAGTTAGGAGTTAGTTCATTTAGAAAAAAATTTTGCTCATTTTTTACATTTTTAAAATGTAGGCTATTCATATTAGATAATAAAAAGATCAAAATAAGTAAGATTTTTTCTTCATCCAATTTTTTATTATTGAAGCAAAAAAAGTTATTGTATATTTTTTTTACTACAGGACTTTCTGATGAGATGAATTCTTTATTGATTTCTAGATGACTATCACTAAATTTTTGCAGATAATCTTTGCAATTGACAGTTATGATCCAAGTCTGTAGTTCATAAATAATATTATTTTCAATTTTGATGTTACAGTCTTCTAGAAAATTTACTATTTTGTCAGTAAGGAGATCAATAGAAATAGGATTATACAAATTATTATAACCTATATTTGTGTTTTGCAAATATAGGTTATAAAGTACAAGGATCGATTCAATATTTCCTCTTACTGTAACGTAAGGACTACGGATAATGCAGATATCAATAGGTGAAAGCTGTTTTGATAAAAATTTTAAAATATTGAATAATTTTGAGGGACTTATATATAAATCATTAGCAAGACTATCTAAAGTTTTCTTCTGCTTATAAAAAATGCTATAAAAAATATCTTTTGTGATACTTTTAGAAAAATAAAATTTTTGAGCATCATGAAAACTCATCAATTTAGTGTTAAAAACAATATATTTTTCGGATATATATATTGAATTTTCAGGTAGTTCTTCTGATAATTCTTCCAAATATTTATTTAAAGTAATCAATGTGATATCTAAATTTTTTATAATTCTTTGTTTCGTACTTTGACCATTGTTATCTATGATGTATTTTACAATTCTAATTTTAGTATATATTGATTTTTCATAGATTAGATTTAACATAATTAAAACTCATCCTTCAGAATAGTATTTTATATAGAATTTTGGAGTATAAAGTTTATTTAATATGCATGTGAATCTTTAAAAAATATAATATTCTTAATAGTTTTTAAAATAATTAAACTATCTAAAAGCAAACATTGATTATTTTTATACCAAAGATCCATTTTAACCATTGTAGTAAAATCAATCGTATTTCTTCCACATACCTGCCAGATTCCAGAACAACCGGGGAGGATAGTTAACCTTTCTAAATCAGACTTTGTGTATTTTTTCACTTCAGAGACTAAAGGAGGGCGCGGACCTACTAAACTCATATCACCCTTTATTACATTGTACAATTGAGGTAATTCATCTAAACTCAATTTTCGTAAATATCTACCAATACGGGTGACTCTAGGATCATCCTTCATTTTGAACATAGGGCCATCCATTTCATTTTTAGACAACAAATTAGATAGTAACTCCTCTGCATTTACTACCATCGTTCGAAATTTGTATATTTTGAAAATTTTACCGTTCTTACCAACTCTTTCCTGAGTAAAAAAAATTGGACCATGTTGATCAAAATAAATGAGCAAAGAAATGACTAACAATAGTGGACTGAGAAGCAGAAGGCTTGTGATACTAAAAACAATATCAAAGAATCTCTTTATAACAAGATAATACCTTTTTGTCAATCTAAATTTTGAAGATTTTTTTTCAGCTCCTAAAAAATCTGTTATTGTTCTTTTTTGAAAAACCAATTCAAAATAATCCATTAAACTATCCCTTTCTAATTTTCTTGACTTTGTTTGATATAGATTCTGAAATAATTTTAGATTTAAAAAGAGTTACCCTCTTTTTTTTTTTTTACGAACAATTAAATTTTTTGAAGTTGATGATATGGAAAAGAAATATACAATCAGTTGCGTAGAAATTGGAGGTGAGAAATTATGAAGAAAATTGGTTGTTTCGTAGCTTTACTGGGTCTATCTACTTTGATAGCTGGTTGTAATTCACAGAATCAGCAAAGTGAATCAAATACTACAAAAACTAGTACTAGCATTCAGCAAAGCACGGAACAAAGTAGTTCGACAAGCTCGAATGTCAAGTATCTGCGTGGTTTAGAGATAACACTTGGAGATATATCGACTGCCGATAATACGAAGGATACTAAAATTGTTTCAATTAAAGTAAAAGTCCGTAATAGGTCAAATGAAGAACAAGGTGTAGGTTCTAATGACTTTAAATTGAACATTGGGAAACAATCGATAGAACCATACGCAGATGGAGTTAATTTTGGGCAAGCTGTTTTGCCTGAAAAAAGCTTGGAAGGTGTTGTGTCATTTGAAGTAAAGAAAGATGTAGATAAAGGAACACTTCTATATCAAAAAAATGAAGCAACACAAGAATGGAATATTAAATTTTAAGAAGGGATTTTAAGAATGAAGGAAAAAAAATTACGAAAAAAAATCAAAGCATCTAAAAAAGGAATCGCATTGGCTGCCATTTCTTTGATTATGAGTGGGAATTTAGCTGCTATTTCAACTCCTGTACTAGCAGAAACAGATTCCAGCCTAAATCAAAATATTAATGTTCAAGAAAATAAATCTAACACGCCTTATGGTGAAGTGATTTCTTTATTTCCGGGAAGCGGTGATTATCGAGAATGGAATATTTCTGCGGGGTATCTTCGTGATTCTGATGATTATGGGAATATTCCATACACAACAATAAGTGGAACATGGGACAAAACAACATTATCTCAATTTAATGGAGTTACCCCCAATTTAACACAAATTGGTCACAACGAAGTATTGTTGCCGATGTATAACAATATTCCAGATAGCCATTCTTTAGATTCTTTTTTATATGTGGCACCTACAGACTCCCATAATAAAAAAAGATTTAAATTCCAAAAAAGTATTAATTTGATACCAAATAGAACATATAAAGCCACTTTAAGTACCATTAGTGGGTCGGAGACTAATAATACGTGTACGATGTCTTTTAATGGTGTGAGACAATCAGGTTACTTTACACCTGATAAACTCGAAGGAGCAGGAATAACATTAACTTCAAAATCCGCGAATAATAAAGGTGAATTCGTTTTTACAATCGATCAAGACATTAAAAGATACGGATCATTGGCTCCAAAACTAAAAGCAGGATTAATGTATGCAAATGAATGGCAAGCAGTAGATAGTTTATTTACTTCTACAGACCACAGTGAGTTAGCTCCTGGTATCACAAGTGAAAAAGTACAAGAAGTTAAACAACAAGTAGCAAATATCTCCAATAATCAAGATGCTGCAGAAATGAATGCAGCAATCTCAAAAGCAGAGCAGTTGGTGGCAGAAGATTCTCAAAATCAAATCGTGCAAGAAGCAACTGACAAAGTTAACGGCTTGTTCAATGGAGAAAACCTAGCTGATGGTGTCAACCAAGACAAAATCAACGAAGCACAAGCAGCGGTCGATAAAGTAACAGATGAAGCGAAAAAACAAGAACTACAAAACAAGATCGACAAAGCACAAGAATTGTTGAACAAACAAGACGAACAAGCACAAATCGTGCAAGAAGCAACTGACAAAGTCAATGGTTTGTTCAATGGAGAAAACCTAGCTGATGGCGTCAACCAAGACAAAATCAACGAAGCACAAGCAGCGGTCGATAAAGTAACAGATGAAGCGAAAAAACAAGAACTACAAAACAAAATCGACAAAGCACAAGAATTGTTGAACAAACAAGACGAACAAGCACAAATCGTGCAGGAAGCAACTGACAAAGTCAATGGTTTGTTCAATGGAGAAAACCTAGCTGATGGCGTCAACCAAGACAAAATCAACGAAGCACAAGCAGCGGTCGATAAAGTAACAGATGAAGCGAAAAAACAAGAACTACAAAACAAAATCGACAAAGCACAAGAATTGTTGGATAAACAAGACGAACAATTTGCAATTACAAGTGTCGATCCATACAAAGAAGGAATTAGCCAATATGTGACTGGAACATACAAAGGAAAAGATGCTGGCTATATCCGATTGATGGTCAATGGCGAAAAAACAGCCTTAGTATCAATGAACAATTTACCAGAAGGAACCTTCAAATATTATATGAGTGGGTTAAAAGCGACAGATAAAGTATCAGTCGTGATCTATGGTAAAGATTACAAACAGTTAGCAGAAAAAGAAGTGCCAATCGAAAAAGGAAAAGTACCAGTAGAAATTACAAGTATCAATCCGTATAAAGAAGGAATCAGCCAATTTGTGACTGGAACATACACAGGGGACGATGCTGGCTATATCCGATTGATGGTCAATGGCGAAAAAACAGCCTTAGTGTCAATGAACAATTTACCAGAAGGTAAATTTGAATATTATATGAGTGGATTGAAAGCAACAGATAAAGTGTCAGTTGTGATCTATGGTAAAGATTACAAACAGTTAGCAGAAAAAGAAGTGCCAATCGAAAAAGGAAAAGTACCAGTAGAAATTACAAGTGTTGATCCATACAAAGAAGGAATCAGCCAATTTGTGACTGGAACATACACAGGGGACGATGCCGCATATATGCGATTGGTAGTCAATGGTGAAAAGAAAGCTTTAGTGTCAATGAACAATTTACCTAAAGGAACAATCAAATACTATATGAGTGGATTGAAAGCAACAGATAAAGCGTCAGTTGTGATCTATGGTAGTGATTATAAGCAAGTAGCGGAACAACAAGTCTCTATTGAGAAATAATCAATTAAATATCAACTGAAGGGATTCCTTCAGTTGGTATTTTTAAAGTAGAGATAATTTAACAATAAGAGGTACTTAATTTATGTCGTTGAAAAAGAAATACTTGTTAGATATACCCTTGGATATTGGATCGATGAATGAATTTGTTTTAGAAGTAGATAAAAAAATAAATTTACACAAAGGATCGCACATAATTGGTGTTAACGCAGATAAAATCAATCAACTCCAAAAATATGATGAATTGAAAAGAATAGTTAAGAATGCAGACATTATTCACCCAGATGGTGTTTCTATGGTTTTTGCTTCAAAAATTTTAAAAAAAGGCAGGATATTTGAACGGATTGCTGGTATCGATTTGATGCAAGAATTATTATGTCTTGCTGAAAAAAAAAATTATACTGTTTATTTTTTAGGAGCTAAAGAGGAAGTCTTAGAAAAAATGCAAACAGAAATTTCTTCTAAATATCCTGGATTGATTATTGTCGGGAGTCGAAATGGCTATTTTGACAAAAAAGATTGGAAACAAATAGCAACTAACTTAGCTAATCTAAAGCCGGATTTAGTATTTGTAGGTATAACTTCCCCTAAAAAAGAATATCTCATAGAATATCTACTTGCGAATGATGTCCATTCAGTTTTTATGGGAGTTGGAGGAAGTTTTGACGTGTTGTCCGGCAACAAAAAACGGGCACCACTATGGCTTCAAAAAATGAATTTGGAATGGCTGTTTCGTTTAATTCAAGAACCTAAAAGACTATTTCTAAGATACTTTATAGGAAATCTAAAATTTTTAAAGTCGATAGTACATGAAAAGATAAAAACATAATTATTAAAGAAGGAAGGTATAATCATTTTAAATAAAAAAAAAATAATAAAAATTCTGAACAAAGTTTTAGTACCAATGATTTGTCTATCTGTTGTGTCTGCTTTGATTGGTACATTCCTTCTAGATAAATATGAGTTGTTTCCAAAAAGATATGTTTGTCAGAGTCAATTAGTGATAAATCCATATGTAGACAAAGATGATGACAATGTAAAAAGCATGGATTTGTTGAAATATAATGAAAATTATAGCTTATTAGTTTATAGTCCTTCCTTTTTAAAGGAAGTTAATTCAAATTTAGAAAAAAAATATGCAGATTATTTAAAAATAAAATCGAAGTTGAAAGTTTTGTACTCTTCAACTTCTCAGGTATTGACTGTACAAGTTATATCCACTGATAAAAAAGAAAGTATAAACTTAGCAAATACGATACTAAAAGAATTATGTAATAAAGGGAATGAACTCTTTTCACATAGTAAGTTGTCGATTCTTAGTAATGCTTCAGTTGTTGATGTTATCTCTAACAGTAAAACAACTATACTTAGTGTTCTATGTACGTTCTTTTTTATCTTATACGGGACTGTGTTTATGACGTACACATATTTAAAACATAGACACAAAGATGAGAAAAGAAGCAGAAAAAATAGTAGAAGAAAATCTCATAGGTGTTGAAGTATATATGATTAATAAGATAATAATACTCTTGTTTATGATAATGCCTATAGTTGAATCTTTAAATGGATTTTTTTCTGGCTTAGGTCTATCTGACATTTATAGATTAACAACTGTAGTAGTGATAAGTTGTTATTTTATAATGAAGGGGAATTTGATAAAAAAATACAATATTTATTTTCTAATTCTCTTAAGTGTGTTTATGTGTATTCTAGTAAGCCAATTTTTATTTTTCCATCAAAATAAAGCATTATTGATGAGTGATCTAAAAAGTGTTTTTAGAATCCTGTTAGCACCGTTCTATTTTTGCTATTTTTATGAAGGCCTTTCTTCACAAGAAATCAAAAGAGAAGACTTAAAAAAAATCATTTTGATATATGGAATTTTATATAGTTCTTTGATTATAATTCCTTATTTATGTGGAACAGGATTTGTTAGCTATGACATTGATCATAATGGGCTAATGTCTAAGGCGTCAGAAGTTCAAGGCGTAGGGAATAAAGGTTTTTTTATAGAACTAAATTCCTTAATAGCTATTTTGGCTGCAAATCTGTTCTTTATAAAAAATTTGATTATTAGTTATTTTAATGAAAATGAAATTAAAAAAGCTGTGACGACAATATTATTGTACATTGCTACACTTATTTCTTTATTCATCACTGCTACTAAATTAGGCATATTATTGTCAATTGTCTGTTCCTTAATTTTTGTCTACCAAATATTTTGTAGCAGTATAAAAAGAGAATATAAGCTGTATTTTGCTGCCAGCATAGTACTATTATTCATTGCAATCTATATTTTTTTAGGTGGATTGATTACAGATATCACAAATAGACTAAACTATTTTTCCGAACAGTCTAATGGATCAACAATCGATTTTTTAACAAGTAATCGATTGTCCTATCTAACTAAAACCATGTATGAAATCGATAACTCAACACATCGATTTTTTCTTTATTTATTTGGAGCAGGATATAGTTCTCCTTTCACCCCAACAATTGATGGAATAAAGCGGTCAATTGTAGAAATCGATTATTTTGATTTTTTATTTTCGTATGGTTTTTTTGGTTTCATCTCATACATTGCTTTCTTCAAAAAGGAAGTTATCTTACTGTTTTTTTCCAAAAAGAATGAAATGAAAAGTATGCTAATAATTTTTCTTCTCTACAGTTTTATGGGTGGGCATATTTTTGTTAATTCAATGACAGCAACATTTCTAGCTATTTTCTTGAGTTATTCAAGTGATGCTGGATTAAAAAGTATAAAATGAGGTAATTTTATGATACTAGTTATATCTAATATGTATCCGTCAGAGAAATATCCCAATTATGGCGTTTTTGTTAAAAATTTTTATAAAAAGCTTTCTCTACAGGAAAAAGCTAAGATCATTTATATGACGAAAACGACCAGTAAATTAAAAAAAATATACAATTATTTAATTTTCTATATGAAAGTTTTTATGAATTGTCTTTTTTCTAAATACAAAATTATTTATGTTCACTATGCTGGATATAATGCACCTCCTATTTTAATGGCACGATTGTTTAATAAAAAAGCAAAGTTAATCGTTAACGTTCATGGAAGTGACGTAACACCAGAAAAAAAATTGGAAGAAAAAACGAATTTTTTAACAAAGTATTTAATAGGAGAGGCTGACTTAACAATCGTTCCATCCATTTATTTTGAAGATTTGGTAAAAGATAAATATGGTAAGAATGTCAACACTTGGATTTCACCTTCTGGAGGAATTGACTTCACTGTTTTTAATAGTCAAAAAAAACAATATACAAATGAAAAACTAACGATTGGCTATGTAAGCCGAATTGATAAGGAAAAGGGATGGGACCTTTTGCTTTATGCTATTAGAAATTTAATACAAAAAAATTATGATATTCAATTGATCATGGTCGGTGATGGTGCACAAAATGAGGAAGCACTGGCATTGATAAAAGAATTAAATTTAGAAAAATACGTTGAAAAACATAATTGTTTATCTCAAAAAAAATTAGTTCATATTTACTCTTCTTTAGATATTTTTATTTTCCCAAGTATGAGAGAAGGAGAAAGTTTAGGGCTAGTTGGTTTGGAATCCATGGCCTGTGGGACGCCAGTCATTGGTAGTAATCTTGGAGGAATAAAAACATATGTGAAAAATGGAGAAAATGGCTTTTTATTTGAGCCAGGCAACCAAGAAGATCTTGAATGTATGATTGAAAAATATGACAAGATGACCAAATCAGAGCAGAAAATGTTATCTATCAATGCCATAAAGACGGCAAAAAAATATGATAGTGAAGAGGTCAATAAAAATTTAGTGGAAAAAATAACTGTAATTTCTGGAAAGAGTGAGTAAGTTGAAATTTGTCTACTATGCGATGTTTTATATTTCAAACTATCTATGTATACCGTATAGAGCAACTCTATTGGATCGTATTTATCGGAGAATGAGAGAAGAGATTACTCGAAAAATTTTTGCTTTTGTAGGAAATGACGTAGTGATTCGTCCGAAACTAAAGATTTCATATCTAAATAAAGTTTCTATAGGAAGTCGTTCATCTATTGGAGATCGTAGCATGATTGTTGCTTCTGGCGGTCTCCTCATTGGTGATGATGTGATGATGGGACCTGAAGTCATGATTTTCACGCAAAATCATGAGATACCTCCGTTAGGAAAAAAAATAATAGATGGAGAAATAGTGACTAAAAAAGTTGTGATTGAGGATGATGTTTGGATTGGCGCTAGAGTAATTATTTTACCAGGTGCAGTGATTGGAAAAGGCACAGTGATTGCTGCAGGAACAGTAGTTCCAGGAAAAGTATATCCAGACAATGTTGTTTTAGGTGGAAATCCAGCAAAAATTATAAAATATAGAAATTCGCTTAATACTAATGAATGAAAGGATTATTTTATGAAAAAGATTGGAATTATCACACTAAATGGTGAATTTAATTATGGAAACAGGCTACAAAATTTTGCGTTACAGCGTGTATTAAACGAACTTGGTACAGAAGTTGAAACGATAGAGATAACTAAAAATAAATTTGATCGTATAAAAAAAGAACTTTGGATTACTAATGCAGGTAACATGGGCGATGTTTACTACCTTTCAAAAAAAGTACTAAAAAAATTAACGTTTTCGAGTATCAAAAAAAGAAAGAATTATCGCAAAATGCAAGCTAAGAAGTGGAATATAATTGGAGCTTTCACAAAAAAATATATTAAAGTAAAGAAAGTTGATTCTAAATGTCTGAGTGATTTTCAAAATAATTATGACTTATTTATTGTAGGAAGCGATCAGGTTTGGAACCCTAATATTATTGAATTTGATCATACACATTTTCTTGGCTTTGCACCGGCTGAAAAGAGATATAGCTATTCTGCTAGTTTTGGTGTGGATGAATTAGCCAGTAGACCCTGTTTATTAAAGCAGCACTATAAGAAGTATTTACAACAGATGGCTTATATTTCCGTAAGAGAAGAATCAGGAACAAAAATAGTTGAACAATTGATACAAAAGACTGTAGATACAGCACCTGATCCAACTTTATTATTAAATAAAGAGGAGTGGAAAAAAGAACTTCAAATAAAAGATAGTGAAGATCAAGCATTTGTACTAATTTATTTTGTAAGTGAAATATCTAAGGAAATAGTAAATAAAATCACTGATTTTGCACAAAAAAAGAATTTAAAAATTATTCAGATTATGGGAGATACCTTTGGAGAAAACAGAGTTATTGTTGATCCCAAGCAATTTGTTGAACTGATTTATCAAGCACAATATGTTTTTACAGATTCTTTCCATGGCAGTGTATTTTCAATCATTATGGAAACTCCTTTTTTTGTTTTTAGACGTACAGATAATAAAGGAACGTATACAAGAATTGATAGTTTGATTCATAAATTTAATATGAAATGTGCAATCGTACATATTGAGGATAATTTTGAGGAAAGATTATCTTTATTTCATTTTGAATCAACTCAGTGTTTACTAGAAGATGAGAGAAAGAGAGGGAGAGCGTTACTAGAAGAAAAAATAGTGAATTCTTGTAAGGAGAATTCTAAATGACTAATAGAAGTAAAGGAATTGTATTATCATATTTTACTGTAATTATAAAGAATTTTTCCGTATTGATTTATACACAAATTCTCATAAGTTTTTTTGGAAAGGGTGACTATGGTCTCTACCAGCTCTCAAATTCAATTGTCAGTAATTTATCTTTATTGAATCTAGGTTTTTCATTTGCTTATATAAAATTTTATACTTCTTTTTCAGTAAAAAAAGACCAAGATGGAATTAAAAAATTAAATGGCACATATCTTATTTTTTTTAGTGGCATATCTTTGCTTACCTGCGTGATTGGCACTATTATCATGCAAAATAGTAGTAGCTTTTTGTCAACATCGTCATTCGCAGATGAAATGAAACTGAAGCAATTAATGTTTTTTATGATTATAAATGTTGTACTTACATTTATAAGTACGACTTTTGAATCCAATATATTAGCCAATGAACGATTTGTTTTTCAACAAATAAGGCAGATGTTGCAGTCTATTTTATTGCCAGTTTTGACAATACCTATTATATATTTTTTTCACAAAAATCTTGTAATAGTAGTTATCATTCAAACTGCTATTACTATTCTTAATTTATTCGTTAATGTTTATTTTTGTATAAAAAAATTAAATATGGGTTTTTCATTTCGAAATATTGAACTGTCTTTTATGAAAGACATCGGCACATTCTCATTTTTTATTTTTCTCAATCAAATTTTTAATCAAATTAATGATAGCGCCCCAATCTATACATTAGGAATTCTAGAAAATACCCAACAAGTAGCTATGTATTCTATAGTTAACCAACTAAAATCTTTGTTCTTAACTTTTTCTCAAGTGTTAACGACAATATTTATTCCAAAAGTCAATCAGTTAGTTCATCAATCAAATAGCGATAGTGAGTTAGATAATTTAATGATTAAAATTGGACGATATCAAGTATTGATTTTAGGATTTTTCTTAGGTGGATTTATTGTTTTAGGGAAAGAATTTTTACGTTTTTGGCTAGGACAAGGATTTGATAATGTTTATTACTTATTGATTTCAGTGGTGATTCCACTATTGATTCCTTTGTCACAAAATATTGCGATTGAAATACAACAAGCACGAAATAAGCATTTCTTTCGATCGATTGTTTTAACGATTTTTTCTTTATTAAACATCGTGATAACTATAATAAGTGTAAATACTGTAGGAGTAATGGGGGTTACGGTCGGATATATATTCAGTTTGATTGTTGGTTATGGTTTAGTCATGAATTGGTATTATATACGAGTAATGAAACTAAATATTAAGCTATTTTGGAAAAAGACAATCCCGTGTTTACTACCAATAACTATGTCGACCATAATCTGTAAAGTGATGACCAATGCTTTTAATAGCAACAATCTTTTGAATTTTTTTATAATCGGATTAATTTATTGTGTAATATATTTGATTTTTATTGTTATATTTATCCCACATGTGCTACAACCTATTATTAAAGTGGTGAAAGGAAAGAGCAAATGAAAAAGGAATTAAAATATATTTTACCTGATACTTTTTTGGAAAAATTAAAACAAATTCGTAACTATGGCAGAAGTCTGTATCTCTTCAAGTTAGATAAAAAACGATTTTTACAAAATTATTCAAAAAAAAATTTTGTAAATGAAGAACAATTAAAAGCTAGACTTATTTTTTACAGTCATTCAGTTGAAAAAGGATTAGCTAGAGAAAACTTCCGTTATTATTTTGGCAAGAATGTAATACCCGAATTGTATAGATTGGTAAAGCTATATAAAAAATCGAATTACGATACGTATAATTCGATTTATTTAAATGCTGTTTCAGTATTGAATCAATATATCAGTGTACATGAAGAAAAAAGATATGATGTCAAACCTATTATAAATGTGCAAGAATTCAAAGAATTTTATTTGAATCATAATTTTAAAATAGGAGGTGCCAAGCAACTATCATGCGTGGATGTAAACAAGAACTATCGTAAAAACTTTAAAAATCTTGCTCTGGAAAGGAATAGTGTAAGAGACTACCAAAATTCTAGTGTGGATCTGAAAAAAATCAATGAGGCAGTTGAAATAGCTTTAAAGACCCCATCAGTTTGCAATAGACAAAGTTCACGAGTTCGTATAATTCAAGACAAAACAATTATAGAAAAAGCGTTGAAAATTCAAGGTGGCTTCAATGGTTATACTTGTCCACCATGTTTGATTATGATAACAACAGATACGAATTATTTTATTGATGTGACAGAACGAAATCAAATTTATATAGATGGTGGATTATTTGCTATGTCACTTTTATATGCTCTTGAATATGAGGGGCTCGCTGCCTGTGCTTTAAATACTATGTTTGATATAAAAAGGGATAAAAAAACACGGAAATTGTTAGATATTCCTGATTCTGAAAATTTGATTTTATACATTACGGTAGGAAATTTTAAAAAAAATTACAAGGTACCTATGTCTCATAGGCTATGTGTAAATGAAATTACAAGTTATATATAGATACGAAAAGTAGCATAAAAATTGAAAGAACAGCTACTTGAAAGAGTAACTAATAGGACAAGTAAGATTTTTAATTTTTTTAGAGCAATCGAATTACCAGCTCTATATGAAAACTATTGAAGTAGAGTATTTTATCGAAACAGATAGAGAAAAAATAAAAAATCAACCGATGTTCTAAAATGAAATAAACTTATCAAAAAATTGCTCGCAAGTATAGCAGAGATTCAAATAGAAAGGAATATTTTTATATTAATGGTTAAGTGGTTTTTGCTTATAAGTTCGTTATTTTTATTTTTAACTCCAGAAGTTGTTTTTTCAGGAACAAAAAAAGATGAAAAGTTTTTCAGTTATTATATGCCTGGACTAAAAAAAGACGATGATGTGGTTGTTGAACTTTACGATAAAAATTATCAAAAATTAGCAGATAAGAAGGTAAATATTGAAGGTAAAATGATGAATATAAAAAAAGAGAAGGACTCTGTAAAGATTATTAGTAAATATGATTCTAATTATGATTTGCTACTTACATTTGCAGTAGTTTCTGAAAATAAAACTTGGCAAATATCAAATTCTTATTTGATACCTAATAAGAAAGGTACAATATCCGATGATTTTGATAATGAAAAAATTCTGCTGAATAAAGTTGCTACAGATTATGTTTCTCCCTATCATCGCTTAAGAGCAATAGATAATATAGATGGAGATGATCCAGACTCGAATGGTTTTACTGGGGGATGGCATACCTTTGATGATAAGAGGAATACACCAACCGCTAAAATGGAAAGTTTTCGTCTTTTATTAGATGAGAAAGAATACAATAAGGATGGGATGTACCAAGCTGATACAGTAAAACTTATTACAACGAATATCGTTCAAGGAACAAATACAAAAAAATTAGATGGGACAGGCAGAGGGATTCTGAAAGAAAAAATTATCTATACAATAATTGGTGGAGAAATCAAGGTCGAGGTAGAATTAACGCCGTTAGAAGATGTCACAATAGATGACTATTATTTCTTACAAGCATCAACAAATAATTATAATAATGGCATCATACCAGTTGGAGATCCATTATTTCCTGATGAAATTAAAAATTTTTCCTACGATATTTTTGGAAGCAGCAAAGAGAAATCAAATTGTTCAAAATTAATCCTTTCAGATGGAGCAAATTATCTAACAATGGAAATCGATCCATCTTATGGTATTGGAAATTATGAATATAATAAAAATAATAGTATATGGTTTTATAAACAATATGGGAAGCTATATTTTAATTTAATTGCTAGTGAAAAAAATTCCCCATTATATGTTGAAAAGGGGAAAATTCTAAGAGCTAGAGGCTTTTATAAATTTGAAAGAAAGCCACTGTAGTTACTCATAGTGATAATAATATAGAAATATAATTGATTCTGGATCTAAAATTTTAAGAATCAAATTTGCTGTTTTTTTAAAATATTAAATGGAGGCGAAAAAAATTGTGTCAGTTTTTTTGGGAAATTGATCCTTGGATAATAAGTCGTAGATATTTTTTACTATCAGATACGCAAGAAAATGAAATTCTTAGAAGAAACGCAAAAGTATTATGCAAAGAGTATGAAAAAACCAAACGAGAAATTCAACAAACTATTTCTGATATAAATGGAAAAGAATTTTTTTCGAAAATTTCTCAATTTTATCTTCAAGAAGCATATCTTGCTGAACTCTACAATTATTTAACAAATCCAGTTCTTTTATCAATGGAGACTTCCGGTGAACGACTTTTGAAGGTAATTAATCAGGAATATTTATTAGATTATATGGACTCAATTGATTATACAAAAACCAACACAAAGGTAAAAACTCTAGTAGGAAAATTATTATATGATAAATATAGAAATGTTTATGAAAATAGATTTGGAAAACAAAAAAATAAGTAGGTAAAAAAAGTAATAAATCTTATGAAAATTACTTTTGGTATTCTACAGAAATTTTTAAACAGAATGATTGCCATAGTCATGAACTAAAAAGTTGAACGCATTACTCAATTAAACTACTGTTTTTTAATAGCTGGAAATGGGAATATTACGAATTAGAAAGGCGAAAATTGCTATTGGATTTAGAATATTTAAATTGTGAGAATTTTATCTACTACCGGACTGTTTTGAGTAATTTAATCATTAAAATATACACTAGTTTATTAAGAAAAATAGTTGTAGTTTCGTATATAAACGGACTTGGTAAATCCCCAAATGCATAAGTCTATTTTAAGTGATTTAACAGAATTTCAAGAATATATGCAAAATATAATAGTTGCTTTGATTATTAGTTTACTATGTATTTGTTGGTTAGTTGATTTTATTTTTTGCAAAATATTCAACACTGGATTTACATTAATTTCTTTTTTGTTGCTAGTTTTGTTTATTTTAATACTCGGCTTAATTATATGGTGGATCATTCAATGATTAGTTAAGCTGGAGGAGAAACGGTTAATCGATTATGACTGGGTAGATAGAAACAGAAAAAATGGATTATTAAAAGTTAAACTGCTAGTTGATTTTCAAAAAATAAGGATACTAGAGACCATTGTAGATAGTAACAAATTGATTTATTTTAATAAGGATATATGCAACGAGTAAACGGGATAGTTGAGGAGAATATGAGTTCAGGACCAGACAACAACAGCGACCTTCTTTAAAAAGAAGGTCGCTGTTGTTGTCTAAAAACACGCGAGAATATCTACTACTATCGCTATAAAAAGTGGATACCATTTGCTGACTATCACGGTATATACTTATTTTCTTTGTTGCTTTCCAGCATTTCGTTTCTTTGATGAATTATTCTTTTGTTGCGTATTGACTTGTTTTGTTGCTTTTTTTGGTTCATTAGGTGTGACATCTTTTCGTGGTGTCACGACTTGTTTCGGTGGATTTCGTTTTAGTTCTTCCGCAACTTGTGCTTTTAAGCGTGGTTTCATTAATACGTTCGTAATAAATGTTTGGATACAACTAAAGATACCACCAACTACCCAGTACAGTGTAACGCCGGCTGGTGCACTAATTGACATAAAGACAATCATTGCTGGTGAAACAATCAACATGGTACGCATGGTTTTCTTTTGTTCTTCAGGAATACCAATCGTTGAGATATATCCTTGAAGTAAATAAGCAATACCAGCGATAGCAACTAATACCAAACTTGGTGAGCCAAGGTCGATTCCATAAAAGCTTGATTCACGGATACCTTCAGTGTAACGAGCAGTAAAGTAAAGTGCTGAGAAGATAGGCATTTGGATTAGCAATGGTAAACAACCAATCCCACCAGTCATACTCATCCCATTATCTTTGTAGACTTGTTGCATTTCTGCTTGCGCAGCGATTTGTTCTTCACGCGTTGTAGCAGCTTTTAATTTTTCTTGTGCAGCTGATACTTGTGGTTTTAACGCTTGCATTTTTTCTGATTGAATCATTGTTTTTTTCGATTGGCTAATACCTAAAGGCAAGATTACTAATCGAACGATAATGGTCAATACAATAACGGCCCAGCCATAAGACCAATTAAAATTGTCCACTAAATAGGTAATTGCTTGCCCCATTGGATGAACGAGAATTCGATAGACAAAACCTGATGTGTCAGGATTTCCATGCGAGTCAGTTCGAACACAACCGGATAAAAAAAGTAGGACAGTGACCAGTCCAGATCCCAATAACCAATTTTTCCATTTATTCATAAAATACTTCCTCTTCCATAATTTTTACACAAAATTAACTATACTAAAAAAATTTTCATAATTCAATCAACTTCATAGAAAAGTCATAGAAATGTTCGGAAACTATCCCATGAACGCAGAGAAAAATAAATAAGGAAACCAGAAATCCGTTTTTTACTTTTTCATAGAGTCGTTAGTAGATAACATCAAAACTTGTTCGAGCATCCATCCATGGATTATCTTGTAAATCAAGATAAGTCACGCGACCAGCTGGACTGGGTGAATCTTTGATCTCTTTAATGAAGCTTTCTACTTGTTTGTCCTCACCAGCAGCTTCAATTGTAACAGAACCATCTTCTTCGTTTTTTACTGTGCCATAAATGCCTAAACGATCGGCAACCATTTTTGTTGTGTAACGAAAACCAACACCTTGGACGCGACCTTGGACATTCATTTTGACTTTACGCATAAGTTGTCACCCGCTTTCATTTTCTTATCCTTATGATAACTATTTTTTGTTAGAGAAACAAGTTGCAGCCCTGAATACATGCTATAATTAAGTGAGGTGAAAAAGGTGAAAGAAATTCAATCCGCAAAAAATCCACGAATCAAAGAATTGAAAAAATTGCATAAGAAAAAGTATCGCGAAGAAAATTGTGCCTATCTTTTAGAAGGTTTTCACTTGATTGAAGAGGCAGTCGCTGCAAATGCTGTCATTAAAGAAATTTACGTTACCCAAAAAGGACAAAGAGAGTGGCAAACTTGGCTTGATCAATTAACAGATATTGAATTATTTTTAGTAACAGACGAAGTCATGCAAGCTTTATCTGATTTACCAACGCCACAGGGAATCCTTGCTGTTGTAGCGCGTGAAGTAATGGAATCACCAGCCTTTTCTGGTGGCTGGTTGCTGTTAGATAATGTCCAGGATCCTGGAAATGTGGGGACGATGATTCGAACAGCTGATGCTTTTGGCTTAGCAGGCGTGCTTCTTGGTCAGGGGACAGCTGATTTGTACAGTACGAAAGTGTTGCGAAGTATGCAAGGTAGTAATTATCATTTACCTGTAATCCAAATGGACTTGTCACATGCTGTTCAGCAACTAAAAGAGCAGGATTTTATGATTTATGGAACAGAATTGAACGAAGAAGCAACAGCATTGAATGAAGTAGAAAAGCCAACTAACTTTGCCATCATCATGGGAAATGAAGGACAAGGTGTGAGCAGAGAACTGTTGAACTTCACAGATAAAAATATCTATATACCCATGAGTGGAAACGCTGAATCATTGAATGTAGGTGTAGCGACGGGGATCTTGTTGTATCACTTTGCAGTTTAGTTAAGGAACTATTAAGCTTTCTTATTTTACTACGTAGCAGCTAGAATCTTATCGTTTCAGGTGGTATACTATGGTCAATTTCAGAAATAACGAAAATCAAAAGGTGGCAGATTGAAAATATGACAGAAAAATGGCGTGAAGACGAAGAATACATGTCTTATGTAGCAGATCTTTTGGAAACAGATGCAGTGAAAAAATTAGCCGACTACACGCAACATGTCCACTCAACACGATTGGAACATTCCATTAGTGTTTCTTATTATAGTTATTTATTAGCGAAAAAATGGGGCGGAGATGCTAAAGCAACAGCAAGAGCTGGGCTTTTACATGATCTGTTTTATTACGACTGGCGAACAACTAAATTTGATGAAGGTTCACATGCGTATGTCCACCCAAGAATTGCTGTGAAAAATGCAGAAAAGATCACGGAACTTTCTGATTTAGAACGTGATATCATTTTGAAACATATGTGGGGAGCAACTATTGCACCACCCAAATATAAAGAAAGCTACATTGTGACATTTGTTGATAAATATTGCGCAGTGAAAGAAGCTGCCCAACCAATGACTAGCAGCATGCGTCAAAAATGGCAACATTATTTTGGAAAAGAACAGTCTATTTAAATAAAAACAGGACAGCAATCGTGATTGCTGTCTTGTTTTTTTATCTTCAGTTAATAATAAAAATTGAGAAGATGCTACAGTGGAATTATCTTTTGGGGAATCAACTGCTTATAACAAAAGTAAATCAAAGTTATTTTGGAATAAAACTAGAGTTGCTAGTTGTCTGAGAAAAAAGTAAATCCATTATTCTACCAAAGTAATCGAATCTATTGATGATTTTATCGATAAATGATGTCACTTTGCTAAGCTTTTACTTATTCATGGAGAAAGGAATATTTTATATTTAGAACAATTAAAAGTCACTATAGTTCAATGTACGATCAAAATAAATCAGTCAAAACGTTTATGGTATAAAATCCTCCCTTGATTCCTGTAATTCATAAATAGATTGATTTCAAGAACATTTAAAGAAAAATAAAGGCAAACCAAGTTGTTATTTAGATATTTATTACTAATAAATATGGTAACAATCTTTTTTTTTGATTAAATAAAAAAGTTTCAGTGATAGTATAGTTTCTTTTGGTTCATCCGCATCTTCTTTTAGTTTACGAAGTGATTATTCAGTAAATTTTTAGATTTCGTTTCTTCTTTAGGCTGGATGATTGTCCTTAGCTGTTATGTATTTTTATTTTTTTCTCTTTTTTTAAATTTTTAAAATAAACATCAATATTTTTAGTATAAATTAAATGACATAGGGGGAGATGTTTATAGAAGATAGGTTTATTGGAGCAAGAAGTAAACGCTTATTAACTAGAGAATAAATAACAATTTTAAAAGCGATGGTAAAATCATCCATTTAAATTAATAGACAAGGAGTAGTGTGAATGAAATCTTTCAAATATTGTTTAGCATCATTTTTAATTTTGGGAAACATGGTAACGACTCCTCTTGTTTCTGCATTAGAGCAAGAGGTTGAGAACGCTAATTCTACTGAAAAAGTAGACGAAAAATTAAACCAAACAACAAACGAATCAAATATAGATTTTACAGAAAATTCAAAAAAACAAGTACAGGCATCCGATGATGTTCAAACAGATTCGTCTAGTGGAACTCCTCGTTATAGTGTAGGTCAAACAGTAGATTTAATGGACCAGAATACAAAGAAAAGATGGAATATAACGATTGAAAAAGATTTTTACCAAGTTAATCAATACTTAGGTAGAAATACTGATACAGATGTTGTAATACCAACTGAAATGAGCATTGTCTTATTAGGAACTATGCAAACAAAAAAGAAAGTCAGAGTAAATGGTGGTAGCACAAAGTTTATGCAAAATGCCACTGGAAATCCAATTACTTCTTTTAGAGTAGAAGGTAATAAGGAAGTATTAGTAAATGGAGTAGAAAGGTTCAACAATTTTTTTAGAAATTCTAGTATAGAAAGTGTTGACTTAACTGGTTTAAATATAAATGTAATAGATTCCATAAATATGTCAAGTATGTTCCAAGGCTGTTCAAAATTGAAAAATGTTAAGTTTGGAACAACTGATTTCAACAATGTAACAAACATGAGCAGAATGTTTAGTGGATGTACTTCATTACAGTCTTTAGATTTAAGTATGTTGAATACGAATAAGAAGGCTTTAGATATGAGCTATATGTTTGAAAATACACCAGCTTTAAGAAAAATAGATTTACGTAATACATCATTAGATACACAAGATACCAATAAAATACTGGGTGATAGAGCTACTAATGAAACAGCAGTAGGAAAACCATTGTCAGTGATCGTAAATCCTACGACCTCATCTAAATTTCTTAATTTTGATTTTGTAACTGAATCAGGAAGAATACCAGAAGCATTTCCAACACTAGATGCAAACGGTGGGGCATTTTCTTCAGGCGCATCTACTCTCAAGTATATAGATAAAATTTGTGTGACTCCAAAACAATTAGAACTATCCAATTTCAATTCATGGAAAGAGGGACAAACTCCGTCAAGAAAAAATCATGCATTTTTAGGATGGAAACCATCAAAAAATGTGAATAATGCCACTTCAATTTTTGATTTATTAGGTGTCACATATTCAGCAGAATGGGATAATTCAATCCAAGAAGCAACCGACAAAGTCAACGGCTTGTTCAATGGAGAAAACCTAGCTGATGGTGTCAACCAAGACAAAATCAATGAAGCACAAGCAGCGGTCGATAAAGTAACAGATGAAGCGAAAAAACAAGAACTACAAAATAAGATCGACAAAGCACAAGAATTGTTGAACAAGCAAGACGAACAAGCACAAATCGTGCAAGAAGCAACTGACAAAGTTAACGGCTTGTTCAATGGAGAAAACCTAGCTGATGGTGTCAACCAAGACAAAATCAACGAAGCACAAGCAGCGGTCGATAAAGTAACAGATGAAGCGAAAAAACAAGAACTACAAAACAAGATCGACAAAGCACAAGAATTGTTGAACAAACAAGACGAACAAGCACAAATCGTGCAAGAAGCAACTGACAAAGTCAACGGCTTGTTCAATGGAGAAAACCTAGCTGATGGCGTCAACCAAGACAAAATCAACGAAGCACAAGCAGCGGTCGATAAAGTAACAGATGAAGCGAAAAAACAAGAACTACAAAACAAAATCGACAAAGCACAAGAATTGTTGGATAAACAAGACGAACAATTTGCAATTACAAGTGTCGATCCATACAAAGAAGGAATTAGCCAATATGTGACTGGAACATACAAAGGAAAAGATGCTGGTTATATCCGATTGATGGTCAATGGCGAAAAAACAGCCTTAGTATCAATGAACAATTTACCAGAAGGAACCTTCAAATATTATATGAGTGGGTTAAAAGCGACAGATAAAGTATCAGTCGTGATCTATGGTAAAGATTATAAACAGTTAGCAGAAAAAGAAGTACCAATCGAAAAAGGAAAAGTACCAGTAGAAATTACAAGTGTCAATCCGTATAAAGAAGGAATCAGCCAATTTGTGACTGGAACGTATGTTGGAGACGATGCTGGCTATATTCGATTGATGGTCAATGGCGAAAAAACAGCCTTAGTGTCAATGAACAATTTACCAGAAGGTAAATTTGAATATTATATGAGTGGATTGAAAGCAACAGATAAAGTGTCAGTTGTGATCTATGGTAAAGATTACAAACAGTTAGCAGAAAAAGAAGTGCCAATCGAAAAAGCGAAAGTACCAGTAGAAATTACAAGTGTTGATCCATACAAAGAAGGAATCAGCCAATTTGTGACTGGAACATACACAGGGGACGATGCCGCATATATGCGATTGGTAGTCAATGGCGAAAAGAAAGCCTTAGTATCAATGAACAATTTACCAGAAGGAACCTTCAAATATTATATGAGTGGATTGAAAGCAACAGATAAAGCGTCAGTTGTGATCTATGGTAGTGATTATAAGCAAGTAGCGGAACAACAAGTCTCTATTGAAAGTAAAAAAAAAAGCTAGAAATTTTTACACTTGAAGAACCTACTAATACATTAAATGCGGGAATCAAAATGGGAAATAATCATGATCGTCAAGATTTGGGCATTCAAATCGAGAAGGGATCAAAGATAAAAATTAAACAAGTTAATCCCAATTTTAAAGCAAATTTAAAACTCCGCCTGTTAAATGATGATTCACATACAGAATCATCAGTGGAATTTTCAAAAAATGAGGTATCTTTAACTGCTAGTGCGTTATCAGTTCCTTTTATCGAGACTCCTTATACTCAAAAAAATAAGGAGACGCCAATTGTTGAATTTACTGTAGAAGGAACAAAAAGAGAATTACCCAAATATCAAAAAAATACTACAAAAAGTTCTTTTATAAACAAATGGAATCATGAAAAAGGATTTGCCTTAGTACAAGGCAAGAGATTCCAAACCTTATTTCCAGAAATAAACAAAAATCAAGTACAAGCTACCGATTTAAATAATGTTATTCAAATGTATGATGAAAACATTATTGGTTATTACAATCAATTAATCGGTTTATCAGATAGTGCACAAGATCCCATTAATCGCTCCTCAACTCGGCGCTTTTTCTACAAAGCAGATAAACATGGTGCAGGTGGTCTATATTATGGAGAATGGTGGGCAGCACAATCAGATAAGTCAGCCGATGCTTGGCTAGAAGATGGTTGGGGTGCGTTACATGAAACGGGTCATGGTTATCAAGGAAATTTCATGAGTAAAGGAATGAACACTGGCGAAGTATGGAACAATATTTATGGTGTGATTTATACTTACAAAAAATTTGGAAGAGATGTAGCTGATAAAAATACATGGTTATATGATTATGGAAAAAAGAATGAAATAGAAATGCGTATTAAACATCTTATAGATAAAAATACAATGAACTATAATCAACAAGGATTAAGAGATCAGTTAATTATTTTATCTAATTTGATTGATAAATCTGGTAATGAAGGGTTTAAAAACTTTTATGTAAAGTATCGCGAATTAGCTTCTCAATCAGGATATAATCCGGATCATTATCTATTACCAGATTTATTTGTAAAATATTTAGGAGAGCCAAAAAAATACGATTTTTCTGCTGTATTAAGTGCATGGAAGATGAATGTGAAAGAAGAATCGAAAAAATTTGCAGAGAAAAATGGGTATCAAATGGTTTCACATTTAGCACAAGTAGTTCCTGATCAAGAGTTACAGAGTGCTATCAATCTATTCACTAAACATAATCGTTTAAGTTCTGTTTTATCATTAGTTACCAATCAAGAATTAGATAGTCTAGGTCTAACAAGTGATATCAAATTACAGTTTCCTGATATAGAATTGTTTGAAGGGACGACATTAAAAATTTATAGAGATCATCAATTGTATCGTGAAATTCCTTTAAATAAAGAAAGTGTAACAATTGAAAACATGCCTAACGGCGTATATTCTTTAGAATTAGATACGAATGTTGGCTATATCTCTCAACCTTATTTGTTTGTGAAGGACAATCAAACGATAAACATCTCATTAGTAAATTATGTAAAAGAAGCAGCACAAGCTGTACAATCGTTATATCAAGAAAATACAGATAAAATTAAACCAGAAGTCATGCAAAAAGATATTGATTTCGCGAAAAAATATGTACTGGCTTTACCTGAAAGTAAAGAAAAAGACAAGCTACTTTTAAAAATAAAAGGAGCTTTCGATCAATTACAAGAAATTACCTTTGGAGGACTCGGTAATTGGCTTTTTGCAACACTAGACGTTTCGAATGGTCAAGCAGTTATACGTATTTCCAAAGGTACACCACATTCGTATTTCAATTATCCTTATGCAAGTATTCAGATTAATAGAGGGAATGAACAGGTCTACTTTAAAGAGTTTGTAGGAGATCGTTATATGGAAAAAAATGAAGAAAAAATCATTTCGTTAAAAGACGGCGATATTGTAACATTGATGCATCAAGAATATCGTAACAATAATCGATTCTTTTCTAATCATCCTGATTTATTAGAAAAAAATCAAGAAACTGTTCGTTTTGAAGTGAAAAACGGGCAGTTGGTATTGTTAAAATAGTTATAGGATAGTCAGTTGAAAAATAGTGACTTAATTTGACTAAAAGTTGTTGATTGTTCTAATGTACCTATTGTTTTTAATAGTAGCGATTACTCTAGTAGCAAAGCGTAATGTCTTTTTGTAGAATGTTTCAGTTTTTAATATGATATAAAACATTTTTAACGATACGTTATCTAAAGGTGTTTCTTTACAGAGCATACTTTGGATAACGTTTTTTATTTAGTTATGCACTATCATTTATTGTTGAAAGATAAAGAAATCCTATTTGACGAAAGAAAAAATATAGTGTTTAATGACAAAAGGTTGTTTGCGTAGGCATTACATAGAACGACATAAAAATAAAGGGGGTGATGATGAGATGCACAATAACGTATCTTATTTAAAAGAGTTGGGTTTGAACAAGTAACGACATACTTTGTTGAAACAACTTTTTTCTTCAAAGTATGACTTTTGAAAGAAGAAAGGACTCTTAAAATGAAACCAACAATCCAACCATATCAATATTATTTTATTCAACGTGAAGTAGATCAATTGCTTAATGCTTATTCCTCTGTGAATGATCCGAAAACGGTTCAGACAGTTCAAGCATTAGCAGCTGAAAAAATTCATTCTGTCATTCAGAAAGAATTACCTGAAATTACCGATTTTTTGGCAGTTGTAATGGACGTCACGCTCACACGGGCAAAAGCAGAGCGTGTCATGGAAGAACTAAAAACTTATGTCATACCTTTTGAACAACCTTCGAAGCAGCAAGTGGACAAAATTTTTCGGAAAGTGAAAAAGCTGAAACAACCAAACTGGTCAGCTTACGATCTTAGAGAGCATACTTATGTAGGATTCAATGATGCTGGGAGTCAAAGAAAGTATTTGCTTTATTATGATGAAGGAAAACTCCAAGGAGACTATGGTAGTCTATCACCAACCATTACAAAAGGGATTTGTGCTATTTGCCAGAAGACATCGAATGTTTCACTCTTTCTTTCTACGACAAAATCAGGCTCAGATGGTACTTATACGAAAAAGGGCAATTATATTTGTCATGATAGTGATACATGTAATCACCAGTTAGTGCAACTTGAGCCATTTTATGAATTTGTCCATCGCGTGAAAAAAGAACGATAGTTGATTGTAATTTTCAGAAAATCATGCTATATTTTTAGGTGAAGTGAATAGGTGATGGTGTTCGCCTTTAAACGTTTATTAATAAACTAATGACACCTACTAAAAAAAGGGATTAGTGTCCTCTTTTTTAGTAGGTGTCTTTTTTTAGGAGGAATTTTAATGGGGAAACAAACAACGAATATATTCAGAATAGGAGGCTATATGCTGAAATGGTTGCTGATTACTGCTATTTTAGGTGTGATCATGGGTAGTCTTTCAGCCTTTTTCCTAAATAGTTTAACGTTTGTAACTAATTTGCGCTTGACCCATACGTGGCTATTCTTTCTTTTGCCTGTAAGTGGTGCTGTTTTTGCTTATTTATATACAAATTATGGTGGGAATTCAAGTCGTGGGAATAATCTAGTTATCGATCAAGGAAATGGTGGGGAGGAAAGAGTGCCACTGCGTTTGATACCGTTGACTTTGTTTGGAACAATCACGACTCACTTATTTGGTGGTTCAGTTGGTCGTGAAGGAACGGCTGTTCAAATGGGGGGAGCCTTAGCAGATAACTTGTCGCGTGTATTTAAATTGGATCAATTGGAACGAGAAATCTTGATTATCAGTGGGATCAGTGCAGGATTTAGTTCTGTTTTTGGAACACCTTTGGCTGGAACTTTATTTGGATTAGAGGTCTTAGCGATTGGTAAAGTAAGAACAGAAGCTTTATTTCCAAGCTTCTTTGCCGCTATTTTTGCAAATCTCATGACAGAAAGTTTTGGAGTCACTCACACACATTATCCAATGGGAGAAATTCCTGCATGGAGTGGTCGTTTGTTTGTCAAATTAATGTTGGCAGGAATCATCTTTGGAATTTGTGGCTGGGTTTTTAGTCGTTCAATCGTCTTTTTGAAGAAAGTTTATGCCCATTGGTTTACCAATCCTGTTTTACGAAATTTTATGGGTGGAGCAATTGTTGTTTTGGTAGCTGTTGTCTTACAAACACAACGTTATCTTGGCTTAAGCTTACCTTTACTGCAAGATGCTTTTAATGGCAATGCGCATCCATTTGACTTTTTAGGAAAACTTGGCTTTACGATTCTATCGTTAGGTGCTGGATTCCAAGGTGGAGAAGTGACGCCTCTTTTTGAAATTGGTGCAACATTAGGTGCAAGTTTGGCACCAATCTTACACATGTCCGTCCCATTTCTAGCTGGGCTTGGCTTCATTGGTGTGTTTTCTGGTGCGACGAATACACCAATAGCTTGTTTTATTATGGGAATCGAATTGTTTGGTAGTGAAGCCGCTGTGTATTTCTTTTTGATATGTTTAGTCAGCTTTATGTGTTCTGGAAACAATGGGATTTATTCTGCTCAACAAATTGCTGTAAAAAAAGGGGTTTTCTTTACCCCATTACTTGAATCGTTTCGCAACAGGCATAAATAAAAAGCAAGTCTAAGTCACTTGAATGACTTAGACTTGCTTTTTATTTATTGGAGCTAGGTACTTCTTTCACGACTTAATTAAACAACGTGACTAACACAAGTAACAAATCAAATAGGAAAATCAACGAACATGCAATTAAATGCCGCTTTTTATTCATCATTAAAACAGCAATATATTCTCTAAGAAAAGCATTTGGCAAATAATACAAAGCTGTTTTTGAACCGATTCCGTTTGCCTTTAGTTGTGCTTCTCGTGCATACATTCCTGCACGAAATATATGATAGTTATTTGAACTGAAAATTGCTTGATAAGGGCCGTTCATTAGACGATCCATGATTTCCTTAGAAAAACGCATATTTTCTAAAGTAGTCGTTGAATTTGTTTCAACAAGAATCTGATCTTCTGGAATGCCTTTTTTTAACGCATAATCTTTCATTGCAACGGCTTCAGGCAATTTCTCATCAATCCCTTGTCCACCAGACATCAATAGCTTTGGTGGATTAAGTGTTGCTCGCTCTTGTGCTCGGTAAAAGGCGATTGCTTTATCAATTCGTTGTCCGAGTAAAGGGGATACTTTTTCGCCACCTAAAAGCCCCGCACCCAAAACGATGATGAAATCTTGGTTGAACCGTGGACGATTAAATTGGTACAGAACAGAAATCGTCAAGAAATTATAAAATACGACGAACAAGTAGAATAAAATCATTGGCACAACACTGAATAGAACATTTGCCCATTGTGGCAGATATTGAATTAAGAAAAGTTCAGTTAACAAAAAGATGGTTAAGAAAATGCCAAGTAATAACGTCAATAAATTTGCCAGTGAATGTGATTCTTTTTTTAGTACCACTATCCCATTCCAAAATAAAACAACAATCAGTATATATAATCCAAATAACAGGATTAAAAGAAGGGGAATAGCAATCAAGGCAAGTAGTCCACCAATGAAAACATTCTCTGTTTCAAACAATAGCATGACTAAGTAAATGCCAAAACTGATGAGAAATAAATTAAATAGCCACCCATTTAGTAGGCGCCTTTTCTCCGTAAAATAAAAAAAGGCAAAAATACTAAAGAAAAACAAGGGAATCATAAAAAAAAGTGAATGATAGGAAATTTCTAATACAATCAGATAAGTCAGCAATACGCCAAAAGACCATGTACTACCATAGAAAAAAAGTGCGGGATCTTTTTGTTTTTTCCGCCAATAATAAACACCAACAATGCCTAAAAAATAGAGAGCCATAAAAGCAAGATCTCTGGTTAAATTCATACGTTCAACTCCTTTTTCATTCATTAAGTATAACGAAATTTCTATAAAAAAGCTTTTAATAAAACCAAAAAATGGAAAGAAAGTGAGAAACAAAAAAGCGTGAGAGCCTTTGTCATGTGACAAAGGCTTCTCACACTAAATGAGTGGAAGTTTACTCAGGATCAAAAAAGATTTGTAAAAAATTCAGCAACATGACGCCAACCAAGAACAAAAATATTAGCTTTTTCGACTTTAGCAGTTGTGACGATGTCGGTAGCTGGTGCATCTTTTTCGTCTAAATAGCCAAGCTTATCATCTGCTAAAGTAATTATAGCAGTTCCGACTTTTGTTCCTTTTTCTGCAGGTGCTTGAATTTGTTTATCTGTCAATGAATCTTTTGAAAGTGTAGGTGTAATGTTCAACTTTCCTGTATCCATATCATTACGGACCCAAACTTTAACTGGTGACTTAAGTGCGACTGGAACAGATTGTTCTTTTCCGTCAAGAACATCGATCGTTTTCATGTCTGGGATACTTGCTCCAGCTTTTCCTAATTCTTTTTCGGACCAGTTGTCGTAGCAGTAGTCCATCAAGTTCGCAGTAGCAGTAAAGCGAGCACTTGGATTTTCTTCGTGACCATCTGCATTCAACACAACAGTGATTACACGACGATCATCTTTCTTGATCGTACCAACAAAACAGGCACCAGCAAAATCAGTTGTTCCTGTTTTTAGTCCATCAACGCCTTCTTTGTGATTGATGAATCCCGGAAGCATCCAGTTCCAGTTCACCATTTCAACTGGTGAAACAGTGTCCTCACCAAACATTTGAGTCGCAGTACTTGTGACCTCTAAAATCTCTGGGTAATCTAGAATCAAATGGCGAGCAACAATAGCAACATCACGAGCAGAAAGTTGATTTTCGTCTGTTTCGGAGCTGCCAGGGTAGAGATTGTCACCTAAATAGCTATTATTTAGTCCAGAAGCATTGACTAGAGTAGCGTCAGTGATTCCCCATTTTTTTAATTGTGATTGCATCATCTCAACAAATTTAGGTTCGCTACCAGCTATTTTTTCAGCAAGTGCAACAATTGAGGCATTAGCAGACTGAATTGCAGCAGAATCAAAAAGTTCTTTGACAGTATACGTGTTTTCTTTGTGCAATGGCACATTTGATAGATCCGGTGTTACACTTAGTTCCTCGGCATAATCTGAAATGGATACTTCATCATCCCAAGCAAGTTTTCCATTTTTAACTTGGTCAAGAATGATGTAAAGACCAATAATTTTTGTGACTGAGGCAATTCCCATTGGCGTGTCACCATCTTGGTTATACAAAATCTTGCCGGTTTCGGCATCAATTGCAAAAGCTGCTTTTGCGCCAACAGAAAATGTGTCATCAGCCCTAACAGTTAATGTGGGGAAAAGGGAAGCAACACATAAGATGAGGCTAGCAAACAGAACAACTAACCGTGTTTTTTTTATGGACATATTCGGTCTCCTTATTGATTTCTTTTCGTACAAATTAAAATTTTATCAGAGAGTGTGGGGACTTTCAATGTTTCTGAAAAAAACTTTAGATGTGATTGAATCAGGAGACGAAGAGTTAAATAGGAATAGAATTAATCGTTTTTTACGCGTACTTTAGCTGGTTGTGGTTCAAGTTCAACAACACGACTAGCGACAAATGCGAATAAGCTCATCATACTTAATAAACTAAAAATAATTAGTAATTGCATCGTTTTCACCTCGTTTAAGTTAATTATCAAGCTATTTTTGAAATTTATCTATTTGATGATTTCACTGTAACAGTTAATTTTGAATCATTTGCTGTGAAGATGAGAGGAAAGAATGGTTTAAATGTGAATAAAACATGAATGATTGAAAAAAGCGAAACCGTTTACTGGAGTTAATTCGTTTTATTGGGTTGAAAAAAATTGTTGTGGTAGACTTTAATTGTAGGAATGATTTTTTTAGGAGGGATACGTTTATGACAAAAATCGATAAAGAATTGTTGTCTCAGTTAGCTTCAGAAGGTGCAAAAGGTCCGTTCGTCACAATTATGTTGAACACACACGTTTCACATCAAGATGTTGAAAAAGATCAAATCAAATTTAAAAATTTTGCGAAAGAAGCCAAAAAACGTTTTGAAAAAAAATACTCAAAACATGAGTGGACTCCATTTAAAGAAAAGATTGAAGAAATCCTAAATGATGCTTCATTTTGGCGTAGTGGCACAGAGAGTGTGGCAGTTGTCTTAAATGAAGAGCAATCGTATATTTACCGTCTAAGTATTCCAGTAGATGATCAATATTATGTTAGTGATTTACCTTATTTATTGGCAATCATCAAAAACGCGCAATTCAACTATTCTTATTATTTATTAGGGTTGAATCGTGATTCCATGAAGTTGTATAAAGTAAACAACAAGATGGTCAAAGAAGTCGAATTACCAGAAGATGCACCGGTAGACATCGTAACAGCTTTAGGCGACGAATTAACAGGTGGGAATCTAAACTTTATTACGAGTGGAAAAGCTGGGACTTCAAAAGAAGGCATGACATTCCATGGAGTTAGCACAAAAGATGAAGAAGTCAAAATCGATTGGATTAACTATTACCAAGCGGTAGATAATTATTTACGTGATACATTTGAAAATCCAGAAAAATGGCCGATTTATTTATTTGCCTTACCAGAAAATCAGGCTGTTTTCAAAAAAGTAGCCAAAAACCCAGATTATCGTTCAGATGTTGCTGTCTCAGCGTCACCAGCTCAATTATCGTTAAAAGATATTGAGGTTGGTGCACAACGTTTGTCAAAAGAATTGGCGGATAAAGAAGCTGAAAGTTATAATAAATTATTGGATAAAAAATTCATTGATCAATTAGTGGATATTGTTCCAGCGGCGAAAGAAGGTAAAATTTCGCATTTGTTTATTGCAACTTCTAATTTAGTTGATGGCTTTGGTGAAGATCCAGAAACAGAATATGATCGACGTCAAGTTTTGAATCAATTAGCTGACGATGTCATTGAGACAGGCGGACAAGTCTTTATCTTGGATCAAAAAGAATCGCCTGATGAAAAGAGTTTGGTGGCGATTTTGAGATATTAAGGAAGGCTATTTGAGGAACAACGTGAATAAAGGTTGCGGCACAAAATGTTCAGCTCTGCCAAAACAACGATCAAGTATTCAAAAGAGTTTTACTACTTTAGTAAATAAAGAAATATTTTGATTAAACTGGTGAAATAAGAGTAAAAATGGCGCATAAAGATTATGCAGGAGCGCAGGCAGTTTCTAGGTAGTATAAAAGGCTTGCTCTGTTATTTCTCCTATTTTTGCTAAGAACAAGAAGTCAGACGTTGCGCTGGTTTCTTGTTCTTTTTTTTTGCGTATCCGTTTCCTTTCTTAATAATCAAAAAACTTCAAAGAAAATCGTTCGAATTCTACTTAAGGTGGGAATTGTGAAAAAATTGATTTTTTTTAAATAAATGTTCTAAAATTCTAGCTATTCTAATAGATGTGTGGTATATTAATAGTCGTAGTTTCTGTTCGGTAATTATGGTAGCTTGTTTCAAATAAACATCTTCCAGATATTCACCATACAAGTAATTGCAAAATATGTGTTTGAAACACAAGGAGGATTTTTATTATGGAAACAGGTACAGTTAAATGGTTTAACTCAGAAAAAGGATTTGGATTTATCACTGCAGAAAACGGAAACGACGTATTCGTTCATTTCTCAGCTATCCAAGGTGACGGATTCAAAACTTTAGAAGAAGGCCAAGCAGTAACTTTTGATGTTGAAGAAGGTCAACGTGGACCTCAAGCAACTAACGTTGTTAAAGCTTAATTAACCTATAAATTAAACAAAAGCTTGGAGTAGTTATCTTTTTGATAATTATTCCAAGCTTTTTTATTTTGTCGTATTTGTTTCTTTTTTCTTCATTCAACAAGCAAGGAACCAATTTTTATGGAAAAAATAAGAGCAGGATGTTAGGACGAAAATTCTTAGTCTTTTTTGTTATAAAAGTTCAGTAGCTAGTGAAGCAAAAAAATGCTTTGAGAAAGAGAGGGGGAAAAAAGCGTGAATCATTTTTGAACATTCATTCTGTCTTTTAAGGTGAAACACTTTTGTCCCAGCCTCTTCTTTGTAGTATAATTTCAAAAGAAACATCCGTACTAAAAAGTAAACGAAGCGGCAAGAGAAGAGGAAATTATTTTGAAACCAACAACTTATGCGGTCGTCGATATTGAAACGACTGGGACGAACCCAAAAGAAGATCGGATCATTCAATTTGGCTGCGTCATGATTGAAGCTGGTCGAATCACTTCACGCTTTTCGATCGACATTAATCCGGGGCGAAAGATTTCAAAACAAATCCAACATTTAACAGGAATTTCGAACCAACGCGTCCAACGTGCGCCTTATTTTGAAGATGTCGCACCGACGATTTACAATCTCTTAGCAGAAACAGTATTTGTCGCACATAATATTTACTTTGATTATAAATTTTTAAATCAAGAATTAATGCGGTGTGGTCTTCCAGAATTGAAGATTCCGGGGATCGACACGGTTGAATTAGCGCAGATTTTTTTACCAACAGAACCAAGTTTTCGTTTGAGCGATTTATCGGAAAGTTTAGGATTCATTCATGAAAATCCACATCAGGCTGACAGCGATGCGGAAGTGACTGGTCAGCTCCTTTTGCTGATTGAAGAGCGCATGCGTCAGTTGCCATTAGTTACATTGGAAGAGGTTGCCCGACTAAGCAAATACACTGGGATGGATACGAGTCGATTCATCGCACGTGTTGTTGAAGAAATGAAACAGCAAGTCCAGCCATTAGATGATTCCATTGAAATCATTGATGGAATCGCATTACAGAAAAAGCAAGTAGAGCTGTTTTCACAGATTCACTATGGTACGCAAACTTATCCAAGAAAAAAACAGGCAAAAGAGCGAATGTTTGGCGAAACATTGATGTATCGCAAAGAACAAAATCGTTTGATGAATGCAGTGTACGATCACTTCACTAAAAAAGAGGAACAAAAAAACTTGATGATCGAAGCTGCGACGGGAATGGGGAAAACGATTGGCTATTTGTTGCCACTAAGCTATTTAGCAACACCTGAGAAGCCTGCTATTATCAGTACTGTTTCCTTAGTTCTTCAGCAACAAATTGTCGAGAAAGACATTCCTTTGCTGAACCAATTACTGGATCAGCCAATCCAAGCGACTATCATCAAAAGTTTTCGTCATTATATTGATCTTCAACGTTTGAAAGCGACGTTAAACGAAGCACCTAGTCAAAAACAATATGCATTGTATCAAATGTCGGTTTTAGTTTGGTTGACACAAACTAAAACAGGTGATTTAGATGAATTACATTTGACGAATCTGAACCATCTCTTTTTCCACGATATTGCCCATCGTGGAGTTCATTTTTTAGCGCCGAATCAGCCATTTTATGAACAAGATTTTGTTCGTTTTTTATTGGAAAAAGCAAAACAAAGTAATTTTTTGATTGTCAATCATGCATTTTTAGTCCAAGAAACGTTACGCAAAGAGCCGTTGCTACCTGAAAGTCCTTATTTACTGATTGATGAAGCGCATCATTTGCCTGAGATTGCCGAAAAAATCAATGATCGAAGATTGAGTGTCGCACATTTCTATAAACAAGTTCAACAGTTGAATGAGGAAGGACAATTATTCGACCGAATGAGTAGTTATTTGCCGGATAACCATGAAGTGACTCGCTGGTTACAGATTTACCGACAGGAATTAGTTTCTTTATGTGAAGCTCAGTTCACGATTGCAGAAGGATTGACGGAGTTGTTGAATCAAAACGAAAACCATCATCAAGAAGAGGTCATGGTAACAAAAGAATTGTTAGATGAGTTACCATTTGAGGCAGGGATTGCGATTGACCATTTGCAATTATTTTATCGAGAAATCCACCAGCTTCATGAACAATTGAAATTAAGCTTGGAAATCATTCAAGAAAGCTGGTCAAATCAAATGCGCTTGGACTTAGCCAATTTGTATGCTTTGTTTGACCAATTAGACACGCAACAGCAATTTATGGAGCAGTGGTTGGAGGATTGGCGTGAACAGTTGATTCATTGGGTTGTACTTGGAAGTGGTCCACAGCAAATGATGTTTCATCTACATGATTTTCAAGCAGCGTTATTACCTACAACTGTTTGGTATCCAAGATATCAACATATTCTTTATATTGGCGGTACTTTGAAAATTGGTCCAGATCGGAACTATCTTTCAAAACGACTGGGTATTGAAGGAACGCCCTTGAAAGTGATTGCTTCACCCTATGATTATGAAAGCCAAGCAAGAATTTATTTGCCAACAGAAGCACCTGCAATAAACCAAGTAACAAGTCAGGATTATATCGAATATTTGACCAAAACATTAACGGGGCTGATCAAGCGAGAACAGCGACCTATTTTAGTCTTGTTCACCTCGCATGATATTTTGCAACAGGTCTATCAAAAGATGCATATGAGAATGTTGGAACAATGTAGAGAAATATTAGCACAAGGATTTGGCGGAAGTCGCGAAAAATTATTGAAGCGATTCATGTTGTCAGAAATGAGTGTCCTTTTTGGTGCTGACAGTTTTTGGGAGGGGGTAGATTTACCTGGAGATGCACTCCAAATTGTTGTGGTGACACGACTACCTTTTGACAATCCAAAACGACCAATGGTAAAAGCTAGAAATGCCTATCTTGAATCTAAAGGTATCAATCCTTTTTATCAGGAATCAGTACCTAAGGCAGCTTTAAAGTTACGTCAAGCATTGGGGCGGCTGATCCGTACCGAAACTGATCGTGGTGTGTTGTTGATTTTGGATCGTCGATTGCTCACTGCAAGATATGGTGGAAGAATGCTACGTTCCTTACCAAAAAAGGTAAAAGTCCAAGAAGAACCAATCGAAGTAATTTACCAAGAAATCAGTGAATTCTTAACAAAAAAAGAAGAATAAAGTCAATACAATCTTCCTATTTTGGGAGAAACATCTGTTATAATGAAAGGCAATGAAGATAAAGGAGCGACGATCCTTGAAGAAAGAATCAAAAAGAGAAAGAACCATTAATCGTGTATTGATTAGTTTGATCGTATTTTTATTAGCAGTAATTGTCTTTAGTTCGATTTTTTATTTACGATCAAATCGCCCTTACGCACAGGCGGAAAAAGAAGCGACAGCTCTTGCAAAAAAATATGCAAATTTGGAAAATGTGGACAAGTTTTACTGGTACACACGTGAGAAAACTTATTTTTCTCTAATGGGTACGAATGAAAAAAATCAAAAAATTGTGGTCATCATTCCAAAATCTGGTGATAAGGTGAAAGTTTTGGAACAAAACAAGGGTTTAACAGAAGAAGAAGCTAAACAAAAAATCCAAGAAGCGCATCCAGAAGCTGTGATTGAAAAAGCAACACTAGGAATTTTTGAAGATCAGCCTGTTTGGGAAGTTGTTGCTAAAGGGACAGACAATTCATTAAATTATTACCTGATTACATTTGAATCAGGGGACGAAGTGAAAACCATTCAAAATATCTAATTGTGAAGGGACGAAAAAGATGGAACTATCTAAGAGAGCACAACGTTTAGAGCCTTCTGTGACACTTGCAGCGGCAGCTAAAGCAAAAGCACTGAAAGCCCAAGGTAGAGATATCTTGAGTTTAACAGTCGGTGAACCAGATTTTGCAACACCTGAGAATATTCAGGAAGCTGCCATCCAAGCTATCAAAAATGGGAAAGCAAGCTACTATACGCCGACTGCTGGAATTCCAGAGTTACGTCAAGCAATTGTTGATTATTTAAAGCAACAGTATCAGCTTGATTATCAGACTTCACAGACCATCGTTACTGATGGAGCGAAGTTTGCCCTATACACGCTTTTTCAAACAATTCTTGATCCGTTAGACGAAGTGATTATTCCCGTTCCTTACTGGGTAAGTTATGGGGAACAAGTCAAATTAGCTGAAGGTGTTCCAGTCTTTGTCCGCGGAGAAGAAACAAATGCGTTCAAAGTGACAGTAGAGCAGTTAGAGGCTGCCCGTTCAGGCAAAACAAAAGCTGTGATTATCAATTCGCCATCTAATCCGACAGGGATGATTTACACCAAAGATGAGCTTTTGACAATTGGAAAATGGGCTGTTGCAAATAATATTTTGATTGTTGCAGATGATATTTATGGTCGTTTAGTTTATAATGGCAATGAATTTACTCCAATTGCCACACTAGGCGAAGCAATTCGCAAACAAACGATTATCATCAACGGCGTTTCAAAAACATATGCCATGACTGGTTGGCGAATTGGTTACGCAGTTGGTGATCAAACAATCATTGATGGAATGATTACGATTGCGTCACAATCCACTAGCAATCCAACAGCAGTCAGTCAGTATGCTGCGGTTGAAGCGTTAAGAGGAGAGCAGGATACGGTGGAAGAAATGCGTCAGGCATTTGAAGAACGTTTGAACCGTTTATATCCATTAGTGGCAGCATTGCCAGGTGTCAAACTTGCGAAACCACAAGGAGCTTTTTATTTATTTCCAAACGTGAAAGAAACTTTAGCTATTTGTGGATATAGTAATGTGACGAAATGGGTCGAAGATCTGTTAGAAGAAACAGGGGTTGCTTTAGTTACGGGTGAAGGATTTGGTGCAAGTGAGAACGTTCGCTTAAGTTATGCGACAAATCTTGGAACGCTTGAAGAAGCCGTGTTGAGAATTGCTCAATTTATTGAGAGTAAAAGTCAAAATGAATCCTGAAAGTAAAACAGGAAGAAAAAAGGAGAGTCATTCGTGGAACAAATTCAAATTATTGATTCGAAAAACCATGTAGGAGAAACTGTGACAATTGGTGCATGGGTTGCTAACAAGCGCTCAAGCGGAAAAATTGCTTTTCTTCAACTAAGAGATGGAACAGCCTTTTTCCAAGGTGTAGTTGTCAAAAGTGAGGTACCAGAAGAAGTTTTCCAAACTGCTAAGAACTTACACCAAGAAACAGCTATTACTGTTACTGGTGAAATTCGTGAAGATAGCCGTTCAAAATTTGGGTATGAAATTGGGATCACTAACATTGAGGTAGTTGGTGAAAGCCATGATTATCCGATTACACCCAAAGAACATGGGACAGACTTTTTGATGGATCACCGTCATTTATGGTTGCGTTCATCACGCCAGCATGCAATCATGCAAATCAGAAATGAAATCATTCGTGCCACATACGAATTTTTCAATGCGAATCAATTTGTTAAAATTGATCCACCGATTTTGACTGGTTCAGCACCAGAAGGAACAACTGATTTATTTGAAACAAACTATTTTGATCAAAAAGCGTATCTTTCTCAAAGTGGTCAATTATACATGGAAGCTGCTGCAATGGCATTTGGAAAAGTCTTTTCATTTGGACCAACATTCCGTGCAGAAAAATCAAAAACACGTCGTCACTTAATCGAGTTTTGGATGATAGAGCCAGAAATGGCTTTTACTCATCAAGAAGAAAGCTTAGAAGTTCAAGAAAAATATGTAGCTTTCTTAGTTCAAAGTGTCTTAGATAACTGTGACTATGCGTTAGATGTACTTGAACGTGATAAAGAAGTTTTGAAATCTTATACTAAGTTACCTTTCCCACGTATCACGTATGATGATGCAATTGAATTATTGAAGAAAAATGGATTTGATGATATTGAGTGGGGCGAAGACTTCGGTTCACCACATGAAACGTTTATTGCGAATTCATTTGAGCAACCAGTTTTCATTTTAAACTATCCAAAAGCAATCAAACCTTTCTATATGAAACCACATCCTACCCGTGAAGATGTTGTGATTTGTGCAGACATGATCGCGCCAGAAGGTTACGGCGAAATCATTGGTGGTAGTGAACGTGCAACTGATTACGAATTTTTACTAGAACAAATTCGTGAGCATGGCTTAGATGAAAACGAATATTCTTGGTACCTTGACTTGCGTAAATACGGCTCTGTACCTCATTCAGGTTTTGGTTTAGGGTTGGAACGTACAGTTACTTGGATCTCAGGAATTGATCATGTGCGTGAGGCCATTCCATTCCCTCGTTTGTTGAACCGCATTTATCCATAAAGGTTGTAAAAAAAGTGTCCAACTCCAGTAAATAAGAATAAATTGTCAGAAATTGCTTCTCAAATTTTTGAGTGTTTAGACTGATTTATCAGAGCTACTTCTTGAACACCTTAAATAAGAATACAACTTAATAAAAAGAGTTTAAAAAAGAAGTATGACGATACTGTCATGCTTCTTTTTTAGTATTTTATGCGATAATAGATTCAAGTAACTTTATAAAAGGAGAATAGTATGAGCTGTTTAGGAAATATTTTATGGTTTATTTTTGGAGGATTAGTTGGGGGACTTGGCTGGCTGATTGCGGGCGCATTATGGTGTATCACAATTGTTGGAATTCCAATCGGATTACAATGTTTTAAACTTGCTTCTTTATCTTTTGCCCCATTTGGAAAAGAAGTGATCTATCATCAAAGTGGCTTTTCATTGATTGTCAATTTGATTTGGTTGATTGTGTCAGGTCTTCCTTTGGCGTTAACGCATATTGTAAGTGGTTTGATTTTGTGTATCACAATTGTAGGTATTCCATTTGGCAAACAATCATTTAAATTGGCTCGTTTGGCGTTGATGCCATTTGGAGCAGAGATCGTCCCAAGTAATCACTATTATTTTGAGTAACAAATTGAAAAGCGGACAAAACGATTTTCGTTTTGTCCACTTTTTTTTGACAGGAAACGTAAAATGTCAAATAAAAGAAAAAAAGAGAAGGCTTCCAGTTGACATATGAATGTGCGTTCATTTATAATAACTTATGAAGAGATATTCATATGTATTGTAGGGAGGGAAAGAAAATGAATAAAGAATATCGTTTAGATGGCTTAGATTGTGCAAATTGCGCAATGAAAATTGAAAAAAAAGTACAGACAATTGAAGGTGTGCAAGAAGCAAATGTAAACTTTACTACGAGTAAGTTGCGAATCGTTGCAGACGAAGCAGATTTAGCAACCGTTGAAGATAAAACAAAGCAAGCGATTAAAGAAATCGAACCAGATGTGACGATTAATGAGCTTAAAAATAATCAGCAAGATGACCATGATCATGAACATGATACTAGTTGGGATGATTTGATTCGGATTCTTGTTTCCGCAGTGGGAATGGGGCTTTTGATTTGGCTATCGCCGACTGGTGCTATTCGTCTGATTGGTTATCTCCTTATTTATGGGTTAATCGGTTTTGATGTAATAAAAAAAGCTGTCATGAATATAACTAAGGGTCAGATTTTTGATGAAAACTTTTTGATGGCGATTGCGACAATTGGTGCAATGGCTATTGGGGAATATCCTGAAGCAGTTGCTGTCATGTTGTTTTACCAAGTGGGTGAATATTTCCAAGGTTTTGCGGTTAAACAATCACGACGATCCATTCGCGAACTCATGGCCATTCGTCCTGACATAGCACGCGTCAAAACTGCTGAAGGTTGGATGGATGTGGCACCAGAAGAAGTCGAGCTAGGACAACAAGTTTTGATTAAACCAGGTGAAAGAGTCCCACTAGATGGAACGATTATTGACGGTGAATCCATGGTCGATACTTCTGCTTTAACTGGGGAATCTGTGCCACGAAAAGTAACCAGTGGCGAAATGATTCTCAGTGGGTTTATCAATAAAAATCAACCTATTGTCATGAGTGTAGAGAAAACTTATGGTGAATCAACAATCAGTAAGTTATTAGAATTAGTTGAAAACGCTAGTAGTAAGAAAGCACCAGCTGAGAATTTTATTACTAAATTTGCGCGTTACTATACGCCAATCGTAGTTGTTTTAGCTTTATTGTTAGCAATTGTACCGCCATTAGTGATTCCTGATGCCGTGTTCTCTGACTGGGTTTATCGTGCATTGACATTCTTGGTTATTTCTTGTCCTTGTGCTTTAGTGATTTCTGTTCCATTGAGTTTCTTCGGTGGGATAGGTGGTGCAAGTAAGATTGGGGTTTTAGTTAAAGGAAGTAACTATCTTGAATTACTTGCAGAAACAGAAACTGTTGTCTTTGACAAAACAGGGACGTTAACTAAAGGTGAATTTTCTGTTCAAACAATTGAAACAACGATGGATGAAACAGACTTTATGCAGTATGTGGCAAGTGCTGAACAATATTCTACGCATCCAATTGCCCAATCAGTCTTGGCTGCTTACCAAGGTCCTTTATTAGTGAGTGAACAAGTAGAAGAAATTGCTGGTGAAGGAATCTCAGCAGTGATTGAGGCTCATGATATTCTAGTTGGTAATCAAAAATTGATGGCGCGTAAACAAATTGCATTTTCTGCGAGTGAAGAAGTCGGGACAGTACTTTACGTTGCCATTGACCAAAAATATGTTGGTTTTCTATTGATTGCAGATGCACTAAAAGTGGATGCGATAGAAGCTATGAATAAATTGAAAAAAGCTGGCGTTAAAGAAACAGTTATGTTGACAGGGGATGCGAAAAAAATTGCTGACTCTGTAGGTGAAAAAGTAGGCATTGATCAGGTTTATAGTGAATTGCTTCCCCAAGATAAAGTTGACAAATTAGAAATGATTCTTGCAAAAAACTCTGGTAAAGTAGCTTTTGTAGGTGACGGAATCAATGACGCACCCGTTTTAGCTAGAGCGGATGTCGGAATCGCTATGGGCGGACTAGGAAGCGATGCGGCAATTGAAGCAGCTGATGTTGTTATTATGAACGATGAACCTTCAAAAATTGCTGATGCGATGCGAGTTGCTCGTAAGACATTGCGAATTGTGAAGCAAAATATCGTCTTTGCAATTGGTGTGAAAGTTTTAGTTTTACTCCTTGGTGCGTTGGGGTTTGCTTCAATGGGTGATGCTGTTTTCGCTGATGTTGGGGTAACGGTGATTGCTGTTTTGAATGCAATGAGATGCTTACGAGTAAAAAAATGAAATGAATGTATATTGATAAATAAAATATACGAAAAAAATCCGTTATTATGGTAAAAATAACGCATGTTCGAATCCAAGAGATCATTGTTACTGATCTCTTGGATTTTTTTCATGTAATTCTAAAAGAAGTCGTAACGGACAAAAATGTATTTTCATTTTTCAGAAAATTTTGTCTTGCAAGTATCATAAGACAAAAGCTTTTTGAAATAAAAATATTTTTCTGGTTTTATGATGAAAAAATAATTTTAAAACGATGTGTTTATAATAAAAGAATACACACTTAAAATAACAAACTATTGCGACAGCAAAAAAAAGTGATTATTATTACATGGTGCAATAGATACTTTATATCAAAGGAGAGAGACAATGAACGACAAACAACTGCGCTGGTTCACAGTTGCATTGATTGCATTCAATATGGTCTGGGGTATGGGAAATGTTGTGAATAACTATGCACAACAAGGCATTTCCGTTATTACTTCTTGGTTATTGATTCTTGCAATCTATTTTATTCCTTATGCTTTGATTGTTGGTCAATTAGGATCAACATTTAAGGACAGTAAAGGTGGCGTAAGCTCTTGGGTTGAAAATACAACTTCCAATAAACGACTAGCTTATTACGCTGCATGGACTTATTGGGTTGTGCATATTCCTTACTTGGCACAAAAACCACAAGCAATTTTGATTGCCGCTGGCTGGGCTGTTCAAGGAAATGGAGATATCGTCAATACGATGTCTGTTCAATTAGTTGCTATTATTTCATTAATAATCTTTTTAGCGTTTTTATACTTATCAACTAAAGGATTATCAACATTGAAAGTGATCGGTGGTTTAGCGGGAACTGCGATGTTTGTCATGTCATTACTATTCATTTTATTAGCAGTGACAGCACCATTCATCAACCCAACAATGGAATTTGCTACACCACACATGAATCAAGTGAAAACATATATCCCAACATTTGATTTTAGTTACTTCACAACCGTTTCAATGCTAGTTTTCGCAGTGGGTGGAGCAGAAAAAATCTCTCCTTACGTAAACTCAACAAGAAATCCTGCAAAAGAGTTTCCAAAAGGAATGATTTTCTTAGCAGCAATGGTTGGTGTCTGTGCGGTATTAGGTTCAGTGGCAATGGGTATGCTATTTGCAAGTGACAATATTCCCAAAGACCTAATGGCAAATGGTGCCTACAGTGCCTTCCAAATTTTAGGTAACTACTATGGAATTGGAAATGCGTTGATGATCATCTACGCGTTGACGAACATGGTTGGGCAAATTTCTGCTTTAGCCTTCTCAATTGATGCACCGCTAAAAATCTTGCTAGCTGATGCTGACCCTGAGTTTGTGCCAAACTGGTTGCGTAAACGTAATCGCAAAGGAACTTTGGTCAACGGGTACTTCCTGACAGGGATCTTAGTAAGTATCATTATCTTGTTACCAATTTTCGGTATCAAAGATATGAACGAATTAGTTAAATGGTTGACTAACTTAAACTCAGTTGTAATGCCAATGCGTTATCTATGGGTATTCTTGGCTTATATGATGTTGAATAAAGCATATAAAAAATTCACTTCAGAGTACAAATTCGTTAAAAATCCCAAAATTGGTTATATCTTCGGTGCATGGTGTTTTGCATTTACAGCATTTGCTTGTATCTTAGGTATGGTTCCAAAAATTGAGTATGCAGCTGATCCAAAAGCATGGTGGTTCCAATTGATTTCAAATATCATTACACCAATTGTCTTGATTTTACTAGGAATGATCTTACCTGCGATTGCACGTCGTGATAAGAACAAAGAAGTTCCAGTATCAGAAACAATTCCACAAGCATAATTCAGCAATAAAATTGAAACTAGAATTCATCATAGGATCTGACTAACTAGTGATTAGTTTGTCAGGTCCTATTTTTTTTGTGTATCGTAAAAGGTATACATATTCATACACAGAAATAAAATCAAGAAAATAGAAAGGGAAGATCTATCAATGAAGTATTTAGTCATGGGTAACTCTGGTTCAGGAAAGTCAACATTTGCTCGGAAACTTCAACAAGTAACACAAGCCAATTTATTACCTTTAGATTTTTTGTGGCATCAAACAAACTACAGTGAAGAGGCTCAAGCTTGGTTTCAATCAGAGCAAGAAAAGTTTATCCGTGCAAATGAACACTGGATCATCGATGGCAATTATTTAGGCACAAGTGATTTACGTTTCAACCACGCGGACACACTTATCCTCTTGAAAGTGCCACGTCTATTGTCCTTATTTCGAGTAATTTCTCGTTCCTTCAAACGAAGAATCAATCCAGCCTCTAGACCAGACATGCCAAGAACATTTCAAGAAAAATTTGATCGAGAATACTTAGACTTTCTGATTTACATTTGGCAATTTCCCAATAAACAAGTAGTAGAACTAGAAAAAATTTTGCGGGAACAATCAAATGAAATACAAGTAGTCATTTTGAAAAGTAAAAAAAGGTAAAAAAATTTTCTTGCAAGAACTAACAGAGAAAAAGAGAAGAAAAGAAAGTTGACAGTTTTTGTTTACAGTTGTAAACTAAGTTTGTCTTTAAAGATTACAAGTGTAAACGAAAGAGGTGAAAGCAATGGTAAAAACTAAAATGCCTGTTAAAATCAGCGATTCCGAGTGGGAAGTGATGCGAGTGATTTGGACATTAAACCAAACGACTGCACAAGAGATCACCCAGATTTTGGCGGATTCGATGGACTGGAAAGCAGCGACTGTCAAAACATTACTAGGAAGATTAGTGAAAAAAGAAGTTGTGTGGACACAGCAAGAAGGGAAAAAATTTATTTATCATCCAGCAGTTTCTGAAATGGATACTGTTCGTAGTGCGACAGAAAATTTATTTTCACATATTTGTGCAAAAAAAGTTGGCGAGACGATTGCTGATCTAGTGGAAGAAGCAACATTGACGCAAGCTGATATCGATAAAATCATGGAACAGTTACAACAAAAAAAACCAGTGGCAACAATTGCTTGCAATTGTATCCCTGGACAATGTACGTGTAAATCATAAGGAGGAATTTAGGATGAAACAACAATTTTCAATTCAAGGAATGAGCTGTAATCATTGTGTAGCAAAGGTGGAAGAAACACTTCAAGCGTTGCCAGGTATTCAAAAGGTAAAAGTAAATCTGAAAAAAGCAAAGGGAACGGTTAAATTTGACGAGAGTCAAATTCATTCAGAACAGATCAAGGAACAAATTACTGCTTTAGGTTATCCTGCAGAGGTGATTGAATGACTGAAACATCTCAAATGACTACCTTGGTGATTACTGGAATGACTTGTGCAAACTGCTCTGCACGAGTAGAAAAAGAATTAAAAGAACAACCAGGAGTGATTTCGGCAACAGTCAATCTAGCAACAGAAAAAGCAAGCGTCAAATATGCTGAAACTTCTGCCGAAGCATTGATCCAAAGTGTCGAAAAAATTGGGTACGGCGCAATCTTATACGACGAAGCCCATAAACAAAAAATTGCTGAAGAAAAAAAAGCGTATCTACGAAAAATGAAACGAGATTTATTGTTAAGTGCACTCTTAACTTTTCCATTGATGGCCGCAATGATTGCAATGTTATTAGGAAATCATGGCACACTTGTTCAATTTTTCCATCAACCAACGGTCCAATTGATTTTGGCATTACCCGTTCAGTTTTTCGTGGGTGCACGTTTTTATCAAGGTGCCTATCACGCATTGAAAACCAAGGCGCCAAACATGGATGTTTTAGTCGCTCTTGGAACGACTGCTGCTTTTCTGTTGAGCATTTATAACGGATTTGTTTCAAGTACGACCAATGATTTGTATTTTGAAAGTAGTAGTATGATCATCACCTTGATTTTATTAGGAAAATATTTAGAACATACAGCCAAAAGCAAGACAGGTGATGCCATCAAACAACTGATGTCGCTACAAATGAAGACAGCACAGAAATTAGTTGATGGTGTTGAAGAAACGATTGCGATTGAAGACGTTATGGTTGGAGATCGCTTGGTCATTCGTCCTGGTGAACAAATACCGACAGATGGAAAAATCATTTCCGGAAGTAGCGCGATTGATGAAAGTATGCTGACTGGAGAGAGCTTACCAGTAGAAAAACAGCTTGACGACACCGTTTTTGGAGGAACAGTGAATACTACTGGGTTAGTACAGATCGAAGTTTCCCAAGTAGGTAGTCAAACCGTGTTGGCTCAAATCATCCAAATGGTAGAAGATGCTCAAGGAAGTAAAGCACCCATTCAACAAATCGCCGATCGAATTTCTGGTATTTTTGTACCAGTAGTTTTAGTTGTTGCTCTTGTTACGTTGGTTTTGACTGGATGGCTTACAGGTGACTGGCAACTGGCTTTAATTCATAGTGTCTCTGTTTTAGTCATTGCTTGTCCTTGTGCTTTGGGATTAGCAACACCAACAGCAATTATGGTAGGGACGGGCGTTGGTGCACGAAATGGTATTTTGATTAAAGGTGGCGAAGCGTTGGAAGAAGCTGCGGGACTTACGAGTATTTTATTAGACAAAACAGGAACGATTACGCAGGGAACTCCTCAAGTAACTGATGTGATTGGTTCAACCGAAGTTGTCAAGCTCTTTCATAGTCTGGAACAAGCTTCCGAACATCCTTTGGCAAAAGCAATCAACGATTATAGCCAAGAAAAAGAGATCGTTCCTTATGAAGTGAGTGAATTTACTGCACATCCAGGTGCTGGAATCAGCGGGAAAATCAATCAACAAGTATATTTTGCTGGGACAAAAAAACATTTAGCACAATTAAGCCTATCAGTTGCTTCATTGGAAGAACAAGCGCTACACTTAGAACAAGAAGGAAAAACGGTTATGTATTTGGCTGATGAGAAGCAAGTTTTGGGCTTGATTGCAGTTGCTGATGCAGTGAAAACAGAAGCGAAACAAGCAATTGCAAAACTACAAGCACAAAAAATCGAAGTGTATATGGTGACAGGGGATAACAAGCTTGCTGCTAACGTGATTGGAAAACAAGTGGGACTTGATTCAGCTCATATTTTTGCGGAGGTATTACCTGATGAAAAAGCTGCTTATGTTCAACGTTTGCAACAAGCAGATCAAAAAGTCGGCATGGTTGGTGATGGAATCAATGATGCACCAGCGCTTGCTTTAGCAGATGTTGGCTTAGCAATGGGAAGTGGAACTGATATTGCAATGGAGACAGCAGATGTTACTTTAATGAATAGTAATTTAATGGCTGTTGTACAAACAATTGATTTATCTCGTGCCACGTTGAAGAAAATCAGGCAGAATCTTTTTTGGGCTTTTGTTTATAATACGATCGGAATTCCTTTTGCTGCATTTGGCTTGTTGAATCCGATTATTGCTGGTGGTGCGATGGCTTTTAGTTCAGTTAGTGTGTTGCTTAATTCGTTAAGTTTAAATCGAAAAATGAAAAAATAATTAAAGTGAAGAAGGGATCGAGATGAAAGAATCAGAAAAACAGAATGAATTGTCGAAGCACGAGGGAATGAAACATGAACATGATATGAGTGGAATGGATCATTCGATGCATGAGGAAATGAAACATGAACATGGTATGAGTGGAATGGATCATTCGATGCATGAGGGAATGAAACATGAACATGATATGAGTGGAATGGATCACTCGATGCATATGGGGAATTTTAAGCAGAAATTTTGGTTATCCCTTGTGTTAGCTATTCCTATTATTCTTTTGTCACCAATGATGGGCTTGGAATTGCCTTTTCAAATCAGCTTTCCCGGTTCTGAGTGGGTCGTACTTGTTTTAGCTACGATTCTCTTTATCTATGGAGGCCAACCATTTTTAAGTGGGGCCAAAATGGAATTGGAACAAAAGAGTCCGGCAATGATGACCTTGATTGCAATGGGGATCTCCGTTGCATATATTTATAGTTTGTACTCTTTTATCGCAAACTTAGTTAACCCACATGCACATGTGATGGACTTTTTCTGGGAATTAGCTACTTTGATCGTCATTATGTTATTGGGTCATTGGATCGAGATGAATGCTGTCTCAAATGCAAGTAATGCGCTACAAAAGCTAGCAGAGTTATTACCTGAATCAGTGAAGCGAATCAAAGAAGATGGGACGGAAGAAACAGTTTCTTTAAAAGAAGTTCATGAAGGCGACCGTCTAGTTGTGCGTTCAGGTGATAAGATGCCCACAGATGGTATCATTATCAAAGGAAATACGATCGTGGACGAATCAGCTGTTACAGGTGAATCAAAAGGAGTCAAAAAACAAGTTGATGACCGCGTCATAGGTGGATCGGTCAATGGTGAAGGCACGATTGAAATCAAAGTTACTGGTACTGGCGAAAGTGGGTACCTTGCGAAAGTTATGGAAATGGTTCGTAAAGCACAAAGTGAAAAATCAAAATTAGAATCGTTGTCAGACAAAGTTGCTAAGTGGTTGTTTTATGTGGCGTTGGCTGCAGGGATCTTGGCATTTATTGTTTGGCTAGTCGTCGCCGATTTACCTACCGCGTTAGAACGAATGGTGACGGTCTTTATTATTGCGTGTCCGCACGCACTTGGTTTAGCAATTCCTTTAGTGGTAGCTCGTTCCACATCAATTGCTGCAAAAAATGGCTTGCTCTTGAAAAACCGAAATGCCTTAGAACAAGCTGCTGATTTGGACGTTATCATGTTAGATAAAACCGGAACGTTGACACAAGGAAAATTTACGGTCACAGGTGTTGAAATGCTAACTGATTCTGTAACAAAACAGGAAGCACTTGAAATGATTGGCGCACTAGAGGCAAATGCGAATCACCCATTAGCCATCGGGATCATGAACTATCTGCAAGAGCAAAAAATTACGCCTGCTAAAGTTGAAAACCTGAAAAATTTAACAGGTGTTGGTTTAGCTGGCACGGTGAAAAATCAAGAAGTCAAGATTGTGAATGAAAAAGAAATCAAGCGACTTAACTTGGTTGTCAAACCTGAGTTACTCCACCGTTATCAAGAACAAGGAAACACGATTAGTTTCTTGCTTATAGCAGATCATTTGGTTGCAATGATTGCGTTAGGTGATGTCGTGAAGCCAGAAGCAAAACAATTTATCCAAACACTGAAAGAACGCAAAATTACCCCTGTCATGTTGACTGGTGATAACGAAAGTGCTGCGCAGGCAGTCGCTCATTATTTAGGAATGGACGATTTTTATGCCGGTTTATTACCTGATGACAAAGAAAAAATCGTACAAAACTATTTGCAACAAGGCAAAAAAGTCATTATGGTTGGAGATGGGATCAATGATGCACCAAGTTTAGCTCGTGCAACGATCGGGATGGCTATTGGTGCTGGGACAGATGTTGCAATTGATTCAGCAGATGTTGTTTTAACCAATAGCAATCCCAATGATATTTTGCATTTCTTGGATTTAGCAAAGCAAACAAGAAGAAAAATGATCCAAAACCTTTGGTGGGGAGCGGGTTACAATATTATCGCTATTCCGTTGGCAGCTGGTATTTTAGCACCAATTGGTATTTTATTAAGTCCTGCTGTTGGTGCTGTCTTGATGTCACTCAGCACAGTTGTGGTTGCTTTGAATGCGCTGACGTTGAAAATCAAATAAGTTTGGCAAATCAAGGAGTGATGCTTAGGCTATCACTCTTTTTTTGATTAATCCAAAACTTGTTTGAAATAATCGTGCTTTGGCTTCAAGCTCAATTTTTACTTTTTCAATTTCTTTTAATGAAAGTGTTTGGCTTTCATGGATTTTCTTTTTCGATTTTTGTAAAAGTTTACTCATTAGTAGAACCTCCATTCATAAATATAATTAGTTAGGTACCGAATCATTTTCTTATTTCGATTATAGTTCGGTACCGAACTATATGTCAAGCAGTTTTTCAAAAAAGAGTGTTTTGAATGTGAACCACATAAAATTTTGTGGACGCTTTGTTTTCTTTGTTATACTTTAATAGTGACTCTTCAGATGATTGTCTTGAAGTGAAAGGGAGCAAGGGGGAAATCATTTGATAGAAAACTTAACGACAAAAAACTTAGAGCTGCGAAAAATAGGTCATCAATTGAGCCAACTGATTATGCCAAACTTAAGTATTTTTATTGCATGGGGCTTTCTTTCTTTTATAACACCTTATTTTTCTGGAGAATTAGCCCATAGGCTGAATGAAGTGAGCGAATGGATGCTTCATCTGTTATTACCGATTATGATTGGCTATTTGGGTGGGAAAACTACTGGGAATCAACGAGGAGCAATTGTTGGCGCAATTGCTACTTTAGGAATTATTGTTGGTTCAACAGCACCACAAATTGTTGGTGCCATGATTCTGGGGACATTGGCAGGAAAAGTGTACGACTTATTTGAAAATAAAGTCAAAAAACAATTTACGATTGGATACGAGATGTTGATTAATAATTTACTTGTAGGAATCGTTGGTGGTGTATGTTGCTTGTTGGGAATGATTGTATTTACACCCCTTATTGCTTCGGTCAGCCAGATGATCTCACAAGCTATTTTGTGGTTGACGGAAATGAAAATGCTTACGTTAGCCCATGTTTTGTTGGAACCACTCAAAGTCTTGTTTTTTAATAATATTATCAATCATGGCATTTTAACTCCGCTTGGTATTGAATTTGCTCAACAGGAAAACTCATCGATTTTGTTTTTGATGGAAGCAAATCCGGGCCCTGGAATTGGGGTGTTGCTTGCAATTCTCCTTCAAGGAAGAAGAGAGACAAAAACGAATGCCGGAAGTGCGCTAATGATCCAAGCTATTGGCGGTATCCATGAAATTTATTTTCCTTTTGTACTAATCAAACCCAAACTTTTATTGGCAGTCATTTTGGGCGGTGCTAGTGGAACTTTTCTGTTTCAGTTATTGCATGTAGGTTTAAGTGCGCCAGTGTCACCAGGCTCATTAGTCGTTATATTGACAAATACGCCAACGAATCAGCTTTTAGCCGTCAGTTTTGGCATTTTAGTGAGTATTTTAGTGACGTTTAGTTGTGCATTATTTTTATTAAGAAAAGAATCTTTGGCTGCTGGAGAAGAAAAGCCAAATGATGAGGAATGTGAGGAAATGCAACCAGTGATAAATAAAAAAATTATCTTTGCTTGTGATTCGGGGATGGGCTCAAGTGCGATGGGTGCAGCATTATTGAAGAAACAACTACAAGTCGCAAACTTACCTGCAAGTGTTGACTATACTTCGATCTATCAAGTGAAAAATCAACCAGATCAACTACTTATTGTCCAAAGAGAACTAATGGCACTTGCTCAGCAGCAAGCACCACGCAGTCAAATTCTTCCTTTGGCTCATTTTTTGGAAGTAGAGAATGCTTTACCAGAGATTAAAAGCTTTCTTCTAACAACTTCTCACGTGGCGAAAACAGCAGCAATTGTCAGAGGAATAGACAGAAACAAGACTGAAAAGGTTGTGTTTTTATACGCAGAAAATGTCAGAGGCTCACAAACGATAGGGATGACGATTTTAGCACAATTAGCAAAGCAACAGGGACATTCACTTTCCATCAGTAAACTACCGATCGAACAGTTCGCAAGTGAAAAAGAAACAATCTATGTTGTTACAACCACTCTCTTTCACAAAAATCCTCAGTTAGCTGAACTATCAAAAGTTGTGTTAGTTGAAGATTTTGTATTAACAACAGCCTATGAACAATGGATGAAAGGAGGAGTCGAACATGTACTTGTCCACAAGGGAGAAGCAATTGATCAGTGAGTTGTTACACAGTTCCACACCAGTGTCCGTGGAACGAATGATGACAGTCTTGAAAGTTAGCAAGCGAACGGTCTATCGTGAGTTAGATCAGTTAGCTTTATCATTGAAAGCAGTTGATGCTCAATTAAAGAAAGTAACGCGTGGTACGTTTTTGATTGAAGCAACAACTGAAGCTAAGTCGAAATTATCGGCGGAAATCAATGATGAAGCTGGAGAAGAACTTTCGACATTGGAACGTCAACATGCGATTTTATTAGAAATTTTATTAACGGTACAGCCGTTAAGTTTAGCGTATTTTTTGGAAACCTATTTAGTCAGTAACACTACGTTTTACGCAGATATCAAGCAGCTTGAAGCAAGTATTGAGCACCTTCCATTAGAAATTGTTCGCAATCAAGGGTATGAAATTATTGGTCCAGAAAAATATCGACGTTTATTGGCAGCAAATGTGTTGGAATTGGAAATCAATGAGTATGAATTGTTTCATCTCGTGAAGAAACAAAAAAGTCCAAATTATTTTTTTCGATTCATCCAGTTAGAAAACTTTTTTCTGGTGAGAAAGATGATAAGTGAAGAGTTGATTGGTAAAAAAAATGAGTTGAGTGACCGTAAATTAGCGCATTTGATCTTGATGTTAACGTTGACGATGGATCGGGTGAAAAAAAATCAGTTTTTGACGAATGAAACCTATTTGGGTTTAGCAAACAAAGAATTTTTACAAATTGCTAAGCGACTTTTTGCGATTATCGGAAAAGAAAGCCAACAATTATATCCAGTAAATGAAATCGTCTTTTTTGCCAGTTTGTTAAATGACTTTTCCAATTCATTTGATAAAGATTTCTTTGATGAACATTTTGATACACAGCTTGCTTATCTAGTAAAACAACTGATCACATTAGTTAGTGAAGAAACCGATGTGCGTTTTTATGAAGATGAAAGTCTTTATAAAATGTTGCTGACACACTTGTCTGGGGTATTTTCTCGAGCGATTTTGCAAGAAGAAACATTGACGAATCCGATTCTTGAAAAAATCATGATTCAATACGACGAACTGACTACCGCTGTTCGGTCAGCAGTTAGCCAAGTTTTTCAAGAGAAGCAGTTATCCAATGAAGAAATTGCTTATATGGTTTTACATTTTGCCAGTTCACTTGAGCGTAGTCCAAAAGAAAGTTCGATCCGTATTGCAGCGTTTTCTCCGAGTGGTTTGGCCTCAACTAGTATGTTAGAAATGCGCTTGAAACGATATTTTCCTTCGATTAGTCAGCTAGAATTCTATCGAATTGCAGATATCAAAAAAGTTGATCTTCAAAAAGTGTATGATGTGGTTATCTCGACTTCCGTTTTACCGGGATACACAGGTAATTACTTGTTGGTGTCACCTTTGTTGTTAGAAGATGAGATCAAACGTTTGAAACAAGCCTTCCAAAAAGCGAGAAGCGCCCATCCATTACCAACAGAACACACGACTACATCGGAACCAATTTTAGCGGATCAATACGAGAAAACCTTGATCGTGATGGAAAAAATCAATCAGTTACTTTCTCGTTTTTTTATTCAAGAAATTAGCAACGAAAACAAACTAAGTGAGATTTTAAGCCAAGTTCTTTCCTACTTATCAACAGAGTTACTCAGAGATGAAAAGGATGTTCAAGAAAAATTAATGCGACGTTATCAACAGTCACCTATTGGGATCCCAAAAACAAATATGGGCTTGTTTCACACATCTAGTTCAGCAGTAGTTGCACCAGTCTTTTGTATTTTTCAATTGAAACAACCAATCACCATTGAAGGAATGGATAAGCAACCAATTGCACTTGAACGAATGATGCTAATGCTTGCTCCTTCACCAATTGAAGAAACCGATAGTCGCTTACTAGGAAAAATCAGTGCAGCGATGATCATGAATGATTTGAACTTAGAAATTTTTCAGTCAGGTAATCAAGCAATCGTCTATCAATTATTGGCAAAAATTTTGATTGATGAGATGAAAAAATAAAGGAATGAGAAAAAGAAGTGAGGAGGGAAATACATGGAATTAGCCACAGAAAAGATACGCTTGAATCAAAGTTTCAGTAATTGGCAGGACGCATTGACCAATATTGGAGCATGGTTAACAAATCAAGGTTGGGTAAAAGAAGGATACACCGAGTCAATGATCAAACGTCAAGAATTGATGAGTGTTTATATTGGTAATTTTGTTGCTTTGCCTCATGGTGACGAAGAGCTAGTAGTCAAAGAGGGTATATCACTTGTTCAAGTGCCAGATGGTGTTAACTTTGGAACAGAAGAAGAACCAAAAATTGCAACGATTTTATTTGCGGTTACTTTCAAAAAGGAACAGCAGTTACCAATGTTACAAGAACTGGCATTCTTTTGTGCAGAAATTGAACAAGTGATTGCGTTGAGTGATGCGAAAACAGTGTCAGAAGTGCAAACAATTTTGGAAAAAAAGAATGAGTAACTGACAAAAATAGCTTTTCATATTTTTAGAAAAAGACTTATTGCCAAGAAATTACTTTGGGTTCATCGTTTATTAAGAGAAGGAGTACGACAATTGTCGTGCTCCTTTTTTGTGTTCTCCATGTTTTGGCACAAACTTTTGTGCCAAAGTACGACTATTTCTCTAAAAGGTAAGCGGATACAATTAAACCATAAAGAAGAAAAGGAGCAGAAAAAATGGAGCAGACGATGAATACAAAAGAAAAAATCTCACTGAAAGCACGTGTTCAAAAATTAGGAAGTACCTTGTCTAGTATGGTGATGCCCAATATTGGGGCGCTAATAGCATGGGGTGTCCTAACAGCCTTGTTTATTCCAGATGGCTATTTACCGAATGAACAATTTGCGACAATAGTTGGGCCAATGCTGACTTACTTGATCCCGCTATTGATTGGTTACACTGGTGGAAAAGTAATCGCAGGTGATCGAGGTTCGGTTGTCGGAGCAATTGCGACGATGGGGGTCATTGTGGGAACGGATATTCCAATGATGCTTGGCGCGATGATTATGGGACCTTTAGGTGGTTATGCAATTAAAAAATTTGATCAGGTATTTCAATCACGGATCAAATCAGGATTTGAAATGTTAGTTAATAACTTTTCAGCAGGATTGATTGGTTTTGGTTTAGCCCTAATTGGTTTTACCGGCATTGGCCCAGTTGTGGATGGTTTGACACAAGCGATGGCTCAAGGTGTAGAGGTAATTTTAAATGCACATTTGATTCCACTCACAAATATTTTTATCGAACCAGCGAAAATTTTATTTTTGAATAATGCAATCAATCATGGCATTTTAACACCACTTGGAACAGAGCAAGTCGCAACAGCAGGTAAATCGATTTTATTCTTATTAGAAGCTAACCCTGGTCCTGGATTGGGTGTGTTATTAGCTTTTACCTTCTTTGGCAAAGGCGCAGCAAAATCTTCTGCACCGGGTGCAATCATTATCCACTTCTTAGGTGGAATTCACGAAATTTATTTTCCATATGTCATGATGAAACCACTTTTGTTTTTATCGGTAATCGCAGGTGGGATTTCAGGAAGCTTCATTTTCCAATTATTAGATGCAGGTCTACGTGCGCCAGCTTCTCCTGGATCAATCATTGCTATTTTGGCAATGGCACCACTTAGTTCTTATCTACCAGTTTTATTAGGTATTGCAGTCGCAACAATTGTTTCTTTTGCGGTTTCTGTAGTTATTTTAAAAGCCGATGCACGAGAAGAATCAGAAAGTTTTGAGCAATCTGTTCAAGAAATGAAACAAGCAAAACAGACTGCTAAAGGTGTGACTGTTCGTCCAGAGGCATTTTCATCGACTAAAAAAATTATTTTTGCCTGTGACGCAGGTATGGGCTCAAGTGCGATGGGTGCTTCAATTTTAAGAAAAATGGTTCAGAAAGCTGACCTACCACAAACTGTGACAAATCAAGCAATCAGCCAGTTGGTAGATGAAGAAGGAACGTTGATCATTACTCAAGTGGAATTACAAGAAAGAGCAAAACAAAAAGCACCACATGCACAGTTTGTTGCAGTTGAAAATTTCTTGAATTCACCAAGATATGACGAGGTAATCCAACAACTAAGCCAAAAAGAAACAACGGAACCTCTAGAATCAAAGGACGAGTTACAACATGAAGTCGCACCACAAGATATGAGTAAAATCCAAAAAATCGTGATTGTCCATGATCAACGAGCAGGGTCTGCAACAATGGGCATCAATGTCTTAAAAGAAGTGCTTCAAAAAAATGATATTCAAATTCCATTACAAAAAATCAAGATTGATGAACTAGCTGATGATGAACATTCATTGGTACTTGCTAGAGAACATTTGACAAAAGAAATTCAAGAACTTGCACCAAATGCGCTTCATTTACCAGTTGAAAGCATGGTTCAAATCAAACATTACGAGACTATTGCGCAACAACTTAAAAAATCTGCTTAAAGAAGGAGAAAACAATGAAAGCACTAGATTTCAGCATGATCGAATTAAACCAAACGTTTGCTTCTAAAGAAGAAGCGATTCGTTACTGTGGAGAAAAATTAGTTGAGGCGGGATGCGTGGACAACGCGTACATCGATTCGATGATTCAGCGTGACGAGATGTTATCCGTCTATATGGGAAACTTTATTGCTATTCCTCACGGAACAGATTCAGCGAAAAAATATGTTAAGAAATCTGGTATCTGTGTTGTTCAAGTACCTGACGGTGTCAATTTTGGAACAGAGGATGAGGAGAAAATTGCGACTGTGTTGTTTGGTATCGCAGGTGTTGGAGAAGAGCACTTAGCATTAGTTCAACAAATAGCCTTGTACTGTAGCGACGTAGACAATGTTGTTCAGTTAGCAGATGCACTAAGTAAAGAAGAAGTTTGTGAAAATTTAGCGATTGCATAAGGAGAGAGAAAGATGAAAGCAGTACATTTTGGAGCAGGAAATATCGGGCGCGGATTTATCGGTGAAGTATTAGCCAAAAATGACTTTGACATTACTTTTGTGGATGTCAATCGGGAAATCATTGACGCATTGAATGAAAGAAATGGATATGTAATTGAACTTGCGGATGAGACAAAGAAACAAATTGAAATCCAACATGTTTCTGGAATCAATAATCAAGAAAATCCTCAAGCCGTGATTGCTGCGATTGGTGAAGCAGACTTAGTGACGACTGCGATTGGACCAAATATTTTGCCCTTTATCGCTGACTTGATTGCTAAAGGGATTGAGCAACGAGAAAAAGTACAGAATACAACACCATTAGATATCGTTGCTTGCGAAAATATGATTGGTGGTTCGGCATTTTTAGAAACAGAAGTCCGTAAACATTTATCACAAGTTGATTTTTTAGAGAAGTATATTGGTTTTCCAAATGCAGCAGTTGATCGTATCGTTCCGTTACAAAAACATGAGGATCCTTTGTTTGTTCAAGTTGAACCTTTTAAAGAATGGGTAATTGCAGATCATGAACGAAAAAATACAGCAATCGAGCTGGAAGGTGTCCTTTATGTAGAAGATTTAGAACCTTATATTGAACGCAAACTATTTAGCGTGAATACTGGACATGCAACGGCTGCTTACACGGGCGCTTTACTAGGTTATCAAACAATAGATGAAGCAATGCAAGATGCGTTGGTTGTCGCACAATTAAAATCTGTATTACAGGAAACAGGAAATCTATTGATTGCGAAGTGGGGCTTTGATGAAAAGCAACATGAACAATACATTGAAAAAATTATCCAACGTTTCCAAAACAAATATATTTCCGATGCAATCAGCCGCGTTGCGCGGACACCTCTACGGAAATTGGGAAATCAAGAACGCTTTACTCGACCAATCTTAGAATTAAAAGAAAGAGATCTTGTTTCCCCACATTTAACTGCGACGATGGGTATTATTTTTAACTATTATGATCCAAATGATGAACAAAGTTGTGAACTTTATGAAATGAAGCAAACAAAAAATATTGAAGAACTGATCCAAGCGGTGACAGGAATCAACGATGCGAAAATGATTGGTGCAATCAAACAAAACGTGGAACGTTACAACAAGCAAGTTGCGTAATCAAAAATTTGATAATTATGTCAGATAACAAAGCGAGGCTGGAACTTAAAAAATCCAGCCTCGCTTTGATTTTTTAAACAAGCGATTTTAGCAATATGAAAAATTAACTGCGTTTAGAAAAGAAACGAAGTGATTTACTGATTGTTTTGATAACAGTCAGATAAGTGTTTTTATCAAACTGTATCTCTTGATTTTGCCCATAAATAGTTGTTTCATAGTTTTTGGTTAATTTGATGAAGCTTTGCTGCATTGGAATCGCCTTTTCGACGCGATAACTATAATCCAATAAGTTTTCTGCACGTTGTCTTGGAAATAGCTTCTCTACTTGTATCAGCAACTGTTGATAGTTTTTTTGATTATCTGAAGCAAACAAAACAACTTGATAATACAAAAGGTGCCAACGAACTTTTTGGCGAAAAGAAGGAATGAGAAATGGAACCAATGCAACTATGAGCAAAGAAAGGACAACAGATTTCCATAAAGACTTATGAGTGATTGTTGTATCAGAAAAAATAGTATTGTCTTCTGTTGATGATGTTGTTTCTGTCTCAGATGTTGAGGAAGCAGTTGTCGTTTCGGCTATTGATTGTGATGGTTGACTCTCTGGAATAGCTGTAAGGATCGTTTCTTGTCTACTTTGTGCAGTCGCAGGATTTGCAAATACCGGCGTGGGTTCAAAGGGTAACCAGCCAAATCCAGGAAAATAAACTTCTGGCCAAGAGTGAGCATTACTACTTAAAATGTTATATTCCTTTAGCCCATTACTGTGATTACCTGTTTGGTAACCCATAGTAAAACCCTTTGTCCAGCGTGCAGGTATATTAAGTGTACGTAGTAAAACAACCATAGCTGAAGAAAAATTATCACAATAACCAATTTTAGAATCAAATAGAAAATGGTCAACATAGTCGTGATTTGCAGGCGTGTGTGGTGTATCGACTTTTGAATAACGAAATTCCCCACTACTTTTTAAGTAATTTTGGATTGCGAGAACCTGATCGAGTAAAGTTGTTTTTGTACTTGTTATCTCTTTCGCAAGAGAAGTTATTCGTTTAGGTAAGTTTGCTGGTAGCTGAAGGTCTGTTTGATATTCTGCTTGTTCCACGTCAGTTAAAACACTGTTGACTAACATGTCATAAGTATAAGAAAGATTTGCAACAGTGAAAGTCGCTATGAATGAGGACGATTTATCTACAACATAACGTTGAGTATCTGATAAGAAAAATAACGCACTATCTGGCAAGGATGGAAATGCCGTAAGACTAAAATTTCCATAAGAGTAGGGAAGGAAAGTCTGCTCATTTATTGTCAGTTGAAGGGTAGTGGGCTCAGTAACGATTGCCTCTGGATAATTGACTAATTGATGTGGCAACTCGTTTATTTGGGAAGAACTTCGACTATTTTCTGTCCAACCAGTACCGGTATAGACTCCTTTATTCTGTATTTTATAATAATGACCAGATTCTTGAACTGCGGTAAAAACGACGTCTGTCTGATCGTAAACTGGTCCACCAAGGGTCTCATCATTTTCGCTGAATCCGGTTCTTGAACGTCCTGCTTCTTGGAATGCACGTATTCTAGCATATAAACCTTGTTTGTTGAAAAATTCTCTGACTGGAGCACTCCTTGCTTCAATTGTTTGTGTGACTTCAGGCAATCGTGTGGGAATCCACACACTAATGCATAACAAACAGAGCAAAACAATCATAGTAATGAAGATAAATGGCCATCTGTTATGCTTTTTTTGAAGTAATGATAACTGACGAATGAAAAGATAACTGAATAGAATAATAACAATAAAAATACACTCAGTTAACAGATCAAATTCACGAAAGATACTTAACATCATGAAATAAAGCACTAGTACTAAAAATGGCAGGCCCCATAAATCATAATCAATGGTTAAAGTAGTTAGTAAATAAACGAGGCATAGCATGAGAATGAATGCTGGTAATTCTGGAAAGTAATGGAATTCACTGGCAACTAATTCGTTAAATTCAGTTTGAGATTGATTTAACAATTCCAAAAACCAATTACTTCTGACTGTTGCTGGAGGAAAATAAACAAACAAGTTAACCAAACTAGTGAAAAAAGCTAAAATCACTCGAATAATCTTAGAAGATATCATCCGGATAATCAGACAGAAGACAGCAATAGTAGTAATCAGCGGTAAACTTGTGGTGAGATCGTTCGCAGTTAAAAAAGTTGGAACGCCTGCACTTAAGAGAAAAAAGGCGTAAAAGCTTCGCCACCATTTTTTTGTTGAAAGATTCAACATGGACACCTCCTAACTAAGTTTTTTAATTGGAAACTTTTGCTCATTATCATCTTGTAGAAACAGTTCATTATTTTCATAGTAAATGAGGGTAACGTTGACGGCCTCTCGTTTCCAAGTAGAAACTTGTGCGTGGACTGTTGGAGAGAGTTCTGGAACAAAAAGGAGTATTTCTTTAGTACTATGTTCAACCATACTTGGTTGTTGCAGAAAATCTTCCATAGCATGTAGCTGAGCAAAAAAAGCAGGAGAAGGATGTGTACCGTTGTACTTCTGTTCAGCAAAAATCAGTTGATTTGGATAAATTTTCTGGTCATAGAAACTTAAAAAAGAAAAGTATAAGTCAAGCATTTTTTCAAAATTTGTTGGTGTTCCCCAAAAACAAAGGGTCAATTTACTTTGTTGAACAGTTGGCTCATATTCACGAGAGAGCCATTGTTGATAGTAAGCGGAACGTTTCCAATCAATTTGCTTTAATGAGTCACCTTGACGATGTTCTCGAATCCCAGCTAGATTTTGAGAAGATAAGAAGTTGTTTTTTTGTTGTCTGCTTGTCAAAAAGTGCGTTAATATTCGTGCTTCAGGTAGTATATTATTTGGCAAAACAGTAGTTTTGAATGTTATCTTTTTTAGTTTACTTTTTCGAAACAAGCCTAGATAATCATAAGCGATGAATTGGACGGGAAGTGTTTCAAACATACCTCTATTCCGGGGAGTCCAAGTAATCGATAGTTGTTGTTCTTTTTTTGAAACCAATAAAAAAGTTTGCGTTTTCGGTAGGAACTCTTCTGGAAAATGTAAAGTTAGACGTGGTACGAAAAGTGTTAAGGCTTGTGACTCGGCAATAAGAAGATTGATCGTTATTGAATTATCCCGATAAACGAGTGCAGGAACAATGAGAACCAACTCGATTTTTGATAGTCGTCTACTTAAAGAAAGCCAACTGAATGCGATATATAAGGTAAAAAGAATAACTAAAAACCAGCCGAATAGTTGATTAAATAAAATTGTAAAAATCAAGAACAAGAAATAGATCAAAAGAATGCAACTATTTATGAGGTAATTCCAATGTTTTTTCATCGCTATGTTACCGGAACTGAAATTTGTTTTATTAGGTCTTTTAAGAGTAAATCAATTTCATTATCAGTCAACGAACGATCATGAAATAATAGTCGATGCTTGAAAACAAAAGGCAATAGCACTTGAAAATCGCTTGGGGTAACGTAAGAGCGCCCCTTGATTACTGCGTAGGCTTTAGCCGACTGAATAAAAGCTAAGCTGCCACGTGGACTGATACCTAACTTGATTACTGGATGATTACGTGTAGCAGTGACTAATTCCAACGCATAACGTGCGACTGAAGGGTCAAGATAGGTTGTTGAGACAGTTTGTTTGATTCTAGTGAGGGACTCATTGGTGAGAATGACTTTTAATGTGGCAAGAGACTGTTCTTGGGTGTCTAATAATAAAGAGAGTTCTTCATCGAAAGTAGGATAACCAATGTGCAGCCGGAATAAAAATCGATCTAATTGAGCCTCGGGTAACGGATAAGTTCCTTCGTATTCAATAGAGTTTTGAGTTGCTAAAACGAAAAAATGATTATCTAAAGGATACGTTTGATCGTCAATAGTAATATGCTTTTCTGCCATGGCTTCGAGTAACGCCGCTTGTGTTCGCGGTGTTGTTCGGTTAATTTCATCTGCTAATAAAATAGTAGTAAAAATCGGACCAGGACGGAATTCAAAATCTTTTGTTTTTGAATTATAAAAAGAAAAGCCCAAGATATCTCCTGGCAAAAGGTCTGGTGTAAACTGAACACGACTAAAATCGCCTTGGATTGTTTTGGCCAAGGACTTCACAAGTAATGTTTTACCGACACCAGGAACATCTTCAAATAAAATATGTCCACCGGAAAACAGAGCAACAAACATCAATTCAATGATTGGTTGCTTGCCCACAATGACTTTTTGAACTTCAGCGATTAAATGATCGACTTTTTCTTTTATCTCACGAATGGTATTTTCGTTATTTTTATCCATTTTCACATCACCTTCTCATAATAATCTTGTTTCTTTCATTGTAAAGGAAGGCGTACGTTCCTACAAGCAAAGCAGTTTTGCTTGAAATAGTACATTTTGTCGATAGAAAATAAAAAATAAATGAGTTTTTTATGAAATAAATAGAAAATAAAAAAATGGTGATGTCTTTCGCGTAGTTTATTACGACAGGTTTCTCTTCTCAATAATCCATTGATGTGTGCAAAAAAGGAGGCAACCGTTTTAGCCAAAAAATGATTTTCCACAAAAATTTGTGACATTCCTGCAAAAAAAGCATACAGAGAAGTAGAGGATCGTAGCTTGGCTGGACTAAAACATATGAAATGGCAAAAATTGTTATCGAAAAATTCACAAAATTTATTTTTGCTGATGAATCAAATGAAAGATCTGACTTGGAAAAAGGCAGATCTGGCAGAAAAATTAAGTGTCGATGTAAAAACAATTGAACGACATTTAAAACGTTTAGAGACGATTGACTTTCCTGTGCAACTGATTTATCAGAAAAAAACGGTACGCCTGATTTATAATTTAGGCTATAGCGAGCCCTATTTGCTCTTTGATTTCTTGATTCATTCTGCATCATTTCGCTTGTTGAAAGATCTAATTTTAGAAGAAAAGTACCAAGAAATCTATGATCGGCCAACACAAGAACGATTACGAAAATGGTTAGGAGAGTATCACCTTTCTTTTTCTTATAAAAAAGGACAGATTTTTGGGTCAGAAAGAAAAGTCCGCTATTTGCTATTTAGTTTTTTGAAAGATTTTCCTCATTTTTTTGTGGATGATGGAGAAGAATCATTTTCAGAAATTTTTATTCGCTTGTTAAAGCAAAGAAATCGACTATCTTCAGTTGAAATCTTAGGTGACAATCAAACAATGTTTTTTGAATTGTTTCCAGAATTGCTCTTTCGAGAAGAGCAGAAGCTATCTGTGAAAGAAAAAAATTATCTATGCATTGTGCGATTAAGTTGTAATGTGATTACCAAAAAGCGTTGGGAACGATTAGAGCAAACGAAAGATTATCGAAAATTGACAATTGTTACAGAAAAATTGGATTCGTTCTTTTGGTTAAATAGTGATTTTGAGACTTTCAATAAGCAAAGGATCACGCAAGTTCTTTATCAAGAATGGTTGCGCTACTCGATTGGGATCCAAGAACGTTTGTCAGATGAAGAAGTATTTGAATATCAACAAACCTTGAATACATTTCCCAATGCAAAAGAAAAACTTCATCAATTCCGCTTAGCAATTCAACAAGCCTTGACGCATCCATCTGTTAGTTGGGGTCTAAATTTGTTGAAAACATTGCAAGAACGAGGTTTTTTAGAAGTGCATCCGCCATCTGTAAAAATTGTTTTTCTTTTTCGTTTTGATCATGAAGAAGCCAGAAGGCTAGCCAGAATTTTGGATACAGCACTTCGTCATCGTAAACGGATATCCATTCATGTGTGTACGAGAAGTAAACCACCACATTATGCAGATTTGATTATTACCGATCATTTTTCACCGTTAACTTATTCTAAAAATCAGAAAACTTATTTTTATCACTCTTCTTTTGGCGTAGAACAACTGTTAAAGGATGTTGACGAATGGATTTCCTTAAAATGACAGAATCTGTGATGAATAAAACCAAAATTTATTGCGCTATGCTATAATAACTTTGATAAAAAAGGAGGGAACTTCGTTGGAATTAAAGAAATTAGAGGTCCCAACATCTTCAATTACAGAAGTCAAACGATCTCCCATGGATGTATTTGCTCAAGCAAGAGAAGCCGGGACTGGCGTATATATTTTTAACAGAGAAAAAGTGGCAGGTGTTATGCTGACTCAAGAACAGTATGAAGCATTAGTTCAAGAATTAGATGACCTACGCGGACAAAAAACAGGAATCAAACAGCAAATGCCAGAAGTGATTGCCGAAGTAAAACCAACATTTGAACCAACTATCGAAACGAATGAACCACCAGTAACATCCACTGTAGCTGGAATGGAGGAGTTGGTGGAAACCCTTCAAAAGGTGCTTATTACAGGAATGCCGATTCTAGCGAAAAATTTAGATGAACGAATGGTTTCACTTGGATTTATTACGAAAAAAACAGGGTTTGGCGGTGTCGTTGCCATGCTGGATGAACTAAACGAAACAGGTAAAATCAGTTATCAATTACGAAAAAGGCAACATGAAAAATTAGTTATTGCTGAAATCATTGGTGAACAAGAGGCAAGTTCTCCTGTTTTTGATAAATTGCTAATCAAGAAAATTTATATTCATGAAGGATAAAAGGAAAAAAGAAGGAAGCTGCAGCTTCCTTCTTTTTTCCTTTTATCAATAGTATGGTCTATTTTTGCGAATTTTTTCTAATTGCTGGAAGTGAGATTTTCTGCTCATAACTTTGTTTGGAATATGTAAAAAAGGTTGCCCAAAAAGCGCCAAATGCTTGGGGAACTAAATAAAGGAGCGCGAAAACAAGTACAAGTTGAGTCGGTTTGAAAGGTTGATAGAATAGTTGCCAGTCAGGAAATTTTAAGGCGTATATGTAAGAAACAATAGTGGAAATGATATTACCAACAAGGAGCAGTCGAATTTGTCCTTTGATCCTCATCAGAAATCCACCAAGGATAGCAAGAAAAATCAGAAAAATAAAGCCAAAAACCGAGTGATAATGGAAATCAAGCAATAACCCGAGATACAAGTATGGAATCAAGAGCAGCAGCAAAAAAATTTTTGATAGGTATTTTGTTAACATAACTTAAAACCTCCTTATACTTGTTTAAAAACCTTTATTATAGTTATATTTTAAAAAGAAAAAAACATTAAGCAAACGTAATCACATAATTTGTAGGTTAAATGAATAAACTCTCATTCCCTTATCTCTAAAAAAAAAGATTTTCCCCCTAATTTTTTTAGAGAGAACATTGTATAGTGAGAGGCAAGAATTTTTTATTTTGGGGAGGAAGTAAATGAAACAGAAAATCATGGGCAGACATAGTTATTTATTTTTTTGGTTTTTTCCCCTTCTTTTACTTCCGTTTACTTGGGTGAACGCAATCGTTCAAGGAGCCGAAGTATTAGGGTTGATTCAAGGAAGCGGACTTTTGGTTGCACGCAATTTTCCAACATTGACGATTTTTTACTTGGTAGTGAGCGTCAGTTTATTGATACCAAGGTCATTAATCAATAATTATAATTGGAAACTGATTTATTTTTCTTGCATGTTGATTTTCACATCAACATTTGCATTGTTGCCACGCATGATCATTGGACCAACGGGACTTAGTCAAAGTGGATTGAAAGATTTATCCGACTATTCCGCTATGTATTTTTTGACAATTCGTCCAGTATTTTATTTAGCAGCTGCGTCTTTTATTCTGTCAGTAATCACGTATTTTTTTGTTGAATTGAGAAGAAGAGATCGATAAAAATAGTTTGAGGATCAAAAATACTGAAAATCAGATTTTTTTGAGCAAATAACTGTATAAATTAAGCTGAGAAGATAATTAAAAAGAGGTGTGAGCTTTGTAGAGAACCCAAAACGTCTGACTTTGGGATTTTCTACAGTTGCTTACATCTCTTTTCGCATTGTGGAAGAATAGCTATTATGGATTTAGCCAATAGGTTTTTCCATCTTTTGTTCGTTGCATAAAACCATATTCAAGTAACGGCAAGTCGAAACAAAATCTTCAATGTGTTGTTTCAATATATCATTGATTGCACGTTCAGAATAATTTTTTTTGGATCAACTTTTTGCGCTAAGTAATTTAAAAGAATGATTTCTCTCTTTTCTTTACATGGAAAAGTTTGAATAAAAGTGTCATGAGTGCAGTCAGTTGTCTGGCTTGGCGCTCTTTTTCTTTTGATTTGGATCTGGATAAATTTTTCAAATTGAAAAGTTACGTCACAATAAAGGGAATGATAAGTCTCTTGTTCAATTGTCCAGCCCTTGAGATCATCTTGCTGTTCATAAAATAATTCAGTTTCCACATAAAAAACTTCCTCGCTTGTTTTTATGCCAACACTTTATGTAATTGTTTGTAAAATGACAAAAATATTTTGTTTAGGTTGAACAATATTTTTGTCTTTACAGGAAATTTACAGAAGTTCATGAATTGTTTACAACATTCATATCTGAGCTTTACAGTGGCTTGTTACACTTTATTTGTAACTAAGAGAGGAGTATTTGAATGAAAAAATTATGGTATTCTTTAGGCATCATTGGTTTCTTATTAGCAGGTTGTGGTTCGTCAGGTGCAAGCACTGACTCAACTTCGCAAGCAGACAAAGCAAGTTCAGATCAAGTAAAAATCGTAGCAGTTGGTTCAACTGCATTGCAGCCATTGGTTGATGCTGCACAAGATAGCTTTACGCAAGAAAATTCAAATTATCAAATTTCTGTTCAAGGTGGCGGAAGTGGTACAGGGTTAAGTCAAGTGTCAGATGGTGCCGTGACAATCGGCAACTCAGACGTTTTTGCAGAAGAAAAAGATGGAATCGATGCGAAAAAATTGGTTGATCATAAGGTAGCTGTGGTCGGAATGGCACCAATTGTCAATAAAGAGACTGGTGTTACAAATGTTTCTCAACAGGAATTGATTGATTTATTCACAGGGAAAATCACAAACTGGAAAGAACTTGGTGGCAAAGATCAAAAGGTAACAGTAATCAACCGCGCAAATGGTAGTGGAACGCGTGCTACTTTTGAAAAATGGGGGTTGAATGATGAAACACCTGTGCAATCACAAGAGCAAGATTCATCAGGAACGGTTCGCCAAATCGTTGCTCAAACACCAGGAGCAATCAGCTATCTTGCTTTTTCTTACTTGGATGAAACAACTCAGGCTTTGAGCGTGGATGATGTGAAACCAGAGGAAAAAAATGTGGCAGACAATAGCTGGAAAATCTGGGCATATGAACATATGTATACAAAAGGAAAACCAGATGCAGCTGTTCAAAAATTCTTGGATTATATGACAAGTGAAGATGTTCAAGAGGGACCGGTCAAAGATCTAGGCTATTTACCAATCACATCAATGAAGGTTGAACGTGATGTCAATGGCGAAATCAAATAAAAACGGGAAAAAACAGCGACGAAAATCGATTCGATTTTCGTCGCTGTTTTTCGATTTTCGTGTGACATTTCATAAAGTCACTTCAAAAGTGGAACCAACACCGGGATGACTTTCCACAGTAATCTTGCCGTTTAACAGATTAACATAGTCTTTGACGATTGCCAGACCTAAACCTGTACCCCCAGAATGTCGGCTACGTGCTTTATCAACGCGATAAAAACGTTCAAAAATCCGTTCTTGATCTTCTTGGTCGATGCCGATTCCAAAGTCTTGGACAGAAAACCACAAATGTTCATCTACACGATAACGAATAATGATTTGACCGCCTTCTTTTGAGTATTGAATGGCATTTTCAATCAAATTTTTGATGATTGGATATAAAATTTCTGACTGAACAGTGAATGAACCATTATTTCCCAAAAGTTTAACACTTAATTTTTTCTGTTTGATAAATGGTTGGTAGCTTTGAATAATTTGTTCAAAATAAGATTCCAGATAAATCGTTTGTGATTCATATAAGTTTTCACCATCTTTAGATAATTGGATGATTTCGCGAATCAATTGATCTAAACGATGTGCATCTTTTTGCATGATTTCTAAAAAAGTAGTCAATGTTTCTGGGTCATCTTTAGCACCATCAAGAAGTGTTTCTGTGAAGCCCATCAATGAAGTAACAGGGGTTTTTAATTCATGAGAAACATTTCCAACAAAATCTTTCTGGACTTTTTCGAGCCGCCGAACTTTCGTTAAATCATAAGCTACGCCTAGAATTTGTCCAGTTCCGTCTGCATTGCTAAAGTAACGTAAACTGATGTCTAGCGTTTGGTTGCCTTCACTTAATTTGATTTCTTGCTGAACTAATGGATTAGCAGTAGAAACCTGATGAATTAAATGGATTAGTTGAGGTTCTTGAATTACCTCAGCGTAAGGTTGCGAAGTCAGATAAGATGTAACCCCAAGATGCATCTGCATTTTAGGATTCAGTAAACGTAAATGTGACTCTGAATCAATCAAAAAGACACCAATCATCAATTCATTCAGCAATGTATATAACTGTTCTTCAGTCGTTGCATAAGCACGATACATATGACTCATTTGTTCACTTAATGCATTAATCGTCTGATAAAGCTCTTCCCATTGATCTGAGGTTTGCATAATGACTTCGGTTTCCTCAGGGTCATTGACCATTTTTTTCAACACAGGTAACACGGTATGCAAAGGTTCGTTTCGCTGATGAGCAAAGTAAGCGATCATTCCTGAAAGAATACCAAAGAAAAGTAGAAAGAATAAAAATACCCAACGACGAAAATTTTCTGTGCGTGGTAAAAAACCACTAGTTGGTTCGGCAATTCGGATAATAGCTTTTAGTTGACCGTTTTCTTTAATGGGTAAAGCGACATAGAGAAGTTGTTCATTTACAGTCTCACTTTGACGCAAGGAACTCCCCAATCGACCACCATCAAGAACAGCTTTGATTTCGGGACGTGTACTACGACTGCCTGTTAGGTCATCATCCCTGGTATCATACAAAATATTGCCAACAGTATCCAATAACGTGATTCGTTCAGAAGATTGATGAACGAATTCTGTCAAAATTTCCTTGTTTTCCACTGAATCAGGGTTCGACCAAGTAAGCTGTCGCGTCAATAATTGTGCTTTTTTTGTCAAGTATTCTTCTTGTTGTTCAATAATTTGTTGTTGAAAATAATTTGAGATAAGTTGCCAGCTACCAAGAAAAATTGTTAGAAAAAAGACCAAGAATAGGAGACGTCTTGAGAAAGTTTTCCAATTTTTCATAGTCGAGGCTCCTGAAATTTATAGCCAAATCCGCGAACCGTTACTAAATATTTGGGGTGTTTTGGATCACGTTCGATTTTTTCTCTCAGGTGACTGACATGAACATCGACGATTCGACTTTGACCAGCAAAATCAAAATTCCAGATACGCTCGAGTAAAGTGTCTCGATCAATGACGCGATCTTTTCGCTTCATAAAGTAAACTAACAATTCAAATTCTTTGGGGGTCAATTCAATCAGACGACCATCAACTGTGACTTGAAAATTTGTTAAGTTCGCAATGATTTGACCCGCTGTTAAATATTCTGGTTCTTCTTCTTCAACGGGGACATTTCGAGGTTCCATTCGTCGAAAAATAGCTTTCATTCGAGCTAATACTTCGCGTGGGCTAAATGGTTTAACTAAGTAATCATCGGCACCAATCTCTAAACCTAAAATACGATCAATCTGATCGTCCTTGGCAGTGAGCATCAAAATAGGTGTATCGTTTTTTTCTTGACGAAGTTTTTGCGTAATTTCCATGCCATCCATTGAAGGAAGCATGACATCTAAAATAATAAAATCAAAGGCTTGATCTAAAGCAAGTTCTAATCCCTCGCGTCCATCCGTTGCACTAGTAACTTGATAGCCTTCTTTTTCTAAATTAAAGGTTAATAAAGTGACGATGGAAGGTTCATCATCAACAACTAAGATTTTTTTCATAAGCGCTCCTTTAAAACATATTCATGCTTTACTATTTTAGCATAGAATCAAGGGTAGGGGCTATGTAACCAACTCAATAAATGGTATAATAACTAGGCACTTTGTTGGAAGGAAAGGAAGCGATTCAAATGATTGGTATCAGTGCTTGCTTAGGCGGTGTATCATGTCGTTATGACGGTCAGCCAAAAGCTGTTTTGCAACTTGTCGCAATGGTTGAAAACCATGAAGCCATCATGGTTTGTCCAGAAGTTTTGGGTGGCTTACCGATTCCCAGAGATCCAGCAGAAATTGTCGGCGGAGATGGATTTGATGTTTGGAATGAAAAGGCAAGAGTCGTGACTTCCAAAGGGGTCGATGTGACAAAGGAATATCAGGCAGGTGCAATTCTTGCTTGGCAAAAATTAAAAGAACAACAAATTGACCAACTCATTTTGAAGGCAAAAAGCCCTTCATGTGGTAGTAGTCAAATTTACGATGGTACATTTTCTGGTACATTGACAGAAGGTGTAGGCGTTGCAACTGCTTATTTTTTAAAACAGAAGATGAGCGTTCTATCTGATGAGGATTGGTTAGTACAACAGCAAGAAACCACAAAGATAAATGAGGTGAGTTGAATGGAAATTGAAAAAACAAATCGAATGAACGCACTTTTTGAATTTTACTCGACCTTATTAACTGAAAAACAAATGAATTATATGGAATTGTATTATGCGGATGATTTTTCACTTGGAGAAATTGCAGAAGAATATCAAGTCAGTCGACAAGCAGTTTATGATAACATTAAGAGAACTGGAAAAATTTTAGAAGACTACGAGAAAAAACTGCATCTTTTTTCAAACTACATCGTGCGTGAACAAACCTTAGAAAAACTGATGACTTATGTCACCGAGCACTATCCAAAGGACGATGCACTGATCGGTTTTATTCAACAAATTCAAGACATCGAAGAGTAACAAACTAGAAACTAATTAAAGGAATGAAGAAAATGGCATTTGAAAGCTTAACAGAACGTCTGCAACAGGCGATGGGGAAATTAAGAAAAAAAGGGAAAGTATCAGAGGCTGACGTCAAAGAAATGATGCGAGAAATCCGCTTAGCATTATTGGAAGCCGATGTCAATTTACAAGTAGTCAAGGACTTTACAAAACGTGTGCGAGAACGCGCAGTAGGAGTAGAAGTTCTTGAAAGCTTGTCACCTGCACAACAAATCGTCAAAATCGTTGATGAGGAACTAACGATCACCTTGGGTTCCGAAACAGCAGAATTGATCAAGTCACCAAAAATCCCAACTGTGATTATGATGGTCGGGTTACAAGGGGCTGGTAAAACAACATTTGCTGGGAAACTAGCAAACTTTTTGAAGAAAAATGAAAAAGCACGACCATTGATGATTGCAGGAGACGTGTACCGACCTGCAGCGATTGACCAATTGAAAGTCTTGGGCCAACAATTAGATGTGCCTGTCTTTGATATGGGAACAGATGTCAGTCCAGTGGAAATCGTTCGTCAAGGGATGGAAGTTGCTAGAGAAAAGAAAAATGACTATGTCTTGATCGATACGGCTGGTCGTTTACACATTGATGAACTATTGATGGATGAGTTGAAGCAAATCAAAGAAATTGCACAACCAAATGAAATTCTCTTGGTTGTTGATGCGATGACGGGACAAGATGCGGTCAATGTAGCGGACAGCTTCAATCAGCAATTAGGCATTACTGGGGTTGTCATTACAAAACTTGATGGAGATACTAGAGGTGGGGCAGCGTTATCTATTCGTTCAGTAACCGGTGCGCCAATCAAATTTATCGGGTCAGGTGAAAAATTAACAGATCTGGAAGTCTTCCATCCAGATCGTATGGCTAGTCGAATCTTGGGTATGGGTGACATGTTGACCCTGATTGAAAAAGCGCAACAAGATTATGACGAGAAAAAAGCGGAAGAACTTGCCCAAAAAATGCGGGAAAATTCTTTTGACTTCAATGATTTTATTGAACAACTGGATCAAGTAATGGGAATGGGTCCATTAGAAGATCTAATTAAAATGATTCCAGGAATGAATCAAGTACCCGGTATTGAAAATGTAAAAGTTGATCCAAAAGATGTGGAACGGAAAAAAGCAATGGTGTACTCGATGACACCTGCTGAACGAGAAAACCCTGATTTGTTGAACCCTAGCCGTCGTCGTCGGATTGCTGCTGGTTCAGGAAACAGTGTGGTAGAAGTAAACCGCATGATCAAACAATTCAAAGAATCTCGTAAGATGATGCAACAGATGTCGAAAGGTGACATGAATATTCCAGGAATGGACCAAATGTTTGGAACAGGCGTCAAAGGAAAACTTGGAAAAATGGCGATGAATCGCATGGTTAAGAAAAACAAGAAGAAAAAGAAAAAACGTAAATAAGCGATTGCTGAATGGAATGGATTTGAGCTATGACAAACGATTGATTGAGATGTTGTCATAGCTTTTTTGTTCACAAATAAACATGGAGGCAAGGAAAATGAAACGATGTCCTTGGGCAGAAAGCACAGCATCAATGCAACAATATCATGATACAATTTGGGGTGTTCCAGAATATGATGATCAAAGACTTTATCGCAAATTAATGCTAGACATCAATCAAGCAGGATTAAGTTGGCAAACGATTTTAAATAAAATAGAAGCCTTTGATCATGCGTATGACAATTTTTCTTTAGAAAAAGTGGCAGCATATGACGAAAATAAAATAGAATCTTTGCTTCAAGATAAAGGAATTATTCGTAATCGAAGAAAAGTTGAAGCTGCTATTCATAATGCAAAGGCTGTTCAAAAGATCCAACAAGAATTTGGAAGTTTTGCTACTTTTTTATGGGGGTTTTCTGATGATAAGGTAGTAAATCATATGTATCAAACACAAGAAGAAATTCCGACAACGAGTGAACTATCTGACAAAATCACGAAAGAATTGAAGAAACGCGGCTTTAAATTTATTGGGAGTACCACGATTTACGCTTTTTTAGAAGCAGTCGGCATCATTAACGATCATGTCACTGATTGTTTTAGACATCTAGAAGTAAAGCAATCAACCATTCAAGAAAACTAGTCAATTAATAGATAAAATCTAACGTGAAGGAGAGGAGCACATGCGAAAAATCGTCTTTTATGGTGCAATTAGTTTGGATGGCTATCTGGCAACAAAAGAAGATGGTTTACAGTGGTTATTTGATACGCCAACAGGTGAGAAAACAACTTATGAATCATTTTATCAAACAATTGATACAACAATCATGGGGCGAAAAACCTACGAAGAAGCTAAGAAATCTTTAGATGCAGAACTGTTATATCCAGAAAAGAAAAATTATGTATTTTCAAGAAATCAATCATTGGTTCTACCAGATGCAACAGTAATCAATGAGGATCCAGCTTCGTTTATAGAAAAAATTCGACAAGAATCAGGTTCAGATATTTGGATTGTTGGTGGCGGGGCGCTACTTAAACCTTTGCTAGAAAGTCAGTTGATTGATGAGTGGTGGATCCAAATCACGCCAGTTTTACTCGGTGAGGGAATTCGTTTGTTTGAACCTGGTGAGTATCAAGAAAGATTAGAGTATATTGATTCGCAGGAGTTTGGTCAATTTATTGAATTACATTATCGAAAAAAATAAAAAAGTTGTTTGCCAAATTTTTATTTGGCAAACAACTTTTTTTGTTGATCGCTTTGAGCCGCAATCTTATTCACGATGTTTTCCAAGCAACTTCTTAAGATAGCTTACATTCACTTCAAAATAAGTCAAGATTTCGCAAAAATTTGAAAATCAATTTCTGAAAATTTATTCTTATTTATTGGAGTTGTAAACTTCTTTCCCAACCTTTGTTTACTTCGTCAATTTTTCCAAGAAGTCAATATACGCATTCATAATTGTTTCAAAGAATTTCATTGTACCATCAATGATTTTTCCATCTTCACCAACTAAGTTAACGATATTACCAATATAAGCTTCTGGTTGTTGAAGTGTTGGTACATTTAAGAAGACTAGCGATTGACGGATAATATGGTTAGCACCAAAACCGCCGATTCCACCAGGAGAAGCTGTAACAACTAAACCAGGTTTTGAATCCCAAACGCTTTGACCGTAAGGACGAGAACCAACGTCTAGCGCGTTTTTCAAAGCTGCTGGGATTGAACGATTGTATTCAGGTGAAACGAAAATAACGCCATCTAGATCTTTTACTTCATTACGGAAACGAGTCCAAGCTTCAGGTGCATTTTCTGGTGTTTCAAGATCTTCATTGTAGAAAGGAAGATCATCAATTTTAACGAAGACACTTTCATAGCCATCAGGTAGTAAGCTTGCGAAAGCTTCAGCAACCTTTTTGTTATAAGAATCTTTTCTTAAACTACCAATAAAAAAGCCAATTTTTTTTGTCATAAATAGAACCTCCTAATAATTATCTTTCATAACTATCTTACAAAAAATAAGTAAAACGAGCAAATAAAAGCACTTACTAGTTAAAAGCCCAATAAAATTATCGTCAAAAATGCCTGTAATCACTGAAAAAAAGGAATTTATAAACCTGTAAAGAAAAAAAGCTTTACAGGGTAAAAAAAAACTGTTACACTACATCTTGTGAATAAATCAATGGAGGTGGAAATAAATAATGGCAGTTAAAATTCGTTTAAAACGTATGGGTTCTAAAAAGAGTCCTTTTTACCGTATTGTAGTAGCTGATTCACGTTCTCCTCGTGACGGACGTTTCATCGAAACTGTAGGTACTTACAATCCTTTGAAAGACCCTGCAGAAGTAGTTTTAAAAGAAGACTTAGTTCTTAACTGGTTATCAAAAGGTGCGCAACCTTCAGATACAGTTCGTAACATCCTTTCAAAAGAAGGCGTTATGCAAAAACACCACGAAGCTAAATTTTCAAAGAAATAAGGTGAGCGGATATGAAAGATTTAAGTGAGCTAGTCTTAACAATCGTTCGTCCGTTAGTCACTCATCCTGATCAAGTTCGGTTAGAGGTCGTTGAATCGAAAGATTTTTATGAATACAATCTAACTGTAGCACCAGAAGATATTGGTCGTATCATTGGAAAACAAGGACGAGTTGCGAAAGCAATCCGGACAATCGTTTACGGGGTACGAATCAACGCACCTAAAAAGGTTCGTTTAAATATCGTCGATGATAAGGAATAAATCAAAAACTGTTTCGAATTTTTTCGAAACAGTTTTTTTTTTTTTGCGTCATGCTTTTTTGTATAAAAGTAAAAAAGAATTCATTTTAAAAAACAAAACTAGAATTGCCCAAACGCCCATGCTAAAATGAAGCAGAGAAAAAAGAAATGAGGAAAAATTGTGACTGAATATCTAAATGTTGGAAAAATTGTCAATACTCAAGGGTTAAAAGGAGAAGTTCGCGTCATTTCAACGACTGATTTTCCTGAGGAGCGTTACCAAAAAGGAGCGCAACTCACTTTATTCCAAGATGGAAAAGCACCTGTTGAATTGACTATCAAAAGTCATCGTAAACATAAAAATTTTGATTTATTAAGTTTTGAAGGACATCCGTCAATCAATGATGTCGAAAAATATCGTGACGGCATTTTAAAGGTGTCAAAAGAAGAAATTTCAGAGTTAGAAGAAAATGAATTTTACTATCATGAAATCATCGGTTTAGTTGTCTTGGATGAAGCTGGCGAAAAACTTGGAAAAGTGAAAGAAATCCTTTCTCCAGGAGCAAATGATGTTTGGGTCGTTCAACGTGAAAAGAAAAAAGATTTGTTGCTTCCTTATATTGCATCAGTTGTAAAAGAAGTAGATGTAGCTAATGGCGTAGTCCATGTGGAAATTCCAGAAGGGTTGATTGATGATGAAGATTGATGTATTGACCCTATTTCCTAAAATGTTTGAAGGTCCTATGGGTGAATCAATTATTGGAAAGGCTGTTGCTAAAGGATTGCTAGATATCAGTGTATCTAATTTTCGTGAGTATTCTGATAACAAACACCAAACAGTAGACGACTATCCTTATGGTGGTGGAGCTGGTATGTTACTGAAAGTTCAACCAATCTATGACAATTTGAAAGCAATCGATGAAGCAGACCCAACTGTCAAGAAACGTGTGATCTTGTTAGATCCAGCTGGGAAACAGTTTAATCAAGCGATGGCAGAAGAATTTTCGCAAGAAGAACATTTAGTTTTTATTTGTGGTCATTATGAAGGTTATGATGAACGAATTCGAACATTGGTAACAGATGAAGTTTCGTTGGGTGACTATGTGTTGACTGGAGGAGAACTTGGAGCGATGGTTATGATTGATGCGACTGTTCGCTTACTTCCTGATGTATTAGGAAATCAAACCTCTGCCCAAACGGATTCATATTCTACCGGATTGCTTGAACATCCACAATACACAAGACCTGCTGAGTTCAAGGGAATGAAAGTCCCTGATGTATTAACAAATGGTAATCACAAGTTGATTGAGGAGTGGCAATTAAAGGAATCTCTACGTCGAACAGTTCAACGACGTCCTGATTTACTAGCTGACTTAGAACTGACACCACAAATGGAGAAGTTTTTAGCTGAAATCAAGCAAGAAGAAACAGAATAGAAAAAATGTGTTTGTCATGAAAATTTACTTTACACTCAATTGGTAGTATGTTACTATTTTGTGGTGAGTGCAAAGCACTTAACTATTACGATGTTCCGCTGTGAGTTTACTCATAAGAATGTTTGGAATAAGGAGAAGAAAACATGAATCCATTAATCGAAGAATTAACAAAAGAACAACTACGTTCTGACATCCCAGCTTTCCGCCCTGGTGACACTGTACGTGTTCACGCGAAAGTTGTCGAAGGTACACGTGAACGTATCCAGTTATTTGAAGGTGTTGTAATCAAACGCCGTGGTGCTGGAATCAGCGAAACTTACACAGTTCGTAAAATTTCTAACGGAGTGGGCGTTGAACGTACATTCCCAGTACACACACCACGTGTTGCTCAAATTGAAGTAGTTCGTTACGGTAAAGTACGTCGTGCAAAATTGTACTACTTACGTGCATTACACGGAAAAGCTGCTCGTATCAAAGAAATCAGAAGATAAGAAAGCAAAAATCTATCTATCAAATTTCGAATGTGAAAAGTCCTTGTATATCAAGGGCTTTTTCTATTTCTCTGAATTCCTTGAATTCGTAAAAGATGGTGCTTTGCCTGTAATTGTTCTAGATTGTCCCATTTGACGATACATGTAGTCAGAAGAGGACTAAATTAACAGTTTAGACTGACGACAAAAGTCATCCGAAAATACCAATACGAAGCTCCCAATTCAGCATGTTTTGAGGCTAGACTGCTCTTGGGATAATTTATTAGTTCATTTAGGGAAAAATAGAGTTGAGAGATACTGTTGGTCCAAAATGAATGATAATGAAATCAAAGAAATTGTTGCAAATTTTATTGAATCAGAGTCAATTCGTTCACAAAGAGAATATGAAAGAAAATCCTCCGGAAAAGATGAGGTCCCTTCTTTATATACTTTGAAAAAGAGATTCGATGATGTTAAGCCACTTTTCAGAAGAAAATCGAAAGGCAATATTTCAGATTTTGAACTTCTTTTCGAGTTAAGAAAAGAAATCATTCGATTGGGGTTAGAGAATAATCTATCGATGACTGAATTTAGAAGAAGAACAGAATCAAAAAATTTGCCTTCTGTAGATACGATTATGCGCAGAACAGGTAAAACCTGGGAAGAATTAATGGAGGAGATAGGTTTTGATTATCGAACTATAAAGGTAGCAAAATTGACTAGAAATTTTAAACGAGCAAATAAGAATGAATATGACAGAGAATCAGTTAATTAAAGCTGGTTCTCTTTTTTTGTTATTCGAATAATTTAAATCAATAATAAGTAGGAAGAGAAAAAGAAATTGAAACTAACAAAACTAAAAATAAAAAAAGAATGGGTCGGAAGAGTATTTATTCTAGGTACACAATTTAAAGAAGCTCCAAAAGAGGTGAATGGTGTTCTTGGTAGTTACGTGAAATTCTATGGGGATTATGAAAAGCATGGTGCTTTACCAATTGTGGTTGATACAAGTGTTGCGAATTTCCCAGAAGGTGAATTGAGCAGATATCTACAGTACCAGAATACTGAGACCATCGATTTTGAAGACTCTTAAAGGAAGCATATACAGCGCTTAAAGACGAAACACCGTTCATCGAAATAAAAAAGATAACCCCTTTACACCACGTATTTTCAATTCATCGAACATTTGCATCCAACGAATGATGGATTCAGGATTTAACCATAACACTAAAAAATATCCATGTTTCCTTTGAGATCATAAAAAAGAATGGTGTATACAGCATATTTTTTGGATTCAGAGTTTTCTCGTAAAGTAACATACATACAATCGACGAATAGAAAAGCATGGCACTTGGTCAATGGGGGTTTGCTATTTTTCCAACTTAGAAAGGATAGCGTAAGTAATATCTAAAATTATTTCATGAGAAATATCAATGCCATATATCTTCCCTTGTTGCGGCGATATCTCGTTGACTCATTCCTCCTGCTCAGTTTTTCATTTTCAATACCTCACAAAAAAAGTACAAATCCGTAATACTTACGAATTTGTACTTCTTTATGAAAACCAATATGCTTTAGTTAATGACACTGTTATTATACGTATGTTTTTTTACTATTAACCTATATCGATGTTAAAAAAGTTACTTTCCATCTTCTCCATCAATCATTTCGACTTTTGCTGAGCCATCACCATTTTCTGTAACTTTAACTTTCTGTCCATCAACTTCTTTGACACTTGTTTTTTCTTCACCATCTGTCTTAGTATTTGCTTCTCCACAACCACTTAGAAATCCAATACTTAATGTTAGGATGAGACTTAAAATCAGGATAGCAGAAACTTTTGTTTTTTTAATTGTCATATAGTTTTCTCCTTTCTATGAATTGTTCTCATTGTATTCTTGCTCAGTGGAGAAAACAATATAGATAAAGTGTTATTTATATGGATTTTACATGTAGTGTTTTGAAAATAAAAAAACACTTTAAATACATGATCATTCCATTTTTGTTCCATATTCTTTTGTTAATATTCTTTTATTACTTTAGAAATGAGGAGATATATACATGAAACGCATACGTACAAATAAAAAAAAGAAATTGATAATTGGAAGTGTTGTAGCATTAGTTATTTTGGTGACAGCTACAGGATATACCATGTTTTCTACCCAACCCCACACACAAGATATTGGTGATAATTCAACATCGACAGTTTCAGTCAAAGAACTAATTACATCCAACAAAGAAAACGTTAGTTATTTAACTGGTAAAGTGGTACCAAATGAAATTAGTAAAATTAATGCTGATAGTACAAAAGGGATAATTAGTGAAGTATTTGTGAAAGTTGGTGACCAAGTAAAAAAAGGTCAAAAACTTTTTTCTTATAATAATCCTGATGGGAAGATTGAATTAGATGATGCAGAAATAGAGGTATCAAAAAGCCAAAATAAAATCAATTCTTTGAACGAGTCTATTACCTCTAAAACAGAGGAATTAACACAAAAACAATCTGAATTGGCAGAGATAGACAACAAAATCAATAATGTCAATGAAACAGAAAAAGAACAATTAAGACAAGAAAAAAAAGCATTGGAAGAAACCATAAGTACTATTCAATCAGATATTCAAACCTCAAATAGTGAATTTAATGATGCAAATTTAGATTTAGATAAAGCTACAAAAAATCAGCAAGTTTTACAAGAAAAAAATGGGCAACAAGACGTTGTTTCAGATGTAGATGGAATTGTTCAAAAGATAGATGAGACACAAATTCAAACTTCGAATAGCAGTAATGGATCTGCTGAAAGTTTTATGGATATTATGGACACTTCAGCTTTAAAAGTACAAGGGAATGTTGATGAATTTTCAAAGGATAATCTTTCGGTGGGACAACAAGTAGAAATTATTGATCGCAAAAATCAAGAAAAACACTGGAAGGGGAAAATTAACAAAATTGATTCTGTAGCTTTAGATGATAAGGAAGATAGTACAATTTCTAAGTACCCCTTTGAAGTAATAATTGAAGAGAAAAGTGATTTACCAACAATTGGAAGTCATGTATATGTAGAGCCCCAAGTGAACCAATCATCTGGAATGATGATTCCATCCTCTTTTGTAATAAAGAACAAGGAAAAATCGTTTGTATGGAAAGTGAAAGATGGAAAAGCAGTGAAACAAGAAGTTGTAATTGGTAAATTTGATAAAGAGCAAGGAAAAGTAGAAGTAAAATCAGGGATTACTGAAAAAGATAAAATATTTATTCCTAATCCAAGAATAAAAGAAGGAATGCAGGTAGATGGCATATGATCACATTAAAAAATATATATAAATCATATTGGCAAGGCGAAAATGAAGTTTCTATATTAAAAAATATCAATCTAACTATCAATAAAGGAGAATATGTATCGATAATGGGTCCTTCGGGATCTGGGAAGTCAACATTAATGAATATCATTGGCTGCTTAGATTGTCCTACGGAAGGTAAATATTACTTGAACGATAAAAATGTAGCAAGTTTAAGTGAAAATCAATTGGCTGATTTAAGAAATCAGTCAATTGGATTTGTTTTTCAAAGTTTTAATTTAATGCCTCGTTTATCTGTACAAAAAAATGTGGAATTACCTTTAATATATTTTAAAGTTCCAAAGCAAGAGAGACAAATAAAAGCTATTCAAGCAATAAAAAAGGTAGGCTTAGCACAGCGTGTATCTTTTAAGCCAACTGCCTTGTCTGGTGGACAGAAACAGCGTGTTGCTATAGCAAGAGCTTTGGTGACTGATGCTGATTTTATTTTAGCTGATGAACCAACAGGTGCATTGGATACTAAAACAAGTCAAGAAGTTATGGAATTGTTTGATGAACTATATCAACAAGGGAAAACCATTATTATTATTACACATGAACAAGAAATTGCTGATTACACAAAACGAAAAATTGTTATTAGGGATGGGCAAGTTACTTCAGATACTGGGATGGAGGTACATTAAGTTGATAGAAAATATTGTTCTTTCTTTAGAGTCAATATGGGCGCATAAATTACGTTCTATTTTAACAATGATTGGAATCATAATAGGAATTGGATCAATTGTGGCTATTTTTAGTATAGTAGAAGGAAATACGGAGAATACCAAAAAAAGCATGTTAGGTGGAGATAATAATAGTATTTCTTTAACATTTGACACAAAAGATAATTTAAATGGTGGTTATGGAGGTAAAGGGAAAAAGCCTGACTATTTAGAACCTTTTTCTCTAGAAGACCGACAAAATATGCAAAAAATGGCGAATGTTAAAGATGCCACATTTACTTACGATGCTGACACGGATTTTCTCTATGGTGATATAAAATCAGAGGGCAAAGTAATTGGTATAACTGACAATTATTTTTCTTATGATAACTATCATTTAATAAATGGACGGTTGTTAAATTCAAATGATTATAGTAATAAGCAGCAAACAGTTGTTTTAGAAGAAAGTTTATATAATACGTTATTTAAGAATAAGAATGGAATAGGAAAATTTATTGAAATAAAAGGTTTACCTTACAAAGTAGTTGGAGTAGTAAAACAAAAGGAAAGTCAATCGACAGGAATGATTTCTATAGGTGGACAAACGTCAAAAGCGTTTACAAGTTACTTGAATTGGTCAAAATATATGGGAATATTAAATCCTACACCTACAGTTATGATTAAAACTGAAGAAGCAGATAATTTGCAGGAAACAGCACAGAAAGTAGCTGATAAATTAAATAAGCAAATTCCGAAGTCAGACTATATATTTGGCATTTATAACTCTAATGATATAGAACAAAGAGTAGATGCATATGCTAAATCGCAATTTCAGTTGTTAGGAGGTATAGCAAGTATTTCACTATTAGTTGGTGGGATAGGAGTTATGAACATAATGCTAGTTTCGGTGACAGAGCGTACCCGTGAAATTGGTATCAAGAAAGCTTTAGGTGCAAGAAGAAAAACTATTTTACAACAGTTTTTATTGGAATCAACTGTTCTAACAATCGTTGGCGGGTTATTGGGAATAATATTTGGGTTGATTGGTGGTAAAATAGCTACAAGTATTTTAAATTATCCTTATTATATTTCAGTGATAGCTATTTTAGGAAGTTTAATGTTCTCTATTGTGATTGGCTTGATATTTGGTTTGTTGCCAGCTATGAAAGCATCTAAACTAGATCCAATTGAAGCTTTACGCTATGAATAACAAATTAAGGAATAACATAAGAAGATTCACTGATCTTCTTATGTTATTATTTATCTAAGCTATATGGAGGTAAAAACAATTGAAAAAAATTTTATTGATAGAAGATGATGAACAAATTTTATCTGTGGCTAGTTCATTTTTGAAAGAAGCAAATTATCAAGTAATTGAAGCAGCAGATGGCATACAAGGTTACGAAAAATGGAAAAAATATACAATCGATTTGGTAATTACTGATATTATGATGCCTCGAATGGACGGTTATGCATTGGCTGAACTGATACGCATGGAAAATAAACAAGTACCTATTTTCATGATTACTGCTTTAAGTGAAGAAGCAGATGAATTGAAGGGGTTAGAATTAGGTATAGATGATTACATACAAAAACCATTCTCGTATAAAATTTTATTAAAAAGAATTGAAAATATTTTTAAAAGAAAAACACAAATATCAGTTGAACAAGTTTTAAGGGCGGGTGATATTCAGGTTTTTCCGAATGACTATATAGTACTTAAAAATGATGAAGAAGTATTCTTAACAAGAAAGGAATTTGACATTTTAGTAGTTCTACTTAAGAGAATAAACAAACCTGTTTCTAGAGAAACGATTATTGAACATGTATGGGAATATGATGATGCAGTCGACACAACTATGTTGAATTCTCATATAAAAAATTTACGTCGTAAGTTACAAACAGATAAAATTCAAACGATAAGAGGTGTTGGTTATAAAATTACTAACTAATTTAAGACAAAAAATAAGTTATAAGGCGTTTGTTTCTGTTTTCAGTTTATTGATGATCTTTACCCTAATCATTTATACAATGCTTATACTGTTTTTTCCAAAATTTTATTACAATTATCAAATGAAAAATATTGGAAAACAAGTGGATGAAATTGTTTCTATATCATCAAAAAATCAAACAACTTTGTTGAAGGATGCCATTGACAAATTTGCAAAAAATACGGACTCTACGCCCATTGTCTTAGATGAAAATAATAACTTAGTTTATATTCCTCGATTATTTAAAGATTTTAAAGTGGAAGGTCAAAAAATTAAAATCCCAGTTCTTGTCGAAAGTACTGCTGGAAATAATAATCAATCGACTAAAAAGATCCATTTTAAAAATAGAAATTTAATTTTTACTTATTCTATTAATGTACGAAATATCACGGACATGACACAAGTTCTTATACAGTTTTCTCCTTATTTCTTTGTGTTTTTGTTATTTTTAAGTACGTTTGTTTCTTATTTATTTTCAAAAAAAATGGTTGCCCCTTTAAAAGAAATGAATCACGTAGCAAAAAAAATGGTAATTTTAGATTTTCAGGCTAAAATTAAAGTGAAAACAGAAGATGAACTCGGACAGCTATCAATGAGCCTAAACCAATTAAGTGTTTCTTTAGAGAATGCTTTGTCAGAGCTCAAAGTTAAAAATCAATTATTAGTTTCAGACCTTGAAAGAGAACGTGAATTAGATAATCTTAGAAAAAACTTTATGATGGCTATTTCCCATGAATTAAAATCTCCTCTTGCTTCTGCAATGGGAATAGTGGAAGCAATGGAATATAATATCTCACCGTATGATGACAGAGAAAAATATTTACAGAAAACCTATAAAATACTGAACAACATGGCGATATTAATCCAAGAAATGTTGGAAATTGCAAGGTTAGAACAGACTTCGCAAGTTATGGAATTAACTGAGATTGATTTAAACAGGCAGCTGAGAGTAATTGTCGAAGAACTGCAGACAAATCCAGAATTTCAAGAAAAAGAAATTATTTGGTCATTAGAAACTCCATTAATAGTACGAACCAAGGAACAGATGTTACAAAAAGTCCTACAAAACATTGTAAACAATGCTTTTTTATATTCTCAGAAAAAAGGACAAATAAAAATTATTACCAAACAATTAGATAGTGCTTGGTACTGTGGCATTTACAATACGACTTCTACAACTCGTTTAAAAAATGAATTGCCTAAATTATTTGAGCCATTTTATCGTTTAGAAAAATCTGGAAACAAAAGTACAGGAGGGAGCGGTTTAGGGTTATTTTTAGTAAAGCAATTTTTGAGTAGTTTAAATATGAAGTATGAATTTAAAATTGTTAATGATGGAGTACTGTTTGAAATTTGGGGAAATGATTAATTATCTTTATGTTAGAAAGCGTCGAAATAATGTAATGAAAAAATTTGGTTCCATTGACAAAAAAGGCTAAAAATGGTGACGAGGCTGCAATGGAAGAACTTCATGAATCTTTCAAATCTTTACTAATAAAAAATTCAATTGATTCATCAAAAAGAATGAATCAAGACTGTTATCAAGAACTATCATTGCAATTTATTCTTGCAGTTAATGCATTTGATTTAGCCTTTATCTATTTACTCAATGAAGGTGAAAATAATGCCTTTAGTTCCTTAAAAATTGAATACGCATTTTTAAATTACTAGCTCCGTTATGCTAGCCTCTGTGTGATTGCGCATTAAATTATTGAGGGAATACTAATCAGCATAGAACTTGGCTTAGGTATCCAGGTGGCAATGACTATGACAGATTATAATGATACTACCGCAAGGCTCCCGTTGATTGAGGAGAGATGAGAAATTTATAAGCTTTATCTAAAGCGATTTAAAAGTGACAGATTATTGATTATTATCGAGCGGTAAAAAGGTCGCTCTATGATTTTAGAGCAACTTTTACTAATGAAAAAAATGGAGTGAAGAGCAATCGGTTTGGACTATAAAAAAACACGATTGATGAGCTTAGAACATCGTTGAATTATTCTATTATTCATGAAGAGTTACCTCTATCGACACTATTTCATGTTCTGTTTTATACGGAATGTCGGGTAAGTGGGGTATTGGCTTTGCAAGTCGAAGATATCGATTTTGAAAACAACGAGATTCTTTTTACAAGCAAACATCTGTAAGAGGGGAGCAAATGGATTTTAAAATCGAAACGACAAAATCGTTTAGTTCAGTAAGAAGAGTAGTAACAGATTTAGTGATGGGGAAGCTTCAACAACTTATTACAGTTCTGATGGTATGAGATCACCATTTGTCTTTCAATCAAAAGAAAACGACCTTTTTGTTTATTTAGCTCTATTCAAAAGAGGTATTCTTTATCGTAGAGACTACGTAAACAATCACATTAAACGTTGTGTTGAGCGCTGTAGAATATCTAAATCTTTTTATACATATCTTATCCAGCATACGATGGCTAGTCTAGTTGCTGAGCATTGTAGTTGGGGAGTTTTGAAGGGAGAGCATGCGGATAAGACAAGTCGGAGAGTTTATCGTCATCTTACGTCGGATGAAAAATTGAAATTTATAACAGTTATCAAAATCGTTGTGCCATTGCTCATCTAGACGTAAAAACGTAAAAAAATCATAGATAGCAAGGGAATGATAGGTCAGCTTTTGATTTTTGATGGATGAAAGAGCAGGGACTTAACGTCGTTTTACATACGTGCAATCAGTCTAAATGTGAAGGAATCTTGAGTAAGATATATATTTCTAATATCTACTTGATGCTCGAATCAAGTTTCTCACACGAGAGATACCTACAACTAGTTAAAGATAACTAAAAAGATAGATTTAAATAACTCTTAAGGCTATGTTATACTCTATTGGTAAATATAGAAAGGAGTATAAAATGAACAAACATAGTATAAAAATAACAAAAAATAAAGAATTGTTTTTGGTGTTATTAGGAATTTGGGGCGTGTTTTTACTTTTTAATATGTATATGCCGACTATCAGAGCAGATGATATGGTTTATGCGAGTAGACTAGATAAACTTGGTTATTTAGGTGCTTCAATAGAACATTATAAAACATGGAGTTCAAGAATTATTGTGGAGTTATTTTTAATGTTTTTTTCTAAACATTTTGCGTTATGGAAATTATTAAATTCTATGGTTATGGTAGGAACTGTAGTGTTGCTCTGCAAGTATGTTTTTGAGAAAATAAATGTTAAAAATTTGTTATTGGTTTTTTCTATATACTGTTTAGTGCCGATGACAGTGATGGGGGAAACTGGTTGGCGAGCAACCACCTTAAACTATCAGTGGCCAGTTGCGTTTAGTTTACTAGCTTTTTATCCGTTTTTCCAAGTTTTAAGAGGAGAAGAAATAACTAGAAAAATATATTGGTTAAGTATTCCTTTATTAATATTTTCAACTAATCAAGAACAAGTGAATGCCTGCTTTTTTGTTCTAACTAGTATAGTTAGTCTATATTTAATTGTTAATGGTCGATATAGTTATAAGCTATCAGTCTTTTCAATAATAAGCTTAGCAGAATTAATTTTCTCTTTAACAACTCCAGGGAATGCATTACGTGCTGTGCATGAAATTAATAGGTGGTTTCCTGAGTATAAAAATTTCAATTTTCTTAATAAGCTAGATTTAGGTATTTCATCATTTGGAAAGCCATTTTTTTTAGACATGAATATTTTGTTTTTATTGTTATTTTCCCTAGTTTTTATTCTAGTATATAGAAAACATCAAAACTACTATGTACGTATATTGACTGCATTGCCGTTGTTCTTAAATTTGATTATTTATTTTGGCAATACAATGGGACAAAGTTTTACTTACGTTAGTGGAAATAAACGAGCGATGATTTGGAGTAGTAGTAATTTGAATAATCTCTTTACAGGGTTAGGAACAAAACTGTCACTTTTTTATCCTGGTACTTGGATCGCTACTTTAGTAGTTTTAGGGTTATTGATTTGTTTGATTGTTGGTATTTATTTAAGTTTTGACAATAAAAAAACTGCTATTTTATTAGTTATTTTGATGATAATGGGATTTTGTTCAAGAGTAATTATGGGATTTTCTCCTACAGTCTGGGCTTCGGGAATGCGGACATACTATATACTTTACATTGTTATTGTTCTCTTAGTACTAATGGGAGTTAAAGAGTTAATGAAAAGTATGAGTCTACAAAAAAATGAATTATTACGATTTGGATTGACTATGCTAGGTATTTGTACCTTGATATTAACAGTGATGAGCAAATAGCATACAAAAAAAGTCTCAACGATTGAGACTTTTTTTGTATCAATGACTTTTAGATTTTGCTTCTTTTATCTCTCTTATGATATAAAAAGGAGTGATGATTCCTTTCGGGAACATAGAAATAAAAATGTGTAACAGTCGCAGAATTTCTTAGGGTTTGTTAAACAAATGCGCATCTTTTAACAACTAGCTGCAGCACCAGTCAATGCTCCACCAAGCGCACCATAAGTCCCTCCAAGTACAGTACCCGCGGGTCCAATAGCTGAGCCAGCTAGTCCAAGTGTTCCCATACCTGTAAACATTCCTCCAAATGTGCCAGCTGCACATTTTCCGAAGTTACTTAATCCGCCTCCGGTAATATTTTGGATTTCCTTTGTTGATAATACACGTTTATTGTCCATATGTCCTCCCACTATTATTTTTTTTGTTTCGTAAAAAAGTAAATAATCCAAGTAACAGTAATATAAATATATTCAAAAATCATGATTGGAGATCGCAAAGCTTCCTTAACTGACAGTCCCGAAAAAAGAAACAAAATTAGTGTTCCGATACAAAGAATCACGTCACTAATCAAGAAGTAGCAGATTTTTTTTGATTGATTATCCATTAGCAAAAAGTCGCCGCTGCAGCTAATCCTGCACCAGCACCACCAAGTACGCCCCCTGCTGCAGCTCCCCAAGGTCCGCCTACGCCGAATCCTTTTATGCCACCGCCTACACCTCCGGTAATTAATCCACCTGCAACTCCAGCAATACATTTTTGTGTTTTATTCGCGCCTCCACCAATTGTTTGTTGCATTTCTGTTAGGGTTAACATTTTCTTATATCGCATGAGTAAACACGCTCCTTAAAGAGATTTTTGTTACAGTTGAACCATAACATGACAAATAAATTACTTGTAAAAGTTGTCCTCAAAGAGATAATTTTTGGTCTTAAATCATGATAGCAATAAAAATGTGATGGTTTTTATGTAATTAAGGAATAAAACTTAAAAAAGTTTAGCTCGATTTTTTTGTGATAATACTGTTTGTATGGAAAATTTTAGGTAAAATAATACGGACGACGAAAAAAATGTAAATTGTTAGGAACTATATTAAAAGTTTTCTTCCTATTATCCATCCATTTTAGAGTATAAAAGGATGGATATGATTAGTTTTCAGTATGACATTCTCCTAAAAACTTCTTTTAGTCCAAAAATCAGATACAGCTTAGTCAATCTAAAGAAAATCCATTTGCACTTATTGATGGGCTTTCTTAAAAGGATAGACTGTTGTTAAATTAAATGAATAAAATACATTCAACTAAAGTGTTACTATTTGGTAGGCAAGATTTAGTTGGAAATGGTAAAGATATCCATCCTTGTCATTTCTAACTAAATCTTTTTTTATTGTTCCAAAATAGTATGAGGAGGAGTTTAAATGTTTTTCAAGAAAAATAAGAAAGAAAAGTTATATTCACCCTATTTTGGTAAACTTATTGATTTGCCAGAGATAAAAGATGAAGTATGCTCAAAAAGAATGATGGGAGATGGCTACGCTGTACTTCCAGAAACAAATGATGATTACCCTGTTCAGGTGATAACGATTTTTCCAACGAAACGTGCGATTGGCATCCGAACAAACGATGGTGTAGAGGTCTTAATAAATATTAGAATCGACACAGTTGATTTGGATGGACTGCCTTTTAAACTGTATGGCAAATCGTTGATCGTCGAACAAAACTTTTAACGGTCGATTTAGCTTTTTAGAACAAGAAGGTAAAAATTCATCTGTTATTATTTTATCAACAAATAGCGATAAGCTTAAAAAAAATCGTTTAATGAATGTGGAACAAGTAGCTGCAGGAAGCGAACTTGGTAATGCAGAGTTAGCCACTTACATAAAGTGAAAAAGAAATAGGTGTGAAATGAAATTTATAAAGATGTTAAATAATAGTTCAGCAATCGTCTTTGATAAATTGATTTACAAGACTTCTTCAACTGAGGTTGTGAACAAAGTACGAGCAAAAAGAGCAGGACAATTTAGATGTCCTGCTCTTTTTTGTGTAAAAAATCAGATATAAGTTCATTCTCACTGAGTGAAAAAAAGCTTTCTTACTTAATGTTAGCTGTTTAACTGTTGATTTGAAACTGTTTTGTCGACGAAACTCTCACGTTTTTTTGAAAAACGAAAAAAATCTGATAAAAATTTTCAGAAAAAATGAATATACTAAGTTATGGAATAAAACGATGTTCTGTGTACTTAAGTTGTTCATGCACAAAATCAATATAGTAAAACAAGCAGAAGGGAGGAGAAAAAGTGAAAAAGTTTACGAAAATGTTGGTTTTACAAGTCGCAGTTTCATTACTTGTTGCACCGTCAATGTTGGCTTCGCCAAAAATCGTTCAGGCTGTGACCACGGGAATTACGCAAGAAAACCAGAATCAAGTTGGCGAAGTTTCGCTCAAAAAAGTAGAGCAAGTTGAATCTGGAAATCTTGTTTGGACGGTATTGATTGAAAAAGCAGCATCTGAAGCAAATCGTCAAATGACTTTCACTATTACTGAACCTACTGATGTCCTTAGTGTTTACCAACTAGATAAAGAACAAGAATTGATACCAGATAAAAATGGTGTTTATCAAATTGGTGAAAAGAATCAGCAAGCTCAAACAATAGAACTTGAGATCCAAACGAAACAAATTCCCCAGCAATTCGATTACACGCTGAAAATTTCCCCAGTGATAAGTGAAGAGGAAAAACAAGTTTTCTTGAACCAAAAAAAATCGTATGACTTTTCTTATACTGCAACAGAAGAAACAAGCAGTGAGGAAATGAACACAACAGAAGAAAATACAACAGCTACTGAGAGCTCGATAGACGAATCAGAAGAAACTATGAATGAAACGACTGAAGCAACAACTTCAATTGAATCAGCAACGAGTTCATCATCTAAGGAAACAACTGAAAGGACAAAAGAAACTTCCAGTTCAGAAACAAAACGTACTGCTGCGCCAGCTATTGCAGCAAGAAGTGGGTTAACGCGTGCATCATTAGGGACAGGAAATCCGATTGTACCTAAAGGAGCGATTAAATTAGATGGGATTTTTTCTACAATTGCAAAAAGTAGACCCAATGGTACTAATATTTCTGCTGGAGAAGTGATTCTATCCGGTTCACCGGACCAGAATAACGGAATGCCGTATGATGAAATTTCTCTTTCAGGAAGTAATCGAGCTGTCGGTGTTTGGTCGAATGACAAATATCGCTTAGATTTTAATCAGGATTTTCACGGAAGAACGTATGTGAATTTTGGGACAGAACAAGCAGATGGATTTGCTTTTGTGATGCAAAACGATCCTGCAAAAAGCCAAGCGTTAACTACTGCCAATTCGAAGAGTGACGGACAAAACTTAGGTGTTTATGGTGGAACGAATTCATGGGGAAAAGAAGAGAGTAAAAGACCAAATGTTTTTGCTATTAAAAATTCTGTTGCAGTTGAGTTTGACCTTTATGGAAATACGGATGCAAACGAAAGTGACGGCACCAATTATGATGGTCAATCGGCTGATACAAAAATCATCCCCCATATGGCGTATGCCTATCCTGGTGATTTAGCGAACGGTTATATCTCTATGGGAGGAAGTTCTTGGTGGAACAGTGGTTTCTTAGGACTTGGTGCTCATGGCTATACGGCAATAATCAATCACCGAGGGCTTACGGCTTTGGGGAGTATTCAAAATGGGACGTGGTATGAATTTCGTTATGACTTTAACAAAGCAACACAAAAATTTTCCTACTACTTAGAAAATCCTTTAACTGGAGTCAAAACCAATGAAACAACCATTCCTTATGCTGATCTTGAAGCACAATTGAAATTAAGTGCCAATGAAGGAAAAGCTTATTGGGGATTCACCGCAGCAAACGGAGCAGCAAGTGGTCAAACAAAATTTGTTTTCACCCAAGTGCCAGTAGATCTAGGCGCAGCTGTTAACGATGATGTAACGACTAACGATACTTCCATTGTTGACAAAAATGACTCAGCAGAGTACAACGATTCATTGCCATCTGTTGAATATGGCGAAGAAGTAACTATGAAGTCTAACTTTGCAATAGATGCGCAAGCAGAGGACGTTTACGATGTAACCAAATGGGAATCTTACTTAGATCCAAATTTGTACGATCTTTCAAAAGGCATCAAAAACATCAAAGTTAATCATAAAGAAGTTGCTGGGGTCACAGGTTCAGTAAGTGAGGAAGGAATCGTGACCGTGAACTTTAATCCAAGTAGTAACGTTGGTATTGGTCAAGACAGTACTTTTGAATATACGGCAACTCTGAAATCAAAGGGGTCAATAACAAAAACTTATTTCAATAGTCAGATTTCAGCTAGAGAAAATACGGTTGGTGATATACGAAGTTTTCAAGGAGAAGAGGTACCCTACTGGATCGTTCCAAAACCCGAACACCCAACAGTTTTGTCTTGGGAAACACCTGATGTAGTTACTGAAAAGACGGATACAAAAGATCGTTCAGAAGTAGCTGATGGGTATGACTTAACGTTCTATTGGAAAGATGAAGATGATGGGGATATTTTAAAATTCAAGATCAATCGAAAGAATCCTAATGCAACTAATGAGTTCGCTCAAATCGTCGCAACAGGTTCAACAGAGTTCAATAGCTATAATTGGCATATTCCTTCAGATAAAATTGTCCCGGGAATGAATGAGTATACAATTACCATGACACGTGGTGATGAGGTACAAACATTGAAATTGACGTTGAATGTCACTGGGAAACTTTCATTTGAAACTGCGCCAGACATATTAAGTTGGACTGGAAGAAAAGCGAGTGAATCAAAAGGAACTTTGATTAGAGATAGTGATAATCCAATGACATTGAGTGTTTTTGATAGTCGTGAAGATACTTCAACTTGGTCATTATATGTACAGGCTGAGTTGACAGAGGCTACACCATTTGATTTTGTCTTTAAAAATGATGGCTCAAGTACTGCACAATCGATAATGTCAGACCCTGTGCTTGTGATGCGTAAAGGGGACGTGACACCAACGGACTTTATGACGACTAAAACATGGAACGAATCAGAAGGTGTCTTGCTTCAAAGTGATAATTACATGCGTGTCGGTGATTATAGTGGTAAAGCTGTTGTGAAGTGGAATCTTTATGACACGGAAGTACCGGAGTAGGGGGGCAAAGGAATGAAAAAAAGAATCATTCAGAGCTTGATGATCGTATTTGGACTTTTGTTATTTAGCAGTCTGGATACTTTTGCTAGTGAGCAACCTAACTTTGATATAGATGAACAGCAAGTCACTTTTCGGATCGTCAACGGAAAGAATAATCAACCTGGGGAAATAGGTGGGAATAATAGTCATTCATTACTACCTAAAACCAATGAAACGAGGGCATTCATGCTTTCGTTTGTTGGAACATTATTCATCGGAATCGCGTTCTTGGTTTTCTGGTTGAGAAGGAGGGACGCCGAAGATGAAGAAACGAATTGAGTTTATTTTCGTCGGATTACTACTTTGTCTTTTGCTCCCAGTTCCAGCTTCTGCGCAAGAAGTTTCAGGAGAAGAAGATCAGACACCAATGAATGTCACCATTGTAGAAAGTCCAATCAAGTTAGAAAAAGTGACAGCACCAACTTTTGGCACTTATCAAAAATCAGCTCATGAACAAGAAATTCAAGCAACTGGTGACCTGTTGATTGCTGTTAGGGATCAACGGGAAAATAAAAAAAGCCCTTGGCAATTGACCTATCAGCTTTCAACATTTGCGAATGGTCAGGAATATCAAGTGAAAGTATTACTTGGTCAAGGGAGATTGAGTACCGATCAATCAGGAGAAGTCGTTCAGGCAACACCACAAAAAATTGCAGCCGATCCAAATGAGACTGCAACGATCTTGGAAGCTTACTCTTCTCAATCAACTAAGTACTATTATCAAATTGAGAAGCAAAAGATCCATTTAGAACTGCCGGCGAATTTACCTATAGGGGAGTTTGTTGGTCAACAAATAGTTACTTTATTAAACACACCGGAAATAGATTAGTTTTTATAACTAATTTTTTATAATAACCAAATTTAAAGGAGAATATTAAAATGAAAAGCACAAAAATCGTAAGTATGACATTAAGCGCAATGGTATTAACAACTATAGGAGCAACAAGTGTTCACGCACAAGAAGTAGTCGATCAAAAAGGAGAAACACCAACAGAAGTTGTTATCACTGATAACGACGATCCAACAGATCCTCTTGACCCAACAGACCCAAATCAAAAAATGTTGACTTTAGAAAAAGTACCAGCTGCTTATAACTTTGAATCAAAACTACAAAATGCAACATATAATTTGACTGCTGATTTAACAGATGAAACAATCGAAGTCTTCAATGACCGTATCGATCGTGAATGGTCTGTTAAAGCCAATGTTGCTAATAACAAATTGACTCGCTCTTCAGATTCAAAAGAATTCACAGTTGATTCATTCCAAATCGATGGTACAGAGCTTGCTGCAACAGGTGCTGAAGGGATCGTAGCGAAAGCGGAAGCTACTAAAACAGCTGCCAACAACACTGGTTTGATCGAAACAACTGTGAATAAGGTCTCAATCGGTTTTACTGATACAGATCGTGCATTAGTTGCAGGTGATACATTAGCTGGAAGCATCCAATACCAACTATACAACACAGCAGACGCAAAATAATCAAGAAACACAAGTAATCAATGTACGAATGCCAAGAAGCTGCGCATCTGCGCGGCTTCTTTATTCAATGTTTAAAATAAGGAGAAATCAAGAATGTTCAAACAAATAAAGAAGTCGCGACTGATAGCAAGTAGTTTGTTGTTGTTGAGTTTGCTTTTGACAGCACCATTACCAGCATTTGCACAAGAAGATGCCGGTGAAGTTGGTTATGATATCCAAGCAGTCATTCCAGAGAACCAAATTGACAAAGAAAAAAGTTTTTTCGATTTACGAATGGAACCAGCACAAGAACAAACCATCAATGTAAAAATCAACAATACTTCAAATGAGGATGCAACTTATAAAATGGGGATCAATCAAGCCTACACGAATAGCCAAGGGTTTATTGACTACAATGAAAAAGCGGAATCGGAAAAGAATAATTATCCTTATGCGATCGATTCGATTGCAAAAGTAGCAGATACAGTAACTGTTTCTAAAAAAAGCAGTAAAAATGTGCCAATTACGTTAACGATGCCCAAAGATCGCTTTGATGGTCAAATTTTAGCAGCAATCCAAGTGGTGAAAGAAGCAGATAAAGATCAAAAAGGAATCGTGAATAGTTACGGGTATATTTTAGGCTTGAAACTAACTGAAACGGACACAGAAATAGCAAGAAAGTTAGAGTTGAAAAAAGTTGAACCTGCTATTTCATTTGGAAAAACTAGTGTAGTAGCTATCTTAGAAAATCCAACAATGGATGCCTATGGTCATTTAACTTATGGTGCAACGGTAAAAAATCGTAAAACGAACAAAGAAGTGCGTCACGTGGCTTACGATAATGATATGCAATTAGCGCCAAACTCAAGCTATCGTTTTGCAATCGATTGGGAAAAAGAACCACTTGAAGCTGGCGAATATAGCTTGCATCTGCGTGTAACAGATGCAAAAGACAATGAGTGGGTGTTTGATGAAAACTTCACGATTTCAGATAAACAAGCCAAAGAAATCAATGAAGCAACGATTGATGCAGGCAAGAAAACAGCCATTCCAATGTGGAATTATCTTGTATTTGGCATTCTCCTTGCAATCATTCTATTAGGAATATTCTGGATCATTCTTCTTAAGAGAAGAAAAAAAGAGGAAGAGTCAGAAACAGAAACGAAATAAAAACCTAATAAAAATTGCAAACGAAGTTGGACAATCAGATGTCTAAACGTTGTTTGCAGTTTTTTATTTTTAAAATAGACAGCAACCTCAAATAGAATAATAGAGGTTGCTGTCTATTTATTTGTTTAAAGCATCTAAACCGATATCAGCCAAAAAATTAGTTGCAGGTGATAATTTTGGATTGTAATAAATTTCAGAAAAAACAAGTGAGTCAACACTTGCTTGATCGATAATCATTTGCGTAAGGATATTGATCAAATCCAACATATCTTTTTGGCTGCTAATCAACTGGGCACCAAATAACTGTTTAGTTTGGCTATCATACAGCACTTTGATTGTGACAAAGAAACCTTTATCGGCATGATACTTAGAAAAATGCGTATATGTTTTAGTGATCGAAGTTGTTTCTAAATCATAAAAATCCGCTTCGTCTTTTGTAATTCCAGTACTACCGAGGAAGACACCAAAGATTTCTGTTCCAATTGCTCGCTGAGAATTAGAAATTGGCTGTGGATCAGGTAATGTGATGTGGCTGGCAGCGACCAATGCAGTTTTACGTGCATTTCCAATAAGTGGCAGGTAGGCTGGTTCACCATGAACGCCGAATGGCAATTTGACCAAATCACCAATTGCATAGACATCTGGATTAGAAGTTTGCATGAAATCATTTACTAAGATTGTTTGGTCGAAATCAAGATCAATCAAATGCTCAACTAATTCAATTTCGGGTTTAGGATTAACTGCAAAGACGCAGGTATCGACAACTTTCGTTTGTCCCGAGAAGAATTGAACTTCTAATTGTTCTTTGCCACTTTTATTAATTACTTGATAGTGATTGAAACTTTCCGATAGCCGTAAATCAATCGAGTCAGGTATATGTTGCAACAAAATGTTAGTAATTTCTTCATCAAAATAGCGAAACGCCGGGCGATTCATCTGCTCGATAATTGTTACTTTTTTATCCGGTTGTGCAGCCAAACTACTAGCTAATTCCAAACCAATCAGACCGGCACCAATGATAGCGATTTGGTCACTTTCATTGATTTTTTGATAGGCTTCAATTGTTTTTGAACGACTCTTATACGTAATAATATTTTGGTGAGTCTCTTCCGTATCTGGAATCAACGGGCTGAAGCGATCAGATCCCATTGCTAAAATGAGTTTATCGAATGTTTGGGTAGTAGTCTCCTTATGCAAGTTACTTTGATAAGTCACTTCTTTCTTTTCCAAGTCGATGTTGCTAACGGTTGTTTCAAGAAGTAAATGGATACCTAGATTTTCGAGTGTTGATTGATCACCCACTTCACCTTTTTCGATTTCATTTGCGGTAAATAATCCATTAAAAATCAAATTGACGCTACTTGGAATGAAACCCAGAACTTTTGACTTTTCAATTAAGTATACTTCGACATTTGAATCTAATTTTTTCAAATATTTACTAGCAGCAATTCCAGCATGGGAGCCGCCGATAACGATGACTTTCAATTATATTCCTTCTTTCTTTGAATAGTCTTTAAGTAGCTGAGTTAAAGCTTGGATGTCTGTTTGTGTCTTGAAATCATTGATAATGTATAAGTCTTTAAATGAAAACTGATGCGTGGCAAATGCAGAGTCAGAGATCAGCAAATCATATTTTTTATTGACGTCAGCTTCTTCGCAATGAATGTAAAATTTTGTGTCGAACTCGTTTTTGATACTTTCCATCACGATATTTGTCTGTAAGTTGTCCCGATTAAAAAAAACGCCAATTTGAATCGTTAATTGAGAAAAACGACGCATTTGATTGATAAAGTAAAGGTGGATTCGCGTAACTAACTGTTTGGTTGTTTCAAGAAGAGCAAAACCAAGAATATCTTCTGTTTCTTGAATGATTGTTTGAACGAGTTCAAAATTTGGTGTAAAAATCGATTGATTAACTAGTCGCTCAAACAACATTTCTTCTTCGAAAAAAGTGATATTTCCTTTAAAATAAACGATCGTGCTGTTCAACTGTGTTAAAAAGTACTTCCATTCTTGAATAAACTGTGGATCGATGTCTTCAGAGTCAAGACGATAGGCTGTTTTGACTTGTTCCACGACCATCTGATTCAGTTGGATGACTTTTGGATTGAATGTCGGCCACTCATTGGTTGGAAGTAAAGAGCGATGACTACGTTCGAGAACAAAGAAGGAAGAAATAAATAAATATAAGTAAGTTGCTTTGTATTCGAATTGTAATTCAGCAGAGGGACTTACAGAGAGAAAATAGGACTCACGAACCAATTGATAAATAGGTTCTTCAAGGTAGTCTTTCCCTAAGATAGCCATCGTTTCGACAGAAGGTGGATTCGTTAATTTTTTTGTCCTTTTCTTCAAAATCCAGATCCACAAATAAAGTTTTAAACGAGTAGTGGTACCAAACTGTTGCTTTAATTTTTTTTCCAGAAAGGAAACGAACAATAAACTATTGCGATCGTTTTCTTTTTGATGAAGTTCTTCCAAAGGAACTGAATTCCAAATTAGTTGGAAGAAAAAGTAACAAATCTGTAATTCATCACCAGTCATTTTTCCTCGCCGAATTTTGATGTTAAACTCTTCTAGCAAATCATTGAGTTTTGTAATATGCCGATAAACTGCAGCTTCACTAATTAAAAATCGTTGAGATAATTCATAGATCGAATAGCTAGAATGATGGTACAGATGGAGTAAAATCTGATATTTCGTCGATTCTTGGAGGTAGTAATAGTATAGTTTATCTAGATTTGTTTGGTTGCTTTTTTTTAAAGTAATTTGATTCTTTTCGTGATTGATTTCAAGACTCAAATCAAGTTCTAACGCTTTTAAAATAAAAGCTAATTCTTCGATATTATTATGAAAAAGAAAAGGAGTAACTGCTAAATCATTTAACAGTTTAGGAATATCTGCTGTTAAATTTTTATCTAATAAATAATGAATAATCGAAATCTGGATTTTACCATTTTTTTCGAGTAAATTAAAAAGTTCCATTGTCTGTTACACCACTCTTTATGCGTTCTACACTACTGTTTAATTGTAATTGTTTCTTTTCGATTAGACAAGTTTGATTAAAACACTCTGACTTGTTGGTAGATAAAGGTTTTAATACGTTGCTTTTTTTAATAATTTAGCGAAAAGTGAAAATAAATGATAAAAATAAGCCCTCAAAGTTTTGTTAGTAAACAAAAGGAAAAGAAAACGTGGCTAATTGGACTTCTTAGTATTGTCTCACAAATCTATTTGATTATTTGCGTAGTGATTGACAAATACAAGTCTAAATAGATTAAAAAAAGAGCGAACAGTTTTTCACCGTGCGCTCTTTTTGGGTAACCATGTATTCTATTTTACAGTAACTGTCATTAAAGATTTAAGTGTATTAGAACTTTCACTTGGAATGCCACTACTTAATCTTACTTCAAGCACATCGCCAGATTTCAAATCTGATTTTTTAATTTTGATTTGAATAGTATCTTCGGTTTCTTTAGAGACAGAGCTATAATAAGCTTTATTTTCAAAAGTTTCTGCTAGATATTTATAATTTTGGCAAACGACGAAACGATTACTTCCTTTATATGCTTCTTTGTCGAAATCTACATAAATATTATTTTCATCGTAACTAATGTTTTTAACAGCGTCGTTCATTTCAGCAATATTTAAATTGACATCTTTATCTAAGGTCAGTGTTTCCAACAACTTTTTGTTTTCAGTACTTTGACCAGGTTTTCCTGAAACGCTGTATACTTCAATCTTTTGATCTTTCCAGCCAGCGAAAACTTTGGCAATACTAGTTTTCTCGCCATAGTTTGTTGAATTACTGTAATAACCTTTTCCTTTATAAGTTTCAAATGAATATTTACCATCTAAGTAAACAACAAAACGTTCTTCACTATTGAATTGTTCAGTTGATAGGTTTAAGTTGATATATGTTCTTCGTGTTCTTTCGTCGATACTGACAGTAAGTAATTTATTTTCTTCAACAGGAGGATCAGTTGGATCAGTCGGCTCAGCAGTTAATACGTTGTTTACGATTGATCCCAGTTCGGCATCTGGCGTATCATAACTAAGTTCCCAAACGATTGCCCCACCGTATTCATTGTTTACCGTCCAATTTACTTTTTCTTGGATTGATTGGATATTATCATAAGAATAGAATTCTTTTGCGTCTGCATCGTAAATATATGGTGCTTTTGCTTGATCGTCCCATTTAGCAACTAAGCTGTCATTAGGATCTTCGTTCGCTTGAGCTTCGAGGTCTTTGATTTGCCACCAAGGTTTTAGGCCAGCTGGTTGGTAAGGATCATCCCAAGTGCCGCCGACTGGAGCACCCCTACTTGCAGCACCTAGTTCACCAGATTCCACATTTGCAAATCCACGTGAGTAGTAACTCATACCCACCATTAATTTGTTTTTAGGAATGTTATATGTTTCGCTGTATTCTTTCATTGCGGAAGAAACGTTGAATTTTTGGTCTTTATCTGTTTCAGTTGCATACAATCCAGAGTGATGCCCTGTTTGTGCATCAAATCCACCACGGAAATCATAAGTCATGACATTGAAGTTATCAACGTACTCATTGACTGTTTCAGGAGCGATAAATTCCATTTTTTCGTGTGAAGCTGTTACAGCAATACTTAATTGATAATATGTATCATTTTCTTTTCCTGCCACTGTTAATTTTTCACGTAGCTGTTTCATCAAGGCAATAAATTTTGTCTGGCGATCGGCGTTGTCCGGGTATTCCCAATCGATATCAATACCATCAAAGTTATGATCTAACATAAATTTAACTGCTTCATCTGTGAAAGCATCCATTTTTTCAGGTGTTTTTGTCACAATATCAAAAGCCATATCGTTAACTGAATTGTTCCAACCACCGATTGAAACCATTGCTGCTACGTCATTTTCATCCGCCATGTCAGTAATTTGGCCGATATAGTTTTTCCCACCACCTGATACAGTATCATCAAAATCTGCCCAAGCGTCGTTTGAAGTTAATTTTCCTGTCTTAGGATCAATAATCATGAAGCCATAGTTTACGTGCGTGATTTTATCGAAAGGTACGTCAACTGGATCATATCCTTTTCCATCAAGAACGCCTTGGCTATAGTTATAGTCAGCATTATTTGGTTCATAATCTGTTTTGTAACCTTGCCAGTTAGCGAAATAACCAATAACTTTTTTCTGATTTTGAACAGTTTCAGCTTGGACCTTTTGATAGTCATCAGCGGCTGCACCTGTAAATTTGTTGAAATTAAATGTTGCAATTCCAGCTGGAACATCTTTTACTTTTGTCCACATTGGTGCAGAACCAGGCGCTTGATTCGCTTCTGCCCAATAAGAATTTGTCCATAATGCGTTTTTATAGATAACCAGTGATCCACCAGCATAAGATTTTGCTGACCAAGTTTGAGCAGATGCGATTTGTTCATCGTAATTTGCAACGATGACTTTTTGAGTTCCTTTAAAAACTTGGTTTTCTTTTCCACGTGTCCAAGAAGCGCCGTTGTCATTTGACCACATGTGTGCGTCTGTTAATCCGTTGATGACATTTGATGTGTCATCCATTACCAAACCAGAATTATTCCCTTGTGTTTCAGTTGCAAATGCTTGAAGTGGTGCAGAAGATAATAGTGTCAATCCTGCCATCGAAGCTGCTAGCAACGTTTTCCATTTTGTTGTCTTCATTTTTTCTTTTCTCCCCTTGATAAAATATTTTTGCAGCGGTCGAGGTGACTCCTCGACAACCACATCTAAAGTTAAAGTTTATAAAGAGTAAAGTAAATTTCTAAAATTACCGCGTGATAGGAAGAAGAGAGTGTTATTTAATGTAAAAGCAGTCTTGACAGCAATTTGAGCATTTTTTAGTGAGAAATATTTTTTTAATGGAATGGCTGTTTTTTCAGCTAAAAGTAATTGAAAGACAAAAAGAAATGGAAACTTATAAAAATATGACAAAGAAAGTTTGATTATTTATAGTAGTGTAATAGATGTCGAGTGAACTGTTACTATTTCTTGAAATTTATTTAGCTTATTACTAAACAAATCCTATAAGTCATGCTATACTATTTTTTGTAACAGATATATAAACTGTATTACTTTGTGTTGCTTGTTTATTATCTGAGTTGAAAGAAAATAAGCTGTTAAAGGAAGTTGTATGATGGAAAAAGAAATGAAACAAGGTTCTAGAGCTGTAGTAGAAAGCTTGATTAATCATCACGTAGATTATATCTTTGGTATCCCTGGCGCAAAAATCGATGGTGTATTCAATGAATTAGAAGACCAAGGCCCTGAATTGATCGTGACTCGGCATGAACAAAATGCGGCATTTATGGCACAAGCAATTGGTCGAATTACTGGTGAACCTGGAGTTGTTATTGCGACAAGTGGTCCTGGTGCAAGTAATCTAGCAACTGGGTTAGTAACAGCAACTGCCGAAGGCGATCCAGTATTAGCAATTGGCGGACAAGTAAAACGAAGTGATTTATTAAAACTGACGCACCAAAGTATGGATAATGCAGCATTATTTAAACCAATTACAAAGTACAGTGCGGAAATCCAAGATCCAGAAACAATTTCAGAAGTGATTGCTAATGCGTATCGTATGGCGAAAAGTTCAAAAAAAGGTGCAAGCTTTATCAGTATTCCACAGGATGTCGTTGATGCACCGGTGAAAAGTGATGTGATCCAACCTTTAAGTGATCCACAATTAGGTTCTGCATCTGCTAATGATATCAGCTACTTAGCTGAGCGCATTCGTGAAGCAAAACTGCCTGTTTTATTGGTGGGAATGCGTGGTTCAAGTGAAAAGGAAACCGCAGCTATTCGCAAATTAGTGGAAAAAACTTCATTACCTGTTGTTGAAACATTCCAAGCTGCAGGCGTCATTTCACGTCAATTAGAATCACATTTCTTTGGGAGAGTAGGTTTGTTTAGAAATCAACCTGGTGATATGTTATTAAAACGAAGTGATTTAGTCATCGCCATCGGTTATGATCCGATTGAATATGAAGCACGTAACTGGAATGCAGAAAAAGATGCAAGAATCATTGTCATCGATGAGACACCAGCTGAAATCGATTCATTTATGCAACCAGAAAGAGAATTGATTGGTGACATTGCGGCAACGCTTGATTTACTTAGCGATTCTTTAGAAGCGCAACAAGTCTCGGGTGATGCGAATGAATATCTTGACTCATTACAAGAAAAATTAACAGCTCGCGATGTTGTAGAAAAGACAGAAGACGAAGGAATTTTACATCCATTAGAAGTCATTAACACATTACAATCAAAAGTGACTGACGAAATGACCGTCACCGTTGACGTAGGTAGTCACTATATTTGGATGGCACGTCACTTTAGAAGCTACGAACCACGTCACTTACTATTTAGTAATGGAATGCAAACATTAGGTGTGGCTTTACCATGGGCAATTTCAGCTGCACTAGTTCGTCCAAATACGCAAATAGTTTCAGTTTCTGGTGATGGTGGCTTCCTGTTTTCTGCACAAGATCTAGAAACAGCTGTACGAAAAAAACTAAATATCGTTCACTTGATTTGGAATGATGGTCACTATAATATGGTTGAATTCCAAGAACAAATGAAATATCAACGGTCATCAGGTGTTGACTTTGGTCCGGTTGACTTTGTTAAATATGCAGAAGCTTTTGGTGCAAAAGGAATTCGAGCAACGAATGTTCAGGAACTAGAACAAGCTTTAACTGATGGTTTTGCCACTGAAGGACCTGTAATCATTGATATTCCAATTGATTATCGGGATAATGAAAAACTCGGTGAAACGATTTTACCGGATCAATTCTATTAAGAAAAGGGATGTGTGTAGGATGACAGAGGCAAGTTTATACCAACACGGTACACTAGGTGCATTGATGGCAGGATTGATGGATGGAACGGAAAAGATGGCTGAAGTCTTGAAGCACGGAACGTTAGGATTAGGAACGCTCCACGGTTTAGATGGGGAAGTTATTATTGTGGATGGAGTTGCTTATCAAGGAAAATCAGATGGTTCAGTTGTGCGTTTGACAGGTGAAGAAAAAACACCTTATGCAGCTGTAACAGATTTTACACCAGATAGAAGTATCGAAATCACAACGCCTCATCTAGGTGATGTATTAAAAGAAACGATTTTGGCAGAAGAAGCAGGGAAAAATTTATTTATTGCAGTTAAAATTACTGGGGTATTTAAAAATGTGCATATTCGTATCATGCCAAAACAAGAAAAACCTTATAAAAGACTTGTAGAAGTTTCGCAAGATCAACCAGAATTTCATCAAGAAGAAGTGGAAGGAACATTAGTCGGATTCTTTACTCCTGAATTATTTCAAGGAGTAGCAGCTGCTGGATTCCATTTGCATTTTCTTGATAAAAGCAAAACATTCGGTGGGCATGTGATTGATTTTGAATTAGCAAATGGCCTAGTGGAAAGTAGTCGTATCGAATCCCTTATTCAACATTTTCCAGTCAATGACGGAACATTTGTTGATAATGAAATCGATTATGCCAACTTAGCAGAAGAAATTCAAACAGCAGAATAAGTAGCTTCTATTACCAGCATACAAAAAAAGCGTGAGACAAGAATATCATTTTTCAAAAATAGCGTAACAGCTAATTCTTTTGAAAAATGCGCATTCTGTTTCGCGCTTTTCTTAACTTAAATACCTAATAATGGGGCTGGATCTACAAAATTAGACCATAAACTTGTTGAGACACCAAAATGAAGGTGAACCCCAGTTGAATTTCCTGTTGTTCCCATACCGCCTAGAAGTGTTCCTGCATTAACAGAGGCACCAACATTCGTAGAGAAACTACTTAAATGCATATAATAAGAATAATAGCCATCAGCATGCTGGATAATGACATGGTTTCCTGCAGACCAATGATAGCCAGCTTCAACAACTTTTCCAGCTTTTGCAGCAAAAACGGGTGTTCCAGAAGCTCCAGCTAAATCAATTCCGTCGTGAGATGTACCGGACGCGCCAGTAGGATCGACACGATTACCAAAAGGACTCGTGATAACAAGTGAAGCTAATGGCGCGCTCCAACCTGAAGTATTTTCTTCTGGTTTAGTTACATTATCTTCTTCAGGTACTTCCGGAACAGAAACGACTGGTGTGCTATTTTCTGTGTTGTTTTCGGTTTGTACTTCATTTGAAGATTCAACCTTTTGTTTCTGTTCTTTTTGAGCAGCTAATGATTGAGCCTGCGCTTCATTAGCAATGCGCTCTTTTTCAGCAGCCACAGCGAGTTCTTTTTGTTCATGAGCTTTGCGCGCGTCTTCTTCTGCTTTTTTACGAGCAGCTTCTTCAGCAGCACGTTGTTTTGCCAAAGCTTTTAGTTGCTCTTGACGTTTTTTCTCTGCTTCAACTTTTTGTTTTTCAAATTTTTCTTTCTGTTTTTTCTCAGTAGCTAAGCTAGCAGATAGTTCGTTGATTTTAACCTCTTGATCTAATTTTGCTTTCGTCAACTCATCTTGTTTGGCTTGTAATTCATTCGTTGTTTCAATCAAAGATTGTAATTTTTCTTCTGATTTCTTTTGAAGTGTTTCTAATTCAGCTTGATCTTTTTGCTGCTCAGACATAATCTCTTTGTTTGCGCTGATCAGTTTTGTTACAGCATATGCTTTGGTAATTGCTTCGTTGATCGAATCAGACTCCGCCATCACAGATAGAATATCGCTGGCATTTTGATTTGTTTGAACATTGCGAGCTTGCTTTTGGATTTGTTCCTCACGTTTAGCAATCTTGTCTTTCAAGTCAGCTATTTTTTGAATCAAGTTAGTTAATGTTTGTTCTTCAGTATTTTTTTGTTGAAGGATTTTATAACTTTCTTTTTCAATCTGACTGACGTTTTCTTTAATGGTTGCCAATTCTTGTTCAGAAGCAGTTTGATTTTTTTGTAGTTGTTCAATTTTTTGTTCTTGTTCATTGATCTTGTCGTCTAAAGTATCTGCTTGCGTGGCAATTGGCATGCAAAGTAAACTTAGCGCAAATGAACATGTGACGATTTTTTTTAACTTAATCATAGTTTCCCCACTAACATCTTTTTTATCCATTTCAATTTTTACATTTTGTATTGTAAGACAGAGTTGTGGGGAAGTTGTGAAGATTCATTCAATGAGTGAAAAAAAGAAAAATTTAATATAACTGAAATAATTACAAAATAATTGATACAAACTCAATCGAATTGATAAATGATCCAGAGGGAAAGAAAGGTATGATTGAGTAAATTGTGTAAAAGAATGAAGAGAAAGGAGGAAACTAGGTGCATATAAAAATATTTACGAAAAATAAAAAAACACTGTCTTCAATAATGAAACGATTGCAAAAAGAGCAGTTAGAGTTAAAAGTGAGTTATCAATCCGTTCTAGCGAAATTACATAATGAATCAGCAGATGTCCTACTTATTATGGATGATCGTTTGGCAGAGCTTCCAGAATCAGTTGCGAGTCGCTTTCCATTAGTTGTTGCTTGTACCGAACCACTTTCCGAGCAAGAAAAAATTGTTTTATTCCAAAAAGGTGTAAACATTTTATGGTCTTGGCCTGTTAGTTTTGAATTAATGAAGGCAAAAGTAGAATCCTTGCGCTCAGCATTGTTGAAGCAAAAAAAATTAAAAACTAATAATCAGTCTGTTTATCAGAAGTTCCAAGTGTTGGAAGAAAAGCAAGTGATCTTATTACATGAACAAGAACTTTCTTTAACAAAATCGGAGTATCGTTTGTTTAGTTTGCTGTTGAACCATCCTTTACGAATTTTTTCTCGTGAAGAATTATTGATTTTATTGGGCAATGAAAAAGGATCGGGAAGAGTGATTGATACGCACATCAAGAATATTCGCAAGAAAATAGAAGAAGTTGCGGGAAGTGCAAACTATATCCAAACGGTTCATGGTCGTGGGTATCGTTTTACAAATGCTACACATTAAAATTACAACTGGTATTGGTGGAATAACTGAGCTATAATTTCTGAATAAAAGGAGTGTGTTGCTGCGATGTGGTCAGAAAAACAAAAAAGAGATGCGTATGAACTTTTACTGTTACAACAACAAGGATTACTTGAAGCTGAAACGAATTGGCTAGCCAATCTTGCGAATTCTTCAGCACTTTTAGCAGATACTTTACCGGAAACGGTCTTTGCGGGGTACTATCTATTTGATGGTAAAGAACTAATTCTTGGGCCGTTTCAAGGAAGAGTTTCTTGTACAAGAATCAAACTGGGCAAAGGCGTTTGCGGGGAGTCAGCGGCAAAACGAGAAACACTTATTGTCACAGATGTAAAAAGTCATGAAAATTATATTTCATGTGATTCAGCTGCACGTTCAGAAATCGTGGTTCCATTAGTTAAAGACGGAGAATTAGTAGGTGTTTTAGATATTGATTGCGGAAAAGTCGCAGGTTACGATGAAATCGACAAACAATTTTTAGAACAATACGTGGCGCTAGTAGAGAAAGCCGTGCCTGCTAAAGTCAATCTTACTTGCTAGTGAAGTTTAGAACGAGATAAAACGAATTCGATTGATTAAACTACTTGCTAAAATTCAACAAGTAGTTTAATCAATTTTTTTATAAAAATACTTAAGTTATCATTTTTCTCCATTTGATTTTAATGTTAATATAATTCCAATGAGATTATAAAATAATTAGAAGGTGATTAACTATGGAAAAAGAAGAAATCATTTTGGGACAAACTTATGAATGTCATGCGATTGGATTGAAAAAGAAAGTAACTGGAGAAATCATAAAAAAATTAGAGAATTCAGTGATTCTTTGTGTAGAAGAATGCGATAGTATCGATCATGCAGAGGTTCTGGAAAAAGCTGGAAAAGTCATGGCTAAGTATTCTGAAATTTGTAATCCAGAAATATCGGAACGTTATTTGATTGAAATTGCCTAATTCAATAAGTATAACCATTCAGCACCTGGCAAAGGTGTTTAATGGTTTTTTTTTGAAAAAAATTGTAGTGTTTATTTCCCCTTTAAAATCTACTGGAGAATGGTTATACTGGGAATTAGTTTTAATGATTACTTGAAAGGAATGAAGAAAATGGATATCCAAAAAATTGAGTACGACTCAGAAAAATATCAACAAACGTTAAACTTGCGAAATAAAGTCATGCGTATTCCGCTGGGGTTAACGATTGAAGAAGAGGATTTTTCACATGAGGCGGAGCAATATATTCTTGGAGCATTTGATGATGAATTCCTTTTAGGTGTTGGCGTGCTTAATCAGAAGCTAGATGAATCAAAAATGAAAGTTGAGTATCTATGTGTTGATTTGCAAAGGCAAAGTGCAGGTGTAGGCAAACAATTGCTCAAACATCTGGAACTTTATGCGAAAAAAAAGCAAGCCAAAAGAATCGAATTAGAAGCGCGGGTAAGTGCGCAATCATTTTATGAAAAAATGGATTACGTTGCATATGGAGAGACGTATTTAATGGCGATTGCGCCAGTTGAACATATCCGAATGGAAAAAATTTTGTAGGCTCGTAATTTAATAGAAGAAAAAGGAAAACGTGAGGAGAGATGTTCCTTGCGTTTTTTTGTTAAAATACAGATTTCTTTATTTTAGTTAAGAAAAGGATTCATTTTTGGATGACAAATGGAAGTGACTAAGAGGAATTTGCAGTTGTTGCAGTGAGTATATCTAGAAAGTTTGCATTAAAATTTATTAAATAACTCTAATTATCTAAGAGAGCGTTTTCTTTTGCGGTATTTTCGTGATTTAATGAGCTTGTTGATAATACATATATTGATACTTCTGTATAGAATGGGTAGTTTGGTAGAAAGACATAGTAGAGATTTTGGAGGTGAAAAAGAAATCAATGAGAAGAAGGAGGTTTGTTTTCGTAATATTTTGTTTAGTTCTTTTAATAACGATGGGGGGTGGATATTTTATTTTGAAAAGATACCAAACAGATTGCAACATACAAATTCAGAAAAAATAGAGTTAAAACAAAATATGCAAGAAGAAGTTAAAATTTATGATGAAAAGATTGCTAATTTAGAAGATAAAAATAAATTGATAATAATGAACAGTCACGAACTATATTTATTGAATCAAGATAATATTTTGCTTTACTTTGGTAGGAATGACTGTTCAGTTTGTCAAGGTTTTCTTCAAACGCTAACGCCAATATTAGAACATACTGATCGAAAAATATATTATTTCGATACTAATGATAAGGATAATTTACATTATGAAGAGTTAATCAATGAATATGGCATCACACAAGTTCCAACTTTAGTAAGATTAAATCATTCAAAAGGTAAAAAAATAATATTTAATCCTGAAAAAGATGGGCTTGCATCATTCATAAAAAAAGGAGTATGAAAATGAAAAAAAATATATTAACAGTATTATTAGCATTAACTTGTATTTTTACAATAGGTGGTATTACTGCAACTGCAGAAGTTAATGAAAAATTAACACCAGAAAACGAAGATATTATTTCTGTTGTTGAACAATATACTTATGTGGATAATGAAGGTAACAAGTATTTTGATATTGAGTCTGCAGAATTAGATGGTGTAGAGGATTATATTATCGAAATTGGCTATGTAATTGAATCATTTGACTCAACAGAAAGAAGTATAAGTGCTAGAGCAACATTTTTAATTTATGGCAACTATTGTGGCTATGGAAATGCAGGAAAAGGAAATATGCCTACTGATGATTTAGATACAGCATGTATGTATCATGATTACTGTTATATACATGGCGGAAATAATACAACTTGTAATAAAAATTTTCGGGCAAGGTTGAAGGCTATTATGAATAGTACAAACAAGTTAAGTTATAAATATGCGGTTGCTGCAGGTGCATATGTTGTATTCAGTTGATGGATGAAAAAGTAAGGATTACTTTATCAGTAATTACTATTTTATTAGGCATAGTTATGTTTCTTCAACAATCTTTTTTTTCATTAAGAATTCCTCTATCTGTCTTTACACCATTAATCGGTTCAATCGGACTATTAATAGCGATAAGATTGAAAAGAGGGACTTATAGGACAGTTATTCTTTTAGCAAATAGTATCATGATGTTAGTATTTCCGATATATTTAGTTCTCGTGTTTATCTTTCCGGCATTTTTTGTGTGAATAATAGCGAATTTATCAGACTTTCACCCTGCAAATCTTATGAAGTATTTTTTGTATAATCAATGAGGAAGTTGATCATCAATCAAAATCAGATGATAGTAGATAAATTTAGTTAATATTCAGACCGACACTAGAATTTTATAAAAAGGTGACCTAAGTCTTTCTCTCTTTTATGAAAGGCTTAGGTCACCTTTTTATGAGCAATAATAAGTTTCAACGTTTTTTCTGGCAGGTAGTTTAGCCTCTTTACTACAAAGTGTTAATCAAATTTTCTCTATTTGAGCAAAATAAAAAAACGTTGATTGAACAACGTTTTTTCGTATTATTGTTTGTCTCAACAATATAAATATGGAGACGGCGGGAGTCGAACCCGCGTCCAAACACATCGCCACTTAAAAATCTACGTTCATAGTCAACTCATTTAAGGTTTCGCTTTACAACTTGCCGAGTGACAGGCATTTTGTATTGCTAGTCTGATGCGCTCTTTTTCAACTTACAGACGGAAAGTTGAAACGTATCCCACTAAAGTTAGGACCCTTACTCGAGCACATGGGCGATACCGAGAGGATCTACGCTAACTGTTTTTAGGCAGCTAAAGCGTAAGAATAGTTTTCGTTTTTAGCAGTTATATTTAACTGTAACGTTTTAACGTAGACGTAACCTACGAAACGCAATTCAAGCTCAAACTGTGCCTGTCGAATCCGTAACGTCCCCGTAAAGTCACAAGGGTTACAGATGCATTACGCACAAAAATAGTATACCATATTTTAAACTATTTTCAATAAAAAAGCGTTAAGAACAAAGTAAGAGCAGATAAAAGAATAAAAATATGATTCATAAAAAATTCGTTGAAGTTTAAAAAAAAATCTCGAAACAGTGCTACCTGTTTCGAGACTTCTTAAGGACGGCTCATTCACTTTTTAAATCAAATCAAAATGTTTCAATGCGTGGACGATGCCACCTTCAGTATTTTTTTTAGTAACGAAAGTCGCTAACTCTTTTAGTCCATCATAGGCATTACCCATTGCAATTTTATTGTCGCAAGCTTCTAGAAGGGCAAAGTCATTCGGCCCATCACCAAATCCAAAAGTTGGGACATTAGTCAACCCTAATTCGTCTTTTAGTCGTTTGACGCCAGCACCTTTAGAGATTCCTTTTTTTACGGTATCAATTGAATATGGGCCGTTTCGATAAAAAGTTAGTTCAGGAAACTGTTCATGATAATATTCATCGCCACTTTGTGAAAGAATCAAGAGCATGTTGATTTTATTTTCGCGAAAAGCAAAAGGTTCAATTGGTGGGACTTCAGAATGAATGAAGTTATAGGCATCAATCATTATTTGGTTGTGGCCAGTACACCAAATATTTTCGTGATTGTAGTATGAAAGTTCATGACCTTGTGAACGAACGTGTTCATACATTCGTTGACATTCTTCTTCTGAAAAAAGCTCAGAGTGGATTTCTTTTCCATCCACACGAATATAAGAGCCGTTCATGGTAACAGCTGAAGTGATTCCAGCATCTTCCATGATCTTTTGGATTTCGATTTCTGTTCTTCCAGTTGCAATAACAGGTAAGACGTGATTTTCTTTTAAGGCATTCATAGCAGATGCAACTTCTGGAGTGATTGTTGAATGCGCATCTAGCAGTGTTCCATCTAGGTCAAAAAAAGTAATTGCTTGATAGTTTGACACAAAAAAAACTCCTTTATCTTTTCAATAAACCTATCTTAACAAAGAATGAACAAAAGACAAACCTTTCATGAATAATTATTGAATATATTGGTTCACAAGACTATTTGGAGTATACTAGAAAGAGAACTTTTTAGGAGGAAATCAATGATTTTTTTAGTTGTAGGTGTTGCTTTAACGACTATTGGTATTTTCTTTCGCTTGTTTCCTTCCAAAGGAAACTTGCCATTGTATGGTTACCACTCACCGTTAGCTGCCAAAACGGATGAACACTGGCAGTTAGCCCAGAAAGTTAGTGGCAACTATTTTATTATTTTCGGCTTGATAATGGCAGTGATCGGCTATTTATTAAAAGTAACAGGAAATACGAATTACTTTTTGATTGAACTGTTGGTATTAGTTTTTCCAATTATGCCGATCTTTATTTTAACGGAAAAAAAATTACAGGAATTTGACCAGAAATCCGGAGGGGATGACTATGAACATTTTAATGATTGAAGATAACCAATCTGTTTCTGAAATGATGCAGATGTTTTTTTTGAATGAAGGATGGGAGGCAACGTTCAAGTATGATGGTAAAGACGGTTTGGATGCATTTTTAGAAAATCCTGCACATTGGGACATGATTACACTTGATTTGAATTTACCAACAATGGATGGCATGGTTGTTGGGCGTGAGATTCGAAAAATCTCAAGTACAGTGCCGATCATTATGCTGACTGCACGTGACTCAGAGAGTGACCAAGTTATTGGGTTAGAAATGGGGGCAGATGACTACGTAACGAAGCCGTTTAGTCCATTAACTTTGATTGCACGAATGAAAGCTCTGCACCGTCGAAGCGAACTGGCCGATTCAAAAGAAGAAGCCAGTGAATCAGATAATCATTTCGACATTCAAACAGAACATTTTAAAATGAATACTAAAACTCGTGAGGCTTATCTTGATGGTCAATTAATTGAAGGGTTGACGCCAAAAGAATTTGATCTTTTATTTACTTTGGCGAAAAAACCACGACAAGTTTTTTCAAGAGAACAGCTATTGGAATTAGTTTGGGATTATCAATATTTTGGTGATGAGCGAACAGTTGATGCACATATCAAAAAACTTCGTCAAAAAATTGAAAAAGTCGGTCCGCAAGTCATTCAAACGGTTTGGGGCGTCGGCTATAAGTTTGATGATTCTGGTGTTGCCTAATGCGTTATCTTTATCAACAATTACTTGCTTTTTGTAGTATGATTGCCATGATTATTTTGATTGTTGGAATTTCATTTACACAATTGACGAAACAGACGATTGAAGAAAATAATTACCAACAACTTTTTGGTTATGCGGAATCTGTTGAAAAAACTACACAAACATATGCCAATACCTTTCCGCAGTTGAGTCAAGATCAGGCGTTTCAAAATGCTTTGCTTTTGACAGAACAAGTATTGACGGAGCAGAATGTCAACTTTATCTTTATTGATAAAAATGAACGACTTATTTATCCAACGGACGATTCTATGCTGGATTTTACGATTAGTCCAGAACAATGGAAAAATTTGCGCAACGGGAAACAACAAAAATTTACCGATCATAAAAATATTTTGGGGCAACAACAAGCGACCTCATACGCCCTAGTACCATTTAATTTGAACCATGAATTTTATGGTGCTTTGGTTGTGAGCCAGCCCGCACGAAATATTGATAATAGTGTACGTTCAGTTACGTTGAATCTTTTCAAAGGGTTTATTTTTTCAAGTATTGTTGCGATTATTGCTAGTTACGTATTTGCTGCGTTTCAGGTCAAACGGATCAATCGTTTGCGTAATGCAACCAAAGAAGTAACGAATGGAAATTTTGATGTCCAGCTACCTGTTCACGACAAAGATGAATTTGACGAGCTCGCAGACGACTTCAATAAGATGACGAACTCGCTCAAAGAGTCGCAAGCAGAAATTGAAGAACAAGAGAATCGACGACGTCAATTCATGGCAGATGCAGCACATGAAATGCGCACACCTTTGACCACAATTAATGGCTTACTAGAAGGTCTTGCCTATGACGCGATTCCAGAAAATCAACGAGAAAATGCAATCAAGTTAATGAAAAATGAAACGGAGCGACTTATTCGACTAGTCAATGAGAATCTTGACTATGAGAAAATCCGGACCGACCAAATTACGATGGTCATCAAGAAATTCAATGGAACGGAAACTTTAAGAAATCTTGTGACACAGCTTGAAGCAAAAGCAGAAGCAGCTGGAGACACGCTGGTTTTAGAAGCGCAGGAAGAAATTGATGTGTATGCTGATTATGATCGTTTCGTGCAAATCATGGTTAATATTATTCAAAATGCGATTCAGTTTACCGAAAATGGTCAAATTACTATTAGTATAGAAAAAGGCTATCTTGAAACGATTATTAAAATCAAAGACACAGGAATTGGCATCTCAGAACAGCAGATGAAAAATATTTGGGAACGTTACTATAAGGTTGATCCATCAAGAAAAAATACAAAGTATGGTGAATCTGGTTTAGGATTGCCAATCGTGCAACAACTAGTTCGTCTGCATAAAGGAAAAATCGAGGTCGAGAGTGAAGAAGGAAAAGGAACAACATTTACTGTCCGATTGCCAGATGTAGAAATAAAAGAAGAGTCTCAAGAAAACTAAAAAAGCCAGATGCGAGGATTTTCGCATCTGGCTTTTTGATGATGTTTCATTAGTAAGAACAATTGAGTAAAGGACATGAAAAAAATTTAGGAAGCATCTTCTAAATGATCAATATAGGGACTGTGGGCAATGGTGGCATTATTGGTGAACAGTAAGATTGTTTGATTTTCTTGACGAGCGAGCAAGCAAAGAATGTCTAGCAATTCTTGCGTTTCGGTGATTGTTAGGTCATCAAATGCGTCTTCCACAATAATCTGTGTCCGTTTAGAAAGTAAAGCATGCAAGAGTTGCAGTTTGATTTTTTCTAATAAAGAGAGTTCATCTGCTGACAGCTTTTCCCAAGAGGAATCAAGTTTCAATTGTGACTGATAAGTGGGACCAGTTGATTTGATTTCTTTACTGGAAATATCTAAATAGACATGATCCTTCAACTTTAAATAAGGAAAGATCGGCCAATTTTTTTGAATAATCGTGTAACTTGGCGTATCATCTAGCACCAAATTTTCTTTCCATTCATTAAGTAAATGTTGTTGTTTTTCTTTTGAACTAAGAATAACAGTAAGGCAGTTGAAATGAGCTGTATTATTTGGTTGTTTCATGTTGAATGAACCTCCCTTTTTGCAGTCTTCGAGAAAAATAGATAAAGGAAAAAACACTTATAAATAAGCTAACAAAAGTTAAAGTGAGAAGAGTTTGAACGATTCCTTTAAATGTATCAACAAGCAAAAATTCACTCGTAAAATCAATTTGAAAAAAAGCTTCTTGATTGATAGGAATGGTCAATCCACTAACAGAAGAAGGAACAGAAAAATCAGGAAACTTAAATATGTCAAGAACAGTTAAGTTTATACTTTGTAGCAAAGTTTCGTAGAGATGTTGGAAACTGATACTCCATAATAATAAACCTAAACAAGCGGCAGCAATGGGTACAAACATTTGTGTGTAGACAAAGAAAAATAATTTTTTTTGTGAAAATCCAGTCAAACGCCAATTCATCAATTCTTGTCGATTTTGTTTTAAGATATGGATGAAAAAGAAGAAAAAACAAAGCGCAAAGCAAAGGACAAGAACCAAAATAACTGATGAATAGAAGTGACTAACACTATCTAGTTGTGGAATCTTTTCTTCTTGGTTAGTTGAACTAAAGATAGTTAAACGGTTTTGAATTTGTTTGTGTAAAGTAGTTTGTAAATTATATAAATTAAAAGAGATGAGTAACAAAAAAGCAAAGAAGCTGGAAAATAAAGTATATACAATTGTTTGCTTTTTATAATATGCTAAACGCGCAATGGCATAACGGATTATTTTCATACTTTTCACCTCTAATAAAGTATAAAAAATGAATATGAATAAAGTATGAAATTCTTTTTGAGAAATTACGAGTTATTTTTCAAAGCAGGGAGAAGCTGTTAAGTGAAAAGACAAAAAAGCGTGAGAATTCAATTTCTCACGCTTTTTGGATTGTTTATTCTTTGGAAGAAGTATCAGTTGTTGGTGTACCATTTATTTCTTGGTATGTTTTTGTTTCATAAAGATCAGTTGTTGATTTATTACCGTTTTGACTAAATACGCTGGTTGATTTATCACCTAGTTTTTTCTCAATCGCAGTCATTTTTTCTAAGCCATTTTTGTAATCATAGTTGGCAGCGTCAATTGGATCAAGATTGCTATTGGTATAGAAACGAAGTAAATCACCGTTATTGATTTGATCAGAAACAGCCAATTGTTTTGAAACTTCAACTTTCCATGCATCGATTTTTGCTTGAATTTCAGGAGAAGGATCGGTAATAGCTTCACCTGTTGCGTTGTCATAAATCGTACCACTGTAGTAAGTGTAAGTTGGTGTAACGAAGTCACCATCACGGAAGCTTACCACTTGGTCATGATCTTTAGAGAATAGATCTTGTCCAAGTTGAATATAATCTTTGGTATCTACACCTAGTAAATGAAGTAATGTTGGCAACGCATCAACTTGTCCACCATAAGTATGATTGATCCCACCGTTTGTTTGTCCAGGAACATGAATCATATAAGGGACGCGTTGCATTTGTGCATTATCAAAGTTTGACCAAGTATCACTTGATTTTCCAAGTAGTTCTGCTAAAGTTTTGTTTCTCGAATTTGAAACGCCATAGTGGTCACCATACAAAACGATGACAGAGTTATCATATAACCCACTTGATTTCAAATAATTAAAGAATTCTTCGACTGCTGTGTCAAGATAATTGGCAGTTGCGAAGTAGCCATTAATTGTTTCATCACTGGTTGCTGCCATTGGGAATCCCGCTTCTTCATTCGTAAATTTTGAATAAGGATAGTGGTTTGAGACCGCAATGAATTTTGAATAAAATGGTTGTTGTAAATGTTCTAAATATTGAACGGATTGGTCAAAAAATGGCTTGTCATGCAAACCGTATTGGAATGAGTTTTCATCGGTTACATCGTAATAAGATGAATCAAAGAAATAATCATAACCAAGATTTTTATAAGTCTCATTTCTGTTCCAAAAAGTACCAGAGTTTCCGTGGAAAACAGCACTAGTATAACCTTGGGTTTGACTTAAGATATCAGGTGCAGCTTGGAAAGTATTTTTCCCACCCAGTTGCGTAAAGAGTGATCCTTGGTTTAACCCAAACAGAGAATTTTCCATAAGGGTTTCAGCATCACTTGTTTTTCCGGCCTTGACTTGATGGAAAAAGTTATCAAAACTATAGGTACTGTTACTATGGAACAAACTATTAAGGAATGGTGTTACCTCGTGTTCGGCGCCTGTTTCATCTTTTAATTTATAATCAATCAAAAATTGTTGGAAGCTTTCCAAATGAATATAGATAACATTTCTGCCTTTTGCCACACCAAACATTTCGTCGTTTGGTTCAGCATAGTGTTCCTTAACGTAGTTCTCAACTTCCTTCATATCATTAGGGCTTGCTTCAGCACGAACTTGGTTTGTTTGATACGTTTGAAAACCATCATAAGCCATAAAAGCATTAAGACCAAGATACTTAACTAAATAATCACGGGAGAATGTTCGAGTCAAAAGTTCAGGACGATCGGCTTCAGCCAAGAAAAGATTTCCAGAAAAAATCATAACCGCTAATGTGGAAATCGCAAATGCCATACGTGCCCGAATAGGACGGTCATCCATTTTTATTTTTTTAGTGACTAATAAAACCGTTAAGATAATAAAGTCTATCCAATACAATAAATCGTAAGGGCGGAACAAACGGATGGCACTTTCGCCCAAACCACTAGCAACTTTTCCAGCGCCTAAAATAGTATTGATGGTAATAAAGTCTGTAAATTCACGATAGTAAGTGACATTTGAAAACACCCACAAAGTGAGTAAGAAAAAAATCACCATCATCGTGATGTACGAAGCTTTTGCTCGTCTTACATACAAAGCAATTCCAAGTAATAATAAAGTAGTCGCAATTGGATTGATAAATAGGATGAAGTATTGCACTCCACTTTCAATCCCTAAATTGAAATCAATCAAATAAGCGAAAATTGTTTTTAGCCAGACTAAAACAGCTAACAAAGAAAAAAATCCGAGCCGCTTATTTAAAAAAGCGGGCGTTTTTATACGTTTCAAAGTAACCTTCCTTTCTACACTCAAAAAATAAGAATAAGAGTGTCATAAAACCCATAATACACAACTTACGTATTCTAACCTATTTTACTAGTCGGAGATTTTAGTGTCAATTCTAACCAGTGATTTATGGCAGTTGGTTAAGGGATTCTTTAAGCTTTCTTAGAGGTTTGTGGCTTAAGACAAGCCGTTTGATTTTTGTTATACTGAAAGGTGAGAAAGTAAAAGCAGGTGAATGAATGAAAATAAAAGTAAAAAAACGAGCAAGCGCCCAATTCAGAAAGGGTTACCCGCTCATTCAAAAAGAAGATTTAGTCGATACGCAAATGGATACGACCGAATGGATCGACTTAGTAGATCAACAAAATAAATTTGTGGCAAAAGGTTATTTAGGAAAGCAAAATAAAGGAATTGGTTGGGTATTAAGCCGAGTGGACGAACCATTTGATACGGCTTTTTTTGAGAAAAAATTTGCAGCAGCTAAAGCAAAACGCTCAACTTATTTTAGTGATGACTTAACAAATGCCTTTCGTTTGTTCAATGGTGAAGGAGATGGAATTGGTGGTTTGATCATTGATTATTATGCCCAGTTTGCTGTCTTTTCTTGGTATAACCAAACGCTGTATCTTCATCGAAAGGGATTGATTGAAGCATTTAAAAAGACCTATCCAGAAATTTTAGGTGCTTATGAAAAAATTCGTTTTGATACGAAAGATTTGCCAGAAAGTCAGTTTATTTATGGAAAAGAAGCACCAGAACCTTTGATTGTAAAAGAAAATGGTGTTCAGTTTGCAACCTATTTAAATGAAGGCTTGATGACGGGTATCTTTTTAGATCAGAAGGAAGTACGCGGAGCATTGGTCGATGGGTTGGCGCTAGGAAAATCGGTGCTAAACATGTTTAGCTATACAGGTGCCTTCTCAGTTGCAGCTGCGATGGGTGGTTCTGTTGAAACAACCAGTGTAGATCTTGCTAAAAGAAGCTTAAAAAAAACGCAGGAACAATTTGAAGTCAATGGTTTAGATCTTGAACAACAAAAAATCATTGTTATGGATGTTTTTGAGTACTTTAAGTATGCGAGTCGTAAACAATTAACTTATGATGTTATTGTTTTGGATCCACCAAGTTTTGCCCGTAACAAAAAGAAAGTTTTCCGGGTGGCAAAAAATTATGGTGAATTAGTCAAAGATAGTCTGGAAATTTTAGCAGATGAAGGAGTGCTAATTGCCTCAACAAATGCGGCGAACGTTACGATTCAACAATTTCAAAAAATGATTGAAGATGAGTTCATTGCAAAAGGTGTCTCCTATCAGCAAATCGGGCTGTATCGCCTACCAAATGATTTTCAAACAACAAACACTTTTCCAGAAGGAGATTATTTAAAGGTATTTGTTTATAAAATCAATCAAATGTAAGAAGGGAGTCGTTACGGATGATCCAAGTGAAAAATTTGCAAATCGGGACTGGTCGACCAAAAGTTTGTACGCCATTAACTGGCGTAACCCAGGAAGAAATCTTAAGTGAAGCACGTCTCGCGCGTGAAGCAGGCGCTGACTTAGTAGAATGGCGTGTCGATTTTTATCAAGAAATCTTGCAATTAGAAAAGGTTCTAGAAACACTAGTCCTTCTTCAACATGAACTTCAAGGATTACCGTTACTTTTTACATTTCGAACGCTAGCTGAGGGCGGAAAACGAGATTTATCGATTAGAGAATATCATGATTTGTACGAAACAGTGGTGACTGAAAAGTTGGTCGATATGGTAGACATTGAATTGTTTCAGATTGAAAGCTTAGGACGTGGGATGATTGAACGCATCAAAGATCATCACATTCCAATCATCATCAGCAATCATGAATTTGAAGAGACACCAGCCGATCCGGTCTTGCTTTATCGCTTAAATATGATGGAACATTTTGGCGCTAGCATCGGAAAGTTAGCGATGATGCCACAAACAGAACAAGATGTTTTTCGCTTGCTTGAATTGACTAAACGAGCAAGTGCCTTTGTTTCAATCCCATTGATTACTGTGTCAATGGGAGAAATGGGTAAGTTATCAAGAGTAGCAGGATGTTTAACGGGTTCAGCAGTTACTTTTGGGGCAACTTCGAAGGAAACTGCTTCGGCACCAGGACAAATACCTGTGAAAGAACTACAACAAATAATTAAGAGTTTAGCTGAGTGATCATAGTAACTAACGGTACTTTGAATTTATCAAGCTAGTTGCAATGAGGTGGAAATATGGCAAAGAAAAAACAAGTAAAAACAAATGCAATTCGACTCGTAGAGCAAAAAAAAATCGCGTATACGGAACACGAATATGAATGGGATGAAAATCATTTAGGTGCAACAGCGATTTTTGATCAGATTCCTGGGAGTGAACAACGAATTTTTAAAACATTGGTGGCTGTAGGAAATGTAACCGGTCCGCTAGTCGTGGTCATTCCGGGAGAAAATGAGGTGGATTTGAAAAAGCTAGCAAAAGTTTCTGGAAATAAAAAAGTAGAAATGCTTCATTTACGTGATTTAGAAGCAACTACTGGTTATATTCGTGGCGGTTGTTCACCAATCGGAATGAAAAAATTATTTCCAACTTATCTCGATCAAATTGCGGAAAACTATGAACAAATCATTATTTCCGCTGGCAAACGAGGCTTACAAATGGAGTTAGCCCCACAAGCCATTTGCCAATTGACAAATGGAAAATTTGTCGACATCAAAGCATAAAATAATCCCCTTCAAGTTAGTGTTTCATTTAACTTGAAGGGGATTATTTTATGCGCCACCAATTATACTTTCATTAGATTAGTAATACTTTACATGGATTGTGCTTGTTGACCAGCGTTCATGCCAGAAACATGACCAGTAGCAAAAGCCGCTGTGATATTGAAGCCACCAGTATAGCCGTTAACATCCAGTAATTCACCTGCAAAATATAATCCAGTTACCAGTTTACTTTCTAAGGTCTTAGGATTAATTTCTTTCAACGCAACACCACCGCCGGTTACAAAAGATTTTTCTATCGGAAAAGTTTTGTTTATCAAAAGATGAAATTCTTTACACAATTGGACAAAGTCTTGAATCTGTTTTTCCGTTGTCTGTTGGCCAATCTGTTGTTCCATATTTAGGTGATTTAAATAAAAAGTCAGTAATCGTTCGGGTAAAAAGCCATGCCAAGCATTGACCAATGTTTTTTTTGATTGATGACTTTTAGCGGTTAGTTCTTGGATCAAATCATGATTGGATCGAGTTGGGAAACAATCTAGAGAAATAACAACTGGTTCGCCCGTTTTCTTTAATTCCTGATTGATAAAACTTGAGCAACGTAAGGCAGCAGGCCCCGAAATACCAAAGTGTGTGAAAAGTAAATCCATGATGTGTTCAGTAATTACTCGTCCTTTTTTATTCAAGACACTTAAAGAAATATCTTGCAAAGATAATCCTTGTAAGGTTTTTTCTTGGATAAAAGGTTCTTCGGAAATCAAAGGGGATTCAGTCGCGTATAAAGACGTGATGGTATGGCCAACTTTTTTTACCATTTTGTAGCCATCCCCAGTTGAGCCGGTTGATGGATAAGTTCGTCCACCAGTTGTTAAAATCACACAAGGGGCTTGAAATTCTTCAAATTCTGTTCGAATACCATAGATTTGTCCATTATTGTGCACCAGTTTTTCAACTTTTGTACCAAAAACTAGCGTAACACGAAGTTCATTTAAACGCGTAATCAATGCTTCGATGATTGTTTTTGATTTATTTGTAACAGGAAACATTCGGCCATGATCTTCTTCTTTTAAATGTACACCCTGTGTTTCAAAAAAATTCATAATATCAAAGTTATCAAATTGTGAAAAAGTACTATATAAAAATTTTCCATTGCCGGGGATATGTGCGATTAAATCTTCTACTGGTCGATTGTTTGTGACGTTGCAACGCCCACCGCCAGTCATTAGCAATTTTTTTCCAGCTTTTTTATTTTTTTCAACTAATAGCACTTTGGCACCTTGTTCTGCGGCACTAATAGCTGCCATCATTCCACTGGTACCAGCGCCAACAACGATTACATCGTAGTTCGTTTCCATTCGCTTCACCTCACAAGTGAGTGTAGCATATTTCGAAAATAAACGCAGAAAAATTTTTGAGTGGCGGCCAAAAATAAGCTAAAATAAAAACTAGCTAATCGAAGGAGTGTGACACAATGACAAATGCAAAAAAATATGTCCAAACGATTCAAGAGAAATTACATCAACAAGATCGTGGCGAAGTCGAATTTTTACAGGCAATTGATGAAGTACTTCCAACAGTTACGCATTTTTTAGAAAACCATCCTGAATACATCGAACAAAATATTTTAGGAATTCTAGTAGAACCTGAACGAATCATTCAATTTCGAGTACCTTGGCAAGATGATCAAGGAAATTGGCGCGTAAACCGTGGATATCGAATTCAATACAATTCAGCCTTAGGTCCATATAAAGGTGGTCTAAGATTTCATCCAAGCGTGAACCTGAGTATTTTGAAATTTCTGGCTTTTGAACAAATTTTTAAAAATAGTTTGACTGGGCTTCCAATTGGTGGCGGAAAAGGGGGGAGTGATTTCGACCCTAAAGGAAAATCAGATGCCGAAATCATGCGTTTTTGTCAAAGTTTTATGCTTGAACTTTCCAAACACATTGGTCCTTCATTAGATGTTCCTGCTGGCGATATTGGCGTTGGTGGAAGAGAAATTGGTTATTTGTTTGGTGCATATAAACGAATCAAACAATATGATGCAGGTGTGTTAACTGGAAAACCTTTGAATTTTTGGGGAAGCAAAGTTCGTACAGAAGCAACGGGCTATGGATTAGTTTATTTTGTAAAACACTTGTTGGCTCAAGAACAGGATTCTTTTACAGATAAAACAGTTTTTGTATCTGGTAGTGGAAATGTTGCGATTTATGCAATTGAAAAAGCACAAGCGCTTGGTGCAAAAGTAGTGACTTGTTCTGATTCGAGTGGGTTTATTTATGATCCAACAGGTATTGACTTAGATTTATTGAAAGAAGTAAAAGAAAAAAATCGTCAACGTTTAACTGCATATGCAGCTAAAAAAACATCTGCTGTGTATCATGAAGGAAAATCGGTATGGTCCTTAGAAGAAGCATGTGAAATTGCTTTACCATGTGCCACCCAAAATGAGATCACAGGTGAACTAGCTGAAATCTTAGTGAAAAATGGTGTGCAAATTGTAGCAGAAGGTGCGAATATGCCAGCAACAGTTGAAGCTGTCTCCACTTTTCATGATGCAGGAGTCTGGTATTGTCCAGGGAAAGCTGCAAATGCGGGAGGAGTCGCAGTATCTGCTTTAGAAATGAGCCAGAACTCTCAACGTTTAACGTGGGAAAGTGAGCAAGTAGATCAACAATTAGATGAAATCATGCAAACAATTTATGAAACATGTCGTCAAACTGCTGCTGAATATAATGAAGAAAAAAATCTATTACTTGGTGCGAACATTGCCGGTTTTGCAAAGGTTGCGAAAGCAATGTCTGCACAAGGATTGGTCTAAATGTAAAATTTTCTTGGAAATATTGAAAGGTTCGTGGATATTTGCTTGAAAAAAAAGTAAAAAAAACGTAAAGTATACCTGTATAGTAAACTATTAAGGAGGAGAACAAATGGCACACATTCATTTTGACTATTCAAAAGTAGCACCGTTTGTCAACGAATATGAATTAGGTTACATGCAAAGTCAAGTAACAGCAGCTGACAAATTATTACGTGAAGGTACAGGTGCAGGCAGCGATTTCTTAGGCTGGATCGATTTACCTACAAATTATGATAAAGAAGAATTTGCACGTATCAAAGAAGCAGCTAAAAAAATCCAATCTGATTCAGAAGTATTAGTAGTAATCGGTATTGGTGGTTCATATTTAGGGGCACGTGCTGCAATTGATTTCTTGAACCACACTTTCTACAACTTATTAGACGGCAACGAACGTAAAGCACCACAAATCTTTTATGCAGGAAATTCAATCAGCTCAACATACTTAGCTGACTTGATCGAAGTAATTGGTGATCGTGATTTTTCTGTGAACGTTATTTCTAAATCTGGAACAACAACAGAACCAGCCATTGCTTTCCGTGTGTTCAAAGAATTATTAGTGAAAAAATATGGTCAAGCAGAAGCAAACAAACGTATTTATGCAACAACTGATAAAGCACGCGGTGCTGTAAAAGTTGAAGCAGATGCTGAAGGTTGGGAATCATTTGTTATTCCTGATGATATTGGCGGACGTTTTTCTGTATTAACTGCTGTTGGTCTATTACCAATTGCGGTTAGCGGAGCAGATATTGATGCCTTGATGCAAGGTGCGGCTGACGCAAGTAAAGAATATGCAAGTGATAAGCTAGAAGAAAACGAAGCTTACCAATATGCAGCAATGCGTAACATTCTTTACCGTAAAGGCAAAGTAACAGAATTGTTGATCAACTATGAACCAGGAATGCAATATTTCTCAGAATGGTGGAAACAATTATTTGGCGAATCTGAAGGTAAAGACCAAAAAGGAATCTATCCTTCAAGTGCAAACTTCTCTACTGACTTACATTCATTGGGTCAATATATCCAAGAAGGTCGTCGCAATATCTTTGAAACAATCGTTAAAGTGGAAAAACCTCGCAAATCAATCACTATTCCTGAACAAGAAGCTGACTTAGATGGTTTAGGTTACTTACAAGGAAAAGAAGTTGACTTTGTTAACACAAAAGCTTTTGAAGGAACATTATTAGCACATACAGATGGCGATGTGCCAAACTTACTAGTTAAAATTCCAGAAATGGATGCTTATACTTTAGGTTATACAATGTATTTCTTTGAAATTGCTGTCGGAATTTCTGGTTACTTGAACGGAATTAATCCATTTGACCAACCAGGTGTAGAAGCCTATAAGAAAAACATGTTCGCCCTACTAGGCAAACCAGGCTTTGAAGACTTAGCAAAAGAATTGAACGAACGTCTATAATAGTGTAATGAATGGGAGAAGTTGTGGCTTATGTCACAGCTTCTTTTTTAGTAAAGCAAAACAATTTTGTATAGCAAAATAAAAAGAGGTTTGCATCGTCTAAGACGTACAAACCTCTTTTAGTTTTTTTCCGAGAATGATTTAGATGTCATGTGGGGTGGCCAGCTCCTTAATTAGATTCATGTAATGCTCGGACAGCTTGTTCGATTGTAATACCAAAAGCGACATTATGTTCATTTTTTGCGTCAATTGCCATAAAACGATTGGTTGAAGTGTCGAAAGCTACGCGATAAGTCATATTTGTTTTGTTAAAAGTCATGTTTAGTTCCTCCTTTCCATTGTTGAAATGAATTCAAGAAATTTTCAGTTAAATTCTCTGTAAAATCTCGAACACAACTGTAGTGTAGCACCATCTTATTTTTCTTGCAATTAAGAGGCATCCATAAATGAATGTTTTATTTAAAACAAAAGAAATCAACGATCTTCTGTTAATCCAATGAGTAGACCAATTGTTAAAGTAATAAAGATTACTGCTTGAATAAGAACCATGGTTATCCCTCCTTTTACTCAGTATATGAAAAAACTGGAAAAACTACACGAACAAGAAGCAACGAAAAAAGAACAGTTTTGTCACCTTTCTTACGTAAGGGGAAAATTGGAAGCTTAAGTGATATTAAATAAAAAGTGAGATAACTTTTTATTTGGTCAATTCCTGATTTTTTAAAGAAAAAAATACAAAAAAATAAAATAAAACGTTTTCACCGAGGCGATTTTCTGTTATTATAAATAAAACAAATAACAATTAAGGAAGTGAATTTTGATGTTAGATATCGAAGTTGGAAAATCTTACATATGCAAACCTATTGGTGTAACTAACGAAATCGTTGGTTATATCGAACATACCTATACCAACACAGCTGTTGTTTTAGTTGAAAGCTACGATCAATGTGACCACTCTGTTATTGATGAAAAACAATATCGTGTGTTAGTTAAGCTGGATGATATTTATGCCCCAGTTGAAATGGTATCGTAATGAATCGCTTCTTTTGAGAAATTTGAAAAAATTTTTTATACTTAAGGAAAGAGGAGGGAGAAGATGTTATGACAAAGAAAAGAAATTCAGGAAAACTAGGAATTTTTCTCGCAGTTGTCTCAGCAATTCCCGCAGTTTTAGCCATCTTTCGGGCAGTTAAAGACGCGAAAAGAGAATAATAAAAACAGCGATCGTTACATATAACGATCGCTGTTTTTATTATTCTCTTGATTAACCAACACCTAGTACGAAGTTAAGCAATTTATCAGAATAAGTTATCTCCTCATCAAGTGATTGTACTTCTTTATTTAAAATGCTCATCTGATCGGTAATGATTCCATCTACACCATAAAACATCATTCGACTGACTGCATCTGAGTCATTGACTGTCCAAACATAAACTTTTTTATTATCCTCATGAGCAGATGAAATAAAGTTTCGATTAATTGTACTATATTCCATTGTTAAAAAGTCTGCGGAAGTAATCGGCGGTCCCACAATATTAAAAGGCAAAATATAGCCAACGTAAAATTTTGGTTCAGTTTTCTTCAAATCTTCGACAGTTTGGTAAGTCAAACTCTGTAAAATATGATGTTGTTCCAAAATCTCTGAGCGATATTTGTTAGTGAAACGCTCAACAAGATCTTTCGAGTCATGTTTCGTCGTTTTAATTTCAATCAGTAATTTTTGATTGATTTTTTTAGCAGCTGCTAAATAATCATCAAAAGAAACAAGCGGTGCTTCTTGACCATTTTCTTTAACTGTTAATTTTTCTAGTTCTTCTAAAGTTAAATTTTGTGGTATCTGATTGAGGCCAGTCAAATTCTTCAAATTGAAATCATGCATAACGACGAACTGACCATCTTTTGTTTCTTGAACATCCATTTCAACGTAGTCGGGATGATAAGTTTGACTCGTCTTTTCTAAGGCAGGCAAGGTGTTTTGAACACCATTTTGATTGCTGACACCACGGTGAGAAATGGTTAAAGGTGTAGTTTGTGCGGCAGAAGTCAAGTAGTTCATATTATATAAACAGACGCCAACACCAAAGAAAACACAAAAAAGAATAAGTCCAGTATTCTTTAAGGTAGAATGTCGATGTAAGGGTGGCTCAGGAGTGAACCATTCAGGAATTTCTGGTAAAAAACCTTCATCATCCATGAAGTCGACAATAATGTAAAATATTCCAACAGTTGACATAACTATATTAAACAAAAGTATCAATTGTAATAGTGTCATTGCAAAAACAGCACTAATCAATGAATAATCAGGTAAAAAACTCTCAACAGCTGTCTGTGAAATGATGATAAACAGATAACCTAGTGAGGAAATCAGTAAGATACTACCACCGATAATAATAAATTGACCTAGAATCGCAAAGAAACGGGATTTCGTAAGTCGCCAACTTTCTCGAACTGATTCGCGAAATGGTCGATCCCGCAAGATCATTTCTGGTAACGCAAAAATCAGCCGGATACCGATATATGCTAAGAAAAGGTAAACTAAAACGAATAAACTAACGATCACGAGCCGATTTTCAAAAATAAAATCCATAATAAATGAAGGAATTTTGACTTTTGATAGTAAATCAGAATTAAAACTCAATCCGCTTAACGGTAAAATCAGTAGAAAATAAGCTAAGAAAAAGAGAAACGTAACGGGACGAACTTTTTTTAGTTGTAAGATGGTCATTCGAAGCAATTGTTTTAAAGAAACAGGTTTTCTTTTCTTGATGAAGTAAACACTGATTAATAAGAAAGTGAACTCAAAATAGACTAAAAGTAAAATCAGCAACAAGACTAAACAAAGCGCACCTAGTACACCAGGATGTTTAGAAAATATAGTTGCGATATTGTCATAAGATAAATAATCAATTGCACCACGATGTAAAATAAAGCGAGTTGTACTGTTCAATAACGGCAGACAAATAAATAAAATGAAGCCGTGCATTAGTAGAACATCACGAAAATAATTTTGTGTTCCTTTGAGAAAATCCCAAGCATTCCCTAAACTATGTTTTAAATAATTCATTTTTATCACCTACTAATCCTATTGTATCCTAAAAAGAAAAAAAACACAGGTTAGAGGTCAGACCACTAATCTGTGTCAGAATGTCTTCATTTATTTCATCCTGTTACCCAAGTAAACTGGTCAAGTATTGTCCACCGTAAATCAATGCCATACTATATAAGAAAATAGAGAGTGGTTTAGCAAGGAAAATAATTAGTGAAAATTTCTTTACGGAAATGTTTGTTAAACCAGCCATCAGGCAAAGTGCGTCATCGGGCGCGACTGGCAAGAAAATTGCAAGCGCAAAAAGTTTTTCGAACCGGCTTTGGTTATCCAACCAACCAATATATTTGTTATATGTTTTATCACTGATTAAAGACAAAATAAATGGTTTTCCGTAGCGTCTACCTAATAGGAAGATAATAACCGAGCCAATACAAATCCCAACGTAGTTATAAACAAAACCAGCATAAGGACCAAAAATCAGAACACCAGCTGCGGTACTGATACCACCGGGAATAATGGGAATGACTACTTGTAGGATCTGAATCAAAATGAAAATAATGGGTCCAAGAATAACTGATTGGCCAACAAGACCTCTCAATGCATTGATGTCTTTGAAGACTCCAAGATTGATAAAGTAAACAGTCAGTGCGATCGACACGCCTAAACCGATAATTGAAATAAAGTTGATAAGTTTTCTTGATGCTGTAACGTTCATTTTGAATCATCTCCTTGAAGTTTTTTAATCTAAGATTACTATACGCGATAAAGTGGCAAATATGCTACTTATTTAGATGACACTACTCAAACAGTTTTGTAAGTTCGAAGTAAGTATAAAAGATTTGTGAAGAAATTACATCCTACTAAAGACTTATTTAAATTTTATCGGGGCATTTTTTTAGTAATTATTTCTTTTTGAAAATAAATATAAATAACGATAGTTTCCTTATCGGATTAGTAACGATGTTTTCACCATAGCTGACAAAAAAAGAGTGAAAAAATAAGGAAAAATGGAATGCTTAAAAAATGAAAGGGAATGCATAATTTGATGAAGAAACATTTACCTATTAGAATTTGATTAAATAGTTTATCTTCATTTGATTTAAATATAACAATTATGAGTAAAATGTTTGCAAAAATGGTTAGTTATCGGTTACAATTAAAGAACATATATGCAGTACAAAGTGGGGGAGTTTTTATGAGAAGAAAAGTCTATACTAAAGATCAAATTCTAAAAGCAGCATACGAAGTTGTTGCTAAAGAAGGCTTCAAAGGATTTACTGCTCGTAACATTGCAAAGAAGATGGGGATTTCGACACAACCTATTTATTTAGAGTTTAAGAATATGGAAGATTTAAAGAATACACTTTTAGATTCTATTTTTGAGCAACTCAAAGAGGAAGTTTTTCCTATCGAGCATACTGGCGACAAAATTATCGATTTAGGTTTAAATTATATCAATTTTGCAAAAAAGCATCATAGTTTGTACATGGCATTGTATATCGATGAACATGGTGATGGTAAAAAAATGCATGATTTTTCATATAATTATTTCTATGAAGCTGCAAAGAAAGACGAGAAATATAGTCATTTATCTGACGAATATATAGATGCGTTACATACGGGTACTTGGGTAGTCGTGACTGGATTAGCTTCATTGATGTCCTCAAACATTATGCAGCCAACAGAAGAACAAATCATTTCTTTGATTTCTAGAACAATTGACTCTGTGCTGTCCATAGACAATCCAGAAGTTATCCGCTAAAAATTTATAAAAGGCTAACGTGGGTGTCTGACTGCGTGTGGCCTTTTTCTTTTGACCTAAAACGAAAAGATTGGCCTGAAAAAATGGTGCTTGACATTTCGGTTGAAAAGATTAAAAATAGAAATCGCGGAAGGTTGGCAGAGTGGTAATGCAGCGGACTCGAAATCCGCCGAACCGGCTAATACCGGCGCGCAGGTTCAAATCCTGTACCTTCCTTAATTAAACTGGAATAAACAAAAAGATTGAGGCTCATGTCTCAATCTTTTTTTGTTTTGTCACATAACGACTAAACAAAAAATAATCGTGAATAAATACAGGTTTAATAGAATAAAAATGAGAGAAAAATAAAAAAAATCCTTTTTAGTTGTCGTGCAATTAAAAAAATAGAATAGAACAAATGAAAGAGTAAAAATTTCTTTTAACATGAGCGATTAAGATAGCATCATCAAAGAAAACATGTTAAATTAGTTATTGAAAAACTTTTTATTAAATGTGCAAAAGTTTTCATGACTTATTTTCATGTGACGAAACTGTTAGGGAAGAACCTTTCGCCAGCACTTTTCGAGTGTGTTAAGATGAGAAGCATGAAATAAAAAATGAAAAAGTAATTTATATTAGGATGTGAAAGTTAAATGTGCGGGATTGTCGGTTTTGTCAATGACAAAGATAACAAGAGTGCAGTTGTAAACGCGATGATGGATCGCATTGTACACCGTGGACCAAATAGTTCTGGTGAGTATGTCGATAAACACGTTGCTTTAGGCTTTAGAAGATTGAGTATTATTGATTTAGAAGGCGGAACACAGCCTATTTATAATGAAGATGGAACAAAGATCATTATCTTTAATGGTGAGATTTATAACTATCGTCCATTAAGAGAAGAATTACTTGCCGCAGGACATGTTTTTCGCACACATGCTGACACGGAAGTCCTACTTCATGGTTATGAAGAATGGGGAACAGAATTATTACAAAAAATTCGTGGAATGTTTGCTTTCGCTATTTGGGACAATGAAAAAAATGAACTTTTCGGTGCCCGTGATCACTTTGGAATCAAACCTTATTACTATGCAAACATGAATGGTACATTCATGTTTGGTTCAGAAATCAAAAGTTTCTTACCACATCCTGATTTCAAAAAAGAATTAAATAAGGAAGCATTGAAACCTTATATGACTTTCCAATATTCACCTTTAAATGGTGAAACGTTCTTTAAAGATGTATACCGTTTACCAGAAGGCCATTATTTTACTTATAAAGACGGCAAGTTAGATATTCAAGAATATTGGGATGCTGATTTTGAAACAAAAGGTACACATTCTCGCCAAGAATGGATTGACAAAATTGATGAAACAGTTAAAGCTTCAATTAAAGCACACACAATCAGTGATGTTGAAGTTGGCTCATTCCTTTCAAGTGGTGTTGACTCAAGTTACGTAACCTCTGTTTTAAAACCCGATCATTCATTTTCAATTGGTTTTGATGATAAAACGTATAATGAGGCAATTGAAGCACGTAAATTAACAGAGATTTTAGATTTAGACAATACTGCGGCGGTTATCGACGGAGATATGTCATTCAAAGCATTCCCATTAATCCAATATCATTTGGATGAGCCAGATTCAAACCCTTCTTGTGTTCCTTTGTATTTTTTAGCTAATCTTGCTTCACAAAGTGTTCGTGTGGTTCAATCCGGTGAAGGAGCGGATGAATTATTTGCGGGTTACCAAACATATGGTTTCCATACAAACTCAAAATTTATTCGTGTGATTGCACAAGGATTGAAAAAATTACCAAAAGGAACACGCTATAGTTTAGGCCGTAAAATTGGTAAAATGAAAAACTTCCACGGACGTATTCATTTATATGAATCACTTGCACCAGCTAAAGAGTATTTCATTGGTCATGCACGTGTTTTTGAGGAAAAGGAAGCCGCTGATTTATTGACAGCGACTTATCAAGATGCACCATCTGTGAATGAAATCATGGCTGTCCATTACGAAAAAACGGATGGAATCAAAGATGAAGTCAATAAAATGCAATATGTTGACCTGCACCAATGGATGCCAAAAGATATTTTGTTGAAAGCCGACAAATTATCAATGGCAAGTTCTTTGGAAGTTCGTGTGCCATTATTGGATATCGAAGTGATGAAATTAGCACAACAAATTCCAAGTAAATATTTATTAAACCAAAACAACACGAAAGATATTTTCAGACAAGCAGCAAACAAACAGTTGCCAGAAGAATGGTCAAACCGTGTGAAATTAGGTTTCCCTGTGCCAATCAAAGCTTGGTTAAAAGAAGAACATGGTTACCAAGAAGTGAAAGCTTTATTTGAAGCCGACTTTGCAAAAGAATTCTTTGATCAAGATAAAATCATGGAACTATTGGACAATCATCATGAAGGAATCAAAGAAGAGCAACGTAAGATTTGGACAATTTTTAGCTTCTTGACTTGGTATAAAGTTTACTTTATTGATGAAACAATTCCTCAAGCAGAAGCAATTGATTATGTAACTGTTTAAGAAGGATAGAAGCAAACGAGAGTTACTATTTATAAATGAAAAAGCACTTCAGCCATTGGAAAACTTATTTTTCAATGGCTGAAGTGCTTGAATTGATTCTAAATGAGTTAGTTTTTCATTACAAAAAAACCTAAGGCATTGAATGTAGTAATCTTCAAAAGTTAGATTTTTGTCTAGCTTTTGAAGATTGCTCCATTGACTGTCCTAGGCTTTTTTATTTTGTTTCTATTCTAATAGATACAAATTATAGTTGAAGTAATTTTTCTAAATGGTCAGCTAAGCCATCTTCTTGGTTTGTTTTTTCCGTAATATCATTAGCGATGCTTTTTAGCTGATCTGTACCATTTGCCATAGCAACGCCCCAACCAGCATACTCTAATAATTCAAGATCATTGTGTTCATCGCCAAACGCGATGACATCTTCTTGTTTGATATCCAGATAATTAGCTACTTGATGAACACCCTTTGCTTTTTCGATTCCTTTAGAAACAATTTCTAGAATGGCTGTTGGGCCACCCCAAGTGCGGACATCTACATAACTGCCGAATTGCCGTGTCAATTCATTTGATACTTGCTCGGCAAATTGTTTTTCTGTACGAACTAATAGAGAAGTCGGGTTAGTTATTAAGTTTTGAGGGGAAAGCAGATTTTTTTCACTTGGATTTGAAGAAGCAAAAATTTTTTCATCGAAAAATTCTAAGCTATCGATAAAAAATGTTTCGCGATTTTCAGCAGCAACGAAGTCAAGATTCAATGCTTTTTTTTGTGAGACAATTTCAAAAGCAATCTCACGGTTGATTTGTGATTCCTTTTCGCCACTCCAAAGTTGATTAGGAATGTGTACAAGAGCCCCATTAAAGTTAACCATTGGGGTTGTTAATTCTAACTGTTGATAAAATTGATAACTCATTCGAAAAGGTCTGCCAGTAGCGATACTAACATAGTGACCTGCTGCAATGGCTTTTTTTAAGGTTTGTTCAGTTTTAGTTGTAATTAAAGAGTCTTGATTCAGAGTAGTCCCATCTAAATCAATGGCAATTAGCTTTTTATTCAATGGCGATAGTCCTTTCTCAGCTGATATTTGTTTTAGTCTAGCATATTTGACGTAATAAACAAGTGACAAAATCAATAACCAAAGAATGAAAAGCAAGCTTTTTTGAAAAAATCAGAGAAAAACACGAACATTATTTTCTTTTTGATGATTAAATATAAATTTTTAGTTGAAAAACGAATGAAGCAACTATATAATCAATAATTGTTCGAGGAAATCATGCGTTGGTCTTATTTATTATCTTTCCTCATCAGAAAAAATCAGGGAGTGGAATTTTTTATGGATAAGTTTTTCGGATTGAAGGAAAACAAAACAAATGTATCAACAGAAATAATGGCGGGGGTTACGACGTTCTTTGCAATGAGTTACATTCTTTTTGTTAACCCAACGATTTTATCAGCTTCAGGGATGCCATTTCAAGCAGTTTTCTTGGCAACGATTATCGCTTCAGTTATCGGGACGTTAGTCATGGGATTGTTTGCGAATGTTCCGTATGCGCAAGCACCAGGAATGGGTTTGAATGCCTTCTTTACTTTTACTGTAGTATTCGGTCTTGGTTATTCTTGGCAGGAAGCTTTGGCAATGGTCTTTATTTGTGGTTTGATCAATATTTTTATTACAGTAACAAAAATTCGAAAAATGATTATTCATGCAATTCCAGAAAGTTTACAACATGCCATTGGTGGGGGGATTGGGATTTTCGTTGCGTATGTTGGTATTAAAAATGCTGGGTTTCTTTCTTTCAGTGCGGATCAATCAGCAATTACGAGTTCCGTCGTTGAAAGTGGCAAAGCAACAAATGTAACCATTAATGGTGGAATTGTTCCAGCTTTAGCAAATTTCAATAATGCACCAATTTTATTAGCAGTTATTGGGTTAGTTATTACCGCAATTTTAGTAGTTAAAAATGTTCGCGGTGCAATGTTGATTGGGATTGTAGTGACAACTATCTTAGGTGTATTAATGGGTGTAGTCGATCTTCAAGCCATTGATTGGCAAGCTAATTCATTAGGAAACTCAGTTAAAGAATTAGGAACAACCTTTGGGGCTGCTTTTGGAGCAGAGGGAATGCAATCTTTATTCAGTGATAGTTCAAGACTTCCACAAGTTTTAATGACAATCATTGCATTTAGTTTATCCGATACATTTGACACGATTGGTACATTTATCGGAACAGGACGTCGTACAGGCATTTTCTCAAAAGAAGATGAGGATGCGTTAGAAGACGGAAAAGGATTCAAAACAAAAATGGATAAAGCTTTGTTTGCTGACGCAATTGCGACTTCCGTAGGTGCAGTTTTTGGTACATCAAATACAACAACATATGTTGAATCTGCTGCTGGAATTGGGGCAGGGGGACGAACTGGTTTAACATCAGTAGTTGTCGCTATCTTGTTTGCATTAAGTAGTTTATTTTCTCCGTTGATCGCGATTGTGCCTGCACAAGCAACAGCTTCTGCCTTGATTTTAGTAGGCGTGATGATGATGGCATCATTTGCGGATATCAAATGGGGAAATCTTGATGAAGCTTTACCTGCTTTCTTTGCTTCAATTTTTATGGGACTTTGCTATAGCATTTCTTATGGAATTGCTGCTGGTTTTATTATGTATACAATCGTTAAGGTAGTTAAAGGACAAGCAAAAGAAGTATCGCTTGCTTTGTGGGTGGTTGATATTTTGTTTATCTTGAACTTTATTATTTTAGCTACTATCTAATTAAATTTAATTAAAAAAATTAACAAATTAATAGGAATGATGTTTAGTTTGTTAAAATTTTCAAGACAAAAGGTGCGTCTGTTGACGTTACTTTTTGTCTTTTTCTTTCGCTTAAAGTTATAAAAGTCAGAATTTTTTGTCTTTTTTTATTTTTACTTTCACATTCGTTGCTTGTTGCTTTAAAAATAGGTATGATGAAGAAAGATGAAAGAGGGATGATGAATGGGGATTAAATGGAGAAAGAATTTAATTATTGCATGGATTGGTTGTTTTTTCACTGGTGCAAGTATTAGTTTAGTCATGCCGTTTATTCCTGTTTACGTCGAACAACTAGGAACGCCTAAAGATCAGATTGAATTATTTTCTGGATTAGCGATTTCAGTTACTGCTTTTGCGGCAGCAATCGTTGCTCCAGTTTGGGGGAATTTAGCAGATCGAAAAGGGCGAAAAATTATGATGGTTCGAGCGGCAGCGGGAATGACGATCACCATGGGCTCACTGGCTTTTGTTCCGAATGTGTATTGGCTATTAATCATGCGTTTCTTTAATGGAATTTTATCAGGGTATATTCCAAATGCTACAGCAATGATTGCCTCACAAGCACCAAAGGAAAAAAGCGGTTGGGCATTAGGGACACTTTCGACTGGAGCGATTGCAGGAAATTTGATTGGCCCTTCAATGGGTGGTGCATTGGCACAATGGTTTGGAATGGAAAATGTGTTTATTATCACAGGTGCTGTACTTTTGGTAACAACGATATTAACCATTTTTCTAGTAAAAGAAGATTTTCATCCGGTTGAGAAGAAAGATTTAGTTAGCACGAAAGAAATTTTTTCAAAAATGGACCATTTCTCTATTTTAGTAGGACTATTTATCACCACGTTGATTTTACAAATTGGTGTAACCAGTATCAGTCCGATTTTGACATTGTATATTCGTCAATTAAGTGGGGATATCAACAATGTTCTTTTTATTAGTGGATTGATTGTTTCAGTTGCTGGGGTTTCGGCGGTGTTATCTTCACCTAAATTAGGAAAATTAGGCGATAGAATTGGTAATCATAAGGTGCTGCTTGCTGGGTTGGTTTTATCGTTTTGTTGTTATCTCCCTATGGCGTTCGTTCAAACACCACTACAGCTAGGTATCTTGCGTTTTATTTTAGGCTTTTCGACTGGGGCGTTGATGCCTTCTATTAATACGTTGATTAGCAAAATCACTCCTCAAGAGGGTGTAAGCCGAGTGTATAGTTACAATCAAATGTTTAGTAACTTTGGGCAGGTTTTAGGACCAATGCTTGGTTCGACCGTAGCCCACTCGTTTGGTTACAGTGCAGTTTTCGTGGTAACGAGTTGTTTTGTCTTATCCAATATCGGCCTTTCGCTTTTTAATTTTAGAAAGGTTTTGCGTAGTAAATTTTAAAAAAAGAATTGTAGACAAAAAAACAGATTGGGAAAACTTGCTTTCCCAATCTGTTTTGATTTACTATGAGTGCGATGAGGCTTCTTTTTTTGTTGGAGCAACTGCACCGATTAAGATGATAATGATACCAGTAACTAGTGACAGAATTGCTGTCAAAGTAAAATCGTAAGTTCCTTGTGTCAAGGCACCACCAATGTAACCGACAACTTGTCCTAAAACTAGAGACCAAAATAACGTTACAATATATCGCATGAAGAACACCTCTTTTCTATCCCAATTTTAACAGAATTTTTTTGAATGTAAAGCAAGGTACAATGCTTCATTGTACTAACGATAGTGAATTTTAACGAAAAAAAAGGCGGAATGCAAGATGTTTTTTCCACAACTGTATACGAGAACTTCGTATTCTTTATTACAAAGCACGATTCGCATCCAAGAATATGTCCGTGAGGCTAAAAAATTGGGTTACACTTATTTAGCTATCACGGATGAGGATGTTTTGTATGGTGCTGCAGAATTTTACCAAGAGTGTGTCAAAGAGGGCATCAAACCAATTATTGGCATACATCTTGAGTATACTTTTGAAGACAATGATTACGGACTGCTAGTTTATGCAAAAGATAAGATTGGGTACCAACAATTGATGAATGTATCGAGCAAAAAGATGATTGAAGGTACTATCGAACTAAACACGTGGACGAAAACAGATCATTTGATTTTAGTTGTTCCGGATAATCACTCTATTGCAAATGATTATGGTGAGGTAGAAACTTTTGCAAGTCATTGGCAAATGCTAAAAGAAAAAGTTCACTCACAAGATTTTTATGGAGGTGTGACTATCCAGACCCCTTCCTCTTCTGAAGAATGGTATGATTTTTTACTAACGGAAGAGGAACAACTATGTGCGTTGCATCCAATTGCAAGTTTGCATCAGGAAGATTTGTTTGCGTTGGAAACAATGAAGCATATTAAAGAAGGAACACAGATTTCACCTGAGGAATTAGTAGAAGTTAGTCAATTAGAAAATAAAAATTTTCTTGAATCAGAGAGTAAGAGAATTCAGCAATTTAATGAGAGACATATGCACAAAGTTCTTGAAACCACTCAAAAATTAGCTGAATCAATAAACTTTGAGTTTCAATTTCATCAAAAGCTATTACCACATTATCCAGTTCCAAATAATGAATCCGCAGCAGTTTACCTGAAACAATTATGTCAAAGCCAATTAGCCAAAAGGGTGAAAACTTTGACACCAAAATATCAAGAACGTTTAGACTATGAATTGTCGATTATTCATCAAATGGGATTCGATGATTACTTTTTAATTGTATGGGATGTGATGGCATTCGCTCACAAACAAAAAATCGTTACTGGTGCGGGGCGGGGGTCAGCAGCTGGTTCATTAGTTGCTTATGTTTTAGCAATCACAGATGTGGATCCTTTGAAATATCATTTACTTTTTGAACGTTTTTTAAATCCTGAACGTTATACAATGCCTGATATCGATTTGGATATTCCTGATAATAAACGTGAAGAAGTCTTGAACTATGTCCGCGAAAAATATGGACAATACCATATGGCACAAATTGCAACTTTTGGCACAATGGCTGCTAAAATGGTACTAAGAGATGTTGCCCGAGTGTTTGGTGTTTCACAAAGTGAGGCAAATCGGTGGTCGAAGGCGATTCCAAATCAGTTGAAAATCACTTTGTCGCAAGCCTACAAATCTTCAAATAAATTAGTTGAATTAGTACAAGCAAATAAAAAAAACCAACTGCTGTTTCAAACAGCAATGATTTTAGAAGGCTTACCACGCCATATATCGACACATGCTGCAGGAGTGGTATTGAGTGACCGAAATCTGTTGGAATTAGTTCCTTTACAGCAGGGATCAGACGAAGCATTTTTAACACAATACACCATGAATGCTGTAGAAGAAATCGGATTGTTGAAGATGGATTTCTTAGGATTACGAAATTTATCGATTATCGATTATGCGCTTAAATCAATCAAACGTGTAGAAAAAATCGATCTTCAACTTAAACAGATACCACTGAACGATGCAAAAACTTTCCATTTATTTCAAAAAGGTGAAACAACAGGCGTTTTCCAATTTGAATCCGCAGGAATTCGAAATGTTTTACGGCGATTAGAACCTGAAAATATCGAAGACATCGCTGCTGTAAATGCTTTGTATCGCCCCGGACCTATGCAAAATATTGATACATTTATTGCACGAAAAAAAGGTAAAGAACTTATCAAATATCCAGATGATACATTAAAACCAATTCTGGAAAATACTTATGGGGTCATTGTTTATCAGGAACAAATTATGCAAATTGCTTCAACAATGGCTGGTTTTTCTTTAGGTCAAGCAGATATTTTGCGTCGTGCGATTAGTAAGAAAAAAAAGGAAGTTATTGATAGAGAAAGAGAACATTTTGTAGCTGGTTCACTGACGCAGGGCTACTCCAAAGAAAAGGCGATTGAAGTTTATGATTATATTGAACGTTTTGCTAATTATGGATTTAATCGGTCGCATGCATTTGCGTATTCATTTGTTGGATTCCAAATGGCTTATCTTAAAGCACATTATCCAGGGGCGTTCTTTACTAGCTTGATGAATGCTGTTCGGCACAATACTGCTAAGTTAAAAGAATACCTTGCTGAGGCGAGAAAGAACAAGCTGACATTAAGTCCGCCTTCTATCAATCAAAGTGCTTATGGGTTTGAATTAGTTGATTCACAAATGATTCGTTTTGGATTGACAGCAATCAAAGGAGTTCGACGAGACTTTGTAGAAGAGATTATTAATGAAAGAAAGGCAAAGGGCTCGTTCACATCTGTTGATGAATTTTTGATTCGTATAGATAAGCGTTGGCTTAAAGAAGAGATCCTAAAACCTTTAGTTGCGGTCGGCGCATTTGATGAGCTAGAAAAAAATCGAAAGCAGCTCATGATTGACTTAGAGGGAAAAATTCAAAATGTTCAGTATAGTAGTGGGAGTTTGGATCTTATGGAAATCATGGCGTTGAAAGAAGAAAAAGTTGCAGATTATTCGTTAGATGAACGTTTAGCCCTTGAAGAAGAATATCTAGGTGTTTACTTATCTGGGCACCCCACGGAAGGCTATGAGCGACTACGTTTAGCTAAACGGGTTCAATTGATTACCGAAATCGTGCCTCAGCAGACGGTCAGTTTGTTGTTGTACATCAAAAGTATTCGTGAAATTCGGACAAAAAAAGGTGAACGAATGGCTTTTGTGGAAGGGACAGATAGCTCAGGCGAAGTAACAGTCACCGTTTTTCCCAAGTTGTATCGTCAATTCAGAAATCTTTTTGAAATGAATCGAGTATTATTTGTACAAGGTCGTAGTGAAATAAGCCATTATAACCAAGAATTACAATTGCTCGGTGAAACATTTGCAGATGCCAAAGAATTTGAAAAACAGTTTCCAGATCAAACTTGTTATTTAAGAATTACGGAAGAACAAGAAGACCATGAAACAATGCGTCAATTGAAAACAATTTTTCAGAAACACCCTGGGTACATTCCAGTTGTTTTATACTATGAAAAAAATCATCGGAAAATTGTGTTATCAGAGGAAAATTGGGTAGATGGGAGTAATAGTCTAAAAGGGCAGCTTTCTTATTTACTTCAGGAGGAAAATGTTGTTTTCAAATAAGTTACGGTAAAAAATACTACGTGCTTTCATTTTTTTTCATTTTTTTAGCTATTAACCAAGACAAGTTAGAAAAATAATGTTAGAATGTTAGACGTGGTTATTGCAAACAAACGGTTATAGCCTAAGTCTTCTTAGGATAAAGTATTTTAATGAGGTGAATGTTTATATGAAACGCATCGGAATTTTGACCAGTGGCGGAGACGCACCTGGAATGAACGCAGCGATTCGCGCAGTTGTTCGTAAAGGAATCTATGAAGGTCTAGAAGTTTATGGAATCAACTACGGATTTGCCGGATTAGTTGCCGGAGATATTCGTCGTCTTGACGTTGCTGATGTTGGTGATAAAATCCAACGCGGTGGTACTTTCTTGTACTCTGCTCGTTACCCAGAATTTGCTACAGAAGAAGGGCAATTAAAGGGTATTGAACAATTGAAAAAATTCGGTATTGAAGGATTAGTAGTTATCGGTGGCGATGGCTCTTATCACGGAGCGATGGCTTTAACTAAACGTGGTTTCCCAGCAGTGGGAATTCCTGGAACAATTGATAATGATATTCCTGGTACAGACTTCACAATCGGTTTTGATACAGCAATCAATACAGTGCTTGAATCAATTGACCGCATTCGTGACACAGCTACATCACACGTTCGTACATTCGTTATCGAAGTGATGGGACGTAACGCTGGCGATATCGCTCTATGGTCAGGTGTTGCAGGTGGTGCTGACGAAATCATCATTCCAGAACATGACTTTGACATGGCTGCTGTTGCTAAAAAAATCCAAGAAGGCCGCGATCGTGGTAAAAAACATTGCTTGATCATCTTGGCTGAAGGTGTAATGGGCGGAAATGAATTTGCTGAAAAACTTTCAGAATTCGGTGACTACCATACACGCGTATCTATCTTAGGACACGTTGTTCGTGGGGGCGCACCAAGCGCACGTGACCGTGTGTTAGCAAGTAAATTTGGCGCTTATGCTGTTGAATTATTACAACAAGGTAAAGGCGGACTATGTGTTGGTATCCACGACAATGAAATCGTTGCTTCTGACATCATTGATACTTTGGAAAACAACAAACATAAACCAGACTTATCATTATACGAATTAAATAATACTCTTTCATTCTAAAGTGATTTGAGCAAAAGAAGGAATGAGTAGAGCAAACTTTGTTTGACTCAACTAAATTATCTATAATTAGTAGCTATTTAAGCTGTAAAGCTTTAAATAAACAAAATTGAATGGGAGCGTTTTGTAAAATGAAAAAAACCAAAATCGTTAGTACATTAGGACCAGCAAGTAACTCAGTAGAAACTATTTCTAAACTGATCGAATCTGGAGCAAATGTCTTCCGTTTTAACTTCTCACATGGAGATCATGAAGAACAATTATCACGTATGGTAATGGTTCGTGAAGCTGTTAAACAAACAGGTAAAGATGTAGGTATCCTTTTAGATACTAAAGGTGCAGAAATCCGTACAACTGTTCAAGGAACAACAGAAGCTGATTTTGGCCGTGCTGGCTATATCAAATTTGAAGTTGGAGATCAAACTCGTATCTCAATGGATCCTGAACATGTTGGTTCAAAAGAAAAAATCGCTGTAACTTATCCAGGTTTATTCGATGACGTTCACGTTGGTGGACACATCTTATTCGATGATGGTCTTATTGACATGGAAATCGTTGAAAAAGACGAAGCAAACCGCGAATTAGTTGTAGTAGTGAAAAATGCAGGTATGCTAGGATCACGTAAAGGGGTTAATGCACCAGGCGTATCAATCAGCTTACCAGGTATTACAGAAAAAGATGCTGACGATATTCGTTTCGGTTTAGATAACGACATCGACTTTATCGCTGCAAGTTTTGTACGTAAAGCACAAGACGTTTTAGACATTCGTGAAATTTTAGAAGAAAAAAATATGACACACGTTCAAATTTTCCCTAAAATTGAATCTGAAGAAGGTATCGACAACATCGACGAAATCATCAAAGTTTCTGATGGTGTTATGATTGCTCGTGGTGATATGGGTGTTGAAATCCCAGCTGAATTAGTACCAATGGTTCAAAAACGTATCATTAAAAAATGTAACGCTGCTGGTATCCCAGTTATTACAGCTACACAAATGTTAGAATCAATGCAAGAAAACCCACGTCCAACACGTGCCGAAGCATCTGACGTTGCCAACGCTGTATTTGATGGTACAGACGCAACAATGTTATCAGGTGAATCTGCAAATGGTGACTACCCAGTAGAAGCTGTTGCAACAATGGCTCGTATTGACCAAGAAGCTGAAAAAGCTTTAGCTGAATTAGGTACATTCCAAATCAATCAATTTGACAAAACTGATGTTACTGAAACAATCGGTTTGTCAGTAGCTCGTGCTGCTAAAAACTTAGGTGTTAAAACAATCGTTGCTGCAACTGAGTCTGGTTACACAGCTAAAATGATTTCTAAATACCGTCCAGATGCTGACATCTTGGCAGTTACATTTGACGAACGCACAAAACGTGGTTTGATGTTAAACTGGGGCGTATACCCAACAGTTACTGAAAAACCAACAACTACTGATGAAATGTTTGAATTAGCTGCTAAAAAAGCAGTTGAATTAGGCTTTGCTTCAGAAGGCGATTTAATCTTGATCACTGCTGGTGTACCAGTTGGTGAACGTGGAACAACTAACGTAATGAAAATTCAAATGATTGGTTCTAAATTATTAGAAGCTCAAGGCGTTGGTCAAAAATCTGTTGTTGCAAACGCAGTAGTTGCTTCATCTGCTGAAGAAGCAATTAAAAAAGCAAAAGACGGCATGGTATTAGTGGTTCCAACAACTGATAAAGAATACATGCCTGCTATTGAAAAAGCAGCAGCAGTCGTAGTTGAAGAAGGCGGCTTAACTTCACACGCAGCAGTTGTAGGTATCGCTCAAGATATTCCTGTAATTGTTGGTGCAAAAGATGCAACTTCAACAATCGTTGATGGTGAATTGATTACTGTTGATTCACGTCGTGGTATTGTATACCGTGGCGAAACAACAGCTATCTAATTTACTAGATAGTATAAAAAAACAGCTCCTCAATCTGAGGGGCTGTTTTTTTGTGTCTGAATGAATTCATTGATGACACGGACAACTTGTTGCTGTAAATCTGTTGGCAATTGTTGTGTGCGTGTGACAAGTGAAATCAAAAAGCGTGGTTGTACAGTATCGGTTAGTGGAAGCGCAATCAACTGGTCTTCTTGATGGATCGCAATCTCTGTTAAAAATCCTATCCCAACTTGTTCCCGAATCATACTTTTTAGAATGGATAAATCATTACTTTGGTAAACGATCTTTGGCTCGATATGTGTTTGCTTTGCTAGTTTTGAGAAAGCAGTTGGATGGACGTAATGCTCGTTTAATAAAACAAATTCTTCGTTAATCAATTCTTTGAATGAAACAGCTTGCTTTTGGGCAAGAGGATGTTCAGGTGAGACGACAATCATAAATCGCTTGTCTAAGAGCAATTGCGTTTCTAACGACTGATCAACAATTGGCTGAGTTGAACCGAGTAAAGCCAAATCAATTTGTCCTTGATGAATCATTCCATATAAGTCGCGAGAACCACCATCAATGATTTCCAATTGACTCATCAATTTTTGTCGAATAAAGTAGCCGGATAATTTTGGAAAATATTCATTTCCAATAATCGGCGGCATGCCAAGACGAATTTTTTTTGTTTGTAGTTGTTGGATCTCTGCTTTTGCACGAGTAATTTCTTGAAGGATAGACTGTGCATGGATAAATAGTTGGTAGCCAGCAGGCGTGATCAATAATTCATTGTGCGAACGATCTCGGACGATGAGAACGGCATTCAACTCTTTCTCTAATCGTTGGACAGCGTAAGTAATTGTAGGTTGGCTAACATGAAATAGATTCGCAACTTTTGTAAAATTTTTTAATTTGATTAACTGGACATAATATTCAATGTCTCGTGTGTTCATATGTTAGCTCCTCTCATTATCCATATAAATAATATTTATTGTAATAGATTCATTTCTTGATAGCAACTGAAAACTCTATGAAGTGATTCGAATAATTAAAAAGAAAAGATTAAGCAGATACACTTGGAAATTTTACGAAATCAATAAACGATTACTTGTTATTTCGATTGAATAGAAATAAAACTCAAATTTTTTTTCGGAAAAGAATTCAATGACATGAAAGACGTCTCAATAGAACTTTGGCAAAAAAGAAAACGAAAATTTTGTCACTAAAGTAAAAACAGAAAACTGATTTTGTATTTAATGTACTGTTTTTTTATGAAGTGTAAGGTGTCAAGAAAATTTCATTGACAAGGACGTTTTTGCCCTGTATAATTGCTTTTGTTGCTTAGGAGTGATGAAAAATGAAATGGTCTTTACTAGAATTACGAAAATATCAAGAGACACCATTAGTATTTCATGAAACACTTGATTTAAAATCAAGTTTGATGAAACGTGATAACTTAATACTCGATGTTGCACCAGTGGCTGTTGAAGGATTTATTTCCGTTGATAAAAAAGGCTATATCGTTCATTACACTGTGCAAACGACTCTGACTGTTCCATCAACACGTTCATTAGAACCTGTTGAGCTAGTAATGGATTTTCCAGTTGATGAATTATTCATGACAGTAGAACAGTACCAAAGTCGAGACGAACAATTATCGGCTGATGATATTTTGTTGATTGAAGGCACACAGCTTGATTTGACAGAGTCAATCGAAGATAATATTTTATTGGCGATTCCAATGCGTGTGCTTACTGAAGCAGAGGAAATAGATGAAACCAATCTGCCTAAAGGTATGGATTGGGAAGTTATTTCTGAAGCAGAACATGAGCGCAGAAAAATGGAAGAAGCTGAGACAAAAGTAGATCCTCGTCTTGCAAAACTATCGGAATTTTTTGATGATGAATCAAAGGAATAAAGATAATAAGTAAGATTGGAATATATTGCATCTAATTTGATGCAAGACTTTACAAGGAGGTGTAGCAAAATGGCAGTACCAGCTAGAAGAACATCAAAAGCTAAAAAAGCAAAACGTCGTACACACTACAAATTGACAATCAAAGGGTTAAACGAATGTCCTAACTGTGGTGAAATGAAAAAAAGCCATCACGTATGTACAAATTGTGGTTACTATGATGGTAAGGACGTAATGTCTAAAGAAGCTTAATACATTTTAATTAGAAAATGTAAAACCTCAAGGCTAACCATGGAGCCTTGGGGTTTATTTTTTTCTCGAAAAACGCCAAAATATTTTGCACATTGGTTTGCATTGCACCGATGATAGGCTATAATGAGAGAGATTAGGGGAATAACCCCAAATGTAGGAGGAGTTCATATGACGAAACAACAAATCGGCGTTGTCGGTATGGCCGTTATGGGCAAAAACTTAGCCTTGAATATTGAAAGCCGCGGTTATTCAGTCGCATTATTTAACCGCACTGGTTCAAAAACGACAGAAGTAGTAGAAGAACATCCAGATAAAAACTTTAAAGCAACTTATACAATGGAAGACTTTGTTGCTTCAATTGAAAAACCACGTCGTATTCTTTTGATGGTTAAAGCAGGACCAGCTACGGATGCGACGATTCAAGAATTATTACCTCATTTAGATAAAGGTGATATTTTGATTGATGGCGGAAATACATTCTTCAAAGATACGATCCGTCGTAACGAAGAATTAGCAAATTCTGGAATCAACTTTATTGGTACTGGTGTTTCTGGTGGAGAAGAAGGCGCACTTAAAGGTCCTTCTATCATGCCTGGTGGTCAAAAAGAAGCCTACGAACTAGTGGCACCAATTTTAGAACAAATTTCTGCTAAAGCAGAAGATGGCGAACCATGTGTCACTTACATTGGACCAAATGGTGCAGGACATTATGTAAAAATGGTTCACAATGGAATTGAGTACGGAGACATGCAATTGATTGCTGAGTCTTATGATTTAATGAAGAACATTCTTGGACTGTCAGTTGAGGAAATGGCTGAAATCTTCAAGGAATGGAATCAAGGTGAACTTGATAGCTACTTAATCGAGATCACTGCTGACATTTTAACTCGTAAAGATGATGAAGGTACAGGCAAACCGATTGTTGATGTTATCCTTGATGCTGCTGGTAATAAGGGAACCGGTAAATGGACAAGCCAAAGTGCTTTAGATTTAGGCGTGCCACTTCCATTGATCACAGAATCTGTCTTTGCTCGTTATATCTCTGCTTATAAAGAGGAACGTGTCCAAGCAAGTAAAATTTTGTCAAATCCAAATAATTTTGAATATACTGGCGACAAAAAAGAATTAGTTGAGAAAATTCGTGAAGCATTGTACTTTAGCAAAATCATGAGTTATGCTCAAGGCTTTGCTCAATTACGAGTGGCTTCAAAAGAGTATGATTGGGACTTGCCATTTGGCGAAATTGCTAAAATCTGGCGTGCAGGATGTATTATCCGTGCTCGTTTCTTACAAAAAATTACAGATGCGTATGATAAAGACCCAGATATCGAAAACTTATTGTTAGATGATTATTTTGTTGAAATCACGAAGAAATATCAACAAGCTGTGAGAGATGTAGTTGCTTTAGCTGTTCAAGCTGGTGTACCAGTGCCAACATTCTCTTCAGCAATCTCTTACTTTGATTCCTATAGAGCAGAGCGCTTGCCAGCTAATATTATTCAAGCACAACGTGATTATTTTGGTGCACACACGTATGAACGTGTGGATAAAGAAGGAATCTTCCACTACTCTTGGTATCATGAAGAGTAAGTAGTTCTTGACTTTGCAAAACTGAAAAATTAGCGAAATCATGATAGAGCTGAAGTCATTTGTTACGAATAGACTTCGGCTCTTTTTAAAATTGTTTATTCATGATAGAATGACTATAGATTTTTAAGTAGAATATCGGTATAATGATAGAGTTTGTAGAAATCGCGTAGAGGGAAAGGATAAAATAATAGATGAGTAATATTCTAATCATTGAAGATGAAAAGAACTTAGCTCGCTTTGTCGAGTTGGAATTAAAGCATGAAGGGTATAATGCTGAAGTTCATTACAATGGTCGTACTGGATTAGACGCCGCTTTAAATAATGAATGGGATGCCATTTTACTAGATTTGATGTTACCTGAATTAAATGGATTAGAAGTTTGTCGACGTGTCCGTCAAGTGAAGAATACACCAATCATCATGATGACTGCTAGAGATTCTGTGATTGATCGTGTGTCAGGTTTAGACCATGGAGCAGATGACTATATTGTTAAGCCATTTGCAATCGAAGAATTATTAGCCCGCTTGCGAGCTTTGTTACGTCGAATCGATATCGAAGGTGATAAAAACGTAGCAAAACAAACAACAATTACTTATCGTGACCTAACGATTGAAAAAGAAAATCGTGTGGTACGTCGTGGAAATGAAGTAATTGAATTAACCAAACGTGAATATGAGTTATTATTGACTTTGATGGAAAACGTCAATGTTGTATTAGCTCGCGATGTTCTATTAAACAAAGTTTGGGGTTATGAAACAGAAGTCGAAACAAATGTTGTCGATGTATATATTCGTTACTTGCGTAATAAGATTGATGTTCCTGGGGAGGAAAGTTACATCCAAACTGTCCGTGGAACAGGTTATGTGATGCGCTCGTGATCAAACCGAAAAAATCGGAAAAAAGAGAACTGAAAGGCCCTTCCTTGACCATCAAGTGGGCTTTTGCAAGTTCTTTCTTTATATTTGTTGTTTTTACTATTTTTGCAGTTATTACTTACAAATCTTCAATTAATCTAATTGTTGCTAAAGAACGAAACAATGTGGAACGAACGATTTCGCAAGTGGCTTCCCGTTTAGCTAATTCAGATGAAGAGCTGACTTTAGTCAATACGTACCGAAATTTAACGAATACAACTACTAATGATAGTAACATTGATGATCAAACGACGAATATCGAAGGGAACTTGATGAAAATTGATTCCTTCATTGCTGAACTTGGTCAGTCATCATTAGATTTATTCGTCTATGATTTAGAAGAAAAGTTGATATTTAAGACACAACAGCATAGTCAAGCGTTGTTGCAAACAACCAGAAAAGTTCCGACAATTGTGACAATTGATGGTAGAACAGGATTTTTGTCAATCCAGCCAATCTATTCTAAAGGGACTCGAGAAAAAATTGGGTATGCACAAACTTTCTATGAATTGTCCTCTTTTTATGATATACGGAATAAATTATTGCTGACACTGATTATTTTAGAAGTCGTTTCGTTGATTCTAAGTAGTATCTTAGGTTTTTTCCTATCTTCTTATTTCCTGAAACCGTTAAAAGTTCTGCGAGATACGATGGATACTATCCGAAAGGACCCTCAGTCGAATATCCATATGCCTGAAATTGATACAAATGACGAGTTGGCAGATTTAGCTGAAATCTTTAATGAGATGCTTGATCGAATGCGTCTATATATGGAACAACAAGAACAATTTGTTCAAGATGTGTCTCATGAATTACGAACACCTGTTGCAATCATTGAAGGGCATTTGAGTTTGCTAAATCGTTGGGGAAAAGATGATCCTGAAATCTTAGAAGAGTCTCTTAGCGCAAGTATGCAAGAAATTAGCCGTATGAAGAGCCTTGTTCAAGAAATGTTGGATCTTTCTAGAGCGGAGCAAGTTGATATTCATTATGGTAACGAAACTACAAAAGGAAAAGAAGTTACCTATCAAGTCTATAATAATTTTAAGATTCTATATCCAGATTATGTAATCACTTTGGATGATGATTTATCTAAGGAAGTGATTTTACAAATCTATCGTAATCATTTTGAACAATTGATCATTATCATTCTTGATAATGCAGTCAAATACTCTACGACTAGAAAAGAAGTACATATTTCTATTTCTTCTACGTTAAGTGAATTTGAGATTGCGATTCAAGACTTTGGTGAGGGAATCCCACAAGAAGATTTGAAGAAAATATTCAATCGGTTTTATCGAGTTGATAAAGCTAGAGCACGTACAAAAGGTGGAAATGGGCTTGGATTATCTATAGCTAAACAATTAGTCGAAAGCTATAGGGGGAGAATTATTGCTGAGAGCGTTGTTGGACAAGGGACGATTTTTCGGATATTCATTCCAATAGTAAAATCTGAAGACAAGTAAAACAATTTCGTTTTACTTGTCTTTTCCGTTTTTATAGAAAAGGGCTGCAAGGTAAAAGAAACGCAAGTATTTGATGGACGAACTATAAGCGCTAATCTGTAAAGCTTAGCAAGAAAATAGCAGAAAAAATAGAACAAAGAAGAAACTTTTTTTTTGAATATTCGTTTTTAAAAATATTATTCAAAAAAGTAATTATTTCTGTTGCAATTTAAGAAATAGATTGCTATATTATTATTTGTTCTCAAATAATTCTTTACTTACTAACAACACTAATTTCTTTAAAAAAGAGTGTTGACGAATAAAGAATGACATGTTAGAATAACAAAGTCGCTTGAGAAAAAAGCTTCAAAAAGTTTGATATCTCAATAAAAAAGTTATTGACAAATAACGAATAAGATGTTAAACTTATCAAGTCGTTAAATAAACGGCTTGAAATTAAAAAACAAAAAGTGTTGACAACTTCTAAAGAATCTGTTAAGATATAAAAGTTGTTAAAACAAATTGATTAGACCTTTGAAAACTGAACAAAGTAAGACAAACCAAATGTGTAGGGCGTCTTGATTCAATTCAAGACAACAAACATTTTTAAACAGCAAGCAATATGCTAGCAAACAAATTGAGCTTAACAATCGAAAGATTGTTCTAACTTTTATTATGAGAGTTTGATCCTGGCTCAGGACGAACGCTGGCGGCGTGCCTAATACATGCAAGTCGTACGCTTTTTCTTTCACCGGAGCTTGCTCCACTGAAAGAAAAGGAGTGGCGAACGGGTGAGTAACACGTGGGTAACCTGCCCATCAGAAGGGGATAACACTTGGAAACAGGTGCTAATACCGTATAACAATCGAAACCGCATGGTTTTGATTTGAAAGGCGCTTTCGGGTGTCGCTGATGGATGGACCCGCGGTGCATTAGCTAGTTGGTGAGGTAACGGCTCACCAAGGCCACGATGCATAGCCGACCTGAGAGGGTGATCGGCCACATTGGGACTGAGACACGGCCCAAACTCCTACGGGAGGCAGCAGTAGGGAATCTTCGGCAATGGACGAAAGTCTGACCGAGCAACGCCGCGTGAGTGAAGAAGGTTTTCGGATCGTAAAACTCTGTTGTTAGAGAAGAACAAGGATGAGAGTAACTGTTCATCCCTTGACGGTATCTAACCAGAAAGCCACGGCTAACTACGTGCCAGCAGCCGCGGTAATACGTAGGTGGCAAGCGTTGTCCGGATTTATTGGGCGTAAAGCGAGCGCAGGCGGTTTCTTAAGTCTGATGTGAAAGCCCCCGGCTCAACCGGGGAGGGTCATTGGAAACTGGGAGACTTGAGTGCAGAAGAGGAGAGTGGAATTCCATGTGTAGCGGTGAAATGCGTAGATATATGGAGGAACACCAGTGGCGAAGGCGACTCTCTGGTCTGTAACTGACGCTGAGGCTCGAAAGCGTGGGGAGCAAACAGGATTAGATACCCTGGTAGTCCACGCCGTAAACGATGAGTGCTAAGTGTTGGAGGGTTTCCGCCCTTCAGTGCTGCAGCTAACGCATTAAGCACTCCGCCTGGGGAGTACGACCGCAAGGTTGAAACTCAAAGGAATTGACGGGGGCCCGCACAAGCGGTGGAGCATGTGGTTTAATTCGAAGCAACGCGAAGAACCTTACCAGGTCTTGACATCCTTTGACCACTCTAGAGATAGAGCTTCCCCTTCGGGGGCAAAGTGACAGGTGGTGCATGGTTGTCGTCAGCTCGTGTCGTGAGATGTTGGGTTAAGTCCCGCAACGAGCGCAACCCTTATTGTTAGTTGCCATCATTAAGTTGGGCACTCTAGCAAGACTGCCGGTGACAAACCGGAGGAAGGTGGGGATGACGTCAAATCATCATGCCCCTTATGACCTGGGCTACACACGTGCTACAATGGGAAGTACAACGAGTCGCGAAGTCGCGAGGCTAAGCTAATCTCTTAAAGCTTCTCTCAGTTCGGATTGTAGGCTGCAACTCGCCTACATGAAGCCGGAATCGCTAGTAATCGCGGATCAGCACGCCGCGGTGAATACGTTCCCGGGCCTTGTACACACCGCCCGTCACACCACGAAAGTTTGTAACACCCGAAGTCGGTGAGGTAACCTTTTGGAGCCAGCCGCCTAAGGTGGGATAGATGATTGGGGTGAAGTCGTAACAAGGTAGCCGTATCGGAAGGTGCGGCTGGATCACCTCCTTTCTAAGGAATATTACGGAGACTACACAGGTTTGTCATTATTACTTTGTTCAGTTTTGAGAGGTTTACTCTTATTATTTTTAATACTTGGGGCCTTAGCTCAGCTGGGAGAGCGCCTGCTTTGCACGCAGGAGGTCAGCGGTTCGATCCCGCTAGGCTCCATTAACAACATTAGTTGTTAATTTTGTTCATTGAAAACTGGATATTTGAAGTAAGATCAAAACAAACCGAGAACACCGCGTTGAATGAGTTTTTTAATAAGTTCAATTGCTTATTTTTCTTGACACGTTTCTATCGCTAGAAATGAAGTCAAAACCCAACCGTAAGGTTGATAAGGTTAAGTGAATAAGGGCGCACGGTGGATGCCTTGGCACTAGGAGCCGATGAAGGACGGGACTAACACCGATATGCTTTGGGGAGCTGTACGTAAGCTATGATCCAGAGATTTCCGAATGGGGGAACCCAGCATCTTTTATAGGATGTTACAAATATGTGAATACATAGCATATTTGAGGTAGACGCAGAGAACTGAAACATCTAAGTACCTGCAGGAAGAGAAAGAAAATTCGATTCCCTGAGTAGCGGCGAGCGAAACGGGAAAAGCCCAAACCAACAAGCTTGCTTGTTGGGGTTGTAGGACTCCGATATGGTAGTTTTTTCAGATAATCGAATGACTTGGAAAAGTCAGTCAAAGAGGGTAAAAACCCCGTAGATGAAATTTGGAAAGCACCTAGGAGGATCCTGAGTACGGCGGAACACGAGGAATTCCGTCGGAATCCGGGAGGACCATCTCCCAAGGCTAAATACTCCCTAGTGACCGATAGTGAACCAGTACCGTGAGGGAAAGGTGAAAAGCACCCCGGAAGGGGAGTGAAATAGAACCTGAAACCGTGTGCCTACAACAAGTCAAAGCCCGTTAATGGGTGATGGCGTGCCTTTTGTAGAATGAACCGGCGAGTTACGATTGCATGCGAGGTTAAGTCGAAGAGACGGAGCCGTAGCGAAAGCGAGTCTGAATAGGGCGTTTGAGTATGTAGTCGTAGACCCGAAACCATGTGATCTACCCATGTCCAGGTTGAAGGTGCGGTAAAACGCACTGGAGGACCGAACCCACGTACGTTGAAAAGTGCGGGGATGAGGTGTGGGTAGCGGAGAAATTCCAAACGAACTTGGAGATAGCTGGTTCTCTCCGAAATAGCTTTAGGGCTAGCCTCGGAATTGAGAATGATGGAGGTAGAGCACTGTTTGGACTAGGGGCCCATCTCGGGTTACCGAATTCAGATAAACTCCGAATGCCATTCATTCATATCCGGGAGTCAGACTGTGAGTGATAAGATCCATAGTCGAAAGGGAAACAGCCCAGACCACCAGCTAAGGTCCCAAAATATATGTTAAGTGGAAAAGGATGTGGGGTTGCACAGACAACTAGGATGTTGGCTCAGAAGCAGCCACCATTTAAAGAGTGCGTAATAGCTCACTAGTCGAGTGACCCTGCGCCGAAAATGTACCGGGGCTAAACATATTACCGAAGCTGTGGATAACACCTATGGTGTTATGGTAGGAGAGCGTTCTAAGGGCGTTGAAGGTAGATCGTGAGGACTACTGGAGCGCTTAGAAGTGAGAATGCCGGTATGAGTAGCGAAAGACAGGTGAGAATCCTGTCCACCGAATGACTAAGGTTTCCTGGGGAAGGCTCGTCCGCCCAGGGTTAGTCGGGACCTAAGCCGAGGCCGAAAGGCGTAGGCGATGGATAACAGGTTGATATTCCTGTACCCGTTGTTTTTGTTTGAGCAATGGAGGGACGCAGGAGGCTAAGGAAAGCAGACGATTGGAAATGTCTGTCCAAGCAGTAAGTCTTAGGTTGAGTCAAATGCTTAATCTTTTAAGGACAAGCTGTGATGGGGAGGGAAATAATAGTACCGAAGTTCCTGATGTCACACTGCCAAGAAAAGCTTCTAGTGAGAAAACAATGGCCCGTACCGCAAACCGACACAGGTAGTCGAGGAGAGAATCCTAAGGTGAGCGAGAGAACTCTCGTTAAGGAACTCGGCAAAATGACCCCGTAACTTCGGGAGAAGGGGTGCTGATCGTCAGATCAGCCGCAGTGAATAGGCCCAAGCGACTGTTTATCAAAAACACAGGTCTCTGCAAAATCGTAAGATGAAGTATAGGGGCTGACGCCTGCCCGGTGCTGGAAGGTTAAGAGGAGTGCTTAGCGTAAGCGAAGGTACGAATTGAAGCCCCAGTAAACGGCGGCCGTAACTATAACGGTCCTAAGGTAGCGAAATTCCTTGTCGGGTAAGTTCCGACCCGCACGAAAGGCGTAACGATTTGGGCACTGTCTCAACGAGAGACTCGGTGAAATTTTAGTACCTGTGAAGATGCAGGTTACCCGCGACAGGACGGAAAGACCCCATGGAGCTTTACTGTAGTTTGATATTGAGTGTCTGTACCGCATGTACAGGATAGGTAGGAGCCGTAGAAATCGGAACGCTAGTTTCGATGGAGGCGCTGGTGGGATACTACCCCTGCGTTATGGCCACTCTAACCCGCACCACTAATCGTGGTGGGAGACAGTGTCAGATGGGCAGTTTGACTGGGGCGGTCGCCTCCTAAAAGGTAACGGAGGCGCCCAAAGGTTCCCTCAGAATGGTTGGAAATCATTCGAAGAGTGTAAAGGCAGAAGGGAGCTTGACTGCGAGACCAACAAGTCGAGCAGGGACGAAAGTCGGGCTTAGTGATCCGGTGGTTCCGCATGGAAGGGCCATCGCTCAACGGATAAAAGCTACCCTGGGGATAACAGGCTTATCTCCCCCAAGAGTCCACATCGACGGGGAGGTTTGGCACCTCGATGTCGGCTCGTCGCATCCTGGGGCTGTAGTCGGTCCCAAGGGTTGGGCTGTTCGCCCATTAAAGCGGCACGCGAGCTGGGTTCAGAACGTCGTGAGACAGTTCGGTCCCTATCCGTCGCGGGCGTTGGAAATTTGAGAGGAGCTGTCCTTAGTACGAGAGGACCGGGATGGACTTACCGCTGGTGTACCAGTTGTTCTGCCAAGGGCATTGCTGGGTAGCTATGTAGGGAAGGGATAAACGCTGAAAGCATCTAAGTGTGAAGCCCACCTCAAGATGAGATTTCCCATTTCTTTAAGAAAGTAAGATCCCTGAGAGATGATCAGGTAGATAGGTCAGAAGTGGAAGTACAGTGATGTATGGAGCGGACTGATACTAATCGATCGAGGACTTAACCAAGAATGGTAAAAGAAAAAACTCGGAAGAGTTTGAGATTACTTCAAATCCAGTTTTGAGTGAGCAAAAGCAAACTCAATAAGATAACACCACAGTGTGGTGGCGATAGCGAGAAGGATACACCTGTAACCATGCCGAACACAGAAGTTAAGCTTCTTAGCGCCGATTGTAGTGAGGGGTTGCCCCTTGTGAGAGTAGGACGTCGCCACGCTGGTGTTATTCCGGCATAGCTCAGTTGGTAGTAGCGCATGACTGTTAATCATGATGTCGTAGGTTCGAGTCCTACTGCCGGAGTTCTCATTTTGAGAAAAGAGTAATGAGCTTCTTTCACTCTGGAGAGTTGTCCGAGAGGCCGAAGGAGCATGATTGGAAATCATGTAGATGGTGAACGCTGTCTCAAGGGTTCGAATCCCTTACTCTCCGTTAGTAATATACTGGCCCGTTGGTCAAGCGGTTAAGACACCGCCCTTTCACGGCGGTAACACGGGTTCGAATCCCGTACGGGTCATAACAATTGAATTTTGGAGGTTTAGCTCAGCTGGGAGAGCATCTGCCTTACAAGCAGAGGGTCAGCGGTTCGAACCCGTTAACCTCCATAATGAGTTGGTTCCGTGGTGTAGGGGTTAACATGCCTGCCTGTCACGCAGGAGATCGCGGGTTCGATTCCCGTCGGAACCGTCATTATTTATTCGATTGAGTTAATTTCATTTGGCGCGGTAGCTCAGTTGGTAGAGCAACGGATTGAAGCTCCGTGTGTCGGCAGTTCGATTCTGTCCCGCGCCACCATGGAGGAGTAGCGAAGTGGCTAAACGCGACGGACTGTAAATCCGTTCCTTAGGGTTCAGTGGTTCGAATCCACTCTCCTCCATTTTATTAATAGGGGTATAGTTTAAAGGTAGAACAGCGGTCTCCAAAACCGTTAGTGTGGGTTCAATTCCTGCTACCCCTGCCATGGCGGATGTGGCGAAGTGGTTAACGCACCGGATTGTGGCTCCGGCACTCGTGGGTTCGATTCCCATCATTCGCCCTTTTTTTATTGGGGTATAGCCAAGCGGTAAGGCAAGGGACTTTGACTCCCTCATGCGTTGGTTCGAATCCAGCTACCCCAGTTCTATAAAATTTATAGATTGATAATCGTATAATGGCGGTATAGCCAAGTGGTAAGGCAGAGGTCTGCAAAACCTTCATCACCGGTTCAAATCCGGTTACCGCCTTAGTACATTTTATCGACATGCCGGCGTGGCGGAATTGGCAGACGCGCTGGACTCAAAATCCAGTGCCCGTTAAGGGCGTGCCGGTTCGACCCCGGCCGCCGGTATTGCTAAGATGTTTTCATCTTAGTTTTTTATTGGGTAATTAAATAACATATGTATGATGGCGGGTGTGGCGAAGTGGTTAACGCACCGGATTGTGGCTCCGGCACTCGTGGGTTCGATTCCCACCATTCGCCCTTTTTTTATTGGGGTATAGCCAAGCGGTAAGGCAAGGGACTTTGACTCCCTCATGCGTTGGTTCGAATCCAGCTACCCCAGTTGATTTAAATTAAGTTTTACTATGCCGGCGTGGCGGAATTGGCAGACGCGCTGGACTCAAAATCCAGTGCCCGTTAAGGGCGTGCCGGTTCGACCCCGGCCGCCGGTATACACCAATGAACCCCTAGTGTAAGTCTATCTTACATTAGGGGTTTTCTTTTTATATTATGTGAAAACAGTAGTACCTATGCTGTAATATCATATCTAACTTTTCTCTTTATTTTAGGAGAAAAAAGGAGAACTCCATTTTGTACCATTATTTTTTTACATTTTTCTTTTTAATTTGTCTCTTATAGTTTTTCAAATAAAAAGGATTGGTCATTATGTAAAAAGAAAGATAGCTAATACTATGTTCAAACTTGAATTACAACTCATTTTTTGAACTATTTAATTAAATTGATTCTGGTAACTATTTTTTACTCCATATTATGTTCTGTATGGGTGTACCTGCTGACTAGAAAGAATAGTAGAACTTCAAGTAGAATGAAGTTCTACTATTCTCTATATCTATACAATTGCATTATTCAATTTATCGGCTAAGTTTTGTTGCTTATTTGGGTAGAGGTGTCCGTAAATATCATAGGTCGTATTAATTGAGGCGTGTCCTATGCGTTCTTTAATGATGAATGGATCTTCCTCATTATCAATTAAAAATGCTACGTGGGAATGTCTGAGATCGTGAATTCAGATTCTTTTGAGAGTAGAGCTACGTTCTACTACGTCATCATATTTCTTTGATACCTTGAAACGTGTCATGATTTCGGGGATGAATTGAAAGACTTGGAGTTTCCCTGTATCTGGTACAAAAGGTGAGAGAAGTTCTTTTTGCTTGTTCTTCCACTGATACAGTTCATCAACTAATTTTTGATTCAGTGTGATTTGGCGGCTTCCTGCGACTGTCTTAGGTGAGTTAATGACCATACGACTTGTTAAATGAATCAGCGTCTTACTTACTTCTAAAGAGTCACCTCTCAAATCAATATCTTCCCACGTCAGTCCTAAAAGTTCTCCCATACGCATACCCGTCAGATAGGCTACTTTGAAGAAGAGTTGAAAAGGGTACTCTTCTGGGGTAAAAAGCGTCATGAATTCTTGAAATTCCGTTGGTGTCCAGTAGTCCATCTTTTTCTTTTTGACTGGTAACTTTTTCAGTTGTTGGCATGGATTTTCTTTTAGTACCCCATGTTTCACTGCAACATCAAGTAATTTCTTTATCTGAATCATGAGTTTATTGATTGTGTTATTAGACAAGCCCTTGTCTGAAAGGGAAGAACGAAAAGTTTTTAGCTCTTTGTGCGTCAGTTTTTCTATCTTTGCTTTTGCAAAATAGGTTTTGATGTATCGATTGTAGTTATACTTTTGTGACGCCATGTAGCTTTCTTTTCTTTGTTCCTCTGTGTCTATTTCTACCACCAATGCATATAACATATCCATTGACATGATACTTGAGGCAAAAGAGGTATCGCCTAATTGAGTAAATCTTAGATGATTTTCTAGCTCGATTGCTTCTTTGCGAGTAGGGATATTTCGTTTGATAAATCGATTACGCTTGCCAGTAACAGAGTTAAAACCATCTGAAATATCTATAATCCATGTCCTTGTTGCTTTGCCAAGCTTGTAGTTTCTACGTCCAGCTTTGAAGCTGTCTAAGAGGGTATCCTGTACCTGTCTGAGTACGTTTGAATGTACGTTAGTCGTTGCCATAATAATGGTCTCCTTTATTCGTTATATTTGCAGGAACTAGAAAAATAGCTCCTATTCTATTGCAACAAAGAAGCCAAGCTTTGTCAGTAAAGGATTTCCGAGGTGTCAAAATCTTAAAAGGACTCCTGTTTACTTTTATTCCACCACTGACTCACCGTTATTTAACTTCTCTAAGTATTCTACTAGGCAAGATACCCCCATGTTAGATAGAAACAAGTGCAGGGAGTTCATATAGCTATCATTCAAATTAAAAAGCACTAAGAATAGCTCTATATAGCCATTCTTAGTGCTTTTATATTAGTTTTTCATTCAATTCTCTTTGTACTACTAGAATCACTTGTGCTAGTATCAGTCGTATTGGTTGAATCATCTGTACTATCCTGTGGTACTACGGGGTGTGCTTTCACAGCCGCTAAGGCAGTATTGATTGCCTCAATATGTGGTTGAAAGATTGTTTCAGTAGAAGTGTTTGCAAATAAAGAACGAAGACTGTACTTGCGGATTATCAGCTAACGCTTGTTCACCTGCTTTGATTGCTTGGTCAAGAGCGTCCACATAGTGTGATTGATACTTGTCTTTATTCAAGTAAGGTTTGGCATCAGTAATGGTTTGTTCAAGTAAAGCTCTGTTGTCTTCATCTACAGTTGGTGTATCAGTGTACCAGTTAACCGCAAAGCTCAATTCATTAAGAAATGTTTTCTTGTGTAAAGGACTACTAAATATTTATTAATCATGATAAGTAGCTAGTAAGTACCCCAAGTATGACTAATAGCGTGATAGAAGTAGGAAAGGTGGGTACTACGCCCCCCAGTAATACGTTATTCAGTAATCAAAATAGCTGAAAGCCAAGTGTACCAAGAAATTTGGTCTTTTAGTAGGTGAAAAGTCGGTCGTACCAATGGATTGCAGTGGTAGTGGTGAGAGCAGAAGCTGCCTCATTGCTGATACCCGAGATAAGCAACTTACCTTTGGTCTGGTACGATTGCCAGCTATGATTTATACCTTTCAAATTTGGGGTATCTGCTATACATGGTAAATTTAAGTGTCTTACTCGTTGGGTGGTGTGGATTTAGTATCTAACCTTGAGCTATGAAAAATACCTTTGGTTTTCTAGTGATTTGATTTCTTTGTCTTTATTTATCATAATTGAAAATCTAAGAGTCTCATTGGTTGAAACCATTCTTTTCGTATCTATAAAATTCCCTTCAATATTTATAATTGGAGGGACTTTTTTAATAAGAACTAGCTGGTTAGAATTGGATTTTATCAACAATTTTTTGGATGTTATAGGTGGTGTCAATTAGAATATAGTTACATTTAAATTTTTTGCACATTTCTAGGTTAAATATGTTATCTTCTAAGGTTGAACTACTTGTACAATAAGAATCATCAATTCTTTGCTCAATTGTACTTGCATATTTTTTGATTTCCGAAAAATTCTTTTTTATATAATCTTGACTTAATATCAAACAATAATGTTTAATGGATGATAAATATGAATCATCAAATGAATCTTTCCAATTGAAAGGTATATAGACGCCTTCAATTATTAGGTTTTGTTTATTTTCAATTGCTGTCTTAATTATCTCTTTCGTTATATTCCATAGGTATTCAGTCATAACTTTATCATCTTCTATGGTAAGCTTCGTACTATCGCTCCGAATTAATCCCATTTTTAAGTGGTCTAACGATAAGTATGGATAGTTGACTTTTTCAAGTAGCTTTTGAGAAAGTAATGTTTTTCCGGTATGGGAAGCACCTGATATTAAAATAATCATTATTTATCCTCCTAGTGAAATTTAATGTTAACTCTATTTTACCATGTTTATATTTATACACTTCTTTTGTTTATATGTTTACAAAAATACCCCCACTATCTATGGCATGAAATAGTAGGCAAGAAGTAGGACAACTTATCAAAGGTGATTGAAAGCTAAAAGGAGGAAATACCTATTTTTTCATACTAGGCAGATTTCCTCCTTACATTAAATTAGCCATAATCTACTGAAATTACATTTGTCATACTGTCAGTATATTTATCAAGCGTTTGATTGCTAATAAAAACTTAAAACGGACAGCAGTGATGAAAACTTAGAGACAAGACTCTTGGTATTCTTTAATCGTTAATGCCCAAAGTACCAAAATCAATCTTTTTGTATTCTATGTCTTAAATTGTTCAACCATGTTTTTGCTGATTTTAGCTCTGCCATTGTCAACTCGTGACCTTGATTGAAAGAATAGACCGAAGAATGACTACCACTACTTTCAAATGCGTTCACTAGTTCATCAAAAGATTCTTTCGAAACAATGGGGTCCTCCTTTCCATACGAAAGCCAGACCATTTGTTTTTTTCCATCAGTCGAGTGATTGTTTGCGCCAAGTGACATTGGGTGAAAAAAGATTCCCTTCGATAGCTCATGTTCTCTTTCTAGTAATAGATGGGCAGCGATGTTTGCTCCGTTAGAATAACCAAGTAGTATCCAGTCTTCTAAAGGAATGTTTTCTTCCGTACTAATCTCTTTAATTTGCTTTAGTAAGCTATCTGTTTCATTTTCTAAATTATTGAGATCGAATTGATTGAGACCATGTCGCTTAAAGAAACGATTCATTCCATTTTCTTGGATGTTTCCACGAAAAGATAAAATTGTGCTGTCTGGATCAATATACCTCGCAAGTTCAAGTAAAGAATATTCATCTCCACCTGTACCATGTAATAGAATAAATTTTGCTGCATTTTTTGTTCCTTGCTCAAAAATGTAGTTCATATTGCTCACCTCGAGTTATTGTTATTCTGTTAACGTTGTATATTCGCATCGCTTGTATCAAAAGGTCGAACTATTTCTTCGATAGCTAGCCGTTTTTCTTCAAAAGCGGGTGGTAAAGATAGTTTTTCTCCCGCATGTTCTTTTCTTTCATCTTCAAAAAAACCAGGACCATCTGTTGCCAATTCAAAAAGTACATGTGAAGAGGCTAAAAAGTATTCAGATTGAAAATAAAAACGATCAACAAAACCAGAATCAGGTAATTCTACTTGTTGAATTTTTTGAATCCAGTGGCGTAAAGCTTGTTTATCAGCAACTCGAAGTGCAAGGTGATGAATATTCCCAAAACCTTCGATTGCATTGGGTAAATCATTGCGGACCTCAACAACAATAGTGGCACCATTTCCACCTTCACCAACTTCAAATTGATGGAAATTTCCTTCTTTAGCAGTTTCATGAAATCCAAGTAATGTTTTGAGAATGTGTTCAATACTTTGTAATTGGCTGACTCGAACAAAAACTGGACCAAGTCCGATCAGTGCAAATTGAGTAGGGACATTACTTTTTTTCCAAGGCGTGCCAGCAGCAACTCCATGATTTTGTTGATCTGAAATCAATTGATAGGATTGGTTATCGAAGTCTTCAAATTCCAGGTATTTTTTACCAAAGCGTTCCTTGATATTTGAGTGAGTGATTTGATACTTTGATAAACGTTCATGCCAAAAATTTAGTGCAGAGTCGTTGGGAACACGGAAAGAGACACGAGAAATACTGTTTGTTCCTTTAGAGCCTTTAGATTGATAAGGAAAGTCAAAAAAAGTCATATCTGTTCCAGGTGCACCATTTTCATCGGTAAAATATAAATGATAAGTTTCGATGTCATCTTGATTAACGGTTTTCTTTGCCAGTCGTAGTCCCAAAATATCAGTAAAAAAACGATAAATTTTGGTAGCATTGGAAGTCATAGCAGTAACGTGATGTAGACCTTTAATCTGTGTATCCATAATTATTCCTCCGAAATATACTTACAAAAAGTAAGTTTTATTTTTACAAGTATAGTAAGAATCCACAGATAATGCAATTATTCTGTCCTTTTAACAAAATAAAAAACGGTACCCATGTTGGGTCCGTTTTTAATTTGATTGAACATCTAAAATAGAATAGCTACGTACATCAAAACGATTGCGACTTGTTGAATATTCAATTGGTTGGCCATCTTTTAAATAAACGATTTGTTGAACTTCTAAAATAGGATCAGTTGCAGAACAATTTAAGTATTCTTGATCGAACTCTGTGCTTTTATCTGCAGAAATTGTTCGGTAAGCACCAGCAAAAAAAATATTTAAAGACTGATGTAAATAATCATAGATAGAAGATAACAAGTGCTCTCGTTTTAAACCGGGAACTAGATGGACAGGCATATAGGTATGCTCTAAAATATATGGTTCATTTTCTAAAATTCGTAATCGTTGAATATTATAAACAGGTTGTTCAGGTTGAATCATTAAATGCTCTTGTATTTGTTCATTTGGAAATTCAACATCAAACTGGATAATTTGACTAGCCAAAGACTGTTGACGTCGCGCCATTTGATGACTAAGCCCTTCATATTCATTTGCTGGGGAAGTATCTTTTTTGAAAAAAGGATGGTTCAAAACTTTTGTTCCAGAACCTCTTTGAGAATAGACAAGTCCTTCCATTGCGAGAATATTGATTGCTTTTTTGATTGTCATTCGGCTAGCGTCAAATTCTTTTACTAGGTCAGTTTGATTTGGTAAAAAACTATCTGGTGGGTATTTTTTTGAGCGAATACGATCTCTTAACGTGTTCGCTATGTCTTCATATTTTGGCACAACATTCACCTCTCTTTGAGTATAGCGAAAGTTGGAACAACGGACAACTGCTAGAAGAGAGAAGTAAAAAGAAAAAGACCAAACTCATTAGAAACTATCCAATGTTTTGGTCTTCATATTGTTTTTTAAATGTTAGTCACTGGTTGTTTATCTAAAACTTTCAGGAATGGATACCAAATGAGTCCAACAACAATGAAATCAATCACTTGTAAAAGACCACCTAGCCATGAATTAGTTGCAAGAATACCACTAGCGACAATGGGAACAGTCCATGGTACAGATACACCTGTTGGAGGAGGAACGATCCCAGCTGCCATTACTAAATAATTCAATGTAGTAACCACAAGTGGTGCAATTACCCATGGTATCAAAATCGTTGCGTTTAAAACAATTGGTAAGCCGAAAATAGCAGGTTCGTTGACATTAAAAATACCAGGTGCAAGGGCAAGCCGACCAACGTCACGATATTGCTTTTTCTTTAAGAAGAACGCCATAATCAAAACCACGGCTAATGTCATTCCAGATCCGCCGAGACCAACAGTAAATGTTTCCATGAAAGGTTTTGTGATAATGTGAGGAAGTTCTTTACCAGCTTGATAGGCTTCCAAGTTATCTAACATTAAAGTATTCCAAATTGGATCCATTACAGAATTGACAATAATTTGTCCATGAAGTCCGAAGAACCATAGAAATTGAACAAAAAATAAAGCAAGTAGGGTTGCAGGTAAGCTACTACCAAGTCCTGTTAAAGGTTTTTGGATTACTTCGTAAATAACATCGTGTAAGTTAGTGTTAAATATACCAGTCACAAGTGCATTGATAAATAAGAAGACTGTTAATGTTACAACAGCAGGAATCAAAGCAGCGAAAGACTTCGTCACTGCAGGTGGCACGCCGTCAGGCATTTTGATTTGCCAACCACGTTTTGTAATCCGGCAATAGATTTCCGCTGCTAAGAAGGCAGCAATCATTCCAATAAACATTCCTTTTGCACCTAGGCGATCAAGTGTAAGTACACCGGAAACTTCTTCACCATTTGTTGTAGTCATAACAAATGGGGTAAGAATCAAGAAGCTAGCAAACGAAACAGCACCACCAAAAATGCCTTCGACGTCATAAGATTTAGATAAATAATAGCCAATACCAAATGTAACAAATACGGACATGATACTCATTGTCGCATTCTGTCCATTTCCAAAGAGAGTCGATAGCGTTCCTTTAGTCGCGTCATTGAAAAAAGGAAGATTATTGATCACCACGACTATTGAACCAAACATTGTTAATGGAAAAGAAAGCATAAAGGCATCACGTAAAACGGTCAAGTAACGATTTTGCCCTAAAATATTGGCTAAGGGCATGATTTTTTCGGAAAGTTTGTCCATAAATCCATTCATATTTTTCACCTCTAATTTTTTTGCAATCGATTACAAACAAAATATAGCACCGATTTATACAAATGTCTAGTCATTTGTATAAAAAGTATTGATTTTTATTTGATTGTCGGATAAGATAGCGTTATCAATTGAAAAGTGAGGACCTTTAACATGAAAAAATATAACTTTCCAGCTAATTTTTGGTGGGGATCTGCTGCCAGTGGCCCACAAACAGAAGGACGCATTGCTGGAGACGGTAAAGGTGAAAATATTTGGGATTACTGGTATGCAAAAGAACCTGAAAAATTTTTTAATGAGGTTGGACCAGATAAAACATCGCAGGTTTACACAAAATACAAAGAAGACATTCAGTTAATGAAAGAAACAGGCCATAATTCATTTAGAACATCTATTCAATGGAGTCGATTATTTCCAAATGGAACGGGTAATATCAATCAAACGGCGGTTGCTTTTTATCGAGAATATTTTCAAGAATTACGAGAAAACGGAATAGAACCATTTGTAAATTTATATCATTTTGATATGCCTTTAGCTTTACAGAAAAATGGAGGGTGGTTGAATCGTGAAACAGTAGATGCCTATGTGAGCTATGCGAAAAACTGTTTTGAGTTGTTTGGAGATCTTGTTCAAACTTGGTTCACGCATAATGAACCGATTGTTCCTGTTGAGGGCGGGTATTTGTATCAGTTCCATTTTCCAAATCACATTAGTTTAAAGGAAGCAGTCCAAGTTGGTTATCATGAAAATATTGCAAGTGCTAAGGCAATTCAAGCTTACCATCAAATGGGACTGGCAGGAGAAATTGGAATTATTTTAAATTTGACGCCAAGTTACCCAAGAGATAATGGTAATCCAGAAGATGTCAAAGCAGCAAAAATTGCGGATGCTTTTTTTAATCGTTCATTTTTGGATCCAGCTGTCAAAGGAGAATTTCCAGAAGATCTAGTTAAAATTATTCGAAATTTAAACTTGCTTCCTGAGATTGTTCCGGGAGATTTAACTTTGATAAAGGAGAACACTGTTGACTTATTAGGAATCAATTACTATCAACCACGTCGAATCAAAGCAAAAGAATCAACACCGGATAAGCTATCCTCACCAATGCCAGATGATTTCTTTGACAATTATGAAATGCCAGGTAGAAAAATGAATCCTTATCGTGGTTGGGAAATTTATGAAAAGGGAATCTATGATATTTTAACGAATACACGAAAAAACTATGGGAATATCAAATGTTTTATCTCGGAAAATGGTATGGGCGTCGAAGGAGAAGAACGATTTGTGAATGAGTTTGGTATGATCGAAGATGATTACCGTATCGAATTCGTTAAAGATCATTTGAAATATGTTCATCAAGCAATTGAGGAAGGAAGCAATTGTGTTGGTTATCATATGTGGACGTGCATGGATAATTGGTCTTGGACAAATGCGTATAAGAATCGTTACGGCTTCATCGCTGTCGATTTAGAGAAAGAAGGAGCGCGTACAATTAAGAAATCTGGTCATTGGTTTAAACAAGTAGCTGATGAGCATGGATTTGATTGAGCAATTGACTGGATAAGTTAGGCATGTGAGAAACTGGAGAAACGCTCAAAGATTTTCTCCAGTTTTAGTTTTTGCTAGGCTATCATTTCACTTCTGAGATTATTCGCAGTAGACTAATACTAGAGCAAATGAGAAAGAAGTGAAAAATATGCGAAACAAAGTAAAAAGTTCGTGTACAACGATTTTAGTTGGGAAAAAAGCGAGCATCGATGGGTCAACAATGATTGCTCGAAATGAAGATAGTGAGAAAGCAATCGAACCCAAACGTTTTATTGTTGTCCAACCAGAAGCTCAACCTAAAGTCTATGAGTCCAAGATTAGTCATGTATCAATTCCTCTGCCTGATAATCCTTTACGATACACAGCCACACCGAATGCCGATGATTCAATCGGAATTTGGGGCGAAGCAGGAATCAATCAAGTGAATGTGGCGATGACAGCAACGGAAACTATTACCTCAAATTCACGAATTTTGGGTGTAGATCCTTATGTCGAAAATGGTATCGGGGAAGAAGATTTGTTAACAATTGTTTTACCTTATATTACTAGCGCGCGCGAAGGAGTTATACGACTAGGACGGTTATTAGAAGAGTATGGAACCTATGAACCAAATGCTCTCGCTTTTTCAGATAATGACGAAATCTGGTATTTTGAAACAATCGGTGGTCATCATTGGGCAGCAATCAAGATTCCTGATGAAGCGTATGTGATTGCACCAAATCGAATGAATATCGATATTTTTGAGGTTGATTCAGAAAATACCATGTGCTCTGAAGATTTAGTCGAGTTAATTGAAAGCTATCACTTGAATCCTAATCCAGAAGAAACACTTAATTTACGTCATATTTTTGGGAGTGCCACAATCAAAGATCATCATTATAATAATCCACGTGCTTGGTATGGTCAAAAGTATTTCACGCCAGAAATCGTACAAGATCCAATGGATGACAATCTGCCGTTCATTTGCTATGCAAATCGAAAAATATCAGTTGAAGAGATCAAATTTGTTTTGAGTTCACATTATCAAGATACCGTGTTTGATGTGTATGGCACAGGAACAGAGCAACAAAGGAAAAGCTTCCGACCAATTGGCATCAATCGTAATATCCAATGCCATATTTTGCAATTGCGAAATGATGTTCCTAAATCAATTTCTGGTATTCAATGGCTGGCATTTGGACCGAATACATTTAACGTGTTGGTTCCTTTTTATACCAATGTTGAACAAACACCTGCACGTTATTCAGACACGTCGACTAGCTTCGATTTTAATCATCCTTATTGGTTATTCTGTATGGCAGCATTGATTGGTGACTATGATTACGACCGATTTACCGATATTTATGCGGACTATGAACAAGAAAGTATGGCTTCTTTTAGAAATAAACAGTTGCTAGCTGATGCACAAGCAACAAAGAGTTTTAGCACTGGCTATTTAGAAGAAATCAACCAACAGCTTGCAGAAGAATGCTATGATCGAACAGTTGCCTTATTAGGCAAAATGCTTGAAAAGGGAGCTACACACATGAATTTGCGTTTTGATCTTGGTGATTAAATCGTGACCACATTGGTTGTCCCAAGAAAAGAACAGTGATAAACTTAAGAAAAGGGAGGCGTTTACAATGACGGACACATATCAAAATATTTTGGTTGCAATTGACGGCTCAGAAAAAGCAGAAAAGGCATTTCTTGAAGCAATTGCGATTGCGAAACGAAACCAAGCAACTTTGCACATCTTATATGTTAATGAAGTAACAGGAAATTATTTTGGTGATTTTGCGTTTGTAACAACTAATTTACAAGCAGAGCTCGATGAAGTAGCAGAAAATCAAATGAAAGCTCATCGGAATTTAGCAATTGAAAAAGGGTGGACAGATATTGAAACGTATATCCTTTATGGTTATCCTAAAACACTTATTGCTAACTTCAATGAGTCAAAAGAACCAATTGACTTGATTATTATGGGATCAACTGGGTTAAACGCAGTGGAACGTGTCTTAGTAGGATCAACTACCGCATATGTCGTGAACCACGCACCATGCAATGTGTTAGTAGTAAAATAAAATAGAAAATAAAAAAGCAATCAACAACAATTGACGAAGGGTGAACCAATCAATGGTTTCACGATAAGATACGTCGATTTGTTGGATTGCTTTTTTTATTTTGTCTTTTTTATAAAATAGGTGATAGTAGTCGGGAAATTTGTTGTTTGAATAACAGCCAGGTAGACATTTCTTTGACTGTTTCTGTTGTCATAGTAGAACAGTTTTCTTCATCTTCAAGAAATTTATCAGAAAGTTGTTCTAAAAATTCATGGTCATAAATGACTGCACTGGTTTCAAAGTTTAGACGATAACTGCGGATATCTTGATTGGCGGAACCCACCATACAGATTTCATCATCCATGATCAATGTTTTCGCGTGTAAAAAACCAGCTTCATAAACTAAAATCTCAATGTTTTCTTTAATCAATTGGCGTGCATAATATTGTGTAGCACGGTAAATGAATGGATGATCGGGTTTATTTGGAATCATGATTTTGACATGGACACCTGAAGCAGAAGCAATTTTTAATGCAGCAATCACGCTCTCGTCAAGAACCAAATAAGGTGTCTGAATCCAAATTCGTTTTTTTGCTGAAGTAATTAGTTTGATAAAGGCTAACTTGATTTGTTCACGCTCATTATTTGGACCACTTGAAACTAATTGAATATCAACATTGCCATTTTGCTCGTTATTTTCGTCCACTTTCTTGAAAAAATAATCCAAATGATAGCCAACCTTTTTTTCTTCTGAAACGGAAACGTTCCAATCCATTAAAAATCGAAGTTGCAACAACGACGCAGCAGCACCGAAAATTCGAATGTGAGTATCGCGCCAGTAACCGAACTTTTTGGTCGTATAGACGTATTGATCGGCAATGTTGAAGCCGCCAGTATACCCAATTTTTCCATCAATCACAACGATTTTTCGATGATCATGATAGTTTAAACGAAAACGAAGTAATGCTTCTTGAGAAGTTAAAAAGGTTTGCGCTTCTCCACCATTGGCGATGAGTTGATTAAAATCTTTTGCTTTTGTACCATGTGAGCCAAATGCATCATATAGTAGGCGAACTTGAACTCCTTGGGCAGCTTTCTTTTCTAATAAACGTAAAACCTGATTGCCGATCTCGTCAGTTACGAATGCGTAATACTCAATATGGATAGAGTGCTTAGCCTCTTCAATATCGTTTAACAAAGAAGTTAACTTTTCTTGTCCATCAGTTAATAATGTAAGTCCATTTTTTCGAGTTAAAGGCATCTGATTCAAGGATGAGAAGAAGTCAACGAAGGCTTGTTTTTCGACTTCATTTGTTTGAGAATCGTAGAGCTCGATGGTACCATCTCGAAAATTCTGGAAATTTTCTAGCTCCTTTAAATCACTTTGTCGTAAGTAGAATTTTTTCTTGTCCGTTAAACCACGTCCAAAAAATAAATATAGAACAAAACCAACAACAGGTAGCGCAAATAGCACGAGTAACCACGCCCAAATGGCTGCAACATCGCGTGGCTTGATTAAAATAGTTATCAATGCAAAAACAGCATTAATTAAATAAATTGCTGAAACAATAAATCCTACCAAATAATTTTCCTCCTTTATTTCAATAGTGATAGTATAACATGAGTCGAAAAATAAACCTACGCGTGACCACTGGTTTCAATTACGGAAAATCTAGCAAATTGGCTGAACAAACGGAATAAAATAGTTGCTTTTTGTCATTTAATACGATAGGATAATAATACAGTTGAATATCTCCTTAGGGGAGTAACCGGCAACAAATTGTTGCGATAATATCAACAGTAAGTTAACCGATGGTTTTCTGGTATTGTATGAAATGGTGAGACCTAAGACAAATGTTGATTTGTCTTGGGTCTCTTTTTTTTCAGGCAAATGATGCCAGAAGCAAAAAGATTAAATGGGGGATGAAATTTGGAAAACAAGGAACAAGCACAACGAGTGATCTATCAAGAACCAATTGATTCGTTGATGCAGCAAACACACAGCTCAAATGAGGGTTTGAGCACGACGCTTGCAAAAGAAAAACTAGAAAAAGACGGGCTAAATCAACTGAAAGAAGCACCAAAAAAACCGACTTGGAAGTTATTCTTAGAAACATTCAAAGATGCGATGGTAATTGTGTTACTGATTGTTGCGCTTATTCAAATGATCATGGGAGAATACGTTGAATTCTTCGTTATTTTTGCAGTATTGATGCTTAACTCGGTTATCAGTGTGGTACAAGCAAAAAAGGCAGAAGGTTCATTAGAAGCATTAAAAAGTCTCTCGGCACCCGATGCTCGTGTCATTCGCGATGGTAAAGAAAAAACAGTGCCGGCCAAAGAACTAGTAGTTGGCGATTTAGTATTACTTGAAGCAGGAGACTATGTTCCAGCGGATGGTCGTTTAATCGAAGCCGGCTCGTTACAAGTAGATGAAGGTATGTTGACAGGTGAGTCGACTGCAGCTGAAAAAGAGGTTGTTGAAATCACAAATACTGTTCCGATAGGTGATCGTGTAAATATGGTCTTTAGTGGAACAATCGTGACTTACGGCCGTGGGAAATTCTTGGTTACTTCAACTGCAAATAACACTGAAATCGGACAAGTGGCTGGATTGTTAGAAAGTACAACAGAACAAACAACACCACTACAACGTGGACTAGACAAATTTAGTAAGAAGCTAAGTTTAGCCATTCTTGCTTTATCATTGTTGATTTTAGGCATCCAACTATTACGTATTTTCCTTGGTGAAGGTACTGGTGACTTAACTGCTGATATTGTCAGTGCTGTAATGTTTGCTGTAGCTGTTGCTGTAGCTGCAATTCCAGAAGCTTTGCAATCAATCGTTACAATCGTGTTATCTTTAGGAACAAATAAAATGGCTAAACGTCATGCGATTATTCGTAAGTTACCAGCAGTAGAAACATTAGGCTCAACAAGCATTATTTGTACGGATAAAACCGGTACTCTGACCCAAAATAAAATGACTGTTGTTGATTATTACTTAGCCAATGGTGACTCAGGAGACTTTACGGATAATCCGGAAAAATGGTCTGCTGATGAACGTCGCTTGATTGAAATCTCTGTGTTAGCAAACGATGCTTCAATCAGTGAAGACGGAACAAAACTGGGTGATCCAACTGAGGTTGCTTTTATTGATTTTAGTGAAAAATTAAATCAACCATATCAAGAAATCCGTTCAAACTTCCCTCGTGAAGCAGAGTTGCCATTTGATTCAGATCGTAAATTGATGTCAACGGCGCATACATTTGATAATGAGAAATATTTGCTAGTTAAAGGTGGACCAGATATCGTCTTTAACCGAAGTAAAAAGGTTTTGTTGAATGGTGAAGTTGTACCGATGACAGATGAATTGATGACAAACTTCCAAAATCAAAACGAAGCGTTTTCTAATCGTGCTTTACGTGTGTTGGCTTTTGCTTATCGTCCAATCGATAACTTAGACTTAACATTTGACGACGAAAATGATCTTATTTTAGTTGGGATTTTGGCAATGATTGATCCACCAAGAAAAGAAGTAACGCAAGCTGTTGAAGAAGCACGTAGTGCAGGAATCAAAACAGTGATGATTACTGGGGACCACAAAACAACTGCGGTTGCAATTGCTAAAGAAATCGGCATTTTTGAAGAAGGAAACCAAGCGTTAACTGGTACAGAACTAGATGCTTTATCCGAAGATGAATTGATGAATATCTTAGAAAATGTGACTGTTTACGCACGTGTTTCGCCTGAAAATAAAATCCGAATCGTTCGCGCTTGGCAAGCAAAAGGACATATTTCTGCGATGACAGGTGATGGTGTCAACGATGCCCCTGCATTGAAACAAGCAGACATTGGGATTGCTATGGGAACTGGTACAGATGTTGCCAAAGATGCTGCGGCAATGGTCTTAACAGATGATAACTTTGCTTCAATCGTGAGTGCGGTAGAAGTTGGACGTAATGTGTTTGATAATATCAAAAAAGCTGTTGCTTATTTATTTGCTGGAAACTTAGGTGCCATCATTGCAATCATCTTTGCATTGGTTGCTGACTGGTCAAATCCATTCACGGCACTACAGTTGCTTTTCATCAACTTAGTAAATGACTCTTTACCTGCGATTGCTTTAGGAACAGAAAAAGCAGAACCTGCGACAATGAGTCGACCACCTAGAGATCCAAATACAGGTATCTTTACAGGCAGAACGCTGATTTCAGTAACTTATCGCGGAATTTTGATTGGTGTCGCTGTTATCTTTGCTCAGTGGTTAGGGATGCAACATTCACCTGAATTTGGCGTAGCAATGTCATTTACAACTTTGATTTGGTGTCGTACATTGCAAACATTCCCAGCACGTTCCAATACACAAACTGCATTCCAAGCTGGCTTCTTCTCAAATAAAGTTGTCTTGCTTGCGGTAGTTGTATGTAGTGCTTTGTTTAGCTTAACAATGATTCCGGGTCTCAAAGAAGTCTTTTCTATTCCGTCAGCCTTTGGCGTATCAGAAGTCTTGACGTGTTTGGGTCTGGCAGTTGTAACAATTCTTTTAATGGAAATCACAAAATTGATTATTGTTCGTGTCCAAAATGGAAAAGTAACAGAATAGCAATTGATTAATCACAAACTAGTTAGATAAAAATAAAAAGAAGTGTGCTAGTGATTAGCATACTTCTTTTTTGAAATTAAGGATGAAAAAAATGGATGAAGTAGCATGGGATGAATTTGCTGAAGAATATTACATTATTCAAGAAGAGTCACAGACTCCAATCGTCACAGATCTTGTCGATTACTTATCTAAGGAATCTGTTTTGCCTGCAGCCTCACTAGCAGATGTAGCAGGCGGGGCAGGCCGTTACCTACCTGCACTTGCTGAACAGGTTGGCAAGTACGAGCTAAACGATTTTTCAGCAGCAATGTTAAAGTACGCGCAACAAAAAGCAAAACGTTCTAAAGTGTCAAATGTGGTGTTCAAGAAACAAACGTTTGATGCATTCTTGAATTCAGCGAAGCAGTATGAAGTGATTTTTTCAGCGTCAAATCCAGCTTTTACTGAAACAGCACAAGTGGAAAAGCTAATGAGAAAAGCAAAAAAATGGTGCGTCATGGTACGAGTAATCAAATCAGAAGATGATCTTTTTACAATAATCGATGATGCGTTAGGCTTAGCAGTAGAAGACCCAAACGTTACACCCACTATCAGTAATCAGATAGAAGCATTTTTACAGAGTAAAAAAATTTTAGTTAAGAAAAAAGACTTTACGTATCAAATCAAGGAAACGATCTCAAGAGAATTATTGACTGAATATTACGAATCAGAGATGACAGCTGAATTGAAAGAAACAATCGAAAAGTTATTTAACAAAAAAAATGAACTTATCAGTACAACGACCGTAACTTATCGGCTGTTACTTTGGCAGATAAAAGAGGGTTTTCCAAAAAATTAACAAGGATAGATCTAATTTATCTTTTTAGCGTATATATAATTGAAAACAAAAGCTCCATACAAATCAAAAAAGATTTGTACGGAGCTTTTGCTGTTTATTCTACTTCTTTATAATAACGAATATCGTTTTCTACTTTATAAATTGAAAATGGCACGTCACTGTTGTATTCTGCCTGTTGGCCATGCTCTGGTAGAACTTCAGTAAAAATTTGTTCATATTCTGCTACAGAAACTTGTTGGCGATTATCAAATAAAGCTTGATGATTTTCTTTGTCTAGGAAATCTTGGTAATTTTTTTCCAAAGTTCCAGTAAAAAATTCGCTGACTGCTCCAGAACCATAACTAAATAGCCCAACGCGGTCACCGGTACGTAAAGCTGTTGAATTTTCAAGCAAGGAAATCAAACCAAGGTAAAGCGAGCCAGTATATAAATTACCAACACGACGACTATACTGGATACTTTCATCATAACGGGTCAACAAACGTGATTGGTTTTCTTCATCTGTTTCAGCTAAAACACTTTGTAATGCTTTTTTTCCCATTTTTGTATAAGGAATGTGGAAGCATAATGCTTGATAGTCTTCCAAGGTCAAACCAGTTTGTTTTTTATGTTGTTGCCAAACTTTTTGGAAAGACTCGATATATGTCGCATTTGATAACGGACCATCAACAACAGGAAATTCGCTGTAATCTGGGCGCCAGAAATCATAGATATCTTCCGTTAAAAAGACACTGTCATCTTCAATTGAAAGAATTCTTGGATTTGCAGTGACCATCATAGCTACAGCTCCAACACCTTGAGTAACTTCTCCGCCAGTTGCTAAACCATAGCGAGCAATATCACTGGCAATCACTAAAACTTTTCGTTCAGGATGATTGCGGACGTATTCCTTGGCCATATGTAAAGCAGCGGTTCCCCCATAACAAGCTTCCTTTACTTCGAAAGAACGAGCAAATGGTTGGATTTTTAATAAACGATGAATAATGACCGCACTTGCTTTTGAATGGTCGACACCGGATTCTGTTCCGACGATGACCATGTCGATTTGTTCACGGTCTTCGTCTGTAACCAATTTACTAGCAGCATTCGCGCCTAAAGTGATGATGTCTTCTGTTGCGCGGTTAACCGCCATTTGATCTTGTCCAATACCAATATGATACTTGGCAGGATCATCTCCACGACTTTCAGCTAGCTCAGTCATGTCTAAATATAAATTTGGAATAAAAAAGGAAAGACGATCAATCCCGATTTTCATTTCAACACCTCTTCACTCATAATTAAAACTTACTTTAATAAAGTATCATAAAATCTTTAAAAGAAATATAAAAAAGACAATATTTAAGGATTGTTAAAATTTTCAAGTGGAAAAAATGATCGAGAGTGGTGAGCTATTTGTTTTTACTTGAAAGAATGTTATATTTTTGTAGGAGGTGGCTTACTTGAAAGAAGTCGTAATTATAGATGCTGCAAGAACCCCCATAGGTAAATACCGTGGGAGCTTGAGCCGTTATTCTGCTGTCGAATTAGGAACATTGACTACGAAAAAATTATTGAAAAAAGCTGGTATCAGCAAAGAGCAAATTGATCAAGTCATTTTTGGAAATGTTTTGCAAGCCGGTAATGGCCAAAATGTTGCTAGACAAATTTCAATCAACAGTGGGATTCCCACAAGTGTACCCGCGATGACTGTCAATGAAGTATGTGGTTCAGGAATGAAAGCAGTTATTTTGGCACGTCAATTGATCCAATTAGGTGAGGCACAAGTCGTTATCGCTGGTGGGACGGAAAGTATGTCCAGAGCACCTTTGCTTCAATCTTATGAATCTGAAACAAATAGTTATGGTGAACCAATTTCAAGCATGGTCAACGATGGATTAACCGATGCTTTTTCAAATACTCATATGGGATTAACAGCTGAAAATGTTGCCCAACACTATCACGTGACTAGAAAAGAACAAGATGAATATGCACTTGCTTCTCAACTTAAAGCAGCTAAAGCAACCGAAGCCGGAATTTTTACGGAGGAAATCATCCCTATTGAAATTACGGAATCGCAATGGCTAGCAACAGATGAATCTGTTCGTGGGAACAGCACGATAGAAAAATTAGAAACACTGCGTACCGTATTTGCTGAAGATGGGACAGTGACAGCAGGAAATGCCTCACCATTAAATGATGGAGCCTCTGTATTGATCTTAGCTTCAAAAGAATACGCTATCGCAAATGATCTTCCTTATTTAGCAACAATCAAAGCAGTAGCAGAAGTTGGCATCGATCCATCAATGATGGGGATTGCGCCAATTACTGCTATCAATCATTTGATGGCTAAAACGGATGTTTCTTTAGCAGAGATTGGTTTATTTGAAATCAACGAGGCTTTCGCAGCTTCTTCATTTGTTGTGAATCAGGAACTCCAGTTGGAAAGTGACAAAGTAAATATTTATGGTGGTAGTATTGCTTTAGGTCATCCAATTGGTGCAAGTGGTGCTCGAATTTTGACAACTTTAGGCTACGGGTTACTAAGAGAAAAAGAGCGTTACGGAATTGCTTCATTATGTATCGGTGGTGGGCTAGGATTAGCGATGCTGCTGGAAGCAAATTTAGAACTGAATGAGGAGCAGTCTTTGCAAAAAAAAAAGTTCTATCAGCTGACGCCAATGCAACGTCGGGAGCAGTTAGTTGAAGAAGGAGCGTTAACGGAGAATACTGCCGACCTATTTGCGCAACAAACTTTACCTGAGGAAATAGCGAATCATCTGATTGAAAATCAAATCAGTGAAGTTGAAATTCCATTAGGAGTCGCTCAACATTTTCAAATTAATGGAGTTAAAAAATGGATTCCAATGGCTACAGAAGAACCTTCAGTGATTGCAGCAGCCAGTAATGGTGCGAAACTATGCGGAAATATCAAAGCAGAAACACCACAGCGATTGATGCGTGGACAAATTGTTCTAGCCGGTCAATCGGAGTATCAAGCAATCATTCAAGCACTTGAAGAACGTAAAGAAGAATTGATTTTGTGTGCAAATGAGAGCTATCCTTCAATTGTGAAACGTGGTGGTGGTGTAAGGGAAATTACAAGTCGTGAGTTTCAAGGAGAAGAACTAGCTTACTTGTCAATTGATTTCTTAATTGATGTAAAAGATGCCATGGGAGCCAATATTGTCAATGCCATTTTAGAGGGCGTAGCAACAAAAATTCGTGGATGGTTTCCAGAAAGAGAAATTTTATTCAGTATATTAAGTAATCTAGCTACTGAATCTTTGGCGACAGCTCGTTGCACGATTCCATTTGAGCGTTTCTCTTCTGATCGTCAAATGGGCGAGCAAATTGCAAAAAAAATCCAACAAGCGGCAGAATACGCGAAATTAGATCCTTATCGTGCAGCAACGCATAACAAAGGAATCATGAATGGAATCGACGCAGTTATTTTAGCAACAGGTAACGATACTCGGGCAACTGGTGCAGCTATCCATGCTTATGCTGCTAAAACTGGCCGCTACGAAGGTTTAACACAATGGCGTGTAACTGAGAGTGGCTTGAATGGAAAAATCACGTTACCGTTAGCAGTTGCAAGTGTTGGTGGCGCATCAAAGGTGTTGCCAAAAGCTGCAGCTTCTTTTGAACTACTAAAAGTCGATTCTGCAAAAGAACTTGCACAACTAATTGCAGCCGTTGGTCTAGCTCAAAATTTGGCAGCATTGCGTGCTTTAGTAACGGATGGTATCCAAAAAGGACATATGTCACTTCAAGCAAGAGCATTAGCGATGACAGTGGGTGCTAAGGGCAGTGAAATCGAGCAAGTGGCCCAGATACTAAGAAGTATGGAAAAAATGAACCAAGAGATTGCGAAGAAAATATTAGCGGAACTTCGGCAAACAAAAGAATGAAATATTTTTGATCGATAGAAAAAACTGAGGCAAATTTCTTGCCTCAGTTTTTTTAAAGAACACTAACATTACTTAAGTTATTCCTTTTGTTATTGATTTGGTAGGTGATAAAATAAAGAGGAAACAAAAATAAATAACGAAGGAGAGAAGCGATGGAAAAGAAAATATGGGGATGGTTGTTAGTAGGGGTTATATTTTTGGGCTGTGTCTTGCCGGCTGTAAAGGTAGACGCGGATATGTTTGATTATTATTGGGAGGGGCGAGCAAGAAATCAAACTTGGATGAGCGACCTCAAAGATAATACACGTTTATCAGAACTGTCAATCCCAGGAACACATGATTCAGCATCACATGGGATCAAGAACAGTACAGGACTCGGATATGCTAAGACACAAAGTATTGACATCACTCGGCAATTAAATAATGGCATTCGGTTCTTAGACGCACGTGTGTGTGAAACAAATGGTTCGTTTGCAATGCATCATGGTGTGTATTACTTAAATTCAATGTTTGGAGATGTCCTGAATAGCGTCACAAGCTTTCTTAGAAAAAATCCGGGCGAAGTTGTGTATATGCGCTTAAAACAAGAGAATAGTTCAGTAAGTGACCAAGTATTCAATCAAGTTTTAAACGAAAAATACCTGAAAAATAGTTGTTGGAAAGACTTCTTTTATTATGGGCGTAGTAATCCAACTTTGGGAGAAACTAGAGGGAAAATTGTTATTTTACGTAATTTTTTAGGAAATAGTGTGGGAATTCCTTACCCAAGTCAATTTGATATCCAAGATTATTGGGATCCCGCAGATCCTGCAGATAAACGCTGGGCGATTGAACAGCAATTGGCAAAAGCCGCAAAGAGTCAAGGAACAGATAATATTAAGTATATTAATTATTTAAGTGCATCAAATTTCTTTTATCAAATTAAAGGTTTTGCAGAAAAAATGAACCCATTCACTGTAAATTATATCCGAAATAATCAAGTGAAACATGTGGGCATCGTAGCGGCTGACTATCCAGGTAGTGAATTAGTGAATACCATTATTGATCTAAATAATCGATTACTAAAAAATCCAGAGAAACATGGCGAATATTCTAGTTCAATTGTGACGATTCAAACACTATTGAACACGAATAAAGTGATTGATTGGTATAAAAGTTTTAATAGTGGAATCATCTACCCTAATAACAATGGTAGTAATCAAAAATGGCAAATGTGGTACGATTCAAACGCAAAAGCCTATCGCATACATACATATGACTATGGCCATCTTGCATTAAGACAAGCGACTACGCCTTATAATACCTCAAGATATAATGTGGTGATTGAAGGTGCGGATGACAGTAACAGGGGGTTGTGGCAACTCATTCCAGCAGGAGAACATGGCAAGAACAAAGTATACTACTTGAAAAATTGTGCAAGTAATCTTTATTTAGATGTAAAAAGCAGTGTGCATGATCCTTCAGGTGAGTTGATTACTTTCCCATATACGGGAGAAACAAATCAAAAATTTGTGATAAATGTAATCAGATAAGAAAAGATGACCGCCATGTCTATCCTTTCATTAGATTTTTTATCTAACGAAAGAGATAGACGCATGGCGGTCATCTTTTTTCTTATTAGCGATTAGCAATAGGCATTGCTGCAAATTGTTCAATCAATGGTACAAGTGTTAATTTCACTTTGTATTTTCGTTCAAGTGCTTTTTCAATGGTAAATTCGTTGACTGTTGTCATTGAAATTTCAGCGAGTTTACGAGGTTCATCTGTTGTTTTTTCAAAGATGATTGCAGTATCTGCTGTTTTTTCAACATAGAATTTTGGATATTCTGCAACAGCGGCTGCAAACTGATCAAAGTTCAAGTCAGATGTAGCTGCTGGCGCTTTTTCAGTGACAGGTTCTACGTTGACTTCTTCAGTTGCAACTGATTTTTCTTTTGTTTCTTGCGCTTCAGTAGCAGGAGCCACTGGTGTTGAAACAACTTCAGCAGTTGGTTCATTGTTTTTCATTCGTTGGTCGTTCCAGTAAGAAACGATTTCGATCAATAGGTTATCGCGAAAACGTTCAAAGATATCTTTTTCGCCAGAACGAATACGTTTCAACACGCTCGTAAAGTTATCATCAATTGGCACGTTGATGCGAGTGGATTCATTTGAATTTCCAGCCAACCCAATTGTTAAGATCTGACGATTCTTTGGATCAAGCATTACTTGTAAGGGTAAGCCATAACGACGTAAACTTTCTTCTTCTAATGAATTGAATAGTTGACTTCTAATTCCATCTAAAGAGGGACGAAATTGATTTAATAATTTTTGTTTTTGTTTTTTCTTCATATTTTTGATTTCTCTCCTTCACTCATACCTTATCGATTATAAGAAAAATTTTGCCAATTGAAAAGGATTTAAAGGAAAAAACTTATGTAAGTACGCATAATGTTCCAATAATCGTTCTTTTTTGTCGAAAATTTTTGTTTTTTTAGATTAAGGGGGGAAACCAATAAAAAATTTTCCCTCAAAAAATAAGAAAAGAAGAGAAAGGGTCAAAAAAGAAAGCTTGGACAATTTTTTGTCCAAGCTTTCTTTACTCTTTTGGTAGTAACGCAAAAACGTTTAGTTCTGGTGAGTAGATAATTTCATGATCTTTCCAGTGAGTCACCATCAACGAATGATCCAAGCGTTTTTTGATCTCTTGGATTTTTTGATTATGTGACATATTTCTGGCTGGAAAGTGTTGGATTTTATCTGATTCAATCAAAAAGATAAAATCTGGATGAAATGTCTGAAGAATCTCTTCGGGTAATTCTTCTAATCTTTGGATAGGGTTCATACTTTCACCTACTCAATTAAAATTCAGTTGTATCAGGATTTTTAGCTTTACCCACGACGCCATCTAATGAATCGATTTGTGCCATTTCTGTTTCAGTTAATTCAAAGTCAAATAATTCTGTATTTTCTTTGATTCGACTTGGTGTGACCGACTTAGGTAAAGGTAAAAAACCATGTTGTAATGACCAGCGTAAGGAGATTTGTGCGATTGTTTTTCCATGGGCTTCAGCAATTGTTTGCATTTCAGGAACATCAAAAATTTTCCCCGTTCCTAAAGGACTGTAAGCTTCAAGAATCATATCATGTTGTCGGGCATAGTCCACGACTTCCGGTTGTAGTTCACCAGGTGCTAAGAAAATTTGATTCACCATTGGCATGATGCTTGCTGTTTTGGCTAAAGCATCTAAATGATGAGGTAAGAAATTACTTACACCAATTGCTTTGATTTTACCTGCTTCATATAACTCTTCAAAAGCACGCCAAGTTTCAGCATTTGCTTTTTCCCAGTTTTCACGGAAGGTAATTGGATTTGGCCAATGAATAAGAAAAAGATCAAGATAGTCTGTTTGTAGTTTTTCTAAAGACTCTTCAAAGGAAGACATTACTAGATCATAGCTATGATTGGTATTCCATAATTTCGTTGTTAAGAAAATCTCTTCTCTAGGAATACCACTTTCTTTGATTGCTTGACCAACACTTTCTTCATTTTTGTAACCTTGTGCTGTATCAATATGACGATAACCAGCCGCTAATGCTTCTTTCACAGAGGCAACAGCTACATCGCCATCAGGGGTTTGCCAAGTACCAAAACCAACGACTGGGATTTCATAACCATTTGCTAAACGATACGTGCTTGTTAAGTTTTCCATATTCACATCTCCATTTCTCTTTTCTTTCTCTAGTTTAGCGCATTTTTTACAAAAAGTAAGGCCTCGTGCTTTGATTTTTCTAGCGAAAAAGGAAAAGAAATATGGAGAAAAAATCTTTTTGATGATGCTAGCTTTTTTTTATTTTTTCAGTACACTAGAAAAGAAGGGAATGAGCACATGGATATTTATTTAAAGAAGGCAATCTTGCATATTATTGATCGTGAAACAGGTTCACCTGTTTTTTCACAAAAAGAATTGGACTTGACGAAGGACTTCATTCGTGATTTTTTGCAAAAAAAAATTCAAAAAATTTCTTCTGTGCAAACTAAAACGGGGCATTTGGCAGAAGACAGCGATTTTGCTAAAAGTATCCAACACTTTTCTGACGATTTTATTGTAGCGAGTGAAGAAATCGTAACGCGCTGGTATGAAATCTATCAAGAAAGTGAAGAAGCACCAAGCGCTGATGTATTTATTGTGATGTATGAAATAGATACAGAATTATATGTAGCACTATTAAAAGTAAACTATCGTGAATCATATACTCATTTTGTTGAGGCAGATGAAACGGGAATTGAAAACAAATTGATCTTGAATCGTGCAATTTTAGGCTCTAAATCTCAAAAAGCAGATGAAGCAATTGCAGTCAATCTGCGGGAGTTATCTTATGAACTCTTGGAGAAAAAATATGAATTTTCTGGAAAAAAAGAGTGGTACTTCTCAGAAAAAGTGATCGAAAGTGTACCAGCACCTTCGTTAGAACAAAATGTCAAAGTGATCCAAAAAGTGGCGAAACAAATAGGAAAGAAATTTGAAACGGAAGAGTTTGATATGGTTGCAGATTTGAAAGAAGCTGTTTACGATACCATCGAAGAAAAAGGTCGTCTTGATCACGAAATGATTGCTGAAAAAGTATTCAAAGAAAATATCTCTGCTAAGATGGCTTTTAAAGAAGAAGTACAAGAACATGGTTTTGTTCCAGAAGCAATTCCTGTAAGAGAAGTACAAGAAATCTCAGAGAAAAAATTTGGCAAACAAAAGTTCAAATTATCTAATGGAATTGAATTGATTGTTCCAGTAGATGTTTATCGTAACCCAGATTTGATCGAATTTGTGAACAATCCAGATGGAACAATCTCTGTAATGATCAAGAATGTCGACGAAGTGTTGAATCGACTATAAGAAAAGTCAGATCGTTCCACGATAAGTGAAATAGAAAGCAAGAAAAAAAGCAGCTCAGATATATCTGAGCTGCTTTTTTTTTCAAGATCATGAAACGTTACTCCATTTTTTCTAATGCTTCTTTAGGAACATCAGTTTCTTTGACTTCTTCCCAACTCATGACGCCTTTACGTGGATTGACCTTAAGTTTTAAATAGGCGTTTAGCTTTAAAGGACGTTCTCTCGCTTCATTTAAAGTAACTTGTTTCGCTTCCCCATTTTTATTGTAAGCATTTTGTTTATACGTATATGTGGTATAGGATTCTCCGTTATCAGAGCGTTCAGTATGCTTTTCCCCATTTGTAGTAATTTCAGTATAGTAAGTTTCGCCACCATAAAAATAATTATAAGCGAACATACTTCCACCAATAAAGACGGCTAGTAGGGCAACTAATCCAATTATTTTTTTCATATTTTTCACCTCTGTTCTCTATTATTCCTGAAAAAATGTGATTCGTCTATTGAATCTTCTCAAACTAGTTTTATTTATAAAAAACTATACAAAAAAGGACATTAGAAAAGCGAATGTACACGAAAGTGTTCTTAGTTGACTTTGACCAATTTTGACGTATAATAATCATTGTTCCATTCTTACAAAAAGTAAGGAGGACATATTCGTTTTTATTTTATAAAAAAAGGACTATAATAAAAACGTGAGAGCTGAAAGTTCAGTGATCTATATTATTTAGGAGGTTTGTAAATTATGGCAAAAGAACATTATGACAGAAGTAAACCACACGTTAACATTGGTACCATTGGACACGTCGATCATGGTAAAACCACTTTAACTGCTGCAATCACAACAGTATTAGGGAAAAAAGGCCTAGCAAATCCTCAAGACTATGCAAGTATTGATGCAGCTCCTGAAGAACGTGAACGTGGAATTACAATTAATACAGCACACGTAGAGTATGAAACAGACAAACGTCACTACGCACATATTGATGCACCAGGACATGCGGATTACGTTAAAAATATGATTACCGGTGCAGCTCAAATGGACGGTGCAATCTTAGTAGTATCTGCTACTGATGGCCCAATGCCTCAAACTCGTGAACACATTTTGTTATCACGTCAAGTTGGTGTTAAATATCTAATCGTTTTCTTAAACAAAACAGATTTAGTTGATGATGAAGAATTAATCGACTTAGTTGAAATGGAAGTTCGCGAACTATTAAGTGAATATGGGTTCCCAGGTGATGATACACCTGTAATCAAAGGTTCAGCTTTGAAAGCTTTACAAGGTGATCCAGATGCTGAAGCCGCAATCATGGAATTGATGGATACAGTTGACGAATATATTCCAACTCCAGAACGTGATACTGACAAACCATTATTATTACCAGTGGAAGATGTTTTCTCTATTACTGGTCGTGGTACGGTTGCATCAGGTCGTATCGATCGCGGTGCTGTTCGTGTTGGTGATGAAATTGAAATCGTTGGTATCAAACCAGAAACTCAAAAAGCAGTTGTTACAGGTGTTGAAATGTTCCGTAAAACACTTGATTATGGTGAAGCAGGAGATAACGTAGGTGTACTACTACGTGGGATCCAACGTGAAGATATCGAACGTGGACAAGTAATTGCTAAACCAGGTTCAATCACACCACATACAAAATTCAAGGCAGAAGTTTATGTATTGACAAAAGAAGAAGGCGGACGTCATACACCATTCTTCAATAACTACCGTCCACAATTCTACTTCCGTACAACGGACGTAACAGGTACAATCGTATTGCCAGAAGGTACAGAAATGGTTATGCCTGGCGATAACGTAACAATCGACGTAGAATTGATTCATCCAGTCGCAATTGAAAATGGTACAACATTCTCAATTCGTGAAGGTGGACGTACTGTTGGTTCAGGTATCGTTACTGAGATCGAAGCATAGACACGTTTAAAAATAATCTGAACACAACTAAAAAGGATTCCAGAAATCATTTCTGGAATCCTTTTTTGCTATTTTTTAAACCATTTTTTCAATCCTTTTTGTAAAGGACTCATTTTTCCACTTTTTTCAACAGGAGCATTGTCGATAATCAGTAACGCAATCATGACATACGCAATCCAACTATCTCGAGAATAAAGGGTATATCGAGGTGTCCAATGTGTTGCATATTTTTCTTTGTATTCACGTAATCCATGGAAAGAATAAAAATGGGAACCAAATTCATAAACCAAGTAAGCAATTCGCTCTTGAAGAAAACTTTTTCTAGATGTTCCCACATTCGAAAGAGGAGCCATTCCTAGGTTGAACCATTGAATCCCTTGCTCTTTCATATGATTGAACAAGTGGATGAATAAGAAATCCATGCTACCAGAAGGCGCCTTTTTTGGATCATAACGCATCAAATCGATTGTTCCAACTTTGTTATCTGTATAAGTTGGCATAATATTTGCGAAGGCAACTATTTCTTTTTCGGAATTTCGGACAACAGCAATAGGTCCACGTTGAAGATAATCTTCAGCAAAAAATCCTAGCGAAAACCCTTTTTCTTTACGACTGCCAAGCCAGTTATCGGAAATTTGTTTAAATGTTTGCATTTGTTCTACAGAAAATGGAGGCGAAAGGACTTCAAAAGTAAATCCATCACGTTCGATTCGATTAATGACTGCCCGAGTACCCTTCATTTTCTTCCCAGAAGTAGTGAATTCAGGTAGTTCAACGTACGCTTCTTCTCCCATTTTGATGAAATCATAGCCTACGTCATGGAGAATCATTACAAGTTCTTCACTTGACTCATAAAAAACAGGTAAGTAGCCAAGACGATCCGTTTCTGTAATAAATGCTTCAATTGCTTTTGGAAAATCTTCCTTTTTCCCAGAAGGATCCCCCATAACAACACATTTATTGTTATAAGAGGCAAACTGTAATAATACAGTTGGTTCACCATTTGATTCGTAAGTGAACATCCGTTTATCTTTCAAGAAAATAAGTTGACTATCGGAATTCCCTCCATAATTAGCCAGCACAGCTGTTGCTTTTTCTTCATCAAAAACTTCACCCACTAATTTCTTTTTCCCCTGTAAGAAATGAACAAAGAGGATCATGATCAAGCTAACCGTAACAATTGCTAAGAAACCAGAGAGCCAGATTTTTTCAGATGGAAATAGAAAGAATGAAATAAAGTGATGCTTCCGATGGGGAAATATCGGCAGATTATAGACGCCAATTACCAGATACAAAATGGTTAATGTGCCAATCAACAAGCCATCGACGGTTAACCATTCCCAAGAATAAACTAGTTGTTCGCGAAAAAGCTCATTTTTTGAAGCAATGATGATCACTAATAATAGGGTCAAGAAAATTGATCCAGTCAAGGTGAAATCACCAAGGATAACATACAGTAACGCAAGACCTACAATGATAATTGTTGGTAAATAGGCACGAGTGACTCGTGCAGCAATTCCGCGTCCCATAATCAATAATAAGAAACCTAAAATAATGCTTGGAAACTGGACGATAAAATGGAATTTTAGTGGGTTCAATGTGTGCAACCAATGAAACTCCGAAAAAGCTTGTGGAATTGTAGCTGATAATACGAGCATGATGCCAGAAAAATAAAGTAAAACAACAACAATTTTGTGCGCAATTTCTGTCGCCAGTTGTCTAGGAATACCAGAATAGCGCTGATTGAAAGAGGCACCGATATTTTTGAAGAAAAAGACGATACCCAATAAAAATGGAATAAAGTAATAAAAAATCCGAAAAAGTAAAATCCAGACCACTACGATTTCACGAGGAATCCCGATTGCTGATAACCCGAGAATCATCATTACATCGAAACTTCCAATCTCACCGGGAATCATCGATACGATTCCAATCACAGAAGCCGCAATAAATAAAGGAATTGTCTGCCATAAATCAATCGGAATCTCCATTAAAAAACCGACCGAAAGAAAACTTAGCAGGACACCTGTCCATTCTAAAAAAGAAACAAGCAGTAATTGTCCGCGTAGCTTCCAAGTCAAACCACCCAAGTATCCTTCTTTCTTTAAGGTAGTGACTAACAAGACAACTGGAAAATATAGCCCACCACCAATTAACCAAATCCAATATTGTTTGATGAAGGGAGTCACAGGAGTAAAAAGCACCAGCAAAAATGACAATAAACTATAGATAGAGAGTCCTGCCATCAAAAATAAGAAAATTTTCGAAAGGGCCTGCATGACTTTCTTTCCATCTTTTTTCTGTCCATAAAGTTCTGAACGAAGACCGATACTTACAAAACCACCAAAACCTGCTACATTGTTAATCGTATTGATCAACCAACTTGTTTCGAGTAAATAACTCCACGACAATTTTTGACCTAATAAACGATTTAAGATTACATCATAACCAATCATTGGTGCGACACAAAGTAATCCAATGATGAACATCAAAAATGTTTTCCAAATCGGGATATTGGAAAAAGTCTGAGCTAGCTGATCGACAGACAACGTCTTACCGATTGATAAGAGTTCTCCAAAAATAATCACAACAACAGAAATTAAAAAAATTGTTTTAAATAGTCCTAAATGATTCTTAAACCATTGAAGGGCTGTTTTTAACACATAAATCACCTACTATTCTTCTAAAAAATTTAGTACTTCTTGATTGAATCTTTTTGGATCCTGACGCGCTAATTGATGGCCACTTCCTTTTACAAGTACAAAGGAAGCGTTAGGCAAAGTTTTTGCTAAGAAAAGCGAGTGCTTGAGCTTGATCACATCTTTTTTCCCAACTAAAATCAGTGTCGGACAAATAATTTTGCTTAATTGTGTTTCAGTCAAACCAACATTATGTAACAGTAAAGAAATCACTGCTAATTTTTTTCGTAATTTTGGCCAAAACAAGGAAGCAATCCAAATCATGCCGTAGTGAAGATAGCTAGCAACCAATGGAAGTAGGCGGACACCCTGAACTAAAGTGTTTCCGGAATTCAAAATCAAACGATGAACATTTTTTGGATACGTACTTGCGAAAACCAAAGCTAAATTAGCACCATCGCTAAATCCTAAAATATCCACTTGTTGGATATTTTCCAAAACTAATATCGTCGCTAAGTCTTCTGCCATTAAATTGAAGCTCAAATTAGCGGATTCGTTAGTTGAATGACCTTGACCGCGACTATCAATTAAATAAACTGTGAAATGTTGTTCAAAAAGTGGAACTTGTTGTGAAAAAAAAGTTCCATTTCCCCCATTACCGTGGAGCAAAAAAAGAGGGAATCCACTACCACTTTTTTCATAATAGATTTGACTGCCGTCTGCCATTTTTGCATATTTCTTTTCTTTTTTCACATAATCACCTACTGTTTAAAGTATAACGATTTTTTCTGTTTTTAGACAATTGTTTTTCTTGAAACTTATCGATCAATTTTGTAAGTTGACAAATTTTATGGGAAAATTTCATTTTTTATTAAGTAATTTACAGAAAACAAATAAGAAATGGCGAATCTTGAAAAGAAATAGTAAGATAAAAAAAGATGTCTAAATAACTAGGTGATGTATGATGAAGAAAAAAAGATTTTCAATAATGAAAGCTTTCTTTTTTACGATACTACTCGTGCTCGTTGGAGGCGCAATTTTTTTTGCTAATCGAACGTACCAATCTGTAAAAAAGGTAGAAGCTTATCAAACAGAAATAACAGAAGCTACACAAAAATACCAAATGGAAAATGACGAAACTTTAATCAAAGCGATTATTTTAACGGAATCAAAAGGTTCTGGAAAAGATTTGATGCAGAGTTCTGAAAGTGCGCATGGTGAAACGAACGTGATTGATGATCCACAGGAAAGTATCAATCAAGGTGTGAGCTATCTGGCAGAAATGATCGCGGAAGCTAAAAAACAGGGGTGTGATTTAGCAACTGCCATCCAAGCGTATAACTTTGGTAAGGATTATATTGCGTATGTAAAAGAAAACGGTGGTGAAAATACAGTCAAGTTAGCTGAAAAATATTCTAAAACAATTTTGAGTCCATTGTTAGGAAATGAGGAACAGACACAGTACCGCTATTGGCGAGTCCAATCTGTTTTGTACAATGGTGGCTATCTTTACCATAATGGAGGAAACATGTTCTATGCGGATATTGTGATGATGAATGAAAAGATAATCCAAGCATATGAAAAAATATTTAATTAAGTAAAGGTGAAAGTATCATCTGTCTAAATTTTTATTTAGACAAATCTGAGAAACAGACTTTATTTTTTTGAGTGGAGAATCTGTTTGAACCCTAAAAAAACAAGTTGTTTTTAAGTCAGGAAAACGCTAGACTTAAAGACGTGATTATTTTTGAAAGTTGGCGAAAAATGGAAAATAAAAAAATGATGGGTCTAACACAGGAAGAAGTTAGACAAAAGCTGGCTTTAGGTCAGCAAAATGACTATCAAGAAGATGCTTCAAAAACAACTAGACAAATTTTCAGCGATAACATTCTGACATTATTCAATTTTCTGAACTTTGGGATTGGTGTCTGCTTACTTTTAGTTGGTGCTTACTCCAATATGGCTTATATCGCCATCATTGTCATGAATATCGTTATCGGAATCTATCAAGAGATTCATGCACGAAATCTTGTTAGAAAATTGTCGATCGTTTCTCAATCTGAAGTAACGGTTGTGCGTGAGGGAAAAGAGCAAGCAATTTCAACAAAAGAGCTTGTGCTGGATGATTTAGTAAAAATTGGTGCGGGAGAACAGATTCCTGCAGATCTGCAAGTGCTGAGTGGTCGAGCAGAAGCAAATGAGGCTTTATTGACGGGCGAATCGGATCTTATCGTTAAGGAAGCTGGAGCAGAATTACTCTCTGGGAGTTTCTTAACAAGTGGTTCAGTTTTTGCGAAAGTGATTCGGGTTGGAGCAGACAACTATGCTGTTCGTTTAACGAGCGAAGCTAAAAAACATAAAAAAATTCAATCTGAATTAGTTGACTCAATCAGAAAAGTATCGAAATTTACCAGTTTTGTCATTATTCCATTAGGGATTATTTTATTCTTGCAAGCATTATTTATTAGAGATGCGTCAATCAAACTATCAGTTGTTGCTTCAGCTGCTGCGTTACTAGGAATGTTGCCAAAAGGATTGGTATTATTAATCAGTATTGCTTTGACAACTGGAGTTACAAAGTTAGCAAAAAAACGGATACTTGTTCAAGACATGTATGCAATTGAAACCTTGGCTCATGTCGACACACTTTGTTTGGATAAAACAGGAACAATCACGGAAGGGAAAATGAGTATCCAGCATGTAGAAGCATTAGATAAACGTTACGAAAAAGCAATTCCAGAAATTATTGGGACTTATTTAGCAGAAAGTAATGACAATAATGTGACGATGCAGGCTTTACGTAATTATTTTGCGGTTTCCAATCGCTATCAAGTAGAAGAGGTCTTAGCATTTTCTTCTGATCGAAAATGGGGAGCAATGGAATTCCCTGAATTAGGTGTAGTGTATGTTGGGGCACCAGAACGATTAGTTCCACAAAGTCAGTTACCAGAACGATTGATGTCTGCACAGGCAAATGGTTATCGTGTCTTGATGTTAGGCGTTGCGCCTCATCAAAAATTATCTGAGGATAAACCAACCGGTGTTGAACCTATTGCTTTATTTGAAATTGACGACCCTATTCGGAAAAATGCACCAGAAACATTAGCTTATTTATATGAAGAAGGTGTGGATCTAAAAGTTATTTCTGGTGATAATCCTTTTACTGTTTCTAATATTGCGAGACGTGCAGGCTTGCCTAATTATGATGCATATATTGATCTTTCAGATTTAATGAACGAGGAAGATGTTCGAAAAGCTGCGCATGACTATACAGTTTTTGGTCGGGTAAGTCCTCAGCAAAAGAAAACTCTTGTCAATGAGTTAAAAGAGAGTGGTCGGACAGTTGCGATGACAGGGGATGGCGTAAATGATGTATTAGCACTTCGTGAAGCTGATTGTAGTATTGCCATGGCGGAAGGCGATGGGGCAACTCGCCAGATTGCTAATTTAGTTTTACTTGATTCAGATTTCACGACATTGCCAGAAGTTTTGTTTGAAGGCCGCCGAGTGGTTAACAATGTGACTAAAGTTTCGGGAATTTTCTTTATCAAAACAATTTACTCCTTCATTTTGTCTATCATATGTGCGATTACAGCAGTTGGGTTCCCGTTTATTCCAATTCAAATCACATTAATTGATCTAGCTATTGAAGGGTATCCGTCATTCTTCTTGTCTTTTGAGCAAGATAAACGAAAAATAAATTATCGCTACTTGCCGACAGCGCTGATCAATGCTTTACCAAATGCAATTTTGGTTGTCTTAAACGTTGTGACGGTTTATCTGTTGGGACAACGATTGGACTGGTCAAATGGTGAAACAACAACATTGATGTATTATTTATTGATTGGCATTAGTTGTTTAGCTGTAATCAAAGCATGTTATCCTTTCAATCCACTACGAATTTTCTTAGCTGTAACGACAATTGTTGGGATCTATGTAGCAGCGATGCTTTTCCATGGCATTTTAGAAGTAAACTTAGGCGTGGGAAATCAACTTGGTTTATTCGTTGGGTTCATGGCAATAAATATTGTTCTTCGTCTAGCGTATTGGCGTGCGAATATTCAAGAAAAGCTATTGAATAAGTTTGCTTAAATGATTCATTAATTTGTTAGAACGTTATACTTGAAAAAGAACAGGAATATGATACAATCAAACATGTATAATTGTGTCCTTTAAAATCGCGCTGATTTCGGTTGGTGCGATTTTTTACCGGTTATTCTCCTGATAGATTTACTCGATTTTTATGGAGTATACAAATGAGGGGGTGGAAACAATGGTTCAGCGAATTCCTCAGGAAGTGATTGAAAATATTCGAAGTCAAACGAATATTGTTGAGGTGATTGGACAATATGTTCAATTAAAGAAATCTGGGAAAAATTATTTAGGACTTTGTCCCTTTCACGAAGAAAAAACACCTTCGTTTTCCGTAGCTGAAGATAAACAGATCTTTCATTGCTTTGGCTGTGGAAAGGGTGGAAACGTCTTTACTTTTCTTCAGGAACTTGAAGGATTGACTTTTCCAGAATCAGTTGTAAAGGTCGCAGAATTTGAACAAATTCCCTTAGCAGATCAATGGAAACAACAAACATATGTTGTTAATGAAACAGATTCAGCTACTGGCAAACTACTCGTGGCACATGAAAAAGCTGTAGAAGTTTATCACCATATGTTGTTACACACGAAAGCCGGACAGCCTGCACTTGATTATTTACTGAAGCGTGGTTTGACAATGGAACTGATTGAAACGTTTAAGATTGGTTTCGCACCAAACGAACGTTCCTTTTTAGTTCAAGTGTTCAATAATGAGTCATTATCGAGTGATGTCTTTGAACGTTCAGGATTGTTTATCAAGCATGATGATGGTAATTTCTCTGATCGATTTTATCAGCGTATTATGTTTCCAATCAATAATTCACAAGGACGAACGATTGGTTTTTCTGGTCGATGGTTAGCACCAGAGAAAGGGCAAGAAAAAGATCAACCTAAGTATTTAAATAGTCCAGAAACAGAACTATTTAATAAGCGCCAAGTTTTATTTAACTTGGATAAAGCAAGAAGTGAAATCCGAAAAAGTAATGAAATACTACTGTTTGAAGGATTCATGGATGTGATTGCAGCCTGGCAAGCTGGAATCAAGAATGGCTTAGCTTCAATGGGAACCAGTTTGACTGCTCAACAAATCCAGCAAATGGAGCGCTTAACAAAAGAGCTTGTATTTTGTTATGACGGTGATCAAGCAGGGTTTGAGGCTACCAATCGTGGAATCGAACTTCTACGTGAAAATAGTCGATTACAGTTATCTATTGTGGTTGTGCCAGAAAAACTGGATCCCGATGAATATTTGCGAAAATATGGTGAAGCATCCTTTCAGGAATTGATTCAACATGGTCGTGAAACAGTCTTTACATTTAAAACACGTTATCTGAAACAAAATAAGAATTTAGATAACGAAAAAGATAAGTTAGATTATCTCCAAGAAGTGTTGATTGAATTAAGTAAAGTAGTCTCACCAATTGAGCAAGATATGTATCTATCACAGCTAACAAGTGAATTTCAAGTTAGTCGTGAAACGATTCAAAAACAATTGCGTGAGTTGAAACGAACAAACCGACAAGAACAGCAACGAGCTGCCGAACCGAACATGCCAGTGGTAAAGCAGGAGTTACCGCAACAAAAACAACCGCTGACGCAAGTTGAAAAAGCGGAGCAAATGCTGTTGTATCGTGCGTTCAAAGAAATCTCAGTTCGGAATCTTCTAAAAGAACAAGAGTTTCAATTTATCCATGATGAATATGCAGAAATCTATTTTTTATTTGATGCTTATTTATCACAATATGAAGAGTTTAACCTTGCAGACTTTTTAAACTTTTTGCAAGATGAAAAAATTAGGCGTTTAGTGGTTGAGATTGCTTATTTGCGAGTGGCCGAAGAAAGCTCTACGCGCGAGATTCAAGATTTACTGGCTGTTATCAGTAAATCTGGCTTAGCTGATAAAATAATCGAAAAAAAACAATTGCAGCAAGAAGCCAGGCGTACAGGTAATAAACAGTTAGAATTAGAATTGACAATTGAGATCATTAATTTAACGAGACAGTTAAAACAAGCCAAATAGCTACTTGAAGGGGGCCTTCTTTTATGGCAAATGTAACGGATAAGAAAAAATATGAAGCAGCAGTAACAGCTTTCATCAAAGAACACAAACCTAAAAGACAAGTTGTTTATGACGATTTATCAAACCAACTTGCTACACCATTCACATTGAATGCTGAGGAAATGGACAAATTGATCCAAAAAGTTGAAGATGCTGGAATCAGTGTTGTTGACGAAAATGGTGAACCATCAATCCACAGTTTAAAAAGTGGTGAGAAAAAAGCTGAAAAAGCAAAAACAGAGGATCTATCTGCACCAACTGGTGTAAAAATCAATGATCCAGTTCGTATGTATTTAAAAGAAATCGGCCGAGTTTCCCTTTTAACAGCTGAAGAAGAAGTAGCACTTGCCTTAAAAATCGAAGAAGGCGACCAAGAAGCTAAACAACGTTTAGCTGAAGCAAACTTACGTCTAGTTGTAAGTATTGCGAAACGCTATGTGGGTCGTGGGATGCAGTTCTTAGATTTGATCCAAGAAGGAAATATGGGTTTAATGAAAGCCGTTGAAAAGTTTGATTACCGTAAAGGATTCAAATTCTCAACTTATGCAACTTGGTGGATTCGTCAAGCAATCACACGCGCGATTGCTGACCAAGCACGTACGATCCGTATTCCAGTTCATATGGTCGAAACAATTAATAAATTGATTCGTATCCAACGTCAACTACTCCAAGATTTAGGTAGAGAACCAACACCTGAAGAAATTGGAGCAGAAATGGACCTACCTACAGAAAAGGTACGCGAAATCTTAAAAATTGCTCAAGAACCTGTCTCATTGGAAACACCAATTGGTGAAGAAGATGATTCACATCTTGGAGACTTCATTGAAGACCAAGAAGCTACAAGTCCTGCTGAACATGCAGCTTACGAATTGTTAAAAGAACAATTAGAAGATGTGTTGGATACACTGACTGACCGGGAAGAAAACGTGTTGCGTTTACGTTTCGGTTTAGATGATGGTCGAACAAGAACCTTAGAAGAAGTAGGGAAAGTTTTCGGCGTAACACGTGAGCGTATTCGTCAGATTGAAGCAAAAGCCCTAAGAAAATTACGCCATCCTTCACGTTCAAAACAATTAAAAGATTTCTTAGAATAAAAAACAAAAAGCTGACACAAAACAAATCAACGTTTTGTGTCAGCTTTTTAGTTGATCAAATAAAAAAATTACGTAATAGCTATTTTCTAATACTTATGATGGAATTAAAAAATATTTTTTAATACAAAAAAATTTTTAATCCTTATTTTTAACGTTCGATTTACTTATTTGTTAGAAAATCGTAAAGATAAACTATTGGCTGATAGGTCAGAATGTGATAGATTAAATGTTAGCGTTAAACTTAGTTAAAGGAGCCGATCACTAAGTGAAAAAAAAATGTCCAAAATGTGGATCGAAAAAGATTAAGGGTCAAAAAGTTTGCCCAGATTGTGGCTTTAGCCTTGAAGAAAAAGATCAGCACATTCAAAATAAACGAGATGTTATCGAATCGAAAGACCAATCTCTTGAACAATTTCCTGAAGAGAATAACCAACCAGATTTTCCAGATACAGAGCTAAATGACCCAATTGAATGGTCAGAACTAAAAGATTTACCACTTGAATCAGTTATGGAATTGTTTGATGTCTCGGAAAAGTCAGAAGCAGTAGCGGAAAAAGAAACTGCGGGTGAACGATTGGAAGAAAAGAAAGAGAAAGCTGTCAAGCCTATGAAAAAAAATCGAGATAAGCAACCAAAGGATCAAAATGAAATCAACACTGAAAAAGGACTTTCAGTTGATGAAGTAGTTGAAAAAGAAAAACAAGAGCGTATTACACAACTAAAAGAAAATGTAAAAAAAGAAGATGATCAATCAATTCTTGCAGCCTATATCCAAGCACATCGTGAAGACGTGGATGAAGAACAATCAAAAGAATTGATGCAAATGATCCATGAAAAGATTGCTGCTAATCAGACATCTGAGATTGCAGAAGGTGCAGCAGATAACAAAGAAGAAAACAGTGCTGACACGGAAGCTGTCGTGTCTACTTCTGCTAAAAGCGACGACGAAAAAGGAGAAAAAATAGAACGTTCAGAAGAGTTGGTCACGAAAGAAAAATCTGCTGTGCCAGCTGTTGAAGGGCGGGAATCTAAAGTTGACGAAGCGGAAGAAACAGCAGAAGAACCAATAGCTGTTTCTCAGAAACAATCAGCAAAGGATGAATCTTTAAAGCTTGCTAAAGTAGGTTCAAATGAGCATTTAAAAAAAGCTTCAAAAAAAGAAGAAGTGAATTCTCCCGAATATGATGCTACTGTGAATCAACCAGTAGAAGCGGACGAACCAACTGAACAAATGACTAAAAAGCCTGCTGTAGCGTCTGTTAAAGCAAATCAAGAAGCTGGAAAAGAACCAGCAATGATAACTCCAAACCCAGAACAACCAACTGGAAAGTCCAAAAAAGTTAAAAAAGGTCCTTACCTACTGTTAGCTGCAGTTATTTTACTAGGTGTTGGTGGTTGGGCATACTATGACAATCAACAAAAAGTCGAAGCTGAACGAATTGCTGAGGTAGCCAGACAAGAAAAAAAAGTCTCTGAAATCAAAAAGGAACTAGCTAGTTTTTACTTTGGTGATAAAAATGAATTCATTCGTACAGACCACTTGAATCAAGATTTGTCGAAAATCAAACAAGAGTTAAACGAAGTTGATTCTACAAAAGATTATCAAGAATTGAATGAGACGTATGATGATATTCAAGCAAAGATAATCAATATCAAAAAAGTAAATGATTTGTTTATTGACCCAGTAATTGAAGATGATCATTTAGCCGAAAAACCAGTGCTAAGAAATACTGATAAAATCGAAGCAATTGAAACCGATGATTCAGATTTTGGTGAACTTATTCAAAAGGCCCAGCAAGAAGCGCAGAAACAACTCGAACAAATTGAAACAGCTGAAGAAAAGACAAAAGTTGTTTACCAAGATGAAAAAGTTGTTGAATCAGCTACGCGGGATCAATATAAAACAGCGAAAGAAGCTGTTGATAAAATTGTAAACAAAGAACTTGCCGATTCTTTCAAGCAACAATTAACAAAAGTAGATCATCAATTATCGGAGAAAGAAAAACAAGCAGCTGAGAAAAAAGCTGCAGAAGAAAAAGAAAAACAAGAAGCAGAGCAAAAAGCAAAAGCAGAACAAGTTGCTGCGGCTCAAGCAGCTCAAGCAGAAAAAGCAGCTCAGGAAGCTGCAAAAGCAAACACAGCTTCTAGTAACACAACTGTTGGCTCAGGCTCAACAGCGAATCAACCGATCATGGGAACAAATGCAAGTGATGTTGCAGATAGTTCCAACGCAGCGTGGAACTGGGCATCTGGAGTAAGAGAAAGTGTCATCGCTACTTGTATTCAACGAGGCTATATTGTTGACGGCGGCTATAAGTTAGAAAAGGCACAAATCAGAAATGGTGAAGGCTACTACAATCTTTACGCAACTTCAACTAAATCTTCGCTAATGAACGGTATCGGTGAAAGTGCTTTACCATTTTATATCGTAACAATCAACTGTAAAACAGGTTGGTTTGGTGGAAATGGAAGTAACTAAAAAATTACTAATTAAACAAGCGAATGGCTTAGGCGAATCTAGATAGATGATCGCCTAAGTTTTTTTATGCCTTACTGCTTGGAACATTGTTCTTGGTGAAAGCTGTATGTTATGATAGCAGAGAAAAGTGATGGGAAAACAAAGCCTTTCAATTAAAAGGAGATCGAAATGAATAATTTATTAGCAAATATATTTACAGGAATTATTATTGATGAAAATGAAAAAAATTATTTTGTCCAAAAGAATGGACAAACTTTTGGTTTGAGCAAATCAGAAGGCGAGCATAAAATTGGTGAAGCGGTTGAAGGATTTGGCTATCAAAATCAAAAACATGAAAACCGTTTAACAACGTTGATTCCTAAAAGTCGCATTGGTCATTATGCTTTTGGAACAGTAACAGCAACTAGAAGAGATCTAGGTGCTTTTGTGGATATTGGCTTACCAGATAAAGATTTTGTTGTTTCTTTAGATGAATTACCAACAATGACGGAATTGTGGCCTAAAAAAGGAGATCGATTAATGATTGCCTTGAAGGTAGATGCAAAAAATCGTATTTGGGGTGAGCTTGCGGACGAAAAAATCTTTAAATCATTGAGTAAGCAGGGAAATGAAGAACTAAAAAATAAAGATGTTTCGGGAACGACTTATCGCTTGAAATTAGCAGGAACGTATGTCTTGACCGATGATTTTTATGTGGCGTTTATTCATCCGTCTGAACGTTACCAAGAGCCGCGCTTAGGTGAACATGTAAGTGGTCGTGTTGTTGGTGTTCGACCAGATGGTGTTTTAAACATCTCTCTGAAACCACGCGCCCATGAAGCAATTAGTGATGATGCACAAATGATTTTGACGATTTTAGAACGTTCGGCAGAAAAACAATTACAATTTACGGACAAATCAGATCCAGAAGATATTATGAAAACTTTTGGAATCAGTAAAGGTGCTTTCAAACGTGCAATGGGAAATCTGATGAAGCAAGGATTGATTAAGCAAGAAGACGGTGTGACGAAATTAATCGAAAAATCTAATTGAGAATATCTTGCATGTTTTTCTTAACTAGCTTATAATTATTATAATTTAACAGAGTATTATTATTTGCTTATTTATAATTATTATAAATTGTTGGAGTTGAATTAATGAATGAATGCTATATTAGCAATGAAGAAAACGAAACAACAATTACATGAATCAGGTTTTAAATTGACTCCGCAGCGAGAGGCGACGCTACTTGTGCTCTTAGAAAATGAAAAGGAGCATCTGTCTGCCGAAGAGATTTTCTTTTTAGTTAAGAAAAAAAGTCCAGAAATTGGTCTTGCAACGGTTTACCGCACGTTAGAAATTTTGACTGATTTAAAAATTGTCGATAAAGTGAGCTTCAATGACGGATTAGCTCGTTATGATTTACGAAAAGATGGTGCGAAGCATTTTCACCACCATTTACTATGCCTTAATTGCGGTGCTATTGAGGAAGTCGAAGAAGACCTTTTGGGAGAAGTTGAAGAAGTTGTTGAAAAAAGATATCATTTTTTAGTGAAAGATCATCGTTTGACCTTTCATGGAATTTGTCATAACTGTCAAGAAAACGAAAAGAGAAAGTAGCCCGTCTGTTGAAAGACGGCTTTTTCTTTGTGCAGATAACGTAAATGGACTATCGAAATAAAGGTGTATCTGATATGATAGAGAAAGCATGAGGTGGGTTATAGTATGAAAGAAGAATTAAGTGAGTACCTTCATTATTTGAATATTGAACGTGGACTTTCTGCCAATACGCGTAAAAGTTATGAACGCGATTTGGAACAATATTTGCATTTTATGGAAGAAAAGAAGATTACCTCTTGGCAAATGGTCGATCGTTATTTAGTCATTCAGTATTTAGAAAAATTACATGAAGAACAAAAAGCGACTGCAACAATTACTCGAATGATTTCTAGCTTAAGAAGATTTCATCAATTTTTGCGACAAGAACGCTATACGGACCATGATCCTATGCAACATATTGATACACCAAAAAAAGCACAAAAATTGCCAAGTACATTGACGCTTAAAGAAGTCGAAATATTGATTGAAACCCCGGATACTTCAAAAACATTAGGAATTAGAGATCGGGCAATTTTGGAAGTAATGTATGCAACTGGCATGCGGGTTAGTGAATTGATCAATCTAAAACTTGGGGATCTTCATCTTTCTCTTGGCTTACTACAAACAATTGGTAAGGGAGATAAAGAACGGATCATCCCTTTGGGAGATTATGCAATCCAATGGCTAGAACGTTATTTGGATGAGGCACGTCCATTGTTGGTGAAAGATACTTCTGAACTGCATGTATTTGTAAACAACCATGGAAAAGGACTTTCTCGACAAGGAATTTGGAAGAACTTAAAGCAATTAGTACAGCAAGCAGGTATTCGTAAAGACGTCACACCACATACTTTACGTCATAGTTTTGCTACGCATTTGTTGGAAAATGGAGCTGACTTACGGACGGTACAAGAATTATTGGGACATGCAGACATCTCAACAACACAAATCTATACACATATCACGAAAAAAAGAATGACAGATGTTTACAAGCAGCATTTTCCAAGGGCTTAATTAGAGGAAGGTGAAATAATGTTAACACATTACCGAAAAGAGAACCGAAAAATTGCAATGGGCTTGTTAAGCTTTCATAAAAAATTATCGGATCAAACAGATTTGTTAAAAGAAATCGATGTTTATGAAGCAGAAAATAAGTATGAACTATTTTTCTTCACTCCAGAAGACTCGACGAACATCCAAGGGATCATCGGTATTGAATGGATAGGTAAGGATCAATTGATCATTCATGATATTTCGTTGAATCCTTCTTACCGAGGAGAAAATATGGGCTTTCTGATGCTAAATGAGCTTCAGGAAAAATACCCCGAAGTGACCTTTTTAGCAACTGAAGTTACGAAACCTTACTTATCTAAATGGCAATGAAGCATAACTAAGAAAGAGTGAAACATTTGACTGAAATCAATATTAAACTAGATATTTTTGAAGGGCCATTGGATTTATTGCTTCATTTGATTCAGCAAATGGAAATTGATATTTACGATATTCCAATTGCGACGATTACGGAGCAGTACATGAACTATATTCACACGATGAAAACGATGGAGCTAGCGTTAGCTGGAGAATATTTGGTAATGGCAGCCACACTAATGGCAATCAAAAGTAAAACATTACTGCCCGTTCAGGAGTTAGCAATTGAAGATGATCTGATATGGGAAGAAGATCCACGTGACGAATTGGTCACACAACTTTTAGAATATCGAAAATATAAGTACGCAGCGGAAAAGTTGATTGAAAAAGCTGAGGAACGCAGTTTATATTATTCGAAAGAACCAACTATGGTAGAAGACTTGGCAGAAAAAGAATTGCCTCTCAAACGTGGGCAAGTAAAAAAAGTCGATTTATTTCGAGCCATGCAGGCTATTTTAGAACGGAAAAAATTTTCACAAAAAGTGGAAAAAACGATTGCCCCAGATGATACGACAATCGAAGAACGTATGAGTTTTATTAAGGAAAAGTTAGTAAACAGTCAATCAGGCTGTACATTTGAATCATTTTTTGAAGCCCCAACAAAAGCAGAAGTTGTGACGACCTTCATGGCATTACTTGAACTGATGAAAAATGGGCAGATTTTTGCTGAACAGGCAGAAAATTATGATTCAATCATGCTTTATCCAGTAGTAGGAGATACAACGAATGACAAAATTAAGTGAACTAGAAGCTATCCTTTTCGTTGCCGGTGAAGCAGGAATTGGCAGTGACGAGTTAAGTTATTTATTGAATATTGATAAACAGGAATTATCTGAACTGATTGTGGCCTTAGAAAAAAAATATCAGGCGACTCTTGATTCAGCGTTACACATTTTCGAAACAGAAGACCATTTCGTCTTAACAACAAAAAAAGAATTAGCACCACTTTTAAAAAAATATGCACAAGGTTCATCAAATACGTTATCACAAGCAGCAGTAGAAACGTTAGCAATTATTGCTTACAAACAACCAATTACACGTACAGAAATCGAACAAATCAGAGGTGTCCAAGCTTCTGGTCCCGTTCAGCGATTGGTTGCTCATAAATTAATTGAAGAAAAAGGACGCGTGGAAGGACCAGGTCGTCCAATTTTGTATGGAACGACAGGTTATTTCCTTGATTATTTTGGTTTAAAAGACTTAACAGAGTTACCAGACACACAAGAACTAGAAAATGCGTTAAAAGATGATGCATCATTGGATTTGTTTTTTGATGGAGTGAGCGAAGGAGAACAAAAGTAATGGAAAGATTGCAAAAAGTAATTGCACACGCCGGAATTACTTCTCGAAGAAAAGCAGAAGAATTTATTTTGGCTGGTCGTGTAAAAGTCAATGGCACAGTTGTGAGAGAATTAGGTGTAAAAGTGGGTAAACACGATGTTGTCGAAGTAGACGAAGTACCTATTTATCAAGAAGAATATGGGTATTATTTACTTTATAAGCCTAAAGGAGTTATTTCTGCAGTATCAGATGATAAAAACCGAAAAGTGGTTACAGATTTATTGCCGATGGTAAAAGAACGAATTTACCCTGTCGGGCGCTTAGATTATGATACATCTGGTATTTTACTATTAACAAATGACGGCGAATTTGCACAACGTTTGACGCATCCAAAGCATGAGGTTGATAAAGTGTATGTGGCAAAAGTAAAAGGGATTGCTACAAAATCAGTATTATCTCCTTTAACGAAAGGTATTAAATTAGAAGGACGAAAAACGGCACCTGCTAAAGTTCAAATCTTATCAGTGGACCCTAAAACGAACCATAGTATTGTTGAGTTAACAATTCATGAAGGGCGTAATCATCAAGTAAAAAACATGTTACAGGCAGTTGGTTTACCCGTGCAAAAACTAAAACGAGAAAGATATGGGGATTTGACTCTTCAAGGGTTACGTCCGGGAGAATATCGTGAGCTAAATAAAAAAGAAATCAGTACGTTACTAAATCATTCAAAATGATAGCTTACTTTTTGTAAGAGATAAATGTTGCATTTTTTTCAAGGCTATGTATAATGTAAGTGTAAACAAAATAATATAAAAGGTTCGTCTTCAGGGGCAGGGTGCAATTCCCGACCGGTGGTTATAGTCCACGACCTATTTCTTTAGGAAATAGCTGAATCGGTGAAATTCCGGTACCGACAGTATAGTCTGGATAAAGAAGATAGAGCTTATTTGACTAATCATTTATCAGATAACTCTAACTCTATTTTCCCTGCGAAAGTAGAGTTTTTTTGTTTGAAAAATTAGTTGGATAGTTCGCTGAAGAGGAGTCCTAACAGGAGGATTTCAAATGAAGAACACACGGGTACAAAAAATGGTTATGGTAGCGATGTTCGCTGCAATCGGGTTAGTTTTGCAATTTATTGCTTTCCCAATTATGCCGGCATTTAGTTTTTTAAAAATTGATTTCAGTGATATACCTGTCTTGATTAGTATGTTTTTATTTGGCCCTGTAGCTGGTGTAGCTACGGCTTTCTTACGCTCGCTGTTACATCTGGTGACAACAGGATTTTCACCAGACAATCTAGTTGGGGATGCTGCAAGTTTCTTGGCAACGACTATTTTCACGTTACCAATTTTCTACTTCTTCAAAAAAATTAAAAAACATGCAAATAGAAATAAAATTCTGGGCGTTGTTTCCGGAACTTTAGCAATGACGCTTTTTATGAGTGTCGCAAACTATTTTGTTATTACACCATTATATCTGATGTTCTTTGGATTGAATGCAAATCAAATGCTAGGTATGCCACTAGTAAATTATGTGTTGATCGGGATTGTTCCATTTAATTTAATCAAAGGATTCATCGTTAGTGCTGCTTTCTTAGTTTTACATGCTAAGCTATTACCTTGGTTGAGTCGTAAACAACATGCTTTAGAACAAAGACATACGATTTAAAAATGAATATTCAAAAGGGCCAGTAATTTTTTGGTCCTTTTTTTTTTGAAAAAAAATGCAATAAAACCGCAAATGTAAACGTTTTATTAGTTGCTGTTGAGTATTTTATTTTTTTATGTATAAACATGAATTTGTAATAAATGAATGTGAGATTCTTCTCTTTTTGAATGACGAATAGGCTTGTTTACAAAACAAAGAGACAGGCTACAATTACTTTGAAAGAAGTATCTTAGATGAAAGGAGGCAATGAGTCGTCACTATTAATGGATTTTTGAACAAAAAGTATCATTTATTCGAGATATTATTTTTGTTCTGCCGCTCTTTTTGATAAAATAACGATGGAACCAATATTACTTGATTCTAAAAATGAAAAAGGGAAAGGAAGAAGAAAATGGAACAAAAAAAGAAAAAATTTCAGATGCCGTCAGCGTATACGGTCTTATTCATTATCATTGCAATTATCGCTGTCCTTACTTGGTTCATTCCAGCTGGTCACTATAGTGTAGATGATGCAGGCAATATCATCGCTGGATCGTATCAACGAGTAAAACAAAATCCACAAGGTCTTTGGGATATTTTTATGGCACCAATCAATGGGATGTTGGGAGTTGAAGCGGGTGAGTTAACAAGTGCGACACCAGCAGCTATTCCGATTTCATTCTTTATCTTGATCGTGGGTGGATTTTTAGGAATTATCAATAAAACGGGTGCATTAGATGCCGGAATCGCTTCTGTCGTTAAGAAATTTAAAGGCAAAGAAAAAATGTTGATTCCTGTTTTAATGATTTTATTCGCTTTAGGTGGTTCAACTTACGGAATGGCCGAAGAAACAATTCCTTTCTATGCGTTACTAATTCCAGTTATGATGGCTGTTGGTTTTGATACTGTAGTAGCCGTTGCAATCGTTTTAGTTGGTTCGCAAGTAGGTTGTTTGGCTTCAACAGTTAATCCGTTTGCCACTGGGGTAGCATCACAAGCTGTTGGTATCTCTATGGGTGAAGGAATTGGCTTACGTTTCTTAATGTTTGTGATCTTATTAGGTATTTCAATCATTTATGTTTATCGTTATGCTTCAAAAATCGAAAAAGATCCAACCAAGTCTTTGGTTTATAACCAACGACAAGAAGACATGAAACACTTCGATATCGAATCGATTGGCCGTCAAGAAACAATTACAAGCAAACAAAAATCTGTTAACATTTTATTCTTTATTACTTTTGGTATCATGATCATCAGCTTGATTCCTTGGACAACATTGAATGAAAACTTTACTATTTTTGAATCATTAACAAACTGGCTAACAGGTCTTCCTGTAATTGGTACAGTATTAGGGATTGATATGTTACCACTTGGTGACTGGTACTTCCCAGAAATCACTATGTTATTCTTAGTTATGGCGATCGTTGTTGCATTCACATACGGTATGAAAGAATCTGAATTCATTTCAGAATTCTTAGCTGGTGCATCAGACTTGATTGGTGTAGCAATCGTTGTTGCTGTTGCTCGTGGTATTCAGGTTGTTATGAACAATGGTTTGATTACAGATACTATTTTACACTGGGGAGAACAAGGGTTGAGCACATTATCTTCAAGCGTGTTCATCATTATCACGTTCATCTTCTATATCCCAATGTCATTCTTGATTCCATCAACATCAGGCTTGGCTGCGGCTACAATGGGGATTATGGGACCTATGGGTGAATTTGCTGGTGTAGGTAAAGACTTAGTTATCACTGCTTATCAATCTGCTTCTGGATTGGTTAACTTGATTACTCCAACTTCTGCTATTGTTATGGGGGCTGTTGCGATTGCTCGTTTTGACATCTCAGTTTGGTGGAAATTTACTGGTAAACTAATTGCTATTTTATTCGTAGCTATCTGTGTGATTCTCGGCGTTGCAGCAATGATTTAGTTTTGCCTAGACAAAATGATTGGAAACATCTATCATTGAATAATAAAGTAAACAAAGCTAACTGAGTTGGCTTTAAGAAGACTCGGTAGGCAAACTATCGGGTCTTTTATCTTATTAGGAGGTAAGTGTAATGAAACAATTTGTTACAAAAGAACATCATGAACAAGCGTTACAATCACTTAATGAACTAATCAGAATCCCTTCTGTATTAGATGAAGAGGATACTGGGAAAGGACATCCTTTCGGGACAAAAGTTGTTGAAGCATTAGACAAAGTGTTAGCAATCAGCGAAGAATTAGGATTCCGCACATTCAAAGACCCAGAAGGCTATTATGGTTATTCAGAAGTTGGTTCTGGTGATGAATTGTTTGGTATTTTGTGTCACATGGATGTTGTTCCTGCTGGTGATGAAAAAAATTGGGATACAAAACCGTTTGATCCAACTGTAAAAGATGGTTGGTTGATTGGACGTGGATCACAAGATGATAAAGGACCATCAATCGCTGCAATGTATGCTGTCAAATCATTGATGGATGCTGGTATTGAATTTAAAACACGAATTCGTTTTATTTTTGGGACAGATGAAGAAAACTTATGGCGCTGTTTAGATAAATACAACGAAAAAGAAGAAGGAATCACACAAGGTTTTGCACCAGATGCTGAATTCCCATTGATTTACGCTGAAAAAGGATTATTACAAGCTTATCTAACTGGTCCTGGCACTACTGATTTTTCTGTGAAAGCAGGTGGCGCATTAAACGTAGTTCCTGATGCGGCTCCATATTCTGGTGAAAAATTAGAAGAAGTGAAAGAAGCATTGAATAAACTTGGTTTTGATTTTGAAGATCATGGTGATTCAATTATTGTTCTTGGAAAAAGTATCCATGCGAAGGACGCACCAGAAGGCGTGAATGCTATTTCACGTTTGTCTATGGCTTTAGCTGAAGTCTTCGATTTTGCACCAATTGATTTCTTAGGCAAATTGGTGAAAGAAAATGCAACCGGTGAACATGTTGTTGGAAAAACGAAAGATGAGCAATCTGGCGAATTAACAATGAACTTTGCTAGCTTAGAAATCACACCAGAACAAACAAAAATTGGTGTGGATATGCGTATTCCTGTAACATTCAAAAAAGATGATCTGGTAGCAAAATTAGCTGAAACAGTGAAGAAATATGAATTAACTTATGAAGATTTTGATTTCTTAGATTCGTTATACGTGCCACTAGATAGCGAATTAGTAAAAAATCTTTTGCAAACTTACCGTGATATCACTGGTGACATGACTGAACCATTTGTATCAGGTGGAGCAACTTTTGCTCGTACAATGAATCAATGTGTGGCATTTGGCGCAATGTTCCCAGATACACCAGATTTCATGCATCAAGCAAACGAACGTTGGGAATTAAGTAGCATGTATAAAGCTATGGAAATTTATGCTGAAGCTGTTTATCGCTTGTGTGCGAAATAAGCTATTTGTGAGAGAAGCATTTTACTCAAAAAATAAGAAAAATGATTAGAAATTATTTTCGAATTTTTGAGTGATTTGTGCTTATTTTAAAGGAATGACTTATTGAACACTAGTTATTCAAAAAGGAGATGTGATAAGATCTTATCACATCTCCTTTTTTATTTGTTTGGAATAATTAAGAAATTATTTTCGTCATTTTTTTGAAATACACGTATAATAAGCTAAAAGAGGATTAAAGGAGGATGGTAGCTTGAAAAAATTAGGAAAAATATTCTTAGGTATACTGATTGTTTTAAGTTTGATTGGTGTTGGAAGCTATTATTATTTAAAAGAAAATACTTATGAACCAAGCCAAACTGCATTAACATCCAGTAAAAAAGCAATTGATAACAAGGAATACCTTTTATTTGAAAGTCCAAAAAAGAAACTTGCAAAACAACACCCAATCATTATTTTTTACCCAGGTGCTTTAGTTGAGCCAACAAGTTACAGCGTTTGGGCAAGCAAACTTTCTGAAACTGGCTATGACGTGGCAATCGTCAAAATGCCACTTAATCTAGCGGTACTAGATAAAAATCGCGCAGAAAAAGTGATTAAAGATTTTCCAGATCGTACCTTTGTTTTTGGCGGTCATTCGCTTGGTGGAGTAATGAGTAGTCGGTATGTTTCTCAAAATGTGACAGATAAGAATAAAGGTATCTTTTTCTTAGCGAGTTATCCTGACAAAAATGGGACATTATCTCAGTCAAAAATTTCGGTACTTTCAATTACTGCATCAAAAGATCAAGTATTAAATCAAGAAGCATATGAAGATGCTAAACAATATTTGCCTACGCAAACAAAGTACGTGGTGATTAATGGCGGAAATCATAGTGGGTTTGGTTCGTATGGTGAACAGAAAAAGGATGGACAAGCCGAAATTACGAATGAAGACCAGCAGATCGTCCTTGTGAATACGATTGAAAACTGGTTAAAGCAAAATGGTTGGTAGTTCGTTACTTTCGATCATTAGTAAATAAAAACGTGAGCCTAGCGAAACAGTTTGAAAAAGTAGCAACTGAGCTAACTTTTTTGAGAAGTTTCTGACTGGACTCACGTTTATTTTTGAGCAAAATTTTTGCTCGTTCTATCTTGATAGACAAATTCTTCTATAAAATTCATAATTGATTTGTCGAAGGAATGATAAATTATTTTTGTTCTTCCAAGAGTATTGCTCGAACGGGACACTTCTGATAGGCTTTCTTTACATACTCAGTTTCTGCTTTGGTGACGAATTGTTGATGTGCTTCTGGTTCTTGTGCAAAGAGCACGATTCCTTCTTCATCGTAATCAAAAATATCAGGAGCCTCAATTTGACACAGGCCGCAAGCGATACAACGTTCGGGTACAAGTTTACATAATAATGACATGTTTAACCATCCTAACTTAAGGAGAATTGCTATGCTTTTATTTATTCTATCTTTATTTCCCTCAAGAAACAAGTTGAGGATCAGTTCTTTTTATCAATTATTGACAGGTAAAAAAACAACTTCCGTATTGATTTTTGGATTCTTAAACCAATTGTTGCCGGCACACAATTGTTTACCAGAACTAACTCAGAAAACCTATCAAGAACGATTAACTGAGTTAGAAAAATCAGGTTTGATTCAGATTGAAGAAAATGAAGTTTTCTTGACGTCAAAAGGGAGAGAACGTCAAAAAAAATTGAATGTCTTGTATCCTGATTTACATTTTGATCTCTATGGTAGAAATTGGGAAGAGGCATGGCGATTGGTAAAATTCGCTATTCAAGTCGTTTCTTATTTAAATGCGCATCAGTCAGAATATTTACCAGCAGAAACCAGCCCATTTTATACTACTAAAATCAAAACGTGGTTAGTCCATAGTGGCTATTCAAAAGAACAGCTAGCTGATACAATTTATCACGAATTATCGACTTGTTTAGGCAAATTAACGAAGGAACAAGCTAATTTATTAGCCAATCAGTTTTCTGGTTATGAACAAATCGGGTTACTGCCCTATCAACTAATTGAGACGAGTGAGGATGAAACGACAGTCTATTTGCAACAGGCACAAGCTGTTCACGCTTTTTTCAACCAATTGCAACGGTTTCCAGATTTTTTATTCAGTCAGTTGTTGTTACCTATTTTGGAACAAAATTACAATCAAAGTATGCTAGTCACGCGACAACTTTTTCTTCAAGGGCATTCTCTCTCTGAAATCATGACATACCGTCATTTGAAAAAAGGGACAATAACGGATCACTTAGTTGAATGGGCATTGTTTTTAGACGATTTTCCATTTGATCAGCTGATTTCGAAAGAGACCAACCAATTATTAGCGAGTCAAGCGACACCTGTCCAAACTTGGCGTTATCAAGAATTAAACAAAACGGGTACACTTGATTATGGTGAATTTCGTTTTTACCAAATACGAGCTTTAAAAGGAGGACGAAAAGATGAATTTAACAGCTGAGTTAAAACGTTATTTTGGTTTTTCAACTTTTCGCCCAGGTCAAGAGGAAATTATTCAAACATTGCTGAACAAAGACAACGTATTAGCTGTGCTGCCAACGGGAAATGGTAAAAGTTTATGTTATCAGTTAACAGGTTATCTATCAGAAGGTTTGGTCGTTGTGGTTTCACCATTGCTATCACTAATGGAAGATCAGGTTATGCAGTTGCAAAAAATGGGCGAAAAAAGAGTTGTTGCCTTTAATAGTTTATTGACCTTTCCAGAACGTAAATATGTTATGGAGCATTTATCTCAATATAAATTTTTATTCTTAAGTCCGGAAATGTTATTGCAATCAGAAATGTTAACCCAATTAAAAAAGCAAAAAATCGGACTTTTCGTAGTTGACGAGGCACATTGTGTTTCACAATGGGGTGTCGATTTTCGCCCAGAATATCAACGTTTGGGCGAAGTAAGAACCCAATTGGCGATTCCAGTGACCTTGGCACTTACAGCTACAGCAACAAATGCAGTCCAACGAGATATCGAGACCGTGTTATTTACAAACAAACCAAAAATCGTTAAGCATTCAGTGAATCGAGAAAATATAGCTTTATTTGTAAGAGAAACGACTCAAAAGAAGGAAGAGCTAGAAGCGATTATGAAAGAAATAAAGGGTGCGACCATCATTTACTGTGCAACGAAAAAAGAGGTGGAGCGTTTATATGCAGAATTACGTGGTCGCTTCGCTATTGGCTATTATCATGGTGGTCTAGATGCGAGCCAAAGACGCCAATTACAGCAACAATTTTCTCAAAATCAATTGCAATTTTTAATTGCAACAAACGCATTTGGCATGGGGGTAGACAAAGCGGATATTCGTTATGTTATCCATTATGATTTACCAGATAGTCTGGAAAATTATGTGCAGGAAATCGGACGTGCCGGACGTGATCAGAAGCCAAGTACGGCCATTTTGTTGTACCAAACAGGAGATGAAGCGATACATCATTTTTTTAATCAATTAGCGAAAGAGCAACGTCAAGGATTTGAAGTTTACTTAGCACATGCGCAGGAGCTAGAACGCCCCTTTGATGAACTCCAACAAAAATGGTTAGAAATTGTCAAAAAAACAAATCAACCAGATCGATGGATGGAAAAATTAAAGCTTCAAGAAAAAGAGAAACAGTTTCGTTTATATCAAATGTTACGATATATCCATGCAACTACTTGTCGCAGAGAATTTATTCTGAATTATTTTGGCGAAAAATTAACAGCAAAACCCAAAAATTGTTGTGATTTTGACGAAGCAACATGGTTTCTTCCAGCAGAAACAAAAGTAAGAACAAGTCATTTTGAGAATAACTGGGAAGAGATTTTACTAAATTTATTTAAAAAAAACGTAGAGGGATAATTTTTTTCGGCATGGCCCATTTTCCTATGGTATAATACTCACGAAAGAAATTAGGAGGTAGCAAAGGTGAGCAGAAAAGATAGACATCAATCATCAGAAAATAACGAAACACAAGAACCGTGGGAGCAACCGATTTATGATACTGAAGATGAAAATTCTTCAAGAAGCTCTCAAAGACAACAAAAGAAAGGAAACACTGTTTTCTTATCAATCTTTTTGTTTTTATTAGTACTTTGTATCGCAATCCCTGCAGGAGCTTACTTCTGGATTAGAAATGGTTCAAGTAATAATGCAGCAAGTTCGACTTCAACATCGACAACTTCATCAATCGTGGAAAGTTCAACCATGAGTTCAAAAGAAGAGTCAACAACTGTCTCTTCAACTACTGCAACAGTTCAAAGTTCTGAAACTGTAGAATCAAGTATTATTGAACCAGAAACTTCAAGTTCAGTTGCACCAGTTACACCACCAGCTTCAAGTGAAACAGTCACACAAGAAACAGAAACAACACCTTCTTCATCAACAGAAGCAGTGGCTGGTTCAACGACAGTTGTTCAAGCGGGTGAAGGACCAAAACAAGTAGCTGAGCGTGCTGGAATCACGATTGATCAATTGTTCCAATTAAATGGAATGGACCCCAACAGTTATATGTTATATCCTGGACAGGAATTACGAGTGAAATAATGTGAGCCGCATTTTGCGGCTTTTTTTTGAGGAGCGTTTTTATGACAAAGATTAGTATTGCAATTGATGGGCCGGCTTCTTCTGGCAAAAGTACTGTAGCAAAAATTTTAGCGAAAGATTTTCAGTATATTTACACCGACACAGGAGCTATGTATCGAGCAGTGACCTATCTGGCAATCAAGCATCAAATTTCTTTTGCTGACGAAGTTGGGTTAGTTACTTTGATTAAAGAAAATCCAATTTCTTTCCAACAAAAAGCAGATGGCCAGCATGTGTTTGTTTCAGGACAAGATGTGACAGCTGAAATTCGTCAGCCTGATGTGACAAAAGCTGTTTCAGAAGTTTCAGCACATGGAAAAGTCCGAGAAGAGCTTGTTGCTATTCAACAACAAATTGGTGAAGATGGTGGCGTGGTAATGGATGGACGTGATATTGGAACAGCCGTTCTACCGCATGCAGAGATCAAAATCTTTTTAGTAGCAAGTGTTTCTGAACGGGCACAACGCCGTTACAAAGAAAACCAAGAAAAAGGGATCCCAACTGATTTAGAAACCCTAACAAAAGAAATTCAAGAACGTGATCATTATGATTCGACACGTGAAATTTCTCCGTTGAAACAAGCAGAAGATGCCGTACGAATTGATACAACGGGAAAATCTATTTTAGAAGTGGTAGCAATGATTAAAGAAGTTATTTCCGAAAAAGGCTATCAATTATAAGGCTTGGTTGAAAAAAAACGATGAAATAAGCGGAAAGTTGAGAATTTTCAAATAAACCGGGCGAAATCGCTTTATTTTTTTTTAAGAATCAATTAAACTTAAATTAATACCGTACTTACGGCATAATGTTGGTTAGGAGGACAAGTGTTATGACAGAATTTGATCAAAATCAAGCAGATAGCAATCAGTCAATGGAAGATGCAATGAAGAGCGTCCAAGAAGTTAGTGTTGGCGATGTAGTTAAAGGTGAAGTTTTAGCTATTGAAGACAAACAAGTAATTGTTGGAATTGAAGGTGCTGGCGTTGAAGGTGTCGTTCCAGCAAAAGAATTATCGACATTACCTGTAGATGACATTGATGAGCTTGTTCATGTTGGCGATCTTTTAGACTTAGTTGTTATTAGTACAATTGGTAAAGATAAAGAAAACGGAAGTTATTTATTATCCAAACGCCGTTTAGATGCAAAAAAAGTTTGGGAAGATATCGAAAAAGATTTCCAAGCTGGTAAAATTATCGAAGCACCAGTAACAAACGTAGTTAAAGGTGGTTTAGTTGTTGATGTTGGCGTACGTGGATTTGTACCTGCATCAATGGTTGAAGATCACTTTGTAGCTGATTTTTCAGAGTATAAAGGGCAAACGTTGAGCTTCAAGATTATTGAAATCGAACCATCAGAAAATCGTTTGATTCTTTCTCATAAAGCAGTGGTTGAATCTGAAAAAGAAGAAAAGAAAAAAGAAGTATTAACTGCTATTCATGAAGGAGATGTCATTGAAGGACGTGTTGCACGTTTGACTGACTTTGGTGCTTTTGTTGACTTAGGTGGAATTGACGGACTTGTTCATGTTTCAGAAATTTCTCATGGTCACGTAGCAAAACCAAGTGATGCATTAGCTGTTGGGGATGAAGTAAACGTAAAAGTTTTATCAATCAACCCTGAGCAAGAACGTGTTTCACTATCAATCAAAGATACATTACCTGGACCTTGGACAGACATTGAATCAAAAGCACCAGTTGGAGCTGTTCTAGAAGGCACAGTTAAACGATTAACAAGCTTTGGCGCTTTCGTAGAAGTTTTCCCTGGGGTAGAAGGTCTTGTTCATATTTCTCAAATTTCACATAAACATATTGCGACACCTCATGAAGTACTTCAAGAAGGTCAAACAGTTGATGTGAAAGTATTAGAAGTTAATCCAGATGAACATCGAATTGCTTTAAGTATCAAAGCTTTAGAAGAAAAACCTGCTTCTGAAGAAGAACCAAAAAATATTGAATCCTATGAATTGCCAGAAGAAAATACTGGATTCACAATGGGTGATATTTTAGGTGATGCGTTAAAAGAAGAAGTGGAAGAAACGACGGGCGACGAATCAGATAAATAATTAAGTCATGTAATTTAAGACCAAGACGAAAGTGACAGCTTTTGTCTTGGTCTTATTTTTTCGTTCTTGATTAGTGATAATCAAGAAAAATCTAAAATAGTTGGAGGAATTGATTAACTAAGCTTGAAAGTTTGGGGTTCATTCGTTAAACTAAGTAGGATTGGAAACTTGTGAGGAGGAAAAAATATGGCAAATCCAACAATTGCAATCGTTGGCCGTCCGAACGTCGGTAAGTCTACGATTTTTAACCGCATCGCTGGCGAGCGTATCTCGATTGTCGAAGATACTCCAGGAGTGACTCGTGATCGTATTTACGCAAAAGGCGAATGGTTAGGTCGTGAATTCAGCGTGATCGATACAGGCGGGATTGATTTAGGTGACGAACCATTTATGGAACAAATTAAGCATCAAGCAGAAATCGCGATTGATGAAGCAGATGTGATTATTTGTGTAGTTAGTGGACGAGAAGGTATCACTGACGCGGATGAAATGGTTGCAAAGATTTTATATCGTAGTAATAAACCTGTTATCTTAGCAGTTAACAAAGTAGATAATCCTGAAATGCGTAATGATATTTATGAATTTTACGCGTTAGGACTAGGTGATCCATACCCTGTTTCTGGGAGTCATGGTCTGGGAATTGGTGATATTTTAGATGAGGCAGTCAAATATTTTGCCACTGACACGGAAGAAGAAGACGATGATACCATCAAATTTAGTTTAATTGGTCGTCCAAATGTCGGCAAATCTTCTTTGATCAATGCAATTTTAGGTGAAGATCGCGTAATCGTTTCAGACATTGAAGGAACGACTCGTGATGCAATCGATACCCATTTTGTATCAGAAAGTGGTCAAAAATTCTTGATGATTGATACAGCGGGGATGAGAAAACGCGGGAAAGTGTACGAAAATACTGAAAAATACAGTGTTATGCGTGCTATGCGTGCCATTGACCGTTCAGATATCGTTTTGATGGTCTTAAATGCTGAAGAAGGAATTCGTGAACAAGATAAACGTGTTGCGGGATATGCACACGAAGCAGGTCGCGGAGTCATCATCGTGGTGAATAAATGGGACTTAGTGAAGAAAGAAACAAACACCATGCGTGATTTTGAACAAGAAATCCGTGATGAATTCCGTTATCTTGATTATGCACCGATTATTTTTGTTTCTGCAGTGACGAAACAACGTTTGAATCGTCTGCCAGAAATGATTGAAGATGTTAGCATGAATCAAAATCTACGCGTTTCATCCGCAGTATTGAACGATATCATCATGGACGCTGTAGCAATTAATCCAACACCAACAGACAAAGGCAAACGTTTGAAGATTTTTTATGCAACGCAAGTGGCTGTTAAGCCACCAACCTTTGTGGTATTTGTTAATGAAGAAGAACTAATGCATTTTTCTTATGAACGATTTTTAGAAAATCAAATTCGTAAGGCTTTCACTTTTGAGGGAACTTCGATTCGAATCATTCCAAGAAGAAGAAAATAGGCATTTTACCATAGTCATTCTTTTTTTTCAAAGAATAAAGGTACTTTCTTTTATTACGTTTTAATGACCAAAAAAAGCACGTTAAAATCAGTAAAAACCTTGCCATTAAGCGGTTTATATGATATCGTGATAACAGAATATTGAAGTAAGTCAATATTTCTATTAAACTTTCTGGACCACTCAGATTGTATAATTGGTTGATGTTTTACATCATATCTCTTGTTGAGGAGGTGAATCTAATCCATGGCAAACAAAGCAGAATTAATCGAAAAAGTTGCTTCAGCTACTGATTTAACTAAAAAAGACGCAACTGCAGCTGTAGACGCTGTATTTTCAACTATTCAAGATGCTTTAGCTAACGGCGAAAAAGTTCAATTAATCGGTTTTGGTAATTTCGAAGTTCGCGAACGCGCAGCTCGCAAAGGTCGTAACCCACAAACTGGTGAAGAAATCGAAATCCCAGCTAGCAAAGTACCTGCATTCAAACCAGGTAAAGCATTGAAAGACGCAGTTAAATAATTGTGTAATAAAAAGCGCTTGTAGCCATATGGCTACAAGCGCTTTTTATGTAGAGTACAATTACATTATTGATTAGTAAAAATAAAGAGGCATAAAAAATATTCAATTAATGTAATGTGTCTCCAAAACGTATTGTTTATTTCAGATGACACTCCCACCCTAATCCCAAATTAAATTCTTCCAATACACTTGTGTAGTTGAATTGCCCATCATTTTCTTGAATCAGATAATTGATCATCGAAGTATTCGCTTCGTTTTCCATTTTTGAGTGGAAGACAGGATTGCTATATAATGCATTGAATTCTGAATGGTTTAGTGCATGATAAAGTTCATGAAGGATCACTTGTTTTTGCTTTTCTTCTGATTGATTTTGATTGATGACCATTAGATTCAAGTCATCAAAATAATAGCCTCTTTTTTCTAATTCCATCACGACTAGCTCAATTCCATGACTAGCGAGTAGCTCCTTTATTTTTTCCATAAAAAAGACTCCTTACTTACTCATTCGTCCTTCTAAAAATGCGCGAATGGCCTCTCTGTCATTGTCCGTCATCGGTTTTCCATCAAAGCTTTTCACATTGTCTAAGATTTTATTGAGATCCTCTGGTATCGTTGATTTGGTGCCCAAAGAAGGTGTATCTGTTCGTCCAAGTAAATAATCTGTTGAAACGTGAAAGTATTCTGCGACTTTTTCAAGAGTTTCCGCTTTTGGACTACTTGTCCGCCACTGATAGATCACATTTTTTGACAGCCCAATATCTTCTGCAAGCTTATTTAAGCTGATTCCTTGTTTTTTTGAAAGATTCGAAACTCTTTCGTATAAACTCATTATAAAAACTCCTTTTTATATTTTTTTATAAAAATGTTGAAAATTATAAAATAATGGGATAATATTATTTATAGATTACTTATGCAAAAACAAAGTGAATAAGAAATGTTGTTTTTGTTACTTTTATTTTATAAAACTTTATGATGTAAGTCAATGTAAGTTTAGATTTTCAAGATAATTATATTTTTTTATGAAGATAGTAATAGTAAGAGAATGACGTCAATAAAATATTTTACCTATATAAAATTAGTTAGGAGTGGAGCATTTTGCGAAAATCAACATTTAATTATATTAAGGATATTTTATCTGATTATTATCAAACAGATGCGTATATTAAACAAAGAGAAGAAGAATTACGCCATCCATTTATAGAAGCCGATTTGAATAGCTCTATTCGTGGTCAAGGAAACCATAACGTAGCAACTGAAAGGATGGCTATCACGATTGCAATGGATCGCCGACTTTGGAATTTAGAAAGAAACCGTGATGTGGTGAAAGACTGTTTGGCGCGCGCGGATGAAAATACAAAAGAAATCATCGAGAAACTCTATTTACAAAAAAATGCAACAGTCAATTTATTGGGAATGAGTCAGCGCTTGTTTATTAGTAAAAGTAAAGCTTACGAACTAAGAAATGATTTTTTTGAAGCTGTTGCAGATGAGTTAGGTTTGTAACTTTGGAAAAACTCAGGAATTTTTTTCGTAGTCAACAGGCTAAAATAATATCATCAAGAAAATAAACATTTCAGAATTAATTAACTTGCTTTTTAAAAATGAAGAAAACTAATTTAGAATTGAAAAATTTTCTTGAAGTTATTATAAGGTGGTGATTTCTACTTAGCTCAACGTTTTTCGTTTCAAAAAACGTTGAGCTAAGATGACTGAAAAAATTAGAATAGGGTAAAAATTTGATTTTGATTATATGTTTTAAATTAGAGATAGGCATGTCTATTTTTTAGGACAAATAATAAAAATTGAAAGGTGGTAACAGATTGATTATCGATAATTTATTATTATGGAATGAATTCCGAGGATTACTAAATAATATTTACATCCAAATTTTTGTTTGGATTGTGATTGCAGATATTGTAACAGGTATTTGCAAAGGAATTTTAATTAAAGAAACGAATAGTACAAAAGGTTTAATGGGGATTGTAAAACACCTACTAGTTATTGGCTTGGTTTTGATTTCATATCCGTATCTAAAAATTATGGGATTTGAAGGAGTAGCAACAGCGTTTGTCTTTTCTTACATTGCAGTTTATGGTATTTCCGTAATTGAAAATCTAGGACAGTTAGGCATTCCTGTACCAGAATTTGTCAAAAATCGTTTTAGTAAATTAAAAAACACATCAGAAAAACAAGGTGAAGAAGAAAATGGAGGGGAAAAATAATGGTCAAAATTATCAATAATTCCGTTTGTCGTGGCGTAGCAGGTAAGCGGGTGGGAAGTGTAAAAGGTGTTGTCATTCACAATACTTGGACAAATACAACTGCTGAACAAGAAATGAATCGTTTGGAAAATATGACACCTAAACAATTAGAAGCTGGATTTGCCCATTATTATGTGGACGAAAAGACAATTATTCGCACGGAAGATACTTACAATCGGGCTTGGCACGTGGCAAATTCAGAAGGTAATAATAGTTACCTTGGTTATGAAGTACGTGGTAATCGCGAAACGTCCAAAGTAGTATTCTTACAAGCAGAACAAAATGTTTTCTGGCAGGCTGCAATTGATCTACATTATTATGGTTTATCAGTCAATCGTGACACCGTTAAATGTCATCATCAGTTTTCAGCAACTGAATGTCCGAAGCGCTCATTGATGGAACATTGTGGATTTGATTCGACGTTTGCTATACCAACAGAGGTTACTGCCAAAATGCAAGATTATTTTATTTCTCAAATCAAGAAATATTATGATGATCCAACTTTGCAGCCAGATGGAAGTAACGAAGGAGATAATGAACATGATGAAATTATTGCAGGAAGTCCAGCAAAAACGATTAATGGAATGACTGCAAAACTAGATATTTATAATGAAAATCCGATTGGTTCTTTCCGCGGAGCAGGCTGGGCACATGCTGGGAAACAGACCTTTAATTATTGTTTTATCTTCTTGATGGATGCTGAGACTGGTAACGAAATTGAACGACAACAATCAAAAAATATTGCACGCCCAGATGTAAATGCAATTTACGGATTAGCTAATGATAACAAGCCAGGCTTTGATGGAAGCATCAATATTACGAAACAAGCTGGTAAGAAAGCTTATATCAAAATTCGGTTAACTAATGATAGTAGTGGACATACAGTAGGTGGTGCAAAAGATGTAGACTTTAATGAATATGTATTAACAATCCCAAAACGGTCACACTAACATAAAATGGTTAGGATTAACAAAAGTTGGCACAAAACATAATTGTGTTTTGTGTCAACTTGGTACATAAAATAAAAAAAGATCAACTAAGGTTATCAACTGATATACCCATTATTTTTTAACGCTTTTTGATGTTCACAAGGTTCCCCAACAATTGTAAAGTTAGTGATTCTAGTGCTTTCTTGTTGATTTGACCAATCGTAAGTGTAGTTTTTGCCAGTCCAAATGCTATCACAAGCAAAGCAATGATATTCCACTCCAATTAGTCCAGCTGGATTTTCATCTTGAATCTACCCAATACATTTAGCTGTGCCATTGTCATCGTGGCTTGATCTAAGTCGAAATCATAAGGATTATAAGTAAATTCTGTTAGCGGTATCGCTTTAGTAGCTAGTGCTTTTGCTAATACAGGATCGACGCTAGCTTTTTCTTCGGATTTTTTCTGTTTTTTCTGATGTTTGTTCTTCTGATAGTTGTTTTTCTGGTTGTGTCTGTATCGTTTGTTGACTTGTTTCAGTTGAAATAGTTGAAGAAGCTATATCAGTTTTCTTTTCTTTTCAGGATTTTCCTGAATAATGGTAAAATAAAGAAAAGGGGGGATGCGTGTTGGAACTTAAGTTTTCCATGGTTGAACAAACCACAACGATTTCTTACGGTGAAACGTTAAGCAGTCTACTAAAACCATTGGCTATCAGAGAACCAATCTTGTTCTTAACTAATCAGCGTTATTATGATTTGTTTTCAGAAAAAATAAATCATTTTTTTGCAAATCAGGCAAATGTTGATTGGTATATTTGTACGAATAGTGCACAATGCAATAACTTAACAGAACTTGCGCATCTCTTAGACTATGTCAAACGTTTTCCGGAAAATCAGCAGCTGGTTGTGATTGGATTTGGAAATGAAGGAATGATGGAATTAGCTAGTTTTTTTCAAAAACACACGATTCTTACAACGAAGCTTTGGTTGATTCCTGTATCTGCTCGTTCATTCGGTGGGGCATTAACAAACAAACGCAGTATTTTACAGTTACCTTATCAGGCTGTTTTAGAAACAGAGAATTTGCCTGAACGAATTTTCTATGACCAAACGATTAGTGATCGCCAAGTTGAAGGCAAACAAATCGACTTTTTGACGTTTATCGTTTGTGGATTGGTTTGTGATTATGGTTTCTTACAGAGCTTATACAAAAATTACTCAACACAGCAAAAATTACACAACGTTCCTTTTTCAGGAATGCTTGAAGAATTGGTCTATTTTTACCAAGAAGAGGCGGAAAATCTTGCAACTTATGGTAAACTATTTGAGCAAGCTTTTTATCTAACAGAAAACGGACATTTATTATCAGCAAGTATGAAAAAATTTTTAGGGTTGATTTTTCAACTAGTTTGGAACGTCGAGCGTAATGCAATCTCTTTTCAATTGAAAAATTTTTTTATTTGGTTGCAACATCTTGGTTATCCAATTGACTGGTTGGAGCAGCTATCTGAAGCTGAATACTTAGAAAATGTCTTGAGTTTAGCAGAAAAAAGCAAAAAGATTCTTGTTTTAGAAAAAATTGGTATAATAGAAGGATACCATTCACCAAGCGAGAATGAATTGTTGAAAATGATGACAAGATATCAACAAATTGTCAATGAGATTAGAGGGAATTGAATGAAAACGTATAGTGAAAAAATGTTACAAGCCTTGTCTGAAGAAGATTTAGCACAGGCGCAACTATTACTTGTACAGGCTTTAAAGGAAGACCCAGCGGATGTTTTAGCTGAATTAGGCGAAGAGCTATTAGCAATTGGCTTTTTAGAAGAAGCAAAACAAATTTTTGAGCAACTTGTCACGCAATATCCTGAAAATGATGGCTTAAATATTCCATTGGCAGAGATCGCGATTGAAGATAATGAAATTGACGAAGCATTTACGTATCTAGAAAAGATAAGTAAAGAGAGTGATTATTATCCGCAAGCGTTATTGGCCATTGCTGATCTGTATCAAGTAATTGGTATTCCAGAAGTAAGTGAAGCAAAATTAAAAGAAGCAGCTAGTTTACTTCCCGACGAACCATTGATTCAATTTGCTTTAGCAGAATTGTATTTTTCGGTGGATCGATTTAAAGAGGCCGCTGTTATTTATGACAACTTGTTAAACAGTCAGATCAAAGAAATTTCTGGTATTTCCATGCAAGAACGTTTAGGGCAATCACTAAGTATGCAAGGTGAGTTTGAAGCAGCAATCGAACCATTAGAAGCAGCATTGGAAGAAGAACGTACAGATGATCGATTGTTCCAATTAGCTTTTACGAACTTACAATTAAAAGAAAATCAACAAGCAATCAATTACCTGCAGGAATTACGGACAGTTAATCCGCATTATCAATCACTTTATTTGTATTTAGGACAAGCACTACAAGAAGAAGAATTGGTTGAAGAAGCACAAACAGTGTTAGAAGAAGGAATCAAAGAAAATCCGTATCAAGTTGAACTGTATCATTTAGCTTCTGAAAACGCCTTTCGTTTGCATGACAAAGAAAGTGCTGAAAAATTATTGTTGCAAGCTCTTGAGTTAGGAGAAAAACAAGATGATACGTTATTGACTTTAAGTAATCTTTATTTAAATGAAGAACGTTATGAAGATGTTATTAATGCAGTCAACCAAATGGAAGAAACAGCAAATCCGTATGCCGAATGGAATTTAGCTCATGCGTATAATGAATTAGAAGATTTTGCTGTTGCAGCGCTCCATTATGAGCAAGCTTTCCACGAGTTGCAACATGAACCAGATTTCTTGAAAGAATACGCATTTTTCTTACGTGAGGAAGGAAAACTGGATCAAGCAAAAGAACTATTAAAACATTACTTACATCATGAACCTGGAGATATGGAGGCCCTGTCTTTATTAGATGATCTATCATAAGGGGTGATCAAGATGTTTATAAATGTGCGAGAAAAAAAGAACTTCCTAACATGGATGGTGAATCATGTTTCATTTAGTCGTCGTGAAGTTTTTTGGATTTTGAATTACTTGTCAAATCATGAAGCGATTTTGAAAAATGTTCATTTTGTTGAGGAGGCGGATCAAACTTCCCGTGGCTTACAAATCAGCGACTTGTCTGTAGCTGGTGAACCAATGAAGTTGTTTTTAAAAGGAAAAGTATTTACTGATACGGATCAGATCTTTCATGAAATTCGATTGAATCGAACGGAACCATTGTATGTGGAATGTTTTTTTGAAGATGCGTGGCAAACGAGTGAATATCTATCGATTTTAGAAGACAATCCTTTTGCTACTTGGGATTCAACGATTGCGGAAGAAGAAACAGAAGCAATTGAAAAATACTTTCATGCAAAAGAACAGGAAGCACACTTAAAGATGCTTTACGCACAAATTGATCAAGCATTAGAAGATGGAGATAAGGATGCGTTCTTGAAACTATCCGATGAAGTCAATCGTCAAATTTTAGCAGATGCACAAAAAGCGTCAGATAAAAATGGCGTTAGTTAATCAAAAAAATTGTAGTTCCAAGCAATAAGGATGCGTTTCTAAAAATCGTTTTTCCTCTTTTTATGAAAAGAGAATTTATTGCCGAAGAAGCTGCTTGGGGAACACCATGGATAAGGTGGTGGCGCAAAATGTTTGGCTTCGACAAGATAGCAGACATGTAAAATAGCTTTAGATTGTTTGTGATTTCGAAGAGTTGTTTTAAGCGCACCGTTTATTTAAAAGAAAAGGGGCTGTGACAATATTGTTGTCACAGCCCTTTTTTTTGTCTGAATTTCAATCGTTTGGTTTGAGGCTTCAAATAGGTAAATCCTTCACCGGCAACTTCATGAACATTAATGACGGAGAGAAAAGCTTGTTCATCAATTTCATGGATGATTTGCTTGGCAGAGGCCAATTCGCTAGAACTAACAACTAAGTAAATGATTTTCTTTGAATAACCAGAAAATCCACCCTCACCATTAAAAAAAGTGACTCCTCGTTGTAGACCAGTCATCAATAACTGTGCAATTTCATCACTTTTATTAGAAACAACCAATAGACCTTTTGCAGAATAACCACCATCAAGAATCGAATCAACCACTCGACTGAATACGTACGAAACAATCAAGGTGTACATCATTCGTTTCAAATCAAGATAAGTTAATGAAGCCAGTAACACGATAATATCAAAAGTGAGTAATGAGCGTCCCATAGATATACCATAATTCTTTTCTAAAATACGTGCAATGATGTCACTACCGCCAGTCGTTCCTCCCATACGATAGACCAAACCGCTACCCACGCCAGCAATGAGTCCTGCTAATAAAGCAACAATCAATAAGTCATGTTCTAAATTGATCTCAATAGGGACACGTTGCCAAACCCAAAGAGCAGCTGATAAAGAAACAGTTCCTAGAATGGTATAAGCGAGTGAGCGTCTACCAAGAATTTTTCCCCCGATGAGAATCAACGGAATATTGATAAGTAAAGTTGTATAAGCGGGATCAATACCAAAGAGTGCGCGTAAAATCAAAGTAATCCCTGAAACACCACCTTCAGCTAAATGATTTGCGATATTTAGATAGACAAGTCCAAAGGCATAGATACTTGTTCCAATAATAATAAAGAAAACCTCTTTAATTGTTTTTAATAATGTCATGTGATCCCTGCTTTCGTTAAAATAGCTGAAAAAGTTAGAAAATTTTTTCAATTCAATATTAATGTAGCATGTAATTTTCATTTTCACAATTGCTCTTAGCTATGTTTTACTGTAAAGTTTTGTTAGGATAAACTTGAAAGGGGAACGCTATGAAGAACGAACGGACATTAAGAAGTATGCAGATAGAAGTGGATGAGTATATTCAACAATTCAAGGTCGGTTATTTTTCTCCTTTAGCTCAAATGGCACGCTTGACGGAAGAAGTCGGCGAGCTTGCGCGAGAAGTCAATCATTCTTATGGGGAAAAAGCGAAAAAGAAAACGGAGAAAGAAAATTCTGTTGCACAAGAGTTAGGCGATGTGCTTTTTGTTACAATGATTATGGCTAATTCACTAGATATTGATTTGACAGAAACTTTTGAGAAGAATATGGAAAAGTTTAACCGAAGAGATCATTACCGATTTGAGAGAAAAGATGGTCAAAGGGACGAAGGATAAACGTCCAATCAAAGAGAAATACTGAAGAGGTAGAAAAATGAAATTAGAACAATTACCGCTGGAGTACCAAAAGGCGATTCCAGTTTTACAAAAATTAGAACATGCCGGATATGAAGCTTATTTTGTCGGCGGGAGTGTTCGTGACATCTTATTACATCAGGAAATTCATGACGTGGATATTGCAACGAGTGCGTTCCCACAAGAAATCAAAACGCTGTTTCCTCGAACGATTGATGTCGGCATTGAACACGGAACCGTTTTAGTCTTAGAAGAAGAGGAACAATATGAGATTACAACCTTTCGAACAGAATCGACTTATCAAGATTTTCGACGTCCGGATAAAGTGGAATTTGTTCGTTCGCTTGAGGAAGATCTAAAGCGACGTGATTTTACAATCAATGCATTTGCTTTAAAAGAAGACGGAAAAATCATCGACCTTTTTGATGGCTTGGCTGATTTACATAACCATGTTTTACGAGCTGTAGGAAATCCTCACGAACGTTTTCATGAAGATGCACTACGAATGATGCGTGGGCTGCGATTTGTTAGTCAATTGGGCTTTGAATTAGAAACAGAAACAATGGAAGCAATCAAAGAAAACCACGCCCTATTGGGGAAAATTTCTATTGAGCGAATCAATATTGAATTTGTCAAAATGCTTTTGGGAAAAAATCGTCGAGCAGGTTTACAAGCATTCGTTGAAACCGAATGTTACATCTATTGTCCAAGTCTAAGTGAGGAAGGTGAAGCCTTGCTACGAATGGCTGATTTGCCAGATATTCCGTTGAGAACTGAAAGTCAAGCATGGGCATTGCTACTAAATCAATTAGGTCTAGCTGGTTCAGCAGTCCGACCTTTTTTGAAAAGTTGGAAGTGCTCCAATCAAATGATTAAAGAGGTACAGGCGTTAGTCCAAGGATTGACTTTGCGACAACAGGGGCCGTTATTACCAATGTCTCTGTATCAACTAGGGGAAACAGCAGCTGTTCAAGTAGAAGAATTAATGGTTTATTTTGCGAAAACACCTGAGCTTGAGAAAGTAAAGGAGGCTTATCAAGAACTTCCAATCAAATCATTACGAGATTTAGCAATCGATGGGAAAATTTTACTAGCTACGATGGAGCGAAAACCAGGTCAATGGGTCAGTGAGGCACTGCATTCAGCAGAAGAAGCGGTCATTAATCAACTAGTGAAAAATGAGCGTGAAGCATTATTGACTTACGTGAAGGAGCAACTCAGTAATTAAAGTATAAGAGGAGGCGTGGAAAAAAATATTTTTTCCACGCCCTTTTTCTGAATAAATGTTGTTTCTCAAACAGCTCTTCTATGTAGCTAGCATCCATTCAATAGATGAAGAGCTATTCTGTATGACTACTGGCTAGAGTATTGAGCCAAAATGTTTTGAATTACAACTTCTATTCACGGTTTTCTCCAAGCTACGTCTTTGACAATAAGTTCTCTTTTCATAAAAAATATGAAAAACTATTTTTAGAACTTAAAATGTGACCACTTACATTTGTTATGCTAAACTTGTAGTGCAATGCTGATTATTATTTGGAAGAAGGAGATTTTTTATGAAAAAAGAAATGACAGCGCTAAAATTTTATTTCCGTAATGGAGAAACTTGGACGATTGATCGTCGTCATATTGGTGACTTATGGATCAAACAAATCACAACGAGCTTTGGAAGAATCAATGGAAGTGAATTTGTTGAGATTCATCCATGTGCTGGATTTAAAATCGAAATTTTTCAAGAAGGCGACTCAGTTGCAACGCATGATATCAACTTGGGTGGCTTAGAAATGGGCATGTTTAGCCGTGCGTTAAAATATGAAGATATTGAGCGGATGGAAATTTTATATCGTAATGGTACGCCTGATATGGTTTATTTCCCTTACCTAGATAAAGGAACAGAAGGTTTGGACAATCAATATCAATCAACAAAAATCAGTGAACAAACGGGAAGCTTGTACATCGTCATCAATCCTGAACAACGTGTAGAAGAAGTTTACAGCCAATTTTTCGAATAGAAAAGTAGTAAAATGTATTTGTTTTTTTCCTCGACTACGGGGCGAAAAATGGATACATTTTTTGCTGTGTCCATTTGTAAAATCGCTTAGTGCAGTGAAATGAAAGCTTCATTTTTATTTTCTGAAAGAACTTTTTAATTTTTTTGCGGAAAACTTGCTATCTTGCATCTTTTGGAATAGAATAGGGTTTTGAAAAATCATTGTAAACAGCAAACGGACAATAGTGAAACGAGAGATGAGCTCGATTAAAAGAGTTCGAAGTTTTGCTATCAAATGTGCAGTTTGTATATAGGAGATCTGAAAAATGAGAGAGAGTTTTGAAAAACAAAAAAGACTGTTGCATGATCGCTATGGGGCATTTTCAATGGAAGATCGTCGTCGGATTCTTTGCTATTTACGAAAGAAAAATATTTTAACGTATCGTCAAATGGAACGTTTAAAACATGAATTACTTCGTTTAGAATCAAAACGAGTACAGTGTGAATTAGATGGCAATGAGGTACAAGCTGAAGCTGTCGAAAGTAAGATTTTGAAGAAAAAGGAACAATTTTTAAAGGTACTTGCACAAAATAAAAAATAGAGGAGATGGGCCATGGAATTTGCTGAATTAGTAATCATCTTTGCTGTAACGATTACTGCATCAAACATAGTCAGCCGCATCTTACCGGTAATACCAGCACCATTGATTCAAATTTTTCTTGGAGTTATTTTAGGTTTAACAAAATGGGGTGAGTCCATCAACTTTGAACCAGAATTATTTCTGGTGATGATCATTGCTCCTTTGTTGTTCCGTGAAGGTGAAAAAGCAGATGTTACATCAATTCTTAAAAATTTTGATACAATTCTATTTCTGGCCTTTGGTGGGGTTATTTTGACTTTGCTTGGTGTAGGAATGACACTGTCGTTTTTACTACCAAGTTTACCTTTTGCTGCCTGTTTTGCCTTTGGCGCGGCGCTTGGGCCAACAGATGCCGTTGCGGTCAGTTCCTTGTCAGGGCGAGTGAATATTCCCAAAAAAGCCATGCATATCTTAGAAGGCGAGGGCTTACTCAATGATGCATCGGGCGTTACAGCCTTCCAATTTGCGTTAGCTGCCTTGATCACTGGTTCTTTTTCTGCGGTAAATGCAGGAGTAAGTTTAGTGATCTCAAGTTTGGGTGGGGCACTTGTAGGTTTTTTGCTGGTTTGGGTTAAACGAAAAGTCATCAGCATGATTGAAAAAGCTTCGGCTAGAGATGTGACAGGCTATTTATTAATCGAACTTTTATTACCTTTTTTGGCATATGTGTTGGCAGAAGTCTTTGGTGTTTCAGGTATTATTTCTGCGGTCGTTGCTGGTATATTACAAGCATCCAGTTTTCGAAAAATCACGATTTTTGATGCAGAGTTATCCAGTTTATCCAATAGCACTTGGACCACTGTGACATTTACGCTGAATGCGCTCGTGTTTATTTTCTTAGGAATTGAATTGACACAAGTCTTTTCGCCTGTCTGGGAGAATGGGGCCTATCCCAATTGGATGTTGATTCTTGTCATTTTGTTGATCTCAGTGATGTTGTTTGTCATTCGTTTTGTTTCAATTACGGCTTTTTATTTATTTAAGGGTGGCTTAACTAGATTTAAAGAGGAACTCAATGAAATTTTGATTTTAACTTTTGGTGGGGTTAAGGGAACAGTCAGCTTAGCAACAATTTTTATTTTGCCGCTGACAATTAATGGCATGGTCTTTCACCAGCGATCATTGCTGCTATTCTTAACTGCAGGTGTCATTTTGGTTACGTTGGTTGTTGGGATTCTTGCATTACCAATCTTGACTGAAGAACAAGAAACAAATGGAACAGATTTAAACGTATTAATGATTTTAGAAGAGGTTGTCGAAAGTTTGCGCCAAGAAGCAAAAGACTTACCGAAAAATTCAAAAGAGTATCTGGCGACAGAAGCTGTGATTGAAAATTATCAAGAACGAATTCGAGAACTGTATTTTGAAGATTTAACGGAAGATGAAAAACAAGAAGTACAAGAAATCCAAGCACTTATTTTGTCGATTGAACGTGATGGATTAGATGAAAGCTATCGTTCAGGTAAATTGACAGTCAATGGTTATCGCTTTTATTCACGGTTTTTGTCACGCTTTGAACGCTCAATTACAGGTGAAATTCTCTCCTTTATCGGTTTTTGGTTATTATTTGTTCGGCGAGTCATTCGAATTATTTTGCATCCAAAAATGTTCTGGGAACGTCGCAACAGAGAGCAACAAACCGTTGTTACAAAAAAAGATATTAGTGATGTAAGAGATGTCTACCATAAAAATACACAATTGATTATTGAAAGCTTGGACAACCTAACAGATGTGTATGGCGATGTGATGATCCAATTCTTTATTGAACAAAGGAAAGCGCAAGAAATGCGGATTATGTCGAAAAACTTTTTCTCTACAATGATGATTCAACAAGAAACTTTATTTACAAAAAAAATGCTTCGAGGCTATTATTTGGAACGAAAAGTTGTCGATGAATACGAAGTTGCTGAAACGATTACCACTTTTTCAGCAAATGATTATCGAAAAAATATCAATCTTTTAGAATCCTACACAATGAATAAACCGGCTGATACTTCACCTTTACGATTTGTGTATGGTCGAAAAAAGCGCGAGCTGCAAACCAAAAAGATGAAGCAACAAGCGTACGATAAATAATGAATTTAAGCAAGCTTGAAAGAAAGATCATGATGATTTTTCTTTCAAGCTTGCTTTTTCGTTTCTGATAATAGTTAAGTGAAAAAGTCTCATTATTCTTATGGATTTTATGATACAATAACCGAGATAAGGAGGGGACAAGTTGAAAGAATTAAAAGTAACTGACCTCAAAAAAACTTACGGAGAAAAAGATTTGTTTAATCAAATTTCTTTTTTGATTCATGAAAAAGATCGGATTGGATTGATTGGAACAAATGGTACTGGTAAGACTAGCCTCTTAAATATCTTAGCCGGCATAGATAGTGGTGATGGGGATCGCCAGACAGTTTTTTATCCAACGAATTACCGAATAGGCTATTTATCACAATCAACAGATTTTTCAGATGAGTTAACTATTCTACAAGCAGTTTTCCAGGGTACAAGCCCTCTTATTCGAACAGTACGTTCCTATGAAGAAGCTTTGCTACGCTTGAGTGCTAATGGTGATGATCCAGCTGCACAAAAACAATATGCACAAGCGGAAGAAGCAATGAATAAAGAAGATGCTTGGACGACAGATACGAATGCAAAAATTATTTTGCAAAAGCTAGGTATCAGTGAATTAGATAAAAAGATTGGTACACTTTCTGGTGGGCAAAAGAAACGTGTGAGCTTAGCTCAAGTCTTGATTGATGAACCAGATTTATTATTGTTAGATGAACCAACAAACCATTTGGATTATGCAGCAATTGAATGGCTTGAATCTTATTTGAAGCAGTATCGTGGTGCATTACTAATGGTTACCCATGATCGTTATTTCTTAGATCGAGTGACGAATCGAATTTTTGAATTGGCGTTTGGTGAGCTTCATGAATATAAAGGAAATTATGAAGCGTATGTTCTAGAGAAAGCAGAGCGTGATCGTGTCGAAGTTGAACAGGAAGAAAAGCGCAAGCGTTTATACAAACAAGAGCTTTCTTGGATTCGCGCAGGTGTGCAAGCACGGGGCACAAAACAGCAGGCTCGAATCAATCGCTTTGAAGATTTAAAAGAAAACTTGTACCAAGTAAACCAGGAAGCAGACTTAGAGTTGAACATCGCAACACAGCGTCTTGGAAAAAAAGTTTTAGAGATCAAAGATGGGTATTATTCCATTAACAACCAAATTTTATTAGCTGATTTGCAATTGTTGATTCAAGCAAAAGAACGACTAGGAATTACTGGAAAAAATGGCGCTGGAAAGTCCACTTTACTAAATATTTTGGCTGGACGAATAACCCTAGATAGTGGTACATATTCTATTGGGGAAACGGTGCGATTAGCGTACTACACACAAGAAAACGAAGAGATGGCGCCAGATCAACGAATGATTTCTTATTTGCAAGAAGCTGCAGAAGAAGTTAAAACAGCTGACGGCGCTCAAATTGGTGTAGCCGAATTATTGGAGCGATTCTTATTCCCAAGATATATGCATGGCACACGAATTGGTAAACTTTCTGGTGGCGAAAAACGACGTTTATATTTATTAAAACTTTTGATTCAACAACCGAATGTTTTATTATTAGATGAACCAACCAATGATTTAGATATTGCTACGTTAACCATTTTGGAAGATTATTTTCGAACATTTCCAGGTGCAGTAATCACTGTGTCCCATGACCGCTATTTCTTAGATAAAGTAGTTGATAAGTTACTTGTTTTTCAAGGAAACGGCAGGCAGGAACTTTTTTACGGAGACATGTCCGACTACTTAGAAAAGCAAAAGGAAGAAGACAAAGTAGTCGTTGCTAAAGCAAAGCCAAAAGCTACACCAAAAGACGAAACAAAAAAGAAAAAGCTCTCTTATATGGAACAAAAAGAATGGGCAACTATTGAAGATGATATCGCAGAGTTAGAAAATAAACTCGATGAACTGCAAGAAGAAATGAACCATCAAGGAGATGACTTCACACGTCTTCAAGAATTACAAAAAGAAGTAAGTTTGACAGAAGAGCAACTGGAAGAAAAAATGGCTCGCTGGGAATATCTTAGTGAGTGGGCCGATAATTAGGAGGAGAATGAATGGAACAAGCTTATCTTGATTTAGGAAAAAAGTTGTTGGAAGAAGGAAATCAAAAAGGTGATCGAACAGGAACAGGTACACTTAGTACATTTGGCTATCAAATGCGTTTCGATTTACAAAAAGGTTTTCCATTGTTAACAACTAAAAGAGTCCCATTTGGTCTCATTAAAAGTGAATTACTTTGGTTTTTAAAAGGAGATACGAATATCCGCTATCTTTTAGAAAACAATAATCATATTTGGGATGAATGGGCGTTTGAACGCTATATCAAAAGCGAAGATTACACTGGTCCAGATATGACGGACTTTGGCCATCGAAGCTTAGTTGATGAGGCATTTAACGAACTTTATCAAGAACAAAGTAAACAATTTTGCGAAAAAATCATCAATGATACAGAATTCGCAGCAAAATATGGAGATTTGGGACATATTTATGGGTATCAATGGCGTCATTGGGAAACAAAGGATGGCAGTTTTATTGATCAAATCAAAGAAGTGATCGAAGCAATCAAAACGACGCCAGATTCCAGACGTTTGATTGTTTCAGCGTGGAATCCTGAAGATGTACCAAGTATGGCATTGCCTCCTTGCCATACTATGTTTCAGTTTTATGTTTTTGAAGGTCGCTTAAGTTGTCAGTTGTATCAACGAAGTGGTGATGTTTTCTTGGGTGTTCCATTCAACATTGCTAGTTACGCATTGCTTACTCATTTGATTGCGCATGAAACAGGGTTGGAAGTTGGTGAATTTGTTCATACGCTAGGTGATGCGCATTTGTATTCCAATCACGTAGAACAAATGAAAGAGCAATTGAGTCGTGAAATACGTGCGTTTCCAAAATTAAGTTTGAATCCAGAAAAAAAATCTGTATTCGATTTCGAAATGGAGGATATCCAATTAGAAGGATACCAACCACATCCAGCAATTAAAGCACCGATTGCTGTGTAAGAAAGGATGAGAAGATGCTAGCTGCAATTTGGGCACAAGATGAAAATGGACTGATTGGAAAAAATGAGCAACTTCCTTGGCGATTACCGAATGATTTGAAGTTTTTTAAACAAACAACCGAATCAAATATTTTAGTAATGGGCAGAAAAACATTTGAAGGAATGGGCAGTCTACCATTGCCAAACCGCCAAACAATCGTCCTTACACATGATAAAAATTATCAAGCAGATGGCGTAACCATCATGCATGAACTAGAAGAAGTCCTTGCTTTTGAAAAAAAAGCAGATGGCATTGTATTTATCGCAGGTGGTGCTGCCATTTACCAAGAATTTTTACCTTACTGTAATGTATTGTATCGCACCGTGATTCAGCACACCTTTGATGGTGATACATACTTTCCAACTGTTGATTGGGAAGACTGGTCATTGATCAATGTCAGTACAGGTGAAGTAGATGAAGCCAATCCTTATGTACATCAATTTGAAACGTACCAACGAAACGAAAAATAAAAACGACAAGAATTTTTAATTTCGCTCGTATGTATAAAAAAGACCTTTGCACGTACTTCGCGCAAAGGTCTTTTTTTATGCGTTCTTTTTGGAATCAAGTAAAGAATAAGACAGAAAAATACATGAATCCTGCACCTAACATAACAAAAAGATGCCACACGACGTGCATGAAGCGAACGGATTTCAAACTATAGAAAAAGGCACCGATTGTATAAGAAAGTCCACCTAAAACCATTAATGAAATCCCCGTTAAACCTAATGAATGGTAAAGAGGTACTGCAGCAATCAGGCAAAGCCAACCCATCACAATGTAAATGAAGGTTGAGACTTTTGAGACCGTTTCTTTTTTGTGCAAGGTTAGTGATTTATAAACAATTCCAGCAATCGCAAAAATCCAAATCAAACCAAAAAGTGTCCATCCTAACCAACCTTTCACACTTAAAAGACAAAAAGGTGTATAGCTTCCAGCAATCAATAGGAAGATAGAGCTATGATCAAAGACTTGAAAAACGCTTTTTGCTTTGGTAAAAATCAACGAATGAAACAACGTTGAAGTTAAAAATAAAAGAATCATCATAGATCCATAAATGGCATAAGTGACAACGTGAAGAGGAGAATGAAGATGTGCGCCTTTAATGAGCAAAATGACTAAGCCAGCGATACTTAATCCAGCACCAATTCCGTGAGTGATCGCATTAAAAACCTCGTTGACAATCAAGTAACTGCGACTAAATTTTGTTTTTTCCATGAAAACGGCTCCTTTGTTTGACGTATTTAATGAAAAATCATTGTTTGTCTGTTATACTAAAAAAAGAAATTGCCTTGAATGTAAGTTTAACATGAATAAGGCAGCTGTTAAAGGAAGAGTGAGAAAACAATGACAAATGTAAAAATTGTAACAGATTCTTCTTGTACAATGGAAAAAGATGTACGAGACACTTTAAATATTCATGTCATGCCACTATCAGTAATGATTGATGGCGTTATGTATCCTGATGACGATCAGTTAGACGGAGAAACATTCATGCGGATGATGTCTACTGCTAAAGCTTTGCCAAAAACGAGCCAACCACCAATTGGTGAATTTGTTTCATTATATGATGAATTGGGCAAAGATGGCAGTGAAATTATTTCCATTCATATGACAAAAGGATTAAGTGGAACTGTAGAAGCTGCACGTCAAGCGAGCAATTTAACTAAAAGCAAAGTAACGGTTATTGACAGTGACACAACGGACCAAGGCTTGTCCTTCCAAGTCATTCAAGCAGCAAAATTAGCAAAAGAAGGTAAATCTTCAACCGAAATTTTAGCTGAAATCGAAAAAATTCGAGACAATACCAAATTATATATTGGTATCGCTACTTTAGATAACTTAGTCAAAGGTGGACGAATCAGTCGTGCGACAGGACTGCTGTCAAGTATGTTGAACATTCGTGTGGTCATGAATTTTACCCATGGAAATTTAGTTCCAGTTGCCAAAGGCCGCGGAAAGAAAACTTTTGATAAATGGTTTGATAGCTTGAAAAAAGAACTAAAAGAATTGCCGAATGTTCATCAAGTTGCTATTTCCCATGCTGATGCAAAAGAATTGGCATTGGAGTTCAAAGAAGGTCTACAAGAACTATTTCCTGAAATGCACATTCCAATTTTACAAACAAACCCAGTAATTGCTACACATACGGGTAAAGGTGCTTTTGCGATCATGTATTATGTCGATTAAAAATCAATAGCGTCAAAAAAAGAACTAGTTAGGTGATAGTTTCCTTTTACTAGTTCTTTTTGTATGCTTTTTTGAAAAAAAGATAAGTTCTTACGATTTCTTTCGAAAAGCTACCTTTTTCAAATAACTTTTGATAAGATTAGAAACAATTGAAGACAGAGGTGAAAAAATGAAATTACTTAAGAAATATAGATTGTTTTTCATTCCAATCGTCATCGCAGTCGTTGTTTTCACAGGTTTATCATTGAGTATTCCGAAAGCAGAACCCTTAATAAAGCCACCAGTTACTACGAAGAAAACGTCGAACATGAAAAATAAACTTCATTATGTAGCAATTGGCGATTCATTGACTGAAGGAGTAGGTGACCAAACCAAGCAAGGTGGGTTTGTTCCTTTAATTGCCAATGACTTACGAGAAGATTATCAGTTGAAGACCGTTGAAACAGAGAATTATGGTGTCAATGGCGAACGAAGCGATCAAATACTTAAGCGAGTGAAGAAAAAAGAAACGATCCAATCAAACATTGAGACTGCTGACTTTATCACATTGACTGTGGGTGGAAATGATTTGATGAAGGTGATTCAAAATAATTTTTTTGGGTTAACAACACACTCTTTTAAAAAACCTTTAAAAAACTATCAAGAAAACGTGACCAAACTTTTAGCAGAGATTCGAGGCTTAAACTCAAGTGCGCCGATTTATGTTCTAGGTATTTACAATCCTTTTTATTTGAACTTTCCAGAAATTACAGATATGCAGACAATTGTAGATAATTGGAATCAAGGAACAGAGACAATTGTTAAAGAGACGGATAATTGCTATTTTATTCCAATCAATGACTTACTCTATCAGGGATTAGATCAAAAAGTTGGAGTAGCTGAAGAACAATCCAATACAACAGATAGCACAGCAGAAAGTCTGAATGATATTAAAAATAATGTTTTGTATGAAGAAGATCATTTTCATCCAAACAACTTAGGCTATCAATTGATGGCAAATGCAGTAAAAGAAAAATTAGTTGAGACTAAAGAACAATGGTTACTAAAGGAGGGTGAAAAATGACAGAACAAGAAAGTCCAAAAAATCCAGAAATAAAAGTAAAAGAACCTTTGAATGCGAAAAAAAGTCATGTGTCAAATTATTGGCAAATGGCTTTCTTGATTTTATTAGGCGTTGTGGTTGGCACAATTCTTTTTTTAGGCGCTCGAATTTTTTCAAGCCAACCCGAGTACAAAAATATGCCAGAAATTACAGCAATCGAAGGAGAACCAGTTCTAACAATCAATTCAAATAAAGAAAAAGTCAATCAGTTGATTAGTTTTTTCTTGAGCGATTTTCAAAAAGAAGGCGACATTGAGTATAAATTTTATTTAGAAAATGAAGCTATGTTAAATGGTCAATTTGAAGTCTTAGGTTTTCCTGTAAATTTCTATTTGTATTTTGAGCCTTATGTCATGGAAAATGGGAATGTTCAGTTGAAAGCAAAAAGTTTATCCATTGGCACATTGAGTTTGCCGATCAAAGATGTGATGAATATGGTCAAACGTAATTATAATTTGCCAAAATGGGTCGAGATTGACACGAAAGATTTAACAGTTATGCTTCGGCTTGATAAGTTCCGAATGCAAAATGGGATGTATATTAAAGCCGATAAAATAAATTTAGTGGACGATGATATCCGTTTTAGTTTATACTTACCCGCAAGTGAAGGAGCAACAAAAGAAAGTTCTGATCAATAAGTGAAATCAAAAGAAAGAATCAAAAGGGGGGATTTGATGGAACGTGCAATTTTTGCAGGTGGTTGCTTTTGGTGCATGATTCAGCCATTTGATACTTTACCAGGTATCCATTCCATTATGTCGGGATATACTGGCGGACAGTTGGCTAACCCAACATATGAACAAGTGAAGAGCCAAACAACTGGTCATACAGAAGCAGTTGAAATTATTTATGATCCACAAGTGATTTCCTATCAAGAATTAGTCGATTTATATTGGGAACAAACAGATCCGACTGATGCGTTTGGTCAGTTTGAAGATCGAGGGAGTAGTTATCGACCTGTCATTTTTTATTCAACAAAAGAGCAACAAATGATTGCAGAAAAAAGCAAACAACAGTTAGCTGAGAGTGGTCGTTTTACAGAAAAAATTGTGACGACTATTGAACCCGCACAGCCATTTTATTTGGCTGAAACAAGTCACCAAGACTACTATAAAAAGAATCCAGAAAACTTTGCACGCAATCATGCAAGAAGAGCGGCTTTTGTCGAGAAAAATTGGGGGAATCATCAGTGAATCGAAGTTTTTACCATTATTTAATGACCCTTCGTGGACCAAATCACCTAGATCCAGTGACTGAATTTGCAAACGAAGCAGGAAAAGATATTCAGTTTCCAAAGCATAGCTCAGATTATGAGGAACTTTCTGATTATTTGGAAATGAACGTAGACTATCTGGCATCTATGGACGTGTTCGATGCAGCTTGGGAACAATATTTGGAAAACAATCATGCTTCTTAAGCTTTTGTTTGTCTTTGAAAAAAGATTAATTTCATCTCTTAGTCGCAATTTGTTTGAAATTTCCCTATAATAAAAATAGAACTACAAATGAGGGATGAATGTTGACAACGAAACAGAAGTGGACGAATCGTTTTTGGCTAGCTGTGAAATATTTATTGATTTCGATTTTTCTGGCATTTATTTTACGTGGCTTTCTTTTTATTCCAGTGCCTGTTGAAGGAAATTCAATGGAAAATACATTGAGTCAAGGAAATATGACGGTAATGGAAAAGTTTAGTGAAATCAAACGATTTGATGTTGTTGTTTTTCAATTAGCAGATGGAACAATCTACATCAAGCGGGTAATCGGCCTGCCTGGTGAAACAATCAGCTATCAAAATGACACATTGCAAGTGGATGGGAAAAAAATCGAAGAACCTTTTTTGAATAAAAATATTCAATCGGATCATGAAACTGCACCTTATACGACAGATTTTACATTGCAAGGATTAACTGGGGAAGAAAAATTGGCTAAAGATAATTATTTTGTCATGGGTGATAATCGAAGAATTTCAAAAGATAGTCGTTCTTTTGGTACAATTTCTCGCGAAGATATCTTGGGTAAGGCACGTATGGTGTACTATCCTTTAAGTGAAATCAAATGGATCAAATAATCGATGGCTTGAAATAGTATCAGTCAAAAAGACAATTGAGTGAGATCAATTGTCTTTTTTTGTTTTTTTAATATAGCTAAAGTTATTTTTTGACAGCTGCCAACTAGATATGTTAACGTTTTCTTAGAGAGGTGAAAAAAATTTTTGTTGTTTTATCTTATCTTTTTTAGAGGAGGTGAAAGTTGAAAAGAGAGACGAGAAAATTTGTTAAATAATAAAACAAAAAAGGAGTAAGAAAATGAAAAAGATTATTGGAGTGTTTTTTGCTTTGTTCTTATTGCTTCCTCAAGCAATGGTAAATGCAAGTGAAATGGAACAAACAGTTATTGAAACAAGTAGTAGAGCAAACAACCAAATGGAATATGAAATTACTAGAAATATCTTGGTAGGTTCATTTACCGAGGACTGGGAAGTAGAAAGAATGAGAGTAACAGATTATGCAATTGAGTTTGATGCTAATATGTGGGATTTTGGAGAATATAGCAATCAAGTACGAGAGACACAGACTCTATCCAGCGGACCAGAAGGTAATTATAAAATCGATGGTGAACGAATTCTTCGCGAAAAGAAAAATGGTCGAAACTACTACACTTTTCGATTTAAAAGAAAACAATACATAAACGGTCCTAATACAGTTATCCATATCAAATCAGTTGTAGATACTGACTTTTTATACAACGAGCTGATTATTAAGCTAGATACAAAAATACCAGAAAACTATACTGACTTACTTGTTTCCATTCAAAGTAAAATGGATCCTTGGAAAGTAGTTGATTGGGATATAACACATAATAAAGCGATTAGTTTCAATAATAATGGTAACAACAATCAAAAATGGTATCTCAAATATAATGAAGCAAAAAATGCGTATAGTATTCATAGCTATAAACAAACTGACTATAACTTAATAGAAAATAGTAATGGAACTGTTGGTGTCCAAGCAAATGTTAGCAATAATGAAAGCGCGCTTTGGCAATTGATTTGGGAAGGTAATCACACAAACGGCCAAACTTACTTTTTGAAGAATCTAAAAAGTGGCAAAGTCATGGATATTGAAGCAAGTAAATTAGATGGTGGGAACATTATTACCTTTAACAAAACAAATACCGAAAATCAAAAGTTTATTTTGCACATTGAAGGAAGAAAGTAAACGATCAAAAGGGTTTGATCCAAAAATTTAATTAGGAAGGAAGAAAGAAAATGAAAAAGATAATTGGGTTGTTTTTAACATTATTTTTATTGTTCCCTCAGGTGGTAGTGAATGCTAGTGAAAAGGGACAAACGGCTTTGGGAAACGAAGCAAATACGGCAGAAAGTCGTGGTATGAATTACTGGGTTGACATTGACTATCATACTTCTAATTTTTTAGCGGGCTGGAAAATAGAACAACTTAGAGTGACCGATCAATACATTGAGTTTGATGCAAATGTCGGTTCGTATACTGGTGGAAATGGGCCAATAAAGACAGCAGATGCTTTATGGGCAGGGCCTGAAGGAAAGTATGAAAGTCAAGGGAAACGGATTTCTCGTGGCGTCAATTATGGTCGTCATTATTACACGATTCGATTTGAAAGAAACCAATACATAAACGGAACAGCTACGATTCGTCTAATGAATTATACGTATGGTGCTGAGAATTATATCTTTTTGAAATTAAACACAGGAGTACCGGTTCATTATGGAGGTTTATTAGTATCTATTCAAAGTAAGATTGATCCTTGGAAAGTGATTGACTGGGATTTAACACATAACAAAGCAATTAGTTACCACAACTACGGCAATAACAATCAAAAATGGTATTTAGAATACGATGAAGTGATTGATGCTTATAGTATTTATAGTTATAGAAGTAAGTACAGTTATCTAGTAGAAAATAGTAATGGTCAAGTTGTAGTAACTGATAGTGTTAACAAGAGAGAAAACTCATTTTGGAAATTGATCAGCGAAGGGACTCATGAAAATGGCAATACTTATTATTTGAAAAACTTCCAGAGTGGCAAAGTCATGGACATTGAAGAAAGTAAATTAGATGGTGGGAATATTATTACCTTTAATAAGACAGGAACAGAAAACCAAAAATTTATTTTACACATTGAGGGGAGAAAGTAATTTCTGGATAAGCTGGAAAATTGAAAAATTTGTATTTAAAAGAGAAAGCAAAAAAGGAGATACCAGTAAGGTATCTGCCTTTCTTGCTACTTGAACATTTAGTTGGTCGACAGAAAAAAACGAAAAAAAGGAGAAAAAAATGAAAAAATTGATTGGGTTGTTTTTTACTTTATTTCTATTTTTGCCTCAAGTGACGGTCAATGCAGATGTCGTCAATATAGAAGGAGAGAAAAGTGTTGAAACGACGACACATGCCATGAGTTATAGTAACGTTCGTCCATTAGCTTCAGGTCCATTTTTTGGCGGATGGGAATTGGAAGCAATGAGAGTAACTGATTATGCGATTGAATTTGATGCTAGTATGGGGATCTATGGAGGACCGCCAGAATACTACCCTAATTATGAAGAAACTTATTTAATGACTGGACCGGGAAAAAGTCACAAGGTTCGAGGTACTCGAAAGCTAAGAGAAACGAAGAAGAATCGTAATTACTATACGATTCGATTTGAGAGAGATCAGTACATAAACGGAGAAACAACGGTCAATTTTTTAACACTGACAAAAGCTACTCCATATTTTAATTATTTGTCATTTGATTTACACACAGGAATAATAGAAAACTATAACGATTTATTGGTTTCCATTCAAAGTAAGATTGATCCTTGGAAGGTCATTGATTGGTATGAAGAACAAAATACGGCAATCAGCTTCAATAATAATGGCAACAGCAATCAAAAATGGTATCTCAAATACAATGAAGTAAAAAATGCGTATAGTATTCATAGCTATAAACAAACGGCCTATAGCTTAATAGAAAATAGTAATGGAACTGTCGGTGTCAAAGCAAATGTTAGCAATAATGAAAGCGCGCTTTGGCAATTGATTTGGGAAGGTAATCACACAAACGGCCAAACTTACTTTTTGAAGAATCTAAAAAGTGGCAAAGTCATGGATATTGAAGCAAGTAAATTAGATGGCGGAAATATTATTACTTTTAACAAAACAAATACCGAAAATCAAAAGTTTATTTTGCATATTGAGGGGAGAAAGTGAGGATTGTGTTTGAAGCAAAAGAAGGAGAGAAGTAGGTGACCGTTGACTAACTTTAAAAACATGATTTGAAAGCAAAAAAAAGAAATCATTCCAACGTTACATTGTTGGGGTGATTTCTTTTTGTTTATTTTTATCCTTTTTTAGCTTTACATTGCCATCCAAGAGGGTTCTAACATATTTCCATCTAGGTCTTGTACTTCAAGACCAAACATTTGATCTTCTGGAATCCCCATGTCCACGTGATAATAAGATCCACCATTTTCTTTTGCTGTTTCGGCAAATTTTTTGACTGCTTCTGCATTAGGTAGACTGAAAGCAATCAGTGCGCCACTGGTTGTCTGTGCATCTGCAATTTTTCGATCGTTGATAAATGTTTGATAAAATTCATGATCCAACAGCATAATCCAAAAGTGATCATCCCACACCATAGAGCTTGCTTGTTCTGTCGAAAATTCTTGATTTTGTTTAAACCCAAGTTTCGTATAAAATTCTGTTGACTTTTTCACATTTCTAACTGGAAAATTAACAAAAACCATTGTGCTCATTTTTTTCGACCCCTTTCTATTATCATAATCTACTGTTTGGAAAGCGCTGTCAAAAAATTTGCTTAACCTTTTGCCTAACCTTTAATGAAGAAAAGCAAATTTTAACAAATATTTTTTTGCAGAGTAGATAAATCTACTTTGCTTTTTTTTAACAAAAATGATTCGATCAGTGCAATCTTTTGATTAAATTATTTTGATTAATAAACGAAAATTGGTGTGATTTGAACACTTCTTCTTTAAGAATAATTATTTTATGAAGCAGAGAAAGATAGACGCAACAAAAAAACAAATGTGACTTTCGAAAATGAAAGCTAAAATGGATGGCGAATTATGCTTGAAAAAAGAAAAATAAGTTGCAAAAAAAGCAAAGACTTGCAAGTATATGAGTTATTGTTTAATCTAGCAGAAATTTATGGTAAAATGCGAAAGATGTTTAGTGATAAGATAATACATGGAACAGTTTTTTATAAAAGAAAAAGCACGGTTTTATGAAAGATCTTTTATTAGAAATAAAACAGTTTAAAGGTTAGTAAACCTGAATACGAAAGGAGTTGTATTTATAAGATGACTATCCAATGGTTCCCTGGACACATGGCTAAAGCACGTCGTGAAGTCTCTGAAAAAATGAAATATGTTGATATTGTGTTTGAATTAGTTGATGCGCGTCTGCCATTATCATCAAGAAATCCAATGCTTGATCAAATCATCCAACAAAAACCACGGATTGTTTTATTAAACAAAGCTGATTTAGCAGATCCACAACAAACAAAATTATGGCAAGAATACTTCAAAAAGCAAGGTCACGCAGCTTTAGCAATCAATGCACAGGAAAATAAAGGTGTTAAGGGCTTGATTCCAACCGCCAAAGAAGTGTTAAAAGAAAAAAGAGCGAGAGATGCTGCTAGAGGATTGAAACCACGCGCGATTCGAGCAATGGTTTTAGGAATCCCCAATGTCGGAAAATCGACATTAATGAATCGCTTAGTTGGAAAAAAGATTGCACAAACAGGAAATAAACCTGGGGTTACTAAAGGTCAACAATGGTTACGCCATGGAACAGAATTAGAATTATTAGATACACCAGGAATTCTTTGGCCTAAATTTGAAGATGAAGAGATTGGTAAAAAGCTAGCGTTGACTGGGGCAATCAAAGATCAATTACTTCATTTAGATGACTTAGCCATCTATGGTTTGGATTTTTTTGCCCGTTATTACCCGGGAAGAATTCAAGAACGTTACCACTTAACAGAAGAACAAGAGCAAGGACTTGCACCAGAAATTTTAATGGATATCACGGCTAAAAGAGGCTTCAGAGATGATTACGCTCGGGGAAGTGAACTAGTTGTGTTCGAAATCAGAGATGGTAAACTAGGGCGCTACACGTTAGATCGTTGTGAAGAAATGGGGCAAGAAGTGAATGAGTGAATCGATTCAAGCCATTAAGGAAAAACTATCTACAATTACTTCCTTCACTGATCCTTCACTTGAATATTTGAAACAAGATCCGCGAAAAGGAGTGCAACAAGCACTTGATTCCTTAGCAAAGCGACTTGAAAAGGAAGCGAAAGTAAAAGAAAAGTATCAAGAAATGTTTATTTTTGAAAAACAAGGGTATGCCAATGGTCATCAATGGATTGCAGGGATTGATGAAGTTGGTCGGGGGCCTTTAGCTGGTCCGGTTGTTGCGGCAGCTGTTGTCTTACCCAAAGATGAAGAAATTCTTGGCTTAAATGATTCTAAACAGTTATCTGAGAAAAAACGTGAATTACTTTATCAAGAAATTCAAGAGAAAGCTTTGGCTATTGGAATTGGTATTATTGATGAAAAAGTAATCGATCAAGTCAATATTTATGAAGCAAGTAAACTAGCAATGATACAAGCAGTTGAAAAATTAGCAGTTAAGCCAACTTATTTACTGATTGATGCGATGAAATTAGATTTGCCCATTCAACAAGAGAAGTTAATCAAAGGTGATGCACGCTCTGTTTCTATTGCCGCCGCCAGCATCATTGCTAAAGTTTACCGCGATCGTTTGATGAAAGAATACGACCAATTGTATCCGGGATATGGATTTGGGCATAATGCTGGTTATGGGACAAAAGAACATTTGCTCGGTATGGAAAAACAAGGAATTACACCAATTCATCGTCGAACATTTGCTCCAGTTAAAAAATATTTATAAAAATTTAAACTCATCTTTTGCGTATCTTATCAAAAAGAAAGCAAAAGGTGGTTTTTTTATGGAAAAAATAAAAGAATATTTATTGCGTTTGACTTACGCAAAAGGAATTAGTAGTCAAGGAAAATGGCAAGTGCTTCAGTACTTGTTAGAAAATCCAGAAGTGCGGTTAACAATAGAAGTGATTTGTAAGATTGCCTCCATTACGAGTCATCGTGAACTATTTCGACAAAGCTGGTTGGAAATCGAAGCCAACTGGGAAAAGATTAAAAAAGACCAACAGTATATTACTTGCTTGGATCCACGGTATCCTTCACAACTACTGGATTTGACATATCCTCCCATTCTATTATTTTATCGAGGAGATGTATCTTTATTGACATGCAAGATGCTGAGTGTTGTTGGGGGAAGACGTTCATCAGTTCTTGCAAAGAAAACTGTTTTTCAGCTCTTACGTCCAGTGATTGCTGATGGTTACGTAATCGTAAGTGGTTGTGCTAAAGGCATTGACACATATAGTCATTGTGCAGCAATTAGGGAAGGCGGGCGAACGATTGCTGTTGTTGGAACAGGTTTGGGAAAATTTTATCCGAGAGAAAATGAACAATTACAAATGAAAATTGCGGAGGAGCATTTGCTGTTAAGTGAGTACCCACCAGAAGCAGGACCAAGGAGACATCGCTTTCCGATGAGAAATCGAATCATTGCTGCCTTGTCACGGGGAACTTGTGTAGTTGAGGCAAGGAAAAAAAGTGGTTCACTAATAACAGCACAGCAAGCATTAGACTTAGGTAAAGCTGTTTTTGCCGTTCCAGGAAATGTTTTAACAGAACACTCTGAAGGCTGTCATCACCTCATTCAAGATGGTGCAATTTGTACGATTTCAGGACAAGATATTTTGGAAGAATTGAAAGAATAACAGCACATTTCCCATTTGCTTTCCTTGACAAACGATTTCTGAATGGATATGATTAGCTACGATTTGTAGGAAACCTCTAATATAAGTATATATAGTAGGAACTCGACAATGAAAGGAGTCCATTCAAGAATGGCATATAAATATTTAGTGATTGTAGAATCACCAGCAAAGGCCAAAACAATTGAAAAATATCTGGGCCGAAATTATAAAGTAATGGCAAGTGTAGGCCATATTCGTGATTTACCAAAAAGTAAAATGGGAATTGATGTCGAAAATAATTATGAACCCCATTATATTTCCATCCGAGGAAAAGGCGACGTTATCAAAAGTTTAAAATCTGCGGCTAAAAAAGCACAAAAAGTTTATCTCGCAAGTGACCCGGATAGAGAAGGGGAAGCTATTGCTTGGCATTTAGCTTATTTGTTAGGATTAGATCTTGAAGACAAAAATCGTGTTGTTTTCAATGAAATCACCAAAGATGCTGTGAAAGCAGCGTTTAAAGAACCTCGTTCAATTGATGTTGATTTAGTGGATGCACAACAAGCACGCCGCGCACTAGACCGATTAGTTGGTTATTCAATCAGCCCAATCCTTTGGCGTAAAGTGAAAAAAGGATTGAGTGCGGGGCGCGTTCAATCTATTGCTTTAAAAATTATCATTGATCGTGAGCAAGAAATTCGCGAATTTATTCCAGAAGAATACTGGAGTATCGATGGAAATTTCAAAAAAGCACGTAAGAAATTCAAAGCGAACTTCTGGGGAATCGATGGGAAGAAGAAAAAACTGCCGGATGCAGAAGCTGTGAAAGAAGTCACTGCTAGAATTGATGGTCAAGACTTTGAAGTGAAAAAAGTGGAAAAGAAAGAACGAAAAAGAAACCCAGCAAACCCATTTACTACGAGTAGTTTGCAACAAGAAGCTGCACGTAAGTTGAACTTCCGTACAAGAAAAACAATGATGGTCGCACAACAACTTTATGAAGGAATTGCATTAGGCAAACAAGGAACAGTTGGTTTGATCACCTATATGCGTACCGATTCAACACGAATTGCCGATACAGCAAAGGCTGAGGCAGCTTCATTTATCCAAGAAACTTACGGTGATGAATTTTCTGCCCATGGGAATAAAAAAGTAAAAAATGCTCAAGGCGCACAAGACGCCCATGAAGCAGTGAGACCAACGAGTGTTTTACGCACACCCGATGAAATCAAACAATATTTAGATAAAGATCAATTAAAATTGTATACATTGATCTGGTCACGTTTCGTTGCCAGTCAAATGACACCAGCAATTTTAGATACGATGAAAGTGACTTTAGACCAAAATGGTGTCATCTTTATTGCTAATGGCTCAAAAGTGAAATTCAAAGGATTTATGCAGGTGTATGTTGAAGGGCGTGATGACGGGAAAGAGGACAAAGAAAATATCTTGCCGGAATTAACAGAGGGAGATATTGTTCAATCTGTGGATATCGAACCAAAACAACACTTTACGCAACCACCAGCAAGATTTAGTGAAGCAACGCTTATCCGAGCGTTGGAAGAAAATGGTGTCGGTCGTCCATCTACTTATGCACCAACGTTGGATACGATTCAACGTCGTTACTATGTCAAATTGACACAAAAACGTTTTGAACCAACGGAGTTAGGTGAAATCGTCAACTCATTGATTGTTGAGTTTTTCCCTCAAATCGTTGATATTCATTTCACAGCGGAAATGGAAAATGACTTGGATAAAGTGGAAGAAGGGAAAGAAGCTTGGGTCCAAGTGGTTGATCGTTTCTATAAACCGTTTGAAAAAGAATTGAGTAATGCAGAAGAAAAAATGGAAAAAATCCAAATCAAAGATGAACCAGCCGGCTTTGATTGTGATGTCTGTGGGCATCCAATGGTGATTAAATTAGGAAAATATGGTAAATTTTACGCATGTAGTAATTTCCCAGATTGCCGCAACACAAAACCAATCGTTAAAGAAATCGGTGTTACTTGTCCCGTATGTCACGAAGGCCAAGTGATTGAACGTAAATCCAAGAAGAATAGAATTTTTTATGGTTGTTCTCGTTTCCCAGACTGTGAATTTACTTCTTGGGATAAACCAGTAGGCAGGAATTGTCCAAAATGTAATCAATATCTAGTTGAGAAGAAAGTTAAAGGTGGCAAACAAGTTGTCTGTGTAAATGGCGACTATGAAGAAGATGTTCAAAAATAATCGAAAAGAGGTTTTTACTTGAAAACTGTAAATGTCATTGGTGCCGGTCTTGCCGGAAGTGAAGCAGCTTGGCAAATTGCACAAGCTGGAGTTCCTGTTCGTTTATATGAAATGCGTCCAATTAAATCAACGGAAGCACACCATACTGAAAATTTTGCAGAATTAGTTTGCTCTAATTCTTTAAGAGGAAATAGTTTAGCAAATGCTGTCGGTCTATTGAAAGAAGAAATGCGTCGTTTAAATTCAGTAGTGATTACTTCGGCTGACGAAACGGCAGTTCCTGCTGGTGGTGCATTAGCGGTTGACAGAGATTCATTTTCAGAAACGATTACTCGAAAAGTGAAAGAGCATCCATTAGTCACTGTGGTCAATGAAGAAATGACTGAAATACCAGAAGGCATTACTGTTATCGCAACAGGTCCGTTGACCTCTCATCCATTAGCAGAAGCAATCAAAGAATTTAATGGTTCAGATGGTTTTTATTTCTATGATGCTGCTGCACCAATTATTGATAAATCAACGATTGATATGGACAAAGTTTATTTGAAATCACGTTACGATAAAGGTGAGGCAGCTTACTTGAACTGTCCGATGACAGAAGAAGAGTTTACGGCGTTCCATGATGCATTGATTCATGCAGAAGTTGCAGAATTAAAAGCATTTGAAAAAGAAAAATATTTTGAAGGTTGCATGCCAATTGAAGTAATGGCACAACGTGGATTTAAAACGATGTTGTTTGGTCCAATGAAGCCAGTTGGATTGGAAGACCCAAAAACAGGCAAACGTCCTTATGCAGTAATCCAATTGCGTCAAGATAATGCGGCTGCTTCTCTTTATAATATTGTTGGTTTCCAGACTCACTTGAAATGGGGCGAGCAAAAAAGAGTATTTCGTATGATTCCTGGATTGGAAAATGCTGATTTTGTACGGTATGGAGTCATGCATCGTAATAGTTTCATGAATTCACCAGAACTATTGAAACCAACTTACCAATCAACAAAGCGCGAAGATTTATTTTTTGCAGGTCAAATGACTGGTGTGGAAGGCTATGTAGAAAGCGCAGCTAGTGGTCTGCTAGCTGGAATCAATGCTGCACGATTGGCAAAAGAAGAAGAGCCAATTGTCTTTCCGCAAGAGACAGCGATTGGAAGTATGGCATACTATATCACGCATGCCGAAGGAAAACATTTCCAACCAATGAATGCAAACTACGGGTTGTTTCCGGAATTACCTGAACGAATCCGCGATAAAAAGTCACGCTATGAAGCGTTGGCAAACCGAGCATTAGCTGCCAATGAAAAAGTAATTGCTGACTTATCTTCACCTGTTTCTGCACAATAAACAGCAAAATTGATTCGACTTAGAGAATGATGCTTGATTCATCCTTCTCTAAGTTTTTTTGTTGCGTAAAATGAAAGATTCACTGAAAAATTAGCGAGAAAAATGAAAACAAAACGAAAAATTGTGCGAATTGTGAACAAACTTAGAAATATTGATTAAATTCTGACAATTTATTTGTTTTTTTATAATGGCTATGCTAAATTTATTTCTGGGATTGTAAGGAAGGTGAAAAAATGGCAGAACTAAGCTTGGAAGAAAAGTTTCTACGCTATTTGATTGTCGAGCGAGGGTACTCGGATAAGACACGTCAAGCATATGAGGAAGACATTAATGACTTCAAAGAGTTCCTAAAAGAATCTGGTGAGGAAGACCTATTGAGTATCAATCACTTAGATGTACGAGTGTATTTAGGATTTTTATCGGACAAAGAATACAGCAGGAACACAATTAGCAGAAAAATTGCCAGTTTACGTTCATTTTATCAATATCTTTTAAAAGAGGAATTGATCGAGGAGAATCCTTTTTCTTATGTCCACTTAAAGAAAAAAAATATTCGATTACCACGTTTTTTTTATGAAAATGAAATGCAAGCTTTGTTTGAAAGTGTGGCTGGTGATAAACCTTTGGATTTTAGAAATCGGGCAGTGCTAGAAGTTTTGTATGGCTCTGGCATTCGGTTAAGTGAATGCAGCGGATTAAAAGTGAAAGATATCGACTTTCAAGCAGAAGTAATGTTGATCCATGGAAAAGGAAACAAAGAAAGATATGCGCCACTGGGATCATTTGCTCAAGAAGCTTTACAAGAATATTTTGAAAAAAGCCGCTCGTTCTTGATGAACAAATATCATAAGGAACATGATTTTGTTTTTGTTAATCACCATGGCGATCCGATTACACCAACTGGAATCGAATATATTTTAAATCAAATAATCAAAAAAAGTAGTTTAGATAGTGATATTCATCCCCATATGTTGCGCCATACGTTTGCAACACATTTGTTGAACAATGGTGCAGACATGCGGACAGTTCAAGAGTTATTAGGACATGCAAATCTATCTACAACTCAAATTTATGCTCATGTGACGAAAGAAAGTTTACAAAAAAACTATCGCTCTTTTCATCCAAGAGCGTAGCAAAGACATTATTTTATTAGGGGGTCTACAAATGGTAGAATCACAATTTCATTCAACCACGATTTGTGCAGTTGAAAAAGACGGAAAATTTGCAATGGCTGGAGACGGTCAAGTAACAATGGGTGAATCTGTTGTTATGAAAGGAACAGCTCGTAAAGTTCGCAGAATTTATAATGATGAAGTGGTTGTCGGTTTTGCTGGAAGTGTAGCGGATGCCTTTACTTTGGAAGAAAAATTTGAAGGAAAATTGAATGAATACAACGGTAACTTGCAACGTGCTGCTGTTGAACTAGCACAAGAATGGCGGACACAACAATCCATGCAGAAATTGGAAGCAATGCTGATCGTTATGAATGATAAAGAAATGTTGTTGGTTTCTGGAACGGGTGAAGTGATTACACCTGATGATGGTATTTTAGCTATTGGTTCTGGCGGAAACTTTGCATTAGCTGCTGCAAGAGCAATGAAAAATTATGCACAAAATGAGATGAGTGCAAAAGAAATTGCTGAAAACGCGCTGAACATCGCAGCAGATATTTGTATCTTCACAAATCATAATATCATTGTAGAAGAATTATAAGAGGTGACTAGAATGAATGAATTAAGACAAACACCAAGACAAATCGTTAGTGAACTGGATCAATACATTGTGGGACAAGAAGCAGCTAAAAAATCTGTGGCTGTCGCTTTACGAAACCGCTATCGTAGACTCCAGTTGGATGAAAGAATGCAACAAGATATTACACCTAAAAATATGTTGATGATTGGACCAACTGGTGTTGGGAAAACAGAAATTGCTCGTCGACTTGCAAAAATCGTCAATGCACCTTTCATCAAAGTAGAAGCAACTAAATTTACAGAAGTTGGTTATGTTGGCCGAGATGTCGAATCAATGGTTCGTGACTTGGTCGAAAATGCAATTCAAATCGTTGAAAAAGAACAATATAGCCGAGTATATACAAAAGCTAAGAAAAATGCTGAAAAGCGGTTAGTGAAAGTTTTAGTACCGGGTATCAAAAAGGAGCAAAAACAATCAACAAATCAATTTGAACAGATGATGAATATGTTTAATGCATCGACACAACAGGCTGAACCACAAGAAGAAATCACTGAAGATATTCGTGTTAATCGTCGCACAGTCTTAGATCAACTGGAAAAAGGTCTGCTTGATACACGCGAGGTGACGATCGAAGTTGAAGAACAAAAAAAAGCTGCGCCAATGATGAATAATGGCTTAGAACAAATGGGAATTGATTTGAATGAAACATTAGGTGCATTAACACCTACTAAAAAAGTTGAAAGAACAGTCACAGTGAAAGAAGCACGCGAAATTTTGATTCGTGAAGAGTCTGCTAAACTTGTGAAAGATGCAGATATTCACAGTGAAGCAATCAAATTAGCTGAATCAAGTGGGATCATTTTTATCGATGAAATCGACAAAGTAACTTCAAAATCACAACAGTCTGGTGAAGTTTCTCGAGAAGGCGTACAACGTGATATCTTACCAATTGTTGAAGGCTCACAAGTCAATACGAAATATGGTACGTTACAAACCGATCATATTTTATTTATTGCTTCAGGTGCCTTCCATTTATCAAAACCAAGTGATTTGATCCCAGAATTACAAGGACGCTTCCCGATTCGTGTCGAATTAGATGATTTATCAGCGGAAGATTTTGTGAAAATTTTGACAGAACCTAACAACGCATTGATAAAACAATATATTGCGTTGATTGAAACAGAAAATGTTTCCGTTACGTTTACTAAAGAAGCAATCGAACGAATTGCACAAATTGCTTTTAATGTGAACCGTGATACAGATAACATTGGTGCACGTCGTTTGCATACAATCTTAGAAAAACTATTAGAAGATCTATTATTTGAGGCACCAGATATGCAGATGGGTGAGATTACAATCACAGAAGCATATGTCGATGATAAATTAGTTTCAATTGCACAGAATGAAGATTTGAGCCGCTATATACTTTAAGAATCGGAGGACGACTATGACGGATTTGCTAACAAAAACCCGAAAAATCAACAAGCTTTTACAACAAAAAAATACCTTTGATATGGATGCTGATTTACCATATGACAAAATGGCAGTAACACTAGGTGGAGTACTGGATAGTAATACGTATATCATAGGCAGCGATGGCGTATTACTTGGCTATAATGAACGTCATGATGTGAATAACGAACGTGTAAAAACAATGTTTGTAGAAAAACAATTTCCACTTTCTTACACAGATACAGTCGATCAACTGGTCAAAACCGAAGCAAATATCCCGATCACGAGTGAAATTACAGCTTTTCCAGTAGAATCGAGAGAAAAATATCCATTTGGCCTAACGTCAGTCGTACCGATCTTTGGTGCAGGGGAACGGTTAGGAACAATTATTTTGTCACGCATGGAACAGGCATTTACCGATGATGATTTAGTTTTAGCAGAATATGGTGCAACAGTGGTAGGTATGCAAATTCTTTACCAACAGTCCCGTAGTATTGAAGAAGATGTACGAAGTGCAACAGCTGTCCAAATGGCAATCAACACTCTTTCTTACAGTGAATTAAAAGCAGTTCAAGCCATCTTTCATGCCCTTGATGGTGATGAAGGTCGTTTGACAGCTTCAAACATCGCGGATGAAATTGGAATTACTCGTTCAGTAATTGTTAATGCTTTGCGTAAATTGGAGTCGGCAGGTATCATCGAGTCACGTTCTTTGGGAATGAAGGGAACTTACTTGAAAGTCCTTAATTCACGTTTCAAAGAGGAACTAGCAAAACATAGCTACTAACATTTCATTGGCTAAGACGATCTAGGATAGTAGCAATTTTAAAAATGGGGGAGTAACAATGACCGTAATTATTCAAAATGATCAGCTTATTGCTAAAATAGCTGAACATGGAGCAGAGCTAATTAGCTTACAATCAAAAGAGCATAATCTTGAATATATTTGGCAAGGAAATCCAGAATTTTGGGGACGTCATGCACCGGTTCTTTTCCCATTTGTTGGTCGTTTGAAAAATGACGAATACATGTATCAAGGAAAAACGTATTCGATGGGACAACATGGTTTCGCAAGAGATATGGATTTTGAAGTTATTGAACAAGGACCAGAGCAAGCAAGTTTTCGGTTGAAAAGCACACCGGAAACGAAAAAAAATTATCCGTTTGATTTTGAATTAGTTATCACTTATGAATTAGGTGGCGATGGGATAACTGTTCATTACCAAGTTGAAAATATTGGAGAAGAAGAAATGTACTTTTCAATTGGGGGACATCCAGCGTTTAATGTACCATTGGAAGAAGGCTTGACTTTTGAAGATTTTTATTTGGCTTTCTCGCCACGAAAATCAAGATTGCGTTTACCATTGGCAGGCCCTTATATCGATTTAGATCAACGAACTTTGGGGCAAACCAATACGAACTTAGCTCTGGATCGTGAATTGTTTGATCAAGATGCCCTTGTTTTTGAAACAAAGGGACTAAATGCATATTCGATTCGTAGTGAAAAATCACGTCACAGTGTGACTTTAAGTTACAAAGATATGCCTTATGTTGGTATCTGGTCCCCTTATCCCAAAGAAGCACCTTTTGTTTGTATTGAACCTTGGTGTGGGATTGCAGATACAGTGAATAGTAATGGTAGTTTGATGGAGAAAGTGGGAATCAATCAATTGGGTGCCCATGAAATTTTCCAAACAAAATATTCGATCACGGTAAAATAAACATAAAAAAGTGAGCTACGACAAATGGTCGCAGCTCACTTTTTTAGAAAAGAAAATCATTTCTTTTTGCTACTATTTAAACCAAAAGGAATTCGGCTTTCCGTTTTGTTTTTGATTCGTTGAATGTTTTCTTTGTGGCGAAGAAAAATAAAGGAAGACACTAGAAAAGCGATAATCGTTAACAGCCAATTATGTTCTGGTAAAATAACTGGTGCGATATAAGGTAAGAAAATCGTTGACAAAGTAATCAGTACCGCACTGATCATACTGCTTAAACTTACCATGCTTGTGAAGTAAAGACTTAAGACAAAGATTGCTGCGGAATAGACGAAGAAAATAGGGCTGAACCCTAGAAGCATGCCAGCACTGGTTGCGACTGCTTTTCCACCTTTAAATTTGGCGAAAATCGGAAAAGTATGACCCAGAATTGCACAGACCCCAAACCAAAGTGGATTGATTGTCGTAATGTGAAAAATAAGTGGAAGACAAGTTGCCAGTGTTCCCTTCAAGATGTCCATTAATAAGACAACGATTCCTGCTTTTTTTCCTAATACTCGAAACGTATTGGTTGTCCCAGTATTTCCACTCCCGTATGCGCGGATGTCTTTATTGAAAAAGATTTTTCCAATCCAGACACCGGAAGGAATAGAACCCAAAAGATATGCTACAATAAGTAATAAGATCAATTTCATTTTTTTACCTCTTTCAAGTTGAAAACTAATGTTTATTTTAGCATGAAAGAGTAGTAGGAACAATCGAAATTCACGAATGAAAGGAATGAGTAGGATGCCATTTGAAAATCCAACCCAAGAAATGATTTTTGACTATTTAAAGTCAGCAAAAAATATTGCTGTTGTCGGTTTGAGTAATAACTCTGAGCGAACAAGTCATCAAATCGCAAAACTTTTACAGCAAAAAGGTTACCGCATTTTTCCCGTGAATCCAGTTCTGGCTGGACAAGAAGTATTAGGTGAGAAAGTTTATGGTCACCTGACAGAAATTACAGAACCAATTGATATTGTTGATATTTTTCGACGTAGTGAATTTTTACCTGAAGTAGCACAGGATTTTTTGCAAACAGATGCAAAAGTTTTTTGGGCACAGTTAGGAATTGAAAATGAAGAGGCAGCAAACTTGTTGCAAGCCGCTGGTCGAAAAGATGTCGTGATGGATCGTTGTGTAAAAATTGAACTAGCTAAGATGGAAAATGATAAGGTTAAATAAAAATAAATAAAAATTTTAATGTGCGAAAGTTGTTAGTTAAAAGCAGGTTGGGCGACTGTTTCTCTTGATTTTTCCCCAACCTCTTTTTTTTCGCAGTTTTTTTTAGTATGATTAGTTCGATGCGGTCTTTACTATTTCCGCAAGTATTATTGAAGGAGCGTTTGCCTTGGCAAAAAAAGTAATCAATGAATATAATGATGCGTCAATCCAAGTTCTTGAAGGATTAGAAGCAGTTAGAAAACGACCAGGGATGTATATCGGTTCCACTGATAGCCGAGGCTTACATCATTTAGTGTATGAAATTGTTGATAATGCAGTCGATGAAGCTTTATCAGGTTATGGAAATGAGATTGATGTAGTGATACATAAAGATAACAGTATCACTGTAGTAGATAGTGGTCGCGGAATGCCAGTTGGAATGCACGCTTCAGGAATTCCAACGGTTGAAGTGATTTTTACAGTGTTGCATGCTGGAGGCAAGTTTGGTCAAGGTGGCTATAAAACATCTGGTGGACTACATGGTGTAGGTGCTAGTGTGGTAAATGCTTTATCAAAATGGCTGACTGTGACGATTGTTCGCGATGGTGTTGAATATCAGCAAAAATTTGTAGACGGTGGTAAGCCACAAGGCACATTAAAAAAATTGGGTAAAACAAAAAAAGCAAATGGAACGACCGTTCACTTTTTACCTGATGATACGATCTTTTCAACAGTGAAGTTTTCATATGAGACGTTATCAGAGCGTTTGCGTGAGTCTGCTTTTCTTTTGAAAGGCGTTCGAATTACATTAAGTGACCTTCGTGGTGAAGAAGAGGTTACAGAAGTTTTTCACTATGAAGAAGGAATCAAAGAATTTGTTGAATATTTGAATGAAGAAAAAGACACCTTGACACCAGTTGTTTATTTTTCAGGTGAAAAAGACGGTATCGAAGTGGAAGTGTCTTATCAATATAATGATGGCTATTCAGAAAATATATTATCTTTTGTTAATAATGTACGGACGAAAGATGGCGGCACACATGAAGCCGGAATGAAAACAGCAATGACGAAAGCTTATAATGAGTATGCCCGTAAAGTTGGTCTTTTGAAAGAGCGAGATAAAAATTTAGAAGGCAGTGATTTTCGTGAAGGGTTAGCGGCAGTTTTATCCATTCGCGTGCCAGAAAACTTACTGCAGTTTGAAGGCCAAACGAAAGAAAAATTAGGTACACCAGTTGCTCGGACAGTTGTTGATAATGTCATTGGTGAACAAATGGGCTTTTATTTACAAGAAAACAGTGAAATGAGCCAAATGTTAGTTAGAAAGGCAGTAAAGGCTCGTGAAGCACGAGAAGCTGCTCGTAAAGCGCGAGAAGAAAGCCGTAATGGGAAAAAACGCAAAAAAGGCGAATCTTTATTATCAGGAAAATTAACGCCCGCTCAATCACGTAACCCTAAAAAGAATGAGCTTTATCTAGTCGAAGGAGATTCTGCTGGCGGTTCTGCAAAACAAGGACGTGATCGTAAATTCCAAGCTATTTTGCCACTTCGAGGTAAAGTCATCAATACTGAAAAAGCCAAAATGCAAGATATTTTGAAAAATGAAGAAATCAACACGATGATTTATACGATTGGTGCAGGTGTAGGACCAGAATTTTCGATTGAAGACTGTAATTACGACAAAATTATTATTATGACCGATGCGGATACGGATGGGGCACATATCCAAGTGTTATTGCTCACTTTCTTCTATCGATACATGAAACCTTTGATTGAGGCTGGAAAAATCTACATTGCTTTACCACCTTTATACAAGGTCTCTAAGGGCCAAGGGAGAAAGCAGATAGTTGAATATGCTTGGACAGATGAAGAGCTAGCTGCAGAAATCAAAAAAGTTGGTAAAGGTTACTTATTACAACGTTATAAAGGACTAGGAGAAATGAATGCTGATCAGCTATGGGAGACAACAATGGATCCAGCTTCACGAACATTGATTCGAGTACGAATTGATGATGCAGCTCAAGCAGAACGACGTGTAACAACATTAATGGGAGACAAAGTTGAACCACGACGAAAATGGATCGAAAGCCATGTCCAATTTACATTGGAAGAAGATGGCAGTATTTTAGATAAAAAAGAAGACACTGAAATGCCAATTTCATCTTCAAGTGAACGATTAGATGAAGAACATGAAAATGTTGAAAAGCCAATTCAGTTGTTTGATGTAGAATAGGAGGTCACCTGATGGAAAATCGACAAGAAATCCAAGAATTAACGTTAGAAGAAGTAATGGGTGACCGATTTGGACGTTATTCAAAATATATTATTCAAGAACGCGCCTTGCCGGATATTCGTGATGGGCTAAAGCCAGTCCAACGACGAATTTTATATGCAATGAACAAAGATGGGAATACTTATGATAAAGGCTTCCGTAAGTCTGCGAAATCAGTCGGAAACATTATGGGTAACTATCATCCACACGGGGACAGTAGCATTTATGAAGCAATGGTTCGTATGAGTCAAGACTGGAAGCTCCGAGAAGTGCTAATTGAAATGCATGGAAATAATGGTAGTATGGACGGCGATCCCCCAGCAGCCATGCGTTATACAGAAGCACGTCTGTCTAAACTAAGTGGTGAGATGTTAGCTGATATTGAAAAAGATACGGTTGATATGGTTTGGAACTTTGATGACACTGAAAAAGAACCAACCGTTTTACCTGCTAGATATCCAAACTTATTGGTAAACGGTTCGACAGGTATCTCAGCGGGGTACGCGACCGAGATACCAACACACAATTTAGGGGAAGTCATTGATGGGACGATTTACCTTATTGACCATCCTAATGCAAGTTTAGAGAAACTGATGGAATTCATTCCGGGACCTGATTTTCCAACAGGAGGAATCTTACAGGGAAAAGATGAAATCAAAAAAGCCTTTGAAACTGGTCGTGGAAAAGTAATCTTACGTTCTAAAACAAAAATCGAAGCAATTAAAGGAAACAAAGAACAAATTGTTATTTCTGAAATTCCGTATGAAGTCAATAAAGCAACACTTGTGAAAAAAATCGATGAAGTTCGTTTGAACAAAAAAGTGGATGGAATTGCTGAAGTTCGTGATGAAAGTGACCGAACAGGGTTACAAATCGTTGTGGAATTAAAAAAAGATGCAAATGCACAAGGAATCTTAAATTATCTATTTAAAAACACAGAGCTACAAATTAACTACAACTTTAATATGGTAGCCATTGACCATATGACACCACATCAGGTTGGTCTACGAGATATTTTGAGCAGCTATGTGGGACATAGGAAAGACGTGATTACGAAACGTAGTCAGTATGATTTGGCAAAAGCAGAAAAGCGTCAACATATTGTAGAAGGTTTGATGAAGGCATTATCGATCTTAGATCAAGTGATTGCGACAATTCGTGAAAGTAAAGATAAACGTGACGCAAAGAAAAATTTGGTGGATGTTTTCCAGTTTACGGAAGAACAAGCAGAAGCAATTGTGACGTTACAACTTTACCGTTTAACAAACACCGATATCACTGAACTTCAAAAAGAATCTGAACAATTGATTGCGCAAATCACGGAATTAAATAAAATTCTTTCAGATGATAAAGAATTATTTTCACTAATGAAAAAAGAATTGCGTGAAGTGAAAAAAAATTATGCAACAAAGCGTATTACAACAATTGAAGATGAGATCGAAGAAATAAAAATTGATACGAAAGTGTTAGTTGCACAAGAAGACGTAGTCGTTAGCGTTACGCATGAGGGATATGTGAAACGAAGTAGCATACGCTCTTATAGTGCTTCAAAACCAGAAGAGATTGGTATGCGTGAAGGTGATTACCTTCTATACACGGGCGAATTAAGTACATTAGATCATGTCTTGTTTGTGACGAATAAAGCAAATATGATTTATCGTCCTGTCCACGAGTTACCAGACCTAAAATGGAAGGAAGTCGGAGAACACATTTCGCAAACAATTTTGAATTTGTCCATGGACGAATCGATAATTGCGGTGTTCCCATACACGAAAATCCAACCAGAACAAACCTTTATTTTTATCAGTAAAAATGGCATGATCAAACAAACGAGAATGACTGAATTTGAACCATGGCGTACGTATAAGAGTCGTCCACTTAGTTCGATGAAACTAAAAGACGAGGACGAGCTGATAGCGGTCTATTTAGAAGAGAAACAAACAGATTTAGATGTCTTTTTAGTTACCTATCAAGGAATGGGCTTAAGGTACCCATTAGTTGAAGTACCAGTCGTTGGTGCAAAAGCAGCAGGAGTGAAAGCCATCAATCTCAAAGAGGATGACACGGTAACAAATGGATTATTAGTTTTGGCTGAAGGCGATACGCCAATCGTCATTGTCACACAAAGAGGTGCAGTCAAACGAATGCTTGCGCAAGAAATCTCACAAACTTCACGCGCAAAACGTGGTGTACAAGTTTTAAGAGAATTGAAGAAAAACCCTCATCGAGTGGTTTATATGTCAGAAGGAACAAGTCGTGAATTATCAATTGTGAACCAAAAAGGAAAACAAGTAGAATTTAATCCAACTGATTTTCCAATTGGTGACCGGACTTCGAATGGTTCGTTTGTGTTGGATGAAAAACAAGGCGGAGAGATTATCCATGTCCTTGAAACGAACAACACAAAAATAGAAGAATAACTGTATTATTTTTTGTTGAAGGGGCATAATCTGTAGTAGTACAGGTTGTGCCCCTTTTTTCATTTGCTAACTAGAATAAATTGAACTTTTTTAATTAAATATGAAAGTGTTCACAATGCTTAAAGCTTGGTGTTGCAGCGTTGTTTAGTAATGTAGTTATTAAAATCTAAAAATTGTTAAAGAAAAAACAAGAAAACCCTTGCAAAGATGACGCTCTGTGTTATACTAATCACGTAAAAACTGTTACATAAAACAGAAACTTTTAGGAGGTCCATACAATGGAGCAATGGAATGGATTTAAAGGAAAAACCTGGAAAGAAGAAGTAAACGTTAGAGATTTTATCCAAGAAAACTATACCCCTTATGATGGGAATGACGAATTTTTAGCTGGTCCAACAGAAGCAACAACAAAACTTTGGGATCAAGTAATGGAATTGAACAAACAAGAGCGTGAAGCTGGTGGCGTATTAGATATGGATACTAAAGTCGTATCTACAATTACTTCACATGGTCCGGGCTACTTGAATAAAGATTTAGAAACAGTTGTTGGATTCCAAACAGAAAAACCATTTAAACGTAGCTTGCAACCATTTGGTGGAATCAGAATGTCTGAACAAGCAGCTGAAGCTTACGGCTTTGAAATCGATTCAGAAGTTTCTCACATTTTCCGTGATTATCGTAAAACACATAACCAAGGTGTTTTTGATGCATACACACCAGAAATTCGTGCAGCACGTCGTTCAGGTGTTATCACTGGTCTTCCTGATGCCTATGGTCGTGGACGTATCATTGGTGACTACCGTCGAGTAGCACTTTATGGTGTAGATTATTTGATTAAAGAAAAACAAGTTGATTTGTCTAACTGTGGTATTGGCATCATGTCAGATGATATCATTCGCCAACGTGAAGAATTGAACGAACAAATCCGTGCGTTAAGTGAGTTGAAAGAATTAGGAAATATCTACGGTTTCGATATTTCAGAACCTGCTACAAATGCAAAAGAAGCATTCCAATGGTTATATCTTGGATATTTAGCAGCAATCAAAGAACAAAATGGTGCAGCAATGTCATTAGGACGTACCTCAACATTCTTAGATATCTATGTGGAACGTGATTTACAAAATGGTGTTATTACTGAAGAAGAAGCACAAGAAATCGTTGACCATTTTGTTATGAAACTACGTCTTGTTAAATTTGCTCGTACACCAGATTACAACGCATTGTTCTCAGGTGACCCAACTTGGGTTACAGAATCAATCGCGGGTATCGGTGAAGATGGACGCCACATGGTAACTAAAAATAGTTTCCGTTTCTTACACACGTTATCAAACTTAGGACCAGCTCCGGAACCAAACTTAACTGTTTTATGGTCAACTCGTTTACCACATAACTTTAAAACTTTCTGTGCAAAAATGAGTATCCAAACATCAGCTATCCAATACGAAAATGACGATGTTATGCGTAAACATTGGGGCGACGACTATGGAATTGCTTGCTGTGTATCAGCAATGAGAATTGGTAAACAAATGCAATTCTTTGGCGCTCGTGCAAACTTAGCCAAAACATTGTTGTATGCAATCAACGGTGGGGTTGACGAAAAATCAAAAGCTCAAGTTGGACCTAAATATCAACCAATTACTTCAGAAGTTCTTGATTACAATGAAGTAATGGAAAAATACGATGTCATGATGGACTGGATCACTGAATTATATGTGAATACACTGAATATCATTCACTATATGCATGATAAATATTCATATGAACGTATTGAAATGGCTTTACAAGATACAGATATCTTGCGCACAATGGCAACTGGTATTGCTGGATTCTCAGTAGCAGTTGACTCATTATCAGCAATCAAATATGCAACTGTCCGCACAGTTCGTGATGAAAATGGAATTGTTGAAGATTACGAAATTGAAGGTGACTACCCTAAATATGGTAATAATGATGACCGTGTAGATGAAATTGCTGTTCAATTACTAAAAACATTTATGACAAAAGTGAAACGTAATAAAACTTATCGTAATTCAACACCAACTACTTCAATTCTTACAATCACTTCAAATGTTGTGTATGGTAAGAAAACAGGTAATACACCTGATGGTCGTCGCGCAGGCGAACCATTTGCACCAGGTGCTAACCCAATGCATGGTCGCGATACACACGGAGCATTAGCAAGCTTGTCTTCAGTAGCAAAATTACCATATGAATATTCATTAGATGGTATTTCAAATACATTCTCAATCGTACCTAAAGCTTTAGGTCGTGACGAAGAAACACAAGAAGAAAACTTAGCAACAATGCTTGATGGTTATGCGAAGAAAATGGGTCACCATTTAAATATCAACGTATTCAACCGTGATACTTTATTGGATGCCCAAGAACATCCAGAAAAATATCCTCAATTAACTATCCGTGTTTCTGGATATGCAGTAAACTTCATTAAGTTAACACGCGAACAACAAAATGATGTAATTGCGCGTACAATGCACGAATCAATGTAACAAAAGTCAAGGAGGCGGATGGACTGATTCAGTCGATTCGCCTTTTTTACTTGAAAAGTCATTATTAGGAGGACACGTCTATGACAACACCTGTAACAGGTTTTATTCACTCAACTGAAAGCTTTGGGTCCGTCGACGGCCCTGGTATCCGTTTTATCGCATTTATGCAAGGATGTCGGATGCGTTGTCAATTTTGTCATAATCCAGATACTTGGAATATTGGCGGTGGTGTTGAACGATCAACAGACGATGTGTTAAATGAAGCACTTGCTTACCGAGAATTTTGGGGAGATAAAGGTGGTATTACTATTAGTGGTGGTGAGCCTTTACTGCAATTAGATTTTTTAATTGATCTTTTCAAAAAAGCAAAAGCGCAAGGGGTTCATACAACAATTGATACATGTGGTAAACCTTTTACGCGTGAAGAACCATTTTTCAGTAAATTTGAAGAGCTAATGGAATACACAGATTTGTTATTATTTGATATCAAACATATCGATAATGATCAACATAAAATTTTGACAGCGAATGGAAACCAAAATATTCTGGAAATGGCACAATACTTGTCAGAAATCGGTAAACCTGTTTGGATTAGACACGTTCTTGTTCCTGAACGTAGTGACTACGATGAGTATCTGATTCGGTTAGATGAATTTATCAAAACGCTGGATAATGTGGATAAGGTGGAGATTCTACCTTACCACACCATGGGTCGGTATAAGTGGGAAACATTAGGCTTGAAGTACCCATTAGATGGAATTGAACCACCGACGAAAGAACGTGTAGAAAACGCAAAACAATTACTTCACACAGAAGATTACCAAGGATATTTAACTAGATAGTTTTGAAACGGAAAAGGAAGTTAGTATTGCTCTTTTCCGTTTTTTTGCTATTATTAAATATGAGAAAGAACAAAGGAGCGAATGACATGTCAAAAATTTTAGTTTTTGGACACCAAAATCCAGATACAGATGCAATTGGTGCGGCGATTGCATTTTCACATTTACAAAATGAATTAGGAAAACAAACAGAAGCTGTAGCATTAGGCATACCGAATGAAGAAACACAATTTGCCTTAGATTCATTTGGATTAACAGCACCTCGCGTAGTAGAGTCAGCGAAAGCAGAAGATGCAGCTGTTATGCTGGTTGACCATAATGAATTTCAACAAAGTATTTCAGATATTGCAGAGGTAACGATTTTATCTGTGGTGGATCATCATCGCATCGCAAATTTTGAAACAGCTAATCCTTTATATTACCGTGCCGAACCAGTTGGTTGCACAAGCACAATCGTTTTGAAAATGTACAAAGAAAATCAAGTAAGCATTCCAAAAGAAATTGCCGGAATCATGCTTTCAGCTATTATTTCTGATACATTACTATTCAAATCACCAACTTCTACACCTGAAGACGAAAAAGCAGCACAAGAGCTTGCTGAAATCGCAGAAGTAGATCTAAATGTTTATGGTCTAGAAATGTTAAAAGCAGGTACAAAATTAAGCGATAAATCAGCTGCAACCTTGCTTGATTTAGATGCAAAAAGTTTCCCAATGGGAGACAAGAATGTCCGTATTGCTCAGGTTAATACAGTTGACTTGAATGAAGTAATGGATCGTCAAGCTGAGTTAGAAACAGCCATGGCTAAAGAAATGACTGCAAATGGTTATGATTTGTTTGTTTTAGTTGTCACGAATATTTTAGACAGCGACTCAGAATTATTGGTTGCTGGAGATGACAAAGAAAAAGTTGAAGCAGCATTCCAAACAAAATTAACAAACAATCGTGCATTTTTAAAAGGCGTTGTTTCTCGTAAAAAACAAGTTGTTCCTCAATTAACAGAAGTTTTTAGTTAATTACTGATTTAGCTGAGTCGAGCGTAAACTGCGACTCAGCTTTTTTTATCACGAATGAAGATAGAAGTTGAATGGAGTGAGGGAGCAAATGAATTATTTTTATTCACCCAAAAATAAAGTTTATCAAAAATTGGTGACTGATCCGCTGTTCTCACCAGTTATTACGTATTTAAGTGAGCAGCCCGAGCCAGTCATTTTGAGAGAATTAAAACAAGTTTTTCCTCAGCGAAAATTTGAACATTTTTTGGATCAATTGATTGAAGCTGGACTAGTTAAACGAGAACAAAGAAGATACGAATTAAACTTCCCAATCTTCACAGAAAATGAAGCTAACTATCAAGAAATCATTGCTAGTCAAGCTCAGCGATTAAGTGAACAGCTTTCTAAGCTTTCCAAAGATGAGCAACAATTCATTTTAGGAGAAACACTTTGGTCAATTTGTTTTGAAGAAGATAGTAAAGTTTTTTATGGCTACAAAGGTGAGACAGAAGAAACGACACGAAAGACGATTGCCGGAAATGAAGCCTATCAATTTGTTTCAATTTCTACTACAAAAAACTTTCCAGTAACATTAGCGAATTATTTCTTCGTTCAAAAAAATAAGCTTACACAATTCCCAAATTTTTCATCATTAGCAACTTTGCTGGGGGATGTGAATGAAGTCTATTATTTTGATCAAGTGGAAGTGATCATTGAACGTATCCGGCTAAATAAATTTAAAAATCGCCGTCCAAATATTTTTTTGGAATCCTTAATCCAGACAAAAACCATTCAATCAGAACCGGCTTTTGAATTATTGTTACCGGTTCTTGAAAATAAAAAAGAGTTGAGCGACGTTCAGCTTACTGAAATAGTTGGTCTAACTGAATCAGAAGTTGCTTTCGTTCACAGAAAAATGTATGAAGAAGTAAAACAATCTCTTGGGTTAACGGCATATTCTTATATCAAAGCAAAATAAAACATCCAGACAAACCTTCAATCGTTTGTCTGGATGTTTTATTTATATGTTTTGTTTCGTTGATATTGCCACATTAAGAATGCTAAACAAATCACAAATAAGAAATCAAAACAGTTACTGACATCTTGAATAATCGTTGTTTGGATCGTGGGTGCAAATGCCAAAAACAAAAAAGCAAAAAAGTTATAGCCAAAACAAATGAGTGAGATCCAGCAAAAGAAAGGATTTAATTTCAATTCTTTAAATACTAACGAGAAGAAAAAGAAAGAAAAAATTGCTAAGGTAACCACTAAGCCATTTAAAATAAAAAAGAAAAGCGAATTTTGATTAAAGGTATAGAGTAAAACAGCCAAGAATGAAAACAATTTTAATGCGATAAAAATAAATGAAGCTTCCGCTAGTTCTTTTGTTTTTTCTAGGTAAACATAGCGCGAAAAAAAGATGGCAAACAAAAGTGACGATAAAGAAGACAAGATAAGTAAGCCTGCACTCTGGTCCAATGTATTAAGTGTTGAATAATCCAGTAAGAGCCATCCAAGTGCATGGTTTGGTGCATCAGAAGTTGTAGAAAAGGTATGTAAGACAAAAAATAGGATTGCCAATAGTCCAAATAGCGAAGCTAATTGGAGATAAATCATTGTTTTTCGATACATTTCAAGTAGTTCTCCAATACTAAAAAATGATATTTTGCATATATTATCATAACAAAACAATGAGCTTTTGTCGAGGATTAGACAAAAATAAACCGGTTCAAACAAATAGAATTTGCTAAACCGGTATGAGAAAATCATTTCTTTTTTGATTAAAAAAATTTAATTTTTTTGACGTTTCCGGACTTTTTTCGTCCAAAATCCTCCAGAAATATATTTTGGTTCATAGGAAATAATGAATGCACGTTCTTCGACTGTTTTGATCAAGTGATAGAGCTCACGTTCACTTTTACGTGGAGAAAGGATTTCTAAAACTAATCGTTCACCCTCAAGTCCCATTGCAGAAGTTTGTGTAACTCCGTACCCGTTTTCTCGCAAAATTCGAGGCAAATTTTTATCTTCAGAGGTATTTGTTGGCAAAATCGTCGTAACCATGATGTAGCCAAGTGCTAATTTGTCTTCAATCAAGATCCCTACACTGATTCCTACAGCATAGCCGAGTGCGTAAACAAAGAGATTTAAAGGATTATCTAAACGATCAAGAACGAGAGAAAGCCCCATAATATAAATAATTATTTCAACCATACTTACTAAAGGAGCAATCAAGCGATAGCCCTTCATCGTCAGCATAAATCTTAGGGTATTTAGCGTAATATACGCAAAATTGATAATAAAAATCATTAGTAACATTTTTGGATCAACCATCAAAACACTCCCCCTATTTCTTTCTTCTCTACAATAGCAAAAAAATCAAAATTTGGGAAAAAATTAAAGTATCTTCATTTGAAAAAAATTAAAAAAAGATTATAATTGTATTATAAAGACGATGGGTAGGTGATGCTATGAAAAAGATCAATCAAATTATTTGTGTTAGCCATCTATTGAGTATGGTCTTTAGCGTATATTTAGCTGTTTATGCCGTTCAAGAAACGTTTGAGGTAGAGGATCTATTCTTCTCATTATCCATCATTGATTACTTTCTATTAAGCGTTATCTTCTTTCTAGTCCTTTTTATTGGGAGTATGTTTGGTGGTGTAGCTAGCTTTCTTCGCTTTTCCATTTATCCGGTACTTACATTGTTACTGGGAATAATTGGAATATCTTCTCTTTTTTTATTTCCGCAATGGTATTTACAATCGACTTTGCTTTTTTTTAGTAGTATTAGCATTTTTCAAATTTTAAGTAGCAGTTGGTTATTTTTTCAAAATATAAATTTAATTAAGTTAGGTGACTCGAAGTGAATCCAATCGTAATGAAACGTAAAGTGAAAGCAATTCCCGTGTTAGAAGTTGTTTTAGAAGAATTCAAAAGCAAAAAAATTCCAGTGGTTGTCTACTATCACGGCTGGCAAACAAGTAAAGAATTGGTTCTGACACAAGGTAGAAAAATTGCGCAGTATGGGATTCGAGTCATTTTGCCAGATGCAATGAATCATGGCGAACGGAAACAGCCTGTGTCTTCCATTCCCTCTTACACGTTTTGGAATAGTATTTATGGCAATTTATTCGAATTTGAAACACTGATGGAACATCTTGACAAGCGAGGTTTACTCCATGAAAAAGTAGCGGTAGGCGGTGTTTCGATGGGGGGGATGACTACTTGCGCATTACTTAGTCATCACCCTAGGCTTATTGCTGGTGCCTGTTTAATGGGGTCACCTGCGCCACTAGCTTACGGACAAGGAATCAAGGCGCGTGCTAAACAACTCGATCTTACTTTACCTAAAGATTATTTTGAATTGATTTCTTGGGTTGAAAGATATGATTTGTCTTTGAATCCACAGCGTTTAGCTGGAAGACCTTTGTTTTTTTGGCATGGAAAGAAAGATGAGAAAATTCCTTTCGAACAGACCGCTGATTTTGTAAGGGCTAATCAATGGACTCAAGCAGGGCGGCAGATTCTTTTTCATCCTTCAGAAAAGCAAGGGCATTTAGTTGAAATTCCATTGATGGAAGAGGCAGCGGCTTTTTTTTACAAATGTTTGATTAAGGGAAACCATGAAGAAAAGATGTAAGAAAATCGTATTCAGTAGTTGAAAAGGAATAAGGGTTTTTGAATAAAGGTATTTTTTGAGTGAAGTTCTTATTTCTAGTAATAAAAAAAGATTGGAAATTTCTTTGATTCCAATCTTTTTTTCGTCCTTTCTTGTTTGGTGACAGAAAAGATATGAAAACTTGACTATAAAACGAAAAAATTTTAGGTATAATAGAGGATGAAGTAAATTGGTCTATGTCCTTCATCGTGAGGTGTATTCGCGAAATTTTTGTTAGAAAGAGGTAGAGCTATGACAACTCTTGCAGACGTAGCAAAATTAGCAAATGTTTCAAAGATGACTGTATCAAGGGTGATCAATCATCCTGAACAAGTCACTGACGAGCTGAAAGAACTGGTCTTTTCAGCCATGGCTGAATTGAACTATCGCCCTAACATTGCGGCAAAAGCACTTGTTTCTAATCGATCACAAGTAATCAAATTATTTATTTTAGAAGAAATCGATACAACAGAGCCCTACTATATGAATTTGTTGATGGGAATCGCCAATCGAATTGGTCGAGCACATTATTCATTACAGCTAGTAACAACAAGTGGGTTTGATGTTGGTGCTTGTGACGGATACATCATTACGGGGATGCGTGAAAAAGATTTTGATTGGATAGCCCGCTTGGAAAAGCCAGTTGTTTTATTTGGGGAAAATGATTTTGGTTATGATTATGTAGATAGTGATAATCAATACGGAACAACAAAAGCAACGGGATATGCTCTATCTCGTGGGTATAAATCGGTGGTTTATATTGGGATGGATGTGGCAGAGCCTTTTGAACGTGCCAGAGAAGCGGGATATTTAGCGGTTATGAAGGAACAGGAGTTATCAACAAAAACAGTTCGTTTTCCTAATCATTCGACAAAAGCGGAAGAGTATATTGACTCACATTGGGATGAATTTGACAAGAATACTTGTTTTGTTTGTAGTTCAGATCGTTTAGCTTTAGGTGTTGTTCGAGGAATTATGAAAGTTGGCGGGAAAATTCCTCAAGATTATGGTGTGATTGGTTTTGATGGGGTCTTTTTGGATCAAATCAGTTCTCCCAAGTTAACAACGGTGAAACAAGATATTATTCGGATGGGTGAAGTTTGTGGTGAAATGTTGTTGAAAAAAATTGAAGAAAAAGGAGCAAGTCAAGGTTATCGACGATTTTTTCCAGAAGTTATTTTACGTGAAACGACGAAGTAATTCACGTTTTCTTTAAAAATGGTCGTGATTTCTGAAATTTATCAGCGCATTATTACTGAAATAGCTGAAATTATGCTATGATTGAGAAAAGTTCCGTTTTGAAAAGGATGAGTTAAATGAAAGAAATCAAGCGAAAGCATTTTCGTTTTCCAGCTTATGATGATGAAATAGGGGTAAAATTAAGTACGGAGTCTAATCGAGTTTTATTTGATGGTGTCGATGATTTGATGACCCAAACAGATCAACATCCACAACAACGTTACGGTCGAACAAAAGAGTTTCATTTTGATGAAAACGACCGAAATCAGACACGCCAAAGAAAACAAAGACGTACGATGAATGAAACGACAAAAGTTGTGCCACGTCAAGAGAAGTTGGAACGTTATAAAGAAAATTTGCCAGAATATGGAAAGCATTCTCAACTTAAGACATCGCCAACTGGACAGAAGAAGCTTTTTGGTGAAAAAAATCATGTTCAAACAAATCAATCGGTGACATCCTCTGCACGTAATAAAACATCTTCAAAAACAAATAATGTCACTCATGAACGTTCCTACTTTGTACCAAAATTTATTCCAGCATCAATTATCCCAGATCCAAGAGAAACACAGGTGACGGAAAATGAATTAATCCAATCAATGAAGAAAGCAGAAGATGCATACCTGTTATTTGATACTGATCCAACGCCGTATCAAGAGAAAAAAGAGAACAAAACGGTCAAGACTTTTCATAAAAGTGAAGAAGAAACAACAGTAAAGACAACAAATAAGAAGACAACGAAAGCAAAAAAAGCACATGGAGTGTTGGAACGCTCACTTCACGGGTTGATCGAGGATCAAGGCAATTCATTAAAAGAAAATAGCTATTTCAAACAATAGCATTGGCTGATTGAAAATGACAAAAAGAGCAATGATGTAAATCATCGCTCTTTTTGTGTATGGTGCCGTATGTGAAGATGATTTAGCAATTGTTTCTTAGTTGACAGAATCAAATGACTTTAAGCGACACTTGCTTAAGTGTCAATCAGTTGGATTGAGAACGGTCGCTTTGTACCATGACCTTTATGGCCGGTATTCCAAAAGGACTCTTCCATATAGCTTACAGTCACTGCAAAATATGAAAAGCTACTTGGAGTGCTTGCTCACTATCTTGTCGGAGCTAAACGTTATATATCTCAACTTTTAGAAAGTAGGAAAAATCATGAAAAAACAAATGAAAAAAATTGGCTTCTATCAAGGGTTACCAATCGAAGAAAAAGAGAGTTTCATCGAAATAACTGATGCAGTTCCCGTTGCTACAGGTCACGATTTGTTAGTAGAGGTAGATGCAATTTCTGTTAATCCAGTTGATACGAAGTTTCGTCAGAATGCAGCAAAAAAAGATCAGTTAACTGTTTTAGGTTTTGATGCAGTTGGGCGAATCGTCGCTGTAGGTGAGAGGGTTGAAAAATTTCAAATCGGCGAACGTGTTTTTTATGCAGGAAGTAGCAAACGTCCAGGTAGTAATCAAGAGTTTCAACTAGTCGATGAAAGAATCGTAGCAAAAGCACCAGCTTCTTTATCAGATGAAGAAGTAGCCGCGTTACCGTTAACCAGCTTGACGGCTTTTGAATTATTATTTGAAAAATTTCAATTAACCCCACAAGCAAAAGCGAATATAGGGAAAAAATTATTAGTAATCAACGGTGGAGGCGGGGTTGGCTCCATTTTGACTCAGCTTGCTAAATGGAGTGGTCTTGAAATATTTGCAACAGCGAGTGTCAAAAACTTTGAGTGGCTCCATAATAATGGAGTGGATCATCCCTTGGATTACCATGAAGACTTAAAGAAACAATTGATTTCTTTGGGAACGGATCGTGTAGACTATGTGGCTGTATTATATGATGTTGTACCTTATTTCCAACAACTACTAGAAATTGTACAACCAGGGGGCCGAGTGGGAACAATTGTTGGTATCAATCAACCCTTACCAATTGGTGAATGGAAAAATCATTCAATTAGTTTTGATTGGGAATATATGTTTGCGAAAACGGATTTTGATTATAAAATTGAAACGCAGGGGGCGATTTTAGCAAAAATCACCACTTTGGTTGAACAAAAAGAAGTGCATAGTCATTTAGGCAAAGTTTATCAGGGAATTTCTGTCACTCACTTGAAGCAGGCAACAAAAGATGTCGAAGAAGGACATGTTCAAGGGAAAGTGGTATTAACGGGTGGTTTTGTTGACTAAATAAAAAAAGAGCTTGAGTATCCGTAGCGCATCTCAAAAGTTAAACTAAAAAGCGAACTTTTGAGGTGTACGGCATGATCAAGCTCTTTTTAAGTTGAACAAACTAGTTGTATCAAATTGGTTCTTGATATTCTGGTAATTCTTCAAAAGACGTGGCAGTTTCTTCTAAAGTCCCCATTGAATATTTCGCTGATTGAAAGAAATCAGGAAGCTGAACATATTTTACTTTGTTTAACGTATAAGCTAAAACAGAGCAACTTAGTAAAGTGTATAAGAAGTGTCTAAGATCAAGGTATAAAAGAGACACGACTAAGATAACAAAAGTGACTAAGAAAAGACTTTTTCCGATTTTAACGTGAAAATACTTTTCAATTGCTTGATATAAAATATCGGTTCCGCCCGTACTACCTCCAAAGCGAAAAACCAAGCCACAACCAATACCAGAAAGTAGACCAGTCATCAGACTATTGATTAACAAGTTCCCAACGGCAAACTGTATATGAAGACTTTCCCATAAATGTAAAAAGAAAACTAATGCAAATGTTCCCACAATCGTACGAAGAAATGCATGTTTTCCAAAAATAAATAATGAGATCAGTAATAATGGTAAATTCAAGACTAATGAAGTAATTGAAGGTGCAAATCCAAAAAGGTTATTTAGCAGTAACGCAATACCTGTCACCCCGCCATCAGCAAGTTTTGAAGGTACATTGATTCCAGTTACAGCAAGCCCGTAGATCCCAGCACCTAAAATAATTCCACCAAGGTCTGTAAATAAATGTAGTTTTTTCATCTCTAACCCCTTTTCTGTTTGAAAATTTTCAGCAACCCCTATATTATACAAATAGAATCAATTCTTCAAGAGGGAAAAAGAAATTTTTTTCTGTGTGAAAACTTTTTATTAGGCAAACAAAAACAAAGGAGGAAATCATGCGCGCTGCTGACTTACTAACTATTTTGACCAATCCGCCACAAAACAAAGAATACCAAGGAATCTTCTTACTGATTAAAAATCAGAAACGGCCAGTCACAAAGATTGAGGTCACGCCAAAAAACGAGTTAGTCTTACATTTCAATCAACCAAAAAATGGATTGACAATGAAAGAAATTTTAGTTGAACTAATGATGAATCGTGAAAAAAATATTTACTATCAATTGGATGCAGAAATAATTCCTTTATATGGTATTAAAGAAACAGGAACAGAATTAATGATTTAAATAAAAAAATAATCACGTGAAGGATTAGTTTTTTTAAAATTGATATTTTCCGATGGGACGGTAAAATCTGAATAGATTTGAAGCAGTGAGTTTTGTTATTATTTAACTCGGGGAAAGCAATTACGTCACACAACGAAGGGGGGATGAAATGAGACAGAAAAAGCTAATGATCGGCACGATATTTCTGTTAGCTATTTTCTTGACGAGTCCAGTAGCATTTGCCACACAGGGGAACGAAACGACACTTACCGTCCAAGGAGTGCTGTATAGACCAACTTTAGGAGAAACAACAATCACTATGCCAGAGCAATTGCCAAAAACAGCAGAGGTTCAGTCAGAAGCATTGGTTTGGTTGGGAATATGTCTGGTCTGTATTTCATTCGTTGGTTACCTACTTGGACGAGAAGAAATGAACTTTTTTGGGGAGAAGAGTAATGTCATGAAAGCAATTCAAAGTAGTGGTCAATCTTTTGCTTACTATATAAGAAGCATCATTAAGAAAAAGGGATTCGTACATAAAACGTAGTAAAGCGTTTATCTTAATGTTCTTTGATTGAAACTATCAAAGAACATGGGAGCACATAGTAAAATGAGTTGTTTTTATAAATAAGTTACCTGATAGTTGTGAAGTAGTGTCCTCTCGTTGTAAAGCTAAGTAATATATCTTTGTAAGAACAATGAGGAAACGACCATCAACAAGGTAAAAAGAAATAAAAAATGGAAAAGAAACTAGGCTAAGAAAAGAGTCCCCCAAAGATTCTTCTCTCATCCAAGTTTCTTTTATTGTTAACGGACGTCCGTTGAACCTATGGTAGCAATGACTTAGTAATAATGCCAACAATTATACTTGTGAAAAAAGTCACGACAAGAAAGAGAAACTAAAAACATATTTTTTGTCAAAAAAAGAAAAACGTCTTATTTTTTAACAGTTATGCGCAGAAAACAGCTTTTTTTTACAATTCTCACAAAAATTTCGTCTACTCACCTATAATTACAAGAGAACAAGCCAGTAAAGAAAATTATCTCCCCCACGAGATTTCCACTTTATTGGCTGTTTTTCTTCTTATTGATTTGTTGGGCTGAACTGCTAAGACAGAAGAGCTCCTAAAATTCCCCATTATTTTGTTGTTTTTAGATCAACCAAAAAGACCAGAAAATCATCATGATTTTTCTGGTCTTTTTGGTTTAACAAGGCAACATATTTGGGGAAAGTATTTGAGAGGTTTATACTTAAGAAATAACAAAATTAATTAAGAAAGAGGAGACTAATGAATCAGTTTATTCAAATTCTCGATGAACGAAAAGCAGAATTGCTAACTGCCACGTTCCAACACCTATCGATTTCTTTCTTTGCATTACTCCTTGCGGTTTTGATTGCAATTCCTTTAGCCATTTGGTCGGTGAGTCATAAAAAGTTAGCAGAAGTTTTATTACAAATCACTAGTGTATTACAGACGATTCCATCATTAGCCTTATTAGGATTATTGATTCCGTTTGTTGGAATTGGTACAGTGCCAGCATTGATTGCTTTGGTCGTATATGCATTACTACCTATTTTTCAAAATACGTATATTGGTTTAACTGAAATCGACCCATCAATTGAAGAAGCAGCTGTAGCTTTTGGCATGTCTCGAATGCGACGTTTAATCAAAGTTGAATTACCAATTGCGTTGCCAGTAATTATTTCGGGGATTCGTACAGCGTTGGTTTTGATTATTGGAACGGCTACCTTAGCAGCGTTGATTGGTGCAGGTGGTTTAGGAACGTTTATCTTGTTGGGAATCGATCGCAATACACCTGCGTTGACACTGATTGGTGCTATTAGTTCGGCATTACTAGCTATTATTTTTAGTAGTTTGATTCGTTTGTTACAACGTGTTCGACCGCTATACACCTTGATTGTTTTAGCCTTGACAATTGGCGTCCTTGGAGGCGTATCCGCTTACCAAACATTTTTTGTGAAAGAAGAGCCTGTAGTAATTGCGGGTAAACTTGGTTCAGAACCAGAAATTTTGATTGAGATGTATAAAGAACTGATTGAGGAAAAAAATCCAGATCTTGCTGTTGAAATCAAACCAAATTTTGGAAAGACGAGCTTTTTGTTTAGCGCCTTACATAATGAGCAAATCGATATCTATCCAGAATTTACTGGAACGGTTTTAGAAAGCTTGGTCAAGGTTCCAGAAGCAATGAAAGAAACGAAGTTATCCGAAAAAGATACGTATCAACAAGCAAAAGAGTTGCTCCAGCAACAAGAAGCAATGACTTTCTTAGAACCAATGGCGTATCAAAATACTTATGCACTAGCAGTGAAAGAGTCCTTTGCTAAAGAGCATCAGTTAGAAACGATTTCTGATTTGATCAAAGTGAACAATCAACTCAAAGCAGGTTTCACTTTGGAATTTATTGATCGTAACGATGGTTATCGCGGAATCCAATCGGTTTATCATCTAGCATTTCCAAGTGTCCAAAGCATGGAACCAAGTCTTCGTTATCAAGCAATCAAGAATGGGGACGTCAATATAATTGATGCTTACTCGACAGATAGTGAGTTAAAAGAATATGGATTAGTGACTTTAAAAGACGATTTACAACTATTTCCCCCTTACCAAGGTGCACCTCTAATGAAGGAAAATTTTGCTAATAAACATCCAGAAATCGTGAATGCCTTGAATCAACTTGGTGGGAAAATCACTGAAGAAGAAATGATTGAGATGAATTACCAAGTAAATGTTGAAAAACGAGAACCAGCACAAGTCGCCCACGAGTTTTTAGTAACGATTGGGTTGAGCAAGGAGGCTGAAAAATGACAGAAATCATCGAGTTTCATCAAGTCCAAAAAAAATTTGCTGAAAAAGTTGTGATCGATCAACTAAACTTTGTTGTTCATCCAGGTGAGATTTTCGTATTAGTAGGCCCGTCTGGTAGTGGAAAAACAAGTACGCTGAAGATGATCAATGGATTGATCAAGCCAACGAGTGGGGAGATATATTTTAAAGGTGAAAAATTAACTAGCTACAATTTACAAAAATTGCGGTGGAAGATGGGATATGTTTTACAACAAATCGCTTTATTTCCAACTATGACTGTTAAACAAAATATTGAAGTGATACCAGAGATGCTAGGCTGGGACAAGTCAAGACGGGAACGACAAGTGGATCAGTTATTGGAAAAAGTAGGGCTTTCGCCAACGGATTATCGAGATCGCTTTCCACGGGAATTATCTGGTGGAGAGCAACAACGAATCGGTATTCTACGTGCAATTGCTGCCAATCCAGAAATCATTTTGATGGATGAACCGTTTAGTGCACTTGATCCTCTTTCACGTGCTTCCTTGCAAGAATTAGTTCTTTCATTACATCAAGAATTAGGGACGACTGTCGTTTTTGTTACACACAATATGGAAGAAGCAGTCAAACTAGGTAGTCGAATAGGTGTCATGAAAGACGGTCAGTTGATTCAATGTGATACACCGGAAAAACTATTGAAGCAACCAAATAACGCATTTGTTCAAAGCTTTTTTGAAGAAACCAATCAAAAAGAAATTTTGGTGGAAGAACTGATCGCTTTAGGTTTCTATGACAAAGAAATAACAGATAAAAATGTTCCTATGATTGAGATCACAGCTCCATTAACTCAGGCTTATCAAAAATTAGCCCAAGCACCAGTTGTTCAAGTCATCAATCAAGGAAAGCTTATTGGAGAATTGTCTGGTCAAGATGTCTTTGCATTTTTAAGTCGAAAGGAGTCGAACAAACGATGAAGGAGTATGACGCAATTGTGATTGGTTCAGGAGTGGCTGGATTAAGTGCCGCTTATGAGTTGAAAGCAAAGCAGCAACAAGTATTAGTAATTGAAGAAAACTTGTGGGGAGGGACATGTCCCAATCGAGGATGTGATCCCAAAAAAATCTTGATAGGTGGTGTGGAAGCACGTAATCGGGTCAAGCAATTGCTTGGTAAAGGGTTCTCTGAAGTACCACCATTGAATTGGCAAGAACTTCAGTCTTTTAAACGAACATTTACTGATCCAGTCTCTGCAAATCGCCAAAAAGAATTAAGCCAAGCAGGAATCGATCATCTGACTGGAACAGCAAGTTTTCTTGACGAAGAAACGATTGAATTAATGGGAAAAACATTTCGCGGAAAACACTTTGTGCTGGCAACTGGGCAACGTCCAACGATCTTGCCGATAGAAGGAAAGGAATATTTACAAACGAGTACTGATTTTCTAGCGCTTTCCGATTTACCAAAACAACTGATTTTTATTGGTGGAGGCTATATTTCCTTTGAATTAGCGACAATTGCTCACGCGGCGGGGAGTGAAGTAACCATCGTGCATCACAATCAGCGACCTTTAAAAGAATTTGATGAAGAATTGGTTCAAGAGGCCATTATTCAAATGAAAAAAGCTGGAATCCAGTTTGCTTTTGATGTAGATACAAAAAAAATCACGCGTCAAAATGGAAAATTACAGTTGATTGCTGAGAAAGAAACGTTTGAAGCAGACGCTATTTTTTGCGCAACTGGTCGCCAACCAAATGTTGAATCTTTACATTTGGAGCGTGCCAATGTTGCTTTTACGAAAAAAGGGATCATGGTCAACGAATTTCTTCAAACAACAAATCCCAAAATTTTTGCTTGCGGAGACATTATTGAGAAACAGTTACCAAAATTAACGCCTGTGGCGACATTTGAAGGACAATATGTTGCTAGAAAAGTGACAAAAGAACTGCAAGAAGCCATTAAGTATCCTGTCATTCCCACTATCGTTTACGGTAGTCCAAAGATTGCAACTGTTGGAGTAACGAAAGTCGAAGATGACAGGCAAACAGTAACAGTTACCCAAGAAATGACGGATTGGTTTACTTATCATCGAGTAAATGAACCGTTAGCTAAAGCAAAGTTTTTTTTTAATAAAGAAAACTTTTTGATTGGTGCCAGCGTCCTAAGTGAACAAGCAGATGAACTGATTGATTTTCTAGCGATAGCTATCAATCAACAGTTGACGAAAGAAATCGTGGATCAATGGATCTTTGGTTATCCAACATTGGCTAGTGATTTACCCTATTTACTGAAATAGTGAAGGGATAAATTAAGAAGAAGTGCTTGTTGCCCGAATTTTGTTATGCTACACTGAAAAAAATGAATACTTGTTTCTGGGGATGTCGTAAACGGCATGAGAGTAAGTTGTGAACTTAGACCCATCGAACCTGTCAGTTAATACTGGTGAAGGGAGAAACATAGCAAACGCTTGTTTAAGTGAGACCTATGTTGTGTCCGCAAACAAGCGTTTTTTTGTTCCAGTGTTAAATTCGATTCATTTAGGAGGTGAACTATTGAAGAAACATTTATATCCAGCAATCAGTATTTGCGTTTTGCTACTGATTTGGCAAGTCAGTGTTCAACTCTTGCAGACACCAACTTTTATCTTGCCTAGTCCAATTGCCGTTTTCCAAGCATTGTTTGCTGATTGGCACACGCTGTTTTTTCATTCGCTCACGACTTTGAGTGAGGCCTTATTAGGCCTAGTGATTGCAGGAATCATTGCGTTTTTCACAGCATTGCTGATGGACTATTATGACTTATTAAAGACTGCAATTTATCCTATCTTGGTGGTGTCACAAACTTTGCCAATCATGGTATTGGGACCATTACTTACGTTGTGGTTTGGTTTTGGACTAATGCCGAAAGTGATTTTAGTTATCTTGATGAGTTACTTTCCGATAGTCGTTTCTTTTGCGGATTCATTGAGCAAAGCATCAAGGGAACAAATTATATTTTTGCGAACAATGGGGGCAAGCACAGGACAGATCTATCGAATCTTCAAAATTCCTGAAGGTCTTGTGGGGTTCTTTTCTGGGCTAAAAGTTGCGGCAACTTATTGTGTCAGCGGTGCAATCGTTGGAGAATGGCTAAGCGCACAGTCAGGATTAGGTTACTATATGATTCGTGTAAAAAACAGTTATCAAATCGACAAGGTTTTCGCAGCAATCCTTTGTGTGGTCGTTCTTAGTTTGTTGTTGAATGGCTTAAGTGTGTTAGTAAAGAAAAGTTATTATTATTGGTTGTACACTAGAGAATAGGAAGAGGAAGAAAATGAAAAAATTGTTATGGTTAGTACCGGCTTTGTTACTATTTACCGCGTGTGGTTCAAATAAACAGGAAGCAAGTGATACGGATACCACAAAAAAATTAACGGATGTCACTCTTGTGTTAGACTATGTGCCAAATACGAATCATACAGGTATCTATGTTGCCAAAGAACAAGGTTACTATAAAGAAGCAGGTTTGAATGTGAATATCATTGAGCCAGGGGACGATTCGACAAGTATTGGTTTAGTGGGTGCAGACAAAGCACAATTCGGCGTTAGTTACCAAGAAGATGTCACTTACGCACATGCTGATGGTCAATCCATTCCGGTAAAAGCGCTTGCGACGATTATGAAACACAATACTTCTGGATTTGTCGCAACGAAAGACAGCGGGATAACGAAACCAAAGGATTTTGAGGGGAAAACTTATGCAGGTTGGCAAAGTCCTAGTGAAGAAGCGGTATTGAAAGCAGTTATGGAGCATGATAATGCAGATTTTTCTAAGTTAACAATTGTTGGGAGCACTGGAGAAGGACCAGAAGCTTTAGGAAAAGGTGTCGATTTACAGTGGTATTTTGAAGGCTGGGATATGATTAAGGCAAAAGAAGCGCAAATTGACTTGAATTATCTTCCGTTGAGAGAACTAGATGAACGTTTAGATTATTATACTCCTGTTATTATTACAAGTGATAAAATGATAGAACAAGAGCCCCAAATAGTTGGAAAATTTATGGATGCAACAAAAAAAGGTTATCAAGAAGCAATCAAACAGCCACAAGCAAGTGCAAAAATTTTGCATAAGTACGCATCAGACAACCAATTAAGTTTCTTGGAAGAGTCACAAGCATTTGTTTCAGAAAATTATACCGATGAACCAGAGAAATGGGGATTGATGCAAGAAAACGTGTGGGACAACTATACTGATTTTATGCAAGAGAGTGGGCTAATTAAAGAAAAAGTGGATTCAAAAGAATTATTCACAAATCAATTTATTCAATAGGAGGAAAAGACGTGGCAATTAAAATCAATCAGTTAACTGTAACGATTGATAACTTAGAGATTTTAAAAGAAATGAATCTTATTGTTGAAAAGAATTCGTTTGTATCGATCATTGCTCCAAGTGGTGCAGGCAAATCAACTTTATTGAAAGTTTTAACTGGTGTAATGACGCCAACGTCAGGAGATATTTTTGTTGATGGGGAACCAATTACAGGATTAAATACAGCGTTTAGTTATATGCCACAAGAAGATCTATTATTACCATGGGCTAGTGTTTTTCAAAATGTCACATTGTATCAAAAAATCAACCATCAAAAAATCAATCAAGAAAAAGTAATGGCAGAACTGCAATTATTTGGATTGAAAAAATATAGTAGTTTTTTACCAGAACAACTTTCCGGTGGTATGAAACAACGAGTTGCATTATTGCGAACTATGATGAATCCAGCTGACTACTTATTGTTAGATGAGCCGTTTGGTGCGTTGGATGCGATGACTCGAAGTCAGATGCAAGACTGGCTACTCCAGTTACCAAGACAAAAAACGAGGACTACTTTACTAGTGACCCACGATATCGAAGAAGCAATCTATTTATCCAATCGAATTTTAGTGCTGTCTGCTCGACCCGCGCAAATCATTGCAGATATCAAGTTACCAGAAGAAAAACGAACAAGGAGTTGGCTTGGCGAACAAGCAATGCTGAAACAAAACATCTATCAATTGTTAGCAGGTGAAACATATGTTGATTGATGGACATTGTCATTTGGCAGGAAGTGCAGAATTAGCACAACAGCAACAAAAACATCAGATATTGACGATTCTAAATTGTGACTCGCCGGAAGAATGGAAAGAAAATCGGCGATTGACTAAAGAGGGACGTCTTCAAATGTTAAGTTTTGGTGTTCATCCTTGGAAAGCAGATCGTTACCAGTTTGAAGAAGTCTTACCTTATTTGGAAAAAGCCAACATAATTGGTGAAATTGGATTAGATAGAGTGTGGACACAAGTGCCAATATCACGACAGCTGACTATTTTTAAACAGCAACTGACTTATGCAATGGAACACCAAAAACCAGTTGTTTTGCATACAAAAGGATGCGAAGCAGAAATTTTATCCTTGATCAAAAAATATCCCAATCGTTACTTGATTCATTGGTATTCAAGTATGGCACTTCAAGAAGCTTATATTGACCTTGGTTGCTATTTCACCATTGGGATCGATTTGATGCGGAATAAGGCAGTCACAGAATTGGCGAAAAAAGTACCGCTTGATCGTTTGTTGATCGAAACAGATGGGGTGGCGGCTATCGAATGGGCATTGGGAAAAAAAGTAAAGGTAGAAGATTACAAGTCGATAGTCACAAGTCATTTGCAATCTTTAGCTGAATTAAGAATGATCCAGTCGACGAGTTTAGCGAAGAGAATGACGCAGAATCTTCAAACATTTCTTAGCGGTGAAATTTAATGTCTAAGTGAGTCAGCAATATTAGTGGTCATGTTGGACAATAACGAGGTTATCAGTTTTTACTTCTGTTAAAATGAAGAAAAGCTTGTCTCGTGGAATTTCAGTGATCAAGTTTGATTCACTGTGAGAAATGAATTCTACATTAAAAGGCTGTGACAAGTTTTTGTCACGGCTTTTTTTTATGACAGGTGTAGTAAATGGGAGGGTGACTCAGACATTCGTTCATAAAAAGAAAAACTATTCATGAGTAAGGGGGAAAGTAAAATGCAAAATTCATTTGAAAAAAATATCAACCAGTTATCTCAAGAACAAAAGGAGTTATTATTTTTAATTCACTTAGCAATGGAAGAACTATATGTTGTAGGGGAAGAAAATCAATCAATGAATCATTTGCTCACACAATATTCTCTTAAAGAAACTTTGTCAGTTTTTGAACTTTATGCGTGCAATGTTCAATATGACATCACTAAAAGCATGAGTAATAAAATTTCAATGACTAAATTTCATGAGATATTGCCAGACTATTCAACTTACGAGAAAAAATACCAGTATGAATTATTAGGACAGATGTATCAAGAGGCTTGTCCGAATACAACGAGTACCTGTCTACAAGAAACCAGAAGGCAAAAGGATTTAATCACGCAATTAAATGATACGAGAATGCGAAAAAAATTAAAAAAGATAGCAGCTAGCTGGTAAATTTCAATGATTATACTTTTCGTGCCATCTTTATTAAATGATAAAACAAAAAATTGATTGATGGAAAAAGAAATTATAGTAAAGTTTGATTGAGTAATAAGGCAACTTATTACTCAATTTTTTGCTTTTATAACCTTTATAAATAAAAACATTTGAATATTCACCTTATTTTGTTATAATAATCACATAGAAAGATAATTATTTTAATCTTTTTATAATTTTTAAGGATGTTTTTCCAAATATTCTGAAAAATCACTCATGGGAGCTAACTTTAAAATTATGCTAGGAAGATGTAAAAATTACTAAACAATTAAAAAAATAATTATTATTTCTTTGTATTAAGAGATTATTTGGTTAGAAAATAAAGAATGAATAACGAATTTACTAAAAATAAGAAGGGATATATTCGACCATTTGTTATGCGTTGAAAAAATAATTTTAATTATTTCGATAGCCTGGCAGTCGGTAAAAATTGATTTTGTAAAACGATTTATAGCAATTATAATTCTACAGAAGCTAAGAACTGGTTGAATGATTGGTTGTTATTTTTTGCTGATGCTATTTTTGGAAAAATTAAAAAGTCCTGATTTGCAAGGAAAAGGACAGCTTTTTTGTAAAATATCATTTCATTTCAATTAATTTTTATTTATCGAAATGTTTGAAATGAAAACGCGGCACAAGCATATAAATTACATGGTTGAATGATGTTACATATTATTTATAGAGTGGGGTGTAAGAATGAGAGCTTGTCTAGATAGTCGTTTAAGTCGACAATTAGCGATTCTTGAAACATTGTGGGACTCTGAGTGGATGACCAGCGAAGAGCTAGCAGAACGAACCGGTAATTCTGAAAAAACGATTCGAACAGATATTCCAATTATTAATAAGTATATTTATCCTTTAAGTATTGAGACTTCATTTAAACTGGGGATATTTTTAAAAAAAGATGTGACTATTCCAAAATCTTACATATATGCAGCAGTTTTAAATGAAAGCTCAGAATATGCCATGCTTGAACAAATCTTTTTCGCAGATAATCTAAAAAAAATTGATCTGAGTGAACAATTGTATACTTCCGAATCACAGATTACGCGTTGGTTAGCAAAAATCAATCAATCTTTAGAAAAGTATGAGCTAAGAATCGATAATGCGTTACAAATCAACGGTGATGAACAAAAAATTCGTACGTTCTTCTCCTGTTTCTTTCTAGAAAAGTACAGCTCGCCAGAGAAAAAATTTCCCTATGAGCAAGTTCAGCTAATTGATCGCTTGATCGAAAATTTTTTGAAGGAAAATATTGCTATCGTTTTTGCCTATTCTAAGCAACACTTTTCTCTTAGACGTTTGAAGTTTCAATTACTCATCAGTATTGAGCGTATGAAGAGAAAACACGAAATTCAAACAGAAGAATTGGTTAATGAGTTTTCGTTTTTGATGGTGGAAGCTAGTTTGTGTGAGGAGTTTAAAGCAGTATTTGGTCTGGAACTGACGAGCCATGTCCTACAGCAACTCTTCCAAGAGTATTTTTATCCATTTTACCCTTCTCGAGTCAGACAGAGATATGAGGAATTAAGTCCACTAAAAGTCAAAAATAAAATAGAGGAAATCATTGATGAACTATCTAAGGTTTATCATGTTGAGTGTGATTATCGAGATAAAATCGTTCGTGATATTTATTGGACGACGTTTCAAATTGGCGGACCAACTTATATTCTACACGATAAGAAAAAAGAATTTTTTGAGGGAATCTTAGCAGATAGTCCAGACTTAGCTCAATTTTTGCATCAAAAATTCCAACGAATCTTTTCAGAAGTAGAACTTTTCAATCAACGAAAAGTAGATGAAATGGTTCATCAAGCTATTTTTGAATTGATGACTTCATGGGCAAGTTTACGGTTGGGGGTGCGTCAATCAACAATCACAGTGACAGCCGCCTTGATGCTGGATACAACCTATGAGCATATGAAAATGGTCAAAGAAGAAATTGAGTTTTACTTCCGTCATAAAATCAAAATTGATATTATCGATCCGTATGTGAAACTTGATCGCGAAAATTTTTCCAAGTATGACTGTTTATTGACAGATATATATACAAACAACATGTATCCGATTCCAACGATTGGTATTTCAAATTATTTAAATGATGATACGATTTCAAAATTACTAGATTTTGTTTATTTAAAAAGAGAAGAGTCCAAAGAAATCTTTGCAAAAAATCACTTAAATAGTATTGGTTTATTAAAAGAATAAAGAAATTACTTGCTAAAACAAAAAACGGGCAACCCGCTGGGTTGTCCGTTCTTTATTTTGACTTTATCTTAGTACCAACCGTTTGCTAACCAGAATGATTGAGCAGCTTCCCAAGAACCATAGCGTGAAGACACATAAGCGTCTGCTACACGTTCTTGATTGGCAGCAGAGTAGTCACCGTTTAAGTAAGATGAATCTAATTGGTAACGTCCGATGTAGCGACCGTTCGTTGCTGTGTAAGAACCGCTTGATTCACGTTGTGCGATCCATTCTTTTGCAGAGTTAGAAGTAGTAGCGACTGCTTCTGTAGATGTTTCAACTGCTGGAGTTGCTTGAACTGTTTCTTGAACAGGAGCTTGAGCTACTTCTTGAGTTGTTTCTTGTTGAACAGGTTCGGCTTGAACTGCTTCTGTTTGAGGGGCAACATAAGTTGTTGCTGCTTGCTCAGCAGTTGGGATAGTTAAAGTTTGACCTGCAAAAATCAGATTGATATCTGAAATTGAATTTGATTGAGCAATTTGGTTAATCAAGGAGTTATCGCCAACATATTTTTGTGAAATAGTTGATAATGAATCGCCTGATTGAACAGTGTACGCTTCGTCTGCGTGTGTCGTTGTTCCCATAAATAATGCAGCGCCGGCAGCCAGAGTTGTTCCTAATAGTACAGTTTTAAGTGATTTCATATAAAATAGTTTCTCCTTTTGAATTGTTCGAATTTTGTTGTTGTGATCAACTTGGATTACTTTAACATGGAAAAATATTTCATAGGTAAAAGGTTGATGACAATTTGTGACAAAAATCGCTCTTTTGTAATTTTTTTAGTAACGTACGTAAAATGAATGATTGGAAAGGCTGCTAAATCAAGGAATTGTATAAAATATCTCTTATTTTTTGAACTGTTTGATCGTAAAAAAAGAAGATTATCCAAAATTTTTTTATAGAAACAAAAAGTATGGATTTCAATTTCATTTTGGTGGTAAAACAAAAGGCAAAACTCGTTATAATTCATTTAAGTCTGACAAATCTTCCCCTTGGAACATATGAACTTCGTCAAATAAAATCAAAATTTGGTTTTGTACGAGCAACCGAAACGATACATTTTGAATTATCAAGTCAACACTTAATCGAAACAATCACCATACTCAACCAAAAATTGGTTGCAACAAAACTGACGCAAAACGCTGTAGTGAAATCGGCTAAAAAAGTCTAGATGATGCTACAATTGAATGGAACACCAAGATTACATTTGGAACAGATAATATCGAAGCACCTATAGTTGTCTTCCAAAATGAGCTGGATCATTTAGTAGCAACCGACGTTAGTGGTAGCTATCAGGGAGAATCCATCGAAAGTATCGGGTATTTTGATCAGAAAGATGGAATTGTACGAGTTCTTTTTGATAAAAAGAACGAAAGCTATGACTATTTAGTTGAACAAGAAATTCAAATGAAGATTGTTACAACCCCAGATCAGTGGGAATAGTCAAAGAGTAAGAGTAGTTTTTTTACCAAAAATTGTGTATGCTTCTTGATAGAATGAGAAAGTTAGCTAAAGGAGCGGATAATTTGTTTATCTCAATGTGGGCACAAGATCGTAACGGTTTGATTGGAAAAGATGGGTTATTACCGTGGAAACTACCAAATGATATGCGTTTTTTTCGTGAACATACAATGAATCGAATATTAGTGATGGGACGAAAAACATATGAAGGGATGGGAAAATTAAGTTTGCCATATCGCCATATTATTGTTTTAACAACACGTCCAGACCTTAAAGTTGCTGAAAACGCGGAAGTCATGCATTCAGTTGAAGAAGTGTTAGCTTATAGTAAACAAGTGACAGAAGACATTTACGTTTCTGGTGGCAGTCGAATTTTTCAAGAACTACTACCAGAAACAGGCATCATTTGGCGAACCTTGATTGATGAAGAATTTGAAGGTGATACGTATATTGGCGAAATCGACTTTTCTGATTTCACGTTAGCAGAAGAACATGTTGGGATTTTAGATGAAGAAAACCAGTATCCGCATCGTTTTCAAAAATGGGTGCGAAAAACGAATTGACAGTTAAGAAGGAATGAAAAGAGCCAGGACAAGTGAATGTCCTGGCTCTTTTGATATTTCAGAAGTTTTTAGTTTAATTTTTCAGCAAGATCGTTTAGCATTTCTTGACTAGCAATTGGTCCATTGTACAACCAACTAGATTCTGGGCCAAATTCGAGCAAGTGATTTTCTTTGACTGCTTTCAGATTTTTCCATGCAGGTTCCTTGAACATATCAGCACCTTGGTCACTATTGACCAAAATCAAATAATCAGCATCTAACTCAGCTAATTTTTCTGAAGAAACGGCAGACCAATCTGAAGTAGCATCTTTGGAAATCTCTTTCACTAAGCTAGGTACACCAAAACCTAAATCGCCATAGACAATGCGACCACTTGAGCGATTTTCACTCACCATAAAGGCAGAATTATTGGTTACCCATAGCACGGCTGCTGTTTTACCAGTGATTTTATCGGCTAATTTTTCTTTGGTTTTTTTGGCAGAATCTTGGTATTCATTGATGATTTCTTTTGCTTGGTCTTCTTTTGCCAAAGCTTTACCCACATCTTTTAACTGATCTTCCCAAGTTACATCGCTACCATTTGTAACGACATAAGTAGGGGCAATTTTACTGTATTGGTCATATTTTCCACCTTCAACAGTTGCCGAAGAGGAAATTAGAAGTAAGTCAGGTTCAAAACTTAAAACTTTTTCGTAAGGTAAGTCATAAGAAATCGTTGGTATATTTTTCAGGTCATCTTGCAAATAATCTTGGATTGATCCGCTACCAACCGTCCATTGTGCAACAGGTTTTTCACCTAGTGCAATCAAATAGTCTTCTAAATAGCTTCCAATGATTCGTTTTGGTTGATTCGGAATGGTTACTTTATTGCCCAAAGTATCTGTCACAGTGTGCATACCATTGCTTTTTGCTGTAGTTGTCGAAATTGTTGTGTCTGTCGTTTTATTTGCTGTGGAGCAAGCGCCTAATAAACCAATTAATAATAAAGTCGTTGAGATTGTGAAAAACTTTGCTTTTCGTTTCATTTTCTTCCTCCTAGAATAATTGAGAATCATTCTCAGATGTTATTATTCCTGATAATTAAAGCACTGTCAACCAATTTTTAGTGAAAGTAAAAGAAAACTTGTGCTTGACGAATTTGTGAAGTAGCGTCATAATTGAGAATGATTTTCAACGAAAGGATGGGTGAAATGGCAAAAATTGAAGCAGTCGACATTGCAGCAGGATATCCCAAAAAGCAAATTATTGATGCCTTATCAGTAAAAATACCTGAGGGCAAAATTACTAGTTTGATTGGGCCAAATGGAAGTGGAAAATCGACATTATTAAAAAGCTTCACACGAATCCTTCCTGTGAAAAAAGGGAAAATCATTGTGAATGATTCTGAAATTTCTACATATAGTTCAAAAGAGTTGGCACAAAAAATTGCCTTACTAGCACAAAGTAGTGATCATCCATTGGGGATGACCGTGGAAGAAATTGTTTCTTATGGCAGATATCCTTATCAAAAACCCTTTAGTGGTTTGACTGTAGAAGACCATGAAGCGATTCAATGGGCGCTGGAAGCGACTAGTTTAGATACTTTAAAAGCAAGAGAGATTGCTACCTTGTCTGGTGGACAAGCGCAACGTGTATGGATTGCTATGGCGTTAGCACAAGAAACAGACATTTTGATTTTAGATGAACCAATTACTTTTTTAGATCCCGCACATCAATTAGAAATCTTACATTTATTAGAAGAAATCAATCGCGTAAAGCAAACTACGATTTTGATGTCCATTCATGATATCAATCATGCCTCTCGTTTTTCAGATTATTTATTAGGATTGAAAGCTGGTCGATTATTAGTTGAAGGGTCGCCAAAAGAAGTAATTACAAAAGAATGGATGCGAGAAATTTTTGAAATTGATGCACAAATTGTTCATTTGCCTGATTCTGACAAGCCAGTCTTTCTAACTTATGATTTACTTTCACGACAGGAGGCAAATCAATGACGAGTAGAAAGAAAAGTCGTTTTATTTGGCTACTTATAGTAGTAAGTACGATACTTTTTTTATTAGCTGTTGCAAATGGTGTAGCAGAAGTAACGGTGAAAGATTTGTGGTTATCCATTGTTCAATTTGATCCAACGAATCAAGCACAACAAATTTTACGAACGATTCGACTCCCACGAGTGCTAGGCGCATTTGTTGTTGGTAGCAGTTTTGCGCTAAGTGGTGCGTTGATGCAAGGTGTGACACGTAATCCATTGGCAGATTCTGGGTTATTGGGAATCAATGCAGGTGCGTCTTTAGCTATGGCTATTAGTTTTGCTTTTTTACCAGATGCTTCTTCTTTTCAAACGTTTTTGATTTCTTTGATGGGGGCATTAGTAGTGACGACTATTGTGTTTGGCTTTCTCAAATTTTCCAAAATAGGCATCAATCCAGTTCAACTAATTTTAGCTGGGGTGGCGATTAGCTCATTTTTTACTGCCATTAGTCAAGCACTAACCCAATTATTTAATTTGCAACAAGATTTAGCTTTTTGGTTTGTCGGAGGAGCAGCAAACATCACTTGGCGACAATTGACAATTTTGTTACCTGTTTATTTAGTTGCTTCAATTTGTGCTTGTTTGCTAGGTAAAGCAATCTCATTAGTTAATTTAAGTGAATCCCATGCTGTCGCACTTGGTGGAAATCCACGAAGAACGCGTCTTATTTCTTTTGGAATGGTGGCGATTTTATCTGCAATTGCTGTGTCACTTGTAGGTCCTGTTTCATTTATTGGTTTATTAGTACCACCCTTGATTCGTGGTGTTGTAGGTTCAGACTATCGGTATGTTCTACCCGGTTCTTTTTTAGCGGGAGGATGTTTAGTAATGGCAGCAGATCTAGTTGCGCGGATGATCAATCCACCGTTTGAAACACCTTTTGGTTTAATTATTGCTTTGATTGGTGTACCATTCTTGCTTGTTCAAGTTAGGAGGGAAGAGGGATGAAAAAGTTCCGATGGCTGATAGTCTTCTTACTGTTCTGCTTGTTCATCAGTGCGTTGCTCAGTTTGATGATTGGGACACCAGTTTTATCTATTCAACAAGTTATTGATGGGGTTACTGGCTCTGCCTCACCAGTTATACAGCTGATTATCCAAGAATTTCGTTCACCACGGCTAATTGTTAGTCTCTTGGCGGGGATGTGCTTAGGTATTTCTGGATACTTATTGCAAGGAGTCACTAGAAATGAACTGGCAGATGCTAGTATTTTAGGAATCAATGCAGGTGCTGGCTTTTTTGTCATGCTTTATTTGGGTTTCTTTTCACAAGCTGCAGCAACTTTTCTTTTGCCATTTGCGGCTTGCCTAGGTGGCTTGCTGGCCGCCCTTTGTGTGTATCTTACTTCTTATACCAAAAGTGGTATGTTGAAAATGAATCGAATTTTACTTTCGGGAATTGCGGTAAACGCTGGATTCTCGGCGATGACTTTGCTAGTGACAATCAAAATCTCAAAAGAAAATTACGGTTTCGTAAATGCTTGGTTAGCAGGATCTATTTGGGGCGCTAGTTGGGCTTATGTTTGGGCGTTGCTTCCATGGGCAGTATGTCTCTTGCCTCTCGCTTTTTATTATAGTCAACAGATTGGGCTTCTCTCTTTTGGACAAGAACAGGCACAAAGTTTAGGATTGCATGTCCGAAGAAGTCAACGGACATTATTGATTTTGGCAGTGGGATTAGCTTGTGCCAGTGTTGCTGTCGCAGGTAGTTTATCCTTTGTAGGCTTGTTAGCACCACATGTGGCAAAAACAATTGTCAAAAAAGAGAATCAATGGACGTTTTTACTAAGTGGTTTATTTGGTGCCTTATTAGTGAACGTAGCCGATATTATTGCGCGTGTCATTCTCCCAAGTGGTGAAATCCCGACAGGAATTTTGATTGCGTTAATCGGTGCGCCGTATTTTCTTTATTTATTATTTCAAAAGCAAGCTTAAAGGTTGTGGTTCAAAGCGTTCAGCCCTAAAAAAATAGCAAACAGACGCGCAAAATAGCTCTTCATAAATAATTTTTGCTGTTTGAACACTCGTAAATAGAGTTCGTGACAAAATCTTTACCTTAAAAAATCTGGAGCAAAGAGTTCAAGTACTCATCTTGAACTCTTTTTCTTTTGAGAGAAACAGGTATTTCTCTGTCACAGCATTGCTATTTTATTCATTTTTCGATACCATGCTATCAAGGAAGGTAGGTTGGGGGAGTGAATCAAACGAAAGCACAATTACGTCAACTAGGCGTTCAGACATTAAAAAATCTAGCACCAAACAAAAAAGCAGAGAAGGAACGACGGATCCATCAAAAATTATTTTTGAGTTCAGCATTTCAAAACGCCCAAACGATTGGAATAACTTTAGCAAATGAAATCGAAGTCGCAACAGAGCCTGTTATCCATTATGCTAAGCAACAGCATAAAAAAATTGTGATTCCGAAAACATTACCCAAACGTCAAATGGCTTTTTATGAGCTGACAGTTGAAACGATTTTAGAACGATCCAGTTTCGGTGTGTTAGAGCCAACAAATTCACGACTTTTTTTACCCAAACAAATCGATTTATTGATTGTACCTGGTTTAATATTCACAAAATCGGGTTATCGAATTGGTTTTGGTGGTGGGTATTATGATCGTTATCTACAACAATATCCCAATCAAACAGCGAGTTTGGTCTTTACGGAACAGTTGAATGATGAATGGTTGCCAGAATCATTTGATCAAAAAATTGAACAATTGTTTATTGATTAATTTTATTACTAATAGGAGGTTTTCATGGATTACCAACAAAAACGAAAAATCCAATTTTGGTTGAAAAAACCAATCTGGACATATATTTTTTTAGGAGTTCAAACGATTGTGTTTGTATTGATGTACTTGTTTCCAGAACTAAAAATAGAATCATTTGGTGGAATGTACGGCCCCTTTTTTGCCTATTATCATGAGTGGTGGCGCTTGATTACTCCAATCTTTATTCACTTTGGCTTGATGCATTTTGCAGTTAACTCAGTCACGCTTTATTTTATGGGCTCGCAAATTGAAACGATTTATGGACACTGGCGTTTTTTCCTTATTTATTTATTGAGTGGCATAGCTGGAAATCTAGCTAGTTTTGCGATGAATCAAGTGGGTGTGTTATCTGCTGGAGCAAGTACGTCACTGTTTGGAATGTTTGGAGCTTTTGTGATTTTAGGCTTTCATTTCCGAAATAACCCTGCAATTACACAGATGGTTAGACAGTTCTCGTTATTTATCGTTTTAAGTTTAGTCTTTGGTGGATTTGACACATCAGTTGATATCTGGGGCCATGTTGGTGGCGTTCTTGGTGGACTACTTTTAGGAAATATCTTAGGCTTGCCGGAACAAAGAGGAAAATTTTCAATTCATCAACGAATTATTTCTGGAATGATTTTTATTTTTCTTTTAGTAATTTGTCTTTTAGTGGGTTTAAAAAAGTATGGTTTACTTGTATAATGTGAAGGAAGTGCTTTAACATGGAAAGCTTGTATGATGTACAACAGCTGTTCAAAAAATTTGGCATCATCATCTATGTCGGCTCGCGGATTTATGACATAGAGTTGATGACAATTGAATTAAGAACGTTATATGACAATCGCTTGATTGATCATGATACGTACATGACGGCATGGCGCATTCTGAAAAGAGAGCACCGAATAGAAGAAAGCCGAAAGAAAGGAAACGTGTAATGGACAAGAAAATTATTGGAATTGATTTAGGTGGAACAACTGCGAAATTCGCAATTATGACTCCAGAAGGTGAAATTCAACAAAAATGGAGTATTGATACCAATATTTTAGATGAGGGTGTACATATTGTCCCTGAAATCATTGAATCAATCAATCATCGTTTAAATTTATATAACATGAAAGCGGAAGACTTTATCGGTATTGGTATGGGGACTCCCGGAAGTGTCGATAGCGAAGCTGGAACAGTGATTGGTGCGTACAACTTGAACTGGACAGAATTACAACCAGTGAGAGAACAAATCCAATCAGGCACTGGAATCCAGTTTGCGATTGATAATGATGCCAATGTTGCTGCCTTAGGGGAACGCTGGAAAGGTGCTGGCGAAAATGATCCTGATGTTGTTTTCGTTACATTAGGAACAGGTGTTGGCGGTGGAATCGTTGCTGCCGGTAATCTTGTACATGGCGTTGCTGGGAGTGGTGGTGAAATTGGTCATATTACTGTGGACCCAAATGGTTTTGAATGCACATGTGGAAAACGTGGCTGTTTAGAAACGGTTTCTAGTGCGACAGGCGTGGTACGTCTAGGACGTTTCTTAGCGGAAGAATATGCAGGTGATTCAACACTTAAAGCAATGCTTGATAATGGTGAAGAAGTTACAAGTAAAGACATTTTCGAGTTGGCAGAAGATGGCGATCCATTTGCATTGATGGTCGTGGATCGTGTTTGTTTCTACCTAGGACTAGCTTGCGGAAACTTAGGAAACACGTTGAATCCTTCAAGTATCGTTTTAGGTGGCGGAGTATCTGCAGCCGGCGAATTTTTACGTAGCCGTGTCGAAAAATACTTTATGGAATTCACTTTCCCACAAGTAAGAGAATCAACAAAAATTAAATTAGCAGAGCTTGGTAATGAAGCAGGTGTCATTGGCGCTGCATCATTAGCCTTGAAGTTTGCGTAAAGATGGAGGCAACTCATGTTTTTTTGGATTAATATTTTTTTGATCGCGATTATTTTAGCGATTGTATTTTGGGAAGCATACTTACGTATCATGGCAAAACGTTCAGCAAAAATGTTAGATGAAGAAGAGTTTCGTGAAGGAATGCGTAAAGCACAAGTCATTGATGTCAGAGAAAAAGATGTTTTTGATGCTGGACATATTTTAGGTGCACGAAATATTCCTTATACTGTATTAAAGAATTCATTAGGCTCCATTCGTAAAGACCAACCTGTCTATATTTACGATCAAAGAAAAAGCTTGAGCATTCGAACAGCTAACAAATTGCGTAAAGAAGGCTTTAAAGAACTTTATATTCTAAAAGGCGGCTATGATGGCTGGTCTGGTAAAATCAAAAGCAAAAAAGTTTAATTGACTATTTTTTAAGGATAGAGGAACTAGCAAACAGTTCTTCTATCCTTTTTTATTTTTGTGCTCTCATCCATTTTTGGCTAAAATAAAGAGTGAAAGGAAAGGAGCAAAGAAAATGATTCAATTGAAACGAGCTTATCAAAAAGCGGAAGAAACAGATGGTTTCCGAGTTCTTGTTGACCGTATGTGGCCAAGAGGTGTTTCTAAAGTAGAAGCAAAATTAGATTTATGGCTGAAAGAAGTTGCACCAAGTACAGAGCTGAGAAAGTGGTACAACCATATCCCAGAAAAATTTTCTGAGTTCGTTGAACGTTATCAAGAAGAATTGCTAAATAAAGAAGCTTCTCACCAAGCATTTCAGAAATTACTGGCTATTTGTCAAAAAGAAAAACAAGTAACACTTGTCTATGGTGCAAAAGATGAGACGGAAAATCAGGCAGTCGTATTGAAAAAATTATTGGATCAACAACTGGCTGTTTAAATAAAGAGAAGGTGTAAGATGAAGATTGGTATTATTGGTGCAGGTCCACGTGGCTTAAGCATGTTAGAAAGAATTTTACGTAATAAACAAACGAATCAATCGCTTCAAATTTTTTTATTCGATGTGATTGGCCCTGGTGGACGAGTTTGGCGAATAGATCAATCAACTGATCTGCTGATGAACTCGGTCTCACAACAAGTAACATTGTTTACTGACGATACACTATCGACGGGAGGAGCCATTTCTCCAGGTCCCAATCTTTATCAATGGGCGAAAAAAGAAGGAATTTCTTTTGTGAAACAACAATCATTGAAAAATCAGGATTTTTTTCTAGCAGAGATGGCGCAATTAGGAAAGAATGAACACGCAACTCGTTGTCTGTATGGTTTGTATCAGCAATGGTTTTTCATGGAACTTCAAAAAGAATATCTCGACAAGATTACTTTTGTTCACTCACTTGTTAATAGTGTCTCACAAGCAGATTCAGGTTTTGAGTTGAAAACAGAAGACACAGCTTTCTTTATGGATCAAATCGTATTGGCGAGTGGTCATTGGGAAAATGAATTGATGAATGAGGAACTGGCTTTTGCCGACTATGCACAGCAACATGATTTATTTTATCAACCCCCAAGTAACCCGGCAGATGTTTCAGTTGCCGATATTCCTGCGAATGAGCCGATTTTTTTGCGTGGGCTAGGATTGGCTTTTTTTGATTACATTGGCCTATTAACTGTCGGTCGTGGTGGTTATTTTGAAGAACAAGAACATCGCCTTACTTATCATCCATCTGGTAAAGAACCGATTATTTACGCGGGCTCTCGTCGTGGAGTTCCCTATTACCCAAGGGGTAAAAATCAAAAGCAGGGAGGTGCGATGGCACGGCTCAAGTTATTAACGACAAAGAATCTAAAAAAATGGCAGGCAAAAGGACAGTTGACAGGTGAAACATTTTTTTACTTGTTCAAAAAAGAAGTCGAATTGTTTTATTATCAAAAAACGATTGAAGAACAACAATTGGCTATCGATCCTTTTGAGTTTGAACGAGCGTTCTTGTTAAAGTCTTCTGAGGAATGTTTGGTCGATTATCCGCAATTAGAGCCGTATATTTGGTCATGGGAAAGGCTGGAACATCCTCTTTCAACTTTTTCAGATGACTTTGAAAAGGGTATTCGCTCCTTTTTGGCGTGGCAAATCAATGAGGCTGAAAAAGGAAATGACACGGGTGCGTTTAGTTCAACCTTAGATGCAATCAAAGACTGGCGTGAGCCAATTCGTGAAGCCATTGCGTGGGATATTTTTTCAGTTGAAGAATATCGTGAACAATTGTGGTCTTGGTTTACACCGCTGAATGCTTTTTTGACTATCGGTCCACCTTTGAGAAGGAGCAAAGAGCTCGCCGCGCTGATAGATGCCGGTATTTTTCATATAGCAGCTCCACCATTTGAAATCAAACAAGCTAGAGGGTCTTTTTGGATTGAAACAGAAGAGAAGTCACTTGAAAGCCGTTATTTATTTGAAGCACGTTTGCCGATTAATAGTGTGTCTTATTCGAAAAACCCAATCATTCAAAGCCTGAGAAAAAATGGCTTGATTCGTCCCTATCAAAAAACAGAAGATGCAGAACATTATTTTTCAGGCGCGATTGATGTAAACAAAGCAAATCAAGTTATCAGCGCAAATGGAAAAGTGATTCCCAACTTTTACTGTTATGGGATACCCGTTGAAGGCGTCGATTGGTTGACGGCTGCTGTGGCACGTCCATATACAGATGCATGGAATTTAAGACAATCAGATTTGATTGCTCGTCATTTGTTGACTAATCAAAAAAAGTAAACAAAAAAGACAGCTAGGATGAACAAGTCATAAGTGACTGGACATCTTAGCTGTCTTTTTTAAATAACTGATTAACGTGCAACACGTTTACGCATCGCTTTTTTTCGATTTTCTTCGATCATCGATTCTTTTTCATCAATTGGATCAATTACCGTTTTTTTAACTGAAGCGACAACGCCTGCTACAGCAGCAACAGTTGCTAAGCTTCCGACTAATAATCCAGATACAAATTTTTTCATTGAACACACCTCTTAATTGTTTGATACCTCTATTATGAAACAAAAATCAAAAAAAGGCTAGTTAGACGATCATTTGAAAACCTTTACAAAAACGATTGAAAAAAATTACTAAATGTTTTATTATAAATTTACTAAATAAAATCATAGGAAAAGCTGGTGATTGTTAAAAACTGTTTCGAAACTTCCGTTTTCTTTTGGTACAATGAAAGATGGAAGATCAAAGAGAGTCAACTATCAATAAAGGAGTGTTTAAATATGTCAATTTTAGTTTTAGGTGGTGCTGGATACATTGGTTCACATGCCGTCGATCAACTGATCCATAATGGGTATGATGTTGCTGTTGTTGACAATTTACTAACGGGGCATCGCCAAGCAGTTCACCAAGATGCACGTTTTTATGAAGGTGATATTCGTGACAAAGCATTTTTAAAAACGGTATTTGAAAAAGAAAAAGTCGAAGGTGTGATCCATTTTGCTGCAAGCTCACTAGTGGGGGAATCCGTAGAAAAACCATTGGATTACTTTAACAATAACGTTTACGGTACACAAATTTTGCTTGAAGTCATGCATGAATTTGACGTAAAACAAATTGTTTTCTCATCAACAGCAGCAACATATGGTGAACCAAAAATGTCTCCAATAACAGAAGAAACCCCAACTAATCCCAAAAATCCTTATGGGGAAAGTAAATTGATGATGGAAAAAATGATGAAATGGTGTGACAATGCGTACGGGATGCGTTATGTGGCTCTTCGCTATTTCAATGTAGCAGGTGCGAAGGCGGATGCAAGTATTGGTGAGGACCATACTCCTGAAACACATTTAGTACCGATTATCTTACAAGTAGCATTAGGACAAAGAGAAGAATTGGCCGTTTATGGTGACGATTATGATACACCAGATGGGACTTGCGTTCGTGATTACGTTCAAGTGGAAGATTTGATTGCCGCACATATCAAAGCCTTAGAATATTTAAAAGCTGGAAATGAAAGTAACTTCTTTAATTTGGGAAGTAACAATGGTTACTCTGTCAAAGAAATGCTTGAAGCGGCTCGCGAAGTTACTGGCAAAGAAATTCCTGCAAAAATTGCGCCTCGTCGTGCAGGTGATCCAAGTAAATTAGTTGCTTCAAGTCAAAAGGCAAAAGAGATCTTAGGCTGGGAGCCTGCATACACTGACATCAAAGCGATTATCAAAACAGCATGGGATTGGCATGTAAGTCATCCTCATGGCTACGAAGAATAGGAGAAGTGATATGTCTATCAGTCAAACAATTTGCGACTTTGCAACGCTTTCGATTGGTTCTGGTGGCTTTATGGAAATGGATCGAATTTATCTTCAAAATCGACTATTAAGTTTGATCGGTGAAGAAGCGTTAACTGGAGAAGTCACACCACGTCCAGTAACGGTACCTGCAGTGGATTTGCTGGCAGAATTAGTTCAAGTAGCAAAGAATAATCAAGTCATTTCAGATTTGCCTGCGGAACAAGAAATATTTGAAGCGCAGTTAATGGATTTTTTGACGCCCCCGCCGTCTGTTGTTAATGCTTTTTTTGCACAGCACTATGCTAATTCACCTGAAGAAGCAACGGAATACTTCTTTCAGTTAAGTCAGCAAAATGACTATATCAAAACGCGTGCGATTGCTAAAAATATTCAGTTTCCCGTACAAACTGCTTATGGAGATCTTGAAATTACAATCAATTTATCGAAACCTGAAAAAGATCCAAAGCAAATTGCTACAGAACGAGAAGCAGTGAAAGTAGACTATCCAAAATGTTTGCTTTGTATGGAAAATGAGGGATATCGAGGACGTTTGAATTATCCTGCAAGAACAAACCATCGAATTATCCGTATGAATCTAGATGGCGAAAGCTGGGGTTTCCAGTATTCGCCGTATGCATACTACAATGAACATTCAATTATTTTGTCAGAAGATCATCGTCCAATGCAAATCAATCGAGACACCTTCCGCCGATTGCTACGGATCACGGAAGTGTTACCTCATTATTTTGTGGGATCAAATGCAGATCTACCAATTGTAGGTGGTTCTATTTTATCTCATGATCATTATCAAGCAGGGCGACATGAATTTCCTATGGCAAAAGCACCAATGGAACGTTTGATCAAGTTAACCGATTATCCTCAAGTCATTGCAGGAATCGTGAAGTGGCCAATGTCGGTGATTCGTCTTCAATCACCAGACAAAGAACTTCTTATAGATGCGGCAACAACTATTTTAGAAAAATGGCAAGCTTACTCGGATGAGTCCGTCGAGGTTTCAGCATATTCTGCTGACGGGACTGCACACCACACGATTACTCCGATTGCTCGTAGGAAAGATGGCTACTTTGAATTAGATTTAGTATTACGTGACAACAATGTATCTGAAAAACATCCGGATGGGATTTTCCACCCACACAAGGACGTTCAGCATATCAAAAAAGAAAACATCGGCTTGATTGAAGTGATGGGATTAGCCGTGTTACCGCCACGATTAAAAACAGAACTTGAAGAAGTGGAAAAATATTTGTTGAACCAAGAAAATCACTTGGCTGATTATCATCGTGAATGGGCAGATGAGTTGCAGGCAACTCATACAATCATAGCTGATCGTGTGACTGAAGTCGTGCAGGAAGCCGTTGGTCAAGTATTCCTGCGGGTGTTAGAGGATGCGGGTGTGTTTAAACGGACAGAAGAAGGACAAGCAGCATTTGCTCGTTTTACTGATTATTTATAATTGATCCAGTGAGGAGGAAACATCATGGCAACAATTAAAGATATTGCACAGTTAGCAGGTGTTTCTCCTGCGACTGTTTCAAGAGTCTTGAATTATGATTCGGAACTCTCAGTAGGCCTAGCGACCAAACAGAAAGTTTTCGAAGCAGCAGAGCAATTAAACTATACGAAACATAAAAAAAGTCTTTCGGCTAATCAAGCAACTTTACGATTGGTTCAATGGCACAATGAAAGCGAAGAACTCGAAGATTTGTATTATTTAGCGATCCGTCTGGGTATTGAGAAGAAGGCAGAAGAATTGAATGTTGATTTGCTAAAAGAAACTTGGGATTCTATTAGTGAACGTGAAGTTGATGGAACAATTGCTGTTGGTAAATTCGACTTGCAACAGTTAACAGAGTTGAAAAAATCTCAGTCAAAATTACTTTTAGTTGATTCCGATGGGACATCAGTAGGTATCGATTCGCTAACCGTCGATTTTTTCTCAAGCGTAAAAAAAGTAGTCGATTATTTTCTGTCACTACATGCTAAAAAAATCGCCATGCTAACAGGGAAAGAATATACTAAAAAAAATCGTCAACTATTGAGTGATCCAAGAAGACTAGCTTTTGAACAAATCATGACTAGCGCGGAACAAAAACCATTTGCTATAATTGAAGCCGATTTTTCGGTGGAAGCAGGTTATTTAGCAATCAAACAATTTTTAGATGAAACAATTGAAAAACCAGATGCTTTATTTGCTGCAAATGATGCATTAGCAATTGGCGCGTTAAAAGCAATTCAAGAGAGTGGCTATCATGTACCTGAGGATATTGCAGTCATCGGATTTAATGACAGTAGTGTAGCTAAGTATGTGACACCTGCGTTATCAACGGTAAAAGTTTATACTGAATGGTTGGGGGAGATTGCTGTCGAGACGATTTTACAGTTGATTCAAACAGAAGCTCCCGTTCCAAGAAAAATCGTGGTTGGTACAGACTTGATCGTTCGAGAATCAACGGAATGAACAATTGAAATGCTAATGATCAAAACTAGCGAAATTTTGTGTAAGAACCTACTCATCAAGTAACGTTTACAATAGATGAGTTTGTCCGTAGTTCTTATGGAGTATCGCTAGTTTTTTTGTTGTTATCTCAGACTAGGTTTCCGTAAAAAGTGTGCTACAATAAGAAACGATAGTTAACGGAAAGGAACCAAAACATGATTACATTAGGAATTGATACAGCAAACCAAACTTTAGCTATAGGTATCGTGGAGGATGATGTAGTTCTTGGACAAATTCAAACGAACATCAAACGAAACCATAGCATTACTTTGATGCCAGCAATTGACCAATTATTTGCTGATCTTCAATTAGAGCCAACAGCAATTGATCGCATTGCTGTTTCTGATGGACCAGGTTCATATACTGGTTTGAGAATCGGTGTGACGACTGCAAAAACTTTAGCCTATACAATGAAAAAAGAGTTGGTGGGGATTTCTAGTTTGAAAACAGTCGCAGCTAACTGTGTGAATATCGAAGGTGTGATTGTACCACTCTTTGATGCGAGACGTAAGAATGTTTACGCGGGAGCGTATCAATGGAAAGAAAATCGTTTAGAAACGTTGATTGAGGACAAACATTCCTCTCTAGAAGATCTACTCACAGAATTAAAAGCACTTGAACAATCTATTTATTTTGTTGGTAGCGACTGTCGAAAATTTGAAACAGAATTAAAAGCAACTTTACCAGAAGCAACAATCAATTTGATTCCTCAATGGGATATCCCGAATGGAACTGTGCTAGCAAATTTAGGAGCACAAGCTGATCCTGTCTCTGATGTTCAAGCATTCTTACCACGTTATTTAAAAAAGGTAGAAGCGGAAGAAAAATGGCTAGAAAATCATACGCCTGGAGCCGAAAGTTATGTTGAAAAAATTTAAAAAATTAACGAAAAATTTGTTCCGAGAATCATCTTTTTATCCTGTTAAAGAGCTAGAAATAAATCAAGCCATTTATCAAATACGTCAATTGACGATATCAGATATTAAGGATTTATTGACAGTCGAGAGAGAAGTCTATCTTGGTGAATTACCTTGGACGCGGAGCGCATTTATATCTGAATTTCGTTCTCCTTTGATTCATCTATATTTAGGTGTCTTTATCAATGAGACGCTAGTGGGATTCATCGGTTCACGAATCATCGGAACCGATTGTCATATTACAAACATCGCATTGATGTCTCGCTATCAGCGGAAAAGTATTGGCTCGTTCTTGATTGACGAAATAGAAAAGTTTGCTATAATGAATCGCTGTGAGACTCTTTCGTTAGAAGTTCGCGTAGGTAATAGAGATGCGCAAAAGTTGTACCGAAAGCTGGGTTTCGAATCAAGGACCATCAAAAAAGGATATTATACTGAAAATAATGAAGATGCCTTAGACATGGTAAAAAATTTAGAAAAAGAGTGAAGATTGTTGATTTATCAAAAAGCAGCATTTGATTACAATGACTTGGCAGAAAAGCTCTGGTTGATTAGTAATCAGGCGTATACACATGGTTCACCATGGACAAAAACACAGTTTTTAGCAGATCTACAGCAACCTCATACAGACTATTTGATAGCGATTGAAGCAAACGAAATCATTGGTTTTTTGGGTTTTAGCCGTGTAGTAGATGAAGTTGAAATCACCAATATTGCAATAGACTCAACTTTCCAAGGAAAAGGGTATGCGCGACAATTGTTGAAAGCGTTGATCCAGCAAGAAAAAGCGAATGATGTGTTTCAAGTTTTTCTAGAAGTTCGTCAATCAAATGAGAGGGCAAAATGCCTGTATGAATCAGAAAAATTTCGAGTGTTGGGCATTCGTAAATCTTATTACCATCAACCAGTAGAAGATGCCTTTATAATGAGTACAAAGTTAAAGACGGAGACGATAAAATGAATAGAGAATTGATTCTTGCGATTGAATCAAGTTGTGACGAAACAAGTGTTGCTGTCGTAGAAGATGGGACAAAAATCTTGTCAAATATTGTTGCATCGCAAATAAATAGTCATAAGCGCTTTGGCGGTGTCGTACCAGAAGTCGCTAGCAGACATCACGTAGAACAGATCACGCTTTGTATTGACGAAGCATTGACTGAGGCGAAGGTAACAGTAGCTGAAATTTCTGCAGTGGCAGTTACCTACGGACCGGGATTAGTTGGGTCTTTATTAATTGGTATCTCTGCTGCTAAAGCATTTGCATGGGCAAATAACTTACCTTTGATTCCCGTCAATCACATGGCGGGGCATATCTATGCTGCACGATTTATTAAACCATTTGAATTTCCGCTAATCGCTTTACTTGTTAGTGGCGGACATACGGAACTTGTTTATATGCAAGAAGACGGCTCTTATGAAATTATTGGAGAAACACGCGATGATGCAGCTGGGGAAGCTTATGACAAAGTTGGGCGTGTCCTTGGGTTGACTTATCCTAGTGGAAAAGAAATTGATGAATTAGCGCATCAAGGAAAAGATAATTATCATTTTCCAAGAGCGATGATCCACGAAGCAAACTATGATTTTAGTTTTAGTGGTTTGAAAAGTGCATTCATTAACTTAGTTCATAATGCAGAACAGCGTGGAGAAGAGCTAGATAAAAATGATTTAGCTGCTAGTTTCCAAGCGAGTGTTGTAGAGGTACTGGTGACTAAAACATTACGCGCATGCAAAGAATTTCCAGTAAAACAATTAGTTGTTGCTGGAGGTGTTGCAGCTAATCAAGGGCTTCGCGAAGGATTAACCACAGCGTTAGCGGAAGAAATGCCAGAAGTTGAATTGATTATCCCCCCACTACGTTTATGTGGAGATAATGCAGCAATGATTGGTGCAGCAGCACATGTTGAACGACAAAAGGGAATTGTTGCTGAATTAAAATTGAACGCAGACCCTAGTTTAGTTCTGTAAAAATGATAAAAAAAGTAGCAAACAACTTGAATGTTGTTTGCTACTTTTTTCTTTTTTATTCATCGGTATCTCTTAAAGCAGGAGTGACGGCGGTTTTACAAAAAGTAAATTGTTTTTTTCGATAGTCAAGTAATCCGCTATCGCGCAATTGTTTGATGACTTGGCCAGCAGTTTCTCTGGTAGTTCCGCTATTAACAGCTAACTCTTTTAGGGTGATTGGATAAGGAATACAAATGTGTCCATCTTCTGTTGGAACACCGAGCTCTTCTTTTAAAATAAATAAATTTTGTTTTACTCGATCAAACGCACTGGAAGTTAAGCCAATTTGAATTCGTAATTCATGCATCTCAACAACTTTTGAAATTTTATGAATAAGTGCAATCAGTTGTTCAGAATTGTTTCGCGCAAGTTTCTCATAAATGCTCACGGGTAAATAAAATGTATCGATGTCTGTCATTGCTTGTGCAGTATAAGCATAGGATTGTGCTTCAAAGATTCCTGCCATAGGAAATAAGGTGCTCGCATTTACATAGTCATAGTAGTAATAAGTGGCACTTTCATCATAACGTTCAAGACGAACGAGTCCTGTTGTTAAAATATAGAAGCGTTGACGTTCATCGCCTTCATCAAAAAGAATCTGTCCTTTTTTATAGGAACGAAGGACAGTATGTTCCTTGATCAATTGAAATTCTTCGTCAGTAAAATGCATGAAGTCTGGTTGATATCGTAATTTGGAAAAATGGTAATCAATTTTAGTTATTCGCATGTCAAACCTCTCTCCTTATTTCTTCACTACTACCATTGTCCCGTTTTTCACTTGATTTGTAAAGGCAAAGAAATAACGGTAATTAAACGGTAAATTAGTGGATAGATAAAAAAATTTGTTATTAAAGAGAAAATATTCATTAATAATCCACATAAATGAATATTAGTGACTTAGTTTAAGATATATTGCATAAAAAAAGATATTGCTTAATAAGTAAACGCTAACAACGTTATTATTTCAATAAATTTATTATATTCAAAAATATTTTTTTGATGAATAAATATTTTTTTTAGAGTGTTTTTACCTGTAAAGAATGAATAAAACTTAATAAAATGAAGAAAAACGTTTAATTATTTAATAACGGAATATTAACGTGAAGGATCTCTCGTTTTAAATGCAAAGAAATTATGAAAAGGGTTACAAAATGACGGTATTCTATACATGTAATCAAAACGAAGGAGGCAACACAACATGGATAAACCAATTCACGTTTTCTCTGAAATAGGGAAGTTAAAAACCGTTTTGTTAAAACGGCCTGGACAGGAAGTTGAAAACTTGACACCAGATATTATGGATCGTCTATTATTTGATGACATTCCATATCTTCCAATTGCTCAAGAGGAACATGACTTATTTGCTAAGACGTTACAAAATGAAGGCGTTGAAACACTTTATTTAGAAAAACTCGCTGCAGAAGCAATTGATGCAGGCAATGTGAAAGAGCAATTCCTAAACAAAATGTTAGACGAATCGCACATTGCATCAAATGCTGTGAGAGATGGTCTTCATGAGTTCCTTCTATCAATGGAAACACAAGAAATGGTAGATAAAATTATGGCAGGTGTTCGTACAAAGGACATCGAAGTTCGTTCAAACAGCTTGTACGACTTATCAGCAGACGATGAATATCCATTCTACATGGACCCAATGCCAAACCTATACTTTACAAGAGATCCTTCCGCATCAATCGGAAATGGGATGACTGTCAATCGTATGACTTTTGAGGCACGTCGTCGTGAATCAATGTTCACTGAGTATATTTTGAATCATCATCCACGCTTTGCAAATAAAGGTGTCGAAGTTTGGTTAGATCGTGATACTACTGAACATATTGAAGGTGGAGATGAACTAGTTTTAAGTGATAAAGTTGTCGCAGTAGGGATCTCACAAAGAACCAATGCAAAAGCTTTAGAAACAATGGCACGTCGCTTGTTCGCTAAAAACTCAGGATTTGAAAAAGTTCTAGCAATCAAGATCCCTAATAATCGTGCCATGATGCACTTGGATACAGTATTTACCATGGTTGACTATGATAAATTTACAATCCATCCAGCAATTCAAAGTAAAAACGGAAAAATCGATGTCTATACAATTGTTCCAGATGGTGATGACATCAAGATCACTCACTCAGATGATCTACATGCAACATTGAAAGATGCTTTAGGATTAGATGATTTAGTCTTGATTCCAACTGGTAATGGCGATGCAATTGTTGCGCCACGTGAACAATGGAATGATGGCTCAAATACGTTAGCTATTGCACCAGGTGTGGTTGTCACATATAACCGTAACTATGTGTCAAATGAATTACTAAGAAGCTACGGTATCAAAGTGTTGGAAATCAATTCAAGTGAATTGTCTCGTGGTCGTGGTGGTCCACGTTGCATGAGCCAACCACTTGTACGTGAAGATTTGAAATAAGTTTGAATTTTCCAGCGATAGTCCTACTGTCAGCTGTCGCTGGGATTTCCTCTTAAATCAATGAAATTCCGTCTTAAATTATAAAAACAAACTAAAGGAGAATGTTTTATTATGAAAGAATCAGTATTTCAAGGAAGAAGCTTATTAGCAGAAAAAGATTTTACTAAAGAAGAGTTACAATATTTGATTGATTTCTCTCAACATTTAAAAGATTTGAAAAAACGTGGCATTCCACATCATTACTTAGAAGGTAAAAACATTGCTTTATTATTTGAAAAAACTTCTACACGTACACGTGCAGCTTTTACAACTGCTGCGATTGACTTAGGTGCTCATCCAGAATACTTAGGCGCAAATGATATCCAATTAGGCAAAAAAGAATCAACAGAAGATACAGCTAAAGTATTGGGTAGTATGTTTGACGGAATTGAATTCCGTGGTTTCAGTCAAAAAATGGTTGAAGAACTTGCTGAATTCTCAGGCGTTCCAGTTTGGAATGGTTTAACTGACGAATGGCATCCAACTCAAATGATTGCCGATTTCTTAACAATCCAAGAAAACTTCGGAAAAGTTGAAGGAATCACTGTTGCTTACTGTGGTGATGGCCGTAACAATATGGCGAACTCATTATTAGTAACTGGTGCTATTTTAGGAACAAACATGCGTATCGTTGCACCGAAAGAATTACAACCAGAAGAAGAAATCGTGAAATTAGCAGAAGGCTTTGCAGCTAAATCAGGTGCAAAACTAATGATTACTGACGATGTTGATAAAGGTGTTGACGGTGTTGACGTACTTTATTCAGACGTATGGGTATCAATGGGTGAAGAAGACAAATTTGAAGAACGCATCAAACTGTTGAAACCTTACCAAATCAACATGGAAATGGTTGAAAAAACACATAATACAGATCGTTTGATTTTCTTGCATTGCTTACCAGCATTCCATGATACGAACACTGTTTACGGTGAACAAATGAAAGAACGCTTTGGTATTACTGAAATGGAAGTAACAGACGAAGTCTTCCGTAGCAAATATGCACGTCAATTTGAACAAGCTGAAAATCGTATGCACTCAATCAAAGCAATTATGGCTGCAACATTAGGCAACTTGTTTATCCCTCGCGTTTAATAAACCACATTCATCTCATGTACAAAACGAGGCAGAGGACGCGAGTGCTTGCTGCCTCGTTTTGTCATTGATTAACATTGTCTGAAGAAAGGGCGAATAATATGGCAAATCGAAAAGTAGTTGTCGCTTTAGGCGGTAACGCGATTTTATCAACTGATGCAAGTGCAAAAGCACAGCAAGAAGCATTGATGGAAACAGCAAAATACTTAGTGAAATTTATTGAACAAGGTGACGAGTTGATCATTTCTCATGGAAATGGCCCACAAGTTGGTAACTTATTGATCCAACAACAAGCAGCTGATTCGGAGAAAACACCAGCAATGCCATTAGATACTTGTGTTGCAATGACAGAAGGTTCTATTGGCTATTGGTTACAAAATGCAATGGGTGAAGTGTTGAAACAAAAAGGTATTGACAAAGATGTCGTTTCATTAGTCACACAAGTTATCGTAGATGAAAACGATCCTTCTTTCAAAAATCCAACAAAACCAATTGGTCCATTCTATTCAGAAGAAGAAGCTACTGCACAAATGAAAGCAGATTCAAATGTCACGTTTAAAGAGGACGCTGGTCGTGGTTGGCGTAAAGTAGTTGCTTCACCAAAACCAATTTCAATCAAAGAAGCGCGTGTAATCGAAGCGTTGGTTGATCAAGGTGTAGTTACTGTTTCTGTTGGTGGTGGTGGCATTCCAGTAGTTGAAACAGCAACAGGCTTAGAAGGTCGTGAAGCAGTAATCGATAAAGACTTTGCTTCAGAAAAATTGGCAGAAATCATTGATGCTGATCTATTGATTGTTTTAACTGGCGTGGACAATGTTTATGTCAACTATCAAAAACCTGATCAAAAGAAATTGGAAACTGTAACCATTTCAGAAATGAAACAATATATCAGTGAAGATCAATTTGCTCCTGGTAGTATGCTGCCAAAAGTTGAAGCAGCTATTCAATTTGTAGAAGCTCGACCAAAAGCAAAAGCAATCATCACTTCTTTAGAAAACATTGAAAACTTATTGGCATCTGAAGAAGGAACGATTGTTGTTGCTGATTAATTTGTTAAGTCTTTCGTGTAAACGAAATGATTTATAGCTATTTTTGCCCAGGTGGAGTTTCTTCTCCTTTAGACCATCTGGGCGGTTTTTTTTATAAAGGAGCTAGCCAGAAATGTTTTTTTCTGTTATAATTCAAAACAGTTTAATACTTTTATGATTTGTTGAACAAGAGAGTACTTGTGCTGATTCTTGCTGAGCGAGTTCGGGTGATTGGTGGGAGCCGAATGAAGAAAACACAACGAAGCGCACTTGGAGAATTTCTGCCTTTGAGTGAATCAAAGCGGACGGTCATCTACCGATAACAGATTGAGTGGGTCTTAGTGGATAAGACAACTGGAGTGGTACCGCGGGTAATCTCGTCTCTAGCAATCACAGTAATTGTGATTGCTAGAGACTTTTTTTATTGTCTTCAACAATCATGGAAAATTTAGGAGGAACTTAAATGAATAACAAAGACTTAGTTGCAAAAGCCGTTTATGATGTAGTGAAAGACGACTTGACACTTGAACAAGTACAACAATTATTAGAAAATCCAAAATCAGCTGATCATGGGGATGTTGCTTTTCCAGCTTTTTCATTAGCAAAAATCTATCGTAAAGCACCACAACAAATTGCAGCAGATTTAGCTGAAAAAATTGCACCAGAAAACTTTGAAAAAATCGAAGTGGTTGGACCATACTTAAACTTCTTTATGAATAAAAAAGCGATTAGCCAAGCTGTACTACAAGCAGTAGTAGAACAACAAGCACATTATGGTGATAGCACAATTGGTAATCAAGGTACGGTACCAATCGATATGTCTTCACCAAATATTGCTAAACCAATCTCAATGGGACACTTACGTTCGACAGTTATCGGAAACTCAATTGGTTTTATTTTAGAAAAAATTGGGTATCAACCCATTCGGATCAATCACTTAGGTGACTGGGGAACACAATTTGGTAAATTGATCGTTGCTTACAAAAAGTGGGGTTCAGAAGAAGCGGTCAAAGCTGAACCAATCAATGAATTATTACGTCTTTATGTGAAGTTCCATGAAGTAGCCGAAACTGAACCAGAATTAAATGATGAAGCACGTTCTTGGTTTAAACGTCTAGAAGAAGGCGATGCAGAAGCCATTGAATTATGGCAATGGTTCCGTGATGAATCAATGAAGGAATTCAATAAAATCTATGATTTGCTAGAAGTTCGTTTTGATTCACTGAATGGTGAAGCATTCTATAATGATAAGATGGATGAAGTCGTAGAACTTTTAGAAGAAAAACATTTATTAAAAGAAGATAAAGGTGCAGAAATCGTTGATCTAACTGCTTATGATTTAAATCCTGCCTTGATCAAAAAATCAGATGGTGCAACACTTTATATCACTCGTGATTTGGCTGCGGCACTTTACCGCAAACGTACGTATGATTTTGCACAATCTTTATACGTTGTTGGGAATGAACAAAGCTATCACTTTAAACAATTAAAAGCTGTTTTGAAAGAACTTGGGTTTGATTGGTCAGATGAAATGCATCACATTCCATTTGGGTTGATTACCCAAGGCGGTAAAAAATTATCCACACGTAAAGGCAAAATTGTCTTACTTGAAGAAGTCTTAAATGAAGCAATCGATTCTGCAAAAGAACAAATTAGCGAAAAAAATCCAGACTTGGAAAACAAAGACATCGTTGCTAAACAAGTGGGTGTTGGCGCAGTAATTTTCCATGATTTGAAAAATGATCGTTTGAATACTTTCGACTTTAACTTAGAAGAAGTTGTACGTTTCGAAGGCGAAACAGGACCTTACGTTCAATACACACATGCTCGCGCAATGAGCTTACTTGAAAAAGCAAACTTTGTTCCGTCAGCTGATACACATTATGCATTAAATGATGAAAGCAGCTGGGAAGTGATCAAGTTGGTTCAAAAATATCCAGAAACTGTTTTATCTGCTGGCGAAAAATACGAACCTTCAATTATTGCAAAACATGCAATCAAATTAGCTCAAGCATTTAACAAATACTATGCACATACAAAGATTTTGGCTGATGATGGCCAAAAAGAATCTCGTCTAGCACTTGTTTATGCAGTAGCTGTTCTATTGAAAGAAGATTTACGTTTACTTGGCTTACACGCACCAGATAAAATGTAATTGAACTATTTTTCTTAGAATCGAAAACAAAAATAAAAAGCAACAGACTCAAATGTAAAGTTTGAAGTCTGTTGCTTTTTTGATTATCAATGTAATAAGTGCTTTTTAAAATACAACTCGATTTTCTTGGCATCTTCTTCTGATTCAGAAAGTACGATGACTGTATCAAATCCAGCAATGGTGCTAAGCATATGCGGTGGCTTGATGTCATCTAAGATGGAAGCAAATAAATGCGCATTGTCTGGTAAGGTACCGATGATTGTCAAAAAGTGGACACGTTCGACTTTTAGTACGATTTCTTCAATCATACGAATTAAACGTTGTTCTTCTTCATTTTTTGTTTCGTCATCGTCTTCACCATGAAATAAAACAAAGCGGGAAAGACCATCAGCATCAGGTGCCTTGACGATTTTTAAATCGCGAATATCGCGAGAAATCGTTGCTTGCGTTGCGGTTACCTGATAGTCACCTAATCTCGTTAATAAATCTTCTTGTGTTCGAATGGGAAACTCTTCAATAATCTGTTTAATCAATAAATGTCGGTCGGCTTTTCGCATCGTTTTCTCCTTTACAAAAGATTTCATCCGTATCATAACAAAAAAAGCTAGGATTGCCCACCTGCATTTTTTAATCGAAAGAGTTAAATAGGAAGTCATAGTAGAAAATTCAAGTGGAAGTAAGAATTTTACTTGAAAAAATCAGCTTCTTCCGTTAAACTAATGAATGTTGAGCAGAAAACTTCTTTTTCTTATTGCTATAGATAAACTTTATCTGTATAATAACCAAGGATGCTTTTTTGCATCAATAAATCCACATTTTTGTTGGATTGTCGGTAGGTGCTTGTAAAAGTTTGCTGGCAAGTTTGAAGACAAGAAGAGGAAAATAAAAACCTAATTGGAGGAAACACAAAATGGCAGTAATTTCTATGAAACAATTACTAGAAGCCGGCGTACACTTTGGTCACCAAACACGTCGCTGGAACCCAAAAATGAAGAAATATATCTTCACAGAAAGAAATGGTATCTACATCATTGACTTACAAAAAACAGTTAAATTAGTAGATGCAGCTTATGATTACATGAAAAACGTTGCTGAAGAAGGCGGCGTAGCATTATTCGTAGGTACTAAAAAACAAGCACAAGAAGCAATCAAAGAAGAAGCAACTCGTGCAGGTCAATACTTTGTAAACCACCGTTGGTTAGGTGGAACATTGACTAACTGGGATACAATCCAAAAACGTATTAGCCGTTTGAAACAAATCAATGCAATGGAAGCTGATGGAACTTTTGAAGTTCTACCTAAAAAAGAAGTTGCTGGTTTGAACAAAGAACGCGAACGTCTTGAAAAATTCTTAGGTGGTATCGCTGATATGCCAAGAATCCCAGATGTAATGTACATCGTTGACCCTCGTAAAGAACGTATTGCTGTTCAAGAAGCTCATAAATTAAATATCCCAATCGTAGCTATGGTTGATACAAACTGCGATCCAGATGAAATCGATGTAGTAATCCCTTCAAATGACGATGCAATTCGTGCCGTTAAATTGATCACTTCAAAAATGGCTGATGCATTTATCGAAGGAAACCAAGGTGAAGACCAAGTGGTTGAAGAAGATTTTGTAGCAGAAAACAATGCAACATCAATCGAAGAAATCGTTGATGTTGTTGAAGGCGACAACTCTTCAGCAGAATAATTTTTGAATGATGGAGCTGTTTCAAAGGCTAGGCGACAAGCCTCACTCTCCTTTGAAACAGCTTTTTTTAAAGAAAAACACTACTAGGAGGACTATAAAATGGCAGACGTTACAGCTAAAATGGTAAAAGAACTACGCGACATGACTGGCGTAGGTATGATGGATGCGAAAAAAGCATTAGTAGAAGTAGAAGGCGACATTGAAAAAGCAGTTGATCTTTTACGTGAAAAAGGAATGGCTAAAGCAGCTAAGAAAAATGATCGTATTGCAGCTGAAGGTTTAGCAGCAGTTGCTGTTAAAGGTAACACTGCAGCAATCGTTGAAGTTAACTCAGAAACTGACTTCGTTTCTAAAAACGAAATGTTCCAAGATTTAGTAAAAGAAATTGCAGAATTAGTTGCTGAAAACAAACCAGCTGACATGGAAGCTGCAATGCAAATCAAAACTGAAAAAGGTACAATCGAGTCTGAATTAATCGAAGCTACACAAGTTATCGGAGAAAAAATCAGCTTCCGTCGTTTTGAAGTAGTTGAAAAAGAAGATAACGCTGCATTTGGTGGTTACTTACACATGGGCGGACGTATTGCTGTATTGACAGTTCTAGATGGTACAACTGATGATTCAGTTGCTCGTGACGTTGCTATGCACGTTGCTGCTATCAACCCTCGTTATGTAAATGAATCACAAATCCCTGCTGAAGAATTAGAACATGAAAGAACTGTTCTAACTGAACAAGCATTAAACGAAGGCAAACCTGCTAACATCGTTGACAAAATGGTGGAAGGTCGCTTGAAAAAATTCAAAGCAGAAATCGCTTTGGTTGACCAACCTTTCGTTAAAGATCCTGATATGACTGTTGAAAAATTCGTAGCTTCTAAAGGCGCAACTGTTAAATCATTTGTTCGTTTTGAAGTTGGCGAAGGAATCGAAAAACGCGAAGATAACTTTGTAGAAGAAGTTATGAGCCAAGTGAAAAAATAATTCTGTTGAATAAAACAGATGGGAACGCACACTATTGTGCGCTCCCTTTTTTTAGGCAAATGCCAAAAAATGCAAGCATTTAATGGCTAAATCAACTAATTATGGTAAAATGGCAATAGAAAACATTGGAGGAATGAACATGGTCACACCAAAATATCAACGTGTAGTCTTAAAATTAAGTGGTGAAGCTTTAGCTGGAGATGAAGGATTTGGAATTAAACCTCCAGTCATTAAAGAAATTATTCAAGAAATCAAAGAAGTCCACGAGTTAGGCGTTGAAATGGCAATCGTTGTAGGAGGCGGAAACATCTGGCGCGGACAAACAGGTGCTCAAATGGGTATGGAACGTGCGCAAGCTGATTACATGGGCATGTTAGCGACTGTTATGAACGCTTTAGCCTTACAAGATACATTAGAAAACGTTGGTGTACCGACACGTGTACAAACTTCGATCGAAATGCGTCAAATCGCAGAACCATACATTCGTCGTAAAGCAGAACGTCATTTGGAAAAAGGACGCATTGTTATTTTTGCTGGGGGGACAGGTAATCCTTACTTCTCAACGGATACAACGGCAGCATTGCGCGCAGCTGAAATTGGCGCTGATGTTATTTTAATGGCTAAAAATAATGTAGATGGTGTTTATTCTGCAGATCCAAAAGTTGATGCAAATGCAGTTAAGTTTGAAGAATTAACTCACTTGGAAGTGATTGCTAAGGGATTGCAAGTAATGGATTCAACAGCAAGCTCATTAAGTATGGATAATGATATCCCATTAGTTGTCTTCAATCTAAATGAACATGGAAATATCCGCCGTGCAATTTTAGGCGAAAATATTGGAACTACTGTAAGGGGGAAATAAAGATGGCAGATGCAATTATGGCAGAAGCAAAAGAGAAAATGGAAAAAGCAGCACAAAGTTTACAACGTGAACTTGGACAAATCCGTGCTGGACGCGCGAATGCAAGTTTATTAGACCGAATCACAGTTAATTACTATGGTGCACCAACACCATTGAACCAAATGGCATCAATCCAAATTCCAGAAGCTCGTGTATTGATGATCACGCCTTTTGATAAAAGTATTCTTCAAGATGTAGAGAAGGCGATCATGGCAAGCGACATTGGTATCAGCCCAACGAATGATGGAAATGTTATTCGTTTAGTTATCCCGCAATTAACGGAAGAACGTCGTAAAGAATTAGCGAAAGATGTTAAAAAAGAAGCAGAAAATGCAAAAATCGCTATTCGTAATATTCGTCGTGATGCGATGGATGCCTACAAAAAACAACAAAAAAATGGTGACATTACAGAAGATGATTTGCGCGGACTAGAAAAAGATGTTCAAGCATTGACTGATGACAGCATTAAAGAACTAGATAAAATTGCTGGTGAAAAAGAAAAAGAATTACTAGAAGTTTAGTCTTCCAATTTTTTTCAAAAGGAGTAGCAAAATCAAGATTGATTTTGCTACTCCTTTTTTGATGGAAACTTAAAAATTTTCAAAAAAATAAACAAATTTTTTGGAAAAAATCAGGATTTCATAGGAAATAGAAAGAGATATTGCTATAATGTGTAGGATAGTGGGAATTTTAAGCATAGGAGGGAAAAGAATGTTACGTTTTTTTCCGCAAAAAAACAAGTATATTCAAGAAAAAAGTGAGTTTCAATTTAGCGCTGAGGGAAAGATTCCTCAACACATCGCCATCATCATGGATGGAAACGGTCGTTGGGCACAAAATCGCCGATTACCTCGAATTGCAGGACACAAAGAAGGGATGGAAACTGTAAAAAAAGTAACGAAGGCAGCATCAAATCTGGGTGTGAAAGTATTGACCCTTTATGCATTTTCGACTGAAAATTGGAAGCGACCAACGGATGAAGTTAATTTTTTGATGCAATTGCCTGTTGATTTTTTTGATACATTCGTGCCAGAACTTATTAAGGAAAATGTGAAAGTCCACGTGATGGGGTATGAAAACGTGTTGCCAAGCCACACACAAGATGCTGTGCGTCGTGCAATCGATCAAACTAAAGAAAACACTGGAATGGTGTTGAACTTTGCATTGAATTATGGGAGTCGAGCGGAAATAGTGACGGCAGTGAAGGAGATTACGACTGAAATCAATAATCAAGAATTAGCTGTTGAAGCAATTGACGAAGAAATAATTGCGAATCACTTGATGACAGGGTTCTTACCAAAGGAACTTCGAGATCCTGAACTAGTCATTCGGACTAGTGGAGAAGAAAGAATCAGTAATTTCTTATTATGGCAAATTGCTTATAGTGAACTTTATTTTACAAAAGCATTATGGCCAGATTTTGATGGTAATCATTTGGAGGAAGCAATTGCTTCTTATCAAAATCGTGACCGTCGCTTTGGTGGCGTAAAAAAATTGGATAAAAATGAGGAGGATCAATCATGAAACAACGAGTGATCACAGCTGTCGTTGCTTTAATTTTATTCATTCCAATCATTTGGATTGGTGGAATGGCTGTTGAATTGTTAGGGGCTTTGCTAGCAGTAGTAGGTGTCTACGAGCTGTTTAGAATGAAAGGATTAACGTTATTAAGTTTTGAAGGAATCTTATCTGCGATTGGTGCGGTTTTTCTGGTGTTACCAAAAGAGCGGTGGTTTTTCTTTTTACCAGAAAATACAAGTACATTTATGCTTTTTTATTTTGTTGTAATGATTTTATTGGGAACAAGTGTGGTTTCAAAAAATACGTATACTATTGATGAAGCTGGATTTCCCGTGGTTGTAAGTTTATACGTTGGTATGGGGTTCCAGAATTTCGTGAATGCGCGAACAGAAGGTTTAGTTGTATTACTATTTGGCTTGTTTATTGTTTGGGCAACGGACATCGGTGCTTATATGTTTGGTCGTCGCTTTGGTCAGCACAAATTGATTCCAGCAATTTCGCCAAATAAAACAATTGAAGGAGCGCTGGGAGGTATTGTAAGTGCACTCGTTGTGGCATTGATCTATCTCTTGTTATTCCCTGGAAAAGAATACTTCAATCATGGAACACTAGTTATGTTGTTGTTAACCATTGTCTTCTCTGTTGTTGGTCAGTTTGGTGATTTAGTTGAGTCAGCAATCAAGCGTCACTATGATGTAAAAGATTCAGGAAATATCTTGCCGGGTCATGGTGGAATCTTAGATCGTTTTGACAGTTTACTATTTGTTTTCCCAATCATGCAATTGTTTGGTGTAATTTAAAAGAGTGTGGAAGAAGTGTTTAGTTCTAATAAAAATAAATTGCTAGAAATTATTCCCTCAATTTTTGAGAAATATAGACTTATTTTGAAGAAGTTGCTTCTTGAATACTGTAGATAGAGTTGTGATTCCAAATACTTAGCACCAATTAGAAAGTAGTAAGGTAAAATCATTTCTAAATCGATCAAAAATTTTTTTTGATCCAATGAAAAGAGTAGTGAGTATTGTCGCTACTCTTTTTTGTTTTCGAAAGGTAGCTATTGGTGTCTGTGTCAGACTGTGGTAAAATTATGTTGTTTATCTTCATAAAAACTAGAATAATGCTAGAAAAAGTAAAGGAGAAGTAAACTATGAAAACGATTCTAACTTTTGTCATCGTTTTTGGTATTTTGGTTATCGTCCACGAATTTGGTCATTTCTTCTTTGCGAAACGATCAGGAATCCTAGTCCGAGAATTTGCAATTGGTATGGGTCCAAAAATTTATGGACATCAAGCAAAAGATGGAACGACATATACACTTCGGTTATTACCGATTGGTGGTTATGTAAGAATGGCAGGTAATGGCGACGATGAGACAGAGATGGCTCCAGGTATGCCACTGTCACTTTCACTCAATTCTGATGGTGTCGTAGAGAAAATCAATTTAAGTAAAAAAGTTCAATTAACGAATGGAATTCCAGTAGAACTTGTTCGTTACGATCTAGAGGATGAGCTAACGATTACGGCCTTTGTTAATGGCGATGATTCTGAAGCAGTGACCTATCCGGTAGATCATGATGCTACAATTATTGAGGCAGATGGAACAGAAATTCGGATTGCACCTAGAGATGTTCAATTTCAATCGGCAAAATTATGGCAACGCATGTTAACTAACTTTGCTGGGCCAATGAATAACTTCATTTTAGCGATTCTTTTGTTCATTGTGCTTGCATTCATGCAGGGAGGCGTCCAGGTAACAAATACGAATCAAATTGGCGCGGTACTTCCTGATGGCGCAGCTGAAGTAGCTGGTTTAAAAGAAAATGACCACATCTTAAGTATTAATGATAAAAAAATTGCATCATGGACTGATTTAACAAGTCAGATTACTGCAAATCCAGGGAAAAAATTGAATTTTGAAGTCCAACGTGATGGAAAAGTTCAAGAAATCGAAGTAACACCCAAAACAGTAGAATCCAACGGGCAGGAAGTGGGGCAACTTGGTATACAAGCGCCAATGAAAACTAGTTTTATTGATAAAATCGTGGGTGGAACGAGACAAGCTTTCAGTAGCTCATTAGAAATATTCAAAGCGTTAGGATCACTATTCACAGGATTTAGTTTGAATAAATTAGGTGGTCCGGTGATGATGTTCCAGTTGTCTTCTGAAGCAGCTAGTCAAGGAATGATGACTGTTATTGGGTTAATGGCGATGCTTTCAATGAACTTGGGAATCGTGAATTTATTACCCATTCCAGCATTAGATGGCGGTAAATTGGTCTTAAATGTCATTGAAGGTGTACGTGGTAAACCATTAAGTCAAGAAAAAGAAGGCATCTTAACTTTGATTGGGTTCGGCTTCTTGATGCTATTGATGGTTTTAGTAACATGGAATGATATTCAACGATTCTTTTTTTAACTAGAGTTGACAAATAGGGTATAATAACAAGCGATAACTATTTTGAGGATTAAAGGAGTATATAAAATGAGACAATCAAAGATGTTGATCCCAACACTGAGGGAAGTACCAAATGATGCCGAAGTATTAAGTCATCAAATGCTGTTACGAGCTGGCTATATTCGTCAAGTATCTGCTGGTATTTATTCTTACTTGCCATTAGCAAACCGTGTATTGGAAAAATTAAAAACAATCATGCGGGAAGAATTTGAAAAAATTGGTGCAGTTGAAATGTTGATGCCTGCAATTCTTCCAGCAGAACTTTGGCAAGAATCTGGTCGTTACGACACGTATGGTCCAAACTTGTACCGTTTAAATGACCGCAACGATCGCAAAATGATTTTGGGACCAACTCATGAAGAAACATTCACAGAATTGATTCGTAATGAAATTAATTCATACAAAAAATTGCCACTAAATTTGTATCAAATTCAATCAAAATATCGCGATGAAAAACGTCCTCGTTTCGGGTTGTTACGTGGTCGTGAATTTATTATGAAAGATGCGTATTCTTTCCATGCTTCAGAAGAAAGTTTAGATGAAACATACAAAGATTATGAAAAAGCGTATACTGAGATTTTCAAACGTTGTGGTTTAGACTTCCGTGCAATTATCGGAGATGGCGGTGCCATGGGTGGAAAAGATTCTAAAGAATTTATGGCAATCTCTGAAATTGGAGAAGACACCATTTGTTATTCAACAGAAAGTGACTATGCAGCCAATTTGGAAATGGCAACAAGCTATTATGTGCCTAAAAAATCACATGAAACGCAACTGGCATTAGAAAAGGTGGCAACTCCTGATGCGAAAACAATTGAAGAGGTTGCTGGTTTCTTTGATGTAGAATCACAAAAAATCATCAAATCTGTTTTATTTATTGCAGATGAAGAGCCTGTATTGGTATTGATACGTGGCGATCATGAAGTCAATGATGTCAAATTGAAAAATTTCTTAGGTGCCGACTTTTTAGAAGAAGCAACAGAAGAAGATGCGCAAAAGTATCTTGGAGCTGATTTCGGTTCTGTTGGTCCAGTGAACTTAGCAGATGAGGTAAAAGTTTATGCAGACCGTCACGTTCAAGACTTGGCAAATGCGATTGCTGGAGCAAATGAAACTGGCTTCCACTACATCAATGTAAATCCAGAACGTGATTTTTCTGTTCTTTCTTATGAAGATTTACGTTTTGTCCAAGAGGGCGATCCTTCACCAGATAATAATGGTGTTCTTGCTTTCACAAGAGGAATTGAAATTGGACACATTTTCAAGCTAGGTACTCGTTATAGTGAATCAATGGGTGCAACGGTATTAGATGAAAATGGTCGCGAAAAATTCGTGATCATGGGTTGTTATGGTATTGGTGTAAGTCGTTTACTTTCAGCAATCGTTGAACAAAATGCAGATGAAAATGGTATCAACTGGCCTAAAGGAATTGCTCCTTACGATCTACACGTTGTCCAAATGAACTTGAAAGACGACTATCAAACTAACTTGACAAATGAAGTTGAGCAAACAATGATGGAAGCAGGCTACGAAGTATTAGTGGACGATCGTAACGAGCGTGCGGGAGTTAAGTTTGCAGATTCAGATTTGATTGGGTGCCCAATTCGGATTACTGTCGGTAAAAAAGCCGTTGATGGAATCGTCGAAGTGAAAATCAAGAAGACTGGTGAAATGGTAGAAGTACGTAAAGAAGAGCTTGCGAATACATTACCAATTCTTTTGAACCAAGGTGAATAATTCAAAATAACCTCGAAATTCGAGAGAGACGAAGTCTTTCTCGAATTTTTTAATGTAAATCAAAAGAAAAACGAGTATACTAAATAGTATTGAAAAAATTTATTTGTCTCATAAACAAATAAACTAGAAAGGGCGTATTTTTTTGTCAGAAAAACGAGATTTGTTTGAAAAACTATTAGAACAAATTCAACTAGAGGATGAAGAAAAAAATCATCCGTTAATTTCTACTGGCGAAATGGAACGTGTTGTCGTACATCGTAAATCACGTCTATGGGAATTTACGCTTCATTTTTCGCAAATATTACCGATTATGCTGTATCGTTCATTCCTACAACATCTGACAATCGCGTTTAACGACATTGCACAGGTTAAAGTAATAATCAAAGCGGAGGATCAATCGTTTGATGAACAGTTGTTGCAAGATTATTGGGCACAGGCTTTAGAAAGTCAACAGTGTGACACACCCTTAGTCCAACAAGTCTTAAAGACGCAAGTTCCTATTTTAAAAGATCGAAAAATCGTGCTGCCGGTTGACAAAACGGGTGCGATTTCTTATTTGAAACAACAATATTTACCTTTGGTAGAAGAACTGTATCTTAATTATGGGTTTCCTAAATTCCATATCGAACCGGAAGTCGATGAAGAACAAGCGGCTCGTGTGCTCGAACTTTTTGAAGAACGCAAGCAAGAACAAGCAGAAGCATTCATGAAGCAAGCTGCTGAAAGTCTACTTGTTCATGAACAAAAGAAAAAAGAAAAGAATGAGCAAGCGCCTGCTTTGGAAGGACCAATTCAACTTGGTCGCAATATTCCAACAGATGATCCTGTTACACCAATGATTGACATCGTTGAAGAAGAGCGACGTGTCATTTTAGAAGGGTATGTATTTGATAAAGAGGTTCGTGAACTACGTTCTAAACGAAAAATATTAACGTTGAAAATCACGGATTATACCTCTTCTTTCATTGTCAAAAAGTTTTCAAATGGTGAAAAAGATGAACAAGTTTTCGATGCAATTAGTAAAGGAAGCTGGCTGAAAGTTCGAGGAAGTATCCAAGAAGATACATTCGTGCGCGATTTGGTGATGAATGCCCAAGATATTGTTGAAGTCAAGCACACACCACGTAAAGACTATGCTCCTGAAGGGGAAAAACGAGTTGAACTACATCTTCATAGCAACATGAGTACAATGGATGCGACGAATAGTATCTCTGATTTCGTTGCGCAAGCAGGTAAATGGGGACATAAAGCAATTGCCATTACGGATCACGGAGGGGTACAATCATTTCCTGAAGCACATAGCGCTGGAAAAAAGGCTGGAGTCAAGATTTTGTATGGCGTAGAAGCAAACGTTGTTGATGACGGCGTGCCAATTGCCTATAATGATGCACACGATTCATTGAACGATGCGACTTATGTGGTTTTTGACGTGGAAACGACTGGTCTGTCAGCTGTTTATGATACGATTATTGAATTAGCCGCAGTCAAGATGCATAAAGGAAATGTCATTGAAAGCTTTGATGAATTTATTGATCCTGGTCATCGATTATCAAGAACCACAGTAGACTTAACAGGTATTACAGATGAAATGGTCCGTGGCTCGAAATCTGAAGAAGAAGTTTTAAGAATGTTTCTTGAATTTTCTGAAGGCTCGATCTTAGTTGCCCACAATGCAACCTTCGATATGGGTTTCTTAAATACAAGTTATGCGCGTTATGGAATTCCAGAAGCAAAAAATCCTGTGATTGACACATTAGAATTAGCACGTTATTTATATCCTCAATTTAAACGATTTGGTTTGGGTGTATTGACCAAAAAATTCGGTGTCAGTTTAGAACAACATCACCGTGCCATTTTTGATGCGGAGGCAACAGGTCATTTAGCTTGGATTTTTGTCAAAGAGGCAATGGAAAATCATGAGATGCTTTATCACGATCAGTTAAATGATCATGTCGGTGAAGGAGATTCTTATAAACGAGCTAGACCGTTTCATGCAACGCTTTTGGCGAAGAATCAAGCTGGTCTAAAAGATTTGTTCAAATTGATTTCGATGTCAAATATCAATTATTTTGAGCGAGTTCCTCGGATTCCTCGTTCACAGCTGAAAAAATTTAGAGACAATCTCTTAGTTGGTTCTGCTTGTGATAAAGGTGAAATTTTTGAAGCAATGATGCAAAAAGGGGTCGAAGAAGCAGAAAATCGTGCAAAGTTTTATGATTATATCGAAGTGATGCCAAAGGCAGTCTATGCTCCTTTGTTAGAACAAGAATTAGTGAAAAATGAACACGATTTAGAAGAAATCATTCGAAATTTAGTAAACATTGGGAAAAAGCTAGACAAGGTGGTTGTTGCTACGGGTGATGTCCATTATTTAAATGAAGAAGATGGTATTTATCGAAAAATCTTAATCAACTCGATGGGAGGAGCAAATCCACTTAATCGTCATAGTTTACCGGATGTTCACTTCAGAACGACGGATGAAATGTTAACAGCATTCAACTTTTTAGGTGCAGAACTTGCCAAAGAAATCGTTGTTGATAATACCAATAAAATCGCGGACAGTTGTGAAGAAATCATCCCAGTTAAAGATGAATTGTATACACCAAAAATTCCTGGATCAGAAGATGAAATCACCGAATTAAGTTATAATCGTGCGAAAGAATTATACGGTGATCCTTTACCAGAAATCATTCAAAAACGTTTAGAAAAAGAACTGAATTCAATCAACGGAAATGGGTTTTCAGTTATTTATTTGATCGCTCAAAAGCTTGTGCATAAAAGTAATGAAGATGGTTACTTGGTTGGTTCCCGCGGATCTGTTGGTTCGAGTTTCGTAGCGACAATGACCGGGATCACAGAAGTTAATCCACTAGCGCCACATTATTATTGTCCTAACTGTCAGTATTCGGAATTTTTTGAAGATGGCACATATGGTTCTGGTTTTGATATGCCAGAAAAAAAATGTCCAAAATGTGGCGCACGCTTAAATAAAGATGGTCACGATATTCCATTTGAAACATTCTTAGGTTTCCATGGTGACAAGGTTCCCGATATTGATTTGAACTTCTCGGGGGACTATCAAGCAGAAGCGCATAACTACACGAAAGTTTTATTTGGTGAGGAATATGTCTATCGAGCTGGAACCATTGGAACTGTTGCAGACAAAACGGCTTATGGGTTTGTGAAAGGGTATGAACGCGATCACAACTTACAATTTCGTGGAGCGGAGGTCGACCGTTTAGCTAAGGGTGCAACTGGTGTGAAACGAACTACTGGACAGCATCCAGGGGGGATCATTGTTATCCCAGACTATATGGATGTTTACGATTTTACCCCTATTCAATATCCTGCAGATGATCAGAATTCTGAATGGAAGACCACTCACTTTGATTTCCACTCGATTCATGATAACGTATTGAAACTTGATATTCTTGGACACGATGACCCGACTGTCATTCGGATGCTCCAAGATTTATCTGGAATCGATCCACAAACGATTCCAACAGATGATCCGGAAGTTATGCGGATTTTTGCTGGTCCAGAAGTATTGGGAGTTGATAAGGATCAGATTTTTTCAAAAACGGGTACCTTGGGAATTCCCGAATTTGGCACGCGTTTTGTACGAGGGATGCTTGAAGAAACACATCCAACAACATTTGCTGAATTGTTACAGATTTCTGGACTATCCCACGGGACGGATGTTTGGTTAGGTAATGCGGAAGAACTAATTCGCCGTGGAGATGCAACTTTGGCTGAAGTAATCGGTTGTCGGGATGACATCATGGTTTATTTGATCCATGCTGGCTTAGATAGTGGGATGGCATTTAAAATCATGGAAACCGTTCGTAAAGGTTTATGGACGAAAATTCCTGATGATTTAAGAGAAACATATTTAACCGCAATGAAGGAAAACAACGTGCCAGATTGGTATATTGATTCCTGTTCAAAAATCAAATACATGTTCCCGAAAGCCCATGCGGCAGCTTATGTGCTGATGGCCTTGCGAGTAGCGTACTTTAAAGTGTATTTTCCAATTCTTTATTACTGTGCTTATTTCTCTGTTCGTGCGGATGATTTTAATTTAGTTGCGATGTGTAAAGGAAAAGAAGCTGTCAAAGAAGCGATGAAAGAAATCACTGATAAAGGATTAGAAGCTTCAGTGAAAGAAAAGAATCAGTTAACGGTACTCGAATTAGCAAATGAAATGCTAGAACGTGGCTACCATTTTGGTATGATCGACTTGTACAAATCAGATGCAACAAATTTCGTGATTGATGGTGATACGCTGATTGCACCGTTTCGTGCAGTCCCTAGTTTGGGAACCAACGTGGCAAACCAAATCGTGGAAGCAAGAAAAGATGGACCGTTCTTATCAAAAGAAGATTTAGCAACGCGAGGAAAAGTTTCTAAAACACTGATTGAATACATGGATGATAATGGTGTATTAAAAGATCTGCCAGATGAGAATCAATTATCATTGTTTGATATGCTATAGACAATTTTTATTAACAAAAGGGTAAGAAAAAGCACCAATGTTTAAACGTTGGTGCTTTTATTTTTTTACGAGAAAATTTTTTACAAAAAATAAAAATGAATCAAAAAACAGAAAAAAATTTTAGCAAGCATTTATTTTAAACGAATAGAGTTGCTGAAGAAAGTAATAAATAACCAGTAAACTTGTCATTTTATGAAATTTGTGGTATAGTTTTCATTGGTAATGATACTAATCGTGAGTGAGCGGAATTTTCGCTCACTCTTTTTAATGGAATTACGTAGCCAATTTTAAGGAGGCGAAATTTTTGAGTAGCGTCGTTGAAACAGTCACAGAAATGGTGACCCCGATTTTAGATGAACAAAATTTTGAACTTGTAGAAGTAGAGTTTACAAAAGAAGGCAAAAACTGGTTTTTACGAGTATTCATTGACAAAGAAGGCGGAATTGACATCGATGAATGTGTCTATGTCAGTGAAAAATTAAGTGAGAAGCTAGATGCTGCAGATCCAGATCCGATTCCTCAAGCCTATTTCCTAGAGGTGTCATCTCCTGGAGCAGAACGTCCATTGAAAAAAGAAGCAGATTATGAAAAAGCACTAGGTGATTATGTCCATGTGTCTTTATATCAACCTGTTGATGGAGAAAAACAATACGAAGGTTTTCTTCAATCATTTGATGCTGAGCAACTAACGTTAAAAATTCGCATAAAAACACGCGAAAAAGAATTAACCATTGAACGTAAAAATATTGCGAAAGCTCGCTTAGCTATTCAATTTTAATTACGGAGAGGAATCAAAATAATGAGTAAAGAAATGTTGAACGCGTTAGATGCTTTAGAAGCTGAAAAAGGTATCTCAAAAGAAATCGTGATCGACGCTTTGGAAGCTGCTTTAGTTTCTGCTTATAAACGTCACTATGGACAAGCCCAAAATGTAGAAGTAGAGTTTGATCAGAAAAAAGGAAACATCCATGTTTATGCGGTGAAAGAAGTTACAGAAGAAGTAATGGATTCCCAACTAGAAGTGTCGTTAAAAGACGCACTTTTGATTAATCCGGCGTATGAATTAGGAGATACAATCCGTTTTGAAGTTACGCCTAAAGACTTTGGACGAATTGCTGCGCAAACAGCAAAACAAGTGATTTTGCAACGTGTTCGTGAAGCTGAAAGAACAATTATTTATAACGAATTCAGCGAATACGAAAAAGACATCATGCAAGGAATCGTTGAGCGTCAGGATAAACGTTATATCTATGTGAACTTAGGTAAGATCGAAGCAGTCTTGTCTAAACAAGACCAAATGCCAAACGAATTTTATCAACCACATGACCGAATCAAAGTCTACGTTTCACGTGTTGAAAACACATCAAAAGGCCCTCAAGTTTTTGTAAGCCGTAGTCATCCAGACTTATTACGTCGCTTATTTGAACAAGAAGTACCTGAAGTTTACGATGGACTAGTTGAAATCGTAAGTATTGCTCGTGAAGCAGGCGACCGTTCAAAAGTTGCTGTTCGTTCAAACGATGCAAATATTGATGCTGTTGGAACTTGTGTAGGACCTAAAGGCCAACGTGTTCAAGCAATTGTAAACGAACTAAAGGGTGAAAACATGGATATCGTTGAATGGAACGAAGATCCAGCAATTTTTATTGCGAATGCATTGAACCCAGCTCAAGTAATGGATGTCATTTTTGACGAAACAAATGCGAAAGCTTGTACAGTGGTTGTACCTGATTATCAATTATCTTTAGCAATTGGTAAACGTGGACAAAATGCTCGCTTAGCTGCAAAATTGACAAATCATAAAATTGACATCAAATCTGAATCAGATATGGCTGAGTTTTATGAAAAACGAGCAGAAAAAGAAGAAGTTGTAGAAGAAGTAGTTGAAGAACTCCATGATGAAGCAATCGTTGAATCAGACCTAACAGCTGATGAATACGAAGCAATGGCTTTTGAAGAAACTGAAGCAACGGAGAAAACAGATCAAGAAGCTTAATTGTAAGGAGGCAAACGAGATGAAACAAAGGAAAATTCCTTTACGCAAATCTGTGGTTTCGGGTGAAATGAAACCGAAAAAAGAAATGATTCGAGTGACCCGTTCAAAAGAAGGGGAAGTTTCAATTGATCCTACTGGAAAAATGCCTGGACGAGGCGCGTATGTCTCAATTGAGCCGGAAGAAGTGCAAAAAGCTTGGGATAAGCAAATCCTCGATCGAGTTCTCGAAGTAAAACTAACAGATGAATTTTATCAAGAACTATTAGATTATGTTACACACCAGAAAGCCCGAAAAGAGCTTTTCGGAAAATGAACACAGTAAACCGGCAAAAAGCCATGAATTTACTAGGACTTGCGATGCGTGCTGGGAAGTTAGTAACCGGTGAAGAGTTAACCATTGCAGATATTCGTCGCCAAAAGGCAAAGGTAGTGTTTGTTGCGACCGATGCTAGTGAGAACACAAGAAAAAAGATCAAAGACAAAAGTTCCTATTACAAAGTTCCTTGTTTTGAACTATTTTCAGAAGCTGAAATTACGCAAATGATTGGAAAACCACGAAAAGTCTTCGGCGTCTTAGATGCAGGGTTTGCGAAAAAAATCAAGGAGCTAATTGAAGGTTAGGAAGGTGATTACATGGGAAAAAAAAGAGTCTATGAATTAGCAAAAGAGCTCAATCAGTCTAGTAAAGTGATTGTCGAAAAAGCCCAAAAATTGGGGATCGACGTAAAGAACCATATGGGAACTTTAAATCGCGAAGATGAGAATAAATTGCAGCAAGCTTTCAAAAACCCAGTTGTACAAAAGCCAAACCAGAAACCAGTCAATCAAAAGCCAAATGATAAAACTCAAGAAAACACAAAAAATGTAACACAACAAAAAAATAAAAATAACCGCAACTATCAAGATCGCGGTCAAGGGAGCGGTCAAGTGAATCAAGGACAAAACAAATCATCCAACCAAAATAACCAAAACCGTCAAGGCGGAAATCAAAATCGTAACAACAATAACAATCGCGGAAAATTCAACAACAATAACCGCAATCGTTTTAACAAAAAAGGAAGAAAAGGGAAACAACAAACTTCAAATAAACCAGCTGTGCCACCACGTAAATTCCGTGAACTACCAGAAGTTCTAGAGTATACAGATGGCATGAACGTTGCAGATATCGCGAAAAAAATTCACCGTGAACCAGCGGAAATCATCAAAAAACTCTTTATGTTAGGTGTTATGGTCAATCAAAATCAAGCACTTGATAAAGATACAATCGAGTTATTAGCAACAGATTATGGTATGGAACCACAAGAAAAAGTACAAGTGGATATTGCCGATTTAGATAAATTCTTTGAACCAGAAGAATTGAATGAAGAAAATCTAGTTTCACGTCCACCAGTTGTCACAATTATGGGACACGTTGACCATGGTAAAACAACATTGTTAGATACTTTACGTCATTCACGTGTAACGAATGATGAAGCGGGTGGAATCACTCAACATATCGGTGCTTATCAAATTGATATCGACGGTAAACCAATCACTTTCTTGGATACACCAGGTCACGCGGCCTTTACAAGTATGCGTGCTCGTGGAGCAAGTATCACAGACATTACCATCTTGGTTGTTGCCGCTGATGATGGTGTAATGCCACAAACGGTTGAAGCTATCAACCATGCGAAAGCGGCAAATGTGCCAATCATCGTTGCTGTAAACAAAATTGATAAACCAGGTGCAAATCCACAACACGTTATGCAAGAATTAAGTGAATATGAACTTATTCCTGAAGCATGGGGTGGAGATACGATCTTCGTTGAAATCTCAGCAAAATTTGGTCAAAATATCGAAGAATTATTAGAAATGGTTCTATTAGTTTCTGAAGTAGAAGACTTGAAAGCTGACCCAACGCAACGCGCAATTGGTACAGTTATCGAAGCACGTTTAGATAAAGGTAAGGGACCAATCTCTACTTTACTTGTTCAACAAGGAACATTACATGTAGGAGACCCAATCGTTGTCGGAAATACTTATGGACGTGTTCGTGTGATGGTCAACGACTTAGGTCGACGTGAAAAAAATGCGGGTCCAGCAACACCAGTTGAAATCACTGGCTTGAACGATGTGCCACAAGCTGGAGATCACTTTGTTGTCTTTGAAGACGAAAAAACGGCTCGTGCAGCTGGTGAAGAACGTGCAAAACGTGCAGTTGTTGAACACCGTGCTGCTACAAGTCGCGTAACCTTAGACAACTTGTTTGAAAGCCTTAAAGAAGGCGAATTGAAAGAAGTTAATGTCATTATCAAAGCTGACGTACAAGGTTCTGCAGAAGCTTTAGCTGCTTCATTGAAGAAAATTGATGTCGAAGGCGTTCGCGTAAAAATCGTGCATGCTGCTGTTGGCGCAATCAATGAAAGTGATGTTACTTTGGCTGCTGCAAGTAACGCAATCATCATCGGTTTTAACGTACGTCCTACACCACAAGCGAAGAGTCAAGCTGATTCAGAAGAAGTAGATATTCGCTTACACCGAATCATTTATAAAGCAATCGAAGAAATTGAAACAGCGATGAAAGGGCTGCTTGATCCTGAATTTGAAGAAAAAATCACTGGTCAAATGATCATTCGTGAAACCTTCAAAGTTTCAAAAGTTGGAACGATTGCTGGTGCGTATGTGACTGAAGGATTCATCCGCAGAGATAGTGGCGTTCGTGTCATTCGTGACGGAATCGTTATCTACGAAGGTCAATTAGCTAGCTTGAAACGTTTTAAAGATGACGTTAAAGAAGTTAAAATGGGATTTGAATGTGGCGCAATGATCGAAAAATTCAATGACATCAAAGTTGATGACATCATTGAAGGATTCATCATGGAAGAAGTTAAAAACGACTAATAAAAATAAAGGAGGCCGCTCATTATGGCTAACTATCGTGACCGTCGAGTCGGTCAAGAAATTTTAAAAGAAGTCAATGATATTTTACGTAAAAAAGTTCGTGATCCTCGAGTTGAAAACGTGACGATCACTGATGTACATGTAACAGGTGATTTACAACAAGCAACCATCTATTACAGCATCTTATCTGATCTTGCTTCAGATAAGAAAAAAGCACAAGAAGGTTTGAGTAAGGCAAGTGGTTTAATCCGTCGTGAATTAGGTCATAACTTAAGTATTTACAAGACACCTGAGCTAATCTTTGAATTAGATGAGTCTGTTGGTTATGGTAACCACATCGATGAGCTGTTACGTAATTTGAATAAGGACTAACAAAAAAAGCATCCATTCCTATCAAGGAAAATATGGATGCTTTTTTGCTTGAATAAAAAAATAAAAATTTATTGACAAAATTATTGGACAAGGAGTTCCTATGTTATAATAAACAAAAATACGCTCTTTGAAATAAAAATATTCAAATTATGAGCATTCAAACTGAAGTTTTGCTATGAACGAATAGCGCGATTACGAAACCTCAAAAAATTTTATCCGAGGTTTTAGAGCTATGCTGTTTTGAATGCCTCCAAAACTCCAACTAAAATCAGTGTTTGTATGTGGCAGTTTTAGAGCTATGCTGTTTTGAATGCCTCCAAAACGTCAGGCATTTGAACGTACTCTTCGTGAACGTTTTAGAGCTATGCTGTTTTGAATGTAAAGCTACCGAGTTTTGATCATTATCCAAATAATTTAAGACAACTTAACCAAAACATTACTCATGTATCGAGTAATGTTTTTTTGTTATAATGAGTTGAATGGGACAAAAAGTTCCCAGAAATTTTTATATTTTTTGAACGGATTTCTTTTTAAAAAAAGAAAAAAGGATGTGGGGATAATGAAAAGAGTAATTGGGTTAAGTATGGTTGGTTTGACTTTGTTTCTTGCTTCATGCGGGAAAACGGAGCAAACTACTTCAAATGAAACTTCACAGTCAATGATTCAAACGAGTGAAACGACAGCAATGACTACTTCTGAAGTGACAACAAGCGATTCAAAAACGGCAACAAGTATCAAAGAAACGAACACAACTATAACGACAACACAAGCAAGTTCAACAGATCAAAACACAAATACCTCAGCAGCAACAGTTACAGATTCATCAACAAATGTAACGAATGAACCTACATTTACACCAGAACAAAAGCAAGCGTTAGATGCTATTTATGCAAAGTATCCTGAGTATAAGGATTCAGATATTGCTTTTATCTTTTGGCAAATGATTGATGATGATTATCTTTTCAAAGCTTATAGTCTTTCTATGATTGAACAAGGCGGTTCAGGTACATTGACCTTTTTCCGAGTATCACCGACAGGAGAAGTGCAAGAAACAGATCCTAGTGGAAACCCGTATTAAGAAAATAATTTGAGAAAATTAAAAACGGCAAGTCTCATTAGTTGAGAGACTTGCCGTTTTTTTTGCACGAAGATCAAAACTCTTCGTTTGTCTTGGGGAAGACATATTTAATTGCCTGAAAGCCACCCATATAACCAATCAAAGGGTGCAAAGAAAATATTTTCCATCTGATCCCTCCTTTTGTATAAAAAAAGAATAACACGGATTCTATTTACACCCCGATGAATTTTGTTACGTTTGTGTATCCTAGATGTAAAAATCGTTGGAGTTGGAATCAAAAATGTAGTATTCATTCTTGCTGTGTTATAATAAATCAGTTGAATCAAAAAGAAATGGAGAGCAGAAATGGAAGGGCTATTACCGTTATGGAAAGAACGTGGGATGACAAGTCATGACTGCGTATTTAAATTAAGGAAAATATTACATACCAAAAAAATCGGGCACGGTGGAACGCTAGACCCAGATGTAGATGGTGTGTTACCAATCTGTATTGGAAAAGCAACAAAAGTGATTGAATATTTAACTGATTCTGGAAAAACCTACCAAGGTGAAATTACGTTGGGATTCAGTACGACAACGGAAGACAAGTCTGGTGAAGTGGTTGAAGAACAAGCAGTAACAGAACGTATCTCAGAAGAAAAAATCGATCAAATCATGGCTTCTTTTATTGGGGAGATCACGCAAATTCCGCCAATGCATTCGGCGGTGAAGGTCAATGGCAAACGACTTTACGAATACGCACGTAATAATGAAATAGTTGAACGTCCAAGTAGAAAAGCTCAAATTTATCGTTTTGAACGCACGAGTGAATTAAACTGGGATCAAGAAAACGGGTTGTTATCATGGCGTTTTGAAGTTGAGTGTGGTAAAGGAACCTATGTGCGAACACTTGCTGTTGATACAGGGAAAAAACTAGGTTTTCCTGCTCATATGTCAGATTTGACAAGGACAGCAAGTGCAGGAATGAATCAAAAACAAGCAATCACTTTGGCACAGGTAGCTGAATATATGGCAAACGGAACTATTTCTGAGTATCTATTACCAATCGAGGCAGGGGTTACGAAGTTTCCACGAGTAGATATCAGTGAAGCTGTTTGGCAAAAAGTTAAGAATGGTATGCGTTTGGATTACAAAGTCTTTGGCTTATCAACGATGCCAGACCAAGAAATTGCTTTGTTTTATCAAGATAAAGTTGTTAGTATCTATCAACCTAATCCAAAGGAAAAAGATAAATTAAAACCAAGTAAAGTGTTAAGAAATGAGGTATAACTGATGGAAATTATCAAGATTCGTCATCCTTATCAAAAAAATCAAATTCCAGCAGAGGAAGTAGTGCTTGTCTTAGGATTTTTTGACGGGGTACATTTAGGCCATCAAAAAGTAGTTGAAACTGGTCGAAAAATCGCTGACCAAGAAGGTTTGAAATTAGCTTTGATGACGTTCAATCAACATCCTTCAATTGTGTTTAAAAAAATCGATCCAGCAAGTGTTAAGTATTTAACTACCTTAGAACAAAAAGAAGAGAAAATGGCTGCACTGGGTGTGGATTTTCTATATGAGATCGACTTTACTTCTGCTTTTGCACATTTGGCACCTCAAGAGTTTGTTGATCAATACATTGTTGGTTTACATGCTAAGTATGCTGTTTCTGGGTTTGATTATACGTATGGACCAAAAGATATTGCGGATGTGGAACATCTTCCTGAATATGCAAAAAATCGTTTTGAAGTTGTGACGGTCCAAAAAGAAATTGAAGCTGGTGAAAAAATCAGTTCTACACGTATTCGTCAATTGTTGGACGCAGGTGATGTGACAGAAGTAACCAAACTTTTAGGTAGTGTCTACGAAATTGAAGGTATCGTGGTTCATGGTGATGCTCGCGGGCGTTTGTTAGGTTTTCCAACGGCAAATGTAAAAGTCAAAGGAACTGTTCATTTACCTAGAGAAGGTGTCTACGTTTCTGAAATCAAGGTTGGTGAAAACTGGTATCCAGCGATGGGTTCAATTGGTCATAATGATACATTTGGTGAGGGGCGAGAGCTAACTGTTGAATTATTTATTTTAGACTTTAGTCAAGATATTTATGGCGAGCATGTAGCCGTCCGCTGGAATAAATTTTTGCGAGATCAAGTAAAGTTTGCGAATGTAGATGATTTGATTACGCAATTGAAAAAAGATGAAGCTGATACAGCTGCTTACTTTAAAAAATAAAGAGAAGTCAATAGAGGCTGTGACAGAAGTAATCGGCTTATTTAATAAATTACTTCAAGAACATCGTTTATTCAGAAATAAGGAGTGTGGCAAAAAATTATGTCACACTCTCTTAATTTCTCAAGATTTCGTTGACTGCAACAGGAAAAAACTTGAAAGTCCTTCCCTTTGCTTCTTTTTCAAAATCCTAGTATAATAAGCATGTTTTTTTGAATTGGAATGAAGAGAGAACGGAGATAAATAATGATGAACAATTTTTGGGCAGAATTACCAAAGCCCTTTTTTATTTTAGCACCAATGGAAGATGTGACAGATGTTGTTTTTCGCCATGTTGTTCAAGCGGCAGGCGCACCAGATGTCTTCTTTACAGAATTTACTAATTCGGACAGTTATTGCCATCCAGATGGTAGACAAAGTGTTCGAGGCCGTTTGACTTTTACTGAAGATGAGCAGCCAATGGTGGCACATATTTGGGGGGACAAACCAGAATTTTTCCGCGAGATGAGTCTTGGCTTGGCAGAAATGGGTTTTAAGGGAATTGATTTGAATATGGGCTGTCCCGTTCCTAATGTGGCCGGTCATGGGAAAGGGAGCGGACTGATTTTACGTCCTGAAGTTGCGGCAGAGTTAATTGAAGCTGCTAAAGCAGGTGGACTCCCTGTCAGCGTAAAAACAAGGCTCGGATATAAAGATATAGCAGAAATGGAAAATTGGTTAGCGCATGTCTTAGCACAAGATATTGCAAATCTGTCAATTCACTTAAGAACGCGCGACGAAATGAGTAAAGTAGATGCGCACTGGGATTTGATTCCGCAAGTGTTAGCCATTCGAGATCGAGTGGCGCCACAAACACTGATAACTATCAATGGGGATATTCCTGACCGTCAGACTGGACTCCGATTAGCTGAAGAATATGGGGTAGACGGGGTCATGATTGGTAGGGGAATTTTCAAAAATCCATATGCTTTTGAAAAAGAACCTAGAGAACACTCTTCAAAAGAACTGCTTGATTTATTGCATTTACAATTAGACTTGCAAGATCAGTATGCGGAATTGGTTCCGCGTTCGATAGTTGGTTTGCATCGTTTCTTTAAGATATATGTTAAAGGATTTCCAGGTGCTAGTGATTTGCGTGCGCAATTGATGAATACGAAGACGACGGATGAGGTTCGAGAAATACTGAAAGATTTTGAATAAGGTTGTGGCGCAAAGCGAACAGCTCCGAAAAAAATAATGAGCAACTGACAAAAATAGCTTTTCATATTTTTGAACAGTTATGAATTATTTCGAGGAGTTGCTTTGGGAACACCGTAAATAGAGGTTGTGGTGCAAAGTGAACAGCTCCGAAAAAGAATAACTAACAAAAATAGTATTCTCTGTTATCGGAGTTGCGCCACTTATTTTTAAATCATTCACCTAACTGAAAGATGGCCGTTAACGATAGAGGTATGGCATTGACATGCCATACCTTTTTTGTATCCACATATAAAAAAAATTTATCATGACCCTTGGTTTTGACTATAGCTGAAAGTGACGACTATACTTTTGCATGTAGTAAAACTTAGGAGGAATTTTTTATGCTTACAGGATTAAATTTATTGAACAATCCATTTCTAAACAAAGGAACAGCATTTACGAAAGAAGAACGCGCAAAATTTGGTCTTACAGGGATGCTTCCCAGTACAGTTCAAACATTAGAACAACAATCCGTTCAAGCTTATGGTCAATACTTAAGCAAACCATCTGATTTAGAAAAACGAATTTTCTTAATGAACTTATTTAATACCAATCGTACACTTTTCTATAAATTGATGGGTGAACATTTAGTTGAGTTTATGCCAGTTGTTTATGATCCAGTAGTCGCTGACTCAATTGAACAATACAATGAAATTTTCTTGAAACCACAAGACGCAGCTTTTCTTTCAATCGATGATCCAGAAAGTATAAAAGCAAGTCTAAAAAATGCTGCTGATGGTCGAGATATTCGTCTAATTGTTGTGACTGATGCAGAAGGAATTTTAGGTATGGGTGATTGGGGCGTCAACGGTGTCGATATTGCGATCGGAAAATTAATGGTTTACACTGCAGCCGCTGGAATCAATCCGGCACAAGTGTTGCCAGTGTCTATTGACGCAGGAACAAATAACCAAGAATTATTAAACGATCCACTATATCTAGGAAATCGTCATGAACGCATTGAAGGGGAAACTTATTATCAATTTGTTGATCAATTCGTAAATGCGGCAACAGAATTATTCCCTGAATTATTATTGCATTGGGAAGATTTTGGTCGTGGAAATGCAGCCACTATTTTAGAAAAATATCAAGATCAAATCACTACATTCAATGATGATATCCAAGGAACAGGGATCGTTGTTTTAGCTGGTGTATTAGGTGGATTGAATATTTCTGGTGAAGCATTGAAAGACCAAACGATTTTAACATTTGGTGCCGGAACTGCTGGTGTTGGGATTGCAAATATTCTTTTAGATGAAATGATTCGTCAAGGTGTTCCAGAAGAAGAAGCACGCAACCATTTTTACCAAGTGGATAAACAAGGTTTACTCTTTACAGACACAGAAGGACTAACGCCAGGACAAATTCCTTTTGCACGAACTCGTGACGAATTTGAAAATGCAGCAGAATTGACTAATTTAACTGCAGTGGTAAAAGCAATCCACCCAACAATCATGATTGGTACATCAACACAACCGGGGGCCTTTACGGAAGAAATCGTTAAAGAAATGGCTGCTCATACAGAACGCCCAATCATTATGCCTTTGTCAAATCCAACAAAACTTGCTGAAGCAAAAGCGCAAGATTTAATTACATGGACAGATGGAAAAGCTTTAGTAGGGACTGGGATTCCTGCAGCCGATGTTGAATATCAAGGTGTTACTTACCAAATTGGTCAAGCAAACAATGCATTGATGTATCCAGGGCTTGGACTAGGTTTGATTGCTTCAACTGCAACACGTGTGAATGCAGAAATTATTTCTCAAGCAAGCCGTGCCTTGGGCGGAATCGTTGATGTGACTCAACCGGGTGCATCAATTTTACCTCCTGTTGCAAAAATTACTGAATTTTCTCAAATTATTGCAGAAACAGTTGCCAAATCAGTGGTAGAACAAGGGTTAAACCGTGAAGAAATCACAGACATCAAAACTGCTGTGGTAGATGCTAAATGGGTACCAGAGTACACAGAATTAGTAGCAGAATAATTAGAAATAGGTGTGCAAGATTGTAAGAAAAGCAGGTAGTTCAACGAAGCTGTTCTGTTTTTCTTACGGGTTGCTTAAGGAGAAAGGATCTGTAAGTATGGTACAAAAAGCAACAGCTGATTCAGCGGTTGAAGACGAAAAAAAGACGAGTATTTGGTCAACAAAAATTAGTGGTATCAGTTTGCCCTTATATTTAATCATGGTTGCCGTATTGATCGTCGCAATGGCGTTAGGAAAATTACCGACAAACATGATTGGTCCAATTGCTGTATTAGTTATTTTAGGGAATTTATTTCATTTTATTGGTTCCAAACTTCCAATTGTGAAAAGTTATCTTGGTGGTGGCTCTGTTTTTGCTATTTTTGCATCAGCAGCTATCGCAACTTTTGGTATTTTACCTGAGTATGTGGTTCATGCAACGGAGAATTTTGTCAATAATATGGGCTTTTTAGATTTTTATATTGCCGCGTTGATTACTGGTAGTATTTTAGGAATGAATCGTAATTTATTGATGAAAGCTTCTGTCCGTTTTATTCCAGTCGCATTGATTTCAATGGTCGCTTCCTTTTTTGCAGTCGGCTTAGTAGGAATGTTGATTGGCAATGGTTTTGCTGACTCAGTATTGTATGTTTCGCTTCCTGCAATGGCCGGTGGTGTTGGTGCGGGTGCTGTGCCGTTATCTAGTATTTATGCCAATGTTTTAGGGACAGATGCTTCGGCAATTATTTCTCGTTTGATTCCGGCAACAGCGATGACCAATGTGCTAGCCATTATTGGTGCAGCTTTGGTAGCACGCGCTGGACAATCAATGCCTAAAATCAACGGAAATGGAAAACTAATGGAAAAAGGTGACCTTGGCGATGGAAAACCTCGTACAGTGAAACCAAATATTTCTCAATTGGGTGTAGGATTGATGGTTTCAATCACCTTTTTCATTCTTGGCCAAATTTGTAATTACTTTGTTCCAAAAGTTCATGCGTATGCGTTTATGATCATTATCGTTGTCATTTGTAAAATTACGAATATCTTGCCTGAATATTATGAAGATGCAGCTATTATGTTTAATAACTTAATTGTGAAAAACTTGACCGCGGCTGTTCTTGCGGGTATCGGGATTGCGCTTTTGAATTTAAATGTACTAGCCTCTGCATTAACTTGGCAGTTTGTGGTACTTTGTTTAACAAGTGTCATTGTTATTTCATTAGTATCTGGCTTTGTTGGTCGATTATTTGGACTTTATCCAATCGAGTCTTCTATCACAGCAGGACTATGTAATAATTCAATGGGCGGTACCGGTAATGTTGCGGTACTTTCTGCTGCGAATCGAATGGAACTCATTGCATTTGCTCAAATGGGGAATCGTTTAGGTGGAGCAATTGTCTTGATTATCTCAGGATTTTTGATGCAGTTGCTTTCATAAGAAAAAACTTACGGATCATGTTGTCATTCACATGATCCGTAAGTTTTTTTATCTACTTAAATGAGGAAAATTCGGCAAAGTAAAGATGAATTAGAAAAAACGAAGGGATTAAATGGCTATTTGGTACAAGAATATGTACTAGCCTCCTACGCATAAACGGATAACTATCTCTAGTCCTCTCATTTCTTGATTTAAACGATAGTAATTCAAGTTGCCAAAGTTACCAACTACATATTTATCACATCAATGAACAGTCACAATAAAATAGGAAAGAATATTTAATGAAAGTAACGTCAGCAAATCATTGAAGACCAGATGAAGAAGTGATAGAATGATTTTTTGATTACCTGAACAAACACACAGAAAATTGAAACTGTCTAATTAAATACATTGTCGCTTGTCTCTCGAAAAGTAAGAAACTTTTTCGAGAGATCGTTGTTTTTAAGTAGAAACCAAACAAATTTTTCAATTGTGGAAGGCGAAACATTTGTAAAACATTTGAGAAACCGGCAAAATCATATAAAACACTTGATTTTTTGAATATACAAGGAGGCAAAGAGATGAAACCTAAAATTACCCGAGAAGAAGTAGAACAATTACTAGTCTCCGATGCATATTTTGAGAAAAAAAACTATGTGCTAAAATTTTTACAAACGATAGTTGCCATTATTGGCTGGATTTGCGTGATACTACCTTTTATTTGGTTATTGTTACCGTTTATTTCACCAAAAAAAGCATGGAAGAATCATTTAGTTGTTTATAAGGATGAGTTACAAACTTTAAAATTTTTAGTTGTTTTTTTGAGTATCATGTTTGTTATGATTGCGATAGTTTACATTGGATTGACGCTACGAAATAATTTTCATTTTAAAAATCTTTTGCACAAAAAGATCCAATATGATGAAGAGCGCTTAGAAAAAAGGCGGCAATTACTAAACAAAGCGTTTGATGAACGGTTTGGACCCGAAGAAGTTCGCAAAGAAGTGTGTAGTTATTCCGTAAAAGAAGAGCAAAACTTAGATACAGATTTTGTACGCAACCTTTATAAGAAAGGAGGTGTGGAGCTATGATGACTTTTTTTCAAACTGGTAATCATGTATTCGATACCCTTTTAACAATCATATTTTTGTTTCTAGTTACGTATCCAATTATTGGCGGGTTTTCTTGGTTTATCGGTGTTTTATGTTATACTTTTCTTTTTAAATATAAACAAAAAGAGTGGAATGATATCCCGATAGAGATCGAGCCATTTATTACAATCATGGTTCCTGCTCATAATGAAGAAATTGTTATTGAAAATACAATAGAATACTTAATGACCAAAATAAACTATGAACATTATGAAGTATTAGTAACAGATGATGGTTCTACCGACAGTACACCTGAAATATTAGCTCGGCTACAAAAAAAATATTCCAAGCTACGAGTAATTCGAATTGAAAAGAATAAGGGGAAAGCACATGCTTTCAATATCGGTATGGGATTTGCCAAGGGAAAATTGATTCTGAGCAATGATGCAGATACAGTCCCAGAACCTGATTCTTTGAATATGTATGTCAACTATTTTCTTCGTCAAGATTCGACAAATATTTCTGCAGTTACAGCCAATATGGATGTGCAAAATAGAACGAAGTTGATTGCAAAGTCACAGACAGTCGAATTTTCTAGTATTGTGGGAATCATAAAACGGACACAAAATGGTGTATTAGGAAGTATCTATGCCTACAGTGGGGCAAATACGATGTATCGAAAAGACGCATTGATCGATGTTGGATTGTTCAGGCAAGACCGAGCAACTGAAGATATTAGTATTGCGTGGGATCATCAAATGGATGGTTGGCTTTCCCTTTTTGCTCCACAAATCATGTTTTTTATGGAGGTTCCAGAATCTTTGAGGATGCTTTATCGTCAAAGAAAACGCTGGGCTAAAGGCGGAACAGAAGTTTGGTTGACGAATTTCAAAAAAATAATGTTGCATCCATTTAGAAATATTGGACATACGGTCATGTTCATTGATCAAACTTTCAGTATCGTTTGGTCATTTTTCTTTTGGCTTTCTAGTTTTATTTTTTTATGGAGTTTATTCAAATTTATTTTGGAGGGGAACACGGAAGGAATCTATCACATGTTCACTTTATCTTTCCTTTTTGTTTGTTTTGAAATGATCTCAGGAATTTTTCAATTGGGCGCCTCACTCATCTTGGACGACCAAGGAAGAAAATTCAAGTATTTATTTTTTGCACCATTATATATGTTGCTTTATTGGATGATAAATGCTTTGACGATTGTGACTACTTTTATTCCAGCAATCAAAACAATTCTAGGTTTAGGTTCAGGCACGTGGAAAAGTCCAGAGCGAAAAGGTCCATCGCTTTCAAAAAGGGATTCAACCGATGAAATGGATAGATAAAGTGGATACGCGTGCTTACGAAATTACAAATGAAGAATAGACAAAAAGCAATACATGGAATCCTTAGATAGAATTGTCTGTGTTGCTTTTTTTTTAGGAATAATGGATGCAGTAAATAAATTATGTAAACTAAAAATCAAACAAACAGTGTGTTTCTTTTAAGCGATTGGTTATTTCAAAGGAAATAGGAGAAACAAACATTTGCTTTTTACTTTTAAAAAACAAAAATGATTATTTTACTATTAAAATAGCGCTTTAATTTACTTAGAATGATAAAATATAGATATCATATGTTGGAGGAAAGATATGCAAGGAAAATTTAGAGAGTCAAAGTTATTGTTTTGGACAGTCGAAATAGTGTTAACAATTATCGGTGTCTTTTTTATTCTACAGATGCCTCATGTATTTAAGCCAGTTTTAAACATGCTCTCGGCAATTTTATTACCCTTAATTGTCGCAGGTTTTTTTTATTATATGTTTAATCCTGTTGTCTTATTTTTAGAAAAACATCATGTATCTAGGGTTTACGGTTATTTACTTACATTGGTTTTTCTCATCATATTAGTCGTGCTAGCGATTATGAATGTCATCCCGCAACTAGTAGAACAAGCGATTCAATTAACGAAAAATCTTCCTTTATATGCGGAAGAAACCAGTCAATGGCTAAACGAGTTAAGTCAGCGAGAAGAGTTTAAAGGGATCAATCTCGAAGAACAGTTCGCTACTGCCAATCTATCTCTTAGTAATATCTTTAATCTTATTTTGGTTAGTTTAACAAGTAGTGTCTCAAAATTGATTTCCTTCATGATGCAATTTTTCATTCTGTTATTTACAGTACCATTCATCTTGCTGTTTATGTTTAAAGACGGTCATAAGTTTATTGATGCCTTATCTCATTTCTTTCCACAGAGTATTCGCGGAGAACTGAGACAAACAGTCAAAGAATTGAATGAAACTTTGTCAGCTTATATTAGTAGCACCATGCTTGATGCTGTCATTATTGGTGTGTTGAGTTTTATCGCAATGGTTTTGATCAATCAGCCATATGCTTTATTATTAGCTGTTATTTGCGGGATCACTAATATCATTCCATATGTTGGTCCATTTATTGGTGCGATTCCAGCAGTGCTTGTTGCATTGTTTGTTTCCCCATGGCAAGCATTATATGTAGCAATCGCAATCTTAATTATTCAGCAACTAGATGGCAATCTTATCAAACCATTATTATTTGGCAAAACGATGAATATTCATCCTTTAACGATTATTTTAGTTTTGATAGGTGCTGGAAGTGTTGCTGGTATCATGGGAATGTTGATTTGTATTCCTGTTTACGGAGTGATGAAAACATTGATCTTGAATATTAGAAAAATCTACCTGCTAAAAAAATTTGAATCGACATCCGATCAAATCATCGACGGGAATAAGTCTAAGAGATAAAAAATTAAACACGGTCAGACCATTGGATCATAAATTTTGTTGATTCGATGGTATTTTTTATCTTGAAATCCATTTGTCCGTGATCATTGCTGTTGTGTTTATTATTCTTAGATTTGTATCAAGTGCTGGATCAACAAATCAAATAATGCAAAAGAGCGAATAGTTAAACTATTACTCGGTCGTTTAAAAATAAAGATGAACTAACCAAATTGGTTCTTGATAGATTAGGCATTGCAGGAGCTCTATTAAATACTAGCTAGAATTTCTTCCAGCTAGTATTTAATCCTTGAATCTTCATTTTTTACATTTTTCTTCAGTTTGTTCATTAAGAAACTTGAATATTTAAAAATTTCTTAGCCAGATAAATGATTTGAACATGATTGAACGTGCAACCTTTTATGTCTTCTTGTCTACAATCAAGGGTATTAAATTCACAAGTTGAAAAATTTATTTTGTTTAAATTCGTCTGAAATAAGTTTGCTTGATTTAAACTGCAAGCAGTAAAAATAGTCTTACTCAATGAGCTTTCAACTATATCTGAGTCATCCATAATACAATTGTTGAAAACGATAGTTTTTAGTTTAGAATCGCTTAAATTTGCGTAGTTCATCAAACAATCTGTAAATGTAACATTTCCTAAATGACTTCCAATAAAATTTGTACCTATCATTTTACAATTATCAAATTTCACTCGATGAATCATAGATGCATTGAAATCACAATTTGAAAAATCACAGTCTACAAATATACAATCAGTTATTTCTAGTCTATTAAATGAATTTTCTTCAAATATAACTTTTTCAAAAAAACAATTTTCAATTACTGGATGCTCAATTTGTTGGTTTTCGATAATTTCTTTCGTAATAAATAATTTCTCCAATATAAAATCTTCATTTTCATAAATTTGAAAAAACGAACCTTGAGCGAAACTTGATCGATTAAGTTTTGGTTCAATCATGTGATGTCCTCCTAAATATAGTATGGGGTTAATAGTACAGGAACTATTGAATAATTCATTAATAAAAAATGAGAGGTTTTAAGTGAGTTATAGATAACGATAGCACTCTTAATAGACGAAAAGTGATTAGAATTCGCTTGTGCAACACAAACCGGAGCTAATTCACATGAAAATTTTAGAAATTAAAAAGAATAAAAGAAAACGATGTTCGAAAACCTTTAGCGATGGGGAGAATTGGAGAAACATATCAAGCATAAGTTTTATGCGTAATGTATTGAGAAAGAAAACAGATAAAAATCATAAAAAAAGAACAATAAGGTATTGTTCTTTAAAAAATGTGTCTGTAAAAACTTTAAAACAGTAATAAAGTGCGTAGCAGATATGGCAAATTAGCAAAGTATAAGTAGCAAAAATTGGTGGTATTGAATAATGAATAGGGAGATATAGTCCAACTATGTAAAAAAAACAAGCGGACCACTTTATAGCAAACAGCCTATAAAGTGGTCCGCTTGTTTAATTATTTGTGGTTTGCTATACCTTTTTATACCTAATAAAGAAGCTGGCTACCAGTTATATTAACAAAATAGATCCGCAAATCAAAACAATCGAGAAAAAATTTGATACGAAATTTGTGATAGGGTCGTTCTTTTTATTGAATCATTTCATATTGTTTGGTATTTGAAAATTTTCTTGTATGTTTTGCTAGGGGGAATCTATTCGTCGATCATTTTTCCATTTACGATGAAGATAATATTATTGTTAGGTACATAACCCTCATTAGAGAAGTATGTTTTAAAAAGGTCTATTTTGAAAAATAATCTCTACGTATCAAAATGATAGAAGAAATTACTGACAAAATCAAAGCAATAGCGGTGATAGTTTCCCAAGCAAACGATCTATTCTGTGTAAAAGGTAAAGGAACATTCATACCGTAAAAACTAAAGACGATTGTTGGAATTGTTAGAATAACAGAAACAATCGTTAAAATCTTCATAATACTATTTGTATCATTTGATATTAAGGAATAATAAGAATCCGTCATTTCATTGATGATTCGATTAGATATCTCCGCCATATCCATGCCTTGCTCAAGTTCAATGACCAAGTCATCTAATAAGTCATGATCTTCATCATAAAGTTTAAGGTATTTACCACTACGAATCTTGTTGATCACCATAAAATTGGATTTCAAAGACATGATGAAATAGATCAAGCTTCGTTCGATTTTCATCAAGAGTAAGAGTTCTTTATTTTTTGGTGTTGAACCTAAGGCTTGTTCGATCGAAGTTCGTTGACGGTTCAGTACACGTAGATAGTCCAGGAATCGCTTAGAAATCTGCAACATCCAATGTAGCACAAAAGCGGTTTTATACTTCGGATTCAACGTATTCGAAGCTAATAAAGGCGTCAACTCTTCACGCATTTTTTTGTTACTGAAATTAGTAATAATGACTCGTTTATTAATGATAAAAGTCATAGGACCAGAGGAATAGTCGGCAATATCTGATTCATCTTTATACGGTAGATCGTAGATAATTAACAAAGTGCCACTAGCATAATCTTTTTCGATCCGAGCACTTTCGTCTTTGTCTAAAGCATAGGAAAGAAAATCGTTAGGAATATCATACTGTTCTGTGAGGGTCTTTAATTGAAGATGATTGATATCGTTAAGATCTATCCAAGTGGTTGGTGTTGAGGTAGTTAGTAACTCCATTATTAAAACCTCCTAGTTCATATTATAGGAAATACAGCCACCTCTATTTTATTCTTTCATAAATAAAAGTCAAGTTCTAATTATTAGATAACTAATTGTTAGTTTTTTATGTTTTTTGTTTGACATTTCTTTTACGAGCGTGTATATTCTTTTTGAATAGTTAGATATCTAATTTTTTAGTAAAGGATGATTTTTTTTGGATAAAATGATTGTTTCGAATTTGATGCGTTCCATCATGAACAAATCTCGTGAATCAATGGAACAACGTACTAAAGACATGGATGTTAGTCCTCAACAAGGGCGGATGATCTCCTATATTGCACAAAATGAAGACAAGGGATTGATCCAAAAAGATTTAGCGGAAGTATTTCAACGTCGTGGTGCAAGCATCACTAGCATGCTTCAAGGCTTAGAGAAAAAAGGCTACATTGAACGGCGGATTCCCAAGGACAACGAGCGGCAAAAAAATATTTACGCACTACCTAAAGGTAAAGCTTTGGTTGATCAAACAAATGAAGCTTTTTATGCGGCAGAAAAAGAATTAGTACACGCATTGAGTGAAGAAGAAATTCAACAATTAACGAAGTTACTAAGAAAAATCGATCGTAGTCTTTAAACAGCAAGCAGAGAATAACTGCTTGTAACTAAATAGTTAGATAGCTAATATTTATAAACCTAACAAAAGAAGGAATGAATTGTCATGGAAGATTTTGAAATGAATGAATCAAATATTTACTACTTAAAAGAAAGTCCAATTCGAAAATCGATTGTTCATTTATCGATTCCGATGATGGTCGGTATCTCGGCGACCACAATCTATAATTTGATCAATGCTTATTTTATTGGATTAATCCATGACACAAATATGATGTCGGCGATTACTTTAGCGATGCCAATCACGCTCATATTAATGGCTGTTGGAAATATGTTCGGTGTGGGTGGTGGAACGTTCATTACTCGTTTATTAGGTAGCGGTGATACTAAAAAAGGTCGAAAAGTTGCTGGTTATTCTTTCTATGCAAGTATCATTTTGGGCATAATTATCGGGATCATTGCCATCATCTTTATGAAACCATTTGTTCATTTGCTCGGTGCAGATAGTCAAACTATACTTTATACAACACAGTATTCAACGATTCTATTTGCTGGTGGTGCAGCTTTTATCTTAAACTTTGCCTTGGAACAATTAGTTCGTTCAGAAGGCGCATCAAAAGAATCGATGTACGGTATGTTTATCAGTGTTGCTGTTAGTATTGTATTGGATGCGTTGTTGATTTTGGTGTTTAATCTGCACGTGATCGGTGCGGGGATTTCGATTGTGCTTGCGAATATTGCTTCAAGTACTTATTATGTCTGGTTTTTAGAAAATAAGAGTGATTCCTTGAAGGGATTTTTGAAACACTTCAAAATTTCAGTTAAGGATCAACTAGAAGTCTATAAAATCGGTGTATCAGAATTATTCAAATCAGCTTTTATGATTGTTACAACTTTATTATTGAATAATTTTTCTGCTGAATATGGTGACAATGTTGTTGCCAGTTTTGGTATTGCTGTTCGCATAACTCAATTGCCCGAATTTTTAACAATGGGGTTATTTTTAGGAGCAATGCCATTATTCGCTTACAGTTTCTCTGCACATAACACAAAACGTCTAAAAGAAGCATTGAAGGAAGTTTCTTTATGGATTGGAGGAATTTCAATTGTCTTTGCGCTTGTTGCCTACCTACTCCGTGTACCAGTTTTGAGCTTATTTACCAGTGATCCTCGTGTAATTCAAGTAGGTCTTACCATTTTAACCGCACAATTAATTTCTTCTGTCTTTAACGGTTTTTCTGGGTTATTCACGGGAATTTTTCAAGCATCTGGTTTAGGGGCTCAAACAGGTGTGATGTCAACGATCCAAGGAACATTCTTTATCCCTGTTGTTCTATTATTACATCATTTCTACGGTTTGAACGGTTTGATCTGGTCAATGACTATTACAGAGGGGATTGCCTTTGTCGCTGGTATTATTATGATAATTCCTTACTTGAATAAACTAAATAAAGATGAATTACCAGTAATGCAAAAGCAATAAGAAGTCCAAAATATATTTTTCATTAGAACTCAATCATCTATACCGGTGACTGGGTTCTTTTTAGTAGAAAGTAATAAATGTTGATAAATAAGCAATCATTTTATTTTATGGAAGTGAATGAAACAACTAATTCCGCAGAACGTAAAACTTCTGCGTATATCCATCTTCCATTTTGTGAGCATATCTGCTATTACTGTGACTTCATTAAAATGTCTGGTGTTTTTTTATAACATTTAAAACAAGTGGCAATTATGATTAAAACAGTACTTTTTATGATGTATCTAAACGATAACTGTGTTATTGATTTATAGTTTTATTGTCATATTAGACAAATATTAACTTTGGAGGATACATAATGAAAAAGAAATATCCAGGTTTGAAAGTGTGGGTTAGTGTAATAGCAGTAACTTTTGTTTTGTCCATTGTAGCAACAAGTGGCAGTATGATTGTATCAGCAAATGAGTTATTTCTAGATGAAACTCAGAATAGTGAAAGCTACTTTAATGATGAAGACTTGGCAATTTATTACTCGAAAGAAGAAAAAAATTCCGAACTAGCTCTTGAAAAAATCAAGGAAAAGTATGGAGACGTGCAACCTAAATTTAACGAAGATGGAGAAATATTATTAACGCCTGAAGATGAATTAAGAATGGAACAAGCAATCAGTCAGTATTTAGCAATGACTGGATTCAATCCAAGAATGCGAGGCGTAGGGAAAAACTGGTGGAATTCAACTGGTTTTGTTGCTGGTGTTATTGATGTAGGATTAATAGCAATTGGATTATGGACGGCTGCAAGCAATTTTGGAGCGGTAAGAACGTTATTAAGAAATAATCGCAAAAATATTACTAGAATGGTTGAAAAACAGATTCTTTCAAAAGTAGGAATTGGCGTAGGGGGATTCTTAAATAGTATGATTGACATAGCATTAGTTATTTCTGGTGCTTCGGTTGGGGGGATTTTAGCAGAAGGTTTGGATCGTGCTGATGGAAAGAACGACAATTATATTTTAGCATAATAGGAGCATACTTGGATGCGTAAAAAGACAAAAGAAAAAATCAATCGTTTGATTAATATAGGCATATTTTGCTCGATTATCATGGCTATTTTCTCAGTCATCTTACTTCTTCAAAAAAGATATTTTTGGGCATTTTTGAGTATGATTGGAATGATTGTCGGTATTGCTTCTTTTTGGAATTTAAAAAAAGAAATGAAGTTGATTAAAGAAGGTGATTCTTATGATAATAATTGAAGGCTACGTTAAGCAGAGACAGATAAAAACATCGGAGGAATTACATGACTGAGAAAGAACAAGTTCAAAAAATCGTAAAAAAATACAATAAGAGTATTGCTGATCTATCCGAAAATGCCACAGCGAAAGAATTTAAAACAGTGATGAACTATATAGCAGATGAGGCAAATCGTAAGCAGCGAAAATTAGTCGGATTGGATAAATAAAAAATCGATTGATATGTTCCTGATTTAAAAAAGCCCAACCCACTTTATAGAAAATAGTCTATAAAGTGGGTTGGGCTTTTTTAATTATTTATGTCCGCTGTAATGTTTTTCTAATGAATAAACGAGCAGACTGCCAACTAAAATATTAGCGAAATATACCAGTAAGGCAGAATTATCGAGAAAAAAATTTGATACTAAAAAAGTAGCGACAATTAGAAAAGTAAAAATGAGTATTTTTTTTTTAGCTAGACCACGTTTTATGCAAGTGTATAAAAACAAGCAGCTACCAATAAAAGTAAGTGTAATCCAGACAGATTTTGGAAGATCAGATAGGGTGACAAAACCTATATTAGAGCCGAGGATTAAGATAATACTTATGACCAACAAATTTCTATTCTTCAATAATATCCCTCAATCTATTTTAAAATGTACCGCTGACGATATTTGGAAAAATTCCGTTCATTTCGACTCCTAAATAGACACCCTGTCCATTCGAAGCTGCTTGGATAACTTGATAGGTAAACCCAGCTAAACTTGGGAAGCCTAAAACTCCTACAGCAGCTGCTATGGCAGTTCCAACTGGACCAAGAGAAATTGTTCCTAATCCAACTAATGCTGCATAGATAGCGGATGGACCGATAAGGGCTGCTGAGTAAAGTGCAGAAACTACATCAGCATGAGTGAAATATACTTTGCTCCCTTTAACATACATTCTGGATTGAATATTGGAAGTTTCGTTATCCCAAGAGATTGCTGGAGCTTTTAACATGGAATCAATTGTAACGATATCATCATCAGTAAAACCATATTCTGTTTTTAATGTATCATAATCAATTGATAAAGCAAGCTGATTATGATTGAAATAGAAGTATGGATATATATGAGTTAATTTGTTCATAAAAAGTTGTTGTTGTGAATTAAGATCTAAGGTAAAAGAATCCATGTTTGAAAGCTGAATACCATTAGAATCTACGACAGCTAAATCATCTGCATTTACAACTAGACTAGCACTACTTAGAAGTGAAAAACCTAACATTGATGTTGCGGCTAAACCAATAAATCCTTTTCTCATCATTTTATTTATCCTCTTTTCTTATGTAAATTTATTTAACTCCAGTTGTTTGCCAAGCGCCTTCGAGTAATAATTCAGGATATGTTTCCATAAAATAACCTCCTTCATATAATGGTTGTTTGCAAAGTAATTATATAAGTAAATTTCTCATCAGATTATTTTGCATAGTAATTCGTCAAAAAAGTATTTTTAAATAGAGTAAAATGATTTAAAATTTTACAAAAAGGGAGGGGTTTGTATGGAGCATAATGAACTATTGAAACTTTTACGAAAAGAAAGGAATTTTACCCAAGAAAAGCTGGCTGAAGGGATTTCACATAGAAATACATTGTCTTCTTTTGAAAATGGGGGAATTAAAATAAGTTTTACTATTTTATTGAAATATCTTAAAAGACTAAATATTAGCTTAGAAGAATATGAATTCATATTGAATGAAAAAGAATTAGAAGGTAAAAAGAAAGTATCTGTTGAATTATCGAAAAAGTACCTTAATCCTTTTGATATAAATTTTGCAAATGAAATTCTGGATATGTATATTGATACCAAAGATTTCTATTATTACAGTTTATATGCTCAATATTATTTAGTTAGAGAGTATAAAGGTGACGCACTAAATAAAAATGAACAACGCAAAATTGCAAAAAAAATCATTAACTATTTAGATAAGATACAAACATGGGGAAGATTCGAACTTGTTATATTTTCAAATTGTTTATTTTTATTTGAAGATAAGTACATAAGGTTTAATTTTGTCGAAAGCATACAGCACATGAAAATTTATTTAGATAGTTCAAATTACTCAAGAGATTTACAAAATTTCATTATAAATGGGTTATCTTTATCTTATACACGAAAAAATGAGGCAAATATCCAATTATTTTTAAGTGAACTCGATAAAATTATTTCTAATAGCGATGATATGCAAGCTAAAATGGTAAAAAACATTTTTAGTCTATTATTAAATCATGATCAGGGGATTGACAATGAAAATGAAAAAAGAAGAATAGTAAATACATTAGAATTGCTTGATGAAATGGAATGGATAGATTATATTGAAAAAGCATATACATAAACGCAGGTGGAAAATATATACGCCTCATAGATGACAAACTATTAAAGCACATACTTAGGATAATTGTGCATTATGTAAAACATTGTGTTACTTAGTGTTGGATAGTGATATAAATAAAAAAGCGCATTCATATGCTTATCACAAAATCTAGGTTACAAGGAAGTTCTGTAGTAATTACACTACCGTCTGATAATGGAAAAAAACTTCAGAGAATTAAGAATATGTTGTTGTTTATTCTGGAGAGGTAACTCCTGAAGGGAGAGAAATTTTATAAGGTTAGAAGAAAGAAACTATATTCCTAAAAAAGGGGATATCGTTTGGATGGATTTTGATCCTTCTATTGTCCAATTACTTCTATTTATAAAAAAATTATCTACTCGATATATTCTGCTTGAAGATTTGGATACCAACGGACAAGTAATTATTTTTCAACTGAGATCACTAGATTTTAAAGAAGGAAAACTAAAAAATTGAGAATTTATCTTTGAAAGATATGGACCAAATTGATCAAATCATGGAGTACATTTTTCGACCTGGTCGAGATAACCAAAAAGCAAAAGAAAGTCGATTTTATTTGTTATAGAATTGGCTTTCTTTTTTAGATTTCATAATGAATCTATTGTTATTCTAGGAGCGTCAACTTTATTAAAAATCAAGAAAACATGGTTTTGTAAACAATTATCGCATAATTTAAATACAGAGAAATCATTTTACTTTCAGTGGAAGTGTGAGGACAAAATTCATGAACCAATTAATACTTTGAGTAATTCTCTTCAATGGCTTTGGTAAATAGCTTTTCAACTCTTTTAATGTACAAATAACAGTTGCCAAAGATACCTGACAACTTTTTGGAATAAAAGATAACAACACTTTTTCAAAAGATAGAAAAAAGTTCCTTACAAAGGATTGGAATCAATGGTCTTTATAAGGAACTGAGTTATTTCAGCTACAAGTATTAATATTTTTTCAGTTCAGATTTGTCACGCAAATGAATATTTTGTTCGTTGTCTTCGATCATTTCAATAACCATTGGTTCATTTGAGCCATAAGCTTCAGCTAAAGCTGCATCCAATGCTTCTTTTGAATGAACCCGACTTGCTTTGATACCATAACTTTCAGCCATTTCTTTATAGCCAATGTAGTCGATATCGACACCTTTTTCTTGTCCTTCATAATCTAGTTCTTGTTGGAATTCAACCATGTTGTATTTCTTATCAACCCAGATTACTTGAACAATGTTTAGTTTGTAGTGGGCAACTGTCGCTAATTCTTGTGATGAGAACATAAAGCTTCCGTCACCGCCGGAAGACAAAATCTTTTCGTCTGGACGAAGGAAAGCAGCAGATATTGCCCATGGGAGACCGACACCTAGTGTCTGTTCACCATCAGACATTAAGAAATGTTTTGGTTGGTAAACATTTAGGTAAGAACCCATCCAAACTTCGTGACTACCACCATCCATAACAACGGTTGTATCAGGATGTTTGTCGATGACTTTTTGTAATGAATCGACAATTTCTAATGGGTGTAATGCATCACTAGAAGTTGTTTTTGGAATTTGTTTCTTTTCCAATAATTTTTCTTTCAATTTGCGAATTACAGCTTTCCATTCATCTGTAATGTTTTGTTCAAAAATTATTTTGGTAATGTTTTTCAAATTCTTGGCAATATTACCAAGAACTAGTATATCAGGGATATAAGTTTCATCTAAATGATCCACTGTAGTATCAATGTCAATCACGGTTTTCTTGTCAGCATTCCATACAGAAGCCCAATATTCAACTAAGTTCAAACCTAAAGTAATCACTAAGTCACTATTGTAAACTAGTTCATCACCGGGTAAATTGTTAAACAAACCAACACGACCAACATAGTTTTCGTTGAATTCGCGAGTCAATAAACCAGTTGCTTCAAAAGTTTCAACCACTGGGATACCGGTTTTTCTTACGAAGGATTGGATTGCTTCAGCAGCCAATTCATCCATCGCTCGAGCACCAATAATAATTACAGGACGTTTTGCTTGTTTTATTTTATTTACCGCAGCGGAAATGGTTTCTTCATCACTAATCGTGTTGGTCAATTGTTCTGCGATCGTCGTAAATTCGAGCCCTTCTTTTTCAGTTTCAGCAAGTAATACATTACCAGGTACGTCCATAAATACTGCACCGGGATTACCGTTGATACTTGCGATGTAGGCATTAGCTATTTCATCAGCAAGAGCATTTGTATCTTCAATTTCTTTTGCATATTTTGTTACAGTTGAATCATTCATTATACCAGCAATGTTAGGGTTTTGAGGATAAGGTGTTAACAATTTTGCTTGTGGCACTTGTCCAGAAATTGCTAAAACAGGATCGCCGTCAGAAGTTGCTGTGGCTAATGAAGTTACAAGATTCAAAGCCCCAGGACCAGAAGTTGTCATTACAACACCGTGTTTACCAGTGATTCGACCAATTCCTTGTGCCATAAAGCCTGCGTTTTGTTTGTGTCTGACAGTCACGACTTCAATTTCTTTTTCACGTTTTTTTTAAGCCATCAACAGAGGACCAAGTTTACCACCAGGTAATTGGAAAACATATTTGACACCGTTCTTTATCAATGTGTCTACAATTAAATCTGCACCATTCATACTCATAATGAATATCTCCTAAAATTTTTTAGCAAGCTTTATTTATTGAAATCACAGATGTGCAAAAGAAATAAATTTGACTTACGTGAAGGAATATAATCTCAATTCGTAATTTTGTAAAATATTAACTCTCGTAATATTTCGCTTGTGATTTTCAGCAAAGGAAACTTAAGCCTTTCACAGTGTGAAAGGCGGTTAAAGTAAACGCGTCAATTCGAAGTCTCCTAACAAGCCTTGCTACTATTTTCACTTTTGGATGAAATCATTTGTAAAACAAGAGGAAACTTTATCCAAAATATATTCGCAAAGTATCACAAAAAAGAGTTTGAACATTTTTTGATTAGAAAGTAAATGGTTTACTTTTTGTAAGTAAAAAGCTAAGATGTCTCCATACCTATCGGGGAGGCGAAATTATTTGGTAAGAAAAATATATAACTGTAAGGAAGGCTGTTCGGTGGAATCCACCTTGCAAATCATCTCAGGTCGCTGGAAAAGTGTCCTATTGTACCATTTAATTTTTGATGGTGAGTTGCGCTACAGTGAATTGCAACGGATGATTCCAGGAATTACCCGCCGAATGCTTTCCCTTCAATTAAAAGCTTTAGAAGCGGATGAATTGATTGAACGGGAAGTTGTTCAGGAAAAAAACTTAATGGTGGTTTATCGGGTGACTGAATATGGCTACTCTTTGAGACCAGTCATTGAAATGTTGAACAATTGGGGCGAAGGCTATAATCAACGCTATGAAGGACAGTTAGAAGAGGAATGTTTAACCTGTCATTAAGATTTTTTCAGTGAGCGTTCAATTTCGTCGGATCAATTTTTGAGTTTTTCTTTTTTGAGGAGTGGAAAGTGATGATTGTTAATATCGATAAATTATATGACCAGTTAGCCCAGAATATGGACAATCGTATTTGGTGGGACACGGAGAGCCCGTGGGAAATTGTCGTAGGGGCGATCTTAGTTCAAAATACCAACTGGAAAAATGTCGATTATTCTTTAGATAATATAAGAGAAGCTATTGGATTTAATCCAGAGAAGCTTGCAGCTATCGACCTTTTGAAACTGCAGGAACTGATTTACCCAAGTGGTTTTTACAAAAATAAATCAGGTACATTAAAGGAAATATTTACTTGGTTTGAAAATTACGATTTTGATATTGCCGCCATACAACAAAAGGATTTCCATTCTCTTCGGGATGAACTATTAAGTATTCGTGGGATTGGTCAAGAAACAGCAGATGTGCTGCTAGTATTTGTCTTTAATAAAGTAACTTTTATCGCTGACCGCTATGCACAACGAATTTTTAATCAGTTAGGTTTAGAGGAAAGGCTCAATTATTCAAAGTTGCAGTCCTTAATTAAGATACCAACTGATTTTACTAATCAACAAGCTCAAAATTTACATGGTTGGCTAGTTGATTACGGTCAGATGTACTTGAAATCAGAGGAAACGTGGGAAGATGGTTTTTTAAGTGATTTTAAATTAGAGCTGGTGTAGAAAAGGAAGTATAAATAATTTCCCTAATTTACTTTTTTGCTAGGAAGGGTTAGTCTGTTGTCGTTGACAAAACATAACGTTGTTTTTTATAGGAGGGCGTACAATGAATAACCCATTTTTAGGTTTACAAGATGTACCATTTTTTAATGTTACTAGTAAAGATATTGTTGATGGAGGACTTTCCGATGTAAAATTTATGTCCGGTGATTTCGGAATCGAAGGTGGGAAAGATATTTCACCAGAAATAAGCTGGTCAGGCGCACCAAGTGATACAAAGAGTTTCGTTGTTACTTTATATGATCCAGATGCCCCAACTGGTTCAGGTTTCTGGCATTGGGCTGTTTCTAACATCCCAGCTTCAGTAAATGAATTACCACAAGATGCTGGTAACAAAGATAATTCAAAATTACCTTTAGGTGCGATTCAATTACCAAATGATGCCCGTGTGAAAAAATATATCGGGGCTGCTCCTCCTAAAGGACATGGTGTTCACCACTACTTCTTGACTGTTTGGGCATTAGATGTAGAAATAGTTGATATTCCAGAAGATTCTACTCCGGCTTTTTTAGGCTTTAACATGTTTGGTCATGTATTGGCTCGTGGGGTATTGAACTTCGAAGTAGAAGTAAAATAAGCTTTATCTTAATCAGAAAGGAAGATGTGTGATGAATTATCCTACAGAAAAATTTTTCGGTGAATTAGAACAAGTACATGCTTTTTACGGTGAAATGCCAACAGGCGTCAGCGTGACAGAAACAGGACGTACCTTCATCAACTTCCCTGAATGGGGCGACAATGTAAAAGCAACCGTTGTTGAAATCGTGAATGGCGAACTAGTGGCTTACCCAAGCCAAGATATTAACATTTTTGATCCCGAAAATCCTGAACAAGGATTTTTAAGTGTTCAAAGTATCGTTGCTGACGGCGAAGGTACTCTATGGGTACTAGATACTGCTGCGCCAAACTTTGATGTTCCTGTTGAACGTGGCGCAAAATTAGTTGCAGTTGATTTGGAAAGCAACGCTATCCGTAAAGTCTATACATTTTCTAATGATGTTGTTCTAGATTCTACTTATTTAAATGATGTACGGATTGACTTGCGTCGTGGTTCTGAAGGAGTTGCTTATATCACTGACTCTTCCATTACTGGACCAGGTGCGTTGATCGTTGTTGATCTTGGAACTGGTGATGCTTTTCGTATCTTAGATGGTACACATTCTACTGCTGTTGATCCTGACTTCGTCCCTAAAGTAGAAGGTGAAATCTTAATGAACCGCAAAGCAGATGGTTCAGCTTCTCCATGGCAAGTAGCTGCTGATGGAATTGCTCTGTCACCAGACGGAAAAACATTGTACTTCAGCCCATTATCAAGCCGTCATCTTTATTCTATCGATACCGATTTGATTTTCGATAAAGACGTGGAAGATGAAGAACTTGAAAAACATGTCATAGACAGAGGAGAAAAAGGTGCTTCAGATGGTATGATTACAGCAGAAGACGGTACAATCTATGCTGGTGACTACGAAAATAATAGTATTCGTGTTATTAATACGGATGGTTCAATGGAAACATTGACTCACGATCCTCGTATTTTATGGCCTGACACTTTGTCAATTGGTCCAGATAAATACTTATACTTCAATGCTAACCAATTGCAACGCCAAGCTGGTTTTCACAAAGGTGAAGACTTAAGGGAAAAACCTTACAGCTTATTCCGTATCTTTATAGGAAAAGGTCCTGCTAAAGTAAAATAATATTATTAAGATGCAATGGTATTCGGATTCTCAAATAAACTCTGTCGGCATTAAGTGAAATGTTGAAGTAACTTGGGAAATAGTTTGTCCGACCGTTTAGATCTTAATGTTTCAGAGCTTAGTGAACTTGCGAAACTTTTATTTAGATATCTGATATAAGCAAATTAACTAATGAAATGTCCAATCTATAAGATATTTTTCCTACACTTTGAAGGTCCGTGTCGCAAAGTTTCGATACTTGAGTACTTTCATCATGCGTAGTTCGGATATTGTTATCTAGTTTTTACACTTGCCACTAATTATTTACGGAGGAAAAAAATGACTGATCAAGCAGAATTACGCAACAAAATATTATGCGTTCACAAACGTCGTTTTGCGACAAAATCTTTTGATCCAACTAAAAAAATTGCTGAGGAAGACTGGCTGGCGATTATTGAAGCAGCTCGTTTGTCACCAAGTTCTTTTGGTTATGAACCTTGGAAATTTCTATTAATAGAAAATCAACAAGTCAAAAATGAGTTGCAAGATGTTGCTTGGGGCGCTAGGAATAGTTTGAATGGAGCTAGTCATTTTTTAATCGTACTAGCGAGAAAGAACTTAACTGGTAATAATCCTCATATTAAACATATGGTGGAAGATGTATTCGGTGTTCCATACTCTGAAACATCACCTCAAACACTTTTTTTCAATAATTTCCAAATGGATGACTTCGGTTTAACGGATGAACGTTCATTGTTTGACTGGGCATCAAAACAAACCTACATTCCTTTAGCAAACATGATGACAACTGCGGCTTACTTGGGAATTGATAGTGTGCCAATTGAAGGCTTTAATAAAGTAGCAGTTGAAAATTATTTAGCAGAGAAAAAAATCCTTGATTTGGATGAATTTGGTGTTTCTTATATGGTTGGCTTCGGCTATAGGGCCCAAGAAATTCCTGAAAAGAAACGTCAAAACTTATCTGACATTTACGATGTGATTAAATAAAAAGAGAAAACTAATTTTGCTTCATAATTAGAATAAAGCTAAGGAGGAGTTCACATGTCAGAAAAGAAGCTCATGCATGTAGTTGGATTTTTTGAAGGGCTACCAATTGATGAAAAGCAAAGTTTTATTGATGAAAAAGAAATGATACCGAATCCTGGATCTAGAGATGTTTTAGTAAAGGTAAAGGCAGTGTCTGTGAATCCGGTCGATACTAAATTGCGTCAAAGTACCTACAAAAGAAATGCGTTGCGAATTTTAGGTTTTGATGCAGTTGGTGAAGTGGTCAGTCTCGGAAATGAGGTTGAAAAGTTTAACGTTGGCGATCGTGTCTTTTACGCGGGGACAACTACTCGTTCTGGTAGCAACCAAGAATATCAAGCTGTCGATGAACGTATTGTAGCTTTGGCGCCCAGAAACTTGTCGGATGAAGAGGCTGCAGCTTTGCCACTAACTTCTTTGACAGCTTATGAATTGCTTTTTGACAAATTCGGTTTAATTCCTGAAGAAGGTGCTAATAAGGGTAAAAAAATTCTAGTCATTAACGGAGCTGGTGGTGTTGGTTCTATCTTAAATCAATTAGCACACTGGGCTGGACTAGAAATTTATGCAACCGCAAGTCCTAAAAACTTTGAATGGCTAGAAAAATTGGGCGTTGATCATCCGATTGATTATCATGATGACTTAAAGGCCAAGATGCGTGAATTAGGTGTCCAAGAAGTGGAGTATATTGCCGTGTTGTTCAATATTACTCATTACTTGGACCAGATTAAACATATGATTAAACCATTTGGTCATGTTGGGACTATCGTGGGAATTCATGAACCAGTTGATATCAGCAACTGGAAAAATTTATCGGTCAGCTTTGATTGGGAGTACATGTTTGCGAAAACCAATTACGATTATCAAATTGAAACCCAAGGTCAAGCTTTAGAAGTAATTGCTAATTTGGCGGATAAAGGTAAGTTAGTAACAACATTAAGCAAAGTTTATTCAGATGGCATCAATGCTACTAATTTAAAGCAAGCAACAAAAGATGTTGAAACAGGACACATGCTAGGTAAAGTAGTTATTAGTGGACCTTTTAACGGTGGTGATTAAACTATCTTTTTTAGGAAAATAGTTCAAGTACCGACAGAAACATATTTAGATTATAGACTTGTGAATATACTTCCATTTCTAACATCACTAAACGAAAATCAGTTGCTATACAAATCGAAGAGCGTGATTCTGAAGACTACTACCCCAAAGAGATCGTTGGTATTATTCAGGTTATGATGAGCTAGGAATATATGTAGATTTTAGCAAAGTGAATTATGATGAAATTAGACACGTTGAATTTTATCATTCCGCTAGGTGGAGTTCAGTATAAAAGTAAGAGTAATATATTATGTTACTATTTATATTACTTATTTAAGAATAAAAAATAGTCCTTTAAGGACTATTTTTTTTGATATATTATTAAAGTTAAATAGAAAACAAACAACAAGCACTGCGTTATCTAAAAGAACAAGTGGAAAAAGAGTTCCAAACATATCCAGCAGTTGCTGAACCAAATCCTTTCTTATGGTTACCGACACGACTTTGTTTTGTTTGATTTGAATAAGGTTGTGTTGAAAATTCCCAATGATCGAAAAATATTAGCGATTCAACGCAGAAAAAAGAAGTTTCTAGAAAAAGAGGAAATTCGTACACTTTTACAGGCAATCGATGAGAAATATGAAAGGAATCATGAAATCAATAAGATGGGGAAACTTTACTTGGATATGGCAGAATTTCTGATTCGAAATGGGTTGAGAATTGGTGAGTTAAGTGCGTTGACGGTTGAGAAAGTGGATTTTCATGCAAAGAAGTTAGTGATTGATGAAGCAGTGGTGGCTGCTGGGAGAACCATTGAACAGTACATACGAAATCCACCAAAGACGATTTCCTCCATTCGGGCATTCGGGAAATCGATCTGGATGATCGTTCGCTTGCGATTATTCGAAATCGAATTCAAATAAATGAAGCGAGGCAAAAAGAAATGAGGCAACGAGAAACAGGGAGTTTTATAAAAACATATCAAAGAAAGAACCAGACTGTCTATCACAAAAAGGTGAAGGCTTCCGAACATTTTCTTTTTTCGACTACGATTTTTCAGACGCAAAATGGTACACCAGTCGTTTATCATTCGTTTAATGAGTTTATGAATGGTCGTGGTAACAATAAAAAGCCAGTGAAATGTGTGAAAGATATCTTAAGAGAAAAATACCCTGAGTTTAATAAACATGTGACTACGCATACTTTTCGCTATACACATATTTCTCTCTTAGCTGAAGCGAATGTTCCTATCAAAGCTATCATGGATCGAGTGGGTCATTCCAATATGAAAACAACGCTAGAAATTTACAATCAGGTGTCTAGTACAACGAAAGAAAAAGTGATCCAAGAAGTCGATTCTTGGATTTTTTAGTGGATTTGTTCATGAAATACAGTTAGTATGCTTTTATATGAGTGATCGAAAAGAAGGTCGAAAAATGGTACGACTTTTCGATGTAAGGAGAATTTAATTCAATGAATGAAACAACTAATTCCGCAGAACGTAAAACTTCTGCGTATATCCATATTCCATTTTGTGAGCATATCTGCTATTACTGTGACTTCAGCCATGATTGGTGAACTTGTGATAATTAACTGCACATTTTGCTTTTTTAGATAATTTACTGAAGCAATGATTTCGTCATAATTTCGTTCGAGTCGATTGATGGCTTCTACAATAAAAATATCTTGTTCACGGACAAAATTTAAAGCTTCTTGTAAACTAGATTTTTCAACGTTCCGCTAGTGTATATTTAGGGTGCACTTAAAATGAACAAAAATAATAGTTATTATTTGTAATCAAGAAAAGAAATCTTGTCTTCAATTAGTATTTAAATTATTTTGGTTAGAAAATGCAGAACGAAAGCAGGGAACAGAAAAAGGAGCTTTACTGCATACCAAAACACCTCAAATTAAATAATTGATTAGATTTTTTTATGAGTTCAGGATAGTTAAAAATGAAAAAAAGCCAATTCTATAACAACTAGAATTGGCTTTTTTTCATATTATTTATTTCAAATACATAATTAGTTAACTATAGAAAAGTTACATAAACAATGGATGAGTTGTTTAGAAATATTGTTTGATGTGTCCGAATTCAGGAACGACAAATCTGAAATTAGTTCAGATAAACTAACTTTTGAAGCAAGTACTAGATAAATTTAGTTTACAAGGTAGTTTAACTAATCTCAATTAAAATGGAAAAAGTTGAGCCATTGATTATAGATCTGTAGTTAATATTAGAATAAGAATTACATATTCTATGAAAAGAATACAAACCAATCCCACTATGTGTTTTTTTATCAGAATATTTTCTTGTAAACATTTTTTTGATATCTACATGACGAGCATCATATAGCGGATTTTCAACATTTATCGTTATCAGGTTGTTTATATCACTAGAAATATTACAAGTAACTTGTCTTAGACCTATAGTTTCAATTTTTGAAACTTCTTCTATAGAATTAGTTATTAATATATTTAGTAATCTTGTCAAATCTATGTTGTTAATTTTTATATTGGTGATAGGATCGTATACATTTAATATTAGTTTAACTTTCATGTCTTTAGCATAACTATTTAAGCTGATTAGTCCACCTCGTACAATACTACTATCAATTAGTTCTAAGTTTTTGTAAAAATCTTCCTCGTAAAATATGTGATTTGAATATGAATTAATTTTATTCAATATGTCCATAGCCAACTGATAATCTTGGCTTTCTAAACTATCATATAAGGAGAATAATATACCTTTGTAATCATGCCGGAATTCTTCTAGTGATTGATAATACTCATTTTTTTTATTAGCAAGTTCTGAATAGTATTCTATTTTATGCTCATTGTATTCATTACTAATAGATAGCCAAAAAAAAGAGATTATTAGACCTAGATATACACAAAGAAGTCCAGTAATTAAAATAGTGATCAGCTTATTTTCATAATGTCCTAGTGCGTACGAATGATAGTATAAAAAGAATATCCAAATATTCACGAATATACTAGGCACAAGAAACTTACGCCTAGTATATTTTAGTACATAGTTAAAAATCGAAATCGTTTTATCAATTTTTAATAGTAGATGTACACCTAGGGATAGAAAGATGAATTCTAATAAAATAGAAAAAAAGAAAGGGACACTAAAAAAATAATTAACTACATCAAATGAAATACTATAACTAATTCCAACAATAAGAAGAAAAATGGAAATTAAAAAGAGCGTAATAAAATAATTTTTTGTAACAACTAATAATATGAAAAAAAATGAAATAGTTATTAAAACAGTGTATGGCAAGTATTCAGATAGATAGAATAATAGTGGGGTAATTAGTATAAGAATAAATGTTAACTGAAAAAAATAGTAAGAAGATTTATTCATTTTTTTTAAAAAAAAGTACATCACTCCAATGATATTAACTAAAAAAGAGACATTAAACAGCGTAGATTCCATAGTGCACTCCTCAAGTTATAGTCCAAAACAAGTTATATCTAATCGTTTTTTTCTATATATTTTTGTATTTTTTTGAAACTTTTTTTTCCAAGATATAGTAAGTCTAAATTAGTAAATAATATTGAATTCTCCTGTTTATTGATCATTTCAATATTATTCGTGTTGATGATAAATGATTTTAAATCTTTAAAAAAAGAGTCAGTAGTAATTTCATTTTTAAAATATCCTAGTTTAGTATTAACAGTCAGCTCTCGGTCTTTTAAAATGATTCTACAAAAATTTCTATGTCCTTTTTCTGTCTCAATGTAATTGATCTCAGATAAGTACACATAGTTAATATGTTTTCCAGAAGAAATAGATAATTTTATTTTTTTTTGCATAATATTGTTATCTTTTTTTTTGAGTGAAATTAGTAAGTCATTCAAGTACTCTTTAAGGGTGTTATCAAAAATTTTTTCTTTACTTATATAGCCACTAGGGCTAATTCCTAAATTTATTGTTTCTGTTGCCTTAGTAACATCAGAAGTAATAAATAAAATATCGCATTCAAAATTGATATTTCTAATCAATTGTGCAAAATCAATTCCTGAATAAAATAATTTTAAGTCAATATCTACTATAAAAATGTCACTATCACTGATTTCAAGATAGTTTAAATCTTTATAGAATTTATTTAATCTTGTTGGATCAGGCAAAACAAATTCATACCCCTCTAATACTCTACTATCTCTTATTTGTTTATAAATATAGCCCTGGTGAGTAAAGTCGTCATCTATAATGTAAATCTTCAATCTACTGCATTCCCTTCATCTTGTAATAATGCAAATATGATTATATGTATTATACGTGAATAATCAAACAAAATCGCGCGAAAGGTATTTTTTTATGCTCAAAAGGAAAAATAAGCTTTTGGTTTTTAATAAAACCAATAATAAATATTTCTAAATTTGTTCAATAACTATTTAATTGGAATAAAAAGCCTCTTTTTATGTCCAAAGGGGATAAGAATTGCGAGTACAATTTTTATAATGCTAGTAGCACTAGTAAGTTTAGAGGAAAGAAGGATAGAAATTTGAAAAAAAGCTAGTGTAATTTTAAGAGTAGGAATGGAAAAAATGAAAAAGTATAATTCACCAAAAAGAAAAAGAAATGTAATCAAAAATTTAGTCACTGCAGGAGTCGTTTCTCTATCATTGGGAGGACAGTTAATTGGGTTGCCAGGTGTAGCATTTGATACTAACGTTTACGCAGCAGAAACTAGTAAAGTGCAGACTAGTTCAAAAGATCTTGGTTTTGACGTACTTTCTCAAAGTCATGAGTTCTATCAATTGGCTCAAGCTTTAAATTCTCCCAATCTGACTGGTAATGCTCTCATTACATCGTCAGGTAGTGAAAATTCCTTAAGTTCAACTCTAACTTATGAAGTTAGTGCTCCAGGAAAAATGATGGATGGAGAAGAAGCAGTATACCTTGGTGACGATCTTGTATACAACTTAGACTTTGCAGATTATGCATTAAAAGAAATGGTTAATCACAATTTACTCACGTTTTCTTCCTCGGATGAAAGTGTGAGTATCGGTAAAAACAATGTTAGAAGCATAGATATTTCACATGAAACCACAGATCCGGATAAGTTTACACGTGAGAATGTTATAACTTTTAGAGTAACGGCAACTATTAACGCTCCGATTTCTTTTGATGCATCAACTACGTATATTCCTAATATAACTGCAAATGCTAGATTTGTAGCCAAAGATACAGTTCCTTTTGTGTCTAGAGCAGATGCATCAACAAAAATTGTAAATACTCAGCCATTGCTGAAAGTGAACACAAAAATCTTATATGCTAAGGTTGGACAAGTATTTGAACCAGATAAAATGATTGATGCTACTAGTGGTGACGCCAAACTTACTATTAAAAATTATAATTCTAGTGAGGAGCTTTTAAATGTAAACCCTAATCAGCTAGGTCTAGATCTTAGTACTGTCAATACATCTGTACCTGGAGATTATGATCTAGGCTATGCTGGTTTTCTGGATAACCAGCTCTTAGCAGGAAAGATAACTGTCAGAGTATTGGCAGACGCATCTATTCAATTGACACCTGATGAGTATATAGAAGGGCACGACACGCTTACTGGTACGGCTTCAAAAATTCTGGAAACAGTTAAGTTAGAACATAATGGAACTGAGATCAGCACAGCAAAATTAACTTCAGCAAGTACTGATGTGAATAATGTAGCTTTTAGTGGGCTAACTGGCATCTCTGTAGGTGATCAGTTACAAATGGTAGGTTACGATCACTTAGGTAATGAATTATCTAGACAAGACGTTACAATTAAAGGTGTGCAAAATCAGATGGATATTAGCCCATATGCCTGGGGAGATACTAAATTATCAGGTACAGCAGGTATAGACATTTTAAATACAAAATTATTTGTTAATGGTGTAGAAATCACAGAATTAGGAACTCAGCCTGTAGCTTCAGATAGAACTTTTTCATTTACAGGTGTAGAGAAATATGCTAGTGAAGGTGATAAGATTGAAGTAGCTGGTTATGGTTCAAATGGAGAGTTAAATAGAGTAGAAGTAACCCCTGAAAAAAATAGAGCAAGTATTCTTCCAGATGATTTCCATGAAGGTGATACTCAATTGACAGGAACTTATGGATCTAATGTAAAAAAAGTTAGACTATACGTAAATGATCATATTAAAGCTGAAGCTACTTTAAAGGATAGTCAATTTAAGTTTGAAAATACTGAAAGTATTAAAAAAGATGATAAAGTTCAAGCAGTAGGATATGACGAAAATGGAACAGAAATTTCACGAGTTGATATTTCCATCCTTGATGCTCAAGCAGAAAAAGACTACAGTCTAACTGCAGATGATTACACATTAGGTAATTACTACTTGACAGGAACACGAGGAAAAGATGTTTCGGCAGTCCGTTTGTTAGTAAATGATAAAGTAGTAAAACAAGCAGAACTAAAAGAAGATGGTACCTATAAATTCTCAGGCATCAAAACGTTAATCAACGAAGGCGATAAAGTCCAAGTAATCGCAGTAGATGACAAGTATAAAACAGAAAATACAGTAGACGTCAAAGTAAATCAGGATGAAGTAGAAAAAGACTACAGTCTAACTGCAGATGACTACACATTAGGTAATTACTACTTGACAGGAACACAAGGAAAAGATGTTTCGGCAGTCCGCTTGTTAGTAAATGATAAAGTAGTAAAACAAGCAGAACTAAAAGAAGATGGTACCTATAAATTCTCAGGCATCAAAGCGTTAATCAGCAAAGGCGATAAAGTCCAAGTAATCGCAGTGGACGACAAGTATAAAACAGAAAATACAATAGACATTACTATTGGACAAAGTTCTTTTTTAAGTAACATTTTTTAATAATAATTAAGTAAAATATATATTTTTTTATAAACTACTGTGTGGGAAACAGAATAACTTATTGTTAGATTGTTTGGGGAAACAGTTTACAAAAAATCCATAAAGCAAGACTTTCCGAAAAAAAGCTCTAGAAATGACACTCAAAAGTCATTTCTGGAGCTTTTTTGAATTGATAAACGGCTAAATTCATGTACAAATGACAATTTGTTGTAGAAATAGTTTGTAGATGATACATTTTTTTGATTAACAAATATCGCTTCTTTTATACCTATATTTGTAATTTAACTATTTATTTTTGAGTGGCAAACTTGAGCAACAAGTGATGCGATTTGCATGAAAGGGTTAGATAGTTGCTTTAAAGTGAAAAAAATGTAGCGAAAATGTTTTAATATCACAACAGTAGAAAGGAGAAACAAGAATATGAAGGTCACATACCTACATCAATATTTTGCTACTAGAAATTCGATAACTTCAACACGATCATTTGAGCTTGCAAAACAGATGATTAAAAATGGACATAAAGTAACCATGGTGACTACTGATGCTTTTATTAAAAATGAAAGTCCCATTAAAGAATATAGGAACTATTCGGTTTTTCAAATTGAAGGAATCAAGGTAATAGCACAAAAAAATAGTTATTCCAATCATATGTCCTATATGAGAAGGATATTTTCATTTTTAAAATTTTTAATATTTTCATATCGAAAGATGAGTCAAATTCCTTCAGAAATGATATATGCGACTTCTACGCCATTGACAATTATGATTCCTACCTTACTTGTACATTCTATTAAGAAAAAGTCATTTGTATTTGAGGTTAGAGATTTATGGCCAGATGCACCTGTCGAAATGAGGATATTAACCTTTAAGCCAATTATTGGTATTCTAAAAAAATTAGAAATTTTGTCCTACCAACACGCTGAACATATTATTGCACTTTCTGATGGTATGAAAGAAGGGATTGTTTCTAAAGGAGTATCAAGCGATAAAGTCACAGTTGCCGAAAATCTATGTGATTTTGACCTCTTTGACATTCATAATATTGATCAACAGTTTAAAGATGAACTGATTAAACGATATCACTTAGAAGATAAGTTTATCATTTTGCATATGGGAGCTATGGGTGTTGCAAATGGATTAGATTATTTTATTGATGCAGCAAAAAAAGCTCAATTAGACAGGTTAGATGAAGTACTTTTTATTATTGGTGGAGATGGTAAAACGAAGCAGCAACTAGAAAAAAGGTGTGAGAAAGAGCAAATAAAAAATGTCGTTTTTCTAGGATATATCCCTAGAAAACTTGTACCAACGGTAACTAGTTTGGCTGATGTAACAATGACTTGTTTTAAAAATATTCCTATTTTAGCAACAAATTCTCCAAATAAATTTTTTGATTCACTTGCTGCAGGAAAACCAGTAATCGTTAATTCAAATGGTTGGACAAGGCAAGTTGTTGAAAAAGAAAAGATTGGGTTCTATATAGATGGTGATCGTCCAGAAGAATTAGTTGAGCGAATAAAAAGTGTACTTAGAAATAGTATCAGTTTAAAAGAACAAGAATCACATATTAAGAGATTTGCTAGAGAAAATTATGAAGTTTCAGTTATTTATCAGAAGATAGAAAATAGTTGTTTTTCAATAAAGAAAGTGAGGGAATTAGGAAATGAAAATTAGCATTGTCGGAACTGGCTATGTTGGGCTTGTCACAGGTGTTACGTTGTCAGAAGTGGGACATGAGGTAACATGTATCGATACAAATAGTTACAAAATAGAAAAACTACGAAACGGACAAAGTCCAATTTATGAACCTGGAATAGAAGAATTAATCACAAAAAATATTAAGAACGGAAATCTTCACTTTGAAGACACCATTGCTGAAGGTAGTAGAGAATCAGAAATTATTTATTTGGCAGTAGGCACACCGCAAAATCCAGATGGATCGGCTAACTTAGATTATATTTGGCAAGCTGTTAAAGAGCTTGAATTGTTCCTTCCATTAGATAGAAAAATGATTATTGTAATCAAGAGCACCGTTCCTGTGGGGACAAATCGTAAAATTAAAAATTATTTTACTAATAAAGGGTTCTTTAACGTTGACGTAGCGTCCAATCCAGAGTTTTTACGTGAAGGACTTGCATTAAAGGATACTTTTAATGGTGATCGAATTATTATAGGAAGTTCCACAGATTATTCTTACAAATGCTTATGCGAAGTATATTCTTCATTTAGTACAGAAATCTATCATACGACACTAGAAAGTGCCGAATTGATAAAATACGCTTCTAATACATTTTTAGCTACAAAAATCAGTTTTATCAATGAAATTGCTAATCTTTGTTCAGCAGTAGGAGCCAATATTACCGAAGTTAGTAACGGAATGGGGATGGATCACCGAATAGGACAAGCATTTTTACAAGCTGGGATTGGTTATGGCGGTTCTTGTTTTCCAAAGGATACACATGCACTTGACTATCTAGCAAAAGAAAATCACTTGAATCTTGAAATTATTCAAACAGTTATTGAAGTAAACGAAAAACAAAAATTGAAGTTAGTTGAAAAGATGTTTGACTTTTTTGAAGAAAGTTTACCTAAACAAATAGCTATCTTGGGATTAGCATTTAAGCCGAACACAGATGATATTCGAGAGGCTCCATCTCTTTCGATTATTACCGAACTTTTAAACAAAACTCAAGCTAACTTAGTTTTATATGATCCTGTTGCAGTAGCTAATATGAAGCAAATCTTTCCAGAGTCACAACGTATTATTTATGCTACTTCTGTAGAAGAATGCCTTGATGGTGCAGAAGCAGCAATGATTTTAACCGAGTGGGATGAGTTTAGAAACTATCCGATTGAAAATTATAAAAAGCTAATGAGGAATCCAATTTTATTTGATGGTAGAAATATCATTGATTATAAAGAAGCTCAAGAGGAATCAATCACGTATTTCTCTATAGGGGGAAAGAAAAATGTTTCAAATAAAATATTTGCATATTAAGAGATTGTTAGACGTTTTATTTGCAACAATTATTTTGGTGGTTTTAGGTCTTCCAATAAGTATCCTAGCTATTAGTTTATCTTTCTATTTTAAAGGCAATCCTTTTTATTTAGCACGTCGATCTGGAATTTTTGGAAAGGAGATCAAAGTCCTAAAATTGCGGACTATGAGTAATAAAAAAGATAAAAATGGAAATTTGCTACCAGATGAAATGAGAATTACACGTTTTGGCACGATTCTTAGACAATTGAGTATTGATGAATTGCCACAGTTTGTGAACGTCTTATTGGGAAATATGAGTATAGTAGGGCCACGTCCTTTGGATAGTCACTTTCTAGATCTTTATGATAATACACAAAAGAAACGATTAGATGTGAAACCTGGAATTACTGGATTAGCTCAAGTTAACGGAAGAAATCAATTGACTTGGAAAGAAAAATTTAATTATGATGTTGACTATGTAAAAAAATATTCCTTCAAATTAGATATCTATATTGTATTAAAGACTGTAAAAGTTGTAATTTTTAGAGAAGGAGTTAGCCAAAGTGGATACGTTAGTGCAGAAAAATTTACTGGAAACAGCTAATAAATGTAATAAAAAATTTGTCGTTTTTATTGGTGGGGGAGACTTATCTGCATATGCAAAATCAATAATTGACTTAAATAAAAAATATGAGTTATTAGCGATTTGTGACGATATCTATAGTGATATTACTTATAAAAATAATCTTTTTTTAGGTCCAATTGATGAAATAGTGAATATCTTGAAAAGTATAGATAATATTTATTTTTGTATCACTATTGGTTCACCTAAAATCAGAAGAAATATTACTCAAAGGATACAGATTGAAGAAGAAAAGTATATTAATATTATTCACCCTAGTGCAATAATCGATTCTACAGTTTTCCTTGGAAAGAACATAGTGATTGGACCTAAATGTGTAATAGGGTCTCTAGTTTCACTGGGATCATATACTTTGGTATTAACTGGTGCAATTGTAGAACATCATACTACAGTTAAAGAATACGTTAATATTGCACCTTCTGTAGTTATATGTGGGGGAGTATCTATTGGAAGTTCCTGCTATATTGGTGCAAATGCAACTATTATTCAATATAAAAGTATTGGTGCTTATACAATTGTGGGAGCCAATTCGCTTGTTTTATCTGATATTCCATCATATGTCACTTGTTATGGAGTTCCTGCAAAAGTAAAAAAAATAAGAGTAGAAGATGGAATATTATGAATACAAAAAAAATTATTTCATCTATTGTTGGTAGTTTTGGATTAGGTATGGTAATACAACTTATTTCATTGTTAAGGACAGCCCAACTGGCTAATTATTTTGGGACACAAAATAATATGGATGCATTTAATTTAGCCAATATTATTTCTGTGTGTATTATCAATATTTTAGGTGCATCTATCGGTGTTATTTTAATTCCATTTATCACAGATAAAAAAAATTATAGCTTAAAAACACTAAATACTTATGTCACTTTCCTAGTGTTAGCCATATTTATATTATTATGTCTGAGTTACGCTAGTACTTATTTTTATTTGTTTATATATTCTAGTGATTCTTCAGAATTTAATCAGTTAGTTTATCAATTATCTTTAATACTGGGAATAGGTCAATTTATTAGAATGTTTTCAAGTATTCTTACAGCAGAATACCAAATAGAAGGAAAATATATTTTGACCAAGAGGATTGCCTTGATTCCTTCAATAATTCCATTTCTATTATTTATTATTTTTCCAACTAACAATATCAATGTAGTAGCGGTAACTTTTACAGCTGCCTATTTTATAGAATGGGTATGTTTATCATATTTTAATGAGAAGAAGTATAAATATCAAATTAGCATTGATATACGTGATCAAAATTTTAAAAAATTGCTTTTGTTGACTTGGCCAGTGATCGTTAACTCTTTGATTTATCAATTAGTTATTATTGTTCCTAATACATTATCGCATAGCTTAGGAGAAGGATATGTTTCTGCTATGTCATATGCGAATCAAATACTGAGTACAATACAAACTTTAGTAATTATGAATAGTATCAATATTCTTTATCCAATTATTACGAAGAAAATATATGAATGTAAAGATAAGGGAATTGAAGTGGCATTATCCTATATTAAAGGGATAAATATGATCATTATACCAATTATATTTGGCATCTTTTCGTTAGGAAAACCACTGATTTCTTTTTTGTTTGAACGTGGAAACTTTGATGAAAAATCGACATATCTAGTTTACCTTATCCTAGTTTTACTTTGCCTACAGTTACCACTAATCGTATTTAGAGAAATTCTTTCGAAAATTTTTTTTAGTTTAGAAAAAACAAAAATGATTGTTAAGGTTTCTGTTTTATCTATTGTATTTGAAATTTTATTTCTGAGTGTTTTCCACGATATTTTTAAACTCTATATTATTGCTCTGTCGCCTCTTGTTTCCCAAATCATTTACATAACTATATTAATTTTTTATTTGATTAAAAACTACCAGATAAAAATTGTGTCATTAATTAAAGATCATCTTCTAATTATATTTAATTCAATAGTTATGTATTTTGGAATTGAACAATTGAAAAAAATTTTTGAACTGAAGTCATTTTCAATTATTACAATTTTAATACTAAGTATCTTAGGCCTACTAATATATGCAGTAATGTTAATGATTTTACAAAGAAAATACTGTGAAAAAGTTATTAAGGAGCTAATCAATTGAAAATACTAATTTTTATTTCTACCTTTCCCAAACCTTCAGAAACTTTTATTTTTAATCAGATTGAAGGATTGATCAGTAACGGAGCAGATGTAACAATTTTAGCTTGGAATCAATTTGAAACAGATGTAAAAAATGAAATTGTCGAAAAATATAATTTACTGAGTAAAACAAAATTTATAAATCTTCCGCCAAGTAAATCTAAACGATTAATAAAAGGAGCATCTCTTTTTTTCAAACATATTTTTCTTCACCCTAACTTAACTTTAAAGGCGGTCAATTATAAAAAATATGGAAAACTTGTCGCCTCATTAAGACCATTGTTTGTATTAGATTACTTTTCTATAAATAGAAACTACGATGTGATTATTAATCATTATGGTCCTAATGGATTGGTTACATCAGTCTTTGATGAAGTTCAATCTGGAATAAAATGTACTATTTTTCATGGATATGACATATCTAAATATCTATCTGAAACAAATGATAGGATCTATACACCGTTACTTCAAACAAATGGTTATTTTTTTCCTGTAAATGAATACTTTAGAAATAAATTACTTCATCTAGGTTTTCCTGATGAAAATATCAATATATTTCATATGGGAATTGATACAGAAAAATTTTACAAGTCTGAGGTAAGAATTCCTCAATCGGTAATAAAATTACTAACAATTGGTAGATTAACGGATAAAAAAGGTATTGATCTATCTATTCAATTGGTTGCTTATTTAAAGAAAATTGGAATCTTTAGTGAGCTCATTATTATTGGTGATGGAGAAAATAAACAACATTATAGCGAACTTATAGCTGAAATGAACTTAACGAATCACGTGTATTTAGTTGGATGGAAAGACAGTACATTTGTTCAGCAAAGTATGATTACAGCTGATTTTATCATTCAGCTAAGTAGAACATCTAAGACTGGAGATCAAGAAGGAATCCCAGTTGTAATCATGGAAGCTATGGCAATGGGGAAAATTGTTATTTCAACAAGACATAGTGGAATCCCTGAAATAATTACACATAATAGAAATGGTTATTTAGTTGAGGAAGAAGATTACAAAGCTGCTGGTGACATAATTACTAGAATTTTTAATCAAGGAGATATAAAGAAACTTTCTCAATTATCAAATGAAGCATATCTTACTGTAAATAAGGAGTTTAATTATAGAACGATAAATTCAGAATTGTATAAGTTTTTAGAAGATAAGGTGGAAAAAAATCGTGCGTGATTCAAATAGTATTACAATGGCTAGCAGTGTCCATACATGGTCAGATGCAAGAATTTATTCAAAAGAAGCCAAATCATTAGTAAAATTCGGAAAAAATATACAATTTATTGCAATTGATTCAAAAGTTCCAAAAGAGAGTATTCCTGGATTAAATATGGTTTATCTTACAAAAAAAAATCGTTTATTACGATTTTTTCATTGGGGAACTATTTATCATTTAATGCTTAGTTCTGATAGTAAGTACTTCCATTTTCATGATCCTGAATTGTTACTAGTTGCATTTTTTTTAAGAAGAAAGTTAAAGAAAGAAATTACAATTATTTACGACATGCATGAGCATTTTCCAGCTGCTATAAAAACAAAAGAATGGTTACCTAGGTGGTCAAGGAAAGTAATGGCTAGGCTATTAACAAAATTGGAAAAAAAATTGATGACTTATTGTGATGTAGTTTTATTTGCTGAAGAGAGCTATAAAGTAAATTATCAAGAATGTACGCTTATAAAAGAAGATATCTACAATTATCCATTAATTCCATCATTTCAGCGTTTAAAAAATAGAAAAGACAATGAGGTTCGTCTAGTTTATGCTGGGGCATTGACAGAACAACGAGGCCTTTTTAATATGCTTGAATTAATGAGCCATTTACAGAAAAAATCAATCAATAAATACCATCTTTATCTAGTTGGAGATATGCATACAAAAGAAAATCGTGCCATAAAGTTTATTGAACAACATGATTTAAATAAAGTGGTGCATATTTTAGGTCGTAGGAAATACGAAGAGTTATGGGAGTTATATGCACAATCAGATATTGGCCTGTGCTTATTACATCCGACACCGAATAATGTTAATTCAAAATCAACGAAAATTTTTGAATATATGGCCTCTTCATTACCAATTATTGCCTCTAATTTTTCTTCATATAAGTTTATTGTAGATAATCAATGTGGTTATATTCAAGAACATACAGATTATGAAGCAATAATGAAAAATATTGAGAGTATAACTGAAGATAGAGAACTTGCATATCAATTAGGAACTAATGGAAGAAACCAATATGAAAAAAATTATAGCTGGGAACATGAAGCAATGAAGCTCCTGTCAATTTATGAGAATAGAGGAATCAGCAATTGAAAATCGATAATTTAACATGGGAGACGTGGAAGTTAAACTTTATTAAATATTTATGGTTACTAGTAATAGGCGTGTTGCTTAGTGGAATTAGCAGTTTTATATTTTCACAGTATATGGATCATCCAATCTATACTTCTTCATTTGAAATTTTATTTAATGAATCCTCAACTGATTCTGAAAATCAGCAGGGGATGAAAGATGCAATTCCATTGGTTACCACATATTTGTCAGTTTTAAATAGTGATGAGGTTATTCAAGATGTAGCTAGTTCACTTCATTTAGATATGACAACAGATGAGTTAAGAAGTCAGATGAAAGTGGAATCTGTAAATAACTCCTTAGTTTTTAAAATCACCTATTCAGATAAATTAGAAAAACAAGCAGCAACTATTGGGGAAAGTCTTGCAACAAACATCAATCAAAAGATCCCAACGATTTTTCCAAAAATAAATGCATATCTTGTTAAAAAGCCTACAGTCGTTGTAGAAAAAAAGAATAGTAGCCGAATTATAATTGCAATGACACTCTCAGTTGTACTTTATTTAATGTTGATTTTTTTAAAATGTTTGTTAGATAGAAATATACGAAGTAAGGAACAAATTGAGGCGCTAAAAATTTCTTATCTAGGTGATTTTCCTAGTTTGAGGAAAAAACAGTGTATAGAATGGAGTAAACACCATGATATTCTCTAAACACAAAAAAAGACAGATACTTTTAAATAAAAATCCTCTAATTGCACAGAAACTTAATTCTATTTTTATGAGAATTGAATTTTTACCAGATATGCCAGCTACGCCAATTTTAGCGGTCACCTCTCCTAATAAGGGAGAGGGTAAAACCTTTTTTCTCAATAATTACGGGTATCAGTTAGTCAAAAATCAGAAGAAGGTCCTTTTGATTGATACTGATTTTTATAGTCCAGAGTTAAGTAGACTTTATAAAGTAAGAAAATTTAAAGGATTAACTGATTATATTGTAAAGGATTTACCCTTAGAAGAAGTAGTAAATTCTTTAATAGCAAATCGTTTGGAAATAATTTCTGTTGGGACGCAAGCCCCTAACTATATTGATTTGTTAAAGTCCCCTAAATTTGTAGAGTTGTTATCATTGCTAAGAGATCAATATGATTATATTTTAGTTGATTGCCCACCTCTAAAGATATTTCCAGATGCACAAATAACTTCTCAATTTACAGATCGAACAATTATCGTTAGCAATCCATATAAAACGACAAATAGCGATTTGAAATTTTCTAGTGATTTATTGGGGAGTATAGATAAATTAGCTGGTGTCGTTATTAATCAAAAAAAATATGATAGGAAAGAGCTGAAAAACTATCAATATTATTAAGAATTTAAAGAATAAAATAAGTGAGATTCTATTATTAGTTGCAATCTATTTAGCAGCAGTATTTCTTTGCTTATGGAAAGTTAAACTTTTACTGGTATTAATTATAGTATGTGTTATTTCCTATCTATTTAGTTATTTTAGAAGTCAAATAAGAATTGAAAATCTAGATAAATATCTTTTTTGTTTTTTTCTCGTTGCAGCAATTTGGGGACAATATTTGGCTTTACCCCAATTACCTAGTTTATTTATTTTCCGACTGTTTCCATTACATTTATGTATATTTTTTTTTAGAAGAAAAAAAATATACATAAATCAACTAATTAAGTTTTTATTTGCTAATTATATGTTGTGGGTTAGCTGGTCGTTTATTACGTTGCTGTGGACCCCATTTTTATTCCTAAGTTTAAGTGCACTTTACTATCAATTAGAAGCATTTTATCTTTTGTTCTTTATTGTTGTCTACTTCGGAAATAAACAAAAAATAAAACAAATTTATTTTTTGTTAAACCTTAATTTTCCAGTAGTCTTAGGCTTGGGAATTTTTGAAGTATTGACAGGATCCCATTTGAAATACTCGGCATCTAATTTACATAATTATATTGATTACCGACCGACAGGTATGATGGTTAATACAAATGATTATGCGTCAATTTTAGTATTTTTTCTAATTATTTTTTTGGCAACGAATTTTAAAAATATATATATGAAAATGTTGTTGGATTTATTAATGATTTCATCTTCTACGTTTGTTATTTATAATACTAATTCACGTAGTGCTTTATTATCGTTGATGGGGGTCTTAATCCTATACATTATAAATAGTATCTTAAATAAAGAAAAAATAAAAATAGTTATCTTAAGTCTAGGAACGTTGGTTGTATGTATGTTTTTAGCCACCCAATATAGTTACTTAGTCGAAGTATTAAATCGATTTTTAAATAAAACAAATTCTACAAATGAGAGAAAAAATATTTACCTATATGTCTGGGAATTGTGCAAACAACATCATTTTATGGGAATTGGTGTAGGGACTACTCCGCATTATGTATTTTACTATGTGAAAAATCCATTGATTGCTTCTCAAATTACTAATAAAGTAATGGGCGTTCATCAATTTTTTCTAGCAATTTTATCTGATACAGGAATTTTTGGATTATTACCTATGGTAATTTTTTTAGGCTCTACGTTAATAGGAAGTTTATTAACAGCTAAAAAAAATTTTTCTATATTTTTTTCAACAATTTCTTTAATCTTATGTTTTCTGGGTGCTTCAATAGGCAGTAGCAGTATTTTTGAAATGCGAATCATCTGGATATGTTTAGGCGTTTGTCTAGCAACATTAGCAACCTATAGTGAGGAAGAAAATTATGATAAAGAGAACATTGCTTAAACAATATTATAAGCTAATCAGCAAGACTTACAAAAAAGGTAATTTTAAACTTAGATATTTAGAAAAAAAGCGAAGAACTAATACAGAATTAGTAGTCATTTTTAGTGCATTTCCTAGGGAAGGCCTACAAGCAACCTACAATTATACAAAAACGTTAAAAAATATAGCAGCAGATCAATTATTTTTATTAGATTCTTTTGGATATAAGAAAAGAGGCGCATTTTATCTAGCAGAAGAAGGCGACTTTTCCTTAGAAGAAGAGGTAACCGAAGTAATTGAGAAAATAGTTAATAAAAAAAATTATAAAAAGGTAATTTTTGTTGGTTCCAGTAAAGGTGGGTATGCTGCAATGTATTTTGGTTTAAAACTACAAGCAACCGAGTTGATAATTGGTGGTAATCCATATTATTTAGGTAATTACTTAACGGATTCACCCGTAAAGCAACCAATTTTAACTGCTATGATAGGGAATGAATGCAATCAAGTCGAAAAGGTAGCACAATTAAATTATTTACTACCGAATATGCTGAGCAATCAGGAAACTCTTCCTAAAATTTATTTGCATTATTCTATAAATGATCATATGTATCAAGAACATATTAAAAGTTTGATTAGTGATTTTCGGGAAAAAAATGGTGTGATTGTTAAGATGGATATAGAGGATTATCAAAAGCATCAGGATATTCGCTTCTTTTTCCCAAAATTTTTACAAGAAACGTTAGCTGAAATATTGGAGGAGAAGTGATCTACATGTTTACAGATATTCATAACCATATACTTCCCAATGTGGATGATGGCCCACAAAGTATTGAAGAGAGCATTGAATTACTAAAACAAGCAAAAGAAAATAATATCAATAAAATTTATTGCACGCCTCATAAACATAAATTTCCTTTTGAATTGACAAATAATCAAGTTAAAACAATCTATGAGCAATTTATTCATTTTTCAGAAGTACAAGAGTTAGAAATGAATATTAGTTTGGCACATGAAGTAACGATTGTCCCTAATTTAATAAACGAGCTCAGAAAAGATAATCTTTTTCTGTTACGTGATAATGAAAGTAGAGATTACATTTTATTAGAATTACCAAAAACAGAGATACCTCAATACTTTGATAAGATGATTTGTGATTTAATTCAATTAAAGGTAATTCCTATATTGGTTCATCCCGAGAGAAATGACCACTTAAAAAGAGACTTGCAACTGATTGTAGAATTAAAAAAAATGGGTGTTCAAATGCAAGTAAATGCCGACTCTTTTATAGGAAGGAATGGGTATTTATCTAAGAGGTTTGTATATAAAATGTTAAGAGCTAAGTTGATTGATTATTTAGCGTCAGATGCGCACAATACCAAAGAACGTGGATTCTGTATAGATAAAGTAATAACAAAATTAAATAAAAAAGAATCATATGCCGTTGAAAAAATTCTCAATAATATGGATAAATTTTAGGAGGACTATGATGAAATATACCGTTATAATGACAACATTTAATGGTGAAGAATTTTTATTAGAGCAATTAGAATCAATTAAAAATCAAAGTTTAGAAGCGCATGAAGTGATTATTATAGATGATGGTTCACAAGATGGGACGGTTCAGTGCATTGAAGAATTTATTCATCGTTATAAGCTAGTACATTGGAGACTCTATGTGAATAAAGTGACACTTGGTTGGAAAAAAAATTTTATGTCAGCGATTAATAAAGCATCTAATGAAATGATTTTTTTAGCAGATCAAGATGATATATGGTTAAGGGAAAAGGCGAAATTACTATTATCGTACATGGAAAGGGATCTAAGTATAAATGTACTAGCAAGTAATTTTGATAAAATTGATGAATTTGGTTATAAAATAAATGCCTTTCCTCATTCTTATCAAGTAGTGAAGATAGCTTTTGATTACAATAATTTTAGAGTAAGAAGACCAGGGTGCACATATGTTTTTAGAAAATCTTTTTTTGAAAAAATTAAACATTTCTGGGTTGAATCCATGCCTCACGACGCACTTTTATGGTGGTGCAGTGCTCTAGATGAAACATTGGCGATTTGTGAATATCCCATGATAGAGTATCGCAGACATGCGAACAATGTCTCCGGTACAAAGCTAAATAGAGGACAAATAATTACAATGCTTGAAAATAAACAAGCACATTTAAAACTTCTACAGCAATACTTTGAACAAATGGATAATAAGACTGACGATAGAAAAACACAACAACAAAATAAACTAGAAAATCTGGAAGCTTATCTTTCTTTGAAAATTAATGGTTACAAAAAAAGAAACTTATGGAGTATTACAAAGTGCGTAATTAACTACTCTGAATGTTACTCTGAATACGCATCGCCTTCAAACCACCCAGTATTGTCAGAATATAAAAATGTTTTATTTGCAAAAAAAAATTAGATTTTTGGGAGAGATATAAAATTATAACTATCTACTTTTACTGTAAGGAGAGTGAGTATGTACTTCTTTACTCAAATGAAAAAATATGTAAATTTGAAAAATTTGCAAAAAAAATATCGTAAACTAAATGGACATAATTTTACCGTATTGCATTCCGATGTTCCTCTAAATAAGATTACTGTTGGGAAAGGGACCTATGGGAACTTGAATATCCGTAGTTACAAACTAACCAATGAAAAATTAGTTATTAAAAACTATGTATCAATAGCTGATAATGTAACTTTTCTACTTGGAGGATGTCACTATCTTAATCGATTTAGTACTTACAACTTTAATCAAAAATATGGGAATAAATTACCAGAAGCCTTTTCTAAAGGAACAATAACTATTGAAGATGATGTATACATTGGCCACGGTTCTATGATACTTTCAGGTGTAACAATTGGACGAGGTGCAGTGATAGGAGCGGGGAGTGTAGTTGCAAGGGATATTCCACCTTATGCTATTGCAGTGGGTAATCCTTGTAAGGTAAAGAAATATCGATTTGATGACACGATTATTACTGAACTCAATAAAATAAATTTTGCTGAATTAAGCCTAAAACATGTTATGGAAAATTATTCAACAGTATCTAAAACAATTGAAAATCAGAAACAAGTTAATGAAATTATAAATAAGTTACAAAAATAAAAAGATTCGTAGGTTCAATAAACTGTATTTTTTGAAAGTAGCATATGCATATAGAACTGAAAATAATTTAGGAGTAGCGAAATGGATAAATGCGCTACTCCTTTTTATAAATCTAATAAATTTTGCTTTCTTTTGTTAAGCTAATTTTTTCTGTTTCTCTTGTTCTGTTCCATTCTTTTAGTAAATAATCATAAAAAATAGAACCGTGTAGAATCCAAATTCAATAAAATCTCCAGTGATATATTCAATCAAAATGTCTAGTAAAACTTTGCATCAAGAGGTCTTTAATTTGTAGGAATATACATTGTAAAACAATAATCTTTTTGATTGATATTACAAAGGGGCTAATTTATCTCTACAGTAATATTTTTTAAATAACCTATACGTTTCTTTTGAAGTATATCCTTCAGTAAATTCCAAGTAGTGCATGATTCTTATTTTTAGTGCGGGCTTGTGTATACAGAAGTAATTTGCTATTTGGTCAAATGTTTTTAGTTTTTCTAACGCATGTTTTAGGGCTTGGTCGTTAGCCATTAGAATACTAGCTCCAATGTCTGCTGCGATTTCTTTATCGAAGTCTTCAGGTAGATAGTCTTTTTGTAAAATTAAATCAGAAAATGCATGAGATTTACTATCATAGGAAAAGTCCCTATAGTAGTGGATAATCTCATGCATTTTTGTAAAGTTTTTGTATTCAAATAATAAGTTTGTATTCGTGGTAATAATGAATTCACCTTGGACTTTGTTGATCGATCCAAGTAGTTTCTTGTTTAGACTGTTTTTAAAGTTATAATCTACAAATTCAACATTTTCAACTTCAATCATGTATTGTTCGATGTCATGACATTTAATTTCTTCAATCTTTTTTGAAAAGTGTATAGCTGTCTTTTTTGCAATACCATTCGCGAGGTCTGAGACCTCAAAGTAAAGACCATCAACAATGCCGTTCAAAAGAATAATACTCCGTACCTATTTTTTATTTTTCTTTGCTTTTGCACGTTGAATTAAGAAGTCTAAATATTCGTTTAATTCTTCTTCTAGTTCCTCAATATCTTCAACGTCCATATCTGCAGTATTTAATCTGAAATGTGAAAGTATGTTATTACCAACACTATCACCTTCAGAAATAATAGAACGATCATCAGTTAAGCCTAATAAATAATCGGTAGTTACTTTATATAAATTTGCTATTTTAGTAAGCATTTCATTATCGGGCTCTCTAGTGCCGTATTCCCAATTTGCATAGGTTCCTAAATTTTTTAAGCCTAATTGTTTAGCAACGTAAGTTTTAGTCCACTCATGTTCTTCACGTAATGTGGTTAATCTTTCAGACAATGTTTGCAACAGAGATGCCTCCTTTCTCTTATTATAAACTTTTTGTGTAGCAAATTTAAAAAGTTAAACAAAAAGTGTTGACTTTTATATTTTTACGCTCTATTATGTAGTTAAGTTAAACAAAACGTTTAACTATATACGAATAAACAAAAAAGCATTCGCGAGAAGAAAATGAATTTCTGTTTCGCAAACGCTCAGAATAAATCTAGACAATTTCATTCTAAGCGATTTGACGGAATAATTCAAGAATGAACTTTTCATTGGAGGTTATCAGTCTTTTTGAGGTGGCGTGTACCAGCCGATGAATGGCGCACAAGCTGGCAATGGAATCTGTAAATAGAGCCATGCTAATGATTAATTTGGGATAAAAGGTTTCTGGCGTATATCAAGGACTAGGTTTTCTGTTTTGACTACAAAATGTGGTAGGGCGTTGAAAACATTGGAGTAATTTCCGCTTGGTATATGAGAGGTGTTTATTTTAAGTAATCAAATTATTTCTTATAACCATGTCGTGATGACACGTTGGAAATAGTTGCTCGAATCAAGTTGAAAGGAAAGACTTGATTTTGGCTTAGCAAAAGGAGGAGTGTTGTTTAGCGTATGTGGTAGGTCTATCTAATGTGCCGAGATGTGAAGGAATTTCACTAGCCGTTGAAGAATTGATTCTATGAAATGAATGGATATGAGTCTATTTCATAGCTTAGGCGAACTTTTAGACTGTATCAACCAAACATTCTACTACCATGAAAAAGAATCATAAGATTAGTTTGCTATTTTTCATTTGTTGGAAAATATTTTTTCTAAAAGGAATAGTAAACTTGACTTAATAATAAATGTATAAACACAGCTAGTTTTTCTGGTTGTGTTTTTTTGTTTGAAACTATAGAAGTAAGATGGTGATGTGTATTGTGTGACTTTTATATTTCGATTGTCGTGATAAGTATAATGTTTATAGGGATGATCTATTTTATAAAAGAAAGAGATTGGATGAACGTATTATTTTCTGGAGTAATATTTTTTCTTGAATGCATCCAATTAATCTATTTTTTAAACAATAAATAAATACCTCGAATAGATTGAAAAAGTATAAAAGCAAATATAACAATATATTCGAGATTCGACCAAATATAGGTTTGAAGTTTAAATCGATATAATTTGTGGTGAATTCTGAAATCTGGAGTTCTTGGTCTTAATCCAATAATTTTTCTTGTTCTATTTAATTCATTGTAGTAATTTTTAGAGAATTTTTGATACATTTTATTAAGTTTTTTAGGCTTTATGGACTTGTTCTGTGTTTGAACAAGACTTTCTAATGGAATTAATAAGTTATCAGAAATATAGAATAGTAATTTTTCCTTGACTAAGGTGCGGTGTAATCTTGTTAAATGATCTATCACTTCATTTTTATTCTCTATTGTTATATTTACGAATAAATTACATTCGATATTTTCATAAAAAGGAATAAATATCTTTTCTATTAATCTAGAAGCATATTTTTGTGTAGAAGAAAGAGAATTTGTCTTTTTCGTATTATAAATTCCCCATAGTATATTGATAGCACCCATTACTGAATTTAAGTTATTTAGATTCAAAATATATGGCTCCTTTGGTTTGATTTTAATCTTAGCTAATTAATTATAACAAAAAAATATTTTGAAAGAAGGAATTATTTTGGCAAATCGTATTCAAGAAGTAGCTTTGAATGAAAAGCAATTAGGCAATAAAATTAAAGCAGTATTTCGTGCAGAGCGAGATATGTATGTAAATGGAAGTCCCATTCGAGGTCGGGTGTTTTCGGCTTCTAGTGCACAACAACCTGATTTTGAAATTTTTGTTCCCGGTTTAAGAAATTCACAGTTCTTTGATGGTCGAGAAGAAGTAAGTTTGGTTGATCCAGTTGTTCGTATCAGTGCAAAACGTAACAATATTGGAAATAGTCGCTCGTTAGATTTGGTTGTCTATGCAAAAAAATTGGCAGTTGCAGGAGGAAGTAAATAATGGGATTGAATTTCAAAGATAATACAATTGAAGATATTGACATTAAAAAGACTTTTGGGAAAATGAATTTTTTAGAAGTTGAACAAATTTTTGAACGTGATACAGATAATCGAGTGACTGAAATTGTACGTGAACAGCGTGTGACTATTTATTCTAAAAAGTTGAACGATCAAGTAGAAATTGCGATTGCTCCAGATTATGAAGTAAAAGACATTGATTATGACGATGAAATTGAATTGACAGGTCATGTCACTGCTCGTGCGTGGTTGAGCACATACGAAGGTTATAACAATTCTGTCCAATCTGAACAAGCGTTTAAAATTCGGGCAGCAGGTGTAAAAAAGATTTCTACAAAGGGAATACTCCCACCAGTAAAGGAAAAGAAGGAAAGTTAGATAGGAAATAAGCATGGTTAGTTTTTCTTTCTAACAAAAAGGAAAGTTACTTTTTACATTTTTGACACGATGAGTATATTGTGTTTTTTATTTTCTATAAATGTAAAAGATTGCATAAAAATAATTATTTTGTTTTTTTGTATCCATAACCTTGTTATTGATTTATAGTAGCATTGTCTATGTAGAAAGGTTGAATAAGTTAGTACTTGCTGGAATAGAAGCGAAACAAAAAAGATAAAAGTAGTTATTTTAATTTATGTAAACAGGAGGATAAAAATGAAGCGAAAAAGTAAATTGTTGTTAGGTGTAACTTTGTTGTGTGGAATTGGTTTTGCAGGTATTCAACAGACATTTGCTGATGAAACTATCGAAACGTATGCGAGTACTATTCCGATGTATCGCTTGTTCAACAAATACAGTGGGGAACATTTGTATACGCGTAGCACTGGCGAAAGGGATAATTTGAAACGCGTTGGGTGGAATTATGAAGGTGTTGCATGGCAAGCGCCAACAAGTGGCTCACCAGTTTATCGTTTATACAATCGTTATAATGGTGAACACTTCTACACAATTGATGCAGGCGAAAGAGATAAAATTTCTCATACTGGTTGGACATATGAAGGGATTGCTTTTTATTCTTATAAAGGCAATGGTGGTGTTCCCGTTACTCGTTTGTACAGTAAAAAAGTGAATTGGCACCATTACACCTTAGATCAAAATGAAACGAGCATTATTAGTAGACAAGGTTGGAAAATCGAGGGAACAGGTTGGTATGCGAGCCCCGGTAGTGCACCAGCTCCAAGCAATGAAAAAGTATTGAATGTGCCAGTTGTTTGGCAAGGAAACACCATGCTGTGTGAAGGGGCTTCATTGCTACAAGCGTTACGTTATAAAGGCGTAACGAATCAAGATTTGTTGACATTTGTTAACTCAATGCCACGTGCGAGTGACAATAACCCCTATCATGGTTATTCAGGTGAATGGCGCCACAATGTTTCTGGCACGTATCAAGGAATGATGGCTGATCCGGTTGTTCAATGGGCAAAAAAAGTTGGTGGAAATGCGGTGAATATTACTGGTCAAGGAACAAATGGAATTAAAAATGAAATCAGAAATGGCAATCCAGTTGTGACTTGGATCACTTATAATTATGCGTCACCACAGTTTAAACAAATGCCTTGGGGACGAGCTGTCTGGAATGGGCATGTGGTATTAGTCGATGGCTTTAAAGACGGTGCGTACCACGTAGTTGATCCAGTGTTTGGTGCAAAATGGATCAATGCAGGCACGTATCAAAATGCGTTTAATACAACTGGAATGGCAGTTGCTGTACGATAATTAGTTAAAATTTAATAGTGAATTAGGGAAGGACTTCTAAAAAATAGAAGTCCTTTTTTTGTTTGGAAGGGAATATTATGAAAACAATCTTTTTTTATGTAAGTGCTCCAATTGTTTTACCTGTAATTTTGTTAGGAAACGTTTTGTTTGAAGGTTTTATTTATTTGAGAGATTTATTTTTTTAGGAACTTATTTTGGTGAGTTTCTTTTTCTTTTGTCAAAAAGGAGGCAGATACACATGATTCGAGCACCATGTTCTAAATAAAGACCACAAGGAATGAATAAAATGATGAAAAGAGGAAGAAAATGAATCACAAAAAGGTATTTTTATATTCGGCATTATTATTGAGTTTAGGTGGCTTAGGTACAGGGATTGGTAGTAGTTTTGCCAATGCAGAAAGCAGTGGCAAAGAAAAAGCTTCTATTACTTATACTGCACCAAAAGATATGAACTATTCGTTAGTTGGTGGTGAAATTAAAGGCTATATTCGTGTTCAACGTTCAAATGGCAACGTTGATTATATGATTACGCACGATTTTGTAGATAAAAACGGAACAGAAGCGTATTGTATGGATTCTGAAAAGCCTGCGCCAAACGGTCACACGTTGGCATTGCAAGGAAAACTTGGTGATGAGTTTTATCGTATGTATGAAGCAGGCTATCGAACAAAAGGGAATTTAAATGGTTTGCCAGTAGCCAATACACAAGAAGCTCGTTATGCTACACAATTAGTTTCGTGGGTTCTATCTGGGAACTTTAAAGCTTCTGAAATTATTTGGTCAACGCCAGAGCGTACGCCAGAAGAAACCGCTCGTGTGCAACAAGCCTTCAATAAAATTTGGGATCATGTTTGGAATGGCAAAACGTCAACAGATACCACGTATGATTTGAAAAAAGTCAATGAGTCAGAAGATGATGTTTACTATAATTACAAATTTAAAACAGAGGCAAGTAAAACCGATGGGAAAGCAAGCGTAAGTTTTGATAAAGACATTGAAGGCTTGCGTATTATTGATAAAAACGGAAAAGTTCTTTCAAAAGATAATTTACCATTGAATCAAGAAATCACCATTCAAGTGAAAAAAGGAACGCCTTCAGGTGAACTAAAGATTATTTCACAAGGTGATGTGAAAACCGTCCATGTCTTTAAATATGGTGGTGTATCCGCTGTTCAGCCTGCGAACTCATTGATTAGTGTGAATGATGAGCATAAGACCAATGAACAGAAAATCAACTGGAAACTAAAGGATATTGTGATTAGAACAACTGCTAGTGATAAAGCAGACAATGATAAAACATTAGCGCCAGATACGACTGCAACCGTAGTTGATGAAGTTGCTTATCAAAATCTGATCGTGGGTAAAGAGTATACCGTTTCGGGTACTTTAATGGATAAAACGACAGGAAAGGCATTGCTAGTTGATGGAAAAGAAGTCACAGCTTCCGCTAAATTTGTTGCCGATAAACCGAATGGCAAAGTGTCCGTTGAGTTCAAATTTAATACGGCAGGCTTAGACGCAAAAGAATTAGTGGCATTTGAAAGCATGAAAGCAGACAACAAAGAAGTGGCTAGTCATGCAGACATTAACGATGAAGGTCAAACGGTTAAAGTAGCAACAAAAACACCAGAAATTGGCACAACTGCGACAGATAAAGCCGATAATGACAAAATTCTTGCGCCAGACAAAGAAGTCACAATTGTTGACGCTGTTTCGTATAAAGGTCTTGTCGTTGGTAAAGAGTACAAGGTTGAAGGTAGCTTGATGGATAAAACAACAGGGAAACCGTTGCTAGTGGACGGAAAAGAAGTCACAGGATCAGCGAAGTTCACTGCGAAAAGTGCGACAGGTAAACAAAATGTTGAGTTTACTTTTAACACGACTAGCTTAGATGACAAAGAGCTGGTTGTCTTTGAAAATCTTTATTTGGGAAGTAAAGTAATTGCAACTCATGCGGATCTCAAAGATGAAGGTCAAACGGTCAAAGTTGGCAAAAAAACACCGAAAATTGGTACGACTGCAACCGATAAAGCCGATAAGGACAAAGTGCTTTCTACGGATAAAGAAGTAGTTGTTACTGATGAAGTGGCTTATCAAGGTCTAATTGTTGGGAAAGAATACACTGTCATAGGAAAATTGATGGATAAAGCAACGAACAAACCATTGCTAATCAATAAAAAAGAAGTCACAGGATCAGCGAAGTTCATTGCGAAAACACCGAATGGCAAAATTAACGTTGACTTTAAATTTCACACGTCTGGTTTAGATTCACAGGAACTTGTCGTCTTTGAAAATCTAAAATTAGGTGATAAAGAAGTCGCAACTCATGCCGATATTAAAGACAAAGGGCAAACCGTCCAAGTTGACAAAAAGACACCAAAAATTGGTACGACAGCGACAGATAAAGCCGATAACGACAAAACATTAGCCACTGAAAAACAAGTAACGGTCGTTGATGAAGTTGCTTATGATGGATTGATTGTTGGCAAAGAATATACTGTCACAGGAAAATTGATGGATAAAATGACAGGAAAAGCATTGCTAGTTGATGGTAAAGAAGTGACAGGATCAGCTAAATTTGTAGCGGAAAAACCGAGTGGCAAAGTAAAAGTTGAATTTACCTTTAATACGTCTGGTTTAGATGACAAAGAACTTGTTGCTTTTGAGTCTATTCAATTAAATGGTAAAGAAGTAGTTAGTCATGCGGATATTAACGACAAAAATCAGACGGTGAAAATTGATAAAGTACCAAAAGAAATTATTCAGACTGGTTCACAAAATTATCAAAATAAAGGTTTGATTGGCTTGATTGTAGCAGGTATTTCAGTTGTGGCAGGTTCTGTTTATTTTGTCTTCAAACGTAAAAATAGTTCAATAAATAATTTTTGAGGGAGTATCATTTTTTGGTACTCCTATTTTTTGTAAAATCTGGAGGTTAAGGTGAGAGCTCAAAAGAAGCCAATAATTGTTGATGTTGTTTTGTTTGATGGTTCAAATATTCAAGAAGTTGAAGAATTTTTAGGTGCGAATTTTTTAGATATTAGTATTATTTCGGATAGTGCGTGGGAAGCAGGGAAAGGACGTCCTATTTCGGAAATTTCTATAAAAACAATTGATTCGATTGCTAAAGCAGTCAATGGAGATTATATAGTCAGAGGTATTCATGGAGAATTTTATCCATGCAAACCTGGTATTTTTGCAAAAACTTTTGATTTGATTGAGGAAGCAAAATGAAAATAGAAGAAAATAAAAAGAAACGCCGCTCCATTGTTTCTGTGCTAGTAGTGAGTATTTGCTTGTTGATTGGAATAGGTGGGTTAAGTTTTTATGCTTATTCAAATTATCAACAAGATCACTTTGATAAAATGACGAAAACGGTTCAATCAAAAGCGTTTGATGAAATGAAGAAAAAAGAAAAAATCATTACTAGTAATAACAAAGAAAATACAATTGAAATAGCAGGTTCTGCTACTGAAAATAGTTCAACTACTAATTTGTTTATTGATCGAAAAAAAGTTGATTATAACGGAAAAAATGTTAAAACACTTACGTTAGAAGATATGGAAAAAGTCAATCCAGAAAAAGTTATTTCTTCTTTTGGTGTAGGACGAATTGAAATTGTTAATATTGGCATGTTTTTACCTATTCTGGAAGGTGTTAGCCAAGAAAATTTATCTGTCGGTGCAGGAATCATGAAAGCAAATCAGCAACTTGGTAGAGGTAATTTTGCGTTAGCAGGGCATTACATGACTGATGCAGGTTTATTGTTTGGTGGAATCAAAAATGTAAAAGTTGGTAGTGGTATCTATGTTACTTATTATTCCGATATGGCGTATTACACAGTGACAGAAGTAAAGCATATTACAAAAAATGATGGTGAGGTCATTTTGGACTCACAAGGTGAAGGGATTTTAACTTTGATTACTTGTGATAGTTCGATTGATGGAACGGCAGGTCGTTATATGGTTCGTGCAAAAGTTGTAAATTAGAAAATTGATTGTTGTTCTTTTGTAGCTTATAATGGCTTAAAATACTGAGGAAAGGGTGCTTAAAATGATTTTGACGGTTAAAGAAATTGAAGATCGTGTGAAACCTGTTGCGGAAAAGTATGAGATTCCAATTATTTATATTTTTGGATCATATGCAAGAAATGAAGCAGATCAGCAAAGCGACATTGATTTTTTAGTGAGTACGAAGGGACTTTCGGAAGAAAATCGTTGGTTAGTCTATAGTGATTTTTTTGATGATCTTAAAGAAGCTGTGGAACATGAGATTGATTTAGTCGAAATTGAAGTATTTTTAGAATCAGGTCAGACAAGCTATCAAAAAGAATTTTTTGAAAGAATTTTGAAGGAGAGAGTTAAAATCTTTGAGAGAAAATGATAGCAAAGACTTGCGTACGTTGAAAGCTACGCTCATATATTGTGAAGATATAAAATCAGCACTCAATCGTTTTGGTAGAAACTACGAAGTTTTTGCGAACGATCGGGTGTTTTTTCATGCAGTCAGTATGTCGCTCATGCAGGTTGGCGAATTAGCCAATAAATTATCAGCAGAATTTAAAGAAAAAAATAATGGTGAAGTAAACTGGCGAAGGTTAAGGTATATTCGTAATTTGTTTGCGCATGCGTATAGTAATGTGAGTAAGAAAACTGTTTTTGAATTTGCAACGATATTTATTCCTGTGTACGCAGAATTTTGTCAGCAAGAAATTCTTAGCATGCAACTATCTAAGTAACATTATGGAAGTTTATGAATTTTGTTAGGAGGAAGTTAATTGAAGACAAGTGTGAGACTTTATTTAGCAAATGAAAAAGAATACAGAAAAGGAACCCGAATTTCAAAATGGTTTGAGTTACCAGTTTCTAAAGAAAAAATTTTTAGAGAACTTAATATTCATAAAGGAGATTTCCAAGAAGAATGTCTTATTTTAGTTTACGAAGCTCCTTTTAAAGTTACATTAAATTATTCACTGAATGAATTGAATTATTTTGCAGAGAGTTTAAAAAATTTGCCTAGCTGGATTTCTAATAATTTAGATGAATTAGTAGGAGGACGAGGAGATGAGTTTTTATTTGAGGTTTTACTATCTGGAGGTAGATGTTTTCAACAAGTAGAAGGAGTGGATAATTACACAAGTTTAGGAAAATATTTATTGAAAAAATATTTCAGTAGTGTAACTAGTTCTGATTTTATTCCATTTTTAGAAAGATATTTTGATTACGAAGGATTTGCTAAAGAATGTAACAGATGGGGATTTAATGGGAGTTATTACTATTTCATAGATGGATTATGTATAGAGTTGAGCGAAACTCATTTGATGTAGTGAAAATAAGAAAGATTGTAAAAATGAATTAAAAAAAAGTGATAAGTGGTTCTATGAACTTATCACTTTTTTATGAGGAGTGAGCGAATGATTTTATTAAAATCTATTATTCAATGCTTGAACTTTATGTGTGGGGGTTAAGCAAATGATAAAAAAATTGTTTAGGTATCGTGGTCGACGTATTCGTTATTCGAGTAGAAATTTGTTAAATCTATATAGATTGCTGTTGCTTGCTCCTGTAGTAGCCGTTTTGGGTTACTTTGTTGCATATGAACAAATCTATCCTTTAGTGACAGAGAATGTGAAGGAGTGGCAAGTTTATGTGATACCAGTGCTAGTCATTTTAGGTGGCTTGGTTGGATCGTTATTGTTAATAAACTTACTGATAAAATCCTCAATCATTCGATCTGGTTATTTTTCGAGGGTGGAACAGCGACAAGTGTTAGCTCGTATGTTGATTGACAACAATTACTATACGAAAAAACAGGTTAAAACAAATAATGGCAAGATGAAGGAAAAAATCAAATTCCCGAAAGTCTATTACAAATCGTCAAAAGAGAGTATCTTCGTTTCGTTTGAAACGTCTGGAAATAGGTTTCAAGAAAAATTTGAATCAATTGGTGGCTTTTTAGAAACAGCTTTTCATGCAGATAATATTGCTACAGTTGACGAAAAAGGTTTCATTATTTATGAACTAGTTGTTGATGTCTATGATAAACGTATCTCAATCACGGATATGCAAGCTGATAAAGGAAAAGTTCAGTTGATGAAAGGCTTGTATTGGCATTTCGATAAAGACCCGCATTTATTGTTAGGAGGCGGAACTGGCGGAGGAAAGACGTTTACTTTACTATCGCTAATTTATGCGCTGTGTGGGGTGGCAGATATTGAAATTTGTGATCCAAAGAATAGCGATTTGATGGCGTTAGGTAAACTTCCTTTATTTTCGGGAAAAGTTTATACTGGGAAAGAAAATATTGTGTCTTGTTTGAAAAATGGTGTTGAGTTAATGAACAGTCGTTTTGAAATGATGAATAATAGTCCTAAGTACACAATGGGAAAGAATTATGCTTTCTATGGTTTGAAACCAAAGTTTATTATCATTGATGAACTGGCTGCTTTTAAAGCAGAGCTAGCAAGTGACTATGGAACAGAGGGCGAATTTGATGAGTATTTGTCCCAATTAGTTCTAAAAGGTCGTCAATGCGGAATCTTTCTGATAGTCGCTATGCAACGTCCCGATGGGGAATTTATTAAAACGGCTCTACGTGATAATTTCATGTTTCGCATGAGCGTTGGACGCTTGTCAGAAACTGGTTTATTTATGATTTTTGGTGATGAAAACAAAAATAAAAAGTTCAAATTTGTTGAGAAAATCAATGGGTTAAATGTATATGGTCGTGGTTATCTTGCTCGTGGGGGAGAGATTGCTCGAGAATTTTTTAGTCCACTAGTTCCTGATAATTTTAATTTTATTGATGAGTTTATCAATATAGGTAAAAAATTAGGCTGTGGGTCTGTTTCAAATGAATTAAAAGTAGAGTTATCAAATAAAATTTCTGAACATTTAGAGAAAGAAAAAGAAGCTCTGGTAGAAATCGACAACGATTTGGATACAAAAACAGAGCTTCTTGATGAATTGAGTAACAAATTTAATAGTTAAATACTGTCTATTTTATACTGAAAATGTTGAAGAAAGAGGTGTTTAAATGTATGGGTTTGATGATGTTTTGTTAGCATTAGATCATGCGATTTCTTTGAAAACGTTGAAATCGTGGTGTATTAAAATTGAGAAAAATACAGATACAAAATTTCAACGTCAATATGCTAAAAATAAAATTGGGCGAAATTATAGCTATAAAGTTTTTGATGCGAATCAACTGGAACAATTTCAAAAATTAGTTCATTTGCGATCAGAAAATGTTGCTTTAGATAAAGCTATTGGGGATATTTTTATGTCTGTAGAAGGTAAGCAAAAAGCAGTAGAAATTTCTCTTTCTAAATTGGAATTTGAAGAAAATAGAGAAAATACGAAAAAGTTGATTGAGCTAACTAAAAAAGCATTACAAGATGTTGCTGATTTGAAAAAACAAGTACTACAGTTAAGAAAAACAATTGGTGAATAGTACGGAGACTAGTGACCGCTAGAAATTGTCACTAACTTCGTAGCAGGAAAAGAGGTGGCGCCACAAGGCGCACACCTCTTTTTATGCGTAAAACGTAAGTGGTGACGTTATATTTCAAGTGTTGCTAGTCGTGCGTGGGGTGGGCTCGTCCCGCCCCACGCAATCTACCCCCGTTTTATAACATGGGGGTAGAATTGACAAACCCATTTAAAAAAGTTAGTTACTTCCCTTGTCCCGCAAGGGATACAGCGATTCAATTTTTGTCACATTTTTTGAGTATTCTTGTCACATTTTTTGGAAGTAGGTTTTTAATTGTGAGAGGTGTTGATTTAAAGCGATATAGAAAAGAATTAGGTTTAAAACAGAAAGAATTAGCAGATAAGTTAGAAATTGAGCGGAGTTTCATTTCAAAGATTGAATCTGGCAAACGTACGATTTCAAAGGAGCTTGAGAAGAAAATTATTCAAGAACTTCACTTGGAGGGTGGAACTACTGCTGTAGAAGCAAAAATTGACTTTTTAAGAGTTCGTTTTAAAACCTTAGATGTTCAAACGATAATTGAAAAATTACTTCACATGGATATGCAGTGGTTTACACATGAGCCAAGAGGTTTTTATCACTATACAGAAACATTTTCGTATGGATCAATTCGTTTGTTTAGAAATCCAGAAGATAGCAATATGGGTACTATGTTGGATTTGTCTGGTGAAGGTTGTCGTCAATTAGAAGAAATTTTTGAGGAAGATAATAATCGCAGTTGGACTGAATTTTTTCGGTCACTTTATGATGATGATATTTTCGGTAAAAATATTGTTGTTGATACAAAAATTACTCGTATTGATATTGCATTAGATGAATTGATTGTTGACGGACAAAAGAATTTTGATTTGTACCTGTTAAAAGAAAAAATGGAACAAGGGTTAGTCAGTACGACATTTAAAAATTTTGATTTTAACGGCGGATTTGCTTATGAGGGTGGAAAGATGGTTAACAAAGGATTGTCACTTTATTTTGGTAGCCGTCAATCACCACTCTATTTCAACTTTTATCAAAAGGATTTTGAACTGGCTCGAAAAGAATCTATGTCAGTTGAAGAATCTCGGGAACGTTACAGAATTAAAAATCGTTATGAAATTAGGCTTTCTGATGAGAAGGCATTTTTGTTTGTCGAATATTTCCTTTCAAGTGGTGAAAGTCTTGACTGGTTAGTAAAAGAAATCGTCAATGCTTCTTTAACTGTTTACGAAATCGAAGATGACATGAAGGTTTACTGTCAAGAATGGTATAACGTTATCGACAAATTGGAAGGCTTAAAACTTTCTGTTCAAGGGGAAAAACCTTCCATTGAGAAAACACTACGGTGGTTATCGAATTACCTTGCGCCTTCGTTGAAAATGATTAAGTTGATTGATAATTACTTAGGGACAAATGAACTGATGGAAAGAATTGATTTTGCGGAATTGAAAGAAAAGCATGAGGAACTGATTGAACAAGTTTGCATTGGTGCAAAAGATTTGTTGCTTACTACAGAAATCAACAATGAAGTGCGTGATTATATGCAACAAGAATTTGAGTTAGAAGAAGAATATCCATTTTAAATTTGGGAGGTAAAAGAATTGGAAGTAAGCAGAGAGTTTATTTTACGGATTACGAGGGAATGTGGTTTTATTAGTGAAAAACTAGATAAAACAACAGCCACTCTGAATCGAATCATGAAACAGATTGAAGAACTAGAGAATGAGGGAGAACTAACCATTCCTTATCTAAAAAAACGAACAGCAATAGGGACTTCTGAAATTACTATTCGGCAATATGAAATGAAAAGAAGTGATTACTTGTATCCCTTAAACGAGAAGTATATGAAACTCAGTGATAAGACATATTGGAGTGATTATTTCCTAGCTGTCAGAAAATTTAAATTAACGGTTGCTGAATTTACAGATTTTTTGGATAGATATAAAAATTTTGTTCCTAATAATGCAAGTGAGTTGCAACAAAAAGTCCGAGATATTTTAACCAAAAAAGATTTTATTATTGATGGGGCTTTTGAAGGTGATTACGTTACGTGGATTGGGGTTTATGCACGTCCTAAAGGTAAGCCCACTTATCTTGATCCGTCAAATGAAGAAGAAGCACGTTTGCAAGAGAAATATAGTGTAGATGGTTTCAAACAAGATTTTTCTGAATGGTTTGAATGGGAAATTCAAAAAGGAAAATTGTTAGATAAATAAGTGTCTGAGTAAGAATGCTAATTCTTGCTCTTTTTTTTGTGTAGTTTTTTGAAGGAAGGTGAGAAATTGCTACGAAAATTAGATAAAGGTTTAACAAAAAATGAATATGTTATGCGGTATATGAAGGATTTTAAACGTTTAGTTCTAACTGGTGATCGAGTGAGAAATTTAACTGTACGTGAAGAAGAATTGTTAAATTGTGAGGAGCGTATGGCTGTTTTGTTCTATGAACAATTTGTGCGTAATCACAAACGGGCACCTGATTTAATTATTTTAGAGGGTGAAGTAAAAAGTAATTTTCTAGCACGATCTAAAGTATTTTCTCGTGTGACAAAAGTAACGACTGAATATGGATTTGTACAGCTTCATATCAATCAAATTCGCTTATTGAAACAAATGAGAAGTGATCTATATTCACCAGATAACTACAATCGAATGCTGGAGCATGAGAGAAGAATGGCTCAACAATATTTTCGCAAACATGACCATTATCCTGTTGGTTACGAGATTTTGCGGATCAGTCAATCTTATGATGTTGTCGAGCAAGGCCTGAACTATCTTTTAAAAGCTTTTTATGAAATTTATCGTTGTGAGTATCGTAAATATCAAAAAATGGCGTAACGAGATTAAGAATAGAGAGGAATTTTGAAATGAATGAATTTAGACAATTTTTTAGAGAAGTAATGAGAAAAGTTGGACGAAAAATTGCGATTGAACAACCACACTTAACAAACGATCAAATTGATCAAGCGATGGTTTCTTCTCCAATGAGTGAAGAACATTTTTATACAAAACGTTTTTCTGAAATGAATCAATCTGAAAGAGAGGAATATGGTGAAAGATGTTACGGAGAAATGTATAAAGAAACCAAAGATTTTTTAAAGAAAAATAAGTTGTGGCAATAATAATGAAACAAAATATTATGCCCGTTTTTCGAGAAAAAAGTGAGTTTTATAAAAAGTATGCTAGGTATTCTGTACCAGAAATGCTAAGACTTTATGGATTTAGTGTAACTATAAATCCGATTGATGATGAAGATATTGTTCATATTGAAAAAACAAAAGCATTCTTGATGAGTAAAGGGATTGTTGATGAACCACTTTACTTTAAACAAGAATTTTTTGCTGAGTATCCTTTAGAACATACTTGCTTGATTGTAGAGGGCTACTATCAACGAATGCCCACTGGTGAAAAAAGGTATAACAGTTATTCTTACAGCTTCTATAAAGCTAGTTATCGATCTTATTTGGGAACGGTAGCGAATCGAATGTATGCAGAAAGAGTGAACAAAATAGTGTTTTTAAATACATTTGAAAAAAATTTACATTTAATTGAAGGAGGAGAAAATGGATTTAAAGAAGATTAAGAAAAAAGAAAAGAAAGAGAAAACGCCGTCTGTAAAAAAAATCACGCAAAAAAAGGCAAATCGTTTTGTTTTGGCAGGTCTAGTTATTCTCTTTGTTTTTTCTGTGATTGGTGTTATTCGAGCGAATGCAGTAGCAAGTAATTTTACTCGCTTAAATACAGAAGTTAAAACAATCAGTCAACAGTCAACTAAAAAAGAAGTTGTGAAAAAAGAGTTCGATGAATCGGCTCTTTCTTTTTATGCTCAAAATTTTGTGAAAGAGTATATCAATTACAATACGAAGTGGGAAGATGATGTCAAAAAAGCTCGTTTAGATCGTTTGTCAAAGTATTTATCATTTGATGTAAAAAACGTTGATGAAACAGAGAATCATACAAAAGATTTTGCGCGTAAGTTTAAAGAAGCAAGTGTTGTTCAAGTGGAAGAAACAGATACAAGCAAACTTGTTCATTTAAATATTGTCTATGAACTAGAACAATCGAAAAAGACAAGAATCATTCAAGAAGAAATGGTTCTTCCAATTCAAGCTAAAGATGACCTGTTTTCAATTGTTAGCCGTCCTTATTTTTTAGCGACCACTTTACCACAAGGGAAAACAGAAGCATTAGAAGCAGTAAAAGAACAAGTTGATGTTCCAATAAAAGAAAAACAAGCCATTGAAAAATTTTTAAAGATGTTCTTTGAAAAATATGCGAATGGTAAAAAAGAAGAATTGATGTTGTTGATGAAAGAACCAGAAAAAGCAACTGGTGCGGATAAATTTGTATCTTTTGATACGAATGAAGTGAGTTATTTTGAAACAAAGGAAGAAGGCGTTCGTGGTGTTCAAGTATCCGTTACTTTTGAAAATATCGAAACGAATTTAAAACATACAGAAGATTTTTCGCTTTGGATTTCTAAAACTGAAAATTCTTACTTTGTGAACACATTTAAACATTACTTTACAGAAAAGGCAGGGAATTAGTTATGAATACAGCGAATTTAGATAGTTTCTTAAAATCAGGTTTTATCACCATTTTAGCGTTTGGTGTTATTGTTTTAATTTTGAAGCACTGGAAAGGTGCGGAGTGGTTAAAAATCGGCTCGGTTATTTTGATTGCGTTGATTTTGAATGACTTTGCAATGAACCAAGGAAAAAATATTTTTAACTTGGTTAAATGGGTACTGAATTTGTTTGGAATCAGTATGTAGAGAGGTATGGCTATGAAATATTATGATTATTCGAGGGGCTTAAAAGCCCCTTATTCTGTGCAAGTGATTAAGTCGCCAAAAGGAAAAGTTGTTTGGGTATTTGCTCAACCAGTCAGTTTGCCATACATACTCATGTTGATTTTTGGAGTGATTATGGTAGCTGTTTTCTGGAAAACAGTTCAATTGCCAACCATTTTTGGTGTGAACTTAAATTTTTTGCTCATGCTTTATTTACCTAATAAATTAGCACGTTTCTTTTCTGAAACTGAATTTGATGGAAAAAATGCCTTTGGTTTTATAAAAGATTTTCTTGTTTATGTGAAGCAGTTTGTTTTAGATAATCGTCCAATTGTGGCGTTTGAACGTGTGGACGAAATGGAAGAATTTTCATTTAAACGATCATGAAAAGAGGAGGAAAGAAATGCAACTAGAATATCCGTTGATTGAACTAAGTAAAAAAAATATAGTATTAACACAAGAAAAGACGGCGATTGCTTATTATCGTATTCGTTCTGAAACCGTAACTTTAACTGATGCAGAAAAGAAACAAAAGACAAAGAAAAAAGTAGCTCGTGCATTGAAAAGGTTAAAACAAAATGGTGGTTTTGAAATTGATTTATTACCTGTCAATGCAGATATTCGAGGGAAAATGGGTGCAATGCGTTCCTTAATTGACCAAGAAAATTATGCTGTTGGCGTGGATAAATTAAAAAAGACTTCTGTTGTTTTAGAAAATGAAATGGGTATGGTCTATGAATATACGTGGATCATTGGTGTTCCATTGCTTAAAAAAGATACTGCAGTAGAACTGAAAGAAAGTTTTACAAAAGCAATCGACCATGTTTCTGAAAAAGTAGTTAAGGGGATTGGCTTTGATATTACACTTGATGAAGATTGGGAAAAAAGTTACCACGATCAGGAACAAGAAGTGTATCAAAATTTGTCTGAATTATTAGTTGAGCGTTTAACAGAAGATGAATTATATTATTACCAATCTTACCAATTCTTGAAAAATATTTCCCACGAACGAAAAGACATTCTTTCAAGTCAAAATTTGGACAATTTGATGGCAACAAAAATCAAACCGCTTTTTTCTGGTGGCTTACGTTTTAATTGTGAATATGGCGAAAGCTATGTTTCTTATCTACCTGTAGGAGATATGGGTGTCTTTCTTGATGGCAACCATTTATTAGAAATTACTCAAAAAATGCCTTTCCCAGTAGAAGTGAAGGTACAGGCGACTTTTGCGGAAAATAAGGGGCAATTAGCGCTTTCTGGTCGGTCTTCTCGGGCACGTACTCGAACGAAAAATATTATGCAGGAAGCACATTTAGCTGGCTCGAAACAAAAACGAAAAATCGTTGAAGGACAATTATCTTTAGATGATTTAGACCAAAAAATTGATGATAACGTGGATATTATTGATTGGAAAACGGTGATTGTTGTTAGTGGGAATACGAAAAAACAAATGCGTGCTCGTAAGAAATACTTGATGAATCGCCTTGGAAGCTTAGGTATTCCATTATTGAGAGCGACATTTGATAACCCGTATCTTTTCCAATCAACGTTATACGGTAATTTTATGCGTATGAAAAACGCCAAATGGCAACATACTAGTACAGTTGAAGCACTGGGTGAGCTAAACTTTTTTACGTCACTGAAAGCTGGCACCAATTTAGGGTATTACTTTGGTCGTGTGGATACGACACTTGAAGAAAAAGAAGATCGAAATAGTATTATTTTGAATTCTAAAAATTTAATCTTTATGAATATGTTTTTAGGGAATAAACAAGATGTGAAAGGAAAGAAAACGAACAATCCGCACTGGGCATTGACAGGTGATACAGGAAACGGAAAGTCTGTGACAGCTAAGAAGTTATTTATGGAGTGCGCTACTTTAAAAGATAAAGTCTTGTACATTGATCCTAAAAAAGAAATGCGCCGTCAATTTATGCGGGCAATCAACAATAAGGCTTATCAAAAGAAATATCCGTTAGATGTTGATTTTGTACGTTCATTTAACTTTGTAACGCTAGATGTTCGGGATCAGAAAAATCGTGGTGTACTTGATCCAATCGTTTTATTTGATGAAACAGAAGCAATTGCGACAGCGAAAGCCATGTTGACGAATATTTATGAAGGGACATGGAATCTAAAACAAAAAACAGAAATTAACGAAACCATTGCGAGTGTCGTTTCTGAACGTAAATTAGGAAAACAAGTTGGCTTTTGGCATGTGATCGAGCGTTTGGCAGAAAGTGAAATCCCTGATGTCAAAGATATGGGACGTTTCTTACTTTCAACGATTAAAGGATCAATTTTAGAATTAGCTTTTTCACATGGTGAAGTAGAAGGACTATCTTTTGAGAAGAAAGTAACGATTTTAGAAATTGAAGATTTAGATTTACCAACGGATAAAGAGGAACAGTTAGATGAAAATAAACGATTATCTGTGACGTTGATGTTTGCGTTAGGGACATTTTGTTCAAAATTTGGTTCAAGAAATCCAAAAGAAGAAACAGTAACGTTTTTTGATGAAAGTTGGATCTTCCAATCTTCACCAGAAGGAAAAGCAATTTTGAAATCAATGAAACGGATTGGACGATCATTTAATAACTTTTTAGTGCTAATCACACAATCAGTGAATGATTTAGATGATAAAGATGATGGCATGGGCTTTGGTACAGTTGTTTGCTTTGATGAAGTACAAAATAGAGAAGGCATTTTACACCACTTGAACTTGCCAATCAATGAACAAAATATGAAATGGGTATCGAATATGGTACAAGGACAGTGTTTACTTAAAGACATGTTTGGACAAGTCAATCGAGTAGTTGTTCATGTCATTTTTGAGGAATGGTTAGAACTATTTAAAACAGTTGATGATACGGAAGCCTCGGTTATGGAAAATCGTTTTTCAGCGTAGGAAGGGGCTTATGATATGCAGTATTTAATTGATAGTTACAATGCTTATACGGTAGGCGGTGGCTTGTTAGATAAAGGGTGGCAAGTCGTCAATTGGTTTTTTGTAGATATTCCGTTTTTTGTTTTAAAATTGTTTGCTTCATTTTTTCTTTTTTGTGAAAATGCGTTGAACCGTTCCGATTTCTTCATTGACCAGCAAACTTCGTCTTACAGTATGTCGGTTAGTATTTTGAATAATTTCGGGGGAAAGAATATAGGTGGAGGTACCTTATTAGGATTAGCAGTGATTGTTAGTTCTTTTTATTTGCTCTATATGTTCTTTTTCAGTTCAAGAAATTTTTCAAAAGTACTCTTACAGTATTTATTAGTTGTAGCAGTATTTTTTGCTTGGTTTGGTCAAGTTTCAACAACAGGACAAAACGGTGTGCCAACTAGTTACAATACGTCAACATTTTTAATTAAGTCTGTGAATGAGTTGACGAAAGATGTACAGAAAAACTTTATTGCAGGGACAAGCTATGGAAAAGATGAAGGCTCAACAGATGCTGGTGGTGTATATCAAAGTCCGCTATTTGATGCCACTGTGAAACAAACATTTAATTATGTGAATAGTGGTTCGTTGGACGGAAAAATGAAGAATGGCGAAAAGCTAAATTATAGTAAGCTGTTAGAGAAACCCAAATTGAGTGATAAAGAAAGAGATAAATTTATAGATGATAGAGATACTTATATTGAAAGCTTGGAAAAAGAAAATCCATATTTTGAACAAAATGCAAATAAGACAATGGAAAAGGCTTTTGCAGTTTGGGTAGGGATTGTTAACTTAGGTATCCTTTCTTTTCCTGTGACGTATATAAACGTGATGTTAACGATTATTCAAATTATTGTTAATTTGTTAATTTTAGTTTTTCCAATTATTGTTTTGTTCTCGTTCTTTCCAAAATGTCAAATGGTGATGTTCAAGTTTTTCAAAGCATTGATTGGAATTTTATTCTTACCAATTGTTTTTGGTGTTTTTTTGTCCGTGCTTTTTTGGGTAAATAAATTGATTGACCAAGCATTTTTAGGAATGGTGGATAAGATTAGCGATAGTTTACTAATGGTTTTAAGTGGAGGGATTATTCTACTTGGAACGATGTTAGTGATGATTATTGTGAAATTTATTTTCTTACGAAAACTCTGGAAAAATCGTTATAGAATCTTGACTTATTTTTCTGATGGTCAAATCGCGGAACCTGTTTTTGAAAGCAAGGTAACAGAAAAAGTGCAAGAAACTGGTGAATTTGGCGTAAATGCAGGAAAAGCTGGCTTAGGTGCCTACACTGGAAACATTCCATTAGCGCTAGAAGGAGCGTCAAATCTATTACCACAAAATGATAAAGCGCTGAATTTGGGGCGAGAATATTTTTCTTATGGGAATGATACGTCTGAATTAGGTCAGAGTTTATCTTCTTTGTTTAAAAGACGAACAGAAGATGAAGGTGATTTGCCAATTGAAGTAGAAGATATTGCTGAAACAGAAGATATGGAAAATATATCAGAAGGTGGAGAAGAATCACCAGATGATAATTTCATGAGTGAAGAAAAACAAGAAGATAATATGCTTGAAGCAGATATTGAAACGCTCGGTAGTGAGTATGAAGATGAAGACGCAATGAATGAGTCTGAATTAGGAATGTATGATGAAGCTTCGTTACCTTCTGAATTAGAAATTGAAGCAGATGTGTTAGATGTTCCTGAGTTAGATCAATTAGAAGAACAAAACAATGAAGATTATTCGATTGAGTTAGAACCAAAGGAAGAAACTGAAATGGAACCAATTGAGCGTGAGAATATTGAATCTTCTGAACCGATTAGTAATGACGTGGCTGAAAATAGTATGAATGTAGTTGTAGATAATTTTGATGAGTGGCAATTTGAGAGAGACGAACGAGCTTATTTTGATGGTGAATCAGACCAAGAATTAATTGTAGGAAATACGGAAAATGCTTTAAATAATGTATTTTCTTTTTATCATTCGGAAGAAAATTTTAGGAATTTAGAAGCAACAGAAGAAGAATTTTTCGGTTCAACATTTGAAGAAGAACGTACTGATTTTGCGGAAGGCTGGTAATTTTAACCAGTCTTTTTTATTTGAAAAAAAAGTGAGGTGTGTCATGAAAAAAGTAATTTATTTTATCTTGGCGTGTAGTGTCTTCTTTTTATTACCATTTATTTTGTTTTTAGGTGTTTTTTCTTCAGGAGCTGATGGCGATTCTTCTCATTTTGATCCTGAAACGCCACAGGAACAAGTTGCGCTTGATGTTGCAAATTTTGTACAGGCTAACGGTGGCACACAACAATTTGCGGCTGCGTGGCTTGGAAACATGGAACATGAAAGTGGCTTGATTCCTTCACGTATTCAATCGGATTTACCGTTTAATGAAACCACTGCATTTAATCCTTCAATTGGCGGTTATGCAATGGGATTGGGTCAATGGGACTCAAGTCGGCGTGTTGACCTGTTGAATTTTGCTAAAAAGGGGAGTAAGGATTGGAAACTTACGGCAGTCCAAATGGACTTTGCTTGGAACCATGATGGCTCTGATAGTGAATTATTGAAAAAAATGTCAAAAGGTACAGATGTAAATACCTTAGCTGTTGATATTTTGAAACATTGGGAACGTGCAGGCACAAAAGATGATCCAATTGAACAGACTAAAAGGAAGACGAGTGCTAATAATTGGTATAAGAGACTTTCAACTGGTTCGATGGGAAATGGTTCAGCAAATATAGGTGGGGGAAAAATTGATGTTTTAGAAGCTGTGATGGGACAAACGATTAACGGCGGACAATGTTATGGCTTAACGGCATATTACGTTGAAAAGTTAGGTGGTCCACAAATGATGGGTTCAGGACATATGTTTGCGGGCGCTATTGGTAGTGACTATGATTGGGAAAAATTTGGTTGGAAAGTGATTTTCAATCCGAAAGCTTCTGATATAAAAGCAGGGGACGTAATCAATTGGCCGGGTGGTGAAGCATTGTCACCGGGAATATATGGTCATACTGGCATTATAACTAGCGTAGAGAAAGATGGAAAATTTACCACTTATGAACAAAATGCGGAACAAGGGCAAATTTGTGCGAAATACAATCGGCAGTGGGGAAGAGAATTTACAAAAGTTGCGAGTATCGTTAGAAAAAAATAGGAGGTTAGCGCATGTTTAGTAAAAATAGTTTGTTAACTAGAAGGCAGATAAAAGAAATTTGTATAAAGTTTGGCTGTAAGAAAAATGAATTTGTTGTTAGAAAATTTCAAGATGGTTTTCTAGTTTCTGTTAACAATAAAGAATATCGAGTGAAGTTTTCTGATGGAATGTTTTCTAAAATAGTTTATTTGAAAGAAATGAAACGTGTACCAAGATTGAAAGCAGGTACTGTATGAAGAAAAAATGGTTAGCTTTATTGTTGTTACATTTAGCGTTTTTTTTAGGTGCTTGCTCAAATAATAATGAGGAACAAACAACATTTTCCGCTACTGAAAGTGCTGTTAAGATGAAACCTGTCGATGGTATTGAAAAAACTAACGATACAGTCGATAGTAGTCAAGTTTCAGAAACGAAAAGTTCTGCTTCAAAAATGGTTACAGTTGAAAAAAGTAAAAAAACAGATAATGAGTTACTGCAAAAATATGGTGAAGCTTATGCCAATTTTTCTAGTATCAATGATCGAAACGAAAAAGTAAAAAAACTGATGACGAAAAAATGTATTCAAAAAAATGGCATTGATGTTAAAACCGCACTAAAACTTCAAAGCAGTGGGAAAGTAACTTCAATTTATCAAAATAACAAGGAAGAATATGCTGTACTGCTCGATTGTGTACAAAATGGTTCAAAAATTCGTATTATGTTATTAGTGAAAGTTAAAGATAATAAGATTTCAGAAATGACTTATAACACGCTAAAACAAGAATATTAAATAACGAAATTATTTAATATGATTATGAATCCTTATGATATAATATTACTATATTCCTAGGAGGATAAATGACATGAAAAAATGGTTGCTATTGTTAGTTGCAATATTTAGCATGATTACATTAAGTGCTTGTGGGTCAAAAATGGATAAAACGGGTGAAGAATTTAAGCAAGAAATTATGAAAGATTCTGCATATGGTGATGAATATAAAGAAGATGGATTTAGCTTTTTGATTTATAAAGATGAAGATAGTAATCGTTATCTTGCTAATGTATGGGTGCCAGTTAGTGATAAGGAAAGTGCGCTTGAGTATTATTATTTTTATGATGAAAATAAACGACTCGATTCTTCAAGAAGTGAAGTATCTTTTAATGATATGAAATCAAGTGGTAATTATGAAGTAATCTATAAAACAGGAAAGTTTAAGTAGAGTCAAAGACGAATAATAAAATTTACTGAAGCCGAAAATCGTTCGGTAATTAATGTGGGAAATATTTGAACATAGAGAGGGCATTGCTATATTAGCAGTGCCCTCATTGTTGTTAAAATTTAAAAAATGAGACGTTAACCATATTAGTAGTATCAAAAACTGGGAATGCATTATTATAGACTTTCTAGGAATAAGAAATCAGATATCAAGCAAAAAACATGGTTTCAAAAAGTTATGATTATAAGGAACTTAACTACTAGAATCAAATCTATTAAAGTTTTTGATTGATCTGTTTTTTTGATATTAAATTATTTAAAGATTGTCATCTTCTCGTACAGTTGGAGTTATAATAACAGGACCACAAACCGTAGGACTCATTCTAGAGAAACTCTCATTATAATAAGGGAATGTTTCAGCAACAATTTTGTAATCTATTCCTTTTTGATGACAAAAATTGATTGCTTTTTGATAGGCGTCTCTAGGGTTTTTACATTGTTTATATAGTATTCTGCTAGCTGGAAATTCAGTATCATTTTTGTGCTGAGCAACAAAAGATTTTAGCCACGTTTGTAAATCATTATCTTTGCTATCAGTTGTTTTTGGCTTATTGAGAGCTGTTTTGCTTTTCTCTTTAGATAAAGCGTGCAAGATAATTCTAGGGAGAGTTAAATTTTCTCTATTATAGATGGGTAAGGCAGTAGTTACGTTTCTTTCATGATTACTATTAGCAAATGTAATTATTTCTGTCATATCCGAAGTTATGTAATAGCCTAATTCTTCAATAAATTTTTTTACATTTTTTTTAGATTGAGCTCTAGGATCTAATATAGTAATTATTCCATAATCACTTTTACTCCGGATAAGCCTTCCCAGTCCTTGCTCAAGTTTAGTAAGCATCATAGGATGAATAAACTCATTATAGATTTCCTGTTTTTCATATCCTTGAGAAATTAGTTCGATATAAGGATCATCTGGAACTGGATAAGGTAATTTAGGGAGGATTAACTTATTCAAGGATGTCCCCTCTACTGAAAATCCTACAAAAAAACTTCCTGAGCCGACCAAAATGCTATTAACATCTTCTCTAAATTTATTACTGAGAAATTGGGTATCACTTTCCCCTTGAACATACACATTCTCTTTAATATCATCGATTTTTTTTAAATATTCCGATATAAGAGACACATACTCATTAGAAGTACAGAGAATAAGGGAGCCACCAACCATAGTATTTATTATTCTTGATAAATTTTTCTGAACTGAGAGAATATGTTGAGGACTGTTAGGAGAAGGGTAAGTTTTAGGTATATATACAATAGCTTGTTTTTTTAGAGAAAAGACACTAGGATAACCTGTATATCTATATTCTCTTGGAGATAATGACCAATTTGTATTTAAATCTGTTTCATAATCTTCTGTCGTCAAAGTACCAGACATAAAAATAATTTTTGAATTGGTGGATAGATAAGTAATATAATTCCTAAATTGTTTATTGAAATTAAGATCAACGAAATGTAAAGATAGATCACCTTTGTCGAATTGTACCCAGCATTTATAATTACTCTGATCCATAAAATTTGATAGATATTCGGATGCACTGCTAATAAGTTCTGCATCAGGAGTTTCATGCTTCTGTTTTGAAGTAAGATGAAGGTAATTTTCTTCTAAAATATCTTTTAATTGTTTAAGAGACTCTTTATCTTCGTCTTTAACATTATAGCGCATTGAAGAAGTTTCGGAATTTTCCTTTACATATTTTTTTTTAATGTTAGATAGCTTTGTTAGGATGCTAAGAAAATTATCTCTATTTTCAGAGATGTTTAGTTGTTTGAATTTTTTTAATATAAACACTTGTTCTAAACTTGAAAGGAAATTTTCTTTGAAAGAATGAGCTTCGTCAATTATTAATACGTTATCTCTAAAGTTTACAATTGGGGGGAATCCATTTCTTTGATTTATATAAGATTGATTTAATTGATTATGATTAGTTATTACAAGTTTGTAGTTTTTTTTGTATTCTTTCCTATGGCTATGACTATGACATGATGGATCATAACAGCCAGCGGAAAGGTTATCCATAGATAAAAATTTTCTTTTATTCTTATCGAACTCCGGATATAGTTCTTCTAATTCAGAAAATGTACCAGTTTTACAATTGCTAAAAAAAGAAGATAACAACAGTTGTTCTTGATAATTAAATCTATCCATATTTTCATAAAAGCAACTTTTACAGGTATAATTCGATTTCCCCTGCGCAAGTAGTTTTTGATTACTATTAATCAATGCCAATTGTTCTAATGTGACTGAATCAACGTCATATACTTGACTTTGGAGATTGATAGTGGAGGTTACATATAAAATATTATTTCCTTTTTCTCTGGTATAGACAGATGAAGGTACAAGTACTCCTAAAGATTTTCCTGTTCCAACCGGAGCTTCTAGGAACATAATATTTTTTCTTTCGTTAAATAGAAATTCCGCTACATCTAGTGCCATTTGTACTTGATGCTGTCGTGTACTATTTTTCTTTTGAAAAATGTGGGGAAGTCTTTCTTCAAAATATTTAAGTATCTCCATTGTAATATCTTTCAAAATGTATCCCTCCTCAGATATTAAAAGCTAATGTATAGTTTAACATATCTTTTTTTTTTAATAAAAATCATTAATTAAAAATAAAAGATACATAATCACTTAAAGATATAAAATATAGGGCATTGCTATATTAGCAGTGCTCTTTTTTTATGAAAGGAGGTAGGACTACTGCGGTCGTCAGATTTAAACCAGTATTTGCGAAGTTCTTATACAACAATTGATAAAAAAAGTTATTTACGCACGTTTCAAGTTTATTATGATCCAGTCAAGAAAAAAATGAGTAAGAAGAGTGTTAACTGGAAAGCCAAAAGATTTAAAAGTGAAAAACAAGCGTTACGCTATTTAAGAGAGCAGATAAAAGAAGAATTTCATACATATGCGATTTTTTCTGACGCGAAGAAATGTGAAACATTTGGTGAACTAACTGCTCTTTGGTTGAAGGCTTGGGCACCGACCGTTCGTCAAACAACCGTCCATTATCAAAAAGAAATTTACGCACGTTATTTACAACCGTATTTTACTAATGATTTGCGACTGCAACAGTTAACTCCTTTATTGGTGGAAGGAATATGGGCGGATATCTTAACTATCCGCTCGAAGCAAACAAAAAGGCTTTTAGAAAAAGCGACATTGGAAAAGATTCGCTCGTTACTAAACCAAATCCTTTCCTATGGTTACCGACATGACTTCGTCTTGTTTGATTTGAATAAGGTTGTGTTGAAAATCCCCAATGATCGTAAGATATTAGCGATTCAACGCAGGAAAAAGAAATTTCTAGAGAAAGCGGAAATCCGTACACTTTTACAGGCAATCGATGTGAAATATGAAAGAAATCATGAAATGAATAGGATGGGGAAATTATACTTGGATATGGCAGAATTTCTGATTCGAAATGGGTTGAGAATTGGTGAATTAAGTGCATTGACGGTTGAGAAAGTGGATTTTCATGCAAAGAAGTTAGTGATTGATGAAGCAGTGGTGGCTGCTGGGAGAACCATTGAACAGTACATACGAAATCCACCAAAGACGATTTCCTCCATTCGGGCATTCGGGAAATCGATCTGGATGATCGTTCGCTTGCGATTATTCGAAATCGAATTCAAATAAATGAAGCGAGGCAAAAAGAAATGAGGCAACGAGAAACAGGGACTTTTATAAAAACATATCAAAGAAAGAACCAGACTGCCTATCACAAAAAGGTAAAGGGTGCCGAACATTTTCTTTTTTCGACTACGATTTTTCAGACGCAAAATGGCACACCAGTTGTTTATCATTCGTTTAATGAATTTATGAATGGACGTGGAAGTAATAAAAAGCCAGTAAAATGTGTCAAAGATATCTTAAGGGAAAAATATCCCGAGTTTAATAAACATGTGACTACGCATACCTTTCGCTATACGCATATTTCTCTCTTGGCTGAAGCAGGTGTGCCAATCAAAGCTATCATGGATCGAGTGGGTCATTCCAATATGAAAACAACGCTAGAAATCTACAACCAGGTGTCTAGTACAACGAAAGAAAAAGTCATCCAAGAAGTCGATTCTTGGATTTTTTAGTGGATTTGTTTCTCAATTACAGTTAGTATGCTTTTATATGAGTGATCGAAAAGAAGGTCGAAAAATGGTACGACTTTTCGATGTAAGGAGAATTTAATTCAATGAATGAAACAACTAATTCCGCAGAACGTAAAACTTCTGCGTATATCCATATTCCATTTTGCGAGCATATCTGTTATTACTGTGACTTCAATAAAGTTTTTTTAGAGGGGCAACCAGTTGATGAGTATGTCGAAATGTTACTAAAAGAGATGGAATTGATGATGGAGAAACACCCTATAGCTGATTTAGAAACACTTTATATTGGTGGGGGGACACCAACTTCACTATCCGCACAACAATTGGATCGTTTGTTAGCAGGTGCCCGTGATATTTTACCTTTTCGATCTGGAAAGGAATTTACTGTTGAAGCGAACCCAGGTGATTTAACTCGTGAAAAGTTACAGGTTATGAAAAATTATGATGTGAACCGTTTATCTATGGGAGTCCAAACCTTTGATAATCGTTTGTTAAAGAAAATTGGTAGAAAACATACTGCAGAAGATGTATACCAAACAATGTCATTTTTGGAAGCAGAAAGCTTCTCTAATGTAAGTATCGATTTGATTTATGCTTTGCCTGGACAAACACTTGAAAATTATCGTGATACATTGGAGAAAGCATTAACACTAGATTTGCCGCATTATTCTTTATACTCATTGATTTTGGAAAACAAAACGATGTTCATGAATTGGGTGAGACAAGGGCGATTGGAGTTGCCTGATCAAGAAACAGAAACGCAGATGTTTGAGGAAACGATTGAAGCAATGGAACGACATGGCCGTCATCAATATGAAATTAGTAATTTTGGGCTGACCGGTCATGAATCACAACACAATCTAATGTATTGGAACAATGATCATTACTTTGGTTTTGGTGCAGGGGCAAGTGGGTATCTCGATCAAACGCGTTATCGAAATAAAGGACCAATCCAACATTATTTACATCCGTTGCGTGAAGGAAACTTACCAATTTTAGAAAAAGAGAAATTATCACGAAATAATCAGATTGAAGAGGAAATGTTTTTGGGTTTACGTAAAAAATCCGGTATCAGCAAACAACATTTTTATGATCGTTATCAACAAACGATAGAGTCACTCTACCAGTCAACATTAGATGCATTAGTGAAAGAAGACTTGTTAGTGAATGCGGACGAAAGAATTTATTTAACCTCCAAAGGTACATTTTTAGGGAACGAAGTTTTTGAAAAATTTTTGTTACCAAAAACGGAAATTAATAAATAAAAATTGTTTAAATTTAATTAAATAAAAAAATAATCACAAATAATTGCGTAGCGAGAAGTCAAAAAAATATTGATTTCTCGCTCTTTTTTGAATAAAATCTATCGTTAGCACTCGGAATGGAAGAGTGCTAAAAAATGATGTGTTTTTCTTGACAGAAAGCAGGCGGCTTGTTATATTAGTAAGTAGGTTAGCACTTAGAAGATAGGAGTGCTAATGAGAGGTGATGGAAGATGTTAACACAGAGACAAAGTGATATTTTGCGTCTGATCATCCAAAACTATACGAGTAGTGGCGTACCCGTTGGTTCCAAAACGCTAATGGCCGAGGGAATTGAAGCGAGTTCAGCGACGATTCGTAACGATATGAAGGCGCTAGAAGAAGACGGGCTACTATTAAAAACTCATTCTTCCTCTGGCCGAATTCCATCTGCAATGGGGTATCGTTATTATGTGGATCATTTATTAAAACCAACTCGTGTAACAAATGATGATTTGCAAGTGATTAGGCAGTCTTTAGGGAAAGAATTTCATGAGATCAACGAAATCATACGTCAATCTGCTGAAATCTTGTCTGAATTGACAAGCTATACGACATTCTCGTTGGGACCAGAAGTGAAAGATCGCCGATTAACGGGTTTCCGAATCGTTCCGTTAAACCATCGGCAAATCATTGCTATCGTGGTGACGGATAAAGGTAATGTTGAAAGTCAGGTATTTACTCTTCCAGCAAATTTGGGGAGTCAAGATTTAGAAAAAATGGTTCGGCTTGTTAACGACCGCTTGGTGGGAGATCCACTAATGACTGTTTATCAAAAATTACGAACAGAGATCCCAATGATCTTACATAAATATTTCCAATCAACGGAAGGTATCTCTTATTTATTTGATGCTGTTTTAGGTCAAGTATTTGAAGATAAAATTTATGTGAGTGGACAAATGAATCTACTTGATTATGAACCCCATCAAGATTTGAATCAGTTTAAGTCGATGTTTTCTTTAATGAGAGATTCCGACGAGCTTACTCAAATGATTGTTCCAATGGATAGTAATATTCATATTAAGATTGGCTCTGAATTAGGTAATGATTTGCTACAAAACATGAGTATGATTCAAGCAAGTTATGAAATTGATGGGCATGGTCGAGGAACCATTGCCTTACTCGGACCAACAAGCATGCCTTATTCACGAATGTTTGGTTTGGTTGATGTCTATCGAAAAGAACTAGCGAATAAGCTGGCTGATTACTATCGTTTGCTTGATTTATCTGGCTCATGATCGTAAGTCCGTATTTCTAAGATTGATAGCAGCTAATCTGATTTTTAGTATGAATAATCAAGACAGCTGACTGAATAATGAAAGGAAGACTGTATCGTGAAAGAAAACCAAGAGGAATTAGACAAAGAATTAAAAGACATCCAGCAAGATTTGGAAGTCGATACAGAAGCTGCGGAAGACTCAGGTGTTTCAGAAGTTGAAGTGGAAAATGTTGAAATCGTCAACTTGAAAGCTGACTTAGAAGAAATGGAAGATAAGTTCCTACGCGCCCGAGCTGAAATTGCCAATATGGCAAATCGCGGAAAAAATGAACGTGAACAATTGCAAAAATATCGTTCGCAAGATTTAGCAAAAAAATTATTGCCTTCAATTGACAACCTAGAACGAGCGCTAGCAACAGAAGTTTCAGACGAACAAGGTGCTAGCTTGAAAAAAGGTGTCGAAATGGTATTAGAAGGTGTCCGTTTTGCACTTAAAGAAGAAGGAATCGAAAAAATTCCTGCGAAAGGCGAAACGTTTGACCCAATGCTTCACCAAGCAGTCCAAACTGTTCCTGCATCTGATGAGTTGCCGGCAGATACGATTGTAGAAGTTTTGCAAGAAGGATACAAATTACACGATCGCGTATTAAGACCAACAATGGTCATTGTCGCGCAGTAATTCGTGCAACTATAAAATAAATTTTATTTAATAAGGAGACGTTAATATGACTAAAATTATTGGTATTGACTTAGGTACAACAAACTCTGCAGTTGCTGTATTAGAAGGAAACGAAGCAAAAATTATCGCAAACCCAGAAGGAAACCGTACAACACCTTCTGTAGTTTCATTTAAAAATGGTGAAATCCAAGTTGGTGAAGTGGCAAAACGTCAAGCTGTAACTAACCCAAATACAATTTCATCAATCAAACGTCACATTGGCGAACCTGGATATAAAGTAGAAGTGGAAGGAAAATCTTACACACCACAAGAAATTTCTGCAATGATTCTTCAATATATCAAAGGCTTTGCTGAAGATTACTTAGGTGAAAAAGTTGAGAAAGCAGTTATCACTGTTCCTGCATACTTTAACGATGCACAACGTCAAGCAACAAAAGATGCTGGTAAAATTGCTGGTTTGGAAGTTGAACGTATTGTCAATGAACCAACAGCAGCAGCTTTAGCTTATGGTTTAGACAAAACAGACCGCGACGAAAAAATCTTAGTATTTGACCTTGGTGGTGGTACATTTGACGTATCAATCCTTGAATTAGGTGATGGTGTCTTTGACGTACTATCAACAGCTGGTGACAACCATTTAGGTGGGGATGACTTTGATAACAAGATCATTGATTACATGGTTGCGGAATTCAAAAAAGAAAACGGCGTAGACCTTGGTCAAGATAAAATGGCTTTACAACGTTTGAAAGATGCTGCTGAAAAAGCGAAAAAAGATTTGTCAGGTGTTTCAAGCACTCAAATCAGCTTGCCATTTATTACAGCTGGCGAAGCAGGACCTTTGCATTTAGAAATGACATTGACTCGTGCGAAATTTGATGAATTGACAGCTGACTTAGTTGAACGTACAAAAATTCCAGTACGCCAAGCATTAAAAGATGCTGGTTTATCACAATCTGAAATCGATGAAGTAATCTTAGTTGGTGGTTCAACTCGTATTCCTGCAGTTGTTGAAGCTGTAAGAAAAGAAACTGGTAAAGAACCAAATAAATCAGTAAACCCTGATGAAGTTGTTGCAATGGGTGCAGCAATTCAAGGTGGCGTTATTACTGGTGATGTAAAAGATGTTGTTTTACTTGATGTAACACCATTATCATTAGGTATCGAAACAATGGGTGGAGTCTTTACTAAATTGATTGATCGTAATACAACGATCCCAACAAGTAAATCACAAGTATTCTCAACAGCTGCTGATAACCAACCGGCTGTAGATATTCATGTTTTACAAGGTGAACGTCCAATGGCTGCTGATAACAAAACATTAGGAAGATTCCAATTAACTGATATTCCTGCAGCACCACGTGGTATTCCTCAAATCGAAGTTACTTTTGATATTGATAAAAACGGAATCGTCAATGTATCAGCAAAAGATCTAGGTACTTCAAAAGAACAAAAGATCACTATCAAATCTTCATCAGGTTTATCAGACGAAGAAATCGAACGTATGGTAAAAGATGCAGAATCAAATGCAGAAGCTGACAAAGCTCGTAAAGAAGAAGTGGATCTTCGCAATGACGTAGATGCTTTATTATTCTCAGTTGATAAAACATTGAAAGAATTAGAAGGTAAAGTAGACGCAGAAGAAGTTCAAAAAGCAGAAGCGGCTCGCGATGAATTAAAAGCAGCAGTTGAAGCAAATAACATTGAAGAAATGAAAACAAAACGTGATGCTTTGAATGAAATCGTTCAAAACTTAACAGTTAAATTATATGAACAAGCTGCACAACAACAAGCACAAGAAAATCCTGAAGCAGCACAAGGCGGAGCAGACGATGTCGTTGATGCTGACTTTGAAGAAGTCGACGGTGACGACAAATAATTAGTTCCCTAGTGTGCTAGGAGTAGACCAAAACAGGAAACTTGGACTTAGCTGAAATCTGTAGATTCGGCTAAAGCCATCTTTTCTGGACTGTCTACCTATTCGTAAAAAAGAGAAGGCTATGGGGAAAGTCGATCCGACTTTTTGCCACAGTCTTTTTCTTTTGAAAGAATGCATGCAGCAGTTTTGGTTTCGTCTAAAATGTGATATGATTACAAGCGATGTGAATTTGATGTATTAGAACCAATAGGAGGAAAGCCTATGGCAACGAAACGTGATTATTATGAAGTCTTAGGAATTTCAAAAGGGGCTTCAGAAGATGAAATAAAGAAAGCTTATCGTAAACTTTCTAAGAAATATCATCCTGATATTAACAAAGAAGCAGATGCAGAAGAAAAATTTAAAGAAGTATCTGAGGCTTATGAAATTTTAAGTGACCCACAAAAACGGGCTGCGTATGATCAATATGGTCATGCTGGCACAGATCCAAATTATGGCGCTGGAGGCGGAGGCGGCTTCGGTGGCTTTGGCGGGTTCTCTGGAGGTGGAGGTGGCTTCGGTGGTTTTGAAGATATCTTTGACTCTTTCTTTGGAGGAGGCGGAGGTCGTTCAGTTGATCCGACGGCACCTCGCCAAGGAGCTGATTTGCAATACACAATTGATTTGAGTTTTGAGGAAGCAATCTTTGGTATTGAAAAAGAAATCAAATATAACCGCGAAGAAGTTTGTCACACTTGTCATGGGAATGGTGCAAAACCTGGTACGGAACCAATTACATGTCAAAAATGTCATGGTTCAGGGACAATCAATGTTGAACGTCAAACGCCACTAGGGCGCGTGATGAGTCGTCAAACGTGTGATGTTTGTCACGGTACTGGAAAAGAAATCAAAGAACCGTGTCCAACTTGTCATGGCTCAGGTCATGAAAAGAAAGCTCACTCTGTGAAAGTAAATGTACCAGCTGGTGTCGAAGAAGGACAACAAATGCGTTTAGCTGGTCAAGGTGAAGCAGGTGAAAACGGTGGGCCGTTCGGTGATTTATATGTAGTCTTCCGTGTAGAAGAAAGTAATATTTTTGATCGTGATGGTTCAGAAATCTATTACGAATTACCATTAAGTTTTGTACAAGCAGCTTTAGGAGATGAAGTTCAAGTTCCAACTGTTCATGGGGATGTTAAATTAAAAATTCCAGCAGGGACACAAACAGGAACAAACTTCCGTCTTCGCGGAAAAGGTGCACCTAAACTACGTGGTGGTGCAACAGGTGACCAACACGTGAAAGTGAAACTAATTACACCGAAGAACTTAAATGAGCAACAAAAAGAAGCGTTACGCTCATTTGCTGAAGCAGGTGGAATGAAAGTCGAAGAACAGCAAGAAGATGGTTTTTTCGATAAGATGAAGGATGCTTTTGGCGGAAAAAAGCGTAAATAATAAAACGGTGAAGTCGACAAATATGTCACTTCACCGTTTTATTGTTTATCTGCTTACTTAATAAAGTGAACTTTTTGAAAATAAACTGAATCAAAAAACGGGTTGTGATACACTCGTAAGTCCTTTGGTAATGAAGGACACGAGTGATAAAAAGAAGTGCTTAGCAATGATTAGTTCTTCTAGAATATGAATCAAAAAAGCATCGTCAAAATCTTGTTCAAGATTTTGACGATGCTTTTCATGTTTTGAAACTGTTTCAGGTTCTCTGGTTAAATATCTAAAACTTTATCTAGGAAATCTTTTGTGCGTTCGTTTTGTGGATTTTCAAAAATTTGTTCAGGTGTTCCGTCTTCAAGGAAGTTTCCGCCGTCAATGAACATGACACGATTAGCGACTTCTTTGGCAAAGCCCATTTCGTGAGTAACGATAACCATGGTCATTCCTTGTTTTGCAAGTTTTTTCATGACGTTCAGAACATCACCGACCATCTCTGGATCAAGTGCAGAGGTTGGTTCATCAAAAAGCATGATGTCTGGGTTCATTGCTAATGCACGCGCAATCGCAACACGTTGTTTTTGTCCGCCTGAGAGCATTTCTGGTGACATATCTTTTTTATCAGCTAAGCCAACTGTATCTAATAGCTTGATGGCTTTTTTTTCTGCTTCTTCGCGAGATTCCTTTTTCAAATCCATTGGCGCAAGAATAATATTTTCTAAAACAGAAAGGTGAGGGAATAAATTAAAGTGTTGGAACACCATTCCGATATGCTGACGAACAAGATTGATATTTGTGTTTTTATCCATTAAATGAGCGCCGTCGATGATGATGTCACCATCCGTTGGCTCTTCTAGACGATTTAAGCAGCGTAGGAAAGTACTTTTTCCTGAACCAGAAGGGCCGATGATACAAACGACATCGCCTTCGTTGATTGAGACGTTGATATCATTTAATACAGTATTTTCACCATATTTTTTTACAAGATGTTCAACTAAGATTTTTTCTGACATCTTACTTCACCTTCTTTTCTAAAACTTTCGCTAATTTTGTTAAAGCGGTAATCAAGATTAAATACATGACTGCGATAATTAAGTAAACATACGTACTTTGTGTGGTACGGGCAACGATAATTTTACCAGCTTGTAGTAATTCGACTACTCCGATTGCAGAGATGATTGTTGTATCCTTCAATGAGATAACGAATTGGTTAACGAATGAAGGAAGCATGATTCGAATAGCTTGTGGCAAGATGATTTTTTGCATTGTTCGGTTATAAGACAACCCTAAACTTCTCGAAGCTTCCATTTGTCCAACGGGAACGGCGTTGATACCGCCACGAACGATCTCTGCAATATACGCACTCGCGTTTAAGGTCAATGTAATAACGCCAGCAATGAAATCTGGAATTGTAAATCCAACAATTCCAGGTAAGCCAAAGAAAATGAAGAAGGCAAGTACCATCATTGGAATTCCACGAATGATATCAACGTAAATGCTTGCTATCATGCGTAGTGCACGAATAGGTGAGACACTGAATAATCCGAAAATAACACCCACTACTAGTGCCAAAGCGAAAGAGACTAGAGCAAGAACGATTGTCATCCAAAAACCACGTAATAATGGTTTGTAATTGTTTTTGATTAAACCGATGATTGTTGATTCGTCTTTGGTTGAGTCTGCTGACTCATTTGAAGTAGCTACATATTTATCAATGATTTTGTCATAGGCGCCTGTGCGCTTTAACTCTTTAAGTCCTTCATTGAACATCGTTAAAAGTTCTGGGTTTTCACCTTTTTTAACTGCGAAGGCATATTTACCACCAGATTCTTTTGGCATTGGGGTATCAATTTTTTGACCTTGTTTGATAGCATAACCAAGAACAGGGTAGTCATCCATGATTGCGTCAATCGCACCAACTTTCAAACCGTCATATAATTGGTCAGCAGCGTCGAAGTACTTGATTTTGTAGCCATATTCTTCTTCATGATTGCTCAGGAATTCAGCGCTTTCGGTTCCGACTTTGGCACCAACTGTTTTCCCTTTTAAATCTTTGTAGGATTTGATTGATGTATCACCTTGTTTTACGCCCAACTGAATTCCGCTATCAAAATAAGTATCAGAAAAATCGTAACTTTGCTTACGTTCATCTGTGACGGTCATTCCGGCAATCATGCCATCAGCTTGTCCAGACTCTAATGCTTGTAACGCAGCGGAAAATCCGCGATAGTCCATTTGGATATTGAAGCCTTGAAGCTCGGAAATCTGTTTCATTAACTCAACATCGATTCCTTCATACTTACCGTCCGTGTTTTGAAACTCGAAGGGTGCAAAGGCAGAGTCGCTAGCAACGACGTATTTGTCTTTTTTTGGCTGAGCCATCTGCATCGACTCGGCGGTACTTGATTCCGTATTGTTTGTTTCTGCATGGGCAGGATTACTAGTTGCAAGTGTGATAAATCCTGCCATTATGAAAATGAACGAGTAGAATAAATGCTTTCTTTTCATAATTACCTCCTAAATTCTCAATATCTATTTATTATAGGTGAAAAGTAATGAATCAGACAAGTTCTGAAACTTAAAAAAATGAAAAAAACAATAAAATCTAACATCCTATGTAAGAAGTTCTAACATGGAATGCCGAGGTAAAGGAGTGGCGAAAGTATGTTCGGTGTGTTATAATTTTTTAGTAAGGAATGCCTTTGCTTTCCTTTTCTTTTTGCAAGTCATAAAATGAAAAGGAATGAATGAAAAGGGGGACGAAAAATGATTGAAAGAGATACCTCTCAACAATTTGAGCTTGTCTCGAAGTACCAACCAGCAGGGGATCAACCTGAAGCGATACGCCAATTAGTGGATGGTGTGGTTGGTGGGGAGAAAGCGCAAATCTTATTAGGTGCAACCGGTACGGGGAAGACCTATACGATTTCAAATGTGATTAAGGAAGTAAATAAGCCAACATTGATTATTGCACATAATAAAACTTTAGCTGGACAATTATATGGAGAATTTAAAGAATTCTTTCCCAAAAACGCGGTTGAATATTTTGTTTCTTATTATGATTATTATCAACCAGAAGCGTATGTTCCATCTAGTGATACTTATATTGAAAAAGATTCAAGTGTCAATGACGAGATTGATAAGCTGCGCCATTCGGCTACAAGTTCCCTTCTAGAGCGGAACGATACAATTGTGATTGCCTCTGTTTCTTGTATTTTCGGATTAGGTTCACCATTTGAATATCAGAAACAAGTTGTTTCAATTCGACAAGGAGCAGAACTTGATCGTAATCAATTGATTCGGAATCTAGTGGGAATCAATTTTGAACGAAATGATATTGATTTTCAGCGTGGTCGGTTTCGAGTACGCGGTGACGTGGTGGAGATTTTTCCGGCTTCACGCGACGAACGTGCTTTGAGAGTCGAATTTTTTGGGGATGAAGTCGAACGAATTCGGGAAGTAGATGCGCTAACTGGAGAGGTGCTTGGTGAAACAGGACACGTTGCTATTTTCCCTGCTACTCACTTCGTGACAAATGATGAACATATGGAACAGGCTGTTGCGAACATCAAAGCCGAACTAGAGATGCGCTTAAAAGTGTTACGAGATAATAATCAGTTACTAGAAGCGCAACGTTTAGAACAAAGAACAAACTATGATATCGAAATGATGCTAGAGATGGGTTACACTTCAGGCATTGAAAACTATTCGCGACATATGGATGGTCGAAAAGAAGGAGAGCCACCTTATACATTGCTTGATTTCTTTCCAGAAGATTTTTTGATTGTCATTGACGAATCACATGTAACGATGCCACAAATTCGCGGAATGTATAATGGTGACCGGGCGCGTAAACAAATGTTAGTTGATTATGGGTTCCGCTTGCCTTCAGCGCTTGACAATCGGCCATTAAGATTAGAAGAGTTCGAGCAACATGTCCATCAAATTATCTACGTCTCGGCTACACCGGGGCCTTATGAAAATGAACAAACGGATAGAGTAATCCAACAAATTATTCGTCCAACTGGTTTATTAGATCCAGTGATTGAAGTTCGTCCGATCATGGGTCAAATTGACGATTTGGTTGGTGAAATCAATGACCGAGTGGAGAAAAATGAACGTGTCTTTGTAACGACGTTGACGAAAAAAATGTCTGAAGATCTGACTGATTACTTTAAAGAACTGGGAATCAAAGTAAAATACCTGCACAGTGATATCAAAACCCTTGAACGGACGGAAATTATTCGTGACTTACGTTTAGGTGAGTTTGATGTTTTAGTTGGGATCAATTTATTGCGTGAAGGATTAGATGTTCCAGAAGTTTCTTTGGTTGCTATCTTAGACGCTGATAAAGAAGGATTCTTGAGAAGTGAACGTTCGCTTGTCCAAACAATTGGGCGTGCAGCACGAAATTCAGAAGGAAAAGTAATCATGTATGCTGATAAAGTAACGGACTCGATGCGTTCAGCAATGGATGAAACGGCACGGAGACGTTCGATACAAGAAGCATATAATGAAGAACATGGAATCGTGCCAAAAACGATTATCAAAGAAATTCGTGATTTGATTTCTATTACAAAAGAGGCAAAAGATGACGCCAAAGGAACAGTCCAAGTTTCTTATAATGAAATGAGTCGAAAAGAAAAAGCTGATTTATTGATGAAATTAGAAAAAGAAATGAAAGATGCTGCGAAAGCTTTAGATTTTGAAACTGCCGCTAATTTACGCGATACAATTTTAGAATTGAAGGCAGCGGAGTAAAGAGCAGGAGGACGAGATGGCTAACGATAAAATTATTATTCATGGTGCCAGAGAGCACAATTTAAAAAATGTAGATGTAACAATTCCAAGAGATAAATTTGTAGTGATTACAGGGTTATCTGGTTCTGGGAAAAGCTCATTAGCTTTCGACACACTTTATGCAGAGGGACAACGACGATATGTCGAAAGTCTCTCTGCTTATGCTCGCCAATTTTTGGGGCAAATGGATAAACCAGATGTTGACAGTATCGACGGCTTAAGTCCGGCGATTTCGATTGACCAAAAAACGACAAGTAAAAATCCTCGTTCGACGGTAGGAACAGTAACAGAAATCAATGATTATCTACGTTTGCTTTTTGCACGTGTGGGCCATCCAATCTGTCCTAATGATCACATTGAGATCACCAGTCAATCGGTTGAACAAATGGTTGACCAAGTGTTAGAGTTACCAGAACGGACAAAGATCCAAATTTTAGCACCAATTGTTGCAAAGAAAAAAGGTCAGCACAAAAAAGTGTTTGAACGAATTCAAAAAGAAGGGTATGTTCGTGTAAGAGTGGATGGTGATACCTTCGACATTACTGAGGTTCCTGAACTGGAAAAAAACAAAAAGCATGATATTGCTATCGTTATTGACCGAATAGTGGTAAAAGAGGGCATTCGTTCACGTTTGTTCGATTCCTTTGAAGCAGCATTACGCTTGGCAGATGGCTATGCTTTGGTTGATGTGATTGGTGAAAAAGAAATGCTGTTCAGTGAACATTACTCTTGCCCTTATTGTGGCTTTACAGTTGGCGAACTGGAGCCACGATTGTTTTCATTCAATGCGCCATTTGGAGCTTGTCCCGATTGTGATGGACTAGGTTTGAAACTAGAAGTAGACCAAGATTTAGTTATTCCTGATCGTACCAAGACCTTGGCTGAAGGAGCAATTGTTCCATGGAATCCAATCAGTTCGCAATACTATCCTCAAATGTTGGCACAAGCGTGTGAAAGTTATGGAATTGATATGAACACACCGTTTGATGAATTACCAGCAGAACATCAAGAAATTGTTTTGAATGGGACAGATGAATTATTCCATTTCCATTACGAAAATGATTTTGGCGGTGTGCGTGACGTGGAAGCATCTTTTGAGGGCGTGCTAAAGAATATTGCTCGTCGTTATCAAGAAACAAGCAGTGATTTTACGAGAGAGCAAATGCGTCAATATATGACGGAATTAACTTGTCAAACATGTAAAGGATTACGTTTGAATCCGCAAGCCTTATCTGTCAAAATTAATGGAACAAATATTGGTGAAACAAATGAATTATCGATCAAAAAAGCAGTTGATTTTTTCTCAGGTTTAACATTATCTGAACAAGAAACGATGATTGCTAAACCGATTTTAAAAGAAGTAAACGATCGATTGTCATTTTTAGAAAATGTTGGGTTGGAATACTTAACCTTGAGTCGGGCTTCTGGAACACTATCTGGTGGGGAAGCACAACGAATTCGTTTAGCCACCCAAATTGGATCAAATCTTTCAGGTGTTCTGTATATTTTGGATGAACCATCAATTGGGTTACATCAACGGGATAATGATCGTTTGATTGGTTCACTGAAGAAAATGAGAGACTTAGGCAATACTTTGATTGTTGTGGAACATGATGAGGATACCATGCGAGCAGCGGATTATTTGATTGATGTAGGACCAGGTGCTGGTGAGCAAGGTGGACAAATCGTTGCAGCTGGAACGCCTGCAGAAGTTGCGAAAGACCCACGTTCATTAACAGGACAATACCTATCAGGAAAAAAGAAGATTGCTGTACCAACAACACGTCGCCAAGGAAATGGTGAAGCAATTAAAATTACTGGAGCAGCAGAAAATAACTTGAAAAACGTGACAGTGAAGTTTCCTCTAGGAGAATTCGTGGCAGTCACTGGTGTCTCTGGTTCTGGAAAAAGTACTTTGGTTAATGGTATTTTGAAAAAAGCTCTTGCACAAAAATTGAATCGAAATTCAGCTAAACCGGGTAAATTCAAAACAATTTCTGGTTATGATAGTATCGAAAAAATCATTGATATCGATCAAAGCCCCATTGGCCGTACACCAAGAAGTAACCCAGCAACTTATACAAGTGTCTTTGATGATGTTCGTGATCTTTTTGCACAAACAAATGAAGCTAAAATGCGTGGCTACAAAAAAGGACGCTTTAGCTTTAACGTAAAAGGTGGCCGATGTGAAGCTTGTCGTGGTGACGGAATCATCAAAATCGAAATGCATTTTTTACCTGATGTTTATGTTCCTTGTGAAGTGTGTCATGGCAAACGATACAATTCTGAAACGTTGGAAGTACGGTATAAAGGAAAAAATATTGCTGATATTTTAGAAATGACTGTTGAAGACGCTGTAGAATTCTTCCAACACATTCCTAAAATTCATCGTAAATTAAAGACAATCGTGGATGTCGGATTAGGTTACATTACGATGGGGCAACCAGCGACGACATTATCCGGTGGAGAAGCACAGCGGATGAAATTGGCCAGTGAATTGCATAAAATATCCAATGGTAAGAACTTTTATATTCTTGATGAACCGACAACGGGGCTACATGCAGATGATATTGCACGTTTACTAGATGTTTTACAACGTCTAGTGGATGCAGGAAATACGGTATTAGTAATCGAGCATAATCTAGATGTCATCAAAACTGCGGATTATATCATTGATTTAGGGCCTGAAGGAGGCGATGGTGGCGGAACGATTTTAGCCACTGGGACACCAGAAGATATTGTTAAGGTAAAAGAGAGTTACACTGGACGATATTTAGAAAAAGTAATGGAAGAAAAGGTCTAAAAATTAAAAAATGGTGATATGGTTAAAAAAACTTTAAAAGATGATAAAACACTTGTTTTTTTAGATAGCATCTTCTAAAATACATTACAAGGTAGTTCTTTCTACACTGAATTGGTATAGATAAAACTTCCTATAAGTTCAATCCGTTCAAAAAAGAATTGAGCAATCGGAGGAGTTTCCTTTGATTGCTTTTTTCTTTATGGTATGATATTCCTTGTGTAGTTAAATAAAGAATCAGTAGATTAATGAGTAAGTGAGAGATTGTGATGAATAGTAATGTAAATGAAGAATTTATTCCTATATTATTGGGAAGTGATATGAACGTCTATGGTATGGCTCGTTCATTTAATGAAGCCTATGGAAAAGTGTGCCAAGCCTATGCTTCAAACCAACTTGCACCAACCCGTTATAGTAACATCGTGAGTGTCGAAGTGATTCCCGGTTTTGATAAGGATCCAGTTTTTATCGAAACAATGTTACGTTTGGCAAAAGAAAAATATTCCGACCACAGCAAAAAATATTTATTGATTGCTTGTGGCGATGGATATGCAGAGTTGATATCTCAGCATAAAGAAGAACTCTCGGCATACTTTATTTGTCCGTATATTGATTATTCATTATTCAAACGGTTAATCAATAAGGTAAGTTTCTATGAAGTTTGCGAAAAATATCAACTTCCTTATCCAAAAACATTAATTGTTAGAGAACCAATGTTAGTGGATGGTCGTTTGGAACAAGAACTGCCATTTGAATTTCCAGTTGCATTAAAACCAGCGAATAGTGTCGAGTATCTTTCTGTCCAATTTGAAGGACGAAAAAAAGCATTTATTATCGATAATCGTGAAGAGTTTGATTTGATTTTAGGACGAATTTACGAAGCTGGATATACGAGTGAGATGATTGTTCAAGACTTCATTCCTGGAGATGATAGCAACATGCGTGTGTTAAACGCTTATGTTGATGAAAATCATCAGGTTCGTATGATGTGCTTGGGACATCCGCTCTTGGAAGATCCAACACCTGCGTCAATTGGTAATTATGTGGTAATTATGCCAGATTACAATGAAAAAATTTATCAGACAATCAAGAAATTTTTAGAAACAATCGAGTATACTGGCTTTGCGAATTTTGACATGAAGTATGATCCACGTGATGGTGAATATAAATTATTTGAAATTAATTTACGCCAAGGACGTAGTAGCTTCTTTGTTACATTGAATGGGCTTAATTTAGCACGTTTTGTTACCGAAGACAGAGTATTCCACAAACCATTTACAGAAACTATTTATGGTACAAAAGATTCTTCAGATGCAAAACTGTGGATGGGCGTACCAAAAAAAATCTTCTTAACGTATGCAAGAGAGAATGAAGATAAAAAAATTGCAGAAAAAATGATCCAGGAAAAACGTTTTGGCACAACTGTATTTTATGATGGCGATCGTTCATTGAAACGTTGGGTGTTAATGAAATATATGTTCCATAACTATATTCCTCGATTCAAAAAATACTTTCATGTGAAAGAAGGCTAGTCATGGAAAATTTTTTCAGTATTTTGGGCGGTATGGGAACAATGGCGACGGAAAGTTTTGTCCGCTTGATCAATCACCGCACAAATGCAACTAAGGACCAAGAATATCTAAACTATGTATTGTTCAATCATGCAACGGTGCCTGATCGAACTGCTTATATTTTGGATCGTGAAAAGGAAAATCCAATTCCTTATTTGCTCGATGATATTGAAAAGCAAAACCTACTACAGCCCAATTTTATCGTATTGACATGTAATACGGCGCATTATTTTTTTGATGAGCTACAAGCAGCAACGGCTATCCCCCTCTTGCATATGCCAAGAGAAGCGGCCAATGAATTAGTTCGTCAACAAACAACTGGTTCAGTAGCCTTGTTAGGTACAGAAGGCAGCATGAAGGCAGGGATTTACGAGCGTGAAGTAAAACAATTAGGATTTGATGTAGTGATTCCTGATGAAAAGTTACAAGCGAAAATCAGTCATTTGATTTATCATGATATCAAAGAATCAGACTACTTGAATGAAGCTTTATACTATGAAATTTTAGAAGAAGTGGTTGGCCGGTTAAACTGTGAAAAAATCATTTTGGGATGTACCGAATTATCATTGATGCAAGAATTTGCTTCGGATAATACGTACCCAGTCATAGACGCACAATCGATTTTGGCTGATCGAACAATCGAGTTAGCAGAGAAATTTCGGAAACAGTCTTCTAAACAGTAGTAACAATTAATTGAATCGCTAACGATAGCAAAACTTGGAGCAAGTATCATCATTTGTGGTATTTGGTCCAAGTTTTTTGTAAGAAAAACTTATTTTTCCATGAAAATTCCATAATTAGGGAAGATATGGCTAGCGATGATACGCCCGGAATGATATAATTTAAAAGACAATGAGAGAGGAGCTTGTGAAGATGGCTGAAAATTTACAACTCGTAATTATTACAGGAATGAGCGGCGCAGGAAAAACTGTGGCGATACAAAGTTTTGAGGACATGGGATATTTTTGTATCGATAACATGCCTCCACGATTGATTCCTAAATTTTGGGAACTAATCAAAGAATCTGGAAAAGTAACAAAAATGGCATTGGGCGTTGATTTACGTTCCCGTTCATTCTTTGAAGAAATTCAAAAAATGTTGATTGAAATTGTTAATACAGATTTCATTGACACGTCGATTCTGTTCTTAGATGCGTCTGATGAAGAATTAGTAGCTCGTTACAAAGAGACTCGTCGTACCCATCCGATGGCAATGGACGGTTTAGTGACTGAAGGAATCCGTAAAGAACGTGCAATTTTAAATGAACTAAAGGTGCAAGCATCTGTTGTGATTGATACAACAACGATGACACCACGTCAATTAAGGGAAAAAATCATTGATACGTTCAAGACACAAGAAGATCAAGGATTCCGAATTGAATTCGTTTCTTTTGGCTTCAAATATGGGTTACCAATTGATTCAGATATTGTGATGGATGTGCGCTTTTTACCAAATCCTCATTATATCTCAGAGTTGCGTCCGTTAACCGGATTGGATCAACCTGTTTATGATTATGTGATGTCATTTACTGAAACAGAGGATTTTTATAGTCAATTTCTTCATTTATTAGAGACTATTTTGCCCGGCTATGTCAAAGAAGGAAAAAGCAGTTTAACTGTTGCAATTGGTTGTACTGGTGGACAACACCGATCAGTTGCTTTAACAGAGCGTTTATCAAAAGCGTTAAGTGAGAATTATAAAGTGAACGTTACACACCGTGACAAAGATAAACGGAAAGAGACGGTGAATCGTTCTTGAATATGAAGACCTATCGAATTAGAAAACCAAAAATTGTAGTCGTTGGCGGAGGAACTGGTCTTCCAGTGATTTTGAAAAGCCTACGTAATCAAGGAGCTGACTTAACCGCAATTGTGACAGTGGCAGATGATGGAGGAAGTAGTGGCGCCATTCGTGAATCTATTTCAATGGCACCGCCGGGTGATTTGCGAAATGTATTAGTTGCACTTTCTGATATGCCCCAATTTTATGAAGATATTTTTCAATATCGTTTTAAGAAAGAGGATCAGTTCTTAGCCAACCATAGTATTGGGAATCTGATCATTGCAGCTGTTTCAGAAATGAGAGGCAGCACTTATGATGCGATTCAGTTGTTGTCAAGAATGATGCATGTAGATGGACATATTTACCCATCCTCTGAAACACCTTTGACACTTCATGCGGTATTTAAAGATGGAACAACCGCGGTTGGTGAATCAAAAATTGCGTTAGATCGTAAAACGATTGACCATGTCTTTGTGCGAAATACGACGGATGATCAAGTAGCGAAAGCAGCACGTAAAGTTGTGAATGCTATTGCTGAAGCAGATATGGTTGTACTTGGCCCGGGAAGCCTATTTACGAGTATTTTACCAAACTTAGTTATTCCCGAGATTGGTGAAGCAATCGTTAAAACAAAGGCAGAAGTTGTTTACATTTGTAATATCATGACACAAAAAGGTGAGACAGAGCATTTCACTGATGCGGATCACATACGTGTGTTGCACGAACACTTACATGAAAAATTTATTGATACGGTGTTGGTGAATACAGAAAAAGTACCAGAAGATTACATGGATCCGGAAGTCTATGATGAGTATCTTGTTCAGGTTCAGCATGATTTCAATGGACTTAGAAATGAAGGCTGTCGTGTCATTTCAACTGATTTTTTGGAGTTGAAGAATGGCGGTGTGTTCCATGACGGTGAAAAAGTAGTTGAAGAACTTTTTCGATTAGTTTTTGGGTCGAAATATTAGATTAGGATTGTGAAAGAAAGGAGGAGAATAGAATGTCATTTGCATCGGATGTAAAAAAAGAGTTGACTGGTTTAGAAGTTCATCGTGAACATGCAAAAGCAGAACTTGCTGCTTTGTTGCGAATGAACGGCTCTTTAGGCATCGTCAATCAGCAGTTCATTTTAAATGTTCAAACAGAAAATGCTGCGATTGCCCGACGTATCTATTCTCTTTTAAAAGATCATTATAATGTTCGAAGCGAGTTACTTGTTCGAAAAAAAATGAAATTAAAAAAGAATAATGTCTACATCGTTCGCTTGAAGCAGGGAACGAAAAATGTATTAATGGACTTGGATATCATGGATGGCTTGATGTTTAATGGCCATGTGTCCGATGAAATCATGGGAAATGCACAAAAAATGCGTTCTTACTTACGTGGTGCATTTATGGCTTCGGGTTCAGTAAATAATCCAGAGACGAGCCGTTATCATTTAGAAATTTTTTCCATTTATGAACAACACAATCAAGATATTTGTGACATGTTGAATTACTATGGCTTACATGCACGAACGCTTGAAAGACGTAATGGCTATATTTCCTACTTAAAAGGAGCAGAAAAAATTGCCGACTTTTTAACGTTGATTGGTGCGACTAATTCAATGTTGCGTTTTGAAGATGTTCGTATCGTTCGTGACATGAGAAATTCGGTGAATCGTTTGGTAAATTGTGAAACGGCGAATTTAAACAAGACGATCGATGCGGCTTCTAAACAAATTGAGAATATTGAATTCATTGAAGCGAGAGTTGGTTTGCATGCTTTACCAGAGAAGTTGCAAGAAATTGCTGAATTAAGGTTGCAGCATCCAGAAGTTAGTTTGAAAGAATTAGGTGAGATGATACCTTCAGGAGCAATTTCAAAATCAGGAATCAATCACCGAATACGAAAGATTAATGATTTTGCTGACAAGTTGAGGAAAGAAGCTGTGTGAGTGTTCCAGAAAAAATTGGATGGATCGCACGGCCAAAAAAAGGTGAACCAAGACGAAATTTCGTCTTGGTTCACCTTTTTTGTTAGTTGAGCAAAGATGTTAATTCATCTAATGCGATTCCTTCATCAAAAATAGTTTGATCGAGTAAAATCGTTGGGACAAATTGAATGTGCGCAGTATTTGCTTCATCAATAATTGCTTTTGCCATTTCCATATCAGGTTGATAAGTCAATCCTAATTCTTCTGTTGCGTATTGCGCAACTTCTTCTAAAGAAAGATTCTTCCATTGCTCTTGTGTTTCAAAAATGTGTTTGATTTCTACTAAAGCTTTTTTGCCATCATTAGTAGTAATGTGATGGTGCATGACATTTCCACGTTGTAAACTTTCTTTTTCTTTATCAAAGAGCTTAATTAGGCGATTCACTTTTCCTTCTTGGACCGATGATTCGAGAGTTGAAAAAGATTCTTCAAACCATTTTTTACAATAAGGACAAGCAAGGTTGAGGAACTCAATCGTTGTTTTTGGCGCTGTTGCATCTCCATAGTAAATTCCTGTTGTTTTGTTTGTTTTCGTTGCATCGATTACTGAAATATCCATAGAAACACCTCCAAATACATTTTACCGATTCGAAATAAAAAAAGATAGCGTTTTGCTTTAGAAAAATTTCACAAAATATTTCTTATTAAAATAACGTTTTGTTGAAGTATGTGAATAAATGCTCGAAATTTATTTTTATTCCCATCGAATTTACGGTATAATGAAGCAGATTACTCGAGAGAAACTGAACAAGGATGATGATAAATGCGAAAAATGAAAACCATGGATGGGAACACAGCCGCAGCATATATTTCCTATGCGTTTACCGAGTTAGCTGCTATCTATCCAATTACACCAAGTTCAACAATGGCAGAATTAGTCGATCAATGGTCGGCAGCAGGAAAGAAAAATCTATTTGGGCAACCAGTTAAAGTTGTTGAAATGCAATCAGAAGCCGGCGCTGCTGGCGTGGTTCATGGCTCCTTGAAAACGGGGGCTTTGACGACTACTTATACAGCATCACAAGGCTTATTATTGATGATTCCAAACATGTACAAAATAGCTGGGGAATTATTGCCAAGCGTTTTCCATGTGGCAAGTCGAGCAGTAACGACTAATGCGTTAAATATTTTTGGGGACCATGGCGATGTGATGGCTGCTAGACAAACGGGATTTGCCATGCTATCAGAAAGTAGCGTCCAAGAAGTAATGGACTTAGCACCTGTAGCTCACTTAGCCTCAATCGAAGCAGAAATTCCTTTCATGAATTTTTTTGATGGCTTTCGAACGAGTCATGAAATTCAAAAAATCGAAGTATTGGAATATGGTGAGTTAGCTCCGTTGATTAATCAAGAAAAGTTAGCGAAATTCCGTCAACGGGCAATGAATCCGAATCATCCGACAGTTAGTGGAACTAATCAAAATCCAGATATCCATTTTCAACAACGAGAAACGATTAACCAATATTATGAAAAACTTCCGGAAATCGTTCAAAAATATATGCAAGAAATCAATCAATTGAGAAATACCAATTATGATTTGGTTACGTATCATGGTGCGGAAGATGCAGAAGAAATCATCATTTCCATGGGATCTGTTGCGCAGACTATTGAACAGACAGTTGAATATCTAAACAAAAACGGACGTAAAGTTGGTTTTTTGAATATTCATTTGTATCGTCCTTTCCCCGTTAAAAACTTGCTGGAAAAATTACCAAATACGGTCAAATCAATTGCGGTTCTTGATCGAAGCAAAGAACCAGGGGCTGGCGGAGAACCATTACTACTAGATGTTCAAAGTGTGATGTATGACGCAGAAATTCGCCCAACAATTATTGGTGGACGTTATGGTCTGGGTTCAAAAGATGTTACTCCTGATCAAATCGTTGCTGTCTTTGACGAATTACAAAAAGAAAAATCGCAAATGAAGACACGCTTTACGATAGGGATTGTTGATGATGTTACTTATACCTCACTTGAAAAACGAGACACACTTGATTTAACAAACCCAACAACTTATCAAGCGAAATTCTGGGGATTTGGCTCAGATGGAACAGTCGGTGCAAATAAATCTGCGATAAAAATCATTGGCAATCATACGAATAAGTATGTACAAGGTTATTTTCATTATGATTCTAAAAAATCGGGGGGCTTGACGGTTTCACATCTTCGTTTTGGTGACACACCAATCCGTTCGACCTATTTAGTTGAGCATGCTGATTTTATCGCCTGTCACACACCAGCATATTTGCATAGTTATGATTTGGTTAAGGGATTGAAACCTGGCGGAACGTTCCTATTGAATACGATTTGGAACGATGCACAACTTGAAACCCATTTACCAACAAAACTAAAAAAATATTTAGCACAAAATGACATTCAGTTTTATACAATCAATGCAATGAAACTTGCACAAGAAGTAGGCCTTGGTCGCCGAATCAATACAGCAATGGAAACAGCCTTTTTTAAATTAGCCAATATTATTGATTTTGAAGAGGTCTTGCCAATTTTAAAAGAAGAAGCGCTAAAAAGTTATGGTCATAAATCAATGACGATCGTGGAAAAAAATACGCAAGCGATTGATCGAACAGTGGAACTTCTTCATAAAGTGACTGTTCCAGAAAGCTGGAAAACCCTTGAATTACCTAAAAAAGTCGCTCGTAAACAGTCAAGCTATGTAGAAGAAATTCTCGTACCTGTGAATGCGCAAGAAGGTAATGAATTATCAGTAGGAACGTTAGTGAGAAATGGAATGACAGCAGGTGAAATGCCAGTAGGAACAGGTGCTGTTGAGAAACGTGGTGTAGCGCTTGAAGTTCCTGAATGGATCAGTGACCGTTGTACTATGTGTAATGAATGTGCATTTGTTTGTCCACACGCAGCAATTCGTCCGTTTTTAGCAGATGAAGAAGAGATGGAAGAAGCACCAGAAGGGTTCATCGTTCGCGAAATGCGAGGGGCAGATGGACAGAAATATCGGATCCAAGTTTCTGTGGAAGATTGTACAGGTTGTGGACTATGTGTCGAAGCTTGCCCTGCTAAAGGAAAAGCATTAGTGATGAAACCTTACGAAGAACAAAAAGAACAAGCGGTCAATTGGGCGTTTGCCATGACATTACGTCAAAAAGAAAATCCGGTTAAAGGAAAAAATACTGTATTATCAACTCAATTCAATCAACCGCTATTGGAATTTTCAGGTGCTTGTTCTGGTTGTGGTGAAACACCTTATGTGAAATTATTGACTCAGATGTTTGGAGATCGAATGATGATTGCTAATGCAACAGGTTGTTCTTCAATTTGGGGTGGAGCATCGCCTGCGTCGCCTTATACGACGAATGAATGCGGTCAAGGACCAGCTTGGTCAAATTCCTTATTAGAAGATAATGCTGAGTTTGGTTATGGTATGTTATTGGCTGCGCAAACGCGACGTGAAGCCTTAGCTAAGTCGATGAGTGAAGTTTTACCAAAAGTTTCGTCAGAATTACGTCTATTGATGGAAGACTGGTTGAATCATTTGTTTGATAGCGAAGGCACACAACAACGGGCGGTAAAACTTCAAGCTGCAATAGAAGCGGAACTTCAAACTGTACCAGAGCTAGCAATGATTTATCGCGAAAAAGATTTGTTTGTAAAAAATAGCCAATGGATGATTGGTGGCGATGGTTGGGCATATGATATTGGTTTTGGCGGCATCGACCATGTGATTGCTAGCGGGGCAGATGTCAATATTTTGGTTTTGGACAATGAAGTTTACTCCAATACTGGTGGACAAACATCGAAAGCAACACCAGCTTCAGCAATTGCTAAATTTGCTGCTAGTGGGAAATATGCAGCGAAAAAAGATTTAGGCAAAATGGCGATGACTTATAATAATGTTTATGTTGCGCAAATCGCATCGGGCGCAAACCAAATGCAAACAATCAAGGCGTTCGAAGAAGCTGAAAAATTCCCTGGACCATCTCTGATCATTGCCTATACACCATGCATCACGCATGGCTTGTTTGGTGGAATGAAAGAATCTATCAAGGAAGCAAAAGAAGCTGTTTCTTCAGGTTACTGGTCACTGTATCGTTATAATCCAACTTTGCTTGAAAAAGGAAAAAATCCAATGACATTGGACTATAAAAAACCAGATTTTTCAACGATGGCAGAGTTTATGCGTAAACAAGTTCGTTTTTCTTCGTTAGAAAATACAAATCCGCTAATGGCTAAAGAACTATTTGAAAAAACTGTTCACGATGCAAAAAATCGCTTTTATAGTTATGCATTGATGTCTGGTGAGTTAGAAAAAATCAAAGCGAAGTTAGAACCTGAATCGGTTTCGGATAGATCCGAGAAAGAACAAAAAGAAAGACGTGTACGAAAAGAACGCCCTGTTGATCTTGAAGCGCAAGAAAGACGAGCGAAACGACGCGAAGAACGTGCAAAACGTCGGAAAGAACAAGAATAATAAAATAAAAGATTTGCTAATGACACCTTAACGGTAAAAATTAGCAAGTCTTTTTTTGACAAGAAAATAAATTGTAACTTTCTTGAAAAAAATGTGTTTTTATCTGGAAAAACGAGGCAGAAAACTCTTTAAAGAACAAACATATGATATAATAGGAAAGAAATCTCAAAAGAGAAGAGAGGCTTTTTATGTCATTTCAAATCGGGGAACTTTTTAATTTGAATTATTGGCAGCAAATGCTTTCTGGTGATTTTTTATCACTAAACTTTTTTGTGAACATACTTGATATTCTGGTTGTCTGGTACTTAGTGTACAAGCTGATCCAGCTGTTAAGAGGAACGAAGGCCATTCAGTTGCTAAAGGGAGTTGCGATTTTTATCGTGATTCGGATTTTAGCAGAAATAATTGGACTTCATACACTATCCTGGTTGATGAATCAAGTCATTACCTATGGTGTTATCGCAGCAGTTGTCATTTTCCAACCTGAAATTCGTCGCGGATTGGAGCATCTTGGAAGAAGTTCGCTATTTAAGCAAACGAAGAGTGAACAACAAGAAGATGAAAAAATGATTTTGTCATTCGATAAAGCGATCCAATATATGTCCAAGCGGAAAATTGGTGCATTGGTCACAATCGAACGTCATACAGGATTAGATGAGTATATTGAAACTGGAATTGCGTTAGATGCAGATATTACGGGGGAATTACTGATTAATATCTTCATTCCAAACACGCCACTTCATGATGGGGCCGTTATTGTAAAAGACGGTAAAATTGCAGTGGCTAGCGCATATTTACCTTTATCTGAGAGTATGTTGATCCCAAAAGAGTTTGGGACTCGTCACCGCGCAGCTGTCGGTATCAGTGAAGTCAGTGATGCGATTACGATCGTTGTCTCTGAAGAAACAGGAGATGTCAGTATCACTTTAGATAACGAATTGATTACTGGTTTATCTCAAGAAGAATATTTAGCAATCTTGCGTCGTGAATTGATTGCAGATGAAAAAACAAAGAACAGAAAAAATGTTCTTCAATCCTTCCTAGATGGCATGACTAAGGGAGGGGGTCGTAAATGATCTCAAAAGAAAAAAGAACCAGTATTTTTTATGGATTTATTGCTTTAATGTTTAGTATTGTTTTGTATTTCAATGCAAACAATCAATCAACTCAAAGTGTCCTTTCTGGTTCTGAATCCTACACGCAAACTGTGAGTGATGTGCCTATTCAGTTATCTTACGATTCTGAAAAATATTATATTCACGGTTTTGTCACTACGGCAAAAGTGAAACTTACTAGCGCCAATCGCGTTCAGTTAAATGCGGAATCAAATATTGATACGCGAACATTCCGTTTGAGCGCGGATTTAACTAAGCTAAACGAAGGAACCCATGAAGTTTCACTAAGAGTCAGAAATCTTAGTAGCGCAGTGAATGCAAAAGTTGAGCCAACTACAATCACGGTGACGATCGAAAAAAGGGTGAAAAAAGATTTTGAAGTAACAACAATCTTACCATCTGAAACAACACCTGCAGGTTATCGATTGGACACAGTTTCAGAAACACCAGAAAAAGTGACGATTACCACAGGTGATAAAACGTTGGCAGAAATCAATCAAGTAGTTGCTAAAGTCAATGCATCTGACGTGACAGATGATGGTATCAATAGTAATGTAGCTGTGCAAGCTTTAAACAGTGCGGGAGAAGCGTTAAGTATCATTGCTGATCCAGTGAATGTGAAAGTCCAAGCAGATGCAATCAAACCGACAAAAACGGTTCGACTTTACGGGACGCAACAAGGAGTTCGAGCGGATGGTGTGAAAAGCTATGACTTTAATTTTGCGAAACTAGAAGCAGAAGTAACAGGAACGAGTGAGTTATTGGAACAACTGGGAGATAGCATTGCCGTTCCAATCGACGTGTCAGGAATTACACATCGCTTGACGAGAGAATACAAGATCCCGGTCAGTGATGGGTTAAGTGTTTCGCCAAAAAAAGTGAGTGTTGAAATCACACCAGTGTTAGAAGAAACGACAAGTAGAAGTTCGTCTTCACGTTCAGAAGGTACTACAGATCGTTCATCAACCACACAATCTGGAACAAACACAACGAAAACGACCACATCGTCGACGTCAGATACATCGACAAGTTCAGATACACAGACTTCGAGTACTGAAGAATCGACGAATGAAACGGTTGATTCAACCCAAAACTGATGGATGGAAGCGAACAATTGAATGGGAAAATTTCTTAGAAAATGAAGTTAAAGGAGTAAGTTAATCGTTATGGGTAAATATTTTGGAACGGACGGTGTCCGTGGAGAAGCAAATAAGGAGTTAACGCCGGAATTAGCGTTCAAATTAGGACGTTATGGAGGATATGTTTTAAGCCAACACGAAGTTGAAGGAAAACGTCCTCGAGTTTTAGTTGGTCGTGATACTCGTATTTCTGGACAAATGCTTGAATCGGCTTTAGTTGCAGGTTTGTTATCAGTAGGGATTGAAGTCTTCCAATTAGGTGTAATCTCAACACCGGGTGTAGCTTACTTGACTCGTTTACAAAAAGCAAGTGCGGGGGTGATGATTTCTGCATCACATAATCCTGCACAGGATAATGGAATCAAGTTCTTTGGAGCAGACGGATTCAAATTGGTCGATGACCAAGAATTAGAAATCGAAGCTTTGCTTGATGCGCCAACGGATGAGCTACCAAGACCTTCTGCTGAAGGATTAGGGACTGTCGAAGAATTTCCAGAAGGATTATTGAAGTATTCGCAATTTTTAGTCCAAACAATCAATGGTGATTTATCAGGACTAACGGTTTGTGTTGACGCAGCAAATGGAGCAACAGCAACTTCTGTCAATCGTTTATTTGCAGACTTGGAAACGGATTTCTACACGATGGGAACAAAACCAGACGGCTTGAATATCAACGACGGCGTCGGCTCAACACATCCAGAAAAATTAGCTGAGATGGTTGTTGAAAAAGGTGCAGATGTTGGTTTAGCGTTTGATGGTGATGGCGACCGAATCATTGCGGTTGATGAATTAGGAAATATTGTTGATGGCGATAAAATCATGTTTATCTGTGCGAAATATTTAGCAGAAAAAAATCGATTGAAAAAAGATACTATTGTAACAACTGTTATGAGTAACCTAGGTTTCCATAAAGCAGTTGAAGGAATCGGTTTGAAAGATGTAATCACTCAAGTTGGTGATCGCTACGTAGTGGAAGAAATGCGTAAAAATGACTATAACTTTGGTGGCGAACAATCTGGTCACATGATTTTCCTAGATTTTAATACAACTGGTGATGGCATGTTATCTGGTATTCAACTGTTGAATATTATGAAACAAACAGGCAAAAAATTATCAGAGCTTGCTAGTGAAGTAACGATTTATCCGCAAAAATTAGTGAATATTCGTGTCAGCGATAAAAATGGTGCAATGGAAGTTCCTGCAATCAAGGCAGTGATTGATGAAGCAGAGGCTGAAATGAATGGGGAAGGCCGTATCTTAGTTCGCCCTTCAGGAACAGAACCGTTGTTGCGTGTCATGGCAGAAGCGCCAACGGATGAAAAAGTGAATTACTATGTTGATAAAATTGCTGCAGTCGTTAAAGCAGAAATTGGGATCGATTAATTGAAAAAAAGAGTCAAAGCGGATTTTCGTTTTGACCTTTTTTTGCTCTTTCCTAAAAGAAAGTTCCATCCACAAAATGCAAAGTATTTTTTCACTTTTGTGGATGACTATCAAAAAAAGAAGTAGCCGTGAGAAATTCACGGCTACTTCTTTTTTGCGTTGATTGGGGAGACTAAAAGTAGAATATCTTATTCAACGGTTACAGATTTTGCTAAGTTACGTGGCTTGTCAATATCGAATCCGCGTAACAAGGTCGCATAGTAAGCAAGTAATTGAGTAGGGACAACTGTTGTTAACGGCGTGAAGAATGGATGAACGGTTGGTAAAATTAACTGATCGTTTTCTTTTGCTAACGCTTCGGTTGAAATGACTAGCGTGTTTGCACCACGGCTTTCAACTTCCTTTAAATTTCCACGAGTATGAGCACCAGTGATAGGGTCACTAATGATTCCAATTACTGGAGTTCCTTCTTCAATTAGGGCAATCGTTCCGTGTTTTAATTCTCCGGCAGCAAAACCTTCTGCTTGAATATAGCTGATTTCTTTTAATTTCAATGCTGCCTCAAGAGAAACGTAATAATCAGAGCCACGTCCAATATAAAAAGCATTTCGTGCATCATTCAAGTATATAGTAGCCAGTTGCTCCAAGTATTCTTTTTGAGTGATGATTGTTTCCATCGCACTTGCTACTAAACTTAGTTCATGAGCTACATCGAAATCCAAAGAAAGCATGTTTTTATTTTGATCACCAACAGCTTTTGCTAACAATGTTAAAACAGCGATTTGAGCAGTATAAGCTTTCGTTGAAGCAACAGCAATTTCTGGTCCAGCATGTAATAAAACAGTGAAGGAAGCTTCTCTTGATAACGTAGATCCAGCTACATTTGTAATTGCTAACGAAGGAAGCTCAAGCTGATTGATTTTCACTAATACTTGTCGACTGTCAGCAGTTTCGCCACTTTGACTTAGAAAAATGAAAAAGGGTTTTCTTGAAAGCAAAGGCATGTGATAACCAAATTCACTTGCTAAATGGACTTCAACTGGTGTTTCTGTCAATGTCTCTAAAGCTTGCTTTCCAGCAAGACCGGCATGGTAGCTAGTACCACAAGCAACGATATAAATACGGTCGCTGTCAGCAAGTGTTGTTACTAGTTCTTGGTCAAGTGCAATCTGATTTTCAGTCGTTACATACGTTTGCGCGATTTTACGCATGATAATTGGTTGTTCATCAATTTCTTTGAGCATGTAATAAGGATAAGTTCCTTTTTCGATATCAGAAGCATCAACTTGTGCTTCAAAAGAATCACGAGTGATTACATCTCCTTGATAATTTTGAATGATTACGTCATCTGCTGTGATAAGAACCATTTCTTGATCTTCGATTTCAACAAATGTTTTTGTTTGAGCTAACATGGCCATTGCATCACTGGCGATGACGTTGAATCCGTCGCCTAAACCAATCAATAGAGGGCTTTTATTTTTGGCAACATAGATGACATCAGGCGTTGTGCGATCTACTAAACCAAACGCATAAGAACCTTTTGTTAGTTGAAGTGTTTTTAAGAAGGCGTCTTTTGTTGATAATCCATTATTAGCAAATACTTCAATTAAGTGCGCAATGATTTCTGTATCAGTTTCGCCGATAAATTTATGGTCAGCTAAATACGTTTCTTTTAGTTCTTCAAAATTTTCAATCACACCGTTGTGAACCAAAACAAAACGACCGCTTTGAGAAGTATGGGGATGGGCATTTTTTTCTGAAGGAATGCCATGAGTTGCCCAACGTGTATGACCAATCCCAATGCTTCCAGTAACATCTGGTGTTAATCGACTTTTTAAATTTTGGATTCGTCCTTGTGACTTAATCAAATAATCAGCAGAGTCATTTGCAACAAAAATACCGGCAGAGTCATACCCGCGATACTCTAATTTTTCCAATCCATTCACTAATCCAGGAGTAACATTTTCTAATCCAATCATTCCAACAATTCCACACATAAAAAAACATCCTACTTTCTTCAATAAATTTGTCTGATGTTTCCAACTGCATGAGTATGTTTTTGTTCGATTCTCACAAATCGTTTTTTTCATACTCTGTAGAGTGCAGCTCCCTAGGGTCACCCGCCGAAACTTTCGATAAACCCTTTCCTCGTCATCTGGTTATTCAGATCTGGCGCTATCCTTAATGGTCTACTATCCTCTTTTCTCGAAAAAGTTTTGGAAACATTTAAAATAATAACTTTTATCTGGTGTGTTTGTCAATGAAAATCTTTTTTTGTATAATTGGTATATATCTAATTGCCGAGTTTTGAGAAAGAGTTGTCAGAATTTTATTTGAAATTGACTATCATCTTTTCTAGTAGTTCGGTACAATGGAAACAATCATAGATGTCTAATTTATAGGAGGAAAAGATGGAAGCTAAAATAGAAATTCTTACGTTGGGTGAGTTAAAAAAACAATTGAAGGTACTAGAAGAGATGCCAGAAGTAACGGATGAAACAAAAATTTTCTTAGATACTGGTTGGGACAGTATCCAAGAGTTAGCGCCGGATGCGGTAGCTGTGGCAACAGCACAAAAATTTGTTGTTCATGATGAATTGACCAATGAAGCATTTGCGGGCTACGCACTAGAAGAAAAAGCGGAAAAAATGAATGCAGAAGAAGCAACAGAAACAGTAATCGTAATTAAAAATCTATATTAAACTTGTGAAGTAAGGAGAAAAAAATGAATAAAAAACGGTGGATCGCTGTAGCAATTGCTGCGGGCTTGTTAGTGGTTTCGATGGTAGCTTCAAGTATGACACGACCTGTAAGTGACGAAATCCAGTTGGATAGTTTTAATCGTTTGTTGTATGGGGAGGATGATTTAACAGCAAATGTTCTTGAACCTGGTGATGAATCCAAACAAATCGTTAAGTTAACTGTTGATGGAACGATTCAAGGTGGCGGGTCTTCTGGTATTTTTGCATCCGAAGGGTATGACCATGACAATTTTATGAAACAATTAAAAGAAATCGAAGAAGATGATACGATCAAAGGCGTTTTCTTAGAAGTGAATTCTCCTGGAGGAGGCGTTTATGAAAGTGCTGAAATCGCGAAAGAACTAAAGAAGATCCAAAGCGAACGCAAGATTCCTTTGTACGTGAGTATGAGAAGCATGGCTGCAAGTGGTGGATATTACATTTCAGCTAGCGCAGATAAAATTTATGCGACTGAAGAAACGATCACTGGGTCAATTGGTGTGATCATGTCTGGGTTAAACTATTCTGGGTTATTAGAAAAACTTGGTGTAGAAGACACAACAGTCAAAAGTGGTGCACTGAAAGATATGGGATCAAGCACTCGTCCGGAAACAGCAGAGGACCAAGCGGTATTACAAGCTTATATTGATAGTGCGTATGGTCGCTTTGTTTCGATAGTCAGCGAAGGACGCGACATGCCAGAGGCAGAAGTGAAAAAAATCGCTGATGGCCGCATTTATGATGGTGTTCAAGCGAAGGAAAATGGATTGGTTGACGAATTAGCATTTCCAGATGAAGCACTAGCAGCAATGAGAAAAGACCAGAAACTGGAAGATGCACAGCTAATCGAATATAGTGCTTCTGGCACTGGATTTGCTAGTACTTGGTTTGGGTCAAAATTAGCAGAGTTCCAAGGAATCAAGGCTTCTGAAACGAACCAAATTTTGTCCGTTTTGGAAAATCTTGGTACGGCAGAATCTCCTAAAGCGATGTATTACTACGGAGGTGAATAAAATGACAGAAACTCCGGAAAAACAAACGATAAACGAACAGTCTGAAACAGCAAATGATCCAAAAGTGAATCCACAACCAGCTGTTGGACCAGATAAAGGATTTTCTCAAAAGGTACTGAATTCTTTTCGTAAAGAAGAACTGACAGAAGAACAAATCAAAGAAAAGCAAGCGGAATGGCAACAATATACAGAAGGCCCTACAGAAAAGAAAAAAATGAATGATTTTCCAACATATTTTTACGCTGGATTTTGGATTCGTTTCTTTGCTTTTTTGATTGATTTGCTATCTATTGGTGCAATTACACGCTTAACGCTTGGCGTGATGAGCCATTTAGGCTGGCTAACAATCAATGATTCTTATCTAAGTGTGTATGGTTTTTTAGGATTAGTGATTTATCTAAGTTATTTTGTTTTATTGACAAAATTAAATCATGGGCAGACATTAGGAAAAATGATTTTCGGCATTCGAGTCATCAGTTTCGATGAAATGCAATTGAGCTGGTCAACTGTTTTGGTGCGTGAGGCGGCTTGTCGTTTTATTTTGAAATTTCCATTACTCTTTATTGGATACATTCCGACGATTTTTAGTCAGAAAAAACAACATTTAGGTGACTACTTCTCAAATACGAGTGTTGTAACAGTTAATTTAATCAAAGCATTTAATCAAGAAATAAATGCTTGATTTCTAAAATTTGTTATTTTTGTTTGAGAATAGTTAAAAGGAAGAAAGACTAGGGCAAAAAATGTCCTAGTCTTTCTTTGAGTAGTAGCTGCGATGAAATGGCGAAATAAAAGTATTGTTTTTGGAGACAAAATTAAAAGATACAGGAAAATCAAAAAATTAATTTGAAAAATTCTTTCTTTCGTGATGATTATAATTTTGATTGTCACGCTTTTTTTGTTTTGTTAAAATGGAAAAGGTTAGGAGGAGTGACATGGTTGGACCAGTTGATTTTCCAGAAAAATATGAGAATTTAATGCGTGTTGCTCAACAAGCACTCGCACAACAAAATTTGGAAAAAGCAAAAGAATTGTTCACCCGCGCGTATGAATTGGAGCCAACGTTTGAAGCAAACAGTTTGCTTGTTTATTGCTTATATGAATTAGATGAGAAGCAAGAGGCTTTGAGCCAAGCAGTAATCCATGAAGCGGAATATTTGAAGCAAGAAGAATTTGCCACTTTTTATTTTGATTTACTGATTGGTGCAAAAGATTGGTTATATGCACGCAAATTAATTGCAGCGACTAATTTTTCGGATCAATTTGAACATGCAATGATTGAAAAAATCCAGCAAGCAGAAAACTTTTCTGGACAATTAGCGAGGCAAAAAATACGCCAAACGCATCAGAAATTGGCGAACATCGCAGAAATGTCGCCAACGGAACAATTAACATTGATTAGTGAGCTTGAGCAATTACCTTATCACGAATTTATCCAAGCAACGAAAAAAATATTGATCCGTACGGATATCCATTTATTTGTTCGCGCAAAACTTTTAGAGCTTCTAGTACAAGTTGGAGAAAGCAAGCCAGTAGCGTTTTTAACAATTGATGAGCAATTGATTGAAGTCGTACCACAAAGCTTACCAAAACCAGCCGAACAAAAAAGCTATCGCTGCTTAAAGAAGTTAGCCCAAGCTTATGAAAATCAAGATGCATTGTTGAGTGCAGGGTTAAAAGAAGAATTCATGATGCAAGCGGCAATCACGTATCCAGTTTTTGATACTTATGTTGGAGAAGCTACAAAGTGGTTTGAGGAAACGATCAATGTGTATCAAGAAACAACAGAAAACTGTTTCACTGAAGCAGAAAAAGAAAAATTTTTAGCAAAACGAGAAAAAATCTTAAATTTGATGCAACAATTTCTTTAGACAGGAATGAACAAACATCAAAAGAAAGAAAAAACTAGTGAAAATCAGGGATTCTGGCTATTCAATATGTTTACAATTTTAAAGCGTTAGTGTACTATTTAATGGTATGCATGAAACGCTTTTGATGTATAAAATGAATTTCAAAACTCGGAGGGAAATAAATGACTGCAACATTTGAAAAAAAAGGCACAAATGATGGTGTTTTAACATTTACGATTGCGCAACCAGAAATCCAAAAAGGACTAACTGTTGCGTTTAATAAAGTTAAAGGAAACTTAAACGTTCCAGGTTTCCGTAAAGGAAAAGTTTCTCGTCAAGTCTTCAACCGTATGTACGGAGAAGAAGCTTTGTATGAAGATGCATTGAACGCTGTATTACCAGAAGCTTATGAAGCTGCTGTAAAAGAAGCTGGAATCGATCCAGTATCTCAACCAAAAATCGACGTTGAAAGCATGGAAAAAGGCCAAGACTGGACAATCACTGCTGAAGTAACAGTGAAACCAGAAGTTAAATTAGGTCAATACAAAGATTTAGTTGTTGAAAAACAAGACCGTGAAGTAACGGATGCTGATGTTGATGCACGTCTTAAACAAGAACAAGATGCACAAGCAGAATTAGTTATCAAAGAAGATGAAGCTGCAAAAGACGGTGACACTGTCGTAATCGATTTCGAAGGATTCGTTGGTGACGAAGCATTTGAAGGCGGAAAAGGCGAAAACTACTCACTTGAATTAGGTTCTGGTTCATTCATTCCAGGATTTGAAGAACAATTAGTAGGTCACAAATCAGGAGACAGCTTAGATGTAAACGTAACTTTCCCTGCTGAATACCAAGCAGAAGACTTAGCTGGTAAAGATGCAACATTCAAAGTAACTGTTCACGAAGTAAAATCAAAAGAAGTTCCTGAACTAGACGATGAATTTGCAAAAGATGTTGATGATGAAGTTTCAACATTAGCAGAATTAAAAGAAAAAATCCGTAAAGAATTAACAGAAGCTAAAGAAAAAGCTGCTGAAGATGCAAAAGATGAAGCTGCTATTCGTTTAGCTGTTGAAAATGCTGAAATCGTTGAATTACCACACGTAATGGTTCATGACGAAGTTCACCGTTCAATGGATGAATTCTTAAACAACATGCAACGTCAAGGAATCTCTCCTGAAATGTACTACCAATTAACTGGTTCTACAGAAGACGATTTGCATAAACAATTCGAAGGTGAAGCTGACTTGCGTACAAGAACAAATCTTGTAATCGAAGCAATCGCAGCTGCTGAGAACTTAGAAGCAACTGAAGAAGAAATCACTGCAGAAATCAACGAATTGGCTGAATCTTACAATATGCCAATCGAACAAATCAAACGCGTGTTGACTGAAGACATGTTAAGACATGACGTAACAATGAAAAAAGCAATTGATTTGATTACTGGAACTGCAACAGAAGCTAAGTAATAATTAAAGATGTAACAGATTTGATCCATCGGTCAAAAATGTAAAAATTTGCTGAAAAGGCTGGGACTTGATTTAGTTTTTTTAAATTATGTCCCAGCTTTCCTTTTTAATAAAAGACGCAAAAAAAGGCTGATTTTCGGTGCTTTTGCTTTTTTTTATTTTATGTTATGATAATTGAAGACTGCAAAGTCGCTGATAGTTTCTTGCATTTTTTTGCAAGCTAAGGGGTGAAGACCATGTATGATAATCCAAGTGGTAATGAGACCGTACGTTGTTCTTTTTGTGGCAAGACCCAAGAAGAAGTAAAAAAAATCGTAGCAGGTCCTGGGGTCTACATCTGTAATGAATGTATCGACCTATGTAAAGAAATAATTGACGAAGAATTTTATGAAGAAGCAGTACGTGAGTTCACAGAAGTACCTAAACCTCAAGAAATTCTTGATGTCTTGAATGATTATGTGATTGGACAAGATCGTGCAAAACGATCATTAGCGGTTGCAGTTTATAATCACTATAAACGTGTCAATCAACAAGCAAGCGAGACTTCAGAAGATGTAGAATTACAAAAAAGTAATATTTGTTTAATTGGTCCAACAGGTTCTGGTAAGACATTTCTTGCACAGACATTAGCCAAAACATTGAATGTGCCATTTGCTATCGCAGATGCCACAAGTTTAACAGAAGCAGGTTATGTTGGAGAAGATGTTGAAAACATCTTACTCAAACTATTACAATCAGCTGATTACAATGTTGAGCGCGCTGAAAAAGGAATTATTTACATCGATGAAATTGATAAGATTGCACGCAAAAGCGAGAACGTGTCAATTACTCGAGATGTATCTGGTGAAGGTGTTCAACAAGCATTATTGAAAATTCTAGAAGGAACAGTTGCGAGCGTACCACCTCAAGGAGGGCGTAAACATCCGCATCAAGAATTTATCCAAATCGACACAACAAATGTATTGTTTATCGTTGGTGGTGCGTTCGATGGAATTGAAACGATTGTAAAAAACCGAATGGGTGAAAAAACAATTGGTTTTGGTACCAATAATCAAAAAATCTCTGATGAGGAAAGTGTCATGCAACATATTATCCCAGAAGATTTATTGAAATTTGGATTGATTCCAGAATTTATTGGACGTTTACCTGTGATGGCAGCGTTAGAAAAATTAACAACAGCTGATTTAGTCCGTATTTTGACAGAACCTAAAAATGCGTTAGTTAAACAATACCAAAAACTTCTTTCTTTAGATGATACTGAATTAGAATTTGAACCAGATGCATTACAAGCAATTGCTAACAAAGCAATCGAACGTAATACCGGTGCACGTGGTTTGCGTTCAATCATTGAAGAAATCATGATGGACGTGATGTTCGATATTCCTTCAGACGAAACTATTGAGAAAGTGATTATCACCAAAGAAGCAGCTGAATTGACGGGTAAGCCGACAATCATTTATAAAGATACAGAGAAAAAAGCTGGATAATGTGAAAGAGGTTGGGACATAACTTTCGAGCTATGTCTTAGCCTTTTTTTAAAGGAGAGAAATTATGAAAGTTCATCAAGCCGATATCGTCATCAGTGCGGTTGCTCCGAAACAATATCCTGAAACGCAATTACCAGAAATTGCGCTAGCAGGACGATCAAATGTTGGGAAATCTTCCTTTATCAATACGCTGATTGATCGAAAAAACTTAGCTAGGACTTCAGGTAAACCAGGAAAGACACAAACGCTGAATTTTTATTTGATTGAAGATGCGTTACACTTCGTGGATGTACCTGGATATGGTTATGCGAAAGTTTCGAAAACGGAACGAGCAAAGTGGGGAAAAATGATTGAGACTTATTTAACGACGCGAGAACAATTGCGAGCTGTTGTTTCCTTAGTCGACGTGCGCCACAAGCCCTCACAAGAAGATATCCAAATGTATCAATTTTTAAAGTATTATGATATTCCTGTCATTGTAGTGGCAACTAAAGCTGACAAAATTCCAAGAGGAAAATGGAATAAACATGAGAGTGAAATCAAGAAGGCGCTTGATTTTGACCATAATGACCAATTTATTTTATTTTCTTCCGTAACCAAAAAAGGAAAAGATGAAGCTTGGAAAGCAATTGAAGATGCAATTGGCTACCAAGCATAAAAAGAACCCCCGCAACTGTTAAGTTGCGGGGGTTCTTTTTGTTCTATTTCTTCGTTTTAGTAGCTTTCTTCGCTTTGTTTGTGTCAAGAGTTTCTGGTTTTAAAAAACGGTTGATATCTTCATTAGAAGCTACTTTTTTCTCTGGATCAACTGCAAATGACTCGAAAAGTTTATCGAGATTATCCGTACGTTCGAATTTTAGTCCCATTTCTATCACCTCATTGATAGTGTACCATGTAATTCTTAAAAATCTACTATAATTTATGAAGTCGAAAAATTTGGGATTTTGACATTTATTGGTTATAATTAGATTATAAAAAGATTTGAAAGAGGTGAGAAAAATGTTTGGCGAAGAAAAACTATTAATGACTATGCAGATGAATAACTTAAAGGAACACGATAAATTACAGGAAATAACAGACTGGAGTATATTGGTTCGTTTATTGATCCAGCCGACATTTTTTCGACCTTTTCACGGAGCAACCGAACCCTTTCATTTAAAAAAATTTCAATCCGCGTTAGAGTTAGCAGTAGAGAATGAAAAAATATTTTTTGTCGTGGGGGATGAAGAAAATGAATGCAGCTTTCATTATGAAAATCAACAATTATTGATTAAAAATGTGATCGATCGGCAGGTTTTTAATGGTAAAGAAACGTTGATTCGTGACTATCTTCGGATGAAAATGGCAAAGCATGGTGTGTTTGCCTATCTGCGTGCTTACAGTGAATTCTTGGCACATAATACAAAAGAACTTGATCGACGAACAATATTTGAAACAAAAGAAGAAATTGCTGACCTTCCTAAGATGAAAGGACAACACGGAGAAGTAATCGTGGATTGTAATCATTTTGTTGGTTATGATTTATTTTATCGTGGTTTGTGCTTCACTTCTTGTTGGGAGATGTATTACAGTGCGGCTTACTTCAAAGTTATTCCGAAACCAATTTTTCTTGACATCCAGCAAGTGGAAAGCATTGCTGAGTTAGAAAATCAGGTGCTGAGGATCCAGCTTTATAAAAATCCATTTAACTGGCGGAAAAAAGAAAATCTTCGTTTTCAATCTTACTATCGTGATCAACTGGGGTTTGATCACTTGGCTTGGGATAATGGTGTAGGCTTACTGAAAGAACCCTTTATTGAATACGCGTACACTGATCGAGTAATCCAGTCTGTTCAATATCAAAATCAAAATATGCAACCTGTACCTAAAAAAGCAGCAACATTTTTTGTAACAAGAAGTTATGATATCGAACAAAATCAGTATCGTGAACGTCGCGTAAAAGGAGCTTTAAACGCTCAAGCTTATTTTCCTTGGGTAGATGAAAATCGCGCACAAATGATGTGCTATAAAGTAATTGATCCAACTGTCGCAGTGGATGAAGGAATTCAAGCCTACTGTTATTACATTCGTGAATATTTAGAAGTAGAAGTCCAAGATGAAAAGTATCAAGATTTTCAAGTTGTTTTGAGATTGTACATTCCCCCAGAAGCTTTAGCAAAGTTACCAATTGCTGAGATGAAGATGCAATTAGCCGATGTCAAAATAAGTCGACAAAAAAAGAAAAAAGGAACAATCTTCTTTGACTTGAAAAAAGGAGACAATCATTTAAGAGTCGTTTTCTTGGACTATCGTAAATTAGAAGCATTAACAACTATACAGAGAGTATGAGGTGGAGAAAATGGATAAAAAATTATATTATCGTGTGATGGGACCGACAGTTGTTTTAGCCGCATTCGTTTTATTTATCCCAAATTTTTCGATTCGTTCGTTGGTTGGCTTTTTGATTATATTTTCTGGTTTAGGGACTTACTATCGATTGTCACGAAAAGTAAAAGTTCAACCGATTTATATCAAGAAAGAGAAATAAAAAATAGCAATTCTAAGAGAGACATCATTGAGATGCCTCTTTTTTTAGTTTTTTCAAGAATATTTCTCCCGTTGAACGTTTTAGAATTTTGTTGAATGTTTTTGAATGTTTTATATTGCAAGCTAATAATTAATATGTTACTATTTGTCGTGAGGAGGTTGTGGAAATGCTTACAGAAGAACGCAGACAGAAAATTTTAGACTTATTAGATCAGCATAAAATTGTTAAGTCGCAAGATCTTGTAATCTTGCTAGATGCTTCCGAATCAACTATTCGTCGGGATTTACAAGAGTTGGAGAATGAAGGCTTTTTGGAAAGAATCCATGGTGGTGCAAAAAAAGACCAACTTTTGGGTTTTGAACAAGCAATGAGTGAAAAAACGCTCAAAAACGTTCAAGAAAAACAACAAATTGCTCGTTTAGCTGCTGATTTGATTGAACCGGATGATGTTATCTATCTTGATGCAGGCTCAACAACGCTAGAGATGATTCCGTTTTTACAAGGGAAAAACGTAACGGTTGTTACCAATTCAGTCAAGCATGCTGCTAATCTAGTTGACTTACAAATACCAACAATCATTTTAGGTGGTCAAGTCAAGCTATCAACGAATGCAGTTTTGGGTTCAAGTAGTGTGGAACAGTTGAGTGCATTTCATTTTAACAAAGCATTTATGGGAATGAACGGCGCACATTTGGTCCAAGGCTTTACGACACCAGATCCCGAAGAAGCAGCACTTAAACGAATTGCGATGAGACAATCCGAAGAAGCATTTGTTTTGATTGATCAAACGAAATTTAATAAGTTATCTTTCACTTCTGTTGCTCCTTTAGCGGCAGCCACAATCGTAACCGAGCGTTGTCCATTAGAATTTGTCGCAGATTATCGTGACCTGACAACAATTAAGGAGGCTATTCAATGATTTATACAGTAACACTTAATCCATCAATTGACTTTATTGTTCGTGTGGATGGATTAAAATTAGGCGATTTGAATCGCATGACAGAAGATTTTAAATTACCAGGTGGTAAAGGAATAAATGTTTCTCGCATATTAAAACGTATTGATTCAAATTCAACTGCTCTTGGTTTTTTAGGGGGATTTACCGGAGAATTTATTTCTGATTGGTTGAAAAAAGAACACATTCATACTTTGTTTACTAAAGTACATGAAGATACACGTATCAATATCAAATTGAAATCAGATGCTGAAACAGAAATCAATGGCTTAGGTCCAGTTATCTCTAATGAAGAAATCAATGAATTGAAACAAGCGTTAAGTACGGTTGAAGCAGGTGACATTGTCGTGTTATCTGGAAGTACACCTGCAAGTCTTAGAAAAGGTTTTTATCAAGAGTTGATTGAAATCATTCGTGACAAAGGTGCTGATTTCGTGATCGATACTACGGGAGAAGATTTAAAAAATGCTCTGTCAAAAGAACCGTTATTAATCAAACCCAATAACCATGAATTAGCGGAGCTTTACCAAACAACTTTTGAATCAGTTGAAGACATTATCCCTTATGGTCGCAAATTATTGGCAGAAGGTGCACAAAATGTATTGATCTCAATGGCTGGGGATGGCGCATTGTTGTTTACGAAAGAGGGAGCTTATCAGTCGAATGTTTTAGTGCGACCTTTGAAAAACTCAGTAGGCGCCGGAGACTCGATGATTGCTGGATTTATTGGTTCATTTAGTAAACATCATGATGCAGTTGAAGCCTTCAAATGGGGTGTTGCTTGCGGAAGTGCAACAGCATTCTCTGATGACTTAGCATCTCGTGAAATGATTGATTCACTATTACCTGAAGTTGAAATTACAAAAATCGACTAAATATTAAGGAGGATAACCATGAATATTAAAGATTTGATGGTCAAAGAAGCAATGATCATGGATTTGCAAGCAACTGATAAAGCAGGGGCTATAGATGAAATGGTCCAAAAAATGTACGATGCTGGACGCATATCAGATATCGACACATATAAACAAGGAATTTTAGCACGTGAAGCGCAAACATCTACAGGTTTAGGTGATGGAATCGCCATGCCACATGCAAAAAATGCTGCTGTGAAAGAAGCAACTGTTTTATTTGCAAAAAGTAAATCAGGTGTTGACTATGAAGCACTCGATGGTCAACCAACTTATCTCTTTTTCATGATTGCTGCTCCAGAAGGCGCAAATGATACTCACTTGCAAGCTTTAGCAGCATTATCACGTTTGTTGATCAATCCGGATTTTGTGGCAAAATTAAAAGAAGTTCAAACACCTGATGAAGTGCAAGAACTTTTCCAAACAGCTGAAGACGAAAAAGAAGCAGAAGAAAAGGCAGAACAAGCTGCTCAACAAATTGAAACGTTAACTGATTCAGACCGAAAATTTGTCGTAGCGGTAACAGCTTGCCCAACTGGAATTGCGCATACGTACATGGCAGAGGATGCTTTGAAGAAAAAAGCAAAAGAGATGGGCGTAGATATCAAAGTTGAAACAAATGGTTCTGAAGGAATTAAAAATCGTTTGACTGCAGAAGATATCGCACGCGCAGACGGCGTAATCGTTGCAGCAGATAAAAAGGTTGAAATGAATCGCTTTGATGGGAAAAAACTAGTGAATCGTCCAGTAAGTGATGGTATCCGTAAATCAGAAGAATTGATTAATCTTGCGGTTGAGGGAAATGCACCAGTTTTCCATGGTGATAGCAAAAATGATTCATCAGATGAAGGGAATGCTGATGGAACGATCGGTCAACGAGTCTATAAAGATTTGATGAATGGCGTTTCACATATGTTACCATTTGTAATCGGTGGTGGGATTGCGATTGCACTTTCCTTCATGATTGACCAATTTATGGGTGTACCGCAAGATCAATTGGCAAACTTAGGGAATTATAATCAAATAGCAAGCTGGTTCAATCAAATTGGACAAGCAGCGTTTGGGTTTATGTTACCTGTTTTAGCTGGATTTATTGCATCAAGTATCGGTGACCGTCCTGGATTGGTTGTTGGGTTTGCTGCAGGAGCATTAGCTAATGCTGGTGGAGCTGGTTTCTTAGGTGCATTGATTGGTGGTTTCTTGGCTGGTTATGTCATTGTTTTCTTACGCAAAATCTTCAAGAACTTGCCAAAATCATTAGATGGAATCAAAACGATTTTATTTTACCCAGTCTTTGGACTATTGATCACTGGGTTCTTGATGTTAATGGTCAATGTACCAATGAAAGCAATCAATGATGGATTGAACGGTTTCTTGACAAGTATGAGTGGTTCAAATGCCGCATTACTTGGTGCATTGTTAGCTGGAATGATGGCTGCCGATCTTGGTGGACCAATCAATAAAGCAGCTTACGTATTTGGTACCGCAACACTTGCAACAACTGTTGCAACTGGTGGTAGTGTTGTTATGGCATCTGTTATGGCTGGTGGGATGGTTCCACCTTTAGCCATTTTCGTTGCTACTGTATTATTCAGAAATAAATTTAGTAAAGCAGATCAAGATGCTGGTTTAACAAATATTGTCATGGGGCTATCCTTTGTAACAGAAGGTTCAATTCCATTTGCTGCTGCTGACCCAGTTCGTGCAATTCCAAGTTTCATCGTGGGTTCTGCTTTAACTGGTGGTTTAGTTGGTGCTTTTGGTATCAAATTATTAGCACCACATGGTGGGATTTTCGTAGTCTTCCTACTTAGTCATCCTGTATTGTACTTAGTCTTTATTGCGATTGGTGCAGTTGTCTCAGGTGTGATTTATGGATTATTAAGAAAAACGCCAGAAGCTATTGAAGCTTAATTTTTAAAATAGACGAATAATGAAAACTTCTTATCACTCTTTCTTAGAGAGAGCGATAAGAAGTTTTTTTGTCTGGATTATTAACGGTTGTTTCTTCGATTGTATCTTTGAAAACTATGGATACGACAAAAACAACAATTCAATTGAATTGAAACTGAAAGCTTGTCTATTAAACAAAAAAATGAAAAAGAAACGATTGCTTTTTGATCAGAGACGAGAATGATGGAAGCTATCCAAAAAATAAAGAATAGATTAGGCGTTTTTTTCAGTGTACTTGGCATGATTTTGGTTTTTATAGTAATCGATATCAACTATGCACATAAAAAACGAATGATTATGAATAGAAAATTCATAGTCACTCGTTTCATGATGAAAAGCTAAGTTGATTTCATTTTGATTTCTTTTTTGATTGATACCATATTTGCTTCATCTGTCAAAATGACTAGAATATCTCCAACTTTCATTACAGTATCACCGTGTGTAATCAATTCTTTCTTTCCTCGATAAATTGAAATAAGCAACATATTTTTAGGCCAATTAAAATCACGAACCATCATCCCATCCAGTTGGCTTTCAGCTGTAACAGGAAAATCAAAAGTTGTTTTCTTCCCAGATGAATGCTTGGGTTGATTACCAACTAGTCGTTCAAGTAAAGATTCATAAATCGGATGCCCACCCAATAAATCATTTGTGATATAGGCAACCAAAGAAGCAATGCCAAGTGGCATCAAATGATTGAGGGAACCAACCATTTCAGTCACAAGGATAATTGCAGTCAAAGGTGCTTTACCGATTGCTGTAAAGTAACCTGCCATAGCAATCACAACGAAATCTTTCACAAAAACAGGATTCATTCCGAAATAAAGCACAAGCAATTTTCCATACAGACTACCAATCAGAGCGCCTAGTGTCAAAATAGGCAAGAAAATCCCTCCTGGTAAACTACTACCATATGAAATCATGGAGAAAACAAAGCGAATGATTAATAATAAAATAATTCCTTGAAGTGGGGGTGTAATTTGTCCTAAATGGACGACAATTTGATTACCTCCACCTAAAATCGTTGGCCAAAAGTAACCAATCGGTAAGACCAAAATGAAGGGCACGAATCCATGATAATATTCAGGTAAGAGGACTCTTTGATAAAATCGTGGCAAAGCGAGTAATGTTTTTTGATAAATAAAACCAAAGAGTCCTAGAATAATGCCTAAAACAATCAAAGCACCATAATAATGAAAAGGTAAAGAAGGCAACGCCCCTAAATAAAGTACAGGTTTCAGCCCAAAAAAATAAAGTGAAACAGAGTTTGCGACGATTGCTGAAGTAAAAGACGTCAGCCAAACTAAAGGTGAAAATGAATGATGGACTTCTTCAATGACAAATAGTAATCCAGCAATAGGTGCATTGAACGCTGCGGCTAAACCAGCACTAGCACCACTTGAAATCAAAATTTTCTCTTCGGAACTAGATGAACGGAAAAGTCGGCTCATACCTTGCCCAACTGTCGCTCCTAATTGGATTGAAGGACCCTCGCGACCTAAGAAAAGACCTGAGCCCACAGAAAGGATTCCGCCAACCATTTTTTTCCACAAAACAGAAAACCAATGATAGGTCAATTCACCTTGCAATTGGCCCTCGACTTGTGGAATCCCACTTCCTTTGATCGCTGGCTCATGTTTGATCAATTGTCCAACTAAAAAAGCAGCAACCACTGAAAAAAGTAATAATCCTAAGAGAATGGCGGGTGTTTGCTGACTTTGTTGATAAAACAATTGGATTTTTTTGCTTAATGTTTCAATTCCTAATCGGAACAAACTAACCACGAGGCCAGCAAATAAACCGATAAGTATCCCTTTTAAAATGAAAAGAATACGTGTATCATCGAATGTTATTCGTTTAAAGCTTTTTTCCATAGTAAAATTATCCCTCACTTTCCTTTACTTTAGCATGAATTTGACGTGCTGACGAGCTACAAAAAAATTGTTTCAGAAATTCTGATGATTTTCAGCTAGCTAGTTTAATGAAGAGTGGTAAAATGCTATAATTGATGAGATTGATAAAAGAAAGGATGTTGTGAATGTCATCCAAGCAAGAATTATTACAGGGGATGAATCCTCGCCAAAAAGAGGCTGTTCTTCATACGGAAGGACCACTGTTATTGATGGCTGGTGCAGGAAGTGGGAAGACCCGCGTACTTACGCATCGAATTGCCTATTTGATTGAAGAAAAAGAAGTGAATCCTTGGAATATCCTAGCGATTACTTTTACCAATAAAGCCGCAAAAGAAATGAAAGAACGTGTGAACGCAATTTTGGAATTTGGTGGCGAAGATGTCTGGGTTTCAACATTTCACTCAATGTGTGTTCGTATTTTGAGAAGAGATGTTGATTTTATTGGTTACAATCGAAATTTTACGATTATTGATTCTTCCGAACAACTTACTTTGATGAAACGTATTCTAAAAGAGCTTAATATTGATCCAAAAAAATACGATCCTCGTGGGATTTTAGGAACAGTTTCTCAAGCCAAAAACAAGTTGCAAATGCCTGAAGACTTTAAAAAAATGCAAGGTAGCTATTATGAAGAGATTGCCGCTAAGTGCTATAAAGCTTATCAGAAAGAATTGCAATACAATCAATGTATGGATTTTGATGATTTGATTATGAATACGATTCGCTTGTTCAAGGAACATCCAGACTCACTAACTTATTATCAAAATAAATTCCAATATATCCATGTAGATGAATATCAAGATACCAATCATGCTCAATATACATTAGTCAATTTATTAGCAGGGCGCTTCCGTAATTTGTGTGTTGTCGGAGATGCCGATCAAAGTATCTATGGCTGGCGTGGTGCAGATATGCAAAATATTTTGGACTTCGAAAAAGATTATCCGGATGCGAGTGTTATTTTACTTGAACAAAATTATCGGTCAACCAAAACAATTTTGGATGCGGCCAATCAAGTGATTGAAAACAATACCAACCGCAAACCAAAAAATCTATGGACTGAAAATCAAGAAGGCGCTAAAATCACTTATTATCGTGGCGATAATGAACGTGATGAAACACGTTTTGTTATTGAAAAAATGCAACAGGAAATGCGTGAAAATGGTCGAGATTACGGTGACTTCGCGGTATTATACCGAACAAATGCGCAATCACGTGTAATGGAAGAAACGCTGTTAAAAGCTAATATACCTTATAAAATGGTTGGCGGACACAAATTCTATGATCGAAAAGAAATCAAAGACATTTTGGCGTATCTTAATGTGATTGCCAATCCACAAGACTCAATTAGTTTTGAACGAGTGGTCAATTCACCTAAGCGAGGAATAGGCCCTGGTTCCATTGACAAGTTGCGTCAATTTGCCTCAATTCATGAATGGGCTTTGTTAGAAGCAGCTCAAAACGTGGATTTAGCGAACATTGGTGGGAAAGCTGGTCGTCAATTAGCAGAATTTGGAGCAATGATTGATGAAGTCACACAAATGGTTCCTTACTTATCTGTTACGGACTTAACAAAAGAAGTCTTGGAACGCAGTGGCTATCAAGAAGAATTGAAGATCCAAAATACACTTGAGGCACAGGCTAGACTAGAAAACTTGGAAGAATTCTTAAGTGTTACGCAAGAATTCGATAAACAATTTGAAAAACAAAATGAAGAAATGGCAGATGCACCTGAAGAAAAATTAACGGTTTTCTTAAATGACTTAGCTTTGGTTTCAGATATCGATAGCTTAGAAGAAGAGACAACGCAAGTGACTTTAATGACGTTACATGCAGCCAAAGGATTGGAATTTCCAGTGGTCTTTTTGATTGGACTAGAAGAAGGTGTCTTTCCACTTTCTCGTGCTTTGATGGAAGAAAGTGAACTTGAAGAAGAACGTCGTTTAGCTTATGTAGGAATTACTAGAGCTGAAGAAGTGTTGTACTTGACCAATGCCTTTTCAAGAACATTATATGGCCGAACCCAATACAATCGTCCTTCACGATTTATCGACGAAATTGATCAAGAGTTATTAGAAACTCAAGGAATGCGACCAACATCAAAACAAACTTCACCATTTATGACAAGAACTACTACACCTAGCTATCAACAACCAAAAGTGACGACTGTTTCATCAAAAACAGCGACTGGCGGCGAAAATAATAGCTGGAAAGCTGGCGACAAAGTCAAACATAAGAAATGGGGGACAGGGACGGTTGTTCGAGTAAAAGGAACAGCTGCAGATCTTGAATTGGATGTTGCTTTTCAAGGACAAGGAGTCAAACGTTTATTAGCGGCATTTGCACCAATCGAAAAAGTTTAATAATAGTGGGGGGAAAACGATGACACAAGAGATGACGATTGATTACGCAACAAAAAGAGCAGAAGAGCTGCGTGCACAATTAAATCGTTGGTCCCGAGAATATTATGTAGAAGATCAGCCAACGGTAGAAGATTCTGTTTACGATAAAAATTATGCAGAATTAGTAGCAATCGAAGCAAATTATCCGGAACTAATCACTGTAGACTCACCAACTCAAAGAGTAGGTGGCGGTGTTCTTGCAGGGTTTGAGAAAGTCACACATGATATTCCACTCTATAGTTTAAATGATGTCTTTGATAAAGAAGAACTGTTTGCTTTTGATCAACGTGTGCAAAAAGCGATTGGTCATCCAGTGGATTATTGTTGTGAGCTGAAGATTGATGGACTCTCAGTTTCTTTACGCTATGAAAATGGACTGTTTGTTCGGGGCGCCACTCGTGGTGATGGAACTGTAGGCGAAAATATTACTGAAAATGTGAAAACAGTTCGTTCTGTGCCATTACGTTTGAATGAGCCGGTTTCAATCGAAGTTCGTGGCGAATGTTTCATGCCGAAAAAGTCATTTGTCGAATTGAATGAAAAGCGAGAAGCCGCAGGGCATGATGTTTTTGCTAATCCGCGAAATGCTGCCGCTGGTTCATTAAGACAACTTGATTCAAAGATTGCAGCTAAACGTAATCTGGATACTTTTTTATACACAGTAGCAGATTTTGGACCAATGAAAGCAAAGACACAGTACGAAGCTTTGCAAGAACTAGCAAAACTTGGTTTTCATACAAATCATGAAGCACAGTTGTGTCACTCAATCGAAGAAGTTTGGGCGTATATTGAAAAATTTCATGACCAACGAATTAGGCTACCTTATGAAATTGATGGAATCGTAGTGAAAGTCAATGAATTTTCACTTCAAGATCAGCTTGGCTTTACCGTTAAAGCACCACGTTGGGCAACTGCATATAAATTTCCACCTGAGGAAGTTGAAACAATCATTGAAACAATTGAATGGACGGTAGGAAGAACAGGTGTCGTTACACCAACAGCAGTCATGACCCCCGTTCGTGTGGCTGGAACAACAGTGAGTCGGGCTAGCCTGCATAACGGAGACTACATCAAAATGAAAGATATTCGGCTGCATGATACAGTATTGATTTACAAAGCAGGAGATATCATTCCAGAAGTGGCTCGAGTGATTGAGGACAAACGACCACAAGACAGTGAACCTTATCCATTACCAACGTATTGTCCTGAATGTGAAAGTGAATTAGTCCATCTAGATGGAGAAGTGGCTCTTCGCTGTATCAATCCAAAATGCCCAGCACAAATGAAAGAAGGGCTCAACCACTTTGTCTCCAGAAATGCGATGAATATCGAAGGCTTAGGCCCAAGAGTGCTTGAACAAATGTATGATAAAAAGTTAGTCGCAGATGTTGCAGATCTATATAAATTAACAGAAGAAGAATTGTTGACATTAGATAAGATCAAAGAAAAAGCGGCGAATAATATTTTAACGGCGATTGCCAATAGTAAAGAAAATTCAGTCGAACGTTTGATTTTTGGTCTGGGAATTCGACACGTCGGAGCAAAAGCGGCGAAAATTTTGGCCGAACACTTTGGTAATCTAGAGGCAATCAGTCAAAGCGATTTTGAATCAATTGTGGCGCTTGATAGCATGGGGTCTATTATTGCAGATAGCATCGTGACCTACTTTAGTAATGAAGAAGTACACGAATTGATGGATGAATTAAAAGCTGCTGGGGTCAATTTTGAATACAAAGGTATTCGATTGGAACAGCTAGCTGAAGTCGACTCACCTTTTAAAGATAAAACAGTTGTTCTAACTGGAAAGTTAACTCAATTTACGCGAGAAGAAGCGAAAGCGACAATCGAAAATCTTGGTGGAAAAGTAACTGGAAGTGTCTCTAAAAAAACAGATATCGTTGTAGCAGGTGAAGAAGCTGGAAGTAAGCTGACAAAAGCAGAATCACTAGGGATTGACATTTGGACGGAAGAGAAGATGGCAGAAGCGTTAGCTCAAAGTCATTCTGTAGAAGTCGAAAACTAAGCTTTTTCAGATAAATTTCAATAAATAATTTCAGAGGTTGCACACTTGTGGTAGAATAGAGAGCAAAGTTTTTAACTCGTTTAAGAAAGAAGGGGTAGTATGGCGATTAGTGAAGAACAAGTCAAACACGTTGCCAAATTAGCAAAACTTGCATTTGATGAAAAAGAGCTTGCAAGTTTTACAGACCAATTAGGTAAGATCATTGATATGGTGGAAATGCTTGAAGAAGTAGATACAGAAGGTGTTCCATTCACATCAAACGTAGTAGAAACAGTGAATGTAATGCGTCAAGACCGTGCACAAGCAGGTTGGAGTCGCGATGAATTATTAAAAAATGTGCCAGAATCTGAAGATGGTTTCATTAAGGTACCCGCAATTATTGATAATGGGGAGGCTGGCGCGTAATGACAGAATTATACAACCGTTCATTAGAAGAATTGCATGATATGCTTGTTTCTAAAGAAATTACTGCTCAAGATTTAGTGAGAGCAACATTTGAACGTATCAAAGAAACAGAACCAGAAATCGAAGCATTTATTACATTGAATGAAGCAAAAGCACTTGAATTAGCAAAAGCATTAGATGAAAAAGGAATCGATGAAAACAATGTGTTAGCAGGTATTCCAATTGGGATCAAAGACAACATTGTAACAAAAGATTTGTTAACAACAGCTGCATCAAAAATCCTTTATAATTTTGATCCAATCTATGATGCAACGGTCATGGATAAAGTATATCAAGCAGATATGATCCCTGTGGGTAAACTAAACATGGACGAATTTGCCATGGGCGGAAGTACAGAAACTTCTTACTTTAAGAAAACGAAAAATGCTTGGGATCATTCTAAAGTGCCCGGTGGTTCATCAGGTGGCTCTGCTGCAGCAGTTGCTTCTGGTCAAATTCCTGTTTCTCTGGGAAGCGACACAGGTGGAAGTATTCGCCAACCGGCTGCATTTAACGGGATCGTCGGGATGAAACCGACTTATGGACGTGTTTCACGTTTCGGGTTGATTGCATTTGCTTCTTCATTAGACCAAATTGGACCAATGACAAGAACTGTTAAAGACAATGCATTAGCATTAACAGCCATCAGCGGTTATGACGAAAAAGATGGAACTTCATCAGGTGTTTCTGTACCTAACTTTGCTGAAGGTTTGACTGGTGATATCAAAGGAATGAAAATTGCTTTGCCAACGGAATACCTTGGTGAAGGTGTAGCGCCTGGCGTCAAAGAAGCTGTGTTGAAAGCAGCAGAAACATTCCGTTCATTAGGTGCAACGGTGGAAGAAGTAAGCTTGCCACATTCAAAATATGGTGTAGCAGTATACTATATCATCGCTTCATCTGAAGCAAGTTCAAACTTGCAACGCTTCGACGGTATTCGATTCGGCTATCGTTCTGAAAATGTGAAAAACTTGGAAGATGTGTATGTTAACTCACGTTCAGAAGGTTTTGGTGACGAAGTAAAACGTCGAATCATGCTAGGAACATTCTCATTGAGTGCAGGATATTATGATGCTTATTTCAAGAAAGCTGGCCAAGTAAGGACATTAATCAAGCAAGACTTTGAAAAAGTTTTTGCTGATTATGATCTAATCATTGGACCATCTTCACCAACTGTGGCATTTGGTATCGGTGAAAATATCAATGACCCAATTACGATGTATATGAGCGATATTTTAACGATTCCTGTGAACTTAGCAGGACTTCCTGGTATGTCCATTCCGGCTGGGCTTTCAGAAGGTCTTCCTGTTGGCTTACAATTAATCGGTAATTATTTTGAAGAAAAAACAATGTATCAAGCAGCGTATGCTTTTGAACAAGCAACTGAATTTCATAAGCAACAACCTGCTATTCTAGGGGGGCAAGGCGAATGAACTTCGAAACAGTCATTGGACTTGAGGTCCACGTTGAATTAAAAACAAATTCTAAAATTTTCTCACCAGCGCCTGCGCATTTTGGAGCAGAACCTAACAGCAATACGAACGTGATTGACTGGGGTTATCCTGGTGTGCTACCAGTAATGAACAAGGCAGCTTTAGAGTTTGGAATGAAAGCTGCTTTAGCATTGAATTGTGAAATCTCAAAAGATACACATTTTGACCGCAAAAACTATTTCTATCCTGATAATCCAAAAGCTTACCAAATTTCACAATTTGACCAACCAATCGGTCACGATGGTTGGATCGAGATTGAAGTTGAGGGACAAAAGAAAAAAATTAGAATCGAACGTGTTCATTTAGAAGAAGATGCTGGGAAAAACATGCACGGTATCGGTGGTTATTCATACGTTGACTTAAACCGTCAAGGAACACCACTAATCGAAATCGTTTCAGAAGCAGATATGCGTTCACCAGAAGAAGCATATGCTTATCTTGAAGCATTGCGTTCAATCATCCAGTTCACTGAAGTTAGTGATGTGAAAATGGAAGAAGGATCTATGCGTTGTGATGCCAATATTTCTTTGCGTCCTTATGGTCAAGAAGAATTTGGAACAAAAGCAGAATTAAAAAACTTGAACTCACTTTCATTTGTGAAAAAAGGACTGGCTTTTGAGGAAAAACGTCAAGCAAAAGTTTTACTTTCTGGTGGCGAAATCCAACAAGAAACTCGTCGTTTTGATGAAACAACGAATAAAACTATTTTGATGCGGGTCAAAGAAGGCTCAAGTGACTACCGTTACTTCCCAGAACCAGATATTCCAAAATTTGTGATTGATGATGAATGGATTCAACGTGTTAAAGCGACATTGCCAGAATTACCAGCGTCACGTCGCCAACGTTATATCAGTGACTTTGGGTTACCTGAGTATGATGCAATGGTCTTGACGTTAACGAAAGAAATGTCTGACTTCTTTGAAGCAACTTTAGAGAATGGCGCAGATGCAAAACAAGCTTCTAACTGGTTGATGGGTGAAGTCTCTGCCTACTTAAATAGTGAAAAACTAGAATTAGCAGAAACACAATTGACACCAGAGAACTTAGCAGGCATGATCCGTTTGATTGCTGATGGAACAATCAGTTCAAAAATCGCAAAAAAAGTTTTCCGTGAATTGATTGCAAAAGGTGGCGACGCGCAAGGAGTCGTTGAAGCCAATGGTTGGATCCAACTATCTGATCCAAGTCAATTACTGCCAATTATCAATGAAATTTTAGATAATAACGAACAATCTGTTGAAGACTTTAAAAACGGAAAGGATCGTGCAGTCGGCTTCTTAGTAGGACAAATCATGAAAGCAACAAAAGGACAAGCAAATCCAGGCGTTGTGAACAAACTACTAAAAGATGAATTGACGAAACGTTAAGAGGAAAATCATGAAAAAAGCACGTGTCATTTATAATCCAACTTCAGGTAAAGAATTGCTGAAAAAAAACCTCGCTGATATTCTTCAAGCACTGGAAGAGGCAGGTTATGAAGCAAGTGCTTATGCAACAACTCCCGAAGAAAACTCTGCAAAAAATGAAGCAACCAGAGTCGGAAAATTAGGTTTTGACTTGGTTGTAGCAGCAGGTGGAGATGGAACAATCAATGAGGTTGTGAATGGAATCGCACCATTGAAGAAACGACCTAAAATGGCGATTATCCCCGCTGGAACAACGAATGATTATGCACGAGCACTAAAAATTCCTCGTGACAATATTAAGGCAGCTGCCGAAGTCATCAAAAAAAACCAGACTGTGAAAATGGATATTGGTCATGCCGAAAACAGTTACTTCATCAATATTGCAGCAGGTGGCTACTTAACGGAGTTAACTTATGAAGTACCATCTGAACTAAAAAGTATTTTTGGTTACTTGGCTTATCTCGCAAAAGGAGCAGAGATGTTACCTCGAGTGAAGCCAATCAAAATGCGTTTGAAGTACGATGAAGGAGAATATATTGGAAATGCATCCATGTTTTTCTTAGGGTTAACGAATTCAGTCGGTGGCTTTGAGCAAATTGCTCCGGATGCAAAGCTTGACGATGGGAAATTTTCATTGATTATCGTCAAAACAGCCAATATTTTTGAAATTTTACACATTGCAGCACTGATGTTGAATGGTGGCCGTCATGTCGAAGATCATCGAGTGATTTATACAAAGACAAGCGAGTTATATGTTGAAACGGAAGATGATACAAATCGTCCGGTAATGATCAACTTAGATGGTGAATACGGTGGCGATGCACCAATGCATTTCTCAAATTTACATCAACATATTGAATTTTTTGCGAATACGGATAAGATTCCCGATGCCGCTATCACGGGTGTAGAAGAAGAAGAATTCGAAGAGGTTGGCAAAGAATTCGTGAAAGAAGTCGAACGATTAACAGACGAAGATATTGACGGCGATGGTAAGATTGCTGACGAGGAAAAATAGCCAGACAACCGGTACTGATACTAGGAACCTAGAGGTCAGTACCGGTTTTAGTTATTGTGAAAAACAATAATTTATAGTAGAGTCAGAATTAGAAAAGTAAGAAGTTAAAGGAGTAAACAATGAGCGAACAAACAGTGAAAAAAAATGAACGTTATACCGTAAAAATTATTGATTTGAGTTATGAAGGAATGGGTGTTGCGAAAATTGACGGCTACCCATTATTTATCGAAAATGCGCTACCTGGAGAAGAAGTAGAAGTTCTTGTATTAAAGGCAGGAAATAAATTTGGCTATGCAAAAGTAGAAAACTGGTTAACGACTTCACCGGATCGTCAACCTGTTGAAGATAAAACGTTGATTCGTACAGGTATTGCTCCGCTTGCACACTTGAGTTATGAAAAACAATTAGTGTTCAAACAACACCAAGTTGAAAATGTGATGGAAAAAATTGCGAAGTTACCAGAAGTACCTGTTCTGCCAGTAGTAGGTATGGCTTCACCAGTTGCTTACCGAAACAAAGCACAAATCCCTGTTCGGAAAATTGATGGTCATTTGGCTACCGGTTTTTATAAGAAAAACAGCCATGATTTAGTTTCGATTACAGATTTTTATATTCAAGATCCAGAAATCGATAAAGCAATCGTTGTTGTGCGTGACATCTTAGAACGTTTCCAAGTTCGTGCGTATAATGAAGCTAAAAATGAAGGACAAATTCGTCATATCGTTATTCGTCGTGGACATTACTCACATGAAATGATGGTTGTTTTAGTGACACGTAAAGAAAAATTCTTCAAAGCAAAAGAGATTGCTAAAGTGATTCATGAAGAATTACCAGAAGTTGTTTCAGTCATTCAAAATATCAATGAAGAGAAAACAAATGTCATCTTTGGTAAAAAAGAAGTTGTTTTATTTGGAAAAGATTACATTGAAGATCAACTATTAGGAAAGACATTCAGAATTTCTGCGAAATCATTCTATCAAGTGAATACACAACAAGCAGAATATCTTTACCAAACAGCAATTGATTTTGCGAACTTAACCAAAGAAGATGTTGTAATCGATGCTTATTCAGGAATCGGGACCATTGGCTTATCCTTAGCTGATCGTGTTGCGGAAGTTTATGGAATGGAAATCATCCCTGAAGCGATTGAAGATGCACAGTTTAACGCATTAACTAATAAAATCGAAAATGCTCATTACGAAGTGGGTAAAGCTGAAAAAGCAATGAAAAAGTGGCAAGATAAAGGAATTAAGCCTTCTGTTATTATGGTTGATCCACCACGTAAAGGATTAGATGGAAGTTTCATTGAATCAGCAATTGAAATGAACCCTTCTCGAATTGTTTATATTTCATGTAATCCAGCAACTTTTGCGCGTGATGCAAAATTATTTGCAGAAGCAGGTTATGAAACAACAAAAGTACAACCTGTTGACTTATTCCCACAAACGCATCATGTGGAGCTGGTGGCGTTACTTACTCACAAGTAAAATTTAAAAATATTCACTAATTAAAGTGCAGAAGGATAATTAAGGGAAACTTTCTTAGGTTATCAATTCTGTGCTTTTTTGTGTTGGCTAGAAAAAAGTATGGAACAATTAGAGGATTTAGAAAATAAAATTTGTATGAATGAAAAAGAAAACTATTTCTATGTGATACTTTTGATTTTAATCAAGAATATGCATATCTTTAAAAAATAATCTTCGGTTTACTAAAGAGTATCGTAATTTACAATCAAAGCTTTTTTCTTACACTACAAACAAAAAACAGTTTATTTCTTCAAAATCATCTACTCAAACTTTAGTTGACGCAATACGTCAAATAGATTTTGGAGAGATGAGAATAATTGGATTGGAATTCCGTGTTAAGTTCATCACCGATCTAAAAATCCTATGTTTTCAATATCAAATAAAATTTCTTATGATGAACTAATGGTCCAGGGAAAAAACCATTGAATGAATCGGTTGATAAAGCGAAATGTAAGAGAGGTTTGGTAAAGCAGTTGATAAATATTTTTATGAGTAATCTGAATTTCTTTAAGATAAAATTAAAAAAATTACTAAAACTAATCCAGAGCTTAAGAAAAATATTTATATCATAACATCATTCAAAAATTTTGCAGTGAAGTTAGCAAAACATTTAGATAATATCTATTTACATAGCTACATTTTTTATTTTGTGAGAAGAGTGAAGAAATAAAATAAGAATGATCAAGTAAGAAATATCCACCTAATTAAATAACAATTGTTGGAAGATGTATTGTTTTAATAAAAAGAGAAACGTGTGTTAAAATAATGTTTAAGAGATGTTGATTATGGACGAAAGAAACGTTCATTCACATGATTATGAACAGCGTTCAATTATTTTTTATACATAGTTATTCTTAAAAAATTGAGAGAATTTAGTAGAGGAGTGGTGTAAGAAATATCAAATAACACTTGAATGACTCGTTTAAAGTAATCAAAAAATGGAGGAAATAAAACATGTGGAGTAAAATAACTAAAATTGGGATTATATCTGTTGGCCTGTTATCTACTATTACTATAAACAATGATGTAAGCGCTACCTCGTTTAGCAGAGAGAGCACTAAACTGAATGAGAGACTCAGTGAAGCAGATCACGATAAATTGTCGGTCATGTCATACGCGCTTTCTTTTCAAATGTACCAGTGGGGAGATATTTCCTATAGTGAGAAGTTATCAGGTGACGAGACAAATCCTTGGAATGTTTCGAGTGATACTTATCTTGTCGGAAATAATAATGACCTTGTCGTGAAACATACGCCTAGGACAGTGAATAGTAGTACTTTTAATAATGATACTTCGGAAGATCAGACATTCTATACACCGTCATATACGGAGTCTCATACAAATTCGGTTACTACAACAACAACACATTCATCGAAGGTAGGAACTAAGGCTTCAACCAAAATTGAGTTACCGATGATTGGCGAAACATCCGTAGAGGTATCGGCTGAGTATACATTTACGAATAGTAATTCAGAAACTCAGACCACTCTTAAATCTTGGACAGTGCCTGGTCAACCAATCAAAGTCAAAGCTGGGCATAAGGTGGTTGTAAATTGGATTTTTTATACTGGCAAAGCGACAGGAACGGTAAAATTACAGGAAAAGGTTAGTGCGATGATTCCTTATAAGAAAACTTCTACTGGCAATCGTCTAGGATATGGCTTAGGAGATGTCGTAGGTAATACCAATATTTTTTACAATAGTTATTGGAAAAAATACATAACTGAGGATCGTTCAAATTGGGAAAGAGCCAGTAGCAATTCTGCCCATCATAAGATCGGAGCAGGTAACTATGAGATTAGTTATGGCTCAGGTTTCTTTTTAGAAGCTCATGACTTAACTAGTGGGACTGTCACAAGGGTTCCTGCTGACGTCACGAACGTGAAATAATTTTTGTGAAAAATTATTTCACCGAGTTGCTTGGGTACATGTGAGAAAATGTATAATAGTTTTCATCAAACAAAGCTTTTTTTGTAAGTATGTGATCAGAACTACTTATGTTACGTTAAAAAGCAAGAGTTATGGTTCGTCAATAGCAAAGGTAGTTGATTGATTTGCACTTCTTTTTTAGCCACACCGAAAAAAAGAATGATTTTACTTGTTTTTTGTTGTATATTAAACAAGGAGAAAGTTGCTACTATTGCAAGATAAATAAAGGTGGAATAAAAATGAATTCAAAAGAAAAAATGTTAGAACTAATTAAAAAGAAACAAGGCGGAGGCAGATCAGAACAAAAAGATACACCTAAAAATGATCGCCGAAACATGCGTAAAGGACCTAAAATCTTTAATAAATAATCGATAAATTAAAAGGAGTGATGACAATTGAATTGTCATCACTCCTTTTTGTATAAACAGGTTGAAGCTACTCCTTTAAAATTAAGTAGAATATACTCAAAATTGGCGGAGCACTCGGCCAAAAGTTTTCTTACTTCTTGAACGTACTCATTCCCTTCTTGCTTCTTTTATTCATTATGCTTGTAGCCGTTCAGTTAAATAGTTATTATTTTCAGGTCAAGAATCCCAAAGCATCTGTTAGGTCGATTCTCAAGGTAGCTATATATGTGGCATTGAAAAAATGGTACATCAGTCTATTGAATGTTGTGCTGGTTGGAATCGTGCCGATAATGATGATCTTGAAACCACAATTTGGATTTATCCTTTTTCCAGTCTTATTTTTTGGACTTATCTAGTTGAACTGTGGGCGGCATTATCGTGAGATTGTGTAGGTGAATCTAATAATATCATCAGTGTTGGAAAGAATAAATGAGTGAATTTTTCATAAGTAAAAGAGAATTTTATTGATCTTTAGCAACTCATTACGAAAAAATAAAATTTTGGAAAAATCCTAGAATCTGTCTGACATTTTAGCAGAAGTATGCTATTTTAAAAAGGAAGTAAAGGAGGAGAAAAATGAATTTTTTAGTTGTTTTAAAAGATGAATCAGTTGAACGTTCCACTTTTATTTATGTTCAATTAAATGAAGAAAAAACGTTACTGCATTTTTCACCAGAATTCCATTTAGAGGGATTAACCTTAGGGGAAGTTTATCAAACAAAAGGTATGTCAGCTATCCTAGATTTTTTTGAAAAGGAGCTTGACTTACCAGTCAAAGAATTTATCGAAATCTCATTGACAGAGTGGGATCGAGTAACCACAGATTTATTTCCAACAGGTCTTGATGTGGAAACTGAGGAGGGCACTGTGCATTTAAGTACAGCTGAGTTGCAACATCAGATGCGTTATCGAGTCGATGAGGAGAATTCTTTTTCGATTTTCAAACGACAACAAAAGATTTTGAAAAGTTTTTTGAGACGACTGAGCAAAAAAAGAAATCTTTTGAAAACTACACAACTTTTGAAAAAGTATCCTAATCTGATGCATACATCTATTCAATTTCCCCAGATTTTGTCACTGGTTCATCGTTATTTACAAGTTCAACAATTACCATCGCGAAAACTTTCATTGCCTTTAGCAGACACGTTTCGGGTAGTTAAACGAGCTGAAGAGAAAAAAGTAATCGTAATCGACTTTACAAAAAATCGAAATATGTTGCATCAAGTAACTATGGGAAAAGCCAATTAGGGCTTTTCCTTTTGCACTTTTTATTCTATTAAATAGTCAATGGAGGAGAAAATGGCTCAAGTTTGGTTACAATGAATGATTAAAATGTATCAAAAATATCAACAACTCATGAAAGGAAGATATGCAAAATTTGACGAATTGAATCGCTTTTTACTGATCTTGTCGCTTCTGTTTAGTCTATTAAGTCGCTGGCTGCCTTATGGGTCTGGCAGAGTATTCTCTTTACTGTTTTTAGGAATTTTGTTTTATCGTTTCTTATCAACTAAAATTTATCCAAGATTGAATGAAAATCAACGTTTTTTAAAAAACTGGCGAACAGTACGGAACTTTTTTCAAACGGTCACCAAAAGAAAACTAAAGACAAACAAGGAAACGGCTTACCAAACGTACACGTATTTTTCTTGCCCAAATTGCCAACAAAAGCAACGTGCTCCACAAGGTCGTGGAAAAATTCGAGTAACTTGTAAAAAATGCGGTACACGATTTGAAACAAATGTATAGGGAGTGAAAAAAATGAAAATGGTTTTGTTGCGTCATGGTGAGAGTGAAGCGAATTTCGAGAATTATTGGACGGGGTGGTTGGATGTAGCATTGACTGCGAAAGGTGCGCAGCAAGCGAGTGAAGCAGGGAACAAAATGAAGGAAGCTGGTTTAGCGTTTGATGCTGTCTACACTTCAGTTTTAAAGCGAGCAATCAAAACAGCTCAATTCGCTTTAGAAGAAATGGGGCAATTGTGGATTCCAATTACTAAAACATGGCGTTTAAATGAACGACATTATGGTGAACTAGTTGGTAAAAACAAGGACGAAATGAAAGCTATCTATGGAGAAGAACAAGTCAAAATTTGGCGTCGTGACTATCGTGAAGTACCACCACTTGCTAAAGAAAACCACTTGGATAGAAGATACGATTTCTTGGATCCTCGTTTGATTTCTCATGGAGAAAGCTTAGAAATGACGGTTAAACGTCTGATACCGTTGTGGGAAGATTCACTTGCACCAAAACTTCGTGAGCAACAAAACCTCTTAGTGGTCGGGCACGGAAACAGTGTACGTGCGTTAACAAAATACTTGGAGAATGTACCAGAAAATCTAATGGATACGATTGATATTCCCAATGCGCAACCAATCCAATACACGTTTGACGAACAGTTAACGATCATTGATAAAAAGATTTTATAAAGACTTGATATACTTTGTGCGAAAAAAAGAGGAGTAGGAGCAATGATAAAGAATTTTATTTGGGACTTTGATGGTACATTATTTGATACATATCCTGCAATGGTTGATGGTGCTTGGCGTGCCTTACAAGATTTTGGGATTACAGCGGATAAAAAAGAAATCTATTTTGTGATGAAAAAGTATTCAACGAGTCAATTACGGCAAAGCTATCAGTTATCTGAGGAAAAATTTACTCCACTATTTCATCGCTATGAAACAGAGAGTCAAGAAGTATCAGCACCTTTTCAAGATACGAAATTGGTCTTAGAAAAGTTGAAAGCACACGGCGGACGACACTTTATCCTGACACATCGTTTAACTCATTCAACTTGGAAACTTTTAAAAGACTTTGGGCTAGACGAATTGGTTGAAGAAGTTGTTGGAATAGATCAAGAATTTCCTAGAAAACCGGATCCTTCTTCATTGCATGCGATTATTAAAAAATTTCATTTACAAAAAACAGAAGCAATGATGATTGGTGATCGTCGCTTAGACATTGAAGCAGGGAATAACGCGGGAATTGCCACTTGCTTATATGATATCGATCATTTTTTAGGTGATATTCCTGCAACCTATGTGGTGAATGAATTGAAGCAAATCATTGAATTACCAGAGATTATTTAAAATATTGTCCGCTTTCAAATTTCATATGCTATAATTTTTATAGAGGAGTGATGATATGGAAATTAGAAGACAAAAAGAAGTGGTTGAGGCTTTTCACTACGATCAAAAACCTAAAGATCAAGAAATCCAAACTGACTTAAAAGTTGGTTTTTCGCCGTTGAATGAAACGATTGAAAATTACCCAGAAGAACATAGTATTGTAGGTGCTCGTTTAGAGTTCCGCTTAGTATTTGACCAATATGTACTATCTGGAAGTGTTAGTCAAATCAATCACATCTTGAATCGTAAAGTTCAAGGACAGGCAGATGTTACACAAGAAGAAGTGGATGAGTTAGTCGCACCTTTATTTGACATTGTTAGTCGTATGGCATACGAAATTACAGAGATTGCTTTAGATGAACCAGGTATCAAATTGAATTTTCAATCAGAAAAAGAAGCATAAGAAAGAGCAATAGTGATAGCTTAAAACTATCGCTACTGCTCTTTTTCTATTACTAAATGTAAGCAAAAGGCATGCCATTTGGCAAAAAATGAGCTAAAATGAACGAGTCACTGAAAAAATACAAGTTTTTTTCAGGGGAATGGTTGAAGAATCATTCCCGGGAACCTTTACTTCCTTTGATGGACTTGTCATTAAAAAATTTTAAGGAGGAAAAAAATGACAACACTCATCACAGTTTTAGTGGTTCTAGTTTTTGCGGCATTATTATATGTGTTTTATCGTATGCAAAAGCGCCATACTAAATTTTCAACGCGCGTCTTCACAGCGCTAGGTATCGGGATCGTATTTGGCGGTCTACTGCAACTTATCTTTGGGGTCGATAATCAAATTGTTACTCAATCAATGGATTGGATTGGAATTGTTGGGAATGGCTACGTTGCTTTCTTGCAAATGTTAATTATGCCATTGGTTTTCATTTCGATTGTCGGTGCATTTACCAAAATGAAAGTTTCGGAAAAATTAGGTAAAATCAGCGCCACAGTTTTAACAACGTTGTTAGCGACGACAGCAATCTCTGCACTAATTGGGATTGGGACAACGATGCTCTTTAATTTACAAGGGGCAAAATTTACTGAAGGAGCAGCTGAAACAGCACGTATTGCTGAATTAGCTACTAGACAAGAAACGGTTGAGAACTTATCTATTCCTCAACAAATTTTATCATTTATTCCTAAAAATGTTTTTGCTGATTTAGCGGGGAGTCGACCAACAAGTACAATTGGTGTCGTGATTTTCGCTGCATTTGTTGGTGTTGCCTATCTTGGGATTAAACGTAAAGCACCAAAAGAAGCAGCGTTTTTCTCAGATTTGATTGATAGTTTATATAAAATAGTTATGCGAATCGTGACACTAGTTCTACGCTTAACACCATATGGCGTACTTGCGTTGATGACAAACGTCATGGCTACAAGTGACTTTGTAGCAATCGTGAACTTAGGCAAATTTGTACTAGCTTCATATATTGCTTTGCTTGCTGTATTAATTGTTCATTCGCTCATTTTGATGTCAGTCAAAGTGAATCCAATTAATTACTTCAAAAAGGCTTTTCCAGTATTGAGTTTTGCTTTTACTTCACGTTCTAGTGCAGGTGCATTGCCGTTAAATATTGAAACACAAACGAAAGCTCTTGGGGTTGACGATGCAACAGCGAACTTCTCTGCAAGCTTTGGTTTGTCAATTGGGCAAAATGGCTGTGCGGGAGTTTATCCAGCAATGTTAGCAACAATTGTTGCACCAGCTGCAGGTATTAATGTATTTAGCTTAGAATTTATTTTAATGCTAGTAGCGATTGTAACGATCAGTTCATTTGGTGTCGCTGGCGTTGGTGGGGGCGCAACATTTGCTTCATTAATCGTGCTAGGCGCAATGAATTTACCGGTAGCAATCGTCGGTTTAGTTATCTCTGTAGAACCATTGATCGACATGGCTCGTACTGCAACAAACGTTAGTGGTAGTATGGTAGCTGGGATTGTTACAAGTGCTCGTATCCATGATTTGGATCGTGATGTCATCAATGATGAAACTAAAGTCATTGATGTAAATGCATAAAGCTTAAGAAAAAATTAGAGCTAGCTATCGTTTCGATAGTTAGCTTTTTATTTATAAAAGTAAATATTCCGAAAAGTGAAAACGAGAAAATACAAACGAAAAACATTCATTTAAATAGACAAGTCTAGAGATTATGAGGAGGATATGGTAAACTAGCAACGATTATTCACCATTAAAATGGCTTTAGGAGGAACAAAATGTTTACAAATGAAATAAAAATCATGCTTTATGTCGATGATGTTGAAAAAAATGCAGCATTTTGGACAAATAACGGTTTTGCAGAATTAGATCGACAAGAAATGGATGGCACATTGATTGTTGAGATTGGTCCAGCAGTTGACGCACAAGCGAAATTAGTTTTGTATGATCGTAAATTTATCGAGGCACATTCACCAGAGGTTGCGTCAAATTCACCTTCTTTAATGTTTGCAAGTGAAGATGTTTTTGGTTTATATAAAAAAATGCAAACAAATAATGTCACACTGGGTGATTTAGTCCAAATCGGTGAAGAATACGTTTTTAATTTTGCTGATCCAGATGGTAATTATTTTGCAGTGACTGGCAAATAAATTGAAACTTTTGTAGAGGGCTATCATAGAATCTGCAAAAGTTTTCTTTCTTTTGATTATAAAATTATTATGTAAACTTATGTGCGTTTACTATTCAATCTTGCGTAAAAATACACAAGCAAATAAGTCGTCAAATAACTGATCCTTTCTTATACTATTTGGGAATCATTAGAATGAAGGGATGTCACAGTATGAATTACCAAGTTTTACTTTATTATAATTACACAACGATTGAAGATCCAGAAATGTTTGCGAAGGAACATTTAGCCTTTTGTAAGTCATTGAACTTGAAGGGGAGGATTCTTGTCGCAACGGAAGGAATTAATGGCACGTTGTCAGGAACAATTGCAGATACGACTGCTTATATGGATGCAATGAAAGCAGATGTACGTTTTGCTGATACTTTCTTCAAAATCGACCCAAGTCCTGAACACGCATTTAAAAAAATGTTTGTTCGTCCACGTTCGGAACTGGTTTCTCTCAAACTTGAGGAGGACATCGATCCGAAAGATACTACAGGAGCTTATTTATCACCGCAAGAATTTAAAGAAGCGATTCTTGATGAAGAAACTGTTGTGATTGATGCAAGAAATGATTATGAATATGATTTAGGTCATTTTCGTGGGGCTGTTCGACCAGAGATCCGTAGTTTTAGAGAACTACCTCAATGGATTCGCGACCACAAAGAAGAATTTATGGACAAACGTGTCGTTACTTATTGTACAGGTGGGATTCGTTGTGAAAAATTTTCTGGCTGGTTAGTTCGAGAAGGCTTCAAAGACGTTGGGCAGCTTCATGGTGGGATTGCGACATATGGAAAAGATCCCGAAGTTCAAGGTGAATTATGGGATGGACAAATGTATGTCTTTGATGAACGAATTGCGGTTGAAATCAATCATGTCGATAAACGAGTAGTTGGTAGAGACTGGTTTGACGGAACACCTTGTGAGCGCTATGTGAATTGTGCAAATCCTGAATGCAATCGTCAATTTTTGACTTCGGTAGAAAATGAAGCGCGACATCTTGGAGCATGTTCAAAAGAATGTGCGCAACATCCACATAATCGTTACCTTAAAGAACATTCGTTAACAGATACAGAAATTGCAGAAATCTTGGTGGCAAATTTCAAATAAATCAAAGGTTCAAATCGTTAAGAAAACAATGGTTACCATTAACCGTTGCCACTAAATAGTCGCTAAAAGAAAAGCAAAAACCTGTTTTTCTTTTAGCTTTTTTTTGTTGGAATCACTTGTAAATTTACGCTATACTTTTTAAGAAGGGGTGTGGTAGTTATGAAATCTTTGCTCTATGCAATTAGTGATGTCCATGGAGAATATGAATTGTTTCAAGAATTAGTACGTGACTATGATCCAACAATTCATCAATTAGTTTTGATTGGTGATCTAAATGATCGCGGACCGAAAACAAAAGAATGTTTTTTACTTGGAATGAAATTAGCGAAAGAAACTGGCGCCATTTATCTACGTGGCAATCACGAGGAGTATTTCTTACAATTTTTACAATCGCCTGAAGATTGGTATAATGCGTATTTGCGTAACGGTGGTAAAGAGACTTTTGAAAGTTTATTACATCCAGGTGCGACAGAAGAGTATTCTCCAACAGAAATCGCAATGATGATTCGTTCAAGATATGATGAACTGATTCAATTTTTAGTGGAGAGACCTTTATATTTCGAATGGAAACACTATTTATTTGTTCACGCAGGAGTAGATTTAACGAAAAAAGATTGGCGAGAAACCAGCCCAAGAGATTTTATTTGGATTCGTGAACCTTTTCATAACGGAAAAAATCAAACGGGGAAGACCATTGTTTTTGGCCACACAATTACGCCAATGTTGCATGGCGATATGCAAACAACAGATTTATGGCTAAACGACAATAAGATTGGGATCGATGGCGGTGCAGTGTTTGGCGGATCCATCCATGGCGTGATTTTTGACGAGCAAGGGATCGTTCAAGACATTGAGTATCAAAATAATCAGGGACCATGGCAACCAGATTTTTGATTTGAGATTTGTAAACGAAGAGCGAAACTAAATTTTCTAAAAAGTGTAGACATCTTGTTCTATGCTTTTTATTTTGTCATTCCGCCTTTTTTTATTCCATAAAAAAAGTATGCTAAAATAGACAAGCGACTAACAAACTAAAGGAGAACATCTCGATGACAGAAAAACTCAACCAAACAATTATCCAGCTTGTACAAAAAGAATTAGCAAGCTATAACACAAAACAATTAACAACGGTTCTTCATTTATTGAGTGAAGGAAATACAGTTCCTTTCATTGCACGCTACCGAAAAGAAATGACAGGGAGCTTGGATGAAGTCCAAATTCGGGAAATCGAAGAACGTTACGCATACTTAGAAAATTTAGAAAAAAGAAAAGTCGAAGTTTTACGCTTAATTGACGAACAAGGAAAATTGACGCCTGAATTAGAAGCAGGGATCCTTCAAGCAGTTAAAATGCAACAAGTAGAAGACTTGTATCGTCCATATAAACAAAAACGCCGTACAAAAGCAACGATTGCCAAAGAAAAAGGATTAGAGCCACTTGCTGAATGGTTATTGCAATTGAATGACCAAAAAGTGGAAACCTATGCGCAAACATTTATTAATGAAGAAAAAGAAGTTTTGTCCGTAGAAGATGCACTGCAAGGAGCGCATGAAATCATTGCGGAACAAGTCAGCGATACCGCTAAATTCAGAACTTGGATTCGTTCTTATACTTATAATAAGGGGAGTTATGTAAGTTTAGTAAAAGATGCGGACTTAGACGAAAAAGGTGTCTATGAGATGTATTACGACTTCTCAGAGCCTGTTCATAAAATGGTTTCTCATCGTATTTTAGCAACAAATCGTGGTGAAAAAGAAGATATTCTGAAAGTCAACCTGCAAGTAGACGAAACAGCAGTAATGGATTATTTGGAACGTCAATTAGTTGGCAATCCAGCTTCACCTGCAGCAAGTTATGTGCGTGAAGCTTATCAAGATAGTTATAAGCGATTTATTTCTCCAGCGATTGAACGTGAAGTTCGCAATGAGTTAACTGAAAAAGCGGATGAACAAGCCATTGCGATTTTTGGTGAAAATTTGCGAAACTTACTATTGCAACCACCTTTAAAAGGAAAAGTTGTGTTAGGCTTCGATCCAGCTTATCGTACGGGCTGTAAATTAGCGGTAGTTGATGCTACAGGGAAAGTCCTAGCAATTGAAGTCATCTATCCACACAAACCAGCTTCTCAAACAAAACGTGAAGCAGCAAAAGGACAATTTATAAAATTAATCAATCAATATCAAGTGGATATGGTCGCAATCGGAAACGGAACTGCTAGCCGAGAATCAGAATTATTTGTAGCGGAACAATTAAAAACTGTGGATCACACAGCATATTATGCCATTGTCAATGAAGCTGGTGCCTCTGTTTACTCTGCAAGTGAAGTCGCTCGAACGGAATTTCCTGATTTGCAGGTTGAAGAAAGAAGTGCTGTATCAATTGCACGCCGTTTGCAAGATCCATTGGCAGAATTAGTCAAAATTGATCCGAAAGCAGTTGGGGTTGGGCAGTACCAACATGATGTTTCCCAAAAAAGATTGGCAGAGCAATTAGACTTTGTTGTTGAAACAGTCGTTAACCAAGTGGGTGTGGATGTAAATACGGCTAGCCCCCAACTGTTACAGCATATCTCTGGGTTGAATAAAACAATTGCACAAAATATTGTTACTTACCGTGATGAAAATGGTGCGTTCAACGCACGTACGCAATTGAAAAAGGTTCCAAGATTAGGGCCAAAGGCATACGAACAAGCCATTGGATTTTTGCGGATACCAGATGGAAAAAATGTATTAGACAATACGGGTATCCATCCAGAAAGTTATGCGGTAGCAAAAGAAATTTTAGCTATGAACCAATTAACTGAAAAAAATCTGGGCACTTCTGAAGCAACAGAAGTCTTAAAACAATTAAATCCAGAAACTCTAGCGAAAACTATGGAGATTGGTGAAGAAACATTGACCGATATTTTAGAAGGTTTGACACAGCCAGGACGTGATATGCGGGAAGAAATGCCAGCACCGTTATTGCGCCAAGATGTTTTAAGTATGGAAGACTTGAAGGCAGGTATGGAATTAAAAGGAACTGTCCGAAATGTTATCGACTTTGGTGCTTTTGTGGATATTGGTGTAAAGCAAGATGGCCTCGTTCACATCTCAAAATTAAGTAAAAAATTTGTTAAGCATCCAACAGATGTAGTTTCTGTTGGGGATGTCGTAACCGTATGGGTAGAACAAGTCGATGTGAAGAAAGGTCGTATTAGTTTAACCATGCTTTCACCTTATAAGGAGTAAAAAGTGACACAAGAGGAATTACAGATGCTAGTTGAAGCCATTTCGATTGAGTGGTTTCAACAGCCGTTTACACATGAAGCTATATTTAACGCACGCCTGAAAACAACAGGCGGACGTTATCATTTGAATGATCATCATTTAGACTTCAATCCGTCGATGTTTGCTCAATCTGATGAACAAACAGTTGTCGGAATCATTAAACATGAACTATGTCATTACCATTTGCATTTAGCTGGTAAAGGCTATCATCACCGAGATAATGACTTCAAACAGTTGTTACAACAAACTGGTGGATTGCGTTATGCGCCAACTGTAGCAAAAAAAAGCAGTAAAATTGAATGTTATCAATGCGTAGGTTGTCAGACAATGATTTATCGAAAACGGAAAATTGATACAAAACGGTTTCGCTGTGGGCGCTGTCGTGGGAATTTAGTTTGGCAGGAAACAAAACGGCTAAATAACGATAACGACTAAATAGATAAGGAAAGGAGTATTGTTCGGATGATTGATAATTGGAATCAGCTACTAACATTTTTAGCGGATCAACCAGCTATGGATGTAGCTACACATAGACAAACGGCTCCGCTCCTAATCCTTGCAGGGAACGGATTGCCAGTTTTGGTTGATCATGCAGCTGATCTTTTGCAAAAAAAACAGATTGAACAAATTTTTTTAGTAGGTGGAATAGGTCATGCGACACCAATACTTCGAAGAAACTTTGAAGAGCAAGGATTTTTATTTTCAGAAACACTTAGTGAAAGTGAGATGTATCGTTGTTATCTACAAGAAAAATATCATTTTTCAGATGCGCAGTTAGTCATTGAATCGTACTCCACAAATTCTGGTGAAAATGCTCGATTTGCGTTAGATAAATTGCAAGAGATACAGTTATTCCCACAAAAGATTTTATTGATGAATGATCCTATATTACAGCGACGAACAAGAGCAACTTTTGAAAAAGTATGGGAGAACACAACTGTTGAATTTGAAAACTATGTACCGATCGTTCCACAATTAGCACGTTGGTCTGATGAAGAAACAAATACTAGCATGGCGTTTACACAATCAGAATTAAACCATCAATGGCCATCGGATTACTTTAAATCATTAGTCTTAGGAGAAATCGCTCGCTTACATGATGATGAATACGGTTATGGTCCCAAGGGAAAAGGCTATCTCAACCATGTCGAAATTCCGACAGAGATTTGGACAACTTATCAAGCCATTCTGGGCCAGACAAAATGGCAATTTTCTCGTTCTTAACTCATTATTTTGCAAGAAAAAGCATTTGCGAACAAATTTGGTTGAAATTTTTATTTGTTTATAAGATAATGAAAATCGTGTTGAATATGTGAATGAATGATGGATGATAGATAAGAGAAGAGGATTCAAATGACAAAACAAGAAAAATTATATCATTTTGTTGGTATCAAAGGTTCAGGTATGAGCTCATTAGCGCTTGTATTACATGAGCAAGGACTAAATGTCCAAGGATCAGATATTGAAAAATATTTCTTTACACAAAGAGATTTAGAAAAAGCAAATATAACAATTTTGCCATTTAGTGCAGATAACGTTAAATCAGGTATGACAGTCATCGCAGGGAATGCGTTTCCTGACACACATGAAGAAATCCAACGTGCCAAAGAACTTGGACTTGAAGTAATTCGTTACCATGATTTCATTGGTGATTTTATTCAAAACTATACAAGTATTGCAGTAACTGGTTCACATGGTAAAACAAGTACAACTGGGTTACTTTCGCATGTATTGACAGGTGTTCGCCCAACTAGTTATCTGATTGGTGATGGTACTGGACATGGCGATCCACGCGCAGAATTTTTTGCATTTGAAGCTTGCGAATATCGTCGTCACTTTTTAGCTTACTCACCTGATTATGTGATTATGACAAATATTGATTTTGATCATCCTGATTACTATACAAGCATTGAAGATGTATACAGTGCATTCCAAACAATGGCGCACCAAGTGAAAAAAGCCATTTTTGCGTATGGCGATGATGAATATCTAAGAAAATTAGAGGCAGATGTGCCGATTTATTACTATGGTATTAGTGATAACGATGATATCCAAGCACGAAATATTGAGCGTACAACAACTGGTTCAGCTTTTGATGTGTACCATGAAGATGAATTTATTGGCCATTTTGTGGTTCCAGCTTTTGGAAAACATAATATTTTAAATGCTTTAAGTGTCATTGCAGTTGCTTACTTTGAAGACTTAGATCTTAAAGAAGTATCAGAAGAAATGTTGACTTTCCCTGGTGTAAAACGCCGCTTTAGCGAAAAAATCGTTTCAGATATGACAATTGTTGATGACTATGCACACCATCCAGCAGAAATTCGTGCAACGATTGATGGTGCACGTCAAAAATATCCAGATAAAGAAATTATTGCTGTCTTCCAACCACATACATTTACGCGAACTATTGCGTTGATGGATGAGTTTGCTGAAGCATTAGACTTAGCTGACCACGTATACTTGTGTGATATTTTTGGCTCAGCTCGTGAGAAACAAGGGGATGTTAAGATCGAAGACCTTGGTGAAAAAGTTCAAAAGGGTGGTCAAGTTCTGAAAGAAAATAACGTTTCACCATTGTTAGATTACCATGATGCAGTTGTTATCTTTATGGGAGCTGGTGATGTTCAAAAATTTGAACAAGCCTATGAAAAACTATTGAGCAACACGACAAGAAACGTCTTGTAATCATTAACAAATGGCGAAATCAATCAAAAGCGGCCAAAAAAGTTTTGTCTTTTTGGCTGCTTTCTTGTATACAAAAAGCGTAGTTTTCATAACTTGCCTTTTTGCTTGGTTTTGGTACAATTGTTCTTGAGTAAAATAAAACTGGAGGGTTTCTATTTTGAATATAGGTAAACCGAGAAAATTAGGAAAAACAATAAATGAGTTAGAGGAAGGCGACTCGTTGTCTTTAACAGAATCAATTGAAGACAATCAGCTGTTGCTTTATTTAGGATTAACAAATGATGCGAATCCATTATATATTCAACATGATTTTGCGCAAAAAACAGAGTATCAACAACCAATTGTGCCATCTGTGATGTTAATGGGTATCATTACAAGTGCTGTTTCTAAGCATTTACCTGGTCCAGGCTCGCACGTTGTGAATTTTTCTGTTAATTTTATTGAACCAGTTTTCCACTACGAAACATTGACTTTCCAATTTGAGGTCATAAAAGTAGACAAAATGAAAGACGTCGTTACGATTTCTGTTGAAGCAGAAAATAGCGAAGGCAATCGCGTACTCGACGCTGTGGTGATGGTTCAGCCACCTGCTGATCCAGAACTAGAAATTGAATTTGAAAGTGAAGGTGAATTAAATGAATAATCAAAGCGTAGCAAATGAAGGAATCAATCGTTTCTATTCTAAAGTGTATGGCTACTTAGGAGTAGGATTGGCGTTAAGTGCATTGACTTCATATTTAGCACTATCCGTTTTTCCACAACAAGTGGCAGCATTTATTAATGGTTTTCCATTAGGTTTTATAGGACTTTGGATCGTTCAAATCATTTTAGTGTTGGTGCTAAGTGCGAAGGCACAAAAAAATCCAAGTTTAGCGATTGGAGGTTTCATCGCCTACTCATTACTAAATGGATTGGTATTAGCTGTGACACTTGCTTTTTATGATATAGGAACAATTACGCAAGCATTTTTGACGGCAACAGGTATGTTTATCGGTATGTCAGTTGTAGGCATGGTTACTAAAAAAGATTTGAGTGGGGTTGGTCGTGCAGGATTAGCTGCATTGATCGGTGTGATTATTGCTATGTTTGTCAATATTTTCTTGCTTCATAGTAGTGCAGTAGATTTCTTCATCTCAATCTTGTTAGTTTTGATCTTTGCTGGAATCACTGCTTATGATAATCAAAATATTCGTAAAGTCTATATTCAAAGTAATGGAACTGCAAACAGTGGCGTGGCAGTGTTTATGGCTCTTCAATTGTATTTAGATTTTATCAACTTGTTCCTTGCATTTTTACGAATTTTCGGAAGAAACAATTAATTTTTAACATTGAGGCGGGTAGGAGATAAACATTTTCTCCTATCCGTTTTTTCTTTTCGCTTTCCAAGACATTCTTTGTTAGAATAAATAAGAACTTTACGGATGAGGAGCTAATTGACATGACAAAAAATAAATTATTATTGGTCGACGGGAACAGTGTCGCCTTTCGCGCATTTTTTGCGTTGCATAATTCACTAGAACGTTTTAAAAATCGAAATGGATTGCATACCAATGCAATTTACGCTTTTAATACAATGTTTGAGAATGTGATGCAAAAAGAACAACCGACACACGTATTAGTTGCCTTCGATGCAGGAAAAACAACTTTCCGTACAGAAATGTACGCTGAATATAAAGGTGGACGTTCAAAAACACCTGGTGAATTCAAAGAACAGATGCCTTACATTCGTGAATTGTTAACAGGGCTCGGTGTAAAATATTATGAACTACCAAATTATGAAGCCGATGATATTATTGGTACGTTGGCAGAAAAAGTAGATAAAGAAGTATTTGATGTTGTTATTCTTTCAGGGGATCGAGACTTGACACAATTAGCTACGGATGATGTCAAGGTGGATATTACTGTGAAGGGTGTTAGCGACATTGAAAGTTATACACCCGAACATATTGCTGAAAAGTATGACGGATTGACACCTAAACAAATCATTGACATGAAGGGGTTAGCTGGTGATGCTTCTGATAATATCCCCGGTGTAACCAAAATTGGTGAAAAAACAGCGATCAAATTACTCAAAGAATATGGCTCGGTTGAAGGAATCTATGAACATATTACTGAAATGAAAAAAAGCAAGATGAAAGAAAATCTGATCAATGATCAAGAACAAGCTTTTCTGTCCAAAAAATTAGCGACAATCAATACGGATGCACCTGTTGATGTTGCGATTGACTCATTGAAATATGAAGGAAAAAACTTAGAAAAATTAGTACCATTCTATCAAGAGATGGAATTTAAGCAATTTTTGGCTAAGCTTGATATTCATGAGGAAGAACCAGAGCTATCAGATGTTCTATTTGAAGTAGTGACAGATTATCAACCAGAAATGTTTACCACAGATATGGCACTGTATGTCGAAATGTTAGGGGAAAATTATCATACAGAAGACATTGTTGGTGTTTCTTGGGGAACAAAAGAAAAAATTTATGTGACCAATGACCTTGGTATTTTCGAAAGTGAAGCATTTGAAGATTGGTTGAGTGACGGAACACGTCTGAAAAAAGTTTACGATGCAAAGAGGACGTATGTGGCTTTAAATCGTTACACGGGTAAGACACAAGGGATTGATTTCGATGTTCTTTTGGGCTCTTATTTGTTAGATACTAATGATAAAAGTAGCGATATCGAAGGTGTAGCTGCACATTATGGTTATCAAGAGATCCAATCAGATGATGCAGTTTATGGAAAAGGTGCGAAAAAGGGGTTGCCTGAAGAGGAAGAAGTTTTCTTTGCGCATCTTGCACGTAAAGTGGCGGCAATCAACGCACTGACACCAATCTTGAACAAAGAATTAGAAGAAAAAAATCAAGCAGATTTGTTTTATAAAATGGAGCTGCCATTGTCACAGATTTTAGCAGAAATGGAAATCAGTGGAATCAAAGTCGATGCTTCTCGTCTACAGGAAATGAAGATCGAGTTCTCAGAACGTCTAAAAGAAATTGAAGAAAAAATTTATGCGGAAGCTGGCGAAGAATTCAACCTAAATTCACCTAAACAATTAGGTGTTATCTTGTTTGAAAAAATGGGTCTTCCCGTTATTAAGAAAACTAAAACGGGTTACTCAACAGCGGTTGATGTGTTAGAACAATTAAGAGAACAAGCACCAATCGTTGATGACATCTTGGTCTATCGTCAAATTGCAAAAATTCAATCTACTTATGTAGAAGGACTATTAAAAGTGATTCAATCAGATGGGAAAGTGCATACTCGTTATGTTCAAACACTAACCCAAACTGGCCGCTTGAGTTCGGTTGATCCAAACTTGCAAAACATTCCGATTCGTTTAGAAGAAGGTCGGAAAATTCGTGAAGCATTTGTTCCAAGAAAAAAAGATTGGTTGATTTATTCTTCTGACTATTCTCAAATCGAGCTACGTGTATTAGCACATATTTCTGATGATGAACATCTGAAAGAAGCCTTTTTGGAAGGGCAAGATATCCATGCAAGTACAGCAATGCGTGTCTTTGGGATTGAAAAAGCAGAAGATGTAACACCAAATATGCGTCGCCAAGCAAAAGCCGTTAACTTTGGAATTGTGTATGGCATCTCAGATTATGGTTTGTCACAAAATCTTGGTATTTCTCGAAAAGCGGCACAACAATATATCGACACGTATTTTGAAAAATATCCTGGTGTGAAGTCATACATGGAGCGTATTGTTCGTGAAGCAAAAGATCAAGGCTTCGTGGAAACACTGTATCATCGTCGGCGCTATTTACCAGAAATCAATTCAAGAAACTTTAACTTGCGTTCATTTGCAGAACGGACGGCTATCAATACACCAATCCAAGGTAGTGCAGCTGATATTTTAAAAATCGCGATGATTGATTTGGCGCAACGATTGAAAGATGAAAAACTAGAAGCAACAATGTTATTACAAGTACACGATGAATTAGTTTTTGAAGTTCCAGAACACGAATTAGAAACATTAGATCGATTAGTCAAAGAAGTGATGGAAAATGCTGTTTCGCTTCATGTGCCATTGATTACTGATAGTAGTTGGGGAAAAACATGGTACGAAGCAAAATAAAAAAGAAAAAGGTGAAGAAGAAACATGCCTGAATTACCAGAAGTTGAAACGGTCCGTAAAGGGCTAGAACGTTTGGTCACAGGAAAAAAGATCCAAAAAGTGCAAGTCTTGTGGCCCAAAATTATTGAACAACCAGAAGCACCGATTTTTGAGGCAACATTGATTGGCGAAACCATTGAATCAATTGGACGCCGAGGGAAGTTTCTGATTTTTCATTTAACCAATTATGAGTTGATCTCTCACCTGCGAATGGAAGGAAAATATTCTTTTGTAGAAGAAAATCAACCATTAGATAAACATACTCATGTCATTTTCTTTTTTGATGATGGCAGTCAGCTTCGCTATAATGATGTTCGAAAATTTGGGCGGATGACGCTAGTGTCAAAAGGACAAAGTGATACTTATCGTGGAATCATGAAATTAGGTCCAGAACCACTACCAGATTTATTTACTTTATCAGCATTTGAATCAGGTCTTAAAAAATCACACAAAGCAATCAAACCGTTACTGTTAGATCAGCGTTTAGTAACGGGCTTAGGAAATATTTATGTGGATGAAGCATTATGGGAAGCGAAAATCCACCCAGAACAGCCTGCCAATACATTAAAAAGAAAAGAGATCGAGACACTTCGATTAGCAATTATTGATGTATTGGGGCGAGCAGTGGAAGCTGGTGGAACAACGATTCGTAGCTATCTCAATGCGCTTGGAGAAGCGGGTAGTTTTCAAATGGCCCTTCATGTTTATGGTCAAACAGGCCATCCATGTGTCCGTTGTCAAACACCAATTGTCAAAATAAAAGTTGCACAAAGGGGGACTCATTATTGTCCAAAATGTCAGCAACTAAAATTGCCAAAGTAGGTTTCGTTTTAGGTTTAACTGGAAGTATTGCAACAGGTAAAAGTACAGCAGCTGAAGTTTTTAAAAAACATGGGATTCCAGTAATTGATGGTGACGTAGTGGCAAGAGAAGTTGTCGAACCTGGAACTGATGGTTTGATGGCAATCGTTGAAGTATTTGGCAAAGAAATCTTGAATGAAGATGGTACACTAAATCGTAAAAAATTAGGTACTGTCGTATTTGCAAACGATGAATCGCGGCAAACCTTAAATCGTGTATTGAATCCGTTTATCCGTGGACGTATCAAACAACAAATTGCTGAGAAAAAAAGACAGAATCCCTTAGTTGTTGTTGATGTTCCTTTACTGTTTGAAGGGCACTATGAACGTTACATGGATGCTGTAGCAGTTGTTTATACTACAGAAGCGATTCAGCTTGAACGATTGATGAAACGAAATCAATTAACAGAAACTGAAGCATTAAAACGAATAAAGACGCAGTGGTCAATCGAAGTGAAAAAAGAACGAGCGGATATTTTGTTTGATAATACTCGAACAAAAGAAGAATTAGTCCAACAAGTCGAGTCATGGCTAAAGCAACAATCTTTATAACAGATTAAAAATACAAAAGCAAAGTGCTTCGTTAGCTAAACGGAGTGCTTTGCTTTTTAGTTTAATGCTTTTTTTGCTTACAAGTCATCAAAGACGTGAAATAAGTATTTTTACATCTATGAGAATGATCAATTAGTCGTATATTTTGAGTATCTTGTTCATTTTTGTTATGCTAAAGATAAGAAAAGGGGAGGGATTTGTATGGGAAATATCAAGAATCAAAAAGATAAAGTTGTCGGATCTGCCAAAGAAAAGATTGGTGAGTTACTTGATAAAGAAGAATTAAAAAATGAAGGCCGTGTACAAGCCGAGATTGGGAAAAAGAAAGCAGACCAATATAAAGAACGAATTGCTGAACTAGATGATCAACAAGCAGAAAAAGAAGCACGTCAACAAGATCTGACACAAGAACGAAAAAAAGAAATGACTGATCGAACAAAAAAGCCACTCCCAGACGCTGAACACATCCCTGATGAACAAAAAATTGAAGAACAACGGTTAAAACATTACACTGGTATTGAAGAAAAATTGTAGTTTTTGAAAACATGAGTCATGTTTTCAAAAGGAAACAGTTGAAAATCTTTCACAGTTTCGTTTTGATCGTCAAATGAGTTGTGATAAACTTTTGTCACAACTCATTTTTTTGCGATGAATGGATAAAAACGCTTTATGGCCGATGAAAACTGCATCTTTTTAGTTGAGAAAGTCGCTTAACATAAAAGTTTCATGTTATAATGCAACTAACTATGAAAGAGCAGAATGTTCTTTTTATAAAACTTAAATGATACATGAGGTGAACTAAATGAGATGTCCAAGATGTCAACATAATAATTCCCGTGTTATTGATAGTCGTCAAGCAGATGATGGTCGGGCGATTCGTCGTCGACGTGAGTGTGAAAATTGCTCATTTCGTTTTACAACATTTGAAAGAATCGAAGCTGCACCACTGCTAGTTATCAAGAAAAACGGTGAGCGTGAAGAGTTTAATCGAGATAAGATTTTAAGAGGATTGATTCGTTCAGCCGAAAAACGTCCAGTTGCTATGGAGCAAATGGAGCAAATTGTGAACCATGTAGAAAATCGTGTCCGAAGTTTGGGCGAAAACGAAGTATCAACCAATTTAATTGGGGAATATGTCATGGAAGATCTTGTAAATTTGGATGAAATTGCCTATATTCGTTTTGCAAGTGTGTATCGCCAATTTAAAGATATGTCTGTATTCTTAAAAGAGTTGCAAGATATCGTAGAGAAGGCAAAAGAAAATAACAATTCTAAAGATACCGAAGACGAAAGTACAGAATAAAGGGGGCATTTCCTTGGAAAATGCTTGGAAAGAGCTTCAACCAAAAAATATCTACCAAGGAAGAAAGCGGAGTCCTTTAAAAGAAGAAAATCGAAATGCGTTGCTCTATCTTTACCAACCTTTGATTGGTGGAGAAGCGCTTAGTATTTATCTTACTCTTTTGACAGAAATTTCTTTAGAGACTGGCCAAGGACCAGAAGGACTTCACGCAGATTTATTGAGTAGTCTTGGTTGTGGTATTCCTCAATTTTACGAAGCACGAAAAAAACTTGAGGGAATTGGCTTATTAGATGTTTATTATAAAGAAGACCCTAGCCTAGGTGCATGTTTCCTGTATGAATTACTGGAACCAATGTCGGTGAAACAATTCTTTATGGATTCTGTTTTAAGTTTTTTACTATTAGAAAAGGTTGGTCAACGTCGCTTTGATCAGTTAGTTAAACATTTCGAACCAAAAAAACTTTCAACAGAAGGCTATCAGAAAAAAACTAAAAAATTTTTAGAAGTGTACCAATTTAACGAGGCATCCTTTGCCGCTGACAAACAGCAAATCGAGAAGCTGGAAGAAACATTTACTGAGCAAGCAATAACGAAACGGTTACCTGAAAAAAGCACGATTGACTGGTCTTTTTTGACAAACTGGTTGCAAAAAAAACATATTGACAAACCAGATGAACCAACCATCAAACAACTCGAAATGTACCAACAATTGTATGGATTGGATGATTTAGCTTTAGGTGAGAAAATCGTTGAAGCGTACGACTTCACAGAGCAAAAAATTTCTTTGAAAGAACTTCAAAAAATCTTTTTGGCAAACCCTGTGAGTCAATCATCTACGCTAAAGGTACCTGCAGAAAATCTAGACAGCACCGAAATCAAAAAGGTGGAATCAGCGCCTAATCATGGACAACTGTCTGCAGCCTCTGTGCAGTTAATCAAAGAGGCCCAAAGTGTTCCGCCAATGAAATATTTAGAGTCAATCAAAAAAGAAAAAAATGGGTATGTATCTAAATCAGAAACGTGGTTGATGCAAGAGCTTGTTTCTCGCTCAGGGCTTCCAAGTAGTGTCATCAATGTGCTATTGAATTACGTATTGGTCATCAAAAATCAAGCAAGTTTAGGGACAAACTATGTCAACACAATTGCTAACGAATGGGCACAACAGAAAATCATGACAGCGGAAGATGCTATTGCTCATATTAAAAAGAAAAGCCAAGAAAGCGCAGAGAAAAAGCAAACGAGAAACTACTCAAATACTCGTCGAAATGTGCGCCGAGAAAAATTACCTGATTGGGTAAATCAACCAAAAGATGAGAAGAAAATCAGTCAAGAAAAACAAGCAGAAATTGATCGTCGCTTTAAAGAATATCTTGCTAAAAAGGAGGGTGACAACTAATGGAAGATGTTGGAAGAGAGCTAAAAAAGATCATTAGCAAACGTAATTATCAAGAAAAGTATGCCGAAATGATTCAAGAAGTATTGAATGATTCAGATGTTCAAGCTTTTTTGGCAGAACACCAAGAGCGTTTAACACAAGCAGATATTGAAAAAAGTTATGCAAAACTTTATGAGTTTGTTCAAGAAAAGCGAAAATATCAGAAAAATGATCCAACAATGATTGCACCAGGCTACGAGCCAAAACTGGTGTTGAACTTTCATTATGTGGATGTCACCTACGTACCGACTGAAGCATTAATTGCTCGACAAAAACAAGAAGAAATCCGTAGTCGTGTGAAAGCAATGGATATGCCGAAAGATATACAAACGGCTACATTTGAAGGATTTGAGCAAACAAGTGGCCGTAGTGATGCCTTTTTTGAAGCATTCAATTTTGTGGAGCAATACACAAATGATCCTAAAGGTTACCACAAAGGGCTATATTTAGTTGGAAGCTTTGGAATTGGTAAAACGTATTTATTAGGTGCAATTGCACATGACCTAGCAGTTGCAGGGTATACAACTACGCTTGTTCATTTTCCGACATTTGCAGTTGAAATGAAGCAAGCAATTGGAAAAGACCAAGTTTCGGACAAACTAGATGCGGTGAAGCGCTCGCCCGTCTTAATGATGGATGACATTGGAGCCGATGCAATGAGTAGTTGGATTCGTGATGAAGTATTTGGTGTTATTTTGCAATATCGAATGCAAGAACAATTACCGACATTTTTCTCATCAAATTTTACAATGGATGAGTTAGAAAAACATTTGTCTGTTACACAACGTGGTGATGAAGAACCATTAAAAGCTAAACGTATTATGGAACGAATTCGTTATTTAACAAAAGAAATCGAGATGACTGGAAAGAACCGTAGAAACAGCTAAAAGTGAATAAAAGAACGGGAGATGTGGTTTATGAAGCGAATAGTATCTTGCTTGACCTTAGCGACAACATTTTTATTATTGACTGCTTGTGGCAATCAGTCTACGAATGATGGACAAACAACTGAAACGACTTCTAATTCATCGACACATGATCAAAGTGTTTTTACTGGGACGGTCGAAGAAGTAACTGAAAGCGACGAAGAGGATCAAATCATTCGCGTAAAATTAGTTGACGTCAAGGCAAAGATTGATCCTGAGAATATTGGAACATCATTTGAGCATGACGGTGTCATTCTGAATGCACCAGCAGAGAAAATCAAACCCAGCGTGGATGCTTTGTCAGAAGGTACAGAGATCGAGTTGACCTTGGCTAAGACACCTGTAATGACAATGTCGTTGCCACCACAAATTCCAGGGAATTCAATTATTCAAGTTTTGGCTATCCAATAACTGAATGAGCTAAGCAACCGATTTTTTAATTTCGCAGGAGTGGCGAAGTTGGGAAATCGGTTTTTATGTTAGCGTAGTAAGATAACTTGAATTCTTCACTTGTACTTTGTCAGCTACAATAGGGTGAAGGAACGAAATAGTGCACTTACTTATGAACGATATCATAGTACGATGTTCAAGTGAAAAGAATAAAAATTTTGAAAGAGGGATATCGAGAAAAAGGATTTTCTGTCCTATCCCTCTCCTTATTTTATGGAGGAAATGCTATAATGATTGGAAAAGGAGTGAGGTTATGAACCATTTAGATTTATCGCGACGCTTAGCTGCTGTTGGAGAATTTGTTCCTGCAAAAGCGCGTTTAGCAGATATTGGCTCAGATCACGCCTATTTGCCGGTTGCATTGATGCTAAAAGGAAAAATTGAGTTTGCAGTTGCTGGTGAAGTGGTGAAAGGTCCATTTGAGTCCGCGCAAAAACAAGTTAGAAAAGATGGCTTAGAAGGGCGTATTATTGTTCGTTTGGCGAATGGTCTGGCAGCAATTGAACCATCAGATGGAATTACCGCCATCACGATTGCTGGTATGGGTGGCGCATTGATTCGTGATATTTTAGAAGCAGGAAAAACACGTCTAACTCAAAAGGAGCGCTTGATCCTTCAACCCAATATTGGTGAGCGTACGCTTCGAGTTTGGTTGCAAGAAAACCAATATCAGATTATTGAAGAAGTTATTTTGGAAGAAAATAAAAAAATCTACGAGATTATCGTGGCGGAAAAAGCGACTAGTCCAGTAACTTACTCTCCAGAAGATCTGATGTTTGGACCTATTTTACGAAAAACAAAGAATGCTATTTTCAAAGCAAAATGGCAAAGAGAACTTACGCAACGTGAAGCTATCGTTCGGCAAATGATTCAAGCAAATAAAGGTGCCGAAATCAGCGAACGCCAACAAACATTTGAAGCTGAAATCAAACAGATCCAGGAGGTGCTGAAATGATTAATGCACAAACATTCATTAATCGTTTTGAACAGTATTGTCCTCAATGGCTTGCAGAAGAAGGCGATCCAGTCGGTCTACAAATTGGCACATTGAATAAACCAATTCAAAGAGTCATGATGACGTTAGATGTTCGTCCAGAAGTAGTCGAAGAAGCAATTGTTAAAAAAATCGACTTACTAATTGCCAAGCATCCACCGATTTTTCGTCCAATCAAGCAGTTGACTACTGATGGTCCGCAAGAAAAAATGTATGCAGATTTACTGAAACATGAGATTACCGTTTACGCCGCGCACACAAATATGGATATTATTTGGGACGGATTAAATGACTGGTTTTGTGAGCAACTAGGTATTCAGGTTGAAAACTATTTAGTAAAAACACATGAAGTAGGATATAAAAAATTAGCAGTTTATTTACCTGTTGAGAATGCAACAACTATGCGTGAAGCTCTTGGACTTGCTGGTGCAGGTCAATTAGGCAACTATTCAAACGCAAGCTTTACCTCAGTCGGGCAAGGTCGTTTTACGCCTTCACAACAAGCACATCCAACGATTGGAACACCTGGTAAAGCAGAAAAAGTTCAAGAAGCAAAAGTGGAAGTGATTTTTCCAGAAACAATTGAGCAAACAGTTCTTCAAGCCATGAGAGCGCATCATCCATACGAAGAAATCGCTTATGACTTGTTTTCAATTGATGCACCAAAAGAAAGTTTTGGATTAGGACGTATCGGAACATTGCCACAACCATTAGACCTAACAACGTTCATTGAAAAAGTCAAAACGGGACTTCAAGTTGATGACTTACGTGTCGTTTTACCACCTCAACTAACTGAGCCAAAAGTTCAGCGGATTGCGATTTGTGGTGGAAGCGGTGAAAAATTTTATCCGTCTGCATTGAAGCAAGGCGCAGATGTTTACATTACGGGGGATCTCTACTATCATACAGCACAAGACATGCAAAGTGCTGGTCTGATCGCGATTGATCCTGGACATTATATTGAGTCATTATGTAAAGAAAAATTTGTTGAAAAATTTGAATCTTGGAAACAAGAAGAACAATGGGATCTTGATTTTTTTGTTTCTGAAACGAATACAAATCCATTCCAATTTCATTAAAAAGGGGCAGATAATATGTACGAAAATCTTTTACCACGTTTTTTAAAATATGTGAAAACTGAAACACGCTCAGATGCAACAAGTACAGCAACACCTTCAACAGCTACGCAAATTGCTTTTGCACAAGAACTCAAAAAAGAATTAGAAGAACTAGGCCTATCTGATGTTTTTTACAATGAGGAAAATGGATTTGTAATGGGAACTTTACCCAGTAATGTAGATTATCCTGTTCGTTCAATAGGCTTTATTTCCCACATGGATACGGCAGATTTCAATGCAGTTGGTGTTAATCCACAAATCATTGAAAATTATGATGGTGAGTCAACGATCGTTTTGGACGAAGCAGGACAATACACGTTGAATACCAAAGATTTTCCCAACTTGAAAAATTATGAAGGACAGACATTGATTACAACAGACGGCAGTACATTGCTTGGTGCGGATGATAAAGCAGGGATTGCTGAAATCATGACAGCTATGGAAATCTTGCTTAAAAATCCGACGATTCCACATGGCGAAATCAAAGTAGCATTTGGTCCTGACGAAGAAATTGGTGTCGGCGCAGATAAGTTTGATGTTGATCAGTTTAATGTAGATTTTGCTTATACGATTGACGGAGGTCCATTGGGGGAATTGCAATATGAAACATTTAGTGCAGCTCAAGCGAACCTAACGATTTTTGGAAAAAATGTTCACCCTGGAACAGCGAAAGATACAATGATCAATGCTTTACAATTAGCTATTGATTTTCACAACCAGCTTCCTGCAGATGAAGTTCCTGAAAAAACAGATGGTTATGAAGGTTTCTTCCACTTAATGGCACTAACTGGTAACCCAGAAGAAGCTACAATGAGTTATATTATCCGCGACCACAATCGTGAAAAATTTGAAGCACGTAAAGCTTTGATTTCAAGCATTCAAGAAAAAATGAATCAAGCATTTGATCAAGAACGAATCAAGGTGGACATGTTTGATCAATACTACAATATGAAAGAAATCATCGAAAAAGATATGAGTATTGTTGAACTAGCTAAACAAGCAATGTTGGATTTAGACATCAAGCCTGTGATTGAACCCGTTCGTGGTGGAACAGATGGCTCAAAAATTTCTTATATGGGTATCCCAACACCAAATATTTTTGCCGGTGGCGAAAATATGCACGGACGTTTCGAATTTGTTTCGTTACAAGTGATGGAAAAAGCAACTGATGTAATTGTAAAAATTGCTGAGTTAAATACAAAAAAGTAACAAACAATTTTTGATATCAATTGAAGACATCAAAAATTTTTTTAAAAGGTTGAGACAAGTGAGTGAATCATTTGTCCCAACCTTTTTTGTGTGCTGTTGAAGCTACCTTATTCAAGTTTGTTAATAAAAGTCACATCAACAATCGCAATTTTTTTCATTTTTGGCAAAAAAAAGTAAAATAGAGTAGAAGGTGGGGATAACTATGAAAAATTTACTAGTTTTTTATAACAAAAGTTCAGGAAAAGATGAAGGAGAGGAGTTGGCTAAATGGTTTCAACAATATGCGAAGAACAAACAGCCCGATTTAGACGTTCGGTTAACTCAAACTGGACCTGAAATTCGTGATGAAACATTGATTGAAAAAGCTGAATCTTTTGATGCAGATACATTGGTTATCATTGGTGGTGACGGAACGATTCATCATATTGTTAAAGCTTTTAAAAAAACAATCGGAAATTATCATATTGGTTTGTTACCAGGAGGAACGGTGAACAATCTCGCTCGCGTATTAGAAATTCCTTTAGAAAAAGAAGTAGCTGCTGATGTCATTTTAGCAGCACAGACGAGAGCTATAGATTACGGAACGGTCAACGATTCAGTCATTATCTCAACGTTAACAGTTGGCTTATTAGCTGATACAGCAATGCGTGTGAGCCAAGAAGAAAAGCAAAAATTTGGGCCGTGGGCATTTGCTAAACGATTCATTAAACTGGTCGTGCAAAAACGTCGCTACCGTTTAAAAATCCAAACAGATGACAAAAAATGGGAACAAAAAGCGCAACTACTAACGGTTACCATGACGAACTCAGTAGGTGGATATACAAATTTTGATGATTTAGCAAGCCCTGATGATGGGAAATTTCACGTGACGATCATTCCTAAATTGAATTTCTTTTCTTACATCTTTTATTTACCACGGATTATTCGAGGAAAATTCTACACTGTTCCGGGAATTGATTATTACACAACGAGTGAATTACAGCTTGACAGTGAAAAGAAAGTAGGCACGCGAACAGATGGAGACACGACAGATGATTTACCAATTAAGATGACAGTGGTACCAAAAGGGTTGACTGTTTATGTACCAATCAATAAATAGCCTTTACATTCAATAGTAGTTTAGGGTAATCTTAAAAAGTACGATTTGAAAAGGAGAAAAGATGGAAGTTTTGATACACAACCCTTTATGGTTCTATTTGATTATTGTTAATTTGTATTTGTTTTGTTTGATGGGCTATGATAAACACCAAGCAAGAGTTGGCGCATGGCGCGTTCCTGAAAGCAATTTGATTTTTGTTAGCCTGCTTGGTGGTGGATTGGGAGGATTGATTGCTCGTAAAGTTTTTCGCCATAAGACATTAAAGAAAAAATTCACGATTGGCTTTACTGCAGGTGTGATTGTTGATGTAATTTTGATTTATTTTTTCCATTAAGGAGTAACGGATGTCGAATAAACGAACAAAAACGAAATTATTTTTAAACTTACTATTATTATTATTGATTCTTGGCATCATCTACTATTTGATTCAACATTCATTAGCAGACATTTTAGCAGAATTATTATCAACAAGTTTTGTTGTATTACTTGGTGTTCTTTTGTTGGGAACAATTTACCAGATAGCGGAAGGTCGTTCCATTAAAGAAATTGCGAGGCCTTTTGCTCCAGAGTTTTCAACGAAGGATGGTTTTTGGACTTCCTGCTACGTGGCATTTTATCGAATTGTTTCTTTTGGTACAGGAACCTTGATTTCTGAAGTCTATTTTTATAACAAAAAAGGGATGCGGTTTTCGCAAGGGGTAGGGGTAACAGCTTTACACATGATTATGTACAAGATGGCAGTCATCACCTACGCAGTAATCGGCTTATTGATCCAATTTTCATTGTTTTATACGAAAGCACCAAAAATGATCCCTTTTATTTTAGCAGGAATCATTTTAACAATTGTTATTGTGAGTGCTTTGTTAGTTTTATCAATAAGTCTCAATGTCCAAGTATTGTTTGTAAAACTAGCTAATCGACTGTGTAAACGAAACAAGACACGAGCATTAGTTGATAATTGGAATATCCAGATTTATTCGTTACGCGAAACAGTTCAAACAATCGTAAAAGATCGGACAGCATTGGGCTGGATTTATTTTTGGAATTTAGTTAAGTTACTCTTTTGGTACATTATTCCTTATTTGACTCTAGTTGAGAATCACCCATCAGTGGACTTTTTACTCACATTTTCTTTTGTTAGTTTTTCTGTAGTCTTAGCAGGAGTCTTGCCAACTCCAGGTGGGATTGGTTCATTTGAATTTGTGTATTTGTTATTATTCCGTCCACTTGTTGGAACCGTTGATGCGGTATCTTCGTTATTGTTGTATCGCTTTAGTTCATTTGTATTACCATTTATCTATGGCATGTTCTACGTTCTAGTTGAACGACGAGCAGTCATCAAACAAGAAATTAATGAGGTTAGACGAAAAAAAGTCAGTGAGTCTAGCCGAGAAGAAATATAAAAAGTCTAAAGGTAGAGAACCTGTTTCAGTTGTTCTTTTACTTTTAGATTTTTTTTTGAAAAGTCAGAGTTTATTCTTTGACCAATGTTGACCAAAAGGGTATAATGTTTGTTGTAGGATTGATAAGTAAGAAACAATTATCCTTGAACTTTCAATATAGGAGGTAGTTTATATGAATATTGAAAAAATGACAACTACGCTTCAAGAAGCGATTGCAGAAGCACAGCAAGTTGCTGTGACGCGAAAACATCAAGAAATTGATATTGCGCATCTTTGGAAGATCTTTTTACAACCAAGTCATTTTGGACGGAATTTCTATACGGATGCGGGAGTTGACGTTGATCAATTTGAACGCGAAGTTGACCGCTTATTAGATGAATATCCAAGTGTTTCAGGTGGGAATATTCAGTATGGTCAAAATTTAAGTCAAAATTTATTTAGCTTGTTAAATGAAGCAGACCAATTAAAAGAAAGCTTTGGAGATGAATTTCTATCAACAGAAATCGTTATCCTAGCATTGATGAAATTAAAACATTATCCTTTAACAACTTATTTAGTTAAACAAGGAATCACAGAAAAAGAACTTCGGAAAAACATTGAAGACATGCGAGGAGGGGAAAAAGTGACCTCAAAAAATCAAGAAGAACAATACAAAGCATTAGAAAAGTACGGTGTGGACTTAGTACAACAAGTCCGTAGTGGCAAAATGGATCCAATCATCGGACGTGATGAAGAAATTCGAGATGTGATCCGAATTCTTTCGCGAAAAACAAAGAATAACCCCGTTTTGATTGGGGAGCCTGGGGTTGGTAAAACTGCGATCGTCGAAGGCTTAGCACAACGAATCGTTCGTAAAGATGTTCCAGAAAACTTGAAAGATAAAACCATTTTTTCATTAGATATGGGCGCATTGATTGCAGGAGCAAAATTCCGCGGTGAATTTGAAGAACGATTGAAAGCTGTTTTGAAAGAAGTAACAAAAAGTGAAGGCAGAATCATCCTATTTATTGATGAAATTCATAACATTGTAGGGGCTGGTAAAACAGAAGGCAGTATGGACGCTGGAAACTTACTAAAACCAATGCTTGCTCGTGGTGAACTACATTTGATCGGCGCAACAACTTTAGATGAATATCGTCAATATATGGAAAAAGATAAAGCTTTGGAACGTCGTTTCCAAAAAGTGTTGGTGAAAGAACCAACTGTTGAAGACACCATTAGTATTTTACGTGGTTTAAAAGAACGATTTGAAATACACCATGGGGTCAATATCCATGACAATGCTCTGGTTGCAGCTGCTACTTTATCGGATCGTTATATAACAGATCGTTTTTTACCAGATAAAGCAATCGATTTAATTGATGAAGCAAGTGCTACGATTCGTGTTGAAATGAACTCAATGCCTACGGAACTTGACCAAGTCACTCGTCGATTAATGCAATTAGAAATCGAAGAGGCAGCTTTGAAAAAAGAATCAGATGATGCAAGTAAAAAACGTTTGAAAAATCTTCAAGAAGAACTAGCGGACTTACGTGAAGAAGCAAATGCGATGAAGATGCAATGGGAAACAGAAAAAGAAGAAGTAAATACTGTTTCAACAAAGCGTGCGGAAATCGACAAAGCCAAACACGAATTAGAAGATGCAGAAAATAATTATGATTTAGAACGTGCGGCTGTCTTACGTCATGGAACAATTCCTCAACTAGAAAAAGAATTAAAAGAACTAGAAGCTAAAGCTAAAAATGATGATATCAAAATGGTTCAAGAATCCGTGACTGAAAATGAAATCGCACAAGTGGTTGGTCGGTTGACAGGTATTCCAGTAACCAAATTGGTTGAAGGTGAACGTGAAAAACTAATCAAACTAAATGAAACATTGCATAAACGTGTGATTGGTCAAGATGAAGCAGTGGATGCTGTAAGTGATGCAGTTATTCGTTCACGTGCTGGATTGCAAGATCCAAATCGTCCACTTGGCTCGTTCTTATTTTTAGGACCAACTGGGGTAGGTAAGACCGAATTAGCTAAAGCACTGGCAGAAAACTTGTTTGATTCCGAAGACCATATGGTTCGAATCGATATGAGTGAATATATGGAAAAACATTCTGTGTCACGATTAGTCGGAGCGCCTCCAGGTTATGTTGGCTATGAAGAGGGCGGTCAATTAACTGAAGCCGTTCGTCGCAATCCATATACGATTGTTTTACTTGATGAAATCGAAAAAGCACATCCGGATGTCTTTAATATTTTATTACAAGTGCTAGATGATGGGCGCTTAACAGATTCCAAAGGGCGAGTGGTTGACTTTAAAAATACCGTGTTGATTATGACAAGTAACATTGGTTCACAACTATTGTTAGAAGGTGTGACAGCGGAAGGCACGATTCCAGAAGCAGTGGAAGAACAAGTACGCACGATTTTGCGTGGAAACTTTAAACCAGAGTTCTTGAACAGAATTGACGATACGATTCTATTCACACCATTAAGTTTGGAAAATGTTAAAGGAATCGTCAATAAAATGGTTGCTCAATTAGCTCGTCGTTTAGAACATCAAGAAATTCAGTTAGAGATTAGCGAAGCCGCAAGAACATGGATTGCCGAAACGGCATATGAACCAGCTTATGGTGCACGTCCATTGAAACGTTTTATCACAAAAGAAGTGGAAACACCTTTAGCAAAAGAAATCGTTGCTGGTCATGTTTTACCAAAATCAAAAGTAACGATTGACTTTCTTGCTGGAAAACTTCACTTTTCAACAGAAGAATTGCCAGAAGAAGAATAAATGGATGAAATAAAAACACTTCAATCATTTCGATTGAAGTGTTTTTATTATGGTATCAGCGCAAGTAAACAAGGGTTATTTCTTTACTTTTTCTAAACGATAACTTTTGAAGTAAGCTAAATTCTTTCGGCTGTTTGCCCAAGCAAAGATTCCCATGAATAGGGCGCCCATTGTATTCGTAAATAAATCGCCCATTGTGTCCATCAAAGCAGCTCGCCCGATAAATAACGTTCCGTTAGAAGCGGCAAATCGTTGTAAATTCATTCCTAAGAATTGATCACAAAGAAACTCCCAGAATTCCCAAAAAACACCACAGGTTCCAGCAAAAGCAAAACCAAATAATAGAAATAACCAAGGACTAGTTTTTTCAATCGTCGCGTCTTTCATTAAATAACCAATCAAACCATAACCTAATGCTGTTAGAACCATTGGGCTAACAGCATGAAGGATTTTGTCCCAAAAGGGAATGATGCTGATCAAATGCAACCCTGTGCCTAAAAAGACAGAAATGAAAAGAAAAAACCAATAAAACAAAACAATCGCAGCAGGGATTTTTATTTTAACTAGTTTGAAAATAATCTGTGGTAGGAAAATCAAGACGATACCAGCTAAAGATTCGACAATGAAGGTGATTCCTTGGGTAGTAGAATATTTTTGCGTAACAAATTCAAAAATATTGTAACTAACAACAAAAACTCCAAAAGCTAGTAGAGCAATTTGCACTTTTTTTAACTCATTAATAATCATTGTGAGACCTCCTCAGTTAAGTACTCTTTAATTTTTTCCAATAATTCGGTTTCTGAAGCGACCACTTCACCATTTAATTTGATTAAGCCGACGGTATAAAGGTTCAGATAATGAAATTGGTTTTCTGCAACTTCTTGTAAAGCAGCAATTTTTTTAGGATGTGTTCCACCTTGTTGACGGGTATCTGTATATAGACCAATCACGGGAATTCCTTTTGCATAAGCAACACCAATTTCAGATGCCACTCCAGCATCAATCGTTAATCCATCAAGTAATGCAACCATCAACTGACTTTCCAAAACTTTTTCAGTATCTGCCAATGCAATCATTTGACTATTGGCATAAGCTGTTTTATCGTTGATTGCTTCATTTTCTTGTGGTAAATAAACAGCAATTTTTGGTGAAATCTCGCGAATTTGAGCAACAAGATTAGCGTTGTATAAAAGGTCGCTTTTAGCGAACATAGGTCCAGCAAAATAAATGTTCATTGTTTATCATCCTTAATTTTAGATTTTAGAAATAATCACTAAAGTAAGCTTCGGTATCTGGAATGATCCGCTCAAGTGATCGTAAAGTTTCTTTGTCAGTTGTGATTCGTTCGATTCGAGAAAGGTACGCAGCTCGGCGGTAATTCATCATCAAACAAGTTAACGTTTGGATATCTAGGTAAACAGCTTCACCAATAGGTTCATCAAGAACCTGTACTTGATCTTCGTCATCCCAAATCAAGCCAAAGATACCATTGTTCCAAGGTGCAATCGGATCTGTCAAAACAAAATGGAAAGGTTTGGCCGTGCTAGCAAAAGGAAATGCTTGCAAGAATTCTTTGACATCCACGATTCTTGCCATAAAATAGGGTTCGATTTGTTCCGTAATTTGACTATCTTCAAGTAAAAAGGCCAGTGGCTCGTTTTTATAAATATCACCTTTAACCCAATAAATCATGGAAAAATGTGCAGAAATAAAATTCCATAAGCCGTTGCGTGCTTCTTGATTCAAGTAAAACATTTCTTTTACATGGAATACTTCTTCTGCTACCCAGTAAAACAAGACACCAAGAGGTTCTTGATTGGCACCATAGTAAACAGCAGCAGTTCGTTCTTCTTCATTTTCAAAGCGCCAATATTCTTCCCAATGAAAACCACTGCGAAAAAGGGCACCGTGATTTTGACGTGCAAATTTTTCATAGACGGCATAAACATCTTCATGATCAACTGGTAAACGTTCAATCATTCCGTTAACGGGTACTTGTTTAGGCAATTGGGTATCACGTATTTTAAAGGAAAGTTTATCGGACATGATTTCCCAACCTTTACGACGATAGTACGGAATATTATAAGGGTAAAGATAAGAAATCCATTGTTTCTTTTTTCTCATATTATCTAAAGCAACGACAATCAAGTCTTGCATTAACCCATGGTTCGCATACTCTGGATACGTACCGACTCCTGTGACACCACCCATCAAATAAGGTGTACCATGAATGTTGACTTCACATGGATAGATAGCGATTTGTGAAATTAATTGGTTGTCATAAAACCAACCAAATACTTCTGATAGTTCTAAGATAGGGCGTTTTGATTTGATAAATTCTCGTTTACTTTCAAAACCACTTTCCTCGATATCAGATTCTGTCACTTGAAAAACGTAAGACAATAGTTCGTTAAATTGATCTACGTTTTCTTCTGTAACTGGTTTTAATTCAAGATTTTCTCTGAAATCTTTTTGATCCATTCTTTCATCTCCAATTATTTGATTGTTATAAGTATAACAAAAGTTAGGGAAAAAAACTTCTAAACGCTCACTAATGAAAAAGGCTTTAAATTCCTGTATTTCGTTGGTATAATGGAAAGTGCTGATTAAATGAAAAGAGGAGACGCTATGGATATAAATAAAATGAAGCAACGCCAAGAGCAAATTCGTAATTTCTCGATTATTGCTCACATCGACCATGGAAAATCAACGTTGGCCGATCGTATTTTAGAAATGACGCACACTGTGACGTCTCGTGAAATGCAAGATCAGCTGTTAGACTCAATGGATCTCGAACGTGAACGTGGTATCACGATAAAACTAAATGCTGTTGAATTAAACTATACAGCAAAAAATGGCGAGACGTATATTTTCCACTTAATTGATACACCTGGACACGTCGATTTCACTTATGAAGTTTCACGTAGCTTAGCTGCATGTGAAGGGGCAGTTTTGGTTGTAGATGCAGCGCAAGGAATCGAAGCACAAACATTAGCCAATGTTTATTTAGCTTTAGATAACGATTTAGAAATTTTACCAGTCATTAATAAAATTGATTTACCTGCGGCAGATCCAGAACGTGTGCGTAAAGAAATCGAAGACGTGATCGGTATTGATGCTAGCGAAGCTGTACTTGCTAGTGCGAAGGCTGGAATTGGGATTGAAGATATTCTTGAACAAATCGTAGAATATGTTCCTGCACCAACTGGTGACTTAGATGCGCCACTGAAAGCATTGATTTTTGACTCTGTTTACGACAGTTATCGTGGTGTCGTTCTAAATGTCCGAATCACTGACGGGGTAGTAAAACCTGGTGACAAAATTCAAATGATGAGTAACGGCAAAACTTTTGATGTCACAGAAGTCGGCGTGTTTTCACCAAAAGCAGTTGCCAGAGATTATTTGATGGTAGGGGATGTAGGCTATATTACTGCCAGCATCAAAACTGTACAAGATACACGAGTTGGGGATACCGTTACGCTTGCCGACAATCCGGCTGAAGAAGCTCTCCCTGGTTATCGTAAAATGAATCCAATGGTTTATTGCGGTTTGTATCCGATTGAAACTTCTCGTTATAATGATTTACGTGAGGCTTTGGAAAAATTACAATTAAATGATGCTGCGTTACAATTCGAACCAGAAACGTCACAAGCACTTGGATTTGGTTTCCGTTGTGGGTTCTTAGGATTGTTACACATGGATGTGGTGCAAGAACGTTTGGAACGTGAATTTAATTTAGAATTGATTACAACAGCTCCTTCAGTAATCTATCATGTAAATAAAACCGATGGGTCAACAATCGTAGTAGACAATCCAGCTGATTTCCCGGAACCTGTCACAATCCAAGATGTTGAAGAACCTTTTGTAAAAGCACAAATCATGGTTCCAAACGAATTTGTTGGTGCAGTTATGGAATTGTCTCAGCGTAAACGTGGTGAGTTTATTACAATGGATTATCTTGATGATTATCGTGTGAATGTTGTCTATAACATCCCATTGTCTGAAATTGTTTTTGATTTCTTTGATAAATTAAAATCAAGTACAAAAGGTTACGCATCACTGGATTACGAAATGTCAGGCTATCAAAAGAGCAAGCTAGTGAAAATGGATATCTTGTTGAATGGTGAGAAGGTTGACGCACTTGGATTCATAGTTCACCGAGATTTTGCTTATGAACGTGGAAAAGCGATTGTTGAAAAACTGAAGAAACTGATTCCAAGACAACAATTCGAAGTTCCAATCCAAGCTGCAATTGGCCAAAAAATCGTGGCTCGCTCAGACATCAAAGCCTTGCGTAAAAATGTTTTGGCTAAATGTTATGGTGGAGATGTTTCACGTAAGCGTAAGCTTCTTGAAAAACAAAAAGAAGGTAAGAAACGAATGAAACAAATCGGTAGTGTCGAAGTCCCTCAGGAAGCCTTCATGGCTGTTCTGAAAATGGATGAGGATGAGCCGAAGAAATAGCAAGGGTTTCATCATTTTTGATGGTTCAAAAGATCGTGAAATTAAAAAATATTCGCCCTATGTTCGCCCAAGTTTTTGTTTGGGCGAACATAGGGCGTTTTAGTCCATAGATCTTTTTAAACGTTGGGCGAAAATATCTACAGCTTCATTTCTCATTTTCTTTGTAACGTGAACATATTTATCCATAGTGGTTGAGATGCGTGAATGTCCCAGACGTTCTTGAACAATTTTCGGTTTTACACCATCTTCTAACAACATAGTTGCGTGTGTATGACGCAGTGAGTGGAAATTAAACTCTATGTTCAAATCTTTCTTTATTTTACTTGCAGACCACTTAATAGAATTTGGCGTTACTGGTTCGCCGTTTTCTTTTGTGCATACAAAATTACTTTCATAGTAATGATTTCCGTATCTTAATCTATTTTCCATCTGTCTTTTTTTTGCTTTTTTTAGTTCGTCAACGAGCATATCGTCAATGCTAATGGTGCGATAGCTTGCTTGTGTTTTAGGTGTGCCAATTTGAATCCCATTTTTATCTTGTAGCATAATACGCTCGACTGTTAAAGTGTGTTCGCTAAATGAAATATCATCCCATGTTAAACCACAAACTTCACCACGTCTTAATCCTGTGTGAAAAGCAATGATCAAGGGCATATGAAAAGAATTAGCAGGAGGGACAGCTTCCAATATTTTGATGTATTGATCCATGGTAATGATTTTCATATCATCTCTAGATTGCCTAGGCTTAGATTCAAAAGAGGGCATCTCTACATAATCCATAGGGTTTCGATTTAACAATTGCCATGGGAAGACCGCACGCTTAAAAGCTCCTTTAAGTACAGTGAAAATAATTTCTACAGTATGTTTAGATAAATTTTTGCGAAATCCGTTTGGTAATTTATTGACTAGCTCTTGTAATCTAGCTGGGCCAATAGATTGTAGTTGATATTTTCCTATCTCTGGTTTTATATACTTAGTCACTACATTTTTATAATTTAATTGTGTATTATATTTGAGCTTTTTTTCTACATAATTTTCAAACCAGTAGTCAAAGTAATCAGATACACTGATATCTGTGAGATCGATTCGTCCACCACGTTTATATTCATTTAAAGCTTCTCTGAGATGCTCTTGTGCCTCTGTTTTTGTATTCCATCCGCCTCTTTGTATACGTTGGCGTTTTTCATCTACTTTAGCCATTTCTATAACATAATGCCATTTCTTGCCAATTTTTCTTACGTGTCCATTCATTATAAATGCCTCCTTAGATATGATTTGTATAGTTTATGCTGATAAGTATACGAACGTATGTTCTTTTGTGGTTAAAAAGAAAAGCCCGGAGGCTTTCCAGTTCATCAAATTTTTTTGAGCACAATCTTTTCGGTTGAATCTAATTTAGTAATAGGACTTGCAAAAAGATATTCATTAGCCATTCTTTTTTTATTAGCTGAATATTTCAAGGAATATTCAAAGGTTTGTTCAATATTAGCGTATAAGTCTGCTATTTGAGGCGCTTTATCATACGTCAGGATCCAATAATAATCATCCATGCTCAAGATCTTATCCTTCATTTCAGCATGTTGCTCATGATTGTAAAAGGATAAATATAAGGACTGACCTTTATCATAATAAGGAGGATCAAAAAAAGTAAATAATCTATCTTTGGAGTAGTCGTTTTTTAGGATAGAAACTAAGTTTGATGCATCTTCGTTGTAGAGATGTATTCTATTTTTGTGTTTAGCTATATTTTTAATTTTTTTTATTAAGTTATCTTTATTGAATCTACAGTCAATTTTATATTTTCCACTTTGTGATTTTCCGCCAATAGGTCCTCCAGAAATTATTCCACTAACATTTGTACGATTTAGAAAGAAAGTTGCGAAAGCTCCTTTCAACGATTCGGAATTTTTCCCATATTTAAGATATATTTCTTTTTGATTATGCCATTCTTTAATAGTAATTGGAGTAGCATTAACTAAGTTTACAAACTCTTCTGAATTATTAATACACATATTCCAAAAAGAATATATAGCAGGGTCAAAATCGTTTATTATAACTTCGTCAACATGATTTCCTAATAGTAATTCAATTGTTACTCCAGATCCACCTGCAAAAGGTTCACAGTATATAGGATTTTTAATGTTATTCAATTCAATAAGTTTTTTTACAAAATTCCATAATTGGCTTTTTCCACCAGGATAACGTAATGGCGATTTAGTATATGGCATCATTATCACCTCAATTATAGAGTATCATATACGAGAAATTTTGGCCATTATTATATAGAAAAACTATTTATAATTGTTAATTATTTTAGCTCTGTAAATCCATTGTTTTTTCTAATCTCATTTATATAGTTTAAAAGTTTCTTTTTGAATGGAATAAATAAATCTTGATTATCTTTTACATAATAAGTTAGATATTTATTTATTTCATTTTTATTATCAAGATACCATTTTTTAAAATTTTTAACACTTTCTTCTTTATAATTATCGGTTTCTAATGGGATTTCATAACTAACGAAAGTTTGTTTAAACATTTCTTTTGTTTTTTTGAAATTTTTAAAAAATCTATTATCACCATTCAAATTTAGTATATATTTAACAATTTCTTTTTCGAATGGCAATCCATTAAATAATGAAGGTATAGAAAGAACATATTTATAATTTCCAGTGTTCATACTCTCTGAGTCCATATCGGCATCAAAGACGACAATTGCACCGGTCTCTAACAATATTGAGGGAAAACTACGACAGAGAGTTGCAAGTAATCTGTAACTTACTCCAGGATTATCTGGTTTAACCGTGTGCGAAATAGATAATTGATTCAATAATTTTTTAGAAGAAATAATTCTTTTCAAAAGAAGGGAAGCGACATCATCTTCACATAAAATTTTAACCTTTAATAAATCGCTATCTTCATTTAAATTTGAAAGGGTTAACTCGTTGTATGCCACACTATAAGTAGGATTTTCTAAAATTGCTAGTTCATTGTCTTTTTCAAATTGTGAAGCAATAAAATTAATTAATATATCTTTATACTTTAAGTCATTTTCATGATCTAAGTATATATTTTGAATTAAGAATAGAGAATGAGTATTCAAAATAATTTTTACATTGTACTTTATAGCCCATTTATATAGAAAATTAAACAAATTGACCTGCGCAATAGGATGGAGGCTAGCTTCAAATTCATCAATAGATAGTATACCAGTTAGTTTATTTATACCATTTCGTTTATTTTTTTCATATACTCTCATAAAAGACAGTAAAACATCACAAAATGCACTTAGATTGTCTTCTCCTGAAGATATAGAATTTATATCGTAATATGATTCGTCTGGACCATAAGGATTTTTGTGAATTCCCTCATTTTTAGCGGAATATTTTGTGAACTTAGAAAATTCTGTTCTTAATAAGACTTGCTGGTATAAACTAGATATGAATTTCTTTTCCTCCTCTGTATATTCTACAGGTGATGATTTAATTTCTCCACTATCAATTAAGGGATAAAGTCTCTTCAAATTGATATACATAGAAGGAAGTGAAAAGTAGCCATCACCCTTAGCTCTTCCACTAGGAACAAGGCGATGTCGATCTTTTTGGCTAAATTTTGATTCGGGATTCCCAGGTTGAAAGTAAAGAGGGATGGGTTCCTTTAGTAAGATATTATCATCAATATTTAATTTAATATGATACACATAATCATCAGTATCTTTTTCAGAAGATAGTTTAAAGACGTCACTGAATTTTGTTTGCATAAAATTATCATAAATATCTTTTTGATCAGTCCTATATGGTTGAGCAATTAAACCCATTAAGGTAGATTTCATCGTACCGTTTCTGCCTGAAACAACAGTAATCCGTTTTCCTAGATTAAATATTTGTTTATGAAATAGTCTGAAATTTTCAATTTCAATTCCATAAATATCATTAATAATCATGTTCTTATTATTTGTTAAATTATAGTGTTTTTTCCCAAAAAAATTATAATCATTAATTGGATTTTTAGATTGCGTATGAATCACTCCTTTTTTATTTCATAATCCCTAGCGGGAATCGAAACGATAGTCGCCCATAACAAAAAGAAAAGCCCGGAGGCTGATCTTTTTCATTTCTTTCTCTAAGGAATAAAAAAGATTTACTTCTACTTTAGGAAGGAAGTAGTAGCCGCCAATTAAATTAAAAATCTATACACGTTTTCAGGAAGCCCATACAAATTTGTTAATTCCTCAACTTTTCTAGGGTATTTATCGTTGTCTTCTTTATAAAGAGAAACAATGAGATTAGCAGCAAAACAATTTGCTTCGCTTTCAGACTTGCTTCTCGAGTTTCTTGTCGATACATAATAACTAGAGATTTCTTTATGAAATAGGGCATGTCCAAGTTCATGCGCACAAATGTAAAATCTTTCCTCAGAATCCTTTAATTCTTCATTTAAGAATATGAAAGCTTGTCCACGGATTTCTTGAAACTGTCCCTTTGGATTTTCCAAGAAGGGGACATACTTGATTTCTATTTCCATTTTCTCACTTATGACGAATGGATTAACAGAGTTATATTTTCGCTTAATATCTCGAACTAACTTGATAATGTCCATTTCCATAAAATCACTTCTTTTTTTCTCTATCTTTTTTTACAAGATCCCAAAAAGTACCAGAAAGTATATCTTTTACACGTTGAATTTGCTCAGGTGTTAAGGTTTCTCCACCATATGCCATGTTCACGTTCGATTCTAAAAGTTTATCGAGTTCGATTATTTCATCATCAGTCGCCCACTCTGGTGTTTGATTTCTCCCATGAAGATAATCAAGTGTTACACCAAAATAATCAGCGATTTTGTTCTGTAAATCAGCGTCTGGAGTGCGCTTACCTTGCTCGTAAGATGCATATGTGGTTTTTGCAACACCCAAGATGTTAGCCATATCTTGTTGAGTAAGATGTTTCTTTGATTTACGCAATTCTTTAAGCCTTTCAGCAAACATACAAATCGACCTCCTATTTCTATTCTACTATTACAAATTGCGTACATAAAGAGAAATTAAAAAAGTATCAAAAAAAGAGTACTTTTCTATTTACAAAGTACTCGATATGTATTATTATAAAAGTACGCAAAACGTATTACTTTTTTGAAAGGAGATATATCATGACTAAATGGCTAAAAGAAAAACGTGAAAAACTTGGGTTCACTCAAGAAAGTTTTGCCAAGCAAGTAGGTATAGCGAAAACAACGTATTCATCTTATGAACAAGGACATCGAACACCTTCTGTAGCTACTGCACAAAAAATGGCGGAGCTATTAGAAGTTCCCTGGACAATTTTTTTTGATGATGAAGTACTCGAAACGTATGCTAAAAGGAGGTGGTCAAATGAAAGATGAATTAAGGTGCAGTGAATGATGTCCGTATTAAGGATATCTATTTGACTTTATAAACAAAAAGCCCCTCGTTGAGGGGCAGTACATAAGATTTCTTGGGAAAATATTGACAAAAGTTTTTTTTTGTGAATCAACCATGTGTATGATAATATGAAGAAAAACAAGGGTGATATAGAGGTGAGTTTAACATGCTAAAAGTTATGGATATTGCAGATTTTATTTTAAAAAATAGAATTGAGGAAAATGATCCTATTACGAATTTAGAACTTCAAAAATATCTATATTTTGCCAATGCTAAATTTTTGTATGAAACAGGGGAGCCTTTGTTCGAAGAGCCAATAGAAAAGTGGAAGTTTGGCCCCGTTGTTGGCGAGGTATACCATGAATACAAAGATAATAGAGCAAATAAAATTACAGAACTTAGCAAGCATGAGAGTATTAACTTTATGGATACAGGAATTAAAATCATAGAAAATGAATTTAATGAGGAATCAATCCCCAATGATATTCAAGAAAAACTAATTTCGGTCATTAATAATTTATCTAAATACGATTCATTTGATTTAGTTGAAGAAACTCACAAGCATAGTGAATGGAAAAACGATGAGGAAAAAATTCTTAATGGAGTTTCTCATCTTGTCTATAATCAAGATGCATTAAAAAAATATTTTGAAGAACATGAAGAAGCAAGAATATGGCAAAAGTAAAAGATAGTAAAAATTTATCAGAATATTTTACTCAAATAGTGTTAGAGGCTGATAATGAAAACTTTTTAACTGACAATGAATCCTATATAGTTTTTCTTCTGAAAGAGATAAACGAATGGAATAGTCTTTCCCCATATGATTTATTGACTACTTACATTTTTGAGAATGATATAGACAATGCTGAGGAGTTAATTGCCCTTTTTGATTTTACTGAAGAAATATTCAAAAATAATGTCGAAAGTTATAATGACTATGGAAATGTTGAACATTTTTTTGACTCAATACGAAGGCATATAAATTTAGCGGTTATTCAGCAAAAACATATCGTAGCAAGTTCAAAAGCTGCACTAGAAATTAGTAAAGAAGCCGAAAAAAATATAAATCAAACTCAAGAAAAAATAAAAAAATTAGAAAAAGATTTAAATAAAGCAGAAGAAACAATTGATAATATGGAAACAATTAAAGGTAGTATATACACAGAATTTATAGCTATTTTAGGAATTTTTTCTGCTCTTATCTTTGGGCTATTTGGTGGATTTGATGGTCTATCCAAAGCAATTGTTAGTTTAAGTAGCAAATGGTCTATGGGGAAAGTTTTAACAATAAGTTCTGGAATTATGCTGTGTTTAACGTTATTGATATTCGCTCTACTCCAATGGGTTGCTAGAATTACTGGTAGAAAACTAACTTCTTGCGATTGTTATAAAGAAGGTAGAGAATGTACTCATTCCTTATTTAGAAGACATAGAACTTTATTTTCCATTATTTTTTCTTTTATTTTTATTTTTATTTTAGGCGAATATATAGAGTCTTATGAATATATATATGGAATATATGATTTTCAACAAAATCATAGTACAATTTTTGGTGTTTTAGCTTGGGGAATACCAGTAATATTTATTGTAATAATGATAGCAGTAGCTTGGTTCATATTAAAGAAGCCCAAAACAACAAAGTCAACTACCGAAAACCAGTAAAAATAAAAAAGCTCAGTCATGAATAATTGACTGAGCTTTTTTATTTTTCGCCAACACCATATTCACCTTTACGGTAGGAGGCTAAATTATGAACTGTCCTGACAGAAACAGCTAATTTCTCAGCAACCTCTTGTGTCGTAAGCAAGTAACTCATTAACTTTAAAGGTAATTCATGAGCGTTATACAAGCAATAATTTCTTTTTTGGTACATAATTGTTTAAACAAATAAGAAAGGAGAATTATAATGAAAACTTTAGATATTATTGCATTAACTTTGTTGATTGTGGGAGGACTGAACTGGTTGTTGGTAGGCCTGTTCGAATTTGATTTAGTTGCGACGATCGCTGGTGGTTCAACAACCATTTTTGCAAAGATCATTTATGTTGTTGTAGGTATTTGTGCAATCTACTGCTTAAAATTCTTTCCAATGATTAACAGAAAAGTTGATGAAACACATTAAAAAGCTAGCATTTTTTATGAGCCTTCCGATCTATTGATTGGATTGTATGCATTTATTCTCCAAGTAATAACCTTAAGGGACTATCTTAATTTATACTTAAGATAGTCTTTTTTCTATGCTATATTTCATTTTGCTTCTTAAGTAAAACAAGTAAATCCTCAAATGTCATTAGTTTATGCTTTGTATACTTCAAACTCTTAATGTTCTGTTCATAATCTTTACTGTTCTGGTTCTGGTAAATATTTAAAAGTAGCATACGTTATAATAAGTCAATATTTTTACTCCCCTTACTTTTTGTAAAGTTTGAATGCGAATAAACTATAAAAAATAGCCTCTCTTTTTAGAGAGGCAATACTTTTCTATAATTAAATGAAAAAAGCTTATTTATTTCGCCATTTTTTCGCCTAATTAAAAAATATGATACCAACTTTTTTAGTATCTATAAGTATTTATAGAGAAAGAGGTTCTTAATAAAGAAGTTGGTATAATAGTATTTATAGATATTATTAGGTAATAATAGAACTTTGTGAATAACGAAAACTTATAGGAAGCCTTCATGGCTGTTCTGAAAATGGATGAGGATGAACCGAAGAAATAGTAAGGGGTCTAGCCGTTGAGCTAGACCTATTTTTGCATTTTTCCACGACTTTCCCACGGTTGTATGGGAAATAAATTTATTTTTACATAACCATACGCTAACGTTCGAGTCTAAAAGTTTATCGAGTTCGATTATTTCATCATTTACGATTTAAGAAGCCTGTCGACTAAATAATGACACTGGACATACGTTGCTAGCAAATCACATTTTGATAAGACGGCGTAGTAGCAAAAGGAGAGAGTACAGATGCAAATGGTTGGAAATATTCTAACGGAACGAACTCTTAATTATTTTGTATGATAAAATGTAAATATATATTTTTTAGGAGTTGTTTTTTTGAAAAAAGTTGCGTATAGAAGAAAAATTCAAAATGTTTTTTTTCACGATGATGGTGATACTTTTGACATAGAATATTTTGATGGACAGTTAAAAATCAATAATACAAAAAACTTAAAAGAAGGAGACATTCTTGATTTTGAAGATGATGAAGACGATATAAAAGATACAAATAACGAATATTTTGACATAAGTAGTGTTTTTGAAGCTAAAATTTACAAAAATAAGTTTAGCAGTAAATCAATATATATAAGATCTAAAAACAGATTTGTTTTAAAAAAATTTATTGTTGAAGATGATTCTTACCTTTTTCAAATTGACTTTAATTTGTCTCGAGCAAGATTACCGGTTAGCAACTTGTTTATCTCAATTGAAAATAGTAATCCATCTATGTTGAATTTAAGTATGCTTTTAACACAATACAATATAAAAAATAACACAATTACTTTCAGTGTAAAAAAAGATCACTTAGACAATTTCTTTGCAGATAGTAATCAAGTAGCCAGCTTTTTTGTTGGAGAAAATGAACCCGCGTATCGTGTATTCTCTCCTAAAGATGAGACTAGCAATATCTCAAAAGGAGTTTTTGGAGAAGCGCTAATTAAGTCAACATATCGAACCAAGGTATTTGTTTTAGGTTCTTGTTATAGCAGAAGACTTTTTACGTCAACTGAGTATTTCAATAAAAATTATAAAGATTTTTTTGACGTGACGGGTACACAATTTCAATCATCTTTAATTGCCATTACACAAAAAAAACAAGTAGAAAAATTTTCCCATGATATTTTTGTGGATCAACCAAAATCAGTTCAAACGAGTGTTAAAAATGAACTTGAAAATTCATTTTTTTACAATCTTAAAAATTTGGACATAGACTATTTAATTTTGGATATTTACGCTGATGTAGATAGAGGTATTTGCTTCTTGGAAGATGATAAAATAGTAACATTTTCAAATTATGTTTCGAATAAAACATCCTTTTTAAATGGTAGAAAGTTTCAAACGTTAGCTCCACTAAATAGTTTTGGAAAATATAATGAATTATTCAAAAAAGCAGTAGGCGAATTTAGAAAAGAAATATTGAGCATTTTGCCAGAAGAAAAACTAATTTTGAATCACGTTGTACTTGCCACCGAGTATTTTGATGAGAAAGGGCAAGTTAAAAAATTTGTTAAACGATCATCTGAGATAAGAAATAAAAATATTATTTCAGAAGCATTTTTTAATATTTTAAAAAACGAATTTCCTCGTGCCCATGTCGTGAAAACTGATAGTAGAAAATATAGGGCTTCAGCGAAATCCCCTGACGGCTTGACTTATAATCATTATGAAACTGAATACTACAAAGATAAAATGACTGAAATAAAAAAAATAATAGAATAAAAATTAAGGCGTGCTCAATTGAGTACGTCTCGATAAACAGTTAAATTATTGACTGTCCCGACAGAAACAGAGAGTTTTTCAGCAACTTCTTGTGTCGTATAACCACTAGCCAACAGCCTGTTAACCGTGTTTTGACTATTTTTTACTTGGCGTAGACATTCTAGTTGAAGTTCAGTAAAATAAAGGCGTTGCCGTGGGAACCTTTTTCACATCATCTAATTCCAAAAAAATTCTAGTCTCTCGCAGCGACTCCCAAGTACTCTTAGCTCAGTTGGTCAGAGCAGACGGCTCATAACCGTCCGGTCGTAGGTTCGAGTCCTACAGGGGACATAAATGGAAATATATTTAAGGAGGTAGAGGAATGGCTATTACTGTAAATATTTATTATAGTGGCACAAATGGAAATGCAAAAAGATTTGCAAAAGAAATGATTTTAACTGGAATTGTAGATGATATACGTGGAGAAGATGGTAATATTAAATACGAATACTTTTTTCCAATGGATGATGAGGAAACAATTCTTCTAATTGATAGTTGGATAGATCAGAAAGCATTAGACAAACATCATGATTCTCCAATGATGGCTCATATTACTAAACTTAGAGAAAAATATGATTTGCATATGAGAGTCGAAAGATATGTGACAGATATAAACGATATTTCTACAAAAGACTCCGCATTTATAAGAAAATAAGGCGTTTATTTCACTAAAAAAAGCACCTCTTTAAATTAGATTTTTAGTCTAATCTTTTGGGGTGCACATCATTTTTTGAGGGGCAGTACATACACTATCTATTGCATTTTATTCACCTTCACGGTAAAAAGTTACATTATTAACTGATATTTGAATCTACTAAAAGCCCTCAACCCATCAACCCTGGCTGAGGGCTTTTTTTGTTCTGCAATTAACTGTTCTAGTTCTTGAATATCTTCTATAATAGCTTGTTTTCTAATAAATGAGCGCATGTGCGAACGATGACTAAGATATTTATTGCACTCTTTATTTTTTTATTACCAACGTTTGTTAGCTTCAGTTTGTTTATTTTTAGTCATCTTTATTTCACCATTCTTTCGCCTAAATAAAAAAAGATGAGAGCAACTTTTCTAGTATCTATAAGTATTTATAGGGAAAATGGTTCTCAATATAATAGTATTTATAGATATTATTGGATAACCATAGAACTTTGTGAATAACGACAACTTATAGGAAACCTTTGTTTTCGGCGTTCTTAATCCAAAGTCTTTTCCATCTTGAACCATAACTCAACAGTTCGATTTTTTTATCGAAGTCTATATCTGTCACATCAAACCACAGACTTCAACACGCCGAAAATCCGTTTGAAAACTTATTGTCACAGGTAGGTAAAACGAATCACTTTGAGAAATAGCAGAAGAGAGGATTTGGAAATCTTAATTCAATATACCTTTTATATTTTATAACAGAAAGTGTCTGCTTTGAAAAACACCTATTTAATTCTTCATTTAGCAACTTTTTTTGCTCTTTGAATGAAGAGTAAAAGAGCTTAAGATAGTGCAACAGCAAGGACAACCGTTTAATACTTAATCACAAGAATATCTATTTTCCAAGTCATTTAGCATTGTTTTGATTTCTCTCGCATTCTTCTTTCCTGTCCCAAGAGAAGTAATTAACTGATCACAAACAGAGATGATTTCGGTTTGTTCATCTGGTTGATCAAGGGTATCTACAATCGATATTTCTGAATTTTTATTTACCTCGTTTAACATACGTAGAATGGCTTCTAATGAATATTTCGCATCTCGTAGAGTTTTGATGATTCGAATAATGTTTACATCTAGATTTGTGTAGTAGCGATGACCATTGCTTAGTCGTTGTGATCGTAGCAAGCCATTTAGTTCCCAATTTCGTAGTGAGTCCACCGAAACCCCTAAAAGTTCAGAGATTTCTTTGCGAGAGAATGATTTTATTGAAAGATGATAATTCATATGTAACAGTAGTTCACCGCTAATTTCAGCGGCTTTTTGTGCTTTTTTTAGTTCTTCATCAATAATTTGCTGGTAGCAAAGTAGCTGATGGTGTGCTTCGAAAAATTCTTTCTTAGCGGCAGCTTTGACCATTTCAATCATGGTTTTGCGTAAGTTTGAATGAAGCAACTCAATTTGAAAAGCTTTTCTGGATAGTTTGATTAAGTCTACATGAAAATCTGTATATACGCGATAACCATTTGGCAATCTCTGAGGCTGCGGAATTAGTGCCCATTCTTCATATTTACGAATGGTGTTGGGATGAAGGCCAATGATTTTTGCAACCTCTGATGTGCGGTAGGTATTCATAAAAGGTAGCTCCTTTAAAGATTTTTGCTAAAAACAACCCTACACTATACCACCAGCTTTTTCAAGATTGCTAGAATCAAGGTAGGGGATGAAATGTGGAAGGAATGAGCATGTTTACAGACTATGATTCAAGAAATTTAGAGCTAAATATAAACATTTGGGAATTATACAGTGTTGATGGATGATTCGATGAGTATGAAGTTTATACATCACAAATATGCTTCATCAATTGGTATTTTAGCAGAGAACTCTTTGAAATTAAAATATGAGGAGGTTACAAATGAAACAAAATAAAATCGAAAAACAGTCACAGACATGGTGGTGTAATACTGTCCTGTTTATTATCAGCCAAGGAATCACTTTGTTTGGATCATCTATTGTACAGATGGCCATTATTTGGCAAGTGGCATTGGAAACATCTTCTGGATTATGGGTAACCTTGCTTACTCTAGCATCCACTATCCCACAAACGATGATATCATTTTTCGCGGGTGTATGGGCAGACCGCTATCCCCGCAAACGACTGATTATTATAGCCGATGCTGGGATCGCAATGGTAACCCTTTTGCTGGCGTTGATATTTTTGCTTGGAGGGACCTCAAACGTTCTGATGCCGCTTATTTTGGTATCGGTGCTACGCTCCCTCGGTGCAGGTATTCAAACGCCGGTGGTTAGCGCGGTCATCCCACAAATCGTGCCGGAAGAACATTTGATGCGCTACAACGGCATCAACAGTAGCATGATGTCCATTGTGCAGTTTGCCGCCCCGGCAGTAGCAGGAGCTTTATTATCTCTTGGTTCCTTTCACTGGATACTGCTGTTTGATGTGGCAACGGCTGTCATTGGTATTTTCATCCTGTGGTTTGTATCTATCCCAGTACAGAAGAACTTGAGGCAGGAACAAAAGGATAGCTTTTTTGACGATATGAAAGCAGGCATTTCCTATGCGGGAAGCGACCGACTAGTAAGAGAGGGACTGCTTACCTTTGGCACCTTTATCTTCCTCAGTGTACCCTCTAGTTTTTTGACGGTACTCATGATTGAGAGAACTTTTGGTGAAAGCTATATGTATCTGACAGTGAACGAAATGGTGGGCTTTGTGGGGATGGCGTTGGGAGGTATTTCATTGGGTATTTTGGTGGGCATTCAGGATAAAAGGAAGGTACTCTCATTAGGTCTGTTGGGTTTTGGGCTATTTTCGTTGGCTATCGGCTTCACGTATACCTTTTGGCTGTTTGCGACATTCATATTTCTGATGAGCTTTTTCATCCCAATGGTGCAATCGGCAATCACAACAATGCTACAGGAAAATGTACCAGAAGAAAGGCAGGGAAGGGTTTTTGGATTACTGGGAGTTATGTACAGCGGATTCATGCCCTTAGGAACGGCGTTGTTTGGACCATTGGCTGATGTGCTCAAAATCCAGTGGATGGTGATTGCTTGTGCTGGATTGATTCTATTACTTGGACTGTATATTTTGATGAAAAAGCTATAGAAATGAATACTATATAACTCAAAAGTGAAAGACAATAGCTACTTACGAACGGCTTTTTTATTGGTATGATGGTGTTGGATTTCACTGCTAAGGATATTCTGATGTTAATGAGTAGTTTTGCATAGATAACTTCCCCAAGTAAGTAGCATTAGTATATCTGAAGAAATGTTTTTGTTTTAAGAATAGATGTTAGGTTATACTTTTAATCAGATAGAATGAAAACGAAAGGGTGTGAATCAATTTTATATGGAAATTAGGTTATTAAGATATTTCTGGACAGTTGCTCAAGAAGGGAATATTTCAAGAGCAGCTAAACTATTGAATATCACTCAACCAACTTTAAGTCGGCAGATTCGTGAATTAGAAGAACAAGTGGGAATGCCATTATTTCATAGAGAAAAAAATCAGCTTTTTCTTTTGCCAGAGGGGATTTTTTTAAAGGAACGAGCTGCCGAGATTCTTCAGTTAAATGATAAGTTAGAACAAGATTTTTCTAACAAGAGAAAAAAACAGTTGCAAGGAACGATTGTCATAGGGTGTGTGGAGGCCGATAACTCAGATACCATGGCGATGATGTTAGAAGAGATGGTGAGTGATTATCCCGATGTGCGCTTTAATATTGTGACTGGAACTAGCGATGATATCAGTGATCGCTTGGAGAAGGGGCTCCTTGATTTAGTCGTTTTATTAGACCCCATTACACTTAATGATGTGAATGTTTTGAAATTACCTAGAGAAGAAAGATGGGGATTTTTAGTTTCAAATGAATTGTTTATAGCAAAAAAGGATAAACTTACACCGAAAGATATTATCGGCTTCCCGTTATTATGTTCGAATCGGATAGAAGTACAGAAATTATTAACTTCTTGGAGTGGCAAACCCTTGGATCAACTAAATATTATCGGCAATTTCAACTTAATCTTTAATATTTTTTCATTAGTGGAAAACAAAGTAGGTGCTGCCCTCACGATTGAAGGTGCAGTGTCCAAACGGCAATTAAAAAATTCAACATTTATTCCGATGGAACCAGAGGTCAAAACGAACTGTATGCTAGTATGGAAAGAACGGATTCAAACACCAGTCGTTCAAGAATTTATTACTCGTTTCAAACATGCTTTTGGAGCATAGTGGTATATGGAATAAGCATTAGACGTAAATAAAAATGGGTTGTACGATGAGGACATCAATCGTACGACCCATTTTTATTTGTCAAGGAGGAATCAAATTGAATCCAGTTGTGGTCTACTTCTCCCATGCCGGTGAAAATTTCATCAATGGGATTTCAAAAAAAGTTAGCATGGGTAATACAGAAGTGCTGGCCCATAAAATTGTCAACCGGCTTAATTGCCCTTTGATTCAGTTAAAGGAAATGGCATGCTATCCAGAGAGTTACGATGAAACCGTGAAGTGTGCCGAATATGAGAAAAAAGAAAATAGGCGAGTTGCCTATCAGAAAATCGAACTGGATCGTTCAAAAATAGATACGCTCTTTCTTGGTTATCCCAATTGGTGGGGAAGTTATCCAAGGATTGTAGCAACATTTTTAGAAGATTTTGATACAGATGGGCTAGCCATTTATCCCTTTTGTACCCATGAAGGTAGTGCGTTTGGCAGTAGCATGAATGAGCTTAAAAATCAGTGTCCGAATGCAGATATTCGTAGTGGACTTCCTGTTCGTGGTTCACGAGTTGAACGAGCTGATGTAGCAATTGAAAATTGGTTGCTTGCCTATAAATAGAAAAAATATCAAATCCATGGAGGAATGTAAAATGGCAAAAAATGAAGAAGTAAAAAATGGTGTGATCTTTCCAATCGGAGAAAGAAATGATGCCTATGCGCAATATTTTATTGGACAAAGTTACTTACAAGGTTTGATTTCTGATCCAAAAATTAATGTGGGTGTAGCTAATGTGACTTTTGAACCAGGCTGTCGCAATAACTGGCATATTCATCATGATGGTTTTCAATTATTACTTGTAACAGGGGGCGAAGGTTGGTATCAAGAAGAAGGAAAATCTGCCGAATTCTTAAAAGCAGGCGATGTGATTACCACACATGACGGGGTGAAACATTGGCATGGTGCTACCAAAGACAGCTGGTTTGAACATATTGCGATTACTGCCGGCACTCCGGAATGGTTGGAACCTGTAGATGACCAATGGTATGAAAATTTAAAAAAATAAAGGAGGAGAATATTGATGAAAAAACAAACAGCAGGAAGAGAACAGTTAGGTGAGTTTGCACCACAATTTGCGGCATTAAATGATGATGTGCTTTTTGGAGAAGTGTGGGCGAAAGAAAATGAATTGTCTGCACATGATCGGAGTATGATTACTTGTTCCGCACTTTTAGCGATGGGTGCTCCTCAGCTTGAGGCACATCTGAAAATTGCGAAAGAAAATGGTGTTACCAAAGAAGAAATCACTGCTTTGATTACGCATTTGGCTTTCTATGCTGGTTGGCCTAAAGCTTGGAGTGGATTCTCAATGGCGAAAGAAATATTTGCAGAGTAGCTTTTGGAGATAGAAGCTGGTTATCTTATTACTTTGAATAGGATTAAAATAAAAGAATAGAATTTATCAAAGGAACACTGTATGGTTATAGGATGAATTCATTCGATTCACAAGATTTTGTAACATTTTTTAGCTAGAAATTAAACAAAGAATTCAAAGGAGAAATAAATATGATTTTACAAGAAAATTATTCATTGAATAATGGAATGTTGATTCCAAAAGTAGGCTTTGGAACATGGATGATTGATGATGACACAGTCGTTCAAGCAGTTAAGGATGCTTTAGAAATTGGCTACCGTCATATCGATACAGCTCAAGCTTACGGAAACGAGCGTGGGGTTGGTGAGGCTATTCGGAATTCTGGAATTGACCGTTCAGAAATCTTTTTGACAAGTAAAGTAGCTGCGGAACATAAAACTTATGAGACAGCAGCAAAATCGATTGATAAATCATTGGAAAAACTTGGGTTAGAGACAATTGATTTGATGATTATCCATGCTCCCCAACCTTGGGATGAATTTAGAGAAGCCAATTATGATGAAGGAAATGTGGCAGCTTGGCAGGCATTAGAGGAGGCAGTGAAAGAAGGCAAAGTTCGTGCGATTGGATTATCCAATTTTAATCAGCATGATGTCGAAAATATCTTGGAACATGCCACTATCAAACCAGCAGTCAATCAAATTCTAGCACACATTTCCAACACGCCATTTGAACTAATTGATTTTTGTAAGGAAAACGACATTTTAGTAGAAGCTTATTCACCCGTTGGACATGGGGAGTTAATGAAAAATGAAGAAATAAAAGAGATTGCTGAAAAATACGGCGTTTCCGTTCCTCAGCTTGCGATTCGCTATTGCTTGGAACTTGGATTGTTACCTTTACCAAAATCAGCAAATAAAAAGCATATTAAAGCTAATGGAGAACTTGATTTTAATGTATCAAATGATGATTTACAGCTGTTGATAAAGATGGAAAGAATCGATAATTATGGAGATTCTAGTTCGTTTCCCGTTTATAGCAAATAATTTACTTATTTGCTATTTACGAATAATCATGATGAATTTCATCATAATTATCAGCTCGAGCTGTTAAATCTATAGGCAGTTGTTCAATCAAAATCATTATGCATGTGTTTGTTCATCGTCATTCATAGCTATATATAACATATCTATGAAAAGTAAGATAAATCTATTGGCCTTAACCGTTTGTGAGGTGTATAGACATTTTTTGTCTGTATGCCTTTTTTATTTTTTTTGAAAAATGCTCACTCCTAGATTGCAGTAATAATGGAAAGGGATAGAAGCAAAAAGAGTTGAATGAATTTTTTTAGTAGGAGAATTTTTGGGTGACTCATAGGAACCCCACATTCGACACGCGTTTGGCAGTTTTTGTATTCAAAGGACGCAGAGCGGAAAAATTGAAGAAATTGATGAGTTGACTAATATACTCAATATTGTTAAACAGGAGTCTCTCTTCTTTAGAACTAGAGATAAAAGTTTTTATGATAATTTAAGAAAAAACTACAAGGTTTAGAAGACAAACTAACTAAGTAAGATAAATGGATGAGGAACAGTATGATGTTTTTTAGGAAAGAAATGAATCAAGAAATTGAGAATATTTATAAACTGATATTAAATAAAGAAGCTGGGATAGTAAGGGAAAAGAAAAGTAGAATCAACTTTTGAAAGCTAACTTTATATATGTCGTTTTAGTTGGGATAGTTGCAATTTTGTTGATATTCGTAGTCGGCTTATTTTTTTAAGTGATTTTTTTGCAGCAATGTTTAAACTGTAACTGGATAGCCTGTCCACTATTTCTGTATAGTTATATCTATATATTATGACCATATGATAACTAGTTATTTTTAGAGTTAGAATATTTTCAAAAATCCCAGCAAATCATCCTTGGCGGAGTCTTTTTTGCTTCTATAGACATATTACTTTAACTCAAGTAAAATAGATATGTTGTCGTGGGCTCTATCTTTATTGTCCATTAGCTTATGAATGACTCATCCACGGCAGCACACGTACCCTTAGCTCAGTTGGTCAGAGCAGATGGCTCATAACCGTCCGGTCGTAGGTTCGAGTCCTACAGGGTACATTAAAAAAACTAGCTCGTGATGAGCTAGTTTTTTTATCTTATTATTTGTGTTCACGTAAAAAGCGTTTTTCTTTCTTTTTCTCTTTTTCTTCATTCACTTTTTCTTCGGCCTTGTCAATGTTAGATTCAAAATCTCGTTTGTTTCTGGCTTCTTCAAAAGAGCGTCTATTTTCTTTTGCTCCGTCACGTTCTGTATGCATTATAAATTCCTCCAATAAATGATTTACTTTTTGGTTCTAAAAAAACTATATCATATGTATAAAATATAATAAAACAAAAACCCACCAGAGTTGATGAGCGTGGAGGTCATATAAAGGGGGAGAAAAAGAGGCAAATGTTTTAAAGAATTGTAAAATAGTAGTAAATTGTCTCTAAAATACATAGTAAAAAGCTGGTGTTATAGGATTTTAAAAGAAATAGAATATATCTAATCAAGCTAAAAAGAACATAGCTATTAAAATTAAAAAAGTATGTTAAGGTTCCCAAAATACAAGATTTAGCAAAAAGAGAAATAGGTACTTTTGAATATAAAGATACTTTTATTTAGTCGCCGATTTGCCATCAGTGGCGAAGGATTTTTCAGATTATCAAGAGAGATAAGTCGATTTAAGGGCATAAACAACCATTTGAGATACTGACGGATATTGAAGGGAATTTTGAAATAAGCTAAGAAGAACTGAAAGTTTATTTAGCGAAAAGAGGTCTTCATGGCTGTCCTGAAAATGGATGAGGATGAGCTTAAGAAGTAGCAAAGGACTAGCCATTTGGCTAGTCTTTTTTGTTGTGTTTTCTCACGACTTTCCCACAACTATATGGGGAAAATTAAAGCATGCTGTTTTTTTACATCCTTTCAAATAGATCTACTGTATCTTTTTTCATTTTTTGTAACATCAGTGTAAGTGTCCACAGTAATTGATAACCGAAAATGGATATTCATGGATATTAATCCTTTTGTAGATGATGTGTAACTGAAGGATTTTTCGACTGTTCGAAAAGGTGATAAAGGCGGATATATCGAAAAAGAAGGTAATTTAAGCGTTTATGGTAATGCATGGGTCTACAACGATTCAAAGGTTTACGGTGATGCAAAGGCCTACGGTAATGCTGATTTTATAGTTATTTACCCGATCGGTAGTGAAAATGGCATTTTAACAGCATTCAAAGATAAAGAAGGAAGCATTTCAGTGACACGCGGTTGTTTCGAAGGCTCTTTAGAGGAATTTGAATTAGCAGTGAAAGAAACACATGAGGAAAACAAGTACGCAAAAACATATCGTATTGTGGTTGAACTTATTAAAAACAGTCTAGAGAAATGAACTGAACTTAAAAAAAATTTTTAAAATGAATGAACAAATCAATAAAGTAGAATCGTAGGCAAAAGACAAAGGATTAGATCAAGCTGATCCAAAAGCGTAATTTTTGAAAGTTGCAGAAGAATTAACAGATGCAAAAGTCAATCATATTTTGGTAACAAATTTGACTGGCTCGATTTAATTAATTCGTTCTGTCATTCCCATTATGTGAGGACAAGAACAAGGACGAATTATTCAAATTTCTAGTTATGGTTGACAGGTTACCTTACTGGAAATTCGATGTATCATGCAACGAAATGGGAATCGAAGGCTCTGCATAATCAGTGGCATAAGAGGTAGAAAATTTGATGACCGAAGAGAATGGAAATCCAGACAATGGCTTGGCATTGTGACTTCTACAGCTACAGATGTCATCAATTAAGAAAAAATTGATACGTCCTTTATTTTGAAGTATTTTTCAAACCGTGATACTAAAAAACAAAATATTTAGTTAAATTAATATTAAATGATTAGAAAATGCATATCTAAAATAATTATTTTTAATATAACGCAAGAATAAAATATTTAATTGTATATATTTTGTCCATTTTTTTATTTCTAGCTAAATTTTTACTTGATATACTTTACTCCTTGAATGAAAAACTAGAACATTTAGGAGTGACTCAAAATGACAAAACGAATTTCATTAGAAAAAGCAGCAGTTGATTTCAGTGAGGCAAATGCCCCTCATCCACGTATCTATGAATTAGAGCCAAAAGATGGACGTGCATTACTCGAAGAGGTACAAGAATCTCCTGTTAATAAATATAATGTAGATATCGAAGATCAACTGATGGATACTGGAAAATATGGCTCAATCAATGTCCGGTTTATTCGACCAGCTGGCAATTATACTACTCTACCTGTAATTTTTTATATCCATGGTGCCGGTTGGGTATTTGGTAGTGCCAAAACACATGATAAATTAGTGCGAGAATTAGCTGTTCGAACGAATTCAGTTGTGGTATTTCCAGAGTATACATTATCTCCAGAAGCAAAATACCCAACAGCCATTGAACAAAACTACGCAATTTTACAACAATTACCAACAATTTCAGAAGCAAAAAAAATGGACATTTCCCGTTTAACTGTAGCAGGTGATTCTGTTGGTGGAAATATGGCCACAGTAATGACGATTATGACAAAACAACGTAATGGCCTGACAATCAACCAGCAATTATTGTATTATCCTGTAACAGACGCGAATTTTAACACGGAATCTTATAACGAATTTGCAGAAGATTATTATTTAACAAAAGAAGGCATGAAATGGTTCTGGGATCAATATACGACTGATGAAAAACAACGTGCAGAAATCACTGCGTCTCCTTTACGAGCAACTCTTGATGAATTGAAGGGACTACCAGCAGCGATGATCTTAAACGGTGAAGCAGATGTTTTACGTGATGAAGGTGAAGCTTATGCACGGAAATTACGTGAAGCTGGAGTTGACGTCACACAAGTCCAATTCCAAGGGATGATTCACGATTTCGTAATGATCAATGTATTGGATCAAACAAAAGCCGCAAGAGCCGCTATGACGTTGTCTACGGAATGGATTAACCGTAGAAATAATTTATAATCAATCATCGGTAATCTGACACATTCAAAGAATAGTACAAGATTTTTTGTCAAGTGATATTAGCGAAATGATAATATTATCATTTTTTACTGCCTAATATATTTTTTAGTAAGTTAAAATGTATGACTCGCAATGAAAGGAGTGTAAGTTTATGAATTATGATAAAAATTTGACAACAAAAGAAGGTCAACCTTGGGCTGATAATCAGCATTCATTGTCTGCAGGAGAAAGAGGTCCGCTATTAATACAAGACTACGCGCTTTTAGAAAAACTCGCACATTTTAATCGAGAACGTATACCTGAAAGAGTAGTACATGCAAAGGGCGCTGGAGCAAAGGGTGTTTTTGAATTAACTAAGGACATGAGCGAATATACAAAAGCTGACATATTCAATGGTGTTGGAAAAAAAACACCAATGATTGCTCGATTTTCAGTTGTAGCAGGAGAGTCAGGTCATCCCGATACTTATAGGGATGTACGCGGATTTGCTTTGAAATTTTATACTCAAGAAGGAAACTATGACATAGTGGGAAATAATACACCGGTGTTTTTCATTAATGACCCCTTAAAATTTCCAGATTTTATTCATTCACAAAAAAGAAATCCGAAAACACACGCACGTAGTCAAGATATGCAATGGGATTTTTGGGCTCATTCACCTGAAGCCACACATCAAGTTACTATTTTGATGGCGGATAGAGGGATTCCATTAAGTTACCGGTATATGCATGGTTATGGGAGTCATACTTACAAATGGGTTAATAATAAAAATGAACAATTTTGGGTTAAGTATCATTTTAGAACTGATCAAGGTATCAAAAATTTAACTAATAAGTTAGCAACTGAGTTGTCTGGAAAAGATTTTGATTATGCGCAGAATGATTTGTTTAATGCGATTGAGCAAGGAGAATTTCCATCTTGGTCAGTGTTTGTTCAAATTTTGCCGTATGAAGAAGGGCTAGCATATAAACATGATATTTTTGATGTTACTCAAGTTGTTTCACAAAAAGATTTTCCATTGATTGAAATAGGTAAATTTACATTAAATAAAAATCCTGAAAACTATTTTGAAGATATGGAGCAACTAGCGTTTTCACCTGCTAATTTAGTTCCCGGCGTAGAAGCATCTTTAGATAAATTACTACAAGGACGTCTATTTGCATATAAGGATGCAGCACGGTATAGAATAGGTGCAAACTATGAGCAACTACCAGTTAACAGACCAATTGTCCCAGTTCACAGTTATGAAAGAGATGGTGCAATGGTTCAAGGTCAGGATGATCAAGTGAACTATGAACCAAATGGCGAGAACGGACCTAAAGAAGTGCCATCAGCGAAGATTCAAGGAGATAAGGTAACAGGGATTAGTGGAAACTACTCTTATCCTAAACCCGACTACTATAGTGCAGCAGGTAAATTATATCGCTTATTACCTGATGAAGAAAAAGATAGATTGATTGAGACAATTGGTTTGAATTTGGGACAAGTTTCTAAAGAAAGCATAAAAATTATGCAAACAAAGCATTTCTATCAAGCAGACCCAGAGTATGGTACCCGAGTTGCGGAAGTACTAAACATACCAATAGATAAAATTGTGAACTAAAAAATATAAAGAAATAGTTTCAATAAAAAATATTATATGATGTAAGATCATCATTAAGTATTTATTGAAACTATTTTTTTAATGCATTTATTTTTTGAGATCCCAGAAGTAAATGAAATTGCATAGGATAAAAGAATGGAATGACCTGTTCTATTCAAATCAGTTGTATTATTAGTAATAAGGTAAGTATTGCTTAATATATTACATATAACCTGAATTCTCATTAGTAGGTATTTTTAGAAGAGTCTATGGGTATTTCAACACCAATTTTTTTTGAAAATCATTTGATGATAAATGCTAAAGATAAGACAGAAGAATTGATAAACTTGAATAGTAACTAGAAGAACTTCTTAGGAAAGAACTATCCGGTTATTCTTTTCCGATAGTTAAGAAAACTAATCATAAGAATTTAGTCTATGTTTTAGTTTTACTTTTATATAGGAAACTTCCAATTAGTCCTATTAAAGTAAATATTGATTATACTAAAAATTATATATCTAATAGGTTAATACGAAAGACACTCACCAATTTCTTTGGAAGTTCCATTACATTCATAGATAATCGTGAACAATCAGATATTATAATTTCTGATTGTTTTGAAAGAGAACTTTGTGCGAAAGAAAAGTATTTTTATTTTGAAAATATGTATGACTGGGAAACTTGAAATGACTTAACAAAAAAATACAAAGGATTATGTACAATAGATCATTTCAATCTCTTTTAACAATTAAAGAGAAGGGATTCATAATTTTTTTTATGAAGTAAAAAATATGATTGGTGTAAGAGTAGCAGGAGAAAATGAATTAGATTTTGCAGAAGGAGTCGGGGCACTTATTGAAGAAATAGTCGCAATAGATGCAGAATTGTCAACCCCGTCATTTTATTTTGTAACACAAATAGAAGATAAAACATATACAGATATTTTAATAGGATTACAAGAAAAGAATGATTAAAGGGATTGTTAAATAAAATGTGTAAGTCGGGATTTTTTTCACGCTCAGTATTTTTATTTATACAAGGAGATATCATCGTTTTAACAGAATTAGCTCGTTTAGGAAGTAACAATAAAGGAGTGACTTAAACCTTAGTACAATTTTTATGAAGAGGTGGAATAATTAATCGATATATAAGTAAGTCTAGTATGGACATGAATTTATCAAGAGAGAGGAGCTCCTTCTAGTCGACTCTATTCAGAAAGTGGATATAAAGATGGTGATAATTGCTCAAAACTTGTAAGTTTCCAGTTTATAATAAAAAATAGTTAGTATAGTCATTTTTTAGGTATATAGATGTCTGGTCTATATACCTTTTATTTGTAAAATTTTTTGTTCTTTATTGGAAAGTACTCACTTCCAGATTGAACAATAAAGTTTGTTGAATCAACTTTACTGTTCAAAAAAAGAACGACCACATGATCGTTCTTTTACCTAAAACTATTAGCTACGAACTATTTTTCTTTTAAAGAAAACATAGAGTGCTGTGATAAATGAAACAGCAAATGACAAATAGCCAAGTGGAATACAGAAGAATGCAGGTTCAATCAACCAACCATTTGCATCAAGCTGTGAGCCAACAATTGCAGATGTCATAAACAATAGAACAGATACAATAAGAAATAAAATCGAAATGCTATACTTTTTCATAAATATCTCCTCCTTATTTTTGTATTATAGGTGATAAATATTAAGAATAAATAGAAGTGACAAATATGTTAGAATCAATTGATTAGCAAGAATAAAGCTAAGACCTTAGATTGTTTATTAAAAAAAGAAGGGCAGAAATCCTATACAATCGTATATAAAATGGCAAATCCAACTAACCCAAATACTGTTTGATTTTTTCCATATATAGTTTAAAGCGATTCGAGCGGGCATCAAAGTTATCAATAGCTGTAAAGGATGGAATCCATAGGCCGGGATATGCCACATAGCAAAAAGAAAACTACAAATAATTGTTGACCATAAGAATGAGATGTCTTTTTTTTGAAGAGAAATTAGGATATTTGTACTTAATAATTCTTCTCCCATAAGCATGAAAGGTACTTGAAAAAAAATCATCACGAATGAAATCGTTTCTCCAATGGAGTTTGTTGTTGCTTTACCAAAAAAGTAAGAATAAACCAATGAAAATAAAGTCCCTGAAACAAATATCAGAGGGATCCCCCAAAGCAGAGCTTTAAAGCTAAAATGTTTAAACTGTGATAAAAAATCATTTTTTAACAAGTAATAGCCTGCTAATCCAGCAAACAATAAATTCCAAAAGGTTCCCAGTACAGATAAAACAGTGTTGTTAAGTCCTGAATAGGGTAGAAATGAATAAGACAGACCAATAATTATCGTGGTAAAGAAAAGAAAAGTAGAAGATTTTTTTTTCATAAGCATCACACCTTTTTAAATTATTAAGAATAAAGTAAGTATATAGATAAACAACAAAAAATCAATATAAATGTTTTTGCTAAGAATTGAATTGGATTAGTTGTTTAAACTTTTGGGAAAGCGCAAGAATGAGCCGTACATCGATTGCAAGTTATGATCAAAGTAAAAAACAAAAGATCACTTTATTCCATCAGATATTTAGGAGGATTAGTTAATCATAAATAAACCTTTAAATAAAATTTTTAAAAGAAAAAAAGGACCCGAGTGTCACTCGTGCCCTTTTTATGGTGATTCTTTATTTTTTAAATTAGTATCATGTTTCTTCACCTATGTGCGTTAATTGAATAGTCAAAAAAGATAGCTATTTTCATACACAAATGAATAGCGTGATCGATAAAACGATTTTAGCGACTAAAAAGATACTAAACAATTGGCAGTTAAGCATTGAACAGACTAAAAAAATTTTTTAGTCCTCTGATGGTAAGACTTGAGCTAACACTCGGCTCAACTCATCGGCACTGGTTCCATCATCATTGGTCAACCATTCATCCACTGTTCCTAGAACACCTCGGACAAAATAAGTGAAATAATATTCGAGCAATCGGGGATCGTCTTCGTGGTATCGAGCAGCAAAACTTTCAATGGCTACCTCGTGTACTTCTTGAAAAATAGTTTTGATTAGGTGACTATCTTGGTAATTGCGGGTCAAAATAGAAGAAAGAGGTTGTGCTTCTTTTAAAATAGCAATTAGGCGACTTAACCATGAGGCCAACTCTTCGTCACTGTCGATTCTGATTAAGGGAAGAATTCTTTCGATAAGTTGTGCTTCGATTTGGTGAAACAGATCCATGGTATCTGTATAGTAATTGTAGAAAGTACCACGATTGACATCGGCTAATTTACATATATCTGTAACAGTTATTTTTTGGAGCTCCTTTTCAGACAACAAATTTAAAAAAGCTTCATTGATTATTTTTTTTGTATAAATAGTTCGACGATTATTTTTGATTCCAGCCATGAGTAAGCTTCCTTTCATTTAATGAACAGATTAGTAAATTTTGTCTACTCAATGACAACTCCAAGTTCTTTGCTTATTGCCATGAGTGATTGAAATGATTATACTAACAACAGAGTATATAATCAACAGGGTGTTGAAAACATGGCGAGGTGAATAAACATGAGCTATATTGAAGTGAAGAATGAGTTTAAACGATATCAAATGGGGGACACAACCATTACAGCGAATAACGACATCAATTTCTCAGTTGAAGAAGGGGAGTTAGCTGTGATTTTAGGTCCTAGTGGTGCCGGTAAATCAACAGTATTGAATATCTTGGGTGGGATGGATACACCTGATGAGGGGCAGATTATCATTGATGGGGTGGATATTGCAAATTTCAATAATCGACAATTAACGGAGTTTCGACGAACGGATGTAGGTTTTGTTTTTCAATTTTATAATTTAGTTCCTAACTTGACTGCAAAAGAAAATGTGGAGTTAGCCACTGCTGTATCCCCAGATGCCTTAGGCGTAGAGGAAACCTTACGTCAAGTTGGTCTTGGCGAACGGATGAAGAACTTTCCAGCTCAACTTTCTGGTGGGGAACAACAACGAGTGGCAATTGCCCGTGCGTTAGCAAAAAATCCTAAAATTTTACTCTGTGATGAACCGACAGGAGCGCTTGATTACGAAACAGGAAAGCAAGTCTTGACGTTATTACAAAATGTAGCTAAAAAACAAGGACGGACAGTACTTTTAATTACTCACAATTCGGCAATCGCACCAATGGCAGATCGGATTATTCACATCAATGATGCCAAAGTACGTTCGGTAGAAATCAACAAGACCCCGTTGCCTGTGGCAGAGATTGAGTGGTGAGGGAACAAAAATGAAAAATCTCTATATTCGTAGTGTATTTCGCGATATTCGACAAAGTTTAGGACGATTTATCGCAATCATTTTAATTATCTTCATGGGGGTTTTATTGTTTGTAGGAATCAAATCCATCGGGCCAAATCTTGAAAAAACTGTCCAAGAATTTGTTACTAACCATAACGTTTCAGATATACAAATTCAAGGAACTGCTGGTCTGACAAATGAAGATTTGGCTATTGCTGAAAAAATAGCTGGTGCCAAGGGAGAATTAGGTTATAGTTTTCCTTATGTGGAAGAGCAACAAGATCGTAATTTACAAGTTTATTCTTATGCTGAGGATAAAAAGCAAAATAAATTGACACTATTACAAGGAAATTATCCAGAAAATAATCAACAGTTGTTGATAGATGAGAGCTTAAAAGAACAATACCCCATCAAAAGTAAAATCACCATCAAAGATAGCCAATTAAAAGATGAGAACTTTACAGTCACGGGTTATGTGTCTTCACCTATATATGTTGATAAAAAAGAACGTGGTGTGACGACCGTAGGGGATGGGACAATAGATGGATATGTTTACTTGCCTGAAACTGCCTTTGCCAGTGAAACCTATTCTATTTTGTATTTGCGTTTCTCTGATTTACAAGAGAAAGATATTATGTCTGATGTGTATAAAGATCAAATGATCGTTCACGAGGAAAAATTACAAAAACTTTTTGATGAGCGTAAAGAGCAACGAAAAACGGAGTTGCAAGCGATAGCTAATCAAGAAATCATCAAAGGAGAACAAGAATTACAAGAAAACCAACAAAAGCTGACTGATGGGCAGAATGAACTGAATACAGCGAAAGAACAATTGAATAGTCAACAACAACAGTTGGAACAACAAAAAGCGCAACTTGAAACGATTTACGGTCCAACTATCGCGAAAGAACAATTGGCGTCAGCACAAGGTGAGTTAGAAAAAGCTACCACAGGGCTTGCTGAAAAACAGACAGAGCTCATGGAAAACCAACAAACGTTATCAAAAGCGCAAGAGAAGATTGACCAATCAAAAAAAGATGTTGAGTCTATCAAAACGCCAAATTACCTTCTGACTCAACGAAGTTCAAATCCTGGTTTTACAGAGTTTACTAGTTTATCAGACCGGATCGATGCAATTGGGAATGTCTTTCCAGTTTTTTTCTTTTTGATTGGCATCTTGATTACATTTACTACCATTACACGTATGGTTGAAGAAGATCGAAAAGAGATTGGTACGTTGAAAGCATTGGGCTATCGAAACAGTGAAATCGCTCAAAAATATCTATTGTATGCTCTATTGACAGGAACTGTCGGAACTGTTTTAGGCGTTATCATCGGAACCAAAGGACTGCCACCTGTAGTTTTTACCATGCTGAAAAAAAATTATGTTTTTGAAAATTACCCGACGGATTTTTGGTTTTGGCCGATTTTAGTGGCAATACTTGCGGCACTTTTTGCAACTGTTGTATCTACTATTTATATCTTGGTTAAAGATTTACGGGAAAAACCCATGGCGCTTTTGATGCCTAAAGCACCAAAACCTGGAAAAAGAATTTTGTTAGAATACATTACACCTTTATGGAGCCGATTGAGTTTTAATCAAAAAGTGACGTACAGAAATCTTTTTCGCTATAAAGCTCGAGCAATTTTGACGATTCTTGGGATAGCAGGCTGTATGGGCTTAATGGTAGCTGGGTTCGGGTTACAAGATTCCATTGGTGGGGTGGTGGATGTTCAGTTTAAGCAATTGAATCACTTTCAAGGAATCGTTACGGTGAAAGATGAGGGAGATGCCCAAAAAGCGAATGAAGTGCTGAGGGCTCATGACCAAGTCAAAGGTAGTATGAATGTTTTTGCTGATCAAGTGAAATTCAAAAAAGATGGGGTCAGTGATTTAAGTGCATCGTTGTATGCTTTTAAGGATACGGATCGTGCTAAAGATTATTTCACTTTGAAAAAAACAGACAAAAAAACAACCGTAGAGATCCCCAATGGTGGAGCAGTTGTCACGGAAGGTGTAGCGAAAGCTTACAACGCGAAGGTCGGAAGTAATCTGACGATTCAAGATAATGAGGGTAAAAAAGTAAAAATAAAGATTAGTGGAATCGTTGAAAATTACTTAGGTAATACAATTTATATGGATCAAAACTACTATCAACAAGTCATGGATAAAGATTTCACTGAAAATACGATCATCTTCAAAAGTCATGAAATGTCTTCTCAAGATGAAACGAAATTAGCGAATCAATTACAAGCTACCAATCAAGTGACAACAACGACTTTTATGAGTACTCAAGCAAGTAAACAAGCTTTTGCTAGTGATAATTTACGTCCAGTCGTTTTGATTTTTATTGTTTTATCAGGCACGTTAGCCTTTGTTGTTTTATTTAATCTGACGAATATCAATGTATCAGAGCGGGAACGAGAATTAGCGACAATCAAAGTTTTAGGATTCTTTGACGGAGAGGTCACGATGTATATCATTCGGGAAAACGTCATTTTTACTTTGGTAGGGATCTTATTGGGCTGTGGTATTGGTAAGGTCTTGACATGGTTCATTATTACGATGGCTAGCGCCGACAATATGGCTTTTCCACTTTTGATTCCGAAAATGGGCTATTTAGTTTCAGGTGCTTTGACGATTATTTTTTCTGCTATCGTGATGTTCATCACGCACAAAAAGTTAAAAGAAATTGATATGATTAGTGCTTTGAAATCGAATGAGTAAAACAAAAAAGTTTTGTCTGTCACTGTTAAGTGCCTGACAAAACTTTTTTACGTTAGAGTTGAATGTACTGACCTAGTTCTTAAAAAGAGTACAAGATTAGCTAGTCTGATGGCGAGGTAAGAATAGACCTGTGTCTTTTTACATAAACAGATTTTTCAACAAACTGCTCTATCATTATTTACTCTCACTTCTGAATTTGGCTTATTTTTGGCCAAATATAAATTTTTTCTAAATGATTTCATAAGCAACTCTAAAGAAGATTCGGTTTTTTACGATTTATTTTGATATTCTTCGAGAAAAAAAGTAATATTTTTATGAAATTAAATATAAGTAAACTTGTTAGGTGAGGCTCCTAAACAAACACAGGCTATTGCGCAGAAACGTCGAAAGACGCCAATGTGTAAAATAGGAATTGTCGGATTAAGGCTTTTCATAAAATAGCTAAGAGTAATTCTTTACGTTGTTTAGTGCTAAAACTCAGACGATGAGATTAATTGTGTGGGACACCAGATTTGTTAGTTTTTTTGCTAACGTTTGGTGTCCTTTTTTTAAGGCTATTTACTGTTTCTCTCCCGTCTTAAACAGGTGCTTAAAAAGGGGAGAGAACATTGTGAGAAAAAGAAAATCGATCGACTGGCTATTATTATTACCATATTTAGGCGTAAGCGTAGTCGGTCTCTTACTTGTGTTCAGCGCAAGTTCGTACAGACTGACAGTTGAGGGTCAGAATGCATTATCGCTGTTTTATAAGCAAGCCATTTTTATAGGAATGAGTTGGTTTGTGATTGCTGGCATTTATCGGCTAAAAAAGAAAATTTTATTAAAAGGATTCCTTGCCAAAAGTCTGCTGGGTTTGGGAATCGTTAGTTTGATTTTGGTTTATGTCATTGGTGTAAATATCAACGGTGCACAACGATGGGTTTCGTTAGTTGGTATTCAATTTCAGCCTTCTGAAATAACAAACGTTGCATTGATTCTTTATCTAGCGTATTTTTTTCGGGTGGAACGAAGGAAGAAGGAAATGTGGGTACCTTATGCTCTTGTTTTATTTAGTGGGTTGCTGATTTTATTTCAACCGAAAGTGACAGGTGCAATCATTCTTTGGGGAATCGCACTAGTCATCATTACGACAGCACAGTTGCCTTATCAGTTTTCAATTGCCATTTTTTTCGCAACCATTGCAGGAGTTGCTGTGGTAGGAGGAACAATCCTTTTTCTAGGTAATCATGATCTTTTGCCAAATTTATTCATGCATACCTATGACCGTATTCAGTTAGTGAGAGATCCTTTTTTAGATCCTTATGGAAAAGGATTTCAGATGAGTCATTCCTATTATGCGTTATATAATGGTGGTTTTTTTGGCCGCGGGTTAGGAAATAGTATTACAAAAAAAGGATATTTACCAGTAGCAGAAACAGATTTTATTTATTCGATTTTAGTAGAAGAATTGGGAATTATCGTCGGACTAATCGTGTTAGCACTTCTTTTTTTAATCATTCTTCGATTATTTATGTTAGCTGCAAAAGAAACTAGTCAACAAATTAGCCTGATTTATTTTGGTGTCGGGACTTTGTTGCTCTTACAAACAAGTATTAATATTGCAAGTATCTTAGGAATGATTCCAATGACGGGAATTCCATTACCATTCATCAGTTATGGAGGAACAAGTTATTTGTTCTTATCGATTGCTTTAGGAATCTGTCTAAAATTCTCTTCGGAGGTAAGCGTAAATGGTCAAACGTTTGAGCAATGAGTTAAATTATTCTCTGTTTTTGCCAATTTTCCTTTTTTATTTGATGAGTATCGGAGTGCAAGCAAAAGCTGCTGATTTGGATGGGGTCGATGTTAGGCATATTGTCTTCAAACAAACGATTTTTTGTCTAGTTTCATTTATCTTGCTAGTTGCGACTAGTAGAATTCCTGCAGCAACTTTACTAAGATATGCACCAATTTTGTATGTGCTGTCACTGGGATTGATGGCTCTCTTATATTGGTTTTATGATCCATCAATGTATGTTTTAACAAACACAAAACGGTGGTTGCGAATCGGCTCATTTTCTTTCCAGCCTTCTGAGTTGATGAAACTAAGTTTTATTCTTTTTATGGTACGTCTGACAGTTCGTTTTGAAATGGAATGGCCTCAAAAAAAATTAGCAAGAGATTTGAAAAGTGACTTAGGTTATTTAAGAAAAATTGTCATGTACAGTTTACCTACCTTTTTGTTGATGTTTCTGCAGCGAGACTTTGGGACAAGTTTAGTTTTTATTGCGATTCTAGGTGCGCTGTTTATTATTGCTGGGGTACATTGGAAAATCTTGACGATCATCACAAGCATCGGTGCAATGTTAGGTGGTACATTGTTAGTTCTGGTGTTCAGCGAATGGGGAAACAAGTTGCTCTACTCTTTACATTTTAAGACCTATCAATTAGATCGTGTTCGCGCGTGGATCGATCCATTTCAATATCGTGACACGATTGCGTATCAGCAAGTTCAAAGTCTTTATGCAATTGGTAGCGGGGGATTATTTGGACGTGGGATTAGCGGGATCTCTGTGTATGTGCCAGTTCGAGAATCAGATATGATCTTTACCGTAGTTGGTGAGGGCTTTGGCTTTATGGGCGCAGCATTTGTTATTTTTCTATATTTTTATTTGTTTTATCAAATACTTTCTGCAGCGCTGAAGACAAATAACAAAGCGAATCTGTATCTTGCAGTAGCGTTTGTTTTTGGGCTGATGTTTCAAATTTTTGAAAATATTGGTGCAGCAATTGGCATATTGCCACTAACCGGTATTCCATTACCCTTTTTAAGTCAAGGAGGTACTTCACTGATTGTGTTAGGAATTGGGTTAGGTGTCACGATGGGATTCAAGAAAAAATAGCTTGTTATGAACAAAATAAAAGAATAAAAAGTGAGGATACTTTATGCGAAAGAAATTGTTTTTGAACAGTACTGCTGCTTTGTTCTTACTACTCGTAGTTACAAGTGGTGTTATGACGGATGCGCCATGGCTTCATCATGTGGATCAAATTTTCATCCAACATCGGTTACCCGATAATGCCTATATAACTGTTTTGATAGGTTTGGTAGCGAAGGTAGCAACGATTGGTACAATGTTACTTATTTTTGGCGTAATAGCAATTTTTTTACTAAGAAAGAATCGAAAATCTTTAGCAATTTGGTGTTTGGGGAATCTCCTATTTGTTAGTGGTATTGGCTATGTCTTAAAGCATTTGATCCAACGAACACGCCCAGATCAATTGCAATATCTTGCACGTTCGTCCTACAGTTTTCCAAGTGGGCACTCCGTATTGATCATGACATTTGTTTGTTCCATGGTTGTGATTTATGCTTTCAGCAATCAAAAGATTTCTTTACCAATCAAACTGGTTTTCTGTTTCTTATTAGCTGTGATTGCTGGTGGTCGCATTTACTTAGGTGTCCATTATTTCAGTGATGTTTTTACTGGATTGTTGCTTGGGTATGGGACGACTTTTGGAACAGCTGGTCTTTTTTATCCACACTTACGACAAGAAACATTCACTATTCTGCAAACTAGAAAAAGTCGTTTTTCAACAGGACAAAAAGTTTTACTAAGTTTAGTTACTGTGCTTGTTATCATTGTTTCTGGTTTGAGTGTTTTTGCTTTGCGCTTTTACCACAGTAGTCAAAAAATGGCAGATTCAATGTATTCACCCGTTGAACGAAAAGGAAATACGAAAGCGCCGGAAGCTTCAGAACCAATGAGCATTTTACTATTGGGCATTGCAAATGATTCAAAAAGAAAAACGGACTACAGAGCAAACACGATTATGGTGGCAACTTTGAATAATCAGACGAAGAAAACAACTTTAGTAAGTATTCCACGAGATTCGTTTGTAGAAATCGTTGGGGCAGATTACGAAGATAAAATCAATCACGCACATTCGATTGGTGGGCCAGAAATGATTATGAATACTGTTGAAACATTTTTAGATATCCCAATTCATCATTATGTGTCGGTCAATATGGACGGGTTGCAGACACTGGTAGACGCAGTAGGTGGAGTCACTGTAGATAATGATTTTGCTTTTTCAGCTGAAGGAATTGATTTTCCAAAAGGGAAGCAACATTTGGATGGTTGGGAAGCATTACAATATTCGCGAATGCGTTATGAAGATCCTAAAGGTGATTATGGTCGTCAAGGTAGACAACGAGAAGTAATGGAATTGCTAATAGATAAAATGCTATCAACGAAAAGTGTTTTTAGTTATCAGAAAATTATGGATGGCATTGGAGAGAATGGGAAGACGGATCTGACCTTCGACCAAATGCAAAAAATCTTAACAGGTTATTATTCTTGTTTAACAACTATTGACAGTGAACAAGTCCAAGGTGAAGGTTTTACGGGAGATGGAATTACTGGACAAGATGGAATATCTTACCAAAGAATACCGGTAGAAGAAGTTCAAAGAGTGAAAGATTTATTGCATAAACAACTACACTTGTGACGAAGGAGCCTAGTCAGGAGACAAATTAAAAACGAATACGCGGTGTATTAGGAACAAATAATTAATTGAAGAGATAAAATTTATTCACGTATAAAACACATAAAGACCTATCTATAAATTGGGTAGGTCCTTTATGCGTTTTATACGAAACCTAGATTTTGTGCTCAATGATTAAAAATATAGTACCAAATAAGTTTCAATCAATAAATCTGCTTGAAGTATCAGAGCAGAACGAGAAGTAATATCATAATTTTCATACTTTGTTATGCCAACGCCGGCGACATAGAGTGTGGAAGCCCCATGAATTTTTGCGCAATGTCTGTTAATTTATCTAAATCAGTGCCAGTTATCACCGCATCCAAATAAGATCGATAACGTTCAGCCTGGTGGAGAGATGATGGTCTAACTGATTTGATTGGTGATTCTTGTGGTATCATAAAGAAAAACAAACATTCATAAGGAGAAATAATGGTTACTATTAAACAGATTGCTAAAGAATCCGGAGTCTCGAAGAGTACGGTTTCTCGTTATTTGAATAAAGGATACGTGAGTGAAGCAACGGCAGAAAAAATCGAAAAAATTATCAACAAATATAATTATTCGCCTAATGAGTTTGCTCGTAATCTAAAGAGCCAAAAAAGCAATTTCATCGGAGTGATTTCTCCCCGACTAACTTCGCCATCCATCATGGCAATTTTGAATGGAATTGATGAAGTTGCAAGAAAAAATGGGTTTCAAATGTTGATTTCTAATACCGAATTGGAAATCAAACGTGAGATTGAGAATATCTACAGTTTAGTGCAAAACAAAGTAGCTGGTATTATTTTATTGGCAACGGAAATTACGGAAGAACATATCAAAGTAGCGAATTCAATCGATGTGCCAATCTTGTTTGTCGGGCAATCGAATGAAGCAGTCTATTCCGTAGATCATGATAATTATCAAGCAGGTGTGAATCTTGCGCAAACTTTGCTGGAATATGGGCATAAAGAAGTAGTATATATTGGTGTGCCAGAAAATGATTTATCAGTTGGAATCAATCGAAAACAAGGGGTTGTGACCACTTTTCTTGATAAGGGAATCACACCACAGATTGTTTCTTCAACTTTTTATCCAGAAGATAATTATCAGTTAGGATTAGAATTACTACCTCAAAGTAATGCTAGTTTGGTTATCTGCGCGACAGATAGTATGGCGATGGGGGTAATTAAAGCTGCAAACCAATTGAATATTGCTATTGGTACCGAACTTTCGATTGCTGGATTTGGTGGTTATTCTTTTGGCGAGTATCTCTATCCACCGTTAACGACAGTTGACTTTCACCATCAATTTGTCGGTGAGAAGGCAGCGTACTTGATGACTGAGCTTTTAAAAGGAAATGAGGTTGATCGACGAACAATCATTGATACGACAATGATTATCAGAAATAGCGTATGTGCTGTCAAAAAATAGTTGACAGCGCATACATTTGCGTGTTACGCTGACCTTGTCAATAGGGGAACGGTTCCACAAGGCTATGAGGTTTTATTTTATTATTTTTTTAAGTAAAAATGGGAACGGTTCCACAAAAGATGAGGAGGAAGAACAAAATGGAAAATCGAGAGATTGCAACAGAAGTAATTAATGCCGTTGGTGGTACAGAAAACATTCGAAGCGTTGCGCATTGCGCGACTCGACTACGATTGATGGTCAACGATGAAAGTAAGATTGATAAAAAAAAGGTAGAAGATATTCCTAAAGTGAAAGGTGCATTTTTTAACTCTGGTCAATATCAGATTATTTTTGGAACGGGGACTGTGAATAAAATTTATGACGAAGTTGTTGGCTTAGGTGCTAACGAGTCTTCCACAACTGAAATGAAATCAGAGGCAGCTAAAAATGCGAATCCTTTTCAACGAATAGTGCGTACGTTTGGGGATGTCTTCGTGCCGATTATTCCAGTCTTAGTTGCAACGGGTCTGTTTATGGGGCTTCGCGGATTGATTACTCAACCACAAATTTTGCAACTGTTTGGTATGACACCTGATGCAATCAATTCGGACTTTCTTTTATACACGCAAGTTTTAACCGATACAGCGTTTGCCTTTCTCCCAGCTTTAGTCGCTTGGTCAACATTTAAAGTTTTTGGAGGTAGTCCAATTATCGGGATTGTTTTAGGATTAATGTTAGTTAATCCTGCTTTACCAAACGCTTATGCAGTAGCTTCCGGCGATGCTACACCAATTATGTTGTTGAATTTTATTCCGATTGTAGGCTATCAGGGAACTGTTTTACCAGCGTTTATTGCCGGTATCTTGGGTTCAAAATTGGAAAAAAGATTGCATAAGTCAGTACCAGATACGTTTGATTTATTAGTTACACCTTTTGTTACATTGTTAGTCATGAGCTTACTATCCTTGATGGTGATTGGACCAATTTTCCACTCTTTTGAAACAGTGGTCTTGAATGGAACAGAATTTGTCTTAGCTTTACCATTTGGTTTAGCTGGTTTGATTATTGGCTTTTTGAATCAGCTAGTCGTCGTAACTGGTGTACATCACATCTTTAATTTCTTAGAAGTTCAGCTTTTGGCAAATACTGGTGTGAACCCGTTTAATGCAATTATTACTTGTTCTATTGCAGCACAAGGTGGCGCCACTTTAGCTGTTGGCTTCAAAACGAAATCGAAAAAATTAAAGGCATTATGTTTTCCATCTGCCTTATCAGCTTTCTTAGGCATAACAGAACCAGCAATCTTCGGGGTAAACTTACGTTATGTAAAACCTTTTATCATGGGGTTGATTGGTGGTGCTGTGGGTGGATTTGCAGCTAGTTTGCTACAATTAGCTGGAACTGGAATGGCAATTACAGTTATTCCTGGAACGTTGCTTTATTTAAACGGTCAATTATTACCTTATTTATTTGTAAATATCTTAGCAATCGGTGTAGCTTTTGTCTTGACGTACTTGTTCGGCTACCAAGAAAAAATGGAAGAAGAGCTGGGACAAGCATAAACAATTGGCTTTAGTAAGGAAGTGAAAGTTAGATGTTAGATGGTAAAGGAAAAGACAGTCGTTACCCATTGAGTTTTCATTGTACACCAGAAGAAGGGCTACTAAATGATCCAAATGGATTGATTGAATACCAAGGAGCGTATCATCTCTTTTATCAATGGAATTCCAAAGACTGCACTCATGATTATAAATCCTGGGGACATGTCGTTTCTCAGGACATGGTTCACTGGAAACGTTTGCCGGCAGCGTTGATTCCTAGCGAGTCTTATGACAAAGACGGAATTTATTCTGGATCAGCAATTGAAAAGGATGGCAAATTGTACTTGTTCTATACTGGAAATGTAATTAATCCTGATGAAAGTCGAAGTAGTTTTCAGTGTTGGGCAGTTTCAGAAAACGGTGTCGATTTTAAGAAATTAGGCCCACTTTTTGAACATCCTCAGGGGTATACACGCCATGTGCGTGATCCAAAAGTCTGGTTTGATAAAAAAACACATCAATGGCGTTTAGTGCTTGGAGCACAAACCTTAGCAGAACAAGGCACAATTCTCTGTTACTCGTCCACTGACTTTAAACAATGGCAGTTTGATGGTGAGCTTTTTGATCCAAGTGAAATGGACAAAATCTCTCAGCGAGGCTATATGTGGGAATGTCCCGATCTTTTCCAGGTGGATGGTCAAGATCTCTTGCTTTATTCGCCACAAGGATTAACCCCAGAGAGAGAACAGTATCAAAATATTTATCAAACGGTCTATTTGCCACTGACGAAAGAATGGCAGATTGTATCAGAACATGGATTGACAGAAATGGATTGGGGATTTGAATTTTATGCGCCTCAAACGTTTGAAACGACTGATGGGCGACGCATACTCTATGGTTGGATGGGTGTAATGCCACCTGAAAAGGAACAAGCACAACCAACAGTTGCAGAAAAGTGGGTGCATTGTTTAACGATTCCTCGTGAAGTAAACTTCCATGAGGGGCGACTTTGTCAAAAGCCTGTCCGAGAATTACAGCAGTTGCGTGGAAAACAGTCTTCTTTTGAGTTGATGGAAGACTGGGAATCTCCCTTGGCAGAATTTGGTTCAGAAATATGTCTAATATTTGATTCTCCGGTCAAAGAATTTCAATTTGAAGTCACAACAGGTTTCTCGTTAAAGTTTGATGATCAGACAGCGAGGCTCGTATTGAGTCGAATAAATTGGGAGGATGGTAAAAAGGAATCTCGATGCTACCATTTAACTGAACCATTGAGAGAAATACAGCTGATGATTGATGGGTCAGCCGTAGAAATTTTTGTAAACCATGGAGTAGCAGTAGCTTCAGCAAGGTTTTTCGCATCTGCAAAACCACAGCTTAAATACAATGGTAAGAATCAAGGACGGGGCGTACATTTCAGCTTGCGTGATTGTCGTTAAAAGAAAAACCACCATTTTTTTGGTGGTTTTTTGTGTCGATTTGAGACATTCTTTGAAAAGTAGTAAATAATACAAGTTAAAAAGTAGTCTAAGTACTCGTCAACTTTTTTATAGAGAATAGACATATTTTCAACTCTAGATTTTTTTAGTAAGTTAAAATTCTAGCTCAAGAAAATGGAACAGAGGAAGTTAGATTTGTAAACGTCTACTTAATTAAATAAATGATAAACTTTTGCTAGTAATAGACATGTCCTGAACGTTTTCTTGTTGTCAAATTCTATTCCGTGCTACAATTTCTTTAGTATTTTTTTGATAAAGGGGTCATGGAAGATGTTCGGGAAAAAGAGTAAACAAAAAGAGAAGCAGTTTAACCTACTAAGTGAAAAGAAATTCGATGAAATAGATGAGCTAGAGACACCGGAAGAACGAGAAGAATTTCAGTCGTTCTTTGCTGACGTGTTGAAACAATTTCCAAGTAAAACCTCCACTGCTATCATGAAATCCCTTGATAGTACAAAGGATAAAGCATTACAGTTGACGGCTGCTAGTCGGAGTCGCTTCGATAGCATTTTTGATGAATTTCTAGCAGATGTAGATCAAGAAACTCGTAAAAAATGTCATACAACAGTTCATGTGGCATCCTTAACAGCTGCAATCATTGGTTTATCACCAATTCCGTTTTCCGATGCGTTTTTATTAGTGCCAGTACAGTTGACGATGATGGCACGTTTACACAAAATATTTGGACAGTCTTGGTCGGAAAGTCTGGGTAAAAGTTTGACTAAAGAACTGGTAGTTGTTAGCCTGGGTCGTAGTGCAGTAGGTAATATTTTAAAATTTATTCCAGTAGTTGGAACAATCAGTGGCGGTGCGGTCAACGCCGTGGTTGCCATGGCAATTACGGAATCTCTTGGGTGGGTGACGGTCAAAATGTTGAATGATGGGGAAGATATCTTTGATCAGGTAATGTCGTTTAAGGGTCAATTTGATACGTTGTTCAAGGCAATTCAAGGAGTTAGTAAGAAAAAATAGCTAAAAGTTGACTATCTGATAGGTGGTCAGCTTTTTTTGATCATTTTATGAAAATAAATTAAACAAACAAGTTTATTAGACTGATTGATAAATGGTCTAAAATATTTTTCGTTGAAGAGCCTATAAGCATAGTCATAGTCTTTTATTTTGACCTTACGGAATACAAACAAGCTGAAAACAGTGATCTGCTTTCAGCTTGTTTGTTCTTTTTTGTGAGAAGTGTTTTTACATAGTGAAGTTTAGTCTTGAACAATAAAGAACTTTAGCTCAAAAAAATTTAATTTTTTAAGGAGCCTGCCTGTTTCACAAAATCATCCACTTCAAAACGTCGCTTTTGCTCGAGCGCATGGATACAGCGTTCAACCCAATTAAGTTTATCTGCATCATTTGTTAGCCGGTCATAATAGTTACTTACTTCTTGGTTATAGTTTTGGTTAAGTCTGGATAAGTGTTTGTTCCGACAACAAATGATTGAGGTAAACATGGTTTAACTGGCAGTTGTTCTGCTAGATAACCTAAGCACAAGACAAACAATGGCATCACTCGTTCTGGTAGATGAAATAAATCTGCTAATTGATCCATTTCATTTCGTACACCACCGATAATGAACCATCCAAGCCTAAAGTTTGCACTGCAATGAACGCTTTTTGTGTAGCTAAAGGTGCATCAACAACAGCGACTGTACACAATTCTTTATTTTGGTATACTTTCGGATCAGTAACAGTTAAAAATTTTTCACTTCGATGTAAGTCTGCACAAAAAAGTAGAGTTAAGGGAGCTTTTTTCAGCCATTCTTGCCCACCAGAAATAGTAGCCAATTCCTCTCGTTTCAGGATCAGTCACTTCGATAATTGTATAGGCTTGAAGATAACTTGATGTTGGTGCCATTTGACTGGGTGCAAGTATGGTTTATTTAGTTTTTTCATCAATTGGTTGATCGGTATATTCACGTGTGGAACTGTGTTGCATCAAAAGATTGATTAGGCCCCTTTGCATATTCATTTTGTGAAGAAAATAAAGCAGTTTTTATTGACTTACCGGCCTGTGTGCCTATTTCACTATGGCTGTTATTTTTTATATATACTTTTTAGTATTTAGCAGACAAGTTTTTCTATTTTATTTGAAATAGATGGATAGCACTTTCGATGATCAGTGCGATCGTTACAAGAAAGCTAAGTGAGAACAAGATGAAGGTAGTGGGCAAGGTAGCAGTTGCCAAAAAAGTTGCCATGGAAATGACAATCATTAGTTTCCAAAACACCCCAGTATGGTAAGCGAGTTCTTTCGCAAAACGAGAAACATCTAGTTGGCTGTCAGCCTGTTGATGAAAAACTGTGAGTCGTTTGCCTAACGAGCGGATACCAAGTACACCACTTAAAAACATCAATAACCAAATAAGCCAGACAATTCCATTAGTAAAAGAAAAGTTAACTCGTCGAAAACTGAGCCAAATAAGTAAAGCAGCTAGATAACTCAAAGACGAAGTGGCTAGCATTTCTAAAAATAGAGTCAAGGAAGACAATTTCTTTGTTGTAAGTTTGCGAATGAGCATGAAAGCAATCAATGATAAAAGAAAAAAGATCATTGTGCCTGTCATACGCGCACCTCTTTTTCAGAATCATTGGTCATTTGCAAAATGATTTTTCCAGTAGCATGACCAGATTGTGAATAAGTAAGGGCTTCTTCTATTTTGCTCAGTGGAACAATTCGATCAATCACTGGCTTAATTATTTCGGCTTCAATCAGTTGTCCTAAGATATCTAACTGTGTACCACTTGGTTTCATGAAAAGAAAAGTATAAGAGGCCTTTGTTTGTTTTTCTAATTTTGTTAGATTACGTGTCACGATTCCGAACGCAAGTCGTTTCCAAAGAGGGACACCATATTCTTTACCAAATCGATAATTAGGTAACCCAGCAATGCTGACCACTTTTCCGCCAGGTTTGATGATTTTGAAGGCATCTTCTAATGTCGCACCACCACGTGTATCAAATACATAATCGTAGTCTTTTAAAACTTCTGCAAAGTTTGTTGTTTGATAATTAATTGGGTAATCAGCTCCTAATGATTTTACGAGATCAAAATTAGTTGCAGAAGTAGTTGTGGCAACATAAGCACCTAAGTATTTTGCAATTTGGATCGCTATTGTTCCAATCCCTCCAGAACCGCCTTGAATCAAGACTTTCTCACCGGGTTGAATCTGCATAATATCATGTAAAGCTTGATAACTTGTTAGTCCAACTAAGGGGATCGAAGCAGCTTCTTCAAAGTTGATATTTTTGGGCTTGAGTGCGATATCTCCTTGATCGACAGAGATGTATTCGGCAAAGGTCCCAATTCGATTCTTTTGAACTCGTCCATAGACCGCATCTCCAACTGAATAGTTTGTTACTTTTTCGCCAACTGCCGTGACGATTCCAGCAAAGTCACTTCCCATAATCATGGGCATATCATAACTAAGCAACATTTTAAGCCCGCCATCTTTGGTTTTTATATCGATCGGATTGATACTTGCAGCAACGATTTTCACTAATACATCATTCGAACGAATGTTCGGAATAGGAACCTCCTTGATTTTAGGCATCGGTTGTTTGTAAGTATCAATGACAGCCGCTTGCATTGTGTTTTTCATGATTATTTCCTCCAATTTATACGTGTTTGATTTAATCGTTTAATATTTTGAACGAATCACTTTCACGAGTTTAGTTCATTGGTTTAAAAATGTCAACCAATAATCTCTGAGGAATCGAAAAACGACTTTCCTTCAGTACGAAAGTCGTTTTTGGTTTATCCAACGTAAAAACATGTACAATGTTTCGACTAATTGTATCAAGTTTATCAGACTGTCAGAGAGCGAGAGAACGATGTTTTTCTATTTATTGCATATTGACAAAAACGATTGTTAAAACGGGTATATACATGTATGGATATTCATTTGAATAAAATTTCATGTTATTTTTATGTTGACAAAGTAAAACTTACTTGATAAAGTGTCGTTGTTAAATCGTAAAGATTACGTTTTGCGATGAGCAAATCGAAAAAAAGGAGTGTTCCCATCAATGGCTAAAAAATCAAAAATAGCACGCACAAGAAAACAGCAGGAGTTGATTGAGCAGTATGCAGAAATTCGAATTTCCGTTAAAAGCTGTCAACGACTATGAAGGTTTGGCAATGCTAACCAAAAATGCGAATCCTAATCGTTTGAAACGACGCGATCCAATAGATGGCAGACCTCGAGGCTACATGCAAAAATTTGGTATATCCAGAATAAGGTTCCGAGAATTGGCGTTTCAAGGTTTGATACCAGGGGTAAAAAAACCAAGTTGATAAAAAAAAAGAAAATCTGGAGGAATAAAGAATGGCAGTTCCAGCAAGAAAGACATCAAAAGCAAAAAAGAGATTACGTAGAGCACATTTAAAAATAGCGAAACCTGAAATTTCATTAGATGAAGAAATAGGTGATTATCGTCGCAGTCATCATGTTTCACTTAAAGGGTATTATAAAGGTCGCAACGTAACTGGCAAAGAATAAGGGAGGATTAGGATTAAAATGAACATCATTTATCCACCACTAGTTGAACAAAGTTTTCAATTTTATCAGAAAAATAGTAACGAAGACTTCAGTAAAACGGCTCTTTATCGTTCAATGGTTGCTAATAAACTCATTACTGAGAACGGCCATCCAACAGCTGAAGCAATTGAAAGAGGACTTGTACGGGATTTTTATGAGGAAGCGGATCTTTTATTTGAAGAATTTTTAGCAATTTATCCAATTTTTACTGTGTATGAAACAGAACTTTTCCAAAAAATTGATGGGTTTTGGGAGATACCAGTTTCATTGAAAAATGAATTGATGATCCGACTTGATCAAGGAAAATTTAGTTATGATGAACAAGTTCAAGTTGAAGCGTTTTTGTCAGAAAGATAAATCAGAAATGAAGGTGAAACGATTGAGACAAACAATTATTTTAGCGTGCGAAGAAACAGCTGAAGGAATTTATTTAACAAGTAAAAATAAACGAAATACGCCAGAACGTTTAGTTTTGAAAAAATATTCGCCTAAATTACGTCGACGTGTAATTTTTAAAGAGGTGAAGTAAGCATTTTTGAAGAAGAAAGGTGATTTCGTTGGGGATACCGATAACAATCGTATCTGGCTTTTTAGGAGCTGGAAAAACAACCTTGATCAACCAGGCGTTAAACGCATCCGAGCTGCCAAGAGAAGAAATAATTATTATTGAAAATGAGGTCGGACAAACAGGAATCGACCACGAACTCTTACTGCACACAAAGGAGCGTGTTTTACAATTGAACAACGGCTGCATGTGTTGTAGCTTGAGAGAAGATTTGATAACAACTTTAGCAAGCATTGAAGAAGTGACCAAAGAATGGCAAGTTCCTTTGTCTCAAATTATTATTGAAACAACAGGAATTGCTGATCCTCAGCCAATTATCCAAACGATTTTAACTACGCCTATCCTGCGAAATACTTATTATATTGATAGTCTTTTGACTGTCGTGGATAGGCAAAATTGTTCGATATATCAAAATGAGCCAGTCAGCCTGAAACAAATTGCGCTGGCAGATCGAATTGTTTTTGCGTTAAAAGAAGGAGATACCGTCAACAATTGCTCAGAAATAGTAGCAACATTGACTGAAATCAATCCATTAGCCGATTTTATTTATTTTTCGGAAACAGCCCCGATTACTGCAACCGACTTTTTTCACTTAGACAAATTTCAGGCAACGGAAGGGTTAAACGAATCTCTGGCAACCCAAACTGAGGTTGAAAGGACAAATGAGCCTCACTCTAGAGATCATCATCACAAAGACCACCTACATGGTCACTCACACAGGTCAGCCGTTCATCAACATGACGAGCATGGTTTCCAAACCGTCTTACTGACTACAGAATGTGAATTAAATGAAGCTGCATTAATACGCTGGATTGATTGGTTATTATTTGCCAATCAAGAATTGTATCGTTTTAAAGGAATCATTGCACTAGAAAACCGTGAATTAGCAGTTGCTGTCCAAGGTGTCAATCAGCAAGTGAGCTTTCAACTGACTCCGCTAGAAAAAACGACAACGAAAATCGTACTTATTGGAAAAAATTTAGCATCGAAAAAAATAGAAGAAACATTTAATCAATTGTGCATCACTTATAAGCAATAAGAAGGAGAAATCAATGGAGAAAACAGACCTTTCAAGTGCGTATCGACGATTAAAAAGTCCGAATATCAAGACAAGAAAACGAGCATTAAAGATTATCAAAGAATATAAGCAAAATAAAAAGCGAGCTAGTTGAACGAAAAGGAGAAATCAAATGAACAAGTGGAAAATTGGTTTGTTTAGTCTACTATTAGCAAGCGTATTAGGCGCGTGCAGTACGAATAGTCCAACAAGTAAAGAAACCGAAAAAGAAAAACTGTCAGTTATCACAACTTTTTATCCTATGTATGAATTCACGAAGAATATTGTCGGAGATGAAGGCGAGGTCAAGTTGTTGATTCCAGCTGGAACGGAGCCACATGATTATGAACCATCTGCTAAGGAAATCGCAAGTATTCATGATGCAGATGTCTTTGTTTATCATAATGAAAATATGGAAACTTGGGTGCCACAAGCTGAGAAGAGTTGGAAAAAAGGTGCACCTAATGTAATCAAAGGAACCAATGGGATGGTGTTGTTACCTGGAAGTGAGGAAGAACATGATCATGACCACGGGGAAGAAGGACATCATCATGAGTTAGATCCCCATACATGGGTCTCACCTAAGATGGCGATTAAAGAAGTGACATCTATCAAGGAACAATTAGAACAACTTTATCCGAAGAAAAAGAAAACTTTTGAAACAAATGCAGAAACGTATCTAACAAAATTAAAAAAATTAGATGAAGAGTACACAGAAAAATTAAGTACAGCTAAGCAAAAAAACTTTGTGACACAACATGCTGCTTTTGGATACCTGGCTTTAGATTATGGATTGAATCAAGTTCCGATTGCAGGTTTGTCTCCAGATCAAGAGCCGTCACCAAGTCGCCTAGCAGAGCTAAAAGAATATGTTCAAGAAAATGAGATCAAATACATCTATTTTGAAGAAAATGCCGAAGATAAAATTGCAAAAACGTTAGCTGATGAGGCAAAAGTCAAACTCGAAGTATTAAATCCTGTCGAAAGTTTAACAAAAGAGCAGATGGCAAATGGGGAAGATTATCTTTCGGTGATGAAAGATAATCTAACTGCTTTGGAAAAAACAACAAGTGTTGCAGGTAAAGAAATCAAACAAGAAAACGCAGCGAAATCGACTAAGACTGTTGCTAATGGCTACTTTGAAGACGATGCAGTCAAAGACCGAACATTAGCTGATTATGCAGGTGAGTGGCAATCCCTTTATCCTCTGCTAAAAGAAGGCGATTTAGATCAAGTTTTCGACTATAAAGCAAAATTGAATAAAGACAAAACAGCACAGGAATATAAATCTTATTACGCAACTGGTTATAAAACAACTGTCGATAAAATGACAATCACAGATCATACAATTGACTTTGTTGTCGATGGCCAGCATCACCAATATGAATACAACTATGCTGGTTACAAGATTTTAAATTATGAAAAGGGAAATCGTGGCGTACGTTTCCTTTTTGAAACAGCTGATAAGGATGCCGGAGAATTCAAATATGTGCAATTTAGCGATCACAATATTGCACCAGTTAAAGCAGAACATTTTCATGTCTTTTTTGGAGGAGAGAGCCAACAGAAACTTTTCAACGAGTTAACTAACTGGCCCACTTTTTATCCAGCTGATTTGACTTCACAAGAAATTGCACAGGAAATGATTGCACATTAAGACTTATGTATGATAGCAAAAAACGAGGACTTTTGAAGTCCTCGTTTTTAGTTTAGTGTGCGTATAAGAAAGCAGATAGGAGGTGCAAATAATCAACATGACCAATAAACATTCAGACAATCCCCAACATTTTCAAGTCAACTATTGATCGCTATCTTTTAGATGGAACAATAATCAAAAATAATTCTTCCCCAATAATAATTGTATTTTAACAATATAATTGCATGGAAAACCAGTAAAGTAATATGTAACGAGTGAACAATTTAGTTATAAAAAAATAGCAATCGGTAGTTGGGTTAGTAAAATAATGATATACTGAGAAAAAGAACCTTGAAATCTAAATAAGTGAAGACCAATAGAAGCATCCAAACTGAAGCCTTGCTATGGGTGAATAGTGCGATTACGGAACCTCAAAAATTTTTATCCGAGGTTTTAGAGCTATGCTGTTTTGAATGCTTCCAAAACTGAAGGCAGCAAACTTCATGCGGTTATTACGTTTTAGAGCTATGCTGTTTTGAATGCTTCCAAAACCGAATTGTGCGGAACGGTTCAGTTTTACCTGTTTTAGAGCTATGCTGTTTTGAATGCTTCCAAAACTTGTTCCACAATTCGTAGCAGATTGGTTTGGTTTTAGAGCTATACTGTTTTGAATGCTTCCAAAACGACTTACTAAGTTAATCAGCGTGTCTAACAGTTTTAGAGCTATGCTGTTTTGAATGCTTCCCAATTAAGAATAGCTGTGTTTATCAATAGTAGAATAAGCAAAAGAGGATTTCCAACTGAGCCATTTGAAGGAAACGAGTTTGCAGTAACTAGCCATATTCGTCAGAAAAATAGCAAATAATTTTTTGATAGTGATTCCAAAAAAACCACCAACTAGTTGGTGGTTTTTTTATTGGGTAAATATTTGGGAATAACAAACATGAGAAAATATCGTACTAATAAATTAAGTTGGAAGATAGGGATAATTTATTAGTATAGATATTATTATAACGTATTTAAAACACGTTTATGATTTGTTTTTTTTATAGTTATTATTATCTTTTTTACCTAAATCAGGTTGCCTGAAATTGACTATTGTAAAGTGAACGGTAGAGTGTTGGACGTTTCAACAGTTGTTTATGCGTTCCTTTTTCAATGATATCGCCTTTATCCATTACTAAAATTAAATCAGCATTTTCAATGGTAGATAGGCGGTGGGCAATGACGAAACTCGTCCGATTTTGTGTTAACGAGTTCATTGCTTCTTGGATTTGTAATTCTGTTCGAGTATCTACACTCGAAGTCGCTTCATCTAAAATAACCACTGGTGGATTTGCCAAAATGACACGAGCAATGGTCAACAGTTGTTGCTGACCTTGCGATAGGCCTCCGCCATTGTCACTAGTTACGATGGAATCATAGCCATTAGGAAGTGTCAGAATAAAGTGATGACACTGAGCAATTTTAGCTGCTTGGATAATTTCTTCTCGCGTAGCATCCATTTTTCCATATGCGATATTTTCAGCAATCGTACCTTCAAATAACCAAGTATTTTGTAAGACCATTCCAAATAGGGAACGAAGATTTTCTCTTGGAAGATCAGTCGTTGGAATTCCATCGAATTCGATTTGACCGGATTCGATGTCATAAAAGCGCATAAGCAAATTGACGAGTGTTGTTTTACCGGCGCCGGTTGGCCCAACGATGGCGATTTTCTGATTTGCTTTCGCATCAAAATCAACTTTCTTCATCAATGTTTTGTCAGGTGAATAACCGAAGCGAACATCTTTGAATCGGATATTTCCAGCAGGCTGTTGAATGGTTCTTCGACTTGTATCTGCTTGTTCTTCTTCATGATCTAAGATATAGAAGATTCGTTCAATCGAAGCCATAGCAGCTTGAATCGAGTTAATGACATAAGAAGCTGTTGAAATTGGTTCAGAAATTTGATTGATATATTGTAGATAAGCTTGCAAGAACCCAATCGTTATTCCACCACTCAGTACGGTCATTGCACCAAAAATCGCACTAAAAATGAATGCAGATTGGTTAATGAAACGTGACAAAGGATAGATGGCAAAGTTTAAGAATTGCGCACGTTTAAATACAGTGTAGTGCTCCTCAATTGTCTGACTGATAGCAGCCATTTGTTGATTCTCTTGGTTAAAGGATTTTGACACGATGACGCCAGAAAGATATTCTTCCATCTCGTTGTTGATACTACCCAGTTTCACTTGCGCTTTGTCTGCGACTTCTTTATTTATCATTGAAAATTTGTGCGTTACCAGTCCACTAAGAACCAGTAAACCGATCACTAAGATTGACATCTTACTGTCGATATAAATCAACATGATTCCTGCAAAAAGAATAGTTACTATAGATGTGAATAGTTGGTTGACACCAGTCAATAACACTTGAGAAAGCTGATTCAACCCAGTGGTCGTTCGACTAATCAGATCGCCCACCTGATGATTATCAAAAAAAGACATCGGTAATTTTTTGATTTTTTTCGTAATCAGTTTTCGAGTATTCAAAGTAAGTCGTTCGCTCAATGTCGCCATTGCTCGTTCTTGAACGTAAGAAAGTCCACTGCTGATTAGCGAAAACAGGACTAAAAGTAAGACCGTTGGAAGTAATTGCTCTGTAAGTAAGCCAAGAGTCACTGACAATGGTTCTTTCAGTTGGATGATTGCAACGATTTTATCAATACCTAATGCCATCAGGAAGGTCATTGCAACCACTAAAATATTTCCAAGCAAACTACAAAACATCAATAGATAAAAATATTTATGTTCAGAACGATGTAATTTCCAAAAGCGATACATCACATGTTTTTTATTCGCCACCATGTTGTTTTGTTTCATCTTATCACTCCTTCATTCCTTGCGAGGCTGCAATTTCTTGATAAATTTTATTGGTGCCTAACAATTCTTGATGTGTTCCTTCACCAGCTACTTTGCCATTGTCCATGAGGATGATGTGATCAGCATGGGCGATTGTACTCAAACGCTGAGCAATGATTACTAGTGTTTTGTTCGAAAATTCTTTGGTGAGTGCTTTTCGCAAAGCAGCATCTGTTTGATAATCCAAAGCAGAGAAGCTGTCATCAAATACATACATTGAAGCAGGTTTGATTAGTGCTCGTGCAATACAGATCCGTTGTTTCTGTCCGCCAGAATAGTTACTGCCTCCTTGTGCCGTGACTGATTCATATTTATCAGGTAAAGTATCTACAAATGGTTTTAGCTGAGAAATTGTTGCTGCTTGATCAATTTCAGCTGGCGTGGCATCCGCTTTTCCCATTAAAAGATTTGATTTAATTGTTCCTTTGAATAAAAATGCTTTTTGGGGAACATAAGCAACCTGTTCACGAATACTATTTTGTGTTAAAGCGGTTGTTGGGATATCATTCAATCTAATTTCACCACTTGTAGGGTCGTTGATTCGTAAAAGAAGCTTCATCAACGTACTTTTTCCAGAACCAGTTGCGCCAACAATTGCTGTTGTTTTTCCAGCTAGGATGGTCAATGAAATTTTTTCAATCACTGGATTGCTTTCTTCTCCGTAGGCAAAAGAAACATTTTGATAGCTAGCAGCGCTCGCATCTCTCGCATCTCTGATTTGAAAAGAAGGCGATTCTTTGGGGTCAATGATTGACGGTTCAAAATTGATTACTTCTTCTAGTCGTTTCAATGAAGCAACGGAGCGAGGGATGACCACAAAAACCATTGCTGCAAGCATAAGATATGAGAGTGCTAAAAGCGCATATTCAGTAATTGCTGCGATATTCCCGATTTGGATGGTCTGATTGCCAACTAGGTAGCCACCGACCCAAAGAATGGATGCGTAGACAACGCCCATAATCAAAAAAGCGGTAGGAGTGATGAAAGCGAAAATTTTATTCACTTGAATCATCTGATTTGCATAATTAGTAAAGGATTCATTGGTTTTTGCTTCTTCGTGGTCTTGATTATTGAATGCACGAATCATATTGATCCCAGTAAAAAACTCTCTTAGTTTGGTAGTAATACGGTCCATTTTGGGCTGAATACTTAATGCAATAGGCGTTCCTTTTTTCAGCAAAAATAATAATACAACCGAATAAAAGACGATGGCTACCAGTGGAATCCACAATAAGTTTGGAGCATTGAGATATGTCATGGTCAAAGCAAAAACAGCAATGATTGGAGCAGGTAAGATCAGTTGACAAAACATCACAATCATTTGTTGAACGTTGTCCACATCGTTTGTCATACGCGTGAGCAGGGTGCTAGAGCCAATTTTATCAATATCAGAAATGCTTAGTTCTTGAAATTTTTGGAAAAACGATTTTCTGATTTGGCGACCAAAACGTCCGCCAAGAATTGCTGATAGATAGCTACCAATCACGGCAGCAATTGTGCCTAAAATCGTAATGACAATCATTTGAACAGCGATGTGCTTGATTGCATCAAGATCATTTTTTAAAATACCAAGATTGATTAGTTGTGCTACTAACATAGGCACTCCTAAGATTCCGATGATTTGTAGAACAATGAAACTGCTGGTCAGAGCAACGATGCCCTTATTTTGTAACAAGAAATTTTTTAGTACTTTCATAAGTCATGCCTCCTTAGTTTTGACAATAATGGAGTATACAGGTTAAAGTAGCTTTAAGGTCAAGGAGGTTTTTTCAAATGACTAAAACATTTTCTATTGGTGAAGCTGCAAAATTTTTGAACTTGCCAACATCTACGATTCGCTATTGGGATTCGATTGGTTTGCTAACGAATTCCCGAAACGAAGCCAATGATTATCGGACATTTACATATGATGATTTGTTTGCATTGTACGATGTCAAATTCATTCGAAGTCTAGGTTTATCAATCAAAGACGTTCAGGGAATTTATCGAAAATCAGAAAAAGAAGTTTATGACGTATTGGAGCAGACAGAAAAACGTTTGGCAGAAGAAATTAAAAAATTAAAGGAAGAAATGGCACAAATTGAGCAACGAAAACGACATCTTTCATCAACTGGGTTTGATTTAACTGGAACACACGATTTGAAAATTGATTTTACGAAAATGGTTCGTGCCGATTTAGATGAAAACTTTACCGCACGAAAATATTTAGAAAAAAACTGCAACTCTGGGATTATTTGGCAAGAAAAAAATCAATCGTTAGAATATGTTTTTTGTATCGATGCAACATTTGAAGGTGAAATAGAAGAAGAAATCCTTTGGGAATACAATCCAGCGTTTGATTACCAACCAGTAATCATTGAAATAGATCCTGCCGATAATGATCGAAATAATCTGCAAGAGGCCGTCGCTTTGTTAACAGCCGAAGGTTATGAGATTCAGCAAATTATTGGCGAGTTTCTCGTAAGAAAACAATATGAGCAGACATCTGATAAGGAATATTATTTGTCATGGATTGAAATCAAAAATAAAAACAAACAATAGACGGTCGAGTGAATCTGTCTAAAAGTACGATTTGGAAATTTATCTTGTTCGTTGTAAGATAAAAGAAACCAACAAGTCATGATGAAGAGAAGGGAGAAGATGGTTAAAATAGAAGTAATCACCTTTGATCTTCAGGTCAAGATAAATTCCTTTGTTTCTAATTCAACTATTAATCCTAGATTCATCAATTTAATGTGAACGTTATTGCCGGAATTTGGAATGATAAAAAATAGTCACTAATCTTATAGATGAGGAGTATGTTTATAATGAAAAAGAGAATTTGCTTTGTCTTAGCGGTAGACGGTGGATTGGCCTATTCCACACTTCCTATAGGTTTAAGAAATCAGGAACGCTTAAAAGAGTTTTTCTCCAAAGAATATGAGGTTTCATTGAATTATCTTCGAGACAAAGAGCAGGTAGATTACCTGATCGTACCAAGACAATTGGCGCCATTCATCAATGAAAAAAAGTTGCCGATCATTGAAGTGCCATCCAATCTATTTGTTATCAAAGATTATCAAGGAATCAAAGAAATCATCGACCACTATTTTGAGCAGGAAACCAATTGATGTAGAAATAGGCTGAGGGACAGTCTTAAAAAATAGAAATATGAAGTGAAAAAACGTTTGACAGCGCTTTCTATAAATGGTAATTTATTTGTATAGTAAATTGAATAGGGAAAGACAATAGGATTGTGATTATTAAGTTAAGCAAGACCTGACTAGTTTCGGCTGGTTAGGTCTTTTTTTGTGTCATTCTATCTAAGGGTAGTTGGCAATAGAATTACATGTTACTAAAATGAAATTTTTAGTAACAAGAAGCTTAAAGAAAGGAGGAGTTAGATTAGTATGGCAACTTGCCATCACTAAAAAAGAATGTGCTAAAAAGTAAGTTGTTGTAGCATTCGATGAAATTTTTTACAAGTGCTTAAAAAAGAAAGGGGATAGAAATGAAAAAATGGTTGAAGGTAGTGGGAATAATTGGATTAATGTTTTCTTTATCAGCTTGTCAAGAAACAAATTCAGCAACAAGCAATGAAAAAGAGGCAAATAAAGAATCAGACCGAGTAGAAATTTATTTAGCGAGACATGGCAAAACCATGCTGAACACGACGGATCGCTCACAAGGCTGGATCGACGCACCGTTGACACCAGCAGGCATCGCTGTTGCAGAGGATTTAGGGAGAGGATTAGCAGATGTAGACTTTGATGCAGTTTACTCTAGTGATAGTGGGCGAGCAGTCGAAACTGCAACATTAGTATTGAAAAATAATGGACAAGAAAAGCTTTTAGATACATTACACACCGATAAACGATTACGTGAATTTAACTTTGGCACCTACGAAGGAATCCCCAATCCTGAAATGTGGAGTGAAATTGCTAAAGAGCAGGGCAAAACATTAGAAGAGTGGCAAAATGAAATGGGTGAAGAAGGATTTGTCAAAACCATTCAAGAGTTTGCCGACACCTTGCATGAATTAGATGAAAAGAAACTTGAAGAATTAGGAAAAGAACATGACGTCGCTGCTGATGAAGTGAGTTGGCAAGCGGAGGATTACCAAACCGTCATTGACCGTGTTTCGAGTGCAGTAAACGATATTGTCAAAATAGCAGAAGAAAAAGGTCAAGATAAAATATTAGTTACTTCACACGGCATGACAATTGCTTCATTTGTCGCATCAATCGATGAGTCAGCAGAAGTTCCATCAACTGGGTTAAAAAATGCTAGTATTTGTAAAATTATCTATCAAGATGGCAAATACACAGTAGAATCAGTTAATGATTTATCTTACTTAGAAAAAGGTGCAAAAGATAAATAGACTAAATTTTTAGGTAAATAGCAATTTTTTGAAAGTTCATACACAAAAATTTTTTATAAGATAACTAATCAATAGAAAAAACCTTGGCTTTTTTTGGATAGCCAAGGTCTTTTCTATTTTACTTTCAATAAAGTATTCATTCTGTTCATGCAAATAATCAGTAAGTTATCCAAATTACTCTTCGATTAGTTCTTTGAGCGCATTGGGGCGACTAGTTAAAGGTTTTCCAAGTACCTTCTGTAGATCATCAGAAACTACATCTAACTGACCTGTTTCAATATCCATTTGAAATGAGAGAAACATTTCGGCAATAGGTTGAGGAAGACCGCCCGCTACTAAGTTGTCGATAAATCCCGTTTCATCTGCAACCACGGCTTCGATTTCCTTACCACTTGCTTCCTTTAGTGCACTTGCTAATTCTGAATAGGTGATTGGTGTATTCGATAGTTCAAGAATTTCTGGATAGTCATTGTTAAACAAAACTTTTGCAGCAGCCTCAGCATATTCTCTTTTGAGAGCCCAACCAGTTTTTCCATTTTTTGCCACATATACAAATTTTCCAGTTGCTAATGCGCGCTGAATAATCGGCATTTCGTTTTCCAAATACCAATTATTTCTTAAAAAGGTATGTTTGATCTCTGCTTGTTTTATTTCTTTTTCAGTGAAAGAATGATCGGCAGCTAGTAGACTTGTTGATTGATCTGTCTTAGGAAAACTTGTGTAAACAATATATGAAACACCAGCTTTTTTTGCTGCTCTAACAACATTCCCATGTTCTGCTTGTCGATTTCCCGGAGCACCTGACACAAAGAGCAAACGATCGATTCCTTGCAGAGCTTCAACCATGGAATCCTCATCCGCATAATCACCTATTCGAACATTAAATCCCGCCTCTTGCAATTTTGCTCCTTTTTCATTATCTCGAGCTAAAGCATAAATACTTTTTTTATCAACTAGCTTGCTTAGATATTCTAATGCGTAGCCTCCAAATCCACCAGTTGCTCCAGTTACTAAATAGTTCATAATAAACACTCCTTTAAATTTTCGTCTGACAGCTGTACAAATATGATTTACACCTTTATCATAAAGAGTATGTTAAAATAAGTCAAGAAATAAATGTAAAGGAGCTTTAAAAATGAAATACTCCATACAAATGAGTGATGCAATCCACATTCTTGCTTACATCGAGCTTTTCAAAGATACAAATCAACTTTCTAGCGAAATGATTGCTAGCAGTGTTGAAACAAATGCTGCTAATATCCGAAAAATTATGGCGAGCTTAAAAAAAGCTGGTTTGATACACACAAAAGTAGGTAAGCCAACTCCTGTTCTTGCAAAAGATCCTAGTGAAATAACTTTTTTAGATATTTATAAAAGTATTGAGGGAAATACGAATCTAATCCAAGTCGATCCCAAAACAAATCCTAATTGTGTGGTTGGTGCAAATATCCAAGATGTTCTTCTAAAAGAGTATGATTTTCTCCAAAAAAAAGTGGAAGAACAGATGGAACAAATCACATTGGATACCATTCTTCACGATATCTCTTTATTGGAAGTTCAACGAAGACCAGAAAATAAAAAAATCATAGAAAAATATCTTTAAGCTAGCTAGAATGCAGGAGTACAAAGGAATAGTGAACTTAAATATAAAATCTTTAAAGAAAACTAGAAAGTGCGAAAAAAGCTGTCAAGGAAAAAATGACCTACTGGGGAACCTTGGTAGCTTTATTTATTTGTATACATAAGATAATTTTATTCCTCCTTTTGTTGATGTTTCTATAACAATGTTAGTTGTAGAAACCACGACGCTCCCATAAGTAAAACAAATAATTTTTTAGATTTGCTACTAGTATGTAAATGTTTACATCTAAAAGGATGACTGCATTAAATTTCTACGCATCAAAAAGATGAAAAAACGAGATGAGGTAAATGGTACGAATCAGCACGACAATGATTAGAATTTTGTAGTGGGTACAATAAAGTTCCTGAATAAATTTTTTGTTAAGGGTTTCTTGAAAAATTTGATTAAAATCAGATGATAATTTTCTGTTTTTCGTGATAATTGCATCAAATCTTTTGAAATTCTTGGCATTTAGTCAGAAAATAGCATCAGGAGGCAGTAAAATGTTAGACAAAGAAGTATACAATCAATTATTTAAACCATCTTTTTCAAAAAAAACACAAGTGACGTTTTGGGACGGTTCTACTAAAGAATATGGGGAGACTGAAGGCGAAGTCGCTTTTCACATTGTTTTTAATGAAAAAATCCCAGTGAAAGAACTAATCAACAATGCTTCATTAGCACTAGGTGAAGCGTACATGAACAAAAAAATTGAGATTGAAGGCGACTTACAAGAACTAATTTATGACGTGTATAATCAAGCACATGGTTTTTTTCACAATAATAACTTTAAAAAGTGGATACCAAAAGAAAAACATACAAAAAAACAGTCTGCTCATGATATCCATAGCCATTATGATTTAGGAAATGATTTTTACGAAATGTGGCTAGACCATACCTTAACTTATTCTTGTGCATATTTTGAAACACCAGAGGACACCTTGGAACAAGCACAAATCAATAAAGTCCATCACATCCTCGATAAACTATTTATCAAGCCGGGAGAAACACTCTTAGATATCGGCTGTGGTTGGGGGACTTTAATCTTAACAGCAGCCAAAGAGTATCATGTCAAAGCTAGTGGAATCACTTTGAGTGAGGAACAGTACCATCATATTCAAAAAATCATTAAAGAAGAAAACTTAGAAGAACTAGTTACGGTTGAGTTAAAGGATTATCGAGACTTAACTGAAACTTTTGATCATATAACTAGTGTTGGAATGTTTGAACATGTAGGAGCAGAAAATCTAAAAGAATATTTTGCAGTGATCAATAAACTTTTGGCAAAAAATGGAACAGCACTAATCCATGGCATCAGTCGTCAGCAAGGTGGTGCAAAAAATGCATGGATCAATAAATATATTTTTCCAGGGGGCTATATACCCGGTGTAACAGAATTAGTAGAACATATGACTGAAAATGATTTGCAGATAATTGACCTTGAAAGTCTACGTCGTGATTATCAATTAACTTTGGAACATTGGACGACTAATTTCCACCAAGTTGCTGATAAAGTGATTGAACAAAAAGATGAAGTCTTTTATCGAATGTGGGATCTATATTTACAGGCTTGTGCTGCATCATTTCAAGCTAGCAATATTGATGTTATCCAGTATTTATTAGTTCACCCAAATAACAATATGATTCCAATGCATCGAAATGTTTAAGGAGCGAATATCTCGCTTCTTTTTTTTTTTCGGTAAACAGATGATTAGATAAGAAATAATAAATAACTTTTGATTTTTCACAAGCATATGGTATGACAGATTAATTCGTTCGTACTATTCTGGAGTTGTGAGGGGAGAAATTAATTTTATAATAAGGAAGGAGATTTATCGTGAGTAAAAGTAAAGTTATTATTGTAGGTGCATCACATGGCGGACATCAATCTATTTTAGAGTTATTATCTAGATATGGTGAAGATGTGGAGATTACGTTATTTGAGGCTGGAGACTATATTTCGTTTATGTCGTGTGGCATGGAACTTTATTTAGAGGACCAAGTAACAGACGTAAATGATGTCAGAAACTTCCGACCAGAAAACTTTCCAGAAGAAAATGTCCACATTTTGAATAATCATTTAGTAAAAGCAATCAATGCGGATCAAAAGACAGTGACTGTCACTAATACACTGGAAGATCAAACTACTGATTATGCATATGACAAATTGATTTTAAGTTCTGGTGTTACACCCAATTCTCTTCCAGTTCCAGGTACTGATTTAGAAAATGTTTATTTGATGCGTGGATATAACTGGGCAACGAAAATCAAAGAAAAGCTCAACAACCCTGATGTTAAACAAGTAGCAGTTATTGGTGCCGGATACATCGGTATCGAGGCAGCAGAAGCTTTTTGTAAAGCCGGAAAAGAAGTAATACTTTTAGATATGATTGATCGCCCATTGGGAACTTATCTAGACCAAGAAATGACAGATATTTTAGAAAAACATCTAACAGAAAAAGGAATCCAAGTAATGACTGGCGCAAAAATTGAAGCATTTTTAGGAGATGGGAAAGTTTCAGCTATTCAAGTAAACGGCGAAGAAATTCCAACTGATTTAATCATTCAAGCAGCAGGAGTGAAAGCCAATACTGAATGGTTGGAAGGAACGGTTGACTTAGACAAACGTGGTTGGATCGTAACCAATGAATACTTACAAACAAATCTCCCAGACGTATACGCTGTTGGTGATGCAACACTTGCTTATTCGATTCCAGCACGTACAAAAATGCCGATTGCTTTGGCAACAGTGGCTAGAAGAGAAGCACGTTATGTTGTTCAACATTTATTTGAAAGTATCCCAAATAAACCTTTTGGCGGAGTGATCGGCTCATCAGCTTTGAGTGTGTTTGATTATCATTTTGCTGCAAGTGGTTTGAATAGTTTTACTGCAGATAAAGCAGGTGTATCGATCGCTTCAGCTTATTTTGAAGATACATTACGACCTAAATATGTACCAGAAAAATTCGGAAATACAAGTGTTTCTGTTCAATTGTTCTTCGATCCAATGACCCATCAAATTTTGGGTGGAGCTGTGTTATCAACCTATGATATTACTGCTCAAGGAAATGTGTTAGCTTTGGCAATTCAACAAAAATTGACCCTAGAAGATTTAGCTGAGGCAGACCTTTTCTTCCAACCAGGATTTGACCGCCAATGGAGCTTAGTGAATTTGGCAGCCCAACATGCATTAGCTGAAAAAGAATTTATTGAATAATTTTCGTATATTTATACGATGATTTCTAGCTAATTAAAAATAAAAAACACCTTCCAGATGTTTGTTTAACTTTTGGAAGATGTTTTTTTCGTTTCAGAAGGAATTAGGTGATGAAATGAATGAAAGAATTTTAAATAGATAAATCGGTGTGTACGAATGACAATGACAAAAAAGCAGAACCATTCATATTCAAAATAGAGATGCTTTGTTACTTCAACTGATTTGGATAACTTTAACACCAGTGTTTCGAATGTCGGTCAAAACTTTTTCAGAGCAAAAGCGATCCGTAATCAGATAGTCAAAGGCAGAAACATCCGCAATTTTAAATTTTGATGTTAAACCGATTTTTCGATGATCAGCAACAAGAATTTTACACTTGAAAGTTTGCCGAATCATCATTTCGTTAATGGTAGACTCATTCAAAATTTTTGTTGTTACACCGTTGTCAAGGCTTACTCCGCTACATCCAATAATGCAAACATCAGCATTCATAGAAGAAATTGTATTTAAAGCGATGTCACCAACTAAAGCTTCCTTTGGAAAACGCATCTCGCCTCCAGTTAAAATGTAATTACAGTTTTCTTTATGATAAGAATAGTTGATTTTTACATTATTTGTCACAACTGTTAGATGATTTGCATGAACAAATTCAATCGTTTTTAAAGCAGTTGAACTTGAATTTATAAAGACAGTGTCATAATCATTAATATATTTACTTGCCTCGCGAGCGATTGCTTGTTTCAATCGTTCTGGTCCAGATTGATCGAAATCAGTGTTGTTCTCATAATTATAAGAACAAGAACCATACGTTCGAATAATCTCATTTTTTTCCTCTAGTAAGTTTAGATCTCTGCGAATCGTGCTGATTGAAACCTTTAAGTTCTCAGACAACTCAAGAGCAGTCATTTGCTCTTGTTGTTGAAGTAAGTCCAAAATATTTTTTTTTCGTTCCTCAATATTTGCCAGTGAGTTTTTCACCTTTAACCTCCTATATAATTTTCTTTTTAAATTAAATGATTTTTTATCTCCGAAGAATCATATAAAGTTCTTTAACTGCATCTATCATACTAAAAAAATCATTAAAACTGTCAATAACGTCATATAAATTTCAAACAATCATATAAAAGGGTTCTCAGATTCTTTTTGACACATTATGATTTAAATGTAATTAAGAAAGGAGCAATGAAAATGACTAAACAGATCACCGATGTGACAAAAGAAAGCTGGATTCTAGAGACATTCCCAGAATGGGGCACTTATTTAAATGAAGAAATTGAAAGAGAAGAAGTAAAACAAGGAACGTTTGCAATGTGGTGGCTAGGCTGTACAGGTATTTGGCTAAAGAGTGATGCAGGTACCAATATCTTATGTGATTTATGGTGCGGGACGGGGAAACGCAGTCATGGAAACGGTAAGATGAAAAAAGGCCATCAAATGATGCGAATGAGTGGTGTGCAAAAAATGCAGCCCAACTTACGGACACAACCATTCGTAATCGATCCATTTGAAATCAAAAATGTAAACGCTTTAGTTGTTACGCATATCCATTCCGATCATTTGGATATCAATACAGCGGCAGCAGTCCATCAAAACTGTCCCACAGCAAAATTTATTGGACCTAAGGAAGTAGTGCATACTTGGTTGAAGTGGGGAATTCCAAAAGAAAAAACGATGATTGTTAAGCCTGGGGATGAAGTGAAAATCAATGATATCACGATTGTTGCGTTAGAGGCTTTCGATCGTACGGCATTAGTTACCTGCGAAGATCCAGAAGTAACATTAAAAGGAACGATGCCACAAGACATGGATGAGATCGCTGTGAATTATTTATTTGAAACATCAGGAGGTAATCTTTATCACGCAGGAGATTCACATTATTCAAATTTATTCGCCAAGCATGGGAATGAACATGAAATTGATGTTTGCCTGGGAGCATATGGAGAAAATCCTCGTGGTATCACTGATAAAGTAACCTCTGTTGATATGTTACGAATGGCAGAGTCTTTAAATGCGAAAGTAGTTATTCCAGTTCACTATGATATCTGGGCAAACTTTATGGCTGATCCAAAAGAAATTACTGAGATTTGGAAATTTAAAAAAGATCGTTTGAAATATGCGTTCAAACCTTACATCTGGCAAGTTGGAGGTAAGTTTACTTATCCAACAAATAAGGATGATTTGGAATTTAATTTTTACCGCGGCTTTGACGATGTATTTACTGTAGAAAACGATACACCATTTCCATCATTCCTATAGAAAAGAGGTAAAACAGCATGCTGAACTATTTTTTCGATAATGACTTGGTAAAATATTCCGATAAAAAAATCACTGATTGGAAAGAAGCAATTAATGAAAGCTGCCAACTATTATTAGATAAACAACTAATTGATCAAACCTATATTGATGAAATCATTCATTGTGTCGAAGAATATGGTCCTTACATCGTCATTGTTCCACAAGTTGCTATGCCACATTCTTCTGAGAAAAGTCGAGGCGTGTTTGGTACAGCTATCTCATTTACAAAGATGCAGGATCCCATTCAGTTTGAAAGTGACGGTGAAGAGAAATCAGCAATTTTATTTTTTACTTTAGCAGCTAAAAACCCAAAAGAACACGTGGAAAACATTCAACGTTTATCTGAGTTATTGATGACAGATGGTTTGATTGACCGGTTAGCAGCAACTCATTCGCTTGAGGAATATCAAATGGTGATGCAAGAGTACAAGTTATAGGAGGAAAAGTGATGGCGGACTTTTTATTAAATATTTGGACATATTTTGCAACAAACATCTTAACTCAGCCAGCATATCTCATTGGTTTTATTGTTCTGCTGGGCTATCTTTTATTAAAACGACCATTGTATGAGTGCCTTGCGGGTTTCCTTAAAGCTACGGTTGGTTACTTCATTTTGACGGTTGGTTCTGGAGGATTAGTCAACAACTTTCGACCAATTTTAGTTGGTTTAAAAGAGCGATTTAACTTGGATGCAATGGTTACCGATCCATATTTTGGTCAAAATGCAGTAGATGCAGGGTTAATGGAAACTTTTGGTCGAACGTTTGGCGATGTGATGATCTTGTTATTGATTGCTTTTGTCATGAATATTTTACTTGTACGTTTTCAAAAATATACGAAGTTGCGCTCAGTCTTTACCACTGGAAATGTCCAGATTCAACAGTCTGCAACAGCATTCTGGATTTTGCTGTTCTGTTTTCCAGATTTAGGCAGAATCCAAGTCTTGATTTTTATGGGCCTGATTCTAGGGTGTTACTGGGCCGTTGCCTCTAATTTAACAGTTGGAATTACGCAAGAATTGACAGAAGGTGCTGGGTTTGCCGTGGCGCATCAACAAATGTTTGGGATTTTTATCTTTGCCAAGTTAGCTGAATGGATGAAAAAGCGTGATAAGAGAAAAAATAAATCCAAAAAAGTTGATAAAAAAATAGAAGATATGGAATTGCCAGGATTCTTGTCAATTTTCAATGAAAACATGGTAGCAACTTCTTTATTAATGCTTTTCTTCTTTGGCATTATCTTATTGGTCTTAGGGCAAGATTATTTAATCCAAGCTGAGTTTATGCAAGAGGGTCAAAGCTTCTTATTCTATATTATGACAACATCACTAAACTTCGCAGTTTATCTTGCTATTTTACAATTAGGTGTCCGGACATTCGTTGATGAGCTGACACAATCCTTCCAAGGAATTTCAAATACAATTTTACCGGGAGCAGTACCGGGAATTGATGTCGCTGCTACGTTTGGTTTTGGTTCACCAAATGCTGTAACGATTGGCTTTTTATTCGGCGCTTTAGGTCAATTCTTGATGATTGCTTTACTCATTTTGTTTAAGTCACCAACCATTGTGATTGCAGGATTTATCCCACTGTTCTTTGACAATGCAGTAATCGCTGTTTTTGCTAACAATCGTGGAGGGTTTAAAGCCGCTTGTCTTTTCCCATTCATTTCTGGAATTATTCAAGTTGGTGGATCTGCCATTTTTGCCACATGGATTGGTATGTCCAAATTTGGTGGGTATATTGGAATGTTTGACTGGGCTACAGCATGGCCGCTCTTTACAATTATCATGAAGGTTTTAGGATATGTTGGAATTGCCATAGTTGTGATTGGTTTGTTGATTATTCCGCAATTGCAATACCGTAAAAATCCAGATGGGTACTTTATGATTGTCGATGATTACGAACAATATGCAGAAAAATATCAAAAACAAAACTAAGTAAATAAGGAAAACAAAGTGAACATTTAGGAGGAAATCAAAATGAGAATTTTAGTATCTTGCGCAAATGGATCAGGAACAAGTTTGATGATGATGAGAAGTGTGGAAAAGGCGATGAAAGAATTAAGTATACCGATCACTAAAATTCATCATTGTTCCATTTCAGAAGGAAAAAGTTCTGCAACACAATATGATGTAGTTTTTACACCAGTAAACTTTTTGACTATGTTTGCTCAAGCGCAGAAGAAGGGGATCACCGTTATTGGAATCAAAAATGTCATGTCAGCCAAAGAAATCAGTGAAAAATTTGCTGAGTCAGAACTCTATCAAAAAACTAAATAAAGGAGCACAACAAAATGAGTAGACCAACATTACAAATTGCTTTAGATCACAATCATTTGGAACATGCGTTAGCAGACGTTATCAAAGTTGGAAAAATCGTCGATATTATTGAAATTGGAACAATTTTATGCTTGCAAGAGGGATGGAAAGCGATTAGTTGCATCCGTAGTATGTTTCCAGAAAAAACAATCGTGGCTGATACAAAATGTGCGGATGCAGGTGGAACCGTGGCTAGAAATGTTGCGAAAGCTGGTGCTGATTTCATGACTGTTATCTGTTGCGCCACAATTCCTACTATGGAGGCTGCCCAAAAAGAAGTTAAAGAACTACAAGTAGAGCTATATGGTGACTGGACTTATCAACAAGCAACCGAGTGGCGACAAATTGGTATTAAACAAGTAATTTATCATCAAAGTCGAGATGCATTATTTTCTGGTGAAACTTGGAGTGAAAAAGATTTGTCAAAAGTCAAAACATTGATTGAAATGGGATTTGATGTATCTGTTACGGGAGGCTTAACCATTAGTACACTTCAATTATTTTCCGGAATCGATGTCTCTAATTTTATTGCTGGGAGAGGAATTTCTGATGCAACTGATCCAGTTAAGGCTGCAAATGACTTCAAAAAAGAAATCATTCGTATTTGGGGGGAATAGTCATGGCTCAAATCGGCATCTATGAAAAAGCTCTACCTAAAAATATCTCTTGGAAAGAACGTTTTGAATTGGCAAAGGAAATGGGATTTTCCTTTATTGAAATGTCTATTGATGAAACAGATGGGCGTTTAGCTCGTCTGGATTGGCCTACTGAAATGATTGCTAAACTACGTGAAGAGATGTTGGAGACAGACATCCGAATCCATTCGATTTGCCTAAGTGGTCATCGAAGATTTCCTTTTGGCTCTGCAAGCATAGCAAATCAAAAAAAAGCAAAAGCAATCATGCAAAAAGCAATCAAGCTTGCTCACAAATTAAATGTCAAGATTATCCAAGTAGCAGGATATGATGTTTACTATGAAAAAAAATCAATGTTCTCACGAGAAGCTTTCATTGATGGCCTGAAAGAAAGTATCAAAATGGCTTCGGAATATGGTGTCCTTCTTTCCATTGAGATTATGGATGATCCATTTATGAATTCAATGACTAAATTTTTGGAAATAAAACAACAAATTCACTCGCCTTATTTACAAGTATATCCTGATTTAGGCAATCTTTCCGCGTGGCCGGAGAACAATCCGAGTGTTGAGTTGGAGCGAGGAATTGACTACATTACCGCTATTCATTTAAAAGATACGTACCCATTAACTCAAGATTTCCCGGGACAATTTCGTGATGTACCATTTGGTCAAGGGTGTGTGGACTTCTTAGGTTTATTAAAGACGCTTAAACGATTAGAGTATGATGGGACCTTTTTGATTGAAATGTGGAGTGAAACAAACCCTGATTTTAAGAAAGAAATTGAAGCAGCAAAAAGCTATCTTTATCCAAAGTTAAAGGAGGCAGGTTATGTTATCGCATGAGCTGATCATCAAAGAAATGAAACAACGTGTGTATGAAGCTAATCTAAAACTGCCTCAATACGGATTAGTGAAATTAACATGGGGTAATGTGAGTGAAATTAATCGCGCACTTGGTGTAATCGTGATCAAACCAAGCGGGGTAAATTATGAAGAAATGACAGTAAATCAAATGGTTGTTACAGACTTGGCTGGAAATTTGTTAGAGGAGGATAGCATGAAACCATCTTCCGACTTGCCAACACATATAGTTTTGTACGAAGCTTTTGAACAAGTCAATGCGATCGTTCATACACACTCGACGAACGCTGTGATGTGGGCGCAAGCTGGTCGAGACTTACCCGCTTATGGAACGACGCATGCAGATGCTTTTTACGGAACAATTCCTTGCACGCGCCAATTGACGAAAGCAGAAGTCAAAGAAGCCTATGAAAAAAATACAGGCTGTGTCATTATTGAGGCCTTCCAAGAAAGAAAGTTACAAGCAACTGAAATTCCTGGTGTATTCGTTTATGGACATGGTCCATTTACTTGGGGAGAGACACCTGCGAAAGCTGTAGAAAATAGTTTGATTTTAGATGAGATTTGTTTGATGGCGAAAGAAAATGAAAAAATCAATCCAGAAATTCAGGAAATCCCACACTATTTGTTGGATAAACATTATTATCGTAAACACGGTATCCATGCCTATTACGGACAAAAATAGCAAAAGCGATCAATCAATTGATTGATCGCTTTTATGATTTCTTTTAGTTGTAGGAAGTCCTATTTATCTTGTGTGTATGCCCACGAAATATGCCGCAAAAGAATAGCTAAAAATATAGGTTGCAACAATACTATCTAAGTTATTCCATTTATAACATATATGGTTGTCATCAATCAAAAAATTGTTGTATTGCTATACAAAAAAGGAAAGGGTAACAAAAACATGCTACTATTTTTATGTAGTCAGAGTCGTTATTCAAAAATAGAGGAGGAATCTTAATGAAAAAAGGAGTCAAGGCAGGGCTAGCAACTTTCACGATTGTGGTATTTGGAATTGTAAGCGGTAATCAAACAGTGGCGGCGAGCGCGAATGATGCTGGAGCGAAATACGACGATAAACTCGTTACAATCCAGAGTGTCTTAGATCCTTGGTGGGTCGTTGATTATGACATAGAAACTTCAGAAATATCGACAGATTTGAGCCAAAAAATTGATAGCCAAAAATGGCTCATGTCCTATAATGAACAAGAAGATGCTTATTCTATTTCTTCGCACTATGTTCCTGCTGTATTCGATGAAGATGAACCATGGAGATATCCTAAATATTTAATCGCATCTTCTGTGAAAGATGCTCAAGGTAATGAGGTTATCAATACAGAAATAGAGTATCCTAATGAACGAAGCTTCTGGCGATTAGTTGAAGATGATGTACATAAGGATAAGGAAGTTTATTACTTAGAAAGCCTTTATAATGGTAAAGTAATGGACGCGCCAAAGTTACATTTGGGAAAAAATCATCAGTTGATTACATTCCCAAAAAATGGTGGAGATAATCAAAAATGGCACATTCAAGTTGAGGAAGCTGTCAATCAAAATTAAGTTGAAATTTTATTACATAAAAAAATATACTTGAATAACGAACGATGATTTGTAAAAAAACAGAGTGCTGTTTCATGAATCCCTAGACTTTTGCTTTAGGTTATTCATGAAACAACACTCTTTTTAGTAACGAATAGTGGATAAAAACAGTTCAAAATTTTGCGCGTCAGCTATCTTTTGCTGTAGTTTTTGATTTTCAACTAGATCAGATAAATATTCAAAAAAAACTTGTAGTTGCTCTTTATCTTCTTCAGCAACTGCCAGCAGAAAAATAATTTTGACTGTTGCAGTTTGACGCCAGACAATCGGTTCTTTCGAGATATAAACAAAAATTTTTGTTTGCTGGATCGATGCATCGATTGCATGAGGAATGGCAATCAAATTCGTGATATTCGTGGGTGCAATTTGCTCTCGTTCAATCACTTTTGCAATAAAATCTTCAGATACAATTTCTTGTTCTTGTAAAATCGTTCCGATTGACTGGATTAATTCGTCCCGCGTAATTTGTTGATTGTTGACGACAAATAAACTTGGATCGAACAGGCTTAAAAAATGGCGTTTTTCTTCTTCCTCCACTAAAAGTTTTTCAATTTTCTCCATTCCTTGTTTGATATCTAAAAAATCGATCTGGATAACAGGAATCTGTTTATTTTTAAGTGGAACTGTTGAGATGAGAAAATCAACAGTTGTTAGTTTTTTTGTTTGATAAGCTGCGTAAGAAATAGTATCAACGATTTCTAACTGATCAGCAAAACGCTTCTTTAACATCGCTTCAATCAGTCGACTAGTCGAGACACCTTGACCACAGACAACCAAAATTCGTTTTTTATCTGTTGTGTGTGCTTTTTTTCGTTCGATAGCTGCTGCAATGTGCAAAGCTAGGTACCCAATGTCATCTTCTGTGAACTCAAAAGTGCTTAGCCATTTACTATTGTTTGTTGCCAAAACTGCTAGCTCAAACGCATACGAAAAATTCTTTTTGATCTCCGATAATAGGGGATTTTTTTTATTTTTCATAATCTCCTTTAATGTCAGATAACTAGAAAAATGGGTAAAGAGATCCTTTCGTAAAATGTCATCTTGTTGCAGATCTTCACCAATCATTTCGTTAATTTCCATCAACATCTGGTCAATGAATTGATAGATTTTAGTTGTTTGACTACTAGAATGTTGTGGCTGTTGTAAATCTAAAAACAGATGATTCTGTAGCCAAATTTCGTCTTGAAGATCAAATCTGACTTGATTCTTTTTTTCAATAGCTGCTAAAAGTTTTCTGATTGAAGATTGAATCTTTTCATCGATGACAAAAAAACTGGAAACGGATTCAAGATGATGCTGATTTTTGACTCGAAGAATAGCAATTGCTAAGTGAATAACAAAGTTTTTTCGATGATAGTCAGAAATTTTATACAGATCAGGTGGGAAAAAATCTGTTACTAATTGAGATAGTTCGACTAAGTTGATTTCGTGAAACAGTTCGTATTCATCTCGTGAAAATTGTGAGATATAGCTCTCAAAGTTTTTTTCAATCAATTGATCTGAGATTACTTGACGAATAGCTGATTCTTCCCCCATGATTTTGTAGCCAATATTAACTTTTGAAGTGATTTTGACGTCGTAAGAAGCAAGTAATAAACGAAGCTGGCGAATATAACCTAAGATCGTCGTTCGTCCGACATATAATTGATTGCACAGTTCGTCTAGTGATTTTTCTTGCTCTGAGAATAAGAATAAAAACAATAATTGCCTGATTCGGTCTTCAGAAGTTTCTAATTGGTGGGATGGTGTAGTTGATTGTGAATGTAGCTCAGTAAATAGTTCTTGAACATTTTCTTTGTGTAACATTTCGTATCCCACGCCTCTTTTGAGCACGATTGTTGTATCATATTTTGATAGAAAATCATTTAGTTCTTTCACATCATTTCTGATTGTTCGCTTAGAAACCGAAAAATCAGAAGCTAGTTGTTCACTTGAACAATTTTTTTCGCTATAGAGTCGCTGAAACAACTGATTCAACCTCTTGTACGCAAACATACTTATCTCCCCCTTAATTGTTATCATATATAGGAATGATCTGAATTACAATTGGCAGATTTAGGTAAGAAATCAAAAAGATAGAAAATGCTTACAATGTCAAGGTACTATGATTAGTTCGAAGCTAGTCGAATGATTTCCGTTTAATAAAGGAAATCCTTGAACTAAAAAATTCATCTTTTTCCAGTTTGAAAGGGAAATAGAAGTGGTATCGAATGTATGCGATTTCATTTATAGTATGGATAGCAAGGAGGTAATCGAGTGAAAGAAATCAAACAGCACTATTTATGTGAAAAGCATCTGACATTCCAATCAAAAGTTGCTAACTGGGAAGAAGCAGTAAAGTTAGCCGCAGAACCTTTATTACAAGAGCGGATCATTGAAGAAAAGTATATTCAGGCAATGATCAAAAACGTTCGAGAAATGGGCTCGTACATGGTATTAGTACCACGAGTTGCAATGCCTCATGCTCGACCAGAAGCGGGCGCTTTAGGAACAGGATTTAGTATTTTGAAATTAGCTGAGCCAATTTCTTTTGGCGATGCAAAAGAGGTGTATCTCATTATTTGTTTAGCAACGGATAATAATGAAGCGCATCTAGCAATGCTTCAAAAAATCTCCGCACTAATTGATGAAGAAGAAAAAGTTGACGCATTATTAGAGACATCGACAAAAGCAGCATTTATAAAATTAGCAGAAAAGTTTATCAAAGAAGAGGAGGAATTTTAATGATTAAAATTATTACAGTGTGTGGGAATGGAATTGGTAGTAGTAATTTATTGGCGATGAAAATCAATCAGATTGCCAAAAAGAATGGGTTTGAAGTTGATGCGAAATCCAGTGATTTTAATGCAGCGTTAGGTGAAGAGCCTGATCTTTTTGTAACAGTCGATGAATTTGCCAAGCAGTTTCCTGCAAACAAAAAAGTTGCTGTCGTTAGAAGTTACGCAGACAAGAAAAAAATTTCAGAAGATATTTTACCAGTATTAGAAGAACTCAGTAACAGATAATCAATTATCTTATATGGCCGTATAAGAGGATTAAATAGATCAATAAAACAGGAGGATTCATAATGGAATTTTTGGAATTTCTCAAGGATATGTTTAGTGAACCAGCAATTTTGATGGGATTAGTTGCTTTGGTTGGATTGGTTGCAATGAAAGCACCCGGACACAAAATTTTAACTGGAACATTGGGTCCAATTCTTGGTTACTTAATGTTAGCGGCAGGTGCAGACGTTATTAGTGGAAATTTAGATCCACTTTCTCAAATGATTGAAAAAGGATTTCACATTACAGGAGTAGTACCAAATAATGAAGCTGTAACTTCTGTCGCACAAAAAATTCTTGGTGTTGAAACAATGTCAATTTTAATTGTTGGACTGATTGTTAATTTATTAGTCGCACGCTTTACTCGTTATAAATATGTCTTTTTAACTGGTCATCATTCATTCTTTATGGCGTGTTTATTATCGGCAGTATTAGGTGCAGTTGGCTTTTCTGGAACTTCTTTGATTTTAGTCGGCGGCTTTTTCTTAGGTGCATGGAGCGCGATCTCTCCAGCAATTGGTCAAAAATATACCCTTCGCGTCACTGATGGCGATGAAATCGCTATGGGACACTTTGGCTCGATTGGTTATTATTTATCAGCGTTTATTGGTAGCATCGTTGGGAAAGGCTCAAAGTCGACAGAAGATATTCAAGTGCCAGAAAAATTTGGATTCTTGCGAAACACGACAATTTCCACGGCATTAACGATGGTAATCTTTTATTTGATTTCTGCAATTGCAGCAGGACCTGAATTTGTTTCAACTTTATCAGATGGAAAATCACCGTACTTGTTCGCGATTCTTTGTGGATTGAAGTTTGCAGTAGGCGTTACAATTGTTTATTCTGGTGTTCGCATGATTCTTGCTGATTTATTACCTGCGTTTCAAGGGATTGCTGATAAGGTCATTCCAAATGCTGTGCCAGCTGTTGACTGTGCCGTATTTTTCCCATATGCACAAACAGCAGTTATCATTGGCTTTATTTCAAGTTTTGTTGGTGGTTTGATTGGCATGTTCATTCTCGGTGCTTTTGGTGGTGTGTTGATTATTCCAGGATTAGTTCCACACTTTTTCTGTGGTGCGACTGCAGGTGTTTATGGTAATGCTACTGGGGGAAGACGTGGCGCAGTGGTTGGTTCCTTCGTCAACGGCTTATTCTTAGCCTTTTTACCAGCCTTATTACTACCAGTTTTAGGACAGTTAGGGTTTTCAAATGCAACCTTTGGTGATTTTGACTTTGGTTGGATTGGTATTTTATTAGGAAAAGTTGGTGGTCAATTTGGACAAACGGGGATTTATGTCATCATTGTGGCAGTTCTAGTCGCTTTGATTGCCCCAAGTATTATTCGACCATCCAAAACAGCAATTAATAATGAAGAAATGGAGCTTGATTAAAATGAATTTTAACCTTGATATTTATTCAGATGGTGCAGTGATTGAAGAGATGTTGAAAATGAAAACTGCTGGAATCGTTTCGGGATTTACAACTAATCCTAGTTTGATGAAGCAGGCAGGAATCACGAATTATGTCGCTTTTGCAAAAGAAGTATTGGAAAAAGTTGAAGGATTACCTATCAGTTTTGAAGTTTTTGCCGATGATTTTGCGACGATGGAAAAGGAAGCTTTGAAACTCGCCGCATTGGGTGATAATGTTTATGTCAAAATTCCAGTCATGAATACGAAAGGCGAAGCATCGACCGAATTAATTCAACGATTATCAGAAAAAGGGTTGAAACTTAACATCACGGCTATCATGACTTTAGAACAAGTAGAAACTACAGTTGATGCACTAGCAAAGGGAACTGAAAACATCGTATCGGTTTTTGCTGGACGCGTTGCTGATACCGGGATTGATCCATTGCCATTGATGGAAAAGGCGTTGAAAATTTGTCGCCGTAAAGAAGGAACCAAATTACTTTGGGCAAGTTCCAGAGAAGTTTACAATATCGTGCAAGCGGAACAGTTAGGTGTTGATATTATTACAGTTACACCTGCAATTCTCTCTAAATTGTCGATGTACCACATGGATCTGAATGAACTTTCACTGGAAACAGTCAAAATGTTCAATCGAGATATCCAAACGTTAGGATTTACTATTTTAGATGAAGAATAACTCAATCAACTAAAAGAGAAGCTTGAGCAATCGTTTGATTGTTCCAAGCTTCTCTTTTTATTACGTTTATTGGACTAGTTAGCAGTTACTAGTTTATTTTTTACTTTCTCAGGTAAGTCTTTTTGATCAATTGCGTTGGGACCTTCGATGATTCGTTTTTTACTCATTTTTACTTTGACATATGAATTTGGACTTAATGGTTCTGCATTGTCATTAGAAATCTGAATATCGCGTTTTTCAGTTGAGCCGTCTTCCTTAACAAAAGTGAGGTCGTAATCGTAAGAATACCAAGGACTATTGTCACCAATCCCGCTTTCACTTTTATGTTTCACTTTAGTTGGGACTTCGTTTGGCACGTGTGCATAGGCGATTTCGCCAACGTAAGTATCCTGATAATACTGATACCCTTTAAATCCACCAAAAGCCAATAATACTAAAAAAACTAAACCAATCACTTTTTTCATCTTATCACCTTTTCTCCTAGAAATATGTCCTAGTATAGCAAGGTTGCTCCAAGTTTGGGCTAACAGGGTACTAACAGTTTTGCAAGAAGAGTGAGTAATGCAATCAAGATTAGCTATCCATTTAATTGCGAATTATAGAAAGTTAGTAACAACACCAATGATTTCCTTTGAATGATTGTAGATATCAATAGGTTCTTTTAGTTCATATACAGTATGATTTTCATCATTTAATTCAATTTTCATGCTATTGATGTTGAAGTATACGCGTAAAATCCACTTTCTAATATTATTATCAAGTAAGATATTGAAGTAACTTCTATTGTCACGATAGAAGAGTCGGTCCAAAGGAATAGTATCTTTTAAGACAACTTTACAAATTGTATATGATTCTAGTTCTTCAGGTGTGGTTATAATATCATTATCCGAACTGTCTGTTGTATCAGAATCTGATGGATTATCCCTTTCCTCAACGGATACAGAAGTTTTAAGAGCGGCACTTAATTTATCATTTACTCTTTCAGAGATCAATTGATTCAATCCTTTTTTAATTATCGGTTTAAACTTTTCAATTGTTTGTTTGGTTTTCATCCCATCATATATTTCACCGAGAAGATACTTAACGAAGTCTTCAGTAGGATCATTGAGTTCCGAAGTAAGATAATTTTTTAGAGAACTTAAGTATTTAAGTTCGGCAGCAGAACTAGTAATTTTATCTACATCAAAGTTGTCTTTATGGAATTTTGCTAGCTCAGGAATTTGATTATCCTTAATATTTGTTATATCGATAGTTAAAAAGGGTGAGAGGTCCATTTTGTTAGGCTCGTCTAAATCGGTAAAGAATTTATATTCTTCACCATTTGTTAGAATACCAAATTTTGACATGGTTGTACCAAAGTATCTAAATAGTTGTGAATCATGCTTTGTCAAAGGTTCGTTAATTGATTTTGCTTCTATAAGAATTGTGGGTATACCGTCAAGTACTATGGCATAGTCAACTTTTTCTCCTTTTTTTATGCCAACATCCGCTGTAAATTCAGGAACAAATTCTGTAGGATTAAAGATGTCATAACCTAATGCTGAAAAAAAAAGGCATGATAAGAGAAGTTTTAGTTGCTTCTTCTGTACCAATATCATCTTTTAATTCAATGACTCTTTTTCCTAATTGTTTTAAAGTATCTTGGAATTTTTCCGACTCCATTTTAATCCTCCTCAGGTGTTTACTACAAGTCAAAAAGGTATATAGTAAACACACAAATTTTATCATTAAAGAATGATGGTTAAAATAGGCTTTCCCCACAAAGTCTTACACATAATTCCTTATTATCTGTAATAAAACTAACGTACAAATCAAAAAAAGAATAGTGACATATTATCATGATATTTTCAATATCTTGTATGTTTTTTAAATTAAACAACTTCGTAAACGTTCTACTATTATTATTCTATCATGGATTAAAAAAAAGAGATAAAAGAGATAAAAAAAAATAAACAAGAAAACAAACGAGTAACTCTGACAGTACAAAAAAAGCAGACCAATAAATAGTCCACACTTAATGTCATAAAATAGTTCTTCTCTTACATTTTTATTATACCGCAAAAAAAATTGTAATTGTAGCCTTGTTTTTGACCTGAAGTGGCTGTAAACTGCTATTCCGTAGATAAATCATTTACGACACAGTTTTAGCAATTCATAAAATAGGCAAAGGGCGTGTTTTCTTGAAGGATGTAAAGAAGAAAGAACAACAGCATTTAACGTCAGTTTATCGAGAGTTGAAAGCAGAACAAAAGCGATTACTGCAGTTGATTCAACAAAAAGATCAGCATGGGCGACAACACATTGAAGAAATGACTGGTGATATTCGCTTAAATATGGATAATATCACGGATAATTTAGACACCTTTGCCAATATTGAAGCTTTGAATCGGCAAATCGATCAGTACAATATTCAACTGGATTCTGCTAGAAAAAATTTGAAAAAGGTTGAACGATTATTAGCCTCACCTTATTTTGGTAAAATTTCTGTGGACTTTTTAGAAGAAGAGCCAGAAGAAGATTTCTATATTGGGATCAATGGTTTTACCACTGAAAAAGGATTCGATTTGATCTACGACTGGCGTTCGCCGATTGCTGAACTATTTTATAACAATGAATTAGGGAATTCTCATTATCAAGTGGATGAACGAGAAATTGAAGTAGCAATTCAAAATCGTCGACAATTAATCACGAAGGAAGGTCAACTAATCAATTATTTTGATACTAAGACCACCATTCAAGATGATGTGTTGCTCGATGTGCTGGCACAAAATACTTCAAACACGATGCGAGATATTACGGCGACAATCCAACAAGAGCAAAATCGGATTATTCGCGAGCAAGAAGCAAAAAATGTGCTAGTAAATGGGGTAGCTGGCAGTGGGAAAACTTCGACAATCATGCAAAGAATCGCGTATCTCCTTTATCAAAATCAGCAGGAATATTCTGCAAAAGATCTGTTGATTTTCTCACCTAACCAAGCGTTTGGTCATTATATTGCAGATGTTTTGCCTAGTTTAGGGGAAGAAAATCCGCCGACTTTAACTATTTTACAATTAGCAAGAGACTTTTCAGAAATTGAAGTAGAAGATGAGACAACTTATTTTCAACGAATCAGTCGGCAAGAGACAACCAAAAAAGAGCGCATTTTACGAAGCCAAGAATTTATCACATTTATTTTAGAAAATACTCGTTCACTACAGATTACCTTCAATGAAATCAACCAGAAGAAACAAGTTTTCTTTACATCTGAACAAATTACTGAATTGTTTAACGCGACACCAACAAATTATGGCTTACGTGAACGAATTGCAGGTACCAAGGAAAAAATGCTTCAGCAGTGGGAACATCATTTGCTGCAACAAAGCCAAAGTGCAAAATTGCGAAATCAGTTACTGGAACTGACAGAAAAACAACAACAAAAATATTTTGGTAAGTTATTAACTGAACACTCAGAAGCAGCGTTAGCAAAATATGCCGAAATCTTGTTAAGAAAAAAATATCGGAAAGTAACAGAGCAAATCAACGAGTTGGATTGGATAGACAGTACAAACTTGATTGTACAACTGTATCAAGCATTTACTGGGGAAAAATATTTGCTACCAGAAATTTGGACACTTGATGAAGCCATCATCCAATTGTTTATTCACCATACTTTAGTTGAAAAGTTTGAATTATTGGATTACAAAGTCATCTTGATTGACGAAATTCAAGATTACACACCTGCTCAACTTCAATTAATTCGTCATTTTTGGCCACATGCTGATTTGACAATGGTGGGAGACGAAAATCAAAGTATTTTTAATAGTCAGATTTCTTTTTCTGAAATCACTGAGATGATAGGGGAAGACATTGTTTATTATCAATTGACAACGAGTTATCGTTCAAGTGGTGCAATCACCAAATTATTTGCGTCATTACTGGAAAATCCGGAAAACATGCAAATTATTCCTATCCGTCCAGACGGTGAAGCTATTCATTGGTTTTGTTACGATCAGACGTCAGCATTCAATCGGTTAGTCGGACAGTTTGATCCGGAAAAAAATTATACAATCTTGACAAAAACATTAGCAGAAGCAGAAGATGTACGGATATTACTTTCTGATCATATGTCTCAAAAAATACAAGTTTTACCAATTGAATTGGCAAAAGGATTAGAGTTTGACAATGTTATCTTATTCAATGTTTCGGCCAAAAATTATCAGACGGAACAAGATCAACGTCTGCTTTATACAGCGATTTCTCGTGGAACGCAAGCGTTGTGGATGACGTATGAAGAAGAATTGACAAATTTTTTAACCAAACAGTTGAAGCAAAATTGAATTGATTAAGTAAAGGAAGCTGTTTAAACACAGTACTCCTATTTCTGCTGAACCGTATTCAAGAAATAAATAGACAAGATTTTTATTTATTTCTTGAACCATTTTAGAACAGTCAAAACAAAGTAAAACTCCTACCCAAATTTTACCGGGTAGGAGTTTTTTTGCGTTAAAAAACAGTTGTGACATGTTTATTTTTAAATTCTAATGGAGTCAGATTTTCAAATTGCTTAAATATTTGAATAAAGTGACTTTGACTAGAAAAAGTGAGCAACGTTGCAATTTCTTTATAACTTTTATCCGTAAAAAGTAATAGGTGTTTAGCCTCAGCTACTTTTTTTTGATTAATATAGGTATGAACTGTCTGTCCAAGTGCTTTTTTAAATTCGGCAGTGATATGTGTTGGATGTTTTTGAACAGATTCTGCTAAATCTTTTAAGGTAATCCGCTCATAAATATGTGTATCAATATAGTTCAACAGGTCTTTTACCAAATAATTGGTTTCTGAATAGGGAAAATCGTGGATGAGTTCCATAAACAAAAAAGATGTTTCCTTGATATGCGACATACATTCTGCTATTGTATGGATTTTTTGGAGCTTTTGGAGTAATGAATCCGATAAACTATACGCTTGATTAACTGGGACACCTTCATTCACACTAACTCTTGTCAAAATAGTGATCAATCCAGAATATTTATATTTTAAATTTTCGACTTTATTGTGAGAAAGCTTTGAGTTATATGTGTAGTTTACCTTTTTAAATAACCATTCGATTTTTTCTGGTTCATTTCGACGAACTGCTTCAACATATCTTTTCTCAAATTCAAAAGAATCAAGGAATGGATCCTCGAATCTTCGATTGTATAAATTATCCGCCAATATCGTTTCAGTATGTGCAGTAACTCTTCGATTTCGATAGATCCATTTATGTTGTTTCTTTGAAAGCACCTGCCCATTTAAGAGGGAGTAGAGGAGTTCAACAAACTCAACAAAAGTTGGTTGTGTTTCTTTTGAGTAATGAACGCCAGCTAAGTAATCATGATCGTGGAAAGTAAAAGTATCACTCTTTGTCCCTAAAATGCCACAAGGACCCACTAAAACTTGGTAATTCTTATCAGATAAATCACAGGTAAAAGTAGAAAAGAAGTAGTCTTGATCTTCATAAAAGAAAACGGTATTTTTTGGCGGAAGTTTTAAATAGTCTTGGTTCAGGTAATCAATGGTCCAATCAGAATTTTGTGGAATAATAATGTGCCCTTCGTCATTGATAACAAACAAAGGAATGAGATATTTATGGTAAAGACGTTTTAAAATTAATGAGAGGGCTTCAAATTCCATTAGATACTCCTTTTTTGATATAAAGTCATTTATTTTAGTATATCTTAGTATGAAATCTTTATATAATCAACCTGAAATTTAAAACGGTTACAGGAGGGCGAGATGGAAGAGCAAAAGTTAAAAGAACTATTTGATTCATTATCGATTGACGACAAAGTTTCTCAAACCATTCAGTTAAATGGGGATCTCTTTGTTGAAAGTGGTGTAATGAATACCGGTCCAGTGAAAGAACTGGGATTTAAAAAAGAGCCGAACTTTTATGAAATTGGTTCAATTTATAACGTAAATGATTATCAAAAACTATATCATATTCAAAAAGATGTGTTAACAAATAGCTCTCATAAAATTCCATTATTATTTATGTCAGATATCATTTATGGTTTTCGAACGATTTTTCCCATTCCATTAGCACAAGCAGGGTCCTACGATTTTGATTTGATTCAGCAAGCAGCTGAAATTTCTGCTAAAGAAAGTTACTTGAATGGAATACATGTTGTTTTTTCTCCAATGTTGGACTTAGTTCGTGACCCACGGTGGGGACGCGTAATGGAATCTCCTGGCGAAGACGTTTATACAAGTAAACGATTCGCAAAAAGTGTGGTGAATGGTTATCAAGGTGAAAAAGAAATGTACTTAAAAGAAAACCATGTTGCAGCTTGCATCAAACATTTTGCTGCTTATGGAGCTCCAGAAAGTGGGCGTGAGTATAACCAAGTTGAATTATCCAATCAAAAATTATTCAATGAATATTTACAGCCTTATCAAGCAGCAATCGACGCAAATTGTGAATTAGTTATGACAGCATTTCATTTATTGAACGGTGTTCCAGCAACTGGAAATCAATGGTTGAACCAGAAAATTCTAAGAGAACGATTTGGTTTTAATGGCGTATTGGTATCAGACTATGCAGCAATTGCAGAATTGGAAACCCATGGTTTTGCAAAAGATTCAAAAGATGCAGCCAAAAAAGCGTTGCTTGCTGGTGTTGATTTAGATATGATGACAGCTACTTATGCCAATGGATTACCTGAATTGATCAAGGAGCCCGAATTCGCCAAACAGTTAGATGAAGCAGTTTGGCGTATCTTAGTCTTGAAGAATAAATTAGGCTTGTTTGAAGAACCTTTCCGAGGATTGACGCAGGTGAACACGGGTGAAATTTTAACATATGAAGCGAAAGCTGTTGCTACAAAATTAGTTGAAAAAAGTTGTGTGCTATTAAAAAATGAATCTTTGCTTCCGTTGAAACCAAAATCCAATCAAAAAATCGCTGTCGTAGGTCCCTATGCTGAAAGCCATTTTACATTAGGTTTTTGGGCATCCGTCAGTGGAAAATCTTCAGATGTTTTTACACTGAAAGCTGGACTATTAGAGCAATTTGACGAAAGACAACTTTTTTTCACAAGAGGATTCAATCTTTATGAGAACTATGAACAATTTGGCCCAATGAAGACTGGCTTTGAGCAATTGAATGGTCCAATCGAAGATGAAAGCTTTCTGTTGCAACAAGCGATTGAACAAGCAAAAGCAACAGACGTGATTATCTTAACGATTGGCGAACAATTTTTGGAAAGTGGGGAAGGTGCTTCAAAAACAAATCTTCAGTTACCAGAAAAGCAAATTCGATTAATCAAGAAATTAGCTGAATTAAATAAACCAATTATTGGTTTGCTGTACACAGGTCGTCCCTTAGTGTTAACTGAAGTAGAAGAGTATTTTGACAGTTTGTTAGTCGTCTGGTTTCCAGGTGTGATGGGCGGAAAAGGAATCACGAATCTTTTGACTGGAAGAGCGAATCCATCCGCTCGATTGTCAATGTCTTTTCCAAAAAACGAAGGTCAAATTCCTGTGTATTATGCCCAAACAGCTACTGGTCGACCAGTAGCTAGCAACACACACAGTGAACGTTTTGTATCCAAGTATATCGATGCACCAAATGAACCGTTGTTTTCATTTGGCGCAGGATTAAGTTATGCGACATTTGCTGGTCACTGGCAAGCAGCAAAGGAAAAGAAAGAAATGATTTATTGTTCTTATGAACTAAAAAATAAGAGTGAGCATGATGGATGGATCACCCCGCAAATTTATTTGCTTAATTTTTCAGCGGAAATCGTCCAACCGATCAAACGCTTGGTTGCTAGCCAGCATGTCTTCTTAAAAGCAAATGAACAGAAAGTGTTGACAGTTGAAATTCCGAAAACAGCATTCACTTATTTTGATAACCAAGGAGACTTACATTTCGATGCTGGAGAGTATGTTCTTCAATTAGATATCTTAGGAAAACAAGAAAATCTACCAATAAAAATCAGCTAAAGGAGATTCGTTATGGAAAAATTAGAAGCATTTTTAGGAAATAAATTATTGCCACTGACTCAGAAATTGCAACAAAACAAAGTATTAGGTGCATTGATGGAAGGATTTATTCGGACAAGTCCTTTAACCTTGGGAATCGCATTACTGACCATCATCGGCAATTTCCCAATTCCTGGATGGATCGATTATTTGACGAAAATCGGGATTTATCAGCACGTAGAAGCATTCACCAATGGCGTGACTGGTGTTTTTTCTTTATATGTTGTTTATAGCTTAGCGTTTTCTTATGCCAAACAATTACAAACAAATGAACGAAATGCAGCTCTGATTTCTTTGGCTAGTTTTATCATGTTGATGCCACAACAAATCATGACAACAGTTACCCAAAATGGAGAGGCAACAGAACAAGCAATCGGTGCTTTACGATTAGACTATCTTGGTGGACAAGGGTTGTTTATTGGAATGCTAGTCGCATTATTGGTTACTCGATTTTATGCTTATTTGTCAAAGAAAAATTTGATGATCAAATTACCAGAAAGTGTTCCACCAATGGTCACGCAGTCACTTGCGCCAGTTTTTGTGGTTACGATCATCTTTACGCTGGTTTTTTGTATCCGTGTAGGATTTGGTTACACCGTATCTGGCAGCATCTTTCAATTCTTTATTGATGTAATCAATGCGCCTTTGAATTCACTAGTTGCCAGTCCAATCTCAATTATTATCATCATGGAATTATTGGCTGTATTGTGGTTTTTTGGTATTCATAATGCCGTATTGCAAGGACCTCTTGGCGCAATCAGCATGACTATGATTGTGGGGAATATGACTGCCTTCCAAAGTGGAGAAAAATTGCCTTACTTGTTACCATCAGTGATTTATATGGGAATGTACGCAGCTGGTTTTATGGGATTTGTTACATTTTTCATGATTCGTTGTCAATCGGCAAAAATGAAGCAACTTGGAAAACTGTCATTTATTCCATCCATCTTTAATATCACAGAACCATTGATGTTTGGTATGCCCATCATTTTGAATCCAATTTTCTTTATACCACAAGTTTTCACACAATTAATTGCAGGGTTTGTTACGTGGGGATTAACAAGTACGATTTTACCGATTTCACTTAATCCAACAATGTCTCTTTTACCATGGACTACACCAACCTTTATTAAAATGCCGTTTGCTGGTGGGGTAAATTATACAATTTTGATGTTGATTTGCTTAGGGATTGGGATCGTGATGTGGTATCCATTTATTAAAATCGCGGATAAAAAAGAATATGAGTTGGAGCTTGCTTTAGAAAAAAATAATGTATCAACTGAAAAGAAAGATGAAATTCAAGCTTAGACGAGGATGATAATGAGGAAAAGAATGAAAACATTAAGTATTGATATTGGTGGAACTTTTGTGAAGTCAGCCTTGGTATATGGAAACCAGCTGTCTGATAAACAAAGTGTACCTACACCAGAAAGCTTGTCAGAATTAACGCATTTATTTCAAAAATTAATTGACGAATATCAGCAAAAAGCGACCTTTGAAAAGGTTGCTTTAGCTGTACCCGGTTCTATCACAGACTCTGGTGTCGTTGAATTTGGTGGTGCAGTACCCTATTTGGATCAAGTAAATTTAGTAGAATGTATGAACGCCTTTTTTTCAGGTGAAGTGGTGATTGAAAATGATGCGAAAGCCGCTACTCTTGGAGAACTGAATAAAGGGAATTTACAAAATACCAAGAATGCTGCAGCACTTATTTTAGGGACAGGTGTCGGATTGGGTCTGGTAATTGATGGAAAACTATACAGAGGAACGCACCATCAGTCAGGCGAAATCAGTTTTTTGATTCGTGATCGTACCATTTTAGGTACGGATTCTTTTGTTGGTAAAGGGCTTTCAGCCGTAGCACTGATTGAACAACTCGCAAAAGTCCTTGAACTTCCTAAAGACGGGAAATTAGTATTTGAACAGCTGAAACAGACAACGAATGAAGAGGCAAAAAAACTATTTGCGACCTATTGTTACGAAGTAGCCATTCTTTGCTTCAACTTACAAACGATTTTAGACATTGAAAAAATCATAATTGGTGGAGGAATCAGCCGACAAAAAATATTGATTGACGGAATTCAACATCGCTATAATCAATTATTTGAACTTTCACCAATAATCGAACAAACATTACGAAAAATACCAATTGAATCGGCAAAATTTAAAGCAGATGCTAATTTGATTGGTGCAGCGGAGGGAACGAAGGAATGAAAGAAAATTTTTTGTGGGGCGCATCCACGAGTGCATACCAAGTGGAGGGTGCCTGGAATGAGGATGGAAAAGGACCTTCTGTTCAAGATAATAAGGTGATTCCTGAAGGAACAACTGATTTCAAAGTAGCCATTGATCACTATCATCGCTTTAAAGAAGATGTGCAACTTTTCAAAGAACTTGGCTTGAAAGCATATCGTTTTTCCATTTCATGGAGTCGAGTGATGCCAAATGGTCAAGTAAATGAAGAGGGGATTGCCTTTTACGAGTCATTGATTGATGAATTGATTCACCAAGATATCGAACCAGTCGTAACAGTGTTTCACTTTGATTTACCTGTTTATATGGCAGAAAAAGGTGGCTGGGAAAACCGCGAAACGATTGACGAATTCGCAAACTATTGCCAATTGTTATTTGAACGCTTTGGGAAAAAGGTTCCTTATTGGCAAACAATCAATGAACAAAATGTGATGGCGCTTGCAGGATCTGTCATTGGAACAAGTACCAAATCAATGAAAGAAAAATTTCAAGAAAATCATCATATGTTAGTTGCCCAAGCCTTAGTAACAAAACACTTTCATGAACAAGGTCACCAAGGAAAAATTGGACCAGCACCCAACATCGCTAGTGTATACCCCGCAACTGATAAACCAGAAGATCAGTTAGCCGCTTTGTACATGAGTGCGCTACGCAATTGGTTGTTTTTAGATGTTGCTGTCTACGGAATCTATAATCATAATGCCTGGCATTTATTAGAAAGCATTGGTGCAGCTCCTACTGTAACAGAAGAAGACAAAGCAATCTTAGCTGCTGGTACCTGTGATTATATTGCATTCAATTATTACAATACAATGACGGTTTCAGCTTATTATGAAAAGGAAAATAAAATCGATCAACAATCAGGTTTTGGCATTCCTGGTTTCTTCCAAGCTGTTTCAAATGAGCATCTACCTCTAACAGAATTTGGTTGGCCAATTGATCCAGCAGGTTTTCGTTTTACATTAAATGAGATTTATTCACGTTATCGCTTGCCACTCTTGATTACCGAAAACGGCATTGGTGCGAAGGACACATTAACGACTACTGGAGAAGTTCATGACAATTATCGAATTGATTATTTGAAAGATCATATTGAGCAGTTGGAATTAGCCGTACAAGATGGTGTGGAGATTATCGGCTACTGTCCTTGGAGTGCGATTGATTTGATCAGTACCCACGAAGGAATCGAGAAGCGTTATGGTTTTATTTATGTGAATCGAACGGAAGAGGATTTGTTGGATCTAGCCCGCTATAAAAAAGATAGTTTTTATTGGTATCAAAAAGTGATTGAAAATAACGGACTATAAATAATTAGTGAGAGGTGTCACTATGTATACGCAAAAAATGACTTTTGATCCTCATGCTGATACGGGATTAACGCTTTATTTAAATGATCAGTTAGTTTCAATGGATCGAATTGAAAAACGGCCTTTTATTCTAGTGATCCCAGGTGGAGGTTATAGTTTTTGTAGCGAAAGAGAAGCAGAACCAATTGCTTTAGCTTTCGTTGCCAAAGGATACCATGCTGGTGTTTTACGCTATCACGTGGGTGAACAACGAGATTTTGAGCAGTCGTTACAAGATGGTGAACGTGCCCTAATTGAAATCAAAAAAATCGATCCATGCTTTAAAGTCGCACATGACCAAATTGCGGTGATAGGTTTTTCTGCTGGTGGTCATTTAGCAGCAGCAATGTCGACCTTATTAGAGGAGAAACCTGCTTTGTGTATTTTAGGTTATCCTGCTATTTTAGCTTCCTTTGCAGAAGTGATGAAAATCGAAGCGCCTTCGTTAGATGCTTGTGTTACGCCAGAAACACCACCAACATTTTTATTTTCGACATTTGAAGATAATGTGGTGCCAATTGAGAATTCTTTACTTTATTTAGCTGCATTAGAAGCAAATGATGTTCCCTTTGAAAGTCATATTTTTCAAAAAGGATTACATGGTTTGTCGTTAGCGACGAAATGGTTTGGTGCGTCACCTGAAATGATTGATGAGCGGTTTGCTCGATGGTTTGAGCTAGCTTACGAATGGCTTGAATTGAATTGGTCACAACCTAAGTCTTTGGCAAAGGGGGAAGAAGAGGAATCACTTAAGCCTGTGTTCGAACAATCATTACAGCATTTAATGAAAGAAAAGCGAATACAAGAACTACTTATCAAAGAATTTCCGAAACTTTCCGAAAAGAGTTATTACAAAATCATTCGTAAGTTTACATTGAATCAACTGCATCGGCTAGCACCTGAGATTTTTTCATCAACGAAACTGACACTTGTTCAAGAAAAAATCGAGAAAAATTTTTAGAAAGCGAGAAGAAAGCAATGAAATGTTTGATTGTACCAGAAAGTTACAAGGCTTCGACTAATCTTAGCCAAACGCGTCCGCAACAGTTGGAAAAAATAATTGGATTTCGGAACCAGTGCGCAGCTTTTCAAATTTTATTACATGACGGCAAAAAAAATCAGTTTAGCTTAGACCATCAATTCGCTATTCCAGATGAGATCGAGATTCCCATGTATCGTGTATCTATTGAAACAACTTTACCTTATGAGGCGCAGTTTGTAGATTATTATATGGGAAAAGATGAGATTGCTTACGCAGACAAATTACTTGAAGAACGCGCGCATACATTTAGTGGTGATCGTTATGCACCTATTTATGTCGAAATTCCGTTAAGTAAAGACCTATTAAGTGGTTCTTATTCCATTGATTTTTCAATTTACCGGTCATTTATCAATCAAGAGGAACAACTGATCTTACAAAAATCAGTTGAACTGATGGTTTCAGACTTTGTCTTTCCTGATTGTCCGCAAGAAGAGTTCAAATTAGATCTGTGGCAACAACCATCTAATTTAGCACGCACTTTTCAAGTACCTTTATGGGGGGAAGCGCACTTTGAATTAATTGATAAAATGGCAAAACTTTTATCTGAGATTGGACAAAAATCCGTAACGGTTATTGCTGGAGAGATTCCTTGGAAAGGTTGGTTTAATTATATTGTCAAAGATTACCCGGCTAATCTTTACGAATACTCTATGATTCCAATTCGGAAAGATCAAACGGGAAAGCTACTTTGTGATTTTTCAATTTTGGATCGCTATCTTGCTTGTTTTGCAAATTATGGCATTAATCAAGAAATTAATCTTTTTGGATTACTAGGTGTTTGGTCTCCACCTTATTTTCCGATCAATAAACAATTTGAGCACACTGAAAAATTAGTTCTTCGTTATTTTGACGAAAGCACAAAGCGAATTGCATTTATTGAGCAAAAAGGTGATTTCACTGCCTATTTGGAACAATTAGTCACCCATTTGAAAGAACTTGGCGTTTGGGAAAAAAGTTATTTCAATGCTGATGAGCCAAAAAAACATGAGATCCATCAATTTATGACAGCATTACAGGAACTAAAAGCGATTGAGCCCACAATTAAAACAAAAGTTGCTTTTGACAAAGAAGAGGTCTTACACAGTTTGTTACCAGTGATTGACTATCCTGTGACATCTTTTTATTGTACCTGTCAAAATTACCAAGAACTAACAAAAAAATTTCCGGGAAAAACACAATATTATGTTTGCAACTATCCGTCAAAACCGAATACTTTTTTGCACAGTCCACTATTAGAAACAAGAGTACAAGGTGTTCTTGCTTACTTTTTCAAGACAGATGGACTTTTACGATGGGCATTGAATTGTTGGCCAACTAACGCACGTACTGATATTCGTTACAACACTGCAGCTTTACCTATTGGCGATAACTGTTTGATCTATCCTGGAACCAATGGTCATTTGCTACTTTCTTTACGCTACAAACAATTAAAACGTGGCATTGAAGATTTCTGGTTGTTAAAAGCGACGGAAAAACAGGATAAGAACGCAGTCAAGAACATTTTAGAAGGATTCTTAGAAATCGACTCGACAAAATGGATGCTGGATAGTCATCAAGCCAATGAACAAGCATTTCAATTATCGGAGAAACAATATCAGCACTTGAGATCGTCATTGATCCAGCAATTAACCCAAATAAGCCAAGGGAGCAGTGTACAATGAAGAAAAAATTTCAAGTAGTTACATTAATTAGTGCGTTGATTTTATCAGGTATCTCTTTTTCTTCAGCAGATGCGGTAACCAATGAAGATACGGCAAGTAGTTCCAGTGAACGAATTGAAACAACAACCGATACACAACAGACAAGTGAAACAAGTACCAGTACAACACTTGATTCACAGACCGATGAAACAAGCACTAATACTTCAAATACTAGTGACTCAACGAAAACTGAGTCCACCAAGGAAACCGAGTCAACTAACACAACAACGGATACATCTGTTGATCCCAATCAAACGAAAGTTGCTGATCCCGATGAACAGGCAATTCTTGATGCAATTGGCAAAGGAGATAATTTTAACTCACGCTTATATTTGAATTATTTTGGTGGAAAATTGGATACATTGTTTGCTACGACTAGTGGAGATGGATTCAAATTTGGCTTTTTGATGTTATATAGTGGGCAACTTCGCTTAGCGAAAACACAATTTGAAGTGGATTCATTAGTAATCAAACAATTGATGTCTACCTACTTGCTGTATGATATTGCTTTTGCAAAGGACAGTCACTTTATGTCTTTATTAGCAAATAATGATGGTACATCACCTTCTGAATACACAGGTTTTTATCCGAATACACAGCCATTAGAAGGAACTGCGCTGAATAGTCAGACAGGGAAATCAATGAACTTAAAAGCATATTACGTCAATCAGAATTCTGACAAAACAGTGATGATCCATGGTGGTTTTCGTGGAAATTGGGACAACGGTGTGGTGACACCAGAATACGATAATTTTTATCAGGCGGGGTACAATTTATTATTTGTTGATTCCCGTACTACTGGTGGAAGTGACGGAGATTTCGTTACGTATGGACAATATGAGTCAGATGATGTGTTGTACTGGATCAATCGTGAAGTTCAAACAAAACCGAATCAAGGTATTTTATTGTATGGTGGATCAATGGGGGCAGCAACAATGATGTCTGTTTTGGCGAAACCCATACCAAAAAATGTAAAGGGCATCATTGAAAACTGTGGCTTCCAATCTATTGATGAACAGTTACGTTATACGTATACGAACTTAGTTGCTCCAGCACTAAAAGACTTAGCATCAATTGTTGATTTAGACATTGTTGCAGATCAGGCACATGAAGATCTTTATATGCAGCTGCTAAAAGAAAACTACTTTGATCAAGAACTACATTTAAATACGACTGAAAATCTTCCGATTTTAGGAATGAGCCAACCGAATATACCTAAGTTACTGATTCATGGAACGGAAGATAACGTCGTACCCGTTTCAAATGCACAAAATCTTTATGATGTGTCAAAAGGGTACAAAGATTTGGTCTTAATCAATGGAGCAGGACATGGTGAGGCACAAAAAGTGGATCCGACGACCTATAATCAGCATGTGAGCGACTTTTTAGCTGTAGTTTTTGATGACCAAGTAAAAGTACGTTATGTAGACGAAAAAAACCAAAGTCTGTTATCAGATAAAGAGCTCATACTTTCTGGTTCTTATGGAGAGTCGTATCAAACAGAAGCAAAAACATTTGATCACTATGAATTATTTTCTGTTGAAGGTCTTGAGCAAGGAACATTTAATGAAACTATTCCAGTTGTGACCTATAGATATAAAAAAGTCTCCTCATCAACAATTGACTCTTCTACAAACGCTGATACTTCAGAAACAACAACAGATCCATCTTCTTCACAGCCAATAGTTACATCAGATACAAAAAATACAAAAGATATAAAAGGCACAGGATCTGAAACAAAGAAAGATTCGCAAGCATCAGCAACAAAAGCTAGACCAAAAAGTTATCCCAAAACTGGCGAAAAGAAATCAATAGTATCGCCAATTTTGGGAGGCTTGGTAGTCGTAATGGTCGGAGTCATCAGTTTTTGGCAGAAAAGGAGATTGTAGATGAAGTGGTTGAAACGAATTTTATTAGGGACTTTAATACTCGTAGGGATGGTTTTTCTCGGAGGTTGGCTAACCGTTCAATTAACACCTAGTCCAGTCAGCCATTTCGTTCGTAAACAATTTGATACAAGCCAGCAAGCGCAAATTTATCCACGACCAGATTTTTATACGCATGACGCACAAGAAGTATCAATTGAGAAGGATATAAACTATCAATCAACGGGAAAAAATAATCTCATGGATGTCTATATTCCTAAAAACCAATCTGAAAAAATGCCTATTTTATTCTGGATTCATGGAGGTGCCTATGTTGGTGGAGACAAAAAGGATTGTGAAGATTACTTAACAATGTTAAGTGCAGAAACAAAAACGGTCATAGTCAATCTGAACTACGAACTTGCTCCAGAAGCAAAATATCCAACACCTGTTAGACAATTAAATGAAGCAATAGCAACAATCAAAGAACGTACGATTGCTAATATCGACTGGGAACAGGTTTTATTAGGTGGTGACTCAGCGGGCGCACAAATTGCTAGTGAATATTTAATTCATTTATCTAATTCACATTTGAAAGACATTAATCAATTAAAACCTGTACTAAAAAGTACGCAAGTGAAGAAATTCATTTCGCTTTCTGGCTTGCTTGAGCCAGATAAATTTGCAGATGTCGATGACCCATCTCAAGTTTCTTATTTAAACAAAGTGGTTGGGCATACTTTGACCAAAAAGATTTTGTGAATGACACAGATATCAAAGAGTTAACATTAGCAAATCATGCCAATGAGCTATCACAGGCTTTTTTCTTTACGGATGGGAATGAGAATACATTTACGGAACAAATGAAAACTACTGTAAAATCTTTAGAAAAAGCAGAATTATCTGTTACAGAAATTTCGTATAAAAAACCAGCTTTAGGACATGAATATCAATTTGATTTTAGTAAACCAGAAGCAGAAAAAACCTTTGATGCACTGGTTCGTTTTGTAAATGATCAAAGTTAACAAAGAGAGACTGAAACATACCTTTGTTTCAGTCTTTTTGCTCATCATCATGAAAATTAAAGTTTCCTGTTGACTAGATGCATGGTATGTCTTTGCTGCTGTTGAAACCATCAAAATGGTCTGTTATGATTAATTCAACATTTAAAGGAGGGCTTTGTTTGACAGACTTATGTTTACTTTCGGTAGTCGCATAGTTAATAAAAAAATAGCTATAGAGAGGTTATTACAAAGTATGCAAATTAGAACAATAAACAAAAAAGATTTTTTAAAAGTTGATAAAATGATTCGTGAAGCTTTCGAACATACAGAACGTGGATATGGTAACGAAGCTGAATTAGTTGATAAAATACGTGCTAGTGACACCTACGATCCTGCATTAGAAATGGTTGCTGTTGATGATGAGAACTTTATAGTAGGTCACGGATTATTAAGTGAAGTGGAGATTGTCGATTCTGATGGAGTTGCATATGTAGGATTAGTTTTGGCTCCTCTTGATGTGGAAGTTAGTCATCAAGGGGAAGGAATAGGAACGAATATCTTGATAGAGCTAGAAAAGATAGCAAAAGAACTTCGTTATCGATTTATCAGCATCCTTGGTCATCCAGAATACTATCCAAGACTTGGCTATGTACCAGCAAGCAAGTACAGTGTTAAGGCGCCTTTTGATGTCCCTGATGAAATGTTTATGATAAAACCATTATATGATAATGCATTAGATTCAATTAGCGGCACAATAAAATATTCTGATGCTTTCAATGAATAAAAAAAGAAGCTGATATCAGCTTCTTTTTTGCGTTGTTATTTTCTTTTTCAAAATGAATAGAGAAAAAATATATAGTAGAACAGTGTGTGGCTCAAGCATCGATAAAAAGCATTTACATTTCCCTCACGATCCAGAAAGAGTAAAATGGTTCATGGAAGGACTTTGATTTTTAGTCAAGAAGTGTACAAAATGGTCAATTGATGGAGGAAAACAAGATGAATATCAAAGAAGCAGCCCAATTAACGGGACTATCCCATGATACCATTCGTTATTATGAACGAATTGGCATCATTATGCCGGTACCAAGACAAGAAAACGGTCTAAGAAATTTTTCAGAGAGAAGTATTAACCAGTTGAAGTTTGCAAAGAAAATGCGTCATGCGGGAATGGGTGTGGAAAGTTTACGTGAATATGTAGCAATGATTTATGAAAACGATGATTTGACCATCCCAGCTCGCAAAACATTATTATTAGAGCAAGCTGACTTGATGCAAGAAAAAATAACCAAAATGCAAGCAGCACATGATTATCTGCTATTCAAAGTCGAAAACTATGAAGACCACATGCGCAAGTCTGAACAAAAATTACAATAAAATAGCTAAAAAATCCCACTTTACCATGTAGGCGAGTGGGATGAGTAAATAGAGGGTTAGTTGTTGATTCGCGTCCGATTTGTCATACTGACATTTCCTAGATAGCGGTATAAAGGTAAGATATCTGTCTTCTTGGGAAACTCGAATTTATGTAACGCGTGTACTTCGTTGTTTGAACGTTGATTAATATTTTTAAGATAAGTAATTGTGATCTCGCTGTCGTCTAATCCGGTTCCCGCAGTTTCCATATCGACTTCAACAATTGAATCGAGATGAATCGAGTGGAAGGCGGTTTTCTTACCAGTTGCTCCTTGTTTGTCTACGAAAATCACTCGATGATTTGTAAAAATCAACGCATCCCTGACCAATTGATAGCCCATCGTGATTTCTTCGTTGTCGAAAAGATATTCTCCATATTCTTGAGTCAATTGTTCTGGTGTTTTTTCCGAGTAATTTCCTAAAGCTCCTTGTACAAGATTATTAAATAATGCCATAATGTTGCCTCCTAGGTTGTATTTTTTGTTTCCACAATGAGCATGGTCAACTAGTTAGCTAATCATACCCTATTTTATCGTACCATGTCAGGCATATTTTTGGTTCTAAAGTTGTTCTTTATTATTAAAAACTGAATCAAATGGCTAAGTGGTGCTATAATAAACTTATGATAATTGAAATGAGGTCTGTGAAATAATGAATGAAACATTTTTGGAAGTAATGAAGCATGAAGGAGTAGTGACAATAATTTCTTCGAGCAAAGAAACTCCAGGATTTCATGCAGTGAATACTTGGAACAGCTATGTTCAAATCAGTGACGATGAATTATATATCCCTGCGGCTGGGATGCACAGTGTCCAACAGGATATCGAAAAAAATAATCATGTAACGCTAACGGTTGGAAGCAAAGAAGTCATCGGTACGGTGGGACATGGCGCAGGATTCCACTTACATGGAACAGCCAATTTTATCACAGAAGGACCAATTTTTGATGAAATGAAGGAAAAGTTTCCTTTTTTAAGCCGTGTATTGCAAATAACTGTTACTGATATTGAGCAAAAAATCTAACAAAAAAGGACCAGCTCTCAATGGGCAGTCCTTTTTTGTTAGATTTAACCAAGTATTCAAAACAGCATAGCTCTAAAACATCACAATGAGTTCACCTGATAATAAATTTGTTTTGGAAGCATTCAAAACAGCATAGCTCTAAAACCGACTATCTGTAACCGTTACTACTAAGTTAGTTTTGGAAGCATTCAAAACAGCATAGCTCTAAAACATAAAAATTTCATTGTCAAATCATTTACTGAGTTTTGGAAGCATTCAAAACAGCATAGCTCTAAAACAAACCGAACTGCGACAATTACGGTCAATGTGTTTTGGAAGCATTCAAAACAGCATAGCTCTAAAACTATTAAATTGTTTGATAGAGAAGCTAATAAGTTTTGGAAGCATTCAAAACAGCATAGCTCTAAAACCTCGGATCAAAATTTTTGAGGTTCCGTAATCGCACTATTTGCCCATAGCGAGGCTCCAGTTTGAATGCTTCTTTATACTTATTTAGTAATCTGTTGGTTATTTGAATGTCAACGAACAGTTTTCTTTAGTATAACATAAACTGACTTTCTGTTATAACCAGTTTTTTAGTTGCTGAATGAGTCGAAGCTACAAAAAATATTTTTTAATGATCCAACAAATCAAGATCATAATCAAATCCGTTTTCGTCACTTAGTTTTTTATAAAATTCACCACTTTTTTTGATTGTTCGTTTTTGCGTAGGTAAATCTAAGGAAACTAATCCGTAACGATTTTTGTAAGAATTGATCCATGACCAACAGTCAATGAACGTCCATAGATGATAGCCCTTGATGTTACATCCGTCATTAATTGCTTTCCAAAGATAAGCTAAGTGGTCTTGAATAAATTCAATGCGGTACTCATCGATTACTTGCCCAGTTTCGTCCATAAATCGTTCTTCATTGGCAACCCCCATCCCATTTTCGGAAATGAATGCCTCAATGTTTCCATAGTTATTCTTGATATCCATACATAAATCATAGATTCCTTTTTCATAAATTTCCCAACCACGATATTCATTCATACGACGTCCAGGCATTATATGATTCTCAAAGAACCATTCAGGTAGGAAAGGGCCTTCTGGATTAATTGCTGTGAGGCGAGCTTTTACTCTGCGAGGTTCATAGTAGTTCAACCCTAAAATTTGGGTGGTATTTTCTTGAATCGTTGCTAGATCTTCTTGAGTAAAGTCGAGTGGCAACTGGTCGTATTTGTTTAAAAGTTCTACTAATTTTGGTGGAAAGTTTCCTTTTACCATTGGATCTAAAAAACTTCGCGTGTAAAATAAGTCTGCAATCTCTGCGGCTTTGACGTCAGCAGGATTCTGACTTCGTGGGAAGGTTGGGCTAAGATTTAAAATGACACCAATCTTGCTTGATAACTTGTAAGTTTTAAAAACTTCAATTGCTTTTGCATGTGCTAAGATTGTAAAGAATGCAGCTTGACTTCCACGTTTAAAGTCAACCAAATTTGGGTAATGAAAGTCTTCTAAGTAGGAGCCAAGAATGGGCCCAAGTGGTTCGTTAAACGTAAACCAATGAAAGACTAAATCGCCAAATTCTTCAAAACATGTTTTTGCAAAATGGACATAGGCATCAACGACATCTCGTGATTCCCAACCACCTTTGTCTTGTAACTTAGCAGGCATATCAAAATGATAAAGATTAGCAAAAACTTTTATTCCGTTTTGATTCATTTCAGTAAATAAATCACGATAGAAAGCAATCGCTTGTGGATTAACTTCTCCTACGCCATCATGTGGAAACATTCTTGCCCAAGAAATAGATACCCGAAAAGAATTATGTCCAGTTTGTTTCATTAACTGAATATCTTCTTTGTAACGATGGATATGATCGCTTGTGATTTCTGAGCTGATTCTTTGGTAGAAGCGATTAGGTTGTTCTTTGTACCAACGTTCCCAAACAGTTTCAGCTTTTCCTGTTTCGCCACGCCCTTCAGCTTGCTCAGCAGACCACGCAGATCCCCACCAAAAGTTTTCTGGGAATGATAATTTTTTGATTGTACTCATTGATAGACCTCCTTTAAATTCATTCCAATCATAACATCGCTTTCAAATAAAATAAATACTTTTTATATAAAATATATATCTTTATCGAGAGAGCTTGTTTTTTTTAGTTAAAAATAGCTAAAAGTATGGTAAAGTATAGAAGAAGCTATTGTTTTAAGTGGAAGGAGGATACGTATGAAACAAATTCCCAAATATATGGAAATTTATTTAGATGTTAAACGGAAAATCATGGATGATGGGTATCAGGTTGGCACCAAATTACCGACTGGTAACCAATTAGCAGAAGAATATGGAACAAGCAAATTAACTGTAAAAAAGGGGATTGATTTATTAGTATCTGAGGGTGTTTTGCGGACGCGTAGCGGATTTGGTACAGAAGTTTTGCGTAAACCAATTGATAATTCAAAAGTTTTTGGTCCAAACGAAGGTTTACTGAGCACGATGGGGGAAGAACATGTGGACTCTGAGATCCATACTTTTTCGATTGAACTTCCTTCAAATGAGGTGGCAGAAATGCTACAAATCAGCGAGAAAGATTACATTTACAATATTATCCGAAGTCGATTCATAGACCACCAACCTTATTCAATTGAACAAACATTTATGCCACTGGCTATTATACCTGGGCTGGAACCTAAGCATTTGAAAAAATCAGTTTATGCTTATATAACAGACGAATTAAATCTGGAAATAAAGTCCTCTCATTTGTGGATCAAGGGAGATGTGGCTAATGAGTTTGATGCAAAAATCCTAAATATCGATCCTGGTGAATTTATGATTGAAGTAGATAAAGTTGTCTCGTTGTCCTCAGGAGTACCGTTTGAATATTCTTTATCTAGACATATTTACAAGGACTTTGTTTTTGAAGCAATCTTTGTTGAAAAATAAAAATCGCATATTCAACTAAAATAAACAGCAAGTTAAGTCTATTTCTTGCTGTTTATTTTTTATTTTTGCAAAAGTATATATTTTTTAAAAAAGATATTTACTTTACTTAGAAGACGAGTTATTATCTAGAGGAAGGCAATCGCTTACAAACAAAGGGGGAGAGTTTTATGGGTAAAAGTAAAAAAGAGGTCATCCTTGAAAAATTTGGGATAATCGCAACAAGATTAGGAAATCAGATTCACTTACGAACACTGCGAGACGCATTTGCAACGTTCATGCCGTTTATGATGTTAGCTGGGTTTGTTACTTTGATTAACTATGTCATATTGGAGCCAACAGGTTTTTTAGGTCACTTTATTCGGCCCGAAACTTTATCAACGATTCAAGAAATCGGAATTTCAATTAGCAACGGTACACTGAGTATTACAACGTTATTAGTTGTAGCAGCAGTCTCTTATCATATGTGTGTTAGCCGCAATTATCAAAATTCAATCGCTGCAGTGCTAGTTGCTATTTCTACTTTCATTGTTCTCACACCAATGGTTATGATGTTTACTCCAGAAAATAGTCAAAAAGCAATAGAAGTGAATGGCGTGATTCCGATTGCTTACACCGGAGCTTCAGGCATGTTTGTCGGTATTTTTGTCGGCCTTGCAGCCACCGAATTATTTATCAAATTATCTAAAAATGAAAAACTTCAGATCAATTTATCTGGCAATATTCCGCCAGCTGTTCTGAAATCATTTAATGTCTTGATTCCGATTATGTTGACCATTACCATATTCGCAATTGGTTCATTTACTATCAATCAGTTATTCCATATGGATGTCAATACATTGATCACAACGATTATTACAAAACCTTTGAGCAAAATCACTACTGGGCTACCAGGATTCTTATTGTTAACATCCATTGCAAATTTATTTTTTGGTTTTGGCATTCATCAGGCTGTCATTTCTGGTTCATTACTCGATCCTTTTTTGATTCAAAATATGCAAGAAAACATGGCTGCCTACGCTAATAAAGAAGAGATTCCTCACATCATCAACATGGCTTTCAAAGATACGTTTGCTGTAATGGGCGGCTCTGGTAATACGATTGCCTTACTTATTGCGATTTTTATTTTTAGTCGTCGTAAAGACTACAAAGACTTTGCTAAATTATCTGTTACACCCGCTATTTTCAATATCAGCGAGCCGATTATTTTTGGGTTACCCATTGTGTTTAATATTAGCTTGATTATTCCATTCGTTTTAGCACCAATATTTTCACTAACTGTTGCTTATTTTGCAACAGCAGTTGGATTGATCAATCACGTCGTTGTCCAAATTCCTTGGACGACACCGCCAATCATTTCTGGGTTCTTAGCGACTGGTGGGGATTGGCGTGCTGCAGTTCTTCAAATTCTGATTATTGCTGCCAGTGTGTTCATCTACTTACCGTTTTTACGTATTGACGAAAAAGTTACGTCGAATATGACAAAATAACTTTCAAATAGCTTAAAAAAAGCGAACAGCCAATTGTTCGCTTTTTGTTTGCTTAAACAAAAAATTTCTTTTCACTTCTGACAAAAGAAAAAATATGTTATGCTAGATAAGTAAAAAATAATAGAATCTACTCACAAAGGGGAGCCTTTCGAGGCTGAGAATGAGTTTACTCTAAACCCTCCGTACCTGTTTCGGTCATACGAACGTAGGAATTGTGACGAGTGGAAGTGTAGCTAACACTTCTCCTTTGTGAATTGTGATGATTCTAAAGGAGGAGTTTTTTTATGCATTCAGAAACAAAAGTGTGGATTGAAGGGACGATTATTGCAGCATTAGCGATGGTGCTTTCACTGATTCCACTCGATATTGGAAGCAGTTTTACCTTATCAATTGGACAAATTCCAATAACTATTTATGCTTTACGTAGAGGCTTTAAAGCAGGATTAGGTGCTGGGTTGATTTGGGGATTATTACACTTTTTAATGGGGAAAGTTCAATTTTTGAGTGTCCCACAAGTTTTAATTGAGTATCCAATCGCATTTACCTTTGCTGGGTTTGCTGGAGTGTTTGCCTTGTCCTTACATCGCGCAATGGTGAATGGGGAAACATCCAAAATTTATGGGATCCTAATTGTCTCATCGGTGGTTGGAACCTTCACTCGCTTTTTCTGGCATTTTGTTGCTGGTGGTATTTTTTGGGGGGATTATGCACCGGAAGGGATGAATCCTTGGATATTTTCATTTGTTATGAATGGCGCGAGTGGTTTAGCCACTGCAATTGTCGTCGCAATTGTGGTCGTTATCTGTTATCGAGTAGCACCAAAGCTATTTGATCCACAAAAATAAAACAAAAAACTCTTAAAAGACTTTTTGTTATCGAAGTCTTTTAAGAGTTTTTTGTTTATGCCAGCGATTTCTTTGCTAGCTGCGAAGGAGAAAGACCATAATATTTTTTGAAGAGTTTACTAAAATGATACGCATCTTGATAACCTACAGCTTGAGAAATTTCTCTGATTGTTAATTGTTCGTTTGCTAGTAGTTCCTTAGCATGTTTCAGTCGAACTTGGATAAGATAATTGATAGGGCTCATACCCGTAGACTCTTTAAAAACTTTTGATAAATATGTGGGGCTAACATACAACGTGTCAGCTAATTGCTCTAAAGTAATTTCTTGCGTGTGATGATTTTCCAAATAATAAATCGCATGGTTGACTAAATATTGTTTTCGTTTGGCATTTTTTGAAAGTGCCAAAGTGACCGTATTATCTTGCGTTTTTTCTAGACTTCTTAAAATGAGTACTAACATCTCAATGATTAACGCTTTGACCATTAATTGAAATTCTGGTTGTTCTTCACCATATTCTTTGACGAGGCGCCACGCTTTGTCGAGAAACTCCCATTGATATTCTCCAAGATTAAGAATTGCATTTTTTGTTGGTAAGTGATTTCTCTTTAGTCCGTCTAATGAAATATTCGTTAACCCAATATGAAGTTGATGAGAATAGGTTCCTTGTTTTTGTTCTTCCCCGTGATGGGTTCCAGGATTAAAGAGCATAATTTGACCAGCATTTAATTGAAATTCTTGTCCTTCGATTGTATAGTTCGCTTGCCCCTCTAACACGATACTGATTTCTAGAAAATCATGGGTATGGCTGTCACTTTTGTTTCCTTGTTCGTTCCAAGGATCAAAAGCATAAATAATTTCTGGGTTAAATATTTGGGCATTTGTATAACTCATGAATGAAAACCCTTTCTTTTAGATTTGATAATATTGTACATCAAAACAAGTAAGAATAACCATTTTCTTTCGAATTTATTAAGAATAAGCTAATACTTGATTGAGAAAAGGCTTTCGTATAGGAGGGAAAATAAAATGAGCAATTATCAATGGATTTGGCAGTATGTAAAGAAATATGCAAATAAAGGATTTCTGGCAATTATTTTTTTAATAATCAATGCGCTTTTAATTGTAGTCAACCCATTAGTGGCTGGTGAGATTGTAGATAAAGTAATTGAAAAAGGGGAAGCAAATTTATTAATTCCGTTATTAGCATTGATGATTGGTATCACGATTTTTCGAACAATCATTCGTTATACTTATCAGATTTTATTTGAACGAATTGGTCAGAACAGTTTGTTCGAGCTACGGCAAGAAATGTATCAAAAATTACAAGAACTTGATTTTGATTTCTTCAATCACACTCGAGTTGGCGACATCATGGCTAGAATGACAGGGGATACAGATGCTATTCGTCATTTTGTTTCGTGGGTAGTCTATAACATCATTGAATGTATTTTATGGTTCAGTATTGCTGTCATCGTAATGGCAACAATTAATTGGCAATTGATGCTGGCACTGGTTGCAGTCACCCCAATCATTTTCTTACTTACTCAAAAGATGTCGAAGCAAGCGCGACCAATCTTTTTTGAGATTCGAGAAAGTTTTTCTCGTCTGAACTCAATGGTTGAAGAGAATATTGGTGGCAATCGTGTCGTCAAAGCATTTGCTAGGGAAGATTTTGAAATTCAAAAATTTGTGGAGCACAACGAAGATTACAAAGCACAGAACATGAAATCAGCTGAAGTTTCTATGAAATATCTCCCTTGGTTAGATGGATTAGCTGGAAGCTTGAATGTGATTACGCTGATTTTAGGCGGGTTATTTGTTATACAAGGAAAGATGACTTTAGGTGACTTGATTGCTTTTAATGGTTTTTTATGGATGCTGAATCAACCGATGAGAATGAGCGGCTGGTTGATTAACGATGTTCAACGTTTTTCGGCAGCTTGTATCAAAATTCGGCAAATGTTAGGAACTAAACCACAAATTCCTGTATTGACTCACAATGAAGTAAAAAAAATCAAAGGTCATGTTGAATTTAGAGATGTTTCATTTCACTTTTCTGATGATCCTACTACGTTAGTTTTGAAACACATCTCATTCAAGATTAGCCCAGGGCAAACAATTGGCATCTTAGGAGAAACTGGTTCAGGAAAAACAACGCTAGTTAATTTAGTTGGTCGTTTCTATGATCCAACTTCAGGTGAAGTTTTGATTGATGGAAAAAATGCAAAAGAATATCCTGTTCGTCAGTTACGTGAAAATATCTCGATGGTTATGCAAGATGTCTTTTTATTTTCCAATACGATTGAAGACAATATTGCTTTTGGCAATCCATTAGCAAATGAAACATACGTCCAACAAATGGCACAGATTGCTGATGCACATGAATTTATCTCACGGATGCCGGAAGGGTATGAAACGATTGTGGGTGAACGTGGTGTTGGACTTTCTGGTGGACAAAAACAGCGAATATCGTTAGCAAGAGCTTTAACAAAAGATCCCTCTATTCTTATTTTAGATGATACGACTTCAGCAGTTGATATGGAAACCGAATTTAAAATTCAACGAGAGTTAACACAGTTAACAACTGAAAAGACAACATTTATTATTGCTCATCGTATTTCTTCCGTTCGTGAAGCTGATTTGATTCTGATGATGGAAAAAGGACAAGTGATTGAGCAAGGAACGCACAAAGAATTGCTGCAACAAAAAGGACGTTACTACGAAGTTTACCAAAAACAATTAGGCATCCAAGAGAAGGAGGGGAACTAATGGCACGCAATAAATTTGATGTAGATGAAACCTTGGAACAAGAATTCAACTGGTCACATTACCGTCGCTTGGCCATTTATGTGAAACCCTATAAAAAAGCAATTTTTAAGGCTTTGTTCGTTATCATCCTTGCCAATACTGCAGGGATGTTGGGACCTTACTTTACCAAAATTGCTATTGATGATGTGATCCCAAAAGAAAATACGACACTACTGATTCAGATAAGTGTGATTTTCTTGCTCTCTCTGTTTATCATTGGATGGTGTATGCGTTATCGAATTTATGCAATTACCGAGATTGGGCAAGATATTTTGAAAGATATGCGTTATTCAATCTTTGAACATTTACAACATTTACCATTTTCCTATTTCGACAACCGACCTCACGGGAAAATTTTGATTCGTGTCGTTAATTACATCAACACGTTGAGTGACCTGCTAAGTAATGGGTTGATTAATCTGATTTCAGACATTTTTAATGTATTGATCACACTGATATTCATGCTTTTTATTGATGTTAAATTAACGTTGTATAGTTTGATTTTACTACCAATTTTATTTGTGATTGTTATGGTCATCAAGACAAAACAACGTAAAGCATATCAAGTGTTGAGTAATAAGCAATCCAATTTAAATGCTTACATTCATGAAAGTATTTCTGGTATCAAAATCACACAATCTTTTGCTCGTGAACAGGAAAATTATGAAATTTTCAATGAGGTCAGTGACGAATATCGTTCTTCATGGATGAAAGCTGTCAAAGTCCAGTTCATGCTGTGGCCGGGAGTTCAAAACATCGCCGTAATGACAACTTGTTTGATTTATTTTGTAGGTATTCGCCAAATAGGGGTTAATGTTACAACAGGAACATTGATTGCTTTTATCGGTTACATCAATAATTTTTGGAACCCAGTAATCAATATTGGAAACTTTTATAATTCACTGATTACGGCAACAGCTTACTTGGAACGAATTTTTGAAACGATGGATGAAGTACCTGATATCCAAGATGAACCAAATGCACAGATTTTGCCACCGATTAAAGGGGACGTTCACTTCGATCATGTCACATTCCGTTATGAAGAGGGCAAGAATATCTTAAATGATGTCAGCTTCCATATTAATGCCGGTGAGAGCATTGCGTTGGTTGGCCCAACAGGGGCGGGGAAAACAACGATTATTAATCTTTTGAGTCGTTTTTATGATGTGAATGAAGGCAGTGTCAAAGTGGATGGTTACGACGTTCGGTCAGTCACACTGGCTTCATTACGAACACAAATGGGCGTTATGTTACAAGACACATTTGTTTTTTCTGGGACAATTATTGATAATATTCGTTATGGAAAGTTAGATGCGACGAAAGAAGAAATAATCGCAGCTGCTAAAATCGTTCGAGCGCATGACTTTATCAAAGAGCTAAAAGATGGATACGATACTGTCGTCGAAGAAAGAGGTAGCACACTTTCTGCGGGACAACGACAACTAATTTCTTTTGCCAGAGCATTGTTGGCGGATCCAAAAATTTTGATTTTGGACGAAGCGACTTCAAGTATCGACACCAAAACAGAAGAATTACTACAAGAAGGCTTGCAACAATTATTGAAAGGACGCACTTCCTTTATTATCGCTCATCGACTATCGACGATTAAAAATAGTTCTCAAATTTTTTATGTTGCAGGTGGAAAAATAGCCGAAGCAGGGACGCATGACGACTTGATGAAAAAACAAGGTCTTTATCACCATTTATATCAATCACAATATGATTTACTTCAAACAAATTGATGATAAAAAAACAGCAAGGAAGCTACGAGCTATCTCGTATACACCTTGCTGTTTTTTTATAAAATGAACGATAGCCCTCTCTGTTAAGAGAAGGCTATCTAACTAATCAATATTTATTATTCTAAAGTTGATGGTGACTATTACTAACAATTAATTTTTCTCATTTAAACGATGTATTCCCTAACCTCTAATACATCCTTGTAACTCCAAGGTTACGCCAGTGCTGATTAAATTTCATCAAACAAATTAATAATTCGCGATAAAAATATTTTTCGTGTTAAAAATAATAATAGCAGGTTGGGACTTTAAAAGCAAGAAATCCAGCTCTCAATTAAAGAAAACTAAATAAATAGACAAACCAAAAAAGCACCTACTGTATTTATCCAGTAGGTGCTTTTAATGACTAGAACTGCAATCATTCATATGAGGTATCTCTCCTATAGGGATTTTTTCAATTCTTGTACAGCTTGTTCAATCGTCACACCTGTAGCCACATGATTTGCGTTGTCTTTATCAAAAACGATAAACAAATTCAAATCAGTATTTAAAGTAACACGATATTGTAAGTTTTTGTTATAGAATGTCATAATTCATTCTCCTTTCTTAAATCTGAACGAAAGGCAACTAATACGTTGATAACGAAATTCCACAAGTAATATAACATAAAAAATAAAAAACTGCTAGTAAAGAATTTTTTAAGATCACTTGGCGAGTTTTCTTTTTTCAATTTTGCTTGCGTCAAGAAACCAATAATCATGATAATCGCCAATTAAAGCAGTGAAAGGAATAGGTGTTTTTTCTTGATCCAGTAATCTTTCTTCTAAATAATTTTTTAAGATCCACGGATCTTCGATTGCGACTGGTTGCAATCGCAAAATAGCGTCGATTTTTTTTGAAGTGGTTCTTAGCTCATCAGCAATTTCTTGCGTCGACAAACCTAGTAAAGCAAAGTTTTCTTGAAATTCATTAAGTGTATTTATTTGTTGTTGCTTGGTTAAAGACATCTGATCATCTCCTTGATAATAGTAAAAATGATAGTCCTAATGAACGGCAAACGCAAGTAAAACCTGTGATTAAATGTGATTCACTATTGGAAAGCTTTGCAATATGCAGTAAAGTAAAATTAGCGAGGAAATAAGTAAGAAAAGAATAAAAATTAAGAGGTGAACAATGAAATTAGTAGTGGAAAACATAACGAAAAATTTTGATGAAAAAGTAATTTTTGATGACGCTAGCTTTACCTTTGAAAAAGGGAAAATCTACGGTTTGCTTGGACGAAATGGTTCTGGGAAAACAACCTTGTTCAATTGTATTTCGAAAAATCTATTACTCGATAATGGTACGATTGGCCTTGAAAAAAATGGCATGCTCAACACGGATTATGATAACACAGAGATTGGTTTTGTTTATACAATGCCACATTTACCAGCATTTATGACAGCGTATGAGTTTGTAAAGTTTTTTATTGACATCAACCAAGATCGGATTCAAGAAATCAAAAGACCAGAAACTTATCTGGATTCCGTTGGGATCGAACGGCAAGACCAACACCGTTTGTTAAAAGATTTTTCTCACGGCATGCAAAATAAAGTACAGCTTTTGGTTTCACTTATGGTTCAGCCACCTGTCTTATTACTAGATGAACCATTAACCTCTTTTGATGTTGTTGCGGCCCACGAGATGAAAGAGTTGATTCTAAAGATGAAAGCAAACTCAGTTATTATTTTTTCCACTCATATTTTACAATTAGCACAAGACCTTTGTGACGAAATCGTGTTACTGCATCACAAAAAATTGATTGGTATCGAATCCGTTAAGATCCATGATCAAGATTTTGAAGAAGAAATCATTGACCTATTATCGGATAAAGAAGAACGGTCTACTTTTACAAAGGAAGAGGCATAGGCTATGAATCGGATATCTGATTATTTGCGTGACTACTGGCAATTAGAGCAAGTTTCAGTCACTAAAAAAGTCAATGGTTTTGTCTTTTATTTACGAAAGATACCTATTATCGGGAAATTCATACCGACTAGTTTCTATCAAAGCTATGAGTTGAAACAGATTTTAACTGTTATTGGTTTGATAATGGAAAATATTCGTAGTATTCTTGCAAAGTTTTTGTGGTTAGCATTTTATTATGGAGCGGCTATATTATTGAACGGAGAAAATTTGTCTTCTGGTAAAGCTTTTACTAACCAAACCGGCAAGCTTGGCTTATTTTTGTGGTTAATGATAGTGGTCGTTTTATTTAACTTTTATGATGGTTTCGTTATTTCAGGAGAAAAGCGGATTGTTGAATTTATTGAGCAGTTCCAGCGTCCTAAGCTGAGGATCATTCGTGGATATAAATTAACCGATAGTTTTATTCATGGATTAAGATATCTTCCTGCTGCCATTATTTATGGTTTTGTTATTGGAGAGCCAATTAAAGTAACATGTTTCATTTTGTTAACGTATATTGGTTCTCGCTGTTTTTATCTTTACCTAGGTAGAATGATTTTCACTTGGCACTTATCAAAACGTCAGCGGTTGATTTTGGGTAGTGTAGTGACTGTTGCTGTTATTAGTAGCGCAGTGATTTTTGTTTGGAAAGAATTAGCAGTGGTTCTGTTAACTGTTTTCCTTTCTTGGATTGGAATTACGATAGCCATCATTTTTCTTATCTGCAGTTGCTATGCTTTATTGCACTTTAAAAAGGAAATGGACTACGTCTTTTATTGGAGTGAGATGACTACTTTGTCAAATGTTGCTAGTCAAGAACTCGCTTCTGGTAAAAGTTATCTTAGTGACGGATTAGCAATGCAGAAAAAATTAGTGATGAACCAAGAGGAACGATTTGCTCATTTAGATGGTAACCAATATCTGAACGCATTATTATTTAGTCGATATCGTAAAATACTGAACAATGCTTTTCGATTACGTGTGTATACGATAGCAGCTTCATTAATTGTCGTCGTTATTCTTAGCTTCTTTGATGTTAGGAAAGTTTTGACTGAAGAAGATATGACAAGAACGTTAAGTCTGCTGTTTTTTATCATGTATGTCATGAGTTTTGGAAAGAAAGTCGTCCAAATGGTCTTTGTTAACTGTGACGTAGCAATGCTTTATTATCCATTTTATCGTGAAGCAGGAACAATCATTCGTGGATTTAATTACCGTTTCAAACAGACTTTTTTCTACAATGGCTTATTATCAGTCGGAATTTTCAGTGTGTATCTTCTGTTATCTGTACTTAACGGATTCTTTTTATCTTGGACTTTTTTTGGTGTTTTAGCTTTGCTGTTACTTGCATTATCTGCATTATTTTCATTCCATGAGTTATTTGTCTATTATCTGATTCAACCATTCACTAGTGAGATGGAAGTGGTCAGTCCACTATATAAAATTATTGCCATAATATTTTACTGGATAGCTTATGGGAATCTACAATTAAAAGTATCAGGATTCTTTTATGCGATTATCGTGTCGATAGCTTGCTTACTATATGTTGGAATTGGCTTCTTAGTCATTTATAAAAAAGCACCTAAAACGTTCAGAATTAAAGATTAATTCCAAATAAATATAAATTTATGAGCAAAGAGGTTGCTTTTGGTTAGTGCGCATGGTATAGTAAACAAGTAATTTATTTTGAAACGTAATTTGAGCTGTATGGCACATTATACAAAACTCCTTTTGCTTATCAACAATTAATTGCAACAAAAAACGTACTTGATACGTAATTAGGAGGAACTATAATATGAATAACGGTACAGTAAAATGGTTTAACGCAGACAAAGGTTTTGGATTTATCACTGGTGAAGATGGAAATGACTTATTTGCACATTTCTCAGCTATCCAAGGCGAAGGTTTCAAAACTTTAGAAGAAGGTCAATCTGTGACTTTTGATATCGAAGAAGGTCAACGTGGACCTCAAGCAACTAACATTGTAAAAGCTTAATTATTACATTGACTGTTAACCGTCTCATTTGAGACGGTTTTTTTGTCTTCGCTTTGACTGGATGGTTTTCTCAATCTACTAAAAAGTAAGTCATTGCAACGTATTATTTATGGTAACATTTCTTTTATTGAACAAACGATAATTTTCATCATTAATTGCGCTTTTTTTATAATAACCTATGTTTTTTTGTTATAATAGATGTGGCTCAAAATAGTTAGCTACAATTGAAAGCACTTTGAATAAAACGGTTGTAGTTCGGGAAATAGGGGGAGAACATTTTGGGAATACCTAGTTTCATCATTTTGGCTATGATCGTTGGACAGTTAGCAAGTATGTTATTTGTCTTAGGCTATTTAAATGATGAATTAACAAATAAAAAATATCTATTGTTTTGTGTTGGAATCATGATAATCTATGTGCTCACATATATGAAATTAGATGTGGTTTCAACTGGAATGTTATGGTTGTATATGTGCGGTATTTTATTATACTTTCAACGAGGCTACTATTGGTCTTTTTTCTCATCATCCTTGTCAATTTTACTGTATATTTTTGCTGACAATTTATTTGCCACTGGTTTATACCTCGCAGGCCTTGATTATGATAATCAGGTAAATCAAATTCTTCGTTTATTAATTAACACACTTATCTACTTTTTGTTAGCTTGGATATTCAAAAAAATTATTATCAAAAAATATTTGAGTAATGATCTTATCTTGAAAGTTAGTACAACCATCGTAACATTGACGTTTATGATGTACTTTTCTCTAATCGTAATTGATCGCTACCCCTCATTAAATGAGTACTTTGGACATGCAAATGCATTTTTTATTGTTTTGTACGGGATATTATCTGCATTGATTTGTTTTTCAATCATTTTCATCAAGCAGGCTGAATATGAGGCACGAGAGCAAAGAAACCGAATGAATTATTTGATTGACTATAGTGAACAAATCGAAAAAAATTATTCAGAACTTAGAAAGTTTAAACATGATTATAAAAATATCCTGATTTCCTTAGAAGATTATATCGAAAATGATGATGTAGCTGGTTTAAAAAACTATTTCTATTCTAGTATCAAAGGAACTGGGACGATCTTTGATCAAGAAATCTTGAAAATGGCATCTGTTAGTCATTTAGAAATTCGCGAAATCAAAAGTATTATTATCAGCAAATTGTATAGTGCATATGAACAAGGAATTCACGTCAATATCCATGTGCCAAAAACAATTGATAAGGTTTCAGTTCCATCGCTGATTTTAGTTCGAATGCTGGGGATTATTTTAGATAATGCGATTGAAGAATCACAAAATGTTGACGACCCCGAAATTGAATTAACAGCAACCATTCATAATCAGGCTTGTTTGTTTATCATTAGCAATCACTGTCGAAAGGAAATCCCTAAACTACATGTCTTGAAACAAGCGAACTTTTCTACCAAAGCAGAAAATCGCGGAATTGGTTTAACAAATTTAGATGAGCTGGTTCAATCTCAACCAAATGTGTATTTAGAAACAAAAATTGAAAATAATCAATTTATTCAAATCATTACGATCTTTGACAAATTGAAATAGATGATTCAAAAGTGCGCACTTTTTCTTAAATAAGGAGCACTTTTGATTGTTTAAGGTCTATATCACTTTTCTTATTATAATTTCTATAGAGTAGTAGCATATTATGCTATTATTTGATTATTGAATTAGGGGTGGAGAAGACATGAAAAAATTTTCAAATGTTAAGATTCAAATGTTAAGTATGGTATCTGCTGTTGCATTGGTTGCCTATGAGCTAGTTTCTACAAGTAGTATTTGTTTGTTAGCTACATACGAACCAAAAATGCCTGAAGCGTTGAAAAATGAATTAGAAAAATAATTATCATTAAGAGCTTTTCCTATTGAAGTGAAGAGCTTGTGTTTGTAATTGTTTTATCGACATAGCATTGTCAGTCGACAGTGTTATGTCTTTTTTTATGAGCTTTTGATTGGTGTTTGTTAAGCATTTTTTGTGATGGGTTGCCTTTTTCAAAATAGTGTTTACTATAAATGTAGAACAGTTGAACTATTTGAGAATCATTTCACAAAATAAATAAAAACTATGATACAATAATTTACCCAGGGCTATAATAATTGGGGACGTTTCGCTTAATAATAAAGCGGTAAAAATGAGAGATAAAGTGGGGCGATAGCTGTGTTGAAAATCTTTGTTTGTGATGATGAAACAGTTCATAGAAATCGAATTACCAAAATTGTAAAAAACTATCTAATGATGATGGATTATGATATAGAATTTGCCATGGAGACTCCTGATCCTAACGATGTTTTGAATTTTATTCGTAAAGAACGAACAGAAGGACTCTATTTTTTAGACATCGATCTTAATGCCGAAATGAATGGGATCATGTTAGGTGCAAAAATCCGTGAATATGATCCAACTGCTAAAATTGTTTTTATAACTTCTTACAGTGATATGGCTTATTTAACTTTTGTTTACAAAGTAGAAGCTATGGATTACTTAGTAAAAGACGATTTTGAAGAACTCCAGAAAAAAGTGATTAGTTGCATAGATACTGCGATGCAACGTTATATGAATACAGAACTACCTAGTCGCGAACAGATTCGGATCAAAAGTGGTGTGCTGGACATCAAATTATTCGTGGACGAGATCTTATTTTTTGAATCGAGCCAAACGCCGCATAAGCTGATTATTCATTTGGATAACAGAATGGTTGAATATACTGGAAAAATCAAAGACGTTGAAAAATTCAGTCAATCATTTTATCGCTGTCACCAATCTTATGTAGTAAATGTAAACAATATCAGTCGAATTGACAAAAAGGAACGCGTAATTACAATGGTCAATGATGAAGAATGTCTAGTGTCCACACGTCACTTAAAAAAATTAGTTGATCGTTTTAATCAAAAATAACTCTAGCACTTTTGTTGAAATAACTAGCACTTATGAGTTTGCTTTCTCTCACTTTCAACTCCTTATATAATCAAGGTCAGGGGAGATGAAAATATGACAAATGAATATGTTTCGCTAGAAGAGAAAATAGCAAAGAATTTAAGTCAAAAACTTGGCACAAGTTTAAAGCTATCTGAACTTGAAACTGCAAAAATCGAGTACGGTCTTTCGACATTACTTGTTGAATTAATTAAACTTGTCTTTATTTATGCTGTTGCGGCATTCTTACAAATTGTTCCAGCGGTTATTGTTACTCATGTTACGTTTTTTGCCATTCGCCGAAATTCTTATGGCTATCATGCAAGCAAAAGTTGGTTATGCACGATCCAAAGTATCTTTTTATTGGTGATTGTGCCATTCATTGCTATTTTTTTTGATATCACCGTTAGCAGACTTGTCTTTTTAAGCGCTGCGGCATTCTTGACAGTAATTATCGGAATCAAAGGACCAGCAATCAATCCTAAGCGTCTAAAAGCAGGGATTGAGAAAACACGAATGAAGGCGATCCTCGTAAGTATAGTAATTTTATTCATTGGCATAGCGATTCCTAGTGATTTTTATCGGACGGACATTCTATTAGGAATGATTAGTGCAACAATTCTTTTATTCATCAAAGTTAAAGAGTCGTAATTTAAAAAGTTACCTTTCAAATTGAGAGGTGGCTTTTTTTTAATTCTAGTTGTGTTTAACTCAAGACAAATAAATTGCAATTTCATTTCAATCCGGCTATTATTATCTCGAATTAGAGATATTTACTATTAAATAAAAGGAGGTGGGAAAATGTCACAAACAACTCAGGCATTAAATGCGTTTATTGGTTTATTACGTGTAAGTGGGAAACTAGAAGCTGTAGTGAAAAAGGATGTTAAAAATTATGGTTTGAATATTACCGAATTTTCCGTACTTGAGTTTCTTTACCATAAGGGAAAGCAAACACCACAAACAATCCAAGAGCGGATTTTGATTGCTAGTAGCAGTACAACCTATGTGATTGATAAATTGGTAGCAAAAGGTTTAGCCGAGCGTAAAACGAACCAAGCGGATCGCCGTGAAACATATGTTGCGATTACTGATTCTGGCTGTCAACTAATGGCTGAAATTTTCCCACAACATGCGGCAACAATTGGTCGATGTTTCGAAGATTTTGAATTAGACGAATTATTACAATTAGAAAAACTATTAAAAAAAGTAAAAGATAACTGACAATAAATAAAATTATGGAATGAGGAAATTTAAAATGAATATACAAGATAAACCTTTAGGAATTCATCACGTAACTGCAATGACAAGTGATATTAAGAAAAATTACCGTTTCTTTACTGATATTTTGGGGATGCGTCTGGTGAAAAAAACAGTAAACCAAGATGACATCCAAACCTACCACACGTATTATGCTGATGATTATGGTACACCTGGAACAACTATGACATTTTTTGACTTCCCTAATAATCCAAAAGGGAAGAAGGGAACGAATTCGATTTCAAGAATTGGTTTTCGTGTTCCCACTGATGCAGCATTAGAATATTATCTACAGCGTTTTGATGAATTTTCTGTAAAACATGAAGAAATTTCTGAACTTTTTGGTAAGAAGATTTTACGTTTTTGGGATGAAGATGAGCAAGCTTATCAATTAATTTCCGATGAAAAGAACAAAGGTGTTCGCCCCGGGACACCTTGGAAGAATGGACCAGTTCCAACTGAGTTTGCTATTTACGGTTTAGGTCCTGTCGAAATCACAATTTCTTACTTTGATGATTTTCGTGCACTTTTCGAAAATATTTTAACCTTTAAGGAAATCGCCGTTGACGGTAACCGTCATTTGTTAGAAATCGGCGAAGGAGGGAATGGGGCACAAGTTATTTTAGTAGAAGATACTACTAACCCTCAGGGACAACAAGGCTTTGGCGAAGTTCACCATGTCGCATTCCGTTTAGCTGATCGTAGTTCTTTGAAAGTTTGGCAAAAGATTTTTGACGACCTAGGGTTACCAAATTCTGGTTATGTTAACCGCTATTATTTTGAATCGCTATATGTTCGCTTGGGACACATTTTAGTTGAATTTGCAACGGATGAGCCAGGATTTATGGAAGATGAACCCTATGAAACTTTAGGCGAAAGCTTATCATTACCACCATTTTTAGAAAATCAACGTTCATCAATCGAAAGCGCGATTAAACCTTTTGATACAAAGCGTTAACAAAGGAGAATTCCATGCAGCCACTGAATAAAATTCATCATTTTTCTGCAACTGTTGCAGATTTAGATCAAACACTTCACTTTTATCGTGATATTCTGGACCTCCGATTAGTGAAACAAACTGTTAATTTTGATGATCCAGATAGTTACCATCTTTACTTTGGAAATCATGAAGCAGAGGTCGGTACAATTATCACTTTCTTTTCTTGGAAATATGAAACAATAGGCAGAGTAGGAAGTGGCCAAGTGGGAACGATGGCTTTTCAAATACCACTAGGAAGTATGCGTTATTGGCTTAGTCGTCTAGAAGACTTTTCAATTACTACGCAACAAACAGATTTATTTGGACAACCAACAATTGAATTCAATGACCCAGATGGTTTGACGATAGCTTTTGTTGAAAGTCAAATAACTTCGGAAACACCAGCGATTCTTAGCTTGTATGGTGGGGTACTACTTTCTGCAAATCCCCAAGCAACCGTTCAGTTATTGACTGAAGGATTGGGCATGACTTTAGTACGTAAATCAGCTTTTGGCTACCATCTTATTTTTGGTGAAGAGAATGAACAACAACTAATTGTTCCTAAAGAAACTTTGGCTCCTGGTAGATTTGGTCCAGGAACGGTTCACCATATCGCATTTTTAGTCGAAGATGATTCATTACCAGATTGGAAAACAAGATTGCAAGAAGCAAAATACGTTGTGACAAAAATCAAAGATCGAAAATATTTCCAATCAATCTATTTACAAGAACATGGAAATGTTTGGTTGGAACTAGCAACTGGGACACCAGGCTTTACAGTCGATGAACAGCTGGAAACACTTGGGGAAGAATTCATGTTGCCCGATAAATTTTTATCACAAAAATCAGAGATTTTAAAACGGCTACCCAAATTAAATGTGTTATAAAAGGAGAATGAAATGATCCAAAAGTCACCTTTAGAGTTAACTGAAAGAGAAAATTATAAATTACTGATTGGTTCAATCGTTCCTCGGCCAGTAGCTTTAGTAACTACGCGTTCTAAAAACGGAAGTGTAAATGTTGCACCGTTCAGCTATTTTTCTATCGTCAGCTCAAACCCGCCAATTGTTTCACTAGCGATTCAGCGAAAAACGAGCAAACTAAAAGATACAGCCGCCAATCTATTAACTACAAAAGAAGCTGTCATCCATATTTTAGATGAAGATAACGTTGTCGATGGAAATCAAACTGCGGCAACATTACCAAAAGAAGAAAGTGAATTATCACGAACAACTTTTTCGATAGATGATGCCCAAACAGTTGGAGCACCTGTTCTCAGAGAATCGAAAATTCGTTTTGAAACAGAGCTCTATCAACATATCGAAATCAAAGAAAAGGAGCAGATCACTGCAGACTTACTTTTATTAAAAATCAAGCACTATCAAGTGGATGAGTCAGTCTATGATGAGGGGCGTATCTTAATCGAAAAGTTAAAACCTGTTAGCCGTTTAGCCGGCAATAATTATGCTAAAATAGGAGAGATCTTTACCTTAGTTCGCCCTGATTGATTTCAAGTGGGAAGAGAGAAGAATTAATTATATAGATTAGAGGGGTTTATGATGTTAAAAATTACTTATAAAACTGCGGTCGATGCCAATAAAATGACGAAAGAATATGCTGATCCAGCAGCTTTCTTGCATGATCAATATCTAGAAGTACCACCTTTACAAGATTACTACCACGTGGTAGAAGCGATGTTGGATGGTCAAGTAATCGAGTTGAAAGATCAAACAATTGGTGGCTTATTTAATCAATTGAATCAAAAATAAAAGGTGAGGTTGGCGCTCTAAACGTTTCGCTTCAAACAATAAGAAATTTTTCAAAAACTAGCTTCCTAAGATTTTTATGAAAAGAGGGACTGTGACAAATGATTTGTCACAGTCCCTCTTTTTCTGTTCAGGTCGTTAAAGAAATAGAAACAAAAGTCATTGAAATAGCACAAAAAAACATGAAGGACTTACGGATATTTTTCTTTTTTTCTGTGCATTTTTATAACTCACTAAAGTCATGATTGATTGACTCTAAAAATTGAAATTCCTTATCTGAATAAGAAAAAACAAGAATACAACAATTTGAAAATTGAACCTTCTTTACTTCAGGAAAAGAAAGCCATTTTTGAAGAAACAGATACAAAGAGCCACCATGACTAACGGCTAACACTTCTTGATGGTCAGGTTTTTCCATGATTTCAGTCAGTGTATCGACCATCCTTTCTTGTAACTCTTGACTGCTTTCTCCACCAAAAGGGACAAAAAAGTCACCATATGAAGTTTCTCCTAGTTTATGAGGAGGGTTGAGCGACTCGCTTTCGCCTTCAAAGACACCAAAATTCCATTCTTTTAATCCTTTTACTCGCTGATAAGGAAGCGTGGTAACTTGTTCTACCGTATCAATGGCTCTTTCTGAAGTGGAAGTATAAGCATGATCTAAGGTGATTTGATTGTCAGAAAAATAATTACCAGCTATTTTTGCTTGAGCAATACCTTTCGCCGTTAGTGGTGAATCGCTCCAACCTTGGATTCTTTTTAGTTGGTTGAATAACGTTTCTCCGTGTCGCATTAGATATAATTTTTTTGTCATTTTTCATTCCTTCTTTACTTAAAATTTTGCTAATTGCAGCGTTTCCTTCTGTCTTTAATTAAATCATACAGGTTTGAGTGCACTCTAAGTCAACTGTTTATTCTAAAAATTCTGACCTTTATCCAATTTTCCGTTATAATAAATTTGATAGTCTGAAAAGTTCATGGATGAATGACTCTATTCAGCTGTCGACTTTTTACTTTTACTTGAATTTAGACTAAAAGGAGTTAAAAAATGAAAAAAATTGCTTATTTAAGCATTGCTATCGGCACACTTGGATTATTGGCAGGGTGCCAAAGTAATGAGAACCAGAATCAGCCCCAAAATCAATCGAACACACAGACAAGCAAAACACAAACAGTGAGAGATAGTAGTGCTTCCTCGAGCACAACAGGAAAATCGATTAAAGGTGATTTACGTGTTTCAGTTGAAGAGGCAATCAAAGCTTATCAAGATACTTATCCTGATAGTGACATTACCTCTCTTGAACTAGATACATCATTCGGTGCCTATTATTACAAGATTGAAGGAGTCAATGATACTACTGAGTTTGAAATCAAAGTGGATGGTGTCACGAAAAAGGTGGAGAAAGAACGAGAAGAACAACTTGATAGGGATGAGCAGAATGGCGTGAAACGAAGAGAAGATAAAATCGACATTCAAAACTTGTTAAGTATCGAAAAAGCTGCTGAGATTGCTGTCCAGCAAGTCGGTGGTGGAACAGCTACAGATTGGGATCTAGATAAAGATCTTGGAATTACTTTTTGGGAAGTTACTGTTGAAAACAATCAGCAAGAAACAACCGTCAAAATGAATGCTCAGACAGGTGAAATTTTAGAAACAGAAGTAGATGACTAAAATGTTTTTTCGAAAAAAAACGCTCTCAAAATAATTGAAATTCTTGTCCATAAGATATAGTATATACCGTGAAGTATATACTATATCTTTTTTTTGTAAAAATTCAGTCAAAATTAAAGGAGCTTAGACTATTTTTATGGTGGACAAAGAAACCAAAAACAAATTTACGCAAGTCGCTTCAAAAATCGAACAACGAATTGAAGAGGGGATCTATGTCAGTTCACAAAAATTACCTTCAGAATATGATTTAGCCAAAGAATTTCAATGCAGTCGTTTGACCATTCGAAAGGCAATTGATCTGTTAATTCAAAAAAACGTGTTAGTAAAACGACCAGGTAAAGGCAGTTATGTGATGTCTCAGCAAAAAATCCAAAGTGGCCGTGCAGGTCTCCAAGGATTTACTGAAGCAGCTAAATCATATGGAAAGACGAGCAAAACAGAAGTTATTTCTTTTCGAAAGTTACTCAAAGACAACGAAAAAATTCGTCACGCCCTACAGTTAACTCCTGACACAACCATTTACGAATTGATTCGAAGACGTTTACTTGACGGGGAACCGATGACTGTCGAAAAAATTTATTTAGCTGAAAGCTTCGTTGCAGATTTTACGATTGAAGACTTTAGTGGTTCGCTATTTGAGCTATTAGAAAAGCAAGTCGAAATCGCTTATTCTCATCAAGAAGTCGAAGCGATTTTAGTGGAAGAGGAAATGGCCGATTTACTAGATGTTTCTGTTGGTAATCCTTTATTAAGAGTCCAGTCTGTCACCTATGCAATTGATGCAGAACCTATTTTTTATGACATTTCATATTATCGAGCAGACCGTTATACATTTAAAAATACATTAACTCGTTATAGCCAATAGGAGGTCATTATGAATATTCACCAGCTAATTGAAGCAAACAAGGAACAGTTTTATCAAGATCTAAATGAAGTAATACAGATCAAAAGTGTGAAGGGCATACCCGAAAAAAATGCACCATTTGGTCGAGGGCCAAAAGAAGCGCTTGAAAAAGCCCTGTCTTTGTCTGAAAACTATGGTTTCAAAACAATGAACGTCAAAGACGCGGTTGGGTATGCACAATGGGGAACCGATTCTGAGTATATTGGAATTATCGGACATTTGGATGTTGTTCCAGAAGGTGCTGGTTGGTCATTTCCACCCTATCAGTTGACAAAAAAAGCTGGGCGTTTTTATGCACGTGGTATCTTAGATAACAAAGGTCCTATCATCGCATGTCTGTATGGTATGAAGTTATTAAAAGAGGCTGGATTTGTCCCTAAAAAAACGATTCGAATCCTTTTTGGAACAGATGAAGAAAGTGGTAGTTCTGATATTCCTATGTATTTGAGCCAAGAAAAGCCACCGATAGTTGGTTTCACGCCTGATTGCAAATATCCTGTTGTGTATGGAGAACGCGGAATCGTCAACTATCAAATTTTGACCACTTTTGATACGCAGGAATTAAATCAACTAGGAAATTTTGACGGTGACCAAGCAAAAGATCATGTACCTGACCAACTATCTATCACAATTAATCAAGAAAAAATAACGGTAAGCGGAAAACGTGCACCTTCTAATGCACCAGAGTTAGGTGAAAATGCCATTACTTTAATAGCCGAAAAAATCATAAAAGACCAATTAGTAACGGGAGAATTGCAGAATTATTTTTCTTGGATAGCAAATTCTCTTGCAAATCAACACAATGGGGAAGGATTAGCGTTAAATTTTGAAGACGAAGACAGTGGCAAACTGATTTTGACACCCTATGAATTGCTGAAAACAGAAACTGGGTTGATCTTATCAATTGCTATTCGTTATCCTGTTTCTATAACTGAAGAAGAAGTTACCGAAATGCTCCTTAGTCAGTTACCAAAAAATAGTACAATGAAAGTTGTGCGCCGAATCAAAAGTAGTTTGTTTCCTAAAAATGATCCGTTTGTCCAAAAGTTGACTGCGGTTTATGAAGATGTAACGAAAGAAGATGGAGCGCCTGTAACGACCACTGGTGCAACTTACGCCAGATTCATGCCGAATACCGTTGCATTCGGACCTTCATTTCCAGGACAAAAAGGGATTGCGCATAATCAAGATGAGTATATGGATGAAAGTGATTTATTGCTAAATCTGGAAATTTATATGCGGGCAATCATCGCTTTGACCGAATAAGAAGCCAAAAAGAATCTAGAACAAAAGTTTCCCAAATAGATAAACCGCCTAAAACTCGTTTCTAAAAAACGGTGATTTTAGGCGGTTTTAAAATTGAAAATAGACTAAGGTGACTGGATTTTTAGTTTTTCTCGTCTTTTTTTCAAATAAACAGTGTTTAAGCAGTAGTTCCTTTCAAGTAAGCCTAAATTTTATAAAAATTTGAGAATCTATTTTTAGAAACGTGTCCTTATTGCTTGAAGTTAAGCGCTTGGAGCTGCGACCTCTTTTCTTACAGAAATGAGAGCTTGATTGTTTTTTTATGAGAAAGTCAACTTTTTGATTCTTTCGGTATATACAAAATAGTATATACTAATTATAATGTTTTTATGAAAGCGCATTAGTTAAAACGAAATGGAAAGGGTGAATAGGATGCGAGGTGCGATTGCTACTTGGCGAATGGCACATGATGGTGTCGTTGAAGCACTACGAATTTTAGAAAAAAATGAACGAGCGGGCGATGCGGTAGAAGCACTGATTAAAACCGTGGAGGATTACCCGTATTATAAATCAGTAGGTTATGGTGGGTTACCAAATGCTCAAGGTATTTTAGAAATGGATGCCGCTTTTATGGACGGTGACTCTTTTAAAATCGGTGCTGTCGCTGGAATAACCGATGTTAAAAATCCAATTACGGTGGCTAGACGTTTAAGTGAGGAAAAATTCAACAGTTTTTTAGTTGGAAATGGTGCAACACAATACTCGATGTTACATGATTTTGAGCGAAAAAATATGTTAACACCTCGTGCGCATAAAATTTGGGAAAAGCGGTTAAAAGAAATCCAAGAAAAACAGCTAAATCCTTATGATGGTCATGATACGGTCGGAGCCATCACTTTAGACAACTACGGGTCGATGGCAGCAGGGACTTCCAGCTCGGGTTTATTCATGAAAAAGCCCGGACGTGTCGGAGATTCACCGCTTTCTGGTTCAGGCTTTTATGTAGACAGTACGATTGGTGGAGCAGCTGCAACTGGATTAGGCGAAGATTTGATGAAAGGTTGTTTGTCTTATGAAATTGTTCGATTGATGGGCAGTGGCGTTAGTCCTCAAGATGCCTGTGACCAGGCAGTCTATTCTTTTGAAACAAAACTCAAAGAACGCTATGGAAAAGCTGGTGCATTTTCACTCATTGCAATGAATACAGCAGGAGAGTGGGGGGTCGCCACCAATGTTGAATTTACCTTTAGTGTTGGTACACAAACACAAGCACCGCAAATTTTCCTTGCCAATCCAGGGAAAGATCAGACAACGCTGATTGAACCTATCACGAAGGAATGGCTGGAAGCCTATGAGAAAAGAATCAAAGCACCAATTGATTAAAAATAAAAAATAAGTTAAGGAGTGAATCAAATGAAGAAAAAAATTTATTTGTTTTGTGATGCTGGCATGTCCACAAGTATTATGGTCAATAAAATGATGGAAGTTGTCCAAGCACATCAGATGCCGTTAGAAATTACTGCATTTCCAGTTGCCAGAGCACAAGAAGTCGTTGATCAAGAAAAACCGATTGCGATTTTATTGGGGCCTCAAGTGCGCTTTTTGCTCGAAAAAGTTCGGACACAGTTTTCACCACAAAATATTCCAGTTGCTGCAATCTCTCCCGAAATCTATGGCATGATGGACGGCGAAGGTGCGTTGAAAGAAGCACTTAAATTGATCAAGAAAAATAAACAATAACGTGGAGGACAACTATGCAAAAATTTTTGAATTGGCTGGAAAAAGTATTAACTCCTTTAGCCAAAGTCATTGGTGAAAATAAATATTTAGTTGCTATTCGTGATGGATTCCTATTGTCAACGCCTTTATTGATCGTCGGCTCTGTCTTTCTTTTGATTGCTAATTTTCCTCTGCCCCAGTGGAACGAATGGATGTCTGCCTTGCTTGGTGACAACTGGGAGTCAATGATGTCCGTACCTGCCAGCGCGAGTTTCGATGTTATGACCATTTTAGCTGTAGTCGGAATTGCCTACAGTTTAGGGAAACAATTTCATGTTGACGCAATGCAGTCAGGGATTATCGCATTGGTTTCTTTCTTTATTTTAACGCCGTATCAGACATTGTTTACACCCGAAGGAAGCACCACTGTTTACGAAGTAACTAGCTTACCTCTTAAGTGGATGGGTTCTAGCGGTTTATTCCTTGGAATGATTGTTGCGTTGATCTCTACTCGTTTGTTTGTTGCAATGGTGCGCAAAGGTTGGACAATCAAGATGCCTGATGGGGTACCACCTACTGTGGTGAAATCATTTGAAGCACTTATTCCAAGTTTTGTCGTAGTGACGATGATGTTTTTGGTCAACTGGCTCGTTTCGTTGACTTCTTACGGCAATCTACAAGATGTTATCTTCACGTTTTTACAAACGCCATTATTAAGCTTAGGAAATACGTTAGGGGCTATGGTTATCGCATATCTGTTCTTGCATTTCTTTTGGTTTTTTGGAATCAATGGAAGCAGTGTCGTTGGGGCTGTATTCAACCCAGTCCTCCGAGCGTTATCCGTCGAAAATCTTCAAGCATTCAAAGATGGACATGAAATTCCGAATATCATTACTGGACAATTCCAAGATATGTTCGCGACTTTTGGTGGTGCAGGTTCAACTTTGTCATTAATTGTGGTAATGGTTCTTTTCTGTAAAAGTCAACGAATCAAAAAGTTATCGCAGTTATCTTTAATTCCTGGAATTTTTGGAATTAACGAGCCAGTTATTTTTGGATTACCGATCGTTTTGAATCCCATTTTATTAGTTCCTTTCGCTTTAGTTCCAACAATCAATATCATTATTGCCTACTTTTCAATGAATATCGGATTGGTTCCTTATACAAATGGTATTCAGTTGCCATGGACAACTCCACCAATCATTTCTGGATTTTTAGTTAGTGGATGGCAAGGTGCTGTGTTACAAGGAATTTTATTTGTTTTAGGAATGGCAATTTATTATCCGTTTATCAAAGTAATGGATGTCCAATATCTTCGAGAAGAGATGAAAACCAAAGAAGAAGAACTTGATGAAATCAACTTAGATGATTTTGATTTTGATGACATTTAACTTTTTAACTAAAAAGAACCAGCAAGGCAGTGATGATTTTTGTCTTGTTGGTTTTTATTTATTGGAAAAGAAGCGGTACATAAACAGAAAAACAACAAATTTTAAAGAATTTTAAGATAGCAACCTAGGCAATAGTTGGATATAATAGAAGTGTTTTAATGACTGATGAAGTGAATAGAAGTGATGAAACAAAAATTGGAGGATTCAAATGAAAAGAAGCGACCAGAAAAAACGAAAAAGCTTTATTCCATATATTCTAGGTGCCACAGCTGTTGTAGCAATAGCTGGTGGAGGTTTTTTTTATTATCAACATTCTCAAGAAACCAAAACTGTTAACGAAGCGAAAACAACGATTAAACAATTTGTGAAGGCACTTGATAAAGGCGATTACAAAAAAGCAACGACCTTATTAGTACCAACCACGAAAAAATCGGAATGGACGACTCAAGAAATTTTAGAAAAGTATCAAAATATCTATGATGCTGTCGATATAAAAGGATATACTGTATCGGATTTAACTGTCGAAAAAAAGAAAAAGGATACATATACTTTTTCTTATACAGCTAAAATGAGTACAGCTCTGGGCGAACTAAACGACCTAAATTTTGAAGGAACGCTAATTCGCGAAAAAGATGGACCCAAAATCAATTGGCAACCCAATTTAATTTTTCCTACTATGGAAAATGGGGACAAAGTTAGTTTGAACACTCAAGAGGCAACTCGTGGTGAGATACTAGATCGAAATGGCGAAGGATTAGCAACTAATGGTCAGTTGAAGCAACTAGGTGTCGTGCCAAGTAAGTTAGGCGAAGGCGAAGAAAAAAATGCCAATATCAAAACCCTTGCTGAGCGAACACAATTGACAGAAGACACAATCAATCAAGCCATCTCACAGAGCTGGGTTCAACCAGATTATTTTGTTCCACTCAAAATAATTGACGGGGAAACCCCAGAATTACCTGCGGGTGCAACAATTCAAGAAGTAACTGGGCGATACTATCCTTTAAGTGAAGCCGCTGCACAATTAATTGGTTATGTAGGAGATATTACTGCCGAAGATATTGAAAAGAATCCAAAATTAAGTAGCGTAGGAAAAATTGGACGTTCTGGTCTGGAAATGGCTTTTGACAAAGAGTTACGTGGAACTAACGGTGGAAAATTAGTTATCACAGACGAAAATGGCAATGAAAAAAATATACTTCAAGAACAAAAAGTTAAAAATGGTGAATCAATAAAATTGACAATTGATGCAAAAGCTCAAAAGATTGCTTATGATGAATTAGGTGGAGAAGCTGGCTCAACTGTGGCTACTACGCCAAAAACAGGTGATTTACTCGTTTTAGCAAGTTCACCAAGTTACGATCCCAACAAAATGACTAATGGCATCTCTGAAAAGGACTACCAAGCATATGCCGATGATAAAAACCAACCATTTATCAGCCGTTTTGCTACTGGCTATGCACCAGGTTCTACATTTAAAATGATCACTGCAGCAATTGGCTTGGACAATGGCACACTAAATCCTGAAGAAAATCTAACTATTGATGGATTAAAATGGCAAAAAGATTCTTCTTGGGGCTCTTACGAAGTTACGCGGGTAAGTGATGTAGCACAAGTTGATTTACGAAATGCGTTGGTTTACTCTGATAATATTTATATGGCACAGCAAACATTGAAAATGGGGGAAAAAGCATTTCGCTCAGGCTTAGACAAGTTCATTTTTGGCGAAGAGTTGGATTTACCTATTAGTATGAATCCTGCACAGATTTCTAATGAAGATAGCTTTAAATCAGAAATTTTGTTAGCAGATACTGGCTATGGCCAAGGAGAATTATTGATTACACCAATCCAACAAGCGACGATGTATTCCGTTTTTGCTAACAATGGAAAGCTTATCTATCCTAAGCTAGTTGTAGATGCGAAAACAAAAACCAAAGATGATGTGATTAGTGACGCTGCTGTTCAAACAATCTTGCCAGACTTAGAAGCTGTTGTAACTGATCCTAAAGGGACTGCACATTCTCTGGCTAGCTTAGGTATTCCTATAGCAGCAAAAACAGGTACAGCGGAAATCAAAGAAAAGCAAGATGAAAAAGGACAAGAGAATAGCTTCTTATTTGCTACAAATCCAACTAATCAAGGCTATCTCATGGTAAGTATGTTAGAGGATAAAAAAGAAGATGATTCTGCAACAAAACGAGCACCAGAATTAGTAAACTATCTAAATGCAACTTATCAATAAAGGTTGTAGCGCAAAATACTTAACTCCGACAATATAACAAGCAGTCACTCATGATAGCCCTTCATATTTTAAAGGGAATGCAAGTTCTATCGAGGAGTTATTTTGGGAACAACGAGGGAAAGGTTGTGGCGCAAGACGTTCAGCTTCAAGCAATAAGATTTTCTTTCTAAAAATAGTTCCTCATGTTTTTATCAAAGAAGAGCTTGTTGCTGAAGTAGTTGCTTTGGGAAGACTGCCTATTCAACAAAAGGAGGTATGACAAAAGTCTTGTCATACCTCCTTTTTGTTGGTGAAACCTACGTTGAATCATCTAGTTAAACGTTATTAAACCTTAATCTTAAGCTTACTGAAACGATAAATGGAAATTGATACCTTTTCCGGACATTCAAAAATCATTAAAAACTTGAAAAGTGTCTCAAAGAAAATGCTTTTTACTTAATAATCATTTTCTCAAATCTATCAATCAGCCAATCAAATGATACTTTTCAAGCGTATCAAGACTTTCTAAAATGGTTTCTTCGTTATTGCTAAGTGGTTGCCAACCTAAGAGATCTTTTGCCTTTTGATTACTGACATTACGATTGATTTCAAGCATTAGCTTGCCTTCTTGCGCGGAAGCATTGAACAGGGCACCTAACTTAACAAAGGTGTTGGGTAAAAGATGATTGAGTTTCATTTTTTTAGCCAGTTCTGGTCGTTTCTTTTTGATAAGCGCAATGATTTCAGCCATTGAGATTTGGCCATCCTCAGTAGCGATAAACCGTTGATTTTTTGCCTGTGGATGTGTCATTGCTCGAACGTGCAAATCAGCGACATCACGGACATTAACAAGGTTTAAAGGAAGGTTGGGCATCGGTGAACCATTGAACAGGCTGTTTAATAATACGAAACTACCAGAAACATGTTCATTAAGAGAAGCACCCATAATTGCAACTGGATTGATGGTAGTTAATTCTAATGACGTGTTTGAATCTTCAATAAATTTCCATGCTGCTTTTTCAGCCAACAACTTGGATTTTTCATAAGCAGACAAGCCTTTTTCATCGGGATTCGTCCAATTTGCTTCCGTTGTGAGTGAGGATCGGTCTTTGTTACTAAAACCTACTGCTCCAAAATTTGCTGTCATGACAACACGTTTTACTTTTGCTCGCGCGGCAGCTTTTAAAATTCGTAGTGTTCCTTCCTCTGATTGCTGGCTAATAGTCAAATCTTTATTTTTGGCATCGAAAAGAGGTGAAGCAACACTCAAGACATAGGTGATACCAGCCATTGCTTCCTCCCAACCTTCATCTTTAGCCAAATCAGCTTGGATAAAACTTAGTTTTTCACTATTTTCCACCTGATTATTCCTTAACGTTTCCCAAACATCTGCTTGTTTAGTGAGGGATCTTAATGTTGCGCGAACTTCATACCCTTGATTCAAAAGAGCTAAAATAATTTGCATACCTAAATAGCCATTTCCACCTGTAACTAATACTTTATCTGTCATTTTTCTATCTCCTATCAGTTGCTTTTTTTGATTCATTTGTTTATGCTACTTATACTAGACCCTAGAGCATACTCTAGGGCAAGGAAAAAAGAAAAAAGGTGAAAAAATGAGTTACTCAATCAAAGAAGTCTCTCAAAAAGTCGGGCTATCTATTTACACATTACGATTCTACGACAAGCAAGGACTGCTTCCTTTTGTAGCAAGAAATGACGCAGGTTACCGTGAATTTACAGAGGGTGACTTAAAACTGATTCATACAATTTGCTGTCTAAAAGAAACAGGAATGAAAATAAGTGATATTCGACAGTACATTGAATTTGTCATGGCTGGTCCTGAAACGGTTGATTTACGAAAGAAACTTTTGTTGAGTCACCGACAAGAAGTATTAGAAAGGCAGAAAAAAATCGAAGAAAGTTTACAAGAAATCGACTACAAGATTGGTATGTATAGTTCGGAGGATGCGAAAAAACAAGTTGCTTTAGAAGTAAGCTATGCAATTGCTGAAAAAGAAAAGAATGGTTTAATGAATCCTTATGTGGAATGAAACTAAAAAAGTGTAATAAACTTCGTCGTTTGGCGAGGTTTATTTTTTTGCAAAAAAATTTAGTTGGAAAAGAAAATAATTTTGTAAGACAAGCTAGTTGATTTTTACATTAAATAATTAATAAAAAATAGTTGACAAATAGTTCGGTGCCGAACTATAATGAGTGACGAAATAAAGTTCGGTACCGAACTAAAAGAAAGGGATTTTGAAAATGAGTGAATTATCTGAACGTTTGATGAAACAACTACGTTTTATTAGTGAAGCAAGTAATGCTTTTATGAGTCAAAAAAAGCAAAAGTTTACTGGACAGCAACGAGTATTGTCAATTTTACGACTAGAGGATGGATTAGTCCAAAGCTACCTTGCTGAAGTTTTAGATTTACGACCAAGCTCGTTGGCGGAACTAATGAAGAAAATGGAAAAAAGTGGGGATATTACTCGCGAAGAAGATGAAAATGATAAACGAACAAAACGTGTTTATCTAACGGAACAAGGAAGAGAAAAAGCGGAGAAAAATGCGTCCTTCAAGCAAGAAAACCAAAGCGAAATCTTTTTTGCTGGTTTAACAGAAGAAGAACAAACAACTTTCAGTAACTTGTTAGAAAAAATTTCTAGTGGTTGGAGTGGCGAATTTCATCGTCAATCCGAAAAATTTATTGATCCATTAGATCGTTTCCAAGCAATGCAAGAAATGCGTGAAGCTCTATTTGAAGAATACGGTGGAGATTGGCAAAATTTATCACCAGAGGATTTACGAAAAATGCGTCGCGAAATGAAACGAATGATGCGAAAATCGCCATTTGGTGAACGTGGTGGTCGTCCAGATTTCCCACAAGATTTTCCAAACCGATTTGGTCATGATTTTCGACGTGATTTCTGGCGAAGTGGTCCAAACAGAGGAAAACAACCATTTAACAACGATGATTCTCATAGAAACAATGAGGATGAATGGGAAGATTTTTAAACTATCAAAAATTTTAGAATGAGTTTTAGGTATTAGGAGGAAAAGAAAATGGCACGAGGTGGCGGCGGACAACCCGCAAGATTTGCTGAAGAACTACCAGCATCTACTGGAGCATTTAAATTCAAAGATTTTATGAAATTGATTAACAGTGTAAGCTCAAAGAAAGGTTTATTTTTATTTGGGATCTTACTTAGTTTAGTGACAAGTGGCGCAAGTTTGGTAGTACCTCAGTTAACAAAGGGGCTGGTTGATACCAGTGAATTATCAAAAATTGACGGGAAAATGGTCGCAGTGCTACTTGTTGCATTTGCTGTTTATCTTGGTTTTGGAACGATTGGTGGTTTTTTACTTCGTTATGTTGGTGAAGATTCTGTTAAATCTCTAAGAGAAAAGTTATGGGCACATTTGCTTCACTTACCTGTAAGTTATTATGATGAACATAAATCAGGTGAAAGCAGCTCTCGTTTAGTAAATGACACAACAGTGATCAAAGATTTAGTAACGACGCAATTTCCAAACTTTATTACCGGAGCAATCCAATTAGTTGGCTCAGTTATTATTTTGGTCATTATGGATTGGAAGATGGCAATGTTGATGTTTGTTGCAGTACCAATCGTCATGATTATCATGATTCCAATTGGTAAGATGATGTCTAAAATTGGGCGCCAACTACAAGGAGCAACTGCTGATTTTAATGCGGATGCTACAGAAAAACTTGCTGAAATCCGTTTGATCAAATCAAGTAACGGGGAAGAAGCGGAAAAAAATAGTGGTCGTACGTTTATCGAAAAGATTTTTGTATTAGGTGTCAAAGATGCCAAAATCGAAGCTGTTTTACAACCAATTATGATGACAGCAATGCTTGGATTGTTTGTTGGGATTCTTGGATATGGCGCAGTTCGTGTTCAAGCAGGTACGTTAACAAGTGGTGAACTAGTAGCATTCCTTTTGTATCTATTTAATATCATCACACCTGTGACAAGCTTTGCGATGTTTTTCTCTCAAGCGCAAAAAGCAATGGGGGCAACTGAACGTATCCAACAAATTTTGGAAACGAAGATTGAAAAAAACGGTGAAGTTGCTGTCAATGTTGCAGGAAAAACAATCCAAGTAGAAAATATTTCTTTCAGCTATGAAGAAAATCATCCAATTCTAAAGGATATTTCATTTTATGCAAAACCTAATACAGTGGTCGCTTTTGCTGGACCAAGTGGTGGCGGGAAGTCAACGATTTTCTCATTACTTGAACGTTTTTACCAACCAACAGCAGGTAAACTGACTGTTGGCAATCAAGATATTCAGTCGTTTGATTTGAATGAATGGCGTTCACAAATTGGCTATGTATCACAAGATAGTGCAGTTTTTGCTGGAAGTATCCGAGATAATTTGCAATATGGTTTGGGTAGAACATTAAACGATGACGAGCTTTGGCATGGGTTAAGTTTAGCGTATGCTGATCAGTTTGTTCGTGATTTCCCTGAACAATTGGATACCAAAATTGGAGAACGTGGTGTGAAATTATCGGGTGGTCAAAAACAACGAATTGCGATTGCCCGTGCATTTTTACGAAACCCACAAATTTTGATGTTAGATGAAGCAACTGCAAGCTTGGATTCACAATCAGAAGAAAAAGTCCAACGTGCATTAGATCATTTGATGAAAGGTCGAACAACCTTAGTCATTGCCCATCGTTTATCAACAATTGTCGATGCAGATCAGATTTATTTCATTGAAAAAGGAACGGTTACTGGACATGGGACTCACAGCGAGTTGATTCATTCCCATAGTTTGTATGCTGAGTATGTCAATGAACAGATCGTTAATTAAATTTTGTCATAAATAATAGTAAAGAAACAAGGTAGAACAAAATATATTGTTCTACCTTGTTTGCTTTTAATTTAAGTCTAATTGGCTTTAACAGTATAAATCTTTCTCGTAAAATATTTTAAAATCAATGGAGAAACTAAAGTCGTTAGTAAAATGATAATCACTAGTGGGGAATAATATTGTGCTTCAATCAACTTACTTTGTTGCCCTATTTGTAAAATAATCAAAGCCATTTCGCCACGCGAAATCATTCCCGCACCGACCATCAATGAACTATTCCCAGAAAAACCAGCCACTTTTGCACCAAGATAGCCACCGACCAGTTTAGTCAAGATTGCAATAATCGTGAAGGCTAGAATGAAGAACAATTGACTTCCAAAATTAGTAAAATCAACCTCTAAACCAACACTGACAAAGAAAACAGGGATAAAAATAGAATAACCCAGCGCTTCGACATTATGATAGACTTCTTGTTTAACTTTTGTTTGACTGACCGCGATTCCTGCAAAAAATGCGCCAATTACTGAACTAAGACCAACTAAGTCTGCCACAAAAGACATACCTAAACAGATGACTAAGGAAACAATGATCACAGCAGAATTCGCATAAATTTTTCCTGCAAAAGACATCAATAAAGGGGCAATCCATTTAACTAACAAGAAAATAAATACGAAATAAATCACTTGCTCCAATAAAATCAATGGGAGAGGTGTTTGGTTGGATGTATCACCAGTTAAGAATGAAAGACTTAAACTTAGCACTAAGACGACTAAAATATCATCCACTACAGAAGCCCCTAGAATCGTCGATCCTTCTTTGGTGTTGACCACATTTAATTCCTTCAATACCTCAACTGAAATACTTACTGAAGTTGCTGCAAGGATGATTCCAAAAAACAAGGCTTCATTTAACGGAACGTGAAAAGCCTCGCCTGTGAGCCAACCAAAAATTACTGGAAATAGGATTCCCAATAAAGCTACAAACATACCTGGCTTAAAATACTTTTTAAGTAAAGATAAATCACTTTCTAAGCCTGCAAGAAACATTAACAAAATCACACCAATTTCTGAAAAATCATGCACTAAGATGTTGGGATGTACCCAATTTAAACCTGCCTGTCCTAAAATCACGCCGACTAATAACTGTCCAATTACAGCAGGAATCCCAATACGGCGTGAAAGATGTGAACCAAGAGTTGTTGCAATCAAAATCAGACATAGGGTTCCAATAAATTCCATTTGATCATTTCCTTTCATTTGAATAAAAAAAAACAGAACGCCTGCTAGACAAAAAAATCAGGCGAACCATTTCTTTTCAATACGATTAATACTTAGATTAGTTGATCGTTATTTTTTTTAATTTGAAAAAACTGATTGCTTCTGACACGCCCATAATGATCAAAATCACACCAAAAATCTGGAATAACACTAACAAACTAGCAAATGGGTTGAATAGCAGAACGATTCCGCCAATCAATATTAATACACTGTAGATAAGCCACGGTGTTGACTTCATATTCAATCCCATTATCAATTGGAAAACGCCATTACAAATAATGGCCAAGCCTAACAGAACCGGTAAAATCGAAGCAATAGCTGGTGCAAAAAACAACACAACCAATGCCAAAATGAGAAAGACGATTCCACTAAACAGGCCAAAGCCCCAACTTCCGACTTGTTTTTTACGTTTATAATCTTCAAATAAATTAAACAGTCCTAACAAGCAAAAATAAGCAGTAATTAGATAACCAATGAGATTAAAAACAGCTCTTGGATTAATAACAATCAGCACGCCTAAAATGATATAAATAATAGCTCTGACTAAAGCATAAGTTTTAAAATTTCTTTTTAATCCTTCCATCATATGAAAACCTCCTTTTCTTTTATTCTATAACATAAGTTGTTAGTTTGCCAAGAAAACCGATTAGTATTCGCCAAGAAAAAAATAAGATACCTTATTTTAGAAATAACAAAGTGATTAAAAATTTAATAGCGCTAACAATTCATTTTCATTTGAAAATAAAATAGCATCATTTATCAAAACACTTGGAACGTCAGTTTGCGGAATAGGCTGATTGGTAATGATCAAATCAAATACGCTTAAATCATAGTCAACGATTTCTTCCTCTGTGATAGCTAACATATCTGAACGAATTTTGTGTAAAGAAAGCGTTGCATGGATATAATTACCGATATATTGGCTATGATTGATTCCCATATCACTGACGACTAAGATTTTTTTAGATGATGAAATACTTTGATTGATTCCTGGATAACCATTCAATAGCCAAAAAATGTAAGAAGAAGAATGGTTGAGTAAATTGGTTTCCAATAGGGCGGAAAAGAAGTGTAATTCTGCTTGAAGTCTTGCATATAAATGGAGTTGAGTAAAGTGAATATGTCTTGCAAATAAGGTTGCTCGTTGTGTTAATTCCGTCGTATCAAATGGGACTAATTGAGAGAATAAATAAAGACAAGTCAAGAGATGCACAATAAAATCGACTGCATCTTCTGTGAGCTTCTCTGTTTGTGAAAAAGAATTAAATTTTAGATTGATTCGTATTTTTTCGCTGATATCCCTTTTTTCTTCATAAGAAAACTGCTGGAAAGGCCCTTTTTGAAAATAATAAAGAACTTCTTGATACGTAGCAATGTCTAATCCGGAAAAATACTGACATAAATAGTCATGATCTTCATAGTTGATTTTCATATGCTCAGGAGATCGTTGCTCTGGGTAAAGTAGAAATCCCTGCTTCTCTCGCTCCAAGCTAACCATGAAATACATAATAAAAAAAGTGTGTTCGTAACTATTGTCACCACTAATGATATTCAGTTGGCAGTGATTACGACGCATTAATTGTTTCATTTCTTGCTTGTCGGCTTGATACGGCAGTGCGTAGTGACCATAATAAATCAAAAAGAAAAAGGTGACGAAAATCCGTAATGATAATTCACTTTCTGTGCTTGTCAACTGATAGCCTTGATCAACAACGATTTTCAGTGAATATTTCTCTAATACTTGATTACACTGTTTTATCTTTCGGGCAAAGGAAGAGCGACTGATACTGATGGCCTCACAATAATATTCAATTGTATTTCCTGGATTTTGAATAAATTCATTCAAAAGTTGGGTATTCGTTGAAGTTTGTGCCATATCCGTTAGCATCTGTAGATAAACCGAGACATTGAATCTCTCCAACCGATAGCCAAGTTTATGGGAGGTTTGAATCGTTAATGCTTTTCCCCAACGCTGTTTTATCTCTTCAACATAACGAATAAACGTAGACTCAGAACTTCCAATATATTTTGCAAGTTCTTTTTTAGTCATCCACTCGTCAGAAATGGATAATATTCTAATAATTTCTTCCATTTTCCTATAATTTTCTTCCAGTAGCCTAATCATACTTTTTCCTCCCCAACCCTTTACTTTAATGAAACAACCATCGAAAGAATGAAGCAATCTCATAAATGAAACCGCTCGGTATAAAAACTGGTGTGATTTAATTACCGGCTTCTTCGTATAATAATTATTAGATTAGAATAATGAAAAATTATGTCGTTAGCTATTCTAATTGAATTACTGACTCACAAAGGAAAGGAGAGAATAGAAATTAAATTATTGAAGAAACTTGGGATTGTTGGTGCTGTGCTACTACTTGTTTCATCTTATTTAATGCCAATTGCTGTGAATGCAGAAACTGTTGATACTGTTGAAATCACGTCAGCGCAGATAACGACAGATGAGAATAACCAGACCTCTTTACAAGTGGATCTGAAGCTTATCAATCAGACAGATACAGCATTAAAAAAGGAAATCAAGTTGACAAATGCCCGCTTGATCGATACAAAAGAACTTCAAAAAGATGGCTACTCTTACCAAGTAGAAGATCATATTCTCAGTTTAACAATTGCGAGTGGAACAAATCAGCAAATTCAACTTTCGTTAGCTGTTGATTCTCAATCCTCAGATGTTACCCAAACACCTAAGTTATTGTACGAAAAAAATGAATTTGAAGTATCTTTCATGCCTGATAAAACTGTGAGTGAAACAACTCCAAAAGAAACGGAAATAGATAGCACAACAGATAACACTATAGCAGAAGATAATGCTGTCAAGCCAACTGATGAAGAAATCGTTCGTCCTTTCGCCGAAGCAAAAATGGCTGCAGCTGCTGATTTTTCTCAAAAAGCGCAAGAGTCGATCATGCCAGAGTACACGACAGACAGCTCGGGAACTTACCCAACAGCTAGTTGGCAACCAACTAGTAATCAGCAAGTTATCAATCACCAAGGAAATAAACAAGGAAGCAGCACCGAATGGGACGGAGTAACTTCGTGGAATGGTGATCCTTTAAACAAAACGAACTCATATATTGAATACGGGGGTACTGGCGACCAAGCCGATTACGCCATTCGTAAATATGCAAAAGAAACTTCGACGCCGGGACTTTTTGACGTCTACTTAAATGTTCGGGGAAACGTTCAAAAGGAGATCACACCGCTAGATTTAGTTTTGGTCGTTGACTGGTCAGGAAGTATGAACGATAACAATCGAATCGGAGAGGTCCAAAAAGGGGTCGATCGTTTCGTCGATACTTTAGCAGATAGCGGAATTACTGACAGTATTAGTATGGGCTACGTTGGATATTCAAGTGATGGCTACAGAAATGGCACAGTTCCGATAGGTTCGTTTGACTCTGTAAAAGACCCAATCAAAAATATTACACCAGGTAGTACAACTGGAGGAACGTTTACACAAAGAGCATTACGTGATGCTGGAGATATGTTAGCAACACCTAATGGACATAAAAAAGTCATTGTTTTATTAACGGACGGTGTACCGACATTTTCATATAAAGTCAGCCGTGTTCAAGCCGAAGCAGATGGTAGCTACTATGGTACGGAATTTACGAATCAACAAGATACACCAAGCAATACTTCCTATATTTCAAATAGCTACAACGCGCGTGATCAAAATAATACGAACCGTCGAATCGACAGTACGTTTGTCGCGACAATTGGCGAAGCACTAGCATTAAAACAACGTGGTATTGAAATTCATGGATTAGGTATTCAATTGCAAAGTGATCCTCGTGCTAATTTATCGAAACAAGAAGTTGAAAATAAAATGCGACAAATGGTTTCTGAAGATGAGAATGGCGATTTGTACTATGAATCTGCTGATTATGCGCCAGATATCTCTGATTACTTAGCAAAGAAAGCCGTTCAAATTGCTGGAACTGTTGTTAACGGTAACGTTACTGATCCAATTGCTGAACCTTTTATTTATGAACCAGATACTTTAAGTATTAAAAGTGTTGGCTCAGTTCAAGTTCCATCTATGCCAAGCATCACAATGGACGGAACAACGGTAAAAAGTGATGGTATTTATTTAGGTAAGCAGCAAGAAATTCAAATTCATTATCAAATTAGGCTACAAACTGAATCAGACTCATTCAAACCAGATTTCTGGTACCAAATGAATGGGCGAACAACTTTTCAACCAGTGGCAACTTCAAATGAACTTGCAGATTTCGGCGTTCCTTCTGGTAAGGCGCCTGGAGTCAAATTGAATTTCAAAAAACTTTGGGAAGAATTTGATCAAGACACAAGCAGTCGACCAGAAAATGTTACTTATGAAGTTACGCGTAAACAAGTAACAAATTCAGCGAATTGGCAGACTGGTTACATCAAAATTTTGAAACCTGAAAATGACACTAGTAACACGTGGGAAAGAACCAATATCACACAGTTATCCAAAACAGCTGATGATTCTTATGATGAAACCCTTAGTCTTCCTCAATACAACAACCAAGGGGAAAATTTCAGCTATCAGATGAGTAATGAAGTTGCAGTGCCGGGTTATGACCAAGAAAAAGTAGATGAAACAACTTGGAAAAACACGAAGCAGTTCAAGCCATTAGATTTGAAAGTAATCAAAAACTCTTCAACTGGTGAAAAAAATCTTGAAGGAGCAATTTTTGAATTAACCGGAAATGGCGTGAAAACAAATTTGATTGACAACCAAGATGGTAGTTATTCGTTGCCTAAAGAAATTCGTTTACAAAAAGGGCAGACTTATACACTGACAGAGCTCCAAGCTCCGAAAGGTCATGAATTAGGTGAAAAGACAACTTGGAACATTGAGATCACGAACCAAGGTACAGTGAAGGTCGATGGAAAAGAAGTTACTACGAGTAGCCAAGTAATTTCATTAGAAATTGAAAACCAATTTTCCGAGTTGCCAGTCAATGTCAGAAAATACACGCTGCAAAACGGCGAACAAGTCAATCTAGCAGATGCAACATTTGAATTGCAAAGAAAAGATGAGCAAGGTATCTATCAAAAAGTAGGTACTGAAAAAACAGGCCAATCGGGGATCGCTCATTTTGTGATTGATCAATCGGGAATGTATCGAATGGTCGAAACTTCTGGTCCGCTCGGATATGACACGCTTGCTGGAAATTATGAATTCGAAGTTGATAAATACGGACAGATTCATTATGAAGGTAAGAATGTCGACGAAGAAGCAAAAGAATGGACAATATCTCACGAAAATCATTTAAAAGCTTTTGATTTGACTGTTCACAAAAAAGCAGATGATCAAACAGCACTAAAAGGAGCTAGATTCCGCTTAACTGGTCCAGATACAGATATTGAATTACCAAAAGATGGCAAAGAAACAGATACCTTCCTCTTTGAAAGCTTGCAACCTGGTAAATATACATTGACGGAAACATTTACTCCTGAAGGTTATCAAGGCTTAAAAGAACCTATTCAACTCGTGATTAGTGAAGAAGGGACAGTAACCATTGACGGAAAAGAAATCGATGATGTACTCATTACTGGTGAACAAAACAACCAAATCGACTTAGATGTAACGAACCAAGCAAAAATCCCTCTACCAGAAACTGGTGGGATTGGTCGTGTTTGGCTCTACTTGATTGCTGCAATTAGTTTAGCAACAGTCGGTGGTTATTTATTCATCAAGCAACGACCAGAAGGAGGGGTGTAACGAATGAAAAACGCGCGATTATTGAAAGTGTGTGTGTTCGTTCTTGTACTTTTTGGCTTTTCACAACAAGCATTGGCAGAAAGCAAGCAAGCAAACGTTCAGATTACTTTACACAAATTACTATTTCCTGAAGGTCAGTTGCCTACAGAACAAGAAAATTCTGGTGAAGAAGGTACCTTACTACAAAATTATCGTGGGCTCAATGATGTGGATTATCAAGTATTTGACGTAACGGATTCCTTTTATCAGTTACGTAGTGGGGGAGATTCTATTCAATCGGCTCAAACTAAATTAGCTCAAACTGGTGCTTCAGCCGGGGAGCTGGTTGCTGAAGGAACAACAAGCCGTGTGAACGGTGAAGATGGGATTTTATCTTTCACTTTACCAAGTAAAGATGAAAAGCAACGTGATAAAGCTTATCTATTTATTGAAGCTAACGCGCCAGAAGTTGTTAAAGAAAAAGCAAGTAATCTGGTCGTGATTTTACCAGTGCAAGATGCAAACGGCACTGATTTGTCGACAATCCATCTTTATCCTAAAAATGAAGAAAATGCGTACGACCTACCACCACTAGAAAAAACTGTGTTGGAGGGAGAATCTGGATTTACTGTAGGTGATGCTATTCATTATCAATTGAAGACAACCATCCCAACAAACATCTTAGATTATCAACAGTTTCGTATTTCAGATACTGCTGATCCAACGCTGACACCTTTACCAAATACACTGAAGGTATCCGTGGATGGACAAGAGTTAACTAATGGCTACACGACGAAGACGAACGCTCATGGATTTACGTTAGATTTTTCAATTCAAGAGCTCCAGAAGTTTGCGAAAAAACAACTAGCAATTTCTTACCAGATGACACTAGGAAAAGATGCGAAACCTGATACAGCTATTCTGAATGAAGGTCGTTTAGACAGCGACAAACATTCCATCACAAAGAAAACAGCTGTGCGAACAGGTGGCAAACGATTTGTTAAAGTCTCTAGTGAAAATCAATCAGAAAAACTGTCCGGGGCAGTCTTTCTCGTAAAAGACCAAGTAGGTAACTACTTACATGAATCAGCTAGTGGGTACACTTGGAACAAAGAGAAGCAAACAGCACAACAATTTTCATCTGATCGTTCTGGAAATTTTACAGTCAAAGGACTAAAAGATGGACGTTATTTCTTAGAAGAAATCAAAGCGCCTGATAATTACGTTTTAAGTCAGGAAACCATTCCATTTACGATTACAGAACATTCTTATTTATCTAATGGGCAAGAGACGATGCCTTTAAAAATCGTCAATAAAAAGATAAAACATTCAGGATTATTACCAAAAACAAATGACCAACAAACCGTTTGGTGGGGAGTAGTTGGAATAGTATTAATTGGTGTAGTGATTGGTTGGATCTTTTATCAAAAGCGAGGAGCAAAAAAATGAAACAGTTTAAAAAAGTTTGGTATTTATTAAGCACATTGTTACTGACCTTGCCACTTTTTACAGGTCTATTAAGTACAGTTCAAGCTTTCGCAGCAGAAAATAATGACACAGCAAAAGTGATTTTACACAAGAAAAAAATGACTGATTTTCCTGACCCATTGATTCAAAATAGTGGGAAAGAGATGAGTGAGTTCGACCAGTATCAAGGACTAGCTGGCGTCACATTTAGTGTTTACGACGTGACAGCAGAATTTTATGCACAACGCGAAGCAGGTGCAACAGTCGATGCTGCTAAACAAGCTGTTCAAGGGTTAACAACAGGCACACCATTTGCACAAGGTACAACCGATGCGAACGGAAATGTTCGTTTAGATTTGCCAAAGAAACAACAAAGTAAAGACGCAGTTTATACTATCAAAGAAGAAGCAAAAGACGGCGTAACTGCTGCTGCAAATATGGTCGTTGCTTTTCCTGTTTATGAACTAATCAAACAAGCAGATGGTTCTTACAAATACGGAACAGAAGAATTGACAACCATTCATCTTTATCCAAAAAATATTGTAGCCAACGATGGCGCATTACACGTCAAAAAAGTTGGTACTGCTGAAAATGAATCTTTAAATGGCGCAGAATTTGTTATCTCAAAGACAGAAGGAACTCCAAGCGTCGTAAAATATATCCAAGGTGTGAAAGATGGTCTTTACACTTGGACAACTGATAAAACCCAAGCGAAGCACTTCATCACTGGGAAAGATTATGCAATTGGTGAAAATGATTTTACAGAAACAGATGCTGCAACTGGTGAATTGACAATCAAAAATCTTGAAGTCGGTTCTTATGTACTAGAGGAAGTTAAAGCACCTGATAATGCAGAATTAATTGAAAGTCAAACAAAAACAGATTTTACAATTGAAGCGGATAACCAAACAGCTGTAGAAAAAACAATTAAAAATGACACGTCAAAAGTAGAAAAAACAACACCTAATTTAGATGGAAACGACGTTGCAATCGGCGAAAAAATCCAATATGAGATTTCTGTTAATATTCCTTTAGGTATTGCAGATAAAGAAGGCGATGCAAATAAATATGTTAAATTCAATCTGATTGATACTCATGACGAAGCCTTGACTTTTGACAACATTGCTTCAGGTAACAATGCCTACGCACTTTATGATGGCGATACATTAATCACGCCAGCAAATTATCAAGTAACAGAACAAGAAAATGGCTTCACTGTAGCAGTTGATCCTGCATTTATTCCTTCATTGACGCCAGGCGGTACTTTGAAATTTGTTTATTACATGCACTTAAATGAAAAAGCAGATCCAACTAAAGGATTTAAAAACGAAGCCAACGTCGATAACGGACACACAGATGATAAAACACCGCCAACTGTTGAAGTTGTTACTGGTGGGAAAAGATTTATCAAAGTGGATGGCGATGTCTCATCAACACAAGCATTAGCAGGCGCTTCATTTGTCGTACGTGATCAAGATAGTGACACAGCTAATTACTTGAACATCGATGAAGCAACAAAAGCAGTCACTTGGGTAAAAAACAAAGCAGATGCAACTACTTTCACAACATCAGCAGATGGACTAGTAGATGTAACTGGGTTAGACTACGGAACGTATTACTTGGAAGAAACAGTTGCTCCTAACGATTACGTTTTATTAACAAATCGAATTGAATTTGAAGTTGATGAACACTCATACGGAACAACTGAAAACTTAGTTGCTCCAGAAAAAGTTCCAAATAAACACAAAGGAACTTTACCTTCAACTGGTGGTAGCGGAATCTACTTGTACATTGGCACAGGTGCTTTATTACTGGTTGTTGTAGGGCTATACTTTGCTAAACGCCGCAAAGAAAATGTATAGAAGCTAAGCTTGCATTAAAAAGTGAAGCAAGACTTTCGATTTGAAAAATAATCGAAGGATTCTATCTACCAAAACAATAAAAGAGCCTGAGACATTGTGCTGTCCTGGGCTCTTTTATTTATTGATCTTCATCTAGGGAGGTATCCATGAAACGTAAAAACAGACGACGAGTGATCGACAGCATAATGATTCTTTTGTTGTTCATTGGCATAGGTGCTTTAGCTTATCCTTTTGTCAGTGATGCTTTGAATAACTACCTCGATCAACAGATCATTTCTCACTATCAAACAAAAGCCAATCAAGAAAATGCGGATGCAATGGCGAAATTACAAGAAAAAATGGAAAAGAAAAATAAACAATTAGCTAAGGAAGGTGGAAATCCAGGATTAGATCCTTTTTCTGAACAAAAAAAGCCAGAAAAAAAACCAGATAAAACTTATTTTGAAAGTCATACGATTGGTGTCCTGACAATCCCAAAAATCAATGTTCGGTTACCTATTTTTGATAAAACAAATGCATTATTATTAGAAAAGGGGAGTTCATTACTAGAAGGTACTTCTTATCCTACAGGCGGAACAAGCACTCATGCAGTAATTTCTGGCCATCGAGGGTTACCACAAGCAAAACTTTTCACCGACTTACCTGAATTAACGGAAGGTGATGAATTTTATTTAGAAGTAAATGGCAAAACTCTTGCTTATCAAGTAGATCAAATCAAGACGGTTGAACCTACGGATACGCAATATCTGCATATCGAAGAAGGAAAAGATTTAGTAACGTTATTAACCTGTACACCTTACATGATCAATAGTCATCGCTTATTAGTGAGAGGGCACCGTATACCTTACACACCAGAAAAAGTTTCGGAAGGGATTAAAAAAGTTACTCAGCGCCATCAACTTTTACTGTGGGGCATTTTTCTAAGTACATTGCTCCTGATTAGTCTGTTATTGCTCCTCTTTTATAGACGACACCAACGAAAAAAAGTGCGTAAGTAATAAACGTAGCGAACGAAATGGCGCTAAATAAAATCATTTGCCCCTAATTTTTCTGGTAGAGGATTCCACTAAGCTTGTGCTTATTCGTTTTTCAGCTATTAGTTGACGATAATTCATTGAATCATTAGAATGTAAAATGAAATGATTCCCAAGATGAAAGCAAGTGAACTTGCAAGATTAGGAGGAAATCCATGATTGTCAACCAAGAACATGCAAAAAAAGCCAGTACAACACCTGAAACTACACATAGAAACAAGGAACTTTTTTTAGATAGCGCTGACCAATTTACCTTTTTCAATCGTCACTTTATCAATCCCAATGAAGTAAGTCTTTCAGGAATTGAAAACAATCGTCACTTAGACACAACAGTCTTTAAAAAATATAAAAAAACTTTTTTTGAGGATTGGATTGTACCCGAAAAAGTATAAAGAACTACTAATAAAGAATTTATTTCAGTTTTTTAAAAAATAAAAGAACGGAGTGGAGAATTTCATGAAAGAATTTTATTATTGGCTAGACGAGTGGGGACGTAATGATAAAATGCGGTATATTTTTCTTATTGCATTTCTTTCTGGATACTCGGTCAATAAAGTAGATTCCTTTTTTCACATCCTGAATTTTTCCACTTCTTATTTATTTGCGGAGCCTTTTTATTAGGTGCGAGTATTCGCACAACTTTTTATTACAAAAAACACCCGCGTAAAAATTCTCAGCAAAAAAATTGACTATTCACCCTTGCATAAAACACCTGAAACGAATCATTGGTTTCAGGTGTTTTATTCTTCACTGTAATAAATCGTTGTTCGGATGTTTTGTTCATGATTCCCAAAGGTATCTCCAAATAAAGTAACACCTCCTTGATTAACCGCTCCTTCATCCACAGCAATTTTAAACCGATAAAACGGTTGATCTTCGATACCTAGATCAACTAATCGGACCTCTGAAATTTTGATTCCATCAATTCCAGTATCAGAATTAGTGATGCGTAAATGCTTTAAAAGTCCATACTGACTAAAACGATTCTTCCACCAAGCAGGTGTTAATTTCCCCCTGACATCTGAAAAATTTCCAGGACAAGTCCAAGTACCCAGCTTGATTCCATTAATGTAGAAACTAATGTCACTTGGCCAGTTATTATTTGATTCTGGAAATTCTGAGGAGATTTCAAAGGAGATCTCCAATAGTTGGAGCATCGAAGCAATTGGTGCTTTATTAGGAATAATGTATTCTACATACCCGCGAGAAAACCATAAAAGAGCAGCTTCTGATCGATGTTCATCAACAAAAGACTGTGGCTCATCTAACAAACCAATAATCGTTTCCGTATTTGCTAGTCCACAAGTGGGCATGACCATAAAGTCGGAGAATAAGCCTAGTCGAGTTTCGGCAGTTGCTTTTTGAAAAGGTAAAAAAAGTTTTTGAGGAAAAACAATTTCTACTCGATCAAGCGCCAACGAAAATAAGCGCTTGCGCTGCCCATCATCATTTAGACAAGAATCATCAAGTCGAATCAACTGACAATCTTCTAGTAGACGAACATGTCTTGAGATAATTGCCTTACTTAAATTAAGTTCCTTTGCAAGTTCGGTGACAGTCAAACCTCTTTCTGCTAGTAATTGCAAAATTGCTAACCGCGTTTCTGATGCCAATGCTTTATAAGTTGGTAAAGAATGTTGATCTAAATATAATTCCATCTTAATAATTCCTTTCATAAATAATTTAGTTATGTATGTAAGTAAACTATATCTCCGCTAAAGAATTCAATTACCTAATCGAATTGTTAACTATAGGGTTAACAGACCCTATAGAAAATAAAATGCACTCGTTAACTTCTCAGTTGAAAGTGGCTCGAACCTTGCTAAACTTATTGACGCCTCCCTTTGTTCAAGCTAATATTTTCACTTGTAAGCGCTTAATACTATCGATAGGAAACCAACCCAAAAGGAGAGTGTCCAAAGTGTACTACAAAAGAATCATCAAATTCGTGGGGATTGCCATTTTAAGTTTTAGTTTGGTTGCTTGTGGCAAAAGTTCAGAAGGTTCAGCCAAAACCGAAGAAATTCGAATCAGCTGGTGGGGTGGTGATGCGCGGAATAAGGTCATGCAAGAAGCCATCACAGATTTTGAAAAAGAAAATCCCACAATCAAAGTCAAGGCAGAGTTTAGTGGGTACGGAGGTTATCAAGAAAAAATGACGACACAACTATCTGGTGGCACAGCACCTGACGTCATTCGTTTAGATTCGATGTGGCTAAATCAATACAAAAACCAACTTGTTGATTTAGAGACTCTCTCAAAAGAGTTAGCCATTTCTACCAATTTTTCTGAAGAGTCCTTGGTTTCACTAAAATATGACAATCATTTGTTAGGGTTACCATTATCAACCAACTATCGTCCTTTGTTGTATAACAAAACAGTCACAGATAAATTCAATATCGAGGCACCTCAGTCTTGGGAAGATTTAATTGCCATGCGGGAAAAATTACCAGATGATTATTATCCGGCTGCGAATTTTTTTGGTGCTAAGTATGGTTCCCCAATTGTTCTCTTTCAACTTGTTGCGCAACAAACTGGATTACCCATTTCAGATGAGAATGGCAAGTTAAATTACACAGAAAAGGATTTCCTTACACTGATCGATTTTTATCATCAACTCGTTGAACAAAGAATCATTCCTTCTAAAAAAGATGTAGACAATGCAGGAACTATTGAAGGCGCGCCAGCACCAGCGTTACTTGAAGGAAAGTGGGTAACCCTCTTTGAATTTATTGCCAACGTGAATACCATCAAGAGTCAGTTGGAAGAACAAGGATTTGAATTAGCACTAGCAGGTTACCCTTCAATGAACAATGAAAAATCAACTGGGGTCTGGACGAAACCATCAATGGTTTATTCTATTCCAACCTCTAGTAAACACCAAAAAGCTGCTGCAAAGCTAATCAATTACTTAATGAATAATTCAGAAGCAAATAAAATTCAAAAATTAGAAAATGGCGTACCTGATAGTGAGAGTGGTAAGCAAGCTTTAGAAGAAAGTGGATTGATTACGCCATTAGCAACAGAAATTTTAGCGGAAGGCGAGAAGAAGGTCGATACGAATCTATCTACCATGTATCGTTGGGATACTGCCAAGTTAAATGATGCAACTTTAGATATCATTACTCGCTTGGATTATGGGAAAATCGACACTAAGCAGGCTGCAAAAGAATTTTACCAAGCATTCAAAGAAGAGGAAGACTCCGTGAACTAAGCGAGCTATGTTTTAAAGCACAGCAAATTATGTATCTGGTTCCTTAACTTTTATAGGAGGAAAAAAATGATCAAAAAAAAATACATTGGTCTTTTATATTTAACACCTTGGATGATCGGGATTCTCTTTTTCGTTGTTTATCCCTTTGCAATGTCGCTTTTTTATAGCTTCACGGATTATTCGATGTTAACTGAGCCAAAATTTATTGGCTTTGACAATTACATCAAAATGTTTACTGATGATCCTATTTTTTGGTCGTCAGTCAAAGCAACAATCAAATTCGTTTTCTTAACTGTTCCTTTCAAGCTGATTTTCGCACTCTTTGTTGCCTATGTGATGAATGCTAAGTTAAAGGGAATTGGCTTTTTCAGAACAGCTTATTATATCCCTTCTATTTTGGGGGCAAATGTCGCAATTGCTGTGTTGTGGCAGTTCTTATTCAAAAACGATGGTTTAGTCAACATGGTGTTAAACAGTATTGGCATTGCAAATGTTGCTTGGTTTTCTAGTGGGACGGGTGCCATGTTGACTATCGTGTTACTACGTGTTTGGCAGTTTGGTTCAGCTATGGTAATTTTCTTAAACGCGTTGACTGAGATGCCTCAAGATTTGTATGAAGCAGCAGCAATTGATGGCGCTTCAAAATTCCGACAATTTTTTTCTGTTACTTTGCCACAGTTGACACCAATTATTTTTTTCAATTTGATTTTGCAATTGGTTCAAGCATTTCAAGAATTTGATGGTCCATTTTTAATCACAGGTGGGGGACCAATGCGTAGTACTTACTTATTACCTATGTATATTTATGACAATGCGTTTAAGATTTTTAATATGGGCTATTCAAGTGCATTGTCATGGGTATTATTTGTAATGATCATGATCTTTACCGCAATTTTATTTAAGACTTCTAAAAATTGGGTCTTTTATGCCGATGGGAGGGACTAACCATGCAGCAAACATTGCCACACAAAACTGAAACAGAAAAAGTTAATCGACGAGTAAAACGAAAAAAACGATTGGTTTCGTCGGTCAAATATCTTATTTTGATTGCAGGTGCTCTCACCATGCTTTATCCAATTTTATGGTTGTTTGGTGCTTCCTTCAAAACAAATAGTGAAATTTTTCAATCCATTTGGTTTATGCCAAAAACGTTTGATTTTACGCCCTACATTGAAGGTTGGCAAACATCAAGTCAGTACACCTTCGCTACTTATTTTTTGAATTCTTTTCTGATTGTTATACCTAAAGTTCTCTTGACTTTGGTTTCCTGTACCTTGGCAGCATATGGTTTTGCTCGATTTGATTTTCCTTTTAAAAAAATTTTATTTCCAATAATGATTGCTACTTTATTTTTGCCAGGAATCGTTACTCGAATTCCGATGTATATTTTTTGGCGAAATGTAAATTTGCTTGATACGTATCTACCTTTGATTACGAATTCAGCCTTTGCCTGCGATACATTTTTCGTATACATGCTGGTTCAATTTTTCCGAACAGTACCGAAAGAACTAGACGAAGCTGCAACGATTGATGGTTGTAATTCTTTCACAATCTTAATAAGAATACTTGTACCAATTCTTAAACCGTCGTTAATTACGGCTGCTTTATTTCAATTTATCTGGACCTTTACCGACTTTCAAGGCCCGTTAATTTACATCTCTTCTGTAGAAAAATATCCGGTATCGATTGCCTTACGGATGGCAATGGACACTACCTCAGCAGATTTCAGTTGGAATCGAACAATCGCGATGTCGATTATTGGTTTGATTCCTTCCCTAGTTGTTTATTTCTCTGCCCAAAAACAGTTCATCGGTGGTTCAACTGCTGGCGGTGTGAAAGGATAAAAGGAAAAAAGAAAGGAAGAAAAAAATGACCGTAATAATTAGCGCATTCGCAGATGAAATCAATCCCAGTATGCAACAACAAATTGTTGGGCTACGCGAACAAAAAATTAAACACATTGAGTTACGAACACTTGATGGCAAAAATGTCAGTGAATTAACTATTGAAGAGGCTCACCGCTATAAACAACAATTAGATACAGCAGGAATCACTGTATCCAGTATTGGTTCACCTATTGGAAAAATCAACATCAATGACTCGTTTTCTGGACACTTAGAACTTTTTAGACACGTGTTACACCTAGCTAAAATTTTTCAGAGTCCCTATGTTCGTATGTTTAGTTTCTTTATTGATCCTGCAGAAAATCCAGATGATTATCAAGAAGAAGTAGTTAGTCGATGGAAAGCCTTTGTGGCTGCTGCAAAAGCATATCCTGAAATCACATTACTTCATGAGAATGAAAAAGAAATCTTTGGTGATACCCCCGAACGATGTGTCTATTTGCTCAATGAATTAAATAGTTCGCAAGTCAAGGCAGTTTTTGACCCAGCAAACTTTGTTCAATGCAACGTGGAAGCTTTTCCTGATGCGTATGAATTATTGAAGCCTTACATTGCTTACATCCACATTAAGGACGCTCGGTTCAGTGACCACGAAGTCAGACCAGCTGGTTTTGGTGACGGAAAACTTGAAGAAATCCTAAAAGATTTAACTAACAACGGTTATACCGGTTTTGTTTCGCTTGAGCCACATCTGACTTTCTTTGAAGGCTTTGAACATCTAGAACCAACTAATCACCAAATAACAAAAAAAGCTGACAATGAAAGAATGTTTATTCTTGCATCAGAATCCTTTAAAAAACTATTAACGAAACTTGATGTGGGGTGGCAATAATGAAACCAATTCGAATCGCGATTATTGGTGTGGGAAATATTGGAACTGCTCACGTAAATAACTTATTAAGTAATGAATTAAAAAATGTCGTATTGACTGGTCTTTGTGATAACCAGCCAGACAAGTTAGCCAACATCCGTGAAAAACTTGGAGAAAATTATCTGTATTTTACAAGCGCTGCCAGCGTATTTTCTTCTTCTAAAATTGATGCAGTTATTATTGCTACGCCACATTATGATCATCCCATTTTAGCCATTGAAGCCCTAAAAGCGAATAAACATGTCTTAATTGAAAAGCCTGTGGGTGTATATACAAAAAAAGTGCAAGAAATGTTAACTGAAGCAAAAAAACATCCTGAATTAACCCTCGCACTGATGTACAATCAACGGATGAATCCACTTTATCAAAAAGCAAAAGAACTTGTTGGTTCAGGAGAAATCGGCGAGCTTCGACGGACAAATTGGATCATCACTGATTGGTATCGTTCGCAAAGTTATTACGACTCTAGCAATTGGCGTGCGACTTGGAAAGGAGAGGGTGGAGGCGTTTTACTGAATCAAGATCCGCATCAGCTTGATTTATGGCAGTGGATCTGTGGTATGCCTCAGCGAATTTTCGCTTTTACTTATAATGGAAAACGCCGAGAGGTTGAAGTCGAAACAGAAGTTACCGCCTACGTGGAGTATCAAAACGGAGCCACTGGTGTTTTTGTTACAACAACCACTGAAACTCCAGGAACAAATCGTTTTGAAATTGTGGGTTCTAAAGGAAAAATCGTCATCGAAGATCAACAATTAAAATTTTGGCAAACTCGAATGGATGAAACCACTTGGAATCAAACCTATACAAAAGGATTTGGCGAACCAGAAGTTTGGTCTATTACGATTCCTATCACTTTTGATAGTGAATCTGGTCATAAAAAAATCACTCAAAATTTTATTAATCACATCTTATTTCAAGAAGAACTGATTTCTCCTGCAGAAGAGGGAATTAAAGGCCTAAGTATTTCAAACGCCATCCATCTTTCTTCATGGCTTGAAGAATGGGTACCATTACCAATTAATGAAGATTTATTTTTAGAAGAATTAACTAAAAAAATTGAGATATCAACTGAAAAACAACGAGTAGAAGTAATTTTAGACACAGAAAATACGTATTAGAAAGAAGGAAAAATAAAGTGGTCGGTGTCGGAATAATAGGCTGTGGTGCAATTGCCCAAACACATGCTAAAGTAGTTCAAACATTGGATGGCGCCCAGTTAGTCGCTTGCTGTGATATAGACCAGACAAATGGCATCACTTTCGCAGAACGATTCTCTTGTATTTTTCATCAAGATTTTAACCAGTTTTTAGCAATGAAAGAAATCGAATTGGTAATCATTTGTACTCCTCATGATTTACATCAGTCAATGAGTATCGCTGCACTGGAGGCACAAAAACATGTTCTCTGTGAAAAACCAATGGCAATAACGCTTCAAACAATACAAGACTTGATTTCTACCATAGAGAAACAATCCAAGTTTTACCATGTTTGCTATCAAAATCGATTGAACCCAACTTATTTACTACTAAAAAAACAACTAGTAGACAACATCTATGGTAAAATTACTGGCATCAAATGCGAATTGGCTTGGGAAAGAACGCCAGATTACTATCAATCGGATTGGAAGGGAACATGGCAACGAGAAGGGGGAGGTGTGTTGATTAATCAGGCAATTCATATGATTGATGCTGTTACTTGGCTAGTTGGCACACCAGAGAAAATTAAAGGAAAAATCATGACTGCTTGTTTGGATCATGTAATCGAAGTTGAAGATACAGCGATGGCAATTGCCCTATACTATGACGACACGCCTTTAGTGATCCAAGCAACAAATAACTATACAGGCAATCCATCGCCGAAACTTACCTTTGAATGTGAAAAAGGGCAGATTGAACTAACAGCAGAGCAATTGCTGTTCAACCAAGAAGTAATCCTAGAAGATCTACCACAACACTCAACTTGTATTTCAAAAAGATATTGGGGGCGTGGACATCAAGCAGTTCTTTCTGCTTTTATCAATGAAATCAATGGACAAGCGGACGAGCGTATAACAAGTCTTGCCGGAATGGATGCCCTTCAATCACTCAAAATTGTTTTAGGTATCTATGCTTCTAGTCGGGAAAACAACTGGATTTCACTAAATAATTAATTTAAAAGCCCTCAAGTTGTAAAAGTTCAATACAACTTGAGGGCTTTCGTTGTCTGCCTTTATTGTATAGGCTCACTTCTCAAAATCTTTTCCATTTTTTTACCTTTGGCTAACTCATCGATCAATTTATCAAGGTAGCGAATTTCTTTCATTAACGAATCTTCCATTTCTTCCACGCGAATACCACAAATCATGCCAGTCACCAGTGAACGTTTGGGATTCAATAAGGGTGCTTCTTCAAAAAAAGTTTCAAAAGTTGCTTCTTTAGCTAATTGCTGCGCTAATTCATCCTGTGTGTAACCAGTTAACCATAAGATAATTTGATTCACTTCTGCTTTTGTTCGCTCTTTCTTCGTTGCTTTTGTGACATAGTGGGGGTAGACACTGGCAAAACTGGTTGTGTAAATTCGATGTTTGGGCATCTTTTTTCCTCCTGATTGAGACTAACTAATCACACATAATCTTGAACAGTCGTTTTACTTTCTACTGCTTGTGAAAAATCCGTAAAAATTCGTTGTGTGATATCAATCCCCTTACTTCTAGATATAAACCAGCATAACACTTGAAAAGGTAAAATCAAAAGTAAAGGGCATTTGTTTTCATCGGAAATCTCTGGAAGTAGTAAATGACGATGGGGCTCAGCTAAAGTAGGAGTCTGTTTATTTTTAATTGAGATAACAAAAATGTGTGAAGTCACCTTTTCTTCGTATGTACGCAGTAGCTGTGCTTTTTTTTGAATAATAGGTTTAGCTGGCGTATCTAAAAAGAAAAGACGGTAAGTATCACTCACTTCTAAATAGGGTCCGTGCATAAATGCTTCCAAATCAAGTCCTTGTGATGGTACTCGAATCGTCTCTGAAAACTTTGTTTCCATTTCTTTAGCTGTCCCAAGCGCTGGACCGTATGCAATAGACATGAATCGTTGGCTTTCACGCAAACTTTGCTCATTTTTTTCGAAAAATGATTGACTTAATTTAATCGTTAACTCAATTTGCTCAAGCAATTGTTTAAATTCAGCTAACTCTTGTTTCTCTTGTTCTTCACTTACAATTCCTAAACGTACGCCCAAACGAAGTCCTAAAAGCATTAATGCTAAAACTGAAGCAGTGAAGCCGAGAGAAACATATCCCACACGTTCTTTACCCGATAAAATGTCCAAAGTAGTATCAGTTACTTCCGTTATTTCACTATCGGGAATACTTGTCACACCAATTTTAAAAGATTGATTGTTCAAATGATTCAATGCATCAATCGTTGAGGTGCTCTGACCACTTTGAGAAATACCCAAAACCAATTGTGGATGATTATTCTTATGTGCGTAATGTTGAAAATTAAATGGTTCTTGAATCGTAACAGCTTTCTTGGTCATCTTTTCAAGATAGCAACGGGCACTCATTGCTGCATTGATACTGGATCCTGTTCCTAAAATCAAGATATCATCAAAATCCTGTAATTGAAAAAGAGCAGCATCTATATTTTTTGGATATGCTGCTAAAGCTTCAAGTAAAATAGGCTGTTCTTGGTTGATGTAACTCCACATGGTCAGTTCCTTCATGATTATTCTCCTTTAGATTAAAATAGTTTGACAGGAAGTAGCCAATTCCTGATTGTTTGTTTGTCAATGTTTGATGTGTTGCATGTTTTTTCACTTCTTCGGATGCATTAGCCATTGCAACGCTAATGCCAGAAGCTGAAAACATTTCTAAATCGTTTTTACCGTCTCCGAATGAAATGGTTCTTTCTTTTGGAATTTGATAACGTTTTTGTAAATCCTGAATTGCACTGGCTTTACTGATTCCAGACGGCGTAACTTCAATATTATTTTCGTGAGAAGAAGAAAGGGTTAACTGTTCAATTGTAGCAAGCTGCTTTTTCAAAGGTTCTAAGATCGAATAATCGTTTTCTGCAATCACGATTGCGTTGACTAACTCATCTGCAACCTTTATTAGTTCTGTTTTCGAATCGATTCCAAACAATTGAGAATCTTGTCCAGAACTTAGCCTAGCTTGATCTTCTTTTTTAAAATATTCTGGTAGTTGATTCGTATAAAAAGTTTTCCTTTTACCAAAGAAAAAAAGTGCCGCCTGTGAATTATGAGTTAAGTCAACAAGCTGAGCTGCTGCTTGTGGATTGATTTTTTCACAAAATAAACGATCTTCATACTCATAAACACAACCATTAGAAGCCACAACTTGGACATCTGGACTTAGGAATTGAGCAATTTCTTTCGCAGCATAATGTTTTCTTCCAGTAGCAACATAAATAATATGTCCCATAGTGAGTAGCTGATTGATTACACTTTTATTTTTTTCAGAAATTTTTAAATCTGAATCAACTAAAGTACCATCAATATCCATAAATATAAGGTGCTTTTTCATTTTATTCTCCTTTTGTTTGTATACCACATGATTCTCTGATAATTAATTCAGGTGTATGTTTGTGTAAAGTTATAAGTGGTTTGTCATTGATTAAAGCTAATAGTGATTCCATTGCAGAAACTGCTAGTGTCGCATTTTTTTGATCAACGGTTGTCAAACGAGGAACAGTATATTCACCATCTGGGAAAGCATCACAGCTAACAATTTTTAGGTCTTTTGGACAATTCAATCCGTGATCAGTTAATGCTCGGATGGCACCAATAGCAACTTTATCATTAATGGTGATAACAGCACTTGGTTGTTTTTCAGCCGAGAGTAAAGACTCCATACTTTCATAACCATCTTTCGTGTAAAAATCACTTAGATAGACAAAATCTGGATCAAACTCCCCATAGAGGCTCATAGTTTTTTTAAAGGTTGCAAGACGTTCTGAAGTAATTTTGATGCCTGATTCTCCACCAAGAAAACCAATCTTTTTATGACCTAAAGCTAATAGGTGTTGAACTGCAGCTTTTGTTCCAGCAACTAAATCTCGTTCAATAAATGTTAGTGGAAAGATCGGATCTTTTTGACCAATAACTACAACGGGTATTTGCTGATTTAAATTTATTAGCGCCTGAATGTAAGTGTCAGAGGGATAATCCTTGTCGATTTCGCCACCAAGAATAAAGACACCATCAATTCGTTTTTCAAGGATAGTATGAAAAACAGATTGTTCTTGTTGCGTAGTGGGTAATGCTTTCTGTTTACCTGCAGCCATGGTGTTGAACAATAAAAGAGAATACCCAGCTTCATAACTTGCTGTCTCCAAATGAGAAACCAACGCAGTGAAATAGGGATTATTGATATCTGGTACAACAACAGCTAAATTTCGAGTCACACTTGATACCATGCCACGAGCGAGCATACTTGGTTGAAATTCTTGTTCATCAATTATTTTTTGAACAAGTTTTCTTTTTTCTTCTTTAACAGAAGGATGGTTGTTAATTACTCGTGAAACAGTTGTCACCGAAACACCTGCTTGTTGAGCAATTTCTTTGATTGTAATTTTCTTCTTCAAGAGAAAACCTCCTTTACAAAACAACTATAAAGGATATGCAACTAAAATACAACATTTTTTGATAACGTTACCAATTTGTATTTTTTAGTATTGACAGCGTTTTATAGTTCGGTTAACATAATCTTTGTAAGCGGTTCAATAGTTATTTTTTTGGTAACGTTATCAAATTTTTAGGAGTGTGAAAAATGCAAGAAACAGTATTAGCTGTAGATCTCGGTGGAACAAAACTACTTGTTGGAGAAATCAATCAACAAGGACACATCTTTGCCACAAACTATTATGCCTCAGATGTATCATCTCAACGGGCTGCTATAACACAAATTAAATTTGCTATTCAAGATTTCTTAACTAATACAAAATTAGTTGGTAAGATAATCGGGATTAGTTTAGCTATTGTCGGGCGCGTAGATGAGGATAGTGGTATCTGGTTCGAGCTTTCTCCAGGAAACTCAGATTCAATTGAGTTAGCAAAGGAATTAGAAAATTTTTTTACTTTACCATGCATCATCAACAATGATGTAACTAGTGCAACCTATGCAGAAAGTTATTTGGGGATAGGTAAGCAAACAAAAAACTTTGTGTATTTAAATGTCGGAACAGGAATTGCTGCCAGAATCGTAACAAACGGAAGTCTTATTCATGGTAACAGCTTTAATGCGGGGGAGGTCGGGCATATGGTAGTTGATATGAACATGAAGCGAAAATGTGCCTGTGGTCGAGTAGGTTGTGTCGAAACGTTTGCTTCAGGGCTAGGGATGAGCCATCAAATTGAGGAGTGGTTGCCCGATTTCCCTGAATCTTTATTGGCTAGAGCAGAAATGCCAAAACGTTACTATACCCAAGAGATATTTGAAGCAGCAGAAAAAGGAGATGATTTAGCAGAAAAAGTTCTTAAAAGAGCTGTTCAGGGAATCAGCGAACTTATCATGAATCTCGTGCGCGTTTCTGATACAGAAGCAGTTATTTTAGGTGGTGGAGTGATGAATAATCAGTTGTTTTTCCACCAAATTGTCACTCGTTTAAATAAAAAAACAATTCGTTTTGTAAAAAAAGGAATCCATCAAACTTCTTTGGATATCAATCAAATTACTTTAATTGGTGCTGGAATTCGAGGATTTGATAAACTACAGCAGGAGGAGAAAAAACGTGCAAAATTACGTGCTTAAAAGTCAAATAATCCACCGACCATTATCGCTAGACACACTTGATACTTTTGAAGAGAATCAACAAAAAAAAGTCAAAATAACCAAGCAAATTCCAATTTATGGTACTTGGCACAAGTCAGGTAGAGGAATAGTCTCGCAAACTGAGAAAGGTATACGTTTAACAGCTGAACCTAGTTATGATTCTTGGCCCGAGAATTACCCACAAGATGGTGATTACGTGAACTATGGATATACAAGAGCAAGTTTATCAGTCAATGCTGACTGGCAAGATTATTCACAGTTAAAAATGACAATCACTAATAATTGTGAAAATATCAGCAATCCCACACTAACAATCCATTTTGTTAACGATGGAAAGATAAAAATCCCTGATCGTTACGATCGTGAAAGTTACCATGTAATTAACCTCTTTTCTGGAACGAAAGAATATATTTTAGATTTTAGCAGTTTGCCAAGAGATGTCATTAAAGAGATTTCTTTTACGATTGGTTCCAATGGTTCATATATGAATCTTCCCGGCACATTGGACGTATCAATTGATGAACTCATCTTGGAAAAAAGTAATTACTCTCTCTCAACTAAAGGATGGCATGCCGATAAGGATAAAATTATTTTTTCGCACATCGGTTATCAAACAAATGGTCAAAAGGAAGCAATCATCTCTTCACTATACGCTGGTAAGACTTTTTACTTAGTTGAGGAAAATACGAGCACCGTCGTTTTCAGTCAGACTGTATCACTGATAACTAATGACCAAGGGCAATTTGGGATTCTTGATTTTACAGATTGGCAAGTTCCTGGAACCTATCATTTAAAAGTAGAGCAGCTGAGTACAAAGACCTTCGCAATTAAAAATCAGTTCATTTCATTGTTACAAAACTCGCTTTGGAAAAGTTTGAACTTTATTTTTTGTGAACGGTGTGGATGTCCAATCAGTGGGATACATGGCACATGCCATCAAGATGTACTGGCTACTCATGAAGGCAAAAAAATTATTTTTAATGGTGGCTGGCATGATGCAGGTGACCTCTCTCAACAATTAGTTCAAACGACAGAAGTTACTTTAGCCCTTTTTTTAGCAGCCGCGAGTCAAGATTCACAAGATACTTTGCTAGCAGAACGTCTAAGAGAAGAAGGGGCTTGGGGAATAGATTTTATTTTAAAAACTCGACTTGGCCAAGGATTTCGCGCTACCAGTGCGGGGGTGACACGTTGGACAAATAATCAATTGGGAGACATGGATGACGTAGTTGCACGAGTACATAACAGCCCTTATGATAATTTTTTAATTGTTGGTTGTTTAGCGAAAATTTTGGTAACGTTACCAAAAGAACATGAATTACATTCTGTTCTTTCTTCTATTCTAGAAGAAGACTATCAGGATGCAAAAATTGGTTTTGAACAAGCGCCGTTTCATCATGAGCCAATTTTTTGGGAACATACGTATAACACCTCAAAAAGTTTATATTTAGCTACGTTAATCTGGACCAATAGTTTGATGTATCAAGCGACCGGTAAATCCTTTTTTATTATTGAGACAGAGAAGCTACTTCCAAAATTACTAATGTGTCAGGAACAAACAGGTATTTCATTGGACGATGGAACACTTTTACAAGGATTTTTCTATCGTGATGAACAAAAAAAAATCATCCAACACTTTAATCATCAAGCAAGAGAGCATCTTTATGCCTACGCTTTCTCAGAGGCAATCAAAGTTGTGAATAAAAATCTACAAAGTGAGATTCGTATAGCCGCTAGACATTACGGTGACTATCTAACCTATTTAGCGAGTGCTACAGCCCCTTATCCAATGATTGCCAGCGGGATTTATAAAATGAGTGAGAAAGACGACGATGCATCATTTCATCGTCAACACCTATTGGTCGATGAAAAGGCGCGCGTCGAATTTAAAGAGCAGCTATTAGCTGGTCAAAAGATTGCACCAGGTCTTTATCTAAAAAAATTTCCTGTGTGGTTTTCCTTCCGTGGAAATAATGCTGTGCTTCTATCAATGGGTGAAAGTGCAACGATAATAGGAAATTTATTAACAGATGATAAGTTAAAGAATATTGGATTCAAACAGCTTCAATGGCTCATTGGAAAAAATCCGTTCGGACAATCAATGATGTATGGAGAAGGGTACAACTATCCGCAGATGTATACTGTTTCTTCAGGTGAAATGATTGGTGAACTACCAGTTGGGATTCAGACTTTTGAAAATCAAGATATTCCCTATTGGCCACAATTTAACAATGCCACATATAAAGAAGTTTGGGTTGGACTTGCAGGAAAGTGGTTGTCCGTCGTTCATGCATTGAGTATATAAAAAAGGAGAATGACTATGTTGAAAAATCCCGGAATAACTAAAGAAACAATCGGCGAAATAATTGCACTTTATGCAAATAAAATTTCAACCAATCGATACATTGCTGCTATTCGAGATGCTTTTGCCAGTACGATTCCAATTACAATTGCCTCCGCATTTTTTGTTTTGATTAATAATGTTTTGCTTGCTGAAGAAACTGGTTTACTACGAGAAATCACTGGAAGAACGTTCCTTTCAGAGCTCTGTGTCCAAGGTTACAACGGAACGATCGGGATGTTGGGTATTATGGTCACATTCTTGATTGGCTATCGTTTAGCACGTTCTTACGGAAATGACGGAGCGCTTGAAGGAATCATTGCCTTAGCTTGTTATATCACCTTAATTCCCAATACATTGACTATTGTAGGAAACAATGGAGAATCAATTCAAGCCAATGGTATTTTGACACAAACTTATACTAGCGCCTCAACCATGTTGCTAGGTATTTTAGCTGCGTTGTTTGGTATTACTCTTTTATGTAAATTATCTACTAACGAAAAATTGAAAATAAAAATGCCTGATAGTGTGCCCCCTGCAATCGCAAAGTCATTTAATTTACTTATTCCTGCATTATTGACGATCACTGTTTTTGCACTGTTGGAAACAGGTATCAGGACTTTAACTGGAGTAACTGTTCCTGAATTAGTCATTGAAGTGCTACAAGCACCACTAGTTGGCGGATTCCAATCATTGTCTGGTATTTTATTGTATGTTTTTCTTTCAACAGTTGTCTTCATTTTTGGTATTCACGGTTCATTCGTCTTTGGTGCAATTTCAGGTCCTGTTTTATTAACTTCTTTGCAACAAAATATTGATGCCATCAATAGTGGAAATGTAGTCCCTAATATTGTTACTCAGTCGTTTCTTGATGCCTATGTGTATATGGGCGGAGGGGGCACAATGATTTGTTTAGTAATCGCTGTGTTAATTGCATCTAAACGAAAAGATGAAAGAATGATTGCAAAATTAGGCGTCATTTCTAGTATTTTTAATATTAGCGAACCAATGATGTTTGGTTTACCAATCGTATTTAATCCAATTTATGCTGTCCCATTTTGTCTGACACCAATAGTAGCGACAGTTTCAGCTTATTTAGCAACAAGTTGGGAATGGGTCAAACCAACATATATTTCTATCCCATGGGTAACTCCGCCAATTCTTTCCGGTTACTTAGCAACAGCAGGTGATATCCGTGCTTCGCTTTTACAAGCTGTGATTATTTTATTAGGAATTCTTGTCTATTTACCATTCGTACTTTTATCAAATAAAATGATTAAAGAGGATTTATAATTCAAGAGAATTACCAGCTATCAAGAATATAAAAAGATTTTTAAACAGGTAAGTGTAGACAAAACTATTAGAAAAAGAGCCAATGATTTATAATTTTTTGGCTCTTTTTCCTGCTTATGCAAAATATTCTGGATATCTTTCTACAACTGACTCTTGCTCATTCAGCATCATATGCAAATGTAAAATCGTCAAAAAACGAACTTCTTCAGGATTTTTAGCCCCCAGTGCATCAAATAATTGCTGGTGCTGGTTCGTGATAGTTTCCCAAGGCAACCCAGAAATCGTTACCCGCAACCAACGAAATCGCTCTAAATGTGTATTATGATTGTCTAACCAATTCCAAACTTCTTTGCGTTCGGCAATATCAAAACAAGTCTCATGGAACAAATTATCCGCATAGAAAAATCCACGTGCATCTTGTTCTTCAATTTTTTTTTGTTGTAAATTTAATATTTCTTGTAATCGTTGTTGTGTTTCAGGCGTTAGTTTTGTACAACATTCAACCATGATTTGCTGTTCGAGTTGCTCGCGGACAAAGCGCGCATTTTGTGCAGAAGACAGATCAATTTTTGAAATATAGGTGCCACTTTGAGGAATCGTATAAACAAGTTCTTGTTGACGTAGCTGTATCAAAGATTCACGAATAGGGGTACGACCAATATCAAGTAAGTCTTCTAAACTTTTTTCAGAAATTTTGCGTCCTGGTTCTAAATCTGAAAAAATAATTCGTTTTCTAATTTCCTGGTATGCTTGATTTTGTAAGCTATCCATCATGTTCATTCCTCCAAATCCACCATCAATATCTGTTTTATTATAGCAGAAAACCATTGAAAAGTATGTTATGTAATCAGTAGCCATTTGCTCTTACTTTTATAGAAAAGACATGTAACATGTTACGCAAAATGTAACATGTTCTTTTTGTTTTCCATTCTTTTCTTAAACTAGAAAAGCCCTTACAACTCATAAGAAAAACTAGTATGCTCAAAATGTCAAAAGAATTACTCGAGTATAAACGACAAACAATAAATAACTGAAGGAGAATGCAAGATGCAAAAACGTGACTTTATCGATACAAATGATTATTCAAGAGAAGAAGTAGAATACTTGATTGAATTGGGATTAAAATTAAAAGAATCAATTGCGAATGGGTACTATCCTCCATTATTGAAAAACAAAACGTTAGGAATGATTTTTGAGCAATCTTCTACACGTACACGTGTATCCTTTGAAACAGCTATGACACAACTAGGCGGGCACGCACAATACCTTGCACCTGGACAAATTCAATTAGGCGGACACGAAAGTCTAGGAGATACGTCTCGTGTTTTATCTCGTTTGGTAGATATTTTGATGGCTCGGGTAGAACGTCATGACTCAGTAGTTGAATTAGCCAAGACAGCAACAATTCCTGTAATCAATGGTATGAGTGATTACAATCATCCAACTCAAGAATTAGGTGACATTATCACTATGACAGAACATCTACCAGTTGGCAAAAAATTGAGTGACTGTAAAGTTGTTTTTGTCGGAGATGCAACACAGGTTTGTGTTTCTTTAATGTTTATTGCAACAAAAATGGGTATGAACTTTGTTCAATTCGGCCCAAAAGGATTTCAAATCAAACCAGAAACATTGGCTATCGGTGAAGCAAATGCAAAAATATCTGGAGGAAGCGTATTAATTACTGACGATGCTGATCTTGCGATGAAAGATGCGGACTTTGTTTATACGGATGTTTGGTATGGCTTGTATGAAGCGGAATTATCCGAAGAAGAACGAATGAATGTTTTCTATCCAAAATATCAAGTCAATGCAGACTTAATGAAAAAAGCTGCGCCACACGCTAAATTTATGCATTGTCTACCAGCTACTCGTGGTGAAGAGGTAACTGATGAAGTATTGGATGCGCCTTGCTCAGTTGTACTAGACGAAGCCGAAAACAGATTAACAGCGATGCGGGCTTTATTGGTTTACTTCTTAAATCCATACTTAAACTATGCGAGTGAAGCAGTAGCAACAACATACGATAGTGAGTTTGAGCGTCTATTACGTCAAACGAAACAATACGAACGCAAAAATTAAAGTTAGAAAGGAGCAAGGATAATGGAAAAAAAGAAGTTCCGATTATTTGACGCTGTACTCATGGCAGTTGTGGTTATCTTGGTAGTAGAGTCTGCTGCCCCCGCCGCAGCAATTGGCTCCTCACAATTTTTTTGGTGGGGGCTACTACTAATTCTATTCTTTTTACCTTATGGATTAATTTCCGCAGAGTTAGGTACCACTTATGAAGGTGATGGTGGAATTTACGATTGGGTAAAAAAAGCTTTCGGTCGCCGATGGGGTGGACGAGTTGCATGGCTTTATTGGATCAATTTTCCTATTTGGATGGCAAGTCTAGCTGTTCTTTTTCAAGAAGTCTTCTCACAAATTTTTCAAATCCAGCTTAATTTGTTCATAGCTATTGGCATCCAATTGCTCTTCATTTGGATTGTTACTTTTATTAGTTGTTATCCAGTAAGTGACAGTAAATGGATCTTAAATCTTGCTGCTTTTGCGAAAGTTGCCATTATGATTTGTCTAGGCGTTCTAGGGATTTATCATGCAGTAACGAAAGGTGTAGCAAATGATTTTTCAGGAGCAGCCTTACTTCCAAAAATGGATATTAAGAGTCTAAGTTTTCTTTCTGTCATTCTATTTAACTTTTTAGGATTTGAAGTAGTAACCACTATGGCAAGCGACATGGATAATCCGAAAAAGCAGATCCCACAATCAATTATTTACGGCGGAATACTTATTGCATTCTTTTATCTATTCGCAGCTTTTGGTATGGGAGCAGCGGTTCCTGCCGAAGAATTGTCTGCGTCAGGCGGATTAATCGATAGCTTTATCTTATTAGTCGGTGGTTTGAATCCATTTGTAGTGATTATTGGGTTATTATTTATGTATACTTTAGCTGCCAATTTGATTTCGTGGTCTTTAGGAGTGAATTATGTTGCTTTATATGCAGCAAAGAACAAAGATATGCCAGCAATTTTTGCACGTGTAAATCCTAAAAATGAAATGCCTGTCGGTGCTTCTTTACTTAACGGAATCATTGCAACCTTGCTTGTTGTCGTAGCACCAATGATTCCCAACGAAAACATCTTTTGGGCATTCTTTTCATTAAATGTTGTTGCATTATTACTGTCATATATCATGATGTTCCCGTCATTTTTAAAACTACGCAAAATAGATCCCGATACACCACGACCATTCAAGGTGCCTGGTCCAACATGGTTTCTTCGAATCATGACCTATGTTCCATTCACTTTACTAGTCTTAACTTTAATTTTCTCAGTCGTACCACTTGATAATAGTCCCGAAGAGTTTTCCGGAAAAATTCCGGTATTAATAGGTACAATTCTTGTAGCATTGATTGGTGAAATAATGATAAAACACGCAGGAAAAACGTTAGAAAAAGGAGTTCATTCTCATGAAAACAATTGATAGTACCCCGAAACAAGATGGGTTTTGGATGCCTGGCGAATTTGAAAACCATGAGGGTGTTTATATTTTATGGCCCCAACGTTCTGATAATTGGCGCAATGGTGGAAAGCCAGCGCAACAAACATTTGTTGAAGTAGCCAAAGCAATTGCTGCCTTCGAACCTGTAACCGTCGGAGCAAATCCTGACCAATATAATAATGCACGTCATTTACTACCAGAAGAAATTAGGGTAGTTGAAATTGCTAGTGATGATGCTTGGGTGCGCGACTGCGGCCCAACATTCGTCAAAAATAGTAGCGGCGAAGTCCGTGGCGTTGATTGGTCATTCAACGCATGGGGCGGATTAGAAGATGGTCTTTATTTCCCATGGGATAAAGATGATCAAGTTGCTCAAAAAATTTGTGAAATTGAACGTAAAGATCGTTATCGGCTAGATAGCTTCGTCTTGGAAGGTGGGTCAATTCACGTCGATGGGGAGGGTACCTTATTAACAACAGAAGAGTGTCTACTTTCAAATGGGCGCAATCCTCAATTGTCTAAGGAACAAATTGAACATGTTTTAAAAGAACAATTAGCTGTTGAAAAAATTATTTGGTTGAAACGTGGAATCTATCTAGACGAAACAAACGGTCACGTCGACAATATTGCTAATTTTGTTAAACCAGGTGAAGTGGTTCTTGCTTGGACAGATGATACCACTGATCCACAGTACGAGATTTCTCAAGAATGCTTGAATATTTTAGAAAATGAAACAGATGCAAAAGGGCGGAAGTTGATCGTTCATAAAATGTATGTACCAAAACCTATTACGATTACTAAAGAAGAAAGCTTAGGTGTTGATGCGGTAGCAGGCACTTTGCCGAGAGAAGAGGGTGACCGTTTAGCTGCTAGTTATGTTAATTATTATACAGCTAATGGTGGAATCGTCTTTCCATTGTTTGGTGACTCGATGGATCATGAAGCAGAAAAACTTTTAGAAAAGTTATATCCAGATCGTACAATCAGTGGAGTTCCCGCAAGAGAAATTCTTCTAGGCGGTGGTAATATTCACTGCATCACTCAACAAATACCTAGTAGCCACTGACTAAAAAATGGATAATTAATTAAATGGTTTTCAATCAAAGATTTGAGGGTTCGCGAACATTTTTGTTTCGAATCCTCGTTTTTTGCTATACTAACAGAAGAAGAGGAGTTGTCTAAATGAAAATAGAACACAGTACCCCTAAACAAGATGGCTTTCATTTGCCGGCAGAAACAGTTCCTCATGAGGAATGCTTTATGATCTGGCCAGAAAGAACTGATAATTGGCGGAATGGTGCAAAGCCCGCTCAGCTTACTTATGCAGAAGTTGCACAAGCTATTGCAAAATTCGAACCAGTAACAATGCTTGTGTCAAAGAGACAATACAAAAATGCTCGCCACTTACTTAATGAAAATATCCGTGTCTTAGAAATGAGTTCCGATGATGCATGGATCAAAGATACAGGACCAGTCTATGTCATGGATACTTTAAAAAATCTTCGTGGTGTAGACTTTCGATTCAATGCGTGGGGCGGGCTGTTAGATGGTTTGTTTTTTCCATGGGATCAAGATGATTTATTGGCAGAAAAAATATGTAATTGGCAACGATTAGATTATTATTCCCTCGCAAATTTTGTACTAGAAGGTTGCTCCATTCATAGTGACGGAGAAGGAACAATTTTTACTACTGAAGAATGTCTATTATCTGAAGGAAGAAATCCACAATTTACGAAAACACAAATCGAGGAAATTCTTTTGGAATATTGTGGAGCTCAAAAAATCATCTGGCTTCCACATGGCTTCTTTTTAGACGAAACAAATGGCGATATCGATAACTTATTGAATGTCGTTCGTCCCGGCGAGATTGTTCTTAATTGGTGTGACGATCCAGAAGACCCAATGTATGAGATTGTAAGAGAAGCTTTTATGTACTTATCGAAAGCAACAGATGCCAAAGGACGGACATTAAAAATCCATAAAATGCCTTTACCGCAAGCACTGTACATTACTGAAGAGGAAAGTCTAGGAGTTGATCCAGTAAATGGTATGCTTCCACGCTTTCCCGGAGATCGTTTAACAGCTAGCTACGTTAGTTATTACACGGCAAATCAAGGCATAATCTATCCTATATTTAACGACAATAACGATCAAAAAGCTCATAGAATACTGCAGGACTTGTATCCTGGATATGAAGTCATTGGCGTTCCTGCACGAGAGATCCTTTTAGGTGGCGGAAATATCCATTGCATTGCTCAGGCACTACCAAAACATAGAAAGTAGGATGATTATGGATTTCTATGAAATTGTTAATTCCCATCTAGCAGAACTTACGAAAAATGAACGAGTTTTGTTTGATTATGTTATTTCAAACTTAAATGTAATTAAAAATAAAAGCATTAGAGAAGTTTCTGAAGAATGTTTTGTTTCAACCACAACTTTTTTACGTTTTGTTAGAAAAATAGGCTTTAGTGGTTATAGTGAATTTTCAACAGTTATCAAATATACCTTATTAACCAAAAATGACGTTCCTCAACAAACTCCATTTGTAGTTTCTCAAAAAGATTATCGGGAAGAATACTTGAAAAATTTAATTGAATCCGTTCGTGTAATGGATAGTGACAAGATTAAAAAAATTGTTTTGACTATGCAGGAAAAACCAAAGATTTTTTTGTTTGCTAAGGGAATGAGTAAAGAAATTATGGGTTATATCAAATATCTCTATACTACAGCGGGATTTTTTGTCATCTTTCCAGAGGATCAGCAAACAAGAACAATTGCTTTGCAGCAAGCTGAATCAAAAGACCTGGTCTTTGTTTTTAGTTATCGTGGTGAGGACAACGAGTTGATTACTCTGATTAGAAAATTAAAAGAACAGTCACATCCTTTTATTGTATCGATCACTGGTGCCGATAATAACCTGATGCAAAATACAAGTGATATCAATCTCTACTTATTCACGGACGAACTGTACCTGAATCAACTAAATCTTACTTCTCATATCTCAATGATTGCCTTGATGGAACTGTTGCTTTATCAATATATCGAAGGCTGCGACCCACAGGACTATCATCTGGTGTTTCGTTGAATCAACTACCTTTAGAGCTTAGAACAATGTGTTCTTTGTGTCTATAGGTAGTTTCTTTTTTGGCAAAAAGTTTCAGTTTTTTTTGATAAAAAGACCTTTTCTTGGTACAAACTACCAATTTTCAGTCGTTCGCTTACCAAAGAATCATTTTCATGGTTGAATGGAGTCACAACAGTTCAAGGAAAGGGAATTTTAAACAAAAGGGTGAACAATATGAAGTTAGCAATAATTGGTTCAGGAAAAATTGTACAAGACTTTTTAACAATTACAAAAGACTTACCACAAATCGAATTAGAAGCAATCGTCGGAACAACAAGAAGTAAAGAGACATTAGGAGAACTTAAAAAAATATATGGAATCAAGAACTATTTTACCGATTACGAACAATGTTTACGAGAGGATACGATCGATGCCGTTTATATTGCGGTTCCTAATCATTTACATTTCTCTTTTACAAAAAAAGCACTATTAGCTGGCAAGCACGTCATTTGTGAAAAACCATTTACTACTGATTACCAACAATTTTTAGAACTAAAACAGTTGGCAGAAAGCAAACAAAAAATCCTGCTTGAAGCAATTACAAACCAATACTTGGAAAATTACTTGGAAATCAAGAAGAAACTATCTTCATTAGGAGATATCAAGCTAATTGAATGCAATTATTCTCAATATTCTTCACGATATGATGCTTTTAAAAACGGAGAGATTGCTCCAGTTTTTGATGCTCAAAAAGGCGGGGGAGCATTGATGGATCTTAATATTTACAATATCCATTTTGTTGTGGGACTATTAGGAAAGCCACTGGGAGTCCATTACTTCCCTCATATGGAAAACCAGATTGATACTTCTGGAATTTTAGTCTTGCAATATAAGGAATATCAAGCAGTTTGTATTGCAGCTAAGAATTCTGATGCACCTGTTCGCTCAGTTATTCAAGGTGAAACTAGGTCGATCATAGTTGACAGCCCTACAAATGTTCTAACTTCTTTCGGTATCTATCAAAATAACCAACTTTTAGAAACGATCTCTGTGAATAGTCACCCGCACAGAATGTATCAAGAATTTGTTACGTTTGAGCAACTAATTCAAAACAAAGATTTTGTTTCCATGCAAAAAAGATTAAAGCATAGTGAATCTGTGATGTGGATCATTGATCAGGCAAAAACATCAACGCAATCCTAAAATTTGATCATCTAATTAAATTTTTTCACTGCAAATAAAAACTATCCATATCAAAAAGAAAATTTCCGATAACTTAGATAAAACAGAATTTTCCATTTTTGTTGGCAGCGATGTTAAGAAACAAACGCTTTACAATAAAGAAGATGATCTACTTTTAGGGGACATTCTTGTTTCTACAGGTAGTCATTTATTTATGGTAGACATAAAAAAGAGTAAAAAAAAACCATCCAAACTTGGATGGTTTTTTTTTACTCTTTTTTGATTACTTCACGCTGTTCTTTTTTTAGATGCAGTGGAATTTCTTTTACTTTTAGAATATCTAAGAAGAAAGTAAATATCGGAATACCGACAATTAATCCCCAGACTCCAAACAGGCGTTCACTTACTAATAATACGATGAAGGTATAAAAAATCGGTAACTCTGTTTTACTAGACATCAATTTAGGATTCAACACATAAGACTCAATCAAGTGGACAATCAAGATCGTGACCAAAATATAAACCACATCTTTGATTCCCCCTTGTGAATAGGCAATAAACGATAATGGAATACAAGAGATGATCACACCTGCTACCGGAATCAAACTCAAAATAAAAATCATGATTGCTAAGCTTGGTAATTGAGTGAATCCAAATGCAGCTAAAGCAATAGTCGTAATGACAGTATTTAAGATAGCAATCACAAATTGCGCCTCTAAAACTAAACCAAACGTATTAACAAATTTATCTGCGAAATAATAAATGTCTTGAAAAAACCAAGCAAATTCACTTTTTAAAAAGAGTCGAGAAAAAAGAACCGTTTTTTTCTTTTCAATCATAAAAAAGAAACTCAAAATAAAGGACATTGCAAATGCTACAGCCAGTTTCCCAACGTCTTGCAGATAGCCAATAGCAATTGATGCACCATTTTGTAATTGTTCAAAAAAATCATTGCGTTCAATATAATTCTGAACATACGTTAATAGTGGATTATCGTCTTTTGGCTGCTGCTCATAGAAGTGAATGACTGAACCAACCATATCAAAAGTCTGATGGATCAAAACAGGAATATACTTCGTTAGTGCCAGATAAATCAAATAAACTACTATTGAATAAATGACTACTGTTAGTGCAGCAGTAGGAATCTTAATAAAACGTTGGATAATCTGAACAAGGTGAATCATTAAATAAGTAAAGATAAATGTGAGCAAAACCGTCGTAATCATTGCTCTGGATAAAAAAAGTAGTAAGATAACTGAAAGTAAAACAGTCAACCTACGAATTTTTTCGTTTGCCAAAAACCGTTGGTAAAAAGACAATCACACAACCTCCTAAAAAAAATACTCGTAACAAATTCATTATAGAATGAACAAACTTAAAAAGAAAACTGTTAAAAGTAAGATTAGGTACTTTCTTATCAATTCCTTAGTAACATCCAAAAAAGAAAGGGTTTACATATTTAAGAGTTGTGTCATACTACTAAAGAGATATAAATATATGAATCAGAGGTGCAAATAAAATGGCAAAATTAACAGATTCCTTATCAATTTCTCCAGAAAGAGGAGTATCAATTGACATTGGACGCAAATTTTATTCATCAAGCTTTTTGAAAAACTTACTTGATTACATGTCATCGCTCAAAATGAATGCATTACAGCTTCATTTTTCGGACAACGAAGGATTTCGAATTGAATGTGAAACTGTGCCAGAACTAACTTCAACTCACTTTTTGACAAAAGTAGAAATCAAAGAATTAATTGCTTATGCTAAAAAAATTGGGATTGAAATTATTCCGGAGTTCGATAGCCCCGGACACTTGAAACGTTTACTTAGCATCTATCCAGAATGGCAGATAGAACGTTTAGGGGAAGATTCAGATGTATTTCCTGCAAATCGAGCCATAGATATTACAAACCAACAAGCAATCAACAAAGTCAAAGAAATTATCACAGAATATTTAGAACTATTTCCTGATTCTCGTTATTTCCACTTAGGAGCAGACGAGTATATTAGTTTTGATGAATTGGCCCGTTATCCTCAATTAACAAGAAAAGCAGAAGAAATTTATCAAGATGCCAGCAGAGCTTATGACTTATTTATTGATTATATCAACGATCTAGCTGACTTGATTGAGTCAGCTGGCAAAACTGCCCGTATTTGGAATGATGGTGTTTACAAAAAGAACCAAAGAATGAAGAGCACACTGAAAAAAACGATCCAAATCACTTATTGGACAAATTACAGTGAGCAAATGGCAGATGTCCAAACTTTTTTCAATGAAGGTCATCAAGTATTGAATTTCAATGATAATTATTTTTATTTTGTGTTAGGAGAAGGGGCTGGCTACCGTTATCCTACTGAAGATAAAATAAAAAACGAGTGGAATCCAATGATTTTTTCTGGCAACCAACACATTACACGAGAACAACTAACTAAAGTGACTGGAACTTATTTTGCCATCTGGTGTGACTATCCAAATGCTCTGACGGAAGAAGAGGTTATGGAGAAAATCAAAGAACCTTTGAAGGCTCAACAAGCCGTTCTTGAGAATTACTCTTTGAGGTAATTTATTTGCCATCAAAATAACACAGGACAAACAGATTCTGCAATTCCATTTATAACTTTTTTTTATAGAAACTATAAAAAATATCATCTTAACAAATGTAAAATATCATCATATAATTTTCATGAAAAGAAAATAAAATATGAAAAGGGACGATTATATATGATGAAAACAAGTAGAAAAGTTGTGATTGTAGGTACTGGATTTGTTGGAACAAGTATAGCCTATGCCATGATCAATCAAGGTATCACCAACGAATTAGTGTTGATTGATGTTAACCAAGAAAAAGCTGAAGGAGAAGCGCTTGATTTACTTGATGGTATGGCATGGGGAGAAGAAAATATTGCAGTTAAATCTGGTGACTATACAGAATGTGCAGATGCTAATCTAGTAGTAATCACTGCGGGAATCAACCAAAAACCAGGGCAATCTCGTTTAGATTTAGTTCAAACAAATGCAAGTATCATGCGTGACATTGTGAGACAAATTATGGAGTCTGGATTTGATGGTGTTCTTGTAATTGCTTCAAATCCTGTTGACATTTTGACTTATATTGCTTGGCAAGCCTCAGGATTACCACATAACCGCGTGGTTGGTACTGGAACAACATTAGATACAACACGTTTTAGAAAAGAAATTGCATTAAAATTGGAGATTGATCCAAGAAGTGTTCATGGTTATGTTATGGGAGAACATGGGGATTCAGAAGTTGCTGCTTGGTCACATACAACGGTAGGCGGGAAACCCATTCTTGAAATCGTTGAAGTAGATCACAGATTAACTAAAGATGATCTAACAATTATTGCCGAAAAAGTTAAGAATGCTGCTTATGAAATCATTGATCGCAAAAAAGCGACCTACTATGGAATCGGGATGAGCACTACACGAATTGTAAAAGCAATTTTGAATAATGAACAAGCAGTATTACCAATTTCGGCTTATTTGGCAGGACAATATGGACAAAAAAATATTTTTACTGGAGTACCAGCTATCGTAGATGAAAATGGAGTTCGTGAAATTGTTGAGTTGGCTATCACTGACGAAGAACAACGATTGTTTAATCAGTCTGTATCTGAATTAAAAGAAGTATTAAGTACTGTCGAATAATTGTAAAAAACGGCATGAAGGAAGAGCAATCACTCTTCCTTTTTTTAATTATGGTATTCTTTCAAGAGCCCTTTTTGTAGAAGCTCTTGTTTATCTTTAAGATTCATTACATTTTTTTGAAAGTCCTGTGCGTACATAACTGAATATAGGGTATTCAATACATAATCAAATGCAATCTGCGAGGAAAAAGTAGCAACCTTTGCAAAATCATATTCATCTTGAGAAACGACTAAACTCATTGAGGCTTTTTTAGCCATTTCAGAATGTTCGTTTCCTGTAATAAGTAAAGAAGGGGTACCAACATGATTCAAGTAAGTGAGAATCCGTTCGTAATGATGAATTCGACCACTATAGCTGATAAAGATTGCACAATCGTTTTTCATCAGGTTAGCAGCATTCCATGAAGAATCACTGTACTCTTCAGCAAGGATCAAAAATTTATTGAGCTTGACTAACTTATTTTGAAATTTCCTTGCAGTAATCTGTGAGTCACCTTTTGCAAATAAAAAAATTCTATTTGCTCGATTCAGCATTGTAGCTATCCTATCCAATTCTTGTCCCTCAATTTGCAATTGTGCTTTTTTTATCGTTTGAACAGTAAGATCTGCCATTTTTTTCGCAATCAATTGCGCATTATCTTCATGTGAAAATGGAAAATTTGGATCAATCACATGATTGAACTGAGCAACTAATTGATGGACTTCACGTCCTAATTCAAATCGAAATTCTTTAAATCCAGTGTAACCCATTTTTTTACATAAACGAATGATCGCTGAGTGAGATGTATATGTAGCTTTTGCCAGTTCCTCAATTGTTAAATACACAGCTTCTTCAAAATTTAATCGGATATAATCTGCAATCCGTTTTTCTGTAGTAGTAAATGTCTCTTGTTTGGTTAATTTATCTTCAATCAACATGCCTCCAACCTCCTAACGTCTCTATCATCTTACTAACAAACGGCAATGTTGGCTACTGATTATCATAAATTGGTACTTTTTTTCAAAAAAAGGTTAATTTTTAGCTGAAATTAGGACATTTTTACCAAAATGCGTGTGTACTGAGACTTTAAACACAGTTTTCAGTATACTTGGCGTATCAACTATATAGGAGGATTATTTATGTTAACAATTGCTTATCTAGGAAATGGGAAGAGTACAAATCGTTATCATTTACCTTTTTCTAGAAAACTATCAGACAAAATCAGAATCAAAAAAATCTACTCGCCAAGTGAACCCGTTTGGGAAACTTTTGATGATATCGAATACACTGCAGAGCTAGATGAATTATGGAACGATTCTGAGATTCAGTTAGTCGTTATCACTACGCCTAGTCAATTTCATTATGAGTATGGAAAACTCGCATTAGAGCATGGCAAAAATGTTTTAGTTGAAAAACCTTTTGCAGAAACTTCAAAAGAGGCAAAAGAGCTCTTTTCTTTGGCTAAAGAAAAAGGTCTATTTATTCAGTGCTATCAGAATAGACGTTTTGATTCAGATTTTTTGACTGTACAAAAGGTAATTGAAAGTGGCAAGTTAGGAGATATTTTAGAAATTGAAATGCATTATGACTATTTCCGACCAGAAATCCCCGAAAACGCTACTACTTTTTCTACAGCAAACAGCTATCTTTATGGGCATGCTTGCCACACGGTCGATCAGGTTCTTTCTTACTTTGGTGAACCCGATGATATTCATTATGATGTTCGCCAACTGTTAGGAAAAGGTCGTATGAATGATTATTTTGATCTGGATTTTTTCTACGGATCAATGAAAATCTCAGTAAAATCAAGTTATTTCAGAATCAAAGAACGTCCTAGCTTTACTGTCTATGGGAAAAAAGGAATGTTTGTCAAACAAACGAAGGATCGTCAAGAAGAACATTTGAAAATGTTCTATATGCCAGACAACGCTGATTTTGGGATAGATTTGCCGGAACATTATGGTGTTTTAACCTACATGGATGACAATAATGTTTATCATGAAGAAAAGGTTATTTCAGAGATAGGCGATTATAGCCGTGTATATGCAGGTATTTACGAGACATTAATCAACGGTGAAGAAAAAATCGTTAAAGATGAAGAAACTATTTTACAAATGCAGATTTTAGAAGAAGGTATCCGTTCTATCCAAGAAAACGAAGAGAAAGTATAACAGCTTTATCCCAAAATCAAAATGAAAGTGATCCTTTTTGACAGTCCTTTTATTCTTAGGTAAGATAAATAAGAAAACATGAGAACTTTCTGGAGGGACAAATCTATGACTAATTATGATGGAGAAAAAGGAAAACGACTAAGAGGTTCAATGGCACCAAAAACAGATGATGAAGTAGCTTTAGCTGGTACTAATTCTGGCGAAACAGAAAATAAACAAGAAGCATTATCTGGCACTAACTCTGGAGAAGAAAAAACCGTTGCGTTATCTGGATCAAATGCAGTTGAAGATGACACAAAAGAGGAACCAAACAAACTCGAAGAAGCAGTTGAAGAGGTCATAGCCGACGTAAAAGAAAAATTTGAAGAATTGACATCCAAAGATAATCATTCTAAATAAACGAAAAAGACAAGGACTAAAATCGAGCGCCTTGTCTTTTTTCTTCGTTTCTTACGCTAATAATTAAATTTGATTTCTCTCGCGTTTTGCTAAATAGGGCATAACGAACCCTAAACCAATCAAAACAACAATCCCAACAATGTTGATGATTAATTCATGCCAAAAAAGTGATGAACCAAAAGCGGCATCCTGTGGTAAAACACCAAAAAGAGTGGCAATCATGGTGACAGCAAAACACCAGACACCAACAGTAACAGCAAATCGATCATTTTTGATAAACACGTAATCTGATTGGTATTTTTGACTATTTAAACGGATTTTGATAAAGGCAAAGAAAATCCAACAAGTCACACCTGGAGAGATAATTCCGTTCAAATTTAACAACCAATTAAAAATATCATTCATTTCCGGTAAGAAAACACCTAGTAGTAGAATAAAGGCACTTAATGAAGTCGTCAAAATATAGCCATTAATTGGTAGCCCGTCTTCATTTAATTTCGTTAATTTTTTAGGCATGAATTCTTTTCCTGTATCTGAGATAAGCATCCTTGTCATAGCATCAAGCAAAACAGCAAGAAGAGCACACATATAAATGATTTGTGTCACCGCAAAAATATACATCAGACTATTTCCCAAGTGGAAAAATTCACCCAAACGTTGAAAAGCATAATAAGAACCATTCATCTTCAGATTATTAGGTAGGTGGTGCGCATCAAAGAATACACCCAACGAAAAGGAACCGAAAACGGTCAAGAAAATGGTCATAACAGTTAACATAATCATTGCTTTAGGAAATTCTTTCTTCGGTTTACGCATTCGAGTAACAAAAGGTGCAACTAATTCTGCTCCATTAATTGCATAAATCAGTAACCCGATTGTTGTTAAATAATGTAAATCGAATTTTGGTAAAATTGTTTTAATATTCATTGGTTGTGTTTCAATATGTCCATTTGGCATAAAAAGGGAAGTGAAAGTCATAATAACGAATAGAATCGTCATCACGAACATAGCACCACCACCAATTGTACTTAGAACTTCTAAAGATTTCTTAAAATGTCTTTGCAAGAAGATAAATGTCAAAAAAATGACAAATGTCAATAAAGCAAATAACGAATTAGACATCTTGTCTTCCATTGAATCATCTCCGTTGATCAACCAACCAAAACCAACTACCACTGCGTTTGCCGTATCAACAACGTAGGGGATTGAAGCAGCCCAGTAAGTCCATGCTGTAAAATAGCCCAACTTATCACCACTTGTACCACGAACCCATGAACTCAAACCGCCACCTTCATGATTAAAGACAGACCCTAACTGACCAACCATCAATGAATAGGGAACAACGTATAGTGCTAACAAAATAACCCATGAAGTAATAACACCCATGCCTTGATTAGCAAAATTATAAATAATGTCATCAAATCCAATAACCGTAACAAAAGACATCAATGCCAACACGGGCCACGAAATAAAATTTTTCTTTTCTTCCATACAAACATAACCTCCAACAAGTATTATAATCTTATTTTTCTGAAAATAATATGAAAGACAATCGGTGTTTCACTTAAAATATAGCGAAAGAACACAAAGAGAACTAAAAAAACAATCAATTAGTTTAAAACTAACAAACTCTAGTAACTATTGGTAAGAATAATCTCAAAAATACTTATCAAAAATTTAGATGAAATCAAAAGTTTTTTCAGCATTGAGTAAAGTAACAATATACACAACAAGATTAACCATATAAAATAAAAAGTAATTCTTTTATAGAAACAAGATTACAATACAAAATTATTTTTAGTAGTTGTGTAAATATCAGAAATAATATAAAAATTCATGCAAAATAATTTTTAAATGTTGCATCTGTAATGAATTGCTAAAATTGATACCAAAACAGCAAATATTTGATTAAGAGAGTGGCTCATATTCTCACAATCTACTTTGTATAATATATATTATGTAAACTAAAATAAATTTAAAAATAAGTTCTCTCTATTGTACCTCTCTTTCTTACCAATTAAGTCATTATTCGTATCGATTGATGTTCTTTATCTTTTTATACGCAAAATACAGCAAAAATTATTTTTTTGTAACAATTATTCATCCGTAAAGGTAAATTAGCTTGGAACTAAATATTTTTCTGGAAAATCCACTCAAATCACGGGAATTCGTAGCTAATATTGACATTTATTCGTAAGATAAACACAAGATTCGCTCTACGTAGTTCACAAGTAGCTCATAAATAGGTTAAAACGCTTTGTATAATAGTGAATTTATTTATAAAGTTGTAAAACACATTTAACATATAAATAATATCTAAATTTGAACCTTTATCAATTTTTTTGAGCAATAAACAATCATTTCAGAGGAATCATAGATCAATGATTCCTCTGAAATGTCTAATAAAATTAAATCTTTTTTTAAAAAGTAGCTATCAATTGATGAAAAAGTTGCGTGACTACAGGTAAGAAATAAATTACGCCTGCAGCTCCAAGTACTAAAAATAGCTGCTTTTTTTGCTTTTTATGTTTCAACATACTTGTTGTTTCATGGAAAAAATATAAGATACTTTTTGCTAACGCTGTGACTGTCGATAAAACCAGAGTTGGTGAATAAGCTGTTTGCTTTTCTGGAGTGACAGTTAATAACTTTATCCCATAATTAGATAATTTAGTAATGAATGAATTTTCCGCAAAAATGGTACCTCTTATCTTTATTGGTTTATAAATATTTTGTTTTTCGAATTTTCACTTTTCGGAATAAATAAATTTATTTTGATCGTCATTCTTCTTCTGTCCTTACTTTGTTCATCCATGGAAATTCGAATCCGATTGTTAAGTCTTCCTTCAGCACCAGAACTGCATCAAACTTACCTTTTTTACCAGTAAATCCTTTAATTACTTTACTAGTCTTTCTTTTCGACAAAAGTTCACGAAGATTCGTCTTAGTTAGTTTCTTTTTAGCGACTATTGGCCATAATTTGAAGTCACATTCTGGATTGAGACAACTTGCTACCTTAGGGTACAACATCACAAGTCCATTTTGACACTTTGGACAACGACCTAATTGATCATTTTTCTTCTCCATCGCCTTGATTTGACGTGTACCAGTAATTTCCTTTGATAAATCAACTTGCTGAATTTGTTGAGGAACAGATTCTAGCAAATGTAAAATGAATTTTTTGATATTTTCCAAAAATACTTCTGGCGTTCCTTGATTCTCTCCAATTTTTCGTAAATACCCTTCCCAGCGTGCGGTCATCTCGGCGCTAGTCAAAAGAGGTTCACTTGCGACAGCTTTACATAAAGTTACACCTTTTGAAGTAACAAATAGTTCATTTTTCTTCACTTCAATATAGTGTCGTTGTTTTAAATTTTCGATAATATTTGCACGTGTTGCCTCAGTTCCAATTCCTTCTACTTCTTTCAATATTTCTTGTGCTTCGTTATCGTCCAACGTTTTCCCCGCTGTTTTCATAGCTGTAATCAGCGTTCCTTCATTGTATGGTTTGGGTGGTTGCGTTTCTTTTTCGAGACACTTCAGCTCTACTTCAACAAGATTGCCTTCTTGAAGCACTGGCAATTTTTGCAGATCTTTTTTCTTTTTCTTTCCAGTGTTTAAAATCGCTTGCCAACCTTGTTGGATAGGGACTTTACCAATACTTTTTAACTTCAATTCATTTACAGCTGTCAAAACAGTTGTTTCTTCATAAATATAGTTACTGGCAAACATGGCAATCGTTGTTTGTAAGACCTGCAAATAGACTGCTTGTTGAAGACGCGAAAGTTTACTAAAACGCTCTTTCGTTGGAATTGTTTTAGTCGGAATAATAGCATGATGTTCCTGCACTTTACTAGCATCAACGTAACGTTTCTTTGGAAATAGTTCAGGTGTGTCAATGGTTTCAACACCAAGAAATCCTTTATATTTTTCCAATTGTTGCACTAGGTAGTGATGCTCATTATCAGTGATATATGGCGAATCCGTTCTAGGATAGCTTAAAAACTTACTTTCATATAGCCCTTGAACCGCTTCTAGCGTTGCTTTTGCGCTAGCTTTCATCATCTGGTTCATTTTTGATTGCAAACTAGATAGCGAAAATAAACGTGGACTACGAAGTTGCTTTTCTTTTTTTATTACTTGGTTGATTTGTCCCTCTTGAACACCTAAATGCGCACCTAATTTTTGTAATTCTGCTGTCAAGGCTTCTGGTGTCTTGAAAGATTTTTTTGGTTCCATTTTTCCGATGAATTGTCCATTTTGATGCCGAATCTCTCCTTCACCTTCGAAATATGGTTCCCTTTTGAAATGATTGATTTCTTCTTGTAATTTAAAAATCATATATAACGTAGGCGTCTGTACTCTTCCTAATGAAAAGCTACCATCGATTCCTTTCTTTTGAAGCAATAGACTGTATAAAGGACTACCATTCATCCCAATTAACCAGTCGGCATTTTGCCTTGCTTTTGCTTCTTTATACTTTGGAAAATAGTATTCACCTGGTCTTAAATTTTTAAAGCCATCATAGATTGCTTCTTTTTCTAATGAATTAATCCATAGGCGAAGATATTTTTTTTCTTTAGAAAATGCTTTTGCTTGGCGAATGATTGACCAGGCGATTGCTTCTCCCTCCCGATCTCCATCAGTAGCGACAATAATAGTATCTGCAGATTGTAATTCCTTTTTGACAATTGCAAACTGCACTCTTTTATCCATAGGAACTTCATACTGGAAAGTCTCAGGGAAAATCGGTAAATTTTCTAATGACCATCTCGCCCAACGTTGCTCATATGCACCCGGTGGAACCATATCAACTAAATGACCAAATCCATAAGTAATCGTTACTTCACCTGTAAATAACGGATCTTTGATTTCATAATAACCATCCTGTTTTTTTCGTTGTTGAAAGGCTTCAGCATACGCTTTTGCTTGGGATGGTTTTTCTGCTAAAATAACTGTTTTCATGACTTCTCCTCCGTTATTCAAGCTAATTGCGACTTACCTATTATGGAACAAATTTTTGAATCTGACAACAAAAAAAACCTTATCTTATCAAGAGTCTGATAAGGCAAGGCGAAAGTATGTTTGTAATTGAATAAAAAAGAAAATCTATACATTTAGGACATAAACTCAACCAGTCTTTGATTCCAACTTTTTCATCAAAAAGCAATTATCTCTTACTCACACATAAATGGATTATCGTAAATCGTTGTTAAAGAAGGTAGCAACTTTACTTGATCGCTTGATGATATGTAACTTTGATTGCTGTATCGATACAATATTCTGTTTGTATACCACAGTCTAGTAACGTTGGTTTTTGTTAGCAATCCTACTCTAAAGGTTTCAGTTTGATCGTAACATACACCATGTAAATCGATAACTACTAATGGTTTCCATATCCCCCCTCCCCTTTGTTTTTTCTATAAACGATTTAGCCCAATGTCTGCAGCTGGTAATACGTATTCATACAAAGAGAAATCTTGATTATTATGCACGAGAATTTCCAACGGATTTAATTGTAACAAAGGCGCCAGTTGCCGTTCGAGCATGATTGGTGAATGAGTACTAGTGCTTCCAATATTCAATAAATCAATACACACATCAGGTGACAAATTAGAAGCAAGCTTAGGTATGTCTCGATTCAAGAAATAATCGACTAAAACGATGTCTCCTTGAACTGCATGAATCATGTCTTGATTTTTCGCTAGTTCTACATAAACAAACTTCAGCTTGTTCTTCAAACTACTTGTCTGAATGTTCCGATAAAGTTGCTTGGCAATATACTTTCCAGGTGATTGCTTATGGGTCACCAAAAAGATTGTTTTTTTATTTGACATAGGCTATCTCCTCTCTTTTTCAACACTATAAATCCATTTTCAGAAAAATTACATTTATTTTCACTAAGAAAGATCTATTTTTACTTATTATTAATAATTACAACAATTTTCTCCTGATCAGCTCCATAAAATTGCTTTAAGCTAATTTTAGGATAACTGTGTTAAAATTAATCAGAATGAAAAATGAGGTGAATCAATGATAAAGTTACTCATTGTTGAGGATGAAAAAGTTTTGTCTGACAACATCAAAGAAATTATTAACGATCTTGGAGAAGTCGTCCAAGTTTACGATGGTAGTGAAGGTCTCTTTGAATTGGAAAGTGGTATTTATGATTTAGTTATTCTTGATCTGATGATGCCTGAGATGAATGGATACGAAGTTTTAGCACAAGCAAGAAAAGCAAATATTCATACACCTGTCTTAATTTTAACCGCAAAAGATGGCTTAGAGGATAAAGTCGAAGGATTTGAAAAAGGTGCCGATGACTATTTAACTAAGCCTTTCTATCGCGAAGAGTTGATTATGCGTGTCAAAGCATTGTTAAAGCGTTCATTGGGGCTTTTCAATGAACATTCATTAGAGTACAAAGGTGTCATTTGTGATTTAAACCGTAACGAGGTCACTTTTGAAGGCAAAATTTTATCCATTCAAGGAAAAGAATTTGAACTCTTAACTTACTTTTTACAAAACAAGGGAATTATTTTAACAAAAGAACAGATTTTTGATCGAATTTGGGGATTTGATTCCGATACGACGCTAACTGTCGTTGAAGTTTATATGAGTAATCTGCGAAAACATTTGCGTGAAACGACTCTTGCAAAAGATATCAAGACACTCCGAAACGTTGGCTATATTTTACAGGAAGTGTAACAAAATGAAAAAAATAAAAGACAGATTTCCTAACAAGCAAAAAATTCGTTTCTTTTTAACTAACGTTACAGCTTTTGCTAGTATTTTTATTTTATTAGGTTTCATCACGCTTCAGTTACTTAACCAATCTGCCTATAGAGAAACTGATCTAAGTCTAAAACAAATCGATACAACGTCTCGTGCCGTTCAATTAGAAGTTTCTCGTTACGAACAAGGAAATCCCTTTTTGGAAAATTTCCCCGGCGGACAGCCCTTAAACGAACCAGATAACAATCGTTTCAATACCCAAGTGATTCTATGGTCTGCTTCTGGTGAAATTTTGAATAAAGCCGCTATTGGTGGTCGTTTAAATCAAATTCAAGGCTTGAAGTTAGATACAAAAAACCTTGATGTTATTCAAAGTATCGACTTATCTGAATCAGAAAAAGATCATTCTTTGGCATTTCGCTCTATTACACGCAAGGCTGAAGCAAATCAAAACGAAATTGCTTATATTCAAGTATTAGCAAATACCAATCAGATTAAAGATTCTCTAGCTACCTTTCAAACTGTTATGATTATTTGTATGATTGTCTTCTGGCTGATTTCAATTGGCATTAGTTATTATCTCTCTAACTTAAGTATGCGCCCTATTCTAGCTTCGTGGAAACAGCAAAAAGAGTTTGTTGAGAATGCGTCGCATGAGTTTCGCACACCCTTGTCTATTATCCAGAATAGTTTAGAACATTTATTTACAAAACCAAATCACACTGTTATCGAAGAGTCAGAAAGCATTGCTCAAGCTTTGGCAGAAACACGGCGACTTACCGGACTGACAACCGATTTGTTAACGATTGCGCGAAATGATTCGAATCAAAGACTTTTATCAAAAACAGCTGTAAATATCCAGCCGTTCATCGCCCAATTAGTCAAGCCATTTCAAGAAATGGCTGAAATGGATGGCAAACATTTCCAGATTGCGAATGAGTCCACAGCTACTGTCATCATGGATGAAAAGAAAATCCATCAAGTACTAGTTATCCTGCTTGATAATGCGTTAAAATATACCAGTTCAGGTGACTCTATTTTGATTGAATCACAAATAACCAGCAAAGAATGGCAAATTGACGTTACGAATACTGGACCAAGTATTTCCTCTGATGAAAAAGCAAGAATCTTTGAACGTTTTTATCGTGAAGATCGTTCTCGCTCAAAAGAAACTGGTGGCTATGGGTTGGGTTTGGCAATCGCCAAACAAATCATTGACCAACATAAAGGAAAGATTTCTGTTAAGGATTATGAACCACAAGGTGTCATTTTTACTGTTGAATTACCTCTAAAATAATCTAAAATAAAAAAATTCCGACAGAATCAATCGAGTTGATTCTATCGGGATTTTTATTTAGGTATTTTTGTCAGAATCACTCTCCCTCCACTAACGCTTTCTTATTTTTGATTTTTGTTTTAGGATAAGAGAAAGAATCAGTTATGATCCTTGATTTATCAGTCTCATTAGTGACACTTGAATCCATGATCATTTTATCTAGAGCTGAAAGGAGTACAATTATGGATAGTAAAACTAGAAAACAAGTACAAGAAAAGTTGAAACAACGATTACAATTATTACCACCTATTTTCGAGCAATTCTTACTTGAAAATCGAGGACATTTGTCTTTAAGTAGTCGTTACGAATATGCAAAAGATTTCCATTTATTTACGGACTTCCTCCAAAAATCTTATCCAGATCAGGAAATGAATGATGAATTTATCTTGCAATTAGAAAAACGAGATTACCTGAACTTTTTAGCTAGTATTTATCGTCATACACGCTCTTTCCAGACGGCAGCTGAGCAGCCTATCGAGCAGACATTCAGGAATAATTATCACGGTGTTTCAAGAAAGCAATACGCACTTAATCATTTTTTGAAGTTTTTATTTCAAAATGGGCAGTTAAAAAAAGAAATTTCATTATTAGGGACCAGTACTCCGGAAACTACTATACCTGCACCACGCTATGTTCCAGCAGAGTTGTTACTTGATTTTGAAACACTATTCATTCCATCTGCAGGATTTGATACAAGTCGAGAAGCTAGCTTTGAGAAGAAAAACCGACCACGCAATCTTGCAATCCTTGCACTACTGCTTTATTGTGGGCTCAAAATCCATGAAATTGTGGAATTGAAGAGAAAAGATCTCCTGCTAGAAAAACAGTTGATTCAACTTCATCGAAAAGAAAATCGCTTGAATCAAGTGCCACTTCCTAATGAAGCATTCAGCTTTCTAAAAGCATATCTCACCCTACATGAATTAGCTGCGGAAGATTTTGTATTTCAATCGTCACATGACCAACAAATCTCTCCCCGGACGATTCGGCAAATTTTAAGTAAAGTAACCGTTTACCAGAATCTTTCACCAGAATTGTGTCGAAAAACTTTTCGTTATTATACTGAACAGTATTTAGATGATCTTGACACAGTCAACTATTTATGTGGCAATCGCTACCTTAATCCACATGACTTTCACGAAGTCTACCAAAATATGTTAGGATTTTCCTATCATCAATTTGACTAATATACGTTTTTAAAATTGTTTTCTGGGAAAGAAAAAAATAGTAAAGCTTTTCTATCACTTTGATCATCTTTTATAGAAAGAAATATTTTGCGCTCTTTTTCACAAAATAATCTGTTATTTTCAAAACGTTTGTGCTACGATTATAGCGGAATTTGTTCCCCTTTTAACAAAAAAATGATGGAGTGTGACCTATGGAAACAATCGAGTATTCCCCACTTAATTTATTTACTAATTACCAAGAGGCAGCAAAAAAAACACCAGATGTTTCAATCATCATCGATGAACCATTAGCTGCTTTTCCTGAGCTTGGATTTAAAAGCACTTACAAAGAAAGCTATGAAACAATCTTAACGCGCGCCTATCAGTTGGCAGCAATGGGTGTTGGACTAGGCGACAAAATCATGCTGTATAAAAGTTCAGCATTCGACACTTATCTAATGGCAGTTGCTGCTTCTTATCTTGGTGCTGTACCTGTGATGACTTCTTATCATTTGCCGACAGCAACAATGGAAGTGTTTGTGGAACGCCTAGAAGATCCTTTTATCTTGTTTGACGAAGTTACTGCGGAACGCGTAGCGGGAATCTCAAATGGTTCAAAAGAAAAACAATTATCAGTAAAAGAGTTATTGAACCAATCAGCAACACCAGTTTCTCAACAAGAATTACCAAAAGATCAAATTGCCTATATGACACATACTTCTGGAACAACTGGTATTCCAAAATTAATTTGTCATTCAGCAAACTCTATGGGCTGGCGAACAAAATGGCAAAAAATGATTTTTACAAAGATTGCAGCAAAGGAATTAGTGGCTTTTCATATTTCTCCCGTCCACTCTCGCTTCAATATCGGAATTTCTTCCTTAATGGCTATGGGATTCCCAATGATGCCATTGGCTAACGCACAAGGAGAACATGTAGTGAAAATGCTAACTCAAAATCCACCGATTGCACTAGAAACGCATCCAAATAACTTCGTTCAATGGAGTTTCGTTGCAAAAGAAGTACCAGAAGCGTTTGCTGGTATTCGTTACTATCACTCAACTTTCGATGCAATCAATAACCAGACAATGGCAACTTTCCTTGACACCTCAAAGACAAAAGATGCCATCTTTTTACAAGTTTACGGACAAAGTGAATGTGGTCCAATGATTCTCAAAGCACATACTTTGGAATCCTTAAAGACAAATGATGCACGTGATATGGGTGTTGGGCTTGGTGACTTGACCAAAGCTCGAATCACGGATGATCAAGGGAACCTCTTACCTACTGGCACAGATGGCCACATTCAATTCTTATCAAAAGGTCGTGCATTGACTTACTATAAAGAAGATGCACGCTTCCAAGAAAATGTTTATGGCGACTGGTGGGACAGTGGTGATTACGGTGTGATGAATGAAGACGGACATCTTTTCTTGAAAGATCGTCAAGTAGACTTGATTGAAACAATCAATAGTACCTTAGCAATCGAAGATTATTTACTTGATTCGCTTGAGTTCCTAGCTGAAGTCGTAATCGTACGTGACAAAAATGATTCGCCACAACCAATCATTGCTTTAGCCCCTGGAAAAGAAATGGATTGGGACGCTTATTGGACACAAGTTCACGAACTGCCACGTTTGAATACACCGATTATTCGTGCCTTCGAAGACATTCCACGAACTGCAACAATGAAAGTCCAACGCCTTCAAATCGAACAAGAATTAAAAAACCAATAAAATAATTTTAAACAAACAAATACTTTTGATAACGATGCTTTTTCGTTGTCGAAAGTATTTTTATTTCCCTACGTTTTTCAAAATTGGCTGAGTTCCGAATCTGCCAATTGGCTGTTTTCATTTTATTTTACTTTCGCTATACTTGCTTTTATGGAGGAAATAAGATGAAAAGAGTATTAACAATTGGCGGATCTGACCCTTTCGCAGGCGGCGGAATTCAATCCGATTTAAAAACTTTTGAAAATTATCAACTTTTTGGTTTAAGTGCCCTAACCTGTGTAGGTTTTTTGGACGAACAAGGTACATTCCAATTAGAAAATTTATCGCCGAGACTACTAAAACAACAATTAGCTTCATTAACAAAAATGACAACACTTGATGGAATTAAGATTGGCTTACTTCACTCAGAAGAAGCTATCACGATTGTCCATGATTTTTTGATACAAAATTCAGAACTTCCAGTTGTCCTAGATCCTGTCCTTGCGTTTAAAGAAACTAAGACGACTGAAAATAAACGTTATATGGATAAAATGATTGCTGAACTCTTTCCTTTAGCAACTATTGTTACACCTAATTTAAAGGAAGCGGCTTTGTTGGCAAACCAAGATGAGTTACGATCATTGGATGACCTTCGCCGCGCGGCTAAAGTCATCCACGCTCTTGGAGCAAAACAAATCGTGATTAAAGGCGGGCAAGGTATTCAAGGTGACTTTGCGATCGATTTATTTTTTGATGGCGAAAATGAGCAATTATTCACTCGTAAAAAATTAACAAAACCAACTGTTAATGGTGCAGGTTGTACGTTTTCTTCTGCTATTTTAGCAAATTTGTGCCGAGGTGACGCTTTACCTACAGCAATTGCAACTAGTAAAGACTATGTCTATCACTGCATTGCCCATGGCGTTTTAATGAACGATGGTTCCGGTAGTGTTTGGTCCGGAGGAAAACGAGAGGAGGAATAACGATAAATGAACATCAGGCAAATAACAACCTATGCTATGCTGATTGCGCTAACTGTTGCGCTTTCTCTGACGATTCTCATTCCCGTTCCAGCAACGAATGGATTTATTACTCTATGTGAAGTTGGTATTTATACAGCAGCATCGTTATTTGGACCAATTGGTGGCTTAGTTGTTGGTGGTTCCAGCGGATTATTGATCGATTTGATTTCGGGCTACCCACAATGGGCGATCTTTTCCCTGCTCATTCATGGGTTACAAGGATTGATTGTGGGCTTGGTTGGTCGACAAACAACGTTTCGCTGGTTTCTTGGCCTATTCACTGGTAGTATGATCATGATCATTGGTTACTTGCTAGCGGGTTGGTTCTTGTATGGCTGGCCAGCAGGAGTCGCGTCAATTCCAGGAAATATGATCCAGAACTTATTTGGAATTGCACTGACTTACCCATTGGTTTCTGCCTTGAAACGATTTCAATTACGAAAACAACGTTAACCATAGCGAAAGAAGGATAAATGAAAATGGAATTAACAAAAGAAATGTTGGCAAAACAATTAACCGAAATGGTTACTGATATCTTGAATGAAGCAAACCTCAAAGCTGGGGATTTATTTGTATTAGGATGTAGCACTAGCGAAGTTGTTGGTGGGCACATTGGAAAAAACTCTAGTGCTGAAGTTGGTCAATGGATTGTCCAAACACTAAAAGAAATCCTTGATTCTAAAGAAATCTCACTAGCTGTCCAAGGTTGTGAACACTTAAATCGAGCACTAGTCGTGGAACGTAGCGTAGCCGAAAAGAAAGATTTTGAAATTGTGACCGTTGTTCCAGCTTTACACGCTGGTGGTGCTTGCTCCGTTGCTGCCTTCGAGCAATTTACTGATCCAGTTGAAGTCGAACATATTATTGCACAAGCAGGAATCGATATTGGTGATACCTCTATTGGGATGCACGTCAAACATGTTCAAGTTCCTGTCCGCCCTCGTTCGAATACCTTAGGTGGTGCACACGTTACTGCTTTACGTTCTCGTCCTAAATATATTGGTGGTCCACGTGCACAATATAATACAAATGAACGCTAAGTAAAGGAATCTTCTTTATTCCCACTTTTAGTTAAAATGATTTATAATCAAAAAAAGAGGTATGACAATATTTTGTCATACCTCTTTTTTTGATTATTAGTTGATTACTAGAGAGAATTTCGTTGATACATTCTAGCTTCATAAGGTCCAAATTCGCCCATAAGATCAAATCGATGTTCATCCAACTGATTGGTTAATACGACTGACCAATCTTCTGTTAATTTTTCAGTTGTTAGATCAAAAACTGCATTTTTTGCTGTCAAGTTTACCATAATTAAAAATTGTTCACTGGCTTCCACACGCTCGTAAATAAATAATTGTTTGTGTTCAGGTAAATACTCTTTGAAACGGCCCGTAACCAATGCAGTATGCTGTTTTCGTAGTTGAATCATTTGTTTATAAAACGATAAGAGTGAATTTGGTTCTTTTGTTTGTGCTTCGACATTGATCACATCTTTATTTGGATTAACAACTAGCCAGGGCTCCTGTGAAGAGAAACCAGCAAATTTTTCATCCGTCCATTGCATTGGTGTCCGACTATTATCTCTTGTTGTGCTACGAATGATTGCCAATGATTCTTCCGACGTGCAACCTTCTTGAAGCAATCGTTGATAAAGTTTTCTTGAATCAAGTGCATCTACTTGTTCAATTGACGCAAAAGCCATATTGGTCATCCCAATTTCTTGTCCTTGATAGATAAAAGGTGTCCCTTGTAAGAAAAAGTACATCATTCCTAGCGCTTTCGCAGACTCCAACCAATAATTCTGGTCATCACCAAAAGCAGAAACGCTTCGAGGTACGTCGTGGTTTTCCATATAGAGTGCATTCCACCCTTTTCCTGCTAAAGAATTCTGCCACTCAGTAAGTGCTTGCTTCAGTTTAACGACATCTAGTACACCTTGTTCTTCGTGGTTCCATAAAGAAATATGATCAAATTCAAAAATCATATCAAAATACCCAGATTTGCCAACCCATTGTGGGCCTTCCGCAGCAGATACGCCACTTGCCTCACCGACAGTCATGATGTCATATTCATCAAAAATCGTTTTTAGTTCAGTCAAATATTCCCCGATTCCTGCTACATTTTGAAAAGGTGAAAATGGATTAGCTGTTGCGGGAATAGCATAGTCTTCTTTTTTGATATGTGAAATAGCATCTAATCGAAAACCATCAATCCCTTTGTCTAACCACCAACGAATCATGGTAAATAGCTCTTCTCTCACTTTTGGATTTTCCCAATTCAAATCAGGTTGTTCCTTGGCAAAAACATGTAAATAAGATTGCTCAGTTTCCTCATCACGTGTCCAAGCAGAACCACCAAAAATAGACTGCCATTCATTCGGCGCTGACTCTGGGGTACTATCTGCCCATAAATAATAATCACGAAAAGGATTGTCTACTGATTTTTTTGATTCAATAAACCATTTATGTTGGTCAGATGTATGGTTGATAACCAAGTCCATAATCACTCGAATGCCCATTTGATGAGCTTCAGCCAATAGCAAATCAAATTCTGCCATTGTTCCAAATTTTGCTAAGATTTCTTGATAATTACTGATGTCGTAGCCATTGTCAACAAATGGAGAAGAGTAAATGGGATTGATCCAAATGAAGCCAATCCCTAACTCTTTTAAATAACTTAATTTTTCACGAATTCCATTAATATCACCAATCCCGTCTTGATTGCTGTCTTTGAAACTCGCGGGATAAATTTGATAGCCCACTTCTTGTTGCCACCACTGTACATTTTTTGTCATGCGGATACCCTCCTTTGCCATTTCATCAATTATAAACGAAATTGCTCCCTATAAGTCTTTGTTACCGTTAACAAAAAAGAATTAAGTACTTTTCCTTCAAAAAAACACTCGAAGTAACAAACATACGTTCATTACTTCGAGTGTTTTAGTGATAATTTATGTTCCTATAGATAACGAGTAATCAATTGGATCATCTGCTTAGGAAATTCCTGGAGATCTGTAATGTCAAGAAAACGACTTTCCCCATAAATTTCTTTGATTTCTTCTTTGTCTTGACCAATCGCTGCAGCAATGAAAATAATTCCTTGTCGATCATATTCTTTGATTACTTCTTGGATATCTTCTTTTGCTTTTTTTCCAGTATAATCTGGAAGTGCTTTTGGTTGCCCATCACTAATATTCAATAACAATTTGGTAGTTGCCGTTTGTTGGTTCAGTTTATCAGCAACTACTCTTAAAACTGCTCCGTCACGGTTGTTTTGGCGTGGTTTCATCGTTACCAATTTGTCATCTAACCATTGAAAACTATCAGTGAATTCTTTATAAGAAAAAATGGATGTTTTTTCACGTGCAGAAACATCTGCTGTATCACCATTGATCATCAGTGGAATATTAACACGTTTAGCAAATTCTGCAATCGCAATTGCGGCCTTCTTTGCTGCTTCTATTCGATCTTCTCGAATCATCGAACCTGACTCATCTAATCGGATAGCAACGGCTAGAGATGGTTGTTCATGGGGTGGATTTTTTTTGTCAAAATTACGCAAATCACCATATGCGATGCGACTAGCGTTAAAGCGTTGCCCTTCGTATTTACCTTTTTGATAACTTGTGCTTTCTTCGTTATCTAAAAGTTCTAATACTTGTCGACTCAACGAATCAACGACTGGAAAGACTTGGGCTCTGATTGCTCGCGCTTCATCGCTATTTATTTGGTACTTTGGTCGGTGAACAAGTAGTCCCTCTTTTTCATGCATTGTATCTTTCATGATTTGGCGGGCTTCTTTGTTCAATTCTTTCTTCATTTCCTTGTCATGGGCATCCATGTCAGCAGCAGACATTTCTGCAGACTCATCTTTCACACTTCTTTCTGTCTGATGTTTTCCTTCGACATCACTACTTCGTTCTTCTTCAATGTTAGCTAGATTATCAGATTCATTTGTCTCTTCTGGACTTTCCATATCAGCCATTTCTTCAACTTTTTCCAGTGCAGGTGTTTCTCGTTCTGCCAAAGTCAACTCTTCTGGGGCAAGTGCTTCAATCTGACGCTCTTTTGCTTCTGAACCACTGATTTTTCGCCCACGAACTGTTGGTTCAGCAGTCGTTTCGCCCCACTTTTTTGCTCGAAGCAAATCCCTTAGTTCAATTAATAATCCAGTATCGTCTAAAGCTTGGGATAAAATCGTTAATTCATCAGGATCAGTGGTCAATTTATATAAGACTTTTGGGTAGATTGATTGTAATACATCTTGACCTTGCTTCATCGTATTCACCCAGTAAAAGTACGAACGCATTCCGGCAACACCTTTGATTGCATTTGCTTTCGCTGTTTCATCTAACAATCGAATGATTTCTGCCATTTTAAGTAAAATGGGCGATTCTTGAATGCCTGTCTTCCCAACAGCACGTTCAACCATTACCTCAAGACTAGGGAGATCCATTTTTTCTGCATGTTGCATTCGATCCCGCAAGGATTCATTCAATGGTCGGTTTCCTTGATAATTTCGGTTAGTCGTAATCACAACTATACAGTCTGGATGTCGCCGGACAATACCTGTTGGTAGATTCAGCATTCCGTTTGATTCCAAAGCTGAGTTTAATGCTACTAGGACAGACGCATCCCGGATCACTGTTGGTTCTTGGATTTCAAGTAAGTAACCTTTTTCCATCGCACGAACGATTTCTGAAGGATAATACTTATAATGAATAGGTGTTGTTTCAGCCTTTGCTTCAATTTGTTGCACAAATTCAGCTAGTTTTTCCCGTGCAGAAAGTACATCTAATTGATAATGCGATTGGATTAAATGCAAAACAGCGTCAAAACTTTCAGTTTGAGAAATAGCTTCTAATAGCTCTTGGCTATCTGCATCGACAGATTCCACTACTGGTAATAACGCACCAAAAACATCAGATTTATCCATATCTGCAAAACATGTTACCTTTGTGTAAGGTAATTGCAAATCAGCAGATAACGCTTTGGCTAATTGTGTCTTACCGGAACCGGCATCACCTTCCAATAAAATATTCATGATTTTCATCTCAGGATCAAACCAGTTTTCGTTGATTTCTGTTGCAATTCTGATTTCTTCTGCACTCGTTCGGTGACTTTTTGGTTTTTGCCAAATCATCTGTTTTTCTAGACGTGAAAATACTCGATCTTGTGTAAGCGAGAACTCACTCATTGTTCAACCTCCTTTAACGAGTCGGTGATTTTAATAACCTAAATCATCTAACAAACGTTTTAAGATACGGAAACGTTCGCCAATTAGTTCACCATCTTTTTGTAAAGTATCATAGTAAAGAATAATGTCTTCATCAATCTTAGGATTTTTGGTATCGACTTCGACAGTCATTCGATTTCCTTGCAAGCCAATGATATCGACTACGGGATTTTCAGGATCATAGAATTTTTTATAACGATATGCATCTTGGAAATACAAGCTTCCTTGTGCTGCTAAAATCGCTAAATCTAAAATACGAGTAATTGGTAATTCTTCGGATTGACGTGACCATTTTTCGCCTGTATGACGCCAAACTTTTCCAGAAATATCGACTTTTCCGCGATCATTCCATTGTGCTAAACCAAGAGACAAGCCTTTTGCATCTGTATCTAAGGCATTACGGCCATCAACTTTATCATAATCTTCAACGACAAGAACAGGTTTATGCTTTAAATTTGTTGGGATTTCCATCAAAAACACTCCTTTATTATTAATGTTAGTAATTTACTAAATTACTAACGTAGTAAATTACTAACGGTCAATGCGATTATAATCCAATAAACAAAAAAATGCCAGCAAACAAATTTGTTTGCTGGCAAAAATGAACAAAATAAGAATTATTGCGCCGAAATTGCAAGTCCTACTGCTTTTTCTCCAAGATGTGTTCCAATTACCGGGCCAAAGTGACCAATCTCAATTTCTGCATCTGGGTATTTCTTTTGTAATTTTTCTTTTTCACTGATTGCAACATCTAAGTTATTTGCATGAATCACGTATAACTTAACTGGTCCTGTAATTTCAGCTTTTCGTTGACCAATGATATCTTCTGCACGGGCAAATGCTTTTTTGCTTGAACGGATTTTTTCAAACAAAACGATTTTTCCATCTGTAAATGTCAAGATCGGTTTTATTTTTAATAGTCCACCAATCAATGCTGCACCATTTGTTAAACGACCTCCGCGCACTAAATTGTTCAAATCATCAACTATCAAATAAGCATAGGTATTATCGCGAATATGATCGATATGTGATAAAATTTCTTCAAGTGATGTTCCCTGATCATTTAAATCTAAGGCAGATTCGACCATGTGTCCCATAGGCATGCTTGTAATTTTCGAATCGTACGGAATCACCGTTAATCCTTTCACATCTTCTTTCATTGCAAACAACGTGTTAACAAAGCCAGAAATACCAGAAGAAAGGTGAATGCTGATTACCGTGTCATACCCTTTCGCCTTTAATTCGTCATATAATGCCAAAACTTCTCCAACGACTGGCTGAGATGTCGTAGGGAAATCCTTACTGTTTTTTAAAAGACCGTAATATTCATCAGCCTCAATATCGATACCTTCATTATAAATCTTCCCATCTAAAATGACTGGGATCGGGATTACATATAAGTCGGGATGGTTCTTGATACGTTCCGGCAAATACGCCGTACTATCAGTAACAACTGCAAGTTTCATTTATCTATTTCCTCGTTTCAAAGAATTTTTCCAGACCCTATAACTATAGCATAATTTTGCTTGTAGATAAATCTAAAATCCAGTTCTATTAAAAAGACTGCTACAAAAAGCGAACTTTTTGTAGCAGCACATAGTTCAAGATAAAACGTAACTCTTCCTTCAGGCGTTACGTCGATGCAACAATGATTGGATACCACTTTTGCCAAACTGAGCTAAGATAAAGGTCAATCCGCCGATTCCTGTAATCAACACACAATAAATCACAGCGTTCGTCTTGCTTTCTAATGAGAGCTGCGTGTGTAATAAAAAGAAAACAGTCACACATACAAGCAACATTAGCGCTGTCGAACGAACCGTTTTAAAGAAGAAGTCTTTGATTTTGTATAACGGCGCAATTTGATATTCATGACACATGTACCAATAACCTCGGATAAATACGTATCCAAATGCCATTCCATTTGACAAACTCATTCCATAACCACCAAATAAAGCTAAGAAAATGACTTGGAAAAAAACTTTTAAAACAATTGCCTGTACTGTTAGCCGAATAGCAAACAAATGGTGATTTAATGATTGCAACATCGTTGATAAAATCGTAAATAATGAAAAGAACAGCGAAGCGAGTAATGCTAATTGGAAATACCCCACGCTTTCAGGATCGTAGCCAAAGAAAAGTGTATACAGCGGTCCTGCTAATAAAGACATTCCCGCAAGTGATGGCAGTAAAATCAAAATAGCGATTGAAAAACTGTCTCCAACTGTTTTTTCAATTTGTTTTCGATTTTCTTTTTTCAAAGTGCTTAATAATGGCAAACTACTGATTGCTACAGTTCCCACCATTGAAATCAAAATCAATGTCAACTTGTTTGGATTGACCGACGCACGACTAAATAAAAACTCCAGTTGTTGATCCGCAATATCTGGCCGGAAAAAATGTAACAATGGTTTCATCGTTACTTGATCAATCATCTGTACGATCGTAATAACTGAGCCGACAAAAATAAATGGGAGTGTCTCACGAATAATCGCGACCGACGCACGACGATTATCCTTTTTAAAATAGCGAGTAGATACCAAGAAATCCTTCAACCTAAAGTAATCTTTCTTTCGTCCCACTACATACATATGGAAAATTGCAGCTAGACCGCCGAAAAACGACGCAACAGTGCTGACTAAGACTGCTTCTAAAATCGTTCCATTCGTTAAAACACGCAAATAATACGTCCCAGCCAAAATAACCAAAACTCGAATTGCTTGTTCAATGATCAATGAAGTTCCATATGGACGCAAGTCATTCTTTCCTTGGAAATAGCCACGCATTGCACTTAACACTGGAATAGCAACTAAGGAAGGACATAAACTGCGAATCGCTAAGATTCCATTGTTCACATTGGCGATTGGACTGATTCCTGCCAGCGCTGGTGCAAATAAATACATCAAAACAGCTGAGGCAATCCCAATGACAAACATGATATTAATCGTACTACGAAAAATCACTCGACTTTCTTGCGCATCTCCTTCTTTTGTTGCGATAGCCACTTTTTTGGCGATTGCGTTAGGAAAACCGACTGTTCCCAGCATCAAGAATAATCCATAAGGTAAATAACCAACATTATAGAGGGTCGTTGCTAACATCCCGTCTTGATTATCCCCCATCATCATTAACCAAGGAATTAAGTACACAACACCTAAAACCTTACACAACAAATTGGCAAACGTTAACCAAAATGTGCCCTGCATCAATTTTTTATTCATCAAATCTTCCTCAACTATATATATTAGGATCTAAACATCTTTTACATTATAGCAAAAAAATAAGAACAAGTAATCCTAGCATTGCTTTTTCATCTCGCGTGCCTATTCTTATGCATAGACAAATTTTGAAAATGCCAAATAACTGTCCACTAAATGATTTTCTAGCTAGACTGATCCAACTATTATGCTATACTTTTCTCATAACGGATTTCATTCGTTATTTAGACAAATCAGTTGGCGGAAAACAGACTGTTTGTCTAGTTCAATATTCTTTGGAGACAGCCAGTGGTCGGTTGTCTCTTTTTTTTTTAACCTTTTATCTTTCAGATCGAATCTATCAAAGCCAACTCTCTTTCATTCGATTACTGAATTAAATGGTATCATTCATTCCGCAACTATCAAGTATGTTAAAGGAACCTTAACACTTTCTCTGCCTGTCACAATCCCAGATGAGAACCGTTATTCAATATAAATTTATTCAACGCTTTTTGCATCACACATTCGATTGGTTTATTTCACAAAAAAGTGTCTGGAACATCAATCAAAAGGATGATGTTCCAGACACTTTTTAAACTACATGGTGTTTCCAAAAGCAATTCTCTTGGAAATAAGCCAAGGCATTCCAAAAATAGTTGAAGCGATTTTCGAATGATTCTTCTTATTTCTCAGAGCTGATTGCTTTTATCTCAACCACTTTTTAAAAAATTATTTTTATTTTAAGATAAGTCTTCACCATTTGTTTCAATTACTTTTTGATACCAATAGAATGATTTTTTGCGACTGCGGTCTAACGTACCATTTCCTTCATCATCACGATCAACATAAATAAAACCGTAACGTTTACTCATCTCACCTGTTCCTGCACTAATCAAGTCAATACAGCCCCAAGGTGTATAACCAATCAAATCTACCCCATCGTCAATCGCTTTATCCATTTCATCGATATGTTGTTTGAAATAGTCAATGCGATAGTCATCATTGATTGCACCGTCCTCTTCTACTTGGTCAAATGCACCCAAGCCATTTTCTACAACCATAAGAGGGACTTCGTAACGAGAATAGATTTGATTCAAAGTGAATCGCAAGCCAACGGGATCAACTTGCCATCCCCAATCGCTCGCTTCCAAATATTCATTTGCGACACCACCAAACAAGTTTCCACCCGTAGTATCTTCACGGTCCTCAAGATTAGCAGCAATACAAGTACTCATGTAATAACTAAATGTATAGTAATCAACAGTCCCTTCTTTTAACAATGCTTGCTCTTCTTCAGTTATCTCTAATTGGATATTATTTTTTTCAAAATAGCGTTTCATATAATAAGGATACGCGCCTTTAACTTGGACATCACCACAGAAATAATTCAAACGATCATTCAACTGTTGCGTTCTTAGTACATCTTCTGGGCGGCATGTCTTAGGATACATTGTAATATACGCCAACATACACCCAATTCTAAACTCTGGATTGATTTTATGTCCGGCAATCACTGCTCTAGCAGATGCTAGAAAAACGTTGTGTAGTGCTTGATATTGTTCTGTTTCTGTATACTCACGGTTAAACAAGCCATTGATTTGCTTACCATGTTCTAATGTCCCAAAATTGATTTCATTGAATGTCAGCCAATACTTCACTTTGTCTTGGTAGCGTTCAAATAAAGTCATTGCGTAGCGTTCATAAAATGCAATTGTTCGTTTATCTAAAAAACCATCATAGCGTTTGCCTAATTGGAACGGTAATTCAAAATGAGAAATCGTCACTAAAGGTTCGATCCCATACTTGTGTAATTCATCAAATAAATCATCGTAAAATTGTAATCCTTCTTCATTTGGCGTTTCTTCATCACCATTTGGAAAAATTCGTGACCAAGCAATCGACAAACGATACACTTTAAAACCCATTTCTGCAAACAAGGCAATATCTTCTTGATAGCGATGATAGTGATCAATACCTGTATGACTTGGATAATAATACTTTTCCTCGTCAATGACTAAGTCGAATGTTCGACGTGTCCCTGCTGTTCGACTACCTGCTCGATTATGATCACTGATTGAATCTCCTTTACCAGCAACATTCCAAGCACCTTCACATTGATTGGCAGCTGTCGCGCCACCCCATAAAAAATTCTTTGGAAAACTCATCGATTTTTCTCCCTCATTTTTGGTTTAATTAGCAAGAATAGCGGTGGAAACCAATGTTCCTTGCTGTACTTCATTTTCATCCGTCATGATAATATCCGCATAATCAGGAGTATTCGTTACAATTATTGGAACTTGTGTACTATAGCCTTCCTCTTCAATCGCCTGAATATCGAAACGAACTAGCTTATCTCCTTTTTTAACCGTGTCACCTTGTTTCACAAATACTTCAAAATGTTTTCCTTCTAATTGGATCGTATCGATACCAATATGAATCAATAATTCCATGCCATCTTCAGAAATAATTCCAATTGCATGTTTTGTTGGGAACAAAGTCATAATCGTTCCGTCAAAAGGTGCGACAACTTCACCAACAGTCGGCTCAATCACTACACCTTTTCCCATAATTCCTTCTGAAAAAGCAGCATCCTTTGCTTGGCTCAACGGTAAAATATTTCCTGTGATTGGTGAAAAAATTTCTTGTTTTGCTACTTTTTTCTTTTGTACTGCAAATGAACCTTTTGCTTCTTCTTTACTCATCGCAATTGTTGGCTCATCATCTTTAAAGCCAATCGCCCAAGCTAAACCAAAGCCAGCAACTAATGCCACTGCATCTAAAACCATGCTATAAATCGCAAATTTAATATCGCCATCAGGAGAAATAGCACCTGTGTAACGGAAAATTCCTAGTCCACCCATTTGATATGCTTGTAACCCTAAAGCCATAGCCGTCCCACCTGTAAATGCACCAACGACACAAGATGCCCAGAATGGTTTCTTTTTAGGTAAAGTAATCCCATAGATTGCTGGCTCTGTTACACCAAAAATCCCCGAAATGAATGCAGGAACAGATAATTCTTTCAATTTGGCATTTTTTGTTTTTAACAAAACAGCTAAAACTGCTCCAGTTTGAGCAAAGGAAACACTACCACTTGGTGTCAATAAAGCTGTTGGTTGTCCTTGAGACAAAGCAATGATTGCAAATGGAATTAGCGCCCAATGAAGCCCAAACATGACCAGAATTTGCCAAGTAAAACCTAAAATCGCACCAAAGATAATCGGGTTAAAGGTTTGAATTGCAAGTAACCCATTTCCTAATGCTTCTGAAGCTGTGTTCATGATTGGACCAATCACAATAAACATTAAGGGAACGGTAATCAACGCAGTGAAAAACGGTACTAGAAATAGCTTAACAACATCAGGGATGATTTTTCGTAATTGTTTTTCAAGAAATGCGGCAAATGCCGTTGATGCAATGATTGGCATCACACTTGAACCATAACCAGCCGCTGGAAGTGAAAATGGGATACCAAAGAAATTCAAACCACCACTTTCAGCAAATTGACTGGTCAATGAACCATCAATAAATCCGGTGTATACCATACTTGCTGCAATCATCATTCCTAAAAACGGTGATCCACCAAAACGCTTCATTGCCGTGAAACCAATAAAAATCGGTAAAAGTAAAAATAATCCATCTCCCATGGCATTGACTACAGCATAAGTCGGTGTTGCTGCAAACTCTGCACCTAGAGCAAATGACAAGATTGCGGCAACCCCTTTTAACATACCGGCTGCAGATAATGGTGCTAGAATCGGTTGGAAAATACTTGAAATAATATCTATAAATTGATCGAATAAATTCCCTTTTGGCCCTGAATCTGTTTTCTCCTCTAATAATCCTAAAACCGCATCCACATCTTTGCGTACATCAGGAACATGATTGCCAATCACCACTTGGTATTGACCACCTGATTGCATAACCGTTACGACGCCATCCATGTTTTTCAACACATCTGTATTTGCTTTCCCTTCATCTTTTAACTTAAACCGTAAACGCGTAATACAGTTTGTTAATGAATTAACGTTTTCTTTTCCACCAACTTCTTTGACAATATCTTGTGCTAGTTGCTCATATTTTCCCATGATTTTTTCCTCCAAATTTAAATATATTTTTTAATCCAGAGGTCTCGCCAACTAAATGTAACGATCCAATTCTTTTTGCTGTAAGCCAAATTTACTCCTTTCATTTTATTTTAAGAGAAACTCTCTTACTTCGTTTTTTCGATGATTCTTGCAATATGAATAGTGATATACACTTGTTCATCTTTAGAGACTTGATATTTCCAACGCGTTGCCAACAATTCAACTACCTTTTTAGTTGCTTCAAAAGCCTCACGATACTTTTGGCTGACGAGCATAAATAGTTCATTTTCGACTCGTTCTTCGGTTGCTTCCCTTCCTCTTGCATTCAACACTCTCTCCGCAAAAAATCGTAGATGGGTAATGAAACGCTGAAAGTAAATATCGTTTTCCGTAAAGTTGATCTTCAATGTATATTTGATAACCGTTAGAATTTCTTCAATCATTTGTGTAAGGCTGACGGCTGACTCATTCGTGATGTCCAACTCAGCATTTACGATATGTAACGTTAAAAAACCAGACTCGTCATCGGATAGCTCGATACCCATTTTTTCATTGATGAATTGGATACCTCTTCGTGCAATAGCTAATTCCTCTGGGAAAAAATGTTTGATATCCCATAATAGAAAATTCTTCATTTGAATCCCTTTGCCTTCACGCTGGATCGCCGTGTATAAATGATCCGCAAAAGAAATAAAGCTTGTTTCATTAAATTCTTTGTTCAGCTTTTTCTTTGCGTAGTTCAAGATATCAAAAGCAATTATGATCACCTCTTCAGGAATTTCTGAAAGCATTTGTTCCACTCGTAACGACTCACTTTGATTCTTTATTTCAAATACTTTTTCAATACTCCCTGGATCAACCTTAAAACCAGGCTTTTTTTGAAATCCTAAACCATTGCCCATCAAAACGATTTCTTGTCCTTCATCGTTTAAAGCAACTACGACGTTGTTATTCAAAATCCGCAGAATTTTCAATTGACTCCCCCATCTCTTTCAGCCTCACCAATGCATAAAAAAAGACCCAAACGACACCACAAATAAATGTCGTTTAGGTTTAGCTTAACTGAATAATAACTATCCTAAAATAAAATTACCATTTTTAGTAAGCGCTGTCAATCTGATTTTCACAATTTTTTTTACACTTCCGTACGAAAAAACTGACACACTATTTCTTCTGCTACCATTGATAAACCAGAGAGATATTTTTTCATTTTGGCAACAAAAAAAGGGCTTGGACGCATTGATGTCCCACCCTTAACTTCGTTGTTTAAATCATTGATAATAAAAAAACGGCTGCTAAACCAGTTACTACAGATAACGCCATAGATCGCGTTTTATACGCTACACCTGCTACTAAGATCATAGCTAAGATCTTGATATTCCAAGCAAAATCTAAATGCTCATGTGTGATAAAAACATCTTTAAATGCCAACGCAGAGAACAACGCTACTGGAACGTACTTCATCCAATCACTAAACCAGGCAGGAACCTTTCTTTGTGTAAAGTAAAGCATCGGTACCACTCTGGGAATGTAAGCTGCTAGAAATAAACAAGCAACTAATAAAATCAAATAACCTTTACTCATGGTTTTGCGCCTCCTGATCTGGGAAGTTAAACAACGGCTCGTTTACTTGTTCCGCGCGATGTCGTAACTTTTTCTCTTTTTCTTTTTGGAAAGCTTTTTCCAAAAGTAATCCAGCGAAAGAAGCAATCACAGTTGCTACGATCAAGCCAAATGTATTTTGGAATAAAATCATAAAAGCAACCCCTAAGACACCGGAAAAAATACCAGTCAAAATCAATAAACCATTCTTCATTTGCATGATAAACATAAAAATAAACATCGCAGTTAACGCGAAATGAACTAAGTCAGCATCTACTCGAATCACTGAACCAAAAACATTTCCGATCACATTACTTCCTGCCCAAGCGGCCATAGAAAACCAATTGACATACATAGCTTTTTGCTTGTTCCAAGTTGGATCTGTTGAATATTTCAAGTAATTAACTGCATAGTTTTCATCATTTAGTGATTGTGAAAAGACAGCTAAAAATGGACGGCTTTCTTTCTTCATAAACACTGAAAGACTTGAGCCTAACAATGTATAACGTAATTCTAAGAAAAATACCATCAAGATGGTTGTTGCAAATGATGCATGTGTTGCTAACATTGAGGCAACTAAGAATTGCGCACCGCCGGAAAAAACCAAAATTGATAATAAACCGGTCAATAATGGATCAAATCCAACCTTCTGTAACAGAACACCACAGGCTAACCCAACCGGGATATAGCTAAAACAAAGCGGCATCACTGCATGAAAAGACTGAAGCCATGGCGCAGTTTTCTTTCTACTCATTAAAATGTCTCCTTTGATTACAACAAATAAACAGCGGACTCATTGTAACATAATTTCAATAAATTGTAGCCGTTTTATCTAAAAACAATATTAAATTTTTCTCATTTCAGCTTCAATTTATCTTTTTTCTTCATCCAAGCTTATTCACGGTGGTAATTAGGATCATACTTATCGGTTTCAATATAAATATAAATCTTCTTGTCAGGTAAACTTTTTCGGATCATTCGTTCAATATCGTTGACAATTGCATAAGCAAACTCTTCCTTGATGTCCAAAATGTCCACTTTCGCCGCAACCAAAATTTCAGTTGGTCCCATGTGAATTGTTTTAATATCAATTAACCGTTCTATTTCTGGTCGATCAAATGCTTTTTTGATTAACACTAAATCATGCGCAGTCACACTTTCACCAATAATCAGACTATAAAATTCCTTCGCAAGGAAAATAGCGGCACCCATCAATAGGAAACCAATTAACAGACCACTGATTGCGTCAAAAGCAGCAATGCCAGTCACCATAGTTAAAATTGTTCCCACCATAGCTAACACCAAACCAATTACTGCGCAAAAATCCTCTGTGAAAATAATCAAAATTTCGCTATGACGACTTTCACGTAAAAAGGCTAATAGTGATAGATTTTCTGTATTCAATTCTTTGATTTCTTTAAATGCAATCCGTAAAGAACTTCCTTCGATAATAATTCCGAATAACAAGATAACTAAAATAATCATCGGGTTTTCTACTTCGTGTGCAGGATGCAATAGTTTTTCAAAAGCTTCCATGACACCTAGTGCGCCCCCACCAAAAAAGAGCATCATTGCAACAATTGTACTGAAAAAATATTTTGCTCGACCTTCTCCAAACTGATGAAGGTCACTTTGACCAGCTGCAGCACGTTTATTACCAAATAATAGTAGTATTTGATTACTACAATCAACGATACTATGGATACTTTCATTCAACATTGCAGCACTTCCACTAATCGCATAACCAATAAATTTACTGATCGCAACTAAAATATTGGCACCCAATGCTGCTAAGACAGAAAACATGCCACTTTTTTTTAAATTTTCCACCTATGTTCCTCTTTTCTATAGATTCATTTTCCTTTGAGTCTACTCTTAGATTTTTGCTAAATTAAAGACAATTTTTTGTCCCGGTTTCAATTCAATTTCAGCGGCACCTTTAGTAGCAGATTCACCATCGATCGTAAACAACCAATACTTCTGTTGCGTTTGATCCTGTTTGTATCCTTCAATTTCGGTAATAAATCCTTTTTCTTCTTCAACTTTAAAAGTTTTTTGTAAAACTTCTAAAAGATTTTCGCCTGTTTCAAAAGTAACTTTCTGATTAGCGAATTCTTTCCCATTTTCTTGAAGAAGGATTGTTGCTTCTTGCCGTTGCACACTGGCGCTCAGTTGACTACTAGTTGTTTTTTCTATAGTGCTGCATCCACCTAATATTCCCAGACCTACAAGAACGACAACCAAACTATAAATAATCTTTTTCATTTTTTCCCCCAAATCGTTTTACTAGTCGCTGTACGATAGGAAAGAAAAGGACATAAAAAACGAAATTTCCTATTGCATGCGACGCATCAAATGAAATACCTTGTAGATAATAAACGAAAGGCTGAGGTAACTGATACAATACCGTATCAAAAATCGCCATTAGTCCTCCATAAATAAAACCTGCTAAAAAAAAGAAAATACCCTTCAACCAACCACTTGTTCTGAAATAACTCGACTGTCTACATAAAGTAAACAACAAGAAAATTCCCCCATAGCTAAGCCATTGACCTATTACCCACGGGCCTATGCCAAAATAAAAACTGCTGATTACTAGCGACAAACTCATGACAATCAATCCATCAACCATTCCCAAGTAAAAAACGACCATTAACAAGATTGCCGTCATAGGTTGGAAATTGGGAATAAATTGAAAAGCTACTCTACCTGCTACGCAAGCAGCACTGAGCATACTCAACTGTGCAAGTTTTCTGGCACTCATTTTTTCTCCTCTTCAATCTTAAAAATCAACACTTGAAACTGGCACAAACCGCGTGTTCCAGTTTGTGCCAGTTTCATTATTAACAACGTTCCAGTATTCAGACTTTTCGTACCATTAATGGAATTAGAAACTCATAGTTGATAAAGAAATCAATAACCGAACGATGATATTCACCAGAAGAAACAAACAATGCGGTTTGCTCTCCTTCTTTGGATACCGTCAATGATTGGCCTTTATCAAGTAAGACCTCATAAGCATCTTCACCTAATTTTTCCATATCATATTGTGGGTGCTCCATTGCAACGATAAAGATATCATCAAGAACTTGCTCCGTTAATTCGAACTCACTTTGTAAATTCAAACGTAAAACTTTGGTATTATCTAAAAGTGTCTCATTGACAGTGAACCCAAGCTGCCGAGCATGTTCCAATAATTGATTCAATTTATGATTAAAAATCGTCATTTGTCCGACTGAAAAGACACGCTCAACTGACCAATAACGAATAAGTGCTAAAACTTGGTCATCTTTCACGTCAATCGTCATTGTTTCTGGAGAAACTTTCAAGAGGTTGATCGCATCCACTTGATAACGTTCATCAATCGTTGGCAGTGCAAAAGAAAAAATCAAGTTGTCTGAATCATCTAACGCGTAATTAATTGAAAAATGACGTGTTTCCCATGTATCATAGGTTGTTCTTGACAATTCTAGACCAATGTCATTTAAAGGTTTCAAAAGCTCATAGGCAAAGTATTCAACCAAACTCGTTCGAGCAATCGGCGAAATTGGCTCATCAGCTAAAATATATTGTTGATACGCACCTAGCAACTCCGAAAATCCAGATTCAATGAATGCTTTACGCATTCTTAAATCAGCAAGCTGTACTTCAGCTTCATGAATCATTTGAACGATTTCTTGGTGGTCTTGTTCTTTTCCACTTAAGTAAGACTGATTATCAGCTAACGCTTGTTCTTTTTTTGCAAGCGTTGTGTCAGCGGTCATTTGAGGAACGATTTTTTCTTTTTCATGAATTTTTGTTCCTTCAACTGTGCCTTGCTCCTCTTCAGAATCTGATTCTGTTAAAAGCTCAGTCGTTGTTTCAGCAAGGACTGTTTCTTCCGTTGGATCAACTGTTGCTTCTTCGTTCTCGATTTCTGAAGGTTCGACTACCTTTTCTGCTTCTTCTTTTTCGTACTCACTCATTCTTCCAAACCTCCTTCATCAAGGATTGTTGTTTCAGGGTTTTCACTACCAAGGTAATTCATTAAAAACTGATGAATAGCTGGACCAAAGTTTTCTTTCCCACCAAAGTAACGCGTAATTTGGCGCTGTTCTTTTTGTACGATGGCAGCTTTTAGTTGATCTGCTTTTGCTTGTTGCATCATATCTTCTTTTTGTTTTTGAATTTTAGCTGGTTCGTCAATATAAGGTAGCCAACCTAGCTTTTCATTTTCATAAACTTGTTTTTCTTTTACCAATGCTTCAATTTCTTCATCAACTTTTTTTCGGTTTAAGAAACCTTTTGACTCTTCTAAAGCAGCTATCTTTTTATTGTATGCGCCAATTTCTTCATCCAGACGCTCAATTTCTGTTTGTGCAGTAATTACTTTTGCATCCAACTCATTTAGTTCATGGCTATAATCTACTACTTCACCTTGGGCATATTGCTCCCACTCAGCATCAATTTGCGGTAAAACAAAAATTTCCGGCAAACTAGCGTCAATTGCAATCGTTGGACGTTCATGGTAGTAGGTGCCAATTTTGTAATAACTTAAAGTTGGCGATAGTTCATCTACCAATTCCATAAAAGGAAATTGTTGCAGGAAACGATCTTGGATTTTTCTCATAAGTAATTGATCAATTTCATGGTTTTCATTTGAGCTTCGTTTTAACTCATCATTTAAATGACTATTGTATAGTCGATAAATTTCAGGAATATTTTCTTCACGTACAGCTTGTTCAAATGCCTGCAAGTCTCCTAGCAATTGAGATAAGTTTGTACTTGCTTTTTGTTTAATATCATCAAAAGATGACTCATCAGTATGTTTATCCATCTCTACCGTCTCAGGTTCATGATGTTCTTCTGTTAAAGAATCTTTCATATTTTTTACCTCCTTGCTTTCAATTGATAACTTAATAGTACCATTTTCTTCGAAAAATTGTTACAAAATGGGACACGGAAATAACGAGTCGCTCGCTCATTTAGATAAAATCTTAAAAAACAAAAAAACTGTAACAAAGGCGAGAGACCCATGTCACAGCTCTTAAAACAGCGTAAGAGAATGCACACTTGCGGCAACTCTTCTTATCTGCTTTCATCAATCAATGATTGTTTTTTTTGTTAGGCAGTTCGCGGGTTGTGAAATGAATGCGTTGTTGTTCGTCGCGAGTTAGTAATGTTTCTTCATTTAAATATGAAAGTCTAAGTTCGCCTAATTCAGGATTTTCTAGCATCTTTTCATACCCAGTAAAAATCGAACGGATATAATTTTTATAAGCATTTTTCTTTTTTTGTCTTTTTTTCATAGGACACCTTCCTTATCAAAAGTATCATACCAATGAATAGCTTCGTAGACAAGATAGAATCAAAAAATTGACGGAAACTTTTCTGTTTTTTTAATCTAACTATTTCTAGTTAAAATCACTGATTATTTAAAATCAACATGATTCTTTTCTTCAAATTTTCTCACGAAGGTTGACGAATCAGTAAAAAAATGAAAAAATGCTTTAGTACTTAAGGAGGGAATCTAGTGAAAAAAATCGGTTTTGACTCAGAAAAATATATTGAAGAACAATCTACTTATATTTTGGAGCGAGTAAATCACTATGACAAATTATATTTGGAATTTGGTGGAAAATTAGTTGACGACAAGCATGCAAAACGTGTCCTACCTGGTTTTGAAGAGGATGCTAAGATCAAATTGTTGCAAAAATTGAAAGATCAAGCAGAAATTTTGATTTGTGTCTACGCAGGCGATATTGAGCGCAACAAAATCCGTGGTGATTACGGAATCACTTACGATATGGATATTTTGCGTTTGATCGACGAATTACGCGGCTATGGTTTAATGATCAATAGTGTCGTTATCACTCGTTATAATGGCCAACCAGCAACGAAAGTTTTCATCAATAAACTTGAACGTCGTGATATCAAAGTTTACACACATTCAGAAATTGAAGATTACCCTGTTAACGTGGATAAAATTGTATCTGAAGAAGGTTTTGGTAAAAATGCTTATATTGAAACAACAAAACCAATCGTTGTGGTCACCGCACCCGGTCCCGGTAGTGGAAAATTAGCAACTTGTTTGAACCAACTTTACCATGAAAGTCAACAAGGACATGCTGCTGGTTATTCAAAATTTGAAACTTTCCCAGTTTGGAATGTACCACTAAAACATCCATTGAATATTGCTTATGAAGCTGCAACTGTTGACTTAAAAGATGTCAATATGATTGATTCCTTCCATTTTGATGCCTACAACAAAGTAGCGGTTAACTATAATCGTGATGTGGAGACCTTCCCTGTCATCAAACGTATCATTGAAAAAATCACCGGTAAAGAATCTGTTTATTTATCGCCTACTGATATGGGCGTGAATCGTGTCGGTTTTGGCATCACCGATGACGCAGTTGTTCAGGAAGCCTCTAAGCAAGAAATCATTCGTCGCTATTTCCAAACAAAATGTGACTTTAAAAAAGGACAAATTGATGAAGAAGCAGTGAACCGCATTAAATTAATCATGGAAGAAGTTGGACTACGACCTGAAGATCGTAAAGTGGTTACTCCTGCCCATGAATATGCCAAAACAATTCAAAACCCTTCAAAAGATCCAACTGCTGTAATTGCAATTGAACTGCCAGATAATGTAATTATTACTGGACGTACAGGGAAGTTGATGGATGCTTCCGCAGCTGTCATTTTGAATGCTGTAAAACATCTTGCACATATTGCGGATGATATTCCTTTACTTTCACCATTGATCTTAGAAACGATCCAAGGAATGAAGTCACAAGCTTTGCATTCTTCCATTGATAAATTAACGATCAACGAAGTCTTGATTGCTTTATCTATTAGCGCAGTGACAAATCCAATTGCACAAGTTGCTTATGAACAGCTTAGTGAATTAGATGGTGCCCAAGCGCATTCGACAGTTATGATGAACAAAAACGATGAGCAGACGCTGAAACAGTTAGGAATCGATTTAACTTGCGCGCCGGTTTATCCCTCTGAAAATCTTTATTATCAGTAATCAATTTTTGAATAAAACGTGTCAAAACCATATTGAACTTTTTTGTTCAATATGGTTTTTTATGCTTGAAGTCCCGCCTCTTTTTAAAAACTTTTTTTTAGAATCACATGGTTTTTATGTTGTATCCGCTTCACTCTAAAAAAACAATGAAATTTTAATTGAAAGGTTAGTATTTCGTTATGAAAACAGGTAAAATTAGACGGAATTTTGTTAGGAGTGATTTTTTGAGTTATGTATTAGGAATTGTCGGTTTAATACTAGTTTTAGCGATTGCGTTTTTCATTAGCAATAATAAAAAAGCAATCAAGTTGAAGCCTTTACTTGTTATGTTTGTGCTTCAATTAGTTTTTGGTTTTGTGCTTTTGCGAACTTCTGTGGGTCACGCAGTTGTTTCTGTTGCAGCAAAATTATTTGACCATTTATTAGCCTTCGCCGGTGAAGGTGTCAACTTTGTTTTTGCTGGTGTCGCAAATAAAGGAAGCTTTCCCTTCTTCTTAAATGTTTTGATGCCAATCGTCTTTATTTCAGCAATTATTGGAATTTTACGTTATATCAAAATCTTGCCTTTATTTATGAAAGCAGTTGGTCTTGGGTTAAGCAAAATCAATGGTATGGGGAAATTGGAATCGTATAACGGAGTTGCCTCTGCTATTTTAGGTCAATCTGAAGTATTTATTTCTATAAAAAAAGAACTACCTTTCTTATCTGAAAAACGTTTGTTTACAATGAGCGTTTCCGCAATGTCAACAGTTTCCATGTCGATCGTCGGTTCTTATATGGCCTTGATTGATTCTAAATATGTGATTACTGCGCTTGTTTTAAATTTGCTTGGCGGCTTCATCATGGCTTCGATCGTTAATCCTTATGAACTCGATCCTAAAGAAGACGAGTTGATTATTGAAGAAGATAAAAATCAAACATTTTTCCAAATGCTTGGTGAATATATTTTAGATGGGTTTCACGTTGCAGTGACTGTTGCAGCAATGCTGATTGGTTTTGTTGCTTTGATTGCAATGATCAATGCAATTTTTAACGGATTATTCGGCATTACGTTCCAAGAAATCCTTGGATACGTCTTTGCCCCACTTGCTTTTATCAGTGGGATTCCTTGGAATGAAGCAGTTGATGCTGGAAGTATCATGGCAACAAAATTAGTGACTAATGAATTTGTCGCCATGACTGAACTTTCAACTGGAAACTTTCATTTCACAGAAAGAACCACAGCTATTTTATCTGTTTTCTTAGTTTCATTTGCAAACTTTTCTTCTATTGGAATTATTTCTGGCGCGATGAAAGGATTGAATGAAGAAAAAGGAAACTTGGTCGCAAAGCATGGCTTGAAAATCTTGCTTACTGCAACATTAGTCAGCTTCCTTAGTGCGATTGTAACAGGTTTGTTAATTTAAAAAACAGACAAACAAGATGTATCAAACCAATTTAATTTATCTCATCGTGAAATTAAATTGACTCAAAAGAAAGAGACTGGGAGCAAAACTTTTCCCAGCCTCTTCTTTTCATTTTAAGCATCATTAGGTTATATTAATAACTAATAAGGAGGTAAAATATGACTCATTGTTATGTGATTATTGGTCCATCTGGTTCAGGGAAAACTTCATTAGCTGCTTCCGTTTTTCGTCCAGATCAAAAAATCATTACGCATACCAGCCGCCCAAAGCGCCCTGGCGAACTAAACGAAAAAGATTATTACTTTGTCTCTAAAAAAAAATTCCAAGAAATGATTTCGGATGGTGCATTTGCTGAATGGGATGAATATGCGGGAAATTATTATGGTTCTAGTAAAATGGAAATTGCGAATCGACTAAAAAAAGCTGATTGTTACGCCGTTCTAACAGCCTCGGGATTTTGGCGACTTCATGAACTATTTGGTGACCGTATTCGCCCCATCTTCATTTCAATTTCAAAAGAAACATTACAAAAACGTTTAAAAGAGCGAGGGGATTCACAAACTGAGCGTTCAAAAAGACTGGCACTTTTTGAACGTGACCAAGAAGAACTCCATCACCTAGCTAGTATCCCTACCCTTGCAATTATTTCAAATGACACAACTTTTGAATCAGCTCAGCAGCAACTCGAAAAAATTTTAGAAGAAAATACTTTAAGATAAGTTTTCTCAATCATTCTTTTGTTATTTACTACACAAAAAAGGAATCAGACACACACTTTGATTCCTTTTTTTACTTTTCTTCAAATGACAACATATGAATTCCTTTTAATTAATGATTTCCCCATTAAATCACCAACTGATAAGCCAGCCTCTCCCCATTTTCAAATGGAAATTCAATCATCCCTCGATAATGGAAGCCTGCTGCTAAAATTGTTTTTTTCATTGGCTCATTGGTCGGATACGTGTCGATTCGGATATCCTTGACTCCTTGGATGGCCGAAATTGTTACTAAATGCTTGAGCAAATTTTTTCCTAAGCCTTTTCCTCTAACTGCTGGATCAACTGCCACGCGATGAATAGACAAATAGACGGATGAGACTTCTTCCCACGAACCATCGATTGCTGTATAAACAGGATCAACACCAGAAACTAAAGCTGCTGTACCTACGATTTGTTCGTCATCAATCAACACAAAGCTTTCTTCTTTTTCACGATCCATCACAATCATGTCTTTGGTTGGCCCGTGGCCGTTTTGCCATTGTGGCAAGCCTTGTGTTGCCAAAAATTGTGTCGCTGCTTGAATGATCTCCATCACTTTATCGATGTCTTCAGGTCTTGTTTTTCTAAGGTACATTTTAATTGCCTCCCGTAACTTCCTTTTTTATTGATCTAATTCTTGTAAGCGATTGGTTTGTGTCACTTCTTTCAACCAGTTTGTTGGATGCTCTACTAGCCGACTCATTAGCTCTAAGTGATGTAGTAAGGTCCACTTTTTTAATACCCCTAATCCTGGAAATTTTTGCTTTTTTTCTAGTAACAAAAGCTCGATCATCCCTGAAGTAATCAGTAGTTGGTCTTGATTTCGCCAAACCCAACTTTTCATTTTCGCCGCTGCTTCAAAGAATTTGAGCGCTTGATCTTTTGCAGACTCATTACTATCAGAAATAAAATGTTTCACTCGGATATTCCCGTAAGCATCCACATAGGTTAAATGGATGGCTAATGCACGACTAGGATACCCTTTGTCAAAATAACGACTACCTTCAATTGTAAAATCAGCAAAGCCAACATAACCATCTTCTCGATGAAACAAGTAGTCATCGCTAAAAAAATCATCTGGCTTTTCGGCATAGTGTTCAACATATTTTTTCGTTTGAAAAGAGTCTCGTAAAATAATTTTATTTTCTGGTAACCAAATACGTAAGCGACTCTTATCAGGGATAATGAATTTCGTTTCGCTCTTTGCCAATTTTTTCCAGCTTGCTGGCTCTCTTAAATAGTATTGCCCATCGAAAATCAACCATTCAGGCGGCTTGCTCACAATCTCTTGAAAATTTTGTGGTGTCAAAATCACCCCATGTTGAATGGCACTTTTCTGTGTTTCCGTCCATGAATGTAGATGTTCTTGAAACAGCTTAAATTGGCCTACTTGTGGATTATCGATCAAGATGAGCGGGTGGTTTTTCTTTTGGAAAAGTTCAACAACGTTTTTAAGTGTCGCCGAATCTCTGACTGGTTCAATAATTGGCTGAACTTTAGCAGATAAAACATTACGATTTATCGCTTCTTTCAGGGCTAACAGATCAAATTGTTTTCCACGCAAATAAGGATAATACATAAGATCACTCCAATGGCTCAGTTGGCAAACGCCGAATTTGTTGTTGTTGTCGTAGATACTCATAATCTTGTTGCAAAGCAAGAACCTCTTCTTGTAATTCAGCCACAGCTTGATTGTTCAAGTCTTCCATGAAACGTTCATAATAACGTTCAGTTGAAAATGGATTTTGTTCATCTGAACGGTTTTTTAGTTCTTTATACAATTGTTCAGTCGGAAAATATCTCACTCCACGCTCCATTTGTTTCGCTTTTCGAACTTCTCTGAATAGTGAGGCCATGAAACGGTTAGTCAGTGCCGTTTCTGGTACTGTCAATTCTTTTTTCGTTGCTTTTTTGGCAATTGCAAAGGTTCCTGGTGCAGGCATCTCTTCCGTTGAAACGTAGGGTCGGTAAACAAAAATACCAATTTCTGCTGGAATCTCTGCCTTGACAGCTTCATAGAGTTCTTGAGGTAAAACAAAATAATTATAGTGCCCAACAAATGAAAGCTTTGCTGCCGAACGGAAATCTGCTTTTGTTACTTTTAATTCATAACAGCGCCATTCACGCGTCCCGTCTGCTTTTGTTAAACAGCATAACGTATCAACAATTCCTTGTTCTTCTGGCATCGTTACCTCTTCTACCACGATTCCTCCTTGCTCAAGACAATACTGGTAGAGTGATTGCTCCATATCAATTGTTAAGGATGTTTTCATCTTTCCACCTCCAATGGGAACGTATTTTCGCCTAATCATCTTGTTTATTTTACACAACGCTGATGAAAAATGCCAGTTATTTCTTATCAACTGGCAAATCAAAAAAAGAGTGCGACAGCAACTGCCACACTCCCCATGAGCTTTTCATTTACCATACCTGATTATCGAACAGCTACTGCCATCTTAGTGACATTAAAGGCATTTTCATAGGTACTCGCATTGATCCACTTTGCCCCAAATACTGGATCGACTACGTGGTACGCACCATCTTTAAATCCATCAACTAATACCACATGCCCATTCCAGACAGCTCGTCCCCAAGGCATTTGTTTAAACTGTGGTAACGCATAATTATAAGTGATCCAAGTCACAACAGGATTGCCATTTCTGATTTCATTTTTCATTCCATTTGTTCCTTGACCAGTAATATTCACCGCATTTCCACCAACTTTTTTTGCCCATTGAACAACTGGATCAGCCATCATTCCTTGATACGTGCCAGAAACATTGTGGCGCCATTCACCTGAATAACCATGATAGGGGTTATTGTCGTTTGCGCGTGGCATTGAGTTAACAAATGTCAGCAACTCTTGATTCGTTACGCCTTTGTAACGCAACGCTTGTAGCAATGAAGCCCCTTCGCACAGCATCGTGTCTCCTTGCCAGACAACTGGCACATTCAATACTTTTTCGTCACTTGGGGCTGGAGATGGTGTACTATTTGGCAGTGCATACCAACCTGTGCCCTCGATTTTCCAACCTTGTTTACTAATAATGCTCGTTTCATTTTGATCCAATGTGTAATGGTGCCAATTCACTTTTTTACTATATAAACGAGTCACAGGAACACCGCCACTGCCTTTATAGGAATAGAAAGCAATGCCCTCATACGTCCAACCAGTATGGGAAATCTTATCTCTTTCGCCTGCGTCAATCGTGTAGAAGTGTTCCCCATTGTAGCGATTGTATAAGCGATAAACTGGTGAGCCACTTGTCGGTGCTTGCCATGCAACACCTTCATAATTCCAACCAACACGTTTTAAATTATCTCTTTCGCCAGTGCTACGCGTATACAAATGCTCCCCACTGTATTTATTAAACAGGCGATACATGGGAATGCTACCTACACTAGTTGTTGCTATTTCTTCTGCTTGTATGCATTCTGTTTGTAACCCGATTACTAAAAATAAGCCCAATCCTAACAATGTGACTCCTCTTTTTTTCACGTTTATCCCTCAGTTCATTCAATTATTTGTACAAAAAATTGTAGCATGAAATATTGCATGACAAAATTTCATTCAAAAAAACTCTTTTTTTCTCATTCTTGCATAATACTTGTACTAAAGATGACTCCTATCAATAAAATTATCTAATAGGAAGAATGAAATAGCAATTAAAAAAAAGCTAGGATTATTTTCTATCCTAACTTTCTTTATTATCTATTCACTTTCATTGGATTAAACGATTCGCATAATGCTTTTCCAATAGTTGCTGGACTTTCTCGATCCCAATACAAATCAACCAATAAACCAAAGCAACTAAAATATACAACGAAAAATAGTCAAATGTCCGACCACCAATGATTTTTGCTTTTTGAAAAATTTCTGGAACGGTAATCGTCGCTGCCAAAGAAGTCCCTTTTACCAAATCCATTGCCACGTTACTTAGTGCAGGGATAGAAATGCGAAAAGCTTGTGGCAGTATGATGTAGCGTAAAACCCCTAAAAAAGAAAAACCACCCGCCAAGCCAGCATCCCATTGTCCTTGAGGCACGCCAGCTAACGAGCCACGATAAATTTCTCCAAGAAAAGCACTACTTGTAATCGTAAAACAAATGATTGATGCTGCCACTGCACTCAGTTGATAAGGTAAGCCGAAATACAATAAAAAGAGTAACACTAACGCAGGAACTCCTCGAAAAAAAGAAAGATAAAAACGAACGAACCAGCGAATAGGTCGCCAGCGAACGAGCCCAAGTATTGTTAATACGATCCCAATGACATTTCCTAATAAGAAAGAAAGAACCCCGATACCTAACGTATATGTTAGCCCTTGTAAAACAAAGGGAATGGACTGCCACATTAGAAGAAAATCAATTGTGGGAAAATACATTAGTCACTCACCGTCTCAGCGATTTCTTCTTTTGGTTTCACTGATACATCTGTTTGGAAATAGCCTTCCGAAATTTTTTTCAATGTACCATCATCTTTCATTTCTTTAAGTGTTTTGTTCACTTTTTCTTCTAAAGCATCATGCCCTTTTTTAAACAAAAAACCACTACTGTTCGCATTGAAATACACGTTCTCCAAAATCTTAACTGGAATATCCGGCAAAGCAGCTACAGACATCTTTTGTAAATAGTAATCATTTAAGATCACATCAGTGCGTCCATTTGCAACATCTGTTAGATATTGATCATTTGTCGCATTATCATAGGTAACTAATTCTGCGCCATACTTTTCCGCTAATTTCATATAACTAGTGTTAGGTTCGCCAGCAGCTTTCTTGCCTTTTAAATCTTCTAAAGAAGCAATCCCAGAATCATCTTTTTGACGTACAATCATGCTGTCAAAAGAGTATTTGATTGGATCAGATAAAGAGAATTTTTTTTCACGTTCTTTTGTGATACCAAAATCATTCGCCGCAAAGTCAACTGATTGCTTAGATACAGCAGTGATTTGACCATCAACATTATACTCTTTAAATGAAATATCAACGCCTAAACGTTTAGCTACTTCTTTTGCTACATCAACATCATAACCAACTAATTGATTATCATCGTTATAATAAGATGCTGGAAACAATGTTCCTGAAGTTGCAACAACCATCTTTTTCTTGTCTTCTACTTGTTTTAAGCTATTATCTTCTACTATTTTAGAACTTCCTTGCCCACAAGCTGTTAAAGCGAATAAACCACTAACTACAATAATTGCAAAAACTGACTTTTTCATTTTTTCCTCCTACTAATCACACACTATTGAACATTTTTCGGCAAATAAAATTTTTGATTTTCTTCAAATAACTTTCCTATAGTAAATAAAAGATCTTCACGACCTTTAGCTGCCATAAACTGAATTCCTAACGGCAATCCTTCAACCGTTAGATGTGTTGGCAAACTAATAGCTGGCTGTCCAGTCAAATTCGCTAGCTGAGTATACGGAGTAATTTGCAAACTTTCCTCAAACATTTCCGTAACAATCTCAAAAGCTTGTTTCTCTGACAGTTCAGAGACTTGACTCATTTTCTCGCGAATCACGTCACTTTGTAAATCTCTGGCTATTTCTGGAGCTGAGAAAGCGGTCGTTGGTGAAAGAAACAGATCATAGTTTTGGAATAGTTCTTCCATTGTTACCGCTGCGCGATCCCAAACATGCAACGATTCGATGTAAGTAGCTGCAGCAATTTTTTTCCCATACTCTAATAGCGTCCACGAAATTGGTTCCAATTCTTCCTGTCTGACAGAACGCTTCAGATTTTCCTCAATCGAAGTAATCATTGCCGCAGTTTCAGCAGCATTCATTTGATAATACGAACTGATCAAGTGGCGACCATCCAAAGGATAAGTAATTTCTACTACGTCATGACCTTTCTCAACTAAAAAATCAACCGCATTTTTTACCGCTTGTTTTGCTTCTTCACTAATTTTTGAACCAATCGGTGAAGCAGAACAGACTGCTATTCGTAATGTTTTTTTATCTGGATGGGTTTGCCATTCTGCTGGTGATGCTTGATAAGGCGCACCTGAAGCTGTTCCACGTAATCCATAAAACAAGGCTTCTGTATCTCGCATCGAAATCGTTAAGCCAAAGTCAATTGCAGCACCTTGCCAGCCACGCCATGCGTAGGGTCCCACAGGCATCGTTCCCCTTGAAGGTTTCAAACCAATCAGACCACAAAACGAAGCTGGGATTCGAATAGACCCTCCACCATCACTTGCTCCCGCCATAGGAACAATACCAGCTGCGACAGCCGCCGCTGCACCACCACTTGAACCACCAGGTGAATGAGCAACATTCCACGGATTTTTTGCTGGACCATAAAGTACAGGATCTGTAATATTTTTGAATCCAAATTCGGGTGAATTTGTTTGTCCAAGTGGCAACAAACCAAGCGATTCAATTTGTCGAACATAGTTTGAATTCATTGAAGCACGATGATCTTTGAACAAAATAGAACCTGATGTTGCTAACCAACCTTTTTTCTCCTGCCCTAACATTTTTAACGGAAAAGGCACTCCCGCCAACAACGAATCAGTTTTTTTTGAAGGCAAATCAGTAGTGGCAAATGTCACAAAAGCATTCAATTCAGGATTTAATTTTTTGGCCTTTTTCGCTGTTTCCTCAAGAAACTCTTGTTGACTGAATTGCTTCTCTTTCAATGCCTGAGATAGATAGACCGCATCTTTCATTTTAGACCCTCCTTTTTTTCCAAATCATTCTCCCATAAGTTTCTATACAAAACAATGAATACGCTTGCACATTTATACACAAACTTTTAAACAATAAAAAAGTTGGACGTCACTTTTATCTGCGACTAAGCCCAACTTTTATTCGTAACTATTTTGACTTATTTTACTCTTCTCATATTTATTTCTTTCACTTTAGCTAGATCAACTTTTGGTTTTCGGTCTGTTGTCAATAAACCATTCACCTCTTGCTCAACATCAGTCAACTGCGTATAACAGTAACCTGTAATAAATGGTAAGTCCTGAATCGCCTGATGGATCGCATCAAAGCGCGTCAGAAATTGTTCTTCATCTCTTACTTGATGTCCATAACCCCAATCCTCTGCCTTTTCAGTTGTAAAAGCAATACCGCCAAATTCAGAAATAATAATCGGCTGGTCTTGGTAATGATATCCATCAGCGAAGGCATAAAAATCTTGATTAAACTGGTATTCATTGGTTACAAAATCCTTTTTATTTTCATAACGCATTTTGAAACGTTCCCCATATTCTTCATAATCGTGTAATGTCAAAATATCAGAGATCGTATGAACCCAGCCATCATTTGTGATTACTGGTCGTTGCTTATCAAATGATTTCGTCAAATAATAGATGCTTTCAGTAAAGTGCTGCTGTCGTTGATCGTGTTCGATTCCTTTGATTCCCCAAGACTCGTTAAACGGTACCCAAGTAATAATTGATGGATGATTATAATTTTGACGGATGATCGCTTGCCACTCATCGACAAAGCGCTCCATGGCTTGATCATTAAACAGATAAGTGGATGCCATCTCAGACCAAACTAACAAACCTTTTTCATCACATAGATATAAAAATCGTTCATCTTCGATCTTTTGGTGTTTTCTTAACCCGTTGTAACCCATTTCTATAATCCAATCAAGATCTACTTCCAGCGCTTCAAGCGAAGGTGGTGTGATTCCTGATTCTTTCCAATAGCCCTGATCCAAAATCAATCGTTGATAAAGCTGATGATGATTCAACAAAACTTGTCCTTTTTTAATAGAAATATCACGCATCCCAAAGTAGCTAGATACTTCATCCAATAATTCACCTGATTCAGTGAAAAGACGGAAAGTAACATCGTATAAATGTGGTGATTCTGGTGACCAGACTTTCGTCCCCCAGCAACCATCTTCTTTGAGCTTTGTTTGCAATGAAATCGGATTGAGTGAATGAGTCAGTAATCCTCGATATGAACTAACGGATTGTCCAGCAAATGAAACGTCCGCTTCAAATAAGTAACTTTGTTTTGGATAAGTCGCCCCTTCTTTAACAAGTGGCTCAAAAATTATCTGATCATTTATTAAATCAGGCGTCATTTTAACTGACGCCAATCGGATGTCTGACTGCTGTTCCTCTAACCAAACTGATTTCCAAATTCCCGTTGTTTGTACATACCAGCAACCAAAGTTATCTGTTAACCATCGTTGCTTTCCTCGTGGCTGGTCTTCCGCAAGTGAATCTTCCACACGAATCACCAAATGATTTTCACCGGGCAAAGCTTCCGTTAAATCAAATTCAAAACGTTCATACGCTCCTTGATGTGTCCCGATTTGTTTGCCATTCAACCAAATTTGGCTAAAATAATCAACACCCTCAAATAGTAAGGTGTATTTTTTCTGTTCCTCCAAAACGATTTTCTTCTCATACCATACAACGGAATGATGGGAAGGATCATTGATTCCACTCAATTCTGTTTCATAAGTAAAAGGAACTGTAATTGGAACTGTATTGGGGACCCCTTGATACCATTGTTGTTTTATCCCTTGATTCTCGTCATCAAATTGAAATGCCCAAGTGCCATCGAGTAAAGTCCAATTTTTTCGAATGAATTGCGGACGTGGATGCTCTCGTCGAAGATTATTCATATTCTGCCTCTTTTCTCCATTGATTTTTGATAAAAACCCGTTCTGGATGATACTGATTGTTGATTTCCTTGATTTGTTCTAAAGGAACTTTCGCTTGTCGGTCATAGGTAAGCAAGCCGTTTATTTCTTGTTCTACATCTGTTAATTGCGTATAACAATAACCCCACAATGCTTTAGACTCATAAACTGCTCGCATTATCCGACCATAATCAGCAAGAAATTGTGTGTCATCATTTACAGAGGTATAGCCCCACCCTCCTTGACTTTGGACTTGATAGCCGATTCCTCCGAATTCAGTTAACAAAATCGGTTGGTTCTGATACGTAAATCCTTGAGCAAAAATTGCCCATTTTCCTGGTGGATGATTAATTAGTCCCTCAACACTTGCTAAACTTCGTTTGAAGTGATTGTACTTTTCCGTTTCATTTTCCTCACCATGATTATAATTGTGAATCGCACAAATATCCGTTTCGGTCATTTCCCAACCATCGTTAGAAATAACTAATCGAGTTGCATCTAACGCATGTAAAAAGTTGTAGATACTTTTAGAAAAGCTTTGTTGCTGTGTGTTCAGATGAATCTCGGGAACACCCCAGCTTTCATTTAACGGAACCCATGTTACGATTGATGGATGATTATAATCGCGCTCAATAATTTCTATCCACTCTTTTGTCAGCCTAGAAACTGCATCTAAAGTATAAACAGGTGCAGCCGCACATTCTCCCCAAACAATGAACCCTAACTGATCCGCCCAATATAGAAACCGTGGATCTTCCACTTTTTGATGCTTCCGACAACCGTTGAATCCCATTGCCTTCGCCAATTCGATATCCTTGATGAAGGCTTCATCATTGGGAGCTGTTAGTAATCCCATAGGCCAATAGCCTTGATCCAATACTAGCTTTTGATAATAGGGTTGATTATTTAAGAAAATCATTCCATTTTCAACATGAATCTTACGCATACCAAAATAACTTGTTACTCGATCTAATACTTCTTCGCCTTCAACTAATTCAAAACGAATATCAAATAGATTTGGGTTTTCAGGTGACCAAGTCCATCCTTGGTCATGAAAGTTGGTCCGAAAAATATTTTGATTATAAATATCGATCCAACGTTTGGTAAAAGTTGAAAAGAGGGTCAGCTGATCTTCGCAAATCACGACACCTTTAAATGTAATTTGGTAGCGCAAGGTTTGACCTACAGCCGCAGCAGACACGGTTAGTGCAAAACAGACATTTCCTTGGTCAATATCTGGTGTTAATTCAACTTTTTCAAGATGTTTTTCTGATACCTCTTCTAACCAGACTGTTTGCCAGATCCCTGTACTATTTGTATACCAGATTCCCCTAGATTCGGGTTCCCAAAATTGTTTGCCTCTAGGAATCGTTTCATCCTCATGAGGATCCCAAGCGCGAACAACTAAGTTTTGCTCTCCTGTTATTAAAAAGTCAGTAATATCAAATGAAAAGGATGTTTGTCCACCAGTATGATTTCCTACATAACAACCATTGACGTAAACATCTGCTCGATAATCCACTGCGCCAAAATGTAAGAAATATTTTTTTAATTCCTGTTTTTCCCAGGAAAATGTTCGCTGATACCAAACAACATCATGAACCTGACGTTGTTTGATTCCACTCAACTCTGATTGATAAACAAATGGTACTTCAATTTTTTGATTCAGTTTTTCAGGTTTACAATACCACCTTTCTTTTATTCCAACATTTTCATCATCAAAAGCAAATGACCAGACCCCGTTCAAATTGACAAACTGTTCACGGACAAATTGCGGACGAGGATACTCTTCACGCATCATATTTTTAACTCCCAACTAAGATTTTTGAAGGTTCAATTTAATTCCCTTATTTCTAGCAAGTAAAATAATTCCTGCTGTCATTCCTAACGCTAGACTAATGATGTCTAAAATCAAATAAGAAAATAATCCTTGAACTAATAAATACACACCTATTTTTATATTCACCTGATTGTCTTTTACATATCGTTGGCTAATGACCAAATTTGCCAAACCTAAACCTATCAATAACGTACCAAATGTGCAGACAAACAAGAAAACATTTCCAAACAATGCATCAATTGCATGCAATTGTGCTAAATTACTTTCGACCATACCAGAAAAGATTTGCTGCTGATAGAAGCCATAGATTCCAATTGTTAACACGCCGTCAAGGATTTGCCAGATTCCCATGATTCGAATCAATTGTCGTTCTCTTTTTCGTTCCATTTTTTCCTATCCTTTCACACCAGCTGATAAAGACATCGACTGTAAAAAATATTTTTGAGCAAATAGGTATAAAACAAAAGTCGGAATAATTGCCACTAACGCGCCAGCCATCAACAAAGTCGGTTGTGCTTGATACATACCTTGTAAAAGTTGTAATCCTGAAGTAATCGGCATTTTTTCGATATCATTAAATACGATGGATGGCCACAAAAAGTCATTCCAAGAACCCGTGAAGGCAAATAACGCTACTACTAATAACACTGGTTTGATCAAAGGTAAAATAATTCTACGGAAAATCGTCCACTCGCTCGCACCATCAATCTGTGCAGCTTCATCAAAATCTTTTGGAATATTATCCATGAACTGTTTCACTAAAAAAATATTGAATACACCAGCTGCTCCAGGCACAATCATCGCAAGTGGCGTATTGACCCAGCCTAAAATATCAACGATCTTGTATAACGGAATCAAATTCACCACACTTGGAAACATCATCGTTGCTAACAAAAAGGAAAAAAGTCCATTTTTCCCTCTAAAACTTAAACGGCTGTAGGCAAATGCCGAAAATGAGACGACTACTAAAACTAATAGAGTATGTGACACAGAGATGAATAATGAATTAAAGAACCACTTAACCAATGGTGTGCTTGAATTGTTCACTAAAAGTTCTGTGTAGTTCGTCAATACCCATTCAATTGGTAATAACTTAAACCCTGCTGTCATTAGTTCCATTTCTGATTTAAACGATGTTAACACGCCGTACAGTAATGGAATCATCCAGATAACTCCCATCACGAGTAAAAAGCAACATGCGATTACTTTAGACATTGACTTTTTCTTCATCTTGTCTCCCCCTACTCTTTTCGCAACAATTTAAATTGGATAGCAGAAACTACCATGATACAAAGACCTAAGATGACTGCCATAGCAGATGCCATCCCAGCAATTGATTGCCCTGAACCAAAAGCATTTTGTTGGATGTACATCAATAAGACCCGCGTTGAATTATTGGGTCCTCCCCCCGTCAACATTAATGGTTGTCCATAAACATTAAACTGTGCAATCGTTGTCATTACTACGGTATATAAAATCTGTCCTCTAATTGCTGGCAAAGTAATCTTAAAAAATTTTTGTAATGTCGTAGCGCCATCAATATCGGCTGCTTCATAAAAATCCTTTGAAATGCCATTTAATGCTGCTTGATAGATAATCATATTCCCCCCGATCGTCCACCAAACCGTTATAACCACTAACGCGATCCAAGCATAGGGCTGTGTTCCGGTCCAAGGAATGTCCGATTGTAAAATCGTATTGATTGGGCCATAATTGACATTAAAAATTAATGTCCAGATGATCACTACGGCAGAAATAGCAAAAAGTGAAGGTAAATAAAACAGTGATTGAAATATTTTTGCTAATTTGGGTTTCGTATTTAATGCTGCTGCTAAAATCAACGGAACAAGAATACAGAAGGGCACCGAAAATAGCACAAATAGAAATGTATTTTTTAATCCAATCCGTAACTGTTCATAAAAAGTAGACTGTTCATTAAACAAGAGATCTTGGTAATTAGCTAAACCTACAAAAGTTGGTGAGTTGAACAAATCCCAATCTGTCAAAGAAATGTACAAACCAAAAATCACTGGTAACAAGAAAAAAATTGTAAAAATCGTCAAATGTGGGGCCAAAAATACCCAAGGCAACCATCTCTTTTTCTTGGTCACCTTGTCTGTAGCTGACATCGTTTCTGTAGAAGTCATCATACCTGCACAATCCTTTCCTAAATCAAGATACGTTGTGATTAAAAGTTATTTATTGGAACTATCTTTGGCAATTTTATCGACAACTTCCTTTTGCATTCCTTTTGTGAAATCAGCTACTGACTGTTTCCCAAAGACTGTATCAAAACCATGCGCATCAATATATTCTGAAACGTAACCATTGTATTTGTAATCAAAGATCGAAAGTGTTGCTTGTTGTTCAGGTGTTTCAATAAAGAATGATTGTGGCATTTTTTGATATTCTTCATTCTCTAAAATTGCTAATGTCGCTGGGTTTTGGCCGGCTTTCGCCCATTCAAGGGAATTCGTCCGTAACCAATTGATGAATTCCATGATTCCTTTGGTCTTCTCAGCAGAACGATCTTTATTCTTGAACATAACAAATTGATGTGAAGATGCCCAATTCACTATTTTGCTTGCATCATCTGTTAGTTGTGGTGAATTAGTCAATCCCCAGTCAAATTTTGCATCTTTGATATTATTTTGTAGCCAAATGCCTTCTGGGAAAAAGAGGAGTTTCCCAGCTAAGTATAATTGTGTTGGATCTTCCCCATCTTTTGTTGTCACCCCAGCTTGATATAAATCTGCCCATGCATTCATTGCTTCCTTCGCAGCTGGTGTATCTAAGGTAGGAGCAGTTCCATCTTCCGTTAATTCGCCACCTGCTTGTTTGAATGTTGATAAATAATTGGGTTTCATCCAAGTAACAGCTACACCTCGAATATCATCAGCCTTTGCTTTTTCACCTGCCTCTTTGATTTCATCAAAGGTTAGGATATTGTCATCCAGCGCATTAGGCGCATATTTTTCAAGCAACTCTTTATTGTAATAAGTTCCCCAGTTATGAATATCAAGTGGCAAGCTATAACGAGTCCCATCCAGTTCACCTAAGTTCCATGCCTCAGTTACATAATTTTCAGCTTTGATTTCAGGAAAATCAGCCAAAATATCATCATAATTTTCTAGCATGTCATTGTCTTTATATTGTTTGATCCGTTCTGCGTGAACAATGTTTAGATCTGGGATATTTTTTCCTGAGTTAACAACAGTTGGAATTTTGGTATACATATCTGTTTCTTTTAATGAGACATTTTTGATTTTATATTCAGGATCAGTTTTGTTGTACTCATCAATCATTGCCTTAACATTTGAACTATCTGCTCCTGTAAATGGATTCCAAAAAACGATTTCTTTTTCACTGGTTGATCCTGTACTTTCAGTGTTGCCACATGCTGTTAATGCCATCAAACAAGCACCCGTTACCAATGCCATACCTAATAATTTTTTCATTTTCCTGTCCCTCTCTCAATTTTACTAAATAGTTAATTTCCAACGATAATCATTTTTCAAGTAATTAACTTTTTAGTATTTTTTTATTTTGAACAAATAGTACATTGTTAAATTAGCATCGTATGTAAGCGCAGTCAACATTATTTTGTCAACGTTTATCAAAAACAACTATACAGTTAAACGGATGTTAGGATATAATCATATTGAGAGTCAGGCTGTTAACTTTTTAGTTAAATAGGAGATGAAAAATTATGGAACTTTCTTTAGATAAACGTTCTTTACCTGTTTTTGAATGTCTCGCTAGTGCTACTCGCTTAGAAATTTTAACATTTATCGGAAGTGAGAAAAAAAGCGTTGGAGAAATTGCAAAACATTTGGAAATTAGTAATGCAATCACCACTAGACATATTCAAAAAATGGAAGATGCTGGTTTGATCCATTCTGAGCGTGGCGTCGGTGCCAATCGAAACAAAAAAATGGTCTACCTAAAAGTTGACGATATCAATATTCGTTTCCCAGAAAAAATTTACCAGGAATTTCAACGTTATTCTACTAACCTGAAACTGGGACATTTTACTGATTTTTCCGTCAAACCAACTTGTGGATTAGCTACTACTGAAGATGTTGTGGGTAAAGCGGATGATCCAAAATATTTTATGGATGCAAAACGTGTAGATGCCGCATTATTATGGTTCAGCAGCGGATTTGTTGAGTATAAGATCCCAAATTTATTACAAGAAAACGAAACACCTGAAATGCTTGAAATCAGTTTTGAAATTGCTTCAGAATTCCCATTGTCAAATAACGTTTGGCCAAGTGATATCTCCATCTATGTTAATGATGTCAAAGTTGCCATCTACACTGTTCCTGGAAATTTTTCAGATATTCGTGGACGTTATACACCAGAATGGTGGAATGATAGCTTTAGTCAATATGGTCTTTTGAAGCATCTTCGTATCAATAAATTAGATACGGGAATCGATGGCGAGGCTTATTCAGATATCACAATCGGGGATTTGAAACTGCATGAGCTACCTTTTATCAAATTACGTTTTTCCGTTGAAGACGATGCTAAGCATCAAGGAGGATTGACCCTGTTCGGCACTGGTTTTGGCAATCATAAGCAAGATATTTTGATTACTACTTATTATTTGAAAAAATAGATGAAGAAATTAAGTTTGAAGGCCAAGATAAACTCAAAAATGTCCTTTTTCTTCTTTAACAAAAGAAGCTGACCAATATAGAAATGAATATTCAGCAAGTTCAAACTTAAAATAAGATTCACCTACTTTCTCAAATGATTTTCATTCGTCTTTTCTTTTAAAACTAGATCAAAAACACAAAAAAGACTGGAATTTATTTTGTTCCAGTCTCCTTTTGATTTTTATTCGTTGATTATATTCATTGTGAAGAAAAAAACATTTTGACCAACAGAAAATACTCTTTGCTTTTTTTGAATTGATGCTATAATTGTCTATACTATCTCTGCCAAATGTATTGTTATTTTCAGATTTTATAATGCGCTTATAAATGAAGTATTTCTCTTTTAAAATTGTGTAAAGCAGGTGTTGATTTTGAATCTTTTGAATTTATTGGATAAAAATAGTCGTATTCAAATCTCAATGGTCCACTTTTTAATGGACTATAACACAAAAACAAATATCACAGCAATGATAGAAGAACTATCATTAACTCGCTTTCTTTTTGAAACAAATATCAAAGAAGTCAGCAACATCCTTGATCAACTAGATATCGGATTATCCCTTAAATACGACAAAACGCAAGATCATATCACCCTGCAAAAAGACAATCACACTAGCTTAGACAAATTTTATTATTATTATCTGGAAGATTCTGTTGGATACCAAATCTTGATTTACCTTTATCGTCATCCTAATTATTCAATTGTTGAATTAAGTCGCAGTGTTTCTTTAAGCGAAGCAGCTATCTATCGACAGTTAAAAAAGTTAAACAATGAAATCAAAGAATTTGATATCCAGATACGTAAAGGAACGATCATTGGTGACGAGTTACAAATTTGTTATTTCTTTTTCCAGTTATTTTGGGTGGCTGTGCCACTAGACCAATTAGAAAAGAGAACAAACGACCATAGTAGTCTACGATTTGTTGATTATTTAGAAATGAAGTTAGAACAGAATTTCACAAGTGAAGCGAAGCTAAAACTATATCTTTGGATTCGTATTCTTAAAACGCGAATTGTGAAACAGCCGACTATCGATTCCAATCCAACAATACAGATGCTATTTGATTTTCAAAAAGAGGATTCGATTTACGAAATCATCAGAGATGCCTACTTTCTTTCCCTTAGCCATTCTGCTGTTTTTGGTTCAGCACATAACGCAATTTATCTCTATTTATTTATTTCGTCTATGTCGATTTTGCCCCCTAATTCAAAAACACTGAGTGACGATCACTATTGGCCGACAAACAATCCACAAATCATTTTGTTGAATGAATTGGTCGTGGATAAGGTTCGTACTGCTTATCAAATCGATTCCAAAAATATCGATGAAACGTTCATTATCAATTGGAAATATTATTTAACCCAAGTGCATGGATCACTTTTATATTTTAAAGGAAATATTAGCTTTCTCGATGAAAAAATTCTTTCTGAAAGACTGATAAAAGCAACGGTATTTATCCCTAATTTTGAACTTACACAACAAATTCTTGATGAAGCTGAACAGTTAGTAAATCAACCGTTGCTCTATGAAACAAAGGAATTAGTCACACGTATTTATCTCTATTTTATCAATCAAATGAAACGCTTTTCGACAAGTCAAATTACCATTGGCGTTCACTCTAGCGATGATTATCTTCACAGTAATATCATGGTCGAAACTGTTAAAACAGAATTTGACAATCATTTTTTTATTACCTGTGAAATCGCTGAACGCGGGAAAAATTACGATATTTTGATTACTAATTCGACCCTCTCTCTTTGCGACTTCCATTACAAAGACCTTTATATTACAAATGATTTCAAAACGAATATGGACGTTGATGCGTTACGCGTGTTGCTAATGAAACATTCTCCACAAAAAAAATTAACAAAAAAAAGCGATTAAAACAACAAAAAGCGTGAGACAGCTACTGTCTCACGCTTTTTGTTGTTTTTAAGAAATGGTCCGTAATTTCCCTTGAAATTCGCTAATTGATTGATACCCTTTTGTTTCCATAATTTCTGCCAATTCTTTGATGATTCTAGTAAAGATTTCTGGTCCTTCCTTGTGCAACTGCGTTCCAATTTGGAGCATGCTTGCACCACATAATAAGTGCTCAAAGGCATCTTGACCGTTACAAATCCCACCAGTTCCAATAATTTGGATTTCAGGTTTTAATCGTGTATAAAAAGCACGTACATTTGCTAAAGCTGTCGGCTTGATATACTCGCCCCCAATTCCACCAAAACCATCCTTCGGTTTGATTACTACTGTATCACTTTGAGGATCAATATATAATCCGTTTCCTACACTATTGACGGCATTCACATAAGTCAACGGAAATTGATTCAAGATATCTGCCATCGCATCGAAATGAGCAAAATCAAAATATGGTGGTAATTTCACGCCCAAAGGTTTAGTAAAAATGGCAAATGCTTGTTTAAGTGTTTCAAAAGTTGCATCAAAATCATAAGCAAGTTGTGGTTTTCCTGGAACATTAGGACAAGAAAGGTTTAATTCTGTAATTCCACGAAAATCACTTTTTTCGATCATTTCTAACATTTCTAAGTTCTCTGCTACACTCATTCCTGCAATTGAGAAAAATAACGGAGCAGCAGCCGGATTTTCTTTTTCATATTGAAGTGCGTAATCTAAATAATAAGCAAAACCTAAGTTAGGTAACCCCATCGAATTGATACTTCCTAACGCTACATCATAGTAACGTGGTTCGGGATTTCCTGCACGCTCTGGAATCGTACAACTCTTAGTAATCATCGCACCAGCATCTGAGCTTGCTAGTTCATGCATTTCTTGCACCGTTATACAATGAACACCAGACGCATTCATAAACGGATTAGCAAAAGTATGGTTGGCAAAGGTCATTTCTAAATTCAAGATAATCGCTCCTTCAAAGGCATTTTATCTAGTTTAGCATTTTCAACTAGAAAATCAATAAAAAAACTTAGGTTTTTTCAAACTAACTAAGTAATGTTCGTCTTTTAAAAGAATAAAGTTTACTTTGACAAGGATATTGTTAATCCCACTAATGATGAGCACTCGTCTTCACGCAACCAACCTTATTTGTTTCAATACATATCAATATGTAACAGATGAAGAAAAAGAGTCTCCATAGATAAAAATATTCTATCCACATTTTAGACGTTTTCACTTACCATAAAACCTATCTTTTTACACAAAAAAGACTGGAACACTGTCCAGTCTCTTTTCTACATTCAATCACTCAACTACTTTTCTTAACTAATTTTTTTAAGAATGATTTCTTTTTTTCTTTCAAAAAAATATCTTTTTCTAACATTTTATATAAAATAACGGCGCATGCTTCAGAAATAAAGATCAATACAGCTAAAGGTAAATAAGTATTGCTTCCCATGATTCCTACTAACGGCGTAAAAACCATTCCGATTGCATACATTCCTAATCCAAGTACGGAAGAGGCAATCCCAGCATGCTCGCCTTGTCTTTCCATAGCCATTGTTGTTACCACTGCATTTACTAAGCCCAGTGTCGATACAACTAGCAACAAACCAAGCAAAGCAAGCCACAAATGATTGGTATGGATACCACTAATAATAACCAAAATACTACCTAGAAAACCAAGACCCACGCCCCAACCTAACTGACGGAAGCTACTCATTTTCTTCGACAACACACCAGCAAGTTCTGCTGCAACCACGATCCCGATTCCATTGATTCCATAAATCAAACTAAACATTTTATCTGACAAACCAAAAACATTTTGTAACATAAAGGAAGGACCAGAGATATAACAGAACATCGCCGCATAAACAAACCCTTGGATCAGCACGAACATCATAAATGGTCGATCACTAAATACTGCTTGCCATCCTGCTTTCTGTTCGACTTTTTCAGTTACCACTTGAACTTCATGTGTCTCCTTAAACCCGATTAGAATACCTAAAAATAATAACAAACCAACTACTGCAAGAAAAATAAAAATACCGCGCCAAGAAAAATAACTCAAGAAAAAACTCCCCAGTAAAGGAGAAACAATCGGAAAGATACCATTGATCGCCATCAACATGGCAATGAAACGAGTCAATTGAGTACCAGAAAATAAGTCTTTCGCAATTGCTCGTGTTAAAACCACCCCAGTGGAGCTAGCAATTCCTTGAATCAATCGTAATCCTAGAAATAACCAAATATTTGTTACAGATACTGATAATAAACAGGCAATAACAGAAATACCAATACCCCACAACAGTGGTTTCTTCCGCCCAATGCGGTCACTAATTGCACCAATAAATAATGGTCCAAATGCGAGTCCAGCTAAACACATGGTCAAACTTAACTGAACCATTGATGTCGGGATCCCGAAATCTGTTTCTAGCACTGGTAAAGCTGGTAAATAAGTATCAAGTAGCAAGGGACCATATGCGCTTAATGTACCAAGCAAGATAGATAACCACCATATTTTCTTTTTATTTTCAATCATTTCCTTTCACCTCAAAAAGAAAATAGCATGGAAAAATGGAAATATCAATAAAAAACCTAGTAAATTTTCACTTTTTTCAATAAAATGAGAACAATACTCATTTTAGATGTTTTGCCTTAAATAAAAAACGTCGAGATCTGATTGACCTCGTACGTTTTTCTTCATTAATATGACAACAATTACTTAGTTTGTTCATTTTTTTATGAAATAAACTTTTTAATTATTTTTCATTAGTCATCCTAAAATTTGATTATCCAAGATAATTGTTTGCTTTTCAGATGGCAGGTTTTCTGTTGCCCCCTTGATTCGTTCAAGGATGATCGTTGCCGCTGTCTCCCCAATTTTTTCTGTGGGTGGATTAATCGTGACTTGTGGTAAAATACTTTGCTCGCCTTCAGATAAATAGTCATAATGACCAAACAAAATATCTTTACCTACAGAAATACCTTGTTCATTAAAGCATTCTAAGGAACCAAGAGACATATTGTAATTGCTGACAAAAAGTGCCGTTACCTTTTTCGCCAATAATTCTTTTGTTCCTTGATAACCACTCCTTCTAGTATAATCTCCTTCATATATCTCTAGTTCTACTGTAGGTTGATTTTCGATTGCATCTTTCGCGCCTAACAGCCGTTCTTTTGCTGTGTAATCTGTTTGTGGAGCAGTGATATAACCAATCTTTTGATGTCCCTTAGCCATATAATCAGAGATCACTTTTGAGACACTTTCACGATCATTTAATAAAATGACATCTGCATTATTCAATGGATCTGGATAATTCAAAGAGACGATTGGAACATTGACTTGCGCTAATTTTTCCATGTCGATCCATTCTTCACTTGATAAAAAGACAATCAATCCATCAATGGAGTGTTTCAACAAATAATCAATTTTCTCATCCATTTGTTTTTCACTTTTCGAAAAACCACTAAGCAGTATACTATAGCCATTTGCTTCAGCAACTTTTTCAATGCCAGAAACAACTTCAGAGCCAAATCGGCTGGAAATACTATTCATCAGTAAGCCAATGGAAAAACTTCGATTATTTTTAAGACCTTTGGCAATAATATTTTCTTTATAGTCTAAAGCTTTAATCGCTGAAGTGATTTTTTCAACATTTGACTGCCTTAATTGTTGACCATTCAAATACCGCGACACTGTTCCTACTGAAACACCAGCAAGTTGAGCAACGTCTCTAATTGATGCCATTTTTTCCACTCCTACCAATCACAATTGACTTCTGCCTCTTGATCATCAATCATGATTTTTGCTTTTTTGGCGAAATGCCAGCAGTTGTCTGCACCTAAATATTGGAAATCTTCTGGAGACAACTCAAACATCACCGTTTTTTCTTCCTGCGCTTTTAATTCGTGTTTGCTGAAAGCTTTAAGCATCTTTTTACGCTGAATAACGGAACCTCCAAGAAGTTTGACAAATATAAGTGAACTGACTTTGCCAGCAATCGATCCTTTATTTTTAACTTTAACGGATACCGTTATTTTGTCAATATTTGTTTTGCATTGAAGCGCTGAATAAACAAATGGAGTATAGCTTAACCCTTCCCCAAAATCATGTAGTGGACTGCCACTTAGGTCATAATAATCCTCTTGTTTTGAGGCATCTCTCTGATAATAATAGACCGGCAACTGCTGACTATTTCTAGGATAAGTAATACTTAAACGACCACTCGGATTTGATTGTCCAAGTAATGTCTTCGCGATTGCTTTTCCTCCTTCTTGTCCTGGAAACCAACCAATCAAAACAGCATCAGACACTGCTTCAACTAAAGACAAGTCAGAAGGACGACCTTGGATCATTACTGAAACAAGCGGTTTTTCAAGTTTCGCAAGTTCAGTCAAGAGAACTTCTTGCTTGCCTCCTAAAGATAACGAGGCGACATCTACGTTTTCTCCAGAATCCATATTCACCCCTTTGGATGAGACCGCACCATTTTGTAAAAATTCCATGTCAAAGTTTCGCGCACTTGATCCACCTAAAACAGTGATAATTATATCAGCCCCTCTCGCTAGTTGAAGTGCTTCTTTGATTTTTGCTTCTTGTGACACTTCATTTCGGATCTCGCAACCTTCGGCATATGTGACAGTTGCTGAAGAAAACAACTTTTTGATTTCGCGATAAATCGTTTTTTCTAATTGCATTCCTGTTTGTGGGGCTGAATAGTCACCTAACAAGTGATATAAATTGTCTGCATTTGGTCCGATTACTGCAATTTTTTTGCCGTTTGGATTTAGCGGAAGGACACCATTGTTTTTAGTAAGAACTATGCTTTCTTCCGCCAATTGTTGATTTAGTTCTCTTGATTCTGTCCATAATTTTTTCCAGTGGCTCTTTGGATCTTTGATAAAAGGATCTTCAAATAACCCTAATAAAAATTTAATTGACAAAATGCGTCGTACAGCACGATCAAGCATTGCTTCGTCAATCACATTTTCTAAAATACCTTCTTCAATTCTAGTGTAAGTTTCATCCCATAAACTCAAATCAATCCCAGCAGTTAACGCATGACCTGCCGCTTCTGTTTGACTTTCATACACATCATTCAGACGATCTAGAGCAATCCCATCTGCCATGACTAATCCTTGAAAACCCATTTTTCCTCGTAGGTTTTGTTCAAACAATTCATGGTTCACATGACAAGGCACACCATCAATATCATTGTACGCAGCCATTACCCCAACAGCATTACGTGTACTTTTCAATAGCGGTGTATAAACATCTGCAAATTCTCGTCTGCCAATTGGAACAGTTCCAGAATTATGTCCCCCGAGAGCCTCTCCTTGTGCAATACAATGCTTTAAAACTACGCCAATTTGTTCTTTCGACCGATCAATGTCCATCACCCGTTGATCTAAGAAAGTTGTTTTATCAGAAATCAACGACCCTTGAAACCCTTCAACGATTGCTTCACTCATTCGCGCACTAAGAATCGGATCTTCCCCAAAGCATTCTTCTGACCTTCCCCAGCGTGGATCTTTTAATAAATCCAAAGTTGAAACCAAAGCTAAATGTACACCTTTTGCTGCTAATTCTTTTGCCATCAAGTGACTCGTCTGTTTAACAAGTTCTAAATTGAAACTGCTACCACGACCGATATTCGTAGGATAAGAAATGCTTTCAAGTCCTTGGTGTCCATGAGGACATTCTTCGACAATCAAAGCAGGAATCCCCCATCTAGAATGATCAATCACATATGCTTGAACCTGATTTGCTACTTTCCAGCTATCTTTTGCAGCAATGCCGTTTTTGTGATCGACTTTTGACCAAGGATCTGCACGAAATAACCCATAGAGCGCTCCGATTCCTCCACCCCATTGGACATGATTCTTAAATTTTTCGGTTAATTCAATTGTTTCTTGTTTTTTTTCATAACATTCCCATCCATAAAGATGTTGATTGACTTGCCCAACTTTTTCGCTAAGGTTCATTCGTGCTACTAAATCTTCTACACGTTCGCGAATAGTTAACTGTGCATTTTGATATGGATAATTACCCAAGTTCTCCCGCTCCTTCTTGTCTTGCTTTATTTGCAGCTAATACAAATGGTACAAATAAAAAGACGTCTAAAATAATCAATAAAACTGTCAAAATGGCTGCCTTAACATCGCCACCTGTTGCAATAAATGATTGGATAACTGGTGGTGTGATCCATGGGGCTGCAGCAACTGTTTTTTCAATCAAGCCAACACTTGTTGCAACATAAGCAATAACTAAATTGATAGATGGAATAAGTGCACAAGGAATCATGTAGATTGGATTCATTACGACTGGTAATCCAAACATCACAGGTTCAGTAATGTTGAACAAACACGTTGTCAAACCAAACTTAGCGATTTGTCGCTGTTCTTGTCGTTTTGAAACCCACAAAATCGCAATTACCAATGGTAAGATACAACCTCCACCACCAATCAATCCAAATGCATTCGTAAAAGGTTCGGTGATAATATTAGGAATTTCTTTTCCAGCAGAAAAAGCATCCATGTTTTCTTGAATCGATTGTAATAGTGGTGCTTGGCGAATTGGAGCCAAAATACTTGAACCATGCATCCCAAAAACCCAGAGGAAATCAGAGAAAAATTGTAAAAATAAAATACCAGGAACAGACAAGACAAAGGCTTTTAAAGGTGTTTGAATGGCTAATTCAATCAAACTTGGAAAATCAAGACCAGTAAACTTATCCAGTAGAAAAACAAAAATAGCAAATAAAAGAATAACTGCTGTTTCAGGAACTAACGAATTGAATGAAGTGGCAACTGCCGGTGGAACACCATCAGGCATTTTGATTTTTAACTTCTTGATTTTTGCTAGCTTCATAAATAATTCTGTCCCCACAATTGAAGCAATCATCGCTGTTGCTAAGCCAGAAGATGAAGTCAAACTTTGTAAAAATACACCAGTTGCTTCCGCTGTACTACCGTCCACCAAAGTAACATTGCTTTTCAACGGCATCAAAATAAACATAACAGCAACACTTAACACACCCGCGTGAACTGCGCTAAATGCTGGATCATTCATTTCACCAGATCGAATATAATGATTCGCTAAATTCCAGCCGATGTTGTAACACACAACAATCGCTAGAATGCTCATCGTACCATTATTGACGATTGAAGCTAGGTTGGCTAGAAAACTTAAGTCGATCCATTGTTGGACAAAAGCATTAGAAAAAATCAATGCATTCAATAAAACCATGACAGAGGCTGCCATCACGAGTGGCATCGTAATGATAAAACTGTCCCGAATTGCAAGTAAGTGACGCTGGCTGTTCATCTTAGAAACGATTGGTAATAACTTTTCAGATAACTTGTCTACAAAACTCATTAGTAAATCTCCCCCATTTAAATAAGTTGAACCGGTTCAACTTCACTATATCATGACTTTTCTTTTTTGCAATAGTTTTTTTGAAGGCGGATTCATTTTTTTGTTAAATAACTGTTTGCTCAGGCAATAAATCGTACAAAAAAAACAGTCAAAAGAATTAAAAAACTCTTGACCGTTTTATTTGCGATAATTGATTTTTAATTTCTATTATCAATCAACATAACCTTTTGTTCATTTCACGATTCAAATTTTCAAGCCAATCTTCTCATTTTTGTTCTTTTCAAAAATTCATCGCAAAAAGCAGCCACATTTGTCCTTATCACTTCAAAAAAATTTTTCCTGTTGACTATGCCTTCTTCAAGTAAATCAATCAATTCATATTGAACTTCCATCATGTCATAGACCAGTTACAAATTTCCACATATGGCTTTGGATTTTTTGAAAACAAATTGATAATCCGTTCTTATCAACAATCGCAATGCGTTCATTTTGAGAAATCGTTAATTCATCAATAGTTAAGATGCTTTTAGCAACATAATTTTTCAATATTTGTTAACTCAACAGCTAAGTTTTCCATTTTTTCCGTTCCCTTTATGAGGAAAAAGTGTATACAAAAAGAGGTAGCCATAAACCACCCCCTTGATTTCAATCAAAATGACCGAAGGAAAAAAGGATACATTCATCCCCGAAATCACATGTGCTTAAGACTTTTTTATTAACTAAGTGTTGTTAAAAAGTGCACTGCGCAATTTCATGGAAGCAGTTATCCTATTCTCCTTTACTTTTTTACTAAACTATTTCAATGATGACCTTCAAGCCTCAACTACTTGCTGATCATCCTTGAATCCAGTTTTTGCAAAAATCCATAATAGTAACAAAACAGCTACAGTTGATTGGATTCCCAACATTAAAATCAAATCAAAATGTAAAAAACCAACTACCGCAGCAAGAATCGATCCTACACCCAAGACATTCAGCATCAGATTCGCACTTTCTTTAAATGTTTGGATAGAAGAAAACCGGCTTTTTCGGGTCATCCATAAAAAGAGAGAAGCACCAAACAAAATCATGATCGTCATGACTAGTAAGATAAACCCTAAACTTAGACTGTAAGACAAGATAATCACTGGCCGATTGCTGAGATAAAATTGTTCTTCTATAAATCGTTCAAATTCTTGTGGTGTTTGACTCGTCGCTGGCGTAAAAGACGGCCCATAGTTCATCGTATAACTTCTTGTTTGCCCGTTATCTATTTGTTGAATATGCCACTGTGTTTTTTCAAAATTAATAAACGTACCCTTTTGTTGGACACTTTTTGGCAAATTCACACCCACGATTAATTCTTGGTTTTCAAAAATGACAGCTTCTTTCCCCTTTAATTCACCATTGACAACTTGTAAGTGAGAAAACTGTTCCGCACCTGCTTGATCTATCATCTGATTGACCGCTAAAAATTGTTGGCTTGGTATTGCAGTGATCTGATTTGCGTAATAAAGAGTGACTGGAATCGTCATAAAAGAGACTAAAAAGACTAATACTAAGAAAAATTTGGGCCATGAAAGTTCCTTTCGACCAGCAAACAAGCGTTTTGGTCCAGCTAGGCTAGCGAAATAATTAAATGGGAAAGTTTGCATTTCTGATACCTCCTATCCTTTGGTTCCTCCTGAAGTTAATCCTGTAACAAAGTTCTTTTGTAAGAAGAAGAATAACAAACAGATTGGTAAAGCAATCAAGATTGCTCCGGCCGCAAATAACGATACTCTTTGATTCGTTACATCAGAAATAAAGGTTTGTAACCCGACTGCTACTGTTTGGTTCTCAGGTGTACGTAATAAGAATTTTGATAGCATGAAATCACCAAATGGTCCCATGAATGCCCACAAGGCTTGAACGGCGATCATTGGTTTAACTAATGGCAAAACGATTTGAGCGAAAATTCGAAAATGCCCTGCGCCATCTAACTTCGCAGATTCATCAAGGTCAATGGGCACAGTATCAAAATAACCTTTCATCAGCCAAGTATTCATCGGAATCCCCCCACCAATGTAAATCATCGTTAAGAACCAATACTTGTCTAACGCATCTAGTAAGAATGCCATAACATAAAAAGCAGTCAAAGCGGCCATCGTTGGCACCATTTGAATAACTAAGAAAAACATCAAACTTGATTTACGACCAATAAAGCGATACCGACTATACGTATAACCTGCTAATGTTACCACCGTTACTTGTATCACCATTGTTAACACAGAAATAACCAGAGTATTTTTATACCAAGTGCCGTACAATGTTTCATTAAATAAACGTGAAAAATTATTCAACGTCCATTCACCAGATAAGTCCAAACTAAATGCAGCAATGTTCCCTGGTTTAAATGCTGTACTAGCAGTAATCAATAGTGGGTATAAAATAATGATTGAGAGCAAAATCAAGAAAGCATACGTAAAAAAGTGTGATACTCTTCGTTGAAATCTCGCACTAGAATTTATTTTTTTCATCTGCTAATCCCCCATATTGAACGCATTTGTTTTCTTAAAGACAAGCAAAGAAACACAAATTACCACAGCAGAAATAATCAAAGTGATTGCGGAAGCCATTGAATACTGTGGTGATGTCCCTGTTGTCAATTTATAGATCCAAGAGATCAAAATATCGGTTGAACCTGCGCCTCCACCGACACTACCCGGCCCACCATTATTAAATAGATAGATCATCGAGAAGTTATTGAAGTTTCCTGTATATTGAGTGATGAATGTTGGTGCTGCCACTAAGAAAATTGCAGGTAACGTTATATTTGAGAAACGTTTCCAAGCATTTGCCCCATCGATTTTTGCTGCTTCGTACAGATCCTCAGAGATTGATTGCAAGATTCCAGTTACCATAACATAGATGTATGGGAATCCTAACCAGCCTTGAACAAGGATAATTGCTACTTTTGTCCAATTTGGATCTGTTTTCCAAGAAATTGCACCGATATCAACAAAAGGTAGATTATTCAAAAATGGAATGACTTGCGTGTTGATCGCGCCAACACTGTCATTGAAAATGTTAGAGAAACTCATAATTGTAATAAAAGCAGGAACAGCCCATGGTAATAAGAAAATAATACCAAATACACGTTTAAATTTAATAAATTTTTGATGCGCAACTACAGCAGTCAGAACACCTAAGCTAATTTGCAGAGTCGTTGCACACAAAGTCCAGATGATAGTCCAACTGAAAACTGATAAAAAAGTATTTCGATAAGAACTTAAAAAGAAGATACTAAAGAAGTTTTTGAATCCCACCCAATCAATTAGACTTGCAGGAGGAATATGATTAAAATCGTAGTTTGTAAATGCGGTGAATAAAGTAACTAATACTGGAAAAATAATGGTGAAAATCATTAAAAGATACGCTGGTAAAGTCAACAAGTAAGGAAATCCCTCATCAGCAATTGTCAGCAATGTTTCTTTCATCGTTCTATTGATTTTCTGCCCATTTTTTCGCATAGTTGCAACACGGTGTGCATCATAAAGATTTAACGCATAAAAGAGAAAGAAAATGATCGTGATGATCAATTGTAATGTTCCTTCAATCAAAATAAATAACGAATGATCTTCTATAGGGATACTTCCCAGTGTTACTAATCCAACTAATGATTGAAAACCACCAAGGATCATTTGAATCACAAAAATAAGAAAAATACTGAAGAAGGTGACTCCCTTCGCTTTTTGTCCATTTGCTAGCTGACCTAAGCCAGGTATTAGTGAAAAAAGTGTCACTTTATTGACTTGAACTTCATTTTTCGTTCCAGACTGCTTCATCTAAAACGCCCCCTAATCATTTGATTCTAACTAGTTAAAGGGGACGTGACCTGAGCCACTATTCCCCTTCTCCTTTTTTGTCTAGCTTTGTGGAACTGTTAATATTTTTGTTCAATTGCCTCAGTAATTGTTTTCACTGCACTGTTCGCAGATTCTTTTGGTGTTTTAGCACCAGAAGCTGCATCAAACATTAAGTTTTCTGCCCCTGTCCAAACTTCAGCCATTTCTGGGATGTTTGGCATTGCTTGTGCTGTTTCATATTGTTCAATTACCGCAGTTGTCAATTCATCATTTTTGCCTTTAGCAGTTTCGCGTGCACTTTGGTTTGCAGGAATTTCATTGACCATTTCAAAGAATGTTTCTTGGTTTTCTTGATTCGTTACATAATCAAGCCATTTTTGAGCCACATCTTTGTTTTTTGCGTAGTTGCTAACAACCCAGCCTTTACCTCCACCAAATGGTTGGTAAGATTCCCCGTTATCTAATGTTGGAATTTTTGCTACGCCGTAGTTAACTTTACTTTCTTTATACGATTGTGCTTGCCAAGGTCCATCAATAATTGCTGCCGCTTTGTTTGAAGTAAACTGTTGTGTCACAAAGTCGCCAGCACTAGTCACATCTTGCATGCCTTTTGGCCAAACATTTTGGAACCAGTCCGTTGCATAAGTAATTCCTTCGACTGCACCAGCATTATTCAACCCGATATCTGAAGCATCCGTTCCATCTTCACCAAAAACATAACCACCATAACCTGCAAGTAGTCCATATGAATAATAGAAATCAGTCCATTTTGCTAAGAAACCAGTATTTTTTCCTGCTTCTGAATCAAAAGCAAACCGTTCATCTTTCGCAAGATCTTCGACTTCTTTAAATGTTGTTGGTGCTGCATCAATCAAATCTTTGTTGTAATACAAAACAAGTGTTTCAATTACGGCTGGTTCTCCGTAAATTTTGCCGTCATAAGTTACTTGTGCCTTATCTGTTTCATCATAATCTGCTTCATTTCCCAATTTCACTTCCGCCAAGTGACCTTGTTGCCCTAAAGCACCGATTCGGTCATAAGCAGCCATCATCACGTCTGGTCCTTTTCCTGCAGGACCATCGAGAGCTAACGCTTCTAGTTGATCAAACATGTCTTTTTCAACTAATTTTATTTTGACATCATTCTCTTTTTCAAACTTTCCTTTGATCTCATTCATGTAATCGGTATAACCTGAGTCAACAGAAATCGTTAGTGTTTTTTCATCATCTGCTGCTTTACTACTTGATTTCCCGCCACTGCCACAAGCAGCAAGTCCACCAATCACTCCGACTGAAAGCAAACCTAAACCTAACGTCTTCATCATTTTACTTTTCATTTTTTATTTCCCCCTGTATTTTATTTTTCAGTTTTCTTACTAAAATCATTATACTGTTATAAAAAATAATCATGCAACCGCTTTCTCTTTGTTACCGGTAACAAAATATCAGCAGCTAAGAATAAACCCATGTGGCTGAATCTCAATCTTTTCATCCTTCAAAGTATGAACACCTTGTGAAAAAAGTACATCACTTGGTTGTTCTAAGACATACACTTCTTCTGTTTCATTAAAAACAGCTTGGACTTTTTGTTGAGCAAGTTGTCGAGCAAATACAATAATCCCTTGTGTTTCAGGTGATATTTCCCATACAGTTTCTCCCTCAGACAAAATCAAATGCAACCGTTTGCGCAAATGGACAAGTTCTTTCATAAAGGCAAAAAGTTCCAAGTCTTGCTTTTCTTCGTCCCAAATCATACATTTCCGACAATCAGGATCATCATGTCCTGTTAAACCAATTTCTGTTCCATAGTAAATACAAGGTGAACCTTTTTGTAAAAACATGAACGTCATGACAGCTTTCAGCAACTCTTTATTTTCTTCACACATCGTGAGAATTCGCGCTGTGTCATGGGAATCCAATAAATTGAACGTTCCTTCATTGACTTGGTCTCGGTAAAGCATTTGTTGTTGATTCATTCCGCTAATCATTTGCGAAACACTGATTTTCTTTTTCACAAAATAATCTTTGATTGAATCTGTAAATGCATAATTCATTACTGCGTGAAATTCATCGCCTTGCAACCAAGCTTGTGAAGAATGCCAGATTTCACCCAAAATATAGATATCGGGTTTTGCCTCAGTGACTGCTGTATAGAATTTCTTCCAGAAGTGATGATCGACTTCATTTGCTACATCTAATCGCCAACCATCGATATCGAATTCTTCGATCCAATAAGTTGCGATCTTTAAAAGGTGTGCTTGAACCTCAGGATTTGCCGTATTTAACTTAGGCATATGCGGCGTAAACGCAAACGTATCATAAGAAAGTTGTTCTGCGGTTTCTGGCAACTCAGTTAAACGATAATTATCCACCGGAAAAGAATGGATATGGAACCAATCTTTATAAATCGATGCTTCACCATTCTTCACTACGTCTTGCCATTGCGGTGAATCATCGCCCATATGATTGAAAACAGCATCCAACATCACACGAATCCCTCGTTGATGTGCCTGTTCAATCAATGTTTTAAATAACTTTTTATCACCAAAATGAGGATCAATTTCTAAATAGTCAATCGTGTCATATTTGTGATTAGAGGTGGCTTTAAAAACTGGACAGAAGTAAATACCATTGATTCCTAAATCAACTAAATAATCCAGATGATCAATTACTCCTTGTAGATCACCACCAAAGAAATCATCCCGATCAGGTGCTTTACTTCCCCACGGTAATGTATTTTCTGGATCATTACTCGGGTCTCCATTAGCAAAACGTTCTGGAAAAATTTGATACCAAACAGTTTCTTTTACCCATTCTGGCACCTTGAAACGGTCAATCTCTTGAAAATAAGGCATTCTAAAGTACATGTTTGGTTCTGCTAAAAAGCGAGTTTGATAAGGAAATACTCCTTGATCCCCGTAAAAACATTCCGTTTCATCTTTACCAATCACATGAAAACCGTACTGGATTCTTTTAGTATCACTACGGACTTCAAGTTCCCAATAGTCATGCACATTGGTACTCAGTCCTTTTTTCATTGGCACTTCTTCTAAGTACCACTCTTTTGTTGTGAATGTGTACGGATCTCCTTTTATCACAAATACTTTTTCGATGTCATCTTTGCCAGTTCGAAGTCGCAAACGAAGTGCTTCTTTCGTGTACAAATAAGCAAATTCGCTTTCTGGACGATGATAAACTGCTGCAGTGTTCATGTATTTCCTCCTTTTTTACTTCTGAGATAATTTCACTATAAAAGAATCACTCACAAAAGACAACGCTTTCAAAAATGTTAACGATAACAAGTTCTCTTAGCACAAAAAAAGCACGAAAACAGCTCTTAGTTTTCGTGCATGCTTTTTATTGTTTGATTGAATAATGGAATGAATACGTTTGTTTCTGTTCACAAACCTCTTCGATTGCACGCCAATCTATCTCAATTCCTAAACCAACGCCTTGAGGAACAGCAATCCTTCCTTTTTCCATTTTTGCTGGTTCCTTAATGATGTCCTTAGCGTAATAACGATTGGCGGCGGAAATATCACCGGGAAAAGTAAAGCTAGTTTGACTAGCAAACTGTAAATTCAATGCTCTGCCAATGCCAGACTCAAACATTCCTCCAAGCCAAACGAGCAATTGATGCGTTTGACAAAAATCAACAATTCGTAAAGCTTCCGTGATGCCTCCCACGCGTGGAATCTTTAAATTAATTGCTCGACAACTTCCTAATGCATAGGCGGTTTTTACATCCTCTACTGTCCGAATATTTTCATCTAAACAAATTTTTGTCTGAAGTTGTTGCTGCAATCGGGCATGATCGACAAAATCTCTTTGATGAAAAGGTTGCTCAATCATCGCTAAATTTAATTGATCTAATTGTTTAAACAACTCTAAATCAGCTAATGTATACGCTGAATTTGCGTCTGCCATCAGTGTAACATCTGGGAAATTCTCACGAATAGCACTTAGCGGTACGATGTCATACCCCGGTTTGATTTTTACTTTGATGCGCTGATATCCTTGTTTAAGATAACTTGACACTTGTGCAATCAACTCTTCTGTCGTCGCATGAATCCCAACACTGACACCAACCGGAAGCGTTGACTTGTGACTACCAAAATAACTTTGTAAACTTCGCTGTTCACGTTTTGCAAATAGGTCCCAAACAGCCGTTTCTAATGCTGATTTTGCCATGAAATTTCCTTGAATAGTTTGAAACAAGGACCAAACATCTCCCGCCTTTTGCAAATCAGATTGAAATAGACGTGGCACTAATTGTTCTTCAATAAGCTGTCGATCCGCACCAATCGTTTCTTCGATGTAATCGGGTTGTTCAAAAGAAACCAACTCTCCGTATCCTCGATTGCCTAACTCATCTTCTAAAATCAAAAGGTCTAACGGTTTTGCTTCAAGTACACCGTAACTTGTTTGAAAAGGAGTAATTAAGGGGAGACATAGTTGATATCGCTCGATCTTCGTAATTTTCATCACATGTTCCTCACTAACCTTGCATTTTTCTTTCTTCTAACCACTGAGATAACTTGCTTGCAAAAGCTTGTGGCTGTTCGAGGTGCACGCAGTGACCGCTATCTGGAACAACTACCAATGTCGAATGTGGAAGCTGTTGACATAGCCTATTTCCGATAGCCAGAAATTTTGGATCTTGCTCCCCAACCACATATAGAACTGGCTGCTTCAGAGTCGCCAATTCCGACCAATAATTTTTTTGCACACCTGTCCCCATCAACCACAAACTCATTGCCAAACCAAATTTATTCTGACTCAATCGCTCATTTCGAATCTTTTTTTGTATTTTTTTTGGTAACTTTTTTTGACTAGAAAACAATGGAATATTTTGCCAAAAATCCACAAAATCAACGAGGGCCCCGCGCCATAATCGTAACGCTAATTTTTGGTCTGCCTCTTTTCGTTTTTTTCTTTCTCCTTCGTTGATTATTCCCGGAGTCCCCGCTTCTAAAATTACGCCGCAAAGATTATTTGGTTGCTCGATTGCCCAAACTAATGCGACTCTCGCCCCCATAGAATAGCCTAAAACATACCATTGTTTAATCTCTAACTCCTGTATCAACTGATTAAGGTCCTTCACTATTTCAGGCAGTTGATAACGCCACGGATGTACAAAAACACTTGACTCTCCATGCCCAAGCAAATCAATGAACAGAAAATTATATGCCGGATCTCGAAGCAACCGAAACGTTTGCTTTGTTCCAGTGAAACCATGTAAACAAACGACTGTCGCCTTTGAAGGATCATATTTTTGTTGCCAGCTATAAGCATAATTTACTCCACGAATAGTTTTATTCATTTATTTCACCGATTTTTTCTTGGTATTCAGCTATTATTTCTTGCCAAAGGTGCACCGGTTCATCTTGATTTCCAGCGACTTCAATCAATGTCCAACTATCAGTAACCCGGCTTTTCTCAATTGCACATTCAAACTCAGCTAAGGAAGTTGGTTTGACATATTGTCCATCGTACAAGTCAGCTACTTTGTCAAAATCTAATGAAAGTGGTGTTTCAAATAACGGAGTGAAATCTGTTTTATCTAGTTGTTTTTGTGGTAAAAAAGAAAAGATTCCACCACCATTATTATTGAGTAAGACAATCGTGACTGGCAACCGCAGTGAACGGATCATCTGTAATCCATTCATATCATGAAAAAGTGCCAAGTCACCAATCAATAAATAAGTCCGTTGCGTTGTAGCAGCTGAAATTCCGGCTGCCGTTGACACAATTCCATCAATCCCATTGATTCCACGATTACCAAATACTGAATAAGAAGTTGTGCTACTCATTGCGTAGCGATCGACGAAACGAATAGCATTACTATTGGATAAAAAAAGTTGTTCATTGGATTGAAGTAGTTCACTCAGCTTCAAACTGGCACTGCTTTCATTGAATCCTTGAATCAATTCCTCTTTTTGAAGTACGACTTGGGCTATTTTTTCAGCTTGCTTCCAACCTTTTAGCCAACTGGAATCCTTCTGTTTTTCCAATGAAGTCATAGCTAGAGCCGATTGGCAAAAAGCGGAAATTGTGAAAGGTAAAAAGTAATTAGTCACGTGTAATAGGTCTTGCCACTGTTCTTGCTCATCGACTAAAACGAAAGTCGTCGTCTCAATAGCTAGTTTTTGCAAATATAGCAAGACATTTTTCGTAACTGGTAACCGACCAAAACGAATCACTACTTCTGGCTGTTTCACCTTGTTGCTAGCAAAAATCAACTCAGCATGCTTCAAGTAGTTCTCGCTTTGTCTACCACAGGTTGCTAAATTAGTTAACGGATCACCAATGATTGGCCAACCTAATCCCTCAGCAAGCTGGATTAACATTTGTGCTTCTTTTACACTCACTTCATTTCCAACAATCAATAATCCATTTTTTTCGACCCATTTTGCAAGTTCAGGTACCGATTGGTCCACTGTTTCAGATTTCGTCAGTTTCTCACTTTTAAAAGATCGTTCTAACTGAAAGTCTAAATCTGGCAACAACGGCTCACGAAAAGGTAAATTAGCATGTACTGGTCCTACTGGTGTTTGCTGTGCAGTATACCCTAGCTGAATACCTTGCCAGTAACTATAACGTTGCATTGATTCCGAACCTTCCGGGACCGCTAACTCCACAAATTTTTTCACATGTGATCGATACAGTTCTTGTTGATTCATCGTCTGAGGTGCCCCCACTTCACGTAGCTCTGGTGGGCGATCTGCTGTTAAAACAACCAGCGAATGATTGGTCTCTTTAGCTTCACAAATTGCTGGATAATAGTTTGCTGCTGCTGTTCCAGATGTACATAGTAGCCCAACCAATTCTTTTGCCGCTCCTTTTGCCAAGCCTAAGGCAAAAAAGCCTGCAGAACGTTCATCAACATCAATGTAGCATGCAATTTCAGGATCGCGAAAAAGTAATAAAGCTAACGGAGTGGAGCGTGAACCCGGACTAATGACTACTTTTGTTAAACCACCATCTTTCAATCCTTGAATAAAGGCTAACAGATACCCCGTTGTTTCTTGTTTACTCGTCATTGCCCTTCACTCCTCTAATCATTGGTTGGAACTTCAACATTGTTTCTAATCGTTCTGCTTCTGGATCGGAATCATCAACAATTCCACATCCGGCATATAATAACCCCTGATTTCCGCTAAAAACTCCCGAACGAATCCCCACTGCAAACTCACCGATATCTTCGGTTAAGTCAAGCCAGCCAATTGGTGCGCCATAAAGTCCTCGTCCGGCAGTTTCTTTTTCAGCCAACCAATGTAAAGCATCTACCTTGGGTTCTCCACCTAAAGCTGGCGTTGGATGCAATTCTCGAACAACATCTAGTAAACTAACCTGTTCTTTTCTAGCACCCGTAACAGCCACAAATAAATGCTGAATATCTCGGTTTTTTAAAAGACTTTTATTTGAAACGAATAGCTCTCCTTGCGTAAAATTTTCTAGCTGTTTCTTAATTCGTTCTACTACCACTTGATGTTCATACGAATTCTTAGAGTCTTTTAAAAGTTTTTCGCTATTTTTTTGATCTTCTAACTGATTTTCCCCTCGTGGAATCGACCCTGCGATGCCAGCTGTTGCAAACATCGTTTTACTTGCTTCAACGAGTCGTTCAGGTGTTGCACCGACAAAAGTTTGCTGTTTCGCTTCCAATGCAAAAACATAAGTGTTGGGTTGTTGACGCAACAAATTCGCAACAATAGTTTCGAGTGCGATATGCTTTCCCTCAACTTCCATTTGGCGTGCCAAAACAACTTTTCTAAGCGTTGAATTCTTTTTTTTGATTTCCTCGACACTTTCAGAAACCAAGGAAACAAACGCGTCAACATTCCGTTCTTTCGTATTTAAACTCATGCTTGAAGATTCTCTAGGAAGATGTCTGAGTAATTCTACAACTTGATTTTCCAACGAATCAAAGCGTTTTTTTAGTTTTTTAAAAAACTCTTTTTTACATTCACCTTTTTCTTGATAACAAGTCAACGTGACTACGCAGAGATTTTTTCTTTGAGTAAACAAAATTTCAGGTAATACAAAATAACCTTTTTCGAGCTTTCCCCAAAATAATTCTTTTGCACCTTTCCGATCAAACGGAAATGCACCGAATAAAATAGGCGATTCTTTTCGTTCACTTACCAAACAAAACTTTTTTAAAAACTCTTTTTTAAATCGTTCAATCATTCCAAAGTCTGTTTCTTCTTCAAAAAACTGCTTCACAGCGCCCAATCCAATATAGCCTAAGCTATGGTCTGGTGTTTGCCAAAAAAAGCGCGCACCCTGATAGTGATCTGTTTTAGCAAATAACTGCTCAAATGTTTGTAAGGGCAATTCATAACTATAGCTAAAGTAGCTTTTATCAGTTGAAGAAATTTCATCTTGCCAATTACTTAAGTTGATTTTCAATATAATTCACTCTTTCTTCTGTCAGAAATAGTCGTTTCAACGGTTTGCCACTCGCCGTTTTTGGAATACGCGACACACTAAAAATTTCACTAGGATGTTTGAACCTTGCGAGTGGTTGTAAAAGACTTGTCAATTCCTCAGTTGTTAAAGTAACCTCTTCTTTCACTACTAAATAGGCTACTGGTCTTTGTCCCCAGCGGTCGTCTTTACGCCCTACCACTACTGCTTCTTTTATCCACTCACTCTGAAGCAATACAGCTTCGATTTCTGTTGGGTATATGTTTTCGCCACCTGAGATAATCAATTCACTCATCCGACTGTCCACATACAGAAAACCTTCTTCGTCCAGATGGCCTAAATCCCCCGTTCGGAACCAACCATCTTTCGTCCATGATACTTCCTCACGATAGTTTAAATAGTGACTAGCAATTGTCGGTCCCTTTAATAAAATTTCTCCAGTTGGTTGTTGGTCATATTTCATTTCAATTTTCAATTTGGTACCCATCAACGGCACACCAGCAGAACCTAATTTTTCTGATGCTTTTTCCGGTGATAAAGCAATCACTTGTGAACAAGTTTCCGTCATGCCATAAGACTGGATGACCAATAATTTTTTGGCTATACATTGACTTAGCGTGTCCCGATCAATTGGTCCACCACCCAACAACAATTTGGGAGCAGTAAGATATCCTTTTTCCGGAACAAGCGGTAAAAGGTCTTTTAGCATTGTTGTCACAACTGAAAGACAGATTTTTCGTCCTTCTAGTAACTCTTCATGGATTCTTTTTGGAGAAAAATTCGTATGTAAACGAACACTAATGCCTAACACTAATGAACGCAATAAGATTGCTAAACCACTAATATGATACAATGGCAAGCAACAAATCCAGCTGTCAGACTCAGTAAGTTTCATGTTCATCTTGGTTGCTAAAGCACTCGCACGATGGTTTGCAAATGTTTGTGGAACACCTTTTGGTTTTCCTGTCGTTCCAGACGTATACATAATAGAAGCAATTTTTTCCTCATCATAACCAGAATCATGATAGTCAATTTCGTCTACCGCGGGCAATTGTCCTGGACTTGGAAATTCAAGTAAAAAACCAGTGACAGAAATAGGGACATGTTCTGCGATTAGCCACGAGGTTTTAGCATCAGCTAATTGAAATGTGATTTCCTCCGACGTTAAATGTACATTTAGGAACTGAACTTCAAGACCTAACTCCCACAAAGCCAAAATTGTCAAATAGCATTGCACTGAATTTTGACTACAAAGAGCTACTCTTTTTACGTTTTCAGGTATTTTTTCTGAAAAATAAGTTGCGTATCTTTGGACAGATTGGTTTAATGCAGCAAAAGACCAACTTTTATTTTCAAAATAAAAAGCTGGTCTAGTTGGATGAAGCTGTGCTTGTTGCTGCAACCAACTCCTCGGATGCGGTTTATGGGAATTTAGGGAATTGATCAAAATCTGGTTCTCGTTTTTCTTTAAAGGCATCGCGGCCTTCTTGTGCTTCATCCATAGTGTAATAAAGTAACGTTGCGTCACCAGCAAGTTGTTGAATCCCAGCAAGGCCATCCGTATCAGCATTCATAGCAGCTTTAATCATGCGTAGTGCCAACGGACTTTTTTGTAACATTTCTTCTGCCCACTCAATTGTGACATCTTCCACATCAGCTAATGGAACCACGGTATTGATCCAATTCATTGCTAACGCTTCTTCAGCTGTGTATTGTTTGGTCATGAACCAGACTTCTTTTGCTTTTTTATGCCCAACAACCCGCGCTAAATAGCCAGCGCCATAGCCTCCGTCAAAACTACCAACATTCGGACCAGTTTGCCCGAATTTAGCATTATCAGCAGCAATCGTTAGATCACAAACCAGCTGCAACACATTTCCTCCACCAATCGACCAACCTTTAACCATTGCAATTACCGGTTTAGGAATCACGCGAATTAAGCGTTGTAAGTCAAGAACATTTAAACGTGGAACTTGATCATCACCGACGTAGCCCCCGTTTCCTCGAACTTTTTGGTCACCACCTGAACAAAATGCCTGATCTCCAGCTCCAGTTAAAATAATGACGCCGATGTCTTGACGTTCACGACTCATTGTAAAAGCATCCATCATTTCAAAAACAGTTTTCGGAGTGAACGCATTATGAACTTCTGGACGATTGATTGTAATCTTCGCGATTTTTCCATATTGTTCAAATAAAATTTCACTATATTCTTTAATTGTTTGCCATGTTCTCATGATTTTCCTCCTTTAATTCATCTTTTTTATTATACACAAGAACGAAAGAAAACGGTTAAAAATCCACGGAATTTTTAGTAATCTGTTATACTATGAAAAGAATGGAGTGATGCTTTTATGAATTTATTGGAACATTTACAAATAAAAACGCTAGAACTTTCTCCAGAAAAAGTTGTCTTAGCTTTAGACATCCACGCCATTCATTTGCAACCTTATGGCTATCTGCATGGCGGAATCAATGGTGTCCTGATTGAAACTGCTTGTAGCCTTGGCGCAAATCAACACTTAGAGGAACCTCATTTTGCTGTTGGTGTGGATCTGCAAGTAAATCATCTCAATAAAGCACAGACGGGTACTTTAACTGTCATTGCTGCGCCAGATAAAGTTGGACGTTCTTTACAAGTTTGGCAGGCAGAAATTTTTTTAGATCAACAAATAAAAACCGCAGTCGGACGTTGTACCTTAGCTGTCCAATAAAACAGGTGAAGCTTTCAAGTTATTTTTTGAAGAGCTTCACCTGTTTTTGTTTAGCAGAATGATTAATGGTTAACTATTACTGTTTGAACAGTTTGGTACATCACTAAAATGGCACAGAAAATCAATAAAATCCCCATAATTGCTGGTGCTGAATGTCCCAGTGAAACATATAGCTGTCCACCAATCAGCGGGCCGATAACTCTTGCTAACGATTGAATTGCTTGACTTCCACCCTGCACGCGTCCTTGCTCCTGTTGTGTCACTGCTTTAGATAATAAACCATTGAATGATGGTCCAAAAATTGAATCGCCAAAACCAAAAAGAAACATCCCGATAATGAATAGACTTGGTTGACGAAAGATTGCCGAACCGGCAATCAATAGATAACCAATGATTTCAGCCCCCATTCCTAAGATCACGATTTGATGGTCCGTGAGCCATTTTAATAGTCGAGGCATGATTACGCTTTGAGAAAAAATATCTTGGATACCAATTATTGAAAAAACTAAACCAATAACGGTTGGTTGCCAATGAAAAGCATCAATCGTAAATTGAGAGAATACCGCTTGAAACGCACCGTTTGGAATCCAAAGTAAAAAACCCGCGAACAATAGACGACTGACTTGTTTGATAGAAAGAATATTTTTTAACTGGATAAATGGATTTAGTCGACTAGCAGGAATTGTTGTTAAGCGATTTTTTTCTGCTAAACTTTCTGGCATAAAGAAGTACCCAAATAAAAAATTAAGAAATGTCACAAAAGCACCAGCAAACATCGGGATTGCATAACCAAAATGAGCAAGTAGGCCACCAATCGTTGGTCCGAATACCACACCAACACCAGTAGCGGCACTAATCCAACCAAAATATTTTGTTCGTTCCTCAGTTGGAGTAATGTCAGAAAAGTAGGCAAAAATCGTACCGATCGTTCCGCCTGTGAACCCTTCAATTATCCGACCAAGAAATAAAATCCAAAGTGCACCACCTAAACCAAATACTGTGTACCCGATTGATGAACCTAACAAACAAATCAGCAACACAACTCGTCGACCAAACCGGTCACTTAATGCACCTAATCCGGGAGCTGCTAGAAAAACACAGATAGCATAAACAGAAGTCAATGCTGTCACTACCAATGCCTGATTAGCTGGATTGCTGATATAAGGTTGAATTAAAAATGGAATCACGGGTGAAACAATCGTAAAACCCACACCTGAAAGAAAAACTGAGATCAAACCAAAAAGAAAAGCCTTTTGGTCGATTTGTTTACGTGTATCATTTGTATTTTGTTGATTAGAAAACATAAAAACTCCTTTGTTAAAACATTATATTGTGTCCTAGGCAACAAAATATTATTCTTTTTTTGTGTCCTTGTCAATAATTTTTGCGAAAAAAAAATAAAGCGAATGATTCGCTCTATTTTTTAAATCACGATCTTCACTCCTAAATTTACTTCTTATAAATCTAATTTTTCGATTTCCTGATTCAGGTGTTGGTCATATTTGACTAAAAACCGTGCTAATTCTTCATACTGTTGTTCCGTCACTTGATCAAAAATTGCTTGATCTCGTTTTTGAAATTCTTCATGTGTTCGCTCGTGCACATCAAAAACTGCTCGTCCCTTTTCTGTTAATTTGAAGTAAATTTCTTTCTTATTATCAGGTTTTTGGTAGCTTTCGATATACCCTTTTATCACTAATTTTTTAGTTATTTTACTAATCGCACTTCTTGTCATAAACAATGAACTAGCAAGCTTAGTTACATTTGAATCCTGATTCTTTCCAATGAACTCGATACAGTGGACTTCCGATGGTTGGTAGCCTTCTAAACGTTTCTCCATTGTTAATTTATTCAACCATGCCATTTTACTGAAAACATTTCTTGCTTTATCCATAACGGCTGCACTTGTTTCCTCTTTACCCATTTTTTGTCCTCCCGTATGCTTCTTCCTATTTAGTATAGTGATTTTTTGAAGTTGATTCAACTACCCCCACTGCTTTTCAAAGCGAAAGAATTATTCGTCATACCTAACAAAAAATATAAACGGTAGTTAACATTACACAAAAATTAGGTTATAATGAATTACTTAGAAGAACGATTAAAACAAACTGTGTTTAGGATGTGAATAGATGAAACAAACAAAAAAGTTTATTTGGACTTACATAAAAATTCTTTTTGCTTTATTCATTTTAGGCGTAAGTATCAACTTATTTTTAGGTCCGCACCACGTAGCGGCTGGCGGTGTTAGCGGACTAGGAATTTTATTTGAATCAGCTTTCGGCATGAACCGCGCTTTAGTTATTCTGGCTTTGAATAGTCTCATGTTAGTGCTTACCATTCTCTTTTTAGGTAAAAAATTATTTTTAAAAGTTCTTTTTGGTAGCATCGTCTTCCCACTTGTCATTGCCATCGTCCCAGAAACAATGGTGACTTCTGATCGCCTACTATCAGTTATTTTTGGTAGTGCTATTTTTGCCTTAGGTGTAGCAATTTTATACAACAACAATTCTTCTAGCGGCGGAACGACCATCCCTCCTTTGATTTTCAAAAAATATTTCCACTTGAATACGTCTATTGGTTTGCTGTTAACCGATGCTGTGGTAGTTTCTTTAAACTTACTTGTTTTTGGATTTGAAGAATTTCTTTATGCCATCCTTTCCATTGTTATTACTTCAATTGTTATGACTTATATCGAAACTGGTTTAAATCGTAAGAAATCAATTATGATCATGAGTGAGGATTCACTAGAAGAAATACGTGTTCGCTTAAGTGCAGAGATTGGACGTGGTTTGACTTTACTAGAAGCAAAAGGTGGCTATAACCGCAAGTCTAAAGAAGTCTTACTGATTGTCACAACGGATCAGGAATTCACTCGAATCAAACCATTGATCAAAGACATTGACCCCACTGCCTTCGTTATTGCAAGTAATGTCGCTGAAGTTACAGGTAGCGGGTTTACCTACCACCCGATTGAATGATCCCTTTTTATGCTTTTTTTAAGGTTTATTTCTTATTCTTAGGACATCCCAAAACTCCTAATTTTTTCCTTTCTTTTCTCAAAAAATAAGCAGAACTTATCTTTGGACTCAAAGTAAGTTCTGCTTATTTTGATTTCTGTTTAGCTAAATGATTTTCCATTGATAAATGTCGTATAAATATGTTCGTCTTCCGTAGATTCACCTTGGATCAATTGGATGATTTTTTCTGCTGCCAGCATTCCCCAACGATGTTTAGAATAAGAAATTGTTGCTAATGTTGGTGTCAAAAACTCTCCAATTTCGATATGGTCAAATCCAATTAGGCGGACATCTTTTCCTATTTCATACTGCGTTTCTTTGAAAAATTTATACACACCAACTGCCATTTCATCATTGAAAGCAAAAATATCAATTGGAAAATTTGGTTGGCTAGCTAAGATTTTCTTGGCTGCTTGATAACCAGAAGGCTCAGTAAAATCACCTTCAATTGTTTGATAATCAATACCAAATCGTTGTAGTTCTTTTGTGCTAGCGGCTAAACGCTGCTGACTATCATACGCTTTTGTTGAACCTGTAATCAAGTGAACAAATTTCGTCTGTTTCGCAACCATTTCACCGACTGCCAACGTTGCGCCACCTTTATTATCTAACAAGACTTTCCGAACGTGTTCATGAGAAAGTTTACGATCTAACACAACGATTGAATGCCCTCGCTGTGCAAACTGTAAAATCTCCTGTGAATCAAATGTCCAATCTAAAATAATCGCACCGTCAACCATTCGCTCTGGAATAAACAAATGAGATTTCTCTCCACTGCAAACAATCATCTCATAGTCATAAAAAGCTAAGCCTTTTTTGATACCATCTAATAATTCACCATAGAAACTGCCACCATAATCTGCTAAATAAACGCCGATAATATTCGTTTGTTGTCTTTTTAATGTACGAGCAGCCATATTAGGAACGTAGTTTAATTCATCCGCAATTGCTTTGATTCTTTCTCTCGTTTCTTCCGTCACCTTTTGGCTACCATTCAAAGCGTACGAAACAGTAGAGATGGACACTCCTGCTTTTTTTGCGATATCTTTAATTCCTACCATGTTGCTCATCTCCTAACAATAGATATCAATTCGATTTGTTGCTTGTAAATGTGCTAGAATCGCTTGGTTAGCTACTTTTAGTCCCCCGATTCGATAGGGATTCTCTTCATACTCGATTGGTAATTCTTGCTGGTTCAGTATCACTTTTGATTCATCTGAACCTAAATGGTAATGAATAGTAACTGGTTTTCCTAGTAATCGATAATGAAGGCTCAATTGGTCCAACTCAGTTGGCAGTACTGGATCGAAGGTAACACTCTGACTTGTTTCTCGAATGCCCAAAACACTTGAAATCAATTGACCTAAATAAATTCCTGGGCCACTTGAATAAATACGCCAACCACCTTTTACTGGCACACTTCCATCTTTCAGTTTACCAAAATTTGATTCCGCTTCATACCTTGTTTTGAAATCTCCGTCAGAACTACTGAAATAGACATTCGCTTGTCGTAATTTTGCATGCTTTACTTGATTCGTTAAGCCAATAGGATTAATAATGTTAAGCCCATGCCAAGTTTCTTCTGCCTTGCCTAATTTCGCCATGGCTTCTGTAAAACGAATGTGTGCATGTACATATTGCAATCCAATTTCTCTCCCAAAATTAGCAGATTGCTCCGCTCGTTTGAAGTTGGTACTTACGCCACCTTGATAAGCTGCTGGACGATTCATCAGACGAACACCATCAGGAAACTGTAAATGTTTTTTGATAATGGCTAAATGATGTTCCGCTTGTTCTGGTGTCAACAATTCAGCAATCATTCCCCTAGTCATTGGCAACAAACGATAATGGATGCCCGTCTTTTGGTCGTTTGGATGAATCATCAATTCTACCTCGTTCTGCGAATTCATTCGAACAAAGCCTGGCAACGTGTCTGTTGTAAACATATATGTTTCATAATCCTGTTTTATTTTAGCAACTAATTCACTCAAATGCTGACTATAAGGCTGATCAACCTCTCTCAGTAACAGACTCAGCTTGTTAAGTACTTGATAAGTCAGTGCCACTGTCCAGCTGCTTGCCATTGATTTTTTTAATTGATTATCAAACGGTTGTAGCGTATCATCCCAATCACCATCACCGTAACAAGACAAAGCTGTCCCTGGCAAAAAGTGGGATTCAATGTAGTCAATTTCTTTCTTGATGTGCTCCAATAATGTTGCTGTTTCGTTTGTTTTCAAAAAAGTTTTACGATCAGTATAAGGAATATTTTCAGTTAGAATATCCCAGTCACTCGTTTTATCCAAGTAATCTGCGACAACTTTCATTGGCCAAACAATAACATCCCCATGACTCTCATCTGCTTTTTGTGTTTCATAACGATCAAACATAAACCATTGAGGCCAGTTTCCATCATCAGAGAATTGGTTAGCATAAACTTTTTTGATAATGGATGCCACAACTTCTGGTCGATTCACAGCAAAGAAAAATTCAGTTGGTCCCTGCGAAACATCTCTGGTGCCCCATGCGGCTCCGCCATATTGTTCCAAACCATGTGGAGATAAATAATGGACTAACATATTATGAGTGTACCAGCGTGCGAGGATATTCATTTGATCTACCGCTTGCGTTTCGTGCGTCATTTCAAAGTGATTCAGCAACGATTCAATTGCTTCTGTATATTGTAGGTCTTGCGCTGAAAGAGTTGTTACTTTAGCTGGCTCAAATTCACCTGTCAAACTTGCCTCGATTTTAACTGTCACAGTTGCTTGATTTTCAATCAGAAAAATAGTTAGTTTCTGTTCCTCTTTTGGAAGGGCACAGAACAGTGATTCATCTGTCAACTGAAACGGTTGATCCAAAGTGAAGCGATAAGCGAGATCAGGGTAAGTTTGTTGTGTATCTGATTGTTCATTTCCTGTTACCGTCACCACTTGCTTATTCTGCTCCAGCTGGTAAGTTGGTCGTGCTTCATCGGCTCCCATTACCAGTTGGTTAGTAATCGCAAATGTATATTTTTTTCCTTTTTGACTATGGATCTCTGTTCGAACTTCACGGCCATCAACTATGGTATAGGTCGTAATAGTCAAGAGATCATCATTTAATTTATAGTACCAAGTAGCTGAATTCAACCCCATCTCAAATAAAGAAGGCATTGTCAGAATTTGCCACTCATCTCCCTGTTTCAAATAAATTCTTTGACCAGATTCCTTGATAACATTTAAAGCATTTCGGCTGTTGCTCATCAATTTATTCATTGTCGTATTCCCCAGTACCACTTGGGAATTAAAAATTCCTGGCATATATACAGTTGTGCTTAATAATGGTCGATCAACATCTAAGTCAGTACCACTTAATAAGATATGCCCATGTGTCCGCTCCATTGCTCGCTCTTTTGCTTTGGTAACGACATGATGATAATTGGTTGTAAAGAAAGACAACAATTGCTGGTTTTCTTGTTCAACTTGTTTTTTTACAGGAAAATAGGTCAAGATTTCTTCTTCGGTCATTGTTTCACCAACAATCGGGTCACCGAGATGTTTCGTTACTTCTTTTCCGTCAGATGCGGGAAATGTGTTGTCAAAGTTTAACGAATGGTAAGCGGTGATAACTTCATCTATTGAAAAAACTGGTTTTGTTACAGCCGTCACTTGATTTTCCAGTGTCCCACCGTAAAAAACAATCCTTTGACTTTCCTGATCCACGATTAAGCGCTCTGACTGTAACGCAACATAAGCAAATTCATATTGATAAACTTCATTTGCTAAAAATGGTTGAGTCAATGCTTCTGGCTGGTTTGTTTCTTTATAACTCTGTCCAAAAAATTGATAACCGTCTGTTGAAAAAGCAATAGCATTCGTTAAACTTCCAATTTCAACTAAAGGATAATCTGCTCCTTGGATTTGATTTTGGCGCGAAGAAATCGTGATTTTATCATCAATTTTGGTAATGTGGTGATCCAAGTATTGCGACATATATGCCTCGTTCGAACGAACTGCTCCCGGTAATGCATTCCCTAAATCTTGTCCATAAATCACATCTGCTTGTTGTCCTGTTCCTTGCAAAGTGACTTGCCAAAACCACAAACCAGTGTTTGCTACTTGAAAGTCCACTTGATAATTAACTCCTGCAAATTGACCTTTCCATGTCAATTGCTTCTCTTTTTGGAAAAACTGACTATTCGCATTCGAACCAATCATTGGCGTAAATAAAATGGTTTCTTCTTGATAAACTCTTAAATAAAGTTGAGTCAAACTACCATCCAAATAATTCCCCATTAGTTGGTTGATCATCATCTCATGACTTTTGATTTCTGCTAAATCACCTGTTGGCAGAAAAGAAAAACGGATATTTTTTTCTGTCAAATCAATCATTTTTTGTGTCATCATTTATTCTTCCTATCTATTTTTTTAAGTTGAAACGCACTGATGAAACTTCTCGGCTGTTTGGGCCAACCATTGCTTCAAACTCACCCGCATCACTGCTCGTTTCTTGGTTACTGTGTACATATCGTAAAAGCGACTCATCAATCGAAAAAGTTACTGTTTTCTCTTCAAAAGGTGCCAATCGTACTTTTTTGAACCCTTTCAACTCTTTGACTGGTCGAACAACTTCACCAACTAAATCACGAATATAGAGCTGGACCGTTTCTTCTCCCGCATAAACCGATTGGTTTTTGATCGCAACAGAAACCGTGAGCTCTGTTGTCGGTGTCAACTCATCACTAGTTAAAGAAATTTCTGAATAACGAAAATCGCTATAACTTAAGCCAAATCCAAAAGGATATTTTGCCTCATTTGAAACATCTAAATATTTTGAAACATATTTTTCATCAGGTGTGGTCTCAAATGGACGACCAGTGTTATCACAGTTATAATAAATCGGTACTTGACCAACTGTTTCAGGAAAAGACATGCTCAATCGCCCACTTGGATTATATTTTCCCCAAAGAATTTCTGCTAAAGCTCGTCCTCCTTCTGTCCCAGGGAACCAGGCTTCAATGATTCCTTTTGCTGCATCAATTCCTCGTAAATCCAAGGGACGACCATTATATAAAGTGACAACAACTTGGTCATTTACTTGCAAAACTTGTTGGAAAAAGGCTAATTGCGCTCTCGGTAAACGAATATCACTACGACTCGCTGCTTCGCCACTCATTTCTTCTAGTTCGCCTAATGCGATAACAACTTTATCTGCTTGTTTTGCTAACAATAAAGCCTCTTGAATCGCCACAGTCGTCGGTTCTAAATAGTCAAATACTTCGTTTCCAATTAACAATCTATTGCTTAAACTTGTGGCACCTTCGACTAGTGAAATGGCTTCTTCCGATTTTCCTTGCCAAGACCACGCGCCTAAAATTTTCTTAGAAGCAGCAGCTGGACCAACAACAGCGATGGTTTCCTCTTTTTTAAAAGGTAAGATGTCATCATTTTTCAATAACACCATTGATTTTTTAGCAATCTCACATGCGATTGCTCGATGTTCATTTGATAGAACGATTTCTTTTTCTTTTACTGGATCTGCACCACGAAATGGTTGTTCAAATAAACCTAACTCATTTTTCAATTCTAAAATTCGAACGACAGCTTCATCTAATAATTCGACCGGAACTTGACCTTCTTCAATCAACTCGCTTAAATAATTGCTATAGCAAGTCGTCATCATCTCAATGTCTACTCCAGCTATTAATGCTTGCTTGGCTGCTTCTTTCTCGTCTTTTGCTACGCCGTGCGGAATCAGTTCCTTGACCGCTCCCCAATCAGAAATCACAACACCTTGAAAATCAAATTCCTTCCTGAGAATTTCTCTAAACAACCACTTATTCCCTGTCGCTGGAATACCATCCACGGTGTTAAAAGAAGTCATTACTACCTTAGCCCCCGCTTCTAGTGCAGCTTGATACCCAGGAAGATAACTCTCTCTCAGTTGGCGTTCCGACATGTTCACTGTGTTATAATCACGGCCAGCAATTGCTGCTCCATAAGCTGCAAAATGTTTAACACAAGCAGCCACTCGGAAAAAGTCTTCTTTCAAATGCTCTCCTTGGTATCCTTTCACAAAACGTTCGGCAAAACGACTATTTAGAAATGAATCTTCTCCAGTTGATTCCATCACTCTACCCCAGCGAGGATCTCGAACTAAGTCAACCATTGGTGAAAAAGTCACGTGTAACCCAGACACAGCGGCTTCTTTTGCTGAAATCTCTGCCATCTTTTCAGCAGCATCCAGATCCCATGAACTCCCTAAACCTAATGGAATTGGGAAAATCGTTCGAAACCCGTGAATGATATCTGCCATCAAAATAGTAGGGATACCCAACCGATTTTTTTCTAAATATTTTTTTTGGATTCGGATGGCTTCTTCTGCACCCGAAACACCTAGTGTCGTCCCTGCATTGGCAATCGTTGTCTCGGTTAAACCTAAATCAGCCATTGGACCTGTTCGTTCTTCTGCGTTTTCTGAATAAAATTCAGCCGCTAATTGTAACAGTTGATCGATTTTTTCTTCTAACGTCATTTTTTTGAGTAAATCCAGAATCTCTTGTTGCTTCATACGTAAGCTCCTCTATTTATTACCAGACACATTGTACCCATCTAGAATATATTTTTGTAAAAACATAAAGATAATGATGATTGGCACGACCATAAAAGCAGAACCTGCCATTTGTAACGCATAATTGTTTGCATATTGTCCTTTTAATAACTGCAATCCAACTGATAACGTGTAGTATTTTTCATCACTTGCCATAATCAATGGCCATAAGAATGAGTTCCAACCACCAATAAACGTTGCAATTCCTTGAACAGCTAAGACGGGTTTAGAAATTGGTAAAATGATTCTCGTAAAAATAAACCATTCACTTGCTCCATCCAAACGCGCAGCTTCTAATAATTCATTTGAAATTGCCGACATGAACTGTCGGAACAAGAAAATACCATATGCGCCAACTAAACCGGGTAAGACGATCCCTGGCATCGTATTAGTTAAATTCATTGAATTCATAATTAAGTAAACGGGTATCATTGTCACTTGACCAGGAATCATCATCGTGGCTAACACTAGATAAAAAAGTGGTTCTCTGCCCTTAAACTTGTACTTAGCAAAACCAAAACCTGCCATGGCATTAAAAACCATTCCTAAAAAGGAAAAGGCGACAACAATCAGTGTATTTTTCAAATAGGTTGTAAAATCAAACGCATTGAACAATTCAATAAAGTTATCTAAACTAGCTTTTTCTGGAAAGATTTTGGGTGGAAATTGCATGATTTCCATATCCGTTTTTAAGGAAGATAACAACATCCAAATAAACGGCAGCATCCAAACTAGCGCACCAATTGCTAGAACCAGACCCATAACAAATTTTGCTCGTTGATTGCTTTGTAATTCTTTATTCATAACAGTCACACCTTTACAGTTGATTTTCAAAATTGCGTTTTTGCATTCTAAACTGGAATAAAGTAACTAGGATAATCACTGCAAACAAAATGAATGACCCTGCAGCAGCATAACCAAACTTACTGAATTGGAACCCATTACGATAAATGAATAACGCAACTGAAGTCGTGCTATCTAGTGGTCCACCATTCGTCATTACAAATGGTTCTTCAAAAAATTGAAGCCAGCCGATTAAAGTTGTCACCGTTACAAAGAAAGTTGAAAAACGTAATGATGGTATCGTGATATAAAAAATCTGGGCTTTTTTTGAAGCTCCGTCTAATGATGCTGCTTCATATAATTCTTTGGGAATCCCTTGAATTGCTGCCAAAAAGATCAACATGTTCGCTCCAACCGCTCGCCAAACCCCCAAGATGATCAAAGAGATTTTTGCGATTGTTGGATCTGTTAACCAAGGCACAGATGGCAAATGTACTAAAGACAGCAGATAGTTCAAGAAACCAAAACTTGGATTGTAAAGGTAACTAAACACCACTGCAACAGCGACCACGTTGGTAATTGCTGGCGTGTAAAAAATCATTCGAAAAGCTGAAAATATTTTATTTTTTCCAAAGTTAATCATCAATGCTAAACCTAATGACATGACAATGACCAATGGTACACCTAAAACAACATAAAAAATCGTGTTTTGAATGCTTTTTAAAAACACTGGATCGCTGATGATTTCTTGATAGTTATCGAATGAAACAAAATTGATTTTTGACCAATCAGCTAATCCTACCAAGCTCATATCAGTAAAACTAATAAAAAAAGCGACAAAAATCGGAATGATTGAAAAAAGCAAAAGTAAAAGAAGTGCAGGTGCAATAAATAAGTAAGGTGCTTTAAGTGTTCGACTTTTTTTCACTTTCAGGACTTCCTTTCTAGAATGGTGAAAGCCAACATGATTGCCAAAGTTGAGAAACAACCATTAGATTCTTTCGCCGGTTTAATTGAATAAATCGACCTGAGATCGCGACACGAGCTGCTGATCTCAGGCCAATAAACTATTTATTTAGTAAAGTTTCTGTTTCTTGATTAAATGAATCCATTTCTTTTTGAACATCTTGACCACCTAGGTAGATTTGTTCAAAATGCTTCAAATAGTTTTGTGCGATTTCTTCAAATTGTGTAATCAATGGCATTGGTTCTGAATTAAGTAATTGTTCGTTGAAAACACTGTAAATTGGATCATCTTTCAGTTCAGGATTTTCCCAAGTCTTTTTAGCTGTTGGAAGTGCATCTGTCAAATGCATCCACTCTAACTGATTATCTGGCTGTGCCATAAAGTTAATAAATTTCGCCGCGTCATCTTTTTTCTCTGAGTATTCAAAAATAGTTAAGTTTGAACCGCCCATAGATGAGGTATTGTTTTCTTTACTAGGTAATGGTGCAATTGCCCATTTTCCATCAATATCTGGAACAGTATCTTTCACTGTTTTTGCCATCCATGGCCCACTAATGAACATTGGAACCATTGCATCACCAGAAAATGTTTGACTGACATCTAAACCAAGATCTTGTTTAGGTGCATAGCCTTTTTGGATAAAATTGTTCAAGTATGCAACACTCTCAACAAATGGTGCTTGATCAAATTCTGGTTGGTCATCTTTAATCAAAGGTGAGCCATTTTGCCGTGCAAACATGAATCCTAGCGTTTGTTCCTTGGAATCAATGTTGATTCCATATTTATCTTCTCCACGTGCTGCTAATTTTTTCGCAGCATCCGTTAATTCTTCCCAAGTTTTCGGTGGCTCTTTATACCCCACTGACTCTAAGATATCTGTTCGATAAAATAAAACACGTGTTTCTGCTGCCCAAGGAATGCCATAAGACTTTCCATCAAATTGTGTCGTTTCTACAGAACCTTCATAAAAATTATCTGGATTCATTGCATCATACTTATCAATGTAACTTGACATATCAGCTAATGCACCAGCTTCTTGAAATTCAGGCATCCAAGTTGTTCCCATTTGTAAAACATCTGGACCACTCTTTGAAGCTACAGCCGTTAATAATTTGTCATGCGCATTTGACCATGGGATAGACTGAATTTTCACTTCAATCCCCGTTTCATCTGTAAATTTATCCGTCATTTTTGATAACTGCTTTACTTCATCCCCCATTCCCCAAATATTTAAAACTTCGCTATCTTTTGCTGAATTATTGCTTGAACCACATGCCGCCAATCCACCGAGTGCCATTACAGCTGTCAATCCTAATAAGCCAATTTTCTTTGATAGTTTCATTTTTTACTCCTCCATTTTTAGTGAAACGTTTCTACAGGGAGAAGTATACTAGCTTGTTTTTGATTTGTAAAGCGCTTTCTAAAATATTTTTTCCAGAAAAAAAGGATTGAATGCTCAATTTTTTTGATTATAATGAAAGCTGAATCATAAAATAGTATAAACTTTATTGATCAGCATCTAGAAACGTTTCACTAGAAAGGAGCTTTTTATGCATAAAAACAATAAAGATAACGTACCTTGGTGGCAGTCAGCAGTTTTTTATCAAATCTACCCAAAGAGTTTTCAAGACAGCAATCATGACGGAATTGGTGATATCAAAGGAATCATCTCTCGTCTCCCCTACTTACATCAACTAGGAATTGATGCTATTTGGTTATCACCTATTTATTCCTCTCCTAATGTTGATAATGGTTATGATATTGATAACTATTATGAAATTTTAGCTGAATTCGGAACAATGAAGGACGTTGAACAATTAATTGCTAAAGCGAAAACTTTTGGGATACAAATCATTATGGATTTAGTTGTTAATCATACGTCTGATCAGCATCCCTGGTTTTTAGAAGCAGAAAAAGGAAATAAAAAGTATCAAGATTATTATGTTTGGCAGAAAGAACCACCTAATGATCTTCAGTCTTTTTTTGGTGGGACAGCTTGGGCATTCAACGAAAAGCAAAATCGTTATTACTTACATCTATTTTCAAAAAATCAGCCAGATTTAAATTGGGAAAATCCTAATATGCGAGAAGATATTTGGAAAATGATGCGTTTTTGGATCGACAAAGGAATTGGTGGTTTTCGATTAGATGTCATTGATTTAATTGGAAAACAACCTGAAAAAGAAATCTTAGGTGACGGACCAAACTTACACATCTATCTCCAAGAAATGTATCATGAGGCCTTAAAAGAAAAAGATTTAGTCACTATTGGCGAGACAGGAAGTGTGACTCCTGAAACGGCACCATTATATACGGCACCAGAAAGAAACGAACTTTCCATGGTCTTTCAATTCCAACACATGGCATTAGATGAGCAGACCGGACGCTCAAAGTGGGCACTCAAAAAGTTAAGTATTCCTGAACTAAAAAAGGTACTTTCAAAATGGCAAACAGCTCTGCCTGAAAATGCTTGGAATAGTTTATTTTGGAGCAATCACGACCAGCCTCGGATTTTGTCTCGTTGGGGCGATGAAAACTATTCTTTAGAGAGCGGGAAAATGTTAGCAATCCTACTCCACCTGATGCGCGGGACGCCATTTATTTATCAAGGCGAAGAAATCGGTATGACGAATTTCCCGATTTATTCCGCCAAACAAATTCAAGATATCGAAAGTCAAAATTTTTATCAAGATCAACAAAAAGCAGGGATAGCTAAAGAAAAGATTTTTGAATCAATCAATACCAAAGGTCGTGACAATGCGCGCACACCTATGCAGTGGGACGATACGATCTTTGGAGGATTCTCACCTGTTTCTCCTTGGTATCCAATCAATCCTAATCACAAGCAAATCAATGTTGCAGCAAATTTAAAAAATCCTGATTCACTTTTCTATACGTATCAAAAACTGATTCTTTTGCGTAAAAAAAATCCGATTATTATTTGGGGAAGCTATGAGTTATTAAATACTGCTCCTACAATTTTTGCCTATAAAAGAAGTTATAAACAAGAGACTTGGTTAGTCTGTGCAAATTTTTCGGATCAAGAGACCTTCTATTCCTTTTCTGGAAAACCAGAAACAACAATTATTAGTAATTACAATGTGACATATTCTTCAATTGACAACCTTAACTTACGTCCATACGAAACTTTTGTTGTAAAACTTAAACCTTGAACACTCTGCTATTTTTCTATTTACGATTTTAGTAACTAGAAAAATAGCCGTTTTTATTTATAGCAAAATACTTTCAAAAGTAACCGCTAACCATCCTTTTTATTTTGTCATTTTAATTTACCAAATAACTGTTTGATTATCAGAGATAATATAGTAAAATCATTTAATAAAAAAGTTATTTTAAGTTCAAATTTAAATAACTTTCACATGACAAAGTGGCGACTATCGCTACCTGCCAATAAGTGGGAGCAAAAATTATTTAGGAGGAAAAAATGAAAAAGAAAAACGGGATAACTTGGTTGTTTTGGGGGATTGGAATGATTTTATTCATTCAATCAGTAATCAATAGGGAGATAACCACTTCGATGACACTTGGTATCTTACTCTTCGCATTAGCTGGTTGGCAATTAAAACAAATGCCAAGAGGTCAGCGAAAAAAATGGTTGCTTCCCATCATCTTTTCTCTTTCACTGATTATTGGTGCATGTGGAACCGGATCGGCTGTAACTACAGAAACTACCAGTAGTTCGACTCACATAACCAAGTCATCAAAAACAAGTGAATCATCAACGAAAGATACCACCGAGATTTCAAAAGAAAAGGCTAAGCAAAAAGAACTAGAAAAATTAACCAAACATGCACAACAAGAAGTTGAAAAAGCGGAAAAAGAACCAACCAGAGAGCAACTAAAAGTTGCGCTAGCAGCGATTGAAAAAATTCCCGGTGGAAGCAGTACATTAACTGAACGAGCAAATAAGGTTGAACAGACTATCGCCACTGCAGAAAAAAAGGCGGAAGAAGAAAAACGCGTTGCTGAGGAAAAGGCCGCAGAAGCTAAACGTGTCGCTGAAGAACAACGAGTTGCCGAAGAAAAAGCTGCCGCTGAAGCCAAACGTGTCGCTGAGGAACAGGCTGCTGCGGAAGCTAAGCGGATTGCAGAGGAACAAGCAGAACAAGCCAGAATTGCTGAGGAACAAGCTGCCGCTGCTCAAGCTGCTGCTCAACAAAATCAAAATCAGCAAATGGTTTATATTGCGCCTGACTCTGGTCGAAAATATCATTACGATCCAAATTGTCGAGGTCTAAATAATGCAAATTCGGTTGTAAGTATTCCACTGTCTGAAGCACAAGGTTCATATGGGTTATGTGGTTTTGAAGACTAGAAATTAAAATTGAACCACACGTTTTGCGCGTGGTTTTTGCATTCTTTACGAGTAAAACGAGCAAAAGTCTTCACGAATAGAAGCAAAAAAATCCTAGGACTATCTTGTCCTAGGATTTTTCTATTCCTTCCCTATGTGCTTGACTGATAACAGCGTTCCTATTTTCACCCAAATTACTCATTTAAAAAGGTGGTGATTGCTGCTTGATTCATTTGATTATCAATAACCAAAACACTTCCCGCATACTCACTGTTTCCATAGTCCCATGAACCTTCAACGGGCACACTTAATCGATCAATACCTGTTGCGCCACGACCAATCGAAAGTAAATGAGTTGCTAAAAATGTTGCAGTAACATCTGTTGAAGTATAACCAATTGCCTTCCCAGCCGCATAAGGTGCTCGAAGCAGGTTGATTGGATTTTTTAATTGACTGAAAATCGCATTCATCACCTGTTGCTGACGTCTGACACGACCAAAGTCCCCTTCTTCATCCATTCGAAAACGTGCATACTGCAATAAAACATGCCCGTCCATTTTTTGGACCCCTTTTTTGATATCGACACCATCAAGATTCAGGTCTTTCTCAGCATCTAGTTTCACGCCAAACATAAATAAAGCATCAATTACTTTTTCAAATGATTGGAAATCGACTTTTGCGTAATATTGACACTCGATTCCAAAGTTTTCTGCTAACGTTTGCCGAACTAACTCTGCACCGCCATAGGCATAAGCAGAATTAATTTTGTTTTGGCCTACACCAGGAATGTTAACAAAGCTGTCCCGCATAAATGAAACAAGTTTAGGTTTGTGAGCTGGTCCTCTTAACTGTAAAACCATGATCGTATCTGCGCGTCCAGCATCTTCACCCCTTGTGTCACTTCCCAAAATCAGGATATTTTTCGCACCGTTTTCAGACTGAACACCGTTGAAGGTCTCAACTGGCGCATTGGCTAAACTACTATCATGCTCAGCCATAAATTTTCCAGCAAAAAAAGAAATCCCTGAATAAAGTAGAACAAGAATGAAAAGGCCAAGAAGTATTTTCTTCCATGAACGTTTTTTTCGTCCTTTTGGCAGTTGCTGTGATGATTTCTTTTTCCGGAAAAACTTCTTTTTCTCAGTTGGTTGCTGATTAAGTTGCTCATATTCATTGTATTCATCAAACGGTCGGTTCAACTGATTGTTTGATGGATCAAAATCATTCGAAAATGACGGATTATTTTGTTTTTGTCCTATAGGTTGATCTGACTCTCGCTGAATATCCTGCTTTCGTTGACGGCGAGCGAAGAGATTGTCTGTGTGGTTCTTTAAGGATTTTCCTTTATTTTTTTTATTGTGACGGTCCATTCGACTCATCGTATTTCCTCCTAATTACCTAGTGATAGCTCAAGGATACGTTACCTAACAATAAAAAGCATGCTACTTAAGTCCAATTTAATAAAAAATAACGATTTTTTCTTTGAAATACTGCTTTTTTCAGTCGATTTCTTAAAAAAAGGGAGAACAAAACAAGTTCTTGTTTTCCTCTACCTTTTTTACTGGATATTATCTGATTATCGATGATCATGCTAAAGTTTCTACTTAACAGTATGTTAAGATCTCCGACACGATTTCTTGTGGTGATTTGTTCGTCGTCTCAATTTGCAGTGTGGCGACTTCTTGATACAATGCTTTTCTAGTCTGATATAGCGCTGAGAATTCAGCAACTGTTTTCTGTCGTGCCAAAGGTCGCACATTTTTTTGGTCATGAATAACTCTTTGATAAAGTTCAACAGTTGATGCTTCCAAAAAAATAACCGTTGCACCATTTTTTAGCAGTGTTCGATTCATTTGATTTAAAATAATCCCACCACCAGTAGAAATCACTTGTGCTTTTGAATCTATCAATTGTTCTTCAAGTAGCAGTGTCTCAGCTTGACGAAAGCGTGCTTCGCCCTGTTTTTCAAAATATTGTGCAATCGTCGTCGCATATTTTTGCTCGAACAGTTCATCTAAGTCCACTAAAGAAATAGAAAGTTTTTCTGCTAAAAGTGTGCCAATCGTGGTTTTCCCCGAGCCCATAAAACCAACTAACACAATTGGATTATTCATCTGTCACACCTTGGACTAACTTGGCTAAATCACTAAAGAACTGAGGATATGAAATGGCCACCGCTTCCGCTTCAGCTAGTTCGATTTCGCCATCTTCAACTAACAAAGCAGCAATTTGGAGCATCATACCAATTCGATGATCTTTATGACTGGAAACTTGTTGATTTTTTTGGGAAATTTGGAGCGGTGTTGGCCCCTCAATGATGAGCCCATCTTCTGTCGGTTGGATTTTTGCACCCAATTTTGTTAATTCTGTTGCCACTGCATCAATTCGATTGGTTTCTTTCACTTTTAATTCTTCGGCATCATAAATTCGGGTTGTTCCTTTTGCTTGTGAAGCAAGTAACGCAATCACAGGTAGTTCATCAATTAGTCGTGGAATGATTGCTCCTCCGATATCGATACCGTGAAGTTCAGAGGTTTTCACCTGAATTGTTGCTGATTGATTAATAGGATCTTCTTCCGTTAGCTTGATTTGGCCATTCATTTGTTTAACTACATCTAAAATGCCTGTTCGAGTTGGGTTGATGCCGACATTCGTTAGTGTAATTTCACTTTCTGGACACAACAAACCTGCAACAATAAAAAACGCAGCCGAAGAAATGTCACCTGGAATGATTACTTCACAACCTGCTAATTTTTGCGGTCCAACAAGTGTGATCTCTTTGCCTGACTGCTGAATTCGTCCACCAAACTGTTGGATCATTTCTTCTGTATGATTTCTAGAAGGTGTTTTTTCAACAATCTTTGTCGTACCCTTTGCCTGTAAACTCCCAAATAAGATAGCTGATTTCACTTGAGCACTTGCAACGGGCATTTCATATGTGATTGGTATTAGTTGATTGGTAGGTTCAATTTTCAGAGGTAATAGCTCTTTCTCCGTCGTCCCAGTTATTCGAGCGTTCATCTGCACCAGTGGATCAATGATTCGATTCATTGGTCGTTTACTCAATGAGGCATCTCCAATTAACGTTGACGAGAATGCCGCACCAGCTAGAATTCCCGAAACAAGCCGAACCGTTGTTCCTGAATTTCCACAATCAAGCGGACTGGTACTTGGACGCAATCCTTCGATTCCTTTTCCCTTGATATGAATCGTTTGATTTGCTTCCTCAGTTATTTCGACCCCTAAGCTTCGAAATAGCTGCAACGTGGAAAGACAATCTTGTGCTCGCAAAAAATTATGAATAACGGTTTCTCCATAACTGATTGCACCAAACATAATGCTTCGATGAGAAATTGATTTATCTGCAGGTACTTGTAAAGTCCCTCGGAGCTTCGTCTGATTTGTCAGTAACTTCATCTTTTGTTTCACTTCCTAACATAACTAAAATACTTGTTCCCATTAAAACTGAGCAATTCGTTCACGGTACAAGTCAACAGCTTCTTTTAATTCTGTACAAGTATCTGCAGAAAATTTTGTTAAAAATGCTTTCGCTAACTCTGTTGCTACGACGCTTTCGCAAATAACACTAGCTGCGGGAACAGCTGTCGTGTCAGAACGCTCAACACTTGCATGGTACGCTTCTTTTGATTGGATATCGACACTTTGCAATGGACGATACAATGTTGGAATTGGTTTCATTACACCTTGTAGGATAATCGTTTCACCATTAGTCATGCCACCTTCGAAACCACCTAAGTTATCAGACTGGCGAGTAAAACCCCGCGCTTCATTCCAAGTGATTTCATCCATGACTTTTGATCCGGGCAAGTTTGCCATGTCAAAGCCCAAACCAAACTGAACGCCTTTAAACGCATTGATACTCATCACTGCTTGGGCGATTTTCGCATCTAGTTTTTCATCCCAATGAACGTAGCTCCCTAACCCAGCTGGCACATTTGCGACTAACACTTCAACCACGCCGCCCAAAGTATCTCCAGCTTTTTTCGTCTGATCAATTAACTCTTTCATCGCCGTTTCAACTTTTGGATCAGTTACGCGTAATTCCGAATTCTCTGAACGTTCTTTGATTTCTTTTACAGTCAAGTTATTCGGCAACTCGCAGACCAAACCTCCAAGCGCTAACACGTGTCCAGCAACCGAGACGTCTAGCTCCTGAAGCAATTGTTTACAAACGGCACCAATCGCTACTCGCATTGCTGTTTCCCGCGCAGATGAACGTTCCAAAACATTTCGTAAATCACGATGTCCGTACTTCATCCCTCCCACAAGATCTGCATGTCCTGGTCGAGGTCGAGTCACTTGTCGAAGGGTTGCATCCTTTTTGGCAACTTGTTCAGGCGACATCACAGTTTGCCAATTTTTCCAGTCTTTATTCTCAATAACTAATGTCACTGGGGAGCCGAGTGTATACCCATGACGAACTCCTGAAGTAATTTTTACTCGATCCTTTTCTATTTTCATTCTTCCGCCGCGACCATAACCAACCTGACGTCTTGCCAATTCCAGATTAATTTCATCAACAGATAAAGAAAGACCTGCTGGCAATCCTTCGATAATCGCGGTTAATTCTAACCCATGCGATTCTCCGGCTGTCAAAAAACGCATCTCATTTCTCCTCCTTCTTCAAATAATCCAGTAATTCATTTAAGGGTGTCGGTAAAATCGTTGCTTCACCAATTTTATTTAGCACAACTAATTTCACTAGATTCCCTCGTGCTTTTTTATCGTGAGTGATTGCTTCAAATAACGCATGTTCTGACCATTCAGTTGTTTCTTCAGGAAGTTTAAATTTTCGTACCATTTTACGCAAACTTTCAGTTGTTCCTTTTTTTGTTAAGCCTTTTTTTTCCGCGACGCTGGTTAACTGAATCATTCCGATTGCAACAGCTTCTCCATGAGTAATTTTTCCATAACCAGCAGTTTTTTCAACAGCATGACCGATTGTATGACCGAAGTTAAGGAGTAGTCGTTGTCCATTGTCAAATTCATCTGCTTCGACTACCGCTTTTTTAATCGCCAAACAAGCTTCAATTATTTGTTCAGATTGATGAACTATTTCCTCACGCCCATTTATATTCACTAAAGTTTTCCATAAATTTTCGTCCGCAATTGCGGCATATTTGATCACTTCTGCAAGTCCTTCACTCACTCTTCTTGGTGATAACGTCGACAACGTATCCGGATCAATCAATACCCCTTCTGGTTGCCAAAATGCACCAATGATGTTTTTGGCATACGAGGTATTCACTGCTGTCTTGCCACCAATACTACTATCTACTTGAGCAAGTAAAGTCGTCGGGATTTGTAAAAAATGAATCCCCCGCATAAATGTTGCTGCAACAAATCCTGCTAAGTCACCAACTACACCACCGCCTAAAGCAATGATGCCATCACTTCTAGTAAATTGTTTTTCCGTTAATAATTGAAATAGTTTTTCTGCTTGATAGAATGTTTTACTTGCTTCACCCGGCTCGATCACAGCTTTGCTCACTGTGTAACCTGCGTTAGATAACTGTTCACTCACTGTCTGAGCATAAAGTGAATCAACGTTTTTATCTGTTATCAAGCAAATTTTTTGCGGTGACCACAAGGCACTCACCCATTGACCAACTCTCGATAGTGATCCTTTTTCAATAACGATTTCATAAGAATGTTCTGGTAGCTCTACTTGGATACTCATGTTCACACCTGCATTTCCTTTGTCATTAGCTCTTTTATTCACGAATGTCTTTCATTGCTTTTTCTAAAATATGCACTTCTTCCATCATCTTCAGGTACGTTTTTTCGTTCAAGGACTGTGGACCATCTGACCACGCATTAACCGGATCAGGGTGGATTTCAACAATCATGCCATCTGCACCTGCAGCAACACCTGCTCGAGCCATTGGAGGAACCAAATCCCAAACACCAGTTCCATGACTTGGATCAACAATGATTGGAAAATGACTAAGTTTTTTGATCAAAGGGACTGCACTTAAGTCAAATGTATTCCGCGTTGCCGTTTCATACGTTCGAATACCTCTTTCAATAAAAATAATCTGGTTATTGTTTTGGACAGCAATATATTCTGCTGCATTGAGCCATTCATTAATGGTTCCAGAAATCCCTCGTTTTAATCCAATTGGCATCCCTGTTTTTCCAACAGCCTCAAGTAAACGGAAATTTTGCATATTTCTTGCGCCAATTTGTAAAATATCACTATAGTGTGCCACCATTTCAATATGAGCTTCGTCCATTACTTCAGTGATTACTTGCATATCAAATTCATCGGCCGCTTGGCGAATGTATTTCAACCCTTCTTCTTCTAACCCTTGGAACGCATAAGGGGAGGTCCTTGGTTTGAATGCTCCACCACGCAAAATTTTTGCACCGCCTGCTTTCGCCATCCGAGCTGTTTCACGAATTTGATCTAAGCCTTCGATAGAACATGGACCTGCCATGGTAACAAAAGAACCATCCCCGATTTTTACCCCATTCACATCCACAACTGTATCTTGTGGATGAAATTCACGTGAAGTCAATTTATACGTATTTGTAATGCGAACAATTTCTTCTACTCCATCATATCGCTGAAAAGCCACATCTTGAATTTTTCTAGTGTCACCCACTAACCCAACGATTGGTTGCTCATTTCCACGATTCATTTGAACAGCTAAGCCTTCTTCTTTCACACGATTCACGACTTGTGAAATTTGTTCATCTGTTGCATCTTGTTTCATAATAATAATCATTTCTTTTTCCCCTTTATTCAAATAAATCTTTCATGATATCGAGTGGCATTTCGTGATTCGTCCATAACTGAAAAGCCGTTGCACCTTGATATAATAGCATACCTAAGCCATTAAAGGCAGGTGCACCTCGTTTTTCTGCTTCTTTTAATAATTGAGTTTTTTTTGGTAAATAAATTAAATCAATCACAAATAAGTTTTCATGTAAATAGCCAGCATTCGCTAAAGGCGATTGTCCTTCTTTTGCACCCATACCAATATCCGTTGCATTCACTAATAATTCACTTGTCTGTAGATCATATTCGAGTTGTTCCTCATCTGCATAATCAACTACCCGCACGATTGCACTCGTCTGCTCGCCGATTTTTTCAAACTCCTGTTTAACCATTAAAAATCGTTCATTGTTTCTTTTATATAAAACAACCTCTCTAGCACCTTCAAGAGCAGCTTGTACCGTGATTGCTTTAGCCGCACCACCAGCTCCTAGAATAGTTATTTTTTTATCTTTTATCTTAAATTTTGCTGTTTCTTCCATTGCTTTCACAAAGCCAATACCATCTGTGTTATACCCAATCAATTGCCCATTTTGATTAACGATCGTGTTAATTGCACCAATCAGCTGTGCTTCTTGACTTAATTCATCAACGTAAGCGATAGCTGCCGTTTTGTTAGGCATCGATAAATTCACACCTAACATATCCAAGGTTCGAATACTTTCAATTGCTCGTGCCAGATTTGTTTGATCTACTTTAAAAGCTAAATATACCGCGTCAACTCCGCACGATCGAAAGCCACGATTATGCATCCGCGGTGATAAACTATGTTCTGCTGGATTCGCAAAAAAACCTGCAAGTTTTGTTTTACCAGAAATCACGCTTTATCCTCCTTACTGTTTCAAATTACTACTAATTTATTCTTCTCTATTATTCGTAGTGAAGCAAAAAAAGCCACTTAGTGTTCTCGTACTAAACAAAAAGTACAGTAAACGACTACGTGGCAAGATGTCTTGAATTATTCACAAAACGAAAAGCATCCCATGAAACTTATTTAATTTTCACTCAAAGTGTAACCTCACGAAACGCCTAAACTGTCTTAGATTGTACTAAGTATAGGACGAATGAAAGGAGCTTGTCAATTCCTTTTTCACTCTGTCTCACTAACTAAAAAGAGGCAAGGATAATTGGAACTCCTAATCTCTTTCTTTTCATTCTATTTCGTTAAACTAGGATCAAAAGTACAAAAGTTTGAACAAGATTCCACAGTTTCGTAGACAATGACGATGTGATTTTTTTATTTCTGGCCCCTTTTCATGCTAACAATTTGATAGAATCTTCTTTTTAATCAAGAACTTCCTCAAAAAATTGTAACAAATCACTCATTGATAAATTTTCTTTTTCTTGCGCATTCAAATCTTGAACTATTCGTCCCTTTTGTAACACAATCAACCGATTTCCGTAATTTAGCGCATCTTCCATTCGATGAGTGATCATCAAACAAGTTAATTTTTGTTCCGTGATTCGACGGTTCGTTAATTCCATTAATGATTTTGCTGTTTTAGGATCTAAAGCTGTTGTGTGTTCATCCAATAATAATAGCTCTGGTACTCGAATCGTCGCCATTAATAAACTTAACGCTTGACGCTGTCCGCCAGAAAGTTCACCTGCTGGCGTATCTAAATGGGTTTCTAGCCCATTGCCAACTTCTTCACATAATTGATAGAAAAATTCTTTTTGTTTCTTTAAATTTCGTAGTTGTAACGGACGTTTTTGTCCACGTTTTTGCGCTAATAATAAATTTTCAGCAACAGTCATTCGTGGTGCTGTTCCCATTTTAGGATCTTGAAACACACGTGCCAGAAATGCTGCACGTTTTTCTTCAGAATCTTTTGTAATCACTCGATCTTTAAACAAAATGCTTCCTTGAGAAAGTTGTAGCGTACCCGCAATCGTATTGAACAGGGTACTTTTTCCTGCTCCATTTCCGCCTAAGACAGTAATAAAATCTCCTTCGTTGATTGAGAGATTGATTTCTTCAAGCAAAACTTTATTTTCATTCAGTCCATTATTTACAACTTTTTTTCCATTTTTGATGGTTAAGATTGCTGCCATTTATTTTGCCTCCTTCTCAAAACCAGTTTTTAGATTCAATGCTTTTTTCACTTGTGGAATCATCAAGCAAAACGCAAGGATGATTGCTGAAAATAATTTCAAGTAAGTTGTATCAAAACCTAACTTAATGACAATCAAAATCAATAATTGATAAATAATACTACCAACAACAATTGCAATCAACCGTTCCGCCAATGTTAATTCCTGAAAAATCACTTCACCAATAATGATTGAAGCAAGTCCTATAACAATTACACCAATTCCCTTATTCACATCTGCATATCCATCATTTTGAGCAATCAATGCACCAGAAAGAGCAATCACTCCATTGGATAACGTTAAGCCTAAAATTTTCATCCGATCTGTTTTGATTCCCAAAGAGCGAGCCATCGTTTCGTTATCACCTGTTGCAATATAACCTTGACCTAAATCTGTATTGAAGAAAAACAGTAAAATAGAGATAATCACACCTAACGCAATCAAACCCAACAAAACTGTATCAAAATAATTTGGTAAGTGGAGTTTTTGGAAACTATCTTGTAAAATTGGACGATTCAACAAGGATAGATTAGGAGTCTTCATCACATATAAAATCACTGAATTTAAACCTGACATCACTAGAATTCCAGCAAGAATAACAGGAATCTTTCCTTTTGTATAAAGTAAACCCGTTACCAATCCAGCAATCATTCCCGCTCCCACGCCTAAAAGTGTAGCAAAAATCGGTGCGATTCCATTCGTTATCGCGGTCACACAAACCGCTGCACCTAATGGAAATGACCCTTCCGTTGTCATATCAGGAAAATCAAGAATTCGATAAGTCATAAAAATGCCCAGACCCAAAATTGCCCAAAGCATTCCTTGTGAAATAGATGATACGATCATTTGTTTTCCTCCTTTGAGCTTTCCGTTGATTTCGTTACTTCTTGCGTCACGTTTTTAGCTTTTTCTTTTACTTCTTCAGGAATCGTAATACCTAGGCGATCGGCTTGCTCTTGATTAATGATGATATCGCCTTGATTGAAGGTGTAAACAGGTGTCGTTGCTGCTTCACTTTTCCCTAATGCAAGTTTCGCTGCCATTTTGCCACTTTGAACACCTAATTGATATTGATTGATTCCAATTGTTGCCAAGCCACCTTGCTCAACCATTGTATCAACTGATGGGATAACAGGGATTTGCGCTTTATCTGCTTCCTTGATTACTGTTTGCATCGCGTTAGCAATCGTGTTATCCAAAGGTATATAGATAACATCAACAGATTGACTCATGACTTGAACTGTCTGTGCAATCTCATTGGTTGAAGGCACTGCATATTTTGTCACAGTTAACCCAGCTTTTTTGGCAGCATCTTCGGCTTGTGCAACTTGATACTTAGAATTATCTTCCGATGACGCATAAAGGATCCCGATTCTTTTGGCTTGTGGTAACAAAGTTGTTGCTAGTTGGATTTGAGCACTTACAGGTGGCTGATCAGAAACACCAGTCACATTTTTCCCAGGTTTATCTAATGACTCAACTAATCCTGCCCCAACTGGATCTGTTACAGCACCCAATACTACTGGAATATCGCTTGTAGTATTTGCTAACGCTTGTGCTGCAGGCGTTGCAATTCCAATCAATGCCGCTGGATTTGCTTGAACAAGTTGTTGGCTCATCGTTGCTAATTTACTTTGATCAGCTTGACCATTTTGAAAGTTTATTTTAAGGTTCTCTCCTTCCACCAAGCCTTCTTCTTTCAATCCATCTTTGATTCCACGATAAATTTCATCTAATGCTGGATGACTGACATATTGTAAAACACCGATTTCTTTTACTTCCGTTGTTGTGGGCGTTCCATTTTTGGTTTCACCCATTTTTTCGTAGATAAAACTACCGACTAAGTAGATTCCCAGTAGCGCTACGACCGCTATCAATCGTTTATTTTTCATTTTCTCCTCCTGTTAATAACTAGTTATTTTTGCTATGAACGATAACAATGTATCGATAAATTGTCTTATTATTAAGCAAACCCAACAAAAAAAGGACAATTCCTGTTACGGCATTGTCCTTAGTACACAAAAAACCGCATAGAAGTCTCTATGCGGTAGTCAAATTTCTTGTCTAGCATAGATACAAACTTTAGATTGTTCTCTAAAAAGTCGTATCTATGGGAAAGTTCGCCATCAATACAACTCATCTACGCCAGTTACGCCATGCATAATTGTTTCCTAGTAAAGCTTGGTCTGATAAGTTCATTGTGGTTCACCCTTTCGTCAAATATTTGATTTAAGTCTAATTGAAATTTTTTTATTCGTCAATAGAAATATTCACATTGTGTAAATTATTGTGTTGAGTCTGTTGTCATTTCAAGTTCAAGCTTTTTAATATTTGCTAATGGAAGACGATTTAATTCCGGTACTAATTCGTTTGAAACATCTGTGATGCCATCTGCGCCAATCACGACTCGGTTCGTCTCTTTACCTCCATCAAAAAAGATAAATGTTATTTGCTCCCTATTGATCCCATACTCTTTTTCTTCTTTGGCTACGTCATAGACGAGAGGGTAAAAATAAATTTGGCGATTCAATTCTTCCATTTTTTTTGAATCATTTAAAATAGTCAAGACTTGTTCATAGTTTTTGCCTTTTGGTACGCAAAACATGACTGATATCGCTTTGCTATCAGTGATTGTTTGCTTGGCATTACTGTAATCAAACCTTTTGACTTTATCAGAGGTAATCGTTGAATAGACCAAACTATCTACTTGATCTGCCTTGATTTTCTCAGGTAAGAAAATCATTGATCCTGCTAACAACACTGCTAAAAAAAGTAGGCCACCAACACGCCAAAAATATTTGACTGGATTTTCTGCAAATGCATCAGCAAATTCTATCCAGCTTTCTTGTATTTTTTCTTTTATTTCTCCCCAGATAACAAACACCTCGTTTCTTCTCCTTCGATGTTACTTATTCATTTTCTTTATTATACCTAATAAATAAGTATTTTGACGAAAAAATTCGTATCTTTACTCGAAACTTTTTCTATTTATACAAAATATAAGTTCTTTTTCATAAGTCAATCACTAGAAGTTTTCAATGAAAAAGACGAAATCGTTACTAACGTTACACCGTCATTGGTCTTTCTGATTGTTTTTCGTTATAATGAAACTAATTATGAAAAGAAAAGAGGAAGAACTATGTCCTTTGATGGTGTTTTTACCCACGCAATGGTTAGTGAGTTGCGTGATACCTTATTATCTGGTCGAATTTCTAAAATTCACCAACCTTATGAAAATGAAATCATTTTAGTTATTCGCTCTCGCGGAGCCAATCACCGCTTGCTATTATCTGCTCATCCTAGCTATGCACGAATTCAGATTACGCAAATTGATTATCAGAATCCTGATACGCCTCCTAACTTTGTAATGATGTTAAGAAAACATCTTGACGGTGCTTTGTTGGAAACAATCGAACAGGTTGAAAATGACCGTGTCATTCATTTTCATTTTACAAAACGAGATGAACTAGGTGATCTACAAAATATTGTTTTGATTGTTGAGCTGATGGGTCGGCATAGCACAATTGTGTTAGTCAATCGTGAAACCGGGAAAATTCTAGATGCTATCAAACATATCGGAAGCTCTCAAAATACTTATCGTTCACTGATTCCCGGTGTCACTTATGTTGCCCCACCGAAACAAGAACAATTAAATCCATTTTCAGCAGAAAAAGAAAAAATCTTTCAACGTCTTTCTCAGTTAGAACTAACACCAAAAATTTTACAGCAACATTTTCAAGGACTTGGTTTTGATACAGCGCAAGAATTAGCAAGTCGTTTAACTGAACAACCCAATAAAAAAATGGTTGTTTGGGAAAACTTTTTTCAGCAGTTAGATACTAAACTTTCTCCTACTCTTTATGAAGCAAAAAATAAAGAATTCTTTACACCTATTTCCTATCAATCAATCGAAACAACTGCGGATCAAGTAACAAATTATTCAACCTTGAGTGCTTTGCTTGATGGCTTTTATCACGATAAGGCAGAAAAAGACCGCGCCAAACAGCAAGGTAGCGAATTGATCCGTAAAATGGAAAATGAACGTAAACGAAATCAAAATAAATTAAAAAAACGTGAACAAACATTAAAAGATTCCGAAAACGCGGAAGATTTTCGTCGTAATGGCGAACTACTGACCACTTTTATGACTCAAGTCCCACGTGGTGCAACAGAAGTCACCTTGCCGAATTACTACGAAGCAGATCAACCTTTGACCATTAAACTTGACCCTGCATTAACACCTAATCAAAACGCACAAAAGTATTTCCATCGTTATCAGAAACTAAAGAATGCTGTTAAACTAATTGGTCAACAAATCCAAGAAGCAAAAGACGAAATTCAATATCTCGATTCCGTTTTAGCCCAACTTGAAATTGCAGGTCCCATGGATATTGAGGCAATCAAAGAAGAATTAACTGATCAAGGATACTTTAAAAAGAAATCTGCTAAAAAACAGAAGAAAAAGAAACCTTCTCAACCAGATGTCTATTTTGCTGAAGATGGTACTCAGATTCTCGTTGGAAAAAATAACTTGCAAAATGATTTATTAACAATGAAAACTGCTAAAAAAACCGATTATTGGCTCCACGCAAAAAATATTCCAGGCTCACATGTGATTATCAAAAGTAACGATCCTTCTGATGAAACGATTACACAAGCTGCAGAATTAGCTGCTTACTTTTCAAAATATCGTTATTCAGCACAAGTTCCTGTAGACTTGGTTCAAGTGAAACATATCCGTAAGCCAAATGGTTCTAAACCCGGATTCGTTATTTATGAAAATCAAAAAACGATTATCGTGACTCCTGTTGAAGAAGCAATAATAAAAATGAAAAAACAATAGTAAAAAGCCGAGACGATGAATGGTCTCGGCTTTTTACTGGCTAAAATATTAACGAAATTATTTTTTGTGTGTTCCTTCATTCATCAACAAATTTGTTAATCTGTGAATAAAATGCTGTGCTTCTACACTTAGCGTACGTTTGCCAGAATGAATAACACAGAGTTGATTTGGTTGACTATCTGCTAATGGAATAAGCTTTATTTGGTCTTTGATGCCACCAATAACAATTCCTGATCCAGAAGCATAAGCATCTGTTTCTAATACCAAGTTCATCAGCGTGCCACGATCACTGGTATAAACAACGGATTCTTGTGCAGGAATCTCAATTAGATCTTCATAAAAATAGGGGAAATTATTACCATCTTGAGTAAAACGAACTTGAGGATATGCTAACAACTCTTTTTTATGGATTTCTGCTTGTTTTGCTAATGGGTGTCCTTGTCTCAAAAAAATATGCGTGGAAAATGTATGAATCGTTCTGGCAACTAGCTCACCTTGCTGTAAATAACGCATGATCCCAGCTTGATTTTTTTCATTCATGTATAGTACGCCTACTTCACTGTGCTGTTCTCTTACTTCTTCAATCACTTTTGCAGTCGTCGTTTCCATGATTCTGAATTGTTTGATTTCTTGATTGAATTCTGTCATCATTTTTGCAATCAATGGTCCCAAAAAGTCATAATGCTGAGAAGCTACTGAAAACATTTCACGTGTTTCACTAGTTTGATAATAACTTTCAAGTGATTCTAATTGAAGTAAAATTTTTTCAGCACGTTGCAGGAAATCTTGTCCTGCTTCAGTTAAGTATGCTCCTCGATTTGTGCGAGTAAACAAATTGATCCCTAATTCTGTCTCTAATTCTTTGATTCCTGTAGACAAGCTAGGTTGTGAAACAAATAACTTCTTAGCCGCTTCTCGAAAACTACCATTATTCGCAACAGCAATCACGTACTTCATTTGTTGAATATTCATGTATTTGACCCCTCAAAATAGTCAATTTTACGATCATTAAGCGCTTGGAGCGGACGATTGTTAGGCTGTGCATACTGCCCTTCAAATGGCGTCAAGAATTCTTGATTTAATTGGCCAACTTGATCCATAACAAACCACTGGATAGGTCCTGCAGTTGGTGGTGTAGTTAATGAGCCAACATAATGATAGTGGCTCTTCTTTTCAGGGAAAAACACAACTGGATTCATCCAATGTTCATGTGCAGCTAAATCCCAGCGTTCTTCATGATTGCGATCATAAAACCAACCATCCTCGCTTCGCAGCTCATACATGACTCCAACAACCAAGTTTTCTTGACGATGATTCGTGTGGACAAAATGAAATTCAATGTCTTCATGTTTCCCATTTATAATGTGCTCAGAAGGCAGATGGAAATGGATATCTGTCAAATAAAATTTTTCACCTTGATATTCGACATAACTGATTTGGTCAAATGGTACTAAGTGGATCGTGTTTTTAAATTCTTTATCTGTGAATTTTTGACATTGATAGTGAAAAGAAATCGTTTCTTTCACATCACTTACTTCTTGACAAGTAACAAGCGGGATGGGTGATTGCAAGGAAAACTCTGCTCCTTTCGCAAACCAATCGCATAAACTTGCCCAATTCTCTGGTCCTCGCTCGCCCGAGTAGCCCCATTCAACATCCATATTTTTTTTCAACGCTTACGTCCTCCTGAGTCTTTTCATAAAAGTTAGTTCGTTCGTTTTTTTCTTTGTAAAGCGGCGGAAATATCTGCTAAAAACTCTTCTTTTCCAAAAAATTCTTGGTTCAACAATTCTGGAAAGATAAAATCAAAGAAATAGTTTACGCTTGGTCGATGATCGAATTCTTTAATGGTTAAAATCGATTCAATAAACATTTCGCGATAAACTTTTTCAGGATTATTCTTGCTGATTTCATCAAATGATTCATAAAGCAAATCCACTTTGTCCGCGATTGCGAGCAACTCTCCTTCAATCGTGTCATCTTTTCCTTCAAATAATCGACGACGATAAATTTCTTGAAATTCTGTTGGGATTTCTTGATTGATAAATTCATCAGTCATTTTTTCTTCAACTGTGTGTAGCATCCCACGTAGTTCTTTATTTGCATACTTTACAGGTGTTTTGATGTCACCAATAAAGCGTTCTGTGTAATCGTGATTCAATGATTTTTCATATAACAGTTTCCAATCAATCGCCTGCCCATTGGCTTCTTCGATATCACCTAAAACTTGTGCGATTGATGCTACTCGAAACGAATGTGCAGCTACCGTGTGTTCAGTGTGCTTGAAGAAGCCAGGCGCACGAATAATTTTTTCTAAATTGTTTAATCCTAAAAGATATTCATTTAAGCCCATGTTGCCATCTCTCCTCCATACTTTTCCAACAATCATAGCATTTACTCTTTATATCATGCAATTACAAAGAACTAAAACTACCAGTTTTTAACTTTTATTTATCACAAGTTTTACAAAATGTATTTGTACCATTATTTTAGAATAAGAGATACCGATTAAAGAATTTGTTTCAATTTTTATTGATTTGTTTCGTTTTGATTTGAGTTGTTTTCACTTTTCGGAATAAATATATTCCTCTCTTTGGATAACACCTTTTTACTGTTTGTCATGTGCAGCGATTTTAATTAGTTGATCAAGATTGGGTGTTTTCGTACCCGTTTCTTTTTTGAACGCTTCAAAGGAACAAATAATCAACTCGATTTCTGCATAACTACCTTGAGCAGATGCCATCAATGGTGTGGCAAACATTCGTTTCAAACCAATCTTTGTCAGAAATTTATTTCCCAATAAATTTTTCTGAATCTTTGGTACTATTGGATACCCATTTTCTTCTAAGACAGTAAATGCTTCTTTAAAAGCTAAAGCTGTTATAGAAAATATATGATTCATTTCTTGTTTATTTTTCATTTTTTGTCGATAAATAAGATCTAAGCTATTCAGCACCATAATCAATGCCGCATGACTTTTTAGCCAATCAAATAAGGTAGGATCTGATTGCCATTGATAATTCGTTTGAGCAAAAATTTGCTTTAAAAGTTGGGGCATTAGGGAATCATCGGGATCAAGGTAGACTTTCATTTTGCCTCCATTGAAACGTAAAATCATAATTAAGTTTCCTTCCCTTGTTCCACCAGTATTTTGAAAACCAAAAAAGACTTGTTTAGCTGGATCTTTTTGAACGATTTTTTCTTTTAAAATTTCTGGATTCATTTGATTACCAACAAAAATCACTCTTTGACTGTGATTCGCAGCAATTGATTCAATCACAGAATCAAAATCATTGTATTTCATTGTGACAAAAATCAAATCATACTTATCTGTTGGCTCTAGTCTTGAGATTATTTTGATTGTATCTACTGTTCTTTTCATCTGAATAACGTGTTTTAACTCAAGTCCATTTGTTTCTAGCTGTTCCTTCGTCTTTCCTCTAGCAAGGATCGTTACTTCATTCTCTTTATTTTTAGTAAGAATATGTGTAAGATAACTTCCTTGAATGCCTGCACCATAAATTAATAGCTTCATTTTTTCTCCTTTATGAACACCTGTTTATAAATCAACGAACATCCAGTATAATAAACAGACTGGCATCAGCAATCAATCATCAAAAATGATAATATGAAATCAAACCAATTATTGAACGATTTCAGTTACCGACAGACGGAGCAAAACTCTAATATAAAAGACGACAACACTATGAAAATAGTTGTTATCGTCTTTTTATTAAGCATTCCAGTTTTCTGGATCTTTTTTCCAACTTTTTAGCAAATCCAATTCTTCTTCATTGATGTAATTTGCTTCACGTGCTGTTTCAATTAATGTTGAATAATTAGTTAATGTGATCAAAGGTATCTTTGCTTGGGAAAAATTCGTTAATCCTTTGGATAATTCATAAGTAAAAATTGCTGCTACACCTAGCACATTGGCACCTTCACGTGTTGCTGCTTCACAAGCTTCTAACACGCTGCCACCGGTTGAAATCAAATCTTCAATGACAACCATTTTTTGACCTTCGAAAATTCGACCTTCGATTTGATTTCCTTTGCCATGATCTTTTGCTTTGCTGCGAATGTAAACCATTGGTAAATCAAGGATATCTGCAACCCAAGCAGCGTGCGGGATACCTGCTGTTGCTGTTCCAGCAATTACTTCGACTTCTGGAAATTCTGCTTTGATTTTTTTGGCTAAACCATTTGCAATTTCCTGGCGAACCTTAGGATAACTCATCGTGATACGATTATCACAATAAATTGGGCTTTTCAATCCACTTGCCCAAGTAAATGGTTGTGTTGGGTTCAAGAATACTGCTTCAATTTCTAGTAAGTCTTTTGCAATCAATGTTTCAACAGTCATTAGTGTTCGCTCCATTCGTTTTTTATTGTTTGGTAAGCTTCGTAAGGATTTTCTGCTTGTGTAATTGGACGCCCAACTACGATAAAGTTTGCACCAATTTCTCGTGCCCGCTTTGGCGTCACCACTCGCGTTTGATCGCCAATATCTGCACCTTGTGGTCGGATACCGGGTGTCAAACAGACAAATTCAGCAGTTGTAGCATCTTTGATTTTAGTTACTTCCAGTGCGGAAGAGACGACACCATCTAACCCTGCTTCCTGTGCGCAAGTCGCGTAATGGATCACGCTTTCTTCTAAGGGTACTTCAATCAGTTGATCATGATGCATTTCTTCTTCACTTGTCGAAGTCAGCTGAGTGATTGCTAATAATAATGGTCGTTGTTTCCCTTCTGGTGTTCCTGATACTAACCCACGCATCGCAGCTTCCATCATTCGGATTCCTCCGGCGGCATGTACACAAGTGATATCAACGCCTAGCTTCGCTAAACCACGCATTGCTTTTTCAACTGTATTGGGAATATCATGTAATTTCAAATCTAAAAATACCTCGTGTCCTAATTCTTTTAACCAACGGACAATCGCTGGCCCTTCTTGATAAAAGAGTTCCATTCCAATTTTAACAAATAGTTTTTCCTCCTCGGGAAATAATTGTAAAAATTGTTCTACTTCGTTTCGGTTTGAAAAGTCTAAAGCAACAATCGGTCGCTGATTCATTGTTGGCGCTCCTCTCTAACTTCTTGAATAAGTTGTTCCAATGATGAAATACCTAGTTCAGCCATTCGCTGAGGTAAAGCATCAATCAATTTTGGGCAAATATATGGATCTGTAAAATTGGCCGTTCCAACTGCGACTGCACTTGCACCCGCCATAATCATTTCTAATACATCATCAACCGTCTGAACACCACCCATACCAATAATCGGCAGTTTAGAAACACCTGCGACTTGATGAATCAAGCGAATAGCAACTGGTTTAATTGCTGGGCCAGAAAGACCGCCTGTTTGATTCGCTAAAATCGGTTTTCTTGTCTTTAAATCGATACGCATTCCTAAGAGTGTGTTAATCATGGTAAACCCGTCTGCTCCACCTGCTTCAATCGCTAAAGCAATGGGAACGATATCAGTAACGTTGGGCGATAATTTGACATAGATCGGAACCTTAGCAACTTTCTTTACCGCCTGTGTCAGCTGAAAAGCGACATCAGGATCTGTACCAAACGCAATACCTCCGTGCTTTACGTTTGGGCAAGAAATGTTCAATTCGATTGCTTTTACATTAGGTGCGTCACCAATTTTCCCGCAGACTTCCACATAATCTTCTTCGCACGCCCCTGCTACATTGGCAATAATTGGTAGGTCAGGATATTTTTCTAATTCAGGCAATAGCTCATTCATCACAGTTTCTAGTCCTGGATTTTGTAAGCCGATTGCATTCAGCATACCTGATGGGGTTTCAGCAACACGAGGTGTCGGATTACCAAATCTAGCTTTAGGTGTCGTTGCCTTAACCATGATTGAGCCCAATTGATTCAAATCATAATACTGCCCATACTCTTTTCCAAAACCGAAACAGCCACTGGCAGGCATAATTGGATTTTTCAATTCAAGTCCTGGTATTTTTACTGCTAATGATGGTAATGTCATAGAATCACCTCTCCCGCTTTGAAAATCGGACCTTCATCACAGACTTTCACACTTTTTGTTTCGTCTTCTGCCTTATGACACACACATGCATAACAAGCACCGATTCCACACGCCATGCGTGATTCTAAAGAAAGTTGAACATTAGGATGGGTATGGAAAAAATGCTCAACCGCTTTTAACATTCCGTTTGCACCACAAGCAAATACTGCATCTGGTTTCTTATTTTCTTCCGCTAATAAAAGATTGCCTACATTTCCTTTAACGCCTGCTGAACCATCATCTGTTGCGATTTTTGTTTCTCCCAGTTGCCGGAATTTTTCTTCGTCATACATGACATCCGCTGACGCAAAACCTAAAAAGTGTTTGACCTTGACACCTTTTGCTTTCAGTTGATGAGATAATTCATATAATGGCGGAATTCCGATACCGCCGCCAATGATAAATGCACAATCCCCAGCTTTTAAGCCCGTTAAGTCAAACCCGTTTCCAAGCGGCCCCATCACATCTAGCGTATCGCCTGCCGTCAACGTTGAAAATGATTTGGTTCCGTCACCTTCTACACGATAAATGATTCGACAAGTATTCGTGCTTGGATCGATTTTATTTAAACTAATTGGTCTGCGTAATAACAAGTCGGCTCTAGGAACACGGATATGAATAAATTGACCCGGACGCTTCATCTCTTGAACTAGTTCACCCTTTAGTGTCAGCTCGAAAATTCGTGGTGCTAACTGATTTTGTTGAATGATTTCCATAACTTCTTGTTTCATATCCACACTCCTATACTTATCGACTCTGTTAAAACTTATTGCTGAACTTTTTTGTACTCAACCTTTTTCACAAAACAGCTCCTCAGAGCAACGCACAACTAGTCAGAAACGATCAAAATGATTCTATTCGTTGTCAATTACTTCTTCGGAGCTAAGTGAATGAGGCGAACCGTTTTTAAATTGCTTTTGTTGAGAACGCCCGTGACTCCATCACTCGGACGATTGCGTCTGCTGTATCAAGTGACGTAAAGAGTGGTACGCCGTGTTCGACTGATTCGCGTCGAATAATAAAGCCATCTTTTGACGCATTCCCGCGGTCTTTATCAATCGTGTTCACAACTACTTGTGCTTTTCCTGTCCGAATGATATCGACTACATTTTCTTCTGTTGTTGTTTCTGAAATTTTTGCTACTGTCGTAACGATTAACCCGTTGTTCCGGAAAAATTCTGCTGTGTGTTTCGTACCTAATAAGCTGTAACCAATCTCTGCAAAGCGTTTAGCTAAGCCTAATGCTTCTTCTTTTGTTTCGTCTGCAATCGTAAAGAGAACTGCACCATAGTCTGGCAGATTTAAACCAGCTGCTCGGAAAGCTTTATACAAAGCTTTATCTAAGTTTCGATCAGATCCCATGACCTCACCAGTTGATTTCATTTCTGGTCCTAAGTATGTGTCGACCTTTTGTAACTTCGTAAATGAGAAGACAGGTGCTTTGACATGGACATCTTCGGTTTCTGGATAAAGACCTGTTTCATAACCTAATTCCCGCAAACTTTGACCCAAAATAGCTTTGGTTGCTACTTGTGCCATTGGAATCCCAGTTACTTTACTTAAAAATGGTACGGTACGGCTTGCACGGGGATTGACTTCGATCACATAAACTTTTTCTTCATGGATAACAAATTGGATATTCATCATCCCGATACAGTTTAGTCCTAACGCTAATCGTTTCGTGTAATCTTCAATTGTTGCTTTGATTTCTTCTGATAAGGTTTGTGGTGGGTACACTGCCATTGAGTCACCTGAATGGACCCCAGCACGCTCAATATGTTCCATAATTCCGGGAATCAGGACAGTTTCTCCATCACAGATTGCATCAACTTCGCATTCACCGCCTATTAAGTAACGATCAATCAAAACAGGATGCTCAGGTGAGGCTTTCACAGCATGTTCCATATAATCCTCTAAGTCACGCTGATTTTCTACAATCTCCATCGCCCGTCCGCCGAGCACATAACTCGGACGAACTAAAACAGGATAACCAATCATCGTTGCGATTTTTACAGCTTCTTCCTTGCTTGTCGCTGTGTCTCCTAGTGGTTGCGGAATCTTTAGTTCTTGTAACGCTTGTTCAAATAAATCACGATTTTCTGCTCGATCCAAATCTTCAATCGTTGTTCCTAAAATTTTCACACCAGCCTTTGCTAGTGGCTCACCTAAATTGATTGCCGTTTGTCCACCAAACTGAACGATAACGCCAATTGGTTGCTCTAACTCAATTACATTCATCACATCTTCAAAAGTCAGTGGTTCAAAATATAGCTTGTCTGAAACGGAGAAATCTGTGGAAACTGTTTCTGGATTGCTATTCATAATAATGGCTTCATATCCTGCTTGTTGGATTGCTTTTACTGAATGAACCGTTGCATAGTCAAACTCCACCCCTTGACCAATCCGAATGGGACCAGATCCAAGTACTAAAACAGAAGGTTTGCCTGAGCGGCTACTTTCATTTTCAAATTCGTACGAGCTATAAAAATAAGGCGTGTTCGATTCAAATTCAGCTGCACAAGTGTCTACCATTTTGTAGACGGGCAACAATTGGTTTTCTTTTCGAAGTTCACGAATTTTTTCTGGTGTTGTCTGCCATAACTGTGCAATTTTTTTGTCTGTAAAACCGTTTTTCTTTGCTAATTTCAACAGTCTTAAATTAGAAGGTTCTTCTTGTAATTGGGCTTCAATTTCAATGATATGAAGTAGTTTATCTAAGAAAAAGAGATCAATCTTTGTTAACTCAGCGATTTCTTCGATTGGGTAACCCCGGCGTAAAGCCTCAGCAACATAAAACAGACGATCATCTTGTGCTCGAACCATTTTTTCAATTAGCTGATCTTCATTCACGTTTACCAGTTCTGGAAGCTCAAGGTGATGTGTCCCGATTTCAAGAGAACGAACGGCTTTGAGCAGTGACTCTTCGATGTTACGACCAATTGCCATGACTTCACCTGTTGCTTTCATTTGTGTTCCCAATACGCGTTCTCCATTTTCAAATTTATCAAATGGCCAACGTGGGATTTTTGCAACCACATAGTCTAAAGCTGGTTCGAATTCTGCATAAGTTGTTCCAGTTACTGGATTTTTCATTTCATCTAAAGTCAAACCCAATGCAATTTTTGCCGCTAATTTTGCAATAGGATAACCCGTCGCTTTACTTGCTAGTGCAGAAGATCGTGAAACGCGTGGATTGACTTCGATCACATAATAATTGAAGCTATGTGGATCAAGAGCAAGCTGGACGTTACAACCACCTTCAATTTTCAATGCGCGAATAATCGAAAGTGAAGCATCGCGCAATATTTGATATTCATGATCAGATAATGTTTGGCTTGGTGCGAAAACAATGGAATCGCCTGTGTGGATACCCACTGGATCAAAGTTTTCCATGTTACAAACAACAATTGCATTATCAGCTGAATCACGCATGACCTCGTATTCGATTTCTTTGTACCCAGCAATACTGCGTTCGATCAAGCATTGCGTAACTGGTGATAAACTTAAGCCATTTTCTGCAGTCATTCGCAATTCTTCTTCATTTTCACACATTCCACCACCTGTACCTCCAAGGGTAAACGCAGGTCGGACAATGATTGGATAGCCAATTTTATTTGCAAAAGCAACGGCATCCTCAACCGTTGTCACGATTTCTGATTCGGGAATCGGCTGCTTTAAGTCTTCCATTAATTTTTTGAACAAATCTCGGTCTTCTGCTTGGTCGATTGCTGAAAGCTTCGTACCCAGAAGTTCAATATGAAGTTCCTCTAAAATTCCTGATTCAGCTAATTCCATCGCCATGTTCAAACCTGTTTGTCCACCTAGTGTTGGAAGCAGTGCATCTGGACGTTCTTTTCTTAAAATGCGTGAAACAAATTCTAATGTTATTGGTTCGATGTAGACTTGATCTGCAATTTCTTGATCTGTCATAATCGTTGCAGGATTTGAGTTGACTAAAACAACCTCATAGCCTTCTTCTTTTAGTGCAAGACAAGCTTGCGTTCCAGCATAATCAAATTCGGCTGCTTGACCGATGATGATTGGCCCCGAGCCAATCACCATGATTTTTTTGATATCTGTCCGTTTTGGCATTCTTATTGCTCCCTTCCTGCATCCATCATTTCCATAAATTCATCAAATAAGTGTAGTGCATCGTGTGGTCCTGGTGCTGCATCAGGGTGAAATTGCACACTAAAAGCAGGGTAATCGCGATGGCGAATCCCTTCCACTGTTCCATCGTTCACTTCAATATGAGTGACCATTAGTTTATTCAGATCAATCGTGTTTTCATTAACAGCATAGCCATGGTTCTGTGAAGTAAAATCAATTCTCCCTGTCGCAATTTCTCGTACTGGATGATTTAATCCTCGATGACCAAATTTCATTTTATACGTGTCTGCACCATTAGCTAGTGCAAACAATTGGTGCCCTAAACAAATACCAAAAATTGGTACTTTTCCTTGTATTTCTTGAATCATCTTGATTGCTTCAGGCACATCTTTCGGATCGCCTGGTCCATTTGTCAGCATCACACCATCGGGAGCAAGTTCAAGAATCGTTTTTGCTTCAGTATTATAAGGCATGACTGTTAAATTACAATTTCGTTTACTTAATTCGCGCAAGATACTATGTTTCAACCCAAAATCAATGACAACCACATTTCTCCCCGTTCCAGGACTTGGATAAGGTTTGTTGGTTGACACTTGCTGGACTTGATTCGTTGCTAAAACAGTCGCTTTTAATTGATCAAATGCGTGTTCAAAGCTATCACCTGCATCAACAATACTTGCTTTCATCGTTCCAACTTCACGAATTTTCCGCGTTAAAGCTCTTGTATCGATTCCCGAGATTCCCGGAATCCCTTTTTGTTTCAAAAACGCATCTAACGTCATTTGATTGCGCCAGTTTGAAGCCACTCGCGCATGTTCTTTCACGACAACACCCTTACAAGTCGGCGAAATCGACTCGTAATCATCTCGGTTCACACCATAATTTCCGACCATTGGATAAGTGAAGGTAATGATTTGACCATTAAAACTTTGGTCTGTAATCGTTTCTTGATACCCAGTCATACTTGTCGTGAAAACAATTTCACCAAAAACATTTGCATCTGCTCCAAAGGCTTGTCCTTCAAATACAGTTCCATCTTCTAAAATCAGTAATCGATCCATACTGCTCCTAGACCTCCTTTTGCCAAGCAATTTTTCCGTCAACGAATGTCAACAATGTTTCCCCTTTGACCGTCCAATCAACGAATGGTGTATTCTCACCTTTTGACAAGAAGTCTTCTTTCGCAATTTTATACTCGTGTTCGATATCAAACACTGCAATATCTGCCGGCGCACCAATGGTTAGTGTACCAGCGTTCAAGTTAAAAATCGCTGCTGGTTTAACCGCTAGCCAGCCAATGACTTGTTCTAGTGTAAAAATACCAGTTTCAACAAAATGAGTATAAATCAACTGAAAGGCTGTTTCGCTTCCAACGATTCCAAATGGCGATTTCAAGAAGCTTTGACTCTTTTCTTCTAGACCATGAGGGGCATGATCTGTCGCGATACAATCAATTGTTCCATCAAGTAATCCTTCAATCAGTGCTTCGCGATCTTCGCGCCCACGTAGCGGCGGATTCATCTTCCAAAAACCAAAATCTTCTGGAATATCCTCATCAATCAGAAGCAAATGGTGTGGCGAAACTTCAGCTGTGACATGAACACCAGCCTTTTTCGCGTCGCGGATGATCCGAACACTTTCTTTGGTTGAGACATGACAGACGTGGTAATGGACACCTGTTTCTTCCGCTAAAATTAAGTCTCTCGCAATTTGTGAAGATTCAGTTGCACTTAAAATTCCCGGCAAATCCAATTCTTCGGCTTTTTCGCCCGCATGCATGACGCCGCCGAATAATAAGGACTCATCTTCAGTATGGGCAACCAGTGCTTTATTATTTTTTGCAGCTTCTTTCATTGCTAGATACATCGTGCCTGCCGTCTGTACACCAACACCATCATTGGTGAACGCAAAAGCACCTGCGTCAATCAGCGCCTCTTGATCGACTAAAACTTCACTTCGGAGTTTTTCAGTAATTGGTGCATACTGTAAAACTTTCACTACTGCATCTCGCTTGATGATTTCATAGACTTGGCTTAGTTTTTCAGCAGTATCAGGTACAGGATCTAGGTTAGGCATTGCACACACTGTAGTAAATCCACCATGTGCTGCTGCTTTTGTTCCTGCTTCAATCGTTTCTTTATACGTAAAACCAGGCTCTCTTAAATGAACATGTACGTCGACAAGTCCTGGTGTGATGAGTTGTCCTTTTGCGTCAAACACTTCATCAAATTCAGTCTCAGAAAATCCCGTACCAATTGCTTTGATTTTTCCTTCTTCAATCCAAATTTCTGCAGGTGTTGTTTCATTTTTTCGTGTAATGATTTGACCGTTTTTAATGAGTGTTTTCATGTCTTCGTCCTCCTACTTTTACGCTTTTCCGTTTAGTACTGCCTCTAGAATTGCCATTCTGACAAATACGCCATTGCTCATTTGTTGAACAATTCGTGACTGTAATCCCTCAACTAATGAATCGGCTAGTTCAACGTCACGATTGACGGGTGCTGGGTGCATGATAATTGCATGTTTTTGCATTTTCTTCGCCCGTTCAACAGTTAAACCATGTTCTTGGTGATAGCTTTCTTTTGAGAAACTTTCTTTTCCATCATGACGCTCATGCTGTACTCGGAGCATCATCATTACATCTACCTGGTCGAGTAATTCATCCAATGGCAAGTAGTGCCCGTAAACTTCAAATTCATTGTCATACCATTCTTCTGGCCCAGAGAAGAAAACTTGTGCACCTAGGCGTTTCAACATTTGCATGTTTGATTTTGCGACACGTGAATGTGTGATGTCACCAACGATAGCTACTTTCAATCCGTCAAAATGGCCAAATTCTTCGTAAATCGTCATCAAATCTAGTAAGCATTGTGTTGGATGCTGTCCACTTCCATCTCCACCGTTGATAATCGAACATTGAATCGTTTTACTTTGAATCAAGTCTTCATAGTAGTTTTCATCTCCATGACGGATGACTGCAACATCTACTCCTAATGCGGACATTGTCAAAACCGTATCGTAAAGTGTTTCTCCTTTTGAAACTGAGCTTGTGCTTGCTTCAAACTCGATTACTTCTAATCCCAGCTTTTTCTCAGCTACATCAAAACTTTTATGTGTTCTTGTACTATTTTCAAAAAATAAGTTAGTTGCAAAATATTGGCTCTTTTGTGGTGTCCATTTTGCCCCTTGTTTGAACTCTTGCCCGCGACGAATCAAGCCCATAACTTCTTGGTCTGTTAGTGCTTCAACGGTTAATAAATGTTTTAAACTGATACGTTCTGATTGGATGATCATGAATGTTCCTCCTAGTTTTCTTCGCTACGTGAAGTTTCTGGTAAGATAAGATTTAAAATGATACCAAGGACAGTTGCTAATGCCATTGCTGATAACGTGAATGTTCCTACTTGGAAGACTAAGCCTCCGATACCGACAACCAAGATGACTGCTGCAATCAATAAGTTTTTCTTTTTATCAAAATCTACTTTGTTCTCAATCAAGATTTTCATCCCGCTAGCTGCGATAACTCCAAACAAGATAAAACTGATTCCTGAAATAACAGGTCCAGGGATGCTCAAGATCAAGGCACTCAGTTTCCCGACAAATCCTAAGATGACTGCGAAGAATGCTGCTCCACCAATCACAAATACGCTGTGCACTCGTGTGATTGCTAACACGCCAATGTTTTCTCCATAACTTGTAACTGGAGGGCCACCGACAAATGCTGCAACGATTTGTGCTAAACCGTCACCCATCAATGTTTTATGCAAACCAGGCTCTTCAAAGAAGTTTCTGCGTGTTAATTTGTTCAGTACCATCAAGTGACCGATATGCTCTGTCATCGTAACAAATGCGATTGGCGCCATTGTTGTAATTGCACCTAAGTATAGTTTTGGTTCATATTGAACAAATGGAATTTCAAAGTTTGGTAAAGCAAACCAGGCCGCATCTGCGATTGGTTGCGTATCAACAATCCCAAAGAGTAAGGCAACAATGTAGCCACTTACGATTCCTAACAAAATTGGAATCAATCCAAGAAATCCGCGTAAGAACATGTTGAAGAAAATCGTCAAACCTAACGTGATTAGCGCTACAGCAATGTATTTAAAATCGTAATTGCCATCGTTGTACATTGCATTATTTGCGGCATTTGCTGCCAATCCCAATCCGATAACCATGATTACTGGCCCAACAACGATTGGTGGTAAGATTCGATCAAGCCATGCTGCACCGATTTTTTTGATGATCAACGCGACGATCAAGTAAACTAATCCAGTAGTGATTGCCCCTTGCGCAATCGCTGGGTAACCATCTGTTTTCATCAACATTTGCATCGCTGCAATGAAGGCGAAGCTACTTCCTAAGTAAGCTGGAATTTTTCCCTTCGTTGTAAACAAGTAAACCAGTGTTCCTAGTCCTGAACTGACTAACGCAATCCCTGGGTCGATCCCGACTAAAATCGGTACTAAAACTGTTGCGCCAAACATCGTGAATAAATGCTGTAAACTCAACCCAACCCAATGGCCTAATTTTGGACGGTCATGAATGTCTAATACGACACTATCATTATGAAATTCTTTTTTCTCTGACATATCTCTTCCCCTATTCTTCCTCTTTTAAAATCATGATACGATCTTGTCCATCAAGCTCTTGCATCTCTACCAGAATTTCTTCTGCTTTTGATGTTGGAATGTTTTTGCCAACATAGTCTGCTCGAATCGGTAGTTCGCGATGGCCACGATCGACTAGGACAGCTAATGAAATTTTTCTTGGTCGACCTAAGTCCATGATTGCATCCATTGCTGCTCGAATCGTGCGACCGGTGTAAAGCACGTCATCAATCAAGATAACTTCTTTTCCTTCTAAGGAAACTGGCACATCTGATGAATGTAGTTCAGGTCCTTCTGCCAGTTCTTTTTTGTCATCACGATACAAAGTGATATCCAACTCACCAACTGGAACTTCGATGTCTTCCAACTGTTTCAATCGTTCGGCAATCCGAGCAGCAATATAAATCCCTCGTGTTTTGATTCCCACTAAAACGATATCTTCGATGCTGTGATTTCTTTCAATGATTTCATAAGTAATTCGTGTCAACGCTCGTTTCATTGTTACTTGATCGACTACTTCTTTGGTTTGCATGATGTTTCCCTCCATTTTTTTGCATAAAAAAACTCCTGCCCTAAGAGGACAGGAGGTATGTTTAGACTGATTGTACAATTTGGTACGTTCATAGATAGCTGATACAGTTACACTGTTAGCTATACTTCGTCTTGAGCATCTCTCATATAGCGCACCATATGGTCGATTACTCACACCCTTCTTAGCCTCACGGGACTAAACTTAAAGGATTACTATTTAATTTTCGTTTAAGCTTTTCGTTGTTAATACTATACCGTTGCTAACATAAAAAATCAATGACTTTTTCTTAATTTTTCTAAAGTTTTTTCAAACACTTCAGGAAGTGGTGCTTCAAAGACCATTTCTTGACCTGTGACAGGATGTGTGAACCCTAGCATTTGTGCATGGAGGAACTGACCATTTCCTGGTAAAGTTTTCTTTGGTCCATATACAGGATCACCTGCCAAGGGAAAACCAATATATTGCATGTGTACGCGAATTTGGTGTGTACGTCCTGTTTCTAATTTTAGCTCAACCAAAGTAAATCCTTCAAAACGTTCTAGTACAGTAAAATGCGTAACAGCAGATTTTCCATCTTCACGAACAGCTTGCATCTTACGATTGACTTTTGACCGACCAATCGGTGCATTGATTGTTCCCTTATCGTGTGAAATTTCACCATGAACCAATGCGACATATTTACGTAAAGAAGTCTTGTCTTTTAATTGTTTAGCCAATGATTCATGTGCTTGGTCATTCTTAGCTACCATCAACAAACCAGAAGTATCTTTGTCAATTCGATGGACGATCCCGGGACGAATCACACCATTGATGGAAGACAAATCTTTGACATGATACATCAATGCATTCACCAAAGTTCCATGGCTGTGCCCAGCTGAAGGGTGGACCACCATACCTTGTGGCTTATTGATAACTGCCACATCTTCGTCCTCATAAACAATTGCTAACGGAATGTCTTCCGCAATGACATCTAGCGTTTCCGGTTCAGGAATCGCTACAAAAAGCTCATCCTTTGCTTTCACCTTATAATTTGCCTTAACTGGTTGACCATTTACAGCAACCACGCCTTCTTTTAACCAAAGTTGGATTTGAGAACGACTATAATCAGGAAATAATCCCGTTAAAACTTTGTCAATCCGCCCTGTTTCTTGTTCAATTTTTGCTCTTAATTCTGTCATTTTTTCACTTGATCCTTTTCATCTAAAATAATATATATCAATATGCAAATCACACCACAAACTAATGAAATATCTGCGACATTGAATATTGGGAAATTCATAAAATCTGTTTGGAACATATCTACTACATAACCTAAACGAACACGATCAATAAAGTTTCCAATCGCGCCAGCTAAGATCAATGCCAAACCAGTCATAAACCAGCGGCTACCTGTCTGCCGATTTTTGATCATTAGATACATGATTGCTATAACAGCAACGACTGTCACCACAGTAAAGAACCACATCTTTCCTTCTAGCATACTCCACGCGGCTCCCGTATTCCGAATATGATTCAGCGATAAAACACCAGGAATCATTGATTGTGTTTCTCCTAATGCTAAGTTACTTGTAATCCACCATTTGACCCATTGATCTACTGCAATCAAAGCGCCACTAACTATCCAATATATAATTAACACACGATCAATCCTTTTCTACTTGTTTAAAAATATCTTTTGGTCGAATAATCCCTAATAGATTACCATCAGGGTTTCCATCTTTTGTAATCAATACCGCTTCCAGTGTACCTTGTTCACGAAACATCAACTCAACTTCGTAGATCTTCGTGTTTGCAGAAACAAATTGATAGTTTGTATATTTCCCATCACCAATAATCAAATCTTTGGCTTGCTTTCGCGTTAAGTCAATCACTCCCTGTTGGCTTTCTTTCGCCAACCAAAACCCAATCGCTCGTAAAGTGATCAATGCTTCAAATTTTCCCTTGTTATACAGTGGAAATTGTGAATAGCGTTTTTGAGCAATCGTCTCTAACAAATCAAGTAAAGGAATATTTTTATCAAAACCAGTCACTTTCTTCGCAAACTTTGGTAACACCGTAGCTGGACGGATCAATGCCTCCTCAATGACTTGAATCTTATCAACTGCCCAGTCATTTGGCTCTGCAATGACAAAGTCTTCAGAAATTCTTTCGTGAACAATTGCGTTTCTTAATTGCGCCATTTGAAATAAATCTTCTTCATATTTACGCACCATCGACCCTTTTTTGCGAGCCAATCGGCGGACTAATTCGGTAAAGCCCATATTACGCGTGTTCCCCATTTCTTCACGCATCCATTTCTCAATACGATTGAAGCTACTTAAAAATACATCAGAGTTACTCATACTCACTAGTGTCCTCCTTGATGACATAAGCTTGGTTTTTAATGAAGAAAAAGAAGCCAATCATGCCAATGACAGCTACCAAGCTATAGAATAGATTACTAAAATAAATGGCACTCAAACTCGTGAAGAAAAAAAGTACCGGATACAATTGCAATAGAAGTAAGTTCATCGTAATAACATACGCATCTTTCGGCAATGCTATTTGATAAACTGCACTTTTTAACCAAAAAAACGATACTTGCATCGTTAGTGGAGCGGCTACCTCTACTTCCACACTGTCTTGCTGATTTAAGTAAATAGATTTTCCATTAATTTGTAGTCGAATAGAACTTCCCATTCCATAAAAACCAGTTTTTCTGGTGAATTTTATTTTCATAATGCCCCTCCTATTATGCTTTAGTATAACTTAAAACTCAACAATGAAAAAGAAAAAGAAGGCCTGACAAAACTTTTGTCATACCTTCCACTTTTTTGAATCATTCATTGAATATTAAAACAAACCGATGACTTCTCCTTGATTTGTTACGTCCATATTTAACGCTGCAGGTTTTTTTGGCAATCCCGGCATCGTCATCACATCACCCGTGAGCGCTACTAAAAAACCAGCTCCCAATTTTGGAACAAATTCTCGAATCGTAATCGTAAAATCAGTTGGTGCTCCAAGCAACGTTGGATCATCTGAAAATGAATACTGCGTTTTTGCCATACAGACTGGTAAGTCACTCCACCCATTTTTTTCAAACTCCTCGATTTGTTTCTGTGCTTTTTTACTAAATTGAACACCTCGACCACCATAAATCTTTTTGACGATTGTCTCTGCCTTCTCCATAATCGTCGCAGTTGATTGATACAACGGTTGATAGTCAGCTGTTTGTTCAGCAATTAGGTCTACTACAGCTTTCGCCAAATCCACACCACCAAGTGCTCCTTGTTCCCATACACTGACACGTTTAGCTAAGATACCTTGGTTTTCACATAACTCCTCTAGCAAAGCAAATTCCGCTTTCGTATCCGTAACAAACTCATTGATTGCTACAATCACAGGAATATCGTACAAACGCATATTTTCAATGTGGCGTTTCAAATTAACAAATCCAGCCTTCAAAGCAGATAAATCCTCTTCAAGTAATTCTGACTTTTGTTTGCCTCCGTGCATTTTTAACGCACGAATCGTTGCAACAATTACAATTGCATCTGGTGCTTTCTTCAAATTAGGAACTTTGATATCAAGAAACTTCTCCGCACCCAAATCCGCACCAAATCCTGCTTCCGTAACCACATAATCAGCTAATTTCAAAGCTGTTTTAGTCGCTAAAATACTATTACATCCATGGGCAATATTGGCAAACGGTCCCCCATGAATAAACGCAGGTGTTCCATAAATCGTTTGAACTAAATTTGGTTTTAACGCATCTTTTAGCAGTAAAGCTAAAGCTCCCTCTACTTTTAAGTCACCTGCAGTGACAGGTTCTTTGTCAAAAGTATAACCAATAACGATACGCGATAGTCGCGCCTTTAAGTCATCTAAGTCAGTGGCTAAACACAAAATTGCCATGATTTCACTGGCTACAGTAATATCAAAGCCATCTTCTCTTGGTACACCTTGGATTGGTCCACCTAAACCGACAATCACCTGCCGTAACTCGCGATCATTCAAGTCAACCACTCGTTTCCAAATCACACGTCTGGCATCAATCTGTAATTCATTTCCTTGATGGATATGGTTGTCTAAAAAAGCTGACAGTGCATTATTCGCACTTGTAATAGCGTGCATATCGCCAGTAAAGTGTAGATTGATATCTTCCATTGGTAAAACTTGTGCGTAACCACCGCCAGCTGCCCCACCTTTAATCCCCATGACGGGTCCTAACGAAGGTTCTCTTAAAGCGATTGCTGCCTGCTTATTGATCTGATTTAGTGCATCTCCTAAGCCAACTGTAACAGTTGACTTTCCTTCCCCCGCAGGAGTTGGATTAATTGATGTGACCAAAATCAATTTGCCATCCTGCTTTTCTTTTAGCCCCTCAATTGCCGAAAAATTTATTTTTGCTTTGTAATTTCCATACAGTTCCAAGTCTTCATAGCCAAGATTCACTTTATCTGCTATCTCAACAATCGGTTTTAAGTCAGTTTCCTGTGAAATTTGTAAATCACTCTTCATCAAACTACCCCTTTACACGAACTTTAATTCAATTTAAACACTTTTTGTTAAGTTATTTTTATTATACACGTTTTCAATTGAAATAAAAAGATAGAATAGATATCTCTTTCATTTATTTGACGTACTTATAAATACTCTTTATAATGTGGCTATGGTAGATTTTAAGAAAGGTCGTGAGTGCTTTGACCCAAGGAATCGTGAAATGGTTTGACAATAAAAAAGGATACGGGTTTATCAGTTATGATGAAACGGAGGAAATTTTTGTCCATTTTACCGCAATCGAGGAAGAGGGCTTTAAGAGTCTGGAAGAAAACCAAGCAGTGGAGTTTAAGATTATTGAAGGCAATCGTGGAACACAAGCAGCTCATGTTAAAAAATTAAGCTAGTTGAGACTATTTATAAGTAAATCTACAAAATAAATGAATAAAAAAATCACAGTTGAGACATTTTTTGTCTCAACTTTTTTATTATTTTAGCGAACTAAAAAGGAGTTGCAGACAAAAATCCTCAACTCCTTCTTCTCATTTGTTTATGAGCACTATTTGATCTGCTCTTTCTATTTATCTTTTCGTGACTGTTTCACAAACACTTCTTGTGAAGCCCCTGTAAAATAATTACGAACAGACACTTGATCTTTTGCACGTAATAAATAGATTGTCGGCTCTAACTCATCTGCTAACTTCAACTCTAAACCATGATCATGTGGAGCAACCTTTTCAACTTGCTGTAACGTTATTTTTTTGTCTTTCCAAAAAGCAGCATAGCGAATTTTGATTGAATTTTTTTCTAATACAAATGAACGACGTAACCCTAACAATAAAAACACAGCAAAAATGCCCATGACTACATTGCTTTTCCAATAAGGTCTCGTATTTTCAAGAGACAAAATCAAGCTGAAAAAGAAAATAATCAACGTCAATGACCAATAGATGATCGACTGTGCCAGTTCTGGTTGCCAGCGAATAATTTTTTTCATTGTCTAACCTCGCATGATAAGTAATAATGCTATAATCATATCATAACACTATTTTATTTTAAAAAGGAGATATTCATGTTACGAGTATACATTGATGCTTCAACAAAAGGCAACCCTGGGCCAAGTGGTGGCGGTATCATAATTCTTGGAGAAAACCGGTATGAACAGTTAGCTGTTCCTCTTTCTGATGGTTCAAATCACGAAGCAGAATTCGAAGTCTTTTTAAAAACTTTAGAGATTTTAAAGGAAAAGACTTTGAATACTGAAACGATTTTTTGTTATTCGGATAGTAAAACCTTAGTTTCCACCATTGATAAAAATTTTACAACGAACGACTTATTTCAACCCTACTTGTCAGCAATCCAAAGACTTCTTCCAGAATTTTCATTGTTTCTTTTACAATGGATTCCTGAAAGTAAAAATAAAGGCGCTGATAACCTAGCACGACAAGCATTGAAAAAACAACTCAAACAGATAAAAAAATAAACCGAAAACCATGAAATCTAACAAGTTTCATCGTTTTCGGTCTTTTAATAAACTTTTCTTGTTTGCCAAAATAACTTCTCAAACTAACTCTTCAGTAATCTATTTTATTTCAAGAAAATAAGTAAACCTATTTTGAACATCTACTCACTAGCTTGTCAGAGCTATACACTTGGGCTACAAACCTTATCTTCGGTGACTCCCCAAGCAACTCCTTCCAAATATGCCTACATTTCGCGAAATTTTATTCTTATTTTTTGGAGTTTAGCACTTCGATCACAATAAATAATTATGATCGAAAGTTATCTCAACCTGATACTTGCCAATTTTTTGCTTGACTTGCTCTCGAATGATTTCTTCCAATTTCTCGTCAGAAAAGTGACATTGTTGAGGAACAACCACATCAAATTGCAAAATTTTCCCTTCTTTTACCACGCGAAAATCATGAATTTTAAGTCCTTCTGCCGTAGTTGCAACGATTTCACGCAATGTTTGCAATATTGCTAAATAACGTTCATTACTCACTGGAACAGGATCTAAATGACAAACCAAATCAACTGCTAAACGTTCTTTGAAATCTTTTTCGATTCGATCAACAATTCGATGTGCCTGATTCAAGTCTAAACTATCATCTACCTCAATATGAACCGATGCAAATCGTTTACTTGGTCCATAATTGTGTACTAACAAATCATGATACCCCAAAATTTGGTCGTAATTATTCAGTGAAGCTTCCATTTCTTCGATTTCCTCTGTTGTAGGTCGACTGCCCATTAATTCATAGACAAAGTCACGGACCATCATTCCACCGCTATACAGAATATAGAGGGCTAACGCAAATCCGATGTAGCCATCAATTCTCCACCCAGTCAACCACTCAACGCCTGCTGAAATCAAAACTGCTAACGTTGTGAATACATCATTGTAACTATCCGTTGAAGTTGCCCGTAAAGCATTCGAATCAATTTTTGTTGCAATTCGACTGTACATTTTTCCTTGAATGAACTTCAAACCAATTGAAAAAATCAAGACTAAAAAGACAACTGGGGTCAAAATAATATTTTCTGGATGAATAATTTTTTGAAAAGAAGATTCTAAAAATGTAAAGCCCACATAAGAAATAATAATTGACACAAATAATCCACTAATATATTCAAATCGTTCATGGCCATATGGATGCTCATTATCTGCTGGTTTAGCTGCAATCTTAAAACCAACCAAAGTCAATACAGAGGACGCAGTATCCGACAAACTGTTGATTGCATCTGCCATGATTGACACACTACCTGATAAGATCCCAATCATAAATTTGGAAACAAATAAAATCAAATTGGAAATCAAACCCAAAACGCCTGCTAAGATTCCTTGCTTCGTCCGTTCTTTGCTCGTTGCTTTTTCTGCTGTTTGTTTTCTTGTCACATGCTTACTCCCTTATCTAAAAAGATATGCTCTCATTCGTCTTGCTTATTCTGGTTTCAAAGGGGTCGCAGCAAAGAGTGCTTTAGCAATAAGTGGCGTAATAACCCCTGCACCAATCGCTTCAGGAATCCCATTGATCCCCGCAACCCCAATCAAAGTCTTAAACAAAAGTGATGTATCCACACCATATGCATTGGCAGTTGCACTCGTATAAAAGATACCCATGAAGCCTAAAACAAGCAAAGTATTTGTTAAGGAACCAAGTACTCCTGCTGTAGCAGCACCTATCACCACTGATTGTTTTTTTCGATAAATCCAATGAAAGACAACACCTGCTACCAAACCAACAAGCACCCGTGGCACTACTGAAATGATTGGATTTGTAAAGACTAACGTATCAAAAGGCGTTGTTGGCATGGCAAAAGCACGAACTATGGTTGCAATTCCCCAAAACAAACCAATCAGCATGCCATCTTTAGGTCCTAACACAACAGCTGCAACAATAACTGTAATATGGATGATTGTCAAACTAATGAAACCTAATGGAATAAATCCCAGCCAAGGAACCATTGCTTGAACAATAATGATTGCCAATAAGACTGCACGTAATACTAAACGAAATGTTTTATTTCTACTATTCATTTCCAAACCCCACCTTTTTCTTTTCATCGTAAAAAGTTCTTACTCATTCGTCAACTATTTACGTTTATCTTAAAATAGACACAAAAAAACAAGCGGACTTGGAATGACTATTTTCCAATAGCATCCCAAGTCTTGCTCATGTTTAAACGGTAAATTTTAACAAATGATTATTGGTTAAGCAACCAATTTTTTGCTTCAGCTAATGCATCTGGAATACCTGCTGGATTTTTCCCTCCAGCTTGTGCCATGTCCGGACGACCTCCGCCACCACCGCCAACTTTCGGTGCGATTGCTTTGATCAAGTCGCCTGCTTTTAGCCCAGCTTCATTTGCTTCCTTCGACATAGCAACTAACAAACTAACTTTTTCTTCTTGTTCATTTGCCAAAACAAGAATATCAGAGATTGCTTTTTGTTTCCATTGATCTGCTAGTTGACGTAATTGGTTCATATCTTTCACTTTTACTTGTGAAGCAATCAACGTTTTTCCAGCAACCGTTTCTGGGTCTTTGAAAATGTCTCCCGCTTGTTGATTAGCTAATTTACTTGCTAATTTTTCATTTTCTTTTTGTAATTCACGTAATTGTTGTTGTAACTGTTCTGCTTTTGTAACGACTTCTTTTAATTGAGGTGATTTGACAATTGCTGCAACTTCTTTTAATTGTTTTTCTTCACCTTCTAGTAGTTCGTAAGCCTCTTTACTTGTAACAGCTTCGATACGGCGAACGCCTGCGCCGATTCCTGATTCAGAAACAATTTTGAAAATACCAATGTCTTCTGTATTTGACACGTGTGTCCCACCACAAAGTTCGATTGACCATTCACCAATATTGACGACACGAACTTCACGACCATATTTTTCACCGAATAAGGCCATTGCACCCATGTTTTTTGCTGTGTCAATATCTGTTTCAATTGTTTGAACTGGAATAGCTTCCCAGATTTTTTCATTAACAATTCGTTCCATTTGAGCTAGTTCATCTGCTGTGATTTGGCCAAAATGAGTGAAGTCAAAACGTAAGTGTCCCGGAGCAACTAATGAACCCGCTTGGTTTGCGTGTTCACCTAAAGTTTCTTTTAACGCTTTATGCAATAAGTGAGTCGCCGTATGATTTTTAATGATTCGATTACGCATTGGTTCGTTGATTGCTAAATGATAGATTGCACCTTCTTGCATTGGTGATTTGACTGTTACTGTATGCATAAATTGACCATTTGGTGCCTTTTGAACATCTGTAACCGTAGCAACTACTTCTTTTGCATCATTTAATATCCAACCTTGGTCAGCCACTTGTCCACCCATTTCGGCATAGAAAGGTGTTTCAGCAAAAATCAATTGAGCAACACCTTCTGTTACTTCACTTAGTAATTCTTCGTCTTGAACGATCACTAGCAATTTACTATCTGCCTCAACTTCTGTATAACCAATAAATTTACTATCCACTTTGATATCTGTTAATAATGCAGATTGGACGCCCATTGATTTTTCCGTGCTTCTTGCAGAACGGGCACGTTCTCTTTGTGCTTCCATTTCTTTTTCAAAACCAGCATGATCGACTTTTAGCCCCTCGTCTTCTGCTACTTCTTCCGTTAATTCTACTGGGAAACCATAAGTGTCATAAAGTTTGAAGATATCTTTACCAGCTAAAGTTGTTCCTTTTGCTGATTTTACATCTTCAATCACTTGGTTTAAGATATCTAAACCTTCATTGATTGTTTCATTAAAGCGTTCTTCTTCTGTACGAATTACTTTTTCAATAAATTCTTTTTGTTGTAAAACTTCTGGATAGTAGCTAACCATGATTTCACCAACAACTGGAACTAATTTATACAAGAAAGCTTGATTGATTCCCAATTTTTTTCCATGCATAACGGCACGACGTAATAAACGACGTAATACATAACCGCGTCCTTCATTTGAAGGTAGTGCGCCATCTCCAATCGCAAAAGATAACGCACGAATGTGGTCAGCAATTACTTTATAAGAGATATCTGTTGTTGGATTTTCGCCATACTTCACTTGGTTACTTAATTTTTCAACAGCGTGAATGATGGGCATAAATAAATCTGTCTCAAAGTTAGTTGGTGCATCTTGAACGATAGAAACCATCCGTTCTAAGCCCATGCCCGTATCAATGTTTTTATGTGGTAATGGTTCAAATGTGTTATCTGGTTTATGGTTAAATTCAGAAAATACCAAGTTCCAGATTTCTAAATAACGTTCATTTTCGCCACCAGGATAATTTTCTGGATCATCTTCGGCTAAATCGTTATATGATTCACCACGGTCATAAAAGATTTCTGTATCGGGACCACAAGGACCGGCACCAATATCCCAGAAGTTATCTTCTACATCGATAATGTGGTCCATTGGTAAGCCCACTTCTTCATGCCAAATACGTTTTGCTTCAGTATCTTTTGGATAAACGGTAACATATAACTTTTCAGGATCAAAAGCCATCCATTCAGGGCTTGTCAAAAATTCCCATGCCCAGTGGATTGCTTCTTCTTTGAAATAATCTCCGATAGAAAAGTTTCCTAGCATTTCAAACATCGTATGATGACGCGCAGTTTTTCCGACATTTTCAATATCATTTGTTCGAATTGATTTTTGTGCATTAGTGATTCTTGGATTTTCTGGAACAACTGAACCATCAAAATATTTTTTTAATGTTGCTACTCCTGAATTGATCCATAACAAAGTTGGATCATTAACTGGTACTAATGAGGCACTTGGCTCAATTGTGTGTCCTTTTGATTGGAAAAAATCTAAAAACATTTGGCGAACTTGTGCACTACTTAATTGTTTCATTCCATTACCTTCTCTCATTGTTTTTCAATACAAAAAACACCATTACAGCCAAGGACGAAAACTCGCGGTACCACCTTGGTTGCAATGATGTTTGATCATTACCTCTTAAACTCGATAACGCTGAGTTGCGTTGATATTTCTATCAAAAGAAAAAAGGGAGCAATTTGATTGGCAACTATTCTTTTTTCAGCCTAGAAAGAATTTTCTGTGAGTCCCTAAAAACAAATCATGTCCTTTTTTGTACTCGTTAAGTATACGCACTTCGCGGTTGTCTGTCAATAATGCTTTTCTATTTTGCCTCTTTTTGCTTTTCTTCGTTTGTGTTACGCTGAATAAAAAAGTTGATTGAAGGAGAAGCTTTATGAACGTATTTTTTGGCAATGAAACTTGGATTCAAGCAGCAAGCTTTACGCTTCGCTATGAAGTCTTTGTCTTAGAACAGAACATTCCACCTGAATGGGAGTTTGATGTACTCGATACCAGTCAAAGAAATTATTTTTTACTTCTCGATGATCAAATCCCTGTTGCAACCTTACGTTATCAACTGAAAAACGAAACATGTTTTCAACCTGACCGTTTTTGTGTAGCAAAAGCCTATCGCAAACAAGGAATTGGACGTTCACTTTTGTTCAAAGCAGAACAATTTGCCAAAAATAATGGCTGCTGTTTAAGCTATTTAGTCGCTGAACTAACAGCACAATCTTTTTATGAACATTGTGGATATAATTCCTGTACGTCTCCTTTTGAAGAAGATGGTATTCTTTGTATCGGTATGGAAAAAATTTTATGATTGGTTAACTCAATAACAACATAAAAAAAGTGAACCAAAACAAAACGACGTTTTGTTTTGGTTCACTTTTTCATTATCCATCAAAGAGCTACCGAACTTTTTGGTATGATCATACCTCTATATTTCTTTGCAACACGCTAAGTAAGTTGTGCGTACACTCTTTTGTTTCTTGAAGTTTCCAACGCTAATCGTTCATTAAACACTCAGTTGGAAAAATTGATTTTGATGAACTTATTTGTGAGAATTTTTTTTGTTTTTTCGGGCTGTTCGTGACTGTTGACGACGTTCGATTTTACGTTCTTGTTTGTTCTTTTCAGCAATCGCCCAATCGATTTTCTTCTTGTATCCAGGTTTGATTTTTTTCTTTTTCTTTTTCACTAAACCAATCAAAGTTGGATCTAACGTGTCTTTTGATTTTTCACGTTTTGTTCGACGATTTCGGTCATAGGTTTTCACGATTTCGCCATCTTTGATTTCTTTTGGCTCAAATTTTACGCCTAAAGTTTCCAACGTATCGATTGCTTGTTCATCACTTGGCGAGTAAAGTGTGATTGCTGTTCCTTTAAGTCCATTTCTTCCTGTTCGACCGACGCGGTGAATAAAGAAATCTGTATCTTCAGGAATCTCTGCATTGATCACATGTGAGACTCCTTCAATGTCGATTCCACGTGCAGCAAGATCGGTTGCTACCACATATTGAAATTCTAGATCTTGCACTTGGCGCATGACACGTTTACGTTCGCGAGGCGTAATGCCACCATGAATTTTCGCAACTTTTAACCCTTTTTTCTTCAAGTAATCTGCAATTTCATCAACATGTTGTTTCGTATTTGCAAATACAATTGCTAAATAGGGATGACCAATTGTCAATAATTGGTAGATCATTTTGTTTTTGTCTTTGCCTTTTGTCGACATCACCCAGTTTTCGATATCTTCTGAAATAATTGCTTTTGGCTTGATTTCTTCGATAACAGGGTTTTGCATATATTTACGTAAAAACGGACGTAGTTTTTCTGGAATTGTTGCTGAGAATACTAAAAATTGAACTTTTTCAGGTAAACGACCTGCGATTTGATCGACTTCGTTTAAGAATCCCATATCCAATGTCATATCAGCTTCATCCACAACAAACGCAAATGCTGTATGGATTTTTAACGCTTGTTCGTTCATCATGTCTAGAATACGCCCCGGTGTTCCAACCACGACATGCGGTTGTTGGTGACGTAAACGATCCAGTTGGCGTTGCTTATCCGTTCCACCAACAAAATTGCTGACACGAATTTCTGGCACTGAAAATTGTGCAAGCTGATTAGCTGCTTTATAAATTTGTGCAGCTAGCTCACGACTTGGAGCAGTAATGACTACTTGGACTTCTTCCTTTGTAGCATCAATTTTATTAAATAGGGGTAATAAAAATGTATGTGTTTTTCCAGAACCTGTTTGTGATTGACCGACAATATTTTTTCCTTTGGCAATCAGTGGAATCAATTTTTCTTGTACTTCCGTTGGTTGTTCAAAGCCTTTTGCTGTCAATGCTTCGTTAATAAATGGTTGAAAGTTGAATTTATCAAAATTACTCATCTGTGCACCTCTTCTCTTTAATTTTTCACGACTTTGGCATTATAACACAGCCACATCTTTTTTGCTCTCTTATTCTAAAACAAGGGACCGTGCTTTTTCTACCATCTCTTGTCAGACATTTTCAGTTCATTTATTTTTGATCGTACTGATTGTATAGGTGTGACTAGCTTTCTCATAAAACAAGACACTTTTTTTCCTGATAAATGAAAGCACAAGATTCAAGACAAAGATTCCTTGTGCAAACAACAAGCCCATAAAAACAAAAATCGCACTCATCTGTAATACACCCGTTGATTGCTCCATGATTTGTTGCGCAAATTGGACTCCCCAACTCAAACCATAAAACAGGAAGTAAAGATAGCTGTAACGTATCAGCAATGCCTTAAAAGAAACTCGTTCTTTTTGTTCTTCCACAACTTGGATACGTACAACTTTTTTTCCAAGTGTCTTACCATTTGTTAGATAAGTCAAAACGATAAAATACAAGAACACTTCTAAGAAAATCCATTTACTGTTCGTTGTAACGACATCTTTTTTGAACATTAATTGTAACAAAATGGAAATGACACTATCTACTATGCCCAAAAATGCCCAATCAATCAAATAAGCAACCAGCCTTCTCGTTAAGGACACTTTCCGACCTTTTTCATAAGATATCTCATCCATTCTCGCTCTTGTCGGCAACATGAAGGTAAAAATCGGTGCCACAAGATAGCCCAATGCTCCGCCCAACGTATTGTGAAGCAAATCATTCACATCAAACAAGCGATACGGTCTAGGATAAATAAAATATAGTCCACTTAATTGCGTAAGCTCAAAAAATAAGGATAAACAAAAGCTAGCAATTATTGTTTTCACAAAAGATAATCTAAAATAATATCTGAGATAAATCCCAAATGGTACAAGCAATAAGATATTAAACACTGGTTCTAAAAAAACACTTTGTTTCATCGCCGCTAAATAAGTACTTGGGTCATGGATGTTTAAGACCGTTTGACTCCAAAAATGGCGCCATGAAGCAAACAATTCTAGCTCCATCTTAGGTCCTGTCATCTGGGCTACCGTTTCCCTTGCTGGTAATGGCAAAATGACTAAAAAGTATGCACACAATAAGTAAAATACAAAAGAATAGAGAATAATTCCTCGGGATAAAAGAAATGTGCCGTATTTACGGTATTCATAAATAAAGAAGACCGAAGAAATTGCTAATGCTAAAAAAGGAAATACTAATAACGCAAACCGAATTGGTTCGATGTAACTTGCCATAACAACCCACCACACTTTTTATATATTTTCTTGATTTTCAATGTATAGTTTATCAATCGCTTCAATGCTTAAGCAAGCACGACGCTATTATTTCTCAATTCAATCAATTTGAAGTATCATAAATGATATATGAGGAGGTGTCGAAGTGCTGAATTTCTATTTTGTCTTTGGAGTTCCGATTTTTTTATTCGTACTGTATTTAGGTTTTGCGTATCTACGAAAGAAAACCAAAATCCATTATCTAGGTTTTATTTTGTTGATTATCTCCGGCTTTATGTTCGTTTTTAATCTACAAACATGGCAACAAGCCGCCACCGAGATGCAGAACATTTCGTCACAAACACTTTCCGCACAAATTGGCTATCCAGTTTATCTAATCTGGGTACCAATCATTGTAGCTGGTTGCTTATTTCTCTTAAATCTGTTTCGTGGCTATCGTCGCTTAACAAATTTTAAGAGTAAAAACACTTAGCTTTTTCCTAACATAATACTACAACGATAGTTGTGGTATTTTGTTTTCGTATACAAGTTTACATAATAAATAATTAGTTAACTTCTTTCATTGATCCAGTGAGTCGCTTGTATTTTCCCACTCTTGATAAAATTCTTTTAAAAAATCACGCATAAATTGTTCACGACGTTGCGCTTCAGTTTTTCCATAAACGGTATTCATTTGTGCAGGCAATAAAAATAACTTTTCATAAAAATGATTGATAACGGTAGAACCTTTACGATAATCGGCTTTGCTCGCATAGATTTGTGGCAGTATCTCAGGATCATGAATGGGATGTCCATGTCCCCCTCCAAAATAAGCTGTTCGCAAAATCCCGATTGCGCCTAAAGCGTCCAGTCGGTCTGCATCTTGAACAATTTTTCCTTCTATCGTTAGTTCTTCCGCATTTTCTCCAAGACTTTTAGAAAAGGACATATTTTCAATAATAGCAAAAATTGAGGTGATTTGATGCTTGGTCAAATCAATTTTTTTTAAAAAAGCAACTAATTCTTTTTTCGCTTGTTCTTCATTAGATACCACTTTATCATCAATCGTGTCATGAAGATAAGCTGCTGCCAAGGTGATTCCTCGATTAGCAGTTGGCTCCGTCGCTAAAATATCTGTTGCTAACTGAACCACTCGCTTCGTGTGATCTTCTCCATGACCTGTTTGATCGTTTTTCAATTGATTGAAACTATACGCAGCTATCTTTTTTAATTTCTCGTCCATTACTTCACTCCTTCACTTCGTTTTGACAAATCCATCCAACAGAAAAAGTCTGGAACAAATGAAGCAATGTTCCAGACTTCCAGTTTTAGTTTACTTGATATACATTGAAGTATAGATCTCGCATATATTCAATCAAATAATTAGGATTTAATGATTCACCCGTAGCATCCTGAATCAACTGGTTTGGTTTTCTTGAAGCGCCATATTGGTGAATATGTGTCTCCATCCACTTCTTGATTGGTGAATAATCATCTGAAGCTAAAACTTCATCAATCGACAATTCTTTTTCTAATGCATGTAATAGCTGGGCTGCATACATATATCCCAGAGCATATGAAGGGAAATAACCAAAACTTGCACCCGACCAGTGAACATCTTGGAGAATTCCTTCGAGGTCATTCGTTGGTCGAACACCCAAATATTCTTCGTATTTTTGGTTCCAAACTTCTGGAAGTTCAGCAATTGCTAAATTTTCGTTGAAAATCATTTTTTCAATTTCGTAGCGAATAATAATATGCAGCGGATAAGTTAAGCTATCTGCTTCAATTCGGATCAAACTTGCTTGTGTGCGCTTCAATGAACGATAGAAATCAGTAAATTCAACATCCGCAAACGTCCCTTCTGCACATTCTTGGAAAAAAGGATATTGTTTTTCCCAGAAGCTTCGATTGCTTCCGATAATAATTTCGTTGAATAAAGATTGTGATTCATGGATACCCATTGATGCACCTTGATAAACTGGTGTATATGCATATTTATCGTCAATATCTTGTTCATACATTCCGTGACCTGCTTCATGAATGACACCAAAAACAGCCATTTGAAAATCATATTCATTCCAACGAGTTGTGATTCGTGCATCATCGGGATTGATTCCGGTCATAAATGGATGAATCGTATCGTCTAAACGTCCTCGGCTAAATTCATATCCTAGTTGTTCGATAACGCCCACAACAAATCGTTTTTGTTGTTCTTTCGTCATTTTACGTGAAAGAAAGCTAGTTTCAGGTTCTGTTCCTTTTTCACTTATTTCTTGACGAATCGACATGATTCCATCTTTTAATTGTGCAAATACTTTGTCTAGAATTTCAACAGTCATACCTGGTTCATACTGGTTTAACAGCACATCATACGGCGTCTTTTCATCTTTCTGCCAATAAGGAATCAATTCTTTAGTTAATTCAATATTTTGTGTCAACGCCGATTCAAAATCAGCAAACTGTTTTGTTTCTCGTGATTTTTGCCATTGTCCATGCGCAGAAGAAATTGCTGCGCTATATTTTGTCATCAATTCTTTAGGCACGTTATGTTCTAGTTCGAAGTCTTCCTTCACTTTTCGATACGCAGCTTGTCCTACTTCAGATAATTCTTCTGGATGCTCGCCAAAATAAGCAAGTGCTTCCTCGATTTTAGGTCCTACTTTTTTTTCAAAGTAAAGACTGTACAAGTAACTATCAACAGCACTACGGTATTCACTGGCTTTTTCAGGCATCCCTGTCTGTGTATCCCAGTCCAAAATTCCTAATGCTTGTTGCAAAAGATTAATTTCTTTTAATTCTTGTAAAAATTCTGTTTCTTTCATCTGTCATTCCTCCAAAAATCCAAATTTAAAAACAAATCCTAGTCTTCTTTTTTCACACGTGGGGGACGTGTTCCCCAGTACTGGAACAAATCCGTGCGTAAAGCACCGTTATATAATTTACGTTTTTTCGTTGCTTTTTGTCCGTAATATTCTTCAAACGCTAAATCACTGGTCAAGATATATTTACTCCACGTTTTCAGTGGTCTAAATACGTCACCCATTTCTTGATACAGTTTACGAACTGTTTCTTCTTCGCCCAATCGTTCTCCGTATGGTGGATTAGCAACGATTACGCCATATTCTTTATCCGTTTTGAAGTCTTTCAATGCTTGTTGCTTAAAGGTAATGGAATCTCCCAAGCCAATTTCCTCAGCATTTGCTTTGGCGATTTCAATCATTCGTCCATTGATATCTGAACCCGTAATGTCTAGTTCTACATCGTAATCAGCTTGTTCTTCTGCAGCAGCCCGGACTTCTTCCATGACATTATTATCAAACCATTCCCATGATTCACAAGCAAACTCTCGGTTAAATCCGGGTGCTATGTTATGCCCAATCAAGGCTGCTTCAATACAAATAGTTCCAGAACCACAAACAGGATCATAAAAAGGACGATCTTTTCGCCAAGTTGTTAACGCTACTAATGCTGCAGCCATGTTTTCTTTTAATGGTGCACCACCTTTTTCTAAACGGTAGCCGCGTTTAAATAGACTTGGTCCTGTTGTATCTAAAGTAATCATCACATGGTCTTTCAACAAAGCAACTTCTAGTTGAAAATGAGCACCTGTTTCTGTCAACGGCACAGAAGCTGGACGATGATAATACGTACGCAAACGATCAACGATTGCTTTCTTAGTGATTGCTTGGCAATCTGGTGTACTATATAACTTTGATTTAATTGATTTTCCAGCAACTGGAAATTCTGCATCTAAAGGTAAAAAGTCTTCCCATGGCAAAGCTTTCACATTTTCAAATAATTCATCAAACGTAAATGCGTCGAACTCGCCGACGACGATTTTGACACGGTCTGCTGTACGCAACCATAGGTTAGTTGTTGCGATTGTTTCCATTGTGCCTTCAAAACGAGCTCGCCCATTTTCTACTTGACAATCAATTCCTAAATCACGTAGCTCTTTTCCAACCAGCGCTTCTAAACCACTTGCGGCAGTTGCTACAAGGTTAAATTTTCTATTTTTGTCCATACTAGTCTCCTTATTTATAAAAAAAACCTTCACAACATCGTTGGAAGGTATTCCCTGATTATTGCGATTTTCTGTAAGCCATGTTTTGTCCTTTATTCCTCCAGGGAGAAGAAATAAAGGGGTAACCATCTATCTGCAGTTTAACTGCCCTTTTGCCTTGTTCTGATTCCTAGCAAAAAGCGCCCCTACCATTGTTTGGGTTGCTCGCTCGAGGGGTTTACCGCGTTCCACCGAATAAGTTTCCCGATTCGCTTCGTCACTGTGGCACTTTCAAGGATACTAAAGCATAGCCGAAGCCTTAGCTCGTTTTCCTGCCGTTACTCCTAAGAGTACCTTAGCTTATCTTTTCGCTAAGCACGAACACTACAGACATCACAGTCTGTGCGAGCATGGACTTTCCTCAGCCTGATCAAGTCAGACCGCGATTACCCGAAAATCGCAAAAAATTCACTAATTAAAATTGACGTGTTTTTTCGTTGTCATCACTTGCATCTGCATTTGTATAGTTGCCTGCATTAGGTTGTGCAGAAGCAGATGGTGTTGCTTGGTCAAGTTTTTTTCCAAAAACTTCACGTTCAAGATTTGATAAACGTTTTAAGATATCAAAGTTTGTTACTGCCGTACTCTTAGGTGCTTCTGTTGGTTGCACACGAGTTTGTGTTCCTTGTGTTTTTGATAGTTGAGCAACTTTTGCACTCAAACGATCATTTTCTTCTTGTAAAGCAAGGAGTTCTTTGCTGTATGCTTCATAATCTTTAATGATATTGTCCAAAAATTCGTCAACTTCAATTGGATCGTATCCACGCATTTTGGTTTTGAATTCTTGTTGTAAAATGTCTTTTGGACTATAAATCAAATTCGCCATATTTACACCTCTATTTAATTCTCATTTACATTATAACTTTTCTACTTTTCCCATTGTATCGGAAAAATAACTATAAATCAAACACTATCTCCTTTTATTCCACAGAATTTTGTAAATCATCCATGCTAATCAAACGAATTTCATAAGGTTTATTCTCTTGAAATTTTCTTGCATCGCGCAAAAAATAATCTGTCTTTCCAATGTATTCAGGGTCATAGATCAACAAAGTCCCTTCTGTATGTGTAAGTAGAAATTGTGTATGATTTTTTAATTGATTAGGATTTTTATAAGGTAAATGACTGACCGACTCAATGTAGTCCGCTACTTGTTCCGCTAGCATTTTCTTTTCCTGATTTGTTTCGTTCCAATTACTGCCAAACTCAGCAAATGGATAAATAATTCCTAAATGTAATTCAGGATACTCTTGCTTCAATTCAGCTACAACCTCAGTCGCCCATAACTCAACACCAAGGTTGCCACTGCTGATCACCCACTCTAATCCTTCTTCAACTAGTTGGCGAATTTCTTTTTTTAAAACATTTTTAATAACTTTGATTTTTGGATCCTTTTCCTGAAAAATACCCAGTTCGAAGCTTCGATAGCCTGAAACATAGATTACTTTCAATTGATTCACCACCTGATTCCTTTTCTTTCTTTACTTTTTTTTGCTATAATGTGCGCAGGAGTGTGATTAAATATGGTCTTACGCTACCCTAATGGCCAACCTTATTCTAAGGATGCCTCTTCAAAACCAAAAATTCAAGGAAAAAAAACTTCTTCCACTGTTTTTGGTAACCGAGGTATGTCATTTGAAGAAGCTATCAATGAGAGCAACAGCTTTTATCTATCAAAAAATTTGGCAGTCATACACAAGAAGCCAACCCCTATTCAAATCGTTAAAGTCGATTACCCTCGAAGAAGTGCCGCAGTGATTAAAGAAGCTTACTTTACTCAAGCTTCGACAACTGATTACAACGGTGTTTATCGAGGTTTCTATTTGGATTTTGAAGCAAAAGAAACAAAAAATAAAACATCTTTCCCATTCAATAACTTTCACGAGCATCAAATCAAACATATGGAGTCTTGTATAAAGCAAGATGGTATCTGTTTTGTTTTATTATGGTTTTCTAGTCTAAAACGTTGCTTCTATTTAAGTAGTACCCATCTGATTGACTATTGGTATCAACAAACTGATGGTGGTAGAAAGTCTTTACCACTTTCATTAATTGAAGAACTTGGAATAGAAATCACACCTGGTTTCTTACCTCGCGTCCCTTATCTTGATGCAGTCGATCAGTATCTATCATTATCAAAAGGAGAAAAGCACTAATGGCAAATGAACAAACGAGAGCATCGCGAAGAAAAACAAGTCCTCCCCAGAAAAAAGGAACAAAATCAACTTCCCGCAATGGCTCTGGTAAGCAAAAAAACGGAAAAAATTTAATTGTCAAAATCTTACTCGGCATTGTTTTCATTGGCTGTGTCTTATTTCTATCTGGTGTTGGTCTATTTTGGTTTTATGCAAAAGACGCCCCTGCCTTAACAGATAAAAACTTAGATGCCACTGTCTCGTCAAAACTATATACTTCAACAGGAGAGCTATTTGAAGATCTTGGGGCAGAAAAACGCGAAAAGATCACTGCCAGCGAACTACCACAACAATTACAAGATGCCATCGTTTCCGTTGAGGATCGTCGTTTCTATAAACATATCGGTGTCGATCCTGTCCGCATCCTTGGTTCTGCGCTGTCAAACTTCACGTCTGGCGGACTGCAAGGTGGAAGTACTTTAACTCAGCAATTGATCAAACTTTCCTTCTTCTCAACAAAAGCAGAAGACCAGACGTTAAAGAGAAAAGCACAAGAAGCTTGGATGGCTGTCAAGTTAGAACAAGAAAAATCCAAAGAAGAAATTTTGACTTATTATGTCAATAAAGTCTATATGGCAAATGGTTTTTATGGCATGGAAACAGCCGCAGAAATGTACTTTGGAAAAAGATTACCTGAACTATCCTTAGCACAAACTGCACTTCTTGCTGGGATGCCTCAAGCACCTTCAGCTTATGATCCATATACTTATCCTGAACAAGCAAAAAAACGTCGCGATATCGTTCTTTATACAATGCTACAAAACGAAAAAATCACTCAAGCAGAATATGATCAGGCAGTAAATGTCCCTGTCACGGACGGTCTACAAGAATTATCTTCTGGTGATGATAATACGAAAATCGTCGATAACTATGTAAAAGAAGTCATTAACGAAATTGAAGAAAAAACAGATAAAAACGTCTATACTGATGGTCTTGATATTTACACAAACCTTGATTTAGATGCACAAAAACAACTATACAATATTGTAAATACCGACCAATATGTTGCTTATCCTGACGATCAAATGCAAGTTGCTTCCACATTGATCGATGCAAAGACAGGACAAGTCAAAGCACAAATCGGCGCTCGAAAAGTTGCCGAAGATGTCACACTTGGAAACAACTTAGCGGTCAACACGTCACGTGATTTTGGTTCAACGATGAAACCAATTACGGATTATGCACCTGCCTTTGAATACCTAAAGTATTCTACTGGAAAAACGATTTCCGATGCTCCGTATAACTACGAAGGAACGACTACCCCTGTTATGAACTGGGATAACCGCTACATGGGGACAATCACTTTGAGACAAGCACTATATGACTCACGGAATATACCAGCAGTTAAACTATTCAACGAAGTTGGTGCCGACAAAGTTGCTTCTTTCTTAAGTGGCGTTGGTATTAATTATCGTACGATTCATCAATCAAATGCCATTTCAAGTAACACAGAAGATCAGGACGGAACAAAATATGGTGCTTCTTCCTTAAAAATGGCAGCGGCCTACGCAGCTTTAGCAAATGGTGGGACTTACTACAAACCACAATATGTCAATAAAGTGATCTATCAGGATGGGACAGAAGAAACTTTTGAGCCTGAAGGTACCAGAGCAATGTCTGAAGAAACTGCCTACATGGTGACTGATATCTTGAAAGACACCTTGACAAAAGGAACAGGAACGAACGCTCAAATTCCAGGTTTATATCAGGCTGGTAAGACTGGGACATCTAACTATACAGATGATGAATATGCAAAAATCGGACGTTCTTCCGGTGTCTATCCCGATATTTTGTTTGCTGGCTATACACCAAACTATGCAATTTCTGTTTGGACGGGCTATAATGAGAAAATGACGCCAGTTACTGATGCATCATCGCATGTTGCTTCTGATGTATATCGAGAATTGATGCAGTATGTTTCTGCAAATGTTTCAAATGATGATTGGACCATGCCGAGCGATTTGATTCGAGTAAACAATGAACTTTATTATAAAGATCAATATACTGTCCCAAGTTACAGTGTACCAAGAAAATCGAATGTCCCAACTTCTAGTTCAACAGTTGAGCCAAAGTCGAGTACTACTTCAACGACCACCGTTGAATCAAGAACAGCTATTTCCACTACAGTTGAAAGTAGCTCTTCTAGCTCTTCAGAAGAACCAGTGCCTTCAACTTCAAGTAGTTCTTCAACAGTTGAAGTTGAAACACCACCAGAAACATCTTCAACTGCTCCGCCAACTAGCAATACTGAAAACGCCGCTCGCTCTGAAAAAGCTAGTTCGAGTTCATAATTTGCTACTGATAACTAATTAAGCAGCTTAAAACACAAAAAGGTCAGGACATTATTTTGTCCTGACCTTTTCTTTCATTCGTATTTTTCCATCTTGGCACATCGGTAACAACGGACAACCTTCACACTTTGGATTTCTCGCTGTACAGTGATAACGACCAAAAAAGATCATGGTATGATGTGTTTTCACCCAAAGATCTTCTGGCACTTTTCGCATCAAAGTTTCTTCCACCTCGAGTACACTTGCATTTAATTTACAAATTCGCAATCGTTTAGACACTCGCTCAACATGTGTATCAACGGCAATAGCTGGAATTCCAAAAGCATCCCCTAAGACAACATCGGCTGTCTTGCGTCCTACTCCAGGTAAAGACATCAGTTTTTCCCGTGTATTAGGGACTTCCCCATCGAAACGTTCCAACAACTGTTCTGCACATGCTTTGATATTCTTTGCTTTGTTTCGGTATAAACCAATCGTTTTGATTTTTGGAATAATTTCTTCGACAGAAGCTTGCGCTAATGTTTCTGGATCAGGGAATGCTTCAAATAATCTCGGTGTTGCTTTATTTACTGAAACATCTGTTGCTTGGGCACTCAAAATCACAGCAATCAATAATTCAAAAGGGTTTTTATGAACGAGCTCCCCATGTGCATCTGGAAACATCTTATACATTTCTTCAATTGCTAACATTGTGTTTTCTTTACTTAGCATCTTGTCTTCCTCATCATTTTCTACTTTGTTTCGTTTCTCAGTTCTTCTTCTAACCAATTTGTCAAAGAAACCTTAGGTAATTCTTCTGATTGTGCAGACTGTTCTACTTCTTTTTGCAACAGTTGCTGTTTACGTCGTTTTTGTTCTTCCTCGACTTGTTGTTTTGTTCGTAAATTTTTTCGTTCCCAAGACAACAAAATTCGATCGATATAGTTAAAGCTATACGCTTGGTTCAATACTGCTTCACGCAAAGCCAGCTTTAGTACTTCCGGTTGATAGTGATCTTCCTCTAGCCATTGTCCAATTCGCTGGAATTCGATTGAAGACAACGGCCGACCAAATTCTTGCTCAAATAAACGATAAACCGATTGAATTTCTTGCTCTTGTTGATTTTCTTTGGCTTTTGATGCTTGACTATCTAAATACTTTTCCAGTCTTTCATACAATGGAAGTAAATTATATTGATCCGCTTTTTTACCATCAACAGTGATTGTTTCGATTACGAGAAAACCACCACCGACCAATCGATTTAAAATTTGATAAACTTGATCTGATTTCAACCCCATGTTGATTGCTATCAGTTGTAAATCTGGAAAGAAGTCCCCTTCTTGTTGCTTCATGTGTAACTGTAAAATAAAAAGAAATTCTTCTGATTCAAGGCCCATTTTCCGATAATTTACGAATAACAAATTAGAAATTGTTGTCTGTCCTGATTGTAGATATTTGGTTAAACTTAGCATGTTCTTTTCCTCCACTTCAAAATCAGTATACGGAAAAAGCGCAAGTGAAGCAAGCTGGCCTCATTGATTTTGATTTGATTTCGTCATAAACAAACGAAAGAAAGCATCAGAAATCTAAGGTAAAGATTCCTAGTGCTTTCTTTCTCTCAGCCATTTTTCATCACTTAACAAGGTGATTGATTCATGCTTTTTTACAGATTAATTGCCTCACCACCAGTTACGCCATAAATTTGGGCTGTAACATAACTTGCTTTATTTGAAGCTAAAAATACATACACTGAAGCTAACTCAGCTGGCTGACCTGCACGTTCTAAAAGACTATCTTGTCCAAATTCTGGAATAGCTTCGCTCGGCTGTCCTTCGTCAAGCTGTAGAGGTGTCCAAATGGGTCCAGGAGCGACAGCGTTCACACGAATTCCTTTCGGCGCTAACTGTTTGGCTAAGCCAATCGTAAAATTCGCAATAGCGGCTTTAGTTGCTGCGTAATCAAGTAGATGTTCGCTTGGGTTTGTTGCCTGTACAGAAGTTGTATTAACAATGGCTCCTCCAGCTGGAAGATGAGGTACCGCTTCTTTAACTAAAGAAAACATGGCGATGATATTTACCATAAAAGTATCTTTTACTTGTTGCATAGGCAATTCTTCAATGGACGAAGAAGAAATTTGTTGTCCAGCATTTAGAATTAATGTATCAATGCCACCTAATTCAGCTACTGTTTGGCGAATGATTTCCTTAGGTGCTTGCTCATCACGCAAATCAAAAGGCAACAGGACTACTTTGCGACCCGCATTCTCAATCAACCTTGCTACTTCGTTCGCATCCGCTTCTTCTCCAGGTAAAAATTGTAATGCGATATCTGCCCCCTCTCTTGCAAACGCAATCGCAGCAGCACGTCCAATCCCAGAATCCCCACCAGTAATCAACACGCGCCGATTTTCTAATTGATTGGATCCTTTGTAAGTTTCCTCACCGCAATCTGGAACAGGCTTCATATTTTGTTGTAGGGCTGGTGTATTTTGGTCTTGTTTTGGAAATTTTTCCGTATGGTATAATTTTCGTGGATCTACTAATTTTGGTTCAGTCATGCTATTCCTCCTCATATTAAAACAAATTTTCCTTCAAAACAGCAACTCATACTTAACTATTTCGTATAGTCTTTTCTCAATAAATGCAATGCAACTGCAGCGGTTGCTACAGCAGAACCAATAAGAACTAAGAAAAAACCCAACTCAGAACTTTTACCTGGCAAACCGCCAGTGTTCATCCCCCAGATTCCAGCAATCATTGCTGGGACTGAAATCACTAACGTTGCAGAATCAAGATATTTCATTAAATGGTTCAAGTGATTGTCCATCATACCGCTGAAAAGATTTCCGATACTTTCAAGCAAATCCCGATAAATCGAAATCATTTTTTCAGTCTGTCTTTGCCTTAGTTTGACATCGTAAAGCAACTGATCATCAGCTAATTTCTCTGCAAAATCATTCACCTCCCATAATTCATCAAGTGTCTCTTTTTGATCTCTTAATGTGTGATCAATGTAAACAATGGTTCGTTCTAAATCAGCTTGCTTGTAAAGCTCTTCATTTTCAGTTGTCCTACGTGCCCCTTCATCTAATGAGTCGATTTCTTGCTTCATTTTCTGTAATTCTTTAACGAAATGGGTATAACTGTTCAAAATCGTATAAGCAATGATCTTCTCAAATGAATCAAGCTTTTTCTGGTGTTTGTCAATTAGATTCTTAATAAAAATCGTTTCAGTTTCTACACAAGTAATCAAAAGATCATCCGACACCACAAAAGAAATTGGTGTCAAACGTTCTTCGATTTTTGTACGATTACTGGAAAGGTTTAACAATACAAGTGAAAATGCATTCTTCAACTTCGTTCCAGGGAGATATTCCACTCTTGAAATCGCTTCAGGATAAGAAATACCAATAAAAATATCTTGCGGTAATTGATAATGTTGTGTGATTTTTTCAATCTCGTTTACATCTTTATTATTCACGATTATCCAATTACACTTTGTTTCATCTGAATCTGTCACCTGTTTTTCTTTATCAACAAAGTAATACGCTGGCATTCTTTTTCCTCCTTCACATTCCACGTATTTCAACGCATCGCTCAAATTAGGCTGTTTGTTTTTAATCTATTTATCATCTATCTATCATTATGATAACTGTTTCACTTTTTTTATTCAAAGAATTCGATTAACTATCGTTTGTCAATTAAAAATCCTATTGATTCATCAATCATTTCATTTTCCATTTAGAATCTTCTCCGTTATTCTTAAATTAAAAGAATTTAGATTTATTCCATTCATCTTTCGTTAAAAGGAGAATAAAAAATGTTAGTTATCATCGATATGCAAAACCACATTCTTGATCCAACAAGTAAATTTTACGTTCCCACTGCGACTCACTTAGTTCAACCTATTGCTCAAAGGTTAGAAAAAGCACGAAAAACGAACGAATACGTTTTGTTTACACGAGACATACCTGTTGAAAAGAAGGGAAAAGCAGAGGAAACGAATGACCTTCAACTGATATCCGCTTTAGCACCTTTAGAAAAGGAACAAGTAATCAAAAAATATTATTTTACGATTCCTCCTGAAAAATTAGTTGAAATAAAGGATAATTTTTTTACAGACAAACAGGAAGAAAAAAGAATCGAGGTCGTGGGAGTAGAAACGCATCTATGTATTCTGGCAAATGTACTTGCTTTACAAAGCGCATTTCCAGAAGCTGAATTTACAATCAACCAACACTTAGTTGCTAGTAAAGAACAACAAACAGCAATCTTTGATCTGCTAAGGCATTTTAATATTTCAATTTTTGAATAAAAGAGTTCGATCTTAGTAAAAATAAAAAGACCTCATGAAATAATTCACGAGGTCTTTTGCATTTATTGTTCAGATTATTCTTCCGTTTCTAAAACATAGGGCTCGCCTTCATACGTATAACTTGTATTCAAGGTACCATCATTTTCATCCGAATATACGCGACGGCTAAAAGGGAAACAATGGCTCTTTCCATCCACAGCTTCTTCTTTTGGCAAGGTGAAACGATCTGCTTGCGTTCGATTCAATTCTTCAATCACTTGATCTGCTAATTGATCAATCGTCACATTATTTTGTTTGGCAAATTTTTGATAATCTTTTAAAAATACTTCTTGCTGGTTAAAGTATTCTTTTTCCATCTGACATCCCTCCAATTTAAACTCCTAGTTTATTTTCACAAAAAATCGGCTAGATTACAACTAATTATACTTTTAAAGCATACAAACTTTCACAGAATAAAAAGACACACCAACAGTCAGGTAACTCATTGTTGGCGTGTCTCTTCACTTTTTATTTATTTTCTGCAATCTCAGCTAAAGCTGCTTGTGCAAGTAAATTCAAGTAATTCCAAGGACGATCAAAGTGTGGTTGGAAGAAGAAATCAGATAGTGCTAGATCTTCCACTGTCATTTTATTTTGTACTGCAAGTGACAATGTATTTGCAGATTGAGTGACATCATATTTTGACATAAATTGTGCGCCCACAATACGATTTGTCCCCTTTTCATAAACTAATTCCATTAAAACTTTTTCAGTTGTTGGCATAAATTCTGGACGATAGTTATCTTCAAATAAGGTTGCTTGAACGTCCAAATTATTTAATGGTGCACTTTCAGTGGTTACACCAGTTGAGCCGATGGTCCAACCGAATAAATACAAGCCTGATGTTCCTTGTGTTCCACGATAATGCATTTTATTTTCTGTTAAGTTGTACCCAATCAATAATCCTTGGCGAACAGCATTTGTTGCCAACGGAATATAGTTTTGAGTATTTGACGGGTTATAGTGAACAACTGCTGAGTCACCAGCTGCAAAAATATCAGGGTTGCTTGTTTGCATATATTCATTGACCTTGATTGCACCATTTGGTAGTGTGTCAACTTTTCCAGCAACTAACTCTGTATTTGGTTTAAAACCAACGCACAAGATCACCATGTCTGCATCAAATGTTTCGCTAGGTGTTTTAACTTGTTTTACTTTACCTGCTTCATCTGGGATAAACTCTGATACATTTTCACCTAAAGCTAAAGTTACTCCACGATCCACCAATTCTTTTTCCAAAACATCGGTGAATGGTTTATCCAAATATTTATTTAAAATACGATCTAAGCCATCAATCAAAGTGACTTGTTTTCCAGATTCAACAAAAGCTTCAACCAATTCGATTCCAATATAGCCTCCACCAACGATTACGACGCGTTTTGCATCTTTGGCTTGTGCAATAATTTCATTTGCTTGGTTGTAGTTTTTACATAGTAAAATATTTTCAGATTCGATTCCTTTAATTGGCGGAATAATTGGCCATGACCCTGTTGTCACAACTAATTTATCATAAGAAACTGTTTCAACTTCACCCGTTTTTAAATCTTCCGCAGTTACAGTTTTATTTTCTGTATCAACATCTGTGACGTTGTGTTCCATTTTAACTGTCGCACCTAACCCAGCAAGTTCGTCTGGATTTGAATAAAACAACCCTGCAGGATCTTTAACTACGCCTCCGACATACAATGCAATCCCACATGATAAGAATGAGATATTGTCATTACGTTCATAAATTGTTACTTCTGCCTCTGGATGATTGTTTAAAATACTTTTTACAGCTGCTGTTCCAGCATGGGTGCAGCCAATTACAACTACTTTCATGGTAATCCCTCTTCCTACTAAACTTTTTGTCTTTTGACAATGCTAACTATAGCAAAAATAAAACGGATTCAGAAATTTTATGCTTGTGAATTCACAAGTGAAAATCCGCTTACTTTTTAGAAGGAAACAGCAAAAAAACCTGTTAAAAAAAGCTTCATACAGTGGTCGTTTAGGCTTGCGAAAAAAACGGATTGTGAAAGTGTAAAAAAATAAACAACTATTTCATCCAGAATTTAGATAAAATAGTTGTTTATTGCTTTCTTTTTCACCAAGTACTACAAAATAGATTCGTTACGTTCTCTTTTTGGGATAACCTTTTCATTAAACAGACTCATTTGCTTGTGCTTGTTGACACTCTGGACATAAGCCATACAGTTCAAGGCGATGTTCATTGATCTCAAAATCAGTCAAACGGCTGGCAGCCATCTCAACATCTTCAAGACCAGGGTAATGAAAGTCCACGATTTTCCCACAGTTTTGACAAATCACATGATAATGACGTGTCGAAGTAAAGTCAAAACGACTTGATGCATCTCCGTAATTCATTTCCTGTACAAAACCAATAGATGTAAATAACCGAAGATTGTTATAAACTGTTGCGACACTCATATTTGGAAAACGGTGTTCTAACGCTTTATAGATTTCATCAGCTGTCGGATGAGAATGATGTTCGATTAAATACTCTAAAATTGCATATCTTTGAGGTGTGATCCGAATATTTTCATGCTTTAGTTTTTCGATTGCCTCGTCTACCAATTTGTTGCCCACATTGACACCTCCTACGTGATCGTTCACGTATTATCATACTATTTTTATTTTTCAAAATCTACATTTCATGAAGATAAAATTAAAATTCATGTTTTTCTATGCAAAATGTTAAAGTTAACCTAAAGATCAGCAAAGTATATAAAAGAGGCCAAGACACCTGCTCGTCTTGACCTCCTTACTGTCGTTGATTTTAATCTTCTTGATACAATGCAGTTGATAGGTAACGTTCACCATTATCTGGTACAATAACTAAAACTTTTTTCCCTTTACCCAATTCTTTCGCAATTTTTAAACCAGCTGCAATTGCAGCACCTGAAGAAATTCCCACCAAAAAGCCTTCTTGACGACCGACTTCTCTTGAAGTTTCCATTGCTTCCTCACCGGTGATTGGCAAAACTTCATCGTAAACTTTCGTATCCAGTGTATCCGGTATAAATCCCGTTCCGATTCCTTGAATTTTGTGAGGACCAGCTGGTTTTCCTTCTAAAACTGCTGACTCAGCAGGTTCAACGCCAATAACTTTTATTTCAGGATAGACACGTTTTAATTCATGACCAGCACCAGTGATTGTTCCCCCTGTTCCAATTCCTGAAACAAAAGCATCTAACCCAGCCACTCCAAAAGCAGCCTGAATTTCAGGACCAGTAGTCTTTTCATGGATTTCAGGATTGGCTGGATTTTCAAACTGAAGTGGTAAGAAATAATTATGTTCTTTAGCTAAACGTTCTGCTTCTCTGATGGAACCAGAAATACCGTCAGCACCAGGTGTTAAAATTAATTCAGCCCCGTAAGCTTTCATTAGCAAGCGACGTTCCATACTCATTGTTTCAGGCATTACGATAATCACTCGATAACCCTTAGCTGCCCCAACCATCGCTAAACCAATTCCTGTATTACCAGAAGTTGGTTCAATAATCGTGTCACCAGGTTTCAACCTTCCGTCTTGTTCTGCTTTTTCAATCATACTTAAGGCGATCCGATCTTTCACGCTGCCCCCTGGATTGAAGAATTCTAATTTAACATAAACTTCTGCAGAATCCTCTGGAACTATTTTGTTTAATTTAACGATTGGTGTTTCTCCAATCAAATCAGTAATTGCTTGATAGATTTGTGGCATGAAACTCTCTCCCTTCGACCTGTCTTTACTTCTTTATCATAATACAATCAGATACTATCTGGCGAATAATTCGTCTTAAAACAGGCGACAAAAAAGTAGTTTAGACAAAATATCTAAACTACTTTTTAAGAAATTTCGTGTCAAAAAATTAGTAACTTAAACGATTAAACAGATAGCTCTTGTCCAACCATTAATGAATAATCACTTAATCCGTTCTTTGCCATCAACTCATCGATAGACATCCCAAATTTTTGTGCAATCCCCCATAGTGAATCACCAGAGACAACTGTATATGTTTGACCAGTGCCAGTTGACTGAGTATTTCCACCATAAGTTGTTGATTGCGTTGTAGATGAAGTTGTCGTTGTGGTTGTGGTTGTTGTCGTGCTTGAAACAGAAACAGTTGATGGTGTATCAAAACGTGTTAAGTTGTATGTGCTGATCAATGAATTTAATTTTTCTCCATAAGTTGGATCAGTAGCATATCGGCCTGTCAAATAAGCCGTAGCATCATAAACACTGGTTGTGTTACTTTTCCAAGCTCCTGAGTAGTGATAGTCGCCAGTTGAAAAACTAGTTGACCGTAACACATTCGCATGGTCTTGGAATGATTCCCAATAAGAAGAATATTTACGGAATGGTTCATTCATTGTCACCCATTGACCATTTAAATATTCTTTTGTTGGCATATAAACAACAGCACCATTATAACTTCCCTTAACACCAAATAGATTATAGTTTGGTGCACTTGCTAATCCAGATGTTCCATAAGCACTTTCAAGCAATGCTTGCGCAATCATCACAGAAGCATATAAATCATTGTTGGCGGCAACTTCTGATGCAGACCAACCAATTTGGTTAATAAAAGACTGAGGATCAGTTGTCGTTTGGTTTGTACCTTGTTCATCTGCATGTGCACTTTGTGGTGCTGCTGTAACCATCATCGGCCCAACCAAAAGACTTGTTCCCATTAATGGAGCAATGGCTTTTTTATTAATCACCATAGGTTTCTTCGTCTTATGATGACGGGCGCTACGGGTTTTCAGCTCTTGCATTCGTATTCCTCCTCAAAATAAAAAAACTTTAAATAAAAGTTTTCTCCTTAAAACAAACTTAATTAAGTAAATTATACGTTTATTTTGACAAAATCTCAATTTATTCTGGACGTTTTCTGCTTATGTAACACAATTGTAATGTAAAAGAAATCAAACAGTAACTTTACTTCCAATAAAACAAGCCGGGAATTTCTCCCAGCTTGTTCTTATTTTAATTAAATTATTTTATTCTTATAATTCTTCGTAAGTTTTCACAACGTTTTCGACTGTAAAACCAAATTCTTCAAGAATAATATTTCCTGGAGCTGATGCACCAAAGTGATTAATGGTGATTGTTGTTCCTTCTGCCCCAACATAACGTTCCCACCCAAATGGTGCAGCTGCTTCGATTGCGACACGTTTAGTTACCGATTTTGGCAGAACACTCTCTTTGTATTCGGAAGATTGTGCTTCAAACAAGTCAAAGCTTGGCATTGAAACGACAGAAACGTCTTTACCATTTTCAGCTAAAACTTTTTGTGCTTTAACTGCTAAATCAACTTCAGAACCAGTTGCAATCAAGATACCTTCTGGTGTTTCACCTTGTGCTGGAGAAAGTACGTAAGCACCTTTTTTCACCATGTCATCGGCCTTTTCTTTTGTTGACGGAAGAACTGGTAAGTTTTGACGACTTAACACTAAAATAGTTGGTGTTTCTGTTGATTCCATCGCAATTTTCCAAGCAGCACGCGTTTCATTACCATCAGCTGGACGTACAACATGTACACCTGGCATACAACGAACAGAAGCAAGTTGTTCGATTGGTTCATGTGTTGGACCGTCTTCACCCACTGCGACTGAATCATGTGTTAATACATAAATAACTGGTGCTTTTTGAATGGAAGCAAGACGAATAGCTGGACGTAAATAATCTGTGAATACAAAGAATGTTCCACCATAAATACGTGTACCACCGTGTAATTGGATTCCGTTCATCGCTGTTGCCATGGCAAATTCACGAACACCGAACCAGATGTTTCGTCCTTCATAATTCCCTGGTTCAAAATCAGTTTCAGTAGCAACCATTGTGTTGTTTGAGCCAGATAAATCAGCAGAACCACCCCATAAGCTAGGAACTGCTTTTGAAATTGCTTGGATCATATCTTTACTTGATACACGACTTGCTTGGCTGTGACCTTCATCATAACTTGGCATCTCAGCATCCCAGTTTTCTGGTAATTTTCCAGCAAACGCATCTTCAAATTGTTGTGCTAATTCTGGATAAGCGTTTTTGTAATTAGCAAATTTTTCATTCCATTGTGCTTCTGCTTTTTCGCCCTCTTCGACCATTTTTTCATGGAAACGAATAGCTACTTCTTCAGGCACTGTGAAATCTGGGTAATCCCAACCATACACTTCTTTTGCCATCTTGATTCCTTCATCACCAATCGGTGCGCCATGGACAGAAGATGTTCCTTCGTTAGGTGAGCCATAACCGATAACTGTTTTCACTTCAATTAGTGTTGGTTTTTCAGTTTCCTTTTTAGCTGCTTCAATTGCGTTAGAGATAGCTTCTAAATCATTTCCATCTTTCACTAGGATATGTTGCCAGCCATACGCTTCGTAGCGAGCGCCAACGTTTTCTGTGAAGGCTTTTGAAGTTGGGCCATCAAGTGAAATATCATTTGAATCATATAAAACAATTAATTTTCCTAATTTCATGTGTCCAGCCATAGAACTTGCTTCTTGAGACACACCTTCCATTAAATCGCCGTCACCACATAAAGCATAAGTATAATGATCAACAATATTAAAGTTTTCTTTATTATAAGTTGCTGCAAGGTGTGCCTCTGCCATTGCCATACCAACAGCCATGCCGATTCCTTGACCTAGTGGACCAGTTGTTGCTTCAACGCCATCTGTATGATGGACTTCTGGATGTCCTGGTGTTTTTGATCCCCATTGACGGAATTGTTTCAAGTCATCAATTGTTACTTGATAGCCAGATAAGTGGAGTAAACTGTACAACATAGCTGAACCATGCCCAGCAGAAAGTACAAAACGGTCACGATCTACCCAATTTCTCGAAGTAACAGGATTTACTTTTAAATGTTTTGTCCAAAGTGCATATGCCATCGGTGCAGCACCCATCGGTAAGCCTGGATGACCTGAGTTTGCTTTTTGTACAGCTTCAATACTTAATGTACGGATTGTGTTAACGCCTAGTTGATCAATTTTGTCGAACAAAAGAACCCCTCCAATTTAGGTTTTTTTTACTGTAATTCATTTCATGCTCATTTTAGCGGATACAGTTCAAAAAATCAATGCTTTTTTGGTATTTTTTACCAAAAACCACACTAACGGTCATGTAACCCTTTTTCTTTTTGAATTTCTTTTAATTTATCTGGTGTCACATCATTACCTTCTGGATCAACGATTTTCATTCCTTCAATATGATGTCTCATGCCAGAGCGAAAAGCTGTCAAATATTCTTCTCTCAATAAAATCTGTTCTTTTTCTTCTTCTTTTGAAAGTCCTTCAGCTTTTTTCTTTTTGGCTAATTCATTAATACGTGCAATTTTTTCAGGTGATAACATTATCAGCCCTCCTTTTTTCTCTTCTTATATTATATAAAAAAACCAAAAAAAACAACTAGCGATCTCTATTTACATACGAACATTTGTTTGAAACAGCGCTTTTTATGTGGTATTATTTAATTATTAAGTGAAAGAAGGTGTACTTTGTGGCCCGACAAACTGAAACACGACAAATCGAAGTCTTACGTTATATCCACGAACAAGTGACCCGTAAAGGATACCCACCAACTGTTCGTGAGATTGGTGAAGCTGTTAACCTTTCTTCAACATCAACTGTCCATGGACATTTAGCACGATTAGAAAAAAAAGGATTCATTTTACGTGACCCGACAAAGCCACGAGCAATCGAACTAACTGATTTAGGGTTAGATCAAATTGGGATCAAACCATCTACTATTCCAATGCTCGGAGTAGTCACAGCTGGTGAGCCGATTCTTGCAGTTGAAGATGCCTCCGACTTTTTTCCTGTTCCACCAAATTTAACTTCAGAAGAAGGCAGCTTATTCATGCTGACCATTCGTGGTGAAAGTATGATCAATGCAGGAATTTTAGACGGGGATAACGTCATCGTTCGAAAGCAAGAAAGTGCTAAAAACGGCGATATCGTCATTGCTATGACAACAGAAAATGAAGCGACTTGCAAAAGATTCTATAAAGAAAAAAACCATTTCCGTTTACAACCTGAAAATGACTTATTAGAACCAATCATTTTAGATGAGGTCTCTATCTTAGGTTTAGTAGTTGGTCTCTATCGTAGCCACATTTATTAATATAATTAAACCAAAGAATTGCAGTAAAACTTCTGCAATTCTTTTTTTATTGATCTTACCTCTTTACAAACCGAACAAACATTCGTATAATGATTTTACGAACGAATGTTCGCATAAATAAATGAGGTGAGAATTCATGAAATCAATTAGACGTATTGGCTTGGTATTACTGGTTTTATTCTTAGGTATTTTGATTGGCAATTTTGGGATCCAACCGGCATTGATTATTTTTCTTCCGTTATTCACATTATGGTTCATGTTGTGGGACGAAAAAAAATATCGTCAAGCCGAACAGCGTAGGCTTCATGAAGAACATTTCTATCATGAACATTACTTACGCTCTCGGCAATCTTGAAAGAAAAATAAAGGTAATTAATCGTTCGTTACAATCATCTATTGGCTATTATACTGAAGGCAATTGCTTGTCCTTTACTTTGACTAATCCAAAGTATTCATTCAATAAGAACTATTATTCCCCTATCAAAAAAGACGATCAAAATTTTGATCGTCTTTTTGCATTTCTTAATTAGTTGACTCTTTTTTTAATTCCCATGAAGCATCACTACCTGGTACAGATTGTGTCCACCATTTAGCAAGATATTGTTTGCCATTGTAATTTACAAGATCTCCTGCAACATATGTCCCGCCTTGATAATAATCTACACTCCCGTCCTCATTTTTTATTATTTCTTTTTCCCAAACTTGTGCAGATCCTGGAGTATCCCCTTTTGTCCACCATTTAGCCGTATAAGTTGCTCCTTGATAGGTAACTTTGTCTCCTTTCACGTAAATCGTTGTTGAGGAATAGTTAGGTACATTTTCTTTTTCTTTGACTGTTACAGTAATTGTTTGCGTTGTCTTTTCACCTTTGCTGTCAGCAACTGTATATGTAAGATCATTTGTTCCAACTTTTGAAGTGTCGACATTTCCTGTCACAACTATTTTTGATGTTAGGTCACCATCTTCTTGATCGTTCGCTGTTACGCCAGCTAGTTTATCAAAGGTTGCACCAACTTCAATGATTTGATCTTTCAAACCAGAAAAAATTGGTTTCGTATTCGCATTAGGGTCCACTACTGTAATCGTCCGAATCTTTTCTGAATGGTTTTTCTGACTGTCTACCACAGAATAAGTTATTTGGTATTCACCAGCCTTTGAAGAATCCACCGTTCCAGTCGTCGTGATTTTAGCCGTTAGATCTCCATCTTCCTGATCAATCGCAGTCACGCCCGCTAAAGCATCAAAGGAATCATTCAACTCAATTGTTTCATTTGTTGCTCCTTTGATTACTGGTGCTTGGTCTCTTATGCCTGCCTCTCCGTCAAATTCACCCATAATTTTTGAAAATTCATAGGTTTCTTGTTCGAGTCCAGTATTTTTTAAATCTTCATTCAAATCATTGTCCCGATTCAACGACCAGAAAGAAAGCATGCCAATTTGTTTTTCATTTGCATATGCTAACAAGGCTTTAGCATCAGATTGAGTAAACGTTTCGTTTGCTTGACTTGATTTTCCTACCCACGGCGTCAAACCAATTTTCTGATATACTTGCGCGTCTGTCAGGTCTTGATTGGCATCACTATAAATTCGTTTTAATTGTCCAGCTAAGCTTTCTGATGCTTGTTCAACATATGTATAGTATGTATTTGTTGGCCCTGTAACAAATGCAGGTCCAAAACACATTGTCATGATATTCACACCATGAACCTCAACCTTTTTCTGAACAGCATCTTGTAGCACATTGTATGCGTCATTGTCTGTCCCTTCACCTACTAAACCAGTCGGTAAAACAGGGAACGTATACCAAACGTCAGGTGCTTCATCACCCAGCTTATCTTGCATGATTTTGATTGCATCATTATTTCTTTGCCAAGCTTCTTTATCACGTACATGGGCACCTTCGATATCGAAATCGATTGTTGTTAATCCGTAATGTTCGACAATTTCAATGTATTTATTCGCAAGTTCTTCAGCATTATCATAGACATCTTGAAGCGGCGTGCCGTTTTCTCCACCAAATGAAACTAACACATCCCCTCCTTGTGCGCGGAATTCTTTGATTTGTTTAGCAAATGCAGTGACAACTGAACCGTTTGTTCCGGTACCATCTACATTATAGTACCCGCCAAAAGAAGCCGTCTTAGGATTACTTGGATCTGATACAATAAATCCGATATTTGCATAACTGATCTGTGATTTCTTCACTTCTTGACCAAGAGGATACAATCCTTGATACCCGTTTTCTCCGTTGTACCATAAACCGCCATCAATATATGGTGCAAAAACCTTTTCGCCCCATTTCACACCTTGTCCCGCATCGACACCTGCATAAGGAGTATTAGGATCAACATCAGGATCAATCGTCGGTTCAAATGGATTAGCAGTGACCCCTGCATTAAGAGTAACTGAACCATCTGAAGCTATTGTCCCTACCTCTTCCCAACCAGTTGAAGTTGCTTCGCCTGATCCCGGCGCTACATCTGTCTCCCCATTCTTCCACCAAGTTGCTGCATAAATTTTACCATTGTGTTTGACTTGTTTTCCCGTTGTGTCAGAACTTCCAAATTCTGTTAACTTTGTGACCTTTGACCATTCCAACCAGTCCTCTTCTGTTAAACTTGTTGTTAATTTTGAACTTGTTTTTTCTTCAGCACGAACTTGGATGATTGGTTGGATTGTTGATATAGCAAGACCACCTAACATCAGTCCACAAACGAGTGGCGATGCTACCTTTTTTAGCAACTGTTCTTTTTTCAACGATAATCATTTCCTTTCAATAAACTATTTTACAAATTATGTTCGATGAATGTTTACGCATATTTTGAACCCGGGTTTCAAAATATGCGTGAAACAACATCTGTTGTGAATACTAATAGACTCATGCATACCAAGCAACCCCCAAATAATGTCAGTAATTCGACATGTTCAGAGTGTTTTCGTTGCTCAAAATTGTTTTATTGGAAAGATTTCATTATTGTAAATGCTCTCTTTAAAGACAATTTTCAATAAATTAGTTCAATTATCATTCGTTAGAGGGATCTTCTAGTAATACACTTTTTTATCCCTGCAAAATAATGGGCATTTATCTGTTTTTTTCACTGTTCGTAAAAGCACATATTCTTCTTATTTAGAATTTAGCGTGAACTTATTAAGAAAAATTCTCAACAACTTTCATCTATGATTACTTTTAATAAGCGTTTTTGACAAAAATCGAATAAAAAAAAAGAGAGATTCCTAGAACAGTGTTGTTATCATATACACGTTATTTATATACGTAGAAAAATAGCTTAACAGCGTTTTTTTTAACATTTACTCAATAAAAAAATCTTCAGAAAAGACCAGACACTATGTCTTAGCCATTTCTGAAGATCCACTTAATTTTTATTAGTATTCCATCAAAGTGATGATGTCATAACCTTCAATTTTATCGCGACCATGTAAGTCCATCAATTCAATCAGGAATGCACAACCAACAACTACGCCACCTAATTTTTCAATTAGTTCAATCGTTGCTTTGATCGTACCACCAGTTGCTAACAAATCATCACAAATCAGTACACGTTGACCTGGTTGAATCGCATCTTTGTGCAAAGTCAATGTATCTGTACCATATTCTAGGTCATAAGTTACTTCGATCGTTTCACGAGGTAATTTCCCTTTTTTACGAACTGGTGCAAAACCCACGCCCAACTCATACGCTACTGGACAGCCTACAATGAATCCGCGTGCTTCAGGTCCCACCACCATGTCAATTCGTTTTTCCTTTGCATAATCGACAATTTGTTTTGTTGCTTCACGATACGCATCTCCATCTGCCATTAACGGTGAGATATCACGAAAAACGATTCCTTTTGACGGATAGTCCGGAATACTGGCAATATAATCTCTTAAATCCACTGTTTGTTTCCTCCTAGGTTGTTAGCCATTTCTTAATGGTAGGAATATCACTTAATAGTAAGAATTCCTCAACTTTAATTTTCTTTAGTCGCTGTTGATACAGAGTGCTTTCAGTCAACGGGTGACTTTCTGGATGGGCGACTTTTTGTAAAACACCATCGTCTATTGTAACAAATTTCAATTCAAAAAACACCTGAATCATAAAAATTAATAATTTTTCTGGAATTTTCAAATACTGAGCGACTGCTTTTGTCTTATAACGAATATCAACTTTATCTTGTGTTTTAATAAACTGGAACAAACGAGCATATTGTTCTCTAGAGCCTACTCCATTCAGATAAGCTTCTTGTGAAGAGATCCCTAATAAATAAACTCGGCTAAACGTTCCTGCATTAAAAACAGCTTTCAACTCATCAAGTTCAGTTGGACAATCCACTAACACAAGTGATTCTGGTTGATTCGTCTCCACCCAACGCTTCATCTGATCCATTTTTTCAAAGATAACTACTTGCTCGCGAATACTTGGCGAAACTTGTTTTTTAACTGCTTCATCAAAAGCTAGATAACATGCTTTTTCTGGTAACGCCTCTTGATCTCGAAATCGTTTTGCACGCCAATCAAATACTTGCAGCCCTTTGACCTCAAAATCAGAAACCAACAGTTGCACCTTTTTTTGACCATTCCATTCATTCACGGAGAGTTTGCCAACAATATCAAGTGAATCATTCAACAGTTCACTTTCCTGAGAGCCAAACCCAAAGGCAACTGCATCCAGCTGTTCACCCTCATCTGTTAAAACAAATTTCAAATGTTGTTGATTTGCACCAATCTTTTTCACTTGTTTGGCTGTCACCTGTTGAAATAAAAACTGTGGCACAGGATTATCTGTCCCAAAAGGTGCTAATAATTTCAGCTCATCTAACAATGTCAAAGAAGCATCTTTAGGTGAAAGCACCTCATCAATTTGCATTGTTGGTCCCTTTGTTAGATCAATCTTGTTTTCTTTTACATACTCATTCATTTTTTCTTGTAACACTTCAAGATTTTCTTGAGGCATAGTTAAACCAACAGCTGCATGATGTCCACCAAAATAGGTAAATAAATCTCTTGTTTGGCTCAACATTTCATAAAGATTCAAAGCTTCTACGCTGCGACCTGAACCTTTGGCAGTTCCATCTTCTTTTAAAGTCAGTACGATAGTTGGCTTACCTGTCTCATTCATGATTTTACCTGCCACGATTCCCAAGACTCCTTCATGCCAACCGCTATTCGCTAATAAATGGATACTGTTAGCAGGATTTACCATAGCTAATGCTTCCTGTGTGATTTCTTCAACAATACTTTTTCGTTCTTCATTGATTTCATTTAATTTTTTTGCTTGTGTGTGTGCAACTTCTTCATCAAAGGTCGCCATCAGTTCAACAGCTGGATTAGGATCGCCCATTCGACCAATTGCATTCAAGCGCGGTGCAATCGAAAAACCAATCGTCATTTCATCAGCATCTTTCATTTTCGCGCCACTTTCAGCAAACAATGCTTGTAACCCAATTCTTTCTGAATGACGAATTGCATCAATGCCTAGTGAGACCAAACTACGATTTTCCCCAGTTAGCGACACTAGATCAGCGACTGTCCCAATTGCAACCAGATCTAAAAATTCTGCTGGTGCTTCTTCCAACAAAGCTGTTGCTACTTTGAAAGCCACACCTACGCCTGCTAAATCTGTAAATGGATAGTTTCCATCTGGATGTCGTGGATGGACGATGGCAAAAGCATCTGGTAACACAGCTGGCATTTCATGATGATCAGTTACAATAACGTCAACTCCAACACTTTGAGCATAAGCAATTGCTTCATTTCCAGCAACGCCGTTATCAACTGTGACAATCAATTGTGTCCCTTGACTGATTTTCTCTTTGTAGACCGCTTGATTTGGGCCGTAGCCATGTTCAAAACGATTAGGTAAGAAAGCTTCTACTTCGGCTCCTAGTAATTCAAGTGTTTCTTTCATGATTGTCGTACTTGTGATTCCATCGGCATCGTAATCGCCATAAACTAGAATTTTTTCGCCACTGATAACTGCTTCTTGGATTCTATTGATTGCTTTATCCATGTCATGCATCAAATAAGGATCATGTAATTCTTGTTCTTTTGGATGTAAAAACTGTTTGATTTCTTGTTCTTCCTGATATCCGCGCTGCCAAAGCATTCTGCCAATAAAAGGAGATAAGTTATGGTTATTGATTAGCTGAAAAAAAGCCTCAGAAGGTTCTCCGGTACTTAATTTCCAATCATAATTTGCTTGCTTCACTGTCTCACTCCTAACTTAGTTATTATAGCAAACGAAAACGACAAAAAGAAGAGGGGGAAAAGAACGTTGTAGCTCCAAGCGGTCAGCTTAAAAAAATAATGAGCAACTGGCAAAAATAGCTTTTCATATTTTAGACAATTGAGAATTATTTCAAGGAGTTACTTGGGGAACACCGTGAATAAGGTTGCAGCTCAAGCGGTCAGCTACAAAAGATAAGGGGTCAATCTTTCTTTACTCATTTCTTGGATAAATACCTCTCTCATTTAGTAACTATTAGACTTCCGCTATACAGGGACAAAAGAAAAAGGCGTACGATATCATCGTACTCCTTTTCTAGTTTACCGGTTAGTCAAAATAATTGAAGCTTTGTTGTGGCGATTGCGCACGATCTTCTTTAGCATTGCCAGTCTCTTCTAATTGGCTGATTTCCACTGTTTTTGCTTGTAGTTCTGCTTGGTAAGCAGCTTCTAGCTCTGCTCGTTCGTTGCGAAACTCTCGTTGTTGTTCTTCTTTTGCTGCTTCAATTTTTTGTTGTAAATTAGTTTGATGCTCTGCAAGTTCCTGTGTCAAGTTTTTGATTTCTTTTTTTTGTTGCCACAAACTAGCCGAAGCTGTTAAAAAGACGATCAAAGCACCAATCAGTGCTGAACCAATAATAACTAAAATCAATGGTGCTGAAAATGAAGCGAAGCCAAGACTCACTGGAACTTGTTCAATATTGAATACTGCAAATAAAACAATTACTAATACTAAAATAAAACCTAAAATCACACTACTTTGTTTTTTCATTTTTCCACCTACTTTTTGTTAAAAATTCCTCCAGCTAAGTAATCTCCAATATGCGGGAAAAGCATATAGAATTTGGCTGCAATTTCCATCACAACAGGCTGGTTGATTTCACGTTTTGGATGACTCATACTCCGCACAATTTGTTTAGCTAACTTAGTTGGATCCAATACAATTTGTCCTAAGTTTGCTAAATATTCTCCACTTGGATCTGCTTTATCGAAAAATTCTGTAGCAATTGGTCCTGGATTAACTGTCGTGACTGTAACCCCTAATGGTTTTAATTCCAATCTTAATGCATTTGAAAAACCAATCACAGCAAACTTAGTTGCAGAGTAAATCGTTGATTTGGCTGTAGCCATTTTCCCTGCCATTGATGCTAGATTAATGATGTGGCCACTTTTTCTTTCTGCCATATCGATGGCGAATTTTTGTGTCAAGACCATCATACCTAACACATTAACTTCAAACATATCATAAGCTTTGCCTAAATCAAATTGCAGAAAATCTTCGAAGATACCAAAGCCAGCATTATTGACCAAAACATCCACTCGTCCGACTTCCGTCATTACTTTTTCATACAAACTTTCTACACTTTCTGGATTGCTAACATCAACTTGAAAAGCATACGCTTCTTTTCCACTTAATTCTTGGCACTTTGTTTTTACTTCTCCAATCAATTGAATCCGTCGAGCACAAGTAACCACAATCGCTCCTTGTCTTGCCGCTTCGTAACAGATTTCTGCACCTAATCCCGCAGATCCGCCAGTTACTAGTACCACTTTATTTGCTAATTTCATGACAATTCCTCCTCATCTCTAAATGGAATCTCAATCACATCAAAATCTTTCATGATCGTTGTATTTGGGAAAATTTCTCGTGCTTCCTTTTCCAGCTCTAAGGCCGCTTTACCAACATATCGAGCGCTAATATGCGTCAACAATAATCGTGCAGTCTTTGCTTCCGTGGCAACTTCTGCTGCTTGATGAGAAGTTGAGTGAAAATAATTATGCGCCATTTTTGCTTCATTTTTGTTAAAGGTACTTTCATGAACCAATACGTCACTGTTTTTAGCAAGTTCAATAGCACTAGCCGTTTTTCTTGTATCACCTAAAATCGTTACGATTCGTCCTTTTTTATCTGGACCAACAAATTCTTTGCCATTAATTATTGCCCCATCTTCTAATCGAACTGTTTCGCCACGTTTCAACTGGCCATAAATCGGACCAGCAGGCACACCTAATTCTTTCAGGCGTTCTACTTGCAGCTCACCCTTATGATCCTGTTCGACAACACGATATCCGTAACTATCGATTCCATGATTTAATTTCTTTGTGTATACTGCAAATTGTTGATCTTTAAAAATAGGTTCATTCTCACGAACTTCAATAAATTTCAACGGATAACTTAAACGAGTTTGTGAAACAGATAGAGCCGTCTTAACAAACTGTTCTACCCCTTTGGGACCATAGATTTCCAATGGAGTATCTCCACCTTGGAATGAGCGACTACTAATCAAACCTGGCAAACCAAAAATATGATCCCCATGTAAATGTGTAATAAAGATTTTTTCGATTTTTCTTGGACGAATATTTGTACGCAAAATTTGCATTTGTGTGCCTTCACCACAATCAAATAACCAAATTTCATTGCGTTCATCTAATAATTTTAACGCGATACTTGTTACATTTCGCTGCTTTGCAGGCACTCCTGCACCTGTCCCTAAAAATTGTAATTCCATAATCTACCTGACTTTCTGTGAGTTCCCTCTAATTTTAGGGGAAAATCAACGGATAAGCAACCGAAAAAGACAGAGAAACGTGCCTAAAATACACTTTTCTCTGCCAGAATTTACTTTTTTCATCAGAATTACCCAACCAAAAAAGAAAACGGAACTTATTCTTGTGAATTGCCCTTATCTATTGGTTGATTTTCAACTGGTGGATGTTTTTCACTCCAAGTTTTTTGTGCTGCTTCTTTCGTACTACGTTCAATTTCTTTCGCATCCGCTACATCTTTTTCGACCTCATCATAATCTAATCGTGTGATTTCACCACCAAGTTCCATCATAACTAATTGGTTCAATGGGCGATTGTCTTCTTCTTCAGCAATCAAAATCAGACCTGTAGCACCCTCGCCAATTTTATCACCAACAAAGTCAAAAACGGTTTGCGCGTTTTGAATCTCTTTTGCATCTTGGGTTGCTCCAATCATTCCACCTGCAAACCAACCAAGTAAAATACCGAGCGGACCGCCTAAAATACCAACGAGCATACCGATCATGCCACCTTTTGAAGATTTATTACTTCCGGTAAAGTCGATAAAGTCTTCTACTTTAAATTGATGTGTGCCATTTGGATCATGACTGATGACAGCCATTTGTTCCCCCTTAATTTGTCGAGTAGCATGAAGCTTTTTGATTTCAGAAAAGGCTTGATAAGCTTGACTCTCCACATCAAAATTTAAAATAATCACTCGTTTGTTCATTTGACTCACTCCTTACTTTTTACGTTCCTTTCATTTTACCTTTGATTGAGTTAGAAATAAAATAAAAACCTCTAAACGAAAGCGCTTATTTCAATATAAAAAAAACAAAAGAGAGGGGACAAAATTTTTGTCCCCTCTCTTACTTATTTTATTCAACAAATTCAAATTCAAATTCGCCAATGCGAACAATATCTCCATCTTTCGCACCACGAGCACGTAATGCTTCGTCCACACCCATTCCACGTAATTGACGTGCAAAACGCATAACTGTTTCGTCGTGATCGAAATTCGTCATTTGGAATAATTTTTCGATTTTCTCACCCGTCAATACCCAAGTTGCATCTGGTTCACGATCAATTTTGAATTCTGGTCCTTCTGGTGTAAATCCATAATGAACTGTTTCTTCCTCGATTTCTTCATCATAAAGAGGAAATTCTGGTGTTACTTCTAATAAATCAGCAGTTGCATTCAATAATGCATCCAGTCCTTTACGAGTCACACCAGAAATTGGAAATACTGGAATATCATCTGCAAATTCATCTGCTTTTTCTTTATTCAATTGCTCTTTGAATTTCACCAAATTTTCTTCTGCATCTGGCATATCCATTTTATTCGCAACAATCAACTGTGGACGTTCTAATAAACGCAAATTATAAGTAGATAATTCATGATTGATTGCTAGATAATCTTCGTAAGGGTCGCGTCCTTCCATTCCGCTCATATCGATCACATGTAAAATAACACGGGTACGTTCAATATGCCGTAAGAATTGCGTTCCTAGCCCAACACCTTGTGAAGCTCCTTCAATTAATCCTGGTAAGTCAGCTGCCGCAAAGCTACGACCATCAGTCGTTGTTACCATTCCAAGATTAGGAACTAACGTAGTAAAGTGATAAGCACCGATTTTTGGTCGTGCAGAAGAGATAACTGAAAGTAATGTAGATTTTCCGACTGAAGGAAAACCAACTAAACCAACATCGGCTAAGACTTTTAATTCCAATTCAATTTTACGCTCTTGTCCTGGCTCACCATTTTCTGCGATTTCCGGTGCAGGGTTTCGTGGTGAAGCAAAGCGAATATTTCCGCGACCGCCACGTCCACCTTTTGCAACTACCAAAGTTTGACCGTTTTCAATCAAATCGCCTAGTAAAGCGCCTGTTTCTGCATCACGTACAGTTGTTCCTTGAGGGACTTTAACATATGTGTCATCTGAACCTCGGCCATGCATCCCCTTGCTCATTCCATTTTCACCTGGTTGTGCTTTAAAATGACGATTAAAACGAAAGTCCATCAATGTGCGCAAGCCTTCATCAACCACTAAAATAACATCGCCACCGTGACCACCATCACCACCAGCTGGTCCGCCATCAGGAACATACTTTTCTCTACGAAAAGCAACCATTCCGTCGCCGCCCTTACCAGCTTTCACATCGATTGTCACTTGATCTAAAAACATGGACATATTCTCGTCCTCCTATTGTATTTATTTATTTAAATTTCTCGACTACCTGAATTTCCACAATAAACAAAAGTCCTATTTATTTTAGCGATGAAATCATGTTTTGTCTATCTTTTCAGCCAAAACTTTGCTATCTCTTACCAATTTTTGTATTTTTAGCAAATCCATTTGGAAGTTTCAGAAAAATCAAGTGAAAAGATAAATTTTTTGACAAATTCTAATTTTAGTAGCAAACTTAAATCGTATTAAGAGAGGTTGCGGCACTTTCACAGCCTAAATTAAAGGAGGAACTTTTGATTATGACAGTAAAAGTAGGTATTAATGGATTCGGACGTATTGGACGCTTAGCGTATCGTCGTATCAAAGAAGTATCTGATGACATCGAAGTAGTTGCAATCAACGATTTAACAAGTCCAACTATGTTAGCACAATTATTGCAATTCGATTCAACACATGGTACTTATCCTGGAACAGTTACTGCTACAGAAGACTCAATCGTGGTTGATGGTGAAGCAACTCGTGTTTATGCTGAACCTGATGCAAGTAAAATCCCTTGGGTAAAAGAAAATGGAGTAGACATCGTACTAGAATGTACTGGTTTTTATACTTCAGAAGAAAAAGCACAAGCTCACTTAGATGCAGGCGTTAAACGCGTTGTGATCTCTGCTCCAGCTGGCGCAATGAAAACAATCGTTTATAACGTAAACGACGACACTTTAGATGCAAATGATAAAATCATCTCTGCTGGATCATGTACAACAAACTGCTTGGCACCAATGGCTTATTTCTTAAATAATGAATTTGGTATCGAAGTTGGTACAATGACAACTGTTCATGCTTATACTTCAACACAAATGTTATTAGATGGACCAGTAAAAGGCGGAAATTTACGTGCTGCTCGTTCTGCTGCTGACAACACAATCCCTCACTCAACTGGTGCTGCAAAAGCAATCGGCTTAGTTATCCCTGAATTGAATGGTAAATTACAAGGTCATGCTCAACGTGTCCCTGTTGTTGATGGTTCATTAACAGAATTAGTATCAATCTTAAAAACAAAAGTAACTGCGGATGAAGTCAATGAAGCAATTAAAAAACATACAATTGACAACCCATCATTTGGTTATGATGATCGCGAAATCGTTTCTGGTGACGTAATCGGAACAACTCAAGGTTCAATCTTCGATCCAACACAAACAGAAGTAACTTCAGCTGGTGATTACCAACTTGTTAAAACTGTTGCTTGGTACGATAACGAATATGGATTCACTTGCCAAATGATTCGTTTGTTAGAAAAATTCGCTAACTTATAAGAAATTTTTCACTAAAAATTTCTTGCGACACTAAAAAGAAGCTGAGACAAATGTCTCGGCTTCTTTTTTATAGTTAGTATCACGAAGTTCCTGTTTCACCTTCACACGCTTAAAAGTACTTCGCTAGAAAGTCTTTTACTACTTGCTGGTATTTATCTGGATCTACAGAGTAAGCTTTCGCATGTTCTGCGCCCTTTACGACATATTTTTCTTTTGGTGCGTTGGTCGCTTCATAAACTTCATTTAACATTTTAAATGGAACAAAGGTATCTTCGTCACCGTGAATAAAGAGCATTGGCGTCTCATTTTTCTTCAATTGTTTGACTGCACTTGCTTCATTAAAAGAGTAACCTGCTCGAACTTTCGTCATTAAACTAGTAGCAGGCATCAATGGAAATGCGGGTAGATTAAACATATCTGCTAATTGATATGAAAGCTCCTCATTTACAGAAGAATAGCCACAGTCCTCAATAATTGCTTTCACATTATCAGGTAGTTGTTCTCCGCTGGTCATCATGACTGTTGCCCCACCCATGCTGATTCCATAAAGAGCGATTTCTTCTTGTTTGCCATTTGTTTCAAGAACTTTGTTGATCCACTTTACATAGTCTTTTCTTTCTGGCCAACCAAATCCAATATAATTCCCTTCACTTTTCCCATGTCCTCGTGCATCTGGAAGTAGGACATTGTAGCCTAGATCATGGAAAATTTTAGCGTAGTTTGCCATCGTTTCCGCATCACCCATATAGCCATGCGCTGCAATCACTGTCTGATTACTTGGTTTAGCTGCAGGAAGATAAATGGCAGAAAGTTTTAGTTGATCCTCTGATTTAATGGTCCAATACGTGCGGTTTTCTTTTGCTTTGAACCAGGTTTGCGTTGCAGTTTCTTCTGCCGTTTTTGTAGTACCAGGTGTATCTTCGCCGATAAAATCTTTTGGTGCTGGAACGATCGCATAATTATAAAAATAATTCGCTGCAAAAATTAACCCAATCGTGAATAGTAGGATCACGCCAATACTAATTTTTACCCAAAGTTTCATATTTTTCATCTTTCTCCTATCATTTAAATTAAAAATAAATCACGAAACGAACAAATTTAGTTCTAAGTATAATCAATGTCTGTGCCTGATGCAAATCGATTTGACAAACAAAAAAGGACCAAGACAATTTCAAGTCCTGATCCTTTTGGAAGTGCGTAATGATAAAAACATATTTTGAAAGGCTGTTTGATTCTTTTAATTTATTGCTTGAAGTTTAACGCTTGGAACCACAACCCTTTTCTACGGTGTTCCCAAAACAACTCCTCCATATAGCTTGCATCCACTTTAAAATATGAAAAGCTATTTTGAGTATCTGTTCGCTATCTCGTCGGAGCTGAGCGTTTTGCACCACAACCTTATTTCATATTTTCAATCAATTTAAAGCTTGACCATGGTTTCAAGAAATCAAGCAAGAATAATTCATCTGCTGAAATTCGGCCGACCACATTCACTCGTCCATCATTTTTCATTTCTTTCAGAGCAATTTGTGTTTCACCTTTATATTGACCGTAGCCAACATTATCAATCAAAACATCTCCGTGAGTCATATCACGAGTATTATGAGCTGGGAAAGGTTTCTCTTTGTAATAAATACGTGTCATTGTCGAACGTAAAATATACTCTGAACGGTCTCCTCGGTAACTGTGTAAGTTATCAAATAGACAAATCCGTTCGTCTTCTGTAATTCCTTCTTCTACATCGACTTTTAGCGTTGGGTAATCTGCGTTGAAGGCTTCTGCCATTGCTTTTAACTCTTCTTCACTTGCATAGGCGTTCCCAACAGAAATATCATCGATCAAACCAGTCAACATCAAATGTTTTACTTGTGTTGAAATTTCTAAGTCACGATGGTCTTCTAATGAACACAAACCATCCTGTGTTGGCCATGGACCGAACGTTGCAACTTGTGAATTCACAAAAGCCATTGTATTCAAATTATATTTTCTGAATTTTTCTGAGCAATAAACAAAGTGATCGTAACTTAAACCAGAATAGCGATGTGGATAAAAGTTATGTGACCCCAATAAATTATTTGTATTTGGTGAATAACTCATGATGTTATCCACGTAGTTTGTTCCAGAGCTCATATTGATTTCAATTTTGATTCCATATGGGTTACGTGTCATCTTTGCTTCTTCTGCACCCGTGAAACCAATATCTAAACGTACACCATATGCACCCATTTCATCAAAAAATGATAAGTCATCATAAGAGATCTCAAGTTGTTCAAATAAGGCAGGATTAATATCCACCATTACTTCCATTCCTAAGCTATTCGCATAGTCGACTACTTTTGTAAATTCGGCTAATACTTGCTCTTTGTCATCGTTCACTTGCAGCAAGCTTGTAAATACGCGTTTAAATCCATATTTGTGTGCTAGATCTAAATATGCTTTATCCTTTTCAAATGTTGAGCGTTCTGGGTAAATCGAAACTCCAAGTTTTCCCATAATCCTATTGCCTCCTAGCGGTTTGCTTTTTTGTATCCACTTACATTATAACAAACATGATACAAATGGTCTACACCTTTTGCTACTGCTTCAAAAAGAAAATTACTTTCCAATTTTCATTAGGTTTTTGCTCAAGAATTTGCTATCATAAATATAGACTATTTTTAAGAAAGAAAGGATCCAGATATGAAGAAGAAAAAAATAATGTTAACATTTGGATTAGCTGCAGCTCTACTAGCTGTTGCGGGTTGTTCAACAAATCAAACAACTACTTCAAGCACAAAAGCAAGCACTGCAGAAAGTACGACTGAAAGTAGCGTTGACCTAAACGCATTAGAATTACCTCAATTAACGAACGAAGTTGCTGCAAATGAAGCATTGGTCGAAATGACCACTAGCGAAGGAACGATCAAAATCAAATTGTTCCCTGAATTAGCACCAAAAGCAGTCGAAAACTTTTTGACACATGCCAAAGATGGCTATTATGATGGTTTGACTTTCCATCGAGTAATTAAAGACTTCATGATTCAAGGTGGCGATCCAAAAGGTGATGGCACGGGTGGTGAAAGTATTTGGGGCGAAGGATTTGAAACAGAAATTTCAAATCAGTTGTACAACATCCGTGGCGCACTTTCCATGGCGCGCTCTCAAAATCCAAACAGTAATGGCAGTCAATTCTTTATCGTCCAAAATTCTGATGACGTCCATGACGGCTTACTAAAAGATGACTACCCTCGCGCAATTATCGATGCGTATAAAAAAGGTGGCTATCCAAGTTTAGATGGTAGCTATACTGTTTTCGGTCAAGTCATCGAAGGCATGGATGTTGTGGATAAAATTGCTCAAGTTGAGACAGATAGCAATGACAAGCCAACAGCCGACGTAAAAATCGAAAGTATCAAAGTTTTACAAGAAGCTAAAACAAAATAAGCACGTAAAAAGAGGAGAGGACTTTTAAACAAGTCTTCTCCTCTTTTGTTTGATTATATTAAAAAAGCAGCGCATTAAGCATCTTGGTTTACGATAAAAGTGAATTCACATTCGCAGACTTTTTTGTCATCAACGTAAGCAGCTGATAGTGCAGTGCCCACAGCTCCTTTTAATTTTGTGATTTCAAAATGACATTTCATGACATCTCCAGGTACAACTTTTTGACGGAATTTGGCTTTATTGATTCCCCCAATATAGGCACGTTTCCCTAAAAATTCTTCTGATTTCAAAATTAAAATGGAACCAGCTTGCGCCAAAGTTTCTAAAATCAAAGCTCCCGGCATCACTGGATTATCTGGAAAATGTCCTTGAAAAAAATCTTCATTAATTGTCACGTTTTTAGTTGCAACTATTTTCTTTCCTGGTTCTAATGTGTCCACATAGTCAATATAGCAAATCGGGTAGCGATTAGGAATCAAATCCATTACTTCTGTAGCAGATAAAACATAAGACATATACATGCTCCTTCTTTCGTTTCAGGCAAATGCCAATTCATTTATTACTTTGATTATCAAAGTATCATATTCCTAATTATTTAGCAATCTTTTTTTTATTATCAAAAAAATAGTTTGACAATCAAAGCATTTTGCCTAATAATAAGAAATCAAGGAAGTTATTTTTTAAGCACTTATCTTTTTATCCTACTTTTTTACTAGACAACGAAATTTTTCGCGAAACAAAGGAGAGTCAATATGTCATTTTTAAAAGGAAAAAAAATCGTCATCATGGGCGTCGCAAACAAAAAAAGTATTGCATGGGGCTGTGCCGAAGCTATGCAAAAACAAGGGGCAGAAATCATCTATACTTATCAAAATGAACGCATGAAAAAATCTTTACTGAAATTAGTTGGTGAAGATGCTTTTACTGTTGAGTGTGATGTCGCTAGTGACGAAAGTATCGAGCAAGCAATGGATGCCATCGGCGCTTACGCTGGTGAGATTCACGGACTTGTTCACGCAATCGCTTATGCAAATAAAGAAGAATTATCAGGTAATGTTTCAGATATTTCAAGAGATGGTTATCAATTAGCTCAAGATATCAGTAGCTATTCCCTAATCGCTGTAACAAAATATGCACAAAAGTATTTAGCACAAAACAGCGGGATCGTCAGCATGTCTTATCTTGGATCAGAACGTGCAATTCCAAACTACAACATGATGGGCATCGCTAAAGCGTCACTTGAAGCAGCTATTCGTTACTTAGCTGCAGAACTTTCACCAAAAGGTATCCGCGTTAACGGAATCTCTGCTGGTGCAATTAAAACTCTAGCTGTGACAGGCGTCAAAGATTACCAAAAGCTAATTCAATTATCAGAATCACGTACACCAGATCAACAAGGTGTCACAATTGAAGAAGTCGGCAATGCTTGTGCCTTCTTGATTAGCCCACTTTCAAGCGGTATGATTGGTGACATCATTTATGTTGACAAAGGTGTTCACTTATCATAAAAACATCTAATATTCTTTAGAAACAATTTATAAAGCTGCGGTTGGCGAATACGTCATCCGCTTTTTTACATCTATCATTTGATTGAGCAACAACAAAAGAAGCTGGAAAATAACTTTCCAGCTTCTTTGTATGTTTAACTTTATTAAAAAGTAATGGTTCTTGTACTATTCCACTACTTGGATCCAACCTTCAGGTGCTTCTACATCCCCAAACTGAATACCCGTTAACTCGTCATATAAACGTTTCGTTACAGGACCCACTTCTGTTTCACTATAGAAAACATGGAGTTGATTATCATGATAGATTCCGCCAATTGGTGAAATAACTGCAGCTGTCCCACACGCACCTGCTTCAGCAAATTCATCAAGCTTGTCAATAAAGACATCTCCCTCGATGGCATCCATCCCTAAACGTTCTTTAGCCAACTGTAGTAATGAATATTTGGTGATACTTGGTAAAATAGATGGTGATTGCGGTGTGATGAATTTCCCATCTTTCGTGATGCCAAAGAAATTTGCCGCACCGACTTCTTCAATCTTTGTATGCGTTGCTGGATCTAAATAAACACAATCAGAATAATCTAGTTCATGTGCTTGTGTTCCAGGTAATAAGCTAGCTGCATAGTTGCCGCCTACCTTAGCTGCTCCTGTTCCTCTTGGTGCAGCACGGTCATAATCTGAAACGATAAAGTTCGTTGGTTTTAAGCCACCCTTAAAATAAGCACCAACTGGTGTACAGAAAACAACAAATAAGTATTCCGGTGCCGGATGCACACCAATGTTTTCCCCTACACCAATCAATAAAGGTCTTAAATAGAGCGTTGCACCCGTTCCATAAGGTGGTACAAATTCTTCATTTGCTTTGACAACCTCTTTGACTGCGTCAACAAACATTTCTTCTGGAACCATTGGCATCAACAAACGACGCGCGCTTTGGTTCATTCGGCGACTATTTTGTTCAGGACGAAATAGATTGATTTTCCCATCTTTCCGACGATACGCTTTTAATCCTTCGAAACATTGTTGTCCATAATGTAACGCAGGTGATCCTTCGTGAATCGTTAAGTAGTTATCTTCTGTTAACTCACCTTTGCTCCATTCTCCATCTTTCCATTTAGCAATGTAGCGCCAAGGTGTTTTGATATATGAAAACCCAAGATTATTCCAATCTATTTGCATGTTCGTGTCCCCTTCATGTTTTTCTCCATATTTTACCATTCGCTTAGTTGTTTGTCATTTTTATTTTGAAAGACACTTTTTCTCTTCCATTTTCTTTTTTTCTACTTCTTGATACAATGTTACAAAGAACGAGTGAAAGAAAAGAGGATTCTATGTATTTAGCACAAATAACTGAAACAAAAACAACATCAAGTGAAACAATTACCGATCAAGCCGTCCAACAAGTAAATGCCTTCCAGCGATTTTGGAATGAGATTGATTGGGACGAGATTCTTGCAACTTTTATTGAAAAAACACTGTATTTGATTTTTCTAGTCATTCTTTTTAGTGTTCTGAGCAAAATCGGAAAATATTTACTTGATAAATCATTTAGCCAATATTCAAAAAAAGCTAGTTTGAACGAAAGTCGTTTAAAAACCTTACACAGTTTACTTCATACGATTTTTCATTATACGCTTGGCTTCTTCTTTATCTATGCATTGCTTTCCGTCATTGGTGTGCCGATTGGCTCCTTACTAGCAGGTGCCGGAATTGCTGGGGTCGCTATTGGTTTAGGTGCGCAAGGCTTCATGAATGACATGATTACTGGTTTTTTTATTATCATGGAGCAACAAATGGATGTTGGAGATTATATTCAATTGGCAAATTTATCCATTGAAGGTACGGTTGTTTCTGTGGGAATCCGTACACTACAACTCAAAGCAACTGACGGAACCGTGCACTATATTCCCAATCGAAATATCACGACCATCAGTAACTTATCTCGAGCAAATATGTTAGTTCGTTTAGATATCCGAATCGTCCCTGAAGAAGGTTATGACAAAATTCAAGCAGTGATCCAACAAGTCAATCAACATCTAGCAGAAAAATATCAAAATGAATTACAAACTGAACCAACTATTTTTGGTCTCGTTGATCTAGGAAATAGTAACTTTGCAATTCGAACGATCTGCTATGCTTTAAATGGCAAACAATATGTCTTAAAGGAAGAATTTCTTAGCGCATATGTCCAAGCCTTGACAAAAGCTGGATTTACGATTCCGAATACACCCGTCGGACCCGTTGTATAAAATAAAGAAAGAATTTGTCAAAAAAGAAAGGATGAGATAGCTGCTTTTATCGTTTAAAAACTCTTTCGAAAAAAAGAGTGATCCTTTCATTTCCAGAATGATGATTCTGTCATTTTATTTTCTACTGTCTGATGTTGTTTTATGCCGTATGTCTCAGATTACGAGTAACACTTACTCTTGTGGTAACAACACGAAAAAGGAGAAAAAGAGTCTTTGCTCTTTTTCTCCTTTTTTAAACTGTGCTCTTCTCCAAAAAGTTTGGCTTTAGAGATATATATAATCTGTAACTCTTTTTATATTCACTTTTTATTGAACATTCACGTCCATAACTTGATAGAAAGCATTCACTGTATCACTAATGTTCCAAACAGCTAAAATAATGTGATAACCATTGCGATCTTGCGGAACAGAGATAGTATGGCTCACCAATTTTGGTGGTACTGTTGCATTGTCATTTACTTGACCAATTCGTTCGAAATCGCTAAATTTTAATGGCTGATTAGGATTCCAACCTGGTTTTGTCATATAGTAATCCCAAGTACTTGTGCGATGTTGGGCAGTTAATGTCCAAGAAACATTTAATGAACCCTTATTGATTTGACTCTTATGCCAACGCGTCGCTGTTTGTTCGTCTAAAGGTTCGAAACCAGTTACACCTGCACTTGCAATTTTTCCGTCGATAAATGTGTTTTTCAATGCTTCAATACTTTGTGGTTCCCACTGTGCACGACCAACATTTTGATTTAAGTTCCCTGCAGCTGCCGTTCCAAAATAGGCCCGACTACCAGGTTGGGTTACATAGCCATGTGCAAATCCGGGAACACTAAAACCAAACAAACCAATTCCGACCAAAACCAACAATAAGACTTTACCAAGCTTTTTCATAAATGAACCTCCTATGATTTGATAGCTACATTGTAACCGCTTACTCTGATTTTGGAAATAAATATGCTTGGCTGTTTGGTTATTAAGTTGCACAAAAAAAAAGCAGATAGCGGTAAAAACCTTGCTATGTCTGCTTTAAATCAACTATTTAACGTTTAAAATAACCGATAAAATAAAATCATCGTTTTTTTAATTTAACAGATTGATTGTTTCTTTTAGTCCTTCTGTTTTAGAAGTCAAAATGTTTCGTCTCTCTAATTCGTGAACCATGAAGTTTACTGCTTTTAATAATTCTTTTCGCGTGATGATTCCTTTAAAAACTTTGTCTTTTGTCACAACTGGTAAAAAAGGTGAGTCAACTAACAAATGCAATACATCTTCTAGTTCCCAATTTTCGTCAACCGTTGTAACATCTACTTCCATTACATCTGCGACTGTCAATCCTTCTAATGGTTCCATGCTGATATTTTGCAAATCCAGCATCTTATTCACGACATCAGATAAGCTGATCAATCCAACAAAGCGATCGTTTTTGTCTAAGACCGGGATTTTTGAATATCCGACTTTCGACAAAACAAGCAAGCCGTGAGAAAGCGGATTTTGGTAAAGAACGTTTGCTACATTCTCTGCTGGGATCAAAAATGTATCTTGATTTTCCAACAGCATTTCTCTTACTACAGGTCCAATCATTGAGTGGCCTCCATTCTTGTTTGTTCAACAATTTTATTTTACCGAAAACGGATGCAAAATCCATAAAGAAATGATGAACTTTTAGCAAAAATTAGAAATTAGTCCATAAAATCAGCGAGAAAAGTGAAAAACTAATTCTTCTACTGGTTGATGTGCACGATTATAATACTGAACATTGATTTCATCAGTTAAACTTTCAATGATTGCATACGACGGAATTTGAATGGGGCCGCGTGGTTGTGAAATACTGCCAGGATTTAAAAATAAAATACCTTTTTCCATCTCACAACCGATTTGATGTGTGTGACCAAAAAATGCCATATTTGCTTCGACTGATTGTGCTTCTAAAGCTAATTGAGTCAAATCAAACCGAACATTCGATAGATGTCCATGGGTAAGATAGATATTGTCACGACCAGTATTGATGACTTTTTTAGCTTCAAACCCTGGACCATAATCACAATTTCCTTGAACAACTTGAAAGTTTTCCCACAATAAATCATCTGCAGGTAACTCTGAATCTCCACAATGAAAGAAAAAATCAACGTCTGAACGATAACGTTTGACTAAGTCCACTAAGATATCACGGTCACCATGATTATCACTTACAACTAAATAGCGCATTTATTTTGCTCCTTCCAACCACTGTTGCCATTTTTGGCTCAATTTTTGCATTGCTTGTCCGCGATGACTCACTAGATTTTTTTCTTCACTAGACATTTCCGCAGCTGTGTGTGTTGAACCGTCTGGGATGAATAACGGATCATAACCAAACCCATTATCCCCTTCAGGAATTCTAGCAATTTTCCCAGGCCATTCGGCTTCCACCACTAAGCTATCTTTATCAGGCGCTGCAAACACTAATGTACAATGAAATTGCGCTGTTCGTTGTTCATTCGGAACATCCGTTAACTCGTGCAATAATTTTGCATTGTTTCCTGCATCACTTTTTGGTTCACCGGCAAAACGAGCAGAATAAACGCCAGGCATTCCACCGAGTGCATCGACTTTTAATCCAGAATCATCAGCCAGTACAGGCTGTTTCAAGATTTGTGCAATTGTTTCTGCTTTTAAGCGTGCATTTTCTTCAAAGGTTTTCCCTGTTTCTTCCACATCTGGTATTTCTGGATAGTCAAACAAGGTTTTGACTGTATATCCTTTTTTACCAAACATTTGGCGAAATTCTTCCGCTTTTCCAGGATTTTTTGTTGCAATAACAATTGTTTTTGTTCCATCCTCCATTTGAGTTGCTTTAGCTGAAAGTTCAGTCAACAGCGCATGCTTTTGTTCTGCAATCAGCTGTTCAATTGCTGACTTTCCATAAAAAAGCATGTCATTCAATTGTTCACCATCAAAGGTTGCTTCTTCACCTGTTCCTTGAATCTCCACAAATTTTCCAGATTCAGTCATCACTAAATTCATATCAACTAGCGCTGCAGAATCTTCTTCATAATCCAAATCCGTTACACATTGACCATCAGGCAAGATTCCTACACTAATGGCAGCCAAGTGTTCTTTCAATGGATCTTCTGTCACTTCTTTTTCTCTGACTAGTTTTTCGACTGCTAATGTTAAAGCAACAAATGCACCTGTGATACTTGCTGTACGTGTTCCACCATCCGCTTGGACAACATCACAATCAACAATGATGCTTCTTTCGCCTAGCTTTTCTAAATCGACCACCGCGCGTAAAGAACGTCCAATCAATCGTTGGATTTCCATCGTTCGACCGGTTAATTTTCCTTTGCTGCTTTCACGACGGTTTCTAGTATTTGTTGCTCGAGGAAGCATGCTGTATTCTGCCGTAACCCATCCGGTACCAGTTCCGCGTAAAAATGGTGGAACTGACTCTTCAATTGTTGCAGAACAAATCACTTCTGTGTCTCCAAAACTGATGACCACTGATCCCTCAGGGTGTTTGAATACATTGGTACGAATATCGACTTTTCTTAATTCTTGTGCTTTTCTTCCATCATGACGCATGCGTTAATTTCCTCCTAGTTCGATATGTTCAACTTCTAACTCATCAAGCGGTAACCAGTCTTGCGCAATTTCTTTGAACAATTTTGGTGAGCCGGTTGTATAAAATTTGTTGATGGTTCTTCCTGGAATAGGATTGTTACTAATTTCAAAATAATCGAGGAGCATAGAAACTTCTCCGACAGTCTCAGCACCCGAGTCGATCAAAGTCACACTTTCTCCCATCACATTTTGAATAATCGGGCGTAATAATGGATAGTGGGTACAACCTAAAATAAGTGTATCTAAATTTTTAGTTAATAATGGTGCTAAAGTTTCTGCTACGATTTTCTTTGCAACAGAGGAGTGATATTCATTGCTTTCGACCACCGAAACAAACTTTGGACAAGGTAAGCTATTAACAGTTAACTCCGGTGCTTTTTCTTTGAGTGCTGATTCATAGGCACCACTTTTCACCGTGCCTAATGTTGCAATCACTCCTACTCGTTTATTTTTCGTTGCTTTTAAAGCCGCGCGCGTTCCTGGAAGGATAACGCCAATCACAGGAATAGGTAACGCCGCTTTGATTTCATCCAGAGCTACTGACGTTGCCGTATTACAAGCAATCACAAGCATTTTGATTCCTTGATCCACCAAGTAATCGGTCATTTCCCACGTAAATTGAATCACTTGTTCAGCAGGTCGTGGACCATATGGACAACGCGCAGTATCTCCTACATATAAAATATTTTCATTTGGTAATTGTTTCAGTGCTTCTTTGACAACTGTAAGTCCGCCAACACCTGAATCAATAAAACCTATTGGGCGATTATCTGACAATGGAACCCATCCTTTTTTTTGATTTCATTCTATCTGTCTATTGTGGACTTTTTGAGGCAATTTTTCAAGTCTTGAACTTTTTGAGCGGGTTGCTTAACACACTTTTTTTACAAAGAAAAAAACCCCAACTCTTTGTTCTTTTTTAAACAAAGAATTTGAGATTTTTTATTTATTAATAACTGTACTTCCGTCGTTCTAAAAATCCGGATAATAATGATAATGCGTAACAAATGACAAAGTACATCAAAGTCATAGCGACAAACATTGGCAAAACATAATTTGTATTTTGCCCATAAATGATTCGTGCTTGGTGCGTCAATTCTGGTAAAGAAATAATTACCGCTAATGACGTATCTTTAATTAGCGAAATCAATTGACTGACGATTGCAGGAATCATTGATTTAAACGCTTGTGGCATGACGATTTTACGCATCGTTTCAACGTAAGTCAATCCGGTTGATAAACCTGCTTCCATTTGTCCTTTTGGTACGGCGTTCAATCCTGCGCGGAATATTTCTGATAGCATAGCTGATTCAAAAATTGTCAACGCAGCAACGGCGGACCAAAAGATATTCATTTGAATGCCCACTTGTGGCAAAGCAAAATACGTGAAAAAAATGATGAGTAACAATGGCAGATTACGAATAATATCAATCACCAAGCCAACGATTTTGGATAAATAAGGAATATTCGCAAAACGAATCACACCAGTTAAACCACCAATCAAAAAACTAAAGATGATAGAGACCAAAGAAACTTCGACAGTCACTTTCAACCCTTCTAGTAAAAAACGGATATTCATCCATGAAAAAGCACCACTAAAATCCATTCAACTTCCTCCTTCTATGAACGAACTGCCCATTTTTTCTCAAGATGAACCATCAAATAAGAAAGGGGCAATGTAATAATCAAATAAAATAGACCAACAATAATATAGGTATCAAATGTATTGAATGTTTCACTAGCAATCAAGTCCCCTTGATACATCAAATCTAATCCTGCAACCATTGCTAGAATAGAGGAATTTTTCACTAGATTGATGAACTGATTTCCTAACGGTGGGATAACTATCTTAAATGCTTGAGGCAAGACGATATACCGCATTGTTTCTGAGTAAGTAAAACCAGATGACATGCCTGCTTCCATTTGTCCACTAGGAACTGTTTGGATCCCTGAACGAACAGTTTCTGCAATAAATGCAGATGTATAAATCGTCAAGCCAATTGTTCCAGCCTGAAACCCATCTAATTGCATCCAGTACATCGGTACAACTACATAGAAAAACATGACAATGATCAGCAACGGAATATTCCGGAAAAATTCAACGTAAGCTTTTGCTAAACCATTGATCCATTTATTTTTTGACAACTGAAAAATTGCCATCAATGTTCCAATAACCAAACTAGCTATGAGCGCCAAAATACTGGAAAAGATTGTAATTTTGAATCCTTCTGCAAAGGTCGCTCCATAAGTTTGTATCAATTCACTCATATTGTCCCTCCTTAATCAACTTTGCCATCCGTTTCATTTGGAAACCAGTGTTGATAAATTTCATCATAGGTGCCGTCAGCAATCATTTCTGCTAATGCTTGATTGACTTCATCCAAAAATTCTTTCTGCCCCTTATTGATGGCAATTCCATACGGTTCATTGGTAAATGTACCTCCTGCCAACGTATAGCTTGGATTTTCATCCGCCATTCCTAAAAGGATCGCATTGTCAGTCGTCATTGCATCTCCTTGTCCCGATTGAAGTGCCGTAAATGCCTCTGCATAGTTCTCTAATTCTAAAATATTTGCATCGGGTGCATGTTCACGAATATTCGCTGCTGAAGTCGAACCTTTGACAGCCAAAACGGTTGTCGAAGCATCTAAATCAGTCACACTTTGGATACTGCTTCCTTTTTTAACTAGCAAAGATTGTCCAGCATCAAAATAAACGTCTGAAAAATCCACTTGTTTTTTTCGTTCATCGGTGATCGTCATCGTCGCAATGATTGCATCGATGTTTCCATTTTTTAACAACGGAATTCTAGTTTTCGAAGTCACTTCAACAAAATTTGCTTGTCCCTCTTTACCAAGTATTTTCTGTGTGATTGCTTTTGCAATATCGATATCAAAGCCTTGAACTTCACCAGACTTGATGTCCATCATTCCAAATAAACGAGTATCATATTTGACACCCCAAGTGATCTCATTTGTTTCTTTGATTCTTTCTGCGATATTTTCGTCCGCTACGCTTGCTCCCTTACAGCCAACCAGTGCAAGTAACACGATACTTAGCAGAAAGAGTAGACGAAAGCTTTTATGCTTTTTCATACAATTCCTCCTAAATTTTAATGGTTGATTACTTTACTAATAAATTGTTGTGCTCGCTCTTCTTGTGGATTGTCAAAGAAACCTTTTACATCGCGACTCTCTTCTAAAACTTCTCCTTCAGCCATAAAAATCACTCGATCTGCTACTTCTTTTGCAAATCCCATTTCATGAGTGACCACGATCATTGACATTCCTTCTCTAGCTAACTTCTTCATAACGTCTAGTACATCCCCAATCATTTCTGGGTCAAGCGCTGAAGTTGGCTCATCAAATAGTAGCATCTCTGGATTCATGGCTAAACCTCTGGCAATCGCAACACGCTGTTGTTGTCCACCAGATAGCATCGATGGGTAAGAATCTTTTTTGTCTAGCATATTGACTGTATCTAAAAATTTTTCAGCATTTTTGATTGCAGTTGCTTGATCTTGCTTCAGCACTTTAATTGGTGCTAGTGTGATGTTTTCTAGTACAGTTTTATTGGGGTATAAATTAAAATGTTGAAAAACCATCCCGATATTTTTACGCACTTCTGTTAATTTTGTCTGTTTATCTCTTAAATCTTTGTTATTTATCAGTAGTTGTCCTGAGGAAATAGTTTCTAAGCCATTGATGCAACGCAACATTGTACTTTTTCCAGAACCTGAAGGCCCGATGACAACAACTACTTCCCCCTTCTCAAATTCGAGGTTAATATTTTTCAAAGCATGGAATTTTCCATAGTACTTTTCCACGTTTTTAAATTCAATCATTGCCATATCATTACACTCCCATTATTATTTAGTAAGATTTCTTTTAAAGATACTTAATAAAACATATTATATCTGATAATAAAGGGAAATGTAAAGTTTCTACGTTATTTTCTACAAATCTATTTTGTTTTTGAATGTTCATTTCACTTCAATTTCCTTTGTACCCTTTCCGCGTTTTTTCATTTGACTAGTTGTTTCTTCCAAAAAAAAACGGTAAGATATAAAGTGCTAGTCTTACAAATCGTAAAGAGGTGTCTTTTTTGAAAAATATTATATTGACTGGAGACCGTCCAACGGGAAGATTGCATCTTGGCCATTATGTCGGTTCTTTAAAAACGCGGGTGGAAATGCAAGCTGACGAAAAGAATCAACTGTTTGTCATGATTGCTGACATGCAAGCTTTAACAGATAATGCAAAAAATCCTGAAAAAGTTTCTTCTAATGTGTTACAAGTCGCATTGGATTACTTGGCTGTTGGTCTTGATCCGACAAAATCAACTTTATTTATCCAATCACAAATTCCTGAGTTATCTGAGTTAGCCATGTATTACATGAACTTGGTCAGTGTTGGGCGTGTGAAAAGAAATCCAACAGTGAAATCAGAAATCGAACAAAAGAAATTTGGCGAAAGTATCCCAACGGGTTTCTTTGTTTATCCGATTTCACAAGCTGCTGACATCACAGCTTTCAAAGCAAATTTAGTTCCTGTTGGTGAAGATCAAAAACCAATGTTGGAACAAACACAAGAAATCGTGCAAAGCTTCAATCATACGTATGGTCAAGTTCTTGTTGAACCAAAAGGTGTCTTCCCTCCAAAAGGAATGGGACGTTTACCTGGGATTGATGGTAATGGGAAAATGAGTAAGTCACTGGGCAATGGTATCTATATTGCTGATCCAGCTGATGTTGTTCAGAAAAAAGTCATGAGCATGTACACAGATCCCAACCACATCCATGTGGAAGATCCTGGTCAAGTGGAAGGAAACATGGTCTTCACTTATCTGGATGTGTTCGGAACAGATAAAGAAACAATTGAAGACATGAAAGCACATTATCGTCGTGGTGGTCTTGGTGACGTCAAAATCAAGCGTTACTTGATTGACGTTTTAGAAGCTGAATTTGCACCAATTCGTGCACGTCGTGAAGAGTTTGAAAAAGATCCAGCAGCTGTTATGGAAATGTTACGTCAAGGCAGTTTAGCTGCAAAAGAAGTAGCAGCAGAAACATTAGCAGAAGTAAAATCTGCGATGGGGATCAACTATTTCAACTAATTATCAAAACAAAAAGCAAGGATCAAAATGAAGAATATCTTGGTCCTCGCTTTTTGACTAAATAAAACCCAGCCACGAGTTAGACTTTCCCGTCTGCCTCGTGGCTGGGTTTTTCTGGATAAGAAAAGAATCAACGAATACTTGCGTGCAAGTTTTCTGTTAATGCATGGGTTACTTTATCCATAGCTTTATTGATTTCTTCATCCGTCAATGTCGCTTCAGGATTTACAAATGTCAAGCTATACGCCATTGATTTGTTACCTGCTTCGATATTGTCCCCTTGATAGACATCAAATAATTGAATTTCTGTTAAAAATTTACCAGCAGATGCTTTAATTACTGTCTCTAATTCTTGATTTGTTATTTCTTCTTTAACTAACAAAGCAATGTCTCGACTAACGGCTGGAAATTTTGTCACAGCATGATAGGTGATTCCTGCTTGTGCTGCTTCAATCAGTGAAACTAAATCTAATTCTGCAACATACGTTTCCGGAATGTCATACGCTTTAGCAATCGTTGGATGAACTTGACCAACAAACCCAATGTATTGTTCACCAAGATAGATGGCAGCCGTTCGACCTGGATGCATTTCTGGCATAGTGGTTGCTTGATAACTCATTTGTTCAGTAATGGATAATTGGGCAAAAATGTTTTCTAACAATCCTTTGATTGTAAAGAAATCAACTGTTTCTGCTTTTGTTTGCCAATCTTTTTCTTGCCATGTACCAGAAATAGCTAACGCAAGATGTTTTACTTCTTGTGGCAAATGAGTCAAAGGATCATTTTCCTGATAGAACACACGTCCTACTTCATAGAAACCAACATCAGTATTTTTACGAGCGACATTGTAATTAACATTGTCCAATAACCCACTAATCAAGTTCATCCGAAGAACTGAACGCTCTTCACTCATTGGCCAGTCTAAACGAGTGATATTCGTTTCTTTCATTGCGAATTGACGAGATTTTTCTTCGGTTGTCAACGCATAACTAATTGCTTCATTCAATCCACTACCTTCAAGCAATGTACGAATGGTACGGGTACCTGCTTGCTCTGCCGTTAAACTTCCAGCAACTGTTTCACCACTTGGTAATGTAGATGGCAAACGATCATAACCATAGATACGAGCAACTTCTTCAATGATGTCTGCTTCAATTTGAATATCCCAACGTCTTGGTGGAACAACGACAACGTATGTTTCATTAGTTTCTTGATAATCAAAACCAAGTGCTTCAAAAATCTCGTTCACTTCTGCACTAGTCAAGTTTGTTCCTAAATATTGATTGATTCGTTGTAATGTGATTGGAACTGTTACATCTTCGACTGTCACTTCCGCACCAGCTACTGCACCCGTTAGAACTTCGCCCCCAGCAAGTGCGACGATCATAGCTGCCGCAGCATCGTTTGCTTCAGCAATCGTTGCATGATTGATTCCTTTTTCAAAACGTGCAGAAGATTCACTACGTAAATTGAATTGTTTCGCTGTTCGACGAATGGAAACTGGATCAAATAATGCTGCTTCTAATGCTACTGTTGTCGTTGTTTCAGTGATTTCTGAATCCAATCCACCCATGACACCCGCTAAAGCAACAGGAACCGAGCCGTTAGTGATTACCAAGTTTTCTGGTGTCAATTGGCGTGTTTCACCATCAAGTGTCACTAATTCTTCTGCTTCTTTGGCATGACGGACAACAAGTTCTTTCGAACCAAGTTTATCATAGTCAAATGCATGCAATGGTTGACCAAACAATAACAGGATATAATTTGTTACATCAACTACATTGTTGATTGGACGAATTCCTTCGTTCATTAAAAGGTTTTGTAACCATTGTGGACTTGGTTGAATTTTAACCCCTTCAATTACCCGAATTTGATACGCTGGAACAAGTTCTTTGTCTTCCACAGTCACAGTAATTTTTTCACTAGCCAAACGATCAACTTCGGTTAGTTTTTCATCATCGAATGTTGGTGTTTGGCGATAAATTGCGCCAACCTCATAGGCAACACCACGCATGGATAGTGCATCAGCGCGGTTCGGTGTGATCGATAATTCAATAATTGAATCATCCATACCAAGATATGAAAATACTGGCTCACCATTCACAGCATCCTCAGGAAGATAATAAATACCTTCTGCATATTCTTTTGGCACCACGCTATCAGAAAAACCAATTTCTTGTAACGCACAGATCATCCCATTGGATATTTCGCCGCGCATTTTTCCTTTTTTGATTTTCACATTGCCAGCAATCCGTGAATTGGGTAAAGCAACGATAACTTTGATGCCCGCTTTAACATTCGGCGCGCCACAAACGATTTGAGATAATTCCTCTTCACCAATGTCTACTTGGCAAATGGATAAGTGATCAGAATCAGGATGCGGTACACATTCTTTTACTTCACCGACGACAATTTTTTTCAAACCATCTTCTGGCACTTCGATTCCTTCGACCTCGATACCAGTAACAGACATTTTATCTGCTAATTCTTGTGGTGTCACTGCTGATAAATCAACATATTTATTTAACCATTTATATGAAACTAACATCCTTTTTTACTCCCCCTTGAACTGACTTAAAAAACGTAAGTCATTTTGATAGAAATTACGGATATCATTAACACCATAACGTAACATTGCTACGCGATCTGGTCCAAGTCCAAAAGCAAATCCTGAATATTCATTTGGATCGATCCCTGACATCTCTAAAACATTTGGATGAACCATTCCAGCACCTAAAATTTCAATCCAACCCGTATATTTGCAGACGTTACAACCCTTGCCTCCACATTTGAAACAGCTAACATCTACTTCAACAGATGGTTCAGTGAATGGGAAATAACTTGGACGCAAACGAATTTTGCGATCTTCCCCGAACATTTTTTTCATAACAACTTCCAATGTTCCTTTCAAGTCACCCATTGTTACATTTTTATCAATCACAAGACCTTCAATTTGATGGAATTGATGGCTATGAGTGGCATCATCCGTGTCACGACGGAACACTTTCCCAGGTGAAATCATACGTAATGCACCCTTTGAGAAATCATGTTTTTCCATTGTTCGTGCTTGAACAGGCGAAGTATGTGTGCGAATTAAAATATCTTCGGAAATATAAAACGTATCTTGCATATCTCGTGCCGGATGGTCTTTTGGTAAATTCATTCGTTCAAAGTTGTAGTGATCTGACTCTACTTCGTAACCTTCAACGATTTGATAACCCATTCCAACAAAAATATCTTCGATTTCTTCCATGATTTGTGTCAAGATATGGCGTGTTCCTTGCTTTACTTGACGACCGGGTAGAGTCACATCAAGTGTTTCTTTTGCTAAAGCAGCATTCAGTGCTTCTTCTTCAAGAACTTCTTTTTTACGTTCAATTTCTACTGTTAAAAAATCACGAATTTCATTTGCAAAGCTACCTACTTTTGGTCTTTCCTCTGGACTAAGGTCTTTCATTCCACGAAGAACTTCGGTAATTGGGCCTTTTTTCCCTAACGTTTCCACGCGGATTTGATTCAATTCTTTCAAATCCTGTGCGGCATTAATTTTAACAATCGTTGCTTCTTTCAAGCTTTCGAGTTGTGCTTGTAAAGACATTGCTGGTTTCCTCCTTCAAATTCAAATACAAAAAAAGACCTCATTCCTATCAAGGAACGAGGTCTTCGCGATACCATCCTAATTTGTGAGTAAAGCGATTAGCTACTCACACACTTACTTGATTAACGACAATAATTGCCGGCCTAGTAGCAAAAACTAGGCGAACTCAGAAAGTGAACTTCATTTTTCAAACACAGAATTTGCTCTCAGTCTATGGCAAATCTCCCTGATCTGGTTTAGCCAAACTACTCTTTTTCGTCATGGTTCTTTGTTTATTTACAATTTACAAAATCAATTCTACAAGAATTTTGTCCTGAAATCAACTGCATTCTTCCTCAGTAACCCACTTTTCACTCCAAACTTGTAACTGTTTGATTGAGTTTTGTAGATCTGCTCCTTTTTCAGTTAAAAGATACTCAGAACGATTAGATTCATTACAGGAGATATTTCGAGTAACAATTCCTTCTTTTTCTAACTCTTTTAGACGCTCGACCAATACTCGGTCGCTAACCATCGGAATCTTTGTAGCAAGATCAACAAAGCGTTGCGGACCATTTTCTAATAATACATCAATAATTAATCCGTTCCATTTTTTTCCCAAAATTGAGAAAGTTTTCTCAAACTTCGGACATAGAACAAAGTCTGTCTGTGTAAGCTCCATCTTACTCACCTCTTTTTGAAGAGTATAGCATAATACTTACAAAGTGTAAGCAACTTATGCTTATTCATAATCTTTTGTTAACATTTATGATTTTTTTGCCACGCAATAAAACTAAAAAGGTATTCGTTACAGGTTTTCCTAAAGAATCTGCTAATGCTTGTTGGTAAAGTCGAAGTTGTCCTAAATATTTTTGGACAACTTTATCAACCTCATCTGGATTATCTGGATTCATAAGAAAATCTGTTTTGAAATCATAAAGATAGATTTCATCTGCAAATTCAATATAGCCGTCAATGATTCCGTGAATAAGTAATTCATCGCTTTCATCTGGATAATTTTCAAACACTTCATCTGCTGTCATCAACATCGCAAATGGTTGCTCTCTTTTCACTTTTGCGGCATTCTTCAATAGTTGCTTTCCAAAGTCTGTTTCAAAAAACCAAAGAATTGCAGAAACGTCGACTTTTTTTGCCACCTGTTGATCTACTAACCTTTTTTTGACTAGCTCTACTAATAACGCTTGGATCGATTCTTCTGTTGGTGGCACCAATGGCAATAACTGCAACAATGTATGTGTGACTGTTCCAATTGCAGTTGCCGACACACCTTTTTGTAAAAATTTAGGTTCGGCTAGTTGTTCTTGTGTATAACGAAATTGATGATTTTTTGCTTTTGTTTGATTGTCTTCCCAACTTAACTTTGTTGCCTGACTATCATCTGGATCTTCAAATAATCGTTTGATTTCTGAAACAGATTGGTAACTAGTCGTTTGAGTAGCCGCCTGATAAGGATAAACATAGGTTAAACGTTGACGCAGAGTCTCTGATAAGCCATTTTGGTTTTCTTTCGGTTTAACTAAAGAAGGTTCTCGCTGTGCAAGTTGGTGTCGTTTTTCGACTAACACTTGTTGGTTCATCCATATAATGCTAAAAGAGTCCTTCGCATCAGCTAAAGTCATTGTTGACTCTTCCTCTAAATATTCGGACATTCGAGGATGACGAATCAAGCTATAACCAATCCAATTCATTAAACTTCCTCGACCTTTTAAACGGAGTGCTGGATCCAGAACAAGGTCTGCTGTATTTCGCGCTTCGTTCCACGTTTTGATTGTTTGTTCGCGACTCTTATAGGAACCCACAATAAACAGTTTTTGTTCCGCACGAGTCAATCCGACATATAACTTACGCATTTCCTCCGACAATAATTTGTTTTGTCTAGCTAATTTGATTGCTTGAAAAGGTAATGTATCAAATAACACACGAGTTTGCGGGTCCATGTAGCGGATTCCTGCCCCTAATTTTTCCTCAAAGACATAGCGTTTTCGTAAATCTTGTAAATTGAATTCTTTCGTCATGTCCAGCAAAAAGACAACGGGAAACTCTAGTCCTTTACTCGCGTGAATCGTCATCACCCGTACTGCATTGTCTTCCACAGCAATGACAGGTTCTGCCAAATCTTTGTCTTTTTCTTGCATTTTTTCGATGAAACGAACGAATTGATATAGCCCTCGAAACGAACTTTGCTCATAAGCTTTCGCACGATCTACTAGCGCATACAAGTTTGCTTGCCGTTGGACACCAGCCGGTAATCCTACCACGTATTCTAGGTAACCTGTTTCATAGTAAATAGTCCAAAGCAAATCTGCAATTGAAGAACGTCGCGCAAGTTCACGCCACTTGTCCAATAACTCTCTAAAATCAGAGAGCTTAGCGCTCAAGTGATCTTGATTCATTTTTTCATAAGTCAAAAGCGCATCAAAGAATGTATGGTTTCGATCAGCTAAGCGAATCTGTGCCAATTCAGGTTCAATCAAGCCAACGATTGGTGAACGTAAAATAGCTACCAAAGGAATATCTTGATAAGGATTATCAATGATTTGTAGTAATGAAATCATTGTCCGAATCTCCGTTGCTTGGAAATAATTTTGGGCGTCGTTCATTTCCAATGGAATATCTAATGTCTTGAACACATCTAAAATCGTTAAATTATTTTTTTTCGTCGGTGTTAGCAAAACAATATCGCCATATTCAACTGGTCGATTCGCTTTCAATTTTTTATCATAGATTTCCCATTTACTATCAACTAATTCACGAATTTTCAACCCTGTCATCAATAATTCGCCCTCTGTTTTATCTTCAAGGAAGTCATCCGAAGGCAACTCTTCCGTAGTTTCTTCCTGTTCTTTTTCATAAATCAAAATTTCTGGATCGAACTGCGTACTATTAGGAAAATCAGGAAAACCTAATGCTAATTTTGCAGCTTCATCATAGGTAATCTGGCCAACTTGTTCATCCATAATTTGACTAAAAATTAAATTGGTGAAATGTAATACTTCTTCTCGTGAACGAAAATTTTCTGCCAGAACGATTCTTCTACCACCGTCTGCCTTTGAAAAATCTTGATATTTTTTGATGAATAAACTTGGATCGGCTAAACGGAAAGAGTAAATGGACTGCTTGACATCTCCAACCATGAAAAGATTTCCGTTCGTTGGATCTGGTTCTCTTAACCAGTATAAAATTGCCTCTTGTAGCTGATTGACATCCTGATACTCATCAACCATTACTTCTTTAAATTTCTCTCGATAATAGTTCGAGGCTTCACTTGCTGCCCAACCGTTCGCAGTTCTTTTGGTCAAAATCATCAACGCTAAATGCTCTAGGTCATTAAAATCTAATACACCTTTTTCACGTTTTTTTTCACTAAATCCAGCCATAAATGCTTGTGTTACTTGACACATCTCTTCTACTAAAGGAAGAGTTTGTGTCATAATGGCTTCCATTTGCACGGGTGAAACAGCAAAATAATTCTTACTGATTTCTTGAATCATTTTTTTCGATCGATCTCGAAGAGTTTTTATTTCTGCTGATAACTCTTTCAGCTCTGCTTTTCGACTGCTTTTAAATGTGGAAAAGGTTAAGTTTTCTAAACCTTGATAAGCAACATCTAGTTGGTCTTGCATAAATGCCTCATAGATTGCGTTGACTCTTTCACGTTCCTCCAAAACCTGGTCATACATTTTTTCCAAGCCTTCCGTCTGAGCTAAACGAACCATTTCTTCGTAATCTTGTACACATTGAAAAACATCTGCCAAAATCAACGGGCGTAGTTGCTCTTGATATAATGCCGATTCGCTAAGTGAGCCTTCTAAGCGATAAGCGTCACTCAAATGTTTAAGCCAATTAGCTGGATCTGGATTGGCACGCGCAAATTCATAAAGAGAAAAGATCAAATCAGTCAATCCTTCATCTGATCGATCATTTGAAAAGTTCGTCGTTAATTGGAAAAACCGCTCATCTTTTTCTCCGTAAAGGCGTTCACGTAATTCGTCCCACACATCTTCTTTCATCAATAACGTTTCTGTTTCATCTGTTAACATTCGAAAAACCGGATCGATATCAATCAAGTAATAAAAACGACGAATGACAGTTAAACAAAATGCGTGTAGTGTCGAAATATTAGCAGTAGGAAGCAACATCAATTGTTTTGTAAAATGTTGTTGACGTTGTGTATCTGTTTCATCATTGATTGCCGACTGCAAAGCTTCTTGGATTCTTTCTTTCATTTCACGTGCAGCGGCTTCAGTAAACGTAACAATCAAGAGTTCATCAATGTTTACACCCATTTTAAGTTTTTCAATCACTCGACGAACAAGAACCGTCGTTTTCCCAGATCCTGCTGAAGCGGAGACCAGCAAATTGTCCCCGCGATCAAAAATGGCTTGCCATTGTTCATCTGTAAAACGTTCATTTTGGGGCTTTAACGGAATCTGACTCACTCTTCTTCACCTCGTTTCAAAATTCTGCGTAATGCTTCATCCTTATCCAATTTTTCTAAACGATGATAATTATTTTCTTTTAACATCACATCAAAAGTGCAGACACTTCGAAATGGACAAAATTGACAAGCAATACGCTGTTTATCTTTATACGCTGGATTCAGTTTGATTTCTCCCGAAGTGATTGCGTCACCAGCTAAACGCATATTTTTACGATTATGTGCCATAAACTGATGTAGTTCTTCTTCTGTGAAGAATTTTTCTTTACTGTAGCTGCCTTTTTGATATTCATCTTTCGCATTTTTTTTCACTGGATAGATTAAAGATTGTTCTTTCGCTTCTAGCGAATGATCAAGAACTTCCAACAATCCCGGATCGTCAACAAAAACACCATCATAACTAAATTTTTTCAACGTATTCTTTTCGATCTCTTCATTCTCTGTTAATACGGGATTATGGACATGTAAATAATAAGAACCAGCAGGCTTGACTGTAGCTTGTCCGGTTAAGCGTACTGCGTCCATCAAAGCAACATCTAAGTAAGTCAATAGTTGCATAGCCATCCCATAGTAAGCTTCCGTAACATCAAATGTTCGCCCACTTGATTTATAGTCCACGACACTTAACCATGTTTCATCTTGTTCTGTTGCCGTATCGATACGGTCGATTTTCCCGCGAACATGAAGTTTCCCGCCATTTTGCAAAGGTAATTCCAAACCGGGGATCCCTTTTGCCCCTGCGATTTGTCCAAATAAAATCTCTGTTTGTAATGGATGTAAACCCGTATTTTTACTTTGTTTTTGTAATGCCCATGCAACTTTTTGGATTGTTTGACTCAATTGATAACGAATATAGTTCATCCGAGCAGAGCTATCTAAAATTTCAAAGCGCAATTCACCAAACACTTCTTGGAGAACTTTTTCAGTGAATTCTTGGCGTTCTTTTTCCGTCATACTAACAAGTGAAAGTTGATTTGAAAATAATAGTTTAAAGAAACGATCCAATGACTCATGATAAAAATCCCCTGTTGCTGCGGGGGTCAATCCATAGATCATACGTTCTTTCAACTTCAAACCAAATTGAACAAAATATTTATATTCACAATTGTAGAAATTTTCCATGCGAGAAATAGATGTATAGATTTCTTTCCCGTATAACTGCTCTGCTAACTCTGTCGGTAATGAGACTGGGACATTCAAATGAGACTGACTCTCAAATACACGCAAAGCAAAATTGCGCCAAGTAGAATGAAGAACAACTTCTCTTAATTCAGCCCAAACTTTCGCTAATTGTTGTTTCTCATCCGCTGCCAAACGAAACATTCGATTCAACGCATCAATAGCACTCCGATACGTGCCAATATAATTTGCTGGATCACTAGTTACCGTTAACCGCGTTTTTTTCTCGATTGGTATTGCTAAGTAATGATTGATTCGTTGTAAATAAGGAGAAATTTTCAAACTTCGATCCGTATCATAACTTTGCGCATAGCTTAAATAAAGTCGCTTTGTGCCTGAAAGAAAGACCAAATAAGCTTGAAAAGGCTCAGAAGACATACTTTCCGTTGCAGGATCAAACAAATATTGACCTTCAGCCAATGCTTGATTCAACTGTTCTCGTTCTTCGCTAGACAACAACCCTTTAGTTTCTTGACGAGCTGGAAAGGTTTGATCATTCAAACCCAAAGCAAAAGTGATTTTTGCTTGATTTGGCCGAACCAATTCCAAGCGATTCACTTGAACTTGATCAATTGCTGTAGGAATCTTCCCATAACTTAGGTTTTCTAATCCACTACTGATAATATCTTGGAAGATTTCCCATTCGAAACTGGTTTCTCCATAAATCAATGCAAACTCATCCAATAAGTCAATCAATGCTCCCCACGTTTGCTCGTGATTTCTTGCTTGAGCTAAGTTTCCGCGAGCAACTTCTTGGTTTCGCCAAAATAAAAGTTGTTGCCGGACACCACTCGTTACTAAAAACTGATAAAAAACACTAGCAGCTTCTTGTCCATTTTCACAGCTTTTGATTTTTTTAAAGAAACTTGGAATATTACTCTGGAATAAGCGTCGAATTTCATTTGATTGCTCTTGTAGTTCTTGGACATCCTCCATTTCTTCTGATTCAAAGTTATAAGAAACAAACGTCCAATCCTTTGCACGGGTCCAATAATTTCCTTGATAATTATAAGCCAAAGCAACATTTTCTGTGAGATCCAATTTCTTACGAAAGTCATCTCTTATAACTTGCCAATGTTCTTGTTCTAATTCTGAATTTTCTGGAGCAATCAATAACTCCGTTTTGAAAAATCGCATAATATCAGTCAAACGATACGCGTAACGATCTAAAGCAAACAAACTATTGATCCATTCAACCAAGGGATGATTTTCCATCAATTGTTCTTCATCAAGATAAAACGGAATCGCCATTTCTTGAAAAATCGGTTTTAGTAAATTACCATAAAGCAGCATATCTTTCGTCAGTACTTGGATATCGCGATACCGACATTCTCCTTCGCTTACCAAACGACGAATTTCTACAGCAAGCTGTTGGACTTCTTCTGTCGGTGTCTCCGCCTCCCACAAATGAATCGTCTTTTGTGCACCGATTTTCCGTGAACGATTTTGCTTATGACTACTTGTTTCTTCCCACATATCTTGTAGTGTGGCCAACGCCTCTGGTACTTCTTTCGCTGGTGCATATTGATCAACTAAAATTGGCGCACGATGTTCCCTTGCTCCATTCAATAAGCGAAAATATAACTTTCCTGTTTCGTAAAATAAATTTAAAGGTTCAGGTACTTCATTCGGATAAGGACGATCAAGTAATAAATCGACAACCAGATTTCCTTTTGCCATCATCGCGCTTAGCAGTTGATATTCCTGCGCATTGACGCGAGAAAAGCCCGTCATCAAAAATTTCACATGTTTGAAATCATGTTGGTAGAGATATTCACTCAAAATCGTCAAAGCATCTTCGGCTTGTAACATACGGTTAAATAATTCTTCTTCATACGCAGAAAAAATCAATCGCAAATCTTGCATTTTCAATTGTTGATCTGCTTCTTTTGGTCCTTTCGTCGTTAAGCCAGCCGTTAAATCATTAGGCTGAATATTTCCTGTGCGCATTTCTTCATACAATTCTTGGAGTTGCTTGATAAACCCTTTTTTGTTGACCTCGCCACGAAAAATAGTCAACTTTTCGCGATTTTTTTCTAAAATCTGACGCAGAATCATGGCTGAGCCAGTTTCGGTGATACTATTACCTGAAAGCAAAGTTGTCTGCTGTAAAATGTACCATGCGAGTCGATAAAAACTGAAAACTTGGACATTTGTCGTACTAAAGTTTTTTGTTCCTTTGCGCTTACGTAACATTGCTAATAATTCTTGTTCTTGTTCAAATTTATTGTAATTAGGGACAAGGAAAAAGACTTGATTTTGAGGAGCTGCTTCTAACCAAGCCGTCGCCTCATCAATTAATGCTGTTCGATGATCTTTTTTACCTGAGCCGAGAATAAATTGTAAAGACATTTTACTCCTCCTTTACTTTTTGATGCTCCTCTATTATAACAAAAAAACTGAACATTCGTTCTACTTATCAAGGTTTTTGATGAAAAGAAATAACTTTTAAAAAAAGGTTGTGGCGCAAAGCGGTCAGCTTCGACAAAATAATGAGCAACTGACAATAATAGCTTTCCATATTTTTGGTCAATTACGAATTATTTCGAGAAGTTGCTTTGAGAATACCGTGGATAAGGTGGTAGCGCAAAATGTCTAGCTCCGACAAGATAGCGCGCAAGCACTCAAAATAGCTTTTCATGTTTTTTAGTGAATGCAAGCTATATGGAGGAATTGTTTTGGGAACACCGAGAAAAAGGTTGTAGCGCAAATCATTTCCCTTCAACAATAGCATACGCGATCACACAAAGAAATTCCTTTTATTTTAAAGTAAATACAAACTTTATGAGAAAGTTGCTTTAAGAACATCTCGATAAACTTGCCACAAAAAAAAGCCTAGGGCATCGATTGCCCTAGGCACTAAAAATTTTTAATGAATTGAACCCATCAGTTTCTTAATTGGTTCTTTGATTGTAAACAATAAAATCCCGCCAACAATGGCAACGACCCCAATGATTCCAAAATATGCTGATTCAGTTGCCGGTGTGTAAAAACGAGCGATTTGCGCATTAATTGCCTGTGATGAGGCATCCGCTAGGAACCAGATAGCAATCGTTTGTGATTCAAATGCGCGCGGTGCTAGTTTTGTTGTTACTGATAGACCAACTGGTGATAAACACAATTCCGCAATTACGATGATGAAGAAGCTCCCCACCAACCACATTGGACTTACTTTTCCAGCTGTTCCATATAATAAACCTGGTAACATCAATAATAAGTAAGAAAGTCCAGCAAATAATAACCCAAGTGCAAATTTCACAACAGTAGATGGTTGTTTTTGTCCCAATTTTGTCCATAAAGTAACGAAGACAGGTGTCAAAACAAAAATGAAAATCGGATTTAATGATTGGAACCAACTTGCTTGGATCGTTACACCAAATAAAGTTGATTGTGTTCGTTCACTGGCAAACAATGCAAGAATAGATGAGCCTTGCTCTTGTAATGACCAGAAAATAATTGCTGCTAAAAACAATGGAATATATGCTAACACACGTGGTTTTTCTTCTGCAGAAACATCTTTTGACGTTAACATTTTTACAAAATAGAAAATAGGTAACACAATTCCAAGTACGCTGATCGAATTAACAAAGAAATCAATCGAAAGATGACCAGTTAATTGTGCACCACCAAAAATAGCAATAATTACGACAATCGCAATAACAAAGTTACGAATAAAACCTTTACGTTCTTCTGGCGTTAATGGGTTTGGTGCTTTCGTTCCAACACCGTCTAATGTTTTACGCCCTTGAATGATATATTGCAATAAACCAAAGAACATCCCAAACGCTGCTAGTGAGAACCCTAAATGATAGTTATATTCTTGACCTAAAGTCCCAACGATTAGCGGTGCTAGTAACGCCCCCAAGTTTACACCCATATAAAAGATTGAGAAACCTGCGTCACGACGCAAATCTGTTTTTGAGTAAAGATGGCCTACCATTCCAGATACATTTGGTTTCAGCAAAGCTGTCCCCATAATGATCAATGCCATTGAAATAAATAATGCTCCTACTCCAAATGGTGTTGCTAAAACAATGTGACCAAACATGATGAATACTCCACCAAAAAATACTGTTCGCTTTGCTCCAAGTAAACGGTCAGAAATCCAACCACCAACAATACTTGACATAAACACAAGTGAACCATAAATTGACATGATTGCTAAGGCTGTTGTACGTGGTAATCCAAGACCACCATTTGAAACTGCATCATACATATAATAAAGAAGTAATGCGCGCATTCCATAATAACTGAATCGTTCCCACATCTCAGTGAAGAACAATGTTGATAACCCCTTCGGCTGGCCAAAGAAGCCCTTATCTTGTTGATTTTCCATAATCCATACCCCAATTCTTTAAATTTTCAGAAAATAATAAACATATTCACCAAAAAATTTAACTGAAAAACTTATCTAAGAAATATATACTTCTTTTCTATAAAAATAAGTAAAATTCAATGACAAAATAATAAGAATAAAAAAACACACATTTAATAATTATATAGGACCTTTCCATAAATAAAGCGGAAAAAGTCGCTAAAACAGTCAAGTAACCGCTATCACTCTTTTCGCTTTCTCATTCAATTTTTCTTCAAAAAAAGTTGAATTTTTTTGAGCATTTCTGTTTACTTACTTTTTGTAAGATGATATACTTCATTTTGTATTCAATTACAAAAAGTAAGTTAAAAAAACAACATTCAAAGGGAGAGTATATTATGACTACATTTACAGACACTTTAAAAAAACGCCGTTCTATCTATCATTTGGGGCGCAACGTTTCACTATCAAACACAGAGTTAGAAGCACTTATCAAAGAAGCAATCAAAGAAAGCCCAACTGCTTTCAATGCACAATCAACACGCGCTGTCATTCTTTTCGGTGATGCTCACGAAAAATTATGGGAAATCACTGAAGAAGCACTTCGACCATTAACGCCTGCTGAAGCTTTTCCTAACACACAACAAAAATTAGCTGGCTTCAAAAATGGTTACGGAACTGTTTTATTCTTTAAAGACACTGACATCGTTAAAGGATTACAAGAACAATTTGAACTTTATGCGGATAACTTCCCAGATTGGTCAGAACAATCAAATGGTATTGCAACAGCAAATACTTGGGTTTCATTAGTTGATCAAGGTCTTGGCGCAAACTTACAACATTACAATCCAGTAATTGACGAAGCAGTTGCAAAAGAATGGAATATTCCTGCAAACTGGAAACTACGTTCTCAATTAGTCTTCGGTTCTGTTGAATCACCTGCTGGCGAAAAAGAATACATGAACGACGAAGATCGTTTCCGCGTATTTAGCTAAGCTACGCATAAGGCAAAAAAGGACACGTTTAGGATAAACCTAAGCGTGTCCTTTTTCGTTTAAAATAATCTTTTTATAGAAAACAAAACTGATTGTATCATTTAAAATAGATGAATATTTTTGAGAGTTAAGCACCTTGTGCCACCTCCTTCATCTACGGTGTTCAAGAAGTAACTCCTTCAAAATAAGAACAAATTGTTCAAAATTTGAGGAACAATTTCTGCCAATTTATCCTTATTTATTGGCGCTGAACACTTCGCGCGACATCCTTTACTCTTCATCAATCATAATGTCAATTTGCGCATCATCATTTAATCGCTGCGCTAAAAATGGCACCAGTTCCTCTAAAGAAGTCGAAAATTTTAGCATTGGCCCACGCCAACCTTTACGGAAAAAGTTCATTTTTACTTCATTTGAACCTTGTGGTTGATATAAAACGATTCGATCGATCTCAGAAAAAGGAACGCCTCGTTTATCAAAGCTATTTAAAACTAAACCATCTTCTGTGATCCCGCGGCTATCCAATAAAAAACTGATAAAGATCATTGCTGATAAAACAGCCTTCACCAAATCGTCTAGCGTTGGCTGACTAATGACAGTAAACCAGATCACTAAGACCACTAGAAATGGCACTACCAGATAAACCCAACGATTTCGGACAGCTTTATAAACAATTTCTCTGCGGACGAACCATAAGAATAAAAACATGACAAAAACAAATGCAAATAATAACAAAGTAAAAGTCGTTATCATTGTACATCACCTCTCTTCTTTCATCTCAAGAAAACTTTTCTCTTTCTACTAAGTATATAGAACTTTTAAAAAAACAGCAAAAAGGACACGTAGCAACACTTTTCGCGTTAGAACTACTTGTCCTTTTTATTTTTTATTCAAATGTATCATATTTTGCAACAACCATGCTGGATTTCTCTTCCAATAACTTTTGATCTTCGTCAGCACATTGAGCAACTTTGACTACGGCACAATTTGTCATTTTTGATACTACTTCTCCAACAACTGGTTGTGTGAATCCAATTGGCTTACAAGAATATTTTTCTCCTAAATTTATCATTTCTTCCGTCATCAAAATCCTCCTACACTGCTGCCCCATTTTCTTTCCTGAAGTATTTTATTCAGGCAGAATGTTCATTGTCATCGCCAGTTAACGCTTGCTAACAATTTTTTGAACAAACCATATTGGCATTATAGCTTACTGGTTTCGTTTTCACAAATAAAACCCCTTCTAAACACGAAAGCTTCGCTGAAAATTCATAAAAAAGAACGGAATTATTCATTTTTTCTTTCTCTCAGTGATGAAGTTGAAATGGTTGAAAAAATAATTACTAGCTGTTAATTTTTTTATGTAAACTTTTTTCACCGATAATCGATGAAAAAGTATTTTACATTCTCAAAAAAAACTTTATAATACCAAGAATGTAAGATGTTCCCTTGTGGAATAATTGGAGGTCCTTATGAAAAAGAAAGTTGCAAAAAAATTAACAGGGATTGTTAGTATCAGTTTACTCACTGCTGGTTCAATTTATTGGTTAACAACTCCCAACTCAAACGAAACGTCGCAGCAAAATCAAGAGAATCAGAAACCTCCAGCTAAAAAAAAGTCAAATGGAGCGAATGAAATCATTTTAGATGTCCCACTTGCAAATCAGTTCGACGAACCAGCTTTAGAAAATGGCTGTGAAGTAACTGCCCTTTCTATGCTTTTAAATTACTATGGCTTTGAAACAAACAAAAACCAATTAGCAAATGAGCTTACCTATGTACCTGTATTCAATGAAGATGGCACCCATGGTGATCCAAATGAAGGATTTGTTGGTGATATTTCTGGTGGGGACTGGGCTATGGGTGTCTATGTTGCACCAATTGCTGCACTCGCACAAGAAATAGTACAAACCAGCTACCACGCTCAAGCAAAAAAGGAAGCGTCACTTACTGATATCAAAGAGGCCTTAAATGAAGATAAACCCGTTTGGACTAGTGTCACCATTGAATTTGAGGTTCCTGATGATAATGATTTCATGACTTGGACCACCCAAAATGGAGAAGTTTCTGTTACTCCTCTCATTCATGCTTGTGTCGTAACAGGCTATGATGAAGAAACGATTTACGTGAACGATCCCTATGGTGAAAAAAATCGAGCAGTTCCAATCGAAGATTTTACTGAGGTCTTTGAAGCAATGGGTGGACAAATGTTAACCTTGGAAAAAAGTAACTAGCGTTCTTTCAGAGAATGACATATACTTTAGACAAGAAGATTCTAGTTTGAAGGAGGAGGCATCATCATGGAAAGATTCAATCAAAAAAAACCGAATCCAAATGAAATTCCAATCATTTTTGTACGTGATGATTCTGGTAATGTTCAGGGAAAAGTTTCCGTTAATGAATGGACAAATCGTCACCGTCCTTCTTCATTGAATCAATTGGAGATCAAATTATATCGTCAAGCTTTGGCGTATTATGCTGAACAAGATTTTGAAAAAGCAATTGACATCCTGAAATTTTTGATTTTACAAACTGAATATACGCACTTTGAATATGTTGAGCGTTTAGCAAATATCTACCATTTGAAAAACGAACTATCCCTTGAATTAAAACTTCTTTCTTCAACTATTTCTGTGGCCGAAATAACAGGTTTACCATCTAGTCTGGTTAGAAAAATCGAACGTCGAATCGAACGAGTCAAAAAAAATAAGTAACGAACAAGTTAAATTAGTTGCGTTTTTCTTAATAAGTGCTAACATAAATTTGCATTGAGTCATTGGGATGTAGCCAAACTGGTAAGGCACTTGACTCTGAATCAAGCAATTGCAGGTTCGAACCCTACCATCCCAATTCTGGGTTTATATTTTCCGATCATTTTAAAAAGGAGTTGCGTCGTTTGTCGCAACTCCTTTTTATTTTTATGTTCATTATCCAATAAGTGCTAATGCTTTTTCAGGAACTTTGCTTTTTTCGACTTCTTCGTATGTTTCAACATGCGCACCTTTATTTTTCAACTTCAAATAACGCTCTTCTTTTAACACGCCAAGTCCGTTGAATTCAACGATTCGTTTTTTCCCGTTTTCATCTGCCGCTTCCTGAACATAGGTTGCTGTTCCGTAACTATTAACAGAATCTGGTTTTTTTGTTTTTACATAAACTTCTCCTTCTGTTACCAACGGATTCAGTTGATCCGCTATACCAGCAAATTCACCATGTTGGTTTGCCGTATACATCTTTAATCCAAACAAACTTAACCCGCCAATCAGAATAATTCCTACAAAAAATTTAACTACTTTCATTTTCCTACCTCCTATGTTATTGCATTTATTATAACTAGAAACAGAAAACAGAAACCTCCGACCTAGGAATGAGTTTTCTCTCATACTTTAGCAATGCAGTCAAATTTCATAACAACTATTATGTAAAAAAAACTTATTATCTGATAAACTAATAATGTAAAAGTAATCTGAACATGATATTAAAAGCATTTTATATTGTTATTCGTTACTTTTTAATAACTATAAAGGATGGGATAAAATGAATAAAGACGAATTAATTGCAAAAGTAAAAGAAATGGTTAATGAAGGAAACTTAGACGAAGCAAAACAATTTATCGAAGACCATAAGGATGAACTTGGCAACTATGTTGAGCAAGCAAAAAACCTTTTGAAAGATATCGATGTTGATGGTATCACTGATAAAATCAAAAGTTTGTTTAAATAAAGGTTGTGGCTCCAAGCGGTCAGCTCCGACTAGATAGCGAGCGACCATCCAAAATAGCTTCTCCTATTTTGCGAGGGTGTAAGCTATATGGAGGAGTTGCTTGGGGAACACCGTGAATAAGGTTGTGGCTCAAAGCGGTCAACTCCGACTAGGTAGCGAGCGACCATTCAAAATAGCTTCTCCTATTTTGCGAGGGTGTAAGCTATATGGAGGAGTTGCTTGGGGAACACCGTGAATAAGGTTGTGGCTCCAAGCGGTCAGCTCCGACTAGATAGCGAGCGATCATTCAAAATAGCTTCTCATATTTTGCGAGGGTGTAAGCTATATGGAGAAGTTGCTTGGGGAACACCGTGAATAAGGTTGTGGCTCAAAACAGTTCTCCTACAAATAAAGCACCTCCATTGAAGATTTTTCTGACATAGATTACCTACAGAAGCTATTTTACTGCATCAGATGGCAAGTAAAATAAACAATTTGATACGTTTCTTGTTTATTTTGCTAACATAGAATTGATTTTGAAAGGAACAAATTTATGGAAAAGCACATTGAGGATTTCAGAGATGGTATTTTTTCGCTTAAAACTCGGCGATTTGGTACGGTTGCAGAACTAATGATCAAAAATATTTATGCTTTGGATATGTCCACTGCACTCAATTATGATCTATGTAAAGACAAGATCAACTATGAAGTAAAGTTTTCAACTGTTCTTTCTCAAAACAAGCAAAAAATCACTCCTCAAAATATCATTAAGGAAATTTTGAATGCGACAATCGAACGGAGAATGATCAGCTTTCAAGACGTTCTCAATGGCGCACTATTCGATTGTAATATCCAACAAGTAAAACCTAATGAATTTCATTACTTGATTTATGGTCTCTTTTTTGAAGATCAAATTGCTATTTTCGAGGCGAAAACAGACCAAATCCAAATGATTCAAAACTATTCTAATAAACAGCATCGTGGAAATATCGGTGAGGGGCAGTTTCATATCAACCAAGGTACGATGGATTATCATTTTAAAAATCATTTCGTTCGTTGGCTTACTTATAAAGAACTCTATGATATTTTTTATCAAATATAATTGCTAGATAAAAGCATCTGTTTACATCAAAAAAAGACCACCAAAAAAATTTGGTGGTTTTTTTTTACGCGAATGTTTTTTCAACTAACTGGATCTCTTTTGGTGTTAAATCGAACAACTGATAAATTACCTTATCAAGTTTTCTCAATATCATTGGATCTTGCTTTTCTAAATAGTTAGCTACAAGATCACTGATTTCATTATCCTGTTTCGTACTGATTTTAGGAAATGGTAGTTCTTCTAAGTTTCCTCGCAAAATTTTAATTTCCCCAAACAAACAAGTATAAATATATGCATAGAGTGTTGAATTCAAAAGAGCCATAATTGTTTTGATTGAAGCATTTTTCGTATTTGGAATTAAGATATTTGCACTATTTAAAAACAGTGAACCCTCTTTATCATAGGCAAATACAAGTTTTTTAGAAATAAATTTATAGACTAATTTTTCTTTTGCTCGATAGATTTCATCTTTTGCTACTTGCTGAAAATTTTCTCGATCATAACGTATAAATTTTTTAGGAGCTAATAATTGATACGCTGTAATTTCTTTTCCTGTATAAATTGGCTCCAAACCAGACGCCATGTTATTTTTCAATTTATTTTTGTTATCCCCTGTTACAATTCCTAAGGCCCATTCACTCTCTTTCAAATCAAAGTTTTTCTTTTCTTTTATTTTTTCAATCAAGTGATAATCTTCCACAGCTATTAAGTTGTAATTGTAATTTTCTGTTTGATAAAATGCGTCAATCAAGACTTTCCAAGAGCGCTCTCCACGATATACTTCGATCAAATCATGCTGTTTTCCCAGCTCTAGTTGAATGCTAATATACTTCGTTGTCACGCCTGCAAAAAGTTTGTCATAAACATGGATATTCTTGATTTCATAGTTATTTAAAACATAGAGTCTCAAATCTTTATGTGTTTTGACATTCAAAAATGACTCTGGCAATAAATAGATCAAACAACCATTTTTTTTGAGGAAATTTTTTGAATGGACAAGGAAATGAGAGAAAGTTTCTTTTGAATTGATTTCAGTATTCTTAAATCCTTTGGGCAATGCTCCCCAAGGAGGATTGGTAATGATATAGTCAAATTTATTTGCAAAATCAGAAAGCTGATCATTTAAAAAATCACGTACATATACTTGTGGCTCAAACTCTAAATTTTTAAATTTCAATAACAGATTGATTTTTGTGATAAAAACAGCGATTTCATCATTATCAAATCCTACTAATTGCCGTGGGTCTTCACAAGGAATACTCAACAAAAAAGAGCCACTTCCACAACAAGGATCTAGAATAGCCTTTTCTTTGAGATCAATTTTCTTGGTCATTTCCTCAACGACATTTTCAGGTGTATAATAGGACCCTTTTTTATTTTTTTCGCCTTCTACCAATAAACTCTGATAAGTGATTCCTAGAATATCTCGTTCATCATCTGGAATAGTGAGCTGAAAGGTTACCTCTGATAATTCGTTATTCCTTTTGAACTCATCTAAAACCTTCTTTACATGTTGATGTTTTAAGATTCCAGCATTTGATAATAACTCACAAGCTATTTGATAAACAACACTCGCTATCGTTAATTGCTCCGTCTTCATCATATCTACGATTTCTGATGAAAAATATTTATTTTTCGGACGTTGATAATACTCAACAGGAACAATGTACTTCTCAGATAAAGTTTTATTTGCACGAGACTTTAGTCTAGTATCTTTTTCAGTCGACAGCCTTTGCCAATTTCTGATTGTAGCCTTAGAGATCGATGTTTCCATATGATTCCCCCCACCATAATAGCCGTATTGTAACACGGACGATTGATTTTTTTACCAAAATGATTGCTAAATTAGGTATAGAATAAACGCTTTTAATTGAAAACTGCACACAAAAAGGCTAAATAATCTCGTTATAAATTTCATTTACAAGGATTATTTTCGCCTATTAAACACTTTTAGTCTAGCTTTTTTATCATTTTGTTAATATAAGCGTGTTGGATCATAGTGATAGGTAACATTTCCATTCAAAGAGGCTTTTCCAACCACATATTTGCGATCTTCCAACTTTAGCCAAGCATCACGAAAGGTCATTACCTCCTCACGTTTGACTTCAATTTTTTCAATTTCTCCAGCAATCAATGCTTGGATTTGTTCATCATATGGATTCATTCTTTCTTCCTCCATCATTAATACGTAGTAAAAATTGGTTCATAACTTTTTTTCGTATCCAAATCTTTTCTGACTTTCACCGTTGTGTAGATGATTTTTTCAACCGGAATACTATAAAATTCTTCTTCGCCATTATTAAAGCGATGAACCTCTTTTTTTACTTAAAATACCATTGATTTTATTCGTCAACACACGTTTTTCTACACTGTTACTGACAACATAATAAATCACTCGTATATTATTTACTAAATGTAAGTCAATTTCTAATATCACATGGTCCATGAAAATTTTCATCCTCTCTTTCAAGTTCGATTATATCAGGAATTTACGAGACAATCAAAATCAAAGAGCGAATTTATTGTGTGCTCTTCACAAATAAGCTTGCACCATTCAACTTGACATGTTATTTTGTAACATGGGCTTATTTTGATATAGGAGGCTTACCATGCTGATCTTGGGTCAACTATTCTTTTACATTCCATTTTTTACTATGGCTTTGATTACTTTCTATTATACCCGCTGGACGAGAAAAAAAGTCTCCGTGCTGATTGTTTCTCTCCCTAGCGCTTATTTCACTTACCAAATTTTTTCTATTCGCCATTGGGAGACGACTTCTTTGTTAAGCAAGTATGTCTTGGGGCTTACGATTTCAGTTATTTTGTTGATTGTGTGGTTGTTTATCCTGTACAATAAAAAAAATTAACGTTGTAACACGCAAAAATTTGCTTGTTGAACGTTCCTTTTAAATCTTGCCTGATTGCTTGACCAGCTAATTTTACTTAGCTGGTTTTTGTATGCAAAAAAACGTGAATTGTTTCTCACAACTCACGTTCTCACTTTTCTTTTATTACTTTTCTTCTATTAATATAGAAGAAAAGTGTATTTATTCATTCAATTCTGCTTTTTTTGCAGAAATTCTTCCAGTTCATCTAAAGCTTGCTGCGTATGAACGAAATCCTGACTATAAAGTGCAGCTAATCTCTCAGGTAGAATAAACCACGAGGGATGATAACCATTCGTAGTTAGCGGAAATCCTTTATCTAAACGATTATCTCCATCCCACCGAACAGCGATCGTTTTCTTGTCCTTCCATTTTACAAATGCTGTTGAGTAACCTTTTTTGGTCTTCGTTCCATCTTCAATAATCGACAAAACTTTTATTTTTTCTTTAGGAGCCGTTACATCTTGTGGTTGAACCATTTTACATACCCGCTTTCCTTATTTAACTACCAAAACATTACACGGCGCATGTGTCACTACAAAAGAAGTTGTCGATCCAACTAATGCTTGTTGAATCGCTCCTTTCCCTGTTGCCCCCATCACAATCAAATCAATCTGTTCTTTATTGGGAATAACTGTTCCGATCAGTTCGCGAGGGTCTCCGGTTTCAACCACTGCATGGATCGAATCAATCCCGTACTCCTTTGCATCGTTGATTTTTTTCAACATTTCTAATTCAATTGCTTCTTTTTCTTCTGCATAAATTTTTGAGAATGCGTACGCACTGTGTGTTAATTCAACTTCATTGATAATCGACACAATAGATAAACTTGCATGATTTTGTTTGGCAATTGATAGCGCTTCAGAAAAAGCTTTCTCTGATTGCTTCGATCCATCAACAGCAACTAAAATATTTTGGTAATTGATAGTCATTGAAACCGCCTCCCTTTTCTTTTATTGTATCATCACCCACTGGATTTCAAAAATATATGCACTATTTTCTCAAAAATTCCTTCAAAAACAAATTTTTTTTACTTTTTACGTACAAAAACCAGAACATACTTTCTCATTTTTCTCTCCCGAAAAGTATTGCTGTGGTTGCTTTATGTGCTTTTTTTCATTTTACCCACATTTTTTGATAATATTTTTGTTACAAAAAACCCAACTCTGTTACAAAGTGTCATCAATCTTTTACCTATGAAATCTTTTCACATGATAAAGTATGTCCATGTTGAAAAACACTTAACAAAAACTTTTATGATTCGAAGGAGAATATATATTATATGAAATCACTTAAAACTGTACTATTAGGAACAACTCTGGCTGCCGGCGCTGCATTATTTATGGGAACAACGACACGCGCAGACGAAGCGTACACTGTTCAATCAGGCGATTCATTATCAACTATTTCACAAAAATATGTTGGCGATAACTCCTTGATTAACCAAATTGCTCAATCAAATTCAATTTCAGATATCAATCTGATTTTTGCAGGTCAAACTTTAACTATCCCAACTGCTGAGCAAGCAGCAACAACTTATGTTGCCCCTCAAACAGAAGCAGTTCAAGCCGAACCTGTTCAACAAGAAACAACTAAAGAAGTAGCTCAAGCTCCTGTTCAAGAAACAGTTCAAGCAACTCCAGCAGTTGAAACATCTACAGAAGCAGTCGCTACTACTTCTAACTCTGCAAAAGAATGGATCGCACAACGTGAATCAAGCGGTTCTTACACAGCAACGAACGGTCGCTACATCGGACGTTACCAATTAGATTCATCTTACTTAAACGGTGACTACTCTGCTGCCAATCAAGAACGTGTAGCAGACGCTTATGTGTCTTCACGCTATGGTTCTTGGGAAGCTGCTCAATCATTCTGGTTAGCAAACGGTTGGTACTAAGATAAAACTTAGCTAGCTCAATTAAAAAAAGGTCTGGAAGAATTCTTCCAGACCTTTTTTTGTCCAATTACATTAGAAATATAGACTCCAATCAAACTTAATCCATTTTACGGACAAAGAATGATACGATTAGCACTAAAATCACTGCACCAACAATTGACGGAATGATTGCCATTCCTGCCAAACTTGGTCCCCAGCTTCCTAGTAACCATTGTCCCAATGCGGAACCAACTAACCCTGCAGCAATGTTAGCAATAATGCCCATTGAAGAACCTTTCTTCGTAATTGCACCTGCCACAGCTCCGATGATACCACCAATAATTAATGACCAAATAAAGCCCATGTCACTCACTCCTTTTTAATTTTTACAAATTTTAAATGATATTATTATTCCACACGAGGTTCAGTGTTTTCTTTCACACGTTGTGTACCTTTATCAACTGCTTTTTTCGCTTTAGATGTTTGTTTTGAAGCAAACTCGCCTGTTGATTTTGCTGCATCTGTTACTTTATCTTGAACTGTTTCGCTTTCTTTTGCGTATTCTTCACGTGTTTTGATATCAACGACATTCACATTGACTTCAATCACGTCTAAGTGAGTCATATTCTTCACTTCACGTCCAATTAGTTCTTTCATTTGTTTGTAAATTTCTTCGATGTCTTTGCCATATTCAACAACAACATCCATATCAACTGCTACTTGTTTTTTACCCACTTCAGTGTCGATACCTGCTGTTACGTTGTCTGTATTGACTAATTTTTCAGCAATATTTGAGAAAAATCCACCATCGACAGTTAGCAATCCATCAACATCTTCTAAAGCAATTCCGATAATCTTTTGGATTACTTTGTCTTCAAAAGTTAGTTCACCATTCATTTGATCAGTTCCTTTGTTGTTTGGTTGTTTTACAGGTTTAAATTCGTTGTTTTCCATTCTCTATTCCTCCTAAAATTTAAAATAATCATCTAAAAGATGTGTTTCTTTAAGATAAAGACCAATTGCGACACCAATTGCAGTTAGAATCAAAATGAGTAAGGTTTTGAAAAATCCTACCGTTAACCACAAAATCGCTAAAATTAGCCCAAGACCCCCAAAGATAATAGGGAGCTTGTATGTTGAAAAGAATTGATTCATTTTTTGCCCTCCTACTCTACTCGAGAGTGCTTGTTTTCTTTTGTTGTTTTTTGAAATTGCTGATAAGCGACTGTCACTTGAACAGGTTCATTTACTCCCAACAAACGTTTGACTTCTGCTTCGATTTCTTTCATCAACTGATCCGTTTGGCCAATTAAAGAAGAAGTTCGTTTCAGCTCACCCTTAACTTTGATCTTGATTCGATTTTTTGTTGCGCGAACCACAATTCTAGGGGAATGAATAAATTCTTCTGCCCGTAATTTCGTTCGAACTAATCCCTCAATCGCTTTTTTATCTACAGCTAATGTTCCATGTTCACGCTTCAAGACAAAAGTCGTCTTGGTTTTTGGATAAAAAAGGATGAATAGAATAAGTATGGCAATAAGAATACTAAATACCACGGCTACCCAAAAGATATATTGTTGAAAATAAAAGTTAGTTGCAACAAAATATCGGATTTCTTCTAAAAACCTTGGTAACTGATACACTGAATAGAGCAATGCAGCCGTTAATGAGACCGAAAGGATGACCAAACTTCCAATGATTCCAATCACTTTAACCCCTTTATTCATTTTCCACCTCCTAAAACTTTTTAAACAACGGCAATTTGCCAATCATTTATTAGATAAGATAGATCAATTAAGAGAGTAAAAAAACAAAAACATGACAATTCACTCATAATTGAAGCGCTGTTTTGTTATACTTTTCTAATCTATCTTAATTCCAGACTATTACTTTCTGTTTTTTTTTGCAACAATTATGCTTATTAAAAAAAACAAATAGTCAAACAAAAATAAACCGTCCATTTATAAATGGACGGTTTATTGAAAGGTTTTTCTCTTACTTTTCTTAGTGACCTTTATAACTTAAATAATAGAAACCTGAAACAAATATGCCTCCGCCTACAATGTTTCCTAAGTAGACTAGTATGAAATTCCTAAAAAATTCTGTCCAACTTAATGAACCCTCGAAAATAGCTGCAGGAATAACAAATGCATTTGCCACACTATGCTGAAAACCAATCGCAACAAAAATCATTACGGGAAACCAAATACCTAAAATTTTCCCAGCAGCATCTTTCGCACCATAACACAACCATAAAGCTAGTCCAACAAACCAGTTACAACCAATTCCAGAAATAACTGCTTGTACCCAAGAAACGTTTACTTTGTGTTCGGCTAACGAAAGTACCTGGTTTAAATACACGCCACTATGAGTCAAACCTAAAACATGACCAAACGCAAATGCGACAAACAAGGCTCCCACTAGGTTGGCTAATGTGATTGTTAACCAATTGATAACAAGTTCTTTAAAAGAAACTTTCTTCGCCATCCAAGCTGTACTCACAGCCATCATGTTTCCTGTAATCAATTCTCCACCGGCTAATAAAATCACGATTAAGCCGATTGGGAAAACAGATGCGCCAACTAATGCCTGAACGCTAGCCAAGTCTGCAGGGATTGAAGCTGATACTCGAATATATGCTAGATAACCTAAAGAAATCATCGCGCCTCCAATGAAACCCAGAATACATTTGGCTACCCAAGTCTTTTCAATTTTTTTTTGACCATTCTCTATACTGATTGCTAAAATTTCACTTGGTGAATACACAAAAACCTCTCCTTTAATTTTTCTTTTCCTTTTACTACTTTACAGTTAAATCAACCGTTTTCAATAGTTTTGTACATTTTTTCACTAATTCCTCATTTCCGTGAAATTCTCTTCATTATGAAACAAAAAAAGGTAGCTATGATCTAAAATCGTAGCCACCTTTTTCATATTATTTTATAGATTTGAATCTTAACCTCAGTGTTGAAGAAGATTGTGATACTTCCGTTTGTTGATTCACAGAACCATTAAATGAAAGTTGCTTGATTTCTCTTGAATCGAGCGTTAACAAAGATTGAATTTGATTAAAACCTTGTTCATTTTCATATAACCTAACGGACTGATTGCCAGAAGTTATATTTAATAATAGGTTTTTCCCTTCCAGTTTTTGATCTGGTGTAAATTGATCGACCAATACTTCAACTGGTGTTGTCGAATTATTCTCCATTTTATAAACTGGAGAAATAATTTTTTTATCCTCTGAACCAAAATTCATTTTAGTTGGAATAGTTATATCTATCTCTGATGCATCCACTTCAGTAACTAAACTACCTGGTACATCGACTGTTGCTTCAGGGATTTCTTGTTCGGCTGTACTCTCATTGATTGCTTTACCAGTTACTTTCACTACTGGATTTTGATTTAGTGCTTGATCGGTCACTTTAACCATTAATTGATGAGTAAAAGTTTCACCCGCTGCTAATTCAGTTAAAGGAATTGTTTGCTCAGAACGCGTTACAGCTTCTAGTCCTTCCGGTAACTCAACAGATAAGTTTCCAGTCTTCAATATGCCGATAGGACTATCATTTGTTAGCGTATATGAATAAAGCAACTCATCACCAACTTTGGTTTCTTCTTCTGTCCTAGACAGATTTGTAACTGACAAGTTCGTTGTTAAGGTCAAGTTTGGTGCTTTGACCAGAAACGATACTGGATATTGATATTCAAAAGTACCACCGCTTTTTAATGTTTCTGAGACAGTAATAATCGATGTGCTTCCACCTACTTTTGACGTATCTGGATACATTGAAAATCCTTTGACTTGAATATTGTCATAATTTTCGGTTGAAAGAAACTCATTTACTCGTTTATCTAGTTCCTCCTCCGTTGTCCCTTGTTCGATTTCTTGAAGTTCTGTTGTCAAACGATTGATGTTCATCAAAGAGTAGCCGTTTGATGTCAATTCATAAAGCGCATCATCGTAACCCTCTGATTCTTTGACAAGAGCTTCATTTCGACTGATATACGTCTCAGTACCATTACAGTTCCAGCTAGGAGAATCTCTATGATAAGCAGAAACGATAAGGACATCCCCATAAGAGTAGTTCTGATTAGCAATCAAACTATTCCAAGTTTTCGTTAACTCCTCAGGTTTCTGGTAAACAGTATCCGTCTTTAGTACAGTAAGTTGATGTGCTAACGACCCACGGTAAATATTGACTAATGGGCGTAGACTTAATCTGTCTTTTGTTGGTCCCGGGGTTGCAACTAATTTCGGTGTACTTTTATCGGCTAATAAGCTGACTGCAATCGTTGGATCAGTTCCCATCACGATACTGTTACCATAAAGCACTTTGTAGTCAATGGTTACATCCACTGATTTGTTGAAAGTTGGACTTTTAACACGCACCACAGCTTGGTGTGCTCCCACTGTCGAAGCGTTAATCGGCTCACCGACCCACTCAAAAGTCAACTTACCTTCATCTTCTGGGGTAGAAGTAACTGTGACATATTCCTTTGCCTCATTTGACAATGTTGTACCTAAAGGAATATCCATTATTTGTTTTGCAGAAACATTTAAATCATTCAAAACATTGAAAGTGACTTGATATTCATAAGTATGTGTTTGACCGTCAATTGTTTCTTCTACCAATACTTTTCCTTGCGCCATTCCAGCTTTGGAACGATCTGGATATTGCGAGATTTTAGAAACTTTCAAATTATTACCACTTAACCCTAGAAAATCAATCATATCCTCTTTTTTCTGATCCAGTTCTGCATCCGTAGTACTAGTGAAAATCGTCATTTCATTCGTTTTCAATTGATTCAACCGATAAGGAACGAAGCCATCTGCGGTTACTGCAAAGTACGTAATCCCTTCATTTTGGGTTGAATATGTGATCGCTTTTTCATCTTTAAAATATGAGTTGCGCCATTGTTCTTCGTGCCAAATTTTGACAACATCGCCTAATTGAACAGATTGTTCTCCACTCGTTCCAAAATTCTCTACAACTTCTTTGGTTGTATCAGTACCATTTGTTTCTTTATAGTAAGTACTGCTAAGCTGTTCAATGTTCCCAGTGCCTCTCAACAAAGTGATTGAATGATAGGGAGTATCACCAAAAAAGTAATGAACTCCACTAGGAGAATAATTTTTATCTTGACCGTAATTCACACGAATAGAATAGGAACCACCAACATTTTTTAAAGTATATGCACCACTTGTACCACTAACATAACCACGAAGCTGAATCGTGTGTCCCCAAGACATTTTGACTGGTACTTGTAAATAGGTCACCGCACCATTTGACTTACGGGTGATTTCCACACCAATTTTATCCGTAACCGTCATATTATCGAAGCTAGGAACTGAGGTAATCTCCGCCGTGTAATCAGAAGAATCGATTGCCGATCCATCTTCGAGACGTACATTGGTAACCATCTTCGAGACGTCAGGTATCTCTCCTGACCATGTTCCGAGCTCGATCGTTTGTTCCACCACATCTGCCTTGATTTGCCGATCATCCGTAACTTTGAAAGGCACCTCATATTCATAAGTATATGTGTGGCCGTCAATTGTTTCTTCTACTAACACTTTTCCTTTTGCCGTTCCTACTTTTGATCGATCAGGATACTCAGTGATCTTAGAAACTTTCAACCCGTTTCCACTCATGCCTTTAAAATCAATCATATCATTTGCTTGTTTATCCAATTCTTCATCTGACATCGTGGTTTGAATCGTCATCTCTTTTGGTTCCAACTGATTTAAGCGATACGGCTCAAACCCCTTTTCAGTGACGGCAAAGTAAGCAACTGCTTCATCTTTTGGTAAATACTTGGTTTCTGTTTCATTTTTGACGTAGGTATTTCGCCACTGTTCCTTATGCCAAATTTTGACAACATCACCAATTTGAACTAGCTGTTGGCTATTTGTTCCAAAACTATTGACAACTTGATCAGCGGACACGTCCCCCTTAAATTCCTGATAATAGGTACCCGTCAACTGGTCGATTCTGCCTGATCCTCTCAGCAAAGTGATCGACTGATAAGGTGTCCCGCTGAAATAACTATGTATTCCAGATGTTCTATAATTTTTATTTTCTCCATAACTTGAACGTATATAATAGGAATTCCCTATTTTGTGTAACGTATAGGCGCCTGTCGTACTATTATTTTCTCCACGAAGCTGGATCGTATTTCCCCAAGACATTTTGACTGGCACTTGGATTTTGGTAACCGCTTTTGTCGTATTTCTTGTTAGTTCGACTTCGATTTTATCGGTTAATGCCAAATTATCAAGATTAGGCGCCCAAGATATTTTAACTGTATATTCGCTTGGATCTAGGGTGGTCCCGTCATCTAATCGAACATTGGTAACCATTTTATCTGCAGCTAGCTCCCCTGTCCAGGTTCCTAAGTCAATTGTTTGTTCCACTGGATCTGCCCAAATTTGTCGATCATCCTTCACATTAAATGTTACTTCATATTCATAAGTATGTGTTACATTTGAAATCGTTTCTTCTACGAGGACTTTTCCTTTTGACGTTCCTGTTTTGGACCGATCTGGATACTCAGTAATCTTAGAAACTTTCAATCCATTTCCACTCATCCCAAGAAAATCAATCAAATTACCTGCTTGTTTATCTAACTCTGCATTGGTGGTTGTGGTCGTAATTGTCGTTTCTTTTGGTTTCAATAGGTTTAAGCGATATGGGATGAAACCATCAGATGTTACTGCAAAATAGACATTTCCTTCATCCATGTCTGAATACCTAACACTGCTTCCATTCCTAGTGTAAGAATTTCTCCACTGTTCCTTATGCCATATTTGGACGACATCGCCAAGTTGAACTTCTTGTTGTGCGTTAAAACTATTTACTACCTCATTCGTAGTGACTTCTCCATTGAATCCTTTATAGTACGTGCTATTTAGTTGATCGATTCTTCCCGTCCCTCTTAGTAACGTGATTGACTGATAGGTCATTCCTTTACGATACTCATGAATACCAGTACTTCTATAATTTTTATTTTCTCCATAGCTGGAACGAATATAGTATGTATTTTCTATTTTATGAAGTGTGTATGCACCACTTGTACCATTGTCATACCCGCGAAGCTGAATGGTATTTCCCCACGACATTTTGACTGGCACGTTTACTGTACTTACCACACCTGTTGACTTACGTGTTAACTCTACTACGATCTTTTCAGTAATAGCCATGTTATCAAATGTAGGCCTCGATACAATCTGCGCTGTGTACTCAGAAGCATTGAGGGGGGTACCATCTTCTAAACGTACGTTTGTAATCATCTTTGAAATATCTGGTATTTCGCTTAAGAATAATCCAGCTCCAAGTACTATCGTTTGTTCTAGTGGATCTGCCCAAATCTGTCGTTTATCTGTCAGGTCAATAGACAAATTTGTAGTAACAGATGTAATATTTTCCAGGGGTAGCGCACTATAAAATGAATAACCATCACGCATCAGCATCTTCTCCCCACTCGCATCATGCTGTGAAGTAATACTTATTGAGTGATTTCCACCAACATTCCCGTTTTTTATGCGTTTCATTTGATAGGTTATATTTGTCCCCGTACTACCGACTTTTTCTAACTGAATATATGGAGTGGCAGTTGAATCAAGTGTTAACTGAAATTTATCAGGATCAACGATATATTTTCCTGCCATACTTGCATTATTGTAAGTGACACCATTTCCCTCAACCAATCCATTAATATTAAATGTGACAGAATCGCCAACATTCTGTCCCAATTTATTACAGTTTGACTCGATTTGTTTCACTGCTTCGTTAGCAATTTTGTTATGACCGCTTTCCTTCCACTTCTGATAGAGATCGTTATATGCACTAGGTATTCCAGCAGGCGCGACATTTGTCTGTTCTACCCAAACAGGATCATCATCATAATAAGTCAATGTGAGGGTCTTTGATTTACCATTTGGATACCAGTTAATATCCCAAACATACTCTGTTTCAGTCATTTCGACCTGAAAATAGTATCGAATTTGTGCAGAAACAGTAGATATAGTAGATGGATAATTACGTGTCACAGTGTTGGTAAAAGTAGTCGTTCCATTTCCTGGCTGAACTTTTACTTCAAATGAAGTAGCTGATGAATTATTACGTACCACAGATGCATTAACTGCTAGTAACTTGGTTTTATATTCCCATTTATATCGACCACTTTCTGCGGTAGTTGTTGGTGCAAACCCACTTCCTATAGCAAAGGATTCCGAAACTTGTGCTCCAGCATAATTTCCCAGCCGTTGTGTTGATGCTGCTTGACGACGAGCAATTTCATTCTGAAAAGCTTTAACGGCTTTGCTCAGTTGCTCTTTTTGTGTTTCATTGAAATCTGTTATAGCAGCCGGTTTTTTCTTACTCGTTGTCGTTGCTTCATCCGTTACTTCAGAAGTTGTTGCTATTTTTGAAGAAACAGATTCCTCTGCAGAACTTTTTTGCGTAGCAGATACTTGCTCCTGACTTGTCGCTATTGTCGAGTCCGTTGTCGATGGTTCTGTTGATGAAGCTTCTGTCTTTGATGTTTCAGCGGTTGTCTGCTCTTCTTGTGCCCATACAATTTGATTACTAATACTCACCAAATGAGTAATTTCTGAAAGTAGCAATGCTACTAACATCAGCCAGATGATCATCTTTTGTCTATTCTTCATTCTTGTTTCATCCTTTTTTGTTCAGCCCTTCTCCACCGTCCTCCATACATATCAACGCCTCCTTTATTAACTAACATATAAAACACCGTCGATTGTCGATTGATTGATTTCCTTTTCCTCATCATAGATCGTATAAACAATCGTTACTTCATGACTACCTTCGGACAGATCTTTTGCTAGCTTGGCTTCCATTAATTGTCGATTTGCAGGTATCAGTCCAGATTTGTAAACCTGTTCATTTCCTTCTTTCAGCAAATAGGCTACTTGGATGCTGTAAGCATTCGTCGGTTTGTTTTTCACCGCGATTTGAGCAACATTCGTTTCCTTTGAAACTGCGATCTCATGTTTCAAATTGATATTAAAATTGTCTTTGTCGACTTCTGTTTGCATGAACTTTAGCATTTCTTCATCTGTCATTTTTTCTAAATTTTGTTCAACGTCTGGCAATCCGCTGATAACTTTCGGTGTTTCTCTGAAAAAGTAAAATGAAAAAAATGCGCCTAATGCAACAAGTAACAATAGTAATAAAATCAATAATCGTCTTTTTTTCTTCTTATTTTCTTTTTGTTCCACCATTTTTGATATCCCCCTATGTCAAAACCCAGAAAAGGAGAAAGATTAGTCAATCTCCCTCCTTTACTTCAAAGCTCTTTATTTGCTTATTTTATTGCTGTAAAGTGTAGAGACATGTCATATGTAGGTCTCAATGCTGCCGCTGCGTCTCCCGTTGGAAAAGCACTTTGATCAATGTTTCCTGTGAATTCAAAGTTTTTCGTTGATGTTTTAGGAACAGTTACCAGCTTTGTTCTTGCATTAAGCATTTGGCCTGCTTTTGTTTGTAAAGAAACTGCTGCTTCACCTGTTGCTACAACTGATAAATCTTGTTTTATATCAACGGCATTTTTTGAACTAAATTTTTCAACAGAAACTTTTACATCATTTGATGTTGAGTTATTTGTTAATTTATATGTCGGTGAAATAATTGCTGATGTTGGCTTTCCAGCATCATCTACACTATTAGCATATAAAACGGTCGTTGGAATTGTGATGTCGATGACTGTTGGATCTTCTGGATCAGTTGGATCTGGAGATTCTGGATTTGATGAATCCCATGCACCAATCCAACCATTAACCGCTACATTCCCAGCATCTTGACCCTTGATCGTTTGTCCGCCAGCTTCATTTGGATCTGTTTCTCCTGCTTCCCATGCACTTGCCGTAATTGGAGCCAAAACAACTCCACCTAAAATTAAGGTACTAACTAATAATTTTTTTACCATTTTTATATCTCCCTTTTTTATTTTTTTCAATAAAACTATTTTTTAAATGAATACTTCCAAGCCAAATTCAGATAAGGTAAAACACTTTACTTCTAGTCTTACCTACACGAGGGTTACCTAAATTTGCTTATGCACTCATTATAAAAAAAGTATTATTTTCAAACATAATGTTTGGTTCCAAAGAAATTTGTCTTTTTTGCGTAGTATGCCTTGGAACACAAATTATACTAGCAAACGAACACAAATAAATTCCAATCAAATTTTACCTAGACATAGGAATACAATTCATCGGAAAAATTTCCACTTAGTTTTAAGTCATATTTTGTTTTTAAAACTAAACATACTAATTTATTGCTCGTTTTTCTAATAAACAAATATTTTCTCTAATAAAAAACATAAGTTATAAATATGTATTTTTGAAACGGCTGATTCTAAAAACAGTAATGTCACTGCATAAAAAATCAAATACTATATGTTCGCGTTTTCACTACGCAATATTAAAATAACTTAAAAAATACAAAATGTCAATAGAAACTCTTTTTATATCTATTATTTTACGATACTAAAATAATAGGTATTAGTTAAAAACAAAAAATATATTTACTAAAAAATAAAAAATGTGTTTGAAAAACAACTTTAAATAAAACAACTACAGACTCCGCGATAAAATGAAATTAAGATTAAAAAATCACACGTCACCACTAATAAAAACACAAAAAACTATTATTTGATTTTTAACTAGTGTTTTTTTATCATTTGTTTTGCGAGGATAGCTCTTATGCAGCAGAACAGCAAAAATGGAAGAATCTATTCCTTTTAGTTAAGGATTTTTCTTTTGAGTTCCTTAGGTAAAAGTGCTACGCTACTCACAAGGAGATGGTTCAATGTCTGAAAAAAAAATCATGCTCATGATGGATCAATTAAGTTCTGCTTATTCAGATGAAGAAGTTGCCAAGATGCCAAAAATCAAAGAAATGATTTTTAATGCTGCACAAGAATTAGAAAGAACGGAAAACACGAAACTAGTAGCTACAAAGCTTTGCCACGCAATCACGCTTAGTTGCCTTGAAAATAAGCAACAACTTCCAGAAGCAGTTCTCAAACTATATTATCAACTAAAACATGATGCAGAAATTTATCAAGGTACTGCTGTTGCCGCCATGCTACTTCCGCTCTGGTTTTAATCAAAACAAAACAGTCTGAGATAAAATTATCTCAGACTGTTTTCATAATTTGCTTTCAACGGATCGAAATTTTATTGATCCGTTTTTTTATTTTTACGATACCAGAATGTAAGTAAGACAAGCGTAATCGTACCAACTCCCGCCCATGCAATCAAGGGTTTAGACGCATCATTCGTTTTAGGAAGTTTTTTTTCGGACTCTTCAAAACTGTCATTTGTTGAATCAGACGAATGACTCGTGTTAACTACCAAACGAGTTCCTTTTTCGACCGAACTATTTGTATCAGAAACTCCCTTGTTGCTACTTGAGAATGACGGAGTGTTACTTCTATCTGTCGTGCTAGTACTTGTTGTATCTGTAGTACTGCTTGAATCTGTCGCGCTCGTGCTTGTTGTATCTGTGGTACTACTTGAATCTGTGCTATTTCTTGTTGTATCTGATGTACTACTTGCGTCTGTTGTGCTCGTACTTGTTGTATCTGTGGTACTACTTGAATCTGTCGCGCTCGTGCTTGTTGTATCTGTGGTACTACTTGAATCTGTGCTATTTCTTGTTGTATCTGATGTACTACTTGCGTCTGTTGTGCTCGTACTTGTTGTATCTGTGGTACTGCTTGAATCTGTCGTGCTAGTGCTTGTTGTATCTGTGGTATTGCTTGAGTCTGTTGTGCTCGTACTTGTTGTATCTGTGGTACTGCTTGAGTCTGTCGTGCTAGTGCTTGTTGTATCTGTAGTACTACTTGAGTCTGTCGTGCTCGTGCTTGTTGTATCTGTGGTACTGCTTGAGTCTGTCGTGCTCGTGCTTGTTGTATCTGTAGTACTGCTTGAGTCTGAGTTTTCTTCAGCCAAAATCATTTCAGTTTGAGCGTATGGGGTTAAGTGATTGCTGTCGCCTTCCACCCCGTCTTTAATTTTAATAGTAAATAAACATGGCTTGTTAGAATAAGCGTTTAACGTTACGGAAAAACTACATACGCCACTATTTCCATCGATTTTTAAGTCATCATGATCATTAATTGTCAGATTAGGATCTACATTTTCAAAAGCAACTATTGCTTGTTCGATTGCTTCCTGATCACCAGAAAAGCTAACAGATGTGTTAATATTGATTGTTTCCCCCACAGCTAATTTTTTTACACCGGAATTATAGTCTGAAAACTCTCCAGTAAACTTGATGTTATTGACATTCCCGTATGTTGACTGTGTCCAACTAGAAACTTGACTATTCGCCATTTCTGATTGGTTTGGTTGATAGAAAATTTCCCCGAGATTTACTAATGGACTGATTAATAATGATGATGCAAAGAATAAACTACTTATTTTCATATACAAAACCTCTTTTCTTTTCTATTCTGCTCTCAACAGTATCGATATCAGCAAAAGGTTTCAAGGTATAGACAATTATTCTAATCGATTATTTACGATAATGTGAAATTCTTTTTTTTATCTCATATTCCCTCTCATATAACGTTTTCGTGTCTTTTTTATAAAATAACTAACGAAAGAATTCGATTAATTGGCTAATTTCTTATAAATTTTTCACCTACAAAATAAGCTAGAATTCCATTTCATTTGTTTCTTAAAAAAATTCTCAATAACATGACTCGGTGCCTAATTTGCTGTTTCTAAATTGCACGAAAACTTTTTAACATTGGATGATTTTGATGAACATCTGACTAAAAACAGAACAAAAAAACTCCTTCACTAGCATCTGAGCTAATAAAGGAGCAACAATTTTCTGTTTTATTTAAAATGTGTAAATTCTTTATCTAATCCCCAAAGCAATTCGAGCATAACGACTCATCTTATCCGTCGTCCACGCTGGGTACCACACAAGTTTCACTTCGACTTTCTTCACTTCTTCGACTTCACGTAAAGCATCGTGAATGGAGTCTGTTAAGATATCTGCTAATGGGCAGCCCATCGTTGTTAAGGTCATTTTGATTACCGTGTCGCCATCTTCTGGATTGAATTCAATATCATAAATCAAACCTAAGTTAACGATATCGATTCCTAATTCGGGATCGATTACTGTTTCTAATGCAGAAAGAATTCGTTCTTTGATTGCTTCTGTTTCTTGTGCAGACCAGTCTTGGTTTGCTTCTGTCATAGTCGACACTCCTTCGTCCAATTTTGTTTATCATACTCTCTTTTTACTGATTTGTAAATGAGAATTATAACGTTCATTTCTCGTTTAGCGTTACGTTTTTTTATCTACCAAGAATTTATATTAAAGTTATTATTAACTGCTTATCTTTTTTTACGGTTTTGTTTATTTTTAGGTTCAGGTAAAACTCCTGTCGAGCGATAGGTTTTTTGTTCCTGTTCATTTGCAAAACGACCAAAAACAGATTGTGTTGGCAGAATGTTAATAAAGGCATCTTCATCAATTTCGTGAACGATTTGATCTAAATCGTACAACTCATAACGCGTGATCACCATCATGATCATTTTGCCTTCTTTTTTTGAATAGCCACCAACTGAAGGTAATAAAGTAAGTCCACGCACCATATTTTTCATTATTTCTTCGGTTACTTGGTCTGGTTTGACCGTCACGATCATTGCTGTTACTTTCTGGTGACTTGTATGGATCGCGTCGACTACCTGCGTCAAAGCGTAAATCGAAATAATTGTATATAATGCACTTTCCCAGTTGAAAAAGAAACCAGCAATTACAACAATGATACCATTTAAGATAAACATGTAATTACCAACAGTCTTCCCAGTTGTCTGCGATAAAACTAACGAAATGATATCCATACCGCCAGTTGTAAAGCCCATTTTAAGAGACAAACCTGCACCGATTCCTAGCAAAACACCACCAACTAAAGCATTCATCAAAATATTATCTGTTACGTGTCCTACTGGCATAATCGTTGTCATCAACGATACGCCTAGAACATTGATAAAACTTAAAATCGTCGATCCTTTACCAACTTTTAAAAAACCTAAGATAAAGACAGGGATATTTAATATAAAGATAAAGATTCCGGTATCAGCTTGGATATGGAACCACTCATACAACAAAGAAGCAATGATTTGCGCAATCCCGTTCATTCCCGCAGAAAAAACATTTGCTGGGATCAAAAAATAATTCAAAGCAACAGCTGCTGTTACCCCGGTTATCAAAATCACCACTAATTTCTTCAGCATTTCATTTTTTTGATAGACAGTCATCACTTTGCTCATGAGCACCTCTCCTCTACACCTTATTTCAAATGTAAGAATAACAGTTTCTTAATTAAAATAAAACACCTGTTAGATAAATGAGAAGAATTTTAACAAACGCTACTTTATAAATGAGGCACTATGCTACAATAAAAGAAACTGACTGTGAAAATAAGGAGGAGTATCCATGGCAAAAGATGCAAGTTTCGATATCGTTTCAGAGGTAAATATGGAAGAAGTAAAAAATGCAATTCAACAAACAACAAAAGAATTAACCAATCGTTTCGATTTCAAAGGGTCTACAGTTGAAATCAAATTAGAGCAAAATCGTTTAGTCGTTTTAGGTGATGATGATTTTAAATTAGAGCAAATCAAAGATGTTTTGCTAGGTAAATTGATTAAGCGAGGTGTTCCTATTAAAAACATTCATTTTTCTGACTCTGAACACGCACTGGGTGGAAAGACTAAACAAAATGCTGACTTAGTTAGTGGAATAGATCGAGAAAATGCGAAAAAAATCACAACAGCAATCAAGAATGCCAAGTTAAAAGTGAAGGCACAAATTCAAGAAGATCAAATTCGGGTAACGGGTAAAAGCCGTGATGATTTACAAGAAGTGATTTCTTTGTTAAGAAAACTTGATTTGCCGATTGAATTGCAATTTACTAATTACCGTTAAAAGTTATGATGTAAAATGATTAACTTCAAGTAATAAAGCGTTTTTTCTAAAAATAGCTTCTCCTATTTTATCTAAAGGAAACTTATTACTAAAGAAGGAGCCGACATTATCGATTGTCGACTCCTTTTTTGGTGTTTATTTTGTCGTTTGTTGCCAAAATTTATTTACCGTTTCATCAAGCCCACTTAATGTTTGGACCTTTGCAGCATTTTGCCAATGTCTAGGAAACAGTTGACTATAAGTTGGACTAGCAAAGCGGCGATCTGCTAATACGATAATTCCTTGATCGGTCATATCTCGAATCACTCGACCGGCAGCTTGCAATACTTTATTCATTCCCGGCAATTGATACGCGTAAGCAAATCCAAGTTGCTCCTTTTCATCATAGTATTCTTTAATCAATTCTTGCTCGTGATTCATTTGAGGTAACCCAACACCAACGATCATACTGCCAATCAAACGAGTTCCCTTTAAATCAATACCCTCTGAGAAAATACCACCCAATACGCAAAATGCGATCAATGTTTCTTGTGGATTTTCCTGAAAGTTCAATAAAAATGTTTCGCGCTCATTCTCATCCATTTTTGTTTCTTGAATCAATACTTTCACTTCAGGATACTGTTTTTTAAAGACCGTCACCACTTGATCCAGATAGCTATAAGAAGGAAAGAAAACAAAATAATTTCCTGTTTTTGCTTGTGTGAAATGCGCAATCGTTTCAACCAATGCCGGTAAGCTTGCTTCTCGTTTTCGATAAGTGGTTTCAAGATAACTTGCAACAATCACTTGCTGATTTTCCTCAGGAAATGGACTTGGTAAACGATACGCCAAACTATCTTTTCCACCTAATGTTTCTTGATAGTAAGATAATGGAGAAAAACTAGCAGAAAACAATACACTGCTCCGTCCTTTTGCTAGCGACTGTTCAAGAAAATAACTTGGATCGATGCAAAATTCCTTCACTACCAAATCGTACAAGTTCTTCTCAACTGTTGTTTCATAGTGATCATCGTAAAATTCACTGATTTTCAAAAAATGCAACACCTCAAAGTAATAAGATAATAACTGTTCTTGCACGGGATGCTCTGGATATTCAGCTAGCCATTCTTTGATGTATTCACTGACTTGGTACAGTGATTTGGTCAATGAGTCTGCAGAAGCTTTTTGATGGTGATAAGTTTTAGTCTCTAGCGCTTGCTCAATTTGTTTAAATTCCTTTTCTACCTTTGTCAATCTCCGCCGTAATTTAGCGTATTCTTTGGGAATAGCTTCTTTGACTTTCTTCGTTTTACTATAAGAGATCTCTGCTGAATACATCTCTCTTGAGCGCCCCACCAGATTATGTGCTTCGTCAATCAGAAAAAGATTTTCTTCATTTTTTTCTTCTTCAAAAAATCGTCGCAAATAAACAGTCGGATCAAACAAATAATTGTAATCACCAATAATCACATCACACCAAAGACTTGCATCTAAAGATAATTCAAACGGGCACAACATATGTTTTTTTGCATATTTTTCAATCACTTCTCTGGTCAGTTGATTTTCGTGATTCAATAGATCCCATAAACCTTCATTGATTCGATTATAATAACCATTGGCATAAGGACACTGATCCGGGTTGCAAGTCGTTTCTGTCAAAAAACAAATTTTATCTTTTGCAGTAATCGTGACACTTTTTGCTTGCGCCCCAACATCTTTCAATGCAACTAGAGCATCTTCGGCGACTTGTCGTGTGATTGTTTTGGCTGTCAAATAAAAAAGTCGTTCTCCTTCACCTTCGCCAATTGCTTTTAACGTTGGGAACAACGTGGAAATCGTTTTCCCCGTCCCTGTAGGCGCTTCGACAAAAAGTTTTTGCTTTGTCCGAATCGTTTTATAGGCCGCAACAGCAAGTTCACGTTGACCTTTGCGATACTGTTCGTAAGGGAATTTCAATGCCATCAACGACGCATTCCGAACAGTCCGCCAATTTTCAGAAAAAATCAGCCATTCTTGATAATCCTCAACTAATTTTGTAAAAAAAGTATCTAACTCATCAATCGTTTGGTGCTCGATTTTTCGAGTAATAATTTCTTCCGTTGTTTGGAAATAAGTCAATTGTAAATTGATTTCTGGCAAGTCATGCTCCTGACTATAGATATAAGCATACACTCGTACTTGATGAAAGAACAATTCAATTTGCTCTGGTTCTAAATCTTCAAAGCGTGGTTCAGAAGTCTTGATTTCATCGATATAGTAAATGCCCTCTTTTTGAAAGATCCCATCTGCTCTGCCTTCAATCGTTAATTGGTAACCGTCTAAATCTACCGTTTTTTTAAGAAACACTTCTTTTTCATAGGTTTCTCCGCCTTGCTTTTGCAACTTCCGGTGAATTTTTGCGCCTTCTAATGCGGTATGGTTACTCTTTTTGCGATTATCAATGCTTCCTCTTTTTAAAATGAATTCAACAAGATTTCGCACAGAGATTTTTGATTGTTTCACCACATCCGCCTCCTTCTTTCGTCTATAAGATTACCTGAAAAAAACTCATTCGCAAAGGATGAAACACAATAAACGAACTTTTTCTTTTTTGGGCAAAAAAATACCCTGCTGGATGGGCAGGGATATAGGATATAGAATTTGGATTTTTGGATGAGATAAATATAACAAGGTCAAATTAAAATGTGATGAAAACTCCCTATCCTTCCGTTTAAAATATGTAAATACTTTTCATATAGTCTGATAATTCAGATAAGTGGGCTTTTTTGTTCGATGAGGATGAATACGTTATAATATAGTAAGGATTAATAAGTCATTCGACTTGTTTGAAAACATATTGGAGGAATTCTTATGCACATTGAACGTCTAAAAACTGGGCCAATTGAGGAAAATTGTTACTTAGTCTACAACGATGAAGCGCTACTAATTATTGACCCAGGAGAAGACGCTGATTTGATTCGTCAACAAATCACTAAAACAACACAGCAACCTGTAGCTATTCTGTTGACGCACACACATTATGATCATATCGGCGCCGTTGAAGAACTACGTCATTTTTATGACATTCCTGTTTATGTCAGCCCACTTGAACAATCTTGGTTAGGTGATCCTATGCTTAACCTTTCAGGACTTGGTCGTCACGATGATATCAATAATATTATTGTCGCCCCTGCTGACTATGAATTCGAAATGAAAGAATATACACTCGGAGACATTCATTTCCAGGTCGTTCCTACTCCTGGACATTCAATTGGGAGTGTCAGTTTTATTTTTGATGATTTCGTCGTTTCTGGTGATGCATTATTCCGCGGAAGTATCGGAAGAACAGACTTGTACACTGGCAATCTAGAACAATTGTTGCACAGCATCAAAACACAGCTATTTGTTTTACCAAATGAATTCGCTGTCTATCCAGGACATGGTGACGCGACTACAATCGAATATGAAAAACAAACAAATCCATTTTTCAATGCATAATTTATTTTAGGAGGAATGTTCAAATGACTGAAACAACTCTTTATATTGTCAGACATGGGAAAACAATGTTTAATACGATTGAGCGTGTTCAAGGCTGGTGTGATACCCCACTTACTCGTGAAGGAAAAGAAGGCATTCGCCATCTAGGACTCGGATTACGAGAAATAGAATTTGCTTTTGCTCATTCAAGTGATAGTGGTCGCGCAATTGAAACTGCTCGTACTATTTTAGGGGAACATTTAAAAGGAAAAGAAATCCCATATTCAATCGATCCACGAATTCGTGAATGGTGTTTTGGATCACTTGAAGGTGGTTACGACAAAGAAATGTGGGGGGTCATCCCTCGTGTATTAAATTTTAAGACACCGGATGAAATGTTTACAACTGACGTAACCTTCGAACAAATTGCAAATGCTGTGTACGATCTAGATACTGCTGGATGGGCTGAGACTTACCAAACATTGAGAGAACGTGTATGGAATGGTTTTGAAGATATCGCACATCATTGCGAGAAACATGGTGGCGGAAATGTTCTAGTCGTTTCACACGGTTTAACGATCGCTTTCTTACTGAACTTGATCGATGAAAAACAACCTGTACGTGCGGGTTTAAAAAATGGTAGCGTGACAAAAGTTTCTTATCAAGATGGAAAATTTGCGATTTTAGGAATTAATGATGTCAGCTATATTGAAAAAGGAAAAGCACTTACTCGTGATTCTTTCCTATAATAAAAAATAAATTAAAAACAACTGCGTGAACATTCTTCACACAGTTGTTTTTTTGTGTGCTGAAAAGAACTTTAGAAATTTTTTCTTAATATTTCAAAACAGTTTGGTTTTCAAAAAAAAGAACGGTATACTATAACATGTATTTTGTTTGGAAAGGAAGGAATTTATGTTTTTTGCAAATGTTATTAAAGCAGTTATCTTGGGAATCATCGAAGGTATTACCGAGTGGTTACCTATTAGTAGTACTGGCCATTTGATTTTAGCTGATGAGTTCATCAAACTTGATGCTAGCACACAATTCATGTCCATGTTCAATGTGGTCATCCAATTAGGGGCCATCTTAGCCGTCGTTGTTCTTTATTTTCATAAGCTAAATCCATTTTCACCTAGTAAAACAGCAATTGAGAAAAAAGATACTTGGTCATTATGGTTCAAAGTGGTGGTTGCTTGTTTACCAGCTGTAATCATTGGGTTACCACTTGATGATTGGTTGGAGGAACATTTCCATAACTTTTTATCCGTTGCTATTGTTTTGATTATTTATGGGATCGCATTTATCATTGTTGAAAAAAGAAACAAAACAAGAAAACCTCGTTGGGAATCTTTAAACGATTTTACGTATCAAGCAGCTTTGATGGTCGGTCTATTCCAAGTATTAGCACTTGTTCCCGGCACTTCTCGTTCTGGTGCAACTATTTTAGGTGCAATCATCATTGGCGCTTCACGTTTTGTTGCAACTGAATTTTCATTCTTCTTAGGCATTCCAGTTATGTTTGGAGCTAGCGGATTGAAAATCGTGAAGTATTTGATGGAAGGCAATACTTTCGGGACTGAGGAAACCGTCGTTTTACTGGTGGGTACACTTGTTTCATTTATTGTTTCTATTTTAGCCATCAAGTTCTTATTAAGTTACTTGAAGAAGAATGACTTTACTGCTTTTGGTTGGTACCGAATCATTCTAGGAATTATTTTAATCGGTTATTGGTTTATTAATATGTAGAACATAAAAAGAAGCTGGGATCAATAGATTCTCGCTTCTTTTTTTATTTGTTTTATTGATAATAATTACTATCTGCAAAATAAATAAAATCATATAAAACAACTGATAACCATTATCGTTCTCAATTAGCATATTTTATTATCAATTAGGTTTTGACTATGCTATAGTAATTTTGAGAAGGAGGAATGCCCAATGGCACTTTTAAAAAGAAAAGCATTTATTTCTACGATTTTTTGTTTTATATTTATGAGCTTAGGCTTTATTTTTACTAAACTTGCCCTCCCCTTTGCCCCTTTCTTGTATCTTTTGGCAATTGGAATTGGTGGCTTTAAACAAACAAAGGAAGGCTTGACTGAATTATTTTCCGACCATACATTAAATGTCGATTTGCTCATGGCCCTCGCTGCTATCGGTGCATGTCTGATTGGAAATTATTTTGAAGGTGCCATGCTGACATTTATTTTTTGTTTAAGTGGTGCGCTAGAAGAATATACGACAAATAAAAGTCAAAAAGAAATCACTGCGTTGATGAACTTGCAACCACAACGAGCTTTACAGCTTTTCGAGACTGGTGAAACGAAAGAAGTCGATGTAACTCAATTAACAATCAATGATAAAGTCTTTGTTCCTAAGGGTGCGGCGATTCCGATCGATGGTCAATTGATGAGTGCAGCAGCGACAATTGACGAAGCAGCGATTAGTGGTGAATCTGTACCAGTGGAAAAACAGCAACATGATCCCGTCTTCGCAGGAACGTTAAATCAAGGAAATCCCTTCACGATGACAGTAACAAAACTTAGCTCTGATACAGTTTTTGCTAAAATTATCCAACTTGTTGAGGAAGCACAAAATACGCCAACGAAAACAGCTTCCTTTATCGAACGAATCGAAAATACGTATGTCAAATTCGTGCTACTTAGCGTTCCGCTGATGATTCTTCTCCCTCACTTTTTGGTTGGATGGACTTGGGAAGAAAGCTTTTACCGTGGAATGGTCTTGCTCGTTGTCGCTTCACCTTGCGCCCTCGTTGCGTCCGCGACACCAGCAACTTTGGCTGCTTTATCCAATGCCGCTAAAAATGGGATTTTGATCAAAGGTGGCATTCATTTAGAACAGCTGGCTGAATTAAAAGCAATCGCTTTTGATAAAACTGGAACACTAACTCGTGGAAAACCAATCGTAACTGATTCCTTCTTCTTAACAGATGATCCAATCAGTAAAAATGTTTTGGTTGCTATGGAAAGCCAAACGACACATCCATTAGCTGAAGCAATCATCAATCATTATGAGCTTCAATTAACAAAGGAGCTTCAGCAGTTGACGGTTGAAGAAATCACTGGCTTTGGCCTCACTACGAATTACCAAGGGAAACGATGGCATGTCGGAAAACACGCTTACTCACTAGCTGAGATCAAAAAGGATGAAAAGCTAGCAACTCTTGTTGAAGAACTAGAAACACAAGGAAAAACCGTTATTTTCTTTTCAAGAGAGAATGAACTATTAGCGATTCTCGGTTTATTAGACGTCCCTAAGACAAATGCAGCAGGTGCAGTCCACTATTTCAATGAATCTGGCATCCATACTAGTATGATTACTGGTGATAATCTTGGTACTGCTAAAGCAATAGCTACCCAAGTTGGTCTTTCTGCTTTTCACGCCGGCTGTACGCCTGAAGAAAAAACAGCAATTATCAAGCAAGAACAAACACAATATCAAACGAACGCTATGGTTGGTGATGGTGTGAATGATGCACCAGCTTTAGCCACTGCTACTCTTGGTGTAGCTATGGGAAAAGGAACTGATATTGCAATTGATGTGGCCGATCTCGTTTTAATGAATAGTGACTTAGACAAATTAGTTTACAGTCATCGTCTTTCTTTAAAGTTAAAGCGAATCATCAAACAAAATATTGTCTTTTCCATTGGTGTCATCATTTTGTTGATTCTTTCAAACTTTCTTCAATTCCTAAACTTGCCCTTCGGTGTTATTGGTCATGAAGGTAGTACTATTTTAGTGATTCTTAATGGATTACGAATGTTGCAGCCACTTGCTCCTTTGAAAAGCGACAATTCTGATCGATGTACGTCTTGTCCGTTGTATCAAGCTGCGATTACTCATTAAAAATGAAATGGTTGTGAAGTACAGTTTGTCTTTATGAAATAGAAATTACTTTCTGATTTCTTAAAGCACAAACAAGTATTCACAGCCTTTTTTTGTAAATCGACTGCCTTATTGACAATCTTCTCATTGCTTCAAGATTTATCGACTTTTGTTTGGATAATTGAAATGGTATGATTAACTTCTAGATAAAGGAGGTCTCTTAAATGGAAAGCTGGTTATTTCTTGGTCTTATTTTATTGATTGCATTTATTGCAAAAAACCAAAGCTTACTAATTGCCACAGGTTTTGTACTATTGCTTAAATTAATCCCCATCTCCAAAAATATCTATCCTTGGCTTCAAGGAAAAGGGATCAATATCGGGGTCACGATCATCACTGCAACGATTTTGATTCCAATTGCCACCGGTGAAATTGGTTTAAAAGATTTATTAGAAGCCTTTAAATCACCGATGGGCTGGGTTGCTATTTTTTGTGGTGGTTTAGTTGCAGTCCTTTCCTCAAAAGGAGTTGGGTTGATTGCTTCCGATCCTCAGATTACCGTAGCTTTAGTGTTTGGTACAATTCTTGGTGTTGTTTTCTTAAAAGGAATCGCTGCTGGTCCAGTTATTGCATCTGGCATCGCTTATTGTATCTTGCAACTTATTTCAATCGGAAAGTAAAAAAAGCTTACCTTTGGTGTACTCGAAATCAGCCGTATTTTCGGCGATTCAGTCACACTAAGGTAAGCTTTTTTTCTATTTAGTTGATCCCTTCTGTTTCAATGACAACTTTTTTTATAAACCAAAACATAAAAAATAGCCAAAGATGAAAAATAGTAAATAACAAAATAATCAACAGTTTTTCAAAATTCCATTCAACAAAGGCAATTTGAATGACACGTAGAGGCTCTTTGAACAAATAAATCGAATGAATTCTTGGTGGAAATCTTCCTACATACACACCTAGCGAAGATAAAAACGAAAAAATCATCAAAGAACCATTTTTCAGCATTCTTGTTTGCCCGAACAACGGGAACGTGGCAATTATTTTTTCAGCTAAAACAAATCCTAATAAGACGTACGTAAAAACCAATAATGCTAAAATAATGAATAATGTCCAGTGTCTGACATCTGGTATCCCTGCTAACTTAGCCGGCGCATAAATGTGTAGCCTTTTTACGTGAACGAAATCTGTTAATAAGTACGGAATATTTGGAAAAAAAAGTAACCAAATCGGCATTAATAGATAGCTACTCCTTTTGGTCTTATTTCGTAATATCTGGTAGGATAGTTCTATAGGAAGATAGGCCAGAAACGTGTTGACTGGTAAAAAAACCAATGGTGTATCTGGAATGAATGTGACAATCATGGCAATCGCTGTCAACAAACGAACAACCCAAATAAACATCGAACCACTCCTTTTCTTTCATATTGTAACGAATAATTTCGCGTAATGCACTCTACTTTTCGATAAGAACATTGATATTTTGCTGTTTCTTAATAAATGATTGTGTAAGATCCATGGTATACTGATAGGGAGGTGAATACAATGTTAGAAAAAATAAAATATTTCTTTGGGACTATTGGCTGGTTTGTCTTGGCTATTCTATTGATTTTAGGCTTAGCATATGTTCTCTTTCCTGACTTGATCCAAAATGTTTTTCAATTTAAATTTTAAATCATCACGAGTGCTTTTTATCAATCTTTTGGTCGTTCAAGAGTTGCTATCCAGGTCGAAAGACTTCTGGAGGCAACTCTTTTCTTTTTTGGCTCAAACACACTTTTTTTGCTATACTAGGTGTTAAGAACATCAGCAAATGATGTCAGATTGCAACAATAATCAGAAAGGAAGACGCTCATGGAAACCTTTGAAGGTCTTTTAATAGATACTTATGTACTACAAGAACAACCAATGATGCTAACTGGCATCAATCTTCAGCTTGAAGACCGCGTAATTAACGGCTTGTTAAAAGACCGTTATTTAGCTAAATATATTTTACGCCTACCATTGAACAAATATATTCTAGAAGTTTCAGGAAAATGGAATCGCAGAAATCAATTAGTCATCAAAAAAATGATGATCAAAAATATTGATGAATATATCAAAATCGTTGGCACACCTGAGTAACTGTTTTCATGATATTTTCAAAGTTATAAAATAACTATTTTTTTCAATCAGAATCGTTTATTAAATCAAGAATGTAATCCCTTTTCAAAAAACACTTTGCAAACGGTAGCACTTGTTATATAATATCCATGTACCAAACATTCCCATTCAAATTTTGTTTTAAAATATAGATCTAATCTAGTTTGGTTAACGCTATTGTCTCCCACAATAGCGTTTTTTTGTTCTCACATTCTTTTCACTCACTATCTAGTCAGTCATTTGCTGATATTCAATTAAAAAATTTTGCTCTTTTGCTGTTAAGGAAAAAAACTTGTCATGTTCATATTGCAAAGCTAGCTTCCTTTAGGTATAATAATGAATGTTGAATTATGCGGTAACTCGCGTAAGAACTTATTTTATCGGAGGTGAAACTAATGCCAAACATTGAATCTGCAATTAAACGCGTTCGCACAAGCGAAAACGCTAATGTAAAGAATTCATCTCAAACAAGCGCTATGCGTACTGCTGTCAAGAAATTCGAAGACGCTGTTGCTTCAGGTGCTGAAAACGTAGATGCGTTATATAAAGAAGCTGTTAAAGCAATCGATATGGCTGAGTCAAAAGGTCTAATCCACAAAAACAAAGCTAACCGCGACAAATCTCGTTTAAGCAAAAAAATCGCTAAATAGTAAAAGAATCGGCTGAGGCCGATTTTTTTATTTGCTGATTTGACAAACAAGGGAGGGACAAAACAAACATGTTTTGTCCCTCCCTTGTTTCTTTGCCTCGTTTACTTGTTGAAGAGGACAAATAACGTAGCTTTCACGCACTTTTTGCTCCACAAACCTTCTTATGTTGAACCAAGCTTCTGTCTACTGCCTAACTAATTGTCCAGCTTGCAAAACAAATAGTTGGAAACTTAATTCTTTATCGATCTGCCCCGTTTTGATCTGATAATCTAATTCCACCAATTGATCAAATAATCGTACCAACAATCCTTCGTCAAAACGACGAACTTCTTGCATCGCTAGTTTGACTCGATACGGGTGAACCTTTAACGTTTCTGCAATATTTGCTTGCTGATAGCCGATTTTGATCAAGAATTTTGTTTGTAATAATAAGCGTAATTGCGCCAACAAAATAGCATTGATTTTGATTGTTTCCTCACCTTGTAAGACCAGATCTTCATACAATCGTAATGCTTGTTCTGTATTTCCAGTCAGCACGTATTGTGTCATATCGAAAAGATTATGCTCCAGTGTTTTAGGCACAAGCTGTTCCACTTCTTTGGACGTGATTTTCTTTTGATCTTGTGCAAAAAGCATTAATTTTTGTAATTCTCGCATCAACTTCGATAAATCCAAATCCGTTAATCGTAAAAACAAATCAATCGCGTAACGATCCATCGCGATTTCTGAATTATTTAACGTGTTTGTCAAATATTGACGAACTTCTTTTTCATTCAGTTGCTTCACATCAATGATGATTGCAGTCTTTTTCAGCTGCTTTGTTACTTTTTTTCGTTCATCTAGCTTTTCGTATGGTGCAAAGAAAACCAACACAGTTGATTCTAATGGTGCCTTTAAATAATCGACTAATAAATCTGTATTTTGCTCAATCCCATTATTCACTTTCTCACCAGTTAAAAAATAAGGATTTTCTACGAATACTAATCGTTGTTCTCCAAAAAATGGTAGAGTTTCCGCCTCTGCGACTACTTCATCCAAACTAGTATTTTCCATATCAAAACTCAAAAAGTTTAAATCATCTTTACTGTCAACTTGTATTTTTTTTAAAATTTCTTCTCGCACTTGATCTTGTAAAAATTTTTCCGTTCCTAAAACTAGGTAACAAGGTTGTAATTTTTCTTTGCGAATTTTTTGTAAGTCTGCCTGCACGCTCAAATTATTCACCACTTTCAAAACTTATCCTACCATTTCAAGAATTGAATTACCAGCTTTCCATCGTTTGTATTTTCTCTGTTTCATCGAATGGTTTCCAAAGAAAACGAACCATTCCTTCTTCATCTGTTCTATGGTAGGCAATATGCTGTTTCGTTAAATTTGTTAGCACTTCTTGGTGTGGATGTCCATATAAATTGTTTGCTCCACAAGAAATGATGGCTAATTTTGCTTGAAGTTGTGTCATCAATAAAGGGCTAGTTGAAGTTTTGCTACCATGGTGTCCTAATTTAACAACATCTGCTTTTAATAAAGGATATCGCTTCCCCACTTTTTCCTCTGTCGTCTGATTTAAATCCCCTAAAAATAAAAATTTCCGACGATTGATTTCTGCTAAAAGAACAACAGAGTCCTCATTTTTTCCCTTTCCTTGCTTCAAAGGTGCTAATACATGCAGTTCAAAATAACTAGTGATTTCTTGCCCCGCACTGATTTCTTGAACAGTGATTCCTTGCTTCTTCAGTCGATTCAGCTGATTTTTGACTTCTTTCGTCTCCCCAGCTCCTTTACCAATAAAAATAGTTTCAATGGTAAAATGTTTTGCTAAATTAGCCAGTTCGCCTACATGATCCGTATCATCATGAGTCAAAATCAATTGATGAATGGTTCTGATTCCTTGGCCTTTTAAGAACGGCACGAGATTATAATCAGAATAAGCTTGCTTTGGACGCTCTTGCCACTTTTCTTTCTTAAAAGATAACTTCCCTCCTGTATCAATCAAAACATTTTCTCGTCCATTAGGTGCCTTTAAAAGGATACTGTCTCCCTGACCAACATCAATAAAAGTTACTGAGGTTGTCAAATCAAATTTCGTCCCATGATACAAAGCAAACGGGACAAAAAATGAAAGGATCATTCGCTTAAACAAATCATATTTTCGAAAGGAAATGGTGTGAAGAAATAAAAGATAGCCAATAGCTAACCACAAAAAAACAATAGCCGGGCGTCCAATGATCAAATTTCCAAAGGTCAGTTGCTTCGTCAATTGCTCCAAATAACCTAGCCCATCATCTAAAACAAATAAAAAACTGCTTGGTAGATAATTATGTAAAACGAAAATACCAACCACAAGTGGTAATAATAGATATTCAAATAACGGTAAAAAGAGTAGTGTCAGAAACATCCCAAAAATTGGCCATTGAAAAAAATGCCAACTGGTTAATGGCATCGTGACTATGCTAAAAATAGTCAACTTCATCAAATACTGGAAGATGCCTTGCTTTCTTTCATATAACGGCAAAATAATAAACAAAAAACTGAACCAAAGACTTAATTGACCTCCAATTTGATAAAGTGTCAAAGGTTCAAGCAACAACAATAGCCACATAACAACTGCGAAACTATCCATTGCAGACAATTGTACCCTAAAACACTTTCCTACTAAACGAAGTAAAAATAAGAAACTCGCACGTAAAATTGATACTGAGCCTCCAGCTAGTACAACATAACATAGTGTGACAACAAACATGAAACAAGTATTTTTTTGAACGGTCCCTCCCAGTCGTCTAAAAACATAATACATCCAGCCTAAATAGACTTGGATATGTAGTCCTGATAAACTAAATAAATGAAGCAAGCCCGTATCTTGGTATGCTTCTTGGGAGTCACTAAAAATCGCATCTTTGTAACCAAATAGTAAAGCATTGATATATACCCCTAATTTCTCTGGAAAATGCTTTTTGACATACAGAATTCCCGTCGCTCTTTTTCGTTGTAAAAAATTATGCCAAGTATGATGTATTATGATTCTCTTTATTTTTTGAATCGTAAATTTTCCCATTATTCGTTGGCTCTTAAAATAAGCAGTTTGATCAAAATTATAAAGATTTCGTGCTCGTTCAGGTTCTTTGAATTCACCGTTTACCCATAAAATAAAAGCTTTGCCTCTAAGGTTTTGAATCTTGATCAGTTCCTCTTCAGACTGGGCTCGATAATTCAACTGAATTTTTTGCTGTTTTTCATCCATTAAAGTTCCAATAAATGTAATCAAATCACCCGATTCACGCATTGTATCAGTATTGATCATAAAGCTACTGGAGGTGGACTCTCTTGATTGAATCGTTGGTTTTTCTAAAAACAAACAGGAAGAAAAAACCAGAGCGCCACAAACTAAACTTAAAAACAAAATCGAACGATCTTCTTTTAGACAAATCCAGAAAAAAAGGCTGACAAAAATCAAACGATATTGCCAGCTTTCTGTATAGTAACTTAAACTAATCAAGCCAGAAATCACCGCAGGAAAAATCAAGCGATTTTGGACAAGACAAAATTTTAAACTAAACGCGTTCACCTGATAGCTCTTTTTGTAATTTAGAGAAATAGGCCGAATCTAGTGATACTTGGTGGATCGATGCACCCATTTGATCAATCAATGAAAGTGCATAAGCATCATTTCGGTAATCATGTAGATAATTGATTTTAGTAATACCAGCTTGTAACAATGCTTTCGTACAAGCCAAACATGGGAAATGGGTAACATAAATCTCTGAACCTTCAGTGGGGATTCCTAGTTTTGCACATTGAAGTAAAGCATTCATTTCTGCGTGAATCGTTCGCAGACAATGTCCATCAACAATGTAACAGCCTTCATCAATACAGTGAACATCGCCGCTTACAGCACCATTATATCCACCAGCAATGATGCGTTTTTCTCTAACCAAAGTCGCTCCGACTTCTAATCGCGTACACGTACTGCGCAAAGATAATAATACAGATTGGGCCATAAAATATTGGTCCCAAGGAATTCGATCATTGCTCATTTTCTTCACCTCTGTGAGTTAGTCTATTGTTATTGTAACGAAGTTTCTTAGTTTTTCAACCGTCTTTTCCCCAATTCCCGATATTTCTTCTAGCTCTTCTACTGATTTGAAATACCCATTCTCTTCACGATAGTTGACGATGTCTTGTGCCTTCTTTGCTCCTATCCCTGATAATTCTTGCAATTCCGAAATATCTGCTGTATTGATATTGATTTTTGACTCCGTAACAGTTGGTGTTTGGTTCTGTGGCTGATCCGGACTAGCCTCACCGATTTTCGGAACATAAATCAATTGTTGGTCCACCAACTTCGCAGCAGAATTGAGTTGACTAGTATCTGCATCTTCTGTCAATCCACCAGCTTTAGTTAATAAATCTTGTACACGTTGGCCTTGTGTCACAGAATAAACACCTGGGTATTTAACACTTCCTTTGATATCCACATATATTTGTTCAACTGTGTTACTCTGTTCTTCGGCTGTCGTCTCAGTAGTTAGAATCGTTTGGTCTATCGTTGCTGCTGAAGGTGTTTTTACTGTATTTGCTTGAAAAAAATAAATTCCTCCACCCAAACAAATCAATATCAATCCGAAAAAAAGACTGACCACTCGTTTAGGTGATTCGACAAAGTTATGATAGATCTGAGTTAATTGTGCTTTCAACGATGCAACTACTTGTGCCAACATTTAGAAATCACTCCTTTCAACTGTTTTTTGTGTTGCCTTTTTGCTAGTTGGTATTTCCCTATTCATAATTACTTACGTCAAAATGAAACTTTATTTTTTTATTTCATAATTTTTTCCAACTCTCATCGTTCTTCATGAATTTGTTTTTCCAAAAAAAAAACGAAAAGTCCGGAACAAGTTGTCCGAACTTTTCGCCTAGTGTCTAAATCAGCTCATCTTTTTTAGATAATCTAACGCATCTTGTACCGTTTTAACAGGAACGATTTTCATCTTACTGTCCAGTTTTTCAGCAGCAGCTTTCGCTTCTTCATAATTTGATTTGAGCTCTGGATACTTTTTCTTAATTGCAGGATCAAGCGTATCATCTGGTGCAAAGAAAATATCCATGCCTGCTTGATTTGCACTGGCAACCTTTTTATCAATTCCGCCAATTCGCCCAACTTCTCCAGAACTGTTGATTGTACCCGTTCCAGCAATTGCTTTTCCTTGTCGAAGATTACTTCCTGTCACCTGATCGTAGATTTCTAAGGTAAACATCAGTCCTGCTGAGGGGCCGCCAATTGAGCCCGCGTTAATCTTCACTTTTGTATCAGATGAAATTTCTGTATGGTCTGTCAGAGTAATCCCAATTCCTGGTTTTTTATCTGTAGATAACTTTATCAAGTCACCTGTTGCTTCTTTTTCTTCTCCATCATGTAAGAAAGTCACCGTTACACTTTGGCCAACTTCTTGACTTTTGATGTACTTCATAAATTCTTCAGAGCTTTTAAAAGTTTTGCCATCTACTTTTGTTACGGTATCTCCAACAGCTAATTTACCATAAAAATTCGATTTTTTTTCGACGCCCATCACATACACACCTTCAAACTTCATCGTATACGATTGATTTGCCAATTTAAGTGCTTGCTCGATTGCCGCATTTTGTGAAGACTCCATATAATACTTTTGCATCTGATTGTACTCTTCACTCGTTGCTCCGCCTGTTAATTCTTCTTTACTAATGATATCTTCAAAATCAGTGAATTTTGCCTTGACTGCTAATAGCCCTGTCGCTTGACGAATCCCTACAGAAGTTAAGGAAAACGAACCTGATGACTCATCTACTTTTCCATTAACTGTAATCAGTTCTTTTAAATTGATTGTTGCTCCTGGTGCTTCAATATAAAATGGCAATGGGACTATTACAAAGGCTGCCACTGCTAGCCCAATTAGTATGATAAGAACACTTTTGATCCATGGTTTAAACTTCATTTTGATCCTGCTTTCTAGCTAAAGCTTCGTTGATTACTGGTGGTAAATAACTACTTACATCACCATTAAAATAAAGGACTTCTTTTAATAAACTTGAACTAATATGGCTATACTCAGGTTTTGCTAAAAGAAAAACCGTTTGTAAGTCACTGTTTAAGTGGTGATTCATTTGAGCAATACCTCGCTCATACTCAAAATCTTTCACATTTCTAATTCCGCGAAGTAATGCTTTGACACCTAACTCCTTTGCTGTTTCTGCCGTTAACTGATGTTCTTGGTGAATCACACGAACATTCGGCAAATGCGCGACAGCTTTCGTAATCAATGCCACTCGTTCTTCTGCAGAAAATAAACTTTTCTTTGAGGTGTTAACAAATACGCCAACAATGACTTCATCAAATAGTTCAGCACCCCGTTCAATTGTATCAAGATGTCCCATAGTCAATGGATCAAAACTCCCAGGAAATAATGCACGTGTCATGCTTTCGCCTCATTTCGATAAATAGTTACAGCAGTAATTCCATAATTTTGCTGTCTGATTTGTGTTAAACTTTCAATCTTTTCGGGAAGTTCAACCGTTTTATCCGTTTCACATACAATGATCGCATCTGGCTTGATCAAGTGAAGTTGAAGCATTTTTTCGATTTGATCCACAATTTTTTGTTTTGCGTAAGGAGGATCTAAAAAAAGAAAATCAAATTGTTCCTTTTGGTTTGCTAATTGTTCAATTGCACGATCAGCATCCAGTTTCAATGTAGTAAATTTTTCTGGTTCTTTGGTGATAGCAATATTTTCTTTGATAATCTTCAACGCTTGATAATTTTTATCTACACAAACAGCGTGTGAACAACCTCGTGAAATCGCTTCGATTGCTAAACCACCACTACCAGCAAATAAATCTAATACTCGTTCACCATCAAAGTATGGACCAATCATATTAAAAATGGATTCTTTGACTTTATCAGTTGTCGGTCTGGTATTTGCACCAGCCAAACTTTTTAATCGGCGTCCACCGTACTCTCCTGAAATAACTCGCATATACTCACTCCTTGTTTCTCGCTTTTATTAGTATACCAAAACCTGACAAAAAAAGGACTGCAAGTCACCAAACAATTTCTTAGTAACTTACAGTCTTCATTCTTTTTATCTGTGAATGTATGACTTAAATATTTTCAGCTAAACGAATTTCTGTACTTAGTTCTTCGATTTCAAAGCCGTCTTCTTTGATTGCGTCTTTTGAACCAATCTTTTCTGCAAAATTCATTTCGATATCTGGACGATAAGAAGGTTCGACTCGTCGAACAAAATGAAGTTTTTTGATTCTTTCTTGTGTTTGTTCAAATGTTTCTTCATTTAAGTAAAGAACAACATATTTCATTCTTCTTGAAACGTAGTGCAGTAACCCAAATTTCTTCAGGTTTTTTAATTGTTTCAAGCTATACACCCAAACAATTATTCCACGGCGCTTAGTTATTTCAAAGTTCGTTTTATCAACTTGCATGACAGTTTCCTCCACATCCAGCATGTTTACTTGTTTCAAAAAATGGACTACCTGCATCAATTTTGATTTCACTGGAAATCCCACGTGCAAGATGTTGTCCTATCTCATCCAAGATTCCTTGTAATTGTGTTTCATTTACCCGAAACTCTGACACTTCATCCGTTAAGTCTAGTTTTCTTTTCGCCGCTCTGACTGCGCGTTGTGTTTCTCGAAAATCAGGCGCATATTTTCCATAATCAGCAATTTGCTCAAAGCTAGCTTTTTTCGCTAAAAAATCTTTTTTTAGCTCTTCCACTTCTTCAGAGTGATTCATGTTTTGTTTGCTTATAAGATATGCACGAAATGTTTCACTTTCACGAATGCGCTGAACCAATTGGTGACATTGATCTTCTAAGCAAAATAATTCTTCATTAATGATCACTGCTATCACTACTTTCTTCCTGCTCTTCTTGCAATAAGACTAACACATTTTCTTTTGAAAAGGCAATTGCTAATGTGTCAGCAGATTCACTCATAAAACGTTCGTGCGTATAGGGATCACTGTACCACTGCAAAAAAGAAAATGTCGGGTCAATCATCGGATGTGTAAACAAGCCAGTCGTTTGTTTCAACTGATTTTTTTCCAAAATATCGATCAATTCATCGCTAGTCAAAGAGAAACGTTTCATTATTTTAGAAGAAGCTGCTGCTGTCTGCCATTCCTCTAATCGTTCTTGCGTTAAATAATCTTCTGGTTTAGTCAAGAAACTTGATAAAACAAGTTTTGTTTTCTCTTCGAAAAGTAATTTCTGCTGGTAAGCAGGTAAATAATCTTCTTCTCTTAATTGATTAAGTAAATTGACGCTCTTTTGCTCTTTTACCCGATTGATTTTATCCCAGTCTGCTTCTTTATCTAGTTGATAGGTTGGTAGATTGCTACCAAAAACTTGATAAGGAAGTAACTTCAGCAAGCTTTCTTTATCCAAATAAGTTACTGCAAACAGACCATTTGTTGTTTGATCAAAAAACATAATTGCAAAAGTATCATTATCAAAGGCAATCAAAGGGCGATAATTCATGTCTTCTTCCATTAATTCGATCCCGATTTCTTCTTTTTGATAATCAAATGTAAAATTCGTATAAATAGTTGTAAAAGCTGTTAAATCTTGCATCGTCATTCCAAAAGAAAATGGTGTAATCTGTTCGTTTGCACTATTTAGCACTTTAATAGTTTTCACCTTGTCCTCTTGGACATTTGCTTCCAAGAGAAGCTGATTTTTAGCATCTTGATAATATCTGATTTCAAAACCAAATCCACTGGCTAGTCGATCATCTGCACGGCCAAAATCCGCTTCAAGTTTGCTAACCGGTTGGTCTATGTACGTGGAAAAACCGGTCGCTTGAAGCTCTTGGTATTTCCACGTTGTCATTTGATTTTCTTCTATTTGTTGGGTTCGATCATTTTTGATTTCTGTCTTAGGTGGAAAGAAAACAGGCTCCATGTAAAATGCTACAACTACCAGAAAAAAGATGGCAGTAAACAATCCTACTCTTTTCACTTTTTTAATTCCACCCTTCGCCAAATTTATTTTTCAGTCACTTCGATTAATAAATCACCTGAGTGGATGACTTCACCAGCACTTACGTAGACATGTTCGACTTTACCGTCAAAGCGCGCTTCAATCGTTGTTTCCATCTTCATTGCTTCTGTAATCAATAACGTATCACCTTTTTTGACGACGTCTCCTTTTTTCACCAATACTTCTAAAACAGATCCAGACATCGTTGCCCCGATTTGCTCTTTATTTGTTGGTTCAGCACGACGTTTCGCTTGAACTGAGCTGACAATTGAATTGTCTTTGACTAGTATCTCACGACGTTGTCCGTTCAAGTTGAAGAACAATACTCGATTTCCATCAATATCAGGTTCACCAATTTCATCTAGACGAATAATCAAAATTTTCCCACGCTCAATTTGAACATTTACTGTTTCACCCAATCGAATACCTTGGAAGAATGTCGGTGTATCCAACAATGTAACATCCCCAAATTGATTGTAAGACGTTTGATAATCTAAAAAGACTTGTGGATACATCAAATAGCTCAATACTTCATCTTTACGAGGAGTATACCCGATTTTTTCTGTCAACTCTGCTTTTACTTTTTCAAAATCGATTGGTTCAGCTAATAATCCTGGACGCTTCGTAAATGCCGGGCGTCCTTTCAAGATGATTGCTTGTAATTTCTCTGGGAATCCACCAACCGGTTGGCCAAGTTCTCCTTGGAAGAACGTTACGACTGACTCAGGGAAACTTAAGTTTTCGCCATTTTCATAAATAGCTTCTTCCGTCAAATCATTTTGGACCATAAATAACGCCATGTCTCCTACTACTTTAGAAGAAGGAGTCACTTTTACGATGTCACCAAACATCAAGTTAACTGTATGATACATTTTCTTGATTTCATCCCAACGATGACCAAGACCAACAGCTTTTGCTTGTTGTTGAAGATTTGAATATTGTCCGCCCGGCATTTCATGCATATAAACTTCTGTTTCAGGAGCATTCAATCCATTCTCAAAAGGTTTATAGTACATTCTGACATCTTCCCAATAGTGATTCAATTCTTGGGCATGTTCAATGTTGATTTCTGGTAAACGTGGACCGTTTACCAAAGCATAATATAAACTACTCATACTTGGTTGACTCGTATTGCCACTCATTGCACTCATTGCCACATCCACGATGTCCACACCTGCTTTTGAAGCAGCAGAATAAGTGATGATTCCGTTTCCGCTAGTATCATGTGTATGCAAATGGATTGGTAAATCTGTTGTTGCTTTTAATTCACTAATTAAGCGATAAGCTGCTTGTGGTTTTAATAACCCAGCCATATCTTTGATTGCAATGATATGGGCACCTAGTTGCTCTAACTCTTTCGCCATGTCTTTATAGTATTGCACATTATATTTTGCACGACTTGGATCATTGATATCACCAGTATAACAAATTGCTGCTTCAGCCACTTTTCCTGCATCACGCACTGCTTGGATACTTTTTTCCATTTGTGGTGTCCAGTTCAAGCTATCAAAAATACGGAAAACATCAATCCCTTGTGCTGCTGCTTCTTGGACAAACTCCACTAGAACGTTATCAGGGTAGTTAGAATAACCAACTGCATTTGATCCTCTAAAGAGCATTTGTAACAATGTATTAGGCATCAACGCACGGATTTTTCTAAGTCGTTGCCATGGATCTTCATTTAAGAATCGATAAGCAACATCAAAGGTTGCACCACCCCACATCTCACTTGAAAATAATTCAGGTAACGCCTCACCAGTTAATCGAGCAATTTTCTTGAATTCTTGGGTTCTTACACGCGTAGCTAACAGACTTTGATGGGCATCCCTAAATGTTGTATCTGTTAACAGAAGATTCTCTTGATTCGTGATCCAATCAACTAAAGCATCCGCACCTTTATCATCTAAAACATTTTTGGCTGTCACATAGTCTTCACGTAGGTCCAATGACGTTGGTATTCTTGGCTCATCATAAAATGGTTTTTCCAGTTTTTCGATTCCAGGGAATCCATTAACGGTGATTTCACCAATATATTTCATGGTTTTATTTCCTCTGTCACGCAAACGTGGAAATTCAAATAACTGAGGCGTATTATCAATGAACGTCGTTTTGGCATGCCCTGATTGAAATTCAGGGTGAGTAATCACATTAAGCATAAATGGAATATTCGTTTTAACCCCGCGAATTCTAAATTCTTTCAAACAACGTTCCATTTTTTGGATTGCTGTATCAAAATCTGCCGCGTGGGTACACACTTTTACTAGCAATGAATCGAAGTAAGGTGTCACCACATAACCAGCATAAGCATTGCCGACATCTAAACGAACACCAAACCCACCCGGTGAGCGATAAGTATCGATTTTTCCTGTATCTGGTAAAAAGTGGTTTAACGGATCTTCTGTTGTGATTCGGCATTGGATAGCTGAGCCATTCAATTGAAGATCATTTTGTTGTGGCAGTCCAATTTCTTTATGGAGGTCTTTTCCTTGTGCAATCAACAACTGGGTGGTCACAATATCTACGTCAGTAATCATTTCGGTAATCGTGTGTTCAACTTGGACACGTGGGTTGACTTCAATAAAGTAGAAGTTATCTCCCTCTACTAAAAATTCAACAGTTCCTGCATTCACATACCCAACATGTTTCATTAACTGAACGGCTGCTTCACAAATTTTTTGGCGCTGTTCTTCACTTAAAGATACACATGGAGCAACTTCGACGACTTTTTGATGGCGGCGTTGCACAGAGCAATCACGTTCAAAAAGATGAATCACATTTCCGTGAGTATCCCCTAAAATTTGGACTTCAATATGTTTGGGATTACCAATATATTTTTCTGCGTAGACCTCATCACTACCAAAAGCAGCTTTTGCTTCACTTTTAGCACGCTCATAACCTTCACGAGCACTTTTTTCATCATAAGCCACACGCATTCCACGTCCGCCACCGCCAAGAGCAGCTTTGATCATGATTGGATAACCATAAGTGTCTGCAAATTGTAACGCCTCTTCAACCGTTGCGACTGGTCCATCAGTACCAGGGATTGAAGCAATTCCTGCTTCGATTGCGGCCGTCTTTGCTTTGATCTTATCACCAAAAATATCTAAATGATGAAGCTTAGGACCCACAAAAGTAATGCCCTCTTCTTCACAGCGACGAGCAAAACTCAAATTTTCTGATAACAACCCATACCCAGGATGAATGGCATCCGCACCACATTCTTTTGCAATTTCAATGATTCCTTCAATATCAAGATACGCATCAATTGGTTTTTTTCCTTTACCAACTAAATAAGCTTCATCTGCTTTAAAGCGATGGACAGAATATTCATCTTCTTGTGCGTAAATCCCAACAGTTTTAATTCCTAATTCTGTACAAGCACGAAATACTCGCACAGCAATCTCTCCACGGTTAGCAACTAAAACCTTTTTCATCGAACCACTCCTACATCTTTTTTAGTATAATCCTAGATTTTTCCGTTTTTCATCTGCACTAATATTAAGTACAAATCCGACACACACCGAGAGCATCAGCAAACTTGATCCTCCCTGACTTAAAAATGGGAAAGTAATCCCAGTTAAAGGAATAACACCAGTAATCCCACCCAAATTGATGAACACTTGGATTAAGAACATTCCGCCAACCCCTATACATAACAACGAATTAAATGGATCACTTGAGCGAATCCCAACTAGAATAATGCGAGCAATCATGAAAAAGAGCAAAGCTAAAATCAAGACTGCCATAATCAAGCCAAGTTCTTCTACAACGATAGCGAAAATAAAGTCTGTTTGTGCTTCTTGTAAGAAGCCTTTTTTCTGAATACTGTTTCCTAAACCGCGACCAAATAAACCACCGTTGAAAATCGCATAGTAACCATTGACCATCTGATGCCCTTTATCAAGTTCATCAGCAAATGGATTTTGAAAAATCGAGAATCGACTATAAATATATTGCAAACGTGCCGGCAAAATTTTCCCATGGGTGACATTCATCAACCAAATAACGAAAATACTTAAACCGACTCCACCGATTCCCACAATCCAAGTATAATAATAGTTTACACCACTTGCTAAAAGCATTACTAAAACAATCAAGAAGATAACTGTTGCATTCCCAAAATCAGGTAAGATTGCGACAATCACTGTCAGACCAAGAACCAACGCTAAAGGTCGTTTGATTGAGCCAACAAAATCTTTTTGCACACCATTTTGACGATTTGCCAACGTCAATGACAAATACCAGATAGCAATGATTTTTAAATACTCAGCCGGCTGAATGGAAAAACCTGCAATGGTTAGCCAACCTTTGGCTCCATTTACTTCTTTCCCAAAAAATAGCACGATGATCAACAAGAGACCTAAAACAACAAAAGCAATCATGATCAGACGCTGATTTTTCAAAACATCGGTCTTCATCTTATATAAAAGTGCAATTGCCACTAAACTCAATACCCAAAAGACGCTCTGGTTAATCACTGACGACATGGGGTTTTGACCATTTTCTAATAATAAATACGAAGTAGAACTATACACCATAATCAAGCCTAGTGCGCATAAAATCAAATAGGGAATTAAAATCGTATAGTCCATTAAATGCCGTTTTTTTACTTTTTTAGGCAAGTTTATTCCTCCCTGCCACTTTCATTTTTTTCATAGTTTTCCTGATAAACATCATTATATAATTGATTCAGTTCACGTTCTAGTTCACTCAAAATTAGCTGTCCTTCGTCTTTTTCAATGATTCCCACACGAATAGCAAAGCTAACTTGTTGAGAAAAACCATACATCTGCGTATCCACCACTTCTTCAAATGCTTTGCATTGTGAAATACACAGACTGTTTTTTTGATTACGAATCAAACGTTTGATCCGATTTGCATCTTCTTTTAACACGTGAACAGCGAATTCTTTGGTTAGAGAATCCATCTATGTCTACCCCCTATTCTAATTTACTCATTATAACATACTTGATTTTTTAACGAACAGTAAAATCAAGGAATTCCTCCCTTTTTTATCTATTTTTTTCTTAAAGTAGATACAGATTTTTTTCAGCTTACAAACTTTTTCAAGAATTTTTTTCAAAAATAAAAATCAGTTTTATCAAACAAACTTTCCTGTGTTTTTTTTTACGTTGTTTCATTCAAAACTTTTAAAAATGCTTCACCATATTTATCTAATTTACTTTGCCCAACACCTTTGATTTGTAACATTTCTAGTCGATTTGTTGGACGTACTTGACTTAATTCTTTCAATGTCGAATCAGAGAAAACCACATAAGGAGGCACTCCAGCATCAGCGGCCAAGTCTGTTCGCAACTCACGAAGCTGTTCAAACAAGGTGTCATTTTCTGCTAATTGTCGAACTTTTTTCGCCTCTTTTCGATAAACTTTCTGTTCATTTTTCAACACTTGGATTCCTTTATCAGTTACTTTAAGCACTGGAAACTCACCTGTCACAGATAACAGGTAACCACTTGAAATCAAATATTCAATGAGTTGTAAAATATCTTTTTGAGATTGCTTCTTCAATAGTCCATAGGTCGACAATTGTTGAAATCCTAACGTTTTTACTTTCTGTTCTTTAGAACCCGCCAATACCTTCATCAAAAGCTGTTTTCCGTAAGCTTCGCCCATTCTTTTAAGACAAGATAGCACCATTTGTGCTTCAGTTGTTACTTCAATTAGCTCACGATCATCTAGGCAGTTTCCACATCGATTACAAGGCGTACTTTTTTCGCCAAAATAAGTTAAGATATATTGTTGCAAACAAGACTCAATATACGCATATTCAGTCATTGCTTTTAATTTCTCGTATTCTTTTTGTTTTTGGTTTTCGTCACGTTGTGATTGTTGGATAAAAAATTTTTGAACTTGAATATCTTGAGCAGCAAACAACAAAATGGCCTCACTTGGCAATCCATCTCGTCCTGCTCGTCCTGCTTCTTGATAGTAGGCTTCTAAAGATCCAGGAATTTGATAATGGATCACAAAGCGAACGTTACTTTTATTGATTCCCATACCAAAAGCATTAGTTGCTACAATCAACTGAATACGGTCAAATAAAAACGCTTCTTGAATTTCAGTTCGCTCCCGTTCATTTAATCCACCATGATAGCGTCCAACTGAAAAACCAAACTTTTGTAACAAATAATACACACGATCCACTTCTTTTCGTGTTGCCGCATAAATAATTCCAGATTGATTTTTATTTATTTTTAAATATTCAAGCAAATATTGTTCCTTTTTTTGATCTTTGATTACTTGAAAAGTTAAATTTTCTCGAGCAAAACCAGTTTGAATATGATTGTTGTCAGGGATTTTTAAAAGTCTTTTGATATCTGTAGCCACTTGAGTAGTTGCTGTAGCTGTTAAGGCTACGATTGCTGGACGACTCGGTAACTGGGCCAAAACCTCAGCCATTTGCAAATAGCTTGGACGAAAATCGTGTCCCCATTGTGAAATACAATGGGCTTCATCGATTGCAATCAGTTCAACTTTCCAATCGCTCATTGCCTGCTGAAAATCAGGCATAATGAAACGTTCCGGCGCAACATAGAGTAATTTACACTGATTGCGATTCAATAAATAAAATCTTTCAGCTGTCTCTTTTCCTGTTAAAGAACTGTTGATAAATGTCGCAGGAATCCCTAGCTGGTTCGCTGCATCGACCTGATCTTTCATCAAAGAAATCAAGGGCGACACAACGATTGTTAGTCCATCCATCATAATTGCTGGTAGCTGATAACAAATTGATTTCCCACTACCAGTTGGCATAATGCCTAAGACATCTTGTTGGTCAAAAATTTTTTGAATGATTTCTTGCTGACCAGGACGAAATTGTTCATAACCAAAATATTTTTTTAATATTTCATACATATTGTGACTCCTTTCTTTTTTAGTTTACTTCGAGATACAACACAGTACAAGCACCCCTTGTGGAACAAAGAGATAATATGAAACATTTACGGAGAGATTTTAAGGTTTTTAAAAAACTTTTAAAAGTTTTTATCTGTTTTGACGAGACTTTTCTTCTTTTTCTTTTTCACTTCTCCACAGATGAAAAAAGACCAGCTCATTTTGAACGAGCTGGCCTTAAGATTATTCATTCATCAATGAATTATTTTTTCTTTTTAGATGCTTTTTCACGAGCATTTTTGTTTAAGATATGTTTTCTCAAACGAATTGATTCTGGCGTTACTTCGCAGTACTCATCATCATTCAAGAATTCAAGTGATTCTTCAAGTGTTAATTGCTTAGGCTTTTTGATGACAGAAGTTTGATCCTTATTAGCAGAACGAACATTAGTCATTTGCTTTGCTTTAGTAATGTTGACTGTTAAGTCATTATCACGACTGTTTTCGCCAATAATCATACCTTCATATACATCTGTACCTGGTTCTACAAAGACTGTTCCGCGTTCTTCAATACTCATGATTGAGTAAGTAGTTGCTTTACCAGTATCAATAGAAACTAATGCACCTTGGTGACGTCCACCAATTTGACCAGCTAACATTGGTAAATATTGATCGAATGTGTGGTTCATGATACCATATCCACGAGTCATTGAAAGGAACTCGGTTGAATAACCAATCAAGCCACGAGCTGGTGTTAAGAAAGTCAAACGAATTTGACCATTTCCAGTATGAACCATGTCTTGCATTTCACCTTTACGCAAGCTTAATGATTCAATCACGCTACCCATGTATTCTTCTGGTGTGTCGATTTGTACACGTTCAAAAGGTTCACATTTCACACCATCAATTTCTTTTTCGATAACTTCTGGACGTGATACTTGTAATTCATAGCCTTCACGACGCATTGTTTCAATCAAGATTGACAAATGTAATTCCCCACGTCCTGAAACAGTCCAAGCGTCAGGTGAATTTGTTGGTTCAACACGTAGAGACACGTCTGTTTGCAATTCAGCCATTAGGCGTTCTTCGATTTTTCTAGCTGTTACATATTTACCTTCGCGACCTGCGAATGGTGAATTATTAACTAAGAATGTCATTTGTAAAGTTGGTTCATCAATGTGTAAAATTGGTAAAGCATCTTGATGGTCAACTGGTGTAACAGTTTCTCCAACGAAGATATCTTCCATACCAGATACAGCAATCAAATCTCCAGCTTTTGCTTCTTCGATTTCTAGACGTTTTAGTCCAAAGAAACCAAATAATTTTGTTACGCGGAATTTTCTAACTGTTCCATCAAGTTTCATCAAAGCTACTTGGTCACCAACCTTGATTGTTCCACGGAATACACGACCAATACCGATACGTCCAACATAATCATTGTAATCAAGCAATGAGACTTGGAATTGTAAAGGTTCGTCGCTATTATCAACTGGTGCAGGAATTTTTTCAATAATTGTATCAAAAATTGGCGCCATTGTTTCTTCTTGATCTGCAGGATCATCAGACAAGCTTGAAGTTCCGTTTAATGCAGAGGCATAAATAACTGGGAAATCTAATTGATCGTCATCCGCACCTAATTCGATGAAAAGTTCAAGTACTTCATCAACAACGTGTTCAGGGCGAGCAGATGGTTTGTCAATTTTGTTCACAACAACGATTGGTGTAATGTGTTGTTCTAAAGCTTTTTTCAAAACAAAACGTGTTTGAGGCATTGTCCCTTCGTAAGCATCAACAACTAAAACTACACCATCAACCATTTTCATGATACGTTCAACTTCACCACCGAAGTCCGCGTGTCCAGGTGTATCCATGATGTTTACGCGAATACCTTTATAATCAACAGCTGTATTTTTAGCTAAGATTGTAATCCCACGTTCTTTTTCTAAAGCATTTGAATCCATCGCACGTTCTTGTAATTGTGTATGTGCGTCTAATGTATCTGATTGTTTCAATAACTCATCAACTAATGTTGTTTTTCCGTGATCGACGTGGGCAATAATTGCTACGTTACGGATATCGTTTCTATAATTCAATGTAACTAACTCCTTCTTTTATCAGTTTATTTCTGACAGGGCAATTTACTCGACTGCTTATTATAGCAAACTTTTTTCATGAAATATAGTGAAATGTTTTCATTTTTTCGCGAAACTTAATAAACTGTCAACTTTTTTTCATTTTCATCACGAAAAATCCCACTTTCCAGTTTTTTAAGCTTCATTTGCCTCCGATCACATCTCTTCACATCTCTAATAATGAATGGATTTGCTTGAACGCTTTTGATGTTGCAGCGACAAACAATTCGCGTCCATGAAAAGCTAACTGATCTCCGTTCATATTACTATAGAAGAAATCGAATTCCTTTAGCAAAACACAGCCAGCTGCATAATCCCACGGACTCAAGTTTGACAAATAACCAATATGATTTCCTTTGAGCATCGCAATCATTTCCAGCCCCGCACACCCAGTGATTCTGACACCCATACTTTCTTCGCCAATCGTTCGAATATTAAATTTATTATGGGCAAATAAATAGCCATTCATTCCTAGTAATCCAGCCTCTAACGCCTTATCTTCAGGCTTTGGAAGTTGCAAATCATTTTGATAGATGCCTATCCCTTGTCCGCCCCAGTACAATTCATCTTTCATCACGTCATAAATAAAGCCTAATTGCCCTACACCATTTTCATACATAGCCAGCATGATACAAAAATTTTCGCCTTCCATCACAAAATTAAGTGTTCCGTCAATGGGGTCAATAATAAATACCCGTCCAGTTAAATCGGTTAGTTCATTGTAGCCATCTTCTTCAGCCAGTATTTTTGCTTCTGGATCAAATGCCATGATCTTTTGAACTAGAAATTGTTGAACTTTTCGATCCATATTCGTGACTAAGTCTTTTCGATTTGTTTTTTCAAAGACTGTTAGTTGTTGCCGTTCACTCGCTTTGACTTTTTCGCCTGCTTCAAGCAACCAACTTTTGATTTCGTGAATTATTGGTTCCATTTAGTTCACCCATTCATCTTCAGAGTTTTTTTCTGATTTTTTTTCGCCATTTGGACCGTTCGATAAAGCGAATAACCCGACACTTTTTCAAACTCTCGACCTAATCGTTTTTCTTCCCCAATGGATTTCACTACTGTTTTAAACTGCTGATAAGCAGCTAAAAAATTTTCATTATTAATCCCAACTTCATTCGCTTTTTCTAAGGCTTCCCACATATTCATCACGGTCACCATTTCATCCGTTGTCCAATCTAAATCAATTGGATATTGGTAATCTTGCATGTACTCATTCCTCCATTTTCTACTCCACCTTAGTTTATCACAGCTCATGTATTTTCAACAGAATCCTGCCAATCAAAAAAAGAAAACCACACATCTCTTTTAACAAAAGAGTGTGTGGTTTTCTAAATACATATTCAACTAATTACTTCACCACTAAATAACCAATACCATCTTTTTCTAATGGTGCAATCGTATGGCTACCAACGGTTGTTTCTGGAATTTCAGTAAAAATATGGGCATAATTATCACGGACAGCACTTCCGACATTTAAGTCTTGTGTTTCGTTAAAGTCGCCTACTTCAAGTGTGACACTTAATTTATATTCTCCTGGTTCTAATCCAGCTAGCACAGTATCTTCAACAATTGCCTGGTACCCATTAAAGACGCCGTTATTGTACCAATCATGGTTTGCACAGGCAAATGTTCCTACCTCTGTCCCATCGGCCGCTGTTAGATGAAGTGTCTTCTTCACAGCATCTTTATTCGTTAAGTCCAAACTACCATTATCGATTGATCCTTCTAAAACCAATCCATAATTTTGCCAATAGCCTAGTTTGAAGAAGTTGATCGTTTGATCTAAATGACTAACGATTTGCGAAACATACTCACTTTCCTTGCCATTAATTACTTGGTTCACGTCGATCTTAGTGCCTTCTGCTTGTGGTTCAATCGTGATTGTCCAACGACCGTCATCTCCAACAGTGCCTGTTCCAAGTAACACGCCATCTACATAGGCATTAATTGTTGCTCCTGGTGTCCCAATTCCGGTTAACTGTTTATCCTTGTCATTCACAACATTGAAAACAGGTGCGTCTACTTTTTCTTCATGCGTAACTACTTGTGAGACTTTGTCACTTTCTTTCCCATCGATTACTTGGTTCACATCAATTTTTGTACCTTCATTTTGTGGTTTCACTGTGATTGTCCACTTTCCTGTTGAATCTACTGTCCCCGTACCAATCAGCGTACCGTCTACATAGGCGTTCACTGTTGCTCCTGGTGTCCCTGTTCCAGATAATGTTTTATCTTGATCGGTAACTGGATTAAAGACTGGTGCATCAACAACAATCCCATCATCTACAAATGAACCACCTTGAATTTTCCCATAATTTGTAAATGGTGATGATTCAAAATGTGGATCAGTTGATGAATAGTTCGTTGTGTGTATTCCTGCGTGAGTATAGCCTAAAATATTGAAAGAAGATTTTACGGGACCCGCAATAACTTCTTGAGGATCAGCTTCCTCTACGCGATCTACCCACCACAAATTATAGCCGGTTGGCGAGTCTAAGGTAACATGTGCAGTAGTTGCATATCCTCCCAAAACTGGACCTTCAGCGTGATGATTCGTAATTGAATAATTTGAACCATTTTCAAACATAATTTCTTTTCCAGCAATAATCGTACTTTGATTCCCATTTGATTCTGCTTCAATCGTTGCTCCGCTTCGAACAAAGAAGTTACCTGAAGTAACAAGGATACTTTCATAAACAGTATCCTCTGTATGAATTTTCAAGTGACTACCATCTTTCAATTCTAGCGTACTTCCGGAAGCTAAATTGATTCCTCGTTGATCAGCAGAATTGATTTCCATTGTACCTTCATTGACCATAGCAAATTTTGATCCGCCTAAAATCGAAGTTTTTTCCGCTTTGATCGTCACGCTCGCATCTTTTCCAACTGTTAGTGTACCTTCAGCATAGCCCATGCTCAAAGCAGATAATCCTGATGTATCTTCTAAGTTAACAGTCGCTCCTGGTAATACTTCCAACTCTTTTCCTTGGAAAACTTCCTCTGTCGTAGAAACACTCGATACTTTACCCTCTAAAGTCAGTTTTCCTTCTGGTAAATAAATCATTTGTCTTCCTGAATGGTCGACATTTTTATATGTAATATTTGCTGTATATGCGCTCCAAAGTAACCCGTATATGTCCGTATTGATAATTTTTACATCTTCCATTAAGCCAACTGTATCTGCTTTTGTAAAATAAAGTTGGTGTAAATCAGCATCAATTGTATGCCCATTCCCGTGAATATTTTTTGTCAAATTGGTAATTGATTCAGTTGCTTCTAATGTGATATCAGCTGTTAAATTAATATCTGTTACATTTACATCTTTAATCGCTGTTTTGAATTCTTCCCATGTTCCAACGTCTACACTGCTTTTTACTTGTTTGACTTCGATAGCTGGCTGGCTTGTCTCAGCTTTGACCGAATCCGCATGACCTAATAACGCTACTGAAAATAAAACACCTGATAAAGATACAATAATCGACGACTTTTTCATAACAAAACCCCTATACATTTATTTTTTAAAAAAACGGTTATAACAATAATACTTTTAAAAAAACAAAATAATTATTACCGCTTACAAAAACTAGTATAACACCCTTAAATTACAACGTCAACATTAAAAGATAACAAAATTTTAAAATATATAAGTTATTTTATATGAAATTTAAAATAAAAAAATAAATATAACGTCCATTAAAATAACCTAAAAATCAAATAGTTGCTGTTTTATTTATCAAATTGATCCATTTAGCAATAAAAAAAATACCTGATACACAATTTATATCGGGCATTTTATCTCAAGAATAGTAGTGATTTACAAGTGTAGAATAATCGCTTTTGCATCATTTAAAACCTTGTTTTTAGCATTTGTCCATTGGCCATCAATCCCAATAACGAAATCATCATTTGTCTTACTAATGATATTAGCATCATCTTGAACGCTAATTCGCCAAGTTTTGACCAATTTTTTTGCTTCATATAGTGAAATGGAAGTCACTGGACAACGATTTTCTAAAAAAACTGTTTCTATCTGGTAATTGTATGCACCCATACGTGGCAATTTTTTATTCAAACTAGAGATTCTTTCTAAATAATATCTTTGTTTATAGCTTGATACCTTTCCATAATAGTTCATAATAACACCTCAAATCTTATTACTAAATAAAATGACACTCGTACCCACGATTGCGATCAAACCAAAGAAAAACAATTGTAAATAGACTTTTCGGATTATTTTTTTACTTACTTGCTGGATTTTTTCAATCGAGTTCTTTGATGAAAATTGTTTGTTAGCTGTTGATTTTTTAGACATCTCTATTATTTTTGCTTTGACTAAAATCCGTTTCGTTGTCTCTGATGCTTTGTCGCATGTCAGCAATGTCAAAGTTTTTGCTGGATTTTCTTCGATATAGTTCACTTCTTGTTCATCAATTATTTTTTTCTCAGTAATCACATAATGATAGCTCTTCCCTAAGTAATCCAAATCAATTTTCTGACCCTTTTTTGCATTTGCTAATTTGCCAAACAACAATCCTTTTTCACTTAAATGATGTCCCAAAAAAATCATATTGTCTTTCAACGGGTCTCGCCTAGTATACATTGTTGCCGCACCAATTAGCATAGCATTTTGACTAATTCCAGGAAAAACCGGGACAGCTAATGCCAACTGAGGAATTGATAATACACCAATCGCCTCTAGTTCTTCACTTTTTGCTGTAAATACATCACTAACCGTTGCTGACTTTACTTCTTCAAATGGAATCGTCTTGCCATTTTCAAGATTATCGACCATCTGATACTTAGCCGTTACGATGTGTTGGGTAAAAATCGAATTTTCAACGTACTGATAGCTAATTAACGCTAATCCCACATAAAAAAAAAGCAAAAAATAACTCTTTTTATTCCCTCTCATCTGATTTACCTCCAAAAATGAGCGTACCTGATAAGCTTTCAAAAAGATTTCCTAGCTTAGTTGACGATAATGCGCCGCTTCCAAAATTAGCAATTTTCTTTTTACTGATCCCATTCGTTGGTGCAAAACTAGTCACCGGTTGCGTGGCTTTCTTCTTTTTGATATTTTTTTCATAAAAACCAATACTCGTTTCTTTCGCATGGTCTTCCTCACGTATAATTTCTTTTTCTGTATGATACAATTTTGGAACACTGGGCTTTTCTCCATTCATCAGCATAACCGAGCTAAACAAAAAAACGATTAAATATTTTTTCATAGGCTATTTCTCATTCCATAAATTTTTGATACCAAATTCCCGAAGACTTTCCAATCTTTTGAACTTGGTGGGCTGTTCCAAATCAAGTAGTCACTTTCGACTATTTCAGGCAATACATCAGATAAATAAATATCTGTTTGAGGTGAGTACTGATTGTCAACTTTGAGGGTAACGAACGGTAAATGAACAATGTTATTGGCAATATAGTTGTTGTATTGTTCTCCTAAAGTAAAATCAATCGTGATCGTGATTGCTTTTTTTTGATTTTGATAGGCTTGACTATTGACAAGAATCAAAAGTATTTCTAATAATACTTGCTGATTTTCAGTTTGATCACCAATTAGCGAGATTGTTTCTTTCTTACCCAAAAAGTGTAAAATTTGTCCCATTTCTTGAGTAAAACTATCAAAGAAGAAATCTAAAATAACATAAAAATGCCCATCTAGTAGACTATCTTTGTAATAAAAAAACTTGAACAATAATTCAGATAACTGATGATTCAAACATTCATCTGAGGACTTGATCCCCACTGTGCTCAATAATTCTTGCGTCAAATCTGCCAATTTATTTTCTTTCCCTACGTTACGTTCTTTTTCTTGGCAAAGATACTGATTGATTCGGAGATAATTGATCAAGGTAACCACATCGGTTGTTTGGGTCTTGTCCTTTTTTTCAGTAAAGTGGTGATAGCTCTTAGTGATTGGCTCCACGTAACATTCATCTGTTGAAACAAGCAACCTGTCAGTTACACTGTTTTGTCCGTTCTCCACTCGAAAAAAAGAAACCAAACAATAATACAAAAGTTTCGTTTTTTTTAATCTTCCCAATGGTTCGATGATTCTTAATTTTTGTAATTCATCAATAAAAGCTGTTGCCTTTTCCCACTCCTGCGCGGAAAAAGGGTTCTCGTAATTTTTAAAAATATAAAAGTAAATCTGTGCTAAAAAAATGCGCAACTTACTTTCATTGACCTGTCCAACCAAAAAATTCATTTGATGCATATCTAAAAAAGATTCCAGTTTATTTTTGATGACATAAGAATAAGAAACACTAACATAATGATAGTAACTGTAGTTTTCCATAATTTCTTTGGTGTTCATACCATTTTTTAAGAAGTAATCTAAAAGGCTAAATAAATAAGATTCTCTACCATATTTCCAAATCAAACGATTGATTGAATCTAAACAGTTTTTCTTATAAATATATTTACTTTTATTTTTGGAGATAAAGAAGTAGTCATCTAACTCCATTGTTTTAAAGTCTTCGATCAATAAGCCTAAAAGTTTATTTGCCCGAAAATAAGTTAAGTCAAATTGTTTTTCAATATCTTTGACTGCAAAAGCGTCCGTATCTAAATTATCAATATAAGAGAATAACATCAGCTTGGCCAACGTCTCTTTTTCAAATAGTTCCTTCATATGATTCCTCATTAAAATAGCTACTACTTAGCTGGCGCTATCTTCTTTCTGTAGTTCATTCATTAATTTTTTGATTTTCTGATTTTTCTTGTGAATGTAAATAAAGATAATAATAAAAAGAAGCAATAAAATGCCACAAATCAAAAGAATCAGATAAAGCGTCGTATGATCCTTTTTCTCAGCAACTGCTGTTCGATTCAAATCAGTGGCAGTTTTTTCCGAAATAGTAAAATTTTGTGTGAATTTCCATTTGTTGCCCTTTGATTCTGCAGTCAAAGTTGCTGTATATTTCCCAGGACTTAAATTTTTCCCGTCCGTGCGAATATCGAAATTATAAACGGAGTTAGGTGCTTGCTGTCCATTTTCAATTTTAGTGGTGTATAATACTTCTTTCTCATTCATTTTGCGAATGCTACCATTGACGTTCAATTTATTGATAAACATCCCACTGGTATTTTTCAAAGGGAATTTGATACTGTTTCGTCCATTCACTTGTTCTACTTTGATTTTTCCGGGTTCAATAATAGGTTTCGTTACTTCTTTTTCACCGTGTAAAATCAATGCGATCGTATAACCATATTGATTTTGAACTGCCATACTGCTTTTATTCTTTCCACTGTCTTCATTTTCTTTTGCAAGTTCTTCGACAATGTTGATTCCACCCGCTACAACACCATCAAAATTTTTTTCTGGCGCAGTAATCGTATACGTTAATTCCTTGGTTTCTTTTGCTTTTAAAGCAAGTTTTTCTGTCTGGACTTTTACCAACTGTTTCATATCATTGGTTAAGTTAACTGATTCAAATTGCTGGCTATTTTTGTACTCTACAACGCCGTTACTATTTGTTGACGCATGATCAACGTTCGTATCGATCACAATTGGATGGTCGGCATTATTCGTAACTTGAACAACTAACTCGGTTGTTTCTTTTGGTTCCAGTTGTAAGTCGTAATAAGACAATGTTTGATTTACTTGTTTCTCTGAAGGTAATGGATTTACTTGGAAATCAACTGAGGCAGCTGATACAAATTGGAATGAGTAGAAAGAGCAGACTGAAATAGCAACGAATAAAAAAGCTTGGATTTTATTTTTCATTTTTTTCTCCTTTAAAAAAATAGGAATAGATAGCCTGATGACTGTCTATTCCTACATCTTTACGAATGACTAGTTGTTTGCAACGCCATCTGTTAATACCCAATTAAGTGTAGTTGTATATTGACCAGCCACTTTGACTGTTGCACCAGGAACGCTTAGAGACGCTGTTCCTTTAGCAAAATCTTCAATTGCTAAACCATTCCCTTCACCTGTTTGAGCATCCATGATGACTGCAGCTTCATTGGTTGTTTTCAAAGCAACACCTGTTTTTTCATGTGCAATTGCTGTTGAGTTTGCATCAATCGAAGGTGAAACTAATGTAATTTCTGCATTTGTTAATTCATGTGTACCATTTTTGAATTGACCATTTTCTGAAACTTGTAATGCCCAACCTGCTTCTGTCCCACGTATGTCTCGAACAGTGCTGACAGTATCTGTTTCAGAAGTGTAGACTTCATCAGCTGCTGAAATTGCATGCATACCGAAGTCAAGATCCGCAGCACTCACTAATGTCAACGCGCCACTATCAGGTGTTTTGAACCCAACTTCACCTGTTGTATTTTTTTGGTCGACTTCAGCAGCATAAACAGTTGCACCCGCTGTTGCTGATAATAACGTTGCTGATAATACTAATCCCATAATTACTTTTTTCATTTTAAAATTCCTCTTTTCGTTTTTTGAATAAATAAATGACCCCCACCATTAGCAGGAAATACCCGCTCATCGTGATAGGTGCTGAATCAACAGCTCCAGTTTTTGGAAGTACGCCTGATGTAACATGATATGAACCTGATTGTGTAGTTTCAGGAACAAGTTGTCTTGTTTCATTATTAACTGTGTTATTTGTTGTTTGATCGTTATGATTATTTATTTGATTGCTTGAATCTTCGCCTGAATCACTTGTATTACTATCCCCTGTTTCATAGAAACCAACGGCTGCTTTCGTTGTACTCGAATCAGCAACTTGTTCCGCCTCAATCCGAGTAGCAAAGCCAAAGAATAAGATGAAGGATAGTAACGCGGCGAAGCATTTGTTTCTTTTTTTCATAGCTTTCTATCCCCTTATTCATTTGGTACCACATCGTTTAAATCCCATTCGATGGTCGCATCATACGTATCGACAACAGCTTTTCCACCGGGAACAAATAATTGAAGAGTATCTGCTTTTGACTGCCAGTCTTGAGACACATTCTGTTCCTCATGGTCGCTTGTTGTTTGATTATGAATCACAACACTTTCATCTGTTGTGATCGCTTGTTTTCCTTGACTTGGATTCATGTAATAGAGTGTAGCACCAAGTTTTTTACTTGTTGTTGTGCCAATAAATGCTTGATTTAATTTTGCAGTTAAACTCCAAGTAGAACCATTTTTACGTAAATCTTTGATGAGTAAGTTCTTATCCAAAGATTTTAACGAATAAGTTTCGTCTTTTGCTGAAATAGTGTGCTCACCAAATTGCAGTTTTGTTGGCGCATCAACAAAGAGAAGTTTGCCTTGATAAATATATGTGACTGTTTGAGCTTTATCAGTAAATTTACCTTCTTTATTATCTGGTTCTTTGAGTAAAGTATAATTATCGATTGTTTTTGCTTGAGACGTATACGGATCATCAACCTTACCGTTCAAAACATCTTTTTCAGCGATGTCATTCCCATCTTCATCCACATATTCAACAGTGACAGGTGCACCATCTTTTCTTTCTAAGATTGTCACCGTTGCTGTCTTAGTTGAAATATGTCCAGTAGAATTCGTAACAGAGTATGTTACTTTGTATTTTCCGGGTGTATCCGCTTGGACTTGGCTATCATCGACCGTTACTTGGCTACTGATATCGCCGTCATTCGTATCTTTAGCAACAATATTTTTTAATAATTTTTCTTTGATATTCGCAGCTGTCAAGTCTCCAACATAAAATGTTTTGTCTTCAACACTCAAGTTAGCAAAAACAGTACTGTCGCCTGTTGTTAAGAACTGGTTATTCAAATCAAAATGTTTCCCACCAGCGATATTTCCTCCGTTGGCTGTAGCCATATAGATATAAGATTGGCTTGGGTACGTGATGCTATCATTATTGGCATGAGCACTGACACTAGCTTCGTAACTACCATCACGTTTGATGTAGCCTCCAGAAGTTTTTTCTGACTGTAAATCAATCCAAATTTCATTGTTGTCTGGTTTGGTAGCATCTCGATACACTTTATAATATTGCTTAGGAATCACCGCTTGTGTTATTGTATCTCGAACAACAATGTTTGCTATATCTTCATCTGTAATAGTAACTTTTCCGTTTCCTATTGGTTCGATGTACCAAGCAAAACGATAAAAACAATCAGCGGGTAAAATGTTTTCACCAGAATAGTTGACCTGAATAAAATTTTGAATCACATCTGACGTACGGGTAAAATTACCAGTTGGTAGTCCACCTACATTAGAACCATCTTTGCCAACAAAATTCCCAGGAGTTCCATCTGAAATTCCCCAGTAAGAGTTAACATAATCGTAAATTGGTGGTGTGTTCGTATCCACGGTTAACTTAGGTGTTCCAACAATTGTCGGAATATCTTGTCCGTTTGATGTCGTCGTTGCTGAGACATTATATGTTGTCCCAGTATTTCCAATTACTTTGGTATGGAAATCAGCTGAAATCGTCGTATCACCAACAATGTCATTTTTAACAACAAATGTGATCGTTCCAGCATTTTTGTCAATGGTTACATCAAAATAGCTTGAAATATTTTCATCTGTTAAGTCAATTGCGCTATAATCAATTGCTTCTGTCGGAATAGAAATAACTATTGTTGTACCTGCAGGAATCGAATCACCATCTTTGTTAGTCAAAGTAATCGTTCCAGTATAAGTTGTATTTAACGTATAAACACTAGAATTCGCTTTATAAGAAACAGAGCCTGTAGCAATTTTTGGAGTTATTCTGGGGAGAAAATCTTTTTTGATTGCATCATCTGCTTTTGTTTCATTTTCCGTTGCACTCATCGCTGTTTCCGCTATAATAGAACTTGAAATATTTTTTTCTTTCGACTCTTTTACGGAAGTACTCGTCTGATCACTTGAATTTTCAGAGGTTTGAGTGGTCTTTGTTTTGGTTGCTTTCGATGAAAGAGTTGTTTGATCGGTTGTTTCTGCGTGAACAATTGTTACAAGATTATTTGCTACTGATAAAGTTAGAAACACGCTACTTAATAAAACAAACTTCTTATATGTTGAACTTTTCACTTTTCACACCTCCCTTCAATTGTATTGCACTTAAATAACATATGGTTGTTATTTACTTACAAACACATTGTACTAATCTTCAAAATCATTTTCCTCTTTAATAGTTGAAAATTTTTTTTAATTTCAAAGAATAACTCAAACACCTAACATAATTATGGGTTTCCCACCAGTGAATCTCTTAACTTATGCACCCATAAAGAAGAATGCTAAAATACCAGCAATCACAACTAAATAAGTCAAATTTTTACCAAAGTAACTAATCCCTCGCTCTTTATTCGTCTGTTGACGACTTGTTTTTTTATTTAGGCTCAAATTATTTTGTACTTGCATATTGTTCACCTTCCAAATCTTTGTATTGTACAGAATGTACTGTTTTATTCCATTTATTTTGTGGCTTGAACCACGTGAAGAAACCTACGATTTGCGCAATCATATACGTTAATGAATTATAAATAAAGCAGTAAACCAAGCGAATAAAAAACAGAATTTTTTTCCACCAAGTATTTTTCAGTTGGAAATACTCCTTACCTTCTTCAATAAAGTAAACGGTTGGTATGATCAAAAAGTTGAAAGCTTCCATTGTTAACCAGAATGTGATAACAGAAAACAAATTAGGTAAATATTTCAACAAACGAATATCAATGATTCCTAACGCTAAAATAATTAAGTAAGCTACTGGGCGTACCATTGAATAAGAATAAAACAAGGTTTCAATCTTACTCATCAATTCATTGAAGTGCTTTGATTTAAATAAAGAAATGAATTGTTTAAATGTTGTTGAAAATGCTACATACCAGTGACCTTGTGCCCAACGTGTTCGTTGATGATGACTCGCCAAAAAACTATTTGGTTTTTCATCATGGACAACTGCAAATTGATTCCAACCACTTCTTAACCCATTCATTGACAACTCCACTTGCAATTCGAAATCTTCTGTATAACTTCTTGGATTCCACCCGCGTTCCAGCAAATAAGTTGTATCCAAAATAAATCCTGTTCCACCAATCGCTGCATTCCAACCCAAAACATAGTTTGCAAATTGAACAGCACGATTTGTAATAAAGTAAACAGCGGAATAACCAGAGGCAGTAATTGACGTGAAAACATTTTTCATACCCAAATAGCCTTGGATCACCACAAATTCTGGATGTGCTAGACTTTGTGAATTCATTTCCGTCAAATAATTTGGTTCTACGATGTTATCTGCATCGATAAACGCAATATAATCATATTCTTGCCAGCTTTCATTGTTGATAAAACTTGCAATCGCATGAGGTTTCCCTCTTGGCTCATCCGGTTTCGACGTATTTTCAAATACTTTTGCCTTGCCGATACTTCTAACGATTTCCGCTGTATTATCCGTACAATTATCAGCAATCACAACAATATCAAACAAGTTTGGATCATATTCTTGCCGAACCAACGCTTCGACGGTTTCCTTGATTACCGCTGCTTCATTATGTGCAGGAATCAAAAATAAAAACTTCTTTTGTGGATCAACTATTTCATAATCTCTTTTTGGCGTGACCAAGCCAAAAACAGATAATGCCGTAAAAAATAATAGATTTGCAAAAACGAGCACAATCAATGCTGTGCAAACCCAAGATAACGGTTCAAACAAATAATTTGGTAATGTAAACAACTAAAATTCCTCCTTGTCCTTCTATTAAATAGTAGCACCCTCTTGAAGAGACGACTTCTCATTATTTGAAAAATTTTTTCTATAATATTGAGATATCATTTCACGAAATTTAGTATAACAAGTGAGATTTTTCCTTTCCTCTTTAAAATTCAAAAAATAAACAGGGATTATTTCAGTTTTATGGAATAAGTTCTACAACCATTCCTAAAATCAAATAGAAGAACTACTGAAAACTCAATTATTTTCAGTAGTTCTTCTATTTTTTTCTTCAAAAATTTTTCTTTCCAGTAAGTTGTAGTTCTCCGGAAAATTGCTTTGATCCCAATAATAATATCGTTGTTCTTTTGGCATTTTTTGTTTCATAAGTGAATAGTTGATTAACAGTAAATCACATTCTGCAGTGGAAATTTCCTCAACGATCAAGACCGTGACAAAGCCAAAATTTCCCAAAAAAGATGTAAGATCTTTGATACACGTATTTCCTAACTCTTTTGATAAACCAACTGTAATAGCTGGTGCACGATACTTACGGTAATGAAGGGTCAATAACACACAGAGTAATAGTAATGATTTGTTTTCCTTGACAGTCTGAAGCTCGCCTTCATTAATCACCTTTTCTCTCAGCGTAAATAAGTATTTCTGGTAGCTCGCTGGCAATAATAATCGAATCAGCTGGACGAATTCTTTGGTGTTTTTCCCGACCAGCTTATTCGCAACTTCTGAAAAAAGCAACACATCATACACAAATTCACTCTTGCTAATGAGTTCAAATTGATTTTTTTCAAGTAAATGAAGATATGTTTTTATAAATAATGCTACTTTTTTATTCTCACTCACTCGTTGTTTGGCAAATTCTCTTTTCTGGTCCGATGTAATCTGTTCATTTAAAATAAATAAATTGAGAAACGTACTCAAAAATTTTTTTTCTGCACTTCTAACCTTCTTGGGTAAATGGTGCCACAATTCCGTATAGGGATGACTTTGCTCACGAAAAAGTGTTTGTACATCTTGACTCAATACAAAGTCTGTCAAATATTTCTTCGATACATAGCGACTTTCCAACACATTTAATAATAAAATCAGTTGCTGTTTTGTAATAAATGAGAGTTCTTGATTCACAATCGCTTGGTATCTCTTCTCATTGTCAAGATAGTTAAATAAGTTTTCTTGCCCCCGGTACCCCCACCACAATGAAAAATAGAGAAATGTCCGGTAAATGATTTCTTGACTGTCATTGGTTACTTTGAAAGTTAAGTTCATTTGATAAACAGCTAACAAACTTTTTAACAACTGAATTTTCCGATGAAAAGTTGAGATACTAATCAAATGTTTTTGTACATAGTTTAATTCATTTTTATTTGGGTGGCGCATTTTGTAGACTAAATAAGTGAATGTAACACTTTCTTTTTTTAACAAAAATAAACGATAGCTATCAATCGTGAACAAATGTCCTTCTTCTTTGCGAAACACTTTCCCTGTTTTTAAAATAAATTGAGAATCGCCGTATTCTTGCATTTCGTCTTGAATTATTTCTTTTGCTAGCGTTTGAATTCCTTGGTAAGAAAGATTAAATTGTTTTGCTATATCTTTTAATGAAATTTTTTGTTCTTGCATGACCAAGTACTTAAATAAATGAAGTTTATTTCGACTATTTGATTCAAAAAACAAGGTCTCAAACATCCCGTCAACTAAATGGTTCATTCTGTTCACCCATATTCCTTAACTTTTCTAAACCTATTTCTTGTTTATGTATACAATAACATCCGGCTCTGTTTTGATTGCTTATCCTATTTCTTTTGTTGATTGCCACAACAAAGAAAAAACTCTTTACTAAAAAAACACAATATTATCATTATAATAACATTTTAACTAATTTTATTTCATAAATAAACAAAAAAAGTAACACTGCCTGAAACTTCACTAACGGGCAGTGTCACCTTAAGAAAATCTAATAATTCGAACTAGTTTAATAATACCACACTTATTTTATAATACAAATATTTTGCTAATGAAGTAGCAAAATATTTCTTAAAGAAAGAGATGAAATAAATTCAATGATAAAAAAACATCTACTATCCCAAAAAATATATCCACTCATTCTTAACTTTACTTATCTTTTACTCGTAGCTAGACAGCAATGTTAAGATTTCTAACGGATGGTCCGTTTGCAGTAGTTGATTCATACGTTCAGGTTGTTTTTCCAAATAATGGATGACAGAGAACAACTTTTTGAATTCTGGATGTTTCAAATCATTTTTTTTGACTGCCAGCAACAGAACAGCACAAATTTGTTCGCCATGCCAAGTAATTGGCTGCTTCATCGTCGCAATCGAAATCGTTGAATGCTTGACATAAAATGGATTGCCGTGAGGAAGTGTTACCAGCGAAGCAACCCGTGTGCTTGAATGACGATCTCGTTCTAGAACGGATTCAATGAATTCCGGGTATACATATTGATTTTCAACTAGAACATCACCCATAAAAGACAAGATTTCCGTTGGATCTGTCAAATCTAAATGTGAGAAAATCAAAAACGGATTCGTAAAACTTGCCAAATCAAATGTTTTTGTTCGTTTGTTTGGTACATGTTCTAACATGTATTTCGTTAACCTCGATAAATCTGTTTCCGTAATCATCGGTGAAATCTCAATTACAGGAATGCTTTCATGTTGAAAGGGTAATGTTGTCAAAATAAAATCAACCGGTGGAAATGCTTCGAGCTTCAGCTCAGGACTATATTCAATTAAATCCAGAATCGTCAATTCAGGAAGTTCACGATTCAGCCTTGCCTCAAGAAAAGTTGCCATTGCTTTTGAATATTCACTAACTAAAATCGTTTGATATCTCCGACTTTTTTGATGTTGGTGACGCTCAATTGCTGCTTGGAAATGGATCGTCAAATAAGCAATCTCATCTTGTGGCACATAAAAGGGTTCTTTATCAAAATAATCTTCCAAAATCAATTGAAGAACTAAGAATAATTGCGTATACGTGCTAAACACATTTTTCGTTAAAGGATTTGAGATTGTTAATCCATAATTCAAACGAAAATAAGTAGAAGATAAGTGAGAACTCAAATTTTGGACTAAAAGTTGATCTTCTTTCAATGAATAATCTAAAAATTGTTCAACTTGATCAATCAAGTGAATAGCTAGTTCATCTGCTTCACCTTGAAAACGCGCAGCAGACTGCGACTTAGAAAATAAGTTAGCAATTCTTAACGCTAAATAGTTGATTTCATCCGGTGAAAATTCAATGGGATACACGTTTGCTAACTTGGCTAAGACTTGGCTACTGATTTTTTGCGCTTGTGTATGATTGACTGCTTCATTTTCATCTTCACTTAATTTGACTTTTTGTAGTTGCTTCATGCGTTCCAACATAAAGTAAATATGGATCTCAACCGTAGACAAGCCTGCAGGTTCCTCTAACTGATTTTCATAAAAAACATCTCGCAAGGTGTGTTGGATTACTTTTAGCGTATCTTTCGCAAAAAATTCCTTCAAGGATGGACTTTGTGGATCTGTCTTTTGCATATTACGCAAGGTCTTCACCAATAATTGTCTTTTTTCTTGCTCATCACCCGTGATAAAGGTCCCCAGTTTAGTTTTTGACACTAACGCCAAATGATGTTGTTGAAAAAAACTTTGCAAATCTGTTAATTCTTTTCTAATTGTACGGCGACCAACGAATAATTTTTCCGCTAATTCTTCAAGACTTAGGCCATCTTTTGCAACTAACAAATGAAAAATCAATAATTGGCGTAACTGACTTCTTTCCAACTCAGTTTCATCATTTTCGTTCAACAGACGTTTGACTTGATCTTTTTCATGGGGTAAGCCAACCAGTAGGATACCTGTTCCTTTTTTTCTTTCAATAATCAAAGGTAACTGATACGCCTTCAACCAGTCTTCGATTTTATTTAAATCACTATGGATCGTGCGCTCAGAAACTTGAAAGCACGTTGCTAATTCTTTGGTTGTTAAATAACTATTACTTTTTATTAATTGGTAAATTAAAGATTGCTGGCGTTGATTCATTAAGAAAAGAAGCTCCTTCCTGAATAAAAAATCGACTATGATAACACATCTATTATGTCTCATCACAGTCGATTTTTCATCTTATGTTACATTTCGCTTAATAATTGATTAACAGCCGCTTTATTTGGTGCTTCCATCAACGCTTGACGAAAGTCGTCATCCATTAGTTTACGTGAAAGACGTTGGAGAATTTTTAAGTGCATATCTCCTTGGCTATTTTCCGGAACAGCGATCATGAAAATCAAATGTGCCGGTTCCCCATCAAGCGATTGCCAATCGATTCCTTGCTGACTTCTCGCAAAAGCAAGTGTTGGTTTTGTCACATAGGTTGATTTACCATGAGGGATTGCGATGCCCATTCCAATACCAGTTGTACTTTCATTTTCGCGAGTATAGATTGCTTGTTTAAACCCAGCTGCATCTGTAATGTGACCTGTTTTCCCTAAACGTTGGACTAGATCTTCAATAACGGTGTCTTTTGTCGTTTCAGTTGTGTCTAGAACAATCGTATCATCTGTCATGATTTCTGTAATTGAATCAAAGTTTGTTGAAGCAACTGGCGTTTTCATTTCTTCGCCTTCTACTTCGTCCAGACGCATTGCGCCATTTGATGTCGCAATAACTGGTGTTGCTTGTAAAGTTGGTTTCAAGATTCTTAACATTAAAACTGTTACTGCGATACCAGCAATCACTGCCACAAAGAACATTGCCACATGATCCACTGCACCCAACACAGCCACGATTGGTCCACCATGTGCAACATGGTCAGTTACACCTGAAAGCATTGCAATGACACTACCAGTCATTGCACCGATTACAATACTTGGAATAACACGTAGTGGATCAGTTGAAGCAAATGGAATCGCTCCTTCCGTGATACCAAATAACCCCATTGCTAGCGAAGCTTTTCCTGCTTCACGTTCAGTTTTTGTAAATTTCGTTTTCAAGATCAATGAAGCTAAACCTAACGCTAAAGGAGGAATACAAATCGCAACTGCAATTGGTCCCATGATGGAATAGTTTCCTTCAGCAATCAAGCCTGAGCCAAATAAGAACGCAACTTTGTTAAATGGTCCGCCCATGTCAAAGGCAATCATCGCACCAAGAATCATTGCTAAAACAACTTCACTGCCACCTTGCATACCTGCTAAGAATTGTGTCAATGAATTAAATAAAAGTGCAACTGGTTCACCAATAACATAGATGAAGACAAAGCCAACTGCCAACGAACCTAAAATAGGAATGACGATAATCGGCATAATAGATTGTAATGCTTTTGGTACAGGAATTTTTTTGATTCCTAAAGCAATAAATCCAGCTAAAAACCCTGTGATGATTCCGCCTAAGAAACCAGCGTTTGCATCACTTCCATATAGTGCACCATTAGCTGCCAACATTCCGCCAACAAACCCTGGAACTAAGCCCGGACGATCCGCGATACTTTGAGCAATAAACGCTGATAAAATGGGAACCATCAAGCCCATAGCGATACCGCCAATACTATTCATTGTCGCCCAGATCGTACCTTCTGGAATTTTGATTCCTTCTGGCGTTGCTGTTCCACCTAAAGTCAATGAAATTGCAATCAACAGCCCACCAGTCACAACGAACGGTACCATATAAGAAACACCATTCATCAAACTTTTATATACTTTTTTCCCTAATCCTTCTGTTTCGCCAGTGTTTTCAGCAGAAGCATCTGTCAGAGCGCTTTCAAAAACAGGCGCTTTTCCTGCTAAGATATCTTCAACCAATGTATTCGCATGATGGATACCATCTTGAACGCCGACATTGATTAGTGGTTTGCCTCCAAAACGTGATTTGTCCACTTTTGTATCTGCAGCAATAATGACGCCCGCTGCTTCTTTGATGTCACTTGCTGTAAGTTCATTCTCCACACCAATCGATCCGTGTGTTTCGACTTTTACTTCAACACCAAGTTCTTTCCCAGCTTTTTCTAAATTTTCAGCAGCCATATATGTATGGGCAATTCCAACTGGACAAGATGTGATTGCAACAATTTTTTTCATCTTTCTTCCACCTTTCTTTCTACTCACTTAGTATATAAAAACGGTTTCTTTTTATTAAGGACAAATTGATTCCGAAATAACGGAAATTTTTGTCATAAAGAAGTTACTTCAAAAAATAAAAAAACTGTAGCAGATCACTTAATCGTCATCCCTACAGTTTTTTGATAAAATTTTACAAATACTTTGATCGTCAAACGCTGCCTATAATGAAACTGGTGTAGCTGTTTCTTTTAAGACAGTATTCAATGCTTCGATATTTTCTCGACCTGTTTGTTTTAACCATTCACGTGCAGCCGCTTCCCCCTCAGTGATGAAAGGTTCCACACCATTTGCCCAAGTTGCTCGACCACATAGGACACCATTAAATGTTGATCCTGCCGTTTTGGCAAAGCGTAATGTTTCTTGGAACAACTCGGCAGAGACTCCTGCACTCAAAAAGATAAAAGGTAGCGAGGTTGCTTCTGTCTGTTCTTTGAAATAAGTTGCTGCTTCTGTCTGTGTATAAACGACTTCCCCAGCTGCATATCCTTCCACGTAATTCATATTAACTGGAACTTCTACTTTCAAGACATCCACTTGATAACGTTCACGAGAAAATTCCTTCATCATCTCAATCACTTTATGTGGTTTGACCTTGGCATACTCCAAAGATGTACTATCTGCATTCTCGGCATCATAAGAAACTAATTCCAAGAAAAATGGCAGTTCTTCTGCTTCGCATTCTGATCCGATTCGTTCAATAAATGCTTGTTTTCGTTGATTGATCTCGGTAGCTTCATCCACATCGTAATATAATAAAAATTTACATGCATCCGCACCTTGTTCTTTTAACCGTTTGACTGACCAATCTGCTAAGAGGTCTGGTAATCGTCCTGGAGTCGAAGCATCATAGCCTGTTTTTTCATAAGCCAAGAGTAACCCAGCACTTTCTGCACGTGCTTGAGCCGCTGGCAAGCCATATTCAGGATCCAGCAAAATAGCAGAAGCATACGGAGTTAATTCTTCCGAAACGATTTTTTTAAAGTCTTCGATTTGCTCATCTGTTGCAGGTGTTTCTTGATATTTGGCAATCATTTTTTTCAACGCACCACGTTGGTCAATGGCTAATGCACTAATAATTTTATGTTCGTCCGTTAGTTGTGCGACATATGCTTGTTTTCCTTTAGTTTCGATCATTGATTTTGCACCATCCTTGTTAAGTTTTATCATCATCTACTTTTACGACTATTGTGTTTTACCAAAATAAGTAATTAGACTTTCGAGACTTTGATTTGATTATATAAATGAGGAAAATTCACCAAGTTCACTTGACCAGTTACTGCTTCTTGGGCATTTAACATCCCTAAAACGTTAGCTATTTTTAACAATTCTTCTGCATTTTTCCCCTGTTGTAACGCATAAGTGATACCAGCAACGGTCGCATCTCCCGAACCAACTGGATTCACAACATCGATTTTGGGAATACTCACCTGATAAAAAGTATTTCCATGCTTGGCAAAAGCGCCTTGCGCGCCCAGTGAAACAATGATCCATTCGATTCCAGCAAAGCGTTCATTCCTCAATGCTTCTTTTAAAATCGTTGGCTCATTGGTCACGTCCAACGCTAGTAGTTCTGATAGCTCTTCCAGATTCGGTTTGATCACTGTTGGTTTTGACTCGCTTTCCAAAACAGCTTGCAAAGCTTGTCCTGAGCAATCTAATACGACTGGTTTCTTCTTTTGCTGACAAATCGACAACATTTCACGATAAAAATCAACAGGTAATCCTGCTGGTAAACTTCCGGAGAAACTCAGAATAGTCGCATCATCTACTAGCTGTTCAAAATGAACTAAAAAGTCTTCTGCTTCTGCAGCCGAGATGACCGGTCCTTGTTCTAAAATTTCTGTTTGTTTTCCTTCATGCAAAATGGCAATACAATTGCGCGTCTTTCCACTAATCGGTGAAAACGCGTGTTTGATTCCTGCGTCAGTCAACTCATGTTGGATGGCCTCGCCTAGTTCTCCACCCAATAAACCACTTGCTAAGACATCAGCGCCTAATTGTTCTAAAACTCGCGTGACATTCAATCCTTTTCCACCAGCTGTCTTTCGCACTTTCGAGACACGATTGACTGTATCTAATTGGAAGTGTTCCAATGGATAAGAGATATCAATCGAGGGATTCATCGTGATCGTGACAATCATTTTCTTACCTCCACATTAATCGTGATACTCGCCACGATCCCATTTTTCTAAAAACTCATCAAAGAAATGTTCATCTGCTTGCTCTGGGTGATTTTTTTCAACATGATCGATTTTTGCAATTAAGCGTTTGTTCTCAGGTGTTTCTTGGTATTCTGCTTGAATAAAAGCTTCAATGATATCACAAATCAAAAATTCTCCGGTAATTTTCCCTCCAAAACCAATCACATTCGCATTCAATTCTTCCTTCGCATAAATCGCACTTGTCATATCACGAACTAAAGCGGAACGAACGCCCGGAACTTTATTGACAGCATTATTAATCCCTACACCCGTCCCACATATACATACGCCTAAATCTGCTTCATGACTGACAACTGCTTCACCAACTTTTTTGCCATAAATCGGGTAATGTGTCCGTGTGAAATCATAGGTGCCCATATCAATGACTTCGTGTCCTTTTCCTTTTAAAAAATCTGAAACGGCAATTTTTACATCCGTAACAATGTGGTCACAACCAATAGCTATTTTCATGAGTACTTACCATCCTTTTCTTTTTAAGCCATTTTATTTAACATGTCTACGCGGATTTGGTGGCGTCCACCATCATAATCAGCTGCTAAAAATTCTTTGACAATATTTTTGGCTAATCCTTCACCAACGATCTCAGAGCCAATCGTAATCATTCGCGCATTATTATGTTCGCGTGTCATGTAAGCTGAACGTTCATCGGATACTTCCGCTGCTACCATGCCTTTGACTTTTGTCGCCGTCATAAAGCTCCCTGCGCCATAGCCATCAAACGCAATCCCAAGACTTCCTTCTTCAGCTAAAACCTCCATTGCTACAGCTAATGTTGATTCGATAAAATCACTCGAAGCGGTTTCACTTTTATCAACTACTTCAAAACCTTCTTTAAGCAAGTATTCTTTGATGGGTTCTTTCAATTTCATTCCTTGTTTATCTGATCCAATAATGATCTTCATTTTTACTCCTCCTCTAATCAATTAAAAATTTGAGTATACTGCTCATATTGCGTTTTTATTGTCTCTGAGATTGTGTGATCCGTAAAAAAACCATCGACTTCATTTAGTGAATAAAAATTATAAAAGTCGCTATGACCAAATTTATGTGCATCTCCTACTAAATATTTTTTGTGCGCTTTTTCCAAGACTAACTGCTGGAATTTTCCTTCCTCAATACTGAAAGTATAGACATGCTCGTTCAAAATCCCATTCACGCCGACAAATGCTTTTTCAATACTCAATTTTTGAATCGTCTCATTTGCCATGGAACCAACAAATGCACCTGTTTTCTTTCGAAAAGAACCACCTACTAAATACAACTCGAGGTCGTCTTTTTTCTCTAACAAATTAAAAACTGGCAAGCTGTTGGTAACGATTCGTAATGGTCCTTCTTGAATAAATCGGGTCATCAATTCGATTGTTGTTCCAGATCCTAAAAAAATCGTGTCCCCTGCCGAAATTTTTTTGGCAGCATTTTTAGCTATATACTTTTTTTCTTCTATACTGATTGCTTTTTTCTCAGTATGAGATAGCTCAACCCCTGTCAGTGGCTGTTCTTTTATCGTTATCGCAGATTCGGCATATCCCTTACTCTGTGCACCACCATGCACACGTTCGATTTTTCCTTGTTGGGCAAGCTCATCTAAATCACGACGAATTGTCATCTCTGATACTGGTAAATTTTTTTGGATCATTTTCACCGTAATGACACCAAACTGCTCACACAATTCTAAAATGGAACGTTGCCGTTCACTTTTCAACATAGGCACCACCTTTCCAACGACATAATAAAACATTTACAAACAAATATCAACACAAAAAAGCAAAAAAATGTTTATTTTCTTTTAAAAATACGCTTGACTTTCTTATGTAAGCGGTTATACTTTAGGTGTAATTGAGTTATCCAAACATTTTTAAACAAAGGAGGAGGAAATATGTCAACAACCACTACATTCTTTTTCCCCGAAACAACTTATGTTTCAAATAAACTTCTTCAAACAGAAGTGTTCGAGGAAGTTTATTTAGATTTAGTAGAAAAGGGATTAGTTACTGAAGACTTTTTCGATAATTTAGTAGAAAGAGAGGCCAATTATCCAACGGGATTAGACTTATCACTCATCGATTCATCTTTGCCGGATATCGCAATCCCCCATACCGAGAGTGAATTCGTCAAAACAACTCGAATCGTCCCAATTAAATTAACGCATCCAATTTTATTTCATCATATGATTCGTCCATCAGACACTTTGGATGCTTCCTTTTTATTTATGATCTTAAATGAAAATGGTGCTGAACAAGCAGGGATGTTAGCGGACATCATGGACTTCATCAACTCTGTTGACAAAAAAGAGTTGACGAAATTTTTCTCATGCGAGGAACCAAAAGAAATCTATACTTTTTTAGAAAAGAATTTTAATTAGAGGAGTGTTTTAAAATGGTAAAAATTTTAGCTGCTTGTGGTGCTGGGGTTAATTCAAGTCATCAAATCAAATCTGCTTTAGAAAATGAACTAAGTAAACGTGGGTATCAAGTTTCTTGTGACGCTGTCATGATCAAAGATATCAATCAAGAAATGTTGTCTCATTATGATATTTTTGCACAAATCGCAAATACCGATCTTGGCTTCCCAGTCAACATCCCCGTTGTCGATGCAGGCGCAATTTTATATCGCATCCCTGCAATGGCTGAACCTGTTTATTCACAAATGGAACAAGCAATCCAATCTATCCAAAAATAAGAAAAGAGGAATTTCAAATGATTAAGATTTTAGCTGCTTGTGGTGCTGGGGTTAACTCAAGTCATCAAATCAAATCTGCTTTAGAAAATGAACTAAGCAAACGCGGATATCAAGTTTCTTGTGACGCTGTCATGATCAAAGATATCAATCAAGAAATGTTGTCTCATTATGATATTTTTGCACAAATCGCAAATACCGATCTTGGCTTCCCAGTCAACATCCCCATTGTCGATGCAGGCGCAATTTTATATCGCATTCCTGCAATGGCTGAACCTGTTTATTCACAAATGGAACAAGCAATCCAATCTATCCAAAAATGATACCTAAAAAAGAGTTTCAACTTGATATAAAGGAGAAAAGAGAATGAATGCAATTATTGATATCGCAAATACGATTTTCCAGCCTCTAATCAATTTAGGGGCTGCACCTTTGATGACCATTGTTTTGACACTGATTGCGCTATGCTTTAAAGTCAAGCCCACTCGCGCACTTGAAGGTGGGTTGAAATTAGGGATTGCCTTAACAGGGATCGGTGCAATTATTGGCATTTTGACCACCGCGTTTTCAGGTGCGATGGCTGACTTTGTTGAACGTACCGGCATTTCATTGAATATCACAGATGTAGGTTGGGCGCCTCTAGCAACTATTACTTGGGGTTCCCCTTATACTTTGTATTTCTTATTGATTATGGTTATTGTCAATGTCGTTATGTTATTTTTAAATAAAACAAATACATTAGATGTTGATATTTTTGATATTTGGCACTTGTCAATTGTTGGTCTATTCGCCATTTTCTGTGGAGCAAATCTATTGATTGCTACATTATTAGTTATTTTTATTGGCGTCTTAAAAATCATCAATTCTGATTTGATGAAACCAACCTTCAATGATTTGTTGAATGCACCGGATACAAACCCAATGACAACTACACATATGAATTATATGATGAATCCAATCATCATGGTTTTCGATAAGATTTTTGATAAAGTCTTCCCATGGCTAGATAAATACGATTTTGACGCTGCTAAATTAAATAGTAAAATCGGTTTCTGGGGATCAAAATTCGCTATCGGGATTTACTTAGGTATCTTCGTTGGCTTACTAGCTGGGCAAACACCAACTGAAATCTTCTCACTAGCATTCACTGCTGCAGTCTGTTTAGAACTATTTTCATTGATTGGCGCATGGTTCATTGCTGCTGTTGAACCTTTATCACAAGGAATTACCGACTTTGCTTCTAACAAATTAAAAGGTCGCACCATCAATATTGGTTTAGATTGGCCCTTTATTGCTGGTCGCGCAGAAATTTGGGCAGCTGCAAATGTATTAGCACCAATCATGTTGCTTGAAGCAATTGTCTTACCAGGAAATAAATTATTACCTTTAGGTGGTATTATCGCTATGGGAGTTACCCCAGCCTTATTAGTTGTGACACGCGGGAAATTGATTCGTATGATCGTCATTGGTGCAATCGAATTACCTCTATTCCTATGGTCAGGTACGTTGATTGCTCCATTTGTTACCGAAACTGCCAAAAAGGTTGGCGCATTCCCCGCTGGCCTAAGCGCTGATTCATTGATTTCCCACACTACGATGGAAGGCCCTGTAGAAAAATTCTTAGGCTATCTAGTTGGTAATGCTTCTCAAGGTCAAATCGAATTTATTCTCTATGCGATTCTAGCACTTGTCGCTTATCTATTGATTTTTGTTTGGTATGCACGTCAAATGAAAAAGAGAAATGCTGTTTACGCTGCCGAAAAAGCTGCTATGTAAAAGACAGATACTATAAAAAAGGAGAAGAACTCAATGTTGAGTTCTTCTCCTTTTATGATGTTTAGCAACTTAACAACCGCATTTTTATCTTTCATCTAGTAAAAAAGATTTGCAAAAAAAGTTAAATAATCACCTGAACTTCTTTTTCCAGTTTTTGATACGTATCATAATCATCCTTATTCATCACAACTGCTGTAATATCTTTTAATCGATAGTAAGAATAAAAATCTTGTTTGCCCACCTTGGATGAATCAATCAATAAGTAGCGCTCGATCGAATTATCTAGAGCGATGGCTTGGGTTTGTCCTTCTTCGATTGTCGCAGTCATCACTTCATCATCTTTCACTGCATTGCTACTAAAGAATGCCTTATGAAAATGCATATCTTGTAACGTTTTGTTGGAAATTTCGCCAAAAAATGATTTGGTCAACTCCCGCATTTCTCCACCAACTAAGTATACTTTTAAATTTCCTTCTTTTTTACTCAACGTATTGAATACCGGCAAACAATTCGTTACCACGCGTAAACGTTCAAATTCCATAATTTCTGCCAATAATTCAATAGTCGTCCCAGGTCCCAGAAAAATCGTTTCTTCTTCTTTAATTAGTTGTACAGCCTTTTGCGCGATTTCCTTTTTCTCTTCACTATTAATAATTTGTTTGTCACGATGTGAAAGCTCCGCATGCTGGTAAACATTTAGACTCCGCGCGCCACCATGAACACGTTTGAGACGTCCGGCTTCTTCCAATTCTGTTAAATCTCGGCGGACAGTCATGTCAGAAACCGAGAGACGTTCGACAATCTCACTCACTTTAATCGTGCCCTTTTGATCTACTAAAGCTACAATCGCATTCCAACGTTCTTCTTTCAACATTTCAATCGCTCCGTTTACTATAATCTTTCTTCATTCTACGATAAAAAAAGTGTTATGTATAACAAAACTCTCTAATTTCCTTCTGTAATAAAAAAAGATGTACGACAGTTGTTGTCGTACATCTTAAAAATCGTGAACCAATTTTTTAGATATGAATTGGTAACCCTAAAGCTAATTCCGCTGTATCCATTGTAATTTCACCAAGAGATGGATGTGGATGGATCGTTAAGGCAATATCTTCAGCATTCATGCCTGATTCAATTGCTAAAGCAAGTTCAGAAACCATGTCACTTGCTCCTACACCACCAATTTGTGCCCCAATAATCACGTGATCTTCGATTGTTGTTACCAATCGTAAGAATCCTTCTGTTTTGCCTAATGAAATAGCACGTCCATTACCTGCAAATGGGAATTTGAATGATTTAGCTTCAATACCAGCCTCTTTCGCTTCTGCGATTGTCATTCCAACACTTGCAAGTTCAGGATCAGTAAATGCAACAGCAGGCATTGCTTTGTAATCAACAGCTACTTTTTTACCAGAAATAGCTTCCGCTGCAATTTTTGCTTCATAACTTGCTTTGTGAGCAAGTGCTGCACCAGGAACAATATCCCCAATTGCAAAAATATTTGCAACATTTGTTCGACCTTGTTTGTCAACTGGGATCAAGCCGCGTTCACCAATTTCAACACCAGCTTGTTCCAATCCAAGATCATCCGTATTTGGACGACGACCAACTGTAACCATAACAAAGTCCGCTTCAACTGATTGTTCTTTACCATCTACTTCATATTTCACTGTCACGCTATCACCGTTATCAATTGCTTCTTTCGCCATTGCTGAAGTGACTACTGTAACATTTTTCTTTTTGAAATCATCGGTAACTAATTTAACCATGTCTTTTTCATACGTTGGTAAAATTGAAGGTGATCCTTCCAAAATTGTGACTTCTGATCCTAGGTTTGCATACGCCCCACCTAGTTCAGCACCGATGACACCGCCACCGATAATCACAAATTTCTTAGGAACTTCTTTCAAGTTTAACCCACCTGTCGAATCTAACACACGCCCACCAAACTTAAATCCTGGAATTTCGATTGGACGAGAACCAGTTGCAACGATGGCATTGTTAAATGAGTATGTTTGTGCAGAATCGGGATGAATAACACGCAAGGTGTGGTCATCTACAAAGAAAGCTTCTCCTTCGATGATTTCTACTTTATGTTTTTTAAGCAACATACCTACACCACTTGTCAGACTTTTGACAACTTGATTGTCTTTCCAATCTTGTGTCTTTGTAAAGTCTAACTCCACATCTTTACTTGTCACACCAAATAAAGATGAATCTAAAGACTCTTGATAATGATGTCCGGCAGAAATCAAGGCTTTAGAAGGAATGCACCCTACATTCAAACACACTCCACCGATATACTCACGTTCAATAATGGCAACTTTTTGTCCCATTTCTGCGGCACGGATGGCAGCTACATAGCCGCCAGGTCCAGCACCGATTACAACTGTATCTAACTCAATGGCAAAATCTCCTACTACCATTTTCCACTCATCCTTCCATCAATAATAATTCTGGATCTGCTAATAAACGTTTGATGTTATTCATTGCTTTCTGTGCAGTTGCACCGTCAACGATTCGATGATCAAAGCTTAATGATAACTTCATCACGCGTCCAACAACGATTTCCCCTTCGCTATTCACAACTGGTTGTTGTGCAATTGTCCCAACACCTAAAATAGCTACTTCAGGATAATTGATAACTGGTGTGAACCAACCACCGCCAACAGAACCAATATTACTGATTGTAATGGAGCCGTCACGCATATCTTGGGCAGAAAGTTTACCATCATGCGCTAATGCTGCTTTTTCATTGATTTCATCAGCAATTGCAAACATACTCTTCATGTTTGCATCTTTGATGTTTGGTACATACAACCCGTGATCCGTATCAGTTGCAATACCGATATTGTAGTAATGTTTGTACACGATTTCTTGTGTTTTGTCATCGATTGACGCATTCAATACTGGGAATTTCTTCGCAGTTGCTGTCAATGCTTTGACAACATATGGTAAGAAAGTTAATTTTGTGCCGTTTTCAGCAGCAACATCTTTAAATTTCTTACGATGATCCCAAAGTTTTGAAACCTCAACATCATCATGTAAAGTAACATGCGGTGCTGTATGTTTACTATTAACCATCGCTTTAGCAATTGCTTTACGTGTTGGTGTTAATGCTTCACGAGTTTCACGTTCTGTTTGACCAGACTTGAACGCAGTTGGTTCTGTTTTTGGTGCTGCAGCTGGTGCCTCTGGCGTTGCTTTTGCAGCTGTTGGTGCTGCTTCTGGTGCAGTTGCTTGAACAGACGCGCCACCTGAAGCAAATTGATCGATATCTTCTTTCGTGATACGGCCACCTTTGCCAGTAGCAGTTACTTGTGAGATATCTACATCTTTTTCGCGAGCATATTGACGAACAGAAGGCATTGCAAGAATGCGTTTTGATTCATCTGCTGTCGCAACAACCGTTGACGTAGCCGTTTTCGTTTCTTGAGGAGCTGCCGCAACTGGTGCTTGTGCACTTGGTGCTGAAGATTGACTTGTGTTATGTCCTGGTGCATCGATTTCTACCAATACATCACCAACATTTGCTACAGTACCTTCTGGAACTAATACGTTTTTGACTGTTCCAGTAACAGGTGACGGAATTTCTTCAACTGATTTGTCATTTTGAACTTCCAGTAATGTATCATCTTCGTTGATTGTATCGCCTGCTTTAACGAACCATTTTACGATTTCGCCTTCCGCGATCCCTTCACCGATATCTGGTAATTTAAATTCAAAAATACCTTCACCAGAACCTTCTGCTGTTGGAATTGCAGCAGGAGATTCAGGCGTTTGTTCTTTAGCTGGTGCAGCTGGTGCGTCATCTTCATAACCAGGTGCGTCGATTTCTACCAACACATCACCAACATTTGCTACAGTACCTTCTGGAACTAATACATTTTTAACCGTCCCCGTGATAGGAGATGGAATCTCTTCAACTGATTTGTCATTTTGAACTTCTAATAGTGTATCGTCTTCATTGATCGTGTCGCCTGCTTTAACGAACCATTTTACGATTTCGCCTTCTGCAATTCCTTCACCGATATCCGGTAATTTAAATTGATAAGCCATGAATTTTTCCCCTTCTTTTCTTAGAATTCTGCGATTTCTTTGACTTTTGCTTCAATGTCAGAAGCGTTTGGTAACCAAGCATTTTCTGCTTGACCAAATGGGAAGACAGTATCAGGTGCAGAAACACGTCCGATTGGTGCTTCTAAAGAAAGAATCGCGCGTTCTGAAATTTCAGAAATCACTTGTGCAGCAACGCCTGCTTGTCTTTGTGCTTCTTGAACAACAACTACACGACCTGTTTTTTCGACAGATTGAATAATTGTTTCAATGTCAAGAGGAGCAACTGTTCGTAAATCGATAATTTCAACCGAGATATTTTCTTGTGCTAATTTATCTGCAGCTTTGATTGCTTCACGAACCATTGCACCATAAGTAATGATTGAAATATCTGATCCTTCACGAGTTACTGCCGCTTTATCCAAAGGTACTTCATACGCTTCATCTGGCACTTCCTCACGGAAAGAACGATAAAGTTTCATATGTTCTAAGAAAACAACTGGATCGTTACTTCTGATGGAAGAAATCAATAAACCTTTTGCATCATAAGGATTTGATGGAATTACTACACGAATACCAGGTGATTGTGCAATCAATCCTTCCAAATTATCTGAGTGTAATTCTGGTGTATGCACACCGCCACCAAATGGTGAACGAATTGTGATTGGTAAGTTTCTTGTTCCACCCATACGGTAACGAGTACGTGCCATTTGTGCAACAACTTCGTCCATTGCTTCAAAAATGAAACCAAAAAATTGAATTTCAGGAACTGGACGGAAACCTTCTAAAGCTAAACCAAATCCAAGACCTGCAATCCCTGATTCTGCTAAAGGTGTATCGAACACACGATCTTCACCAAATTTTTCTTGCAATCCTTCTGTTGCACGGAAAACCCCTCCGTTTTTACCAACATCTTCACCAAAAATGACGACATTTTCATCATGTTCTAGTTCAAGTGCTAAAGCATCAGTGATTGCTTGAATCATTGTTTTTTGTGCCATGATTATTTCGACTCCTTCGCTTCATAGATTGCAATTTGTTCTTTGATTGTTTGTGGTGCTTCTTCAAACATATTCTTCAAGAAATCTGAAACTTTTTGTTTTGGTACTTTATCCGCTTCTGCAATCGCTGCTTTGATTTCTTCTTTTGTTTGTTCAATAACTTGTTCTTCTTTTTCTTCAGACCATAATCCTTTTTCAACTAGATAGTTGCGGAAACGAATCAACGGATCTTTCTTTTGCCACTCGCCATCCATCTCTTTTGAACGGTAACGTGTTGGATCATCTCCTGATAACGTATGTGGACCATAACGATACGTCAATGTTTCAATCAACACAGGACCTTTTCCGCTAATTGCCCAATCTCGAGCCATTTTTGAAACAGTGTAGACAGCTAATGGGTCCATTCCGTCAACTTGAATACCAGGAATTCCAGCCGCAACAGCTTTTTGTGCTAATGTTTTAGCAGCGGTTTGTTTTTCACGAGGTGTGGAAATTGCAAAACCGTTATTTTGAATATAGAAAACAGCATTTGCATGATAAGCACCTGCAAAGTTAATTGCTTCGTAGAAATCACCTTGTGAAGAACCGCCATCACCAGTGTAAGTGAAGACAACATTTTTCTTGTTACGTTTTTTCAAGCCTAGTGCTACACCAGCAGCTTGAACGTATTGTGCACCAATAATAATTTGTGGTGGTAGAGCTTTCAATTCTTCTGGATATAAATTACCAGCAACATGCCCACGAGACCATAAAAACGCTTGCGTTAATGGTAAGCCGTGTTGAACAAGTTGGGGAACATCACGATAACCAGGTAATAAAACATCTTCTTTATCAAAAGCAAATGCACTTGCAAGTTGGCTTGCTTCTTGCCCAGCTGTAGGCGCAAAGAATCCAAGACGTCCTTGACGGTTCAATGCTGTTGAACGTTGATCCAAGACACGTGACCAAACCATTTTTGTCATTAATTCAACTAATTCATCATCTGATAAATCAGGGATCAAATCTTCATTTACAACTTTTCCATCTTGATCAAGCGCTTGATAAACTGGAAAATCTGAATTGACTTCATCAAGTAAAGCCTGGAAGTCGATTGGTGCTTTTTTGTTTGCCATTTGTCACACATTCCTCTCTCGTCTATAAGAAATTCTCTTCTAGCTACGATTGAAACAGTAATATAATCTGTATCACTATTTAACCGGCTTCATACATAAATTATCATGTATCATGGAGAAACACAAGTTATAAGCCCATAAATTCACGATAATTTTTTGTAAAAATAATCCTTGCTACATCAACGATAGTGAATTGAATCACAAACAAGAAAGCGGTTTACATTTTACCTAAAAAAATCCTCCGTATTTTAATAGCAAAACATCGAGCTGTTTCTATTTATAAACCTTATTGTTACAACTTTTATATAAGTTTATTCTTGAAAATTTCTAGACTCGTGCATGATTTTACAAACAACTAATGAAGCTGTTATACCTTGCTTCTGTAAAAAATTTCATCAACAAAAAAACAGCATAGAAAAATTTCTATGCTGTTACAATTTTCTTTATTTTTTTAACATCTCCGCTGCTTGGTTCATCAATTCACTAAATTTGGGTAATTCTTCTTCGGATAACCGACTAAAATTCAAACGTAGCCCATTTACTTCTTCTCCAAATAGTTGTGCCGGAGCAATTCCCAATCCTCGCGCAATTAATTCATCTGCTATTTCCGTTGATAATTGCTTGCCTTCCCAAGTCAACCAAGCATAGTAGCCACCTCTGATTGGATGCAATTTAAAAAAAGATTGTTGCTTCGACCAATCAATTAATTGTCGACTTCGCTTAGCTAGCTGTTTTCGCACCAACGACATTTTTGAAAGAAACGCTTCATCAAACACACTTGTTGCGAACATTTGCGAAACAATACTTAACGAAAATTCCATCATTTCTTGAGCATTGGCCAATCGAGCTATTAATGTTTCTGGACCTAATACCCAACCGATTTTCGTCGTTCGACCTAAAACACGTGACAAGGAACCAATATATAAGACATTATCTGGATCAAGCAAGCGAAGCGGTTGGGTCTCATTCATCTCTGAAAAAGAAAAGTCCGTAAAAACATCATCTTCAATGATTGGTAATTGGTAGCGACGACACAATTGCACAAGCGCCTCACGTCTTTTTTGGCTCATGACTTTTCCTGTTGGATTCTGAAAATTAGGATTGACTAAGACGGCTTTCACCTGATTTTTTAAAATCGATGATTCTAGCTGTTTTAACTCAATCCCTTCCTCATCCATCGTCACTCCAAAAAGGCGAATTCCCGCTGCTTTAAACAAAGGAAGACGATAGAAAAAAGAAGGGGATTCAACCGCGATTGCATCTCCTGATGACAAAATGGTTTGCAAAATCAAAAAAATAGCTTGCTGACCACCACCAGTGACTAAAAGCTGGTCCGCAGAAAAGTTCAACTGAAGTTCTTCTTTTAAGTATCCCGTGATTTTTTCTTTCAAAGGCAAGTAGCCATAGCGATTCATCCTTTTTTCTTCCATTAAGATATCTTCTAATGAATAAGCAGGAAATTGAAAATCAGGTAATAGCTCATTCGGCATTTCACTCGAATATAAATCAAGAAATGTACTCGTTTGTCTCTTACCACGATTGATTTTTTCTTCATAATGATTGATTGATTGCTCATATCGATGAGCAATCAATTGACGCCAATCAATTCTTGGAATAGAAAACTTGCCCCATTCCATTTGATTGACATAGCGACCACTGCCTTGTTTGCTTGTTAGGATTCCAAGCGCGCGTAACTCTTCCAACGCGTGAACTACGGTGGAACGATTCACCCCAAAAGCCTCTGCTAACTTCCGTTCCGAGGCTAGTCGCTCCCCTGGATTTAATTCTCCTTGCTCGATTTTCTGCATGATTTGATCCATCATTTGTCGATATGCAGGTCCTTGTGCCTTATCAATTTTTTGCCACATGAGATTTCCTCACTTACTTTTTATCTTAAAAAAAATAGATAAATTTACGAAAAAATAAACTTTATTCAAAATCAGTTGGTCGGTTTTCTTCTGTATTAAAGTAATACGCCATTGCGTCTAAAATACGTTGGCTGGCTTGACCATCACCATACGGATTTGAAGCATGTGCCATTTCTTGATGGGCTTCTTTGTTTTCAAGTAAACGAGTTGTTTCTTCGTAAACAGTTGTTTCATCTGTTCCAACCATTTTCAAAGTCCCCGCCTTAACACCTTCTGGACGTTCTGTTGTATCACGCAAGACAAGTACCGGTACTCCAAGTGACGGCGCTTCTTCTTGGACACCACCAGAATCCGTCAAAATCAAATAACTTCGAGCTGCGAAATTATGAAAATCGACAACATCTAAAGGCTCAATCAATGATACATTACCCAAAGCCCCTAGAATATCCATTGCTTCTTCACGTACTTTCGGATTACGATGCATTGGAAAAATAAACTTCACTTCTGGATGTTCATTGGCAACGCGGGCAATCGCTTGGAACACTTGACGCATTGGTTGTCCAATATTTTCGCGGCGGTGCATCGTCACTAAGACTTGTTTGTCCTCTTTGGATACCGATAGATGTTCGTTCTGATACTCTTCATCAACCGTGTATTTCATTGCATCAATTGCAGTATTCCCAGTTACAAAAATAGCGTCTGTTGGATGATTTTCTTTTTCTAAGTTTTCTTTACTTTGACTTGTTGGTGCAAAATAAATATCACTTAAGACATCTGTCAATTGACGATTCATCTCTTCAGGAAATGGTGACCACTTATTCCAAGTTCGCAAACCTGCTTCCACGTGACCGACTTTGATTTGTTGATAGAAAGCTGCGGTTGCACTCGCATAAGTCGTTGTAGTATCTCCATGCACCAAGACAATGTCAGGTTGTTCTTCCAATAAAACAGGTGTTAAGTCATCAAGAATTCTCGAAGTAATCCCAGCTAATGTTTGTCCACCTTTCATCAAATTCAAATCATAATCAGGATCAATTTCAAATACTTCTAACACCTGATCAAGCATTTCACGATGTTGTGCCGTAACAGCAACTTTTCCTATAAAGCGTTCATCTTTTGCAAGAGCTTTAACTAAAGGTGCCATTTTAATTGCTTCTGGTCTAGTACCAAAAACAGATAATACTTTTATTTTTTTCATAATTTCAAGTCTCCTTTTCATTCCATCTTCTATTGTAGCTGAATTTTTGACAAAAAAGAAATAAAAATAACGAATTTTTTCGTAGCCTCTTTTCTAACCAATAAAAAAGAGCGCCAGACAAAGATTCATCTGACACTCTTCCTACTATTATTTGAGATTAAAAACACTTTGCTACTTTAAATTGTATCTCCATTAAAAATAGAATTCTTCACAATTACATAATCGACTTTACGAATCGCTTCTAAGTCACGACCGCCTGCATAAGAAATTGAAGATTGTAAATCCTGTTGCATTTCAACTAATGTATCTTTTAGTGAACCTTTATGTTGAATCCAGATTTTCTTTCCTTCAACATTTTTCTTTTCACCTTTTTGGAATTCCGAAGCGGAGCCAAAATATTCTTTATAAACAACTCCGTTTTCGACTTTCGTTTCGCCTGGTGATTCTTCATGTCCAGCAAATAATGAACCAATCATGACCATCGTTGCACCAAAACGAACTGATTTTGCCACATCGCCGTGTGTCCGAATCCCTCCATCTGCGATAATTGGTTTACGAGCAGCTTTTGCACACCATCTTAATGCGGCTAACTGCCAGCCACCTGTTCCGAAACCTGTTTTGATTTTCGTGATACAAACTTTTCCTGGTCCGATGCCAACTTTGGTTGCATCAGCCCCAGCATTTTCTAATTCACGAACAGCTTCAGGTGTTCCCACATTTCCTGCAATCACAAATGTTTCGGGAAGATGTTTTTTTATATGTTGAATCATGTTAATTACTGAATTGGAATGCCCGTGAGCAATATCAATTGTGATGTAATCTGGTACTAGATTTTTTCGTGCTAATTCTTCAACGAAAGCATATTCGTTTTCTTTTACGCCTACGCTGATTGATGAGATATATCCTTCTTGTTTCATCTTTTTAATAAACGGGATACGTGCTTCTTCATCGAAACGATGCATAATATAAAAATAACCATTTTTTGCTAAAAATTCTGCGATTGATTCATCGATAATTGTTTGCATGTTCGCAGGTACTACTGGCATTTTAAATGAGTGCTTACCTAAAGTCACTGTTGTGTCACACTCTGATCGGCTATTTACGATACATTTATTCGGAATTAGTTGGATATCTTCGTAGTCAAATACTTTCATCAAATTGTCCTCCTAATGTTCAGTTCAGTAAAACACGAACATTCTTCGTTTTATTCGGGCTTTTTTCAGCGCCCTATGTAATTTAACTCAACTAAATAAAAAAATCAAGCCAAAACCATGAACATTTTACGAATAATTCGTTTTTTTAGTCTTTTTTCAATAAACGAGTCCGTTAAAAAGAGCAATGTTCGGAAAAAAGCAAAAAAAGGGATTGCTACTTTTGTAGCAATCCCTTTTTTTGTTTCCTATCGAATAACTGATACCGTTCGCCAAATTCTATGGCAAAATATTTCCTGCAGCCATGTACAAATCGTACCAATCTTCTCTTGTCAACACAACATCAGAAGCTTTTGCAATTTCTTCAATACGGCTAACATTCATGGTACCAGCAATCACTTGCATATTTGCTGGATGACGTAAGATCCAGGCTGAAGCTAAACCAGTTGGCGTCGTGTTATATTTTTCAGCCATTTCGCTCAGTTTTTGATTTAATTCTGGGAATTTTTCATTGCCGATAAAGACACCTTCAAAGAATCCATATTGATAAGGAGACCATGCCTGAATTGTCATGTCATGCACTCGTGAATAATCTAGCACACTGCCATCATGATCGATACTTGCAGGGTCTGTCATGTTTACATGAATTCCTTGATCAACCATTTCTGAATGCTTTAAGCCAAACTGCAATTGGTTAGCCACTAAAGGTTGACGTACTGATTTTTTCAATAGTTCAATTTGCATCGGTTTTTGATTGCTTACACCAAAATAGCGGACTTTCCCAGCTTTTTCTAATTCGTCAAAAGCTGCAGCAACCTCGTCAGGTTCGACTAATGTATCTGGTCGATGTAGCAATAAAGCATCTACATAATCCATCTTTAAACGTTGCAAGCTGCCTTCAACAGATGCGATGATGTGTTCTTTTGAAAAATCAAACATCACTCCTGGAACGATTCCACATTTTGTTTGAATAAATAAATCTTCACGCTTTAAAGAGGTCTTTGCCAAAGCATCTGCAAAAATTGATTCGCACTCACCATTTCCATAGATATCTGCATGATCAAAGAAATTGATTCCATTGTCATAAGCAGTTTCGATTGCCTTAACTGGATCTTTCGCACTATTGATGCGCATACAGCCAAGAATGACTGCGGAAACTGCGTGATTTACTGTTCCAAATTGAACCTGTTTCATTAAAAAACTCCTCCTTCTTTACACAATAAAAGTGTAGCACAACTTTTATGAAAAGGCTTTATCAAATCAAAAATATTTTTATCTTTTAGTCAATGATTTTCCTTCGACTACTTCCAACGCCTTGTTTCCAATATCATGACGATAGAACGTTTCAGTCGTGTCTTTTCTTTCAAGAACTTCATAAATCATTTTTTGTGCTTGCTCTAACGTTTTCGCTTTGGCTTCAACTAAATAGATCCGTCCACCATTTCCAACTAAACATCCTTCTTTTTCTGCCACACCTGCATAATACACCTGAACATGTGATTCATCAGAAAAATCTGGCAAACTCATCTCTGTTTCATACATTGCTGGGTAACCTTCAGCAGCGACAACAACACCCACATGAAACTCATCTTGTGACCATTCTAATTCGATTGAGCGATTTTCTAGTAAATCATCTATCACTTGTGCAAAATCATTCACCAATCTTGGTAAAACAACTTGTGTTTCTGGGTCACCAAATCGAGCATTGAATTCAATCACTTTTGGGCCGTCAACAGTTGCAATCAACCCAGCATACAAGATCCCCGTGAAGGAACGGTCTTGTTCAACCATCCCTTGCGCCGCTGGTTTCAAAATCGTTTCAATAGCTTCATCAACCATCTTTTGTGAAATTTGTGGAACTGGTGAGTACGCACCCATTCCCCCGGTATTCGGTCCCTTATCCAAGTCGTATGCCCGTTTATGGTCTTGCGAAATTACCATGGGATAAACTTCTGTACCACGAACAAACGCTAAAAGCGAAAATTCTTCGCCAGCCAAAAACTCTTCAACTACAATTTGATTTCCACTTTCACCAAATCGATGACTCTTTAGCATATCTTTAGCAGCTTGTATTGCTTCTTCAATGGTCATTGCAACAACAACACCTTTACCAGCAGCTAACCCATCTGCTTTCACAACGATTGGTGCACCTTTTTCGTTGATATAAGCTATAGCCATTTCATAATCATTAAATGTTTGCGATTCAGCTGTCGGAATCTGACACTCTTTCATCAATTGTTTAGCAAAACTTTTGGATCCCTCAATCAACGCTGCGCGCTTTGTTGGTCCAAAAATTTTCAAATCTGCTGCTATAAAATCATCGACAATTCCATTTAACAAAGGAACTTCTGGTCCAACGAATGTCCAAGAAACACACTGCTCTTTTGCAAATGAGATGAGCGCATCATGATCTGTTTCTGCAATTGCGACTGGTTGAATATCATCTTTTTTCATTCCAGGGTTCCCCGGTGCGCAGTAAACTGTTTCAACTAACGGACTGTCCACCAGTTTTTTCCCAATTGCATGTTCACGACCGCCTGCACCAATAATCAAAATTTTCATGCGTTACTCCTTTTCCACTGAAGATTAATGTCTAAAATGACGTACATTCGTAAAGACCATCGCAATACCATGACGATTAGCCATATCAATGGAAGCTTGGTCTTTGATACTGCCACCCGGCTGAATGATTGCCTTGATTCCATGCGTAGCAGCGTATTCAACTGAATCATCCATTGGGAAAAACGCGTCACTTGCCAGTACTGCACCTTTTAATTTTTCGCCAGCTTGTTCAATCGCTATCTTGACGGATCCCACACGATTCATTTGCCCAGCCCCTACACCGACAGTTTGGTGTTCATTCGCAACAACAATAGCATTAGATTTAACATGCTTCACGGCTTTCCAAGCAAATGCTAACGCCGCTTTTTGTTCTGCAGTTGGTTGCTGTTCTGTTACTACAGTCCAGTCTTCTTCGTGTTCCATTGCAAGATCTTGACTTTGAACTAATAACCCACCTAAAACAGATACTGTTTCATCCGATATGCTAGCTGTTTTTTGTTCAAAACTGATCGTTAAAATACGCAGATTTTTCTTTTTCTTCAAAACTTCTAATGCAGCTTCAGTGAATCCTGGAGCAATAATGATTTCTAAAAATAGTTCATGCATTTTTTCAGCAGTAGCCACATCTACTTCACGATTCAAAACGATAATTCCACCAAAAATTGAAACTGGATCTGCTTCAAACGCATAATTCCAAGCTTCAAAAATCGTTGGTGCCGTTCCAATACCACATGGATTCATATGTTTCAACGCAACGACTGTTGGCTCCTCATACTCACGGGCAATTCTTAGCGCTGCATCTGCATCACGAATATTGTTGAATGAAAGTTCTTTTCCATGTAGTTGTTTTGCCGCAGCAATCGAATAGTCTGCCGGCAAAGCAGATTGATAAAAAGCTGCTTCCTGATGGCTATTTTCGCCGTAACGTAAATCTTGTTTTCGCTCATAAGTCAACGTTAATTTTTCTGGTTCTTTTTCGTCCGCCATCTCTGTCAAATATTGAGCAATTAACGCATCATAAGCAGCCGTATGACGAAAGACTTTTGCAGCTAGACGTTTCCGAGTTGCTAACTGTGTTTCTCCATGGGCTTCTAACTCTTGGAGAACGAATGAATAATCTGACGGATCAACGATCACTGTGACAAATTCATGATTTTTAGCACCACTTCGCAACATACTTGGACCACCAATATCAATATTTTCAATTGCCTCTTGCTCCGTTACTTCTGGTTTTAAAATGGTTTCCTTAAATGGATAAAGATTCACACAAACAAAATCGATTGGTAAAATCTCACCGCGTTTCATATCTTCCATATGTTCAACGACATTTCGACGCCCTAAAAGTCCTCCGTGAATCTTCGGATGCAAAGTTTTCACTCTGCCATCCATCATTTCTGGAAAGCCAGTGACCTCATCAATAGAAATCGTTTTAATACCTGCTTGATCCAATGCTTTTTTTGTTCCACCTGTTGAAATAATTTCGATATTATTAGCAATCAAACCTTTAGCAAAGTCAACGATTCCTGTTTTGTCTGATACACTAATCAACGCTCTTGTCATTTTAAATAGCCTCCATTTTTGATCATTTCTTCGACGATTTCTGGATAAATTCGATGCTCAACTGCATGTATTTTTTGTTCAAGGATTTCCAATGTATCTGTTGGTTCAATCTCGACTTTTTCTTGACGAATGATTGGTCCTGTATCGACACCTGCATCAATCAAATGAACAGTCACACCTGTAGTTGCTACTCCTGCTTCATATGCATCACGAATTCCGTGCAATCCCGGAAAATCCGGCAATAACGATGGATGGATGTTCACTATTTTATTTTCAAATGCGGTGAGCAAAGTGGGTCCTACAATTCGCATGTAGCCTGCCAAAATAACCAAATCAATTTTCCGTTCATGCAACTGTCGGAGTATCTCCTGTTCGTACGCTACTTTATTTGCAAAATCTTTTGGTGAAAATTGGCTAGCAGGCACTTTCAACGTTTCTGCTCTTTGTAGCACGTATGCGTCTGGCTGGTCACAGAATAGCCAGTCAACTGTGACAGCTAGCTTTTTTTCTCTTAAATTCGTTACCAAAGCTTGGAAGTTACTTCCATTACCCGAAGCAAAAATGGCTAGTCTCATGCCATTTCTCCAGTAAAAATAATTTTCTGTGTGTCTTCTGCTACGATTTCACCGATTTGGTAAACGGCATCTCCTTGCTCTGCAAAATTAGCCGTGACTTCAGCTACTTGTTCTGGTGAAACAGCAACGACCATTCCAATACCCATATTAAAAATTTCATACATTTCTGCCAAAGAGAGCTTCCCATAGCTTTGTAGACAATCAAAAATTGGTAAAATCGGCCAGCTTCCTAATTGGATATTAGCACTGACCCCAGCTGGTAGCATACGAGGAATGTTCTCTACAAAACCACCACCGGTGATATGTGCACAGCCTTTCAATTGATTTTTTTTGATCAATGGTAAAAGACTTGCAACATAAATTCTCGTTGGAACTAATAGACTATCAGCTAATGTTTCATTTAATTCTGGCAAAATACTATCCGTTGTCAGTTGATGTTCTTCAAAGAAAATTTTTCTTACTAGTGAATACCCATTTGAATGAATCCCACTTGAAGGTAGTCCTAATAAAATATCACCTGGTTCAATCGACTCTCCAGTAATCAGTTGTGACTTTTCGGCAATTCCAACGGCAAATCCGGCTAAGTCATAGTCCTCACCTTGATACATCCCTGGCATTTCAGCAGTTTCTCCACCAATTAGCGCCATATTTGCTTGAACGCACCCATTTGCTACGCCTGCAACTACTTGTTCCAATTTTTCCGGTTCATTCTTTCCTGTAGCTAAGTAATCTAAGAAATAAAGAGGCTCTGCACCTTGGGCTAAAATATCGTTCACACACATTGCAACACAATCAATCCCAATCGTATCATGTTGATTTGCTTCAATTGCTACTGCTAATTTTGTCCCAACGCCATCCGTTCCCGAAACTAAAACAGGTTCTTTCACATCAAGCAAAGAAAGATCAAAACAACCACCAAAACCTCCTAGTGCACCCATTACACCAAGACGTTCCGTTTTATTTACATGTTTTTTGATTCGTTCAACAACTTCATAACCAGCTTCCACATCCACGCCAGCTTTTGCATATGCATTTTTCATGCGATGATTCACTCCTTTATTATTAGAAAAACGAAACTTTTTCTTTTAGAGATGCTTGGTATTTCTCCTCATAATCATATAAAGGAGTTGGATAGTCACCATTAAAATAAGCCATACATAGTCCTGAATAAGGCGCCTCTTCTTGTAATCCAATGGCAGTAATCAGACCTTCCTCACTAAGGAATTCTAAAGAGTCTGCCCCAATACATTGTCGAATTTCTTCGATACTATGATTAGCAGCAATCAGTTCTTTTCTCGTTTGAATATCAATTCCGTAAAAACAAGGATATTTTAGGGGTGGCGATGCGATCCGTACATGTACTTCTTTGGCACCAGCTTCTTTTAATAATCGGACGATTCGCCGACTTGTCGTACCTCGGACGATGGAGTCATCTACCATCACAATTTTTTTACCTTCCACTACTCCACGAACAGCTGATAACTTCATACGCACCCCTTGTTCACGTAACTCTGGTGTGGGTTGAATGAATGTCCGCGCAATATATTGATTCTTTACCAAACCAATTTCATAAGGAATCCCACTAGCTTCAGCATACCCACTAGCAGCTGACAAAGAAGAATTAGGAACTCCTACCACCATATCTGCTTCAATAGGCGCCTCTTTAGCTAAATTTTTCCCCATGTTTTTTCGAGCAGTATGGACATTGACCCCATTGATGTTCGAGTCTGGTCGTGCAAAGTAGATATACTCCATTGAGCAAATTGCTAGCTGTGTATCTTGTGTGTACGTTTCGATTTTCAACCCTTCATCGCTGATTATCACTACTTCTCCGGGGTGTACATCACGAATAAATTCTGCACCCACTACTTCTAAAGCACAGGTTTCAGAAGTAACAACATAAGCACCATTTTTCATCTGGCCAATCGCTAGCGGACGGAACCCGTTCGGATCAAGTGCCGCAATCATCGCGTCTTCTGTCATTAGTAAGTAAGCAAAACCACCTTTTACTTTGTTCAAAGATGTTTTTAATTTTGCTAAAAATGTTTCCTCGTCGCTTCGGCGTATCAAATGCATTAAAATTTCTGTATCCGAATTTGAATGAAAAATTGCGCCATCTTGCTCTAATTCTCTTCGTAAAGAACGAGCATTGGTTAAATTACCATTGTGTGCTAAACCAACCGAAACATCATAAAATTTGAATAAGAACGGCTGAATATTATCGACACTTCCATTTCCTGCAGTCGCGTAACGCACATGACCAATTGCTGCATTTCCTGTTAATTGAGTCAATTTTCGTTGATCTTTGAATACTTCTGATAATAACCCAAGATCACGATGCCCGTTTAGTTTACCCTCGTCATTTGAAACAATCCCCGCGCCTTCTTGACCACGATGTTGCAGGCTATGCAAGCCAAAGTAAGTAACACTTGCTGCATCCTGATGCCCCCAGACACCAAAAATTCCACACTCTTCATTTAAACTTTTTATTTCATAAGACATGGAATAGCTTCCTCCCAGCTTGCTTTAGCCCTTTGAGTTGTTAGATTGATTTCGCCATCAACTGCTTGCATTCTCAACTGAGAATCAGCTGTTACTTCACCAAGATAATAGGCATGTTCTCCTACCAGTTGTTCAAAAGCCACCTGCTTTTCTGGGTTGATTGAGACCACAAATCGTGATTGTGTCTCCGAGAAAAGTTCTGCAACAGTTAACTCAGTCTGAATGTTGACACCTAACTCATTTGTAAAAGCAGCCTCTGCAATGGCAACCGCCAAGCCACCTTCAGAGCAATCATGAGAGCTTGCTACCAAACCTTGTCGAATAGCAGCTAGCATTAAGTCTTGATTTTTCTTTTCAACTGCCAAATCAAAATTAGTTAGCTGACCTTGAATTGTTCCTGTCAAAAGCTTTTGAAGCTCACTTCCATTAAAGTCATTGCCTGTTTGACCAATGACATATATCCGATCACCCGCTTGCTTAAATTCCTGTGTAGTAATTTGTTCATGGGATTCAATCAAACCTACCATACCAATCATCGGAGTTGGATAGATTGCCTTGCCATCTGTTTCATTGTAAAGTGATACATTTCCAGAAATCACTGGTGTTTCAAAGGTACGACAAGCTTCTGCTATTCCATCTGCTGAATGCCAAAGTTCCCAAAAAACTTCAGGTTTATCTGGAGAACCATAATTCAAGCAGTCGGTAATTGCTAAAGGTTTTCCACCGCTGGCAACAATATTTCGCGCTGCTTCAGCAACTGCAATCTGTCCACCGATTTCTGGATTTAAATAAAGGTATCTTGCATTACAATCAGTTGTCATTGCCAAAGATTTTTTCGTTCCGCGGATTCGTAAAACAGCTGCATCACTTCCTGGACGAACAACAGTATTTGTTTGAACTTGAGAGTCGTATGTTTCGTAAATGGATTTCTTTGAAGCAATCGTTGGTTGAGCTAGTAACGCTAAAAATGTTTCATTTGGTTCTCCAATAACAGGTAGATATGCGGGCATTTCTCGAAACTCTGCCATTCTCGCTGGTTCTTTTCTTGGCTTATCGTAAACTGGTGCATCTTCTGCCAAAGCATCAACCGGCAGGTTAGCCACTTCATTTCCATGATGATATAAACGATATTGGCCATCATCCGTTACCTTACCAATTGTTACAGCATCCAAATCATATTTTTTGAATAACGCTTTTACTTCTTCCTCTGCACCAGCTTTGACACAAATTAACATGCGTTCTTGAGATTCAGATAACATCATTTCATAAGGAGACATACCTGTTTCTCGTTGAGGCACATCATCTAGTGTTAAAATCAGACCTGATCCTGCTTTAGAAGCCATTTCTGAACTCGATGACACCAATCCCGCAGCCCCCATGTCTTGAATACCTACTAAAATTTCTGCATGATTCAAGATCAACTCAAGGCAGGCTTCTAACAACAATTTTTCCATGAAAGGATCGCCAACTTGAACAGCAGAACGTTGTTGTTCTTCTTCTTGACTAAATTCCTCCGAAGCAAACGTTGCACCATGTATACCGTCACGTCCCGTTTTAGCTCCAACATACATAATGGAATTACCGACACCCGATGCCTGACCCTTTTGAATATCTTTATGGTCGATCAATCCAACACACATCGCATTTACTAAAGGGTTTCCTTCATAACAAGCATCAAAAGCAATCTCGCCGCCAACTGTTGGGATACCAATACAATTACCATACCCCCCAATTCCAGCAACTACTTCATCAAGTAAATATTTTGTGCGAGAATTATTCAACTCACCAAAGCGTAAAGAATCCAGCAATGCAATTGGTCGTGCACCCATACTGAAAATATCACGAATAATCCCGCCAACTCCAGTCGCTGCGCCTTCATACGGTTCGACAGCAGAAGGATGATTATGACTTTCTGCTTTAAAAACAACTGCTTGCCCATCACCGATGTCCACAATCCCCGCTCCCTCACCAGGCCCCTGCAAAACTTTTGGACCAGTAATTGGGAATTTTCGTAGAACAGGTTTAGAATTCTTATAAGAACAATGTTCACTCCACATAACAGAAAACAGACCTGTTTCAGTATAATTAGGCATTCTACCCAAGATATCTTCTTCAATCATGCGGTATTCTTCATCAGATAAACCCCATTCACTGTAGATTTTCTGCTCTTTGATTTCTTGTGCTGTTGGCTCCATCATTGTTTTCATCTAAACAGTCACCTTCCCGAAATTTTTGATCATTGATTGAAAGAAACGTTTTCCGTCTTCTGAACCTAACAACTGTTCCATCGCACGTTCAGGATGGGGCATCATTCCCAGAACATTTCCAGCTTGATTCGTAATTCCTGCGATACGTTCCACACTGCCATTGATATTTTCTTCTTCATACGTAAAAACAATTTGATGATTTTCCTTTAGCTCACGCAATGTTTCTTCATCACAAAAATAATTTCCTTCACCATGAGCGACTGGCAACTGAATCACTTCATCCTCATGATATTCGGAGGTAAACGCAGTTTGATTATTCACAACTCTTAATGGAACTGTCTTACAAATAAATTGTAAAGATTCATTTCTACGTAAAACACCAGGGAGTAACCCAGCTTCAGTTAAAATTTGAAACCCATTACATGTTCCAAATACTGGTTTGCCCTCTTCAGCAAAGCGAATCACTTCCTTCATAATCGTCGAGAAGCGAGCAATTGCGCCACAACGAAGATAATCACCGTAAGAAAAACCACCAGGGAGTAGCACGCCATCAAATCCTGAAAGGGAGTCTTCGTCGTAACGAACATACGCTGCTTCCGCACCCATAATTTCTTGCACAGCCCACAGCATATCTGCATCACAGTTTGATCCGGGAAAAACAATCACTGCAAACTTCATGCTAAACTTCCTCCATTTCCTCAATTTCGTAACGATATGTTTCCATATTGACATTTGCTAATAATTTGTCACAAATTTGTTCAATCGTGTCTTCAACAGGTGTCTGCGATGGTGCAACTTGAATTTCAAAGTATTTCCCTATACGAATTTCTTCGATTTCTTCATAGCCCATACGATGCACTGCATGTTTTACAGCTTCTCCTTGTGGATCTAATACAGAATCTTTATACGTCACATAAACTTTTACAAAATACATTTGATTTTCTCCTTTAAAAGTAAGTTTTTTTACGAGCAATAGTTACTAGAATGAATAATTGTTCAAACGACTTAACACTTCTTGATAAACTGGAACCAGATTGCCAATTTTTCGACGATACACATCTTTATCCATGTGTTCACGAGATTCGGTATCCCATAAACGACAAGTATCAGGAGAAATCTCATCAGCAAGTAAGATTTGTCCATCTGCTAACCGACCAAACTCAAGTTTAAAATCAATCAATTGCAAGTGAATTCCTGTAAATAATTCCTGTAAAGCATCGTTGACTTGTAATGCCATTGATTTGATCTCTTGAATTTCAGCTGGTGTTGCAAGCTGTAGGAAGGCAATATGCGCTTCATTGATAAACGGATCATCTAACGAATCATCTTTGTAATAAAATTCAATGATTGGTTCAGGTAAGATAGTTCCTTCTGGTACCGCTAATCGTTTAGAAAAGCTTCCTGCTGCAAAATTTCTAACAACCACTTCTAAAGGAATTACTTCAACTTTTTTTACTAATTGTTCGGTTTTTGACAAAATATCAATAAAATGATTGTCAATCCCTTTTCTTGTTAAGTATTGGAAAATTCGACTAGTGATCTGATTATTTAATTCGCCTTTTCCTTGAATTTTGTCTTTCATAATCCCATTCAATGCTGTTGCTTGGTCAAGATATTCGACCCAAATCACTTGTTCATCTGTTGTTGCAAACATTTTTTTAGCTTTTCCTTCATATAGCAATCCCGCTTTTTTCACAAGTCTCTCTCCTCATAGCCTTACATTTAATTAACAAACAGTCATTTTTGTTCGTTTTTTCACTTTTGATTTTAACAACACTTTTTATGTAAATCAACAAAATACTGTACATTAAAAGCATTAGAATCATCTAATGTTCGTTTTTAAGTGAATACTAGATGAAATCATTGTTAATCGAAACGTTTACATCAAAAAAACTTAATGGTATAGTAAATGTGTAATTATCACGCATGTTTATTCAAGGAGGCACTAGCATATGGAAGATTCAACTTATACTGCACAACAATTCCTAACTGAACTAACACCAGAAGAACGTGCTCGCTTATATAATGATTTATTAGGTATCAAAGACGTTTATCTGTGTAATAAAGATACAAGCTTTTATACTTTCCGAAAAATTCGCCGTGCAACAAAACGTCACGCTGAATGTCGTAAAAAAACTGCACACTATCAAACGAATTCCAATCATGAATTGTTAATTAATCAAATACATGAACAAAAAGTTTTCAAAAATCAATATCGTATCCAAGTTGTTTTCAATACACAGGAATACAATTATGATTTCATTGATTATTTACTCAACCTGCTTCACTCACTTCACTTTACAAATACGCAGGCACTTGCGTAAGTGATCTTCATATATTCTACTAACAAAAAAACAAAAGAGGCTTGCCCAACTAGTGGCAAACCTCTTTTTTTATTGCACAAAAAAAACGCTGCAGCATTTTTTGCTACAGCATTTCATCATCTTACGCTAAACCAACACGTTCAAAAATCGTGTCGACATTTTTTAAATGGTAGTGATAGTCAAACGCATCATCAATGTCTTCCGCTGATAAAACAGAAGTGATTTTCGCATCATTTTCCAGTAAAGGACGAAATGCTCTTTGTTCATCCCATGCTTGCGCAGTTTTTGGTTGAACTAGATCGTACGCTTCTTCGCGAGTCATTCCTTTATCAATTAATTTCAACAATACTCGTTGACTATAAATCAGACCAAATGTAGCATCCATATTACGTTTCATATTTTCTGGGAAGACCGTCAGATTCTTCACGATGTTTCCAAAACGATTCAACATGTAATCTAAAAGAATCGTTGTATCAGGTAAAATGATTCGTTCAGCAGATGAATGAGAAATATCTCTTTCATGCCATAAAGAAACATTTTCGTACGCAGTAACCATATGACCACGAATCACTCTCGCCAAACCAGACATATTTTCTGACCCAATTGGATTGCGTTTGTGTGGCATGGCAGAAGATCCCTTTTGCCCTTTAGCAAAAAATTCTTCCACTTCACGCGTTTCTGATTTTTGTAACCCGCGAATTTCTGTTGCAAAACGTTCAATACTTGTCGCAATCAATGCCATTGTTGCAAAGTATTCAGCGTGTAAATCGCGTGGTAAAACTTGCGTTGAGATTTCTTGTGGGCGAATGCCTAAGTTCTCACAAACATACTCTTCAATAAATGGTGGGATGTTCGCAAACGTTCCTACTGCACCAGAGATTTTACCAGCTTCTACACCTTTAGCTGCATGTTCAAATCGTTCAATATTCCGTTTCATTTCAGAATACCAAGTAGCTAGTTTTAAGCCAAATGTTGTTGGTTCAGCGTGAACACCATGTGTTCGGCCCATCATAACGGTATATTTATGTTCTTTTGCTTTTTCACCAATAATCGCTGTAAAACGTTTCAAGTCTTCTCGTAAAATATCATTTGCCTGTTTGATTAAATAACCATAAGCAGTGTCGACAACATCTGTACTTGTTAATCCATAATGTACCCATTTACGTTCTTCACCAAGTGTTTCAGATACTGCTCGTGTGAAAGCTACAACATCATGACGTGTTGATTTTTCAATCTCTAAAATTCGATTGATATCAAATGAAGCATGTTCCCGAATTTTTTTCACATCTTCTTTAGGAATATCCCCAAGTTCAGCCCAAGCTTCATCTGCTAGAATCTCAACCTCCAACCAAGCTTGATATTTATTTGTTTCTGTCCAGATATTTCCCATCTCAGGTCGTGTATAACGTTCTAACATTTAACTTTCTCCTTTAGTCCCAAATGTTGGTTTGATAGATTTCTTCTAGCGTTTCATGCGTATCTTCAGTCAAAATGGTGATATGCCCCATTTTCCGTCCTTTTTGCGCTTGACTTTTTCCATAAAAATGAAATTGCCAATCTGGTTTTTTCTCAATCAAACGATAACTTTCTAACAACTGTTCGCCCAACACATTGACCATAACGGCGTCGCTTAGTAATCGAATCTTACTTAATGGCCAACCACAAATACCACGAATGTGTGCATCAAATTGACTCATTGAACAAGCTTCAATTGAATAGTGTCCGGAATTATGTGGTCTTGGCGCTAGCTCATTGACATATAAACCACCAGTCTTAGTCAAAAACATTTCAACACCTAAAACACCTGATAAGTTCACTGCTTCTGCAACTACCTTTGCGATTCGCTCAGCTTCCTCAACTACTTCATCAGGTACACGAGCTGGTGCAATTGTTTCATGCAAGATATTATTTCGGTGAACATTTTCCACCACAGGGAATGTTGTATACTCTCCTTGACCATTACCAGCCACCATGACAGAAATTTCTTTTTCAAATGGAATCCATGCTTCTAATACACACGTTCCTTTACGTAATAGGTCCATTGCAGGTGCTAAGTCAGCACGACTATACAATACACATTGACCTTTTCCATCATACCCACCGCGCGTTGTTTTTAAGACACAAGGATAACCAATTCCATCAATTGCATCTTGGATATCCGTTGGGCTCACAATTGTTGCATAAGGTGCAATCACAATATTATTTGTTTCTAAAAATGATTTTTCTAATAGTCGGTCTTGAGTAATTGCCAACAAGTCCGTGCCTTGAGGAATAAATGATTTTGGTAAAATAGCATTAAGTGCTTCCACACTTACATTCTCGAATTCATAGGTAATGACATCTGTTCGTCTAGCAAGTTCTTCTAATGCAAAAGTATCATCATAGGAACTTTCAATATGCCAATCAGCCACTTGAGCTGCTGGGCAACCACTCACAGGATCTAATACGCCTACTTTAAAGCCCATTTCTTTTGCACTAATTGTCATCATTCGACCTAATTGACCGCCGCCGACAATCCCAATTGTTGATCCAGGCAGTAATGGTTTAACCAAGTTGATCACTACTTTCTATAACAGTTTCAGCCATCATTGAACGTTTTTCAGCCAATTTAGCTTCCAATTCTAAATCATACATTGAAAGCATCTGTATCGCAAGTAGTCCAGCGTTAATTGCACCAGCTTTTCCAATTGCCGTTGTTGCTACTGGTACACCACCTGGCATTTGGACAATAGATAATAATGAATCTAAACCATTTAATGTTCGTGATTGAACAGGAACACCAATCACAGGTAACGTTGTCTGCGCAGCAACCATTCCGGGTAGATGAGCTGCACCACCTGCACCTGCAATAATCACTTTGATTCCTCTTCCTCTTGCTTCTTTCGCAAATTGAAACATTAAATCTGGCGTACGGTGGGCTGATACAACTTTTTTCTCATATGAAATACCAAATTCATCTAACATATCACAAGCAAATTTCATTGTTTCCCAATCTGAAATACTTCCCATAATGACTGACACTTCCACGATCTTTTTCCCCTCTCTGCTACAATACATTCATATTTTAACAAGTGACTTTTCTAACGTCAAACAAAAATCGAATATTATATACATATAAACGATAAATGTTCGTGTTTGTTTTTGAGCAAAAAATAAAAGCAACAAAAAATATTTTTTTGCTACTTTTATTTTTATTTTTATTTTTCGAATGCCTCTTCAATAATTGCTTCATCTTTTTGGATGCCATTAAAAACCAAATTCAACACAATCGCTGTAACGCTACTCATAACAATTCCATTACCAGTAAACATTTGGATCGTTTCAGGGAGCTGTCCAAATAAAGACGGCATAATGTTGAAACCTAATCCAAAACCAATTGAAACAGCAACAATCAATAAATTCTTATCATTAGCAAAATCGACATCTAATAACATACGAATTCCTTGCACTGCTACCATTCCAAACATCACTAACATCCCACCACCAAGTACAGGTTCAGGAATGATTTGAGCAATTGCACCAATTTTTGGAAACAAACCTAAGATAATCAAGAATGCAGCTGAAAAGTAAATTGGCTTTCTTGTCTTGATCCCAGATAATTGAACTAACCCAACATTTTGAGAAAAACCAGTATAAGGAAATGTATTGAAGATCCCACCTAAAATGACTGCTAGTCCTTCAGCACGATAACCTTTTTTCAGCTCTTCTTCGCCAACTTTTTTGCCAGTAATATCACCAAGCGCAAAATAAACACCTGTTGATTCAACCATACTTACGATTGAGATAATAATCATTAGCAAAATCGACCAGATATCAAAGGTTGGTTTTCCAAAATAAAATGGTTGTGGTACATGGAATAACGGTGCTTGCCCAATTGCATCTAAGTCGATCATTCCCATCAAGCCAGCCAATAAGCTCCCGCCAACTAAACCAATCAATACAGCAATAGAACGAATAAATCCTTTACCAAGCATTTGGACACCAACGATCAAGCCAATCGTTACAAAGGCCAACAATAAATTGGTTTTATCACCAAAATTTGCGGCAGCAGCGCTACCGCCACCCATTTTTTCAATAGCTACAGGAATCAAAGTCAAGCCAATAACTGTAATAACAGTTCCTGTTACAAGCGGTGGAAACAACTTTTTGATTTTAGAAAAGAACCCTGCAGCTAAAACCACAAAAATTCCTGATGCGATGATCGAACCATAAATTGCGCCAACGCCTTTATCCGTACCAATTAAAATCAATGGAGCCACTGCTTGAATTGCACAACCCAAAACAACGGGTAGACCAATTCCAAAGAAACGATTGACAGTCAGTTGTAGTAAAGTAGCTAATCCACACATAAAAATGTCAATTGAAATCAAGTAAGTCATTTGTTCTTGATTAAAACCAAGACCAGTTCCTATTAGTAACGGTACAGCAACTGCACCTGCATACATTGCTAATAGATGTTGTAATCCTAAGACTGCTGCTTTTCCATTTTGCGTTTCTTTTTTCAATGTTATGCGTCCTCCTCAAGAAACTCAACTTGACCATTTGATAAGGAAGCGATTCGCGCTAAGGAAACTACACGCAAGCCCATTTGTTCAAGTAATTCTCTTCCATCTTGGAAAGATTTTTCAATGACAATTCCGATTCCTTCAACTTCTGCTCCGGCTTGTTGACACAACTCAATCAATCCTTTAGCAGCTTGACCATTTGCTAAGAAATCATCAATAATCAAAACTTTATCATTTTCTGATAAAAATTTTCGTGAAATTGAAATCGTACTTGTTACTTGTTTGGTGAAAGAATAGACAGAAGCTGTCAAGAGTTCTTCGTCCATTGTTAAACTTTTTGCTTTTCTAGCAAAAATCATTGGCACACCCAACTCTTTTGCAGCATATAAAGCAGGAGCAATCCCAGAAGCTTCAATCGTTACCACCTTAGTAATTCCTTGGTCTTTAAATACTTCTGCAAAACGTTGACCCATTTGTTCCATCAAAACTGGATCTACTTGGTGGGTCACAAAGCTATCAACTTTTAACACACCTTCACCCAATACACGCCCATCATTTTTGATGCGTTCAACTAATTCTTTCACTTTTTTTGCCCCTTTTCTTTAATTTTTTGTTCAATTAATAGCTTCTTCATCCACACTTCTATCATAAAATTCTGATATAGAAAAACACCCTTCTACTTTTTAAAATAAGCAAAAAAGGGTGTGTTGTCCACTCTTTTACTTATAGTCCAATTTTTACGGTATTGGCTAGAAACTGTCATCCATATTATGACGATATATAAGTAGGTATGTAGAACTGACAAGTCAGTAATATACAATAGCTTGATAAGATGTTTGAAGCCAGAGGATTTGTTTTTTTAAACAGTTTCCTCAAGTAAATCAACCATTTTTTCTAAAAGTTTTCCATTTAAACAAAATTTGATTGATTAAAGATTGAAAATAGTCTAACACTACTTACTGAAACTGACAATGTGCTTTCAATAAAAATTTTCTAAAATCTAATCTTTTTTCATCATTTTCATGGTTTGTTCGGTTTTTTAGTCACTTTCATCTAAAAAACAAGGAAAACAAGATGAAATTTTATTTACTTCGTGTCAGATTGTAAACAAAGTGTTATCCTTTAGATTTTGTCTTTTTTATTCGTTAAAATAAGAATATAAATAATTGATCAAGATCATCCGAATTGGAATAAATGTATTTAACTACTTAATTTTCTAAAATACGGTAAGCACAAGGAATTAAGATTGTGAAAACGAACGGTTTCTACAAGAGACGTCTGAAACTCTATAGTGCAGACGCAAAAATCCTCAACGACATTTAGTTTATGAAAACATCGTTAAGGATTTAAATGAAGGATTGTTATTTCAAGAATTGCGAAAGATTACAATGTTACTAGACAGACAGTTTATCGAATAAAACAGGATATTGTAATTTAATAGTTATCTATACCACACTGAATTTTTAACTTGATTTTTATTAAAAATAATAAAAAAACTATCAATATGAATTAAGTTAAATCACATTTCTATTCAAAAGCAGAAATGTAACCTTTAAAAATGATAGCTTCTTGTTCAACACTCTTTTTGGAAATGCCCGTAAGTCTCTTAACATCTAAAGCTAAAAGACTACTATTCGTTTCAAGAATGCCCACCGACTCATCAAAATATATCGAATTTACTATATTTTATTCTAATAATTTAATCTGTTTTTTTGTGAGTGATAACTGAAACAGTTGACCACCCCCATACACTGCATTCGCATCAGTAAATAAAAAAACCACCCTTTGGAATAAGGGCGGTTTCAGGCTGTAAACAAAAAAATCGGTTTCTTAAAAAAACAACCTAATCTGTCGATTATTACATTGAAAAAAGACAAACCACATTTTTGTCTAAGATTTGTCTACAGTTTGACGCGAAGAAAATTAGTTTGCTTTGCGTCAGACAAGTTCTCTTTTAATCTTGATAATTTTCTTTTTCAAGTTGACGATACTTATCCATTTTCGCACTGAATAATTCACCGTTAGTCGGTGGTGTATAAGTGATAGCATTGGCTCCAGCTTCTATTGTTTCCAAGATACTTTCCTCGGTTGGACCACCAGTTGCAATAATTGGTAGTTCTGGATACTTTTCTCGGAAATAACGAACAGTTTCTGCAGTTTCCTTACCAGCACTAATATTGATGATTGAAATGCCTGCTTCTAGCTTTTCATCAAGCTCTGTATATTTAGAAGTCACCGTGCTAACCACAGGAATATCAACGATTCGACAAACTTCTTGAACTGTTTCTAATGGTGTTGGTCCGTTTAAGACAACTCCTAAAGATCCTTGCGCTTCAGCAAACATACTCATATAAGCAGAACGAGCTCCCTGAGTTAAACCGCCTCCCACACCAGAAAATACCGGAATGTCCGCAGCTTCGATAATACTTTTTGTAATTGCTGGATGCGGTGTAAAAGGATAAACGGCGATTACTGCATTCGCATTCGTATTTCTAATAATCGCAATATCCGTTGTAAAAATAATTGATCGAATTTTTTTACCAAAAACTTTAATTCCACTTGCTTGTAAAATGACTTCTGGCACACGAACAATGTCTTTTCTTAATTCTGTCATGATTTCAGGAACAAATTCTGCCATTCTGCCACTTCCTCTCCGCGTTATCTACGATCGTATTGATCAAGGTGATAGGTTTCAATTACTTGAATAATCTTTTGTGCATATGTGGGATCTGTTGCATACCCTGCATCTTGCAGTGCTTGTGAAGCTTCTTGGTAGTTGTTTGCTGTGATCACTCTTTCGTACAAAGCTGGATTCCAGTCCACACCTTGAATAAATAGTTGAGTATGGTCATCCATGGATTCTTCCCACGAATGGTATACGCGAAAGTCACCTTGAATCGTAATCCACGCTTCATTGACATATTCTTTTGTTTCGAGACTTACTTTTTCTTGATCACCATAAGCTTTGATTCCAAACAAATTTTTATATTCACTTGCTAACGTACTTTTTCCCCAGTTTGATTCAAGAATTGCTTGTCCCAAAATAATACTTGGCAAGATACCATAAGCATTTTGTAATTCTTGTGCATGCGGAACAAGTTGTTGGATAAACTCTTGATGAGATTGTGCTTCTTGCTCTGCTGAATGATCAGCAAGTGGTGTCATCAATCCTCTTAAAGAAGCAAAAAAGGCAAATAAGATGAGAAAACTGCCAGCCAATAAAACGATGAAGCGTACTTTTTTCCGTCGACGACTTTTGAATTTTTTAATTGCCATCTATGTTCCTACTTTTCATTTAATTCGTTCAAATACTCTTCTAACGTCAACTGATTTTTCGTGATATATTCAGCACTTTCTTTCCCTACATAACGAAGGTGCCAAGGTTCATAAGTGATTTTTGTAATATCCTCACGATTTTTTGGGTATCGTACAATAAAGCCATATTTAGCACAATTTTCTGCAATCCATTTTGCTCCTGGTTGATCACCATAACTTGCTTCCAAAACGGTCGAAGGATAATTATTGTACCAGTCCTCATCCACTACATCGACAGCTAAACCTGTGTGGTGTTCACTATAGCCTGGCTCAGTAATCGTTTCTTTCGTGATTTTTGTTGCTGCTTCTTCGGTAATTCCTTGTTGTGCCATTACTTCTTGGACATGTTGTGCGAATACTTGCTCTTGTGATGTTACTGAACGAAATGCTGAAACCATAACAAGTGGATAACCAGCATCTTGAGCTGCTTGGGCAAATTCTTGATAATCAGATTCAATTCTCTTATCAATCAAATAACCATTTGATAATGCTGTCAATTGACTTGATTCATCGACTTCGGTTTCCAACTTATTTTCTGGTCCAACCAATACTAACTTCCAGTCATCTGGACTAACATCAGGTAGTTCTGCTGTCGCCTTTGTCTTTGTTTTTTGTTTACTTTTTTTTGTTGTTGATGAACTTTCAGTCGTATCGGTAATACTGGCAAGCCCTTTTTTAGGACTTTTAGCAGCTTTTTTTACTTCTGTTTGTCTTGTCGCCTCAACTTCGCCAGCATTATGGTCTGACATAAAAATGTAGCCCATCGCGCCAATCATAATAATGACTGAAGCAAAACCTAAAATTTTCTTCACTTAAAAAATCCTTTCATTCCCCTTAATACTCAGCGTTCCCTTCGTGGACGTAGGTTTCTTCCAGATTTTCATTCACCCAGTCTAAAAGTTCCACTTTCTCGCCTTCGATTTGTTGTTGAACATCCGCTGGCAATCGGAAATTCAAAATATCGTCATAGCCCCATTCATCATAGTGAATACTCACTTTCAAGTCAAGGTATCTGCTAGGATGTTGTTCATTTTTTAACGGGATCAATTCAACGTCAGCAACACCACTGTGTAACCACTTCTGGGCAATTCGTGTCTTGATTTGTTTGTACTCTGCAACAGCAATCGTTCTTTTTTCTGGAAAGATAATTGTTTGTCTTAGAATTTTTTGCGTTAACATCCATTCATAATCCGTAAAAAGATTTTTTACTTTTTGCATCGCTTCAGATGGTAAATTCTTTTCTCCATTTTTCCATGCGTCCCATTCTTTTTTATCGATTAGTAGGTACTCGTCTAAGAAAAATTGCTCTGATTCAAATTGTTCTAATAATACACTTATAATAAGGTCAATATATACTTGATGCATCCGAATCCCCTCCTCTTTTTATTTTACTTAAATTCAGAAAAAAAATCATCTTTTTCACTGCACCTTCACCTTTTTTTATCGATTAGACACTTTTTTTTAACATCAAAGCAAACTTTGCTATACTTGATAAGTAGGCTGTACCTATTTAAATTTCAAAAAAGGAGATATCTCTCATGAAAAAATATCAATGGGGAATTATCGGCTTAGGAACGATTGCGAAGGAATTCGCTGAAAATTTCAAGCAAAATTCAAGCAAATTAACTGCAGTTGCTTCTCGTTCACTAACCAAAGCTCAAGCGTTTGCAACAGATTATGGGATTGAAAAAGCTTATGGAAGTTATCAAGATCTTCTGGCAGATGACGAGATTGATATCATTTATATAGCGGTGCCAAATCGTCAACACATTTCACATATTTTAGCAGCATTAGAAGCAGGAAAACATGTTTTATGCGAAAAAGCAATTACAATGAATACTGCAGAGTTAGTTGAAGCAATGAAGCTAGCAGAGGAAAAAGGGTTGATTCTTGCCGAAGCAATGACCATTTTTAACATGCCTCTTTATCAACGTCTTCGTTCGCTAGTAGATAGCAAAAAATTAGGTAAGTTAAAAATGATCCAGGCTCCTTTTGGTAGTGCAAAAGAACCAGATCCTACTAATCGTTTTTTCAATCCAGATCTAGCCGGAGGCGCTTTGCTTGATATTGGCACTTACGCGGTTTCGTTTGCACGCTTCTTTTTAACCGCTCAACCAGAAGTAATTGCTTCGACGATGATTCCGTTTGAAACAGGCGTTGATGAACAATCCGTTACGATTTTACAAAATGATCAGGACGAATTAGCAACTGTTAGCTTAACGTTCAGAGCAAAAATGCCTAAAGTCGGTATCGTTGCTTATGAAAATGGCTATATTACCATTACTGATTATCCACGTGCAGATCGTGCCGAAATCACTTATGTCGATGGTACAAAAGAATTGATCGAAAGTGGGAGTACTTCACAAGCTTTAAATTATGAAATTGCGAACATGATACAGATGATTGAAGGTGAATTACCTAACCGCTCACTTTATTTAACCAAAGATGTCATTGACATTTTGGATCAAATGCAAGTGCATTGGCAAAAAGCTTAACCTTAACAATTTATAAAAAAGGTCGAGACAAAATTGTCTCGACCTTTTTTATATGTTACTTTGTTGTTTTTGCTGGGCAAATTCTGCTTTGATTTCAATAAAACTTTTAAATGATTGCAAAAACTGAAACAATTCTGCACGGTTCTCAAACTCAGATCGTTTTTGTGGTAAAGGCATTTGCCGATATTCAGCATAGACTTCGTGGATTCTTTTCATAATGAGCGTACCATCGTTTTCTTCAGCGAATGTTTCAGCTGTGTAAATAAGTAGGCCATAAATTTGCTCACTATATGGATTAGGTGACTCAATTCGCTCTAAATTTTGGATCATATTATTTAGCACATTTAATTGTGCTCGTCTCATCGAAAAATACGTTTCATAATACCCTTCTTGTCTAACCCAATCGTTTTCATGATGATTTCGAGCCTCTAACTGACTTGTTCGAATAAATGTTAATAATCGTTGGCAATCTTCTTCGATATGTCGCTCTTTCTTTTCTTTTAATAATGAATCAGCCATTTCTTGTAACAACTGGCGAAACTCAACCTCAATCACTAATTGATTTTCTTGGAGCCGCTTTTCGGTATTAGGCATGTAAATATTTGCTATTAAAGCTAAGCCTACACCTATTACCATCAATCCTAATGCATTTAAAATCAGCGATATCGCCATGCTTTGCTCAACTAAATACTGTGTAACTAAAACAGAGTTCACTACGATTCCCTCAGTTAACTTGAATTGAACCGCTAGTGGAATAAAAAGAAGCAAAAATAAACCGAAGCCAATTGGAGAAAACCCAAGGAACGTAAAGCTAAAAAAAGCAACGACCGTCGCTAAAATAAAAGCAATAAAACGATCGACACCCGTCATTATCGTCGACCTTCTCGTATTGCCAACACTCAAAACAGCAATAATCCCAGCTGAAGGCCAATAAAGTAAAGGCAAGCTGCTTGCAATCAGCATGGCGAGTGTTGCACTAATTACCGTTTTTATTGTTCGCATACCAATTCGCATACATTTCCTCCTTTTTTCATCCAATTATACTAAACCTCTACGCTAAAAACTAGCAAACACACTAAAGATTCGTTATGATTAAAAAAAGGGATTAAAGGAGAAAAAGTTATGCAAGTCGGTCGTTTCCGCCTCGGTATGCGGACTATAAAAAGTGCACTAGCTGTTTTCATCTGTATGTTAGTTTTCCACTTCTTTCAGCGAGGTAATCCTTTGATTGCTGCGCTGTCAGCCGTTTTTTCTTTACGCCAAGATTTAACATCTACGGTTTCATTTGGTCGCTCTCGAGTCATCGGAAATTCTATTGGCGGCGTTTTAGCCATCATCTTCTTCTTCATTAAACACTACTTTCACAATGATTTTTTAGTTGAATTATTTTTACTACCTGTATTGGTTATCGTAACCATCGTGGTTTCAGATGGTATTGACAACAATTCTGGAATCATTTCGGCTATTTCTACTTTGCTAATGATTTCTTTAAGTATTCCACAAGGCGAATCCACGCTCTACGCATTACAACGAGTATTCGATACCTTTATCGGAACCTTCATCGCTCTAGGAATCAATTTTATTCTACGGCCACCAGAAGATGAGAAGAAACAGGAATTAGCTGAGGACTTAGTCGAGTTACAAAAAAAAGAGCGCACTTTACGCAAAAATTTAGCAGAAATTGAAAAACAAATCGAGAAACAAAAAAAATAAGTAATTACCCACAAAAAGACCACTGCCAAATGTTCAATCATTTTACAGTGGTCTTTTGATTAATTAACTATATTTCGTCATTATTTGTCGGTTTTGAGTCGGCTTCATACAAATTTACTTGACTTGAAGTCCCTTTTGTTGAAAGGTTTTCAATAATTTCTTTTAAATCCAAACCTGTTGTTGCTTTCAATGTTTCTTGCGTGGATGCTAATAGATTTGTTGCATATCCTGTTACTCGATTTGCTCCACCATTTTCACCAGATCCACTTCCTGTGTCAACAACAGAAATTTTTTCAATATTTCCTAGTGGTTGTGCTGCTTCACGCATCAATTGTGGTAACATTTCGATCACCATGCTTAACACAGCAGCCTCACCGTATTCTTTAAAGGCATCAGCAATTTTTTGTTTTGCTTCGGCTTCAGCTTTCCCTTTTGCTAAGATTGCTTCAGCTTCGGCTTGCCCAGCCAAACGTGTTTGACTCGCTTGCGCCTCTGCTAAAGCTTCCACTCTAAAGCGTTCCGCCTCTGCTTCCGTTACTTCTTTTACTTTCTGTGCTTGTGCTTCTTGTTCTTTCGCATAACGATCTGCATCTGCTTTTTTCTTCACTTCAGAATCGTATTGTTTTTCTCGACGTATGATTTCTTTTTCTTCTAATTCAATTTGTTTTTGTCTTTCAACGACTTTCATTTGCATTTCTTGCTCAATAACTTGTTGTTGTGCACGGGCACTTTCTAAGTTATATGCTTGGTCTGCTTTCGCTTTAGCAACATCTTGTTCTTGTTTGTAGGTTGCTAATTTTAGTTCTTTTTCTTTTACTGATTCAGCGATTTCTGTTTGTCGTTGTAATTCTGCAGCTTGTGATTCTTTTTCAGCTTGCGCTTTTTTGATTCGTGTTTCTTTCAACGCTTCGGCTTCAGCGATCTCTGCATCTCGCTTCACTTGAGCAATTCTTGGTTTCCCTAATGAATCAAGATACCCGTTCTTGTCGCGAACTTCTTTGATCGTAAACGACACAATGATCAGACCCATTTTTGCTAAATCAACAGAAGCAACTTCTTGAACACTTTGACTGAATTTATCCCGATTTTGATAAATTTCTTCCACTGTCATCGAACCCAAGATTGAACGTAAATGACCTTCAAGAACTTCTCTCGCTTCATTTTCTAGTTCATCGGTTGTTTTTCCTAAAAATTGTTCTGCTGCCGTGGCAATTTCCTCCACGGATGAACCGATTTTTATGATCGATGTCCCATCACACATAACGGGTACACCTTGTTCTGTGTAAACTTCTGGTGTAGAGACATCCAACTTACTAGAAAGTAAACTAATCCGGTTAGAACGTTGAAAAACGGGTAGAACAAATGCCCCACCACCCCGGACTATTTTGATTTTATTATTACTTTCGTCAGTATGGACATTTTTCTTGCCTAAATAACTACCACTGATAATTAACGCTTCATCTGGTTTTGCTGTTTGATACTTTGATACGAAAACGATTAAAAGCATCAATAGAATAAAGATAACAATTGCAACTGATAAAAAAGCTCCTGATATAACCATTCAACACACTCCCTTAAGATTTTAGCATTCCGTCATAAGGTATGACGTAACATACTCTGTCTTTCACTTCGATAATCAACACTTTTGTTCCTCTTTGAGCCATTGTTTCCTGTTCTGTATAAAAACAAGCTGGCCGATTGATTGACCCTGTTACACTTTGAAGTTGGATTTCGCCCATTCCTGTGATTGGAATCGGTGTAACCACTTGTACAACTTGTCCCTCTAATGTTTTTTCGGACGAAGATAGTGTTGCTTCTGCATTCTTCATTGGCATCAAAATATAAAAATTGAGTAAAAATACCAACACGCTTGAAATGGCAGCACTAATCACAAAGATCAAAACTGATGACCATTCAGTTAAGCTTTCGCCTAAATAGCCGAATAGGCTGGTAAATGCTAACCAAGGTACTAACAACATTGGATCTAGTGGGCCATCAAAATCAAAAATATCGCCAAAAACAACTAAAAGAACTGCGATCCCGGCACAAATAAGTAGCGTATACCAATAAATCGTTTCTAATGCAATCCCCCCAAACATAAAGCGCCTCCTTTTATCTCCTATCATACCAATTATCAATAACTGTGTACACCATATTTTATGACTGAAAAGCGGTACTTTATGACTTCAAGACAGCCCTTTACGTTTTTTACTGTCACTAGTAATAAATTTTACTGTTCTAAACAATCTATTTCACCTATACTGAAAAGCGAGGTGAAAAAATGAAAAATATGAACAAACTTTTAGGTACACTACTTACCTTATTAATCGTAGGAGTTGCTAGCTGGCTGGGATTGGATTTAACTTCTGCCAATAATCCATCAGCACCTTCTTCTACTACGCAAGAACAGGTAACCCAACAGCATACACAAAACGGATTACCAACTAAAGAAGATCTAGCCCCTACTGGAAATAATTCTGGTCCAAAAGAATTCGGTCATGCGACTTTTTCAGCAGATGAGTTAAAAGACAACCAGAATGGTTGGATCACCTACCATTCTCTTGATCATCTTAATCGTCCTACGGGTGCGGACGCACTAATCAAGAAAAAAATGATCAATACTGGTACTAGTGCCAATCGAGAAATTCGTCCACCGGGTTTTGTTTCTGGCCCAAAATATGATCATTCAAGAGGACACTTGATTGCTAAACAATTTGGTGGAAGTGGTGATGAAAAAAAGAACTTAGTCACCCTTTATCAATTTCCCGTTAATGATCCGTACATGAATTATTATGAATTAGAAATTCGACAAGCACTTAACAAAGGAGAAACCGTTCGCTATCGTGTCACACCAAACTACACAAAAAATGAATTGATTCCAGAAAGTATAACACTTGAAGCCCAAGGACTAAGTCCAAATACAACGATCAACTTCAAAGTTGAAATTCCAAATCAGAAGTAGGTGATTCTATGTTTGAAATTCTGCACGATCAAACGTTAACTAAAACGATCGCATGGCTTCAAGAAGAAAAAGTCGAAACGATTGGTGAATTAGTGCTTTTCCCATCGACGGACTATCTGAAAAAAAGTCTAGCTGCAACACCATCTGCTTTAACGATAACTCCCACTGAATATCAGCAGATGCTCGACCATTACGAATTAGTTGCTCGCACAATTGATGGTGATTATCTCTTAGCAAGTGAGCAAGAAGTAATCATGATTCCACATTCTCATATCAAAGAAGATATTTCGTATTATTACAATACATTTTCTTCTCTCATAATAAAGTATGCGCATTCTAAAAATTCGATCGAAACTTTTTTCAAAAAATGAATGTTCCAAATGAAAACTACACAAAAAAAGGTGAAGCAAAACGTAAATACGCTTTGTTTCACCTTTTGATTTTTCTTAAAAGATTTTATGCGTGGTAACGTTCCACACCATCTAAATAAGTTGCTTCAAGTGACATATCAGGATTCAATACGATAAAGTCTGCATCGCGTCCTTGAGCGATTTTCCCACAAGAATCATCAATCTTACAGCTGATTGCTGGTACTAAACTAGCCATCATAACTGCTTGTTCTGGTGTTGCGATTCCCCAGTCAACAACGTTTTTGATTGCTTCTTTTAGCTGTAAAATACTACCAGCTAAGTTTCCTGATTCTAAACGAGCTGTCCCTTCTGCTACAACTACGGGGAACTCTCCTAGATTGTAATTTCCATCTGGCATTCCGCCTGCCATCATACAGTCAGTAATCAACGCAACGTGGTCGTGACCTGCTTTTTCCATCAAAATTTCAGCAGCATTTGGATGAACATGATGTCCATCACAAATTAGTTCTGAGAAGACATGTTCTAAGGATAACAATGCACCCACCATACCCGGTTCACGGTGATTCAATCCGCGCATTCCGTTGTAAGCATGAACGAAAACACTAGCTCCTGCTTCTACTGCTTTTTGAGCCTCATCAATTGTTGCGTTACTGTGGCCTAACGAAACAACAACCCCTTCATCTGTTACTTGTTTAACAAAATCTTCTACACCATGGCGTTCAGGTGCTAAAGCGATTTTTTTAATTAATCCACCTGAAGCTTCTTGCCATTCATGGAAAGTATTCAAGTCTGGATCACCAAAGTAGCTAGGGTTTTGGGCACCTTTATGTTCTTCTGTGAAGAAAGGACCTTCAAAATAAATTCCTTTGATTTTGGCTCCTGGCGCTTCTTGGTACATTTTTCCGATTGTTTCTGCTACATCTTTCAAGCGTTCTTTACTTGAAGTCAAGGTTGTTGGTAAGAAAGAAGTTACTCCACAAGATAATAATCCCTCAGACATAACTTTGATACCTTCAGCATCATTATCCATTACGTCGTGATTCATGTAACCATGAATGTGTGTATCAACTAAACCAGGTGCAATCCATTTACCACTTTGATCAATTACTTTTGCTTCTCCATCTGGCAATTCTTGTGAATATACACCAAATAGTCCATCCGTAATTTCTAGGTAACCGGCATTTTTTACACCTGACGATAAAAAGAATTTGTCAGCATAAATAAAAGTTCTCATTCTAACTCGCTCCTTTGATTTTCTACCCTTAAGGTACTCTTATTTCTATCAAAAGTCAATAATGGTCTACACCATTTATGAGTTTTTTGAAATCTTCCGGACAGCTTGCGCCAGTTCTTCATAAAAAGCTGCTTTTTGTGGTTCATTTTTCTTTTTATAAATCAAACTTTTCAGTGCAAACAAATCATTTAAAAAGTAATAACTGTTTTTTTCTTGGGTCCAACGAATGCCTCGATTAACATGCTCAAGTGCCGCATCAATTTCTCCTTGCTGAAATAAAAATGTGCCATAGTTATAAAAGATTTGTGACAGTTCACTTTTGACACGTGTCTCAATTGATTGTTGAAAAAGTTGGATACTTTTACTCAAATAATAGCGTGCTTCCGTTGGCCTTCCTGCAACTCCATAGATTTTACCAATTGCACTAATCAACTGAACTTCCGTATCAGAAACATACACACGGTCACTATGACTTGAATAAGTCAATGCTTCTTTTAGGTAGCAGACTGCTTGGGAAATATTTTTTGCTAAATAAAATTCACATACACCTAAATAGTAATAGTAACGTTGGTAATCAGCATCTGAATAAAGGTTGCTTTTGACTTCATCATTTTTCAAAAGCTGTGCTAATTTGCGATAGTCACGCCTTTGAAAGTAAAAATCTAATAAGTCTAACTGTTGTAAATTTTTACGAATATCTCCATGGGACAATGTCATCACATGATCAATGGTCACACCCAGCCGTTGACAAATTTGTGCCATTACCAGAACATTTGGCAATTCTTCATTATTTTCAATTCTGCTTAAAACACTTTGAGAACAAATACCTTGAGAAAGCATTTTTTGTGTCATGTTTCGTTCTTTTCTTATTGTCTTGATAATTGTCCCAAAGGAATCGACAAACGTTTCCATTATGTATCCTCCCAAAAATATGCGCGTTCGCATGATATCAGTATTTTACTTTACGAATGAGTAAACTTCAAGAAAAGGGCTGTTTCATCTTTTCTTGGGAAAGAAAATTACTCACCCATCTTTTGCTAACTTTTTTCACAACAAAGAAAAAGCTGCGACATTTTCAATGCCACAGACTTTTCTATACTGTTTGGCTAGCAAAACAATTTACTAAGAATTGTCATTATTTTTGTTGATAAGTCGTCAAAAATTCTCGCATTTTCCCAGCCATGACCTTCAAATCATCTAATTTTGGTAAATAAACGATTCGGAAATGGTCTGGTTGGTGCCAATTGAATCCGCCACCGTGAACAAGCAAAATATGGTGTTCATGCAAGAAATCAAGTACAAACTTTTCATCATCAAAAATATTAAAACGTTTTGTATCAATTTTTGGAAAAATATAAAATGCTGCTTTAGGCTTCACTGCTGATAAGCCCGGAATATCATTGATTGCATTGTAGACATATTCTCTTTGTTCGTAAATTCGACCACCAGGTAGCAATAATTCATCTACGCTTTGATAACCACCCAAAGCAGTTTGAACGATTTGCTGAGACAAGACATTGGAACACAAGCGCATTGAAGATAGCATATTTAAGCCTTCAATATACCCTTGAACTCGCGATTTGTCTCCACTAAGTACCATCCATCCTACGCGAAAACCTGCTACTCGATGGGATTTTGAAAGACCATTTAACGTCACAACAAATAAATCTGGCGCTAAAGTCGCAATGGGGATATGTTCTAATCCATCCATCACTAAACGATCGTAAATTTCATCTGAATAAATGATTAAATCATTTTGACGAGCAATCTCGACAATCTCTTCTAACAGCTCTTTGGGATAAAGAGCGCCAGTTGGGTTATTTGGATTGATAATCACGATTGCTTTCGTGCGGCTACTGATTTTGGCTTTGATGTCTGCAATATCCGGATACCATTCCGCTTCTTCATCACAAATATAGTGCACTGGATTTCCTCCTGCAAGTGCAATGGATGCTGTCCATAAAGGATAATCTGGCATTGGTACTAACACTTCATCACCATTATCTAACAATCCTTGCATACACATAGAAATCAATTCACTGACACCATTACCTGTATAAATGTCATTAATCGTGACATTAGGAAATTTTTTTAATTGACAATATTGTTGAATCGCTTTTCTTGCAGAAAAAATTCCTTTTGAATCAGAATACCCCTCTGACTCACGCACATTCATAATCAAGTCACGAATTACTTCATTGGGTGCTTCAAAACCAAATGGTGCAGGATTTCCTGTGTTCAATTTCAAGATGCTGATTCCTTCTTCTTGCATGCGGTCTGCTTCTTCAAGAACTGGGCCACGTACATCATAGCTGACACCTTCTAATTTGTTGGACTTTTCAAATTCTCTCATCTTCTTCGATCCCTCATTTCAAAAAGTTAGAAACTTCTGACTATATCATCGATAGTTATTTACCAAGTTATCCAATATCATACTCTATCACGTATAAATATACCAGCAAATTTCAAGAAATCCACTTTATAAACTTTGATCTTTTAGTCATTCTTCTTTTTATTTTGTTGATAATCATTCCACAAATTAGCGCCCCAATCCATTGCCACACCGCAAATAACTCCAAGCATTAAGCCAAATAAAAGATTTCCTTTTGCTAGCCCAATTAAAAGTCCGGCTATCATTCCTAGTCCAGAAAACTCACCATCATATTTTTTCATTTGCTTTCCACTACTTTCTATCTTGACATCTGATGCAATCATCGCTATGATTATTTTGTTATTTATTTTGCAGACGTGATGGAACGGCAGACATGCAAGATTGAGGGTCTTGTGAGCATTTGCTCGTGTGGGTTCAAATCCCATCGTCTGCATCACTGAGAGATGGATCTTCGTGGATCCGTCTTTTTTATTATATAGCAAAAGCAACAAGAAAAGGTCGCGCCAGCATATTGGTGCGTTCTTTTCTTGTTGCTTTTTTCAACTATTTTCTTTAGCTTCGTAATCCTCGACCCTTTTCGATTAAATACCAGCAGACACTATAAAGGACAGCAATAAACACAATCAAAATGAAAATTGAAAAGATGATCGGCACGTCAATCGTTCCAAGGAATCCGTAACGAAACCCTGATATCATATACACAATCGGATTGATTTTTGAAACAGCTTGCCAAACAGGTGGTAACATCGAAATTGAATAAAAGACACCACCGAGATAAGTCAAGGGTTGCAGCACAAACGTCGGCACGATTGAAACATCATCATAAGACTTAGCAAAAATACCGTTAAGTAAACCTGCCAATGAAAATAAAATAGCTGTCATCAGTAACGTGAGTACGACCATGGTCCATGAATAAACATGTAGTGGAACAAAAAAGAGCGAAATAATTGTTACCAATGTCCCAACTAAGACACTACGACCCAAACCACCAATGACAAATCCCCATATAATCACATGTGTAGGCACAGGCGCTACTAATAATTCCTCAATATTTTTTTGGAACTTTTGCGAAAAGAAAGAAGAAGAAACATTCGCATAAGAACTAGTGATTGCAGACATCATGATCAGACCTGGCACAATGAATTCCATGTAAGAAAATCCACCCATCTCACCAATTCGTCCACCAATCATTTTCCCAAAAATAATAAAATATAAAGAAGTCGTGATAACTGGTGGTACCAACGTCTGAACCCAGATACGCAAATAGCGATTTGTCTCTTTGACTGCTAAACTTTTAAGCGCAGTTAAATATAAATTAAACATTTTTTTCCTCCACATGACCATTTTCTTCTGTAATTTTCAAGAACAATTCTTCTAGACGATTGGATTTATTCCGCATTGAGAGTACCTTGATACCATTTTTTGTCAATTGTTCAAAGATTCCATTCACCCCTTGATTACGCTCGACCTCAACTGCAAGTGTTTGATCATCTTCCCAAAAATGCTTGTAGCCTAATAATTCAAATGAATTGGTATGTGGTTCTAAATCAAAAATAAAAGTTTCATATTGTAATTTTGATAACAAATTTTTCATACTAGTATTTTCAATCAATTCTCCTGCTTGAATAATTCCAATATTTCGGCAAAGCATTTCTGCTTCTTCCAGATAGTGGGTCGTCAAGATAATTGTCGTTCCATGTTCATTTAATTCTCGCAAAAATGTCCACATTTCTCGTCTTAGTTCAATGTCAACTCCGGCTGTTGGCTCATCAAGAATAAGTAAACGAGGTTCATGCATCAACGCGCGCGCAATCATTAATCGTCGTTTCATTCCTCCAGAAAGCATCCGCGCACGAACATTTCGTTTTTCCCATAAGTTTGATTGTTTTAAATATTTTTCACTTCGTTTCAAGGCTTCTTGCCTCGAAACACCATAGTATCCTGCTTGATTGACAACGATTTGTTGCACTGTTTCAAACGGATTGAAATTAAACTCTTGAGGGACTAATCCTATTTGTTGTTTGGCGCGCACTAAGTCAGTATCAAGGTCATAACCAAAAACACTTACTTTTCCAGAAGTTTTATTGACTAATGAAGTAATAATACCAATCGTCGTAGACTTACCGGCACCATTTGGCCCTAGTAGGGCATAAAAATCTCCTTCTTCTACAACTAGGTCAATACCTCTTAAGGCTTCAACACCTGTTGCATATACTTTTTTTAATTTGCTTATTTCTAACGCATAAGTCATGAATTTTCTCCCTGTAAATTGAATTTTCTTCTCTCAAAAGAAGTGCATGTGATTCAGTGATCGTTTCGTTTAGTTGGATCAAACGAGTACAATCAACGAACAAAATAATTTTAGCTTGCTATGATTACGCATCTATTTATGCGTTAGTTAGGAAAGAGGTCCTGCATTGCTTTTAATAACTCTGAAGTCTCTTCTTTTTTCAAAAAATAATAATGCCACTTACGATCCTTCTTAACTGAAACGATTCCTACAGACTCTAAAACTTTCATGTGGTGTGAAAGAGTTGGTTGTGTAAAATCAAAATGATCTAGAACTTCACATGCGCACATTGGCCCCATTGAAAGTAGTTCAATAATTTTAATTCGATTAGGTTCAGCTAATGCTTTAAACATTTTTGACATTTGCTCATGATTCATTTCCTTTTCTCCTTTGCTAACAACTACTTTAACCAAACATCGCTAAATCATATACATTGATAACCATCTATGTATTATCTCTGTTTTTTTCTTTTACGTCAATCTCATTGATTCAAAAAGAACTAAAAAAGTTACAAGAAACATCGAAATGTTTCTTGTAACTTTTTAATCAAACTTATTTTGTTTCGCGGTGCAAAGTAACTTTGCGTTCGCGTGGGCAATATTTTTGTTTTTCCAAACGATCTGGATTGTTACGTTTGTTTTTGCTTGTTAGGTAGTTACGTTCTTTACAAGAAGTACATTCTAATGTGATGTTTACGCGCATGATTTTCCCTCCCATACTACTAGAATCCTCTAAGATGACTCTCAGACTTGATAATTTTACCATGATTGTTATGAGAAATCTACCCTTTTATGTCAATTTGTTAAGTAGTTTTACTTGACGTTTTTTCATTTCAACTATTATTTATTGATTAAATCCAGTTTATTTTAGTCATTTTTTTATTTTGACAAGTAGTTTCACTTGAAAAAACTATTTCAAAAGAAACAGCCAAACCAGTTTAAAACTGATTTGACTGTTTCCAAAATAAGTTATTTTGCTAGATACATATCATAATATGCGTCTGTGATTTCTTTAGCTATTGTTAAATTCATGTGGTCCTTTTCATCTGTTAAGTTTGGTAAAACCACGCTGATTGCGATTTCCGGATTATCCGTTGGGCCATAAGCTACGATATTACTATTGACGGTAGTGATGTCAGGATGCCCTTCTGCAATCGTCTCTGCCGTACCAGTCTTTGCTGATAGATCCATTTTTGCACCAGCTAATGGTTTTGCAGTGGTGTAACCATCTGTTCCATGAACTACTTGATGGAAACCTTCGCGAAGAATTGCCATATTTTCTGGTGAAATAGTGACTTCATTTTTAACAGTTGTTTCGATTTTTTTCTTTTGTTCACCTAAGTTCCCATTCTCATCATTTCCGTAAATCCCAGAAACGATATGCGGTTGGATTCTTTTCCCACCGTTGGCAACAGTTGAAGCATATTGTGCTAATTGGATTGGTGTATACGTATCAAACTGACCAAATGCTAAATCGGTAAAGTTACCAGATGTGTACCACTCACCATCATTATCTTTGTTGAATTTTTTCATGAAGTCAACTGAACGAGAAATCCCAGCTGATTCATTTGGCAAATCAATCCCTGTTGTTGTTCCCAATCCGAATTCTTTAAATGAAGTTCGTAATTCATCGTAAGCTTTTGCTTCTTCATCAAGACCAGGAAGCCCCATATTTGGTGTGTATTCCAATCCTAACATTTTTAAAGCTACTTTGATCATATACGTATTTGATGACAACTCTAGTGCTTTTACTGCATTTAGTGCAACTTGACCACTTCTATTAAAGACAGAACTTTTTTCAGCCGAACCTTGTAATTGAATTGGTTCGTCGATTAAGACTTGGTTTCCACTAATTACACCTGTCTTCCAGCCAGCTGCCAATGTTCCTGCTTTGACTACAGATCCTGGAGTAAACGCGTTGGTGATCGTTCCCAGTGCATTCTCAGTGATTTCTCCTGAATTTTCTTCATGGCTAAAGCCAGCCAATGCTAATACTTCCCCAGTTTGTGGATTCATTGCAACGGCATATGCACCTGGAGAATATTTGGCTTTGCCATTATCAACTAAAGCTTGGAAGTTTCGTTTTAAAATTTCATCGACTTTATTCTGAAATTCTGCATCAATCGATAATTTTAAATTAGAGCCTTTTTCGCCTGCAAAAATTTCTTTTTGACTTGAAACATTTCCTTCGTTATCTAATTTTACTTCATATTGTGTTTTTGTTCCTTGTAGCACATCTTCATATTGTTTTTCTAAATAACTTTGACCAACACGATCATTTCGTGAATAGCCTTTTGCTAAATAAGCATCGATTTCGTCGGCAGGGAGTCCTTGTTTCTCTGTTGTTACACTACCCAAGATACTTTTCATTGAATCGGCAGCTAAGTATTCACGCGTCCAATCGACACCCGTTGAAACTCCAGGCAATTCTGAAGCATTTTCGGCAACTACCGCTAATTCACGATCTGTTACACCAGAATTTTTGATATACACTGTATTTAACTCGTACGCGCTGTTCATCCGCTTAAAGATGGTTGCCATCTTCAATTGTTCTTCATCGAAATTGATTTCTTCATCGGTTACTTTCTCCACTGTTGCTGCATATTGTTTGCTATTATCTAGTTGCTTTTCAGCAGAAGAAAGACGCTTCGTTGCTTCCGCTAAATGATCAGCGTCTGCTAACCAAAAGTCTTTTTTGTCACGAGCCGTCAGGGAGTCATCAACTGGAACATCAATTAGTTCATTCAATTTTTTCGTTAATTTCAATAAGTCCGTGGACGTCATCTGTGAACCTCGAGTAAAGGTAATTGCCTGATTTGCTTGATTTTTGACTAAGGCTTTGCCAGTAGCATCATAAATCATGCCACGAGGTGAACTTTCTTGAACGGTAATTGTTGAAGAAGATTTAACTTTAGCTTCCATCGTTTCACCATCAACGATTTGTAAATAACCCAATCTAGCAATCAATGCTACGAATAACGTAAATATAATAAAGAAAAGAACATTTAAACGAAAAGGGACATGGGAACGCCGATAAGGTTTATTCCTCGGTTCTTGTGTTCCCTTTTTTAACTTGTCAAACCAAGAATTATTTTTTATTTTTTTCATAAAATCTTTCATTATTTCCTATCCTTCCCGCATACTTACATTCACGAAAAATTATAACCAAAAAAGTATGAATAACAAAGAAAAAATCATCAGTTGATGAAATTCTTTAACGAAATTCAAGATACCAGAATTCTTTTGTTTCACAACAGGCGAAACATAGTCAAGAAACCTTGATTAAAAACTCATAATTTTAAGTGTTTTTTTGAAAAAAACGTTTCCTATCCTTGTGAAACATCTTCAAAAAAATCAACACTGTGGAAAACTTTCTCCACACAAATTTCCTTCTTCACAAAAAAAAATCAATTTTTTTTACATCACCTATTTAAAATACTGCTGAATAGCTTCACGTGTTTGAGCCACTTTTTCGCTTAAATATTCATTTTTTGCCATGTAAAAATAAAAAATGATATCAACTGTCGCAAACTGTGCCAACAGCGAGTTTGTAGCCGCACTTCGATTCGTGATTTCTTTAGGTCGAGAAGTTTGAACAGTCACATCTGCTAATTTACTTAATGGATTGTTTCCAAATTGAGTTAATACGATTACTTCGATGTTCAATGATTTGGCTAATTCCCCCAGAGCGACAACATCCGCACTTTTTCCCGAATTTGAAACGAGCCAAAGGACTTTTTTTTGTTCGTTGCTGACTAATTGAGGCAGTAACACATGGATATCTTTTTCAAAGATAATTGGTTTACCCACTCGCGACCACTTTTGTAAAATGTCTTCGACAACCAAAGAAGAAGCGCCCACACCATAAAGAAAAACGGTTTCTGCTTCTTCTAAGCTCTGGACAACTGTTCGAATAGTCTCTTCTTCCAAAATGTCGACTGTTTCTTTGATCGCCACTTGTGCATTGTTTCCCAGTTTATTTTTGATCGAATAAAAAGATTCATTTGGTTCAATGTCACTAAAGCCTTCAACTAGTCCTGTTTGTAATTCTGTCGAAACAGTGATTTTGAAATCTGTTAGACTTTGAAAGCCAATTTTTTTCGAAAAACGGACAACTGTCGGTGCACTTGATCCAGCTGCTTCTGCTAAATCATTTGCAGTCATTGTTGGAACTTTTTCTACATGATCGATAATATAATTTGCCAGTTTCCTTTCCGCAGAGGAATATTCTTCCATCATACTTTCGATACGACTAATTACACTCATAAGTCACCATCCATTTAATTAGAGTCACTTTAGTATAACATACGAAAATTTTTTTCATTTGATTCTATCAATAAAAAATTAGTTAATTTATTCGTAAAATTCAAAATAAAAAAGCTAGGACACTTACGCATCCTAGCCTACCTTTGCAAAATATTTAGCCTTCGCGACTGTAGTTTTTCACTTCAGCAGCCATTGCATCAATAAAGATATTTAAGTCTTCGACAGAAGTTTCTTTACTTCCATAACGACGAACGTTAACAGTTGCGTCATCCAATTCTTTGTCTCCAACAACTAATTGATAAGGAATTTTTTGTGTTTGTGAAGCACGAATCTTGTAACCCATTTTTTCATTACGATCATCAACTTCCACGCGTAAGCCTTTCATTTGAAGACGTTCTTTGATTTCATACGCATAATCCCCATGTGCTTCGACAGAAACAGGGATAATTGTTGCTTGAATTGGTGCTAGCCAAGTTGGAAATGCACCTTTGTAAACTTCTGTTAGATAAGCAACAAAACGTTCCATCGTTGAAACGATTCCACGGTGAATAACTACGGGACGATGTGTATTTTCACCATCTTCACCTACATAAGTTAAATCAAAACGTTCTGGCAACAAGAAATCTAATTGAATAGTTGACAATGTTTCTTCTGTTCCCAAAGCTGTTTTTACTTGAACATCTAGTTTTGGTCCGTAGAATGCTGCTTCGCCTTCTGCTTCAAAATATTCAAGTTCTAATTCATCCATTGCAGCTTTCAACATTTCTTGTGCCTTTTCCCACATTGCATCGTCATCAAAATATTTATCTGTATTGTTTGGATCGCGATAGCTTAGACGGAAACGATAGTCCGTGATGTTAAAGTCCGCATAGACAGCTACCATCAATTCAAGCGTGCGTTTGAATTCATCTTTGATTTGATCTGGACGTACAAAAGTATGACCATCATTCAATGTCATTTCACGTACACGTTGTAATCCTGAAAGTGCCCCAGATTTTTCATAGCGGTGCATCATCCCTAATTCAGCAATACGAATTGGTAATTCGCGATAAGAATGGATATTGTTTTTATAAACCATCATGTGGTGAGGACAGTTCATCGGACGTAATACTAGCATTTCGCCATCGCCCATATCCATTGGTGGGAACATGTCTTCTTGATAGTGATCCCAGTGTCCAGATGTTTTATAAAGTTCCACATCACCCATAATTGGTGTGTACACATGTTGGTAACCTAAACTAATTTCTTTGTCTACGATGTAACGTTCAATCGTACGTCTGATTGTTGCACCTTTTGGTAACCAGAATGGTAACCCTGAACCAACTTCAGGTGAAACCATAAATAAACCAAGTTCTTTCCCTAATTTACGATGATCTCTTTCTTTTGCTTCTTCACGCAAGCGAATAAATTCTTTCAATTCTTTTTTGTCAAAGAATGCAGTTCCATAGACACGTTGCATCATATGATTATCTGAATTTCCGCGCCAGTAAGCACCTGCTACTGATAATAACTTGAATACTTGGATACGTCCTGTTGACGGAACGTGTGGGCCACGGCATAAATCAATGAATTCTCCTTGTTGATAAGCAGTAATCACTTCATCATCTGGCAATTCAGTGATCAATTCTACTTTATAAGGATCACTTGCAAAAATTTCTAGTGCTTCTTGTTTGGATAGCACACGGCGTTCGATTGGCAAGTTTTCTTTAACGATTTTCATCATTTCAGCTTCAATTGCTGGTAAATCTTCCGCTGTAACTGGGTTTTCACCATTGTCAGTATCGTAGTAAAATCCTGATTCGATCGCTGGTCCCACACCAAAATGGATAGTAGGATATAAACGGCGCATTGCTTGAGCCATCAAATGAGCAGCAGAATGACGAACTAATCCAAGTGCGTCTTCGTGATCAGGGGTCACAATTTCAATTGTTGCATCTTCTTCGATTGGACGGTCTAAGTCAACTAATTGACCGTTCACTTTACCTGCTAATGCTTTTTTAGCTAAACTTTTTGAGATGCTTTCAGCAATTGCCAAGGTTGTAATTCCAGCCTCGAACTCTTTGACTGCGCCATCTGGAAAAGTAATTTTTAACATAGAAATTCCTCCTTTGAATTTTGATTGACTCGATTCGACAAAAAAAGTCCTAGTATCTAAACAGATACTAGGACGAAAATTTCGTGGTTCCACCTAATTTTGAACACAAAAATGTGTTCCTCGAGCGTGTTAACGGTTCGACCGCCTTTGTTTCAACAAAGGTTTCGAAAGTGGTCATCCTTTGGTTTTCTTCTGGAAAAGTTTCAGCCTAGCTTTTCCTCTCTAATAGAAGACTCTCAAATTCAGTTGTCTTTCTCATCAATCAATTATGTGTTTATTTAACCACTAATATTTAGAAAAAGCAAGTGTGAAATCAGACTTATTTTTTCCATTCTCCATTTACACCATAAGTACCTTTTTTCATTTCATTGATAATGACATGGATATGCTCTTTTGGTGCATCTGTATTTTTATGAACTGCTTCAGTAATATCTTTCATCATATTTTCTAGTTGTTCTGGGCTACGACCTTCGACTAATTCAACATGAACAAACGGCATCTCCTTCACCCCCCTTCACAATAGTTCATTTCTTTCTTAAGATAAAAACAAAAATAGACATCCTACAGCTTATGAACCTTCTACATTTGGTTTTCAATGTAAATATCAATTTTTTAACTAGCTGACGTTGTTCTTTTCGTACTTTATATTAGCACAAAAACAAGATAGATTTTAATTGTTTCGATACATTTCTACGTAACAGATAAAACTTTCTAAATATAAAAAAACAAGCAAGGTACATTGAATTTCAGTTTCACTTTTCGGAATAAACATATGTTGAAAACTAAAAATAAAGCCGTACTTGATGGTCATCCATTTTTACTGATCTTTTGAAAAAAGTAAAATAGAGTAGCTATCATACCAAAATTGAAAGCAAAAAAATAATGAGTTGTATACAAACAAAGCAACATCAGTAAAACAAAAATGAGTTAAGATAAAGCTTTTTCTTTACCTTACTTTTAGCTACTATTGAATACATCGCTTTTCTCATTAATTTTTATATCTTTCCTCCTTTTGTATTTCAGTTTAGAAACATTGGTTTTGATCCATTCGTTGACATAGTTTTGTCGTTTCTTGATTATAGTTTCTCGATTATAACAAAAGGATTAGTTAGCTACAAACTAACCAATCCTCATTTATTCTTCATCAATCAAAACACTTGCAGCAACTATTCTACATTTCCACCATCCTCAGATAGAAATTCCAGTTGCTCTTCAATCAGGTCAACTGTTTTCTCCAAAGCATGAATACTAGCCCCTGCTAAAATAAAAAGTTTTGATTTTCTTATCATTTGATATATCCTACGATCATTTCTAGTTTCACTTTATTTTTTGAAACAATTAAATAATAAAATAAAGCCATTACTTACTAAAAAAATTCTGAATCCTTTGTAAAGGTTTCTCAAAAATCGATTTGTTGTCTTCTATCGTATTCAACTACTTTTTAGCACGTAGCGCACTTAAAATCGAAACGGTATCAACCACTTCTTGTAACATAGCTCCTAATAGCGCAGGAATTACGCCAAAGCTTGCAATCAGCATTAGTGCAATACAAATAAAAATACCAATCAAGACTGATTGACGTGCAATGCGCATCGTTTCTTTGGCAATCAGGACAGCTTCAGGAACCCGCGTCAAATCATCTTTTAAAATGACCACATCTGCACTTTCACTAGCTGCAGTTGCTCCATGTGCCCCCATTGCAATACCAACATCTGCTGCACTTAGCGCAGGTGCATCATTAACACCGTCGCCAACCATCGTCACTGGTCTTTGTTTCTCAGGAACATCCGCTAAAATTTGCCATTTGTCTTGAGGTAAACATTGCGCATGGACTGTCGTGATTCCGACTTTTTCGGCAATTGTTTGCGCCACCGTTTGGTTATCGCCGGTTAGCATCATCACCTGTTCCAAATGAAAATCTTTCAATTGATTAATGGCGTTCGTTGCCTCGGGACGAATCACATCTGCAAAGTGGATCGTACCAACAAATTCTCGATCAAAAGCAACATAAATAATGGTTTCTGCAGAAGCAATTTCTGTTACACCCAACCATTTTGCTCTGCCCACTTGGATAAAGTGATTATCAATCATTGCTTCAATTCCTTGGCCAACAATTTCTTTTAATTCTGAAGTTGGCAACAGTTTTTGATTTTTTGCGTAACTAACTAATGAACGGGCTAAAATGTGGCTTGATTCTTGTTCTGCACTAGCTGCATACACTAATAGTTCTTCTTTTGTCCATTTCCCAGTTGGTCGAACTGCTGTCACTTCCAGTTGTCCTTTGGTTATCGTGCCAGTTTTATCAAAAGCAATCGTTTTAGTCACTGCTAGCTTTTCAAGCGTAGTACCATTTTTAACAACGATCCCATTTTTACTCGAACGACTCATTCCGGCAACAAGTGCGACTGGAGCAGCCAAAATCAACGGACAAGGCGAAGCAACAACTAAGACTTCTACAAATCGATGCGGATCACCTGAGAGCCACCAAGCAATTCCGCCAATGAGATAAGCTACCAATGTAAATGGGACTGCATAGCGATCTGCCATTCGGACAAATTTTGCTGGTTTTTCTTTTGATTCTTGAACCAGATTAAGGATCAATTGATATTGGCTATCTGCTGCACGTTTTTCGACTCTCATTTCTAGCGAACGATCACCATTGATTGAACCAGACAATAACGTATCGCCAATCGTTTTAGTGATTGGTTGTGATTCACCTGTTAATGAAGATTCGTCTATTTCTGAACTTCCTTTGATCACTCGGCCATCCACAGGGACTGTTTCTCCTGGCTTAACAACTAATTTGTCGTTGATTTCAATTTGATCAACTGGGAATTCTTGCCAGTTTCCATTGATCCACTTATGTGCTATTTGAGGTGTATTGTCAAGCAGTGCTTGTAACTCTTTACTTGCCTTTTGATTGGCGTAATCCTCTAGACTATCCCCACCAGTTAACATGATTAAAATCATCAAGCTCGCCCAGTATTCTCTCACTATTAGTGTTGCTACAATCGCTGTAATTGCTAGAATATCCACACCATATTTCCCAGAGCGTAACGTTTTGATCATTTCAAGAAACATCAAAAAGGCTAGAATACCACCAGTAATTGCGATCAAAAAGAATGCTAGTTGAGACTGATGAAAAACAAACTCACTGATCAACGCTACTCCACCAATCAATAATGTGAAAAGAAATTTTTTTAAATGTGTCATTTTTTCCAACCTTCTTTCACTTTCAAGCATAGGCGTTCTTTTCTCCTTTTTAAACTGATACGTGCTAAATGAAAACAACTATCATTCTTGTTTATCCTTCCACTTTTTTAAGTTATTTTGACTAACCTATCGTCAAACTTTTTACTAACTTTTAAAAAATACCTTTTTTCCCATAATTGTGCTATACTTTTAGTTCGTTATTTAAGGCGGAAGGAGCAAATAAGCCATGAATGAAAGACAAATGGAACAAGCACATGTGGACGAAACCGTTCAATTGATCCAGCTTGAACAAAAATTATTAAACAGTAAGCAACACGAATTGACCCAAGAAATGAATACCTCGACAAAAGAAACAGCGAATCATCGCATCCGAGCTGGTTCTAACGAGGCATTTTACGAGTCTGCTGTTGAATACCGCCAACATGAACAAGAATTACTATTAAAATATCATACTCTCGATGCACAACAACATCGTTTGCAAACGCTAGATGTCATGCAAGGAAATCCTTATTTTGCCCGTATTGATTTTAAAGAAGAAAATGAAGCAGAAACTCTTTATTTAGGGATTGCTTCTTTACGTGATTTGACCGAAGAAACAATTGTCATCGATTGGCGTGCACCAATCGCTAATCTTTATTATGAAGGCGAAATCGGACCTGCCTACTACGAAACGGATGTCGAACGCATGACCGTTGAGTTATTACTTAAACGACAATTTAAAATCCAAGACGGCGAACTTCTCTCAATGGTAGACACTTCTGAAGTAATCAATGATGACTTCTTACTTGAAATTTTAGATGAAGCATCAAGTACTCATATGAAGAACATCGTTTCAACGATCCAAAAAGCACAAAATGCAATCATTCGTGATACTACTAGCAAGGTAATGCTGATTGAAGGAATCGCAGGAAGCGGAAAAACCTCTGCGTTACTTCAACGAATTGCGTTTTTACTTTACCATAATCGGAAGTGGTTAAATGCGGAACACGTATTGCTATTTTCACCCAATCATTTATTCTCTGACTATATTTCAACTGTCTTACCTTCTCTTGGTGAAAGCGGCGTTCCAACCAAAACATTTAGAAACTATATGCAAGAACTGCTACAAGACTATTCACTAGTTGAAGAAGACCAACAAGAACATGGATTTTTATATGGAAAGAACGATCCAATCCATGACTTAAAGAACGGTTTGACACTAGTTGAACACATCCACACCTATGTAAAAGCAATCACAAATTATGGACCTTTATTCCGTGATATGAAAATCAATGGACGAACGATTCTTGCAAAAGATGCTATTCGAAAATGGTACCAAGAAACGAATAATTTGTTACCATTACACCAACGTCTTTCTTTACTTCAAACAAAACTACTTAAAAAATTAGGTGGTTTGCAAAAGGACGAAACACGTCAGCAATGGGTCAAAGATTTAGCTGAGGAACAATTACAAGAATTATACGCAACTGATCCCAACCTTGAGTACACAGAACAAAAAGAGAAATCCTTACGCAAAAAACTGGCGAACCAAATCGTACGTAAAAAATTTCGTCGTGTTCATCGCGGTATCACAAACTATCAATTTGTGAATATGCCTAAACAATACCTGCATTTTTTACAAAGTGTTCCGGAAAACACACTTGTTTCTCATGGTATTTCTAACGAACAATGGACACAGCAAATTGCAGGGATTCGTCTGAATTTCCGTCAAAAACAAATGAAACAAGAAGATGCTGTTTTATTCTTCTTGCTTATGCGTCGCACATTCCCAGTTACAATCACTCAAAAAGCACGCTATGTTTTTATTGATGAAATGCAAGATTTTGCACCATCTCAGGTTGCTCTACTTCAAGCACTTTATCCAAAAGCAAACTTAACTTTTTGTGGCGATCTCAATCAAAATGTCTTTGGTAACGAGACTATTGTCGGTTCTCTTCCACAACTTTTTGAAAATCAAGAGGTCACACGCTTCCAATTAACAACTAGTTACCGTTCGACTAAAGAAATCACTGATTTTGCGAACCATTTCTTATCAAAAGAAGATCGTGTCGAAACAACTGCTCGAAAAGGTGATAAGCCCGTCATCATTGAAGCGTCAACTGCTGAAAAACAACTTCATTGGTTTGAGGAAACACTTGAACAAACTCAAGTCAAAGCGAAACATTGGCGGACGGCAATCATTGCTAAAACACAAGAGGAATGTCAACAGTTATATGAGCAATTCCCTGAAAGCTTGAAGCAACAAGTTCAATTGATTCTTGATGAGGAAGACTTCATGAAACGTTCAATTATTTTGCTACCTGCCTTCTTGGCAAAAGGACTTGAATTTGATCGCGTCTTCTTATGGAATATCACCGAAGAACAATTCCACACAGAACAAGACAAACTCATCTTATATACGATGTGTACACGCGCAATGCATGAATTGACACTGGTTACTTCATTCAATAAGAGTCCATTATTGAATGCGATTGAGCCGCTGACTTATAGCAATGAAGTGATATAATTTATTTTATAAAAAAGAGGTGTGACCAATTGGTCACACCTCTTTTTTGGCACTAAATGTTTTGCACCATAACCGCTTTTATGCTGTACAGATTACCTCTACACATAGTATTCTGCAACGAAAATTTTTGTATTTATTCAGGTATCTGCAAATCTGTTTCCGGATACTTTAAACTAACTAAAGACACGATCATTCGTAATTCTTCAATGTTTTCTGGAAATTCAGGATCAAATACTTTACTATGACGTCCCACTCCACCATTATCAATCAAACGATAAATCCGATTCCAGTCAATAAATTGTTCAATTGTTTGAAAATGACTGATTGGATATCCTCCGCTGTCCAAAATTTCGGTCAAACGAAACACGAGATAGGCACTGTCGATGATTTTCTTTTTAGATGAAGTAACAGTCGGATCTTGTTCAATCAAAATTTTTTCTGGTTGATGTTTCAAACTCCATTCTAACAACAAAAAGAAAGCTTCCATGCGGTACGCATCGTTAAACAGCTGGAAAGATGTTTCAGTATTTTTAAACAATAGTGGAATCAAATAATTCTTTTGATAAATGAGCATAGGTACTCGATCAATCGAACATTCCAAATAACGATTCAAATAACCTATCCCAGTATAGTTTCCTAAACGATAGCCTTCTACACCAAATCGTGCATACTTATGTGCAATAGCTGAACAATCAGCAATATTTACCGCTAGTTCTTCTACTTTTTCGTAACCGCTTAATATTCTATCGAAAGGTTCCAAAATTATTTTTGCTTCCATCATTATTCCTCGCCCAAGTTCCAATATACTCTGTATCATTCCAAAATAATACCTGTAACCCTATGATACCACAGGTGAAATGGAATAAAAAACAAAAATAAACTAGTAAAATCTTTCTTTTATCAAAAAAGAAGCATGGCATCAACTCGCCATACTTCTTTGATTTGAAGAAGTTTAAACAAACTAGAAAAACTCCTAGTCGTCCAACTCCACATTATGGAAAATATTTTGAACATCTTCAAGTTCATCTAACGCATCGATCATTTTTTCAAATTGTACTAAATCATCACCCGTTAAAGTAATTTCAGTTTGTGGTAACATTTGAATTTCTGCAATAGAAAACTCTGTAATGCCTTTTTCTTTCAATGCTTCTTGGATAGCGTGGAAATCAGGCACTTCACCATAAACGATAATTTGTCCTTCTTCTTCGATGACATCACGAACATCGATATCTTTTTCCATTAAATATTCAAGAATTTCATCCGCATCCTCGCCAGCAAAACCAAAAATAGCTGTGTTATCAAACATATAAGAAACGGCACCAGAGACACCCATGTTTCCACCGTTCTTACCAAAAGCTGCACGAACATCTGCAGCAGTTCGGTTTACATTGTTTGTCAATGTATCAACAATCACCATTGAGCCATTTGGTCCAAATCCTTCATAGCGCAATTCAGAATATGTTTCATCTCCTGAACCTTTTGCTTTTTCAATGGCGCGGTCAATAATATGTTTAGGCACATTATAGGTTTTCGCACGATCAATAACGAAATGTAACTTTTGGTTAGCGTGTGGGTCAGGTTCACCTGATTTCGCTGCCGCATAAATTTCAATCCCGAATTTTGCATAAATTCGACTGTTGTTTGCATCTTTAGCAGTTTTCTTTGCCACAATATTAGCCCATTTACGACCCATATTTTCACTTCGCTTTCTCTTTTTCTAGTTCCGTAACGCAAAAACGTCCTGTTTCATTATACTTGTGAATCCAAGTTCTGTGAAGCTTTTTTTCATTATTCCCAATTTATCAAACGATCAACAAATTGTTTTCACTTCTTCTTCGTCTGAATTGGCATTCGCCCAAAATTTTGTTCAGTCAACTGACTGTTCGCTAAGCAATAAATTTGATCGCTACGAATTAATAGTTTTGCTTCTGTCGCTTCTTTTCTGCCTATTCGTGAATATATAGGAGTCGTTTCTTGTTTTGTTTCTTTCAGAAACTGTCTTCCCACTTCAGTAAATCCCAATACGTGAAGATAATTTTTTTCTTGCTGCGCTAAAATTTCAGACTCTGTTATGTTTAATAACACGTAGCAAGCCAATCGTTGGATTCTTGTCCAAGTATAACGCTTTGTTTTAACCAAAGACACAAAAGAATGAAAATTCGTCGCCTGCTTTGCGGCTTCTTGTAATCGAATCTCTAACCCTTCCGTCATTTGATAAATTTCCTTCAGTTTTGTTGCATTCGTCGATAATAATTTATAACGTAGATACGGCCAAAGTTCATCCCAAGTTTGCGTTGATTTCGTTAGTAAATCTTGAGCTGTTACTTCTGGGACAACATGTTGAATTTCAGCTTTCTTAGCAACAGCTTCCCGAATGGCAGTTGCACTTGCAATCGTCTCATCAGAAATTTCTTTTTCGTGATACTCAGCACTTTTTCTTTTGATTGGATGAAGTGCCATCGGTCGTTCATACCTTGCATTTTCCTTGGCATAGCTCAAACCTAAAATATGGTTGGGCGAAGAAAAATCAAGTTGCGCATCTTGCAGTAGGGTGCGAAAAACCTCTGTCATTTTTTGCGGATAGCTGATTTTTTGATCGGCTAAATTTTGAAATGCCTGATCAATTTCATGTTGGTTGTTCCAAACAAATTTTCCAAATGACTCGTAGTCAAACTGCGTCGTGTTTTCTGTTCCAAAACATAAGGAGTCACAGCCTATATCTTGTAACAACCTCACTGCACCTTTTGCAAAATAATCGGCTGATTGAACTGCCCATTCAACAGGTAATTCAATAACTAGATCAACACCATTTTGTAATGCTTCATTTGCACGCTGCCATTTGTCAAGAATAGCTGGTTCGCCTCGCTGCAAAAAATTGCCACTCATCACCGCAATGACGACCTCTGCACCTGTCTGTTTTCTTGCCATTTCTGCATGATAGCGATGACCGTTGTGAAATGGATTATACTCTACGATCAAGCCACAACTTTTCATTAGATTCCTCCTTCTTCTTTTAGTAGAAAAATGAGAAAAAAGAGCAGCGACAGTTTGTCACGGCTCCTTTTCAGTTCATTCTTTATAGGCTACAAAGAACCAGCGTTTTGTTTCTTCGTTTGGTGTTTCATCTGTAAAATCACCATAGGCCTCAACTTTTGAAAAACCACTATTTTCTAACATCCGTAAATAGCTTTCCATTGAATACGTGCGTTCTTGATGAAGCTCGTCTTCGCGGATAAATTTTTCAGGCTGATCCAAATCCTCTACAAAAAAGGTTAAGAAATGTTCAATACTATGTGGTTCTTTTCCTGGATAACTGTCCCATAAAAAAGCAAATTTTTCACTTTGATAATGGTAGCTATATTCTGGAAAAACCGTATCTACTTGATAAACAGAATGTACATCAAATAAAAAGCGTCCGTTTTCTTCCAAAGCTTGATAGACTTCATCAAAAACTTGTTGAACTTCTTGCCCATTTTCCATATAACATAATGAATCTGAATAACAAGTAATCGCTTCGTATTGTCCTACTTCTGAAAGATCTAACATGTTTCCTTCAACAAATTGGATTGCTGTTTCTTGCTCAAAAGCGCGTTGACTTGCCATCATCAACATATCTTCTGACAGATCCAGTCCAGTCACATTGTAACCAGCTTTAGCAAATTCAACAGCTAATGCACCCGTACCACAAGCAAGCTCTAAAATATTCTTTGTTTGCTCAGGTAAGTGTCTCTTTGAAAATGCCAGCCATTGTTGATAGAGCGTTTCATCCATTACTTCATCATAAATAAAAGCGAATGTTTCATAAGCCATATTAATCCAACCATTCAGAAATGTTTACAAGTGGGGCATCTGACCATAATTTTTCTAAATTATAAAATTCTCTTTCAGGTGCGTGGAAGACATGGACAATCAAATCACCTAGGTCAATCAGAATCCATTTTCCGCCTTCTTTTCCTTCAATGCGTTTCACTTCGTAGTTATTTTCTTCTTCTTTATCAATAATTTCTTCTGTGATTGCGTTCATTTGACGTTCACTATTTGCTGAGCAAATCATGAAATAATCTGCCAATAAAGAAACTTCTCTCACATCAAGTGCTAGAATATCTTCTGCACGTTTTGAATCTGCTGCTTTTACCGCAATTTGTAATTGTTCTTTGCTATCTATGATAATTTCCTCCTTAACATTTGATGACAAATTTATTTTTTCGCCACCCAATGATTGTATGTTTCGATTGTTTTTGGATAAATTTGTTGTTCTTGTTCAATTAAATGAGCTAATGTGTGCTTGGTCTCAAAAGCAACTGCTTCATCTAAGTCAACTAATGCGATTTCTCGCGCGTCTTCTACCCCAGGGAATTTTCTACCTGGTTCGATGTAATCAGCGACGTAAATGATTTTATCCAGTAAGGTCATTTTTGCTGCCCCAGTTGTATGCACTCGAATAGCATTTAGAATCTCGGGATCTGTAATGCCCAATTCACGTTCAACAAATGAAGCACCCACAAGTCCATGCCAAATCGCATTGCCATAATTTAACAAATCAGGATCAAATCCATCACGTTTGATAACTAGTACAAACTCATCATCTGGACGTTCTTTTGCATAATCATGGGTCAATGCTGCAATACTGGCTTTTTCTGGCGAACAACCATACTTTTCAGCCAATGCTATTGCCATTTTCTCTACACCCAAAACATGTTGAAAACGACGTTCACTCATTCGCATTTGGACTTTTTGCATCAATGTTTCGCGAGTATCCGCAGTATAATGACTACTATAATCCATATTGATACAAGCCTTCTTTCTGAATGTAATCAACTACTTTGTCAGGAACTAAGTAGCGAATCGAGCAACCTTGACGAACTTTTTGACGAATCTTGGTCGAACTAATGTCAATTTCAGGCACGTCGACCCAAATCACAGGATACGGCGTTTCGACTCCATAACCAGCACGCTTGATCCCCACAAAGTGGACGAGCTGAACTAATTCATCGATTTTGTACCATTTTGGTAGATACTCAACCATATCTCCGCCAATGATGAAATAATAATCTGTATCTGGATTATTCTGCGTCAAGGCTTTCATTGTGTCATAAGTATAACTTTTACCACCACGACTTAATTCAACGGTTTCAATTGCCAAAAACGGATTGTCTTCGATTGCTAGCTCAAGCATGTTCAATCGATGTGTTGCCGAAATCGTTTTTTTCTCATCAATATGTGGTGGTTGATAGGAAGGCATTAAAAATACGCGATCCAGTCCTAAATTCTGTCCAACTTGTTCAGCCATAACTAGATGTGCCAGATGGACAGGGTTAAATGTTCCACCCAAGATTCCAACTTGCCGTTTTTTCTCAAAGACTTGTGGCATTTCTTTTGGAAAAACTTGTGAACGAACAAATAGATTAGCCTGCGTACTCATTAACGACCACTCCTTAGATTGCTTTTACTTCTCGTGAAATGCGTTGATATTTTTCTTTACTTGATGGTTTGTACAGTACCAATACGCGTCCAATGATTTGAACAATCTCACATTGAACTTCTTCTTCTAAAATTCGCGCAACATCTTCAGCGATTTCATCCGTGTTTTGTAACAAAGTAACTTTGATTAGTTCACGTTTTTCTAATGCTTCATTGATTTGAACAAGCATTGCTGAGTTGATTCCGCCTTTTCCAATTTGAAAAATAGGCTGTAGGTGATGTGCTTGACTACGTAAAAAACGTTTTTGTTTTCCTCTTAATTCCATTTTTTTCCTTCTTCCTTAAATTAAAGCTTTACGCTTGATTACATCGACACCTTTAGGCGCCCATCCAGCAACAACAGCTGGCTGTGACACAGTGATCCATCCAAGTCCAGCAAAAACGATATCTGTTTTTTCTTTCACTGAAAATTCAAAACGAACGAGTTCAGGAAATTCTTCTACCTCGTCAGGACGTGGAGGCTGTAAAAGTCCACCCACATGTTTTGCGTAAAATTCATCTGCTTTTTCGAGTTTTGTTCGATGGATATTCACATCATTTGAAACATACGCAATAAATGAGCCACGATCACCATTTACAAAATCAAAACGTGCCAAACCACCTAAAAAGAGCGTTTGACCATCATTCAATTGATAAACTTTCGGTTTGATTTCTTTTGTTGGTGCAATGATGCGTAAGTCTTTTTTGCCTAAATAATGCGCCATTTGATGACGATGAATAATTCCCGGCGTGTCAATTAGCGCTTGACCGTCATCTAAAGGAATTTCAATTTTATCTAAAGTCGTCCCGGGAAATTGTGAAGTAGTAATCACGTCTTGAACACCCACCGTATTCTTGATGATTTGATTGATCAGTGTTGATTTACCGACATTCGTTACACCAACGACATAGACATCTCTACCTTCACGATATTCTTCGATTTTGGCCAGTAAATCTTCCATTTCATGTGCTTTTTTTGCACTCGTTAGCAGTACTTCGGCAGGTCTGAGCCCTACTTCGTGCGCACGTTCCGTCATCCATTGGATCATTTTAGGTTTCTTCAGTGATTTTGGTAAGATATCGACTTTATTACCTACTAATAACACTGGGTTATCACCAACAAAACGATGTAATCCCGGAATCAATGAACCATTGAAATCAAAAATATCGACAACGTTAACGATCAATGCATCCTTTTGACCTAATTCATTTAACAAACGTAAAAAATCATCATCTGTTAAAGAAACATCTTGGATTTCATTGTAGTGTCGTAATCTGAAACAACGTTGGCAATAAACTTCGCCTGATTCCAACCCTTTTTCTAAGGCAGATTGCGGTGTATATCCTAGTTCTCCTGGTCTATCTGTTTGAATAATCGAGCCGCACCCGATACAGTGTAATTCTTCACTCATTCAATTCCACCTCGCCAGCCCATATCAGGATTATTTACTAGTAAATGAGCCATGATTCTTTTTTCAAAAAAACGATTGATTTGTGTTTTCCAGCTATCCGTCTCGATAATTGGTTTGACCAAAATACTACGAATCCCGGCGCGATTTGCACCACGGATATCCGTCATGATTTGATCGCCAATCATCACGAGTTCTTCATCAGCAAGGTTCAACTTTTTCTTTGCTTGATTGATTCCTACAGCAAATGGTTTCATTGCACGAGCAATATAAAGCAAATCAAACTTTTCGATAGCTCGTTCAATTCGCTTCGAGTTATTATTTGAAACAACTACCACAGGAATGCCAGCATTCTTCATCTCTAAAATCCAATTTAACAATTCTTCTGTTCCATCTGGATTATTCCAAGCAATCAATGTGTTATCCAAATCAGTTAACACGGCTTTGATACCTAAATTTTTCAACTGTGCAGGGGTAATTTGATAGATGGCTTCTACCATCCATGTTGGTTTATAGTTTGAAAACATCTTGTCTCCTCATTTGCAAAAAATGAAGGAGCACACCAGGTACTCCTCAGCCCCTAATTATACTGCATAATCTAAAAAAAAACTACCTTTACCATCCAATCCACTCCGCACATTTTTGTATCCGTTCTCAACTGCTTGTTTTATTTTCTTTTGTGTTTTACTCTTTTGCAAAAAGAAAAACGATCACCACACGGCAATCGTTTTTCCTTTATAAAACTTTTTCAAGAAACTGCCGTGTTCTCTCTTTCTTCGTTTCCTCGAAAAGTTCTTTTGGCGTCCCTTCTTCAATCATCCTTCCATCATCCATGAATAAAACACGATCGCCAACTTCTCGCGCAAAGCCAATTTCATGGGTCACGATTACCATGGTCATACCTTCCTTTGCTAATTCCTGCATAACTGATAGAACTTCTCCAACCATTTCTGGATCTAATGCAGACGTTGGTTCATCAAACAACATTACTTTAGGTTCCATCGCAAGAGCTCTGGCGATTGCGATTCTTTGTTGTTGTCCGCCTGATAATGCTTGCGGATATTCATGTGCTTTTGCTACCAAACCAACTTTGTCAAGAAGGACTAACGCTTTTTCTTCTGCCTCTGCGCGACTGATTTTTTTTACTTTCGTCGGTGCCAGCAAAATATTTTCTAACACTGTTAAATTTGGAAATAAATTGAATTGTTGAAAAACCATTCCCATCTGTTCCCTCATTTGGTAAATATCTGTTTTTTTGTTGGTGATTTCTTGACCATCAAACAAGATTATTCCACTGGTTGGCTCTTCTAACAGATTCAAGCAGCGTAAGAACGTACTTTTTCCAGAGCCAGACGGGCCAATCACTACCACGACCTCTCCTTGAGTGATTTCTAATGTGATGCCTTTTAAAATTTCTTTTTGTCCAAATGTTTTGGTTAAGTGATTCACTTGAATAAGTGCTTCCATTGACGTCCTTCCTTTCATCGGTATCCTTTACCTAATTTGATTTCCCAAACATGCAGCAATCTCGACATCAAAAAGGTTAGAACAAAATAAATAATTGCGGCTACGTAGAGAGGTTCTAAAGGAAGATACGAATTCGAGATAACGATTTGAGCACTATTTAATAACTCGTAGATTCCAATTGTCGAAAGTAGGGAAGAATCTTTGATCAACGTGATAAATTCATTACCCATTGGAGGTAAGATATTTCTTAATGCTTGTGGTAAAATCACATATTGCATTGTTTGCATTGGTCTAAGTCCCAACGAGCTAGCGGCCTCGTCTTGCCCAAAATTGACAGCCATGATTCCACCACGAACAATTTCAGCGACATAAGCACCCGAATTCATTGATAAGACAATCATTCCCGGTATTAACCGACTAAAGTCAACATCTAGCACACCTAGAGTCAATGTTGGTGCATGAACCACGCCTTGTAACAATCCGAAACCAATTAAAATTTGGATCAGCATTGGTGTCCCACGTAATACTTCGATATAAGCATTGGCAAACCATCGTAAAGGACGAATCTTTGAAAGCTTAAATAATGCCATGACAACACCAATTACTGTTCCAAAAACAATCGTAATAACGGAGATAATTAATGTAATTAATGCACCTGACAGGAAATAGGGATAGTATATCGATAGAAATGAAAAATTCACGTAATCAAACTCCTTTATTTTTCCGCTTTTTTAGCTAACTCTGTATTTTTTTTAATAAATTCATCCATTTTTCCTGAGCTTTGTAATTCTTTGATAACTTGATTAACTTTCTTTTGTAATTCTTCTTCACCTTTTGGTAATGCAATTGCGTAGGCTTCTTCATCGCTCGAAACTAAATCAACATCTGCTAACATCAATTCTGGATTGTTTTCAATATAAGAATTTGCAACTGTTTCCTCTAACACCAATCCATCAATTGATCCTTGTTTTAATTCAATGATTAGATTAGGCACTTTAGCTACAGAAACTAGTTGTGCGTCTGCCACTTGTTCTTTCACAACATCTTCTTGAACTGATCCTTTTTGCGCGCCCACTTTTTTCTTTGCAAAACTTTTTAGACTAGTTAATTCATTTACGTTTTCTTTATTAATCACCATTTTTTGAGGTGGAGCAAAATAATTATCTGAGAAGTCAAATGTTTGTTGACGTTCTTCTGTTGCCGAAATACCAGAAATCGCTAAATTGACTTTTCCTTGTTGTAAGGCTGCTAATACCGCATTGAATTCCATATCCATCACCTCGACTTTGACACCCAATTCTTTCGCGATTTCATTCGCCAAATCAATATCCACACCGACGATTTTATCTTTTCCATCAATCATCGTATGAAATTCAAATGGAGCAAAATCTGCAGAAGTTCCCACCACTAATTTTCCAGAGTCTTGGATGCTTTGAATCACTTCTTTTTTTGAATCATTACTTGTTTCTTTTCCTCCTGAGCTACATGCACCTAAAAGGACCACCATTGAAACCATCGCAAACCAAATTATTTTTTTCATCTATACTCTCCTCTAATATTTATACACACAACATTAAGTTAATGAGTTATTATACATAATATCAGATTTTTTATTCATTTCAAGAGTAATTTTTGAAAAAATATGCGAAAATTTCATTTATCATGAGTTTTTCCTTGTTTTTGACTAAAAATCATTCGCCTCTAACTTCATTCCAAATGATTCCAAGCAAATTCAAAATCAGATCGAAGCGAAGAAAAACAAATTACTTTGTTTTTTTCAATACAACAAAAAGAGGCTGGGAGAAATCCCAACCTCTTATCATCAGTCGTTTAGTACTTACGGAACCTTTCATAACGGTTTTCAAGTAAAGTAGTTACATCCGTTTGCGATAATTCAGTTAACTTTTCAATTATTGCTTTTTTCATTATGTGTGCTACTTTAGGCCAAGGAAGTGGTTCCCCATTAAAAGTTTCTGGAATCACCTTGTCCACAATTCCTAATTCATGTAATTCAGGCGCAGTGATTTTCATCAGCTCAGCCGCTTCAGCCGCTCGGCTTCCATCTTTCCACAAAATAGATGCAAATCCTTCTGGTGAAAGAATCGCATAAATCGTTTGCTCAAGCATCCAAACTTCATCAGCAACACCAAGAGCAAGCGCTCCACCACTGCCGCCTTCACCAATGATGATTGCTAGAACTGGTACTTTCAAATCAGACATTTCTAAAAGATTTTTGGCGATGGCTTCACCTTCGCCACGTTCTTCCGCTCCTACCCCACAATAAGCTCCAGCAGTATTAATCAGCGTGATGACTGGACGTTTAAATTTTTCTGCCTGTTTCATCAATCTCAACGCTTTGCGGTACCCTTCTGGATGTGGTGAACCGAAGTTTCGTTGGATATTTTCTTGTAGATCTCGCCCCTTTTGGATGCCAATCACTGTGATTGGTTTGCCAGCTAAACGAGCAATCCCCCCAACGATTGCTTCATCATCACCAAACAAACGATCACCATGAAACTCCTGAAATCCATCAAAAATTTCTTCAAAAAAATCTAAACTCGTCCAACGTTCTTTTGCTCTAGCTAGTTGAACAACCTCATGAGCTGTTTTATTCATGATCCAACCAACCTTTCTGTGTATGCAACTCAAGCAACTGATGAATGGTTTGCTTCAATTCTGTTCGTGGAACGATCTGATCAACAAAACCATGGGCTAACAAAAATTCTGCCTTTTGAAAATCTTCCGGTAACTCCTGTTTAATCGTTTGTTCAATTACCCGACGACCAGCAAAACCAATCAAGCTTTGCGGCTCAGCTAAAATCACGTCACCTTCCATCGCAAAACTAGCGGTTACACCACCAGTTGTTGGATCAGTCAAAATCGTTAGATAAAAAAGCCCTGCATTACTGTGACGTTTCACCGCTGCGGAAATTTTTGCCATTTGCATTAAAGAAAAAATACCTTCTTGCATTCTGGCACCGCCAGAGGCAGTAAACAAGACCACAGGTAAATTTGCTGTTAACGCCCGTTCAAATAATCTAGTTATTTTTTCGCCAACAATCGTTCCCATGCTTCCCATGATAAAGTTTGAATCCATCACGCCAATTGCCAAAGGAATGTCATTGATCGTTGCTTTACCAGTCAAAATGGCTTCATGCAATCCAGTTTTTTCTTGCATCACTTCGATTTTGTCCTGGTACCCAGGAAAATTCAAAGGATCTTCTGTTGCTAATTCAGTATCCCATTCTTCAAAGCTTTTTTCATCAATCGTTAACGCTAATCGTTGCCAAGCACTGATACGAAACGTGTAACCACAATTCGGACAAACACGTTCTTCACCAATATCTTTTGTGTAAATGATGTGTTTACAATTCGGACACTTTGCCCACATGTTGTCAGGAACAGTTGGTGGACTTGTAGGCTGAGCTCCACGATTTGGGTTAATGCGAATATATTTTTTCTTCTTAAACAGAGCCATCTACTCGCCTCCAATCTCCGTTTCAGGTGTCCAATTTGGTAAAAATTCTTCTTGTAAAAATGCTGTCGTGTAATCACCAGCAATCACTGCTGGATGACTAATCAAGTCCATTTGAAATTCGGCATTTGTCACAACACCATCTGTCACGATTTCACTTAACGCACGTTGCATTTTCATCAACGCCTCAAAGCGTGTATCGCCATGAACAATGACTTTAGCAATCATTGAATCATAGTATGGAGGTATTTTATAGCCTGAATAAACTGCACTATCGACACGTAAACCCATTCCTCCAGCAGGAAGTAATAAGTTTTCAATGGTTCCAGGTGAAGGGGCAAAATGAAAAGCTGGATTTTCTGCATTGATTCGACATTCAATCGCATGACCTTGAAACTTGATGTCGCTTTGTTCTAACCCCAATGGTTCGCCTGCTGCGATTTCAATTTGCTTTTTCACTAAGTCAACATTCGTTACCATTTCTGTCACTGGATGTTCTACTTGAATTCGCGTATTCATTTCCATAAAGTAAAAGGCACCAGATTCATCCATCAGAAATTCAATGGTTCCAGCATTTTCGTAATTTACAGCTTTCGCTGCACGAACAGCCGCAGCGCCTAAATCTGCACGTTTTGCAGCAGAAATCACAACAGATGGTGATTCTTCAAGAACTTTTTGATTATTTCTTTGTAACGAACAATCACGCTCACCCAAATGAATGACATTTCCATAATGATCACCCAATATTTGAACTTCAATGTGTCTTGCTGGATAAATAATTTTTTCCAAATACATTTCGTCATTTCCAAACGCAGCAGCAGCTTCTTGTTGCGCAGAAGCAAAGTGTTGTGGTAGGTCTTCTTTGGTCATTACCTTCCGAATTCCTTTACCACCGCCACCAGCAGCGGCCTTTAGCATAACTGGGTAACCAATCTTATCCGCAACAGACAAAGCTTCTTCCACAGTAGAAAGTACACCTTCGCTTCCCGGGATCACCGGGACTTTCGCTTCTTGCATCAAGCGACGGGCATTAATCTTATTCCCCATCGCATCAATTGTTTCACTTTCAGGCCCAATAAAAACAATATTGCACTCTTCACACATTGATGCAAAACGACTATTTTCAGATAAAAAACCAAAACCTGGGTGAATCGCTTCGGCCTTAGTAACGATTGCCGCACTCAAAACCTGTTGAACATTCAAATAAGAATCAACAGCTTTCGCTGGTCCAATGCAAATCGCTTCATCTGCTAATTGGGTATGCAATGCGTCAGCATCTGCTTCTGAATATACAGCAACGGTTTGAATACCTAATTCACGACAGGCACGAATAATCCGCACGGCAATTTCACCGCGGTTAGCTATCAAAACTTTTGAAAACATATTTCACCTATCCAATCATAAAGGTTAATTCAGCTTCGGCAACTTTTTTGCCATCCACTTTTGCGACACCCTTCCCGATTCCTGCGGAAGATTTTACTTTGATAATTTCAACTTCCAAATATAAAGTATCTCCTGGTGTCACTTTGCGACGGAATTTTGCTTTATCCAATCCGCCAAAATAAGCTGTCTTTCCTTTAAATTGTTCTAAAGACAATAAGGCAACCGCTCCAGCTTGTGCCATTGCTTCAACAATCAGCACACCTGGCATAACTGGTTCTTTCGGAAAATGCCCTTGAAAAAAAGGTTCATTGATTGTGACATTTTTCTTAGCGATAACTCTTTCGCCTGCAACCATTTCTTCCACTCGATCAATCAGCAACATTGGGTAACGATGTGGAATGATTTCTTTGATTTCTTGAATATTCATCTTCTACCTCTTTCTTATTTTGGCTGAATTTTAACGAGTGGTTGACCAAATTCAACAACTTCTTCATTTTCAACCAGAATTTCAACAATTTCTCCGTCAAATTCACTGGTAATCTCATTCATTAGTTTCATCGCTTCAATAATACAGATGATTTCACCTTTTGCTACTTGGTCACCAACTTTTTTGTAAGCTGGTTTGTCCGGTGAAGGTTGTAAATATACAACACCAACAATGGGTGATTTTACTTCGATACCTTCAATTTCTTGCTTCGTGTCCGCTACGACAGACTGTTCCTTGAACGGTTCATCTGGTTTGATTTCTGGTTTAGCTGATACAGATTGGACTGCAGGTGCTTCCATTGTTTGAGGCGCTGTTGCTGCTCCACGACTCGTATTGTTTTTATTCATATAAAGTTCAAATTGACCTTCGCGCAAATCAAATTCAGTCAAAGAAGATTGATCAAATTGCGTTACTAATTCTTTAATTTCACTGATATTCAAACTTATTCCTCCCAGCGTTTCATACAAAGGACCGCATTATGCCCACCGAAACCTAGTGAGTTACTCATTGCATAAGTAATTTCAGCAGGTTTACTGTCATTTTTTACGACTGTTAAATCAATCTCTGGATCTTGATTCACTACGTTGATAGTTGGTGGTATAAATTGGTGCTCTAACGCTAACAACGTTGCTAATGCTTCGATTCCCCCTGCAGCGCCTAGTAAATGACCTGTCATTGATTTCGTGCTGCTAACATAGGTTTCTCGGAAGTTTTCACCAAGTGCTAGCTGAATTGCTTTTGCTTCTGCTTGGTCATTTGCGGGTGTACTTGTTCCGTGGGCGTTGATATAGCCCACTTCTTCTGGCTGGATTCCTGCTTCGTCCATTGCCAATTTCATTGCTTTTGAAGCGCCTGATCCGTCTGGTGTTGGTGCTGTCATATGATAGGCATCACAATTTGAACCGTAACCAACGATTTCACCATAGATTTTTGCACCACGTGCTTTTGCATGTTCCAAGGACTCGATCACTAAGATTCCAGCGCCTTCTCCCATAACAAAACCATTACGCTCTTCATCAAATGGAATGGAACCACGTATTGGATCCGTAGCAGTTGATAAAGCAGTCAACGCAGCAAAACCTGCGATTCCCATTTCACAGATTGTCGCTTCTGTTCCGCCAGCTAAGATAACGTCTGAGTATCCATGTTTGATGTTACGGTAAGCCTCACCAATTGAGTTTGTTCCACTAGCACAAGCTGTAACGATTGATGTACAAATTCCCTTAGCGCCTACTCGTAAGGCAATATTTCCAGCAGCCATGTTAGCGATCGACATAGGAACAAACATTGGGGATACGCGCTTAGCACCTTTTTCATGCAAACGAATTACTTGATTTTCAATTGTTGGTAAACCACCAATTCCAGAGCCAACGATAACGCCGAAACGGTCTTGATTGATTTTTTCTTTTTCTAATCCACTCATTTCAATCGCTTCAAGAGCGGCATAGATTCCATAAATCGAAAACATGTCCATACGTTTGCTGTCTTTTTTAATAAAGTATTTATCATAAGGGAAATCTTTTACTTCACCAGCTAACGTAATTCCTGTTTCAGTTGCATCAAATTTTGTAATTGGTGCAATTCCATTCGTTCCGTTTTTTAAACTATCTAAAAAGCTATCGGCATCGTTTCCGATTGGCGAAGTAACACCATAGCCTGTAATTACTACTCGATTCATCAATCATCTTCCTTTCTATTATCCGTGCATGACCAAACCACCATCAACATTGATCACTTGACCTGTGATGTACGCATTTTCTGCTAAGAAAACTGCAGCTTTGGCAATATCTTCCACATGACCAAAGCGTTGCAGTGGAATTTGTTTTGTGACTTGTTCTTTCACCTTTTCTGATAGAACATCCGTCATGTCCGTTGCAATAAAGCCCGGCGCAATGGCGTTGCATGTGATTCCACGCGTCGCTACTTCTCTTGCAACTGATTTTGTTAAGCCAACAACTCCAGCTTTACTAGCTGCATAGTTTGCTTGTCCGACATTTCCGATTAAACCAGAAACACTTGCCAAATTGATGATTGCACCTTCACGTTTCTTCATCATTTGTTTTAAAACATGTTGGGTCATGTTGAATGTACCAGTCAAATTGATATCCAAACATTTTTTGAAATCTTCAGCGTCCATACGAAGTAATAATTTGTCATTCGTGATTCCGGCGTTATTGACCAAAATGTCAACAGAACCCAGCTTCTCTTGTGCTTCCTTGATCATCTCACCTGCTTTAGTAAAATCAGAGATATCACCAGATACCCCAATACAGGTAACACCTAAAGCTGAAATTTCAGCCAATTTTTCTGAAGAAATCGCGCTGCGACCATTTAAGACAACATTGGCACCCGCTTTAGCAAACGCAATTGCGATTGCTTCCCCGATACCTCTTGTACTTCCTGTGACAAAAACGTTTTTTCCTCTAACGTTCATAATTACCTCCCTGATAATCGTTGATAAGTTTCTTCAAATGTTTGTTGATTCTCAACACGGTAAACAGGAATCGTTTTATCGATTTTTTTCATAAAACCACTCAAGACTTTCCCTGGTCCGACTTCAATCATTTGGTCAATTCCCAATGATTTTAATTTTTCAATACTTTCATAAAAGCGAACAGGAGACATCACTTGACGCTCTAACAAGTTTGGAATTGTCTCTTTTGTCATGATCTCAGTGGTGGTATTACTAATCACTGGGATCTTTGGTTCGTTAACCGAGATCGTTTTTAATTCCTTCGCTAGTTTTTGCGCTGCTGGCGCTAGAATGCCTGTATGAAAGGGTCCACTAACATTTAACGGAATCATTCGTTTAGCGCCTTGTTCTTGTAACAAATCCGTCGCCGCATCAACAGCCACTACTTCTCCACCAATAACGATTTGTTGTGGTGTATTATAATTTGCAGTTGAAACAATCCCATACTGACTTGCTTCTTGGCAACAATCTTCAATTACTTCAATCGGTGTATTCATCACAGCGACCATTTTGCCGCTGCCGGTTGGCGCCGCCTCCGTCATATAAGCACCGCGTTTAGCCACTAATGCCACGGCTTCCTCAAACGATAGCGCTTCACTCGCAACCAATGCGGAATACTCTCCTAAGCTAAGCCCTAATGCCGCATCTGGAGTGATTCCTTGTTCTTGTAATAAACGATGATAGGCAACACTTACCGTTAAAATCGCCGGCTGTGTGTAAGTTGTTTGATTTAGCTGCTGATTCTCAGTAAAACACAAATCTGCCATGTCATAACCAAGAATTTGACTTGCTTCATCAAATGTTTGCTTTACTACAGGTTCATGATATAAATCTTGACCCATGCCTTGATATTGAGCGCCTTGCCCACTAAATAAAAATGCTGTCTTCATTATATTCTCCAATAATTTAGGATAGACGATTAAGTATCCATTTATTCAAAAAGGCCAAGACATTTCATATCGGAAATGTCCCAGCCCCCAACCTTATTACATGATTATGCAGTTTGTTTTTCAACGTAAGTAACTAAATCTTGTACAGTTTTAATGCCATCTTCTGTTTCAATTTTCACATCAAATTCATCTTCGATTTCGTTGATGATTTGGAATAAGTCCAAGCTATCAGCTTCTAAATCTTCTTGAATATCTGTCGTTAATTTAATTTCTTCTGTTTCTTTCCCTAATTCTTCTGCAATAATTTCTTGAATTTTTTCGAATACCATACGATATATTCCTCCGATATTGTTTACAATTTTATAGTTTTATTTTTATCATTTATCAGTTTATAGCTCCATGAGGATACTTCCCCATGTTAAACCTCCGCCATAACCTGTAAATACCACTTTCTGATTACTGCCTAATTGAAGCGTCCCAGCGGAAACTGCCTCATCTAATAAAATAGGAATACTTGCAGCAGAAGTATTACCATACTTGTCCATATTTGCTAGAAACTGCTCTTGTGGAATTTTGACTTTCCGAGCGATTTTCTCAATGATTCGTTGATTTGCTTGATGCAAAAGTAGATAATCAACTGAATTTTCTTGCGTTATTTCTTTTAGATTCTTCGCGACATCACGAACTGCAAAGTCAAAAATATCACGTCCAACCATCTGTAAGTAGTAAGAACCTTCTGACTTTTCAGAATAAAATGGACTTTGATTTTTATGATATCCTGCTGTTAATGAAGAACCTCTTGTGCCATCTGTTGCTAGATGCTCCACTAATAATTTTTGTGTGGCGCCAGCTTCTAATAACACACCACCTGCTCCATCACCGAATAATACAGCTGTCGAGCGGTCTGTCCAGTCAAGTAACTTAGACAACGTTTCTCCACCAATCACAAGCCCTTTTTTTGAGCCACAGCGAATCATTTTTTCAGCAATACTTAGCGCATACACAAAACCAGTACAAGCAGCACTCAAATCAAAAGCAATTGCTTTGGTTGCTCCCAATCGTCCTTGGACTTGTGCAGCCACTGAAGGCATTGCATAATCGGGAGAAATCGTAGCAACTACGATGAAATCTAATTCTTCTGGCTGCGTTTTTTGCTTTTCTAGTAATTTTTGCGCAACTAGGAAACAAAGATCTGATGTTGTTTGATTTGTTACACAACGTCTTTCTCTAATCCCAGTTCGTGAACTGATCCATTCGTCTGATGTCTCCATCATTTGTGAAAGTTCATCGTTTGTCACGATTCTTTCAGGAAGTGCACTTGCAGTTGCCGTAATTGTTCCAAATTGTTCCATTAGCGTTCCTCACTTATACTCTCGCAAGAAATCATGCAAGTTTTTCAGTGCATTTAACAAAGCATGCTGTTCTTGGTCACCCATTCCGTCCAGAATATTTTTGACCATCTCTCGATGAAAATGTTGGTGCACGCGATATAATAGCTTACCCTTTTTCGTTAAGCCTAGTTTTACCACACGCCGATCATCTTCACTGCGAATACGCTCAACATACCCTTTTTTCACTAATTTGTTGATGGCAGTGGTCAAGGTTCCAACAGTGATCGATAACTCCTTTGCTACTTCTGAAGTTGTTTTTTTCTTATACATACCGATTGCCTCGATTGTATGCATCTCAGTAATCGATAGATCGTTGAATTGTGATTTTTTCAACTCAGACTCTTCGATCGTCAAGATATCATTGAACACACTTACGAGATAATCATTAACTGTTTTCAAATCTGGTTCCATGTTCCACCATCCACTAATTAGTTTGATTATCAAATCTTTTGATGTTCAAACTATATCTTAACTTTTTTCAAAAATCAACCGTATTCAGTGATTTTTTTTGATTCTCAGTTTATTTTAAGGAAAAACTCATTTACAAATATTGATAAAATAGATATTCAACAACGATAGATTAAAAAAACATTTCAAAAAAATATTTTGATTATCAAAGCTTTTTCTTCTGTTTATTTTCCAAAAAAGAAGTTTTCTTGTTTGTTTTTTTCAAATTTGTTATAGTTTTTTTGATTGAAAGACAAAAGGAGTAATTATGCTTAAAGAAAAAGTCAAAAATCTACCTCTTCTTCCTGGCGTTTATTTAATGAAAGATAAACACGGTTCAGTGATTTATGTAGGTAAAGCTAAACAGTTAAAAAAACGTGTAAGTAGTTACTTTCAACAAAACAAGCAACATTCAAATAAGGTACTAAGAATGATACATACCATTGTCGATTTTGATTTTGTCGTCGTAGATACTGAACTAGATGCGTTACTCTTAGAATGCGAACTAATTCAACACTATCATCCCATCTATAATCGACAAATGAACTATTTTACTAATTATAATTATCTGCAATTAACTGACACTGGTTTTGTTTTGTCGGATGATCCCACTTCTCAAAGTTTTGGTCCTTTTCGTTCCTATAAAAAAATACCTACTATCTTACGTATTTTAGAAGAAACTTACCAAATGCCTTGGCTGAAAGAAATTAGTTTGCTCGCTTTGCGAACACAGCTACCAACAATCAGTCAACTATCCTTTCAACAAAAGAAAAGAGAAATCCAAGGACTTCTACAAGGTAAAAATAAAAAAATTTTGTCTTATCTTAAACAACGACAAGAACATTTTATTGAACTTCTCAATTTCGAACGTGCAAGTAATATTCAAAATGAGATTGAACTAATGACTTCCTTCATCCGACAAATCAGAAACCAAAAAACATTTTTGCAGACATCTCGTCTTACTTTGGCTTTACCCGTTGCGGCAAATCCACAGCTAACAAAATATTATTTGATTTCCTACGGTCAATTAATAACGACGTCTAAAATGGCTAGTGACATCCTGCCAGATTTTCGTTTCACCGCTGGAAGTGATACTTTAGCAAAAAAACAACAATTGACAAAGGCGGAAGTTGATCCTGTTCAAATTTTGCTCAGCTACCAGCGTAAGATTAGCAAAGAACAGCCGAAAATAAATAATCAATGAGTATCTAGCAGCCACTCAAAAGCACAACATAAAAAGACCGAGACGAATAATCATCTCGGTCTTTTTATGTTGTGTACAAGCTTACGCTAAATTAGCAAAACTATTGGATTAAGTCGTAGATTTCCATCGCAACGATATCAATATTATCAAACTCGTATTGTTGATGTGTATCTGTTTCAGTTAATTCAAATGTAGCAGTTGCTTTATCATAAGTTACTGTACATTTTTCAACGCCTTCTTTTTCAAAGCGACGAACTTGCAACTCGTTGTCTGCTGATTCGACCATAGCCTCCAGTCGTTTAATAATTGCGACTAATTGTGAATGTGTCATAGGAGGTCCTCCTTTTCTTATTTCTGTTATATTGTAACAAAGTCATGGCTGTCTTGCATTGATTTTCGCGAAAAAAACAAGTTTTTTACGATTTTTTTTCTGGGACATTTCCATTCGGCCACCAAAGTTTAATCAACGCTTGTGTCCCATCGTTTTCAAACCCTTTACCAGCCAACTGTTCGTACAAAATGAGTGCTTGTTTAGTAGCAGGTAATTCAAGTGATTGATTTTCTGCTTCATCTAAAGCAATTTTTAAATCTTTGATAAAATGTTTAACAAAAAATCCAGGAGAATAGTCTTCACGTAAAATACGTGGTGCATAATTGCTCAAAGACCAGTTTGCTGCACTACCACCAGAAAGCGTTTCAATCACTTTTTTCAAATCAAGTTGATTTTTCTCTGCGTAAGCTAACATTTCGGTCATACCTGTCATTGTACCAGCAATCATGATTTGGTTAGCCATTTTTGTATGCTGACCTTTTCCTGCATCACCATGTAACGTGAAAGTTGAGCCAAACTCTCTAAAAATCGGCAAAACTTTTTCATAAATATCTTCTCGTCCACCAACCATAATTGTTAACGTAGCATTTTTTGCCCCCAAATCTCCACCTGAGACGGGAGCATCTAATGCAGCTGCTCCCTTTTCAGAAGCTGTCTGAGCAATTTTCTCTGCCAAAGTTGGTGTACTAGTTGTTAAATCAACCACAATTTTTTCTGAAATATTTGCTGAAAAAATGCCATTTTGTCCGTAATAAATTTCCTCAATATCCGTTGGATAACCAACCATTGTAAAAATCACTTGACCTTGTTCAGCCACTAACTGTGGTGTATCTGCCCAAACAGCTCCCTTAGCCACTAAAGGATCTGCTTTTGCTTTCGTTCGATTATAAACGACCACTTCATATCCCGCACGTAATAAGTGTTCAACAATAGAACTACCCATCACACCTGTTCCAATAAATCCGAGTTTCATGTTCTAACCTCCTAAAAAAAACCTTGACTCTAGTATACGCTAGAATCAAGGTTTGTTAAGAATAAATTGCTTTATTTATCGTTTAAATGAATTTAATTTAATTTTGATTCGCTCGATGGAAGCTTCTTCTTCTTTTCGACGCATTTCTTCTTCATGATAAATAATCATGTCTTGGTAAAATTCAATCATGGCTTCACCAAAATGCGTAGATGAAATTTCATAAAGTTTTGCAGCTAAAACCGCTTCATCACCAGGAATATCATCTATTATATATTGAATAAGTGCTTGTGCAAAATCTTCGTCTGTTTCAAAAGTCTTCCCTAGTGATGCGTGATCGAACAGGCGGTTCAAATAAGCGTTACCTTCGACCACACACGGTGTACCAGCAGCCATAGCTTCTGTATACGTGAGTCCTTGTGTTTCCGAGGTGGACGCACTGACAAAATAATCTGCTGCTTTATAATAAAGAGCCACTGCATTGTTATCGACTTCACCGGTAAACTGAACGACTTCTTGTAAATCTAATTCTTCTATTAAATCCTGTAATTCTTCTATATAAGGACCTTTTCCCACAATCACTAAGCGCGCATTTGGATAAGACGCAATGACTTCTGGAAAGCCTTGAATAATTGCTTGAATGTTTTTCTCATAAGAGAGTCGACTAAGCGAAAGCACCATCAATTGGTCATCAGTTAATCCTAATGACGACCGTAATGCGCTGACCTCCTGAGCGGTAATATCTGCTCGCTTAAATTTTTCGATATCAATCCCTGTTGGAATCACTCGTAAAGGTGCAACTACACCATACCCACGCAATGTATCGATCACTCGTTCGCTTGGACAAACAACGCCTGTCGTATGGTTAGCAAAAATACGCGAAAAATATTTGACGTGTGACTGTCTGATCACTTTACCATTTGCAATATAATGAAGATAATCTTCATACATTGTATGGTATGTATGAATAACTGGAATTTTCAATCTTTTTGCTACCATTTTCCCCAAAATTCCCGCTCCAAATTCAGTATGCGTATGGATCAAATCTAGTTCCAACTCCTTGGCAACTAAATAAGCATACCACATGCCTCTCACAACGATTCGCCGATCTTTGAAAGAAACAAACGGAACACTGGGCATTCTAATAACATCTTTTTCTAATTTATCCGCATTCGGATCTGTTGTAGTGAAAATATAGACTTCATGACCATTTTTTTCAAGCTCATCTTTTAATGTCTTGATTGACGTAGAAACTCCGCTAACTTGCGGAAAATAGGTATCGGTAAAAAAGCCAACTTTCATGTTTTTTTGCCTCCAAACTACCTTTTCATTGATTTACTTTTTTTAACCTCTAAAGGTGTTCCTTGTTCCTCCAACACCGTTTCATAAACTTTTTGAAGTTCTTGGCCAATTCGCTCGATGCTTCGCTCCTCAGCTGTTTTATAGCCAGCTTGCACTAAACTTGGAATCTCTTTTTCAGTTATTTGTCTGATTTTCTCAATAAATTCTTGATTCGTTCGTCCCATATAACAGTTTTTACCATCTTGTAACCAGCCTTCATAAACTGGAATATCTCTAACTAAAACATTTTGTTGACTTGCTAACGCCTCTAAAACAACGATTCCTTCCGTTTCTTCATAGGAAGGAAAGAAAAACAAATCTGCACCAGAATAAGCACCTTCAATGACATCTCCACGAATATAACCAGGAAATATAACATTTTTTGGATGATCTTCTTTGACGATTTTTCGAATATTTTTAGGGATCGAGTACATCGGTACATGACCAAACCAAATAAATGTGTACTCAGGCATTTCTCTCGCAATTTCAACGAAGTCAATGATTCCCTTTCGTTCAAAAAATAAGCCAACACAAATCACTACTTTTTGATTTGGAGATAAATCGAAATATTCTCTAAATTTTTGTTCTTTCGTAAGATCCGGTTGATATTTATCTAAATCAATCCCATTGGAAATCGCACGAATGGGAACTTCAATTCCGTAGCTTTCCAATAACCTTTTAGAATATGGCGTAGGCGTAATCAAATAGTCTGCCTTTTGGTACAAACTCACTAGATATTTTTTGACGACAGGAGATAATTGGTTAGACCCAATAAACGAATTGCGAAAGTCTTCTTCTGTCGAATGTGCATGATAAACAACCTTTTTGCCATCTCTTCGTGCTTTGTTAACCATATTATGACTATTGATACCATAAGTATTAATGTGCAAAATGTCATAGTCGTCATTGGTATCTAAGGTATAGGGAATCCCTACATCTGACAAAGCACGCTTTTGATGATCAAGCGCACGTCCAATCCCAGATTTTGCAAGTATTTTTTCACTTTCAAAATATAATAATACTTTCACCTTACGTCCCCCTTCTCCTCTATAGTATAACATAGCCATGAAACTGTCACTCAAACTTAAGCCCTATTTTTCAACAACTTTAAAAGTAAGCGATTCAATTGAAAAAACTAATTCGATTTTGAGAAAACAAAAAAGTGTTAGAAATCTCACTAAATTAGCAAAATTTCTAACACTTAACAATCAAACTTATTTTACGTATTCATTTACAAGCTCAACGACTTCTTCCATTGTATCGCAGTCTTTCAACGCGCGATCAGCAAGTTCAGCCATTTTCGTTGTATCTAAACGTTTCATCAAGCTACGTGTTTTGAGGATAGATGTTGCACTCATTGAGAACTCATCTAAGCCCATACCAACTAATAGAGGCACGGCTGTTTGATCTCCAGCCATTTCTCCACACATTCCAGCCCATTTGCCTTCAGCATGTGCTGCGTCAATTACGTTTTTAATTAAACGTAAGATTGATGGATTGTAAGGTTGATATAGATATGAAACACGTTCGTTCATGCGGTCAGCAGCCATAGTGTATTGGATCAAGTCATTTGTACCTACTGAGAAGAAGTCAACTTCCTTAGCAAACTTGTCAGCAATAACAGCTGCGGCAGGAATTTCAATCATAATTCCGACTTGGATCGTATCAGATACTTCCACGCCTTCATTGATTAATTTTTGTTTTTCATCTTCAAAGATTCCTTTTGCTGCACGGAATTCTTTCAAAGTAGCTACCATTGGGAACATGATACGCAAGTTACCATGAACAGAGGCGCGTAATAATGCACGCATTTGTGTGCGGAACATATCGTCACCTTGTTCAGACAAGCTGATACGTAGTGCACGATACCCTAAGAATGGGTTCATTTCGTGTGGTAATTGTAAGTAAGGCAGTTCTTTGTCCCCACCGATGTCCATTGTACGAACAACAACAGGTTTACCTTCCATACCTTCTAAGACAGCTTTATAAGCTTCATATTGGTCATCTTCTGTAGGGAAGTCTGGAGAATCCATGTATAAGAATTCTGTACGATAAAGACCAACAGCTTCTCCGCCGTTGTTATGAACACCAACTAAATCTTTTGGCGTTCCGATATTTGCAGCCAATTCAAAATGCTTGCCATCAGCTGTAACTGTTTCAGCATTTTTTAATTTTTCCCATTCTGCTTTTTGTGCAGCATAAGATTCGCCTGCTTTAGTAAATTCAGCCTTTTGTTCGTCTGTTGGTTCGATGATAACGTCACCTTCGATACCATTAACAGCCAACATTTGGCCTTCTTTTACTTTAGCAGTGATTTCTTTTGTTCCAACGATTGCTGGAATTTCTAAAGAACGAGCCATAATCGCAGAGTGAGAAGTACGTCCACCAATATCAGTCACAAAAGCTTTAACGAATGTACGATCTAATTGAGCTGTGTCACTTGGTGTCAAATCATGGGCAACAACGACAACTTCTTCATTGATCATTGAAGGATTTGGCAAGTTCACACCTAATAGATGCGCTAAAATACGTTTTGCAACGTCACGAATATCAGCAGCACGTTCTTGCATATAAGCGTTGTCATCCATAGCTTCAAACATGCCAATATACATATCAGTTACTTCTTTAAGAGCTGATTCAGCATTCACACTGTTATCTTTAATATTTTGCTTGATTTGACCAATCATTTCTGGGTCTGATAGAACCATCAAATGAGCATCAAATACTTGCGCTTCTGCTTCACCTAAGCTTTGCGCTGCTTTTTCACGAATTTGTTGCAATTCTTCAGTAGATTTTGATAATGCAGCATCTAAACGAGTTTCTTCAGCATCTGTATCTTCTACTGTTGTCTTACTGAATGATAAATCCGGTTGAACTAGCAGGTAAGCTTTTGCAACGGCTACACCGTCACTAGCGGCAATCCCTTTTAGCATTTCAACCATTATTCAGATAAGCCTTCTTTCTTCATTGTTTCTACGATAGCTGCCATAGCGTCTGCTTCGTCAGCACCTTCAGCTGTAATTGTAACGTCAGAACCTTGACCTACACCTAAAGACATAACGCCCATGATAGATTTCAAGTTTACTGATTTACCTTTATACTCTAAGTTTACATCAGAGTTAAATTTGCTTGCTGTTTGTACTAATAATGTAGCTGGACGTGCGTGGATCCCAGTTTCTGCTACTACGTGAAATTCTTTCTTTTCCATATTGATCGGTCTCCTTTAAGTGAGTGTTGTTTTTATGTGAGGGTTTTCTTTTTTAGCAATCCAGAAGATTTCTAATAAAGCTTTACCCTTTCATTTGTAAAGATTACCATTTTTTGTCGACAGATACAACAGTTTTCATTCAAATTCAGCGAAAAGTATTTTATTTAAACTTCTTTTCTTTTCGTTATTGGATTTACTCTTTCGCATTCGTCCATTGATTGCGTTTCCAACAATTACCAAGTATTTTATCTTCTTTTTTTTGACAAATCACACAAATTTTTTACTCCCTACCTTCTTAATAAAAAGAACAAAACTTGTTATGTAGCTTCAAACATCCTTTCTACTAGACATGCCTTTATTACGCTAATTTAAATACAGAATTGATTCGAGTAAAAATAGTTGATTCTCTTCTTTTTTTTAGTATAATAAATTCAAAGGTCAGAAATGGTCAATAGACTTTCTTTACCTTCTCGACTAACTAATAATTGGAAAAAAGATAAGTGTTTTCTTTTTACCTCTTGAAATATGCGTTGTAAAATAAAGATGCAACCCATTTTGTGAAAGGACGTGAACAACACATGCTTTGTCAAAATTGTGGCAAAAATGAAGCAACGATTCATTTATACGCAACAGTTAACGGACATCGTGCGCAATTAGATTATTGCCAGAGCTGTTATCAAAAAATCAAAAATCAAAAAAATGGAGGTCTGACAAACATGGCCCAAAACGATCCATTTGGATTTGGTAGTCTTGACGATCTATTCCGTTCAATGTCTAATCAAATGCAACAACAAGGAAATAGTTATGAACAAACACCACCTACTCAATTCGGTGGCGGAAATAATTTCAACGGTGGACAACCCCCACAAGGAAATCCTGAAGGTTTACTTGGAGAGTATGGCATTAATATTACCGAGCAAGCTCGCCAAGGTGACATCGATCCAGTCATCGGTCGTGATGAAGAAATTAAACGCGTGGTTGAGATCCTCAACCGCCGAACAAAAAATAATCCTGTTTTAATTGGTGAACCCGGTGTTGGTAAAACAGCAGTTGTTGAGGGATTAGCGCAAAAAATCGTTGATGGTGATGTTCCTCAAAAACTGATGGACAAAGAAGTCATTCGTCTGGATGTCGTTTCTTTAGTTCAAGGAACTGGCATTCGCGGTCAATTTGAAGAACGCATGCAAAAATTGATTGAAGAGATCACACAAGCAGAAAATGTCATCTTATTTATTGATGAAGTTCATGAGATCGTCGGTGCAGGTGCTGCTGGCGATGGAAACATGGATGCTGGAAATATTTTAAAACCTGCTTTGGCTCGTGGCGAGCTTCAAATGGTGGGTGCTACGACTTTGAATGAATATCGAATTATTGAAAAAGATGCTGCACTCGAACGTCGGATGCAACCTGTCCGCGTCGATGAACCAACTGTTGATGAAACAATCAGTATTTTAAAAGGTTTACAAAAACGTTATGAAGACTATCATCATGTAAAATATACTGATGAAGCAATCAAAGCTGCTGCTGTTTTATCTAATCGTTACGTGCAAGATCGCTTTCTACCTGATAAAGCAATTGATTTATTAGATGAAACTGGTTCAAAGAAAAACTTAACTATTCAAATCGTTGATCCAAAAACGATTGATAAAAAATTACAAGAAGCTGAAAAACAAAAAACACAGGCTTCTAATGAAGAGGACTTTGAAAAAGCAGCTTATTACCGTGATCAAATCAATAAACTGCAAAAAATGAAAGAAAAACAAATCACTGATGAAGAAACACCAGTCATCACAGAAAAAGATATGGAAAAAATCGTTGAACAACGCACAGGCATTCCCGTTGGCGAATTAAAAGAAAAAGAACAAACACAGCTTAAAAATCTTGCAACGGATTTGAAAGCACACGTTATCGGTCAAGACAATGCGGTTGAACGCGTTGCAAAAGCCATTCGACGTAACCGTGTCGGCTTAAGTAAAAAAGACCGCCCAATTGGTTCATTCTTATTTGTTGGACCTACTGGTGTTGGAAAAACAGAACTTGCTAAACAGTTAGCTTTCGAGTTATTTGGTTCTGAGGATTCAATGATTCGTTTCGACATGTCTGAATACATGGAAAAACACAGCGTATCAAAATTGATTGGTTCCCCTCCTGGCTATATTGGTTATGAAGAAGCAGGTCAACTAACTGAAAAAGTCCGCCGCAATCCATATAGCCTAATCTTGCTTGATGAAGTTGAAAAGGCACATCCAGATGTCTTACACATGTTCTTGCAAATTTTGGATGATGGTCGTTTGACAGATGCACAAGGTCGGACAGTCAGCTTCAAAGATACGATCATCATTATGACAAGTAATGCTGGCACAGGTAAAGTGGAAGCAAATGTTGGTTTTGGGGCGGCGAGAGAAGGCGTTACTCGTTCTGTCTTGAATCAATTAAACAATTATTTCACACCAGAATTCTTGAACCGTTTTGACGGTATCATTGAATTCAGTGCTTTATCAAAAGAAGATTTGATGTCAATCGTTACTTTAATGCTGAACGATGTGAATGATATGTTAGCAGTACAACAACTTCATATTGAAGTACCAGAAAATGTCAAAGAAAAATTAGTTGATCTAGGATATGATCCATCCATGGGCGCACGTCCACTTCGTCGCACAATCCAAGAACAAATTGAAGACGGAATCGCGGAATTTTATCTAGATCATCCAACCATTCATGACTTGAAAGCCAAACTAGATAAAGAAAACCGAATCGTTATTACATCGAAACCTGAACGTTTGGCAAAAGAATCAAACTCTGAAACTGCCGAATAGTCAGCAACTAAAAATTTTTGCAGTATTCACTCGAAAAAGAAGTCGAGCTTTCTTCCATTTGTTTTACAAATTTCTTAGAAAGTTCGGCTTTTCTTCTTCATTTATTTTCAAATAACAATGCAAATTACTTTTCATTTTATGAGAAAAAAATTATAATTAGGTAAATAATTCTGTTACTTATGTACTTATGCGTAAAGAAGAGAGGTGAGCGCCATGAAATTAGTAAACGTGACGAATAGCCATTCACGCCTTGTATTAAATCAATTAGAAAATACCGACGCACATATGATCAAAGTTTATAGCATGGGAAATACCACAGTTGTCTATACTGAAGCACCTGGACACAATGAAATTTTGCTAGTGAATCATAAGCGAAATATCCGCCAAAATGAAATTCAAGAAGTACAAAAATACTTCTTGAATAAACTCCATGACGCAGACTATCGCAAAGAAGACATCACAGTTATCGAACTTGAAGGTATGGTTGAGATTTCTATTCCAAAACAACCATTGGGACAAGAATTAGCATATAATTAAAAAATAAGCCTGATCTACTTGAATTGTTCATCAATTCTTGTTGATCAGGCTTATTTTTTCTGTTTTTCTTAATTTGAGATAATCATGTTTTTCTATATTACCATTCATGTATACATATAATGGTAGCTAGTCGATTCTTTTCTCACTGATTTTCTTTTACAACATTCGGCTTATCTCTTGATTTTTTTGTTTCTTTGAAGCTTTGTTCTTTTTGACTTTTCATATCCTTTTGATTGTTAACTTCTGGCTTTCGAGTTACTCCGCTAACTATTTTTTTGATTTCGCTACTGATTGCCTGATTTTGATCCCAATTTTCAATATCCAATAGTCGGCACAGTCTTAACATCTCCGTTTTTTTCTTCAATTTTCGTTCTCGTTTTTGCCACTCTGTCTCCATTATTTTCCACCTCACTTTCCTTTTTTAAGTTTATATACGCAAAAAAGAAAAAATATTTTTCTTTTTAAATTTTTTTTTGAGAAATCGTATAAAAAAATCAATACTCTTATTCCTAGTAAAAAATCAAGAAATATTTTTTACTATTGTGATTGTGTGAGTTCCAATTTATTTTATAGTAATTGATTCTATCTCGTCGGTTTATTCGATTAAACCAAAATAAAAAGGTTGGAATTTAAATTCATCCCAACCTTGTGTAACAAAATTTTAATGTCCTTGGTATCAATCTCACACTTATTAATCATTGCTTATTTTTTGGTAACTACTAGCCAGATTTCACTAGCCAAATTCTCTTGATCATTTGTCCAGCCAATCATAGGGGCCAACCTTCTTGTTTCTGCTAATCTTCCCTCATCAAAATGATAAGAAGCATTTACTACTTGGTGAGAATATAGGTCACCTAATTGGTCCATCTCTTCCCGCTGTTTTTTGGTGATTGATTGTGCCAATTCAACAATTCTTTGGTTTTTCTCCCTCAAAACTGGATGGATACACGCTTAGACACACCTACCAGTTGAAATGCTACTTTCTTTTCAATTTTGAATTCCATCGAAATTCCTCCTCTTACTTCAATATAAAATGAAAGTTTAGGAAAAGATTTTTGGATTTCTATTTTTCTAATCTCTGAAGGCAAATAACCACTCCACTTTCGAAAAGCTCTTGAAAAACCTTCAACTGTCTGATACCCATAACAAAATGCAACTTCAGTAACTCTCCCCCCTGAAATTAAGTCTTGATTTGCTCATGCCAGTCTTCGATTTTTGATGTATTCCGCTAAAGTCATGCCAACAACAAATGAAAAAGTTCGTTTTAAATGAGAGTCAGAAACCTCATCTGTTGAGCAATTTCAGTCAACAAAAGTTCGCCTATTAAGTTTTCTTCGATATAATCAATTAGTTTGTTTAAGTTTTGAAACATCTTTTCCTCCTAACTTCATTAACAGGTTACTCTTTTGTCAGTGACTATACTTGATTTTAGCTAGACATTTTTAGTCGATTTTTCATGAATGAAGTAGTTTAATACATTTAAATATCAAATTTATTGCTTATTTTTGATATGTTGCTTGATTTTTTTTATTGCCCACTCATAGTGACTAGAAGTCGAAGAGACGCAATAACTACCTAATGTCGAATTTCCTGTCCAGCTTAACTGATTTTTTACAAATAATTCTTCATTTGTAAAAGAATTGATTACCGTCATCACTTCATGATGACTCTGCTTCAACAAATCTTTTGCTTGCTCCAGAGAAGTGGTTTGGTGCTTTTCAACAAATGCCTCATTCATTTCGCCATACGTTCGCCAGTTATACGGTGATGGTAGAAATGAAACTTCTTGACCAGCTTGATTTTTTTTCACCCAATTTACGAGTAATTGATGCCATTCATATAAATGAATAAAAACGTCTCGGATATTTTTATCTCGACGCCAATGTTTTTCTTTTTTCTTGGACAAAAATGCTTCGTCAAAAGTAAATGGTGCCTTCTGTTCCTCTTCGGTCAACGTATTTACCAACTCCATCAATGCAACAAATTGTTCCTCCGCAAGGAACATCAGATCTGTCTTCTTTTTCGGCCTCGCCATTCTTAATCACTCCTTGAAGTCTATTCTTGATAAAATCATAACAAAAAAGTGCGCTATTTGTCGCTTGTTAACTAATGAATTCAACCTTTAAAGAATAGAAAAAGAGAAGGAGATTTTTTTATCTCCTCCTCTAATACTGTTTTTTATTTCTTATACTTTTTTGACAAAACTCCTTATTGATTCATCCCAATAAAAATACCTAAAACAAAGGGAACTAACCATGCGATCCAAACAAATAAACTAAATCGATGAAATGTCTGCTTGGCTTTGTCGTCTTTTTTGATCAAAATAATTGTTGCCCAAATTGCATGGAAAGCCATTAATAATAATGCAATTAATCCTGTTACGCTATGTAAGTTAAAAGTAAAACCACGACCAAAAATTTTACTCATAATCGTTGTTCCAGCAGTATCAAAAACAAAACCAAACCAGAAAATCAATGCGTGCCAGTTCAACAATATACCTGTTTTTCTTTCGGCAAATACTCCAATCGTATAAAATGTTAAGGCTAAAACCATACAACTAATTGCGGCAATTAATAAAGTTGACATCTACATTTCTCCTTCTTCCTACATTTCATTAAGTATTTCTTTTTTTATTGCTAATAACACCATCAACAATGCCACTGCGACTCCAATATGCGATAAGCCTGCAACTCCAGAAATCATTGCATCCATACTCGTAGAAATCACTCGTTGCTGAACTTGGAGCATCCCTCTAACAACCATCATTACAATCATCAAAGAAAAAGAAATGTTATACAATAGATAGAACTTTTTGTACAGTTTATTTTCTTCCATATGTGTCAGTTTTAAAAAAACTGCCATCAACAAAAAGAGTCCTGTTCCCAAAGCAAATAAATGAGTATGGACAACTGCCAAAACAGTTTGCCCCGTAAAATCATTCAACTTGGTAATTTCTCGATAAAAAACACCGCTACTCATTGCTAGAACAAAATAAACAATTGCTGTATTCATCACTTTTTTCATATTTTCTGCTCACTTTCTATTTGTATTAAAGTAGTTATACCCAAAAACGATACCTGCCAAAAACAATGCAGATCCCAGACCACTATAAAAAATAGCAATAAATTGCTCAGGTAATAGCTGAAACTTTCGGATACCAAGGCCTCCAAGAATCATGATTGCCATGATACTAAATGATTTGGCATCAAAAAAATTAAAAAAGAACTGCTTTTCTTCGTTCAGTTCGCTGATTCTTTGGGTATGTTTTTTTACCAAAGGTCCAAATACCATGAACCAAAAGATCAAAAAAACACAAGTGGATACACTTATATTCACTATTTCAACATAACTTTGATAAGCATCTATTCCAATCTTTGCGACATTAAAACCTGCAAATAGCCAAACTAAACTTGCAATTAATAATAATTGTGTTTTTTTTACCATAAGTACTCCTTGTGAACAACGTTCATTTTGCTTTAAATTTTTTACTAATAAATTGAGTTGCGAATGAGTTGTAATAAATTTTCGTGTTGTTTTTCGCTAATCATCGTATAAAGAAATAGCTCAAATATATAATCAACATATTCTTCCATCGATAAGTGATGATTGAACACATTGCCTCGAACCTGTGAATCTTTTTGTAATGCCTGGAGCATGCCTTGCTTGATATGGTTCCAATAAGTTTCCATCAATTCTGAACCCATTGCTTGATCTTCCACGGGCATAACTAACGCATGTGCCGTAAAAAAATTGGGATACGTTTTTTTTCCTTCTTCGATACTTTTTAACAAAGCTGCTAAACAGTCAAGAAAGTTATCAAAGTCGAAAGATGTTTCAGACAAATGAAAGATTTCCGCCCAAATACTTCCAATTGTTGCAGACAGTAAATGACTTTTTGAAGGGAAATAATTATAAACAGCGCCAACAGAGATGCCGCTTTTTTTTGCTAAAGAACGGATATTGACCGCCTGAATTCCTTGCTCTTTCACAATTTCTTTGCAGTAGCTGATCAGTGCTTCTTTTGAGCTAACAGCATTATTCATTACTCTTCCTCCTTCAACATGAACAACGTTCACATTGATGATACTAGAATTTCTTTTAGACGTCAACTACAAAAAGTTGAATCATAAGCGAAAGTTGTTTTTCATTTGCTCATTTTATATTCTAAAAAAAAGATTGCTTGTGACCATTTCAATTACACAAAAAAAGCCCATCATAATTGGACTTTTTTATAACAACTTTTAGTTAAATATTTCTTTTGATCCATTAAGTTAAGGCTTTTTCAATCACTTATATTAGCGGTGTCCCCGACTTTTGATTTCTACTGCACCAATCGTTACGATCGTTGCTATCAACAGAGTGATTCCACCAATGACCATGAAAGAAGTATAGTCAACATAACTATGATCGAAAAACATTTCAATACTAAAAATACTAAAGAAAATCAAATAGACCAAGATAAACAGTAGCCAGTTTGGCAAACGGAGTTTTGAAACAAGCGACATCCCTGCATAGAGCAATAAAAATGTGTATGTTGTTCGCATGTTACGAAATAAAAAGCGATGATTAATCAGGTTGAACAAAGCTTCACCTGCTGCGACTATCGTAACAACTACGATCATTCTATAAATTGGCGATTTCTAAAAAAAATGATCTATTTTCCGAATCATATTTGAGCACCTCACACATTTTTATTCTGTGTATCCAATCCCAATCAAAACGCAGTTCTTTTATACTTTGATTATTTATTTCATTATAGCACGGGAATGTTTCGGTTAGTTCAAACAAAAAAGTCCTTCTTCATCAAAACATGATGAAGAAGGACTTTTTATTGGTGTAGCATTTCTATTATTTAAAGCTGATTTATCAGCAATTTTTATAGTAAACTTTTCAGTTCAACATCTGGATATTTATCACTGAACCAACGCATCGCAAATTGATTTTCGAACAAGAATAACGGTTGATCAAAACGATCACGTGCTAAAATATTTCGACTGGAACTCATCTTTTCATCCAAATCTTCTGGATTGATCCAACGAGCAATTTTGTTCCCCATAGGTGTCATGATAACTTCTGAATTGTATTCATTCATCATCCGGTATTGGAAAACCTCAAATTGAAGTTGTCCTACAGCTCCAATAATATATTCTTCAGTCAAATAAGTTTTGTATAACTGGATCGCACCTTCTTGAACCAATTGTTGGATTCCTTTGTGGAAAGATTTTTGTTTCATCACATTTTTCGCTGTGACTTTCATAAACAATTCTGGTGTAAATGAAGGTAGTTCTTCATAAGCAACTTTCAATTTTCCTTCATACAAAGTATCTCCAATTTGGTAATTTCCGGTGTCGTAAACCCCAATGATATCACCTGCTACTGCATTTTCGACGTTTTCCCGTGCATCTGCCATAAACTGGGTAACATTACTTAATTTTAGTTTTTTACTTGTACGTTCTAAAAAAACATCCATCCCACGTTCAAATGTTCCTGAACAAATTCGCACAAAAGCAATTCTATCACGATGTGCAGGATTCATATTTGCTTGAATCTTAAAGACAAACCCTGAAAATTCTTCTTCATAGGGACTAATGACTTGTTCATCCCGAGTTTTGTGTCCATGGGGTGAGGGTGCTAAGTCTACAAATGTTTCCAAAAATGTCTGCACACCGAAGTTCGTTAACGCTGAACCAAAGAAGACAGGTGTTTGATCACCACGTGCAATTTTTTCCGCATTGAAAGCATCGCCAGCTTCTTTAACTAACTCGACTTCTTCTAATACTTGTGAATAGATTGAATTTTGAGTCAATGGATGATTGTCTGGCAATAAGCCTTCTTCATCTAGTTCAACTAAACGCTCATCGTTATAGTTTTCAGGACGGTAAAATTCTACACGATTATGATAGATATCATACAAGCCTTCCAATCCTTTTCCCATCCCAATTGGCCAGTTCATTGGGTAAGACTCGATATCTAATAATTCTTCTAGTTCCTCAAGTAGTTCAAGTGGTTCGCGACCATCACGATCGAGTTTATTGATAAAAGTAAAAATCGGAATACCACGTTTTTTGACAACTTTAAATAATTTTTTTGTTTGTGCTTCGATCCCCTTTGCACTATCGATTACCATCACTGCACTATCGACAGCCATCAATGTTCGATAAGTATCTTCAGAGAAGTCTTCGTGTCCCGGTGTATCCAAAATATTGACACGTTTTCCTTTGTAATCCAGCTGCATCACTGAACTGGTAACTGAGATCCCACGTTGCTTTTCGATTTCCATCCAGTCAGATTTAGCAAAGTTCCCTGTTTTTTTCCCTTTGACCGTACCGGCTTGGCGAATTGCACCACCAAACAAAAGTAATTGTTCAGTGATCGTCGTTTTCCCCGCATCCGGATGGGAAATAATCGCAAATGTTCGGCGATTATCAACTTGTTGTTTTAATTCCTTGTTCATAGATTAACTCCGTTTCTTCATCATTTATTTACTGTTTCTGCGAATACCTAATAGTCTCGTCTTACAACTAGATTAGTATATCATGTATTTCTTGAATGAAACAGTCAGTGAGTGGATAAATTCAAAAAGAAGCCGTGACTTTCATCACAGCTTCCCTTCATTTTATCTTCTAAGCTCGTCATCTTCGAACTCTTTTCTAAAATAACGACGTTCCTCTTCTGGCTCTATTTCGACTTCTTCTGGATCATGGAATTGCACACGAATTTTTAAAATTCTTGATCCTTCCATTTCTTCTGAAATCAAAGTCACGTTATCCACATCAAATGAAAGCTTTTCACCTTCATCAGGAATCAATCCTAACGCTGTAATCAAGTAACCAGCCATCGTGTCGACATCGCTCATGTGAAGATCTGTGTCAAACGCTTCATTGAATTCGTCGATCAGCATCCGTCCTTGAATGATATATTCATGTTCTGCTACTTTTTCATAAAGGTTTTCGACTTCATCTGATTCATCATCGATTTCACCGACGATTTCTTCTAGCAAGTCTTCTAAAGTTGCTAAACCTACTACGCCACCATATTCGTCAAGTAAAATGGCCATTTGATTTTGTGTTTTCTTCAATTCATACAACAAATCATCAATAAAAATCGTTTCCGGAACAAACAATGGTTCTTGCATGATTTTACGAATCTCTAAGTTAGCAAAGCCAAATCTATGAGCAGCTTTTAATAAGTTTTTCGTATGAAGAATCCCGATTACTTTATCCTTATCTTCGTTGTAGACAGGTATTCGAGAATAGTTTTCGGACAAAACTTCATTGATATTATCTTCAACGGAATCATTGATGTCGATCATAAAAGCATCCGTTCGAGGTACCATCACTTCTCGCGCAACTTTCGTATCTAAAGAAAAAACACCTTGCAACATTTCTAGCTCTTCATTATCCAAGACACCTTCTGTTTCCAACATATAACGCATTTCGTCTCGAGTCATCTTTGAGTCTTCGTCGTCAAATGTCATCGGAGTGATTCGGGCTAACAAACTAGTTGAAGCAGACAACAACCACACAAATGGTTTTGCTACCACACCGATTGCTCGAATAAAACCAGAAGTTAATTGTGCCACTTCTTCAGATTTATTCAAAGCGATTCGTTTTGGATAAAGTTCACCAAAAACAATCGATACATAAGTTAAAATTGCCAAAACAATCACACTAGCAAGATTTTTTGCTGCTGCACTGCCACCCAATACTGGTGCAAGTTTCTCAGACAACGTATTGGCCAAAGAAGCACCAGATAAAATGTTGACCAACGTGATCCCAACTTGGATCGTAGATAAAAAGTTGGTAGGGTCTTGCAATATTTTCAAAAGTTTTTGTGATTTTGTATCTCCTTCTTCAGCTTTTTGTTCAACCCGGTTTTTATTGATAGATACAACCGCAATCTCTGAAGCAGCTAAAAAAGCATTGATCAATGTCAAAACGATCAATAATAAAATCTGCGCTAACAGCGACTGACTCTCAGGGTCAGCATTCATAATCGCATTCTCTCCTTGTTAAGTTAAATTTTTTTTTAGTTTACGATAGAAAAAAACGTGGCTAGGTAGCCACGTTAAAATGGTATCACAAAGCAATTTTCTTTGCAATAAAAACAGTAGTGCAGGTCTTATGGTGTCGTTGCGATTTTCTTCGTACTTTCGTTTCGCTGATCTTCCTTAACGATTTTGATAACATAAGAAATAATTGTTTTACAAATCGCGTAAAAAGGTACACCTAAGAAGATTCCTAGTAGTCCAGCAATATTTCCGGCAACTAACAAAACGATAATAATTGTTAATGGATGAATCTTCAATGATTTTCCAATAACGTTTGGATAAATGATATTTCCATCTAGTTGTTGAACGACGAGCACAACAATACAACAAAGCAATGCTTTAAATGGTTCATTGAAAACCGTCACTAAGAAGGCCGGAGCTAATCCTAAATAAGGACCCAAGTAAGGAATCAAATTGGTCAAACCTGCAATCACCCCGAATAAAAAGGCATAATCAATACCCAAAATAAAATATCCTAGGAAGGTAAACGTACCAACAAATAAACATTCTATTGCTTGACCACTAATATAGTTGGCTAATGTCTGATTCAATTGACCTAGTAACTCGACGATTTGACTTCTCCGTTTGTCTGGGAAAAAGCGCTCAATATTGGGTACTAGTTTTTCGCCATCTTTTAGCATATAGAACAAAATAAATGGTGCCGTCACGATCACAATCGTTGCTGAAGCAATTGTTCCAACAATCGAGCCTAGGCTAGAAGAAATTCCACTTAAAAATTGTTGAATGATCTGACCATAAGAAATATCTAACTGGTCTAAATATTTGCTGATATTCACTTCTTTAAAAATCGGCCATTCTGCCATTTCTCTTAACCAGCTTTCAACTTGTTTGATGAAGTCAGGCATGTTTGAAGCCAATGAAGAAATTTGTTGTACCAGATTTGGGATCACACTCAGTAAAATCCAAATAATTGCTGTCAGTAGCATCAGCAATACAAGCACGACTGCCCAGGTTCGTTTGATTTTTATTCGCATCAACAGTTTAACAATAGGATTCAAAATATAATACAAGAATCCAGCAATTAAAACTGGCGCAAATAAAGTTGAAAAAAATGTCCCAATGGGTTCAAATATAAAATTGATTTTTGAAGAAACCAAAATCAATGTAGCCAAGATCAATAATTCAAAAGACCAAAACATCAATTTGGAATTTCTCAGTTTTTCAAACAATCGATTTCCTCCTTTTCTCTTTTTTATAGTATAGCGCATCTCGTTTGAAAATTCTTCTCTAACTTTTCTTTTTTCTGGAATGATTATCACGACTTTTCATTTCAGAAGCTTTCCAGTATACTAAAAAACAATAAGAGGTGATTGTAGAATGAAAATCGTACAAACAAGAGATACGTTAAGTGGGATTTATTTAGATGCTGTTCGCATTCGACATCAGGTATTTGTCGTTGAGCAAGGCGTTCCGCTTGAACGAGAAATCGATAAAGATGAGGCAAGATGTATTCATTTTGTCCTTTATTCTGAAAAAAAAGAACCATGTGGGACAGTTCGTTTACTGCCATTAAACAATGGAAAAATGAAGTTGCAACGAATGGCGATCCTTCAAAATTTTCGCCAACAAGGTCTAGGAAATTACTTAGTGAAGGAAGCAGAAGAATTCACTAAAAATCAAGGCTACAACACCATTCTTTTAGGTGCTCAAGAAACTGCTGTGAATTTTTATTCCAAGCTAGGCTATGAAATTTATGGCGAACCATTTGAAGATGCAGGAATGCCTCATCTACATATGCGAAAGAAAATGTCACAGCAATAAAAAAACAGCGGGCTTAAGAATTTTTTCTCTAGCCTGCTGTTCTTTTTTGTTTTACTTTCGCGACAATTGCTTATAACGATCATACCAAATATCAATATAGCCTTCAGAAAAAGGTCCTTGTTCATTATTGATCCAGTCAACTAAAATCTTCACATTCTCTTTTAAAATGAAGTCGATGTCATTAGGATAATGCATGATTTTACTGTGCATTTCATATTCATCAACATCTAACAAACGTTTTTCTCCATCAGGAAATACCTTGATATCTAAATCATAGTCGATATACTTCAAGGCTTCATCGTCTAATAAAAAAGGTGAAGCTAGATTACAATAATAGGAAACCCCCTTTTCACGAATCATTGCTATTACATTAAACCAGTATTTTTTGTGGAAATACACAATTGCTGGTTCTCGCGTTACCCAACGCCGACCGTCAGACTCGGTAACTAAAGTGTGATCGTTCACGCCAATCATTGAGTGTTCGCTTGTTTTTAATACCATGGTATCACGCCACGTTCGATGCAATTTGCCGTCGTGTTTGTAACTTTGGATCGTGACAAACTCTCCTTCTTTTGGAACTCCCATAGCAACCCTTCCTTAAGCAGCATCTTGTGCTTTGTGTTTGGGTGTTCATTACACCGACATCGTAATTATTATATCAATAAACTTTCTCTTTGCCTAGGAAGGATTACTATTGTTTCGATTTTTCTCAAGTTGGTCTACCAATTTCATTTGAACTTTTGGAAAAACAAATTGAGCAAACTTTGCTTCCTCGATCCACAAAGTGGCTTCTGATTCTGGCAACAGTTGAGTGGTCACGTTTGTTGCTCGTCCGTAAAACAAAAGGACATGCCATTTTAAGTGACTGAACACATGAACTACCTCACCTAAATGTCGCTTTTGCCAAACAACTGTCTCCTGGTGAGCAAAAGGTAAATCCCTCTGTTCTTCTGCAATCAGCAACTCATCAAATAAACTCGGTTGATTGTCAATGGCTGATGCCCATTCCTGCTGAAGTTCCTGATACCGTTCAAGTGTGACTTCAACTAACGGAAACGTCCACATGTCTGCCAATAACTTTTGGCTTGTCCGTTTTTCCAAATAAAAGCTTCCTGCTTGATCTTGAATTGCTGCTGCCACATAATACACATCTTTTGGCTTAGCTTTTTTTGTTTTCACAGGAAAGTTAGTTTGAATTCCACGCTCATTTGCTAAACAAAAAGATTGGATGGGGCAACTCTCACATTTTGGAGAAGTTGGTGTACAAATAGCTGAACCTAAATCCATGAATGCCTGATTGAATTCTCCCGGATGTTCTTCGTCAATAATACTTCGAACTGCTTCATCGAAAACTTTTCTACTAGACGCCTTTGCAATGTCGTCTTCAATACAAAACAAACGACTCACAACTCGCATCACATTGCCATCAATTGCGGGCTCAGGCAAATCGAAGGCAATACTAGCAATCGCTCCCGTCGTATAAGGACCAATTCCTTTTAAAGAGCTGATTTCAGCAACTGTTTGCGGCATTTCCCCGCCAAATTCACTCATGATTTGTTTCGCTGCTGCTTGAATATTTCGAGCACGAGAGTAATACCCTAGTCCTTCCCAAGCCTTCAATAATTTTTCTTCTGGTGCATTAGCTAGCGCTTCAATTGTTGGAAACCACTCCATAAACCGATAAAAATAATCGATGACTGTATCGACGCGCGTTTGCTGTAACATAATCTCTGAGATCCAGATACGGTATGGGTCGCGATTATAGCGCCAAGGTAAATTTCTTTTTTCTCTTTCATACCACTCAATAAATTTTTTCTGAAATTCTTTTGTCTGTTCTGTTGACCAGTTTTCCCACTCTTTATTCACTGATTTCTGCTTCCTTTTCTGAAATAAATCGTTGAATCAAGTCCAGATTAAATCCCTTTTGATAAAGACTCTGTTTGACTTTCATCCTACGTTTTGTTAAATCAAAACGTGCATTCTTTCGCCATAATTTTTCGCCTTGGTTTACCAACAATTCATACTCTGCTTCCTCATCCACTTCTTGTGGCAATTGGGCAATTGCCTGCTGGATCACTTCTGAGTTGAAGCCTTTGGTCATTAAATTTTGTTGAATTTTTCGTAAGAGCTCTTTCTGGCTTTTTCCATGATTTTTTTTGTATGCTTTTTGTGCGGCGATACCGGCAACTTCCACTTGGTCTTCAAAAAGATATTGGCTCAATGCTTGCTCGATGATTTCTGGTTTTAGCCCTTTTTGCTGTAGCTGCTGGTTCAACTTTCTGGGTCCTTTGTCACTCAGACGCATCTGCGTTCGGACGTAGCTTTCCCCATAAACAAGATCATTGATCAAATCTAATTCTTTCAATCGTGCAACGATTTTATTTCGATCTTCTTGAACGATTTCTTTTTCTTTTAAATAAGTACGAATTTCTTTTTCTGAGCGTAATTGGTAACTCAAATAATTCAATGCTTGCTGAAAACCAAAGTCTTCTCCACTACTTTTTTTGATTTCTTTGATTAGTTCCTCATCTAACTCTCGTCCTTTTAGTAAACGATAACGAATTAAAACATCTTCTGAAACATGTAGTGGCTCGCCAACAGATAAATCGACTTGGTAAAAAGGGCCCTTGCCTTTGCTGATCCTCGTCACTGTTATCATGAAACTCCTCCTCGAACATATATTCTCTATCATATCATAGAAACTCCCCGCCGACAGCGATTTTGTGATAGAATAGACCCACATCAAACGAAAAAAAGGAGATACCTATGACAGAAACAATTGTCAAAACCGGACAAACAGTTCCTTTAAAAATTAAACGACTTGGTATCAATGGTGAAGGCATTGGCTACTTCAAACGATTGATTATTTTTGTTCCCTATGCTTTACCAAAGGAAGAAGTACTTGTGAAAATCACCAAGGCGACATCTCGTTATGCAGAAGCAGAACTTGTGAAAGTAAAAAAATCAAGTAGCCAACGCGTCGTCGCTCCCTGTCCTGTTTATTACGAGTGTGGTGGTTGTCAATTACAACATTTAGCCTACCATGCACAACTCGATTTCAAAAAAGATTTGCTTTTACAAGCACTTGAAAAATTCAAACCTGCTGGCTTCCGTCATTTTCCTTTATTACCAACGATTGGCATGGAAGACCCTTGGCGCTATCGGAATAAAGCTCAATTTCAGTTAAGAAAAAACAAAAAAACCAACCAAATCGAGGCTGGTTTATATCAAGCGAATTCACATAATTTAGTTCCACTGACTGATTGTTTGGTTCAAGAACCTCGAACACAAAAAGTGATGAATACAGTCGTTCGCTTGTTAAATAAATATGATCTACCTATTTATGATGAACGAACAAATAGCGGTATTTTTCGGACAATCATGGTTCGTGTTGGGATCCAGACAGGAGAACTGCAAGTTGTTTTTATTACTCGAAGTCAAAAGTTTCCACAAAAAAATGCACTGATTCGTGAAATCAACGAACGGTTGCCTGAAGTAGTTTCCATTATGCAAAATGTTCAACCTCAAAAAACTTCTTTAGTAATGGGTGACGAAACGATTCATCTTTGGGGAAAAGAAGCAATCGAAGAACGAATCAACGAAGTCACTTTTGATTTATCACCGCGCGCCTTTTTCCAACTGAATCCAGAACAAACAAAAATTCTTTATCAAGAAGGAATCAAAGCGTTAGCCATCGAAAAAGATGAAACAGTTGTGGATGCGTATTGTGGTGTAGGAACAATTGGGTTAAGCGTTGCAAAATATGCAAAAGAAGTTCGCGGAATGGATGTTGTTCCCCAAGCAATTGAGGATGCGAAAAAAAATGCAACACGTTTGGGCTACGACAATACTCGTTATGAAGTCGGAACGGCAGAAGAACTTTTACCTAAATGGCTCGAAGAAGGATTTACTCCTGATGGAATTATCGTTGATCCACCCCGAACTGGTTTGGATGCTAAATTAATTCAATCTTTATTGAAACATCCAGCCAAAAAATTAGTTTATATCTCTTGTAATGTTTCAACCTTGGCTCGTGACTTAGTTGAATTAACCAAATGTTATGAAGTCGACTACTTGCAATCAGTCGACATGTTTCCACAAACTGCTCGCTGTGAAGTCGTTGTCAAATTAACTAAAAAATAAACAGATAAAAATTGTCTCATTTACGATCTATTAATAAAAATCGCCCCACTAAAAATCGGCTGACGACTTTTAGTGGGGCGATTCATTTTTATTTAATAATTTCCATTATAATTGTATTGATTCGTATCTTCCGGTGTATATTGTTCATAATTTTCTTGATTATTGTTTTGATCGTAGTTATTTTCAGTACCATATCCATTGTCTTGATTGTAGTCTTGGTTATAATCCCCATTACCATCTGAGTAGGTGGATGAATAATTGTCTGAATAACTGTTGGAATAGTCATTTGAATAATTATTTGAATAGTCATTACCATCGGTGACAGTGCTACTTGAAGTTAGACCCGTCCCATCTTCTGAGTCATCATAGAACATTTGATACGCATTATCATTTTTCAAATTAGGCAACGTGCTACTTGTTTTCAAATCTAATTGTTTTTTCAATTTGTTTTGAACTTTCAATAACTCATTTTGACCAAGAATTTGATAATAAATTTCATTAATTGTTGTGCTTTCCCCTTGTAGCTGTCCTTGGTCGATTTTATTGAATGCTGCAGTATAATTCGTTGCAACATCTAACATATCGTCCCATTCCAAATCCGTCTTCACATTGTTTTCAACTGCTTTTAAAATCTTTTGATAATTGCTCACACCATCTAGACTTAGAACTTTATTGACGATTTTCGTGACAACTTCACGTTGACGGCGTTGACGACCGATGTCCCCTTCTGGATCTTCATGGCGCATTCTGGCATAGGCTAATCCTGTCTCACCGTCTAGCTTTTGTTTGCCAACAGGTACGTGGACTCCATCTAGTGTGAAGTCAATTTTATTATTAACTTCAATCCCACCAACTGCATCAATCAAATCTTTCATTCCATCCAAGTTGATCGTCACATAATGATCAAGTGGTATATCCAACAATTGCTCAATCGAATCCATTGCCATTTCGACCCCACCAAATGCATAGGCGTGATTTAATTTGTCCACTGTTCCATAACCAACGATATTCGTATAAATATCACGATCCAAGCTGACAATTGTTGAAGTTTTCTTTTCTGGATTAACTGTTACAACCATCATGGTATCTGAACGACCTTGTTCTGTCCGTCCTAAGCCACCAGTGTCTAGTCCGAGTAATAAAACGGAAAATGGTTCTCGATCGTCAATACTGACTTTGTCCGATCGTTTAGTTGAAACTCGATTTAAATCCTTTGAAATTTTGTTGACTGTTTGATTTGCTTCACCCATAAATTTGATTCCATATGCCGAAAGTCCGACAATCAAAAGAACAAAAACTCCGAGAAAAGCTAAAACTACTTTTTGCCACCGCTTCATAGTACACCTCTGTTTCACATTTTCTAAAATATTTTCTCATACAACAATTTATTCAGCAATTCCCCACTTTAATCATAATAAAACTTTAAAGAACAGATCAGAAATTATGTAAATTTTCAAAATTCTTCATTATCATACCATAGCACTACTTTCGAGAAAAGGCAGAATTGTGTATAAATGAGTGATAAATTGCATAAAATGAAAAATTTATGCTTTTTTTGAATAAAAGTTATAGTGCCAAGTAGTCAGCTTCTACTAAATGCGCACTATCATACAAAACACTTTCTCTTTTTATCCTATCTTAAGCAAGAACACTTTTATTTTAAAGAACTTTCTAAACGCCACACAAAAAAACTGGAACGCCACACTGTCCCAGCTTTCTGATTCAAACTTTATTCATTTTGTTTGTTTATTTCGTAACTTGTTTAACAACCAGACAATTACTGCAATCAATCCGAAAATTATTCCAATCCCTAGCCACATCAACCATGGAAACGGATTTTTGGGTTCTTCGATTGAAACATCTTTTCTATTGTAAGAGTCAGATGTCTTCTTAGTCACCCTAAATAATGTTTCCTCACTCCAATGAAACTCTTCTTTACTAACCGTTGTTTTTAAGCGGTATGTTCCCTCCTCGAACTTTTGCCCCTCTAAAAAGATCAAGTATGTCATACCGCTATTAGGAGCAAATCCAATCGCTTGATTTCCACTTAATCGAGGAGTTTCTTCTTTTTCTTTAAATAACTCATACTGAATATCTGCTGTTGATAAATACGTTGCCTTCGTATTTTGTAACCCTACTTTCACAGCATTTCTACCGTTAACTTGAGTTGGGGAAGCTTCCTTCATTTCCAGAACAGGCGCCATTTTTTCTCGTTCATTTTGTAGCAAAACAGCGATTTCTCGAGAAAAAACATTTTGAATGTTACCTTCTGCTTTTTCTCGTGGCTTTTCTTGAAGATAAATTCCACCAGCAAGCACACCTTCAAATGGTTTATTTGGCATTTTGACAGTTAACACAAGAATTTTTTGCTCATGTCCTTTTAAAAGAAATTCTTTTTGTGACAATTGGACTACTTGTTCAATATCGGCTGGTAACGCTTGTGTTGTATCCTGATTTTTTCCAGAATACTCGACAACACCAAGTTGATTCGTTCTTGCGCGATTAAAAGAAGAAATAATTGTGACTGGTGTCTCTTTTAAATTCGTCACAATTACTTTTAACTGTACTTCTTGTTCAGGTGCTAGTTGTAAATCAAAATAAGCATCATTTTGGGTAGTTATTTCTTGATTCGGTTGAATTTGCGCATCAAAACTTTGTAGTGATTCTCCCTGAATCGGCACCACAAATCCCAATCCTAATCCGACTATTCCCAATATTCCAATCAACCATTTCACAATTATCCCTCCTTTTTTCATCTACTCAACTTTTTATGGTTCGGGTGTTGAAGAAAATGTCCAATTCAAGGTTGTCATATACTCTGCTGCAACTTTATTCGTATTAGCTGGTATCGCTAAAGAAAACTGATTGATTGCCAAGGAAGTATCTCCAGAATTCTCCCCAGCCGTTGCACTTAAGACCGTAAATTCCTGGTTAAATACCTGAATAGCTAATTCATCATTTTCATATGTGCTCGTTGGGCTTAAAGATAAGTTATTTGTAACTGAGCCAAACGACAAACTTAACACTGCATCTGTCAATTCTACTTCGTCACTCGTTTGAAATTGTTCGACTTGTGCTACTTTCACCAACCAAGTTCCCGTAAGATTTCCTCGGTTATCTCGGACGTCGACCGCTCCAGTTGTCGCTGGTGCTGCCTGTTCACCTGTTGTCGTTGCAATCCAATTTTCTGCCGTTACAGTTTGAATTGGGTGTTCACCAAAATTTAAATCAGTCGGAATCTCACTCGTATAATCAAATTCTAATGTCCCCGGAAGATAATTCACTTTTCCTTGTGTCTGTGCGTCTGCAAAAACAAATTGACTAGAAAGTAAGCACAGACCTAACATCGTTAAGCTTGTAAATATTTTCTTTTTCATAACCATTCTTCCTCCTTTAGCAATCTAACTAGGTGTATCTGACAACACCCACTCCAAAACGGTTTGGTAAGTTCCCGTCGATTTCACAGCCTCTTTCGGAACAAATAATTGAAATTCACTAAGATTTAACAAAACATCACCTGGTTGCGTCGTTCCATTTAACTGGATAAGGGGTTGTTGAACACCAACATTTAATCCAACAATCTGGTTGGCGGTGCTACTAACTGAACCTGCAGGAAAAGTTGAAATCAGGTCAGCGTTCTTAATTTGTAATTGTGCCAAAAGTTCATTCGTACCTTGGTTCCATGAAGTTAACTGCTCCACTTTTAACTGCCAAAATTTTTCTACCAATCGCGTATCACTGATTTGAACAACACCTGTCGTTACTTGTTGATTTTCTTTAGCAATCAGTAACTCATCCATTTGCGTTTGAATAACATGTTCACCAAAATCCAAGTTACTTGGAAGAAATGTCGTTTCCATAGCCAACGCTCCTGCAGAAAAATAAATTACCGTCTGCGCAACAGATTCTCCTAGCTGAATCAATGCTTCATCTGTCTGCATAAACATTCCTGTAAAATTTGCAACATAATCACTTGTGGTTGCAGGCGAAGAAACTAGAAAAGGGAATGATGCTTGCGTGTTTCCTAAAATTGAGCCAGCTACCAAGGCACGACTATCAGCTGAAGTTGATGAATTTAAATTATTGATTAATTGATTTAAGGCCGTTGTAAAGGGAGTCAATAACACACCCAAAATCGTTCCAATTAAAGGAATAGACGTAACAACGGTTAATAGATTTTGAACACGATTTTTTAGCGTTGTGGCTAAAATAGGGAATAAACCTTGACTAATGGCTACTTCAAATTGTGTGTTCGTTCTCGGCGTAATCGCAAGAGACAGGTTTTGACTACCAAAATTTTCCGAGGTTAGTTCCGTCAATGCTTGATTCGCAGCTGTTTTATTTGCTGCGGAAACCAGTGGTGAATGAACAATCAAAGAGATGACTGAACTGATTGTCGGCATCAACGCTTGCAATGGGGATTGGCTTAAAGGAACAGTCACCGTCGTCTGTACAATTGCAGATCCATTAACTTGAACATAACCAACCATCTCCATTGGAATTTCAAGTATTCCATATTTTTCACCCGTCGTAATCGCTCCGACTCCTACGCCATTTTCTCCCGTGAGCACAAAAGTAACTGGCGTATTTTCCACATGTAAAAATGGTTTTTCGGCAGTGGTTTCGCTGTTATTTGAAAGTGTTGTTGTCCCAAATAATTCTAGAGAAAGTGCTTGAACGACATGGGTCTGGCTTAAAATAATCCAGATCAAACAGAAAGTCATTCCAAATGCCTGCCAAACTTTTTTTCTTTGAAAAGAACGCATCTAACCCCCTCCCTCACATCCATTTGAATTTAATCAATGAACCATTTGACCGTTGAAACTTCTTCCTAATTTACGGATATACTGATCAATTTGCTGGAAATCGCTTCCTGTTACTGAGCCTTTAGCTAAAATCAAACTATCGTCACTCAATAGCGTTTCCAATTGTTCTGATAATTCTTTTAACGTAGCAAACCAGTGAAACCTCGAATCATTTTGTTGCTCCAAAGCAAAGATTTCTTTGAACTGCTCACCATAACCAAAGATATAATCAGCCTCGGCATCTTCCATATCTTGTTTGATTGCAAGATGAACAGATTTCGCTGCCTCTCCTAAATCAGCAATTTGTCCTAAAATGAGAAAACTTTTTCCTAAATAATAAGGACGTACATCATTAAAGTAGCTAATCGCATTTCTCATAGCCGGTAATGAAGCGTTGTGGGTATCATCAATAAACGTAAATGTTTTTTCTGGTGCAATCATTATTGATGATTTTTCTAAAATTTTGTGCAGTGGTCTAAATGTCTCGAATTTTCTAAGATAAGGTTCGATTGTCCCCTCCATTTCATAAACCACCAGTAACGTTGCTAACGCATTGGAAATCATCCCAGCAGAAGAAACGGTTAGCTTGACAGTCCTCTCTTCATCTAAAAAAGAAATTACTAACTCACAGTACTCTCTTTTTTGTTGCCAGTGCTTAACATAAACATCTGTTAGTGTATCTTGTAATGAATAAGTGTAGATTTTCGCCTCTCTTTTTCTGGCAGCATCAACTAAAATAGTGAACTCTTCTTGCCCCATATCTTTGTTGATAATCGCCGTTCCACCTTTTTTTAACCCCTCAAAAATCTTGGCTTTGTGAATTGCCACACCTTTTGTATCCTTCAATGAACTAAGATGTGCTTCACCAATTGAGGTCACCAATGCAATATCCGGTTCAATCAATTTTGACATAGAACCAGTATCATAGGAATTCAACGCATTTACCGAAACTTCTAAATTAAAGACTTCTGGATCAGTTAATAACTTGCTCATGTACAGTGGAATTGCAAAACGTACATTGTGATTTCCTCGGTTCTCTAACACTTTCTTATCTTTAAATAAATGAGAAATCATCATTCGCGTCGATGTTTTTCCCGCAGAACCAGTAATAGCAATCACGGGTTTAATAAACTCTGCTCGAAGCTTAGCTGACAAATTCAAGAGAAATTCCCAGCTATTCGGAACGATAAACTGTGGTACCTGAACTAAATCATCTGTGATTGGACGTTCTGTTACAATCAAACCAAACTCATTTTCTCTTCCGGCAATTTGTTCATTGCCATCTAGCCATTTAACCGGTTTTCGATTAATATAATTTCTTCTTTCTGACGTGATACAAACAAAAATCGTTGAAGAATAATCACGGTGTTTCTTTAAGTGTCCTGAAAAATATTCTAAATCAGTTATTTCTTGATCCAAATTTTCATACTCTCTGAAATAATTCCCTTCGATTTCCGTTAACACTGTTCGAATGGTCTTCATTTTTTCACCCCGCCTTCTTCATTTATCGATTACCAGCGACCACGTCTTGGACGTGCTTGATTCACGTATCTGGTAGCTGTTTTTTTGATTCTCTCGGGCGAATCATTCCGGTCATTTTCCCAAGGATACAAACCATTTTCATCTTTCTCATACCCAGTTAAATCTTCTGGAGGTTGCTGGTCTTTCCACCCTTTTTTCCGACGTACTTTAAAAATAAAATAAGATAAACCAATCAAAGATAACGCAATGAAACGAATCGTTCCAACCATTAGAATTCCTCCTCTTTATTGGTATGCATTCGATAATTGATCAAGCCTGACAGAAAATGCTCCACATCGTCAATCCGCATACGAAAACGATCATGTCGGGCAAAGAAGCCATAACAAACAATAGCGGGCTGTTTAAAAAATTGTGCAAATTCCGGGAACATCACACCTGTTGTTATTTCATGTAACACTCTTTTTTCCATCACATGATTGATTCTAGTTTTTGCTTGAAAAAAATCTTTATCCAATGGAAAGATTTCTTTTCTAAACGGACTCACTTCTAATTTAGTCATCATTTTTGATGCCGCAACTAATAATTCCAGCATTGTTGGATAAGCAGTATCACGTTTATCAATGAAATTGATGTTTTCCAGAGCATTTTTTAATCCAAATTGGTAATATTCCTTTTTCTGTTGATACTTCAGTAATTCATTTGTCGCATAACTTAACCAATGATCGTGATATTTTTGATAATTATTGGCAACGAACTGTGTCATTAGACCTTCACAGATTGTCAAAATTTCTCGCTGTTTCAAAATCTCATAAGCACGCAATAATGCAAATAAAATTTCACCGTCATAGTAAACGATTCTGAACTGTTCTTTCACTTGCAACTGACCATCTAACACATGAATGGTTTTCTTTTCTGCAGTCAGAAATTTATCTTCAACTACTCGGATCAGCTCTTGTAAGAATGAATGAAAGTACTCATCTTGAGTTAACTCGACGTACTTAGCAACAGCGAGTATTGCCGTTGCTTGTGCGCCTAATTTATACTCCACATCTTTTGCTAGTTGCTCTTTGACCAAGAGATACTCATCTAGTTCATCTGTTAAGTGTTTCATTCCCCAAATCAATCCATCTTTTACTGATGTCAACATCTTTTGATCAGAAAAGTATTCAGCTGCTTCTGCTAACGCATATAAGGAAGAAAAATGTCGAACTGAATTGTAGCCTTTAATTGGTTGGTCATAGCAGGGATAATAACCATAAATAAATTTCCCAGTAGAAGTCAGCTGATTTTCTAAATAACTACTTCCTTTATCAATAACTAAATCTGTCATTTGCACTAAATTTTCTCGAGAGATTTCTCGTATTCGATTTCCATTCCCATAGTCCTTAATTGGTAAAAGTTGCCCCTTTTCAAAGTAATATGACTTCGTTTCAAACAAATAAAAATCTGAGCGTTGTAAATAGCTTAAATCTTGTTCATTTCTCCCGTATTTTCGTTTGACATAGCCACGATAATTTTGTTCATCGATTTGTAAATCTGGAAGATTTTTTCCCACTTTATGTGCTTTACTTGGCTTCAAAATTGCGTTAGCCACAAGTTCTTCCATTAAGAAGCTTCGTTTTCGTAAACCATCGATCCTGACATTAAAATCAACGTAGTTATTTCGACGAACTTTTTTTAAACCTGTTAGGAACTGGGCAAAATCGATTCTCGTTTCTTTTGTCAAAATATCAATTCTTAAATAAGGGGCTTGATTGAATTGATTGATTTTATATGCGGATAAAAAGTTGTTCCAGATCGTCTTGAAATTGTTGCCATAAAATTCAATGACCCGTCCGCGTTCACTAAAATCACCGGTACTAACAATCAACAGTTTATTAGTTGCATTCGTTTCAACTTGATCAATGATTTCTTTTATTGAAGCCAAAACATTTTCGGTCGTCTGAACAAACATATCCTCACCTCATGAAAGATTGATGAAGAGAATGCTCCTCTTCATCAATCTATTTTATTTTGCTACTTAGCTTTATTTATTCTTTTTTCCTTTGCGAATTCTCCAAATTCCTAGCCCAGAAATGAACGCTGTTATTGCTCCTAACAATGAGGTTGAAGCACTTGTTTGATCAGATGTTTTTGGATAATTTTTTGGACTTGTCTTCTGCGTCATGTTAATTCCAGTCCCACCTTTACCACTTGGTGGATAACGGTCATTACCAAGTTGAAGTGGTAATTTTGGCGTCGGTCCTGTTTGTTTAACTGGCGTAGGATCATCTGAATCAGAATCAGAATCGGCATCCGCATCGGCGTCTGAATCCGCGTCAGCGTCAGAATCGGCATCCGCATCGGCGTCAGCGTCTGAATCTGCATCGGAATCAGCGTCGGCATCGGCATCTGCGTCAGCGTCGGCATCGGCATCTGCGTCTGCGTCTGCATCAGCGTCTGAATCTGCATCGGAATCAGCGTCGGCATCGGCATCTGCGTCAGCGTCGGCATCGGCATCTGCGTCTGCATCAGAATCGGCATCGGCATCGGCATCGGCGTCAGCATCGGCGTCAGCATCGGCGTCGGCGTCTGAATCGGCATCTGCGTCTGCATCAGAATCGGCATCCGCATCTGCGTCAGCATCTGCGTCAGCATCGGCGTCTGCGTCTGAATCGGCATCGGCGTCAGCGTCTGAATCGGCATCCGCATCCGCGTCTGAATCTGCATCCGCATCAGCATCGGCGTCAGCATCGGCGTCAGCATCGGCATCCGCATCGGCATCCGCATCCGCGTCGGCATCTGCATCGGCGTCGGCATCCGCATCGGAATCAGCATCGGCGTCGGCATCCGCATCCGCATCTGAATCGGCATCCGCGTCGGCATCCGCATCGGCATCTGCATCCGCATCGGCGTCGGCGTCGGAATCGGCATCGGCGTCGGCGTCAGCATCCGCATCGGCATCCGCATCGGCATCCGCGTCAGCGTCAGCGTCTGAATCTGCATCCGCATCCGCATCGGCATCAGCATCCGCGTCAGCGTCTGAATCTGCATCCGCATCCGCATCTGAATCGGCATCCGCATCAGCGTCAGAATCCGCATCGGCGTCTGAATCTGCATCCGCATCGGCGTCTGAATCTGCATCCGCATCTGAATCGGCATCCGCATCGGCGTCTGAATCTGAATCCGCATCTGAATCCGCGTCAGCGTCTGAATCTGCATCCGCATCCGCATCTGAATCGGCATCCGCATCGGCGTCTGAATCCGCATCGGCGTCTGAATCGGCATCCGCATCGGCGTCTGAATCTGCATCCGCATCCGCATCGGCATCTGCATCCGCATCGGCGTCTGAATCTGAATCCGCATCTGAATCCGCGTCAGCGTCTGAATCGGCATCCGCATCCGCATCGGCGTCTGAATCTGCATCCGCATCAGCGTCAGAATCCGCATCGGCGTCTGAATCGGCATCCGCATCCGCATCTGAATCGGCATCCGCATCGGCGTCTGAATCGGCATCCGCATCTGAATCCGCGTCAGCGTCAGCGTCAGAATCCGCATCTGCGTCAGCATCCGCATCTGAATCCGCGTCAGCGTCTGAATCGGCATCTGCATCGGCATCTGCATCCGCGTCTGAATCTGCATCTGCATCTGCATCCGCGTCGGCGTCAGCGTCAGAATCCGCATCTGCGTCAGCATCCGCATCTGAATCCGCGTCAGCGTCAGCGTCAGAATCGGCGTCAGCGTCGGCATCCGCATCGGCATCTGCATCGGCGTCAGAATCAGCATCAGCATCGGCGTCGGCGTCGGAATCGGCATCGGCGTCAGCGTCGGCATCTGCATCCGCATCCGCATCTGAATCGGCATCCGCATCGGCGTCTGAATCTGAATCCGCATCTGAATCCGCGTCAGCGTCTGAATCGGCATCCGCATCCGCATCTGAATCGGCATCCGCATCAGCGTCAGAATCCGCATCGGCGTCTGAATCGGCATCCGCATCTGAATCCGCGTCAGCGTCTGAATCGGCATCCGCGTCGGCATCTGCATCATCGTCATCTTCATCCGGAATAAATGCTTGCGTTGGTAAACTTGGAATATCATTTTCATCGTAAGCGATCAACTGAATTTCATCTAATGGATTAACATCATCTGAAGAAATGGGAATAGTAAAGCTTCCTGTTACTTCATCCGCCGATCCTTCACCAATTAATACACCATCTTTATAAATTCGTACTGTAGCACCAGGATCAGCCATCCCCGTGACTTCATAGCCATCAGCTACATTTCCAGTTACCACAACATTGTAAGGAGCAGTTACATTACTTGCCTCATAGAACACCGGTGTGTACCCGTCATAATTTGAAGCGATGTCAATCGACAACAGATTTGTTTTAATCATCGTTGCTAAAAAACCTGCTTCATATGGATTAGAGATGTCTACTCCTGCTGTCAATAAATCTTGATATGTTGGATCTTGGATCATCGTTGGAATGGTCACAGTTGTTTGACCAAGCACACTGCCATCCACCAAATTACCAATCAACGAAGAGCCTACGTTAACTAGAGCCAAGGCTGTATTGAAAGTAAGAGTAAAAGCTGGTTTAAGTGTAGTATTCAGAGTTGTATTAACTGCGGCTGCCGCGAACGTACCTCCTAGTCCTGAACCAGCAGTCGGAACAGCATCAATAGATTGTACCGCGTTATTCAAATCTGTTAAAATATCCGTCAGTGATTCACGAATGATTACTTCAAGAATCCCTTCTAGTTCAGCATAGATGTACTCATCACCTTGTGCTTCGAGCTGTAGCGCGACATCAGCAGCGGTTAGATTAGTTAAATTATTCAATAAATCTAACTGCGTATAAACTTGTGATAAATCTATTGTTGCTAACGGATTAAGGGCTATCGCTGCATTTATTCCATTTACTAACGTAGTTACTGCACCATTTACAACTGTTAGCAACGGATCTAAGGCATTCGTAGGCAATAGGATTTCAGTTGAGAATGTTCCATCACCGTTTGGCGTTACTAGCCCTTGCATTTCTTCTGGAATTGCTAGAACTGCTAGACGATTTCCTGGTAAAACACTTAAATCAATTCCACTATCCGCTGAAATGATAAAATCAACAGCACGACTGACATTTTCTAAAGGAAAAGGGGCAGAGCTGGTAGTTCCACTTGTGTTAGATGAAGTTAAATTACTGAATAGCTGTCCGTTAATCAAATCTGCATAAACTTCGTTCGTTTCAAGAGTAAAAAGTGGCGTAGCAATTGAAATTGGGGCTAACCCTAACAACATACCTGTTGCCAACGACGTTCCCACAAGCAAGTATTTTTTTGATCGGCGCTTAGTACTTGCTTTTTGGTCCATTAATCTTCGGTAGTCCTTTTTCATGTTTATCCTCCTTTTTGAGACACATCTCCTAACTGTCCAGTCCTCCAACAAAAGAATAAATATGTGAAGCAGCTAACGACCTCCCCTTTATACCCGATTTTTATACCTAAAAGGCGCCTTTTCAGGTATTTTTATTCACTAGCAACTTAAGTTATTCGGAGTTTATCAAGGGTGTATCATAAAATCTATTTTTTTGCTCGTTAGTCAATAAAATAACCACCATTAAACGAAATCGTTACTTTAAAATTAAAAAATAATCAAAAATGTATTATAATATTCACCATAAACAGATAAGAACTCTCATAAAACAAATAAATCTATAACATAAAAAAAAGATAAAATATCATAAGATATTCCATCTTTTTATAGTTCTATGTTATTTCTTCTTATTTTTTGTGTTTATTTATCGACTAAAAATGAGAATTTTTGATAAGTTTTACTAGTCTTATCTAATTTAAATACTTTTTGAAGGAGTAACTTGTATGAATCAATTTTTTAGTTTAGAACGTCCAATCCAGATGCAGTTAGCTATTCTTGAAACACTTTACTTTTCAGAAAAGCCTTATTCTTTGGAGAAACTTGCTCGTTCACTCTCCTCTGACAAACGATCAGTTGCCCAATATTGTCAAAAAATTCAAGAATTACCAAATGCGATTCATTTTGCCAAAACTTCATCTCATTATCATTTCACAGGTGATTCAAAAGAATATCAACTTCTATATGCAGATATATTAGCTTTATCTCCTATTTTTCAATTAATTTATCAATTGATATTCGTCTCAAAAATCCAAATAAAGGACTTTTTGGTTTCAATTGAGATCAGTGAATTTATTTTACGTAGACATATTACACAATTAAATAAAAAATTTGCTCCTTATGATATACAAATAAAAACCAAAAATGGTGACATTTATCTAACAGGAAAGGAGACACAAATTCGTTATTTTAGTTATTTAGTTTTGTGGGAGACTTATCGTGGAGTAATTTGGCCTTTTGCAACCATTGACTTCGCACAGACACTATCTGATGTAGAAAACCTTTTTAAAGCTGTAGGCCAGCAACCAAATAAAATAAAAGTTCTCCAATGGTGCTACATTTCTGCTATTAATTTTTTACGGTCTTCTCAAGGACATTTAATTGACAACAATATTTTACCCACGTTTACCACACAAATCTGGAAAGAATTTTCGGAAGAAGCACAGATTTTTCAGGAGGTAATCGGCGATAAGCTTTCAGAAACAGAATTACGTTTTTCCTTTCTTTGGATGCAGTCGAAAACAAATTTTTATTTAGCAAAAAACTTTTTGGAAAGAGCATTAAAACTTCATTTAGCAAAACAAACCTCTGCAAGATTATTTTTGATCAAATTTTTCTCTTATTTAAATACATTAAAACGAAATCAATTTAATCATATCAAAAAACGTAAACTGTTAAATGCAACCTTATTAGCGAACTCAATGCACGCAATTTTATTTCCGAATTTTTTAACGTTAAACAAAGAATTTATTTTTGATATAGAAGAAAAACATCCGGAGCTTTTGGGAGAAATGTCTCGAGTCTGTACTGAATTCAAGCATCAAGAGGAAGCGCTTTATTGGTTACGTCCTTGGATCTTAACGGAAGCATTTTTGATTATCGCTCCTCCAACGTATTTTGACAAGCAGCTCAATGTCAAATTTGAAAGTGACCTTCCGCATTCGCTAGAACTAGCAGCCATGAAAAAGATCAATGATTCTTTACGTCCTTACATCAATCTATTTATGACCAATGACCTTTCCATTCAACCAGATTTGATCATCCGAACAACCGATACGTTACTTACTATGCCCACATTTGAGGAAGAACCTATAGTTGTCACAATTTCCATCCAAGATATTGAAAAACAAATCCATTCACTGGTTCACTTTATTAAAGAACATTTCCTTCTGTAACTCATTCATTTATACAAACTAAAAAAGGAGTCGTAGCACAAGCCACAACTCCTTTTTTGTATAATCTCGTGAAACAAATCTAACTTTTTTCAAAGGGATTTATTTTTGATAAGATCGTTTATTCAACAAATATTATAATTTAGTCACTTCAGCAGCTTGAGGTCCGCGTGAACCTTCAACAATTGTGAATTCAACTTCTTGACCTTCTTCTAAGCTCTTAAAGCCATCTCCTTGAATTGCTGAGAAGTGTACAAATACGTCATCTCCGCCATCTACTGTAATAAACCCAAATCCTTTTTCATTGTTGAACCATTTAACTGTTCCGTGTTCCATAAGTGTATAGCCTCCAAAAAATGTTCTTGTAAGAATTCCTCTTACAAAAATATTATACCGAATTTAGAAAACGCTCGCAAGGTTGTTTTTTACTTTTTCCGGAAACAACTAAAGATGGAACTAACATATGAACACGTTATTTTGCTTGTTCAAACTGTTTATTTACTTCATCCCAGTTCACAAGATTCCAGAACGCTTCGATGTAATCAGGACGTACATTTTTATATTTCAAATAATAGGCATGTTCCCACACGTCTAAACCTAATACAGGCGTTTGACCTTCCATCAAAGGTGAATCTTGATTAGCAGTTGAAGTAATAACTAATTTACCATTATCAACAGCCAGCCAAGCCCAACCAGAACCAAAACGACCAGTTGCTGCAGTTTTGAATTCTGATTTAAATGAAGCAAAGTCACCAAAAGCAGCATCAATTGCTTCTTTGATTGCTCCTGTTGGTTCGCCACCAGCATTTGGTGCCATGATCTTCCAGAAGAATGAATGGTTTGCATGTCCGCCACCATTATTGCGAACTGCAGTTTTGATATCTTCAGGAATAGCATCCATATCAGAAATTAATTCTTCTATTGATTTTTCTCCGAGTTCTGGATGTTTTTCGATTGCTGCATTTAGATTAGTCACGTAAGTGTGATGGTGCTTGTCATGATGAAGGTGCATTGTTTCTTCATCGATATAAGGTTCCAAAGCATCATATGCATATGGTAAATCAGGTAATGTGTAAGTCATTGAAAATCTTCCTCCTCAATAATCCTGTTAGTCTTTACACTCAAAAGAGTAACAAAGAGTTGAGAATTCTTCAAAAGTTATGCCTACGATTTTTGTTATTGTTTTTCGATTCGATTATTTGGTTTCTTTGATTTCATCAATTACCTCAGTTTTTTTGAAAATAAATAACTTACTGAATATATAGTTAGCCAAAACAACTAAGATTTGTGTAATGATTTTAGCCACATACTCGTTACTATTTAACCCCTGAATGAGTAAAATCATAGCGCCCATGTCCAGTCCATAGGAAACAATTCGATAGAAAAGAAATTTTGCAAATTCTCCTACCATATGCCAAAAACTTGGTGATTTAGAATGAAAAACCCAAATTTTATTTGTTACAAAAGCAAACAACACCGAACAAATCCAGGAAATCGTATTTGAAACGACCATGCTTAAACCAAATACTTGTAATGCTAACGCAAAGGTCACAAAGTTTACCACTGTTGCTAACCCACCAAAAAAAATATACACAAAAATTTCCCAGTACCCTTTTTCTTCTAAAAATTCTTTGATTTGCAAATATACTTTCATTTTTGAACCTACCCTTATTAAAATTCTTATTTATCATACGCTATTTTCAAAAAACTTTCAGCCAGATTATTAAAAAATTAGTAAACAGTTTTGTTGATCCATAAAAAAACAAACAATTACTTTCTGTAAGGATAACATTTTTCCGATTAACAGCCAATCAATCTTGTAATTTTGCCTCCTTCTCTTGTATTTCCAGCTATACTTCGCTAGAATTGCTGTTGAAGACAATACTAAAGAGGAGCTATTATGACAACAAAACAATTAATATTCAATTCATTTACAAAATTCAAAAATCTCAAAGAGGCACGACAAACTCCTTTTTGGAAATCGATTCTTTATCTCTTAGTGCTAAGTGTGATCATGGCATTACCAATTTCATTCCAAGTCTTTCAAGTTTTGGATAACATCAAGACTGACGGACAACAAATCGCCAAAAAGATCCCTGATTTTGAAATCAAAGATGGGCAATTAGATGCCCATGACGCTAAAGGTTTCATTTATCAGACAAATTCCATCATTTTTACTTTTGATCCTGATGGGAAACGTTCTGAACATGATATTTCTACTGATTTGATGGGGAATTTTATCAGTGTTGGCATGCTGAAAGATCAGATGGTTATTGCCTTACCAAATACTGGTACGACTACTTCTTTGTTAGGTAGCAATGAGATGGTCTTAAGTTATTCAAATGAGGCATTAGCTAACTTGAATGGGCAACAAATGCGCGAAGTTTTGGCAAACTCAACGATTCCATTCTGGATTAAAGCAGTGACTTTTATTATCACAATTTATCCAAGTTTTCTTAATCTACTGATTACATTGATCATTGCGAGCTTTGCAAGCTATATCTATGCTCGTCTACGTTTAACTAGGGCAACATTCCTTGACTGTTTAAAAACAATGATTTATGCGATTACGTTACCAACCCTACTTTCCACTGTCATTTTAATTTTTGTTCCAACATTTGATACAAGCATCTTCATCACATTAGTCGGCTTATTTATTTTCATTCAGGCATGTAAAGGTTGGCCAAGATTTCAATTACCAAAACAATAATTCACTTTAAGCCATGACAGCTGTCATGGCTCTTTTTTTATTTGCTGTTCTCCTTCCTCATCAACTTACTTCAAACTTTGCGCACTTTGCGCTACACTTAAGACAAGAAAGGTGGTCAAATCTATGAAACAGCCAATCATTTACTCCACTCGTCCTTTTCGTGAAGAATTTATCGAAAGAATCGAGACGCTTGCACCAAATTATCAATTCAAAACAGAGCTAACCACTGCTGAACTTTCACAAGTTGAAATCAGCTTGGGCTGGAATCGTGAATTTCAACCCGAACTACTAGCAAGCAATAATTTGAAATGGGTTCAATCCATTTCTGCAGGTGTCGACACCTTGCCCTTAGAAGAATTTTCAAAACATGATATCTTACTTTCGAATGGTAGTGGTATCCATAGTGAATCAATTGCTGAACATTTGATGGGTGTCATTTTTGGGTATTCTCGTGGTCTTTTTCAGGCACAAAAAGCACAAGTTGCTCAAAAATGGCTTGGTTCTGACATTCACTATCAAGCGATCCAAAAGAAAAAGTTACTGATTATCGGTACTGGGCATATCGGTAAAATGGTCGCTCAAAGAGCAGAAGTTTTTGGAATGGAAATCTATGGTATCAATACGACCGGTCGACCAGTAGAACATATTAAAGAGACCTTTCCGTTAGCAAAACTTAAAGAGATCTTACCAACGATGGATATCGTAATCAACATCTTGCCGCTGACCGAACAAACCAATGGCCTATTTGATCAAGAAATGTTCACTTTCTTTTCACCAACAGCGCTCTTTATAAATGTTGGTCGTGGACCATCTGTTAAGACCGACGAATTGATTGACGCGCTGAATCAAAAGAAACTAGCTTTTGCAGCGCTAGATGTTTTTGAAGAGGAACCATTACCAGAAAACAGTCCGCTTTGGTCAATGGAAAATGTGCTGATCACACCACATATTGCTGGATTGACTCCCCATTTCCAAACTAAATTTATGGACATTTTTCTCAAGAATCTTGAAAGTTATCTTTCAGATCAAGCTCTTACAGTTAATCAAGTACAGTTACTTTCTGGTTATTAAAATAAAAATTCATTGACTTCCTAAAATCCAGTAATCATATAATTTTTATTTTGCGAACGAAACAGATTAGAGTCATTCATCCAAAAAAACGGCGAAACCAATCAATGATTTCGCCGTTTTTTTGTTCTATTTTTAATCATTTTTTTCAAAATGATAGGCCGGTTCATCTTTTTTGGCATCATAGTCGACAACCAAATCATATCCTTTGAAAAACCATTCATCTGCTTCTTCAATAAAAAATTTCATGCCATCAATCAATTCTTCTTCAATCACATTTTCTGGTTCTTCAACTGATAATCCAATCGAAAATCCTTCGTGTACCTCTGTTTTACCATAAACTTTTCCGAAAAAGCGAATACCAAGATTTTCAGGTGGATTCACTTCTTTTTTGAACCATTCTTGTGCTGCAGGTGTTACTGTTAATTTAGTCAAAATCATTCACCCCTATAATTATTGATTCATTTTATCGTCAAGCATCTCTACATCTTCTGTTTCTCCGATTACTAATAAATTGTCATTTTGGCGGACAAATTCATCCGCTGCTGGAGAAACAACGACTGTTCGATCAACTCGACGAATTGCTACAACAGTTAAATCAAACCGTTGTCGGAAATTTAGTTCACCAAGTGTTTTATTGAAAAATTTAGGATTGGATACTCGAATCTCAGCTAAGGAGTAAGCATCCGTCAACTCTAAATAATCTAAAATATTTTTTGAAACTAAATTATGCGCAATACGAACCCCCATGTCTCTTTCCGGATGTACTACGCGATCTGCGCCAATTTTTTCTAAAACGCGTGCATGATATTCATTTTGTGCCTTCACCAGTATATTTGGCACACCCATCTCCTTGACCATTAGTGTTACTAAAATGCTGGCTTGGATATCTTCACCAATTGCCACAATCACATGATCAAAGTTACGAATGCCTAACGAACGTAAAGTCATTTCATCTTGTGCATTTGCCACCACTGCATGCGTAGCAATATTCATATATTCATTTACACGATCTTCATTGCTGTCAATTGCCAAAACTTCTTGTCCTGATTCAATCAACGTGCGACAGATGCTGCCACCAAATCGACCAAGACCGATGATTGCAAAATTCTGTTTCAAGTCATTACTCCTCTTCATTCTTATTTCTTTTCAAGTATAGCAAAGCCTTTTCAAAAACAAAAGAGGCGAGACTTATTCAAAGCCTTATCCTCCGAAACTTTCTGATCTCACTTCACAAAAACAAAAAAGCAGGACAAAACACAATTAGTCTTGCCCTACATTCTTTTTGATTTTAAGCAGTTGTTTATGATCAGCTGTCTTTTTATTTATCGATTCGTTATTTGATCAAACCATGTTTGAATGCATAAATTGCTGCTTGAGTACGATCCTCAACCTCAAGTTTTGCTAAAATATTTGAAACATGGGTTTTGACTGTTTTTAAAGTGATAAATAACTCATCTGCAATTTCTTGATTACTCTTTCCTTCAGAAATCAACATCAAGATTTCATTTTCTCGTTTCGTCAGGTCTTCATGCAAAATAGGTTCGTTTCGCCGACTCATCTTTTCCATCATTTTCGTTGTTACTTCTGGTTCTAACACTCGCTCGCCACGTTGCGTTGCACGAATCGCATCTGCGATCTCATGTGCAGTCGAAGTTTTTAATAAATAACCTGCAGCGCCAGCCTCAATCGCAGGATATACTTTTTCATCATCAATAAAGCTGGTGACAATAATAATTTTTGCCTCTGGCCAATCTTTTAAGATCGCTTTTGTTGACTCGATTCCATCCATTTCTTCCATCACTAGATCCATTAGAATAACATCTGGTCGCAATTCCATTGCTTTTTCATAGCCAATTAAGCCATTCTCAGCCTCTCCAACTACTTCGATGTCGTCTTGAATAGATAAGTAAGAAGAAACACCTAAACGCACCATCTCGTGGTCATCTACGAGCATTACTTTTATCATCCGTCGTTATACCTCCTTAATTAAAGGAACTTTGATCTCGACACTCGTTCCCTGTCCTTTAAAGCTAATAATCTTCACTGTGCCACCAATTCCTGCCACACGTTCTTTGATATTTACTAGACCGTAACTTCCCGTTTTCGTTTCGTTCATATTGAATCCCGTTCCATCATCAATAACACGTAGTAATAAATTATTATCGATCCGATGTAAATAGACCTCTAATTCATTTGCTTTTGCATGGCGTAGTGTATTTGAAAGCAGCTCTTGCACAATTCGGAAAAGGTGGTCTTCAATTGAACTGGATAATTGAACGTCTTCAATCTCCCACTTCAACGAAATTTGAATTTTGTTTTGTAACTCTTTTAATAATTGTTCAATTCCTTGTTTCAAGCTTTTCTCTTCCAAATTAACAGGACGTAAGTGTAACAATAACGCGCGCATCTCGGATTGAGAAGCATTGATGATATCCGCGACCATACGTAATTGTTTACGAAAAACTTCTGGGGTGTCACTTTTTTCTGCTTGTTCGGTCAAAGCAGACATCATCATCATGGCAGCAAATAACTGTTGTGAAACAGAATCATGCAACTCACGGGCTAACCGGTGTCTCTCTAATTCTAAGATTTCTTCTTTTGTTTGTCCATTTACATACTGTGGTCGACTTGTTAAGATCTGAAGCTCACTTGAAACTTCAATCATTTTTTCTTTGATTTTAATGATTTCTTGGTCAATATCTTTGATGTATTCATTATCGGTTGGTGTTACGATTGGCTGATCCAAAATTTTCGCATCATAGTTGCCGGAAGAAACTGCTCGTAACTTTTCTTCGATTTTACCATATCTTGCTTTTTGAACAACTGATACGATCAAAAAAGTCAATAAACCTACACCTAAGGAAAGAGCAAATAAATGAAAAATCAGTGGTACATAAAGCAATCTTGCTTGCAATAATTCCGCCCACCAATGCGTCTGTTTGCTTGCATAAAAATAGGTGAACATAGCGAATAAAATAACCATAAATGTGCCTAGTGAAGCATAAAAAGCAATCATTGATCGGGAGATTTTTCCAATCATACACGAATCACCTCAACATCACCAAGCAACGTATTCGTAATGATTTTCAACCGCCGAGGGTTTTCATCATAATCATTACTATAGATTTTGATTGACTCATTTTTCAATGAAAATTGTTCCTCTTCAAAATAAACATTTCCAAATAATGTCGCGTGCTCAAGACTAATGGCTATCCCTAATGGAACAAGAATTCTTGTTCGGCCTACACCTTTTCGGACAATCACAATATTATCATCCTTAGGTAACAAGGTATTTCCTAAATCAATGATTGTGTCACCTGAGGCAATTGCAATATTGATGTCATCCCATTCATACACATCTGAACCAATTCTTTGATTTCCAATTAGTTGTTGTTTAGTACGTTCGTTGTTATGAGATTTCAGCTGTTCCGTTTGAATCATCATCATTTGTTTTTTTCGCCAAAAAGCATTTTTGGTTAAATCAATACCAGAGATTTCAACACCTTTTAATCCAATAAACAACACGGCAAAAATCAGCATCAACCAAAGTGCTGGACTACTAATCAAACTAAAAAAGAGGATCAAGCTCCCTAAAATCAATTGAAATTTTTGAAATTTTTTGCGTGGTTTCTTGCGCAGTGCCAAATAAATATTGAGTATACCAAAAACCACGAAGATCAAGATTTCTGTATTATTAACAATTTGCCAAACAGCAAATAATAGCAATAAGGTTTCGACTACGAAAAAAAATCGTAAAGAACTATTCATCAGCTTGCTCCTTTCCTACTCACTTTCTTCATCATACCTATTTTTTTGAGGCTTTACTATAGGTCTCTGGTTGTAAAATTTATTTTTCTATCAAATAAACCAAAAAGAAAGACCTAGACGAATCAACTGATTACGCTCTAGGTCTGTTAACAAAATTAAGCTTGTTCAACTTTAACGATTTTAACTAACATATCTCCACCCGGTGTAGTGATTGTTACTTCATCGCCTTTTGACTTTCCAATCAACGCTTGTGCAATTGGAGAGTCATTTGAAATCTTACCAGAAAATGGATCAGCTTCAGCACTACCAACAATAGTATATTCTTCTTCGTCCCCGTCCGGAAGTTCAACAAATGTAACTGTTTTTCCGATTGAAACTTCGTCAGAATCAACGCCGTTATTATCAATGATCTGTGCAAAACGAATCATTGTTTCAATCGTCGTGATACGTCCTTCTACAAAAGCTTGTTCGTCTTTTGCTGATTCATACTCTGAGTTTTCTGACAAATCGCCAAAGCTTCGAGCAATTTTGATACGCTCAATAATTTCTCCGCGTTTAACTGTTTTTAATTCTTCCAATTCTTGTTCTAGCTTTTCTTTTCCTTCTAGCGTCATTGGGTAAACTTTCTCTACCATTCGTAACGTCTCCTTCATCTCAATAGACTACCACAAAAGGTAACCCTTTATGGACTATAGTCCAAAAAAGATTACCATGCTTTTTCTAAAATGTAAATGTTTTTCTAAAAATGAATCAATAACACTAATTTATTTTATGATTTATTGACATATTTTTCAACTAATTCTAAGTGTTCTTCATATGTTTTAGCAAAGTATACATTTCCTGTACTGATATCTGCTACAAAATAGTAATAATCATTATCTGCAGGAGACAAGACTGCTTTGATGGATTCCTCACTAGGACTATCAAATGGTCCAGGACCAAAACCTGTATTTGTATATAAGTTATATGGAGAGTCAACTGCAGTATCTGTATAACTAACGGTTTCTTTGTGTTCGCCAAGCGCATATAAAACGGAAATATCCGTTTGCAACGGCATATCTGACTCAATTCGGTTGTAGAAAACTCGTGCAATATTCTTGCGGTCGTTCTCTTTGACACCTTCTTTTTCAACTAAAGAAGCTAATGTCAACACCTCTTGAACAGTATGATTTTGTTGTTTGATTGTCGTATAGTAATCTTGCATAACTGAGTCTGTTTTTTCAACCATTTGGATAACTAAATCTTTCAATGACGTATCCTTGTAATAATCATAAGTAGCTGGGAATAAATAACCTTCTAAATGATACTTTACATCTTTAGCTTGAGACGTGCTTTCCAATAGTTCTGGGAATTTTTGATACAACTCTTTTAAGAAAGCTTCATCCGTCATTAAATCTAGAAATTCTTGCTTATCTTTCCCAGTTATTTTAGCCACTCGACTCGCTATCTGGTCTATATCATAACCTTCAGGAATCGTGATTTTCCCATCGGCAACTGCTTTTGCTTCAGCAGTTCCGCCTTCTTGCAATAATTTACCAATCTCATCTAAAGTCATGTCTGGAGACATTTGATAAAATCCTGCTTGAAAACCAGTTAAATTTTTAAATTTCGTATAATAATTAAAAACGATACCGCTTTTGATAACATGATTCTTTTCGAGGATTTCGCCAATTTGTTTATTCGAAGAACCAGTTGGAACTTCTACTTGAACTAATTGACTATCCGATTTATCTAACGGTTGCAAGCCACTTTCAACATATTTGTAAGTAGTAAAGCCAAATACGCCTACAATTGCCAATAAAGTAATCACAATCACTAAAATGATCTTGCCGACGATCTTATCTTCTTTTTTACGCAAATTTTTACGTTTGACTATAACTTCTTGCGTTGTCGTGTGTCCATTCTTATTATTTTCTTCTGGATGTTGTTTGTTTTCTGACAAAACAACTCCTCCTTACTCTCAAGTTCATAACTCCATCTATTATACATGAAATTTCTTTCAGAGTGAATTCTTTTCATAAAATATTATATTGCAAAATTGTTAGTAGGAATCTCCTTTACTCACGTATTAAAATAAAAGTGTTTTAAAAATATCAGAAAGGATAATCCTATGCACACTACAAAACATCAAAAAAAGCAAGCTAGGAAGAAAACAATTCTTCTTTCTATCTTAACTCTTCTTCTGGGATTAGGCGTAGCCACAAGTTGGTATCTGCTCCTACTTTCTGACACAATCAAGCCAGTTACGGATTCAGAGCCAACAACTGTCGTAAAATTGACCGATTCCGAAGAAAAAACAGTAACACAAATGGATCAATTCTTAAAAAAGTCAGATTACATTGGCACAATCTACGTTCGAAAAAATAATCGAATTATCTTAGAAAAAACTTATGGTTATGCGAACAAAGAAACAAATCAATTAAATTCTTTATCACTTGACTATCAGATTGGTTCAATCCAAAAAGCGATGACTGCTCTGCTCATCCTAAAGCAAATCGAACAGAAAAAAATTAGTTTTACCACACCTCTAGCTACCTTTTATCCACAGATTCCAGGTAGTCAAACAATCACGATTCATGACTTGTTGGTGATGCGATCTGGTCTGCATAAAACCGAACAGCCTTCTATCCCACTGAATGATCGTGACATCGTTCAATTCACCGTAGAGCATTTAAAATGGACTGATTATCAAACCTACCATTATGAACCACTAAACTTTACTTTATTGGCAGGAATTCTAATGCAGTTAACGAACAAAAGTTATGAAGAATTGTTATCGGAATCATTAATTCAGCCTCTACAATTACACCATACTGATTTTTATGAAAATGTCAAAAATTCTCCTCAGCACGCTAAATCTTATCAAATGACAGCTGATGATGACTACTGGAAAGCATTAGATGAAAATGAAACTGCGATTCATAATGAACTAGGAACAGGAAATATCAGTATGAATACGTATGATCTAGCAGCCTTTTTCACGAAGGTGCTGTCTGGAGAACTTATTTCAAAAAAACTACTCTTTTCACTTTGGCAAAACAATCAGTTAAAGAATCCCTATAGTGGTGGTGTTTACAGTGGAGAAGATTACATTCTAGCACAAGGAAACATCAATCGGTTTCACTCTGTTGTTGCAATGACAAAAGATACAAAAAACGCTATTGTTATGCAAAGTAATATCCAATCTGACACAAAAATAAAACCCGGTGCAGTCGCTATTAGAAATCAACTTTATGAAATGCTGACAGGAAAAAAACTTCCTTCATAATTTTAACTACAAAAAAATAGCAAGGTGGTATTTTTATTTACCACTTTGCTATTTTTTTAGAATATAAAAGCTTTATTCATTAAACTCACTTTCAATGTAACGTTGCATACCATCCAAAATATCAAACTTTGGTTGATAACCTAACGTTTTGATTTTTGAAATATCTGCCAATGAATCATGAATATCACCTGAACGCTCTTCTTCAAATTTTAGCGCTAACTTCACATTCAAAATCTTGTCAATTGCCTGAATAAGTTCAAGTAATGTTGTACTATTACCTGTTCCTACATTAAACTGTTTTCCTAAGGCTTCGTCTTTCGTTGCCACCAGCAACAACGCTTGAATCACGTCTTCAATATAAACGAAGTCCCTTGATTGGCTCCCATCACCGAACAAAGTGAAAACAGCTGGTTCGCCCGCTAACTGTTTCTTGTAGCGATCGATTAAAATCGAGATAACCCCGCTATAGGGTGAGTTAGGGTTTTGATTTGGCCCAAAAACATTGAAGAAACGAACCGCACTAGTTGGTATATCGTACAAATGGTAGTAATCCAAAGCATACTGTTCCGCAGCAAATTTATCTACGGCATAAGGTGTCAACGGACGAATCACTGACTCTTCTTGTTTTGGCAAAGTCAATTCATCTCCATAGACAGCAGCCGAAGAACTGAAGACTAAACGTTTTAGATTAGGCTGATACTGACGAATCAATTCCAATAATATCAGTACACTTTCAAAATTCACACGGTGTGTTGCAACAGGACGTTCCACAGAATCAGCCACACTTGCAACCGCAGCTAAATGAAAAATATAAGCAAATGAATATTCAGAAAGCAACTGTTCCATTAACACTTTATCTGCTACATCGCCTTCTACGAACTTAATATTGTTTGATGAAATCAAATTTTCTTGTTTTCCCATGGATAAATCATCTACAACAATGATTTTATTTTCTTTACTTAAATAATTTGCTAGCGTAGAACCAATAAATCCGGCTCCGCCAGTGATTAATATGTTGTCCACTTTTTCACCTCAATTAAATGATCCTTTGATTATCCACGTTAAGTTTAACATTAAAAAAAAAATAAAACTATGTAAATTTATTTCGCAATATAAAAATGAACGCAATTATCAATTGCGTTCATTAAAAAAATCTATATCAATTCTTTATCAAATAAATAAATTTATTTTTATTATCCATGATTTTTTTCCAAGAAATAGCAATATAAACTATAAAAACAATAATATACAAAATAACGCTGTTCCAAAGAGATAGATATAAGTTTCCTGTAACAAATGCAATTGTTACAAAAGTTTCAAGTATCTCATTTTTCCACAAACTGATTTTCATGTATCTACTTAACAATAGCTCAGCTACAATACATCTAAAGGCCAAACTACACATGATAAGAACCACTGCTAAAGTCAAATTTCCCATCACAAAAATAATAATTAAAGATGCTATTAAAGTTGTAATAAGGGTTAGGACATTAACAAATAAAATCGTTTTTTCCTGACGTAGAGTTTTCAAATAGGTATTTATTAACAGTGACATTCTTCCTTCATAAATGACGATTGGAAACAAAATACCCATAAATTTTAAACTTTCTGCATATTCTGGAAGCCACATGCTAAGGATATACCTTGCAGGTCCATAAAAAATGAGAATTGAATAAGTCATAGGAACAAATAATCCTCTTAATATTTCATAAAGACTAGGTAATTTCTTTTCATTTGTTCTCCTTAAGAGTGGGAACATGACTACACCTACTGCATTGATAAACGTTAGAAACATATTCGAAATACTCAAGGTAAAGGATAATTTACCAAATACTTCAATAGTCCAGCGACGTTCCACAAAAAAACGAATTGAACCAATAATAAACATACTCGCAATATTAGATAACATTAATTTACTACCCACATTTATATTATCTAATATTTCGGTAAAAATCATCTTATGAGTGATTAGTTTCACCGAAATCATATCTCTAATATGATACATTCCCCATAAAGTCATAATTAATTTCGATAGAATATCCATGATAATCAGCCAATAAAAATTTCTGCCACCTAACAAAAAATAAAAACCGATCATGCAAATATAAATATATCTATCACTTCTTGATAATTGAGCATATTCTTTTATTCTGTTTGTCGATTGTAAAATATACTGTATGAATGTTTTAGCAATCGTAATGACAGAAACAATAGCAGTTAGAAGTAAAATTACTTTTTTGTTCGAACTAGGAACCATTATCATTGTTGCGATAATTACACAACAAGAGATAATCACTTCCATACATATAAGATACCAGTACTGAGAACCTAGGTTCCTTTTGTCTAATTCATCATAATTTTCTCCACCAATTTTCAGATAAATACCATCAACCCAACCAAAATGTAAAAAACCAACGTAAGAGGAATAAAATACATATAATTGCCAATAACTATATTCTTTAACTCCCAATAATTTAGGAACAAATAGATTAAGCAATACAGAAATAGCTAAAGTAACAAAATTGGCTGCCACGGTATAATAGAGATTTTTTATGATCATTTTAGCTTTATTATTCACATATGAAGCTCCTTTAAATATAAAATAGAAAATTTCTACTTTAGCTGTAATTTACCAATTCAACAACCCAATAAATAGTCATTCTTCCTCATTATCCATAACATTATTCACTCCACCCAAGAAGACCCAGAAGACTAGTGGAGAGCTTGTTGTCATAAAGAAAATTTCATTGTGGAATAAGCCAGACAAAGCAAGTGCTAGTACTGCCAGTGCATAGTACAGAAACTCAGTTTGCCTAATATTATTTTTAAATGCATATCTTAACATTCGTATTACATTCTTAAGAAGAAAATACCCTGCTAATACTGCTCCAATAATTCCGGTACAAACAAGAACATTCAAATAAGCATTATGGACTGCTAAATTAGTTTTTGCAAGATACGTATTAGGGAGTTCTTTCTTTGCATAATCATGAATAGATTTTGGTGCTACTCCAAAGAGAGGTCGTGTTTTAAAAATCTCAAATCCACTTTTCCATAGAGTAAATCTCATATTTGAAATATCACCGCTCTGTGCGACGTCCTCTCGTGACAAATTAACTTCATCTTTATTATTTACTTTAGTATGGTTCTTCTTAATACTAATTTCTTGAGTTAATTCTGGTAGTTTACTCATTCCATTTTTTGAAACATCTACTAGAAGAAACATTGCAGAACTCACGACAGCGGCAACTAGAAAACCATAGAATATATTTTTAAATTTTGAAAGTTTTTTATACTTGCCGTAAAAGACTTGAAAAAATGTATAAACTGACGTAAGAGCTAAAAGAACAATTAAACCATTTCTAGAACCCGATAAACCAATATATAAAATTTGTATAATCATATTAATGATTAATAACAAACGCGTAATCCAACTTTTACAAATTTTATTAAACAAGTATACAGAGAATAATATTACTATCGTTGACATTACAGCCGCATAGTTTGGATCAGCATATGCTCCGAACAATCGATTTTCAACAAATCCTAGTCTTAAAGGGTTAGTTTTATTTACTAATGGTGCTATATATGAAAAATTGAATACAAACATCAGTAATGAAACAAATGACATAATGAACCCAAAAGCTACTAAAATTACTTGGAATTTAATAAAAAAACTTTTCCTTACCTCTGAATTTTTTGCTAGACTAAATATTGTTAATAAAAATAACGCTTCCCAACAAAAATTCTTAATATTAGCAAAAAATGCATATTGATAGTTTAACAAAATCGAAATTAAAAAAGCAATTAAAAACAAAACCAAAGAAATATCATAATCGAATTTTTTCTTTTTAGTAATGATTTCAAAAAACTCAGCTAATAAAATCAGACCTCCTACTAATCCAATAACATTAAATAACAAAGAGTCAATAGAGTTAGGCATTAGACTCCAAGCTCCAATTGATCTTAATAAGGTAATTGAATATAGGATTAAAACATATAATTCTTTATGAAAAATTTTTTTATTCACTTGGTTCTCCACTTTAAAATAATCCTCCTCATTTTAAAACAAATAATTTATTAGTCTACTTTTAAATCAAAGATAGATTTATACTTTTTGAAGGATTTCAACGGTATGTTCCAATGACTCTTCTAAATCAAATAAGGGCATCCAGCCCACGTTTTTTATTTTCGTATTATCCAAAATAGCTGTATTTGCTTTCGAAAAGCCTTTGCTTTCAACTTCGTCTGGTAGTTCAAAAATAACCGTTTTCCCACTGATATTTGCTATTTTTTTGGCTAAGTCTTTCAAATACAAATCAAATTTCTCACTTGAAACATTATAAGCTTGGCCACTTTCACCATGTAACAGTAAATATAAAATTGCAGAAACCGCATCTGCTACATACACATATGAAAAATATTGATTTCCTTCACTTTTTAATACAATATCTTCATGATTCACTGCATTTAGAATGAATTGAGAAGAAGCTTTTGTGTCAGAAGCCAACATAGTTGGACCAAATGTTCGACATAAGCGTGGAATGACAATGTCTAAGTCGTATTTTGTAATATATGCTTGGCAAAGTGACTCGCTCACTCGTTTCCCTTCTGGATAGCCAGCGCGTAATGTATTGCAATCAATATAACCACAATATTCTTCATTAAATTTTTCAACGTCTCCACGATTTTCACCATAAATTTCAACCGTCGACAAAAAGAGTGTTCTTTTAACATTGGTTGCTGCTGCATGCTTTAACACCTGATCTGTTCCAGACAGATTCGTCATGATTGTCCCAATTGGATCTGTTGCATATGCCTTTGGATGCGTATTACTTGCCCCATGAATCATATAATCAACCACAAGATCTTCTGGTAAAGGTTCCGTTACGTCACCTTCCACAATCTCAAAAAATGATGAATCCAGATACATTGAAAAGCGAGTCTCAAGTTTTTTACGATTTCTTCCCATTGCAAATATTTTGATTTTCAATCCTAATTGCTGGTTTGCCAACATCAGAGTATCAATTAAAAATGAACCAATCATTCCAGAAGCGCCAATCATTAAAATTGATTGACCATCCAGTTTTTTCAATTCAGGTAAATTGTCAACTACCTTGGCCAAATCAACTTGATACATAGGCTGTTCAACTAATGTCATCATACTCTCTCCTAATCCTTCATTTTTAAATAAGCCTTAAATAACTCCAAGTCATCGGTTGTTGTTAGCTTGATATTTTTATCAGAACCAGCTGCAAAATACAATGTTTCACCAAGATCAACCATCATTGTATTTGTGTATGAGGAATCAGACATTCCAATATTTTCTTCTACTGCACGATTATAAGCTGCTAGCAGTTTACCATATTGATAAGCTTGTGGAGTTGATACTCTTCGTAATGTATTACGGTCCACATATTCAACCGTTGTGTCCTCAGTTTTTTTAATAAAAATTTGTTCATTGTATGGTAATGAAGTCACGCCGTTTCCATATTCCTTACATTTCACAATGACATCAGATAATACAAGTTCATCAACCAGTGGACGGATACCATCGTGAATAATGATCGTATCATCTTCATCAGAATAATCTTTCAAAAACTGCACACCATTGTTGATTGATTCTTGTCCTTTTGAACCACCTGTTATTACCCATTGAACTTTGCTTATATTAAATTCTTTAATATAAGCCCACATCGTTTCTTCCCATCCTGATTTACAAACTACTAAAATGCGATCGATTTGTGGATGCTTCTGAAAAGATTCAAGTGTATAAATAATGATTGGCTTACCTTCAATATTTATAAATTGTTTCGGGATATCTTGTCCCATTCGTTTACCGACTCCGCCGGCAATAATAATTGCTGTAATCATGTCAGTGTTCTCCTTTATTTTTTAATAGGAAATAAGTATCTGCAATAATTGGATGTAAAGAAGTATATTGAGGTAAATTCAAGACGATTAGAGATAAGCTTCCTTCTTCAATTGCTACAATTCTTCTATCATATTCATTTATCAAAGCATTTAATTGCTCAATTTTAGTTTCTTTATCTTTAATGCTTTGCTTTGTATTTTTAATATATAGAATATCTGAAATAGTTATTTCTTTTAGCCTATTCAGTTTTGCTAATCTAATTTGTTTTTTATTAAATACACTCTCTTTCCCATTCTCTTCTCGAATAGCACTCTCTCCATGCTTTCGCCAAGTTCCAGTTACTTGATTTAAATAGTAAAGACTATCGGTTAATACTGCTGTCGACCACATTGTTATATCATGAACTGGAGTAATTGCTGTCTCTTTGTACAAATTGATTTCTGCCATAAAACTTTTTCTAATACCGTAAACCCATCCAGGACGATTAAGATAAACATTTTTCTTGGTAAAAAGAACTTGCATATCTTTAACGTTCCTTATTCTTCTCTTACTGCAAGGATAGGATATACCTCCCTCTTCAATCAGCTCATCGTAATTAGAGATTACAACATTTGCTTTAGGAAATTTTTTAAAAAACTGAACCATATTTTTTATTTTATCTTTCTCCCAAATGTCATCCTGATCTGATGGAAATATTAGCTCGCCACTCGCTTGATTTAATCCTACAAAGAAATTTTCTCTCCATCCAAGATTTCTTTGATTTTTCTCTATTTTCCAATTTTTTAAGGAATATTTACTAATATATTCTTGAACAATTTGTACCGTATTATCGGTAGAACCATCATCTTTCATTATCACTTCATAAAGTGGGTAGCTTTGAACTCTCAATGATTCTAACTGTTCAATAATGTTTCTTTCGCCATTATAAGTAGGCATAATAATTGAGACTTTTGTAATCTCATTCATTGCTAGAATTCACCCCATTAATGTTTTTGTAAATTTTATAATGTGCAGGCACTTGTTGTTCAATTGGTGGCAATTCCATATAGTTGCCGTATAGATTTACTAAATAATTTTCATAGCCTTTTGGCATGTAAGTTTTTTCTCCTTCAAATTCCACTTCTATTTTCTCAGAAAAAGCAGCTTTAGGTAGGAATTCTTTTGTTCCGTGGGTAGACACAACCATCACTCCAGCTGTATTTGAATCACTATACTCACGATTGATTTTTTTAGCATATTTATCTATTTTTTTAGCATAGTAATTTGGTCCACGAAAATCAGCATAGGGCTTAATCATTTTCTTTATTCCTAAATGTTGTTCAGATGGCCTGAATTTTTTCTTTGTTCCCGAGCCTCTAAGCAAGTCTAAAAATTTAATTTTTCTTGTTATTTTTTTTTGTTCTTTTTCATCATCAGGTAGCATATCTATAGGAAAAATATCCAGGAATAATCCATGTTGAACTACTCGAAATTCATCCTTAATAAATGTAGTAGGCAGGTCAATTTTGGCAAATGGATACTGCCAATCTGGTGTTAATTCAAGACAGTTCATTCTGTATTTTTGATTTAGCTCTGAGACGTTAGCGATCAATTTTTCGTAATCTTTTCTCATCATCATCAAATCTAGATCATCATCCCAAGGAATAAAACCTTTATGTCTAACTGCACCTATCATAGATCCACCAGATAAATAGTAAGTAATTCCCAATGTTTCACAAACTCTATTGAACTCCTCTAAGAGTAAAAGAAGTTCTTGATGCACTTCTTCCAATTCCAAAACTTTCTCTTTCATTTGTTAACACGATTCCCTTCTCAATTCAAATATATCTGTTCCATTTGTTTCACTGTATAAGATACGTCATAGGTCTCCAATTCAGAAGTTAATTTGTTATCAAATGGAGATTTCAGAATCTCATCCACCCATTCATGATTGCTTGCAGATAGAGATACAAATTTAACGTTTGGCGTTACCTTAGTATCCTTCGAAATTTCACTAGACAATACTAATTTTTTTCCAGAGGCTTGTGCTTCTAAACCAACCATTGGTAATCCTTCATATAAAGAGGTCATAACAAAAACATCCATTAAAGATAATAATTCTGGAATGTCATTTCTCTCACCAGTCATAACTACAGAATCTTCAATTTCAAGCTCGTTTATTTTATTCTCCAGTATATTTCTTAGACTTCCTTCACCAATTAATAGTAATTTTGCATTTCTTTTTTCATGCTTGACATCTTTAAAAATATCTAACAAACGTGATTGGTTTTTTTGTTCTTCCAAGCGTCCAATATTTCCAATAATAAAATCAGTTGCTTCAAAACCCATTTGCTTTTTCTTATTTTTTTTTTGCTCGTCAGTAAATCTGTAATCAGAAATTTTTATTCCGTTGTGAATAATGACAAATTTAGAACTACCGAATAAGCTTTCACCTGCTTCTTCACTCACAGCAAGTAAATCAGTAGCATTATTTTTTAACATTTTATCAAGAATAACTCGCAACCCTTTCATAAGAAAATTATTAGATTTTCCATCACTAGTTGCATGACTATGTGCAATTCTTTTTTTTATACCATGAAGTTTTGCTAGTTTCAGATTAATGCCGCCTCCAAAGTATACTTCGTTATGTGCAATATCAAATTTTTCTGTCTTTAAAAGTTTATTAACTTCAAAAAGATATTTAATAATATTTTTTTTAGGATTGGTGACAATAAATATTCTGCCACCAAGTTGTTCAATCTCTTTATTGTAATCAGTTACGCTCTTATAATCATCGTAGATTAAGAAATCGAACTGAATCTTCGAGCGGTCAATCTCACGGTACATATTCATCATAAATGACTCTGCTCCGCCTTTGCCCATCCTCCCTTGAAAATGCAATACTCTTTTACTCATTATGCCTCTCCTTATTTAATAGACCCTCTTCAAAAATGACATCAACCCAGGTAGTTTTACTTCAACAAAGGCACCTATTTTTATAGTCAATAAAAAAAGCGTTATTGGCATATTATATAAAAATTTAGTAACCTTTTTTGCTGTGGAATCTGTCAAAGCAATTGCTTTCGCTTCAATGATCACTGGATCATGCAAGATTTCAACCGCTTCTTGTTTCTTTTCCTGTTTTGTTAAGGTTTCAGTTTCATAAATCGAGAAGATGACCGATGTTGCACCTTTTAGCAACAAAGCAGCCATTCCAGATTTATCTTGATTCTTGGTAATAAAATTAGTTAACTCATAAAATTCTTTGAATGTTGCGAATTTATTTTCTTTATACTGATTAGTGATTCCCTTACCACCTTCAAAATCATACGTATATACAAGCGAAGAATTCATAACCACTTGTTGACAATATTGATAATAATCCAAATTAAATATCCGATCTTCACAACTACTATAATTTTTAAAACGAATTTGATGTTGTTCTAGTATCTCTCGTTTATAACATTTGTTCCAAACAACATACATCAACTGCTTACTCATCAATTCATACATATCATTTAAAAAGCATTGATTATCTTGATAAACAAAATCAGAAACTAGGTATTCTTTTTCAGAAATAATTTCAGTTCCATTCAGTGTTCGAAAAACAAATGAGCTGATAATCAAATCAGTTGCTGGATGAGTAGAAAGTATTTGTTCATAGTTTTTTAGTACATCTTTTTTAGGTGTATCATCTGCATCAAAAAATAGAACATATTCTCCGCGAGCATATACAAGGCCTTCATTGCGAGCAGCTCCAGGGCCTTGATTTTCAGTCGTAATAAAATGAAAATAATCATTGCCTTGAACTAGCTCGCTAATCACTTGTTCAGTAGCGTCTGTTGATCCATCGTTAACAATAATCACTTCATAATCGTTAAATTCCAGTTCCATCAATAAAGAAATGGTATGAGAAATGGTTTTTTCAGCATTATAAACAGGTATGATAATACTAAACTTAGGAGTCTTCATCTTTCCTACACCTTTCACCTTTTATCCATAAATCTTATCTTCTGGAAAATGCAGTTCTGCTAAAGAACAAACAGCTTCTTCATCCACACCTTGAGAAGACATTTTATCGAATAAGATTTTAATTGTTTGTAATAAGATTTTCAAATCCAACAATAATGAGTACTTTTTGATATATAACAAATCAAATCGTAACTTACTATTGTAGTCAGAAACATACTTACCATAGACCTGCGCATAACCAGTGATACCAGCGCGAACATTATGACGTAAATAATAATAAGGATTTTCTTCATTAAATTGATCAACAAAGAATGGTCGTTCTGGGCGTGGTCCCACAATTGACATATCTCCTTTTAAAACATTAAAGATTTGTGGTAACTCATCAAATCTTACGGCACGAATGAATTTACCAACTGGAGTTACACGTGCATCATTGCTTTTAGCAAGGACTGGACCCGATTTGGATTCAGCAGTCACACTCATTGAGCGGAACTTATAAATTGAAAATTCTTTTTGATTTTTTGTGATACGTACTTGTTTATAGATAACAGGACCTGGTGAAGTCACTTTTACCAAAATCGCTGTTAATAACATAAATGGTGACGCTAAAATCAATAAAACCAGTGAAACAACAATATCAAATAATCGTTTGAAAAGTTCATCTTCTGAAGGGATTCTAAAACCAGACGATTCAATAATGCTTTCATCCTCAAAATTCATGATATTTGGATTGATCATGATCAAATTTTCAAATGTTGTATTTAAAAATAATTTTTTCTCTTTTTTTGTCACTAATTGGTAGATTTTAATTTTTTCTTGTTCATCAATTTCGGAAGCCAAGTACACAATATCAATTTCATCAATCAGTTGTTTCGCATGTTCATAGAAATGATCTACAATAACTGCTTCGACTTTATGTTTATTATTTTTCTTTGATTGAAAATTTTGGATAGCTGGTGCAACATCTTTTTCTAAACCAACAATGATCACCTTTTTATCATTGCTGAATTTTAGATAAAGCTTATAAATAAAAATACGATACATACTGATTAAAATGGTTCCGATTATAAAAGAAAGTAAGATGACTAGACGTGGAAAAGCAAACCAGCGTCCAGCAAAAGTGACAATCATAATCCCAAAAGTCATCAATACTTGACCAATAACTGTCACAAAAATAATGTCACTGATCATTCGATTATAAAAGACATAGGCTCCTAATAAAATATTAAGAACGATAAAGATGATCGAAATAAAAATTGCTGAATTTTCAAAGGTTTCAAAGTTACGCATCGGTATTTCTCCTTGAAACTTCAATAAAAAGCTTAAATAAATTGCAACGTTATAAACAATAACATCCATCAAAATAATAAATATTCTGCGAGCGGCGCTCCACTCCCCATTTTTATTCATATATACACTCCTAACCTCAGAATAATGCCTTTATCATCTTACCATAGCAAGGCTTAAAAGCCTAGCGAGTAACCAAAATGTAAAAGAAATTAAAATATTCTAGACAATAAATTATTCTACTTTATATTCTTATTTTTATTTCTAAAATCTATATTCAATGTTTTTATTTTTATAGACATGATAAATAACAAAAAGTGATCAAAGTATTCCATTTCAATACTTTGATCACTTTTAATTTAATCTGGTCTTAAAGAAAAATCACCAATACCTTCTTTAGTCAAATTATCATTATAAAAAGGGTCATGGGCAATGTAAGTTGGCCATTTATCTTGCATTTTTTTGATTTCACCAGCAAACCGTTTTTGTTTTTCCGGTGTATCTTCGTATCCTCTAGATTTCGATTCAAAATGATAAAGTTCTACTTGATGTGCATACACGTTATTACGTCCTAATTCATAGACTTTCAAGCATAAATCGACATCATTAAACGCAACTTCTAATGTTTCATCAAATCCTGAAACGGCATGAAAATCAGTCGCTTTAACCATCATACAAGCCGCAGTAACTGCTAGATAATCAACATCAATCACTAAGCGGCCAAAATAGCCACAGTGTGTTTTATCATAATTATTCAATGCATGACCTGCCACACCACCAATGCCGACGAGGACACCAGCATGTTGTGTTGTTTCATCTGGATAATACAATTTTGCTCCAACACAGCCAATTCGATCAAATTGTGCGTAAGAAACCATTGTCGTCATCCAATCTGGCGCAATAACTTCAGTATCATTATTCAAAAACAAGAAATACTTTCCACTAGCTTTTTCAGCCGCCAGATTATTAATTCGTGAGTAATTAAAAGGAATATCAATTAACTCAACGATGAATCGATCGTTTAAGCGTTCTTTATAGTCTGCAAATAATTCTTGCATTTTTGGATCTGTGCTGCCATTATCAGCAATAATAATTTCATAGTTGGGATACGTTGTCTTCTCAATAATGGAATCAACACAAACTTTTAAATCTTCATAACCATTTTTAGTCGGAATAATTACACTCACTAAGTCTTCATCAATTACGTCATACATGATTTCATAAAAACCTGAGATTCTTCCTGGGCGCACATGTCCTTTGATTCCCCGACGATTCAGTGCATCGGTCAGAGCCTTTACACCAGAATCATAAATATAACTTTTCGCTTCGCCATTGCTTGCTGTAGAACCGGGAATTGTTCGCCAATGATAAAGAATTTTATCAATATGATAAATGTGATCTGCTGGGATTTTTTCTGTCACGCGTAAAACAAGATCATAATCTTGTGAGCCTTCATACCCTTTACGAAAGCCACCTAATTCTTTCACGATACTTGTGCGATAAACACCTAGATGAGAGATATAATTGTTTCCCATCAGTGTATCTGGTGACCAATCAGCTTTAAAATGAGGATCAAAACGATTGCCATCAGAATCGATTTTATCTTCATCACTATAAATCAGATCAAGCTCAGGTCGTTCATTCAACACCTTGGCTACTTCGTAAAGTGCTGAAGGCGGCAATTCATCATCATTATCCAACAAAGCTAAGAATTCCCCAGATGCTAATTCTAAAGCAGAATTAGTGGCTAAGCTGATATGGCCATTTTCTTGTCGAAAGACGACTTTTATTCGCTCGTCTTTTGCTTGATAAGCTTCCAGACATTTACGAATAGCCGGATCTGTTGAAGCGTCATCACTAATGCACAGCTCCCAGTTTTCATAAGTTTGTCCTAGGACGGAATCGATACATTTTTCTAACCATTTGATTTCAACATTATAAACAGGCATAGCAATCGAAATCAACGGACGATATTCTAAGTCAGTAGCAGCTTTGCGTTGTCCTGCTAAATCTACTTTTTCGTGACGAGTAATCCATTCAGCATAATCAACTGAACCAGGTTTTAATTCTAGCTTAACGCGACGGATGGCTTTTTTTAAACCATGTGTTCTTGTGTAATTGATCCCTTTTTTAAGCAAACGTTTTTGTTTTTGCCAAGAGGTCTCAAAACCATCATCAAAAGGATAGTGCCCGTTTAACTTCACTGCGATGCCATTTTGGTGAGCAGTCGTTTGAAAATCTAAAATAGCTCTTCCTTTTAATTTTCCAGATAGTCGAATTTTAAATCCACTTTGTGTTTTGACATCGACTTCATATAAATGATTAATGTCTAAACGTACTACAGGGGTTGTTTCAATCGAAACTTGGTTCTTTTCTACCTTGACTGAGGGGATTTCTTTGGTTACTTCATCAATTGCCCAGCCAACAATAAGCAAGTCTCCAGTAGCTCGTTCCCGAGTGATCGTATCAATAAATACAGCAATTTCTTTCTTTGTCACTGTCCAGTTACTCCTTTATCAAGTAGGTCCAATGAATTACATTTCAATAATCCAAGTTTGACCATTTTCTGCTATTACTTCAATTAAAAATGTACGTTCTTGTTCACAAAGAATTTGTAATTCGAACCCAGCAGAGACATTTTCCGCAAGATTTTCAGCCTCATTCACTTCTTTGCGATAAATCGGTTTAGCATCGAAAAACGGTGATTGATCTACAGATAAGTGATAAGATAATGCATTTCGATCTACTTGGGAGATTCCCCAACCAGTAATTGTTAAAACTTTCGTTTCTTCATCCCAATGTTTTTCATCAATACATAATGCTAACTCTTTTGCTTGAACTTTTTTCGGTGTTTCTTTTGCTCGACGTATTTTCTTTGATTTAATTGTCCATTCATCGCTATCTAAAAGTGAACAATAACGCGTGGTCGTAGTTTGCAAGTAACGATCAAGCTTAGCATTTTCTTCTCTGATTTGATAATTATCCTTTTCTAAATCAGTTATTTTTCCTGACAATTCTTGTTGAACAGCCATCATTGGTTGAACAGTTTCCAACACTTCTGAGAAAGTTTGGGTAAGCTCTCCAATAAAACGATAGTGGATATTTACCGTTAATTCCTGACCAGCAACATTTTTTACTGCCAATTCTGGTATGCTTTTACCGTCAAACAGATAGCAATCCGTATCTGTTTTTAATGCGGCATTTGACCGAATAAAATCAATTTTTTCTCCCACAACCTCGGCAGTGAATTCAATAAAACTTGGCTGTTTTTCAAAACGGAATAGCACCGTTTCGACGTTTTCAGCAATTGGAAATGTCAAATGTTGATTTTCGCCCGTGTAATTGTTAATGGGAATCTGTTGACTAGTTTCTCCTTCAACCGTTTGTTGGATTAAGTCAAAGACTTTCACGTAATTTGAATTTTGTGGCTGTGCAATTTCAGGTACTGCCTGTTTTTTCAACGAAAAGAAGTATTGATAAACTTCTCCAAATGGACGCATTTTGAAATCATAACGAACCGCTTCTGGCAAATCTTCATAGCGGGAAGAAAGTTCAGTGTCCTCTACCGCCAAGTATAGATAGTCTTCGATGTTGATCATTAAGCCAGCTTTTTCAAACACTTTCTGAAAACCATCATGCGTATAAAACGAATTATGTGTTTCATCTAACAACCCATAAGAAGTCCACGGAAGTTGATTATTAAACAAATCGATCATTACTGAATTATGTGCTAAGTTAGGAAACGTAATTAAAATTTCTCCATCTTCACTCAAAAATTCACTGACTTTTTTTAAAGTTGCACCCGGGTCAACCAAATGCTCCAAAACATCTGCAAACAAAATATAATCAAATGCTTGACCTTCAAAATAGTTCGCCCATTCAAAGCTTTCGATGTCTCCATAGAAACCATCCTGAGCAAATTCACTTACGAAATCGAATAGTTCTTTATCGAGTTCCACAATGCTAACTTCACATTGCTTCGCACCAATCAAATGTTTTGTCAATCGGCCATTTCCTGGGCCAAATTCTAATACTTTGCTACCTGGCTTAATTTGAGCTGCAATCTTTCCTACACTACTTTGCTCATCTAAATCCATTTCAAAATCATATTTCATCTTTTTGACTACCTTCTTCCCATTTGTGATCCAAGATGACAATACCTTCGCCGATATAAGAACCGCTAACAAATAAGTTCATATACTTCGTCTTATAAACTAACGGAACTGTAGCATTTTCTTCAAAAATCGCCACATCAAAATAATATTCACCAGCTAACAAGCCCAGCTTTTCATATTCAAGATAAAAAACATTTTTTCCTTTTTTCCAAGGAATCGTTATATCATCCAATAATGTGTTCAGACCACAAACATAAAAATTATCGACTGTTCGTAACGCAATCCCTAAAACTGGCTTTTTGATTGAATCATCTTTTACATTGTAGGTAACTTTTACGAAGAGTGTCTCACCTTGTTCAATCATATCCACTGGTTTCTTCTCTTTATCAAGCAACTCAGCGCTTAGCACATCCACGATGTCTGGTGCAGCGTGACGTTCAACTTGACTCTTATTACGGTCAACTGTTTTTACTGATTTTTTCTTCAAGAAGTTTTCATAATTTGTCGTAACGTCCATCGTGTCCCCATACTCTACGACTTCACCGTTTTTCAACCAATAACTACGATCACAAAAACGACGAATTGAGCTAATATCGTGAGAAACGAATAAGATCGTTTTTCCAGAATTTTTGATTTCAGTAAATTTTTCCATACATTTCAGTTGAAACTCTAAGTCGCCAACTGCTAAGGCTTCATCAACGATCAAAATATCAGGGTTAACATTGATTGCTACCGCAAATGCCAAACGGACAAACATCCCGCTTGAATAAGTTTTTACTGGTTGATAAATATGATCTCCAATATCAGCAAAATCAATGATATCATCGACCATGCCTTCAATTTCTTCTCGTGAAAAGCCCAACACCATCCCATTTAAAAAGATATTTTCATAGCCAGAATATTCTGGGTTGAATCCAGAACCTAGCTCAAGCAATGCTGAAATTTTCCCATCGATTTCCATTGTACCAGAGGAAGGTGTCAAAACACCGGTAATGATTTTGAGCATCGTCGATTTACCTGAACCATTTTCACCAACAAAACCAATCATCTCGCCTTTTTTAATTTCAATATTAACATTTTTCAATGCATAAAAGACGTCATGATAAGATTTTTTGAAAGGATTCAGTGCCTCACGAAAACGATCACTCGGCTTTGCGTACATATTATATGATTTGGTGATGTTTTCTAATTTAATCGCATATTCTGTCATTTCTATTCTCCTTACAGTACATCTGAAAAATGTGGTTTCAATCTACGGAACACTGCTGAACCAACCACAAAGAATGCTAATGTAACTACCCAAAAGTATAAAGTATACATGCCATGTTCAAAGAACCAGGCTTGACTCAAGAAAGATTCACGATAGCCTTGAACGATATAATAAAGTGGGTTTAATTTCAAAATTTGAACAATTGTCGGGTTAAATTGACTTGGACTCCAAAGAATTGGTAATGTCCACATAATCAATTGCAACAAAATCGTAATGAATTGGACGATATCTGGTAAAAACGGTTGGATAGATGCTGTCAACCAAGTGATACCTGTTAAAAATGCACACATGCAAAACAGATAGTAAATCAATTGTAGCGTCATCACAGTTGGAAAGATTCCATGTCCAATCGTCACAACTAAACCAATCACGATAAAAAAGAGATGGGTATATAAATTAGATAAAATTTTCGTACTTGGTAAGATACGAATGTTGAAAACGACCTTCTTGACTAAATACGTGTACTCTCGAAAGACTAACGTCGTTGAGGTAAATGCATCTGAGAAGAAGAACCAGGGAACCATCCCTGTAATCAGATAAACAATGAATGGATACTTACCATCAGTCATCGCAGCTTTCAAGCCGAAGCCAAAGACTAACCAGTAAATCAACACAGTAAATATTGGGTTGATAAATGCCCACATGATTCCTAAAAAAGAACCAGCATAACGTGATTTAAAGTCATTTAATGAAAACTGAATCAATAATTTTCTGTTCTGATAGATATCTTTCATAAATAAAAACAGATCTTTAAACATTTGTGTTCCTCCAAGCGATTTCTGTTAATTACAATCAACTGCCATTTTACCATATTTTTACTAGCTGACTGCGATATTATTTATTTCTTAATTTTCTATTAAGTAACAAATACTCGAACGTTACTATTCTACAAAAGATAGTTTCTAATTGCAATAAAGCGAGGTATCACTCTATCTCTGATACATAATTATTTTTATAAAAAAGAGGGTGAAACAAAACTGTTTCACCCTCTCTTTGATTACTTATCAATGATGATACTTGCTCATCCGTGAATACTCATTATGATTTTCTTCCGGATGTTCCACTGCTTCATCCGTTATTTCCAATTCATCAGGTACTTGCTGAATTTCTGTCGGCTGGTCAAAACGATGAACGCTCATTCCTAGTAAAAGATAAATAATCGGAAGCCAAGCAAAGGATGTCAACGTATCTTCCATAAAAGATTGTGTCATTATACCAAAGAAAGCCCAAATAAAGGTCAATTGTCCATTTGTTAAATCACCTTTTAATGTTCTTCGGCCAATAAAAATCAGTAACAAAGTAACCACGATGGCTAATCCAATCACTCCATAAAGATTTAAGAGAGAATTATAACTATTATGGTTACCCAAAATTTGGTTTGCTCGTTTCGTATAGAAAAAAGGCTTCATTCCTACCAATACTTGTTGCGTTTTAGTAGCTAAAGTTTGATAAAACTCTGCCCAAATTTCTTCTCTTCCGGTAAAAAGATTCACTTCTTTTGAAGCTGCTGCAAAATATGAAAGTGGCAAAGCAAATACTGCGGTCACCGTATAAATGATGAATGGCGCACGAGTCACACGCATAAATGATTTAGGTAGCAAGTTCAAAAGAACAAAAACAATCAATGCAACTAATGCACCTCTTGATTGACAAACCCAAATCGTAGCGAACGCTGCAACGACCGCTAGCACACTTAGCAATCGAATGTACCACTTTTCAAATGAACTAGCAAAACCACTAACCAAGAAAGCGAGCGTCATCACTGATGCACCTATCGTGTTAGTATTGATCCAAATATCAGAAAGCTTATTCCCTGGCGACCAGATACTTTGCCCTTCCCGAACCGGAATTTCTGTAAAAACACGATAAACCGTCACTGTTAAAATGAACGAAAAGAACAATAAGAAAACAGCTCGGTCTATTTTCCCAAATTCAATCCATTTTAGCGACAATACAAAAGCAATAATCAACGGTATCATCATATCCGTGTAAAACGAAGCACTTCGCGCGTCTCTGAAATATGAAAAGAAGAAAAAGAAGAAAAATCCTATCCCTATAAAGAGAAAATCAATTCCTCTTGCTTTGTAAACATTTAGTAAAAACAAAACGGCTATGCCGCCCAAAATTAATTGCGAACTATTTTCATATAAAAATAGTGCAGTGTTGTTGCTTAGCCCAACGGTCCATATGAAATACAATGAGCCTACTAATAGGAGAAGCCAAGCAACACTCATCTCATTGATCATTTTTCGCAGGATTCTTTGCATTTCTCCACTCTCCTGTACTAGCTTATCTCTTTTGTTTAATTGCATAACTTTGTTATTGCTGACTAATGACTTGTCCATTCACCGGATAATCTACTTCGAATATTCGATAGCCATCATTGTCCGGACCATATAATTGAGTAAATTGAGCCTGATTTAATTCATTGTAGTCTGCTAAAGGTCGCTTGCTCACAACATAACGTATGCCAAATTTTTCGGCATCAGCAAAATTCAACGTCACAGAGAACATATCTGGCCGATCAAGAATGAACGTTGTATCTTCTTTCGCGATAAATGCACGCGTGTGGGCATAACGATTATAGTATTTCTCATAGGTTCCATCAGGATCAATGATTTCCCATGCTTTCATATCTGGATAAAATCGAACCGTATTGAATGATTTTACTCCTAATGTTGGCGTAAAGTTGTATAGTTCATCTTCAGATAGCCACAATTGATCTGGATTTTCATCATTAATTTTTTGAATTTCTTTTGCTAAAGTTTTTTCAAAAATGGCACCCGTTCCTTCAACAATCGGATTGACAAAAAAGCCAGAAGCTATAATTAATGCCGTGAATGAAACATAAAATAATTGTCTTTGACGAAACAAAGCAAATCCTAGCAACAATGTACCTAGTACAACAATCCCTGCAATTTCAATCTCTGAAAAATAATTAATCATTCTAGAAGTGAAAATTGCCACAGCAAACGTTCCAGCGTTAACAACTAATAAAACAACTTTATACCAAGTTGGAATAACATCTTCTCGCCAAACATAAGCAATGAACCAAATGGTTAACAAACAAGCTGCAAAACCAAACGTCGTAAATGCTCGTGATGCTGGAACATAGGAAAGAAGCGTAATTTCAGCTAATCCTTTCGGCAAGCCAATCGTAATCCAAAAAATCGCGAATAGACAAAAAATCATCAATATTCGCCCTAATAATTTCTCCTCACTATTTTTCTTACCAAATAATACAAATGGACTAGCTAAAAGAACTGTTGGAAAGAAATGATAGAAAAAGGCCACTTCTGAATTGTTTGAAAAAGTAATATCTTTAAATGGAATCTTCCAGTTAGTCAAAAAATAAAAGAATTTGCCAAAGGTGAATTTTCCCCCGGTACTGATTCGTTTCCCTGGATACAAGGTTTCTAGTGAAGCCATCAAGGCATCCTTCGAAACGAGCCAAAAATGAACCATGATTCCACCGATGATCGCAATCGCCCCGACAATCAATACAGCATCCAACAAATCCCAAACAATTTTTTTCCTGAAATGGATTAGTAAACCAATAAAATAAAAGACGAGCAAATAACCCAACATTACTTGATGCGCTGGGTAAATGACTAGAATAAATCCTAAGCCAAAAATAACCACCAGTAACATCATCAGGGTTCGCAGCCCTTTGCGATCATGTTGATAGAAGTAGTGATAAAAAGCCACCATCAGACCAATCGTGAAGAAAATCAGATCCCCTACATGTTGCATGAACCACCATTGAACAGCCGGAGCAAAAGTTAGTGCAAGCGAACCAATCAATGATAATCCCTTTCGTTTTTTAGTGATAATCATCAATAATTCAAAAGATAGCAAGAGCATACCGACGATTTTCATTCCCCAATACCAGGATAGCCCTCGATCACGTCCTAGGAAAAAAAATCCCCAGTTAAATGGTTTACCGATAACCGTGATATCTTTCACCGGTGAATTATAAGCAATAATCATATTTTGACCATTTAAGGAATAATCATCATTAACTACAGGATAATCATTTTCTGCTTGCGAAAGATAAAATGGTGTCTGTACCAGCCATTCATCTGAACGAACCTCACGATCTTTGCCAAACAAAACATCTGTTTCTTTTCCATCATCTCGTTGCGAAACGTATTTATCCCACATGCCAATTGAGCTACCATTTAAATTAAGTGTGACAACTATGATGATTGCCAGTAAGCCAAACAAATAGCGGAGCCGAAGTAATGAGTCAAAAATTGTCTGAGGTGCACGACTTGTTTTATGATTACCATGTCGTACACTTCGTGTTTGTTTTTCCATAAAATTCCCCAATTTCTCTTTTGTTTCTCAAATGGCAGAAATAAATTATGCTTTTGCGTTTTCAGCAGCAAGTAGCATCTGCGCCAAAGCTTCTTGCCAAGTTGGAATAGAAAAACCTAAACTTTCTGCTTTTTCTAAACTCATCACAGCATACTGTGGCCGTACGGCTTTTTGTGGGAATTCTGCTGATGTAACTGGTGCCACTTCTACATCAGAATTTTTTAAAATTTCTTTTGCGAATTCATACCAAGAACAACTATTTTCATTTGATAGTTGATAAATGCCATAAGGTGCTTTTTCATTGATAACATACACCATGAATTCAGCTAAGGTACGTGTCCATGTTGGACGACCAAATTGATCGTTAACGATTGTCAAACGGTCATGTGTCTCTGCCAGACGTTGCATAGTAAACACAAAATTATGGCCATAAATACCGAACACCCAAGAAGTCCGAATAATATAGTAATCTTCCAAGATTTCTTGAACAGCCTGTTCACCTAAAAGTTTTGTGCGCCCGTACTCATTTAATGGATTTGTTTCATCATCCACTTGATATTCTTCATCTTTTTTCTTTCCATCAAATACATAATCCGTACTGATGTAAACAAGCTTCGCATGAACAGCTTTGGCAGCGAGAGCAACATTTCGTGTACCATCGACGTTGATTTTTTCATCTAATTCTTTGCCCTCATCTTCTGCTTTATCAACTGCAGTATAGGCTGCACAATGAAAAATCACATCCGGTTTTAATTCCGTAATATATTCCATTGTTCCTTTTTCATCTGTAATATCTAATTCCTTGGCATCTGTCGAAACATAAGGCAGATTTTTTTCATCTAGTAGATGGCGCAATTCTGTACCTAATTGACCATTTCCTCCAGTTAATAAAAACATTATTATCGCTCCTTTAATTTTGTTTGAAAAAAGAGACAGGCTAGCGCCTGCCTCACACTTTTATCTCATCAATAATTATTATTGACCATTTTGGGCGTATGCTGCTTCAACGGCTTCTTTTTCTTTTTTCCACCAATCTTCATGTTCTTCATACCACTTGATTGTGTCAGCTAATCCATCACGGAAATTCGTAAATTCTGGCTTCCAGCCAAGTTCTTCACGTAATTTTGTTGAATCAATAGCATAACGTAAATCATGGCCTGCACGGTCTTTCACATGATCATAGGCGTCTTTTGGTTGACCCATCATCTCTAAAATCAATTCCATTACTGTTTTATTATCTTCTTCGCCGTCGGCACCAATCAAATAAGTTTCACCAATTCTACCTTTTGTCAAAACCAACCACACAGCAGAAGAATGATCATTTGTATGAATCCAGTCACGAACGTTCTTTCCATCACCGTATAATTTAGGACGAATGCCACTTAAAACATTTGTGATTTGGCGTGGAATAAATTTTTCGATATGTTGATAAGGACCATAGTTATTTGAACAGTTAGAAATAGTTGCACGTAAACCAAATGAACGTACCCATGCTCTAACTAATAAATCAGAACCTGCTTTAGTTGAAGAATAAGGACTTGAAGGGTTATAAGGTGTTTCAGCCGTAAATTTTTCTCCTGGACCCTCACCATGACCTGGAAGATCTTCAACTAATGGTAAATCACCATAAACTTCATCTGTGGACACATGGTGATAACGTACATCATATTTCCGACAAGCTTCTAATAATGTATACGTACCAATAATGTTTGTTTGAACAAATGGAAATGGATCTTTAAGTGAATTGTCGTTATGCGATTCAGCTGCATAATGAACAACTGCATCTGCTTCTTTAACTAAACGATCAACTAATGGTGCATCCGCAATATCGCCCACTACAAGTTCTACCCGATCACTTGGTAATCCCGCTAAATTTTCTTTGTTTCCTGCATAAGTTAGTTTATCTAAAACAGTTACATGGACTTCCGGATGGTTCTGTACGATATAATGTACAAAATTGGAACCAATAAATCCGGCACCACCTGTTACAATGATATTTTTCATTAAAATGGTTCTCCTTTAAAGTTTAAATTTCGCCATAAACGAATGGATTTTCTGCTTCAAACTCTTTTAACGTTGGATGATTATGATCTTTTTCTGACATGATTGCTTTACTGATGTCAATTGGCCATTCAATAGCTAAATCAGAATCATCAAAAGCGATCCCGCCATCTGCAGCAGCATCATAATAGTTGTCACATTTGTAAAGGAAGTTAACATTTGGCGTCAAAGTGACGAAGCCGTGTGCATATCCTTTAGGAACAAGTAATTGACGATGATTATGTTCAGATAAAATAAATCCATCCCATTGACCATAAGTTGGACTACCCTTACGAATGTCAACAACTACATCTAGTACTGCTCCAGTGACTACACGAATCAATTTTGTTTGTGCAGATTTACCTTTTTGGAAGTGTAAGCCTCGTAACACCCCGGCTTCTGCAGATAAAGAGTGATTATCTTGAACAAAGTCATAAGTCAAACCATGTTCTTCAAATTTTGCTTTTGAATAGCTTTCAGTAAAAAAACCACGGTGATCACCAAAAACATCCATTTCGATAATCTTGACATCTGTTAATTTTGTATCAGTTACTTTCATTTTGTCAGACTCCCTATTCAGCGGCCAAAGCTAATAAATATTGACCGTATTGATTTTTTTTCAATGGTTGCGCTAATGCAAGCAATTGTTCTTTCGTAATGTAGCCCATACGATAAGCAATTTCTTCTAAACAAGCTACTTTTAAATTTTGACGTTTCTCAATTGTTTCAATAAAAGTTGAAGCTTCAAGCAGAGATTCATGTGTGCCTGTATCTAACCAAGCAAATCCGCGCCCCATCAATTCAACAGATAAATTTCCTTTTTCTAAATATGCTTTATTGACATCCGTGATTTCTAATTCTCCACGTTCAGATGGCTTGATGTCTTTTGCAATTGAGATGACATCGTTATCGTAGAAATAAAGACCTGTAACAGCATAGTTTGATTTTGGTTGAGCCGGTTTTTCCTCGATGGATAAAGCATTCATGTTCTCATCAAATTCAACCACACCAAAACGTTCAGGGTCATTTACGTGATACCCAAACACAGTTGCGCCACTTTCTTTTGCTGCAGCGCGTTGCAACATTTTAGATAGACCGCCACCGTAGTAAATATTGTCACCTAAAACTAAGCAGACACTGTCATCACCAATAAATTCTTCACCAATGATAAAAGCTTGTGCTAAACCATCAGGACTTTCTTGAACAGCATACTCAATATGGATTCCCAAGTCATGGCCGTCCCCAAATAGTTCTTCGAAACGAGGTGTATCTTGTGGTGTTGAAATAATCAAGATCTCTTTGATTCCAGCCAACATCAAAGTTGACATTGGATAGTAAATCATTGGTTTGTCGTAAATCGGCATCAACTGTTTTGAAGTTGCCTTTGTCAATGGGTACAAGCGTGTTCCGCTTCCCCCAGCAAGAATAATTCCCTTCATGGCTTTTAAGCGCTCCTTTTTTCAAATTTCACTTTGTTATTATCTCATCAATCTAGAGATTTGTCATGAGCTATTTAGCATTTAATACTTTTTTATTAAACTTGGCGTCGACGCCACTTTCTTTTTAAATAGGATACTAATAGGTGGTATCGCCATGTCAATTTTTGTTGAAAATTAGAATGTGTTTGAATTTCGCTCGCATTCAAGTCGTGACGCCGATATAACGTTAACGGTTCACGGATAAATCCAACCTGATTTCCACCCAATAAACCAATCCACATGTCATGCATAGGCACATCTTCTGGAATGGGTAAGATTTTTGGCTTCAGGTTTGAACGAAAAGCCATACCAGCTCCAATGTAATGACTACGAATAAAATTATTCAACCATCCTTCTTTCGAATGACGATAAGTAAAATAGGAAGGATAAATCGTTTCGAGATTCTCATCCACGATCACCAAGTCCGAAACGACAACTTGTCTTTCCGGATGAGCTGCAAAATCAGCCGTTATCCTTTTTACCTTGTTGTCTAACCAAACATCATCTTGATCAGCCAAAAAAATGATTTCACCATTTGCTTTTTCAATAGCATGGGAAAAATTTTGAATCAGTCCACGTTGAGGTCCCTTTAATAGTTTGATACGTGAATCTTGTTGTGCATATTCCATCAAAATATTCCAAGTGTTGTCAACTGATCCATCATCAGAAATAACTAGCTCATCTGTTGTAGAAAGCTGTCGTAGAATGCTATTTAATTGTTCTCTAAGATATCTTTCGCCATTAAATGTGGCCATGCAAACAGATCGCAAAAATTTACACCTTCCCCATCTCAACATAAGCGCGTAAAGTTAAACGCCAAATTTTTCGATTTTCCACTGTCAAAAATTGTTTAACGCTTCTCAAAAGTAATTGTTTACGATGCTTTTTCCAGTGAATCCGATCATACTCACGATAAAATTTTGTTTCAGCAGCTAAAATCGACTCATATCTGGTTGTCGACACTTTTTCATAATTGAACACAGATAAGTCATGCTCCAAACGAATAGGCAACACTTCAATTTTTTTGTGCAGCTGATGAACTTTCCAAAAAAACCAATGATCTAAAAAATCTAAAGAAAAAGCAGGATCAAACCCGCCAATTGTTTGTAAAAATGAAATTGAAAAAACTGTTCCCGAATTGATTGCCATCACTCGCTGCTCCGTCATCCCTACCTCAGAAACTGCTTGATAGGTACGATTAACATACTGATCAGCATAGACAGGTGAGATTTGCTTTCCTTGATCAAAGATCATCGGTACAGCGACAACGCAGTCATCTGAAAATTCAAGCTGACGAACTCGTTCTAAATAACTTTCATTTAAAACAGTGTCTTGATCCAATGTAATCAGTTGCTGAACCGTGGGGAGAGCTTGCGACAGTGCATAATTGTAGGCCGCCGCCAATCCCGGATTTTGCGCGTCATGATAATAATTCACTAACCTATTTTCAAACAATAAATGATATTGCTCTGTTAGACTGTTATCAAAAATAACGAGTTGGATATTTTGATCCACCACAGCTTGTGATAACAGAGCAAAAGAAGGTGTTTTTTCTATTGATTGCTGATACAATACAACAACAACTAAACTAGTTGGCTTCATTAGAAGAAACTCCACCCCCACTTATGGAAAAATTTTGCCATGGAAGACATGAAAATTCGAAATAATTTAAAGTTACGATGTGCGCCTTTCCCATATAAATGAACGACTGAATGAGTTGGGGTATACAGCAATTTGTACCCAGCTTGTTCAAACTTCAAACACAAATCATTGTCCTCAAAGTACATAAAGTATCGAGAATCAAAACCTGCGACCTCAGTAAACTTTTCTGTATCGATTACCATAAAACTCCCTGATATCATTCGAACATAACTATTTTTATCAAGTGGAAGATCACGACACTCAAACTTAGCCAAGCGTTTATCAAACATTTTTTTCACCCATTTAAAAGGAATGAATCGCAACATATAATCAAAAACGTCTAGGTGTTCACGAATCAAATATTGAGTAGAACCATCCTCATTTAAAATCTTAGGGGCTAGCATCGCGCATTCGGGATGTTCCATTAGTAATTCAACAACTTCCACGATTGTTTGCTCGTCTACCAAAATATCAGGATTAAAAATAACTGCATAACGATAGTTACTATTCAATAAGTTTTGATTATGTCCATAACCAAATCCACTGTTTTCCTGATGGAAGTTAATGTGTAGATATGGATATTGTAAATACTCCTTCAATTTCGCCTGATATTCAGGTAAGGAATTATTATCAAAAATAACGATCTCAATTGCTGGTTTTTCACCAATCGTTGCAATCAAGGTATCTAATGTACGAAAAATCTTCTGACTATTCGCGGTCACTATACTGATTAGGACCGGCTGTTCTAATTTTTTATTCATCTAATGATGGTCCCATTTCTTCAAATATTTCTGCAGTACTTGCGTACGATATTCTTTATTTCCCAAAAATCGTAAAGTTTTCAAAATAAATTGGTGCTTTTCACCAATCAATCCAATTAACTCCAGTAACAAAATAATCGCAAATAACATTACCAGTACCAGAACAATTGTCCCGACTTGACCAGCATAATTCATGATCATTGCTGTGAAAGAAAACATTAAAGCCATCGCATAAATCGCCAAGACTGCTCCTTTGTGTGTGAAGCCTAGACTCAACAAGCGGTGATGCAAATGTTTTTTATCCGCAGTCGAAAAAGATACCCGATTTGCTTTTCGACGAACGATTGCAAAAAAAGTATCCGTCACTGGAACACCTAAAACAATCAATAAAGAAATTGATGAAACAAACGTTACATTTTTTAACCCTTGTAAAGATAAAACAGCCAACATAAACCCTAAAAATAATGCACCCGTATCCCCCAAATAAATCTTGGCGGGATAAAAATTATACGGAAAGAAGCCGATGATGCTTGCTACTAAACAGAAAATAACGATAGGAATGTACACAGTGGATGAGTGAAGAAAGAAATACCCAATGATTCCAATTGTAATCAATCCAATCAGTGATACTCCTGCAGCTAAACCGTCCAATCCATCAATCAAATTCACCGCATTTGTGATACCGAAAATCCAAAAAATCGTTACTGGAAAGCTTAACCATCCTAGTTCAAAATGACCAAAAAAGGGTAAAGTGAACGAATCGATGTGAATATCTGCTAGAAAGTAGATGACAAGTGAGGCTAGTAAAATTCCGATGCTTTTTTGCTTCGGCGTTAGCTCGAAGCGATCATCTAGCACTCCTGTAATAATAATGATCAACGCTGCTAACAAAATAGGTACAATATAAAATCTTGGAATAATATCATGAAACAAAATCAACGTTGAAATAACAAAAGATATGAAAATCGGCAACCCTCCCGCACTTGGCATCGGTACTTTATTGATTCTTCGCGCGTTCGGTTTATCAACCATTCCTGTTTGGACGGAAATTATTTTAAATATCGGTGTTAAAATCAACGATAATACTATCGTTAGGAAAAATCTAACGACCATACTAAACGAAACAAGCATCTGGACACCTACTTTAACTTGAGAGTTTTCCCGTTATTATAAAACACTATCATTAGTTTACAATAAGTCGAGTAAAAGAACGTAAAATTTTACGCTTTTTTATTAGAAATTTTATTTTTTATTTTTTCAACCCAACGATTGAGTGGTCCTTTTCGACGTGTTGCCTGACTGCCCAATACATATTCTTGGACCACAGCATTGATGATTCCACCAAGAATGACAATGGTTGCAGCAAAATTCAACCACAGCATCAAAACGATGAAACTTCCGATAATTTGATACCCGCTGACGCGTGAAGCAAAGTATTTCGCATAAATTCCAAAAACTTGCGACAACAACATCCAGCCCACTGTAGCAAAGATCGTCCCTGGCAAAATCGTTTTTAATTTCAATTGAGCATTTGGCACGATCAAGTAAATCAAGAACAAAATAACGAATAAAGCAACTAATGTGACAGGCCACTTCAGCGCTTGAAACTGATCGATCAACTGTAGCGGAAACTGAAAAATCGGTTGAATTGCTTCCAGAATCAGGTTACCTAATCCTAAGACAATGGTCACTCCACCTATTGCGACCATAAATAAGACAATAACAACTAATGAAACAAGGCGGACAATCAAAAAATTCTTTCGATTGTCCACACCATAGGCTTTATTCATTGCAATTTGTAATGCATTGATACTTTGACTTGCTGACCAAAGTGCAGCTAAAGCAGAAATTGAAAGCAAGCTGCCAGAACTTTGAGTCAGCAGATCTTTGACTGCAGGGCCAATAAATTGGTAAATCGTTTCAGGCATAACCTCTCGAACATAAGTTAACACTGTATTTGGATCAATATTCAAAAAAGGCAATACATTGCCAAATGCAATAATCAGCGGAAACAACGATAACAATAAATAATAAGCAACAACAACAGAAGTTGTCCCAATTTCAGAATCATTCATTCGATTTTGAGTTGTTTCGATAAATCGCATCAATTCCTTATTTTCTTTAATTTTCTGCCAAATCCCCATTTACTTCCCCTATACTCTTATTATTAGTATGTGCCTTCTTCACCTTGTGAAGTTAAAATTTTCGGACCTTCTTTCGTAATAGCTAAAGTATGTTCATATTGACAAGATAGCCCGCCATCACGTGTATACGCAGTCCAACCATTTGGATCCATTTTCATCTTCCAAGTTCCCGTATTGACCATTGGTTCAATTGTAATAACCATGCCTTCTTTCAATCGAAGACCTTTGCCTGCTTCACCATAATGAGGGACAGCTGGCTCTTCATGAATTGTTGGGCCAACACCATGGCCGATAAAATCGCGTACGACAGATAAGTTTTCAGATTCAACGTAAGTTTGGATTGCATGACCAATATCTCCAATGCGATTGCCAACTTTCGCTTGTTCAATCCCAAGATACAATGCTTTTTTCGTTACTTCCATTAAACGATCGATTTCGGGTGTTGATTCCCCAACAACATAAGCCCAACAAGAATCAGAAATGCCACCTTTTAAATCGATACACATATCGACTTTAACTAAATCACCGCTTTTTAGCGGTTTTTTCCGAGGAAATCCATGACAAATTTCATCGTTGATACTAATACAAGTTGCATATTCATAACCTTCAAAACCGATTTGGGCAGCAATTCCGCCATGACTTTCAATATAATTTCTGACAAAAACTTCAATGTCCCAGCTTGTAACACCAGGCTTGATAAAGTTGCGTAAGTTTTTATGCACGTCTGCCAATAAGGCGCCAGACTCTGCCATTGTTTCAATTTCACGTGCTGATTTTAATGTGATCATTCTCTCGTCTCCTTTTTACAAATCGTTCTCATTTTACCATAGTTATCAACGTTTAGCCAAATTGCAGTAATCATTTTATCGAGTTCCATTTCCTTTTTTTATCATCGTTTGGTATAATTCTTACATATTAAGTTAAAATCGTTGATAAATTAGGAGGCAAATCATGGCTTTAGCAAAAATCGTTTATGCTAGCATGACCGGCAATACGGAAGAAATTGCTGATATTGTAGCAGAAGCTTTTGAAAATTTAGATATTGATGTAGAAATTAATGAATGTACACAAGTCGATGCAGATGAATTTGAAGATGCAGACATTTGTGTTGTCGCAACCTATACATATGGTGATGGTGAACTACCAGATGAGATCGTTGATTTTTATGAAGATTTAGAAGATGTTGATCTTGAAGGAAAAGTTTATGGTGTTTGTGGTTCTGGTGATACATTCTATGATGAATTTTGTAAATCCGTCGATGACTTTGATGCTGTCTTTGTCAAAACAGGCGCAACAAAAGGGGCAGAAAATGTTAAAGTTGACTTGAATGCCGAAGAAGAAGACATTGAAAATCTTGAAGCCTTTGCTAAAGCACTTGTAGCTAAAGCTGATTCACTCTAGATGCTTCATTTAAACAAAATTAAAAACCGCTAAAAATCGAATAATGATTTTTAGCGGTTTTTAATTTTGTTTAATACTCACTCAAAGCAAAAAATAAAAAGGTCTACCAAACTCTTGGCACACCTTTTCAAAAAAATGATGCAACGATTTTATGTAAATACAATGGACAGTTCAGCGTGGTCCAATACTAATAATCCACCTTGATTGGTTCTTCTTGTACAAGAATGGCATCGATACTGTCTTGAATCAATTTTTCAATTTGAACATCAGTTGGGTGAATAATTCCTGAAGACATCAATGCAGCAATCCCAGTTGCTACGATCCAAGTACCATTATGAAGTGATTCGATTTGTTCATTTGATAAATTTGCATATGCAGCATCTTCTTTGACTGCGTTCGTGAAATAATTATAAGAGAATTCTTGCATCTCTTCTCCTCCGCCATACTCTTCCAAGTATAAAGAACGGTACAATTTTTTCTCACTGTTGGCAAAATGAATATAATTGTATGCTAAGTCAATGATTTTATGCCCCGTATGTTCAACTGGAAAAATTTCATTGCTCAGATAACTATAAATTTGTTCAAATAACTCTTTTTTTAGCTCATCCATATTTTTAAATTCCAAATAAATTGGTTGTGTCGAGCATTTCATTTTACTAGCGATGTTTCTTGCAGTAAATCTTGAAAAACCCTCTGTAGCAACCACTTCATACGCAGCAGCTAAAATTTGCTCTCTGGTAATCGTCTTTTTTCTTGCCATAATTTTTTAATCTCCTCAAAAATTATTTATAACGCTTCCACCTATTGGTTATTTTAATTGTAACACGTTTTTTTTGATATGCAAAATTTGTTTTTTTACTCTACATCTACCCTTTTACTACGGTAATAATCTTAATTTCTATTTTTATAAAAATCATGAAACTAAACATTTCCGTTCGCTATTTACCAATTGTTTCTACTATTAATAAATGTTATCATATTACTGGTTATTAAATCAAATAATGAGGGGGAGTAATATACATGTTAGCAAATTTTAATAAATATATGGAGAAATATGCACGCCTAATCACTGAAACCGGAATCAATGTTTCAGAAGGTCAAACAGTTGTTTTACAAATCAGCGTTGACCAAGCACCCTTAGCACGCCTGATCACGAAAGAAGCATACCGATTGGGAGCTGCGGAAGTCATCGTACAATGGACAGATGATACTATTCAAAAAGAATTTCTAACTCACGCAGCAACAGATCGCATCGAAAATGTTCCACAATATAAAATCGATCAAACAAATGATTGGGTAGCAAAAGGCGCGAGTCGGATTAGTGTCGTTTCTGCTGACCCTGACTCTTTAGCTGGCGTCGATGGCGACCGTGTAGCAAGCTACCAAACTGCTGTTGGTAAAGCGATGATGAATTTGCGTAAAGCAACTCAAGCAAATAAAGTTAGCTGGACAGTTGTCGCTGCTGCAGGTAAACAATGGGCAGCTAAAGTTTTTCCTGACTTACCTGAGTCAGAACAAGTGGATGCACTCTGGGATGAAATTTTCAAAACGACTCGCATTTATGAAGATGATCCTGTGCTTGCTTGGAAAAATCATGATGAAAAATTAGCGAAAAAAGCCGATGAATTAAATCAAGAACAATTTACCGCTCTACATTACACGGCGCCGGGAACCGACTTGGTTATTGGTCTACCAAAAAACCATTTATGGGAGGGTGCTGGTAGTTTGAATGCACGCAACGAAAAATTCATGGCAAACATGCCTACCGAAGAAGTCTTTACAGCTCCTGATAGTCGTCGTGTGGATGGATTTATTTCTAGCACTAAACCTTTAAGCTACGCTGGAACTATTATCGAAGGAATGAAATTTACCTTCAAAGACGGAAAAGTCGTTGAGTTTTCTGCTGAAAAAGGTGAAGAAGTTTTAGCAAAACTATTGGATACAGACGAAGGTGCACGTCATTTAGGTGAGGTTGCTCTTGTTCCTGATCCCTCACCAATTTCACAATCTGGAATCATTTTCTTCAACACCTTATTTGATGAGAATGCTTCAAATCACTTGGCACTTGGATCGGCTTACGCATTCAACTTAAAAGGTGGAACAGAAATGACTGAAGAAGAACTAGCAGATGCTGGTTTGAACCGTAGCCAAACTCATGTAGACTTCATGGTTGGCTCAAATAAAATGGCGATTGACGGCATTCGTGAAGATGGCTCAACTGTTCCAATTTTCAGAAATGGTGATTGGGCATAGTTTTCCTAGATTATTCACCTGATAAAAAGCCCCTCTACAGCACTATGTGGAGGAGCTTTTGACACTTTTATCTAAATTTTAGATGCAATTTAGTAAGTTGTAATTAATAGCCTGCTGATTAAAAGCTATTAATTGAAACAGATGGGGAACCTTTTGAACAAAAACACCAACAAAGAAGCTTCTAAACATTGGTTTAGAAGCTTCTTTCTACGTTCCCTGCCGGAATCGAACCAGCAACTAATCCTTAGGAGGGACTTGTTATATCCATTTAACTAAGGGAACTTTTTAACGATTGATTAAAACATAAAAATTACTTTGAACAACTTAAGTCCAACAGAGTTATTGTAGCTGTTTTGATTTTTTCTTGCAAGCCTTCCCCTGATAAAAGACAATATTTCTTGATTTTCCCTCCCAAAAGCAAACTATTCGCCATCTACTACTCGCTGATGCTACACTTAGAATATAAATAAAACTTATGCTTAGGAGGAATTTTTGATGACAGAAGAGCCAAAAGAAAAAATTTATGCGGAACGTTTCGACGCCTCAAAGAAAGATGAAGAAAAAATTTCAAAAGCTGCTATTCAAGAACATAAAGAAGATCACCCTCAATCACCAAGCAAAAAATTCAAATTTAAGAAAAAACCGACTCAGTAGGAACTGATTGTGTCCGTGATAAAACATGAACAAAAAATTTCATAAACAAATGAAAAGTAAAAAGAGTCAGGCAAAGCGCGTACGCATTTTGCCTGACTCTTTTTCTTTTAGAAATAATCATTTAAAACAGGTTTTTGATCTGGAATCAGTTCCGCCAATTTTTCAACTAACGCTTCTGAACAAGTCAATTTTTCTTGGAAAACCAATTCTTGAACTTTTTTATATCCCATGAATAATTGCGTTACACTTTGGATCGTTCCACTGACTCTTGGTAACATGGAGTTTGTTACTTGCTTGACCCGAACTTCCCCCTCCACTAGGACCACTTCAAAAATACCTTCATTCCATTGTGCATAAGCATCTTCCGTTACTTCAATAGCGAAAGCACCTTGTGTTTTCGGGAACGGATATTCGGTTAAAAATTTAGCTATATCAACAATTCTTCCCATCATATCAGGTGTGATTGTTGTTTTTGCAAAAGGATTTGCAAGTAGTGCATTCAGATTATTCCCAGCATAGCCACAAGCAAACGCAAATGTTTCAAACGCCCCACTATGTGAACCAATAAAGCGAGCAAGTGCTTGAAACGCAGTATGTGTCAAATAACCCCATTCGACAATAGTAAAAATTGGTGTTTCCAAGCGATAAACTAAATACCCTGCCACTGCACCAGACTCATCATAGTATAACGCAAACTGGTGACCTTTCTTTTGGCGGAATTTAAAATCAATCCACCAAGCTTCTCGTGCTACTGCACCACGTTGATTGTCTGCCATTTGGGGATAAATCTCAGCTATTGCTTCTTGGGCTTTGTCAAATGAAGTCCTAACCATTTTTCCCGGTACTTTTTTGACTGCAGGAAAGTCACGGCTAGCTAATTCATAATGAACCTTTTCAAACAATAGTTCATAGCCATAACGACGATAAAAAGGATAAGAAAATGGTGCTAAATAAGACAATGTCACATCTCTTTCTCGACAATCAGTAAGAATTCGCTCCATGATTTGATTGATTCCGCCTTGTCCTCTCGCCTCTGGATATGAAGCAACATAGCCGATTCCAGCCATCAACAGGTCTTTTCCATGAAAAGTAACCGGAAATGGTGTGGCCATCACTTGACTCATCAATTGTTCTTCTTCATTAAAAAAACCATAATTCCACGAGTGTTCTGCGATGGTTTGAAACCGTTCTCGACGTTCAAATGTATCTTCAAAATTAAATGCGTAAGCAGCCAAATCAAACATCTCATCGATTTGTGCACTGCCTAATTCTTTGACCTTTTTATTCATTCTTGCTACTCCTCCTACACAAAAAACTGATTGATGACTTGCTTGAAGTTTTCTTTGCAAACTCCAATCCACGCTCAATCAGTCCATTTACAACTTGCTTTTTCTTTTTGTCATATAATGATAACCTAATAGGTTTCTTCAATCATCGTCAACATTTTTTTGAATTGGCGACGTTTGAAGTACATCAAGATTGTGCCCAAAACCATATCATTTAACTTTTGTAATAAACCGTGCGAAGTCATTTGTTCCGTGTAATGGATTTCACACGAGGAATCATCAATTGGTTTGATTTGATAGTGAACCACAAAATCATTTTTAGTCGTTGATGTCCGAAATTTATAAGACTGGTTTTCAATGACTTCCTCGATTTTGATTCGAGCACGGCTAGATTTAGAAAATACTTTTACATATTCAAAGTTATTTAGCTGTTTACGTGTGATACTTTTCCCCGTTGCTTTACGTACATCAAAAAGAACAGAGTCCATAACTTTATCGTAAAAGAACGATGCCGGAATATTCAATTTTTTCGTAAGTTCCATTAGTTATTTTTCTCCTTTACTTCTTTTTTCTTTCCTTTTTTAAAGAAATAGATACCTAAGCCTAACAAAAACAAGCCTGTAACCATGCTATATAAATCATAACTTTGGGTATTGGGATTTAGACTATACAATAACACTAAAGAACCAATACTACATAAAAATAAGCCATTTTTTATCATTTAAACCATCCTATCTTTCAAACACTTTTATTATACTGCAGTTGCTTGGAAATATAAAACTGTGCCCCAAGGTTGTGCTTTGATCAGCTCTTTCGCCTTTTTAGCGGCTGCTTCCGGATCACTTGCCGTTGTTTCAAACATTAGCTTGATTCCTTGTTTTTCTTTAAATTGGAAACTGATTCCATCTTCGTTGAACCCTTCTAAAAGTTCTTTGATAGCATCTTGTTGCATTGCACTTGCGATTGTAATCATTGATTTATCCTCCTAATATTTACAAAAAAGACTGCTTCCACCTCACTGGAAGCGTCAGCAGTCTATCTTTACTTCATTATAGTTGTTCCCCTGCATTAGGGTCCATTTTGTTTGCTGCAATAACAAATGGTGCCCAGATCAAGAAGGTTACGATCATACATACCAAGGTTACGATTGGCGCACGCCAGTCAGCTCCCGTTGCTAGGAATGATAGTAAGAATGGCGGTACAACCCATGTTACTTGTTGTGATACCGGTGCGACCAGACCTAGGTAAGTTGCTACCCAACCAATTGCTGTCGCAACAACTGGTGCAATCAAGAAAGGAATAAACATGATTGCGTTCAATACGATTGGCAAACCAAACATTACTGGTTCATTGATATTGAAAAGACCAGGTCCAATTGACAGTTTTGCAACTGTTAAATAATCCGCACGTTTTGAGAAAATCAAGATAGCAATCAAGAGAACGATTGTCCCACCTGAACCACCGAACCAAGCGAACGCATCAAATGAACCACGAACCCACATATAAGCTTTGCCGTCTTCAATAGCATCTAAAACTGCTGGTGTCCCTGTTTTTCCGTTGTATCCTTTTTGGAAAATATCGATATTGATCAATTGTGCTTGTCCCCAAATACCTTCTAATACTGGCGCCAATACGTTTGGACCATGAATCCCGAAGAACCAGAAAATTTGCACAAAGATCGTAACGATCAATACAGCACCGATCCCTTGTGATAAACCAAGGAATGGTTCAGCAATGTATTTTTGAACCAAGTCAATAATCAATTGACCATCAGTAAAACGTCCGACAACATAGTTAATAATTGCAATTACATATAAAGCGATTGTTGCTGGCAAAATAGCTGCGAAGGCTTTAGAAACTGCCGGAGGTACTGAATCAGGCATTTTGATCGTAATGTCAGCTAACATCAATTTACAGAAAATAATAACAGAAATGGCACCCATGATCATAACAGTGAAGTAAGCATTTCCATTTAGGTGATTGATATTCAACCATCCCCATAAACCAACAGACAATGTTCCATCTGCTACAGTCGCACCAACACCACTGTTGTTGATTGCTTCTGCTACGTTTGTTGGAACATCCACATTTAGTGCTGCTGATAAGGAAGGACCAAACGAGATCCCTTGAATCAACGTTGCTAAACCTACGATACCACCTGCTAGGTCATTAACGCCATAAGCACGCGCTAAGTTATAGCCCCAAGAAAAGGCAAAAATCAGACCCGCAATAGCTAGTGTTCCGTTCCAAACAAAACCGTTGATCCCAATAATAACATTTAATACTGCATAGAAACCTTTGTCTGCTGCTAAACTATCTGCATAAGTACTAATAAATTGCTGTGGCAAATCACGAATGATTGCATTGATCATTACAGCAACAGACCCTGCCATCGTTGCAGGCATTGTGCCGATAAAAGCGTCACGTAAAGCAACTAAGTGCTTCTGCGCGCCAATTTTAGCGGCAACCGGTAGGATGTGTTTCTCCATCCAAGCTGTTAATCCGTTCATTTTATTGTTCCTCCTATAAGTTTATTTATACAAAGAGTTGCCTCCCTATACCAAATTAAAAAAATCCGTTCAAAATTTTTTCTTCTTCCGTTCAAAAAAGAAGGTGTTGGCGTATAACTTCTTCCGTTCAAAAAAGAAGTGTTACTCATTTCCTAAGCGACGATAAATATCAATAATTTCTTTTGCTAAGTCTGTAAACGCAATTGAAGTCATCAGATGATCTTGACTATGAACCGTTAGTAAAGTCACTTGTACATGATTCCCTTGTGCTTCTTGAGTTAACATTTCTGTTTGTGAATGATGTGCTTGGACTAATGATTCTTCAGCATCCGCGATCTTTTGATCTGCTAAGGTAAAATCACCTTTTTTTGCTGCCGCAATTGCTTCCATTGCATCACTTTTTGCGTTCCCACCAAACATGATCAAACCCATGATTGCTTCTAAATTTTGTTGATCTTCCACGTGCGTTTTCCTCCAAATGTCTTAATCAGTTATTTCATTAAACTTTCTGCTTGTTCAAGCACTTTTGCACCATTCATCATACCGTAATCTTGCATGTTGATGACATCCAAAGGAATGCCTTTTGGTGCTAATTTTTGTTCAAATTGGGATTTCATGAAGCGGACTTGAGGTCCTAATAAGAGTACGTCTACATTTTTTGCTTCCAAATTGTTGTCTGCATCTGAAGCTGAAACTGCAAAGATGTCTGCATCGATTCCTTTTTCTTCAGCTGCTTTTTGCATTTTTGTTACAAGTAGGCTTGTGCTCATTCCAGCGGAACAAACTAACATGATCGTTTTTTTCACCATTTTCTTCACTCCTTCTAATTTGTTTTACACTTTATTATAATGCAAGAAGTGTGCCAATAAAAAAAAGGCTAAAATAGCGTTTTCACGCTTTTTAGCCTTTTGTTTCAGTGCGCACACTACTGTTTTTGTGTGCAAACAAGTAATTAGTGTGCTGTACTGTATATATTATTCATTTTTAATTTTATTTTCCAGAAACATCTGTGTAAGATAGGCGATCTCATCTTCCGAGATTTTGATTTGATATTTTCTTTCTAATGGCATTAAATTCGTACGAACCATATCCATCTCCAGTCGATATTTCTTGGCAAAATCAGGAAGCTGTTTAAAGACCCTACTTTCTTCGTTTTTGATAAGAGCATCAATCATAAATGCTAAATGAATCAAGATGCCTGCATCAACACCTGGCTCCACAATGATTGAAATATCTGTTTGAACTTGTTGAACTACCTTTTGCAAGGAATAAATCAGTTCATCCATTGCTGGAATAGATGACAACGAGTCTTTTAACGAATAGACAATCTTATCAATTGGGATTTCATCGTCAGCCATTCGTTTCAATGTGTTTAATTTCTCATCATTGAAAATATCGTATGCCGAAAAGAATGGGATATTTTGATAATCCACATCTACTGTTCCTGCAATTGCTTTGATCTCGTATTCTTCTAAAAGAGCATCGATATGTTTTTTGAAAGATTCTCTTTCTAAAAACTGCATTTGGATCAACTCAACTTTTTGTTGATTGATAACTGGTGCAATTCGTTGGTAAAGCTTCGCGGCTACGCCTTCCCCAGTAAAGCAAGTCACGATAACTGCTTTTTTACGTTGTGTATCCGCCGCATCACCTAACTTGAATTGGTCACGAACAATTGATTCAAAGGATAGTTGGATATTTTGATAAATATCTTCTAAACTTCTTCCAACATTTGCCATTCGGATTGCTTCAATCACAATCATCGTACTTGTCATCGTGATTGCTTTTGTCCGAACACCGGTCTCTTCATAAATCAAATTACTAAATGTGTTTAAGGAACCCATATCAGTTAATAACAGCAAACCATTGCTTAATTGTGCTTGACGAGCTTTCACATAAGTTAAGACTTCTTCATACATCGTTTGAACTTCCATGGCAAGTGGCATATTAAATGCTGCCCCTATGTTCGTTCCAAGCAGTTCTTGTGCCATCTCCAACATACTAGAAGCTGTTTGGCGCCCGTGCATCAATACAAGAACATCCACATTATTTTCTTTGACTCGCTCACTCTCCCCTAAATTAATTGACAAAAACATGCTGATGAAGCCTATTTCATCAAACGGAATCTCCACTTCGCATTCATCTTCAATAATAGTAGACAAATCAATGGCGACTTGGAACTCTTTCTTAAAGTGTTTGCGGATATTATTCAAATCTGGATGAACGATCATGTGACCATCACGTACCCGATCTAAGGTACTTTGTAAATGTAAAGCAAAAGCAAATCGCGCTTTTTCATTATAGATCCGATCCAATCGTTCTTCTGCCACGTCATATAGTTGATTCGTCAACTGCCAAATATCATCTGGCAACAAATCTTTAGGAATATTGCTTTGCGTCAATTCTTCGACATAGGTTTCAAAGTACTCGTCGACATCTTTTGAAATCAGTGCTTCTAAATCAATACTTTCCACACCAGTTTCAGACAAACTAGCTACTTTTTCTTCAATATCATTATAAACTTGCATATTACGTTCAGGATCTTGTGACCAAACAACATCTGCCAATCCCGGCTCAAAGGTTAGGTACTGGCTTTTGCTTTCGATAAAATGATCTAAGCGTTCTGGAAGTTCCTTGATTTTTAACAAGCCCTTTTGAACTTGCAACGAAAGTTCTTCTTTACGAATAATCAATTTTTGCTCGTTATGCGTGCGGTAATGCAGAAATGATTTTGCACAGACCAGTTTTAAATCACGTTTCACTTGGCCGATATTTCCTTCTGCATCATAGAGCATAAACGCTAAAATTGCTTCTCGCTCAATGTCGATTCGTTGATTCAAACGATTCGCCTCTTGTTTAATGAAAAGCGAAATGATTTCATACCGTTCATCCAATGAACGGGAAGCTAAGTTTGGCAAGGTAATTGCCATCGGAATCCGACGATTAAACGTCGTCAAGAAACTTTCAGAAGACTCTGTCGTAGCTCCTATGATTTGCACGGCTGCTTCATGAACTTGTGCACTTTCCCCTAATGGTCGATAGATTCCTTTATCAATAAAAGTGAACAACATTTCTTGTCCTTCTGGTGGAAGGCGATGAATTTCATCAAGGAATAAAATCCCGCCATCTGCTTTTGCAATCAAACCGGGACTATCTTCTGCCGCTCCTGTATAGGCGCCTTTTTTGATCCCAAAAATGTGTCCAAACAATAACTGAGGATTCTGCGCGTAATCTGCACAATTAAATGAAACAAACGGTGCATCGGGTGCCAAAGTTTCAGAGTCCATTGCAAAATGATACATACATTCTGCAAACATCGATTTTCCTGTACCTGTTTCCCCAAAAATAATCGTATGTAAGCCTCTTGGTGGATAGAGAATCGCTGCTTTTGCTTGTTGGATACTCACTTTTAGCGACTCATTTTCTCCTACTAATGTTTCAAATGTCACTTGTGTTGATGAGTCGACATGGACTTCTTCTTTTGCTTCTTTAGACATAGAATAAACCACCGGGCGACCAGCGGTTTTCATAATTTGTCGCTCTTTATATAGATCACTTAAATAACGGCTTGCATTACTTCGATCAATGTGAAGATGTTTAGCTACGTCACTTGCTGTTAAGCCGTGTTGATTGATTGTTAATAAATGGATGATTTCTTTCTTGCGAGCATTCATACAAACCCTCCTTTAGTGAGTTTTCATTGATGCCGTTTTCAACATAATAACACAAAAAGGCGCTTATTTGCGCCTTGCTCCTTTATTTTTTTGCTTTTTTGTTTTCTTCTTGTTCTTGCTTTTTTTGTTTAATTTTTCTGTTTCAGGAAGCATTTTTGTGTGTTTCGAGACTGTTCGATCCGCTTTTTTTAGTGGACGTTCTGTTTTTTCTTCTTTTTCAGCGGGCTCATGATGCAACATCCCACCGTACAAATAGATTTCAGTTATTGTGATGTCCGCCTCACGCGCAATTTTCTTCATATCTCTTAACTGATTGTCTTGAACCAAAGTAATGACTGTACCAGCATTACCCATTCGTCCTGTACGACCTGAACGGTGAAGATATGTTTCGACATTGAACGGCACTTCCGCGTTGATAACATAAGGTAATTTAATAATATCTAAGCCACGAGCAGCCACATCTGTCGTCAACAAAGCTGTTGTTTTACCTGCCTTGAAATAGTCTAGTGCTGCTTTTCGAAGCAATTTGTTTTGGTCTGAAGCTAAACTTCCCACCGTTACACCACGAAACGTTAGTTTTTCTTCCATCAGACCTAATTCACTTAATTGGTTAAAAAAAACTAATCCTTGAAAGCCATCCACATGCATCAAACGGCGCAAGTAGTCATCCTTTTTACGTGCAGGAACACGTAAAAAGTAATGTTGCAGACCCTTTCTTGACTCGTCTTTGTTAGAAACATCTATTACTTGAAGTTGTTTTCCACTAATTTTTTCAAACATTTCCAGCGAGCGATCAGCCGTAGCAGAAAAGAAAGCGAATTGATAATCCACTGGTGCTTGATGCAAGATTTGTTTCACTAATTGAACACTACTTTCATCAAATAACTGATCAGCTTCATCAAATACCATTGTTTGGATTTGATGTGCTTTCAATTTTTTAGCCTTCATCAATTCTAACACGCGCCCGGGTGTTCCTATTAAGATTTCCGGTTTTTTCTTCAGCCCTTCGACTTGTCGTTTCACATTCGCACCACCAAGTAATGATTGAACTTTTAGATCAACTAAAGCTGCCCATGCGCGAGCCACTTCCGTTACTTGGATTGCCAGCTCTTGTGATGAAGTCAAAATAAGTAGACTGCTACCAGCTTGTGGTTGGACATTCAGCAGTAATGGCCAGAGATAAGCTAATGTTTTGCCAGAACCAGTTGGGGAAATGGCTACCAAGCTTTCTTTTTCACGTAATTTTTGAAAAACAGCTTGTTGAATCAAAGAAGGTTCTTCAAATCCTTGACTCGTCCATTTTTCTTGCCATTTTTCGGGAAATGCTTGTATAAATTCATTCATTAAATTTCTTCCTCATTATCTGCATCAAAAGTGATGCCTCCATTTTTTCTTAAGTCATAAACGACTTGATTCACATTTCGTGCTAATTCGACCCATTCTTCATACAATAAGCCCCATGCACGATCTTCACGATGGTTCAATACGTTCGCAAAGTCTTTCGCTTCTTCTACCATTGGATTTTCAGCAACTTTAATTGCTAGATCCACGATTTCTTGGTGATTTCGATCGTGAAATTCTGCTTTCTCAATCGCATTTACACCATTTAAAACTAAAGTTCCTGAATCAAAATAAATTTCAGACGGCATAAATGAATCGCCAATTTTTCCAGGTTGGATTGCAACATCAAAAGAATCATAGCGTAAAATTCCCCAGCCAAGACCATCGACCCCAGTTGAAATTTTTCTTGAAAAATAGTGGACTTCTTTTGGCATACCGAACCAAGCAACTGCCGCATAAACTAAATAAACGCCTAAATCCATCATTGCCCCACCAGAAAAATGAGGAGAGAATATGTTTGGTTCTCCACCATCTAGAACTTGATCATAACGAGAAGAATACTTCATGTAGCTAAAGTTCGCACCAATGATTTCGTCTTTTGAAGGTAAGTGATCTGTAACTTTTTTAAAGCCTTTTTCATGAATATTGCGAGCAGCTTCAAAGAAATACACTTTTTGTTCATTCGCTAGATGAATGATCTCATCCATTTCTTCTGGCGTTGAAAATGCAGGTTTTTCAACGATTACATTTTTACCAGCTAAGATTGCTTGTTTAGCTTGTTCAAAATGAAGACTGTTTGGTGAAGCAATATAAACAGTATCCATATGGGCAATTCCAAAGAATGTTGTTAAGTCTGTCGCAAACTCGATATCCCCCGAATACTTTTCGCCAAATGTTTGGGCTTTTTCCAATTTTCTTGAATAAACTGCTGTTAACTCATATTTTTTCGTACTTAAAGCTGCTTCAACAAATTGATGTGTGATCCAATTCGTCCCAATAATACCTAAATGAATCATTTTCTCGTCCCCTTTTCTTTACTGATTTTCAATCACTGGGTTTTCAAATGGCGCCTCCAAATCAAAAGGAATTCTTTGCTTTAATCGTACACTATTCGCGTTCACCACACAATTATACGTAAGAACTTGAACCCCTGCTGCTTGAGCCGATTGAATAGCCAATGCAAATTCTGGTTGCATTTCTTGATGAATCGTTGAGACTGTTACTTGTTCAAATTGAGCAATAAACAAAACATACGTCAAGTACCCTTCTTTGCGTGCATCGATCAATTCCAAGATATGTTTCAGTCCTCGCGTCGTTGGCGCATCTGGGAATGCTCCGACAGCTAAGTTTTCCAACGTCATCCCTTTAACTTCCACAAAAATTTTTTGATTCGTCGAAGTTTCCAAATAGATATCAAATTTTGAATGATGATACACAACTTCCCGTTTCAAAAAAGTGATTTCTCCTGCCAACTCAGGCAACTGGATAAGCCCATTTAAAATGCCTTCAGCTGCTAATTGATTGGGTAATTGACTATCAATATTGAACCAAACATCTTTTTTCTTCACCGCAATCAAATCATAATCGGTTTTTCTTTTAGGACTTGGCGTGTAAGTCACTGCAACTTGCGCACCTGGAAGAAACACTTCTCTTCCGCGTCCTGTATTCTTGACATGAGCAGTGATGATCTCACCATCTGCTTTTTGACAATAGGCAATAAAACGATTGGGTCGTTCAAGAAAAGAAACGACCTCGACTTGTTGATACTCCACTTGTTGTCACCTGTCTTTCTATCTAGTATCCTATCATAATTTCACTAAAAACACTTGAAAAACCAGTCGAAAGTCTTAGAGAATTTTTATCCTTTTTTCGGTAGAATGAAGGTAAGCATAAAATTGACGATAAACTTTCCCATTCACTTTAGTTAAGAAGGAGCGATTCAATGAAAAAAAGAATTTCGTATCTGATTGGCATGTCGTTGTTAACTTTACTCGGCGGAGTCGCTGTGCAAAAAAGACAACAAAAAAAACAAGAAAAAACAATCGATGCTACGACCTACGTTCGCACGTGGTATTTTCAAGATCATCATCAGCAACCCCATCAACTCACTGTCCTTCCTGAATATACATTAGTTTTGGATCAGCAACCAATCCAAGCGACGATCATCGAATTAAATACCCAAAAATTTGTTGTTCGCGATCAATATGGTTACCACCTCATATTGACAAACCAATCACCAATGACATTTTACGATGAGGCTGAAGATGTTTCATATATTTTGAGTAAAAAAGAGCAATAATTTATTTCAATTTTCTTATCACAAAAATCACTTAGAAAACCAGTTCAAACAATTAAAATGATTTCAATAAATAAAACAGCTGACCAATTTGTGTCAGCTGTTTTTGTTTGGGTAGAAAGCACAAAAATTCCTCATTTTTTCATTTAGAAAAATAGTCATTTTCATTTTTTTTTGTTACACTTACTATTGATGGTTTTTACCATGAAAGGATGATCGAACATGACACCAAATCGAGAGGATTACTTAAAAATCATTTTAGAATTGGGTGGCGATACAACAAAAGTTAATAACAAACAAATCGTATCCAGCCTGGATGTCTCGCCGGCGTCTGTTAGTGAAATGATTTCAAAACTTGTGAAAGAGCAATTAGTTGAACATTCACCTTACCAAGGCGTACAATTAACCACTGCGGGACTTTATAAAGCTAGTAGCTTGATTCGTAAACATCGTTTATGGGAAGTTTTTTTAGTTGAACATTTAGATTATCGTTGGAATGAAGTACATGATGACGCTGAAGTCTTAGAACATGTTACCTCAGAACAACTTGCAGATCGTTTAGAAAACTATTTGAATCATCCTAAGCATTGCCCTCACGGCGGCATTATTCCACAAAAAGAACAAGTCGTTCATGAAGAACGACGCCAAACATTAGAGTCTTACCCACTTGGCACATATATTCGCATTGCGCGTGTATTAGATGAAAAGGAACTACTTGACTACCTTGTAACCATTGATTTAAATATTGATGAAGAATATGAAATCATTGATATCGCAGCTTATGAGGGGCCGATTACGATAAAGAACGAAACCAAACAAATTTCCGTCAGTTTCAAGGCGGCTAGTACCATTTTTGTTGATAAACTATAAAGGAGGACATCTGCATGTCAAATGAAAAAAATGTTTTATTTACGATTTTTGGCGGTACAGGCGATTTAGCACAACGTAAGCTGTACCCTTCATTATTCCGTCTTTATAAAAAGGGGAATTTGAATGAACACTTTGCAGTGATTGGTACCGCGCGTCGTCCTTGGTCAGATGAACACTACCGTGAAGTAGTCAAAGAAACCATCCAATCATTGAATCCAACGGCTGAAGAGGCAGAAGACTTTGCTGACCATTTCTACTATCAATCACATGACGTCAATGATTCTACGCATTACCAAACACTGAAAGAATTGGCAGACAAATTAGATGAGAAATATCAAATCAATGGGAATCGTGTGTACTACCTAGCAATGGCGCCACAATTTTTTGGAACGATCGTTACACATTTGAAATCAGAAAAAATTGTTACTGAAACTGGCTTCAATCGTTTGATTATTGAAAAACCATTTGGTGCAGATTATCAATCTGCCTTTGACTTGAATCAACAAATTCGTCAGGTTTTTCCAGAACAAGACATTTTCCGGATCGATCACTATCTCGGAAAAGAAATGATTCAAAATATTTCAGCCATTCGCTTTGCAAATAATATTTTTGAATCACAATGGAACAACCGCTACATTGATAATATTCAAATCACGTTCGGTGAAAGCCTCGGTGTCGAAGATCGTGGTGGGTATTACGATCACAGCGGTGCATTAAAAGACATGGTGCAAAACCACATTTTACAAGTTGTCGCTTTGTTAGCCATGGAACCACCTGTTGCCTTTTCTGAAAAAGAAATTCGGACAGAAAAAATCAAAGCTTTAAAAGCTGTTCGGATCTATAACGAAGACGAAGTCAAAGAAAATTTTGTTCGTGGACAATATGCAGCAGGAGAATTAGATGGACAAACTTTCAAGGCATATCGTGATGAAGATAAGGTGGATGAACATTCTGAAACAGAAACATTTGTTGCTGGTAAATTCACTATTGATAATTTCCGATGGTCGGGTGTTCCTTTTTATGTCCGAACTGGTAAACGTCTGACGGAAAAAGGAACCCGGATCAACGTGGTCTTCAAACAAGTCCCCGTCAATGTTTTTAAAACTTCTGTCGATGAGGCTTGTGAAGAAACAAACCTTCCACCAAATGTTTTGACCATCTACATTCAACCAACTGAGGGGTTTTCTCTTTCACTTAATGGGAAAGAAGTTGGCCAAGGTTTTGATACTGAACCAATCAAACTTGCCTTTCGAAATAGCGCGGAAATGGTTGAGAACAGTCCTGAAGCTTACGAAAAATTACTTTTAGATTCATTAAATGGTGATGGAACAAACTTTTCACACTGGGAAGAAGTTGCTCAATCTTGGCATATCGTTGATGTGATTCGCAAAACGTGGGATCAGATCCAACCAGATTTCCCTAATTATAAAGCTGGTTCAATGGGACCTGATGAAGCATTTGAACTTCTAGAAAAAGATGGATTTGAATGGATCTGGCAACCAGACCACTGGTACCGTGAGCGTGGAAAATTGAATTAACTAATCAAAAAAACACATTTCTTATCAACTGTTGAGGATAAGAAATGTGTTTTTTTGATTAGTTAGTTTACATAAAAAAGAACTACCCAACCAAATGGGTAGCTCTTTTTTTATTCGAATCCTTCTGCAACAGCTTCTGGATAATTTTCTTCAACGATTTTAGCACAACGTCCGCATAAATGTGGTAATTTTTCATCTACACCAACATCTTTACGAATTTGACGACAACGATCACAAACTTCACCATCTGCTTTTTCGACTAAAATCGCGACATCTTCAAAATCAACTGCTTCAACTGGAACAGCATCTTTTGCAGAGGCAACTTCAAAATAGTCCGGAGAAATAATCAATAATTGTGGAATATCGGCATCTACTGCTATCAATAATTCACGAACTTGTTCATTTGGATAAACAGTTACTTTTGCTTCTAAAGATTTACCGATCAACTTCGCATTTCGCGCTTCTTCCAAAGCTTTCAACACTTTATCACGGAAATCCATAAATGCTTCCCAAGTATCCATTAATTCCTCTTGATTTGAAAATTCTTCATAGCCAGGCAATTCACTCAATTGTACATAGTCTTCTTCTTCTTTTAAGAATGACCAGATTTCTTCTGTTGTATGAGGAATAATTGGTGTTAATAATTTTGTCAATGCTACAGCAGTTTGATAGAAAACAGTTTGCATACAACGACGTTGATAGTCATTTTCTGACTCAATATAAACAACATCTTTGGCAAAATCTAAATAGAAAGCAGATAGATCAACAGTTAAGAAATTCATTACTGTACGATAAATATGCATGAAGTTATATTTTTCATAACCTTCATCACGAATTTCTTTAATCACTTGATTCAAGCGAACAGTCATATATTTATCAACTGAACGTAATTCATCGTAAGAAACTGCATCTTGTTTTGGATCAAAATCTTCTGTATTAGCAATCAAGAAACGCATCGTATTTCTGATTTTGCGGTATACTTCAGCTACTTGACCCAAGATATCCATTGAAACGCGAACATCAGCTTCATAATCAACACTTGAAACCCATAAACGCAGAATATCTGCACCAAATTGTTTGATAACTTTATCAGGAACAATCGTATTTCCTAAAGATTTACTCATCTTGCGTCCTTCACCATCAAGTGTGAAACCTTGAGAAAGAACGGAGCGATATGGTGCTACACCATTGATTGCTACACTTGTTGTAATACTTGAATTGAACCAACCGCGATATTGGTCAGAACCTTCCAAATACATATCCGCTGGAAATGACAATTCTGGACGTTGACGTAAAACTGCTTCGTGCGAAGATCCAGAGTCGAACCAAACATCCATGATATCTGTTTCTTTGGTGAATTCGCCATTTGGTGAGCCAGGATGTGTAAAGCCTGCTGGTAAAAGATCTTTTGCCTCTTTTTCAAACCAAATGATTGAGCCATGCTCTGCAAATAATTTTGCCACATGCTCAATTGTTTCTGGTGTAATGATTGCTTCACCATTTTCCGCATAAAAAATTGGTAATGGTACACCCCAAGCACGTTGACGAGAAATAACCCAGTCACCACGATCACGAATCATATTGTACAAACGAGTCTTACCCCATGGAATAATCCAATTCACATTTTCAACTTCATCCAAAATATTTTGACGGAAGTCATCAATCGATGCAAACCATTGTGGTGTTGCACGATAGATAACTGGTTTTTTTGTACGCCAGTCATGTGGATAGCTATGTGTAAAGAATTCTAATTTTAAAAGCGCACCTTTTTCTTCAAGTAATTCTGTAATCATTGGATTTGCTTTGTCATAAAAAATACCTTCAAAACCTGGTGCTTCATCAGTAAACACACCTTTAGAATCCACCGGTGAAACAACTGGTAATTTATATTTATTCCCCGCAATGTAGTCATCTTCCCCGTGTCCAGGAGCCGTATGAACTAAACCAGTCCCTGCTTCTAATGTTACATGGTCACCTAAGATAACTACAGAGTCACGATCATAAAAAGGATGCTGTGCTGTCATAAATTCCATGTCTTTACCAGAAATTTCTTTCAGTACAGTAACGTTTTCCCAGCCAATTTCAGCTTGAACTTTTTCTAATAGATCTTTTGCTACAACAAATTTGCGTCCATCAGCTTCAATCAAAACATAAACAAAGTTTTCATTTACAGCGATTCCTTGGTTTGCTGGTAAAGTCCATGGAGTTGTTGTCCAAATAACAAATGAAGTATCTTCGTCTAAGATTCCTTTGCCATCTTTCACTTTAAAAGCAACAAAGATTGATGGTGATTTTACATCTTTATATTCGATTTCAGCTTCAGCAAGAGAAGATTCACTTGAAGGAGACCAATAAATTGGTTTTAATCCTTTATAGATATACCCTTTTTCTGCCATTTTTCCAAACACACGGATTTGTGCTGCTTCGTATGATGGATCCAATGTTACATATGGATGTTCCCAGTCCCCAGCAACACCTAGACGTTTAAAATCCTCACGTTGTTTGTCGACTTGAGAAAGTGCGTACTCACGACATTTTTCTAAATACTCAGTGATTGGCATTTCTTTACGTTTGATACCTTTATTTGCTAAGACTTGTTCAATTGGCAATCCGTGTGTGTCCCAACCTGGAACGTACGGCGCACGGAACCCAGACATTGATTTTGAGCGAATGATAATGTCTTTACTAATTTTATTCAAAGAGTGACCTAGATGGATATTACCGTTCGCATAGGGAGGTCCATCATGTAGGATAAAACTTGGTTTGCCTTCATTTAATTCTTGTCTTTTCTGGTAGATGCCTACTTCTTCCCACTCTTTTTGCCATTCACCTTCACGGTTAGGCAAGTTCCCACGCATAGGAAATTTTGTTTTTCCTAATTGTAGTGTCTCTTTCATTTTCATAAGAGAACCTCACTCCTTTGATTTTTTTCTAAACGCAAAAAAGCATGTGCATCCCAAAGGGACGAACATGCCGTGGTACCACCCAAATTTAAGTTACAAAAAGCATAACTTCTTCGAGACCAATAACGAGGTCAGCCGTTACTTCTTACTTTTATTTCAGAAATAATTAATGTAGAGGATCTTTCACTTTGGAGGGTCTTGCCAAACTCACACTACCATTGGCTCGCTAAAAAGAATTCAAAGTGCTTTTCTGTTCTACTCGTTTTTGTCAGCAATAACAGAGAGATCAATTTCTCTCGTATCAAATGTTTGAACTGCTGGAGATTCTAATGTTTCTGGTTCTGAGTTTACAACAGGATTATTTTCATTGTCAAGTTGTTTTGCCAAAACTTCTTTGATTACTTCATGACTGTCATTCACATAACTTGAGAATGGTTGTAAAATTTCATCCCACTCAGGACTCTTAACTTGTTCTAATTGTGATTCTAACATCAAACTAATACGTTGATGGAAGACACGTGTGCGTTTTTTCAAATCTTCTGTTTCTGTTGCAAGTTGTTTTGCTTTTTCAGTTGCATCTGTTAAGATTTGACGTGCTTTTTCTTCTGCATCTGTTGTTAGTTGGTGTGCACGTTTTTCAGCGTTAGCAACTAATTCATCTGCTTTATTTTGAGCAGATGTCACAATTACTTCTGATTCTTTGCTTGCACTTGTTTTTACTTTATCAGCTGTGTCCTGTGCAACAATAATCGATTGATTCAATGCATCTTTTAATTCATTGAAGTACTCTAATTTTTCTTCAGAATGTTTAATTGCTTTTTCTAATTCGCGATTTTTAGTTGTTGCTTCCTCGTAGTCGCGAACAACTAAATCTAGAAAATCATCTACTTCATCTTGATTATACCCACGCATTTTCGTTGGGAATGTTTTATTTTGAATATCTAATGGAGTTAAAGCCATGAATAAACCACCTCTTTGTTTTATTTGCGTAATACACCAAATAATACCCTATATTTTTCTTTTTTTGTTTTTCCCTCAAGCTCTTGAATCTGGATTCGTCCATAACCACGAATCGAAACAATATCTAATAATTCAAGAATAAAATCTGGTCGTGTATTTTCCGTCCAGTTCACTTTCACTTTACCAGATTCAATCAATTGTTTCGACCTTTGTCTAGAAATATTATAGATTTCTGAAATGACGCTATCAAGCCGCATCGAAGTAACTGTTCCTCTTTCTTGTGTCCAACTATCTTTTGGCAATAACATTTCTGTATAAGCAATTGGTTCTAAACGAGCCGTTACTTTTCCAATTTTCGTTATTTGGGCAACAACAAAGTGTTCAATCTCTCTTGCAACAAAGATTTGCCATCGTTCACCATCAGAAATAATATCTCCAAAATAAGCACGCTTAATGCCGGTACCTACCAAAGTACCTAATATCTTTCCATGGCTTAAGCTAGCAAACTTACTTGGATAGTGTACCTCGTACAAGCTCACTTCAAAATCGTCTTCAGTAGGTTCGTAATACTCTGGATAAATCAAGCATCGCTTTCTCTCTGCTTGTTCATACCCACCATAAAACGTGAAACGTAACTCACTGTCTTGCCGAATCAAAGTTTCCAAAATATAGGCTTGTCTTGGATCTAAGAAATCAGTTAAGTACGGTGCGTATTGACTTTGTACTTGTTCAATCCAATCACCCACCGAATCAATAAAAGTTCGTTCTTCCGTTCGAAAATGTTGGTAGATATTTTCATCCATGATACTCACCTCCTAAAAACTATAAAAGTGAAACAATAATCATCGTTAGTCCTTGACTAGCTAGATTCAAAACGATAACTGCCACCATGATTGTAAGATCGATTGGTCCAAAACGTAAGTTTAATCGATCAAACAAGCTAAGATAAGGTTCACAGATTCTCGATAAAAATTTCCCAAAAGCCGATTGATACCCGCCAGGAAACCAAGATAACAACGCATAAATAACTAATAAAATAGTATATAGATAAACTGCATCATTAAGTAAATTAAGCAAACGATAAATTAAAATGGTCCTTCCTCCTCTTACAGATCAAAAATATTTGCATCTGCGAATGTTTGAGCAGTTGAACTATCAATTTCCATGCCAGTTGGTGTACAAAGAAAAATTTCATCGCCAACCCGTTTGATATCTCCATCCAATGCGTAAACTGTTCCAGTTAAGAAATCAACAATGCGACGCGCTTGTTTTTCTTCTACTAAATGAAAGTTCACTAATGTTGCTTCACCAGCAATGATTTTTTTTGCAATCATCATTGCTTCTGAATACGCACGTGGTTCCATCACTGTAATTTTATTTGCCAAATTGGTTTTAGGTTCATAAGATTGACGAGCAACTTTTTCTTCTTGTTTTACTGGTCGTGTTGGAGCTTGACGAAGCTCAATTACTTTCTTTTGCTCAACAGTTGGTTTTTCCTCACGTGTCGCGTACTGCGATTGATTGGTAACTGTTTGAGTCGCCTCACGTGTTGATTTGTTAACTGTTGGCTTTAGTGTTTTTTGTGTTTGTGACTGAGTCACCGTTTGTTTTTTTGTTTCAGGAAAATCTGGATACTCGTACTCTTCTTCATCGGCTAATCCGAAAAAATTAGCAATTGCTCCTCTATTTAAAAGTGGCATGACTCTTCCTCCCTTATTTGTCCTTGAATAGTGCTGTACCTACACGGATAAACGTTGCTCCTTCTTGTATCGCAATAGGAAAATCTTGACTCATTCCCATACTTAATTCTTCACACGGTGCATGAGTAAATCCTTGCTGATGAACAAGGTTACGTAAGTCTTCAAGTGTTCCAAATACTTTGTGGATTTGTTCAACAGAAGCATCTTTTGGGGCCATAGTCATCAAGCCAATGACCTTGATTTTTGAATAATTACCTAAAGAATCAACAAATGAAAGTAACTCATCGGGCGCAATTCCATGTTTGGACTCCTCACCTGATACATTTACCTCAATAAAACAAGCCAATTCTTTCTGAACCCTCTTTTGAATTTCTTCTGCTAATTTCAAACTATCCAGCGCATGAAAATAATCAATTTCATTTACAATCAATTTTACCTTCCTACGCTGTAAATTACCAATCAAATGCCATTTTATTTCAGGAAAATTAACTAAATCTTGCTTCTTCTGTAATAATTTGTCCACACGGTTTTCTGCACAATGCAAAACCCCCGCTTCAACAAGTTGTTTGGTTGTATCTGAATCAACTGATTTTGTTACAGCAACTAATTGAACTTCTTTCGGATTTCGATGAACAAGAGCACACGAATCCTGAATTTCTTGCTCAATTTCTTGCAAGTTGTCAGCAATCATGTGCTCTTTCCTCTCCTTTATCGCTTACGACGGAAGAACGGTGGCGTATTTAATTCGTCATCGTCATTCGCTTTTGTTTCTTCACGGCTGAATGTATCAAAATCTTTTTTTTCAACATGATCAAAATTTGATTCTTCAACTTTAGGACGAACATTTTGTTCACGTCTGATATCCCAGTCACCAAAGCTGTTTTCATCTTCAGTCGAAGTCGGTTTTGCTTGGTCCATATCTAAGATAGGTTTTTGAGTTTGTGATTGCATTTGTTGTCTAGCTGGACGGCTAGACTTACGCTCCTTTTTTGACTCATCAATACCTGTTGCAATAACCGTTACGCGGATTTCATCGCCCAATTCTTCATTAATTGATGTACCCAAGATAATGTTTACATCACCTGTAGCAGCATTAGCAACAATATCAGAAGCATCTTGCGCTTCAAATAAAGTCATGTCTAGACCACCAGTAATGTTCAACAATACTTGTTCTGCTCCATCGATGGATGTTTCAAGAAGTGGAGAAGAAATAGCTTTCTTCGTTGCTTCGACAACACGTTCTTCACCGCTAGCAACACCAATTCCCATTAGTGCAGTTCCTTGGTTTTCCATCACTGTTTTAACATCAGCAAAGTCTAAATTGACATAACCTGGTGCAGTGATTAAATCAGAGATACCTTGAACTCCTTGTCGTAAAACATTATCTGCTTCACGGAATGCTTCAAGCATCGGAGTCTTTTTATCAACAACTTCAAGTAAACGATTGTTTGAAATAATCAATAATGTATCAACATTTTCTTTCAAACGAGCGATACCTTCAGCAGCAAAACGTCCTCGTTTAGGTCCTTCAAAAGTAAATGGTCGTGTAACCACACCCACTGTCAAAGCGCCTAATTCTTTGGCAATTCCTGCTACGATTGGTGCAGCACCTGTACCAGTCCCGCCGCCCATTCCAGCAGTGATAAAAATCATATCTGCGCCATCTAAAGCTTCGCGCAATGATTGTTCACTTTCTTCAGCAGCTTTTTGGCCAACTTCTGGTTGAGAACCAGCACCAAGACCACGTGTATATTTAGGGCCTAACTGGATAACAGTTTCAGCCTTTGAATTTTTTAATGCTTGAACGTCTGTGTTGGCTGTGATGAACTCAACACCTTTTACGTTTTCTTCAATCATACGGTTTACAGCATTACCACCGCCGCCACCGACACCGATGACTTTGATAACTGCGCCGTCATTGATATTATTATCAATTGAGAATTCCATGTTTTATTCCTCCCAGGATGAATTAATCAAAAATATTTGTAAAGAAACCTTTGATTTTACTTGTTACGTTTTCACCAGATTTTTTTTCTTCTGGTTCTTCATAAGTTACTTCTTCAGCTGATTCATAAGAGTCATAAGAAGGTGCTTCATGTTCAGTAACTGATACATGCTGAACAGCTGTTTCGCCAGTAACTGCTGATTTAGCAAGTTGATATACCTCGCTTAAGTTTGCTGAGTAATCAACAATACTAATGACGTTTGTAAAGACTGGATTTCTTAGTCCCATATGATTAGGAACATACAGTTTTACGTTAACACCAAAAATTTCTTGTGCTAGTTCAACCACGCCTGGCAAGCTAGCCGCACCACCTGTTAATATGATGCCACCAGGTAATTCCAACGCTTCAATTTGATCCAAAGCATCTTTTGCTTTATTAAATATCTGTTCCATACGAGCTGAAATTACTTCTGATAGATAACGTTCATCAACTTTCACAGGTTCTGATTGTCCAATTACATCCACAGGAAATTCTTCGTTTTCTGACGTTCTTTCTGGATATGCATCACCATAATTGATTTTTAATGCTTCTGCATTGTTGAAGGAAGTATTCAAAACGATAGAGATATCTTTAGTGGCAAATTCGCCACCTTCTTGATCTGTGTTTGTAAATTTCAATTGTTTGTCATGCATAACAGCCGTTGTAGTTTGGCCACCACCCATGTCAATAACAATCGTTCCAAAATCTTTTTCCCCATCAGAAAGAATCGTTTCCGTTAAAGCTAACGGTGTGATGACTAGTTCGTTGACAATTAGACCTGCTTTTTCGACACATTTTCTGATATTATGAACAATTGTTTTTGGTCCAGTAAATAATAGACCAAACATTTCTAATCGCACACCGATCATTCCTCGAGGATCTCTAATCCCTTCAAAACCATCTACAGTAAAGTCTTGTGGCAAAATTGACACGATCTGACGTTCAGGAGGAATTGAACGAACAAGGGCAGCTGAAGCCACATTTCTGACATCTTCATCGGTGATTTCTTTTGAATCCCCATTTACTGCAATCATTCCTTGGCAATTTTCGACTTCAAGCATATTTGCAGGTAACCCTACGCTGACACCCTTGATTTGAATGCCTGCTTTTTCTTCTGCTTGTCGAACTGCACGTTGAATCGCTTGAACTGTTTTTTCAATATCAACGATGATGCCGCGGTTAATCCCTTCTGATTTTGCGTTTCCTACTCCAATAATATTCATTTGGCTGTCGATATATTCAGCCACGACAACTTTAACAGATGTCGTTCCAATATCAAGGCCTACATACATTCCTGTTTTTGCCATGAATGGGATTCCCTCCTACTTACTATTCCATATACAAGCGAACAACTAACGTTCGTTTTTAAATATACTATATTATAGATATTCACTGCTTTCAATTCTACCATAAATTTATAGTTTTTAGAAAGTAGATTATCACTTTTTAAGGTTGTTTTATTGATTTTCGATTGAACTGCTGGAAGATGGTGTTGACTCATCAGCTTGTTGGCTGGACTCACTTGACTCTCCGGACTCTATTTCTGTTGATGTATCAGTATTTTGAGTTCCTTTTTCATCAGTAGAGGTTTCTGCTTGCTCTTCTTCACTATTTGAGTATGGATAAGAAAAAATTCCAACCTCCATATCAATCACACCATTTTCTTTCATTTCTTTGGCAACTTGTGGATAATATTTCATTTGGCTAGCTAGATTCGTAATATTCACAAGTACTTGATTACCATCGTTCATATTCATCTGAAGTAAGTTTTCATTACTTTCTGTAGGTGCATACTTGATCTCTGAAATAGCTTTTTGTAGTTCGGCAGAAAGTTGATTATATTGCTTTACCAATGCCTTGATTTTTGCATCACTTTTAAATCCTTCAAGAATCGGTAAATTTTTTGTCGGATTATCCACTTTTTGATCTAAAACAATGCCATTCTCAAGTACTGGATAATATTTGTTTTCCGTAGCAATCAGTGCAATATCTTTATATTCTGTGATAGCTAATTCAAATTGATTAATCGAATGGAAACTGATTTTTGCTGTTTTCACTCGAGGCTGTTCGGTTTTCAATTCTTTGACGTATCGATCCTTGTCCCAATATTGTGTCCACAAATTGTCGCCAATCCTTAATTTTGATTCAGTAATGACCGTCTCACTAGGAATGAGCTCATTTCCGGTTACTGCGACTGCTTCTAGCTTACTATACGGAGAAATATAATAAATCAAAAATAACAATGGGATTCCTAAGATCGTAATAATCAATGATAATCTACGCGTCAAAACTTTGTTACGCTGGTTTTTTAAATTAGGCAATCGATTTAAGAAGGAACCGTTATATGGTCCTGTCTGTTTATTTGATTCTTCTGGTTCTCTTAAAAAGGCTGGAAGTTCATCCACCTCAACCTTGTCGGACGAAGCTTCTAACTGTTTTTCTTGATTCTCATCAGAATCATCTGAATGATTGCGAAGATCGTTGTCTTTTTTGTGATGTTCAGCTAAATATTTTTGGTTGGCCTTTTGCCACGGAGTTAATTCATCCTGGTTATCAGATGATTTCGGTAAATCATTTGGTTCTTTCTTTTTACTCACTAAGACCACCACCTTTTACTTTTTAATAACAGTTTGAACTAGTTCATATAAACGCTCAGATGCATCAGGCATTCCTTGTTCTTTTGAAGCTTTGGACATTTGTTGCTGCACAGTTTCATTTTTCATGATTGCAGTGATTGCTTTTTCTAAAGATTCTCCTGTTAACTCACTATCTGCAATCATTTTTGCGGCACCTGCGTTCACTAAACTTTGCGCATTCTTCGTTTGATGGTCATTGGTAACGTAAGGGCTTGGAATCAATATTGCTGGTAATCCTAGTGCTGTAAATTCAGCAATAGAAGTTGCCCCAGCTCTTCCTACAAGTAAATCACTATTTGCCATCACTTCAGCCATTTGTCGAATATATGGCTGGATACTAACATTGTTTTGCTTGGTAACATCGACTTGATTTTTTATTTGTTCATAGTAACGATCACCCGAAGCATATAGTACTTGATAACTATCATCATCAAAATTTTGTAGAAAATCCATTACTGCTTCATTTAACTTCAGAGCGCCTTGGCTTCCGCCAAAAATCAGAACCGTTTTTTTGTCTGTCGCTAATCCAAAATCAGCTAAAATAGTCGATTTTGGTGTATCAGCAACTTCTTGTGCTCGGGGATTACCAATCAAACTTGATTTTTCTTCTGGAAAAAACTGTGCTGCATCTTGGAAAGAAAGAGCGATCTTATTGACATAACGACTAAGAAATTTGTTCGTAATTCCTGGAACGCTATTTTGTTCATGAATGATTGTTGGAATGTTCAACTTTGCCGCAGCATATACAACAGCACCTGAAACATATCCACCTGTTCCAATCACCACATCTGGTTGAAAATCTTTCAAGATTTTTTTTGCTTGGCGAATACTTTTCAAAAAGAGTTGGATTGTTTTAACATTATCAAATGACAATTTTCGTTTGAATCCTTGAATTTCTAAAGTATGAAAAGGAATACCAGTCTCTGGAACAATTTTATTTTCTAATCCTCGATTTGCCCCGACATACATAAACTCAGCATCTTGATCTTGAGACTTCACATAATTAACAAAGGCTAATGCTGGATAGATATGACCACCTGTTCCGCCGCCTGTAACCAAAATTTTCATTTTTATCGCTCGTTTCTTTTCTATTTTAATTTATTGACAGCTTCCATGAAGCGTGCACCACGAATCTCGAAGTTAGGATATTGATCCCAACTTGCATTAGCTGGAGATAACAAAACAACGTCCCCTTCAGCGCTTAACTCTAATGCAAGTGGCACAGCTGTCTCAACATTTTCTGTTATTTCAATCACTTGAATACCAGCCTTTTGACCAGCTTTAACTAGTTTATTTTTCGTTTCACCAAACGCAATCAATGCTTTTAGATTTTTAAGAGAAGGAACTAGTTCATCAAAACTATTGCCTCGATCCAATCCACCAGCTAATAAAATCATTTTTTCTGGAACAAAACCACTTAGTGCCATTTCCGTTGCTAAGATATTCGTTGCTTTAGAATCATTATAAAATTTTCTTCCATGGATTTCTCCTACATATTGGGTACGATGAGGTACACCATGGAACAAATGTAGTGTTTGCTTAATTGCTTCTGTCGAGACATCATATAGTCTAGCAACCGTAATTGCCGCCAAAGCATTTTCAATGTTGTGTGCGCCAGGAACACCCAAATCTGAAGCATCCATAATTTTTTCTTGATTATAGTAAATGATACCATCTGCACAATATGCACCTTGTTCTAGCACTTCTGTTGTTGAAAAAGGAAGGACCTGTGCTTGAGTTGTTTGAGCCAACATTCGTAGTTCTTCTTGGTTCCAATTCAAAATTAGATAATCTTCCGTTGTCATATTTTTTTGAATTTCCCATTTTGCTTTTACATACTCTTCACGTGTTCCATGATAGTCGATATGAGCTTCATAAATATTTGTAATAACTGCTATATTAGGATGAAAATCTGTAATGCCCATTAATTGGAAACTTGACAATTCCATAACGATTTTATCGTCTGCTTGTGCTTCCTGGGCTACACTGCTTGCTGGATAGCCAATATTTCCAGCTAGGCGAGCCATTCCTTTACTTTCTCCTGCATTTAACAATAATCCTGTCATTGTTGTTGTTGTTGTTTTTCCATTCGTTCCAGTGATACCAATAATTGGACATTCCGCTACCTCGTAAGCTAACTCAACTTCCGTAATTACCGGAATACCCATTTCTTGTGCCTTCGCTACCAATGGATGGTTATATGGAATGCCAGGATTTTTTACCATTACAGAAAAATCTTCATCTAATAGTTCAATTGGGTGACTTCCTGTAACCACTTTAATTCCTAAAGCTAATAAATCTTGTGCATCTGGATTTTCATCGAAAGGTTTTCCGTCATTAACGGTGACAAGTGCGCCCAATTCATGTAACAATTTGGCCGCACTAAATCCGCTTTTTGCAAGTCCTAAGACTAGAACTTTTTTATTTTCATATGTTGTGATTTTTTTCATTTTCTGTCATCTCCTACCAAACAAGCCATAATGTAATGAGTGAAGTTGCTACACTAACTAACCAAAAAACAGTATCAATTTTCCATTCGGACCAACCACTCATTTCAAAGTGGTGATGAATTGGTGACATTTTGAAAATTCGTTTCCCGGTTAACTTAAATGAAGTTACTTGTAACATTACACTTGCTGTTTCCATAACATAAATCAAGCCAACTAATAACAACGTCCATTCTTGATTTAGCATCATTGAGATTGCTGCTAACAAACCACCTAAGGCTAAAGAACCCACATCCCCCATAAAAATTTTCGCAGGTTTGTGATTGTAAGCAAAGAAACCAATCAGACCGCCAACAACACTTAAGCAAATAATCAAAACATCTAGTTGATTTTGATGCCAAGCAATAAGAGCATATGTTGCAAAAGAAATTGTTCCTAATCCTGCAACTAAACCATCAATTCCATCTGTTAAATTGACTGCATTTGAAAAACCAACTAACCAGAAAATCGCGAATAAACCATAGAAAATCCCTAAACTGATTTCTAATCCAAAAAAGTTAAGTACACCTGGATACCCTTCTGAACGATAAACAAGATAAAAAGCTACCCCACCAATAATTTGACCAATCAATTTTTGTATGGAATTTAATCCCATATTTCTTTTTTTAAAAACTTTAATAAAATCATCTAAAAACCCAATCGCACCATATAACGCTAGAACGAATAACAATATAAAAAGTATTGGTGTTAGCTGATTTTGCCACGCTCCTACCCAAATACCAGTTAAAATTGCTGCAATCAGGAACACTAAGCCACCCATTGTTGGAGTCCCGGCCTTGATATTATGCCATTTAGGTCCTTCTTCACGAATCGCCTGTCCTTGTTTTTTCATTTGAAAGTAACCAATAAACAATGGCATTACTGCAACTGTCATTGCACAGCTACTCACAATGGGGATTAATGCTTGTGTCCATTCCATGCTTTTTTCTCTCCTATTTCTTTTCTTACTCTTTTAAAGTAAAGTGTAATTTTTTATCTGTAATTTTTTCATACGGTGCAAGACTTTGCTTGGTGCAATAGCCATCACCATCAAAAGTAACTTCGATGCCAAGAATTTTGCCTAATTTCATGATATCAGCTTTTGACCAACCAGTAACATCGGGCATTAGCTCATCGCCACCTGTTTGTAGAATCAATTTTTCTCCCAAAATGAGTTTATCACCGTTGGAAGTTGATTGTTTGATAACTTTCTTTCCATTACCAATCACTACTGGCTGTAAGCCACTTTTTTGTGCGTCGGCTGCAGCAACGTCTGAATCTAAATTGCGGTAATCAGCAACCACTACTTTTTCTGTCTGATCTGTCTTTTCTTTAGTCTCGCCTTCTGTTTCTTTGAAGTCCATTGCTCGTTTCATCAACGGGTTAGCAATTTTTGCCAAGGCCATTCGATCGTAAGTTTTTGGATGTTTCATTGTTAAATAAAGAACGTATTCAGGATCTTCTGAAGGAACCATTTCAACGATTGAATAAAGATAAGAAGTATCTCCTACTTGATAACCGCCAGAATCAGAGGCAATTTGTGCTGTACCAGTTTTTGCTGATACATTATATCCTGGTACGGAATAAACGCCATAGGCACTTCCATAATTTTCACTTTCAACAACATCACGCATATATTCACGTACTTTTTCTGTTGTTTCTTTTGAATAAGGTTGTCCTAATACTTCTGTTTGAGTTGTTCGCTCTTCTCCTGTTTGTGGATCAACGATTTTACTGATGAATCTAGGTTGAAGCATCGTTCCATTGTTAGCAATTGAAGAAAATGCCTTCATCATTTGGAAGTTAGTTACACCAATTGCTTGTCCATATGCACTCATTGCACGGTCAACAATATTTTCTGTTGGTAATGTACCTGCGTTTTCATCATCTAATCCAGAGTGAGTACTTTGACCAAAGCCAAGTTTTTGAAGATAGTTATACCAACGTCCACCTAGTCTTTGTTCTAAAATAACCATCCCAACGTTACTTGACCAAGAAAGAGCTTGACGCATCGTCAATACACCTTTTTCTCCAAAGTCATGGTCGTTGATGGTTGCATCTGCTACATCGATTTTTCCAGAAACAAATGTTTCGTTTTCGTTATATTCGCCTTCCTCAATAGCCGCAGCAGTGGTAAAGACTTTCATTGTCGAACCAGGCTCATAACGATCTTGAACTAAGAAATTACGCCAAACAGCATTTTCGTCTTTCAATCCCTCCATTGTTTCAGGGTTAAAGGTTGGACGTTGACCCATTGCTACGATTTCACCAGTTTTTGCTTCCATTAAAACAGCAGTCAGCTCTTCAGGTTGGTATTCTTGATTAACTTGATCCATCAATGTTTCTAAATAACTTTGTAATCTACTATCTAAAGTGGTGTAGATATCTTGCCCATCTTTAGAAGCAACCTCATCAGCAACAGTTCCTGGTAAAGGGTTTTGATATTTATCTTTTTGATAAACAATCTTCCCGTCTTTCCCAGTTAAAATGTCATTATAAGCTGATTCTAGCCCCAAACTACCGACTAACCCATCGCCTTCTTTATTAGGAATTGCAAATCCGATAAAATGGGAAGAAAAGATACCATTTGGATACATACGCGATTTGTGAGCATCAAAGTAAAGACCAGCTAACCCTGCCTCTTTCATTTGTGCCTCAATCGTCTGCTTTGTTTCCTGAGTGATATTCTGTCCGTAATTTCCAAATTCAACTTGATATAGCTCATTATCTGCTCCATTTTTCAAAATTTTAAGTGCCGCACTTTTCTTAATTGATAAATTATCACTTAAAATTGTTGCGATTTTATTAAAATCTTTTTCTTGAGCATAAAGTTTTTTATTTTCAGATGTATATGTTTTTGAAAGAATCGCTTTGATGGAATAAGAGGTCGCATCTTCAGCAATTGCAACACCATTTCGGTCATAAATTGTGCCCCGTTTCGCCTGCACAACTTCACTACCTCTGTAAAGTTGTTCTGTTTTTTCAGATAACGAAGTACCAGCCACATGACCACCTATTATAATGTACGAGAAACGGACGGCAAATAAAAAGAACAACCCAATACTCGTAGCAAATAAAATGATACCTACTTTTTTGCGATTGTTCATCGGATTTTGATTTTTCTTTTCCATAAACCGCCGAAATTTATTTTTAAGACTCATTTACTTCACTTTCCTTAAATTGTCATCATTAATGGACAATCCTTTTTCTTCTGCGATTTGTTTTACGCGTTCTGTACGCGAAAGTTCATTCTTTTCTTGTTCTAAAGTTGTTTTTTCTGTTTTCTTTTCAGTAATATCCGCTTGAATTGAAGTAATAGCTTGCTCTGCACCGCTAATATTAGTTCTTAACATAATTGTTAAGACAGACAAAGAAATTAACGCAACAATCAGGCCACTGATAACTAATTTTTCCAAATTAGAGATTCGTTTCAACCGTCTAGCTGGTGATTGAGGTAGAACAATCTCTTGATTAGAATCTGGCAGTTGTTCAGCTTGATCCACCATGTCAGGGAAATCATATGGATATTCATGTGCTCTCTTTAGTTCTGCCATTGTTCTACTCCTCTTTCACTCGTATTTTTTCCGCAATTCGCAGTTTTGCACTACGTGAACGATTATTTTCAGCTAATTCTTCTTCAGATGGAAGAATTGGCTTTCTGGTGATTACTTTTAGTTCTGGTTGAAACTCATCAGGAACAACCGGTAATCCCGGTGGTAGATCTTTCACTGTACTGTATTCCTTAAATAAGCTTTTAACAATTCGATCTTCTAATGAATGGAACGTAATCGCACTGATTCGACCATCTAATTTCAATAGTTTGATTGCTTGTTCCAAAGAAGTTTCCTCTGCTCCAAGTTCATCATTTACCGCAATTCGTACTGCTTGGAAAATTCTTTTTGCAGGATGGCCACCTTTTCTTCTAGCAGGAGCTGGAATCACACGTTTGATGATTTCAACTAATTCACCAGTTGTTTCGATTGGTTTTTCTTTTCGTACTCGCTCGATTTCACGAGCGATTTGTTTCGAAAATTTTTCTTCACCATAACGAAAGAAAATTTTTACCAGTTCTTGATAAGAATATTCATTGATAACATTAAAAGCAGAAATTGGTGCTGACTGATCCATCCGCATATCTAATGGTGCATCTTGGTGGTAGCTAAACCCACGTTCTGCCTCATCTAATTGAGGTGAAGAAACACCTAAGTCATACAAGATTCCATCGACTTCTGTCACTTCTCGTTCAGCCAACTGGAGTTCTAACTCTCTAAAATTGGCTTTGATAAAAGTAACCATTCCTTTTTCAACATATGGCGCTAACCGTTGTTTTGCATGATCAATTGCCTTTTGATCCTGATCAAAAGCATAAAGATGCCCATCGGTGTTCAATTGGCTTAGTAAATATTCACTATGTCCGGCACCGCCTAAAGTACAGTCTACATAAATTCCGTTTGGTTTAACATTCAAACCATCTACGGTTTCCTTCAACATGACTGTATAGTGTTGAAATGTCTCAGTCATTGGTCAGCCTCTTCCTATTCTATAGTCCAAAATCAATCATATTTTCAGCAATCTCATCGAAGTTACTTTCAGCTTCATCAGAAAATGTTTGCCAACGTGTTTCGTCCCAAATTTCGATTCGATTTGAAACACCAATCACTACGCATTCCTTTTCTAAACTTGCATGACTTCTCAAAGTGCTGGGAATGTTGATACGACCTTGTTTATCAAGTTCGCATTCAGTGGCAGCCGAGTAAAAAAACCGCACAAAAGTACGTGCATCTTTTTTGGTCAACGGCATTTCGCTAAGCTTATCTTCTAAGTTTTCCCACTCGCTCAATGGATAGCCAAAAAGACAGCCATCTAAACCACGAGTTAGTACGAACTTTTCACCAAGCTCGTCACGAAGTTTTGAAGGCACGATCAGACGACCTTTTGTATCAATATTATGCCGATATTCGCCCATAAACATTGAAACTACCCCCATTCCTCCACTAACTAAAATTAGTCTACCACAATCCCCCACTTTCTACCACCTTTTCTGGAAAATCTGAGACGAACTTTTTTTACATTAACTATTTTTTAAAAAATCAAGCTGTGAAAAATCTTTTAAAAGACTCTTCACAGCTTTTTTGACGTTATAAATAACTCACAATGTTAAACACAATGAGCACTAAATACAAAATGATCGTTAATAAAAAAGTTAACCGCCACGTCATTTTCAGATAACGAGAATAAACAATTTCTTCATAATAGTATGCCTGAAAAACTGCAATACAAATTCCTAAAAGTAATACAGAAATAATAAAAAAGGGTAAAACCGAAATGGTTCCCATATTTCTTGAAAGTTCATGCATTCCTCCCCATAGGAATGGGATAGCCAAATCAGGAGCTTTTAAATTAAAGCGGCGATTTAATGCAAAGATTCGCACTAAAAATTGGCAACCAAATAAAACGATTGCCGGAAAGATATACCAAAATAAGACTATTGGCGTAAAAGTACCCATGTGATGAAAACTCCTTCTTTCTAATTGCTCTAAGTATACTGCAAATACTTTACACAACTATTTCATTTTATTTAATTTATTGTGATTATCATTTTTAGATGACCACTTTTGTTTCTTGTTTATTACAGTCAGATTGTTTTTAGACAACTAGCTAATCATTTGACAGCGGTCATTAAACAACATCTAAAAAAGAGCTTATCATAATTTTTCAGTCTGAACCACCGTTTTAAAAAAGACATTCTTAAATATTTTATTTTTAATATGAAGAAATTTACTTCGTAACTTGAACAAAAACATAAAAGGTTGTACACTATTGCTAATGAATCTAACTTAAGGATGAACGCGATGAATAATAAAAAGCAAACAAGTACTTTTTCTAAAGTAACAAAAGTAGTCATTTGGACAATGTTAATTTTAACTGTTGGTTCAGTCGTACTAACCGCTGTCATGAGCGTACTATAAAAAAGCGTTGGCTATCTCTTATTTCTAAGAGATAGCCAACGCTTTTTTAATTGTGATTTTTTTTTGCCATTTTCAATAACTCTTTCGCATGCTCAATCGTTAATGGCGTAATTTCACTTCCAGCTAACATCCGAGCAATTTCTTCAATCCTTTGTGGTTCAGCAAGCTCTGAAACTGAAGTTTGTGTTCGACCCGCAATAACATCTTTCACAATGTAGTATTGGTAATCCGCAACTGCGGCAACTTGTGGAAGATGTGTGATACACAAAACTTGAGAGTACTTTGATATTTGGGCAATTTTATCTGCAATTGCTTGCGCAACTCGACCACTGACGCCAGTATCCACTTCGTCAAAAATAATACTTGTCACACCTTGTTCCGAAGAAAAAATCGTTTTTAACGCTAATAGCATTCGCGATAATTCTCCTCCAGAAGCAACTTTTACTAAAGGTTTTAATGGTTCACCAGGATTTGTCGTTATGTAAAATTCAACTTGATCAAATCCATTTTGGTCAAAAATTGTTTCTTCTTGTGTAAAACGAACTTCAAATTCTGTGTTTTCCATGTACAACCCTTTTAGTTCTTGTAAAATTGACGCCTCAAGTTCTTTAGCAATTTTTTGTCGTTGCTCACGCAGAATCATCGCTTGCTGATGAAGTTCTGTTGTCTTTTCTTCGAGTTCTTTTTTCATTTTCTCTAACTGACCCTCAGAAAAATCAGAGTCACCTAACTCTTTGGTAATTTCCTCATAGTAAGACAAGATAGCTTCAATCGACTCGCCATATTTTCGTTTCAATTGACGGATTACTTCTAATCGTTGATTTACCTCTTCCAAACGATTGTCATCAAGTTCCAAATGATCAATTTGGCGACTCATATCTCCTACTGCATCTTGTAACAGATAGTAAGCATTTTGAATATTATCAAAAATCGCTTCATACTCTGGATCTAAATGCGCAATCCCCTGCATTTCTGAAACCGCTCGTCCAATACCGTCAACGCTACTTTGCTCACCATTATCTAGCGCACTATATCCAGCGTTCAAGCTATCTACGATTTTCTGATAATTACTTAATTTGTCACGCTCTTCAACCAATCGCTCTTCTTCACCTAATTGAAGTTTAGCTGCTGCAATCTCTTCTTGCTGAAAGTGAAGCATGTCCATCCGTTGAACAAAAGACTTCTCATTTTGTTGAACTTTACGAACTTTTGCTTCTAACGTTCGATAATTTCGATATAATTTTTGATATAATTTTTTCTTTTGTTGGAAAGCTGCATCACCAAACTGATCCAGTAAGATTAGATGTGATTCAGGTTGCAACAATTCTTGATGTTCATTTTGTCCTTGAATATCAACTAAAAAAGCACCAATTCGTCGCAAATTCGCCAAAGTCACAATGTGTCCATTGACACGACAAATATTTTTTCCTGTCAATGCCATATCTCGTCGAACAATTAAGTTATCCTCATCTGATTCAATTCCTAACTCTTCCATTAGATCAGAAAAACCTGGCTGTTTAGGTAACTCGAACAGTCCTTCAAGAATACACTTGTCTGCGCCCTGACGAATATAATCACTTGAACCACGACCACCTGCTAGTAATCCTAAAGCATCAATAATGATTGATTTTCCAGCTCCCGTTTCACCAGTCAGTGCCGTCATCCCTTCGTGAAAAGACAATTGCAACTCCGGAATAATTGCAAAGTTGGTAATACTAATTTCTTGTAACACAGCAATCACCCCTTAATTACAAGTAATGTAAGAAATCTTTTTTTAATGAGACTGCATCTTCTTCTGTACGTGTAATCATCAAAACATTGTCATCATCATTGATAATCGAAAACAGTTCCTTCTTGTAACATTTATCAATTAGATTCGCTGCTGCAGAAGCATTTCCAGGTAAAGTTTTCAAAATAACAAATTTTTCCATTTGATCCACTGCGACAAAAGCATCTTTTAAAATTTTTTCTAATTTTGTTTGAACATCTTCGCTTGTTTCTGCTGGCAAACTATACCGGTAGCCACCATCAGAAGCGGGAACTTTAATCAACTTTAGTTCTTTAATATCCCGAGAAATTGTGGCTTGAGTTACAGAAATTCCTTTGTTTTTCAAAATTTCGACAAACTCTTCTTGTTTCCGGATATCACGCTCGCTCAATAATCGAGTAATCAAACGGTGTCGATCTTTTTTTCTCATTGCTTTTCGCTCCTTAGCTCATTCTTCTTGTTAATGATAGCTTATTTTTTCGGCTTAAGAAAGAAGAAATCTGCAAACCGCTTACTTTTGTTCAAATTGTTCATGCGCATTGGTGACAACTGCTGAAATATCAATTGTCGGGCTCATAGTTCCTTTACCAGAAACTTTTTGGAGATGTGCTAGAAATTCAATATTTCCTTCGCCACCTGTAATTGGTGAAAAACTCAATTCTAAGACATCATAGCCACTCTCCATTGCAAAAGCTAAGGTATCTTCTATTACTTTTTGATGTGTCTGAGCATTCCGGACGATCCCATTTTTCCCTACTGCTTCTCTCCCAGCTTCAAATTGAGGTTTGATCAACGTAACTACTTCTCCGTGATCTGCCAAAATCGCATGTAACGGTGGCAACATTAGTTTGAGTGAAATAAAAGATACATCAATCACTGCTACCTCTGGTACACCTTGTTCGAAGTCTTCTGGTTTTGAATAGCGGAAGTTAACACGTTCCATCACAACTACTCGTGGATCTTGACGAATTTTCCAAGCAAGTTGATTGTAGCCAACATCTAAGGCATAGCTCATCTTTGCCCCGTTTTGTAACGCTGCATCAGTGAATCCTCCTGTAGAAGCACCAATATCTAATAACACTTTATCTTGAACAGTCAGGTCAAAAACTTTTAACGCTTTTTCTAGCTTAAGGCCCCCACGAGAAACATAGGGCAATTTTTTCCCCTTGATTTTCAGTTCATTCGTAACAGGAATCTTTTCCCCCGGTTTGTCAAAACGTTCATTTTTTTCGTTATAAATCAAACCAGCCATAACCGAGCGTTTTGCTTGTTCTCTGGTTTCAAATAGTCCTTGTTTAACGGCTAAAACGTCTACACGTTCTTTTTCCATTTTTTTCCTCATTTCTCTATATCAAATTGTTTAATTAATTGACGTAGCAGATCACCATCAAACACTAAAACATCTTTTTCCAACTGTGTAACTAATTCCTTTGCTTGTTGGATTTCGTTTGCTAAAGCTTCATACGTTTTTTCAATTCCTAACAAACGTGGATACGTATTTTTTCCTTCTTGCGCATCCTTGCCAGCAGTTTTACCTAATTTTTCGGTTGTGCTCACCACATCTAATAAATCATCCCGTATTTGAAAAGCAAGGCCAAGATGTCCAGCCAATTTTTGTAAACAAAGTAGAACTTCTTCAGGTTGATTGGCTAAAACACCACCTGCTAACAACGCATAACGAATCAAACGACCCGTTTTTCGTTCATGGACAAAGGCAAGTTCGTCTATAGTCAATTCTTGCTTTTCACCTAAAATATCTGCCGTTTGTCCAGCAACCATTCCTTGAGCTCCACTACTACTTGCCAATTGTTGAATAAGCAATAATTTTTTCGAAGGTTCTAGTTGTGTCAAACTAATCAATTGAAAGGCACCCGTCAACAGGCCATCGCCAGCCAAAATAGCAATTGCTTCACCAAAAATTTTATGGTTTGTTGGTTTTCCTCTACGTAGATCATCATTATCCATTGCAGGTAGATCATCATGGATCAATGAATACGTATGGACCATTTCAAGAGCACCTGCTACTTGATACATCGGAGTGGTCAATGTTTCGCCAAAAGAATTTATTGCTGCTAAAAGCAGTAATGGTCTAATTCGCTTCCCACCAGCATTAATCGAATAAAGCATACTTTCTTTCAGCGTTTCATCACTTGTATATTCCATTAAAAATTGGGTGATTTCTTGTTCAACTATCGGCAAATTAGTTGCTGTAAATTTGGTTAATTGCATCAAGCTTCCTCGCTCTCACCAAAAACGACTTCTTCCTCTGTTTCAGTCATCATTTTAGTCAAAGTTTCTTCTGCTTTTGCTAATGTATCTTGACATTGCTTACTTAGCTCCATCCCGCGTTTAAATGCATCCAATGCTTTTTCCAGTGGGACATCGCCTTGTTCTAATTGTACGACGATTTTTTCTAATTCTTGCAATGATTCTTCAAATGTTGGATTTTCCATCGGTTATTCTCCTTCTTCGATTTCTTGGACTTTTGTAATAACTCGCCCATCTTGATAGTGAACAGTCAGTAGTTCTCCTTGTTGGACCTCTGTCACACTCTTAGCTACTTGATTAGTAGGTAATGTCGTATAGCTATACCCTCGCCCCATGATTTTCAGCGGACTTAGTAAATCAAGTAATTGAACAGCTGTTTGAAAATGATTTTTTTGTTGTTGCATATATTGTTCCATTTTTTCTTTCAAACGTTGCTGTAGATAATCTGTTTCTTGTTTAGCTGTTTTTATCCGATAATCAGGAGCTACCTGTTCGAGTTGGTGATTAAGAGAAATAACTTGCTTTTCCTTTTCATAATACACTTGTTGTGCAGCTTGTTGTAACCGTTGCTTGAAGTGGTCTAACTTAATCGTTTGTCCCTCATATAGTCGTTCTGGTTGCCTGAAGACATAAGACTGCTTCAAATGTTCAAAACGTTGTTGCTTCGTTTGGATTTGACGCGAAAAAGCCTGCTCTAAACGGGCTTGGCGTTCATTGATTTTCAACAAAACTTCTGATAATACCGGCACCGCTAATTCAGCCGCTGCCGTTGGTGTAGCAGCACGCACATCCGCAACTAAGTCAGCAATTGTTGTATCTGTTTCGTGTCCGACAGAAGAGATAATTGGCGTATTTGCCGCATAGATTGCCCTAGCAACCCGTTCTTCATTAAAAGGCCAAAGATCTTCAATCGATCCCCCGCCCCGGCCAATAATCATCGTATCAAAATTCCCCAGAGCTTCCACTCGTCCAATATTTTTCACCACATCGTCTGCTGCTTGGTTTCCTTGAACCACAGTAGGAAACAATACTAACTGAGCAATTGGATAACGCCTCTTTACCGTCGTAATGATATCTCGAATAACTGCACCACTAGGACTAGTTAGGACAGCAATTCGTTTAGGAAAACGCGGTAATGGTTTTTTTGGTCCTTGGAACAGACCTTCTTTCATCAACTTATCTTTTCTTTCTTCTAACGCTTGATACAACGCACCGATACCATCTGGTTCCATATGCTCCACATAGATTTGATAAGAGCCACCAGCTTCATAAAGTGAAATTCGACCGACAACGAGAACTTTCATTCCTTCCTTTGGTTGAAATTTCAGTTTTTGAAACGCGCCTTTAAACATAATTGCCGAGATTTTTGCATGATCGTCTTTCAAGCTGAAGTATTGATGTGCGTTTGCCCGCAGGCGAAAGTTAGAAATTTCACCAGTCAGATATACTCGTTCCAAATAAGGATCTAAATCAAACTTTCTTTTTAGATATTTAGTCAACGAGGTTACTGTTAAATATTCTTGTGCCATTTATTCACCTGCTCCAAAAGCTTCGGCAGACTTAACTGTTTGATACATCAGCATCGTGATCGTCATGGGTCCAACCCCTCGAGGTACTGGCGTAATATAGCTTGCTAACGGCTCAACTTCATCAAATTTGACATCTCCAATTAGCTTGCCTGCTTCATTTCGATTCATCCCTACATCAATCACTACTGCCCCAGGTTTAATAAATTCTTTTGTTACAAAATGACCGCGTCCAATCGCAACAACTAAAATATCCGCTTCGCGAGCAAGCGCTGGTAAGTCTTTTGTTTTTGAATGCGCAATGGTGACTGTCGCATCTGCCATCAATAATAGCTGCCCCATTGGTTTACCAACAATATTGCTGCGCCCAATCACTACTGCACGCTTTCCAGCAGGATCAATTGAATAAGCTTCAAACATTTTCATGATCCCATATGGTGTGCAGGGGATCATATCTGGATCACCAGCAAATAAACGTCCAAGGTTCATCGGATGGAAGCCATCGACATCTTTTTCAGGTTGGATTGCCAATAATACTTTTTCTTCGTTGATATGTTTTGGTAAAGGTAATTGTACTAAGATTCCATGGAACAATGGATCTTGATTATATTTTTCAATTTCTAAAAGTAATTCTTCTTCAGAAATGGTTTCTGGATAACGTTCTACTTTTGAGTGGATACCAATTTCTTTTGCAACACGTTCTTTATTTCGAACATAAACTTGACTCGCTTGGTTTTCTCCCACTAATAAAACGACTAGGCCAGGATGGATACCAACTTCATTGAGTTCATGCACTTTTTCGGCAATTTCTGTTTGCATTTTTTCTGCTAATTCTTTTCCATTGATTGTGACTGCCATATAACCACTCCCTGAACTTTTTGTCTTTTTATTCTACCATATAATTTGATTACCCAATAACAATGATTTTTATTTCTCAAAAAAAAGCTAGGGCCTATGCCCCAGCTTCCATTTCATTTAAAATATTGGATAATACGCCGTTTACGAATTTACGTGAACGATCGTCACTAAATGTTTTCGTTAACTCTATTGCTTCATTTAAGGCAACTGGAGCAGGCACATCTGTCACATATTTCATTTCAAAAATTGCAATACGCAAAATCACTAAATCCATTTTTGAAATTCGATTGATACGCCAATTATTTTTCAAATGTTTTTCAATCGTTTGATCTAATTCATCTTTCTTCGCACACACACCACCAACTAGTGTGTCCAGATAAACCGGAACAAACTCCGATTCTTCTTCATTGATCAAGTCACGCTGATCTAACTCAATGGCATGCATGATTGCGTCTTCTTTTGTTAAATCTGCATTGAAATCTAGTGGAAACAGTGCTTGCAACGCCATTTCACGAATCTTATGTCTCGATATTTCTTTATTCATTTTCGTCCTCATCGTCTTCAAAAAGTTCTTCCAGTACGGGTTGTTCTAATTTTTCAGGTACCACTGCTACCACGTGAACATTCACTTCAGCTAAAGCAATGTCTGTCATAAATAAAACTTGTTGGACTACACGCTCTTGCATATCCATCGCTACTTTAGGAACAGATACTCCATATTCTAAATAGCAATAAATATCCACTTTCAAGCCATCTTCTTCATTTGCAAGATAGACACCTTTACCATGAGCTGCACGACCTAATAATTCAGTCACATTGCTAGCAAAAGTACCACGCATGCCATAGACACCTTCTACTTTAGATGCTGCAATCCCAATAATTACTTCAATTACTTCAGGAGCAATAACAATTTCTCCTAAGTCTTGATTTGCGTTTAAGACAAGATTTTTTTCATCTGCCATTTTTCTTCCTCCTTTTACCTAAGCACGAGATACATATGAACCGTCTCCGGTATTAACAATCAGTTTATCTCCTTGGTTCACAAAGAAAGGTACATTAACCGTTAACCCAGTTTCCATAATTGCTGGCTTCGTCCCACCAGAAGATGTGTCTCCCTTGATGTTTGGATCTGTTTCAGCAACCTCAAGGATAACTGTATTGGGTAACTCAAGACCTAAAATTTCTGCGTCGTACATGATAATGTTAACTTCCATATTTTCCAAAATATACTTCAATTCATCTTTAATCTGTTCTTCAGGAATTTCAATTTGTTCATAAGTTTCTAAATCCATGAACACATGGCTTCCTGCACTTTCATAAAGATATTGCATTTTTCGATTGCTGATTTGAGCCTTTGCTACTTTTTCACCAGCACGAAAAGTTTTTTCCTGTACGCCGCCTGTACGCAAGTTTTTTAATTTTGAACGAACAAATGCAGCGCCTTTTCCTGGTTTGACATGTTGGAACTCAATTACCCGCCAAATTCCACCATCCACTTCAATTGTTAATCCTGTTTTGAAATCATTTACAGAAATCATAAATAGCCTCCTAATTCTTTACGGAGAAAAACTCCCAGCTCTGCTATCTTCTACATGCGTAAAAGTCCTTCTATAGTGTATCACTAAATCTAGCTATTTTCTATAACAAAAGTCAGTGCGTTAAACAGGAAAAGAAATTTTTAAACATCAGGTGAAACTATAGAATAATCAATTCCTTTGGTGAATGAGTCAACACTCGATTCCCCTCTTTTGTGATTAGCAAATCATCTTCAATCCGCACGCCACCAATTCCTGGTAAGTAAATTCCTGGTTCATCTGTGATGACATTTCCAGGAACAAATTGTTTTTCTGCCCGAGCAGAAACATTCGGACCTTCATGGATTTCTAACCCGATACCATGACCAGTTGAATGACCAAACGCTTCGCCGTATCCTTGTTTTGTAATGTAGTCACGAGCTACTGCATCTAATTGGATTCCTGTTAATCCAGGTTTAGCTGCATCTAAGACTGCTAACTGTGCATCTAGTACGATTTGATAGATTTCTTTTAATTTCTCGCCAGGATCACCAATGGCAAATGTTCGAGTCATATCAGAAACATACCCTTGATAATAACAACCAAAGTCTAGTGTGATCAAGTCACCTTGTTCAATTACTTTGTCACTTGCTACACCATGAGGCATAGCTGAGCGCAAACCACTAGCAACAATCGTATCAAAGGAAACACTTGTTGCACCTAACGAACGCATGTAGAAATCCACTTGATTTGCTACTTCGATTTCAGTCATTCCCGGGCGAATCATCTTTAGAATATGATCATAAGCCATATCGGCAATGCTACATGCTTTTTCAATGATTGAGATTTCTTCTTCATCTTTTACTTCACGTAATTCTTCAATCATTCCACTAACTGGAATCAATTCTGCATTGATAATTTCTTCTAACACTGAGTATTCTAGGAAAGATACCGTTGTTTCTTCAAACGCTAAAGCATTTAGGTTTTCTCTCTTTACTAAATCAGCCACTTCATCAAAAATCGGGCCAACATTTTTTATAATTTCAAAGCCTTGTGCTTGGCTAGCAGCTTGTTCTGTGTAACGAAAATCTGTAATAAAGAACGCTTTGTCCAATGTGATAACTGCTAAACCAGTAGTGCCTGTGAAATTGGTCAAGTAACGAAGGTTATAGGGACTTGTAACTAAAAATGAATCTAAATTTTCTGCTTGCATTTTTTTGCGGAGTTTTTCAACACGTACCATCATCAATAAAATCCTTCTTTCTTTACTTTCTTTTTTCTATTATAGCAAATTATTATTGTTTCTCGTACGAATATGAATGAAAAAAATTTGTTAACTTTCTTTCCCTAAGAAAAAGAAAAAAGAACTTGCTTAGCAAATGCTAGACAAATTCTTTTGCAACAAAAAGTAATCACTTACTTGCTTTGTTTATTTAAAAGCTTATGCTTTTTTTCCAAAGAAAAATGAAACAACTGCAACTAAAATAACTGCACCTAAAATTGAAGGTACAATCGCCATACCCGCAGCGCTTGGTCCCCAATTGCCAAAAATCGCTTGACCAATGCTTGAACCAATCAATCCTGCGATGATATTTGTAATGCAGCCCATTGAATTTCCTCTATTTGTGATGGCGCCCGCAATTGCTCCAATGATTGCGCCAACGATCAATGTCCATAACCAACCCATAATCTAACCTCCTTCTTTACAAAATAATTTTATCATACTGATTTTCTTACAAGCAAATGATTGGATTTTACTGTGCAGATGATAGCAAAAAAACGAGTGATTTTTCTGTTAAGAAAAATCACTCGTTTTTTTATTTTCGTTTAAAAATGTTCTTAACGCCTCTCTTAACAACATCCAATAAACTCAAAGATTTAACCATATGATCAGGATCTACGTAGTTACGGATGGCTCTCAAAACAACTTTTGGTTTCTTTGCTGAAAAAGAATACGTTCCATTTCGTTTTGTTTGAATGGCAAAACGAGGAATCCATTTTCCTTTGAACATCACAGAAGCAATGACATAATCTACTTCCTCCCAAGGAATCTGAACAAACTTACGCGCATCTCTTTCATTGTAAAATTCAAACCCTTTGTCACCAATCATGATTTTCCCATATTCGGTAATTCCTAAATAAGAAGTAGCATTGACTGTTAAATCGACTTTTGTATTGATTGATTGTACCATGCTAATATTTACTCCATTCAAGTTATTCTCTGCTTTATCATAACAAAGCGTTCTTCTCTATCATTATAATTATAGACATTTCTAAAAAATAAAGCAACGCAGAATGAAATCACCAAACTTGTCAATTTTTTGAGAAAAATTCGCTAAAACTATCAAAAAATTCAATAAGTTCTTTTTCTGTTATTACTTGAAAATCTGGTTGCTCAGCACTCAAACTTGCTGTACAGATACATCCATTAAGAAAAACAAATGGATGAAGATAGACTTCCTGAATAACTGTGTCTTTTAGTTCACTATTATTGTAAATCAATTCTGTTGCTGGTGAAGAGTACCAGTCTTCGTTATATAATTTACTGATTGCTTCTTTGGCAGTCCAAAAAACCACTTTTAAAAAATCATCTTTAGTAACTTGAATTTTTTCTTTTTTTGAAAAGGATTCATCTATGATTATCTCGTCAATATTCGATTCTATTTCACAGTCGACGCCGATATTTTCATTTGAAATGCCGACACTCACCAATCCATTTGTATGAGAAATTGAAATCTGACAATCTGTCTCTTGCAAATAAGGCTTGCCATTGACACCTCTACTGATTTCACCTACTATTTTTTTATTTGCTAAACAAAGTAATACATAGGCTAACGCCGAACGGTATTGATCTTCTTTTCTATAAAAATGACAGACATAATCATATCGCATAGGTGCAACGACTCTTACAAAAGTCATTACTTCTTCAAACAACATGGTATTAATTGGAGCAATCAATATGCGTTTCATTTTTCAGAGTCTCCTATGGGAGTAAGTTGAAGAAGCTTTTTGATGATCGAAGCAGTCTCTTCCTCAACAAATAAATAATCATGTCTTGAAAAGACATCGATGATACGATTATTACTAAATAGTTGATCGATTTGTTCATCACTTAAAGGACGTTCTTCAACCATACTCCGTATAAAAATAGTTGGCACTGTCAATGCTTTAGGTTTATAGTGAACTAAATCTTGAAACACCTCATGGTTATTTTTAATTAAGCGTTCTGTTGTAATATTTTTTTGATCTTTATTTTTAAAAATGTGGGTTTCTTCAAAATATTTGCGATAATAGCCAGTTTTTTCTCTTGTTCGTGCCAAATCAATATCTTCTTGGCTTAAATAGAATGGCGAATCTAAAATAATCAACTCAGTAACTTCTTTATGATTTTTATTTTCCATCATTTGGTGACAAATTTCACTTGCAACCACACCACCGTAGCTCCATCCCATCAGTTTAATCTGACCGATCTTTTTTTCTGGAATAAAGGTTGCAATAAGTTCACTGTAGTACTTGGCAATGTTTTCAATTCCATCAATTCGTTCGTCTGAGGTAAGTAAGTTATGAGGTTCAATGACATAGATAGGAAAATCTGGCGCAATAATTTTTTCAAACAAAGGGCGATAGACATCACTACCTGTATTTCCTGAATGAACAATGAATAGGCCCGGATTATCCTTCATTTCAGCTGTTCTAGGTACAAAGGTATAAATCGATTGAAAATTATTTTCCTTTACTAATAATTTAGCCATATCACTGAGCTTACTTTGTTTATGCAATTCAACAAAGTTCACTTTTTGATTTCTATCTTGTAAAATTTTCACGCCTAATTCCATGATTTGTAAGGAACTAGCACCTAATTTTTTAAAGTCGCTTTCAAAACTAATGTTTTCTTCGTCTATATTTAAAATCTGTGCCCAAGCTGTTGTTAAATATGCTTCGATAGTTGCTTGGTTCGTACTAATGTGACGTTGAATGTCCCTGTCTACTCGTTCTGATAGCTCAGAAAAAAGTTGATTTTCGTCTGTTTTTCCATTGCCGTTAAGTGGTAACGAGTCTATTTGAATCAATCTAGTAGGTATCATCACATCAGATAAATATTGATTCAGTTGCTCAAGTATCAATTGTTCATTCTCACATTTTTCACTAGTAATCCAACAGTAAATACGATTCTTTCTGACGGTTACATAACTTTGTTGGAGCTGAGGAAGAACCTTTTGTAAAGCTTCTTCAATTTCTGCTAAGTCAATTCGTACACCATTTATTTTGTATTGTCGGTCGCGTCTACCAAGATAGTCGATTTCACCTGATGGTAAGATTCGTGCAAAGTCTCCTGTACGGTATCCTCTAACTTTTTCATTATTTGAATTTTCTACAGTTATAAATGTTTTTGAAGTAGCATCTGGATTAAAATAATAGCCTTTTGCAACTTGTGGACCATAAATAAAGAGCTCACCAACCTCTCCTATAGCAAGGGATTCATTCTTTTCCCCTAATATCAATGCGTTCATCCGATAGACTGGCTTACCAATCGTGATTTTTTTATCCGTAGATTTCATTTCTTTAATAGTTGCAGCCCCGCATTCAGTATTCCCATAAACATTGAAAATTTTATATGATACCTTACTTAAATCGATATTAGGGAATCTTTGACCTGAAAAAGTTAATATTCTTAAGCTAGGAATCGTCATGCGCTTAACTATTTGTTCCCCAATCACTGCTGTAGTGTTCATAAATGTAATTGAATGTTTGACTAAGTACGCTTCTAGCATATTTAAATCATGACGAATCTGCTCATTCACTACATAAAGTGTGGCACCAGAGTAAAGTGTCGAAAAAAGTTCAATATAACTGATTGCAAATGAATAAGGTGTATATGCTGCTACTCTATCCTTTATACTAATTTCAAATTCATTTTTTTCCCAAATCACTGTATTCATCACATTTTCTCTAGGAATCTCTACAGCTTTTGGGATTCCTGTAGAACCAGACGTAAAATAAATTGCCCAAGCATTGGTGTTTTTTATTTTATTTTGGTCAATTTTTTGGACATGATAGTTTCCGTTTTTTATAGAAATAATTGCTGTTGCTTGCGCTGTTTCAATCATTTGATTAAGTCGTTCTTTAGGTTGGGTGATATCTTGTGGGATAAAAGTCACAGACATTTTTGTTAATGCCAAGACTATAATCGGAAAGTAAACACCTCTTGTTACCTGAAGTGCGACACATTGATCTTCAAGTTGATATTCTTTTAGTAATCGAATCGTCGCTTCTATTTTTTCTTTCATTTCAAGATAAGTAAACTCATTTTCATCATCAACCAAGGCTATTTGATTGGGTATTGTATCTGCATAATCAAATATTTGTTCTAAAAAATCCTTTGATTCGGCCATCATCTATTTCCTCCTACTCGTTCGATCTTAACAAAAAATAGTTTTGGAGCTGATTTTCCCTGATTAGCTTCCGGTATTCATTATCATTTCTAAAATACGTGGATTTTTCACATCAAATTCTGTTTCAGCAAAATAATAATTTATTTGTGCTACTAGATTAGGTGCATTAGGATCTAGTTGTAGCGCAAAAGCCACTTTCGATTTTTCACTGTCAGAAATCGTATTACTTGCGTTCATCAGCGCGGCAGCAATAAACGCTTCATCTGCATCAACATTATTACTTTTGGCTAACTCTAAAGAATGATTTGTCCTGTCAAATATCTTTTCAAATTCGCAAATAATTTCATTTAGAAAATATTTTTTTCGTATTTCTGGTGTAATTTCGACAGTTTCTTCATTCGTTAGTGTATTCCGGTCTAAAAATGGAAAAGTTTGATTCTGTATATAATATCCGTAGCTTCTTCTCAAAAATGGATGGATCACATATAAATCTGATTGCCATAGCCATTCTAGAAAGTACTTGCAACCTTCGTCTAATGATTGTTCAAGTGCTTTTAATAATCCCGTCAAATATGGTGGTTTGCCATTTCGATCCCAATGTATTTTGTCAGCTATAAAAACGATTTTTACTAATGAAGAAGCCTCATCGATACAAGTCGTATGGTAAAGTATGGCATTCAATATTTCTGGATCTTCAATTTGAAATAAATTTCGAGCAAAAAATTCTCCTTGTTTTGCATGAACAAGCATTGGAACCATTTTTTCTTCTTCAAAAAGCGGAATATGATAAAGCTGGGCTATTTCAACTCGATCACTATCAGGAATAGCTCCCCCTAAATCATGGAGAACACCTGCGATAAAAGCACGTTTAGCATCCACTTCATATTTTTTTGCTAACTCATATGAAACTTTCCCCACGCCAATTGCGTGGAGAAAGTTTTCTGTCACTGGGCTCAAAAAACTTCTTTCTTTCATAGTTATTTTAGCTCCTCAGTCAGTAACCCATATTTTTCATATCTAACTTCCCGTTGAATTTTATTCTCTTCATCAACCAAGACAACGTATGGTTTGGCTTCTTTTGCCTCATTGATTTCTAGCTGACAGTAACTCATAATGATTATTTTATCTCCTACAGATACACATCTTGCTGCTGCACCATTCAAACAAATCATTCCTGAATCTCTTGGTCCTGCAATCACATATGTCTCAAATCTTTCACCATTATCAACATCTGCAATTTGTACTTTTTCATATTCAAAAATATGACTGGCTTCCATCAAGGCTTCATCAATCGTTATACTTCCTACATAATCAAGCTCTGCTTGTGTGACTTTAGCTCGATGGATTTTTCCTTTTAACATTTCAACTAACATTTAATTTTCCTCCTGAAAAATATCTTTTATTTGAATCATTGGCTCTTCAATTATTAAGTGAACGATTCTTTGATAAACAGTTATAAATAATTTTATTTGATCGGGTTGGAACAAATCTTTAGCATAATTGAAATCTAATGTTTGTCCCCAAACAAAGAGTGTTAAGTCGCTAAAAGCATCTTTTTGGGCTTGTTGGTTCATTTCTTTTATACCTTCAAATAATTTAGAATGACTCAATGCTTCTCCCTTAAATCCTTGGATTCCAAAATATAGCGTATTTCCACTTAATTGAATATTGTTTTCTTCTAGCATTTGTTCAAGTGGAATATCCTGATTATTTTGTGCTAAGACAACTTTTTCATTTATTTTATTTACAAGCTCTATGAATGTTTCGTTCTCTTCTATATGAATTTGCAACAACAACTGATTGACGAATAAACCAATCAAACGATCGACTCCAGCAACATTTCGATTGAGTGTAGGAATGACAATAGCAAGTGTTGATTGCTTAGTGACTTTTGCACACATTAAGTAAAAGATACCTAACAAAATATTGTGCATCGTTAAATCATTTGTTTTAATCAAATGTTGAAGTTTTTCATATTGTTTATCATCAATATAGAAATACTCATCTGCACCAGCTACTTGACGCTTTGGAGAAGTAGCCTTCTCAGATAAATACACGCCTTCAAAGTCCTCCAATTCTTTTTTCCAATATTCTAGCTGTTGTTGTTTCTGATCACTATTTAAGAAATTATACTGACAAATGGAATAATCCTTGTATTGATAAGGCAGTTGTTCCAATTCTTTTTTGTCATAAAATGCTTCAATTTCTTTTAAAAATAGAGAAGTAGACCAGCCATCAAACGCCACGTGATCAATCACACAACAAAATTCCTCATTTGTTATATTTACTTTGATCGGAATTTCCTGGCTTAAATCAAATTCGTGATCAAAGTAACTTTCTACGTCAATTTCATCTGAAGTTACTATTAGTTTTTGCTCATCTACAACTTGGTAGTCTTTATAAATTTTGGTTCTAAGAACTTCATGTCGCTCAACTACTGCCACTACGGCTGCTGCTACTCGTGCTGGAACAATGTTTTCTTTCAATTTAAATCTAATTTTGATATTTCTATAAGAATTTTTGGGTGCTCTTTGATATAGCTGCTGAGCATATGACAATTTTTGCTCTTTGACATCATCAATGTGTTGCTTTGTTACTTCCAGATGATCTTCGCTCGATACCTGAGAGTGCCTGTTTTGATCAATAATTTGTGCAATTTTTTCAATCGTTTTGTTTTTGAATACCTGATTGATTGTTAGTTTATAGCCCAACTTCGCTTTTATTAAACTAATCAATTTAATTACCTTAATTGAATCACCGCCAATGCTAAAGAAACTTTCTAAGATTGAAATGTTTCTTGTTTCAAGTTCTAAAACTTCACAAACGATGTTTAGTACGCTATCTTCTACCAGATTTCTTGGTGCTACGAATTTCACGTGATTATCATAGGTAATGACTGGTAGGGCGTGTCGATCTATTTTTCCATTAATCGTTAAAGGAAATTCTTTTACAAATTGATAACCAGACGGCATCATGTAGTCTGTCAAATGCTTCGCAAGTACATCTTCAATCGTTTTACGTTCGATTTCTTGTTCTCCTTGATAATAAACACCAAGATATTTACTATCTGATTTTCCTAAAGCTAAAGCGAGTACCTGCTTAACACCTGGGACTTTTAACATCGCCGCTTCAATTTCACCCAGTTCTATACGAAATCCCCTTATCTTCACTTGGAAATCATTACGACCAATTAATTCATATTCTTGATTCAATAATCTTCGAACGACATCACCCGTTTTATAGATCCTGGCATATTCTGGTGAATCAGAGGCATTATAAGGATTTTCGATAAAGCTAGCTTTTGTTAAGCTTTCTTGCCCATAATATCCCGCTGAAAGTTGTGGTCCGCCTACATATAATTCTCCGGGTGCGCCATCTGGTAACAATCTCAATTGTTCATCTAAAATATAATGTGCATACTGAGGAAAAGGTGTACCTATATTTGAATAGTTGTCTTCTACTTTTTTCATTGACGTCCACACAGTTCCCTCTGTTGGCCCATAAATATTAATCAGGGTGATTGTTTTGAAGCGTTCAGCAAACGAAGCATTCATTTTTTCGCCACCTACTAAAATAGTCGTGAGCGCACTTTCTAAAATCTCTTCATCATTTTCTTGGAACAAATAGCTAATTTTTCCTGGTGTAGATTGTAATGTCGTGACTCGATTATGCTTCATAAACGTAAGGAAATCTTCTGGCTGTCCCGTAAATAAATGAACTGATTTTCCTCGCAAAATTTGACCAAAGACTTCTGTTCCAAAAATGTCGAACACAGGCTCAGCGATGCAACCAAATTCAATATCAGTCGTTCCATTTCTTTCTATCGAAGCAATCATGTTAGCCAAATAGCAAATGAAATTACGATGTTCGACCATTACACCTTTTGGTTTTCCAGTTGTTCCTGAAGTAAAAATAATATAGGCCAAATCTTGTGGCAGAATCTCTACATTAGGATTGCTATCAATTAAAGAGAACTCTTGTTGCATGAATTCTTCAGTAATTGTCAATTTTGCCTCGACTTGCCTTTGAATATAAGTAATTCGTTCACTTGGATAGGACGTGGACATTGGCACATAGACCGCGCCTGCTTTCAAAATGCCTAGCATCGCAATAATTATCTTTTCTGACTTAGGCAACAACAATGGAATCTTGTCACCAACTTTGACGTCATACCTTTTAATTAGTGTGTGCGCTAAACGGTTAGCCTGCTTATTTATTTCGTCAAATAAGTAACTACGCTGATTAAAGTTGATTGCTATATTTTTTGGTGTTTTTAGAACTTGTCTTTCAAAAACTTCAACGATTGTTTTTTGTGGATATTCAGCAAAACCAAATTCTGGTGCTTTTTTAACATAGTTAAAATGTTCTGATCCCTCCATAATTTGCTCAATCAAATAATGCATCAGTTGAAACAGCCGGTCGATCGTATGATCAGTAAATAATTCGGCTGCATATTTTATACGGAAATTCAGTTCCTTTTCTGTCTCATAAACAACAATCGTTAATGGGTAGTCTAGTTTTTCCACACCATTTGTCTTTGTAATACGAAGGCGATCATCCTTGCCATTATCTTTTGGCACTGGATAATTTTCATAAATAAAGAGTGTGTCAAACAATCGATCGCCATTTTTTTGTAATTCAGAGAGATTGACATGCCCATTTGTCATCCCTTCATTATTGATATCCTGAAGTTGGTGTAATTCCTTGATAATGTTTTCTTCAGAATGTTTAAATTGGATAGGCAAGGTTTGGATATAAAGACCTACGCTATTTTCAACACCAGCTATCGGTAAGTTTCTTCCTGCATTCACTACACCAACAGTCGTTTCTTTTATTCCACCATAAATGCTTAATACCTTATGCCAGACATATTGCATCATGATATTAGTTGTTATTTCATGGTTCGTTAAAAAATCATGTAGATTTTCTTGTTCATTTTTCGATAATTTGAATACCTTGTCCTTTGGTTTCTCAATCCGATTGAATGTTTCAAGTTTCGTTTCTCGCATGCCCTCTTTAAATATGCCAGAAAGGTCTGGATGTAACACTTCGTTAAGATATTTTTCCCAATAGGCTTTATCTTCATTGTTATGATCCACTAAATAAGATTGTGCTTCAATGTAAGCTTTGTCTTCTATGATATGGATGGGCTGTCTCTTAGTTAAAGCATGATAGATCGTATGAACCTCATTTAACAATACTGGGTTGGACCAACCATCAAGTATCGCATGATGATTCGTTAAAACACAGACATAATGTGTCGGATTCATTTTTATTAACCTAATCCTAAAAAGATTACCTTCTTGTAAAGAAAAAGGAATCTCTCTTTCTTTTCTAACCACGTCTTCAACTGTTTCGTTTTCCAGATAGTCAAAATCAAGTTGACCTTGTTTGGCAATAACTTGTAAAATCTCACCATATTCCGCATTTAACGATAGACGCAAACTAGGATATTTTTTTTGTGCATAAGACCAAGCTTTCTTGTAATTAGCCACATCGATTTCCTGTTCATATTCGAAAATAAACGAACATATATAGGCATCATCTTTCGTTAAGTTGTTTAAACTTTGATAGACAAAACCTTTTTGTAAGGAATTAGCAGCTAAAACTGTCTCTAGCTCCTGTGTAGCTTGCAGTTTATCCAGATTTTGTTGAGTAGTAACCTCTTGAATATCTTCAACAGTCAAATAGGTTCGACCGATTTGTTCAAGTTCAGAAATGAGCTTCTTAAGTTCTTTTTCATAATCGGAAATAATCTCAGTTAATCCGGTAATAAATCCGCTAAATTCTAATGTCAATTTTTCTTGAGAGATTGCACTATTGACCGTTAGAACATCATTGAAAGCTACATCTGTAAGCTTCCCTAATTCAGCGGGAATAATGGACCAATCCTTATTTTCCCCTGTATCAATTTGTCCTAGATAATTAAACATGATCGACGGAAGATCTTTTGAATGAATCCCTCTGCTTGCTACATAACTTACACCATGATCTTTTATTTTACGTCCAAATGTTTTTGTTTTAAGCAGATCAACAGAAATCACTTGTGGATATATTGTAGTGAACCAACCTACTGTTCTTTGAATATTCAAATCGTTCATTATCTCTTCACGCCCATGAGATTCTACTTTTACACTCATGCAATCTTTTTGATTTACGTTTTTTAACGTTCGAGCCAAAACCGTCAATAAAAGATCATTCATATTCGTATTGAAAACTTGATTTACCTCGTTTAGCAGCTTTTTCGTCTCACTAGCTTCAATAGTTAGTTTCATGCTGTGGTATTTATCTCCACATCTATATGTTTCAACAGAAAAGTCATCCACTTCAGCAGTATCTTTTTCTGACGCCATCGAACTAACTACTTCGGTCCATTGGCGATAGCTGGTCTGTTTCTTTATCAAACTTTTTCCTTCGTAAAGTTCTTTTAAATCAGAGGCAATGATTTGCCAAGAAACACTATCAATCACTAGATGATGACAAATAATGATCAAGCTCTTTTCTTTTATTGCAAAACGATACAACTTCCCATCTAGTTGAAAACTTTGCTGAATTCTATTAAGTTCATCCGTACTGTTCACAAATGAAACATCCACCGTTGAAATAGGTGAATCATATAGCTGAATACCATCTTTGAACGTTAAGCGCAATGCATCATGATAATTTACCAATTTAACAAGCGCACTTTTCAATTTATCAAGAACTACATTTTCTGGTAATTGAAGAGCAAACGCCTGATTAAAGTGAGAGGAGTGATATTCTTCAAAGAACCATTTTTGGATAGGAAGTAATTTGACTTCCCCTGTTAGCTCTCCTTCTTCAGCTCTGATTTGAACCTCGTCAGCTTCATCAATCAGTAGGGCGATTCCTTTAATTGTTTTAGCGTCAAAAATCTGTTTAATTGAAATTGTTTTATCTAATTTTTGTTTTAGACGATTGCTCAATTGAATGGCTTTGATTGAATCACCACCTAAATTGAAGAAATTATCTAATATACTAATTTTTACTTGCTCGCGACCTAATAATTCAGAAAAAATCGATTGTATTTCTAACTCAGTTTCATTTCTAGGACCTACAAAATCTTCAAGAGCTACATTCGAAGTTGGCAAAGAGCTACGATCTAGTTTTCCGTTGATCGTTAAAGGAAATTTTTTCATGTGTGTATAGATTTTAGGAACCATGTAATCAGGAAGTTTTGCCTTCAGCGCTTCTTTCAAAAAGTCTGGTGAAAGTTCTTTTGGACTCAAATAATAAGCAATCAACTGATCCGTTTTATTTACTACGATTGCTTGTTGGATACCATCTATTTCTGTCAGTTGTTTCTCTATTTCACTAAGTTCGATTCTCAAACCATGAATTTTTACCTGAAAATCATTTCGACCTAAATAATCGATTTCTCCTTGATTATTAACTCGGACAAGATCACCTGTGCGATAAATCCTTCCAACTTTTGGATGGTCGAAGAATTTCTCATTCGTTAGTTCTGCTTGATTTAAATAACCTCGTGCTAATTGAACACCACCAATAGCTAATTCACCAATTGCACCTGCTGGCAATAGTTGATTATTTATTCCTAGCACATAACAATTTGTATTAGCTACAGGTTCTCCTATAAGAATCTTATTGATATTGACAGGATTACAATCATAGGCTGTGACGTCAATACTTGCTTCTGTCGGCCCATATAAGTTGTATAAATTTGCGTTTGGAATCATTTTTTTAAATCGCTGAACACTTGCTAAACTTAACGCCTCACCAGAGCAAAAAACATATTTTAGTGAAGACATATCAACTTGATCAGGCACAACACTGTAAGTTTCTACAGTATCTAAGAAAGCATCCAGCATACTAGGAACAAAGTGAACGACAGTAATCTTTTTGCTTTTAATCTCATTTGCAAGATACAGTGGATCCTTATGTCCATTTTCTTTTGCAAAAACAATTCTTGCACCTGTCAAAACTGCCCAAATTTGTTCCCAAACAGACACGTCAAAAACATAATTCGTCTTTTGATAAATCTTATCTTCTTTATCGATTGGATAAGTTTCATTCATCCATTGAATTCGGTTACTCAATCCTGCATGTTCAATCATTACGCCTTTCGGTTTACCTGTCGTTCCTGAGGTGAAAATGATATAAGCTAACTCATTGAGTGTTGGCCGCATTTTTATCGAAGATTGATTCCCAGCAAAAAAGCCCGCAAACGACTGAGTTACCACTAATTTACAATTTAATTGTTTAAGAATATAGTTTTTTCTTTCTTCAGGAAATTCAGGAGAAATTGGGACATAAGCACAGCCCGCCTTTAATACTCCCCAAATAGCAATTGCCATTTTTTCATTCCGCTCTAGAATTAGTGGTACCTTATCCCCACGCTTGACTCCATTATCCAATAAATAATTTGCGAATTGATTCGTCAATAAATCGAACTCTTCATAAGTAATCTTTTTATCTTGATATTCAATTGCAATTGCTTTTGGTGTTCTGATAACTTGATCGGCAAAAAGATCAACAACAGTCTTTTGAGGATACTCTTTTTTCACTCCTAGTGAAGTTTTTTCTGGTAAAGTTATAGTCGCTACTTTTACGATGTCATTTTCGATTACTTGTTCAATCAAAGCGATATAACTATCAAGCATAGATTGGATCGTATCTTCACAATAGATATCTGTGCAATAATTAAAGTTGATAAACCCATTTTCTACTAACACAGACAAATCATATTTGGCAGTTTCTATCTTTAATCCTTCATTACAATTCATAAACAAATCATTTTTTATTAAGTTAACTGGAGCAAAATTTTGGACACTAAATAGAACTTGAAAAATCGGATTTCTCGAAGTATCTTGTGCAACATTCAACATTTTTACAATCTGTTCAAAAGGAATATCTTGATTATTTTGAAGCTCCACGACTGCTTCGTTATTTTGTAAAAATAGTTCACTTAGACTAAGATCATTTGTCATTTTTGTCCTGATAGGTAATGTGTTGATGAAGAAACCAATCAAATCTTCAGTACCTTCGATGTGTCGATTAGCAAAAGGAGTTCCTACGACTACTTCTTGTTGATAACTATATTGAGAAAGTACAATATCCAATAAAGTCAACATAACTGTATAAAGACTTACTCCATATTTTTTAGCTATATCTTCTAGCGAGTTTTGCCATTCTGCCTTGAATACAGTTTTGACATCCGCCCCTTTATATGAGAATTCTTTTGGTCGTTTAAAGTCAGCTGGTAAATTCAATGGCTCATAGGATGACAAATATTCCTTCCAGTATTCCTTTTGTTTATCTAGTTGTTTCTCTGTTAAATTCTCTCTTTGCCAATGAGCATAATCCTTATATTGATTTTGTAATGAGGGTAATTCATTGTCATGATATAAATCATTTAACTCTTTTAATAAGATTTCTGTAGACCAACCATCAAAAGCAATATGATGGATACTAATCATCAGCTGATCATGGTAAATATTTACTCTTATTGGTATTTCTTTTTCTAAGTCGAATCGTTGTTCCACAAACTCTTTGGCATCAATTTTTTGATGTAAGATTTTAAGCTTTTCTGGTTGGATCACTTGATAGCCATCAATAATCAAAGTGCGTAACACTTCATGTCTTTCAACTATCTTTATCAGAACCTCTTCTATTTTCTTCCTTGATACATGTGGTCTTAAAGTTAAGATAATAGGAACATTGTAAGCACTACTACCTTCTTCAAATTGATCGATAAACCACAATCGTTCTTGTGCAAAAGATAATTCAATTTTTTCTGTTGCTTTTACCTGATAATTCTGAAGTTGTTTTTTTCTTGGTTCCATTTTTGCCATTGAAAAAATAGTTTTTGCTTGTAGGATTTGTTTGGCTTGTAGATTTATTTTATTTGATAATTTCAACGCTAGGATTGAATTACCACCTAGTTTATAAAAATCATCCCTGATAGAAACTTTTTCTCTATTCAATAACTCACAAACGGCATTAGCTATTTCAATTTCTCTTGGAGTTTTAGGAGAAACAAATTCTTGTTGATCAAAAATAGGATCAGGTAATTGCTTTGTATCTACTTTTCCATTGATAGTTAATGGAATCGTTTCTAATTTTATATATTTATTTGGCACCATATAGTCTGGTAAAACATTTTCTAAGGAAGAAGCAAATTCGCCCGTATAATAAACGATGATATTAGATTCTTTAACAACGGCTACACATTGTTTAACAGATGCTATTTCTAACATACGAGACTCTATCTCTTGCAACTCAATTCGATAACCACGTAATTTAACTTGAAAATCATTTCGTCCAATATAAACAAAGTCTCCAGTTGGTAGCTGTTTGACTAGATCTCCAGTCTTGTATAGTTTTCCTTTTTCTGGATGTAAAATAAAAGCTTGCTTTGTTCTTTCATCGTCCTTAAAATAACCTCTCGCTAAACCATCTCCTCCAATATAAAGTTCTCCTATAGCATTATATGGAAGTTGTCTTAAGTTTTCATCAAGTACCCATGCGGTAACATTTTTTAAAGATTGCCCAATATTTCGATTATCCATCCCTTGCTCATAGAATTTTATCGTTGCACAGATGGTTGTTTCAGTTGGTCCGTAAGCATTGACTATTGTTGTCCCATTTTTATCATAAGCTTCATAGATTTCTTTTGGTGTCGTTTCGCCTGCAACAATCAATGTTTTTAGGTCTAATAGATCCTCTCCATTTAAGATAGCAGGTGGTAATGTAGCTAAGTCAATTTCATTTACAGTGACAAAATTTTTCAGATTTTGATAATCGGTTCTAATTTCTTGATCCAGTAGATAAGTTGTAGCTCCGGCTAATAATGTGTAAAACAATTCAAAGACAGATGCATCAAACACAAAATTTGAAAAATGGACAGCTTTCGTTTCTTTCGTAATTTCGTATAATTCGATCTGATTACAAATAGTATTGATGACATTTCGATGCTCGATCATTACGCCTTTAGGAAGCCCTGTTGTACCAGAAGTAAATATGATGTAAGCAAGGCTCCTATTCGTTAACTGAAGATCTGGATTTTCCACATTATGAGAAGAAACTGTAAATTCATCTGTGATGATCAATGGTGCATTTGTTTTTTCAACAATATAATCGATCCGTTCTTGAGGATATTCTGTGCTTAATGGCACATAACAAGCACCTGCTTTTAAAATACCTAGTATGGCAATCACATACTTTTCAGATCGTTCCATCAGGATCGGTATACAAGTTTCTGGTTTTATTCCATGCTTCTCAATCAATGTATGCGCAAATTGATTGGCGTTTCGATTAAGCTCCGCATAAGTTAATTGTTTATCTTTATATACAATTGCTAGGCCATTTGAATTTGTTTCCACCTGCTTTTCAAATAACTGGTGAATCAACTTATGTGGATATTCTTTTTCCACTTTTTTCGCACTATTTTCCGTTAACGTAAGTTCAGCAATTAATTGGTCAGGCTCATCAACGATTTCTTGTAGAATTCGTTCATACGTTTTGGCAATATCTGCAATTGTTTCTTGTTTAAATAAACTTGTAGCATACGTAAAATCGATTGCGTTATCTCTATGCATCATTGAAAAATCAAATTTAGTACTATCCAAATCTAATGCTTCATTGATTTCACGATACACATCTTTATAGGACAATACATCAGAGACATCTTGAAAACCAAACATAATTTGAAAAATTGGATTTTTTGATAAATCTGCTGTAATATTCAGCTCATTTACTATACTTTCAAATGGTAGATCTTGATATTTTTGTGCACTAATTACTTGTTCGCTATTCAAGTGAATGAACTCATTAATTTTCAATTCAGGATCTACCTTTGCATTCAAAGCTAATGTATTCACGAAAAAGCCAATCAAATCTTCTGTTCCTTTGATATGGCGGTTAGCAATTGGCGTGCCAACGACTACATTTTTTTGATTACTATAAATTGAGAGCAAGATCATAAATGCACTTAAAGTGACAGAAAATAAACTTGTATTTTCTCTTTGGGCGAGCTCTTTTAGTTTAATAATTAGTTCCTCATTCAACATATATGTGTATTCTTTTCCTCGATAGTCAAATTCTCGAGGTCGAGAAAAATCTGTAGGGAAATCTAATTCTTCATAGTCTGCCAACTGCTTGACCCAATACTCTTTTTGCTCTTTTAATGCATCGTTCGTTTGTACTTTCCTTTGCCAATTTGCGAAATCTTTGTATTGTAAGTTCATTTCTGGTAGTTTTTCACCACGATATAACTTAGCTATCTCATCTAATAACAAATTTGTAGACCAGCCATCAAAAGCAATATGATGAATATTAAAGGTCAAGACATTCTGATATATATTCACTCGTATTGGTATTTCTCGAGTCAAGTCAAACTTATAAGAAAAATATTCCTTATTTTTAATCGGTTGGTGCGTAATTTCAACTTCCGTGTGAAGCACTTTTTGATGGAAATCAACAATCACTGTTCTCAAGATTTCATGACGTTGAACTACTTCTTGAATAGCTGATTCTAGCTTTTGTAAATTGATCTTTGGATTTAAAGTAGTAACTATTGGTATATTATAAGCTTGTGTTCCTTCTTCTAACTGATCGATATAAAAAAGTCGTTCCTGAGCATAAGATAACTCTTGCGCTTCTTCATTAGGAAAATCTTGTTTCTCAATTTTTAAGTTTTTAACTGTTAGCTTCGCAAGGTTGCGAATCGTCTTATGCTCAAAGATTTCTTTTACAGGTAAATCAATTAGATTTGCTAATGAAATAGCCGCAATAGAATTTCCGCCCATTCTGAAAAAGTCGGTGCATACCGAAGCTCTTGGTATAGCTAATACTTCACAAAATGCTTGAGCAATTTCCACTTCTCTATCTGTATTTGGTTCAACATATTCTTCTTCGAACTGTGGCGCTGGTAGCTTGCTAATGTCTATTTTTCCATTAATGGTTAAAGGTAGATCAGAAATTCGGATATACGCTACTGGAACCATATAATCTGGAAGCTTTTGACTAACTTTTCTTCTCAATCGCATGGTGTCCAATACTTCATCGGCAGTATAGTAAGCAATCAAATTTTCTTTGTTGACTACTATTGCAACTTGCTTGATCTTTTTAATCGTCTTTAATTGTTTTTCAATTTCTGGCAACTCAATTCTGAATCCCCGAATCTTGATTTGTTGGTCTTTTCGACCGTAGTATTGATACGATCCATCTTCCAATTGACGAACAAGATCTCCAGTGTTATATAAAATTCCTGTTCCAAAAGGGTTCATGATATACCGTTGGCTTGTTTCTTCTAATTGATTAAGGTAGCCTCTAGTTACTTGATTCCCCCCTATATAGAGATTACCTACAGCTCCTGCCGGAAGTAAGTTTTGATCATCATCTAATACATAAGGTTTTACTCCACCAATCGGCTTCCCAATAGAAAGGTCCTTCGTATCATTATTTACAAAACTTAGAACAGTCGTTTCCGTTGGCCCATAACAATTATTTATTTGTATGCCTGTTTTGGCATATTTTTCAATCACCTCTAAGGTAATGGACTCACCACCACAATGAATAACTTTCATACTTGGAACTAAATTAAGATCGATCTTTCCAGCTAAGGATGGTGTCATACCGATTGCCTCTACATGATAATGATTTAAGGTTTTAATAAAACGATCAATATCATAAATTAGATCTGTATCAAGCATCACGACACTTTCGCCCATCGTAAATGGACGTATCAAATCATGGATAGATGCATCAAACACATATTCAAAGAAGGCGCCATTAATCCTCCCTGCTTTCATTCCTGAATGTTCCATTTTTGGAACTTCTACCACAAAATTACTTAAATTCCCATGTTCGACCATTACGCCTTTAGGCTTTCCAGTAGTTCCAGAGGTAAAAATGATATAAGCTAAATCATTTGCATTTATGCTTTGATTTGGACGAGCTGTATTATTAGGAAAGTCTTGATGCATAAATTGATCATCAATGATGAAGCTTGATTTACAGGTTTCCACAATGTAATCAATACGCTCCTGTGGATATTTTGGACTAATTGGAACATAAGCAGCTCCTGTTTTTAAAACAGCTAAAATAGCAATAATCATTTTTTCAGATCGTTGAAGCAATAAAGGAATTTTTTGTTCCGAACAGACGTGATACTCACTGAGCAAGTAGTTCGCTACTCGGTTCACTTCATTATCTAATTCTAGATAGGTCAATGATTTGTTCTCAAACTGCAGTGCAATGCTTTCCGGATGGATGTCGACTTGTTCTTCTATCAAATGAATGACATTTGGTTTAGACGAAAATTGGGTATGTTGAATTAGTTTTTCTTGCTCTTCTTTGGAAACAAGAGACAAATCTTTTAACCGTTTATTTTCAGAATGCAAGTACGATCCTAATAATCTGAAAAATTGCTTACCTAATTTAGCAATCGTGGTTTTTTTGAAAAGAGAAGTGTCATAATTCAGGTATAAAGACATCGTTGAGTCATGATCTTCTACTTCAAACGTTAAATGAAATTTTGACGCTGAAGTTTTATACTCATTTCTTTTGGCTTCACCAGCGAAATACTCTTGAGAATTTCTTTGTTGATAAACATACATACAATCAAAAAATGGATTTCTTCCATCAGTTGCTACATTTAGATCCTTTGCAATTTGTTCAAACTGATAGTTTTGATTTGAAACTGCAGATAGAATATTTTCATTCATTCTTTTTAGAAATTCAACTGTACTTTGATTCTGATCGATTGTTACTCTGATTGGTAGCGTATTAACAAACATCCCTAACATTTGTTCAGTTTTCTCATGCACTCTACCATTAGCAACTGTGCCGAGGACAAAGTCATTTGAATAGTAGATTTTAGATAGTAAATAACTAATCGTCGAAAATAGAACAACATATTCACTCACTTTATTCTCTTTCGAAAATGTTCTTAATTCACGCAATAATATTTCATCAAAAACAAACAATTCTGTTTGCCCAACGGATAACAAATCTTTTTGATAATGATAATCGGTTGCCAACTCTAATCTTTGATACCCATCTAAATAATTTTTCCACCACTTAGCTTCATCAGAAACCTCTAGTTGATTAAACCAATTGCTGTAATCTTTATAATGGTATGCAGGAGTTGAAAGATGTTTATTTTCATAAGCTTTTGATAATTCGCTATAAAAAATGTCTTCACTAGTTCCGTCAGTAATAATGTGATGCTTATCTATAAATAAAGAATCATGACTGTCTCCTCTTAGCAAGCGGATGCGCATCGTATGACCTTTTTCTAAATCAAAAGGTGTGACTAACGACTCGAAATGTGAGGTAAAAGGTATGAGCTTAAAATCTACTATTCCTTCAGGCATTATCTCCTGCATATATTTTCCATCTTTTGTGAAAAAACGTGTTCTTAATGTTTCATGTTTGCTCACAACCGAAGAAAACGCTTTCTTTAATCTGTCAACGTCTACATGCCCGTCAAAATCTAGAATCGTTTGTTCATTATATTTCGTTTGTCTTTTATCTAGTTGATAAAATACAAACATTCTTCTTTGCGCGGGGCTCATCAAAGTTTCTGTCACATTTATGGCTACGAGTGGCAATTCTTTCACTGACTTTTCATTACTCATAATAGCTGCTAATTCTTGGATGCTTTCAGTACTCAAAATCAATTTTGTAGTTATTTTTTTATTGGTTTTTTCCATTACCTGATTCGATAATTTGATTGCTTGCAATGAAGTGCCACCAAGCTCGAAAAAGTTATCTCGTACACTCACTTTTTCTATTTTCAATAATTTTTCAATTAGATCCACTAGTATTTTTTCATCGTAACTGGCAGGTGCTACAAATTTTTTTCTGCCAAGATTTACTTCTGGTAATTTTTTTCTATCTAATTTTCCATTGTCGTTCAAAGGTAGCTTCTCAAGCCAAATGTACATATGGGGTTGCATATACTCAGGTACACCCATATTAACGACTTTTTTTAGTTGCTGTTCATCGATTCGATGGTCACTTACATAATAAGCAAGGATAAACTGGTCCTTATAACCTATTACTACCGAATTGCTGATACCTTCTACTTTGTTGATCTGAGCCTCGATTTCCCCTGGCTCAGTTCTAATCCCATTAATGTTTAATTGGAAATCATTTCTCCCTACAAATTCATACTCATTGTCAGGCAATCTTTTCACTAAATCACCAGTTTTACATAATCTTCCTTTACCAAACGGATTTGTTACAAAATGTTTTTTGGTTTCTTCATCTAAGTTTAAATATCCTTTGGCTAATTGATCTCCTACCACACAAATTTCACCGATTTCACCGATCTCTACTTCATGAAATGTATCATCTAATACATAAGTAGTCATATTAGTTAACGTAGAACCAATGTTATTGATATCTTTTAGTGAATTAATAACTTTTGCAGTTACAGAATGAAATTCTGATTGTCCATATACATTAATAAGTTTCACATTGTTTGTTTTCGCATTTTTGACAAGATTTGGTGACAATTTTTCTCCTGCCACAGCGACAGTTTTTAAATGAGATAACTTTGAAAAATCTAAACTGTCTGCAAGTGACGGCGTGCTTTGAAAATAATTGATTCTTTTTTCGTCAATATATTGTGAAAATTTATTAATATCTTCTAGACAATCTGGTTCAGAGATAATTAGTTTGTGTCCGTTAAATAGGGCTGTATAGATTTGTGTTGTTGCAACTGAAAAAACATAATTAACCAAAAACAGCATATTAAGTGGAGCAACTGTATCTATAGCTAAAAATTCAGTGTATGCCCTAATATGATTTAACACACTTTTATGTGTATGAACTACCCCTTTTGGATTTCCCGTCGTTCCAGAAGTATACACCAAGTATGCTCGTTCGTTTTCAGGTATTGTGATGTCTAGATTAGTTGGATGGTATTCAAATTTTTGGCTCATAAATTCGTCGTCAATAAGCAGTTTTGCCTTTGTTTGTTTTCGTACAAAATCAATTCGTGTTTCTGGATATTGCTTGGATAAGCCAGTATACGCTGCACCCGCTTTCAAAACTGCGAGCATAGCAATAACGATTTTCTCGTTTCGTTCCAACAATAAAGGAATAATGTCGCCAACTTTGATTTTTTCTTCAGTTACTAAGTAATGGGCTACAGTATTCGCTTTTTCATTTAACTCTTGATAACTCAATGACTCATCCTTAAATTCAACAGCTATGGCATTGGGACTTTTTACAACTTGTTTTTCAAACATTTTGACTAAATTATCAGTCATAATAACGCTACCTCCCTAAAAAAAATAGTCTGAAGCTCAAAATGAGCTCAGACTATCTGATTCTTTTTTACATCAATCCGATTAAGTGGAAGACAATACCAACCACGAATAATCCAAGGATAATGATGATAGGTGATACTTTTTTCTTAAGTAACCACATACAGAACAATGTTAAACATAGAGCAGCAAGACCAGGGATCAAGCTATCTAAGTTGTCTTGTAATGTAGTAACTTTAGAAGAAGTTAAAGATAAACCTGCTGCTTGTTGTTCCAAAGCAGATTTAATTCCTTCAGCACCAGCAGGTAATTTGTCCCACTCGATGTATGCACCTTTATCAAGTTTTACAGTTGAAACTGTAGGTGCAAAGCTGATTGATACCCAGCGGTTAACTAACGAACCTAAGATAAACATACCTAAGATTGAAGCACCTTTAGTGATATCTTGTAGTAATCCACCAGATAAATCTTCAGTGATTTTTGAACCAGCTTTGTAGCCAAATTCTTGTGTATACCACATGAAAGCCATACGAATAATATTCCAACCTAGGAAGTAAATGATTGGTCCTAAGATGTTACCACTCATTGCAAGAGAAGCTGCTAATGCACCAAGAATTGGTTTTACTGTGAACCAGAAAACTGGATCTCCGATACCAGCTAAAGGTCCCATCATACCAACTTTAACCCCTTGAATTGTTACATCATCAACAGGTGCGCCATTTGCACGTTCTTCTTCAAGTGCCAATGTAACCCCTAAAATTGGTGAAGCTACATATGGGTGTGTATTAAAGAACTCTAAATGACGTTCTAATGCAGCTGCACGGTCTTCTTTTGTTTTATATAATTTTTTGATTGCTGGAATCATTGAGAAAGCCCAGCCACCATTTTGCATACGTTCGTAGTTCCATGATCCTTGGATGAAAGTTGAACGCCACCAAACAGAAATACGATCTTTTTTCGATAATTGAATTCTTTCTTCTGCCATTTTCGTGTACGCCTCCTTTAGTAGTTATCTATGATATCGCCTAGTGGGTCACCAGTATTTGAGCTACCACCATTACCTGAGCCGCCACCTTGTTTAGATAGAGCTAAGTAGATAAGAGCAAGAGCTACACCGATTGCACCAAGTCCGATAAGAGTGATTTCAGAAACAGTTGCTAATACGAAACCAATTGCGAAGAATGGCCATACTTCTTTTGTAGCCATCATGTTGATAACCATTGCATAACCAACAGCTACAACCATACCACCACCGATTGCTAATCCATCTGTCAACCAAACTGGCATAGATTCAAGTAACCCTTTCACAGGTCCTTCACCGATTGCCAAGATCAAAGCAGCTGGAATTGCAATACGTACACCTTGCATACAAATTGCAATGATGTGCCATAATTCAACTTTTCTGAAGTTACCTTCTTTCGCAGCAGCATCCATCAAGTGAACGAAAGCTGTTGCGATTGTACGACAGATGATTGTTAATAATAGACCAGCAACAGCTAGAGGTACAGCGATCGCGATAGCTGAAGAAACTCCAGCTCTTCCTTGACCACCTAATACTAAAATAATTGCAGATGCAACAGATGCTAAAGCAGCATCGGGAGCTACAGCAGCGCCGATATTTGCCCAACCAAGAGCGATCATTTGTAAAGTACCACCTAAAATAAGGCAAGGTATTAAGTTCCCAGTAACTAAGCCGATTAACGTACATGCGATTACTGGTTGATGGAAATGAAATTCATCAAGAATTCCTTCCATACCAGCTAAAAATGCTACGATAACGACTAATATCATTTGAATAAAGTTTAATTCCATGATGTTAAGCCTCCATTTTTCTCTGATAGTTAAAACTATGTTTGTTTATTATTTTTTGTTTAATTCTTCTTGTGCTTTTTTCAAAATTTCATCCATATTTCCTTTTGAATCATTTGGTACTTTACGTACATCAAATTTGACGCCAGCGTCTTCAAGTTTACGGAAAGTATCAATGTCAGCTTGACTGAATGCCAAGACTTTATTTGGTTGCACTTTACCTGGTGAATGAGCCATAGAACCAACGTTAACTGTTTCTAATGGTACGCCACCTTCAACCGCTCTTAACACATCTTGAGGGTTTTCGAATAAAAGTAAAGCACGTTGTCCACCAAAGTGTTGGTCATCTTTAGCTAGCTTGATCATTTGTTCAATTGGAACAACATGTGCTTTTACACCTGGAGGAGCAGCTTGTTGAATCAATTTTTTACGAAGTTCATCTTTAGCTACTGCATCAGAAACAACAATAATACGAGTTGGATTTGTTGTTTTTGTCCAAGCTGTCGCAACTTGCCCATGAAGCAAACGTGAATCGATACGAGCTAAAACATAGCTGAATTTACCTGGAGTTCCAGATACAGATTGTTGTACTTCAGCTTTTGGTGCTTCTTCTGGTTCTAACTCTTCTGGTTTAACCTTCACACCTTCTTTTGCAGTTTCAATGATATGTGCTGCAATTTCTTGCGCAGATTCCATTGAAAAACGAGAAGCATATGCTTCAATTAACATTGGCAAGTTCAAACCACTGACGATTGCCCATTTGTCTTTGTGTTCTTCAAACAAAGTATTTGCTTGATTGAATGGAGTACCACCCCATAAATCAACTAAGAATAATACTTCGTCTTGATTGTCAAAAGAAGCAATTGCCTCTTCTAACTTGGCTCTCAAGTCATCTGGACCTTCGCTTGGTTTCAAAATAACTGCTTTAACGTTTTCTTGTTCGCCAAAGATCATTGAACCAGACTGTAAGATTCCTTCAGCAAACTGTCCGTGACTTGCTAGGATAATTCCTACCATACTTATACCTCCTATTTCTTTTTGTTGTAACAAAAATCAAAATTAAAAATAATTGCTAACCATTACAACAGATTATTTGACCGACCACAACATCCAACTATGCCTTTTTTGCTTTTGCTAGTAGCTCCCTTAAAAGAACCTTTCTGTCTGCAGGTACTTTGCGAATCTCTAATTCCACTTTTTGACTATCCAAATAGTTAAAAGCTTCTATATCGCGTTGGTTTACTGAAACAAAATTAGTAATCATTGTTTTGCCATCAGTAAAACTCATGCCGCCAATATTTAGTGAATTCAGTTGCACACCACAGCGGACAATTGCTTCTACATCTTGAGGGTTTGTGAATAACAGCATGACTTTCGCATTTGCTAATAATCCACTTTGATAAACTTGGATCATCTTTTGAACAGTTATCACGTTCGCATGAATTCCTGGTGGTGCTGCTTCTTTTAACAGAAACTTTCTCAAATCGTCTTTTGCCACCATATCGCTGACTACAATGATTCGTTCAACACCAGTCGATTTTGACCAAGCCGTCGCAACTTGTCCGTGGATTAAACGATCATCTATACGCGCTAATCGAATATCCATCTTCAAAACTCCTTTTTTCAAACTACTTCACAGAAACCCCTATCATTTCTGTGAAAGCAACCAATCCCTAGCACACTTATATAAAAGCAAGAAGCGTGCCAACTTTTAAGTGATACACTACTGGTTCTTTAAGCTTTTTTAAACAATACACAAAAAGGATACACTTATATAGTGTATCCTTTTTGTGTATTGTTTATTGAGTGTATCACACTTTAGCCAACTGATTATGGATTAAACGTAAAATATAATAGCTTTCAACCAAAGGAATCTTTAAGTTCACTCTTTCCTCTAATGGAACAATCGAACTTTGAAGCATTGTGTAAAACGGATCTTGAACCGTTTGATCCAATTCTGCTTTATCGGCAGTCAATGGTTCATTTAATACGATTCGTTCAATCATCCCAGCTGTGTGCATGACCAAATTGATTTTAAAGCCATATTCTTTGCTAGCTAATCCAATACTTTCTGTCACATGTTCAGCAAAATTCCAAATAGGATCGATCAGTTTTCTTCCATTAATAAAAGTAAAGTTATCTGATATAAAGTCCACACATGTTTCTTTCGCCGTTTCTTCGGTTAAAGAAACCTCTGGCGCGTCTTCTAAATCCGCTTCAAGTAACAGTTGGTCTAAAATCAACTCGATATTTTGATCAATAAAGCGCTCAAGTGGAATAAAGGGTGCCGCAATTTTAGGATCAGTGATTCCTGTAGTAGCAATCACTTGATATTCTGATTGAATACGTGGCAGTTCTTTTTCTAATTCAACAATGGATAAAGCTAAAACTGTTATCTCTGCTTCTTGTCGTTTACTTACCGCTCGTTCAATCAATTCCTTGATTCTCTTTGCCGTCCCTTCTCCCGAAGCACAAATAGCTAAAATTGCTTTTTGCTCTTGAGCTGGCTTTTCACTAGCTGGTGCAGGAGAAACAGCCGCGTAACCACGAAAGTTTTTTAAGGAATCATAAAGTGTATCTAGATCTGTTCCTAAAACAGAGACTTTTCGAACAGTTTCTAAAACTAACGACGTCGTCACCATATCAACTGTTCGAATTGGAATTCCTGTCTCTCGCTGAATTTGAGTATTGAACGAGGCCAACGAGCCCATATCAACTAACAGAATAACGCCACTACCTTCATCAACCTCTTGAACCTTTCGTTCAATTCGGCTAAGAGCCGTTTTAGGATCCATATCCAACGGCATATCAACTGCTCGAACATTTTCAACATCTAAAAGTTGTTTTACTACTTGAACCATGCTACTAGCTGTGCTATTTCCGTGAGCTGCAACCACAACGCCGATTCGGCCAGTTGCTTGATTTGCTCGTAAAGATACTAATAAGACTGTCAAATAATAATCTTCACTTTCTGGAATACGAACTTGAAAGTATTCTTCAATATATTTACGGACTTCTTTTGCAACTGCATACTCTTCGGGAAAATCAAATGTCATTTCTCGAATGTTATCATTCGTGTGTCGTTCTTCCCCTAAATTGATTTTTTTCAAAAATGAACTGATATGCAAACTCATCGCATAAATAAAATTCTGTTGAAATTCATAAGGCAAAGAATTCTTAACCATACTATAAATTTGATGTGTTACTTCAATTACTTTAGGATCAACAAATTCAGCCAATTTGTTGTCAGCATTAAAAGAAAATCCATGATCTTTATAAAAAGATTTCAAATGAATATTGATATCTGTCGAAATAAAATGGTTGATTGCCTCTTGATCTAAGCCATCAGATTTCAACAAAGCCGCTTTATCTCCAATAATATCGTATAAGTTATAAGGCAATTCATACGAATCTGATTGGATTTTCATTATGTCATCATTTGGTATGATTGTTAATTTGGGCTCTAGAATTTTTGATAGCTCTGCCATTGCTACGCGGTTGCTAGCTAGCTGAATTAGCCCACTTCGAATTCCTTCTGTTAAATCACTAACGGTAATCGAAATTTCGGGTGAGTTCATATGATTTAGAAATCCACGTGCGCAAATCAGTTGGATATTTGATTTCAATTGTCCAATATTCCCATAAGTAACACTACCAATTAAGGCTTTGGCAACATCTTCCGTCAGAGAAATTTTTCGTTGGATCCGATTCGCTTCATGAGCAATCATGATCTTTACCAAATCGACTTTTTCATTAGCAGGTCGCTTTTCGAAAGACGGTAGTTGAATGTTGATTGGAATCCGTCTAACAAAAGTTTCCAACAAGGAAGAGCCGGGGTCTTCTGTCGTTGCACCAACGATACGGACGTTTGCTTCATGTGATTTCGTCGTCTCACCCAATCGGCTATAAGTTCCATGATCCATAAAATAAAAGATCATTTCTTGTCCTTCTGGCGGTAAACGATGAATTTCATCTAGAAAGAGCATCCCACCGTCTGCTTGGTCAATAATCCCCATTTTTTCTTCAGTTGCACCAGTAAATGCGCCTTTTGTATACCCAAAAAGATGACTCATCAATAATTCTGGATTATTTGCATAATCGGCACAATTGAACACAATCAATTCTTTTTCTTCATCAATGACATGATTTGCTTTGGCAAAATGAAACATTGCATGTGCAAAATAGGTTTTCCCAGAGCCAGTTGGCCCCGTAATCAAACAATTTAACCCTCTAGGTGGGTACAAGATGGCAGCTTTTGCCTGTTCAACAGCATTTTTCATACTGCCATTTTCACCAATAATTTTGGAAAAAATATCTTTTGTATCAATAGAAACGATTGGTTCCTCAATTGGTAGAACATCCTCTTTGTAACTAACGACATGCTTGCTTTCAGGTTTTTGATATACATCTGCCTTTTGATATATGTAACGGACTGGTCTGCCATCGGACTTGATTAATTTTCCTTCACGAACTAACTGGTTTAAATCTTTACTACTATTTGTTCGTTGAATTCCTAGTATTTCAGCAATTTCTTGAGTAGTTACTCCTCGATCAGCTTCTGCTTTTGTTAAATGAGCGGTTTTTTCTTTGACATAGAGATAAATTCGGTCAATACGCTTTGTCAATTGATACGCCCCTTCCTGTGTTTCCAAATTTCCTGCTACACTATTTTTCTTACTATTATATATAGAATAAACATAACTAAAAATAGCTAACTACAAAACATAATACTATGGATTTCTAGAGGATTCGTCAACTATTTACCTTATGCTTTTTTTAAAATAAAAGAAACATTTGTTAAACAAGCACTTACTTTTACAAACCATTGTTCTTTTTTCATTTAAAAAACTTATTTTAAAAATAACTAAAGCTATCATTTTTATTTTTAGTATTTTTTATTAAGCTTAACTTGCAACACAACAAAAATTTTGGAGGTTTAGAAAATGAAAAGAAATCTGTTCTTTACAGTCACTTCACTTGTATTATTTAGTACCGCACTTGCAACGTTTTCACCAATCAGTTACGCGAATGAAAATGTGCCACAGCAAGAACAAACAATCAAAGTAAGTAACTATTTCACTGACATACTCGCTCCTTTAAAAGGAAATAAAATTGATTCCAAGATAACAACAGAACCCACTCAAGCAATCACGATCAATGATCCAGCTTTTGAAACCAAACTAAAAGAAATATTTCATTTGACCGCCGACGAATCACTCACATCGCAACATATGGAAAGCCTAGTTACCTTAGATATTTCTGGGTTGAGCATCAAAGATATTACCGGAATTGAATTCGCATTGAACCTAACAGACTTTCGTTTGAACAATAACTTAGTGACAGATTTAACCCCCATTCAAAATCTCACAAAATTAAGAATCATCGGTGCGACTAACAACAGGATTTCCTCCATTGATACTATGAATCATTTGCCAGCATTAGAGCAATTGGCATTAAGCAATAATCAGTTAACTTCTCTCGATGGTGTAAGCAAGTTCCCAACAATCAAGCAACTTTGGGTCGATAACAACCAACTCTCATCATTGGTTGATCTCTATTACATAAATGATTTACGTATGATTAATTTTAACTTTAACAACATCATCGACCTCGCACCTTTAAAAAAACATACAAAACTTCAAGGAATTTATGGCGCTGAAAATAAGATTCAGCGTGTTGACACTCAACTTGATTTTCCTAATTTAATTGCTCTAGAGCTAAGTGAAAATCGACTTAGCTTACCTGATAATAATTTTATCCAAATTGAAAATCTAAGAAAAATCGCTGAATTCAAAAATCTCCAACAGCTCGGTCTATCAAATAATGAACTCAACGATCTTAGTCCACTCGTTGAATTGCCAAACTTGAAACAACTGACTCTTTCAGGAAATGAATTGACTAGCTTAGAAGTATTAGAAGATGTACCTAGTCTTCAGAAAGTTGTCGCTTTAAATCAAACTATTTTTGGATCAAATACTTGGATCAACCATAAAACGCCTTTAAAACTCCGAACAATTCACGGTGAAAGACCGAACGTCACTTTTAATCAACCAGGAACTTACGATGGGACAAATATTTCATGGCTAGAAGCTGGAACAAATAATCTTTCTTGGTCTTTCAGCAATGCTAATTCAAGTGAGCAATTTTCTGGTACATATATTCAATATGCGGCTCCAGATTGGAATAATCCAGCCACACCAAGAAACCTCAAGGTGGAAAAATATGAACATTTTGGTACGATACTCAGTTGGGATGCTTCAACAGATGACTCTGGTATTCGTCACTATGAATATTATCGCGATGGTCGATTAATAACGACTACGACTGAAACTTCTTATTGTGATTATCAAATCAATGGTCCTGGACAGTGGAAAATCAAAATTCGTGCAGTAGATTTCACAGGTAAAACTTCTGATTACTCAGAAGAACTTCTCTTTTCACGTTGGTTCTAAAAAATAATAAAACGAGTGTGATTACCTCCACACTCGTTTTATTATTTTAGCAGTTACTTTTTAAAAACTTACTCATTCTTCTACCAACCTGCAAAGTAACCAATGACCACTTGCATCAACCGTCCAAACCAAACACTTACCAACAGGCAGGCAACCAGCCCAAATAAGACTTCAGCTACAAACAACAACACCTGCAGCAATGGATGCCCGTTTAGATTCACTAATCTTCCCTTCATTAAAAGCCCCTCTTTTGTCCTGTGACTTATTCACTCCCCCATCTTTCCTTCACGATACAATGTATCTCAACCATTTACTATAGACAAAATTTACAAACTATTTGGTTCCGCTTTCTTTCTATTCGTTCTTTCCATTATTTTTTTCTTCTTGGCTCTGGCAACTTCTTTGAAAAATCCGTGCGCCCTAACAAAAAATCTAAATTTGTCTCAAAAAAATCAGCAAGTTCAATCAAAATGTATAGTGGAACTTCTCGCTCACCTCGCTCATATTTTGAATAGACAGAATAATCACAGTGAAGATGTTCAGCTAATTTTCGAATCGTTAGCTGATGCTGCTTGCGTAAATAATATAATCTCTTCATAATGAAATCCTTTTTGTTAATTATATACTGCGCTTTTCTCAATCGGTCAATTGTGGACAAAAAGACCACTTTTTTCAGTATGTCAGAAAACAAAACCATTTGAAGTAGTTGATTGAAACTTTCTCTTCTTCCTTCTTCATTTTTTTACAACTGCTGTGTTTCGTTATTATCCCTTTTATTGCGAAAGAAAAATGAACATGCTATTCTTAAAATTGATACCAATACACCACTATTTTCGGAAGGTGATCGAATGATTCCTAAGTATGAACAAATCAAACAAGACTTACTAACTGAAATCAAAACGAATAAATTTGTTCCTGGCGATAAATTTTATTCAGAAGCTGCGATTAAGAAAAGATATGCTGTCAGCTCAATCACGGCAGTTAAAGCACTTAATGAATTAACGAATGCTGGCTACCTCTACCGGATTCAGGGAAAAGGAACCTTCATTTCAAGATCAAAAATAGCAGAGACTGTCAAATTCTCAGATCTCGAACGTAATTCTTTTGATAAAGAACATGTCACTGTTTTATCCATCGAAGAAAAACATGATGCTAAGATTCTGCATGAATTGAAATTAGCTAGTAATGAAACATATTATAAAATCAAACGCGTTCGTTACTTTGATGATATACCTTTCTTGGTTCATCTTACTCATTTACCAAAAAAACTGATGAAACAACCACTTGCAGATGATTTATCAGCCTACACCAGTGTCTACGAACGAATCCGCTTAGATTTCGGCATTGATCTTTTTTCCTTAGCATCTGTTGAAACAAATGAAATTGTGTTTCCCGATGATCCCGAATTACTTCGTTTGTTAAATCTAAGTTTTCGAGAACCTGCCGTTAAACAGGTCAAACATTCTTATTTGCCAGATAAAAGTGTTGCAGAATACATTATTAGTTACAAGCATTGGAAATATTTCAAAACAAAAATAGAAGTAGAAGCTAAATAAGCCACTACTCCTATTGAAAATTAAATTCTATTTATCCTTCACAAATATAAAATCATTTAAATAACTAACTTCTGTTACCTAAGGGAGCATTGATACTTTCTTAGGTAAATTACTTTCCACTAGCACTCGTACTTCGTAAGCAGCAAGGACGATCGTTTGACCGGCGCTTTTCTTTGTTTCAACATCGATACACGGATGATTCAACTTGATTTTTTGCTGGTTCGTTGAAAAGTTCATCAAGAAATGGTAAGTTTCTCTGCCATTCGTCCGACTTTGAACTGAAACATCAGTCAGGGGCTCATTTACTAACGGATTTTCTAATTGAAGTTCCGTAATCAGCTCTTTGTAAAAAACCCGTAAAAAATCGACTCCTGTTCGTGCTGCGAAATAATAGGTAGTGCCTTTTTCAACATTATTTTTAGTAAGTGCCGGCGTGCCTGCATAAAAATCCTCGCTATATTCACCACAAACAACTGCAGACGTTTTTTCGATTATGTTGCAATAGTCTTTGATGCGATACAAATTTCCAGCATAAAGTATTTGATTGCTTTCCTCTGGATAAAGCATTTCTAATTCTTTCGGAATAAGCCCAAAAAGATTTTGTAACGTTTCAGGCCATTCGCCTAAATGAAGCACATCATTCTCATTCACTACACCAGTGAAATAACTTGCAATCAAGCATCCGCCTTCTCTAACGTATGTGTCAAGATGAGCCATTGTTTTTTTCGTCATCAAATAAAGCATAGGCGCCACAACCAGCTCGTAATTCGTAAGATCGTCATCCGGGTGTAAGATATCTACGGTGATGTCTTGTTCCCAAAAGACTTGATAATGTTCCTGCAATGTCTGCGGATAACGCCTTGAAGGACGCCCAAATCCACCACCACGTTTTAAAGCCCAATTGCTTTCCCAATCAAACAGAATCGCTACTCTTGCTTTTTTATCGAGCCCCTTTATAGGAGTAAGCGAACGTAAACGATGACCATAGGTGGCTACCTCTTGATAGACACGATTCTCCTGTGAATTATCATGCCCGACCACAGCTCCATGGAATTTTTCAGAGTTAGCTAACGATTGACGCCATTGAAAATACAATGTACTGTCTGAACCATGCGCGAGTTGTTGCATAGCACTTAGTATATGAACTCCTGGTCGTTTCGATTTGTTGTATTGATGCCAATTCACGACGCTAGGTGTTGATTCCATCACTAAAAATGGTTGCTTTTTCAACGAACGAAATTGATCATGAGCATACGCCGACTTCATTGCGGTTTGTACAAGTGATTCATAGTTATTATGCCAGTCAGGATAACTATCCCAGCTTACAATATCAACAGCTTGTGCAAATTTATGATAATCAAGTCCTTCTAAAGGAAAAAAATCATGTTGATCATGTCCTTCTGCCATAAAATTCGTCGTGACGGGAATGTCCGGTGTAATTTCTCGAATAGGTTCAATTTCCGATAAAAAGAAATCAATAGTTCGTTGTGTAACAAAACGTTTCCAATCAAGATCCATTCCATGAACTTTTGTTTCTCCTAAAGGGGAGGGTGGTACTACTTGTGACCATTCGGAATAACGATTACTCCAAAAAGTCATCCACCAAGCACGATTAATAGCATCTAATGTCTGATATTTTTCTTTTAACCAATCCCGCCAAGCTTTTGCACACAAATCACAAAAACATTCACCGGAATATTCATTGCTGATGTGCCATAAAATAAGAGAAGGTCGTTTTCCATAGCGTTGTGCAAGAAGTCTGTTCATTGCTTGAACTTTTTTACGATAGATTGGTGACGTGTAGCAATGATTATGTCTAAAACCATGATGATGTTTTTGTCCATAAGCATTTGTCCGATTAACTTCTGGATATTTTTCGCTTAACCATTGTGGGCGTCCACCACTTGGCGTAGCGAGGATAACATTTCCGTCCATTGCTTCCATTTGATCAAAGACCTTATCCAACCATTCAAAGTGATACTCACCTTCGCGTGGCTCTAAACTACTCCATGAAAAAATACCAACAGTAACCGTATTTATATTCGCTTTCTTCATTAATTCTAAGTCTTTTGCTAAGATTTCAGGATGATCTAGCCATTGTTCTGGATTATAATCCCCGCCATGTAGAATACTTTTTCCAGCTACTATTCGTTTCATTTTTTCGCCTCTTCCACTGCTTTGATATGATAGATTACGGATTGGAAGTCTCCTCCCACTTGATAAGTTCCATGATTGGCACCATTAAACGCATATGGTTTTCTGATGCCTACTGCTTCTAAAAATTTCCCGCTAAGCTGTTCTTCTCCTACTTGATAAGTCAGAGCAGGAGTTAAGTGCGTAATTTTTAGAAATTCTTGCGCACTTGGGTTCGCCTGAGCGAGTTTTTGATAATAGCCAACAATAGCTTCTGTCTTTTCTTGATTGATGACACCCCAACACACTTGATTGGGAGTTGGATAGGTAGGTAGAAATTGGATAAATTGACCAGAGGTGAGCAAGGATCGATGTCTTTTATAAAAGGCAATCGTCGTTTTAATTTGCTCTTTTTCTTTTGCTGATAATTGTTGCAAATCTAATTCGTATCCTAACGGTCCAAAGATAGCTACATCTTGTCTAAATTTTAATGAGATTTCACGTAATATTTGGTGATTTGGACTGGCAGACACATGATTACTAAAGCTAGACAATGGATAGCCTAATAATGTGCCACTTTGAATGGTTAATCGTTCCACGGCATCACTATCATCACTTGGCCAAATTTGTGGACTATAAAATAATATTCCCAAATCATAACGTCCGCCTCCACCTGCACATCCTTCAATCAAAATATTGGGAAAATCTGTCAAAATTTTGGTATATAGCTCATACACACCTAAGATATATCGGTGGAAAAACTCACCTTGGTTACGCGAAGTATCTGCCAAATAATTTGAATAAGCTTCTGTAATATTTCGATTCATGTCCCATTTGATATAATCTAAGTTTGTTGCCTGTATGATTTTCTTCATTTGAGTATAAATAGCATCGACTACTTGCGGATTTGCAAAGTCGAGAACATATTGACCTCTTCCCATCGAAAAACGTTCATAAGGATGTTTGACGACCCATTCTGGATGTTTCTTATATAAATCACTGTCTGGAGAAATCATCTCGGGTTCAAACCAAATTCCTAATTGCAAATCCATTTGATGGATCTTTTGTGAAAATGCCGTTATTCCATTTGGAAACTTGCGTTTATCAACATACCAATCTCCAAGAGAGGACCGATCACTATCTCTTTTACCAAACCAACCATCATCAATCACAAAGCATTCCATTCCAAGTTCTTTTCCAGACCGAGCGAGTTCGAGTAATTTTTCTTCGTCAAATTCAAAATAAGTAGCTTCCCAATTATTAAAGACAATGGGCCGCACTGTGTGTTGCCATTTTGGATCAATAATATGACTTTCAACAAACGATCCCATCGCTGTACTTAAGCCATTCGTTCCTTGATCAGAAAATAATAACACCGCTTCTGGTGTAACAAATCGTTCATTTATAGCCAATTCCCAACTAAAATGCGCTGGGTGGATCCCCAACATTCCACGAGTATGTTGCCATTCATCAACTTCTGCCTGTGCTAGAAAATTTCCTGAATAAATAAAATTCATCGCATAAACGTCCCCATTGTCGAGACCGGCTTCTTCATGCACAAAAGCTACGAACGGATTGTGCTGATGACTGCTGGCACCTTTCAATGAACCAATTGCTACTGTTCCTTGTTCTAACTTTCTTCTTTTTTCATGTCGCTCTTTCAGCCATGCCCCTGAAAGGTGCGTAAACGCATAATTTGAAGTAGGCAAATGCAATACACCGGAAAGCATTTTATCAATTGTAACGATTTTGTTTCCTTTATTGATTAATTCTTGATTTTGCACAATAACTGGACTATCTTCAAAAATCGTATAATTCAGTATCAAGATTAACTCTCGTTCCTGATCCTCCAAGATTAGCTGAAGCGTCTGAGCATTCTCCCCATAAGTTGCGGGAACAGCCAAATTTCTAGGTTTACTTGTTTGAATTTGATTAGAACAAAAAGAAAAGTCAGTATAAAGAGGATTTCCCTGACAAGTTAATTCAATCGCTCCTTCTTTAAAATCGGTTGTTCCATATACAGGATAGGCTTGAAAGTGATCCGTCAAAGTAAAATCTCTTCCATCTCTAAAGTATTTGACTGTTCCAGCCGATTTATTTTCTTTTTTCGTAAAATAATCGAGTTCTGTTTTCGTAAGCTTTCCTAAAGCTTTTCCGTAGTAAAGCTGCTCAATTTGCCCGTTTTCCATCACATGCAGAATATAGCTAATTGCTTCATTATGTAGATGGAATAAGCGATCGTCCAATTGTTCAATCATCTGTCAACACCCTTGTCATCCGTTAATTATTTTGTACAATCATCTCAAGATATTGCATTCTTTTTTTCGCACTTTTGTTATAAATAAGTTTATATATTGGTAATGTGAACAATAAACTCAACTGACTTTTCATCTGTTTCAGCTCATTCGTTTCTGAATAGCTCACAAAGTTTGTTCCATTTTCGGTTGTATGAATCTGATAAGTTTGAAGAATTTTTCCATGAGCATGTTGGGTAATCAATTCCAATTTTTTATTGGGAATAATCGTCCCAATTTCAATAGTGCTTTTTACCACTTGCTTATTCACCTTTGTTTGTAAGTATGAATGCACTCGTGTACCTGATTCGATTGTTTCAATCGAATCATTTTTGGACTGAAAATAGCGGAGCTGTTCATTCAGTAAAGCTGAAAAAAAATCAGTAACCTGAGATTGCAATTTCCACTGGTAAGTTAACGTATCTAATCGCATCATTTCACCTACTTAATCAGTTGTTATTGTTTTATCTACATGAATAGCTTCATCCATTTCTACGTCTTTTATTTCTTTTTCTTCACGTAGATATTCATTATCCATTGCCATCAAAAATGGAATCCAAATAGCGGTCATCACAATAACTGTTACAAATTGCAAGATTGCGCCTCTAATCGACCCTGTCCCTAACCAACCAGATAAGATGATGGGAGTTGTCCAGACGACAGTCGCACCTGTTGGTCTTGGTACAAGTCCAGAATAAATCGCAAAATATGAAATAATCGTGGAAACCATTGGTGCAAGTACCCATGGAATGAAAGCCAATGGGTTCATAACCACAGGCAATCCAAATGTCATCGGCTCGGAAACGTTAAAAATAGCGGGTGCGATAATTGTTTTCATTGTTTTCTTCATCCGAATTGATTTTGCAATAAAAAATGCCATAGCAATGGAAACACCTAGCTGCATTCCTTGATTTACGAATACACCCATAAATGTAGTGTTGATAATATGTGGTAATTCAGTTGCTCCTGCTTTATATGCTTCATAATTTTCAATGGCCAAAGCACTCATAATTGGATCAATGATAGCATTGACCACCAATGTTCCATGAATACCAAACCACCAGAAAAACTGTGTGAAAAATACTGCAACTAATACAGCCGGTAGCGTTCCGCCTAATCCCATCAAAGGTTGTTGTAAGATTTGGTAGATAAAGTCGACAGCATTTCCCCATTCGGTAAACGTAAAGAGGTAACGAATTAAATTAAATAAGAACAAAGGGACAGCACCGGGAATAATGGCAACAAATGATTCTGCAATCATCGGAGGAACCGAATCTGGCATTTTAATGGTAAAACCGGAACGACTAATTCTTGAATAAATTTCTGTAGCAATAATCGCGGTCAAAATTCCGACAAACATCCCTTCAGCGCCCAGTTTAGATACTGGAATAAACGAACCTGCCACATCATCTGTACCAAAAGGCAATAACATAATAAAACAAGAAAGTGAAATGGCTCCTGCAAATACTTGCGGTTGTTTATAATGACCAGCCAATTGATAGCCAATCCCGTAAACAATAAATACAGCAGAAATACTCATAGTTGCATTTCCAACTGGGCCAAAAAAATCATTCAAAAATGCATTAAAACTATCCGGTAAATACTGAGCAAAAGCAAATGTTGTTGGGATATTTTGAATAATAATCATAATTGAAGCAAACATTGTAGCTGGAAATGCCATCATAAAACCATCGCGCAAACTAAGTAGATATTTGTTATTGGCAATCAATGTTGCTGCTGGCACCATTTTTTCTGCTAACTTGTCAACAAATTTCATTTTAGAACCCCTTTTCTTTTTTCTTTTTTGTAAACGTTTACCAAAAACAGTATATCTGTTTAGTTAACGTTTACACAAGTGCAAAATAAAAAAAGATTCAGATTTTCGAATCTTTTTTTACAAGTTTTACAAGGAGTCTCTTAAAATCAATTCACTACTACAGATAACACGAATCGGCATGGTTCGTTCTTCAAGCATCCTTTCTTTTGCTAATCTGACCGCCATACGTCCCATTTCCTCTGGATTTGCTTTGACACTCGACAAGCTAGGTGTCATGAATTTTGCCATTTCAATATCATCAAAGCTAGCGACCGCAATATCCTCCGGTATTTTCAAATTTGCTTCATTAATTGCTTTGTAAAGCCCTAAAGCCATTGGATCACTTGCAACTATTACTGCTGTCGGACGTGGATCGCTTGCTAACAATTTTTTGCCTAAAGCTAATCCTTCTTCTGGCCCCCAACTTCCTTGATATATTTGACTATATTTTTCAAGATTATTTAACCGCATCCATGTTTTATAGGCAGTAGCACGTACTTCATCTTTGCTTGTCTGCACCTGTCCTTCACTGTCCACTTTCGTACTAAGTCCACCCACAAATGAAATATTTCGATGTTTTTTCTCATACATAGTGTCAAGCAAACTAGCCGTTTTTTGTGCAAAATCTGTTTGGATGCAATCAAAAGGTTGAGTATTGGAATAATTGTCGACTAAAATGATGTTCTTATTAAACAAAGCTAACCGTTTTGTGGCTTCTTCAGTCATTTCTCCAATGACAATGACTGCACCATATTTTTTCAATTGATCCCAATCTTTATTTTTATCCCTCATATAAAAAGCTTTGACTGTACGGAAGCGCCATCTTGCTGCTTCTTTTTCAATTCCTTTTCGTATTTGTCCAAAATAAGGATCTTCCTGTTCGTCAGCTTCTTTATGTCGAACAATTAAAGCAATTGTTAATTGATCCCCTTTGTTGCGCCCGCCTTTTTGATTTTTCTTAGGTGAGTAATCTAATTGATTCGCGATTTCCAACACTCGAACACGGGTATTTTCATTGATGCTAAACGTCGCATCTTTATTTAAAATCCTTGAGACACTCGCTGCAGAAACACCAGCCAATTTTGCAATATCCCGAATCGACGTCATATATTCCACACTCCTCCATACATCTGTTTAGTAAACAGTTTATCATAAAAACGATTTCATTCAATACTAAAATTGTCTGTTGAACATCTGTCAAATTTAGAGTGGTAATCAAAAATTCTATAGATTTATCTAAACAAAAAAAAGCTCCATCCCTTGTTAAGCAAGGGATGGAGCTAGCCATTTATTAAGCTTCTTGAGCAACTGGATAAACAGATACTTGTTTTTTGTCGCGGCCTTTACGTTCGAAACGTACTACGCCATCAACTTTAGCAAATAAAGTGTCGTCTCCACCAATACCCACGTTTACACCTGGATAGATTTTTGTACCGCGTTGACGGTAAAGAATTGATCCACCTGTAACAGTTTGTCCATCAGCACGTTTAGCACCTAAACGTTTTGATTCTGAGTCACGGCCGTTAGATGTAGAACCGCCACCTTTTTTATGGGCAAATAATTGAAGATTCATAGATAATAACATAGTCTGCACCTCCTATTTATCAGTAATTGTTTTAATTTGGATATATTCTGAATTATCAGCTTCTATGGATTGTAAACCTAGCAAAAGATTTTCCAATAGAATTTCGGCAATATTCGTTTGTTCCTGTGTCATGATTGAGCTAACTTCGGTATAAAGATACCCGCCATCTTCTTCATTCACGTCAACAATCGGATCAAAACCAGCTAATGAAGCAATCCCGTTGACTGTGCTGATTGCTAATGCAGAAACACCTGCACATACAATGTCACTTCCATAAGGACCTGCATCAGCATGCCCTGTCAAAGTAAATGAAACGATTTGACCAGCGTCATTTCGCTTAAATGTTCCTTTGATCATCATTCAGGCCTTCTTTCTCAAACACTAATTAAGCGTTGATTGCGTCGATAACCACTTTTGTGTATGGTTGACGGTGACCTTGTTTGCGGTGTGAATGTTTTTTAGGTTTGTATTTGAAAGTAACGACTTTCTTTTGTTTGCCGTGTTTTTCAACAGTTCCTTCAACAGTTGCACCGTTGATTGTTGGAGCGCCTACTTTTGTAGATTCGCCACCTACTAAGATAACTTCGTCAAAGACAACTTTTTCACCTGCTTCAACGTCAAGTTTTTCAACGTAGATTGCTTGACCAACTTCAACTTTTACTTGTTTACCACCAGTTTTAATAATTGCGTACATGCTATAAAGCACCTCCTTATTTTATACTTAGACTCGCCATCCTAAGTGACAGCTAAGCTGTGCTTACTACTTACTCTGTGCGGTTGTAGCTGTGGAGTCCACAATTACAACATTACTAGCTTAACAAAATAAATACAATTCGTCAACTATAATTTCTGTTCACACGCACCTATTTTAGTCGCAATTTTCAGGCACTCACTTTATACTAAAAAGAGGAAAATGAAAAACGAAAGTAGATGAATCTATGAACTATCCTACTGAATTGATCAAAGAAGCAAAACAACGAATGAATAATCGACCCGTTGAAGGGTTCGTCGCAGGACAGGGTCCTCTTGAACCAAAAATAATGTTTGTTGGTGAAGCGCCTGGAAAAAACGAAGTTGAGAATCACATTCCTTTTAGTGGACAAGCTGGAAAAGAGTTGATGACTTGTCTTGAAAAATTAAGTTTAACTAGAGCAGATGTTTATATTACTAGTGCTGTTCGTAGCCGTCCTTATAGTACTGTTGAACGAGTAAATAAACGTACCAAGCAAGAAGAAATCGTTTATCCAAATCGAACGCCTACTAAAGCTGAAGTTTTTGCTCACGCACCAATTCTGGATTATGAAATTGCAACAATCAAACCTGAATTGATTGCTACTTTAGGAAATATTGGTCTTCAACGTTTGCTCGGAAAAGACTATACTGTTTCAAGAAATCATGGGCAATTATACGTGGGACCTATTTTAGAGTTGAACAAGCAAAAAACACAATACGAATGGTCAAAAAACACTTATCGTCTTCTTCCTTTATTCCATCCTGCTGCTATTTTTTACAATCGTTCTTTAACTCCACTTATTGAGCATGATTGGGAAACATTAAAGACACTCATCGACGAGACAAAAAAAGGAAACCCTGAGTAATTTCAGGTTTCCTTTTTTATTTTAAGTTGAAGTTTTTTCTTTTTTATTGATTCGTTTCATAGCGTGCATGCAATGCAGATAAGGCGTGTGCTACAGTTTGATGTTGTTCCGTGCCGTCTCCTTGCCATAAATGCTTCATATAATTTTCTACTTCTGGTTGCAGCGAAGTATAAATGACTAGTTGCCCTCTCTTGTCAGCATTCGCTTGAAATTCATCAAAAACAGACAGCGCAGTCAAGTCAATACTCGGAACCCCACGCATCGAAAAGATAATACCATCTTGGTCACTCAACTCAGCTAATTTTGATTTTAATTTTTCTGACGACATGAAAAACAATGGGCCACTGATGTAAACAACTGTCCAATCTTTTAATTTTTCAGTTTCAGGTAAATCCATTCGTTTCCAATCGATGGTTTCTAGTGAAATCGTAATCGCTGCACTTTTCATAACAAAGAAAATGCACCCACCGATAATTCCAATGACAATCGCAATACTTAAATCAAAAATAACCGTACAAATCATTGTTAGGATAAATAGAAGAATAGACGTCCAATATTTTTTTGAAAACAACTCACGGATTGTCTCCCATTCATTCATCCGCCAAGCAGTAACAATCAAAACACCTGCCAATGCAGGCATTGGAATTTGTGACATCACTGGTGCAAAAACAAGCATAGATAAAAATAAAACACCCGCATGAATGATTCCAGCTAATCGCGTTTGAGCACCTGATTTAATTGCCACACTTGTTCGTGCGATTGCTGCTGTCGCAGGAATTCCACCAAAGAAAGGTAATAATAAATTACCGATTCCTTGCGCTACTAATTCTTGATTACTATCTAATGGCTTGTTAGCCATCCTACCAGCAGATGCTCCGCATAATAAGCTCTCTACCATTCCTAAAAGCGCAATACTTACTGCTGGAACCGCTACTTGTTGGATATCTGCCATCTGGAAATCGCTTAAAACTAAACGATTACTACTAATTATTGTTTGCGGAATCTTACCAACTGTTGCCACTGGCAAATGAAAAATCAACATAGCGCCAGTTGCCAGAATAATTGCTAAAAGCGAGCTTGGCATTTTTTGTGCCCAACTTTTCGGATAAAAAGTCATCCCTAGAATCACTAAACTCCCCATGAACAAGGCACTCCAATTAACCGTAAAGCCTAACGACTGATAACTGCTTAATTTTTCAATCACATTTGCTCCTTGTGAATGTACACCAAATAAATTATCCACTTGTCCCAATGCAATAATGATCGCAATTCCTGACGTAAAACCGGTAATTACCGGTGCTGGAATAAAAGAGGTCAATGTTCCTAATCGAAAAATTCCAGCAATCAACAAGAAAATTCCAGCTAAGAAAGTCGCTAGTAACACCCCATGAATTCCTTGCGTCGCTACAATAGACATTAGTATTGCTGCCATTGCACCAGTTGGTCCAGAAATTTGATAAAAACCACCTGACAATCCACCAATGATAACACCTGCTAAAATTGCAGTAATCAGCCCTGCCGCGGCATCAGCACCACTCGAAACTCCAAACGCTAACGCAAGAGGCAGCGCAACTGCTGCAACTGTTACACCTGCCAACAAATCTTTTTGAAACTTTGCTAAATCGTACCCTGAAAATTCTTTTTTTAACAACAAACGATAATTTTTGAACAACCTACAAACTCCTTTTCATGAAAATTTCTTAAAATACAATCATTAGAATAGCATAAGTTTAGTCTAAAAGTAAGAACATTCACAAAGTCCTTTATTATTCATCAGCTTTTCTATTCCTATGACTAAAAAATTGTAAGAAAACTAATTAGAAAAAATAGAGCAAGAGAACGACCAACAAACTTCTTTGTTGATTGTCCTCTTGTTGATTTCAATTTTTTACTCAATTGTTTGCCTTTTGCTGTGAAAAAGTCAGCTAGTCAATAATTCGTTGATTTTATTTAAGGTTTTTCAATTACGGACAGTGAAGGACTCATCGAGTTTTATCAATTTTGTTTCTAATTTAGAATTCCGACTACTCTGCGCGCTCAAAAAAATAAATTTCTCTTTTTCCAACAAAAACTTTATCTTCCGCTAGAAACTCCTCAGCCAGTTTTTCTACAACAGATACATCGACTTCGTTATTGCCATGAAAATACACGTGCTCGACCGCTGGCAACTGCTTACTCACTGTCTGGATTTCAACTGCTGTAAATGGAAAATCAGCTAAAATAGTCGCTAATTCCTCAGCTATCCGTAAAACAATGTTGCTCTTCAAACCAAATCGTTCAACAAAAGCTTGGATAAGTTCAATCTTAAACATTGTTTCTTGTTTATTTGAGTACTCCTTCTTACTCATTCTCCCTCTGTTTAACCAAATGAAGGATGGGATAATTTTTTCCAAAACCATCTGTTTCATCTTCTGAAGCAATTGTAAATCCATGTTTCAAATAAAATGCTTTGGCGTTTTTATTTTGTGCATTTACGTCTATTTTTTGAATATTTTTATTTTCTAGTAACCAACTCAACACTTTACTGCCAAATTTTTTTCCAATAAATTCTGGATCGAGAAATAGCATCACTAACTCTTCATCCTGTGTACCGCTGAATCCTATCAACTGTTCATCCTCGTACCACAATAGTAATTCCACAGCATCCAAGTAATTTGGAATAGCTGCTTTATAAAATTCAAGATCTTTTTGTGATAAAAAATCATGTGTTTTTTTTACTGATTTTTCCCAAACTTCTAACACTTTAGTGTAATCATCTGGCACAGCTTTTTTATACTTCAACATATTTTTTCTCCTTATTTTAATAATATTTTTTGGTATTCTGAATGGATTATTTTTGTATCTATTTTCTCAAAGACATCTAGCTATTTGTTAATAATACGAATTATTTTCCGCTAAATTCTTATCTATTTTGAAGTATCAAATAAACATATAAAAAAAGCTAGCTAACCCAACTTTTTCTAACTTTAACTGAGTAAAAATTTTTTTGCCACAAGTTTGGCACAACAATAAAGAAAAACCGTTAGAAACAAACGTTTCTAACGGTTTTTCTACGTCACAGGAGGGATTCGAACCCCCGACCGTCCGCTTAGAAGGCGGATGCTCTATCCAGCTGAGCTACTATGACCTCACATGTTCATTACATGAATTAGCGCAACAAGGTAATTATAGAGAAACAAAAAGATTCTGTCAATAAGAATTCAGTTATTTAATTACAAAAATTTTTTTTTTAAAATTAACGAAATCATAAAACCCAAATTAAACTTTTTTTCTACCGATCTTTTTATGAAGAATCACATTCGAGAATTAGCTAAACTATTTTCATAAAAAGGCTGGGAATTCAACTGCCCAGCCAAGTAATTCTTTTATTTTAACACCAACAGTTTCTTAACTTTTATCGCTTATTCACCTTTGGTTAAGAAGACATCATCGGATTCTTTAGTAATCAGAATTACCCCATCACCCAATGGCAAGATGCTCGATGTTAGTTCCGGATGATTCATGACGACTTTTAGAAACTCATTTAACTTACGATGAATTGCCCGTTTTCCTCTTGGAATTTCTTCATCAGGTAGTAAAATTGTGCCACCTTGAAAAATATCATCTACCATCAGAACACCACCTTTTCTTAATAGACGCAAGCATTCCGGAAGAAATTCAATATATTTTGACTTTGCACTATCCATAAAAATGAAATCGTATGGACCCGTCAATGTTGGTAGAATTTCGGCTGCTTGTCCCTCAAGCAACGTTACTTTTTCCGTCAAACCAAGACGTTCATAATTTTTTTTTGCTTTTTCAATCATCACATCAAAACGATCAATCGTTGTGACATGGCCTACTTCACTAATAGAAGTTGCCATCAAACTAGATGAGAAGCCAATGGCAGCACCAATTTCTAATATATTTTCTGGTTTCATTTGACCAAGGAAAAATTTCAAAAAGAGTACCGTTTCATGAGGAATAACAGGAACGCCTGCCTCATGCGCCTCTTCTTCAAGCTGTCCTAACTCACCAGGTAATTTTTTTTGTTGTGTTCGCATAAAATCCAGTAATTCTTCCTTGATAACTGGACGATGCATCATTTCATTGCGCATACTTCTCCTCCTCTTTCCAACATTATACTTAGAACAAATTTATTGTACAAGTTACTAAAAGTTTTCTAGGCAAAAAAAGTTCGACAGAAATTCTGTCGAACGAAGTTCTTTATCAAATGATTCTACAATTTTTCTTTTTTCGAAATTCATCTATCGTGTTCCATGTCGTAGCTGCAGTTAAACAAATTGCCACGCCCCAAAATAAAAAATTCATTTTTGAGAAACTGTCTTTAGACAATAAAGCACCTATATAAGGAATTTGAAAAACTGGTTTTCCGATCACACTCCGTGGTTTTATCCTGCCTGATTCGACTTGTGTTTGTGTATCTGCTTTTGTATAAAAATATTCTTGGTTATCACCTACCGCAATCACACGCCGAGTTTTCACTCGCTCACCAGAATTTTCATAATAAGTGATCACATCACCAACTAAAATATCTTCCGCATTTTGTGGTCGCACATAGACGACGCTTCCATTTGAATACAACGGAGCCATATCTTTATCATTGATGATTTGTGGCGTCAAACCAAATAAATGTGGCAATAAAACAACGCACAAGATAATGGCTAAAAATAGAATCAATATGGTCGAGCCAACAAGAGTTATTTTTTTGTTAAAAGGCACCGTTTTCCACCTCATTTTTCTAATTTACTTAAGCAACAATATAATAACATAAAATTTAATCTATTTTTCTTTTTTATTAGAAAAATGATATTTAAAGCTTATAATTTTCCTTATTTTCTTAATTAAATATCGATTTATGTGTTATAAAAGCATTGACTACAAATAAAAAAAAGTTTAACCTAAATGTACTTCAATCAGAAAGGACCGCTACATATGATTCCTTTAAATAACACATATAATAAAAAAGATTTTTTTCAACAAAAATGAAATGGTTTTCCATAATAATATTATCCTTGTTATTTTTGTTTAGCATTAGCTATTTCTTCTATTTTATCCTTTCGCCAGCAGATAGTGATAAAACAAAAGAAATCCAACAAGCTTGGGATTTTTATTCAAAAGATGACCCTGAAACCCGCTACAATAGTGATTATTTGGAGAAAGTCCCACAAGTTTCTAAAAATGAAACGTTCGTGATGGAGACTACCTTAACAAGAAAACTCGACCAAGCGAATATTTTGTTAAAAGGAAATCATCAATGGATCAAAGTTCAATTAGATCAACAAGTTCTTTATGAACGAGCGGGCGACGCGACTAGCAAAAACCCTGGTTTATCATTAGCGGTCATTGATTTACCCGATAATTATGCTGGAAAGAAATTATCCATTGAAGTTACCTCTCCTTACGTAAATTTTGCGGGAATCCCACCAAAGGTTTATATTGGCACAGCCTCTTCAATGGTCACTTTCATCTTTTCTAAATCAGTCCCACAATTTTTGACTATGATTATTGCAATTTTATTAGCAGTTGGAACATTGATTATGGCGATTTATATCATGTACAAGCAGCAGCGGCTTGATCTTTCTTTGATCTTTTTAAGTTGCTTTGCATTAGTTGTTGGCTTTAGCGCAATGTCTGAAGATATTTTGAGTGGGTTGTTATTTGATCCAATCGTTCACTCTACTCTTTCGCATCTTTTTACCGTTATAAGTGCATTACTCCTGATTTCTTATTATGCGTTGCGCATGGAACGTTATCAACGACTGTTTGGCATTTGGTGCCTTCTTCAGATTTTCTTCTCTTTCTTGCCAATTTTATATGCGCTCTTCACACCAGAAGAGCTTCCTGAGATGATGCAATGGATCAGTATCATTCGAGTTTTCAGCACATTGGTAACTTCACTTGCCTGTATTGGTGAAGCATATCATGGAAATCGCTTTTTCGTTTCCTGTACGCCTTGGATCATTCTGATTGCAATTAGTCACTGCTACTTATTTATTCAAAGTACTTTGGGGAATTATGTCAGCACACTTAACTGGTCGACAATCCTTTACATGATTATTTTGTTAGTCATTGTGATTGACAATATTTCAGAACATATTCGTGCCGTAGATCAAAATATTCGAGAAGCGAATTTTTTGAAAACCAAAACAGATCTTCTTGAAGCACACTATGAATCTTTACGCACACATATGAAAGAAATCAGTACCCTTCGTTTAGACTTTTTAGATCGAATGACAACGATTCAAGCGATGCTACAAACCAGTCAACCAGAACAAGCAGAAAATTATCTGAATGAACTACTTGATGAAGCACAAAAGTTTGAAATCATGACTTCCCTATCGGGACATTCATTGACAAATTTGATTTTGGCACGTTACCAAGAAATCGCAAACAAACAAAGTATTGAGATCCACTTTAATGCCGAACTTCCAAGTGATCTATTTGTTCACGATGACGATTTGACCCAGTTATTGATTCATATCTTGGAGCATTCTTTCAGAGAATCGCATGCAATCGAAAATCCATTACAACGAAAGATTTTTCTTTCGATGCGTGTCAATGATGATGATTTAATTATTCATTGTGAACACAACGCACATTATGATACAAATATTTTTGACCGTGGAATAACAACTGAATTAGAAAGTCAAGAACGCTTTGATTTAATGATGATAAAACTTGTTACTGATAAGTATTCTGGTAAATTGACTCAAGAAAAAGATGAAATTTTTGATCGAGTGACGATTCAACTTTCTCGCATTTAAAAAATGCTAAAAAAAGCTTCCGGAAACAGGTTCCGGAAGCTTTTTTCTTATCGATTTGATCACTCTTTTAATAAAGTAATGAAAGCAAGTCTTCTGACTCGATTGCCCCAAAGTATTTTTTGACGTCGATTGCATCGACTGTTTTTTCTAATGAAGATTTCTCATATTTTTGACCAATCAACGCATGTTCAACATCAGCGATATTCCCTAAACCAAAAAAATCACCATAGATTTTTGCATCATCAATCAATCCATCAGCAACATCCAGATGAACTTCAATTGAACCAATTGGAAAACGTTTTTGACGTGAAAAATTGAAATCAGGTGATTTACCGTAGTTCCAATTCCAATTTCTGTAATAGTCTTCAGAAATTTGATTGATTTTTTCCCAATCTGCTTCGGTTAATTGATATTCTTTAATGTCGGCTTCAGACTCCACACCAAAAATTTTCAACAAGATTTCTTGACGAAACTCTTCTGTAGTCATTCCTTGTTTCTCTTTTGGCAAGAATGGTTTGATATTTGTTACGCGTGAACGAATAGATTTGATTCCTTTTGATTCAATTTTGTCTTTTTTCACTTTCAAAGCATTAACAACTTCATTGATATCAGAGTCAAACATAATCGTCCCATGGGCGAACATTCTACCACTTGTTGCATACATTGCGTTCCCAGAAAATTTCATTCCATCAATCACTAAGTCATTTCGTCCTTTTAACTCGGCGCCTGTAACACCTAATTCATGAAGTGCTTGAATGATCGGTTGTGTAACTTTTGCAAAATCGCGGAAAGAATTTCCATCATCAGGCATGATAAAACTAAAATTCAAATTACCAAGATCGTGATAGACAGCTCCTCCTCCACTTAATCGGCGAACCACATGGATTCCCTGTTCTTCAACATAGTCCCGATTGATTTCTTCAATCGTATTTTGATTGCGTCCGATAATGATCGAAGGTTCATTGATATAAAAAAGTAGAATCGGTTCATCCAATGGCATTTCTTGTAATAAAAATTGTTCAATTGCTAAATTTACTCTTGGGTCGTGGTTTTCATTCGGTACAAAAATCATGGTCGTCCTCCTAGATTTCAAATACTTTATCAACAGCTGCCAATTCAACGATCACATCTGGACCAGCAGCTTTTTGTGCTTCATTTCTTAGTTGTTCCAAATCGCCAAATTGAGGTAAATGTGTCAAAACAAGTTTTTTCACTTGTGCTGCTTGTGCCAATTCGCCAGACTCTTTTGACGTAAAATGCGCATGATGCCGTTCATTTCCTTCAAATAAATAAGTGTCTGCTAAAAATAAATCAGCTTCTCGTGCAAACGGAATAAAACTTTCCAAATAACCAGAGTCCCCAGTGAACACGAATACTTTTCCAGTAGCTTCCTCTACGATTCGCATCGCATAGCATGGAACTGGATGGATCGTCTTCATAAAAGTAATGAGAAACGGTCCCACTTTTAATTCTTCTGGTTCATAATAAGCCATTCCTTTTGAGACATTTGGCATACTTAATTCGGCAAAATGAAAAGCATCTTCTGTATGACCATAAATCGGTAATACTGCCTCTGGGTCTTTTTCAGGATGAAGTTGCCAATAGTACTGCAACACACCTAAATCTGCAATATGATCATGATGATAATGACTCAAGATCACCGCATCCAACTCCAGCGGTTCAAGATGTTCTTCCAGTTTGACTAACGTTGCACTTCCTGCATCAATTAGTAAATGGAACTTGTCAGATTGTAATAAATAACCGGTTGTTCCTTGATTTTGATAAGGATAGGCACCTAAACAGCCCAAAACCGTTAGTTTCATCGTACATTCCTCCTCAAAAACTTATCCTACCACAAAAGTAATCTTTTCGATGAATAAACTGCTTACACCTGTGCAAAATATTCTGCAGGCGTGCCTTTTTCATTTCTTGCATGATCATAAAATCCAGCGGCAGTTACGTTAACATAAGCAATGACCCATAATAATCCAAAGACCAAAGCCAACGCCCCTAAAATATACCAACCAACGAATGACAACTGCAATAAAATATAAGTGATCCAACGATCCTTCATCAAATACCAAGCATATCGAAGAGCTTGCATCACCGTTAATTCTGGATAATCAAATTTTGCCCAGACAGCAAACTGAAATAAGCCACCCACGATGTTCATTACGATAACTGAGACAAAAAGTAACAGTAACATGCCAAGAATGACACCAAAATCAAAAAAACCATTCTCCGTCACACTAACTGCTACTGTTCCAGATGAATTTAAAATCAGATTGGCATATGAACGAACACCAGACATTAAGATTGTCGGTAAAAAAATCAATGAATTAATCAACCAATTGACTACAGTATTCAATAAATGGATCAGCAACAATGGTACAAAGTATTCCTTTTGAAAAACAACTAATAATAGATTGATTTTTGCCTTCCCACCACGCATCACAAACAAAGCAATATACAAAAGCGAATAAGTAAATGCAAATAGTAAAAAATTATCTAGCAAAAAGCCGAGAATATTTTCTTGCGAACTCTCAGGAGCAAAAGAAGTAATATTCCCAAAAATCATATCAATGATACCTGAGATCAAGCCAGCCAAGAAGATTAACCCAGCATTAATGCCCCACTGTTCTTTTAACGCTGTACGCGCCTGCGCACGATAGTCTGAGATACTTACTGTTTTATCCATCAATTAATAGCTCCGAATCTTTTCAACAGTTTCATGATCGAGACGTTTGACTAATTCAGTCACCAATTTGACTGTATTTAAATAGTCATCTTCATGAATAACTGACGTATGGGAATGTAAATAGCGAACCGGAACAGTGATTGCAACGGAAGGAACACCATCTCTTGTTAAATGCATTTGACCTGCATCTGTTCCACCACCAGTAATGACTGTATATTGGAAAGGGATTTCCAGTTCTTCTGCCACATCGATCACAAAGTTCAATAATTTTTTATGTGGAATCATTGACGCATCAAAAATCAAGATTTGTGGTCCTTTTCCTAAAATAGAATCTGCTTCTTTCGGTGTCATTCCTGGTGTATCACCAGCTGTTCCCGTGTCTAATGCAAAAGCAATATCTGGATTCACCAAATGAGTACTTGTTCGTGCACCACGTAAGCCAACTTCTTCTTGAACATCACTCCCCGCAAATAAAACATTCGGATGCCCTTCTTTAGCTAAGTTCTCTAAAACACGTAAAGAAACAGCTGTGCCGATTCGGTTATCCCAAGCTTTAGCTAATAAAAATTTGCCACCATTCAATCGTTTATATTCAATATAAGGTGTAATCATATCTCCAGGTCGAATGCCCCACTCTTTGGCTTCCTTGTCACTGGTTGCACCAATATCAATAAACATATCTTTGATGTCATATGGTTTATTTCTAACTGCGGGGGTTAAAACGTGGGGCGGTTTTGAACCAATCACACCGTGGATCACATCCCCTGCTTGCGTTTTGATTTCAACTTGTTGTGCAAGCATGACTTGTCCCCACCAGCCACCAAGTGTTTGAAACTCTAGGAACCCTTTTTCTGTAATTTTTGTAACCATGAACCCTACTTCATCCATATGACCAGAAATAAATACTTTTGGCCCCCCACCAGCACCATGTTTTGCAATGACACTTCCTAAGCCGTCAAAGAAAATATCATCTGCAAATGATTGCGCGTATTCTTTGAAGACTTCACGCACTTCTTCTCCATTTCCAGGGACACCTTTAGCAGATGTCAATTTAATTAGTAATTCTTCTTCCTTTTTATCCAAATTCGTTCCCTCTTTTCTTATTTAGTAAACTAAATTATACCATTTCTCTATAAGAATGGAGAAAAAGGTTTTCAAGAAAATCGTACAAAAAAGAAAAAGGGGCATGACAATAGTCTTGTCAAACCTCCTTTTTTGTTCAAGAAGTAACTCCTTCAAAATAAATCTGAATTTCACAAAAAAATTGAGAAGCAAACTTCGAAAATCCATTCTTGTTTATTGAAGCTAGGCACTTCGTTCGCCACCTTACTCATGGTGTTATACAAACAACCTCTTCAACAACAAGTATTTTTTTCTAAACACGAGTAGCAATTTTTAGAAAAAGCATTTCTTGTTGCTTGGAGCTGAACGCTTGGTGCCACAACCTTTTTATAATACTTAATAATGAAACTCCATTAGTTTAACTTATCTGGTTCTTTTTGTTGCCACTCTTTACTATAAAAAGCATTATCCAACTTGTAATGGGTTGGCGCTTGCTTTTCTGCTAAAAACGGTGCAATTTTTTGGTCGGCAGCTAGCCAACCTTGCCAACCTAAATGAATCGTGTCTTCCATAAAGTAGGGTGTATTTGCTTGTTTGGTTAGATCAACAATTTGTCTAAATCCTTGACTGGTTAATTGGAATTTCACTTTTTTCGCAAATTGTTGTAACATCTCTTGAGACAATCCAGTGTAAGCACTCCATTTTTCATTCACCGGTGGAATGATAAACAGCACTTGCATTTTTTGTTTAGCAAGTTGTTCCAAGACTAACTGAAAATCAGAAAATTCTGGTGAATAACAATAATCCCAATTTGTCTGTGACTGCTTTAATTTTTCAATTTCTGGACGCACTCGACGCGTATAAAATTCATTTTTTAGTCCATATGGATTATTGTTCGTTGATTTTTTTCCAATTTTAGTGGCTAATTTTTTCAATTGTGCATCTTGATACACTTCTGGTAATTGTCCAGTTGCCTGATCAATTCGTTTTTGTTTTCCAACTAGACCAATTGGACTAAATAATTCATCTTCTCTTTTCAATAGTTGCCAAGCAGGATAAAGTTTCTTACGATTTTTCTCAGTAGGTAGCCGACCTGCTTTGATTTCTTGGAGCAATTCTGTCAGCGTTTGATTTTCTGTTACTTTAGGAAAGCTTAACAATCGACGAGCGACATAGCGATCAGCTGGTGTCACCTTTTTCAATCCAAAAAGCCAATCATAGGTTTGTAACTCTGAATAATACATATTGAAGTAATCTTTACTTACACCATTCTTAACAAACCATTGAGGAGAGATAATAAAAACTGCTTTCTTCCCTTTCAAACGACTTCCGGCAGATTGCATCAACATAAATTGACTAAATGATTGGGTACCTGGTGCGCCTAATAAAAAGGGCTCATAGTCACGATGATATTTTTTTGCTAAAACACTAGGATGAAAAGGACTGATTCGACTCAATTCACTTGAACCAAAAAAGGGGACATATTTTTCTTCGGCTAACGCTTCGTTTTTGATAGCGTCTCCCTTCAATAAATTACCAGACATTGAACTAGCTGCTTCATGAATAACTTTTGGATCATGTACATTCACACGAAAGGGCGAGATAAATAAGAAAACTAATAATGCGATTGCCAAAACAACTGGTCCAAATATAGCAAAAAGTTTCTTTTTCATCATTAATCCTTTAAGTTTTCTACTTGTGCAATAATCTTATTTGGAGTCGCCCACTCTTCCCGTACAAATTCAGAAACGGGTACTTGAATTCCTAACTCGCCATCTAATTCTACTAATAGCTGAACAGTTGCAAGTGAGTCAAGTAATCCTTCATCAAATAAATTCATATCACGATTGTTTCGAACCTCATCTGTCCCTGTAATATCTGTTAAAATTGTTAAAATTTGTTCTCCCATGTTTATTCTCTCCTTTTAATAAATGTCATTTTCATTTTTTCAATCAAAGATCAAGCAAAAAGTAAGGTATTTAAAATTCCTGAAAAAATCAATAAACCAAAACAGATTGCCTGAAATGTCAAGAAGACTGCAAATGCGTGTGTCATCTTGTTTGCAGGTAACTGACCTTTGTGCTTGCGCTTGAAACGAATCCACGCGTCGGTCAGGCAAATCAAAGTTGCATGGTAAATCCCATAAGCAATGTAAAACCAAGTTAACCCATGCCAGACACCCATGATTAGAAATAGCACAAAGTATCCAACATTAGAGGCGACGATTTTACTTTTAAAAACTTTATTCTTCATCAAGAAAAACATCAGGCGCATATAAATATAATCTCTAAACCAAAAAGATAACGTCATGTGCCAACGATTCCAAAACTCTTTGATATTCCAAGATAAAAACGGTTTGTTAAAGTTGATTGGTGTTTCATAGCCCATAAGATAACTCGTACCAATCGCAAACAAACTGTACCCAGCAAAATCAAAGAATAGGTACAAACTATAGACATACATGTAACCAAGTAACGCCCACGAAATCCCGCCATTATGAATCACCATATGTTTCAACTCTGGTTCGAGGATTTGCCCTAAGTAATACCCAATAATAAATTTGTAAAGAAAACCAACAAAAATGTTTTGGACACCTTTTCCTAACAGTTCAACATACTTTTCAACATTTGGTGCTTGCAATTCGTCTTTTTCAAACCGACGATAGCGGTCGATTGGTCCTGATGAAATAGTTGGAAAAAAAAGCAAAAATTGAATATAACGTAGCGGATGATACTCTTTGATCATGCCATCGCGAATCTCCATAATCATCTGAACGGATTTAAAAGTTAGATATGAAATCCCTAAAAATCCGATGAATGAAATTGGTTTGTTTGTCAGTAATGGCATGATTTTAGTAATCGTCAAAGGTGCAATTGCCAAAAATACTGCCAAGTAAAACCAACCTGTTTCATTCTTTTTCTGTCGATAGTTGAAATAAAGCCACACTAAAACGACTTGCCAGATAACATACCCAAACAAAGCCACTCCTTGCCGCCAATCTGCCCCACCAAAGCTAATGAATAAGAAAAAGAAAGTGACAATTGCTTGATAAATCGGTAATCGCTTGTTCCGCACGAGTAAAGAAAAAATGATCGGTGCTAATGCCACCAACAATAGCAAAAAGTAGAGTGGTTGCGCATAAGGAATCATGTGAGGGATCGTCATGTTGGATTCACCTCAGCAAGTAATTTCTTACGATCGATTTTATCGTTTGGCGTTTGTGGCAATTGTTCAAGATAGTTGATTTTTTGTGGAATCATGTACTCCATCACCGATTTTCCTAGCTCTTGCTTGATAGCTTTCGTCAACTGAAACGATGGCTCGATTTCTTGTTCTAAAACGATGAACGCTACCAACTGCTGAACCTTGGCTCCTTGATATTTAGGTACCACTACTGCTTGTTTAATAGTTGGATTCATTCCTAAATAATGTTCAATGTCACCAAGTTCAATTCGATAACCATGTAACTTGACTTGAAAATCCAAACGGCCTTCATATAAAAGCATGCCATCTGCAGTCAAACTTCCTGCATCGCCTGTTCGGTAGCTTGCCTGATTTTCATATTCAAAGAATGCTGCTTCCGTTTTTTCTGGGTTATTCAAATAACCTTTTGAAACGCTCGGCCCTGAAATAATGATTTCACCTGTTTCTCCAACTGTACAAGGCTGATCTTCTGCAAAAATCGTAACTTTTGTATCTGATTTCACTTTTCCAATTGGAATCCGTTCATACATATCCAACACCGCTTGCGTAACTTGAACACTGGAAATCGCAACTGTAGCTTCAGTTGGACCATAGGTGTTGTAAATTGCTGCGCTTGGGAATCGTTTCAATAACTCTTGCGCTGTTTTTTTCGTCAGCTCTTCTCCACAAAAAATAAATTGCTTCAACTCAGGAACATGCTGTTCATCAAATTGCGGTTCCATCAAACAAATATCCATGAAGGAGGGTGTCGAAACCCATGTTTCCAATTTTAACTGTGGCAAAGTCTGGAATAATTGCTTGAAATCTTGAATAATTGCTTTTGCCAATGGAACAAGTATTCCGCCAGAAACCAATGCAGGATAAATGGAGAAGACTGATAAATCAAATGAAAAGGGTGCTTGTGCTAAAAAACGCATGCCAGGATGGATAGTAAAATCAGTTAATGTCCATTCCACAAAACTTTTTAAATTATCGTGACTGATTTGAACGCCTTTTGGCTGTCCCGTTGTTCCTGAAGTAAAAATAATATAAAAGTTTTCTGTCATTTCTACTGGATGACTAGGCTGAAATGAAACTTTTTCCTCAACAATAGAAACAAACTCTTTTTTTGTTAAAACTGGCTGTTGATTCAACACTTCTGGCCACTCACCTAAACCTACAACCAAGGTCGGTTGCGCCACCATTAAAATGGCTTCGATTCGTTCTTGGGGTGTCTGCTCTTCAATTGGCAAATACGCGTGTCCCGCTTTGACAGCTCCTAAAAAAGCAACCAGCATTTCAAATTCTAAATTACCAAATACGACGATTGGTTCTCTATCATCTATATTGACTTCCAAATAATGTGCAAATGCATCAGATGCTGCTTTCAATTTTCCATATGTGTACTCTTCATGCGCTGTGCGATAAGCCACGCGTTCAGGCTCAGTTATGCCCCAGCGATCGATTGCTTCAATGATTGTGCTAACGTTCATGATGTCCCTCCTAAAACTCATTGTAGATAAAGGATCCTCCTTGGATATTTTTATAGTGATACAAATAAATCAATGCAAGGAATATCAAACCATAAAAAAGGGTGCGAATGAAAAATTTCCCCCAATAATTAACTTGAGGTTGTGCCCACCACTTCTTCATCAAAACACCTCCATATCAAACTTCTACAGAAATTTTAACGATTTTTCGTCTAAGGGAACATCTATCTAGCTTACGATAAGCGATTTCAGGCTAACACTTTTGTCACAAGATTGAAAAATAAGGATTCTGTACAAAGAAATAAATAGCAATTGACAGAAATTTTTTCATTTACTTCAAAAAAATTTAATTTTTGTCATTTCCCACACGAACAGTTTCTTCCTCTTCTTCTATTCGTCGAACAAAAAACAGCACTCCTACCGACTGTCCATCGATAAAAGTGCTGTGAGATTCGTTTTATATTTTATTCTTTGATAATTCGATAGTACCAACGACAAGTAATCACATAGAGCAACATATAGACAACTACTAACAATCCACAGACAAGATAAGCAAGCCAGTAATCCGCCGTCTTAATATATTGAGCGAAGACATTGATTGCAAAAACAGCATGTAAAATACCTAAAATCATTGATGGGAAAAAAGTAATCGCATTTTGACCATAGATCATCAAACTTACTCTTTTTTGTGGAATACCTAATTTCGTAAGTAAATGATAATTACCTTTTTCTTCCTCCGCTTCTGCTAACTGCCGGACCATTAAGATACTACCAGTCGTAATAACAACAATCATCCCAACAAATAGCGAAACAAACGTGTAACTACCCGTTTGACGATAAACTGAACGCATCTGTGGATACCTTGCTGTAAAATTCAAGCGCGCGGACTGCCCTGTTTCTTTACTTGTATCAGTAAAATCTTCCGTTGAACTATCCTCAAATCCCTCGTCATCTTCTGTCGTTTTTGCAACGATTTCTCCAGACAATTTTTGCTGCTCGATCTCATATTGATACTCAACAGAATGATTCCAATTAATTTCAACTTTCCGATCCAAAATCTCATTGATTGCTTCATTATTTCCACCAGTTACATTCCAATGAACAACTTGATACGCTGCGCCTTGCGTTGCTTGATAAATTTTTTCACTGACAATTAGCGTTGGGCCACTATAGCGCATCATGCTTTCACCTAGCATGTCCGGACGAATCGATTGGATTTTCAAAGCCGTTTGATTCGGTAGATAGATTCTTTTCCCGTAAATCGAGATATTTCTCACTAAAGACTGGATCTCATCCAATAATATAGTGTGGTTATCTGACTTCAACTGGATCTTTGGTAATCGAGGATTCATTTTTCGGAAGTTTTGATATTCTTTTTCTGTAATTAAATTTACCAATTGAAACTCTTGCCCGTCTTCTACCTGCCCTAAACGAAAATCATGTACACTTCCAACTACTTTATAGTTCAAAACCATTTCTTGGGTAATTTTTTGCTTTTCTTTGGCCAAAATCGGCGCAATAAACTCCGCTGTCTGAGCGTCCAATTGATAATCTGTTGCATTCTCAATATCCGTTGTATGAATAACTAAGGTAGCTAAAGAAGTTACACCACCAATAGTTGCTAAAGAAACACCTAAGATCAATGTAATCAAGGAACTTGTTCGCCACCCCTTCATCAAATGAATCTGTGTATTGCCAATCATCAACAAATTGATTCCACGGTAACCAATCCTCCATTTGCTCAAACTATTCAGTAAGAAACGTAATGAAAAACAGAAAAAGAGATACGTTCCAATCACACATAATAAAAAAATTAAAAATGGATAACTAAAAATCAAGCCAAACTGAGTACCATTTTCTACTAACCACGTTAAATACTCGCGAAAATGAATTGCGCCAAAATAACCGCTTGTCAATAGAAACAATCCGATGATGCCCAGCAAACGGTGTCTGGTTCGTAAACGCATTTTTTTACTAACTACTCGCTCTGCATTTCCAAAACTTTGGATCATTGGGTAACGCCAAATTTTCCAAGTAGAGTGCACCGATACAATCAAAATAATCAGAAAAAATACAACCAATGTATCAACGATGGACGACCAAGCAACAAAAAATGGACTATCGATTTGCATTCGCATCATTCGAACTAAAATCATTTGAAAAAGTTTTGAAAAAACAATCCCTAACAAAATACCTGTCACACAAGAGAATAGACCAATCACCATCGTCTCAATCAGATAGATCGAAGAAATTTGAAACTTACTTACCCCAAACAATTGATAGATACCAATTTCTTTTTCACGACGATTTAGAAAAAAACGATTCGCACTATAAACAAAAAATAGTAACACCAACGTAATCATAAACGTTCCAAAACCGAGTGCACCATCAATCGATCCGTCTTGACTCGCACGGCGAACTAACGATTGATCGTACGTCATCGAATTAAAAGAATAGTAAATCATGACTGAAAAAGTCAGACTAAAAAAATAAATCAAGTACCCCCGCGACTGTCTAAATAAACTTCTGGCAGCCAACTTATAAAGCATTGATCTTGCCACCTCCCCCGATTGTCGCTTGCATATCGATCACTTTTTCAAAAAATTCACTTCGCGAGCCGCGACGAACAACTTCAGAAAAAATCACACCATCTTTGATAAATAAAATGCGATTACAATAACTTGCGGTATAAGGATCATGAGTTACCATTAACACAGTTGCCTTTTCTTTTTGATTCATCAATGTTAAATAATTTAATAATTCTGTTGCTGACTTTGAATCAAGTGAGCCTGTTGGTTCATCTGCAAAAATAACTTTTGGATGAACAACTAAGGCACGTGCCGCCGCAATTCGTTGACGTTGCCCGACCGATAATTCATCTGGATAGCGTTTCATGATTTCTTCAATGTCTAGCAATTGTGCAACATGTAAGACACGCCGCTCCATTTCTTCTTTTGGCATCCGTTCCACTGCTAAAGGCAATAAAATATTATCTTTGGCATTCAATGTATCAACTAAGTTAAACTCCTGAAAAATAAAACCTAATTGCTTTCGTCTAAAATCACTAAGCTGACTACTCTTCATTTTAGTGATTTCTTTTCCTTCAATCGTGACACTTCCCATAGTTGGCAAACTGATCGTCGATAAGATATTCATCAAAGTTGTTTTCCCTGCACCACTTGGACCCATAATTCCTACGAATTCTCCTTCGTCCACAGTAAAAGAAAGATTGTCTAGTACTTTGACGGGCGCTAATTTATTTCCATAAATTTTACTGAGATGCTTCACCTCAATCATTCGTTCCATATGTTTGCCCTCCTAAAATATTCCTCACTACTTTTATTATACTTGCATCGTAGCATAGTCTTTTGTTTTTTTCTCTTTAGTTTTTGTCACTTTGAGTAAAAAAAATGTTTTTTTATTTTTTTTTTGCTTTTTTTATTCATTTTATAAATCCTGTGTTTGCACGTTTTCACTTTTTTTCACAAAGGAATATACACCATATATGGTATATTCACTTGTTTATACATCAAATAACCCCCTACATATAGTTGCCCGTTTTATTAATTTGTTTTATGATAGACAAGAAGAATTTAGTAGGAGTTGAGAAGATGAAGGTAAACTATAAAGAAATGCCAGCCAACGAAGTACAATCCCCCACAATCAAAATCATTAAACGTGATGGTCGTCACGTCGACTTTGATGAACAAAAAATCAATGAAGCATTAGTCAAAGCTGAGAAGAAAATTCATGGCTCTTTGTCTCCCCTTGCCTATGAACGGATTCAGTCAATCGTTGACTTAGTTGTCGCCGAAATCAAGAGCCGTTTTGTTGAAAATGTCAAAATCTATGAAGTTCAAAATATCGTTGAGCACATTCTACTTGAAAAAAATGAATATGAACTTGCTGAAGAATATATCCGTTATCGTACACGACGTGATTTTGAACGTAGCAAAGCAACTGATATCAACTTTTCCATTGAAAAATTGATCAACAAGGATCAAACAGTTGTCAATGAAAATGCGAATAAAGACAGTAATGTTTTTAATACGCAACGTGATCTGACTGCTGGAATCGTTGGTAAGTCAATTGGTTTGAAAATGTTACCTCCTCATATTGCCAATGCCCATCAAAAAGGCGATATCCATTATCATGATTTAGACTATCATCCATATACACCAATGACCAATTGTTGTTTGATTGACTTTAAAGGCATGTTAAATAATGGTTTTAAAATTGGGAATGCTGAAGTTGAATCACCAAAATCGATTCAAACAGCAACTGCCCAAATCTCACAAATCATCGCCAATGTAGCTTCTAGTCAGTATGGTGGTTGTTCGGCTGATCGCACAGATGAACTACTTGCGCCATTTGCTGAATTAAATTATCAAAAACATTTAAAAGATGCACAAGAATGGGTCGAAACAACAGAACGACAAGAAGCTTACGCCAAAGCAAAAACAAAAAAAGATATCTTTGATGCAATGCAAAGTTTAGAATATGAAATCAATACCTTGTTTACCTCTAATGGACAAACACCTTTCACCTCTCTTGGCTTTGGACTTGGTGAAAATTGGTTTGAACGTGAAATTCAAAAGGCTATTTTACAAATTCGAATCAATGGACTTGGAAGCGAAAAACGAACAGCCATTTTTCCAAAACTCATTTTTACACTCAAAGCTGGCGTGAATCTTGCGCCAACGGATCCAAACTATGATATTAAAGAATTAGCTTTGGAATGTGCAACCAAACGGATGTACCCAGATATTTTAAATTATGACAAAATTGTTGAACTAACAGGTAGTTTCAAAGTCCCAATGGGTTGTCGCTCATTCTTACAAGGATGGAAAGACGAAAATGGAACAGAAATCAATGTGGGGCGCATGAATCTAGGTGTAGTCACGCTAAACTTACCTCGAATTGCAATGGAAGCAAAAGGAAGTCAAGAAAAGTTTTGGCAACTATTAGCTGATCGTCTTGAAATCATGAAGGATGCCTTGGTTTATCGCGTAGAACGTTGTAAAGAAGCTATCCCTGCAAATGCGCCAATTCTATATATGTACGGGGCTTTCGGTAAACGTCTTTCACGTACAGATGCTGTGGATGAACTCTTTAAAAATCGTCGGGCAACTGTGTCCCTTGGCTACATTGGATTGTATGAAGTAGCCTCTGCTTTTTACGGTGGCGAATGGGAAACAAATCCGGAAGCAAAAGAATTCACTTTAGCTATTCTTAAAAAGTTAAAAGCCAATGCAGATCATTGGGGCGATGAATATGGTTATCACTTTAGTGTCTATTCAACACCAAGTGAAAGTTTGACCGATCGTTTCTGTCGTTTAGATACGGAAAAATTTGGTCTCGTCGATAATATTACAGATAAAGAATATTACACAAATAGTTTCCATTATGATGTTCGCAAAAATCCAACACCTTTTGAAAAACTTGATTTTGAAAAAGATTACCCACAATATTGTTCTGGTGGGTTCATCCACTACTGTGAGTATCCAATGTTGCAACAAAATCCAAAAGCATTGGAAGCTGTTTGGGATTTTGCTTATGACAAAGTTGGCTATCTTGGAACAAACACACCAATTGATCATTGCTATGAATGTGGTTTTGAAGGTGATTTTACCCCAACAGAACGTGGCTTTGAATGTCCTGAATGTGGTAACCATGATCCAAAAACTTGTGACGTAGTGAAACGGACTTGTGGTTATTTGGGTAATCCTCAAGCTCGCCCAATGGTTCATGGACGTCATAAAGAAATTTCTTCTCGTGTAAAACACATGAAGTAATCCACTAACTTAGTGTAAAACTGAAAGTTGTGATAAAAGTCAAATTACTTTTTGTCACAACTTTTTTGATAAGCACTTTTCTACTAACACTTAAACTGCTTTGTTAGCTAGAGTACAAGAACTTATATTATAGGAGAAAGAAGTGTTTTGATGAGAAATCCAAAACCAAAAGAATGGTTAGCTGAAGAGTATAGTCAAAATTATATTGCTGACTATAAAGCATTTAATTTTGTCGATGGTGAGGGCGTCCGGAATAGTTTGTACGTCAGTGGTTGCCTATTTGCTTGCGAAGGTTGTTTCAATAAAGCAGCTCAAAATTTCCACTATGGGAAACCATTCACTCAAGAACTAGAAGAAAAAATAATTGAAGATCTACGCCATGATTATGTTCAAGGTTTGACTCTGCTTGGTGGTGAACCTTTTTTGAATACAGATGTTTGTTTGCAAGTTGTTCGCCGAATCCGTCAAGAGTTTGGTCATGCGAAAGATATCTGGTCTTGGACTGGTTATACGTTTGATGAATTGTTACAAGATTCTGAAGACAAGTTAGCTTTGTTAGCAGAAATTGATATCTTAGTCGATGGTCGTTTCGATCTTTCTAAACGTGACTTGAAGCTACAATTTCGTGGAAGCAGTAACCAACGAATTGTCGATGTTCAAAAATCTTTAGCACAAAAGAAAGTAGTTATCTGGGAAAAATGTTTCGATGCTACTCAAACATACGAACAGATCAAAAAACAAGACCTAATCTAACAAAAAGAACACCCGCTACTAAAATTGATCATTCAATCAATTCTGGTAGTGGGTTTTTGTTTTTCTAAATTGAATCTTTAAAAAATATTTTCTGAAAGATAAATTCTGAAAGGTACTGAATCAGTCCTTCCCAATTTTTTTCATCATAAATATTATTAAAATAAAATCGTTCTGCCTTTACCTCTACACCTTCGTAAACATCAGAAATAATCAAGTCTGCTTCTTCTGGATCTTCGACAATTCGTAAAATATCCGCATTAAAAACTTCTTGGATACCATTCTTAATCAAATAACCATTACCAATTGCTCCATTATTCATCACAAATACCTTGACGTGAGGTGTTGATGTATTCAAATCATAAATATAAAAAAGCAAGTGAGCCAGTTGTTCACTCGCTAATGTGGATAATTGTGTAAATTCCTGATAGCTGGTAATGAAATGTATTAGTTTATGCCGAAAAAGTTCAAAATTGCGATTTTCCTTAACTATTCGTTCATTTTTCTGAATCGAATTTTCAAAATATTCGTCTACTTCCATGTGAATATGTTTACAGTAAATAAGAAAACATAGCAATAAGTAATAAGATTCATCATACATTTCTTTCCGATACTCAAAGCCAAACTGTTGATGAAAATCATTTAATATATTCTCTGTCAATCGAGCAACTGTTAATGCTGATTGCTGATAATCTTTGACAATTTTTCGTCTCATTTCTGGTGTATCAACATCAAAAACCAATCCTCGAATAAAAAAACTCAAAGCCATTGACTCTTTTACTAATGTAGCTTCATCTACTCGGAATCCCCCTAAATTCAAAAGGTTTTCGCCACGATAAAAAAATTGAATATCTACCAGATATTCTTCTGGTACATCTAACTCTTTTTTTCGATTGGTAATCCGAAAACAAGTAATTGCCTGTATCATTCTGATTTTCATTTTTTGTGAGAAAGTCAGATTTTTCTTGATTCCCATATTCTTCTTCAAGTACTCAATATCTAGAAATTCTGGAAGTACACGCGGTGAAAACGGATTTTCTGTACTCGTTTTAAAAACATTCCAGTAAATCAGATAACAGAAGTAGCGAATACCAAATTCACTACCTTCTAAATTACCAAATTCACTTAAATAAATCGTTCCATCAAATTTTTTTAAAATCAATTTGATCATTGATAAGCTTTTATAAACATGTGGTGTACTGAGATTCAAGTCAATTGATAATTGATCCACCGATAAGTAACTTTTAGAAAAAAGTGCTGTTAAGACTTGGAAAAGTGAACTTTCTTTGATATATAAAATTCTTAGTTGATCAATCGTGTACCCAATCGTATATTCAATTGAACGCGTGATCATTAGATTACCAAACGAATTGTATTGGATCATCACACCCATTTGGAAAATCGTCTGCAAATCATTTTCTAACTCATTCATATAGCGTCTAAATGTCGTTTTGCTCAAGAAAAACTCGTTCATTATTTCTTCTTCTGTTCGACCATTCTTAGAAAAGAGTAAAAATTTATAGATTGCTAGTTTTCCTTCATTTTTTTTATTCAAAAAAAGCTCATACATGTTTATCTCCTCCAAGTACCATTTATTCTAACAATTCTCAAGTAAAGTTTTCCTCGATAATTGTTAATATCCGGGCAGAAGAGTGCCCGTCTCCATACGGGTTTTTAGCTGTTGCCATTTCATCATATGCTTGTGGATCTAAGATCAACTTTTCTGTTTCTAGTAAAACATTCTCTGTCTCAGTTCCTATGATTTTTAAAGTACCCGCAGCCACTCCTTCTGGGCGTTCCGTTTCTTGGCGTAAAACTAAAACAGGTTTCTGTAATGAAGGAGCTTCTTCTTGTACACCACCTGAGTCTGTTAGAATCAAATAACTTCTAGCAGCTAAATTATGAAAATCAACCATGTTCAATGGTTCGATGAGATGCACTCGTTCCACATCAGCTAAATATTGCTCAGCGATTGACTGAACTTTTGGACTAAGATGTACAGGAAACACCACTTCAAACTCAGGATGGCGTTCTACTAATTGTTTGATTGCTAGAAAAACGTTGACCATCGGTTGTCCTTGATTTTCTCTGCGATGCATCGTCAATAAAATAAACTTATGATCTGTATTTAACTTTGTTAAGATTTCGTGGGTATAGTCTGGTGTAATAGAGTAGCTCAAAGCATCAATCACTGTATTTCCTGTAACAAAAATACGATCAGCTCGATGATTTTCTTTTAGCAAATTTTCTTTACTTACATTTGTTGGAGTAAAATAAAAATCACTTAACACATCGGTTAGTTGGCGATTCATTTCTTCAGGAAACGGACTATATTTATCCCAAGTTCTCAAGCCGGCTTCTACATGCCCAATTGGGATTTGATGATAAAAAGCAGACAAGCTAGCGGCAAAAGTCGTTGTTGTATCACCATGGACTAAAATGATATCCGGTTGTTCTATCATTAGTATACTGTCTAATTCAGTAATAATTCCAATAGTTATATCTGCTAATGTCTGATTTTTATTCATCAGAGCTAAATCATAATCTGGTTTTACTTCAAATACTGATAAAACTTGATCCAACATTTCCCGGTGTTGCCCAGTAACAACAGTAATTCCTTTAAATTTTTCTTGATGCTTTTCGATTTCTTTTACAATTGGTAACATTTTGATTGCTTCGGGACGTGTACCAAAAACGGTCATGATTTTAATCAAATTTAACTTCCTTTCTAAATTGACAAATAAAAAAAGCCTAGTAGTAAAACAACTACTACAAGAAATTCTAAGTTTTTTATCCATTTTTTCTTCATTCAGCAGCCTCCTCTTTTGTTCGATCGAATGTTGCCTTATGAACTGTTTTATTCCATTTATTTTGTGGTTTGAACCATGTACAAAATCCTACTAGCTGGGCAGCCATGTAAGTAATTGAATTATAAATAAAGGCAATAACTAAGCGGATGAAAAAAATAATTTTTTTGATGATTCCCTTTTCATCTGCAAAATATTCTTTTGCTTCTTCAGAAAAATAGACGATTGGGATAATCAAGAAATTCAATGCTTCAATGCTCAACCAGAATGTTAATAGCGAAAATAAATTTGGCAAGTATTCTAAAATTCGTTTGTCAATCAAACTTAAAAATAAAATCACTAGCATTGCTACCGGTCTCACCATAGAATAAGAATAAAAAAGTGTTTCTACTTTACTTAAGAGTTCAGTTAAACTTTTTGATTTGAAAAGTGAAAGAATCTGTCGCCAAGTTGTTGTAAATGCAACATACCAGTGTCCTTGTGCCCATCGTGTTCGTTGATGATGGCTTGCAATCAAGGAGTCAGGCTTTTCATCGTGAACAACCGCAAAGTGATTCCAACCGCTGCGTTTCCCGGCAATCGAAAGTTCAACTTGTAATTCAAAATCCTCCGTATAGCTTCGCGGATTCCACCCATGTTCTGCTAAATAATTGGTATCAAGAATAAACCCTGTCCCGCCAATAGCTGCATTCCATCCTAATAAATAGTTTGCTGCTTGAACAGCACGATTTGTAATAAAATACACTGCAGCGTAGCCAGAAGCTGTAATCGAAGAACGAACGTTTTTCATGCCTAAATATCCTTGAATAACAGTTAATTCTGGATAAGCTATAATCTGTGAATTCATTTCTCTTAAGTAATTTGGATCAACAATATTATCGGCATCAATAAATGCAATGTAATCATAAGATTTCCAATGGTTTGTTTCTACATATCGAGCAATTGCATGTGGCTTACCTCGTGGATCTTCTGGTCCAGAAACATTTTCAAAAACAGTTGCTCGTGGATAAGATTGGACGACATCAATCGTTTGATCTGTACAGTTGTCCGCAATCACTACGATATCAAATAATTTTGGGTCATAATTCTGATCTACTAAGCTTTTGACCGTAGGACCAATCACAGCTTCTTCATTATGAGCAGGTACGACGAAGACAAATCTCTTTTGATCTAGTACTAATTTATAGTCACGTCTTGGTTTTTTTAACCCGAAAATGGAGAGCGTGGTAAAATAAATCAAGTTGGCAAAAACAATAATGACCATGAAAATTGCTAGCCATTTCATTGGTAAAAACGCATAATTTGGTAGGTTAAACATTCTTTCTCCTCTTTCTTTTCATAGAAAAAGAGTTGTGACAAACGTCTTGTCGCAACTCTGCGAATAAATCTTTTTATTCATTTTATTAGCTAAAACTGTGAACAGTCATTGCTCTACATCGACACATAAAATCCTTTTTATCCACATGCTTACTTATTTCATATACTGAATCTCTATAAACATTTGCTTGTTTCAGCAAGAAATAGAGCAAGACAATTCAAAAATAAGGAAATATTTTTGAATTGTCCGGCTTACTTCTACTATATGGTTACTTCAATTAGTCTTAAAATAACTATACTAGTGGATGTGTGAAAACTTCAGTTCCATCTTCTGTTATTAAGGAAATCGTATAATCATATTGACTTTGATCACGGAATTCGATTGGGATGATTGCTTGGAATGTATCATCAGCAGCAACACCGGTCGGAACTCCCCATGAATCTGGTGCAGCTTCGAGTTCTGCTTTTTGATAGACTTCTTGACCTTTTTTATCAGTAATCTGTAATTTTTTAGTTGTGCCTTGATGCGCAACGTTCATGAAGTAACCATCAAAAACTAATTGATCTTCATCATTCCAATATTTATTAAACAAATGAACTTCTTCTGTCTCACTTGAAGTTGACACATTGAAACCTGGAGTGTTATTGATGACACCCGGTTTGATGGTATTTTGTTTTAACGTTACTTGTTCTAAATCATTGAAATCATTATGGATAGGACCCATTCGTGTCATTTGTGGTTTGATTTGTAATGGTAATTCGTCCATTACTTGTCCATCAATTGTCACGCGCATACCAATCGTGTAATTTCCAGCTACTAATTCACCTAATACATCATTGTCGACAATGACTTGATACCCATTGTATCTCGCTGGGTCGTACCAGTTATGGTTAGCTGCTGGCATTTCTTTGACGATTTTACCTGATTCATCGTAGATTAATCCTTGTTTTTGAATATGAGAAGCATCAGATAAATCCCAATCTTCATTGTCAATCTTCCCTTCAAAAACTAGACCATAATTACGCCAATACCCCTTGTCAAATTCAGAAATCGTAGGATGTTTGATGGATTGAACGACTTGTTCAACTGTTTTACTTGATTTATCTTCTTTACCTGCTTGATGACCAACGACTTGGACGGCTACTTTGTCTCCTTCATTTAAGGTCGTGCCTTCTGGTAAGTCCATGCTGAATTCTTTGCCAGCTTCCACTTTGATCGTTCCGATTTCTTTGTCGTTCAGTGTCGCTTTTAGTTCATACGTGCGTCCTGCTTCAACATCTTGTTCGTTTACGTTCCCTGTCAATTTTGTATCTGTTGTTTTGACTTCGTTCAACGTTGGCGCATTTACTTGCCAGTCTGACCAGTTGGTTCCATCAACTACAGTTTGTTTCGCTTGTTCACTCACTTTGTCTTCTTTACCTGCTTGGTGACCAACGACTTGGACGGCTACTTTGTCTCCTTCGTTTAAGGTCGTGCCTTCTGGTAAGTCCATGCTGAATTCTTTGCCAGCTTCCACTTTGATTGTTCCGATTTCTTTGTCGTTCAGTGTCGCTTTTAATTCATACGTGCGTCCTGCTTCAACATCTTGTTCGTTTACGTTCCCTGTCAATTTTGTATCTGTTGTTTTGACTTCGTTCAACGTTGGCGCATTTACTTGCCAGTCTGACCAGTTGGTTCCATCAACTACAGTTTGTTTCGCTTGTTCACTCACTTTGTCTTCTTTACCTGCTTGATGACCAATGACTTGGACGGCTACTTTGTCTCCTTCATTTAAGGTCGTGCCTTCTGGTAAGTCCATGCTGAATTCTTTGCCAGCTTCCACTTTGATTGTTCCGATTTCTTTGTCGTTCAGTGTCGCTTTTAATTCATACGTGCGTCCTGCTTCAACATCTTGTTCGTTTACGTTCCCTGTCAATTTTGTATCTGTTGTTTTGACTTCGTTCAACGTTGGCGCATTTACTTGCCAGTCTGACCAGTTAGTATTATCAACGATCTTCCATTGATCTACTTGACTGACTTTGTCCTTCTCGCCATCTTCATGTCCGATGACTTTTGCTGTTAGGACATCATTTTCTTTTAATGGCTTATCTAAAGAAATATCTAATTGAGCTCCTGATGTTGAAATAGCTTTAGTTGCTATCTTTTCACCATTCAATGTAAGTTCCATATCATAGCTACGACCATTGAAACGGTTTTGCGATGGGATTTCGACAACAACAGAGGTATCACCTTCTGTCGTTTCACGATCGATTTTAGGTGCATTTACTTGCCAATTCTCCCAAGTATTTTCTGATTCTTGGTTTTCCTTAACAACAGTTTTCACATGTGCACTTTCTTTAGGGATGACCGTTCCGTTACTTCCTTCGATTGGCTCATTTCCAATAATGTAAGCTTCGATTGTTTGTCCTTTAACTAGCTCGTCACCGAAAATCGGTGCACGATATTCATTACTTTCACCGTCATAATCATGACTATACACTTCTTTACCATCAACCAATACTTTCACAGTATAGTAACGATTTTTTTGTAAGTTTTGATTAGGTAGCAATCCACTGATTAATGTTTCTTCGTCATACGCATCATTGATAGTTGGTGCTACCACTTTCCATTGGTCCCAAGGAATAGAATCTTTCCCAACTGTGTAACGTGTCGCACTAGATTCTTTACGATCTTTCACACCATTTCCATTAGGTTGTGTTTCATTTCCAACTACATAGGCTGAAATCGTATCGCCATTTTTTAAACCATATCCAGATAAATCAGCATCCCAATTGCCGGTCGCATCCATTTGGATATTTGATTTGATCGTAGAACTTCCTTTTTTTAAGGTAACGCTATATTCTGTCTCATGTTCATTACTTATATCTTGCTTTCCATTACCAGAAAAATGCTCATCATCTTCAGTTTTCAAAGAAGTAGGTTCTACGGGATCCTCAATCCATGAACCACGTTCAAATGGATTGCCATCTCCCCATAAGCCCCATTGATCTAAAATTGTTTCTGAACCGCCCCAGTTCCATCCTAATCCCCAGTCAGCAGAAGCAGAGTTGACAGAAAAACGATACATTGATTTTCTTTCAACTACTTTTTCAGTATCTGTATGCCATTTACCTAAATCAATTCGTAAATCAACATTTTGATAAGCGGTGATACTTGCAATTGCTTTTTCAGTTTTCAAAACGATTGCTTGTAGATCCTGATCGTAGTATGCAGTTTCTTGGCTATAAAGATTACCTAAACTTGGTTTCTTTTCCCAAATATCTTCAATATCGCGACGATGTGTCCCAATTCCACTGGTTGGATTCGTTTTTACTTCTCCGTGGATATATTGTTTATAATTAGGTGTGCTGAAAAACTCAGAAGCAATCTCGGGATCGATTTTAATCACAGTTTTTGTTTGTGTACCGATACCCACTTGTAACATCGATTTTGAGCCAGTAGAGATATTTAACATTCCTCCACCAGTAATCGTCACATTATTGATATAGTTCTTATATCCAGTGCCGACACTAATTCGTGGTGATACTTCAGTTGCATTTTGTTTTGTAGTCAATCCATCTGTAGGAATGGTATTGCTGGTTTCTTGTGCATTGATCTGAGTTGGCAAGATCAATGCTGAAAATAATAGTCCAGCAATCAATGCTTTTCTTTTTTTATGTTTGAACATTTTTATTTTTTACCTTCTTTCCTTTTGCTAAGACATATTTTATCTTCATTTCTTTTTGATAATTATTTTAATTCATAGAAAATCAACACAAAAAAAAATAATTCATTTTTTAGTACATAGCAGAAATACTGCTAACAAGTGACTAAGCCTAGTCTTTCAGCTAATTAATTCATCAAAATGTACTAATTCTTGACAATCTATCCATTCAAAACAGCTTTCCTGAAAAAAACGGGTCAAACGTCGATCGACCATTTCAATCGTTGAATAACTTCGAGGTAACGCAATTTTTTTATACAATTCTTCTTGTGTGTTTTTTCTTTTCACTTTCACACAATAAATGGTTATATCTGGTAAAAAATAAGACACTTGCCTTTCGCTTGCTTGTGATTTGACCCATTTGTAATCTTGAAGATCCATGATTGTATCAAACTTATGATTAAAGAGGTATGCCACTTCTTCTTCATCTTTTTTCAATACAATCTCAATTTCATTATTTAAATATGTTGTTACATTCCCATAAGCTGGTCGTGTATCAAATAAAATATATTTATTACATCCGTCAATTTCTGCCACAAAACATTGGAGATCAATGACTTGCACTTGGACTCCCCCCTTTTTTCGAAAGTATACTAGGAAATCATTTCTCGTATTATTTTTTACCTATCTATTTTTTGACAAAAATAGATAAAATGAAGTAAATATCTACCCGCAGTACGCGTGTTTTTTTCGTTCCAACCTCTTTCGTAATTGACACTGACTAAAGTCATCAACAAAAAAACAAGGAACCTTTTAATAATCAAAAAGGTTCCTTGTTTTATTCAGTATATTCAGTAGGTCATCAAATAACAGGTTGCTTTGGCCAAGCGTCTTGATACGGATGCCCAGTTAATTCTTCTACGACATTTTTTGCTTCTGGTGTAACTGTTTCTTTCAATCCGCCTTCTTCTAAGCGATCGATTTCTTGTTTCAATACTTCGTGTGTTTCACGATTCAATTTGAATGTTAGTGCCATCACTAACGCGCAAGAAATCAATATAACAGGGGCAATAAAGAAAATCAATGCGATTCCCGTTTGAATATGATGTGGTGTATTCGTAAAGTTCGTCATCGTTTTTGAATCAAAGCCAATTTCTGCTAATAAAATCCCAGCAATCCAAGAAGCGAATGCACCCGTTGATTTTCTAAAGAACGTCATCACTGCTGCATAGATGCCCGCGCGATCGCCTCGTGTCATCATGCGGTCAACATCTGGAATAAATGGAAAAACATTCCATGGTGTAAATTCTAAAATTGCGCGCGCACATTGATAAAAAACTGAAATGATTACTAAGACCCAAAAAGCATTTTGGATATGGAGTGCCCATGTTAAGAAATAACCAACCATAGTAATGATGATCGTGATGTAGCTAAGTGTAAACAAATAGCGAGGTCCATGTGTCAACATCAATCGTGCAGCCACTAATGTTGCAACGATACCAAAAATAGAAAGTGCTTGGAGTGTCCAAGGTGTATCTTCTTTCACACCATGAATACAACAAATAATAAAAGTTGGTAGCAAAGTAGAATAAAAATCTTTTCCGGTAAATGACAATAAATAAATACCTAGATGTTGGCGAAATGCACGATTCTTAAAGGTTGAAAAATAATCTTTGACTGTTTTTTTCACGAATTCACCTAAAGATAATTTTGGCTGGCTCTCTAACTCTGCTAAAAATTCTGGTGTCAACGGACGTTCCCAAGTAGTTCGGTAAGAAACAAAAATAGCGACAACAAAAATCACCGTCCAAATGATTCCAGTAATAAGATAGGCATTCGGATTTTTCATGTGCTGCAACGCTGCTAACACTAAGAAAACAAGCGCTGTCCCAGTGGCAGAAATAAACATGCGTGAACTAGATAAAATCGTACGGAGGTTGTAATCAGTGGTCATTTCCGTTGGCAAAGTTTCCCATGGGATCAAAACCATAGCAATTGCAAGTTCGATGGCTACATAAATCACTAGATAATAAACCCAGCTATCTGCTTGAACCCAGAATAATGGAAATAAAACTGTGAACAAAATTCCGCCTAGTAGAATAAAGAAATGACGTCGGCCAAAATGTTGACCTAATTTTGTTCGATAAAAGCCATCCGTGATTGCACCAAAGAATAAGGAAAACACCGCGTCAATAATTCGACCAATCCCTGTGATTGCTCCAGCAAACGCCGGATTGATTCCTTGGCTCAACACGAAAGCAAAAATGACTCCTGAAACGATATTATTCCAACCGCCGCCCATCAAATCAGTCAATCCATAAGCCACTCCACGACCAATTGTAATCTTTTTAGGTTGGTAAACCCACTGTTTTTTCTTATCCATTTCTCTTCATCCACCTTCCGTCAGCTTTCAAAAAAACCAAAATATTCATGCGCATTGTCAAAACAAATATCTTTGACGATTTGTCCCAAATATTCATTATCATCAGGTAAACGACCTTGATCGACCCACTCACCTAGGAGCTGACATAATACGCGACGGAAATATTCATGACGTGGATAACTCAAGAAGCTGCGAGAATCAGTCAACATTCCAGTAAAATTAGCCAATAAACTTTGTTGCGCCATAATGGTTAATTGATTGCGCATTCCTTCACAAGTATCGTTAAACCACCACGCACAACCAAGTTGAAGTTTTTGAATGATTTCCCCTTGGAAACTTTGCATAGCAGTTGCTAGTGGTAACCAGTCATTTGGATTCAGCGAGTATAAAATCGTTTTTGGTAACTGGTTTGCTTCTTCAACTTCTGCAAATAATTTTACGATATTTTTTGTCAGTCCACTTTGATCTCCCATCGAGTCACCACCAACATTGATTCCGATTTCTCGTTTCATTTTCGTTGAATCATTTCGAAAGGCGTTCATGTGCATTTGCATCGTCCATTGACGTTGATAGTATTCTCCCATCAAATGTTTTTGGATTGCTGTTGTAAATTGAGCAACTTCAGTTCTTGTAAAGTTCGTTTCTCCAGTTAATGCACGTGCTAAAATGACATCTAATTCTTCTTCTGTTGCTGAAGCATATACAAATGTATTTAATCCTTGATCTGCTAAACGTCCGCCCATTTTATGGAAAAAGTCGATTCTTCTTGATAAAGCAGTTGTTAAATCTGAAAATGTGTGAATTGGTATCTGGGCGCTTACACCTAATTTATCTAAGTATTCACGATATTCTTCTGTAGTAATTGCCCAAGTGTTGTCAGGACGAAAAGTTGGCAATACTTTAAAAGAATTATGTTCTTGTGCCAATTTTGCATGATACTTCAAGTCGTCAGCAGGATCATCGGTCGTGCAAATTGCCTTGACTTTCATCATTTTTAATAATTCTTTTGGACGATATGCGTCTGTTTGAATTTTTTCATTTGCTTGTCGCCAAATCTCTGGTGCATTCTTTTGATTAATGATCAAGTCAATCGAAAAATATCGACGTAATTCTAAATGCGACCATTCGTAAATTGGGTTACCGACTGCCTTCTCAATTGTTTTAACAAATGCCAAAAATTTTTCATAATCATCCCCGTCGCCACTAATCAGTTCTTCAGCCACACCATTTGCTCGCAACAAGCGCCATTTATAATGATCGCCTGCTCCTTTGTCATTGAGCCAGACTTGAGTTAAATTTTCATACTGTTGATTTTCAAAAATAGCTTTTGGCTCTAAATGGCAGTGATAATCAATAATTGGTTCCTCTTTGGCATATTGATGGAATAACTTGCGTCCTACTTCATTTGTTAATAAAAAATTTTCATCTAAAAACATAGTTAAGCGCTTCCTTCTTTTTATTTTTTATTCAGAGGCTGAACTTGAAACTTGCTCAGCCTCCTTCATTATTACTGTTGAAATGAATCGTTTAGAATTATTTCTGTTGCTCTTTTTCTAAAGCTTCCCAAATGCCATTCAAATACATCGCTCCAAGTGCCCGATCGTATAAGCCATAACCTGGCCGTCCCGTTTCTCCCCAGATCATGCGTCCATGGTCAGGACGGATATAGCCAGTAAACCCGTTATCATACATTGCTTTTAAAATTTGATACATATCTAATGAACCATATTCTGACTTATGTGGTGCTTCATAGAAATCTTTTCCCTGAATAAATTTAATGTTACGAACATGTGCAAACGGAATTCGATCTCGTTGACAAAACTCTGCCATGATTTCATAAACATTATTTGCTGGATCTTCTGCAATGCTGCCTGTACATAACGTAATCCCATTTGCTGGGCTATCTACTACCCGACAAATCCAGTCCAAGTCCTCCCGATTTTTCACGATTCGTGGTAAGCCAAAAATCGAATAAGGTGGATCATCTGGATGAACAGCCATTTTTATTCCAACTTCTTCACAAGTTGGGATAATTGCTTTCAAGAAATAGGCAAAGTTTTCACGCAATTTTGTTTCATCCACCTCTTTATAAGCTCGCAGTAATTCTTTTACTTTGGCCAACCGTTCTGGTTCCCAACCGGGTAATTCAAAATCATTGCTTGAATTTTCCACTTTTTTTATGATTTCCTCAGGATCTTCTGGAATGTCTGCTGCGATATATGCTAATGTTGAAGAGCCATCTGGCAAGCGATAATCAAGATCTGATTTTACCCAGTCAAAAACCGGCATGAAATTATAGCAGATTACTTCAATACCGAATTCAGCTAAATTACGAATCGTTTGTTGGTAATTTGCAATATATTTGTCTCTACTTGGTAAACCAATCTTGATATCATCATGAACATTCACACTTTCAATTACCTTTAATGTTAATCCTGCTGCTTCAATTTCTTCTTTCAATGCTTTGATTCGTTCTTTCGGCCATACATCTCCAACGGGGATATCCATAAGCGTTCCCACAATGCCTTTCATCGCTGGAATTTGGCGAATCTCTTCTAATGTAATTTTTTCTTCTTGTGAACCATACCATCTAAACGTCATTTCCATGATTATCTTCCTCCGAAATTTGTTAAGTAGGTACGAATCGTTTTTCTCACTGCTCCAGGACCTACTAACATTTCTGCTACGATTTGTTCGATTTTTTCACCAAGTCCAACTTCATATAAATTTGACCCAAAAATAGTTTCATTGGCTAGAATAGTTGCAACACTGTGATGGATCACTTCCGCAGATTGTTCACCTAAATGAAGACTTCTTAGTTGCTCCTGTAATTCAGGTAATAGTGGGTCAGAGCTTGGTACAAATGTATTTCCTTCATCATCAATTGCTAACAAATAACGCAACCAAGCAGCAATCGCTACTGGAATAAATACAAGTGATTGTGTAGCTGATCTCTCTGCATACTTTTTAATTGTTTCGCCAAACCGAATCGCTACTTTTTGGGAAGTATCACTTGCAATTCGTTGTGGTGTATCTGGAATATTGGGATTAGGCAAACGTTTTTCAATCACCTCATCAATAAATTCTTTGGGATCAATTATTTTTGGATCTTCTACTACTGGTAAGCCTTCTTGATACCCAATGGCTTTGATCAATCCCACAATTTCTTCATCTTCCATCTCAGCTGCAATTGATTGATAACCAAGTAAACAACCAGTGATGGCCATAGCCGTATGAAGTGGATTCAAACAAGTGGTGACTTTCATCACATCTGCTTTATCAACAATCTCTTGACTTGTAAGGATAACGCCCGCCTTTTCTAAAGCAGGACGTCCATTCGGAAAGTGGTCTTCGAGCACTAAATAATGGACAACTTCGGTATTCACAAACGGTGCGATATTCGTATGTTTTTCTGTTTGGATCATTTCCATATCAACAAAACCGAGTTTTTCAAGTTCCGTCTGTACAACTTTTGCAGGGTTTGGTGTAATACGATCAATCATGCTCCAAGGAAAAGCTACTTTTTCAGAATCAGTTAAATACTCGATAAATGCTTGAGATACAAAGCCTTTTTCTCGCCATCCTTGTGCAATTGTCAGCACACTATTTTGGAATCGCTTTCCATTTTGTGAAAAATTGTCCGTGGAAATCATGGCAATTGGTAATTTTCCCGCTAAAAATCGTTTGTGTAATAAAGCCGTCACGATACTTATCGTATGTTGCGGAGCTTCAAGGCCATTTTGAATATCCGCTTCTACTACAGGAAAAAATTCCCCAGAAGCATCTTTCAAGTGATACCCTTTTTCGGTAATCGTAAAGGTCGTAAACTGTAGGGCCGGATTTTCAAAATATTGAACGACTTGTGCAAAACTTTCTTTCTCACTAGGATGACAAAAGAAAGCATCTGCTGTCGCAGCTAAAAGCTTCTTATCTAAGGTCCCATCATCATGCATGATAACTTCTACTACATCACTGTGAAACGGTTTGTAAGCCTTATCAATTACTTGTTTATCGAAAGTTTCACAAACAACAATACCAGCAGTTAATTCTTTTGCATCAGCTAATCGCTGTGCAATTTCTGCATGAAATCCACGATATAAATTTCCACCACCAAAATGAAGCCACACTGGCGATTTTTTTCCTTTTTTCTTAACTTCATCAACATCATAAGTAGGAATAGCGATGCCAACTTGTTTTAATTCCGTTACTGATTTTTGCCAATCTTTTAAGTCAATCACAGAATCCCTCCCAAAACTGATATATCAGTTAATTTGATACTTGCATTATATTCGCCAATTTCGGCTTTGTCAATACGTCAATTTTATTTTTTTCACCTTACTAATAAAAAAAATAGCAAATACTAATATATCAGAATAACTCAAATAAGAGAAAGCACCTCGCATATAGTGTGCTTTCTCTTATTTATAATCAATCATTCATTCCCATAAAGGCAAAACTATATTTTCATAGGTCATAGGATCCAAGTTAGTGAGTGTTATCCCTAACAACCGAATGCCTTTCTCGACACCAAGAATTTCTTCCCAAATCAAACTGGCCTGATAATAAAGTGCCTCTTTTTTATAAATGTATTCTGGTAAGGTTATCCGTTTCGTAATTGTTGAATAATCAGTATAGCGAACTTTTAATACGACTGTTTTCCCATGTTTTTGGACTTTTCTCAGTGCTTCTTCTACTTTCTCTGCTAGCTGTCGAAGCTGTGCTAAGACAGCTTCTTCTGTCTGGAGTGGCTGACCATAGGTATGTTCTTTGCCAACTGATTTTCGCTCTCGCGTAACATTTACAGGCGAATCATGAATCCCACGAACCTTTCGATAAAGGGAATACCCCATTTTCCCAAAATTTTGAATCAATTGCATTTCACTCATCTCATATAAATCTGCACCTGTAAAAACTCCTAACTCATTCATTTTTGGCACTGTTTTTTTTCCAACTCCATGAAACTTTTCTATTGGTAATTTTTTTAGAAAAGAGACAGCCTCTTGAGGTGTCACCACAGTAATTCCACGTGGTTTTTGAAAATCAGAAGCCAGTTTTGCCAGAAATTTATTATAGCTAACTCCTGCCGAACAAGTTAGATGAACTGCTTCCCAGATATCTGCTTGAATCATTCGAGCAATTTTAATTGCTGATTTACAATTCACTTTGTTTTCTGTCACATCTAGATACGCTTCATCGATACTAACTGGCTCGATGACTTCAGTGTATCTCCGAAAAACTTCACGAACAACTTGAGATACTTCCGAATATTTTTGATGATCACCAGGTTTAAAAATGGCTGTTGGACACAATTCAAATGCTTTTTGTGCGCTCATCGCTGAATGAATCCCATATTGTCTCGCTTCGTAATTTGCCGTTGTCACGACACCTCGACCACCAGTATCACTGGGATGGCGAGCAATCACTAATGGGTGCCCTCTAAATTCTGGATGATCGCGTTCTTCAACCGAGGCGAAAAAAGCATCCATGTCGATATGGATGATCTTTCTTGATGTATCATTATGTAAAGGAAACTGTAGTTCCATTGGTATTCACCTCGATCTTATTCTCATTGTTATTATAGTCGAACTTTTGTTCCCTATCAAGCTATTCTAATTTAACTTTGAGGTTTTAAAAAATGTATGATCATTGATAAATGGGTATGCCATTCGTTTTGCATAATCATAAGATAGTTCGACTTATTCAACAAAAAATCGTCCGTGTATTTTGTTTCATGTAAAAAAATATCTATTTTTAAAATTGAATTTCTTCTACACGAATCGTTTTCATATGTACACTAAGTCACCATTCAAAAAAGGAGCAAAACATGGTTCTGTTTCGCTCCTTAAGCTTTTGTGTATTGGTTATTGAATTTGCTACTATTCATCTAATTCATGAAATTGTCGATAAACTTCTTGCTTTTTCAGGTGATTTGCCGCAGCTATTTTCTTAATAGCAGCATTTGGCTTCTCACCAGTTGCAATCAAGGCTTCTACTTGTTCTCTCAAAGAGATTTGAATAACTTCCTCTGCTTCAGTCAAACTACCATCGTCGCCAGCGACCATCAAGCAACATTCACCTTTGATTTGATTTTCTTTTAGATACATTAATAGTTCGTCTACATCTCCACGTAGATATTCTTCATGAATTTTAGTTAGTTCCCGACATAACACCACTTGACGATTTCCAAGTACCACGCGTATATTTTCAAGTGTAGCACTTACACGATAAGGTGATTCATAAAAAATAAGTGTTGCTGTTTGAGGCTTTAATTGCATCAATATTTCTTTTTGTTCCTTCTTTTTTCTTGGTAAAAACCCATAAAATAAAAACGGTTGTGGTTCGAGACCAGAAGCAATCAAAGCAGTAATACCTGCTGTAGGGCCGGGTACTGATACGACTGGGATTCCTTCTGCAATACATGCAACAACTAATTCATGACCAGGATCACTAATAGAAGGCATTCCCGCGTCACTTACTTGGGCAATGCTTTGTCCTGTTTTTAATTGTTCAAGTAAGTATGGAATTCTTTCTTTGTAGTTATGTTCATGCAAACTTTTCTGTGGTGTTTCTACCTCAAAATGATTTAATAATTTTTGTGTATTACGTGTATCTTCACTTGCTATCAAGTCTGCTTCTTGTAACAGACGAACACTTCGGTAAGTCATATCTTCAAGGTTACCAATCGGTGTGGGAACAAGATATAAAGTTCCTATACCTGAATGATCCTTAAAACTTTTTTGGTTATACATTTCCTGCCTCCTTAATAAAAAAGAGCGAAGACACAAGTCGACTGACTCACATCTTTGCCCTAACATAGATAAATTTTAAATATTACCGTCCACTTTCACGATAAATAACTTCCAAGCAAAACGCACACGGCTCATCATTTTCGCGACGTGAACCGTATAAGTCATAACAAACATGAAAACCTTCTTCATAAATTTTTTCTAAATTCATCCGGGATTTCGATAATTCTTGTTTGACACTTTCAGCGGGTGCTTCGGCTACTTGATTCAGCTCACGCAAATGTTCACGCAGACGTTGGTTTTCCATCTCAAGCGTGGTATTTTTTTCGACGATTTCATGAAGTGCATGCTTCATTTCTACTAATTCAGTTAAGGTATTTCGTAATTCTGATTCTAGCTGGTTTAAACCGTCATATAAAGATCGCTTATCCATTCATCTCACCTACTTGAATGAAGTCTTTTAGTTCATCCCATTCATACTCCACTGGATTTTCTCGTCCCGTCAACCGAACTTTTACCATTCGGCTAAGTAGATTTAATCCTACGACTTTCCCTTTACCATCAGGTGTTTCAATCATTTTCCCAAAGTCAGGGAGTTCTTTTTTTGCTGCCTCGTACTCTGCGCTCTCATATTGCAGACAACACATCAAACGTCCACATAAGCCAGAAATTTTTGTTGGATTCAAAGAAAGACCTTGATCTTTCGCCATCTTGATCGAAACCGGTACAAAATCTCCTAAAAATGTCGAACAGCATAATGGTCGACCACAGGGCCCAATTCCACCAATAATTTTTGCTTCATCACGGACACCAATTTGGCGTAACTCGATCCTAGTCCGAAAAATACTTGCTAACTCTTTCACCAAATCCCGAAAGTCAATTCGTCCATCAGCAGTAAAAGAAAAAATCATTTTGCTGCGATCAAAAGTATACTCCACTTTCACGATTTTCATTTCTAGTTCATGTTCACGTGCTTTTTGTTTAGCGATTTTCAGCGCTTCGGTAGCATCTTGTTGATTTTTTTGTTCTTTTGCTAGCTCGGTAGCCGAAGCTTTATGCAAAATTGGTTTGACTTCTTCTGGTAAATCTTGGGAATCAAGTTCTCGTTTGGGAATGGCAACTGTTGCAATATGTAAGGTTTGTTGAGATTCGACTAACACCTTATCATTATAAAAATATTCAGAATCCCCTGGCGCAAAATAATAGATATGCCCAGCATCTCTATAACGGACGCCTACTACTTCTACCATTTCCAACCTCCTTGGTTACTCAGCTATAATTAAAAATCGTTTGTAAAACGAACTGTTCAGCTACTGCTTGAAAACTCACGTTACTACGTAATTTTTGTTCAGCAACTAAAATGCGTTCAATGATTTGATTGGCTTTTTTTGTTTTGCTTGATTCTTCAGTAGCAATTGCTTGCTTTTGTGCTTCTTGGAAATAAAATAACAAAATTGAAAGTGCCATAAACTGTTGATTTTTTTCCTTAAATACTTTAGTCAATTTCTTTTGGACATAGATAAATGCTTGAGGATCTTGCTTTTGTAGATAAGTGAACCACTGATAAATCGAGTCCTTAGCCTCATTAAACCATTCATCTTCTGAGATTTCAACTGCTTTTCGTAAACTGTTGGTTAAGAATGCTAAAAGTTTCGCTTTTTCCAATGGAATTTGTTCTTCCTGTAATTTGTGAATTAAAACTTCTTTTGAAAGTTCTTGAAAATGTAAAACTTGGCAACGTGATTGAATCGTTGGTAAAATCCGACCAATCGCATCCGTTTCTAAAATTGCTAGAAAATCACCCGGTGGCTCTTCTAAAAATTTAAGTAGACTATTTGCCGCGCTAACGTTCATTTTCTCTGCTTCCTTGATCAAGAAAACTTTCTTTTTTGATTCATAGCCACTTCGACTAAATTCTGTTTGTAAACGACGAATTTGATCGACCTTGATTGTTTGCCCTTCAGGTTCGATCACTAATACATCTGGATGTTCATTATTTTGAATTCGCTGGCAGTTATTGCAAATACCACAAGGCCGGTTATCTACTAAGTGTGTACAAAATAGATGTTGGGCCAACCAAATACCCATTTCATGTTTACCCGTTCCTTTTTCGCCCTCAAAAAGATAAGCATGAGCGAGGCGCCCATGCTCAAAACTTCGTTGAAGTTGTTGATAAACGAAATGTTGCATTTGAGCCAGTTTTACTAACTCTTCTTGTTTCATAGCTCCTCCTAAAAGTGATGGAATCCTTCGACAGGTAAAACAAAGACTGTTGCTCCGCCAACTTCCACCTCTACTGGGTAAGGAACACCACCATCCATAGAAATATCCAACGTAACTGGTGTTGAAACAAATTGTTTACGAGATTCACAAGTCTTTTTGATAATTTCAAGTGCTTCGTCTACTCGTTCATCCTCAATCCCTACAATAAATGTGCTATTGCCGGCTTTTAAAAAGCCACCAGTTGAAGATAATTTTGTTGCGCGAATATTGGCATCAATCAGTTCATTCGATAAACGGTTACTATCTTTATCTTGGATAATAGCTAAAATAATTTTCATACACAGTCACCTTCCTAATTTTCAAAAAATTGTGGATATTTCTCAATAATGGCATAATAACTAGCCTGAAGAACTTCTTCAAAACTTAATCTTGCATCAATTTTATGAATACGTTCTGGGTATTCTTCTGCAAGTTTTAGATACGCATGACGAACTCGTTGATGAAACTCAAGTCCCTCAGAATCTAATCGATCAATTTGATTCTGACGATTTTTTTGGATACGACGCAATCCTGTATCAGAATCAACATCCAGATATAGAGTAAAATCAGGTGTCAATCCTTCAGTCGCGAACTCATTCAAGCGAGCAATTTCGCGCATTCCAATACGTCGTCCAGCTCCTTGATAGGCAAGTGAACTATCCACAAAACGATCACAAAGAACAATGTTACCTTCTTCTAAAGCTGGCAAAATCTTTTCAATTAGATGTTGTCTTCTAGCCGCTGCATAGAGAAGTGCTTCTGTTCGTTCATCCATTCGTTCGTTTTTAGGATCAAGAATAACTTGGCGAATTTCTTCCGCAATTGGAATGCCACCAGGTTCTCTTGTTTGAATCATTTCTGTTTTTGCGACTTTTTTCAATAGAGGAAATAATTCCTTCAAGATACTTGTTTTTCCAGCACCATCTGGTCCCTCAATTGTAATAAATAGTCCGTTCACATTTTTGCCTCCATCTCTCGTACTACATCTTCATTGTAGCTGAAATTCAAATTATTTCAAAAAATTACAGCTCACGCCGTCCTTCTACTGCTTTTAACAACGTAACTTCATCTGCATACTCGATATCTGAACCAACAGATAATCCATGTGCTAGTCGAGTAACTTTGATACCAGCAGGTTTGATCAAACGAGATAGATACATCGCAGTTGCTTCACCTTCCGTTGTTGCGTTTGTTGCTATGATGACTTCTTTTACTTCATCGTTATGCAGGCGTTGCAATAAAGAGGAAATATTGATGTCTTCTGGTCCAGTTCCTTCAGTTGGCGATAACACACCATGAAGAACATGATATAAACCATGATACTCGCGCATTTTTTCCATTGCCATCACATCTTTTGGTTCTTCGACTACTAAAATAATACTACGGTCGCGTGACGGATCTTTACAAATTTCGCAAGGGTCTTCTTCAGTAATGTTTCCGCAAATGCTACAAAAGTGCAAATCACGTTTGACACTTAACAACGATTTGGCAAATTCATTGACTACTTCATCTTTCATATCGATTGTAAAAAATGCTAAACGTGTAGCTGTTTTTTGACCAATCCCAGGAAGTTTCATATAGCTGTCGATCAGTTTGGCAATTGGTTCTGGATATTGCATAATCATTACTCCTTCACGAAAAATTAGAATCCAGGCATTCCTTTGGTATATTTACCCATTGTTTTTTCAGTTTCTGTGTCAATTTTCGTTAAGGCATCATTGATAGCCATCACTAACAAGTCTTGCAACATTTCTGGATCCTCTGGGTCTAGGATTTCTGGTTTGATTTCAACGTCTTTCATACGTCGATCCCCAGTGAAAGCAACTTTAACTAATTCATTTGTAGCCACTCCTGTAAATTCTTTTTCGTTCAACGCATCTTGTGCCTGAACCATTTCTTTTTGCATTTTTTGTACTTGTTTCATCATGCCTTGCATATTTCCCATTCCACGCATCATTGTACATCTCTCCTTTGAATTTTAATCATCAATAATTGTTACTGAATCTGTTCCAAAAAGCTCCTCTGCTTTTGTTACCACAGTTTCCGTTGTTTCTGGTTCTTGTGGGATCAGTTCGATTTCTTCTTCATCTGTTTCTGGAACAAAAGAATTCATCTGACCATTGTCTTTACTTTGGATCAAATAATTCTTACGCAATTCTGGCCAGCTTTCTCGTGTGATATACACAGTATCTGGTGCATAATCATGAATCATTCGACTCAAATTATTGTGGATTGCTAATTGTAACTCATCGTCATTTGTCGCTCGTTGACAAACGATTTCGTAGTCAAAAGCAATGACCATACTTTTTGGTCCAGCTGCCACTGGTTCGCTTGCTTTCAACATTGCTCGTTGTGTAACCGACAAGCTCATCAATAAATCATCCCAAACTTCTTTGACCTGATTCAGATCTTGACGCGTTGCTTCTTTTAATACTTGATACACTCGTTCAGTCGGTACACGATAAGAACTCGCTTGTTTTTTATGCACGGCTTGTGGCACAGGTTGACTATTACTGGCTGTACCATGATTCTTTTTGAGTTCTTTTAATTCTTTTTTCAACGTGGAAACTTCTTGCTGAAGCTTCTCGACTGCTTGGCTTTCGGCTGGTTCTCCCTGAGACAATGGGCTCAGGCTTGTTGCTGGTTGTTTTTGCGCTAACTTAACAGTTGCGACTTCCAAATAAATCGTAGCGCTATTGGTAAAACGAATTTCATTTTGTGTTTCACTTAATATTTTGATCATTTGGAAAAGCTGTTCTGCTTTTATTTCTTGTGAAAGACTAACAAAAGTTGTAGTTAACTGACTTGTTTTCTCTGACACTAATTGAGGTGCTTGCTGATACATCAACAAATCACGACAATATTGCAATAGATCCTCTAAAAAGCGACGGGCTTCTTTCCCTGCAGCTAACATCTGTTCCAAAGCATTCAATGCTTGCGCAACATTCTGTTCGACACAAGCACTTAAATAATCATCCATCATTTCATATGTTAAGCTACCAGTCACCTGCATTGCATCGTTTAGCGTAATCGTCCCTTCACTAAAGGAAATTGCTTGGTCTAAAATGCTTAAGGCATCACGCATTCCACCTTCAGCTGAGCGTGCGATGACGCCTAATGCTTGCTCTTCATAAGAAATATTTGATTCATTTAAAATAAATTCCAAATGCTCAATAATATCAGATGCATTGATCCGCTTAAAATCAAATCGTTGTGTACGAGAAATAATCGTTGCAGGGATTTTATATGGTTCTGTCGTTGCCAAAATAAAAATGACACTTTCTTTTGGCTCTTCCAGTGTTTTTAATAACGCATTAAAAGCCCCTGTCGAAAGCATATGGACTTCATCAATAATATAAACTTTATAAGTTGCCTTCGTAGGTGCGTAGTTGGCGCGATCTCGAATAAAACGGATTTCTTCCACACCATTATTACTTGCAGCATCGATTTCAATTACATCTTCTTGTGTTCCAGCTGTAATTGATCGACACATCTCACATTCATTACAAGGTTCACCATCTCGACTGTTCGGGCAATTGATTGCTTTGGCAAAAATTTTTGCTGCACTCGTCTTACCAGTTCCACGAGGTCCAGTAAATAAATACGCATGAGATGTTTTATGGGAAACGATAGCATTTTTCAATGTCTGTGTAACAGCTTTTTGGCCTACAATGTCATCGAAGCGTTGTGAACGCCAGACACGGTAAAGTGCTTGGTATGCCATATAGATCCCCCTCTTAAAAAAATTCACTATTATTTATTATACGTGATTTTATTAAAAAAAACTACTCTACTCATCGGCTTTTTCCAAGAGAAAACGTTCATTCCCGCAAAAGTTCTTTAAGACTTTTGGCTGACAGCATTTTCATTTCCCTATGGTATAATAAAGAAAATAATTTAAGCTGTTTCTTTAGCTATTTATCTAAGGAGGAATTTTTTATGGGATTAATTAAAGCTGCAACAAGTTCGGTTGGTGGTGGATTAGCTGATCAATGGCTTGAAGTCATCGAACCAGATAATATGAGTGACACAACTGTTATGACAAAAGGTGTCAAAGTTCGTAAAAACGACAAACGTGGGTCAAATCGGAAAGGAACAGAAGATGTTCTAACCGATGGAACAGTTGTTCATGTCTATCCAAATATGATGATGCTCCTTGTTGACGGTGGAAAAATTATTGATTACACAGCTGAAGAAGGCTACTACACTATCAAAAATGATGCTGCACCTTCTATGTTTAATGGCTCATTAAAAGATGCAATTAGTGAAACATTCAGTCGCTTTAAATTTGGTGGCGTCACACCACAAAAACAACAAGTCTTCTATATTAATTTACAAGAGCTAAAAGGAATCAAATTTGGAACAACTTCACCATTAAACTATTTTGATAATTTTTATAATGCCGAATTATTTTTACGTGCGCATGGTGCTTACTCTATCCACATCACGGATCCAATTTTATTTTACACAAATGCCATTCCAAAAAATAAAACGCAAGTAGAAATTGCCGATATCAATGAACAGTATCTAGCAGAGTTTTTAACTGCTTTACAATCGGCGATCAACCAAATGTCAGCAGATGGTCAACGAATTTCTTACGTACCATCAAAAAGTTTGGAATTAAGTAAATACATGGCTTCTGCTTTAGATGATTCATGGCGTGAACTACGTGGAATGGAAATCGTTTCTGTAGCAGTCGCAAGTATTTCTTATACCGATGATTCTGTCAAACTAATCAACATGCGAAATGAAGGTGCTATGCTTGGGGACCCAAGTGTTCGCGAGGGCTATGTTCAAGGTTCGATTGCTCGTGGGATGGAAGCTGCTGGGAAAAATGAAGGCGGCGCAATGACTGGTTTTATGGGTGTTGGTATGGGAATGAATGCTAACAGTGCCTACCTTGCTCAAGCTGCACAAAATAATCAAGAACAAATGAAGCAACAGCAAGCAGAAAAACAAAACCAGCAAGCTGCAACAGGAAATGCTGATACTTGGACTTGCCCCGTTTGCGGCACGGAAAATACTGGGAAGTTCTGTTCTAACTGTGGCACAGCTAAGCCTGCCCCTGCTGCACAACCAAAGCTAGAGATGAAATGCAGTGAATGTGGTGAAATTGTTGATCTTTCCAATGGTATTCCAAAATTCTGTCCTCATTGTGGCAAGCCGTTTAAAGGAGTACCTTTGGACTAAAGGAAAGGGTGTAGCCAATGGATGTCATTACACATAAATGTCCAAACTGCGGCAGTCCTTTAACTTTTGATCCTAAAGACCAAAAATTTCATTGTGACTACTGCCTGAGCATATTTACAGAAGAAGAAGTGAGCCTTTACGAACAACAGCAAAAAGAAGCTCGCAATATTGGTTCAGCATCTGATACAGCTAATGAACCAAAAAATACAACTGGTGACTTTACCTTCACGGCACAAGAACAACTAGATAAAATGGATGACACTGAACGTCAAGCTTACGATGAAGCTGTTGGTACTACCGAGGCAATTGATCAAGAAGCAAAAGAAAAAGCTCCCGCTATGGAACTATTTCTTTGTCCAAGCTGCGGGGCTGAAATCGTGACTGATGCAACAACAGCCGCGACGTATTGCTACTATTGCCATAATCCAGTTGTTTTGTCAGGACGCTTGAGTGGTGAGTTTTTACCAAATAAAGTTCTTCCTTTTGCAATCGAAAAAGAGGAAGCAACTAAACAATTTTTAGCTTGGACAAAGAAAAAATGGTTTATTCCTAAAGCATTCTTTAATTCTGAACAAATCGACAAACTAACTGGTGTTTATTTTCCTTACTGGTCAACGGATGCCGAATTAGAAGGAGATTTTCAAGCAAATGGAACTGTCTTACGAGTCTGGCGCGTCGGCGATATTGAGTATACCGAGACAAAACAATTTGCTGTCCACCGTGAAGGAAAACTTTCTTTTAAAGAATTAGTCAAGAATGCTTTATCTAAAAATACTCAACAAAAAATGGTCGAAGGTGTCCAACCTTTCCCACTGAATAAAGCAATCGACTTTAAAAACCAATATCTCGCTGGCTTTCAAGCAGAAAAACGCGATATCGAATATCAAGCGATTCGCTCAGAAGTTGAAGCAGAGTTAAAAGAGTACTCCGAAAAACTTTTACGCGAAACAGCCGCTGGTTACACAACTTTAACTGGCGTTCGTAGTTCTGTTGCGATCAACGATCAGAAAAATAATTATTTATTACTTCCGGTCTGGTTGGTAACCTATCGTAGTCGTGATTCAAAAAAAGTTTACTATTATGCAATGAATGGTCAAACTGGGAAAGTTAGTGGTGTCCTACCTGTCAGCAAAAAGAAATTGGGTCTTACATCACTTGGTATCTTTACTATTACTGCTATTTTGTTGATGATTGTGGGGTATTTGATATGAAAAAACAACTTTCAATTTTCTTTTTCGTTTTAATTGGCTGTTTTTTCCCGCTCATTGCGCACGCTGAAACCCCAACGGTCAATGATGAAGCTGGCTTGTTTACAGCAGAACAAATTCAATCATTAGAAAATCAAGCGAAGCCAATCAACGAAAAAATCAAAGGTGAAGTCTTAATCGTCACAACAACAAATAACTCTGATGAGCCACGAGACTTTACAGATGATTACTTGAGAGAGGCGGTTGGGAATAATGAAAATGGTTCTGCCCTATTGTTAGATATGGGACAAAGAGAAATTTACATTTCGACCTCAGGTAACATGATTGATTATTTAGATGATAATCGGATTAAATCAACGCTTGATGAAGTTTATAATGGCATGTCCGATCAAAATTACTATCAAGCTGCGACTGCTTATCTCACTAAAGTTGCCGATTATGTCGAAGCAGGTGTTCCAGGTGGCCACTATCGAGTAGATGAAGAAACCGGAAAAATCACTCGTTACAAAGTCTTGACTCCTGTCGAGATTACACTTGCTCTTATTGTTGCTTTGGTATTAAGCCTTGTCTTTTACTTTGTAACAGTTTCTAAATATCAATTAAAATTTGGTTCCTACAAATATCCTTATCGTGAAAATTCAAGCATCAAATTAACGGATAAAACTGATCGTTTAACAAATTCTTTTGTCACTACTAGACGAATCCCTAAAAGCCCACCACCTGGAAGTGGCGGTGGTGGCGGAAGCACAACCCATTCAAGTGGTGGTGGTACTTTTGGCGGTGGTGGAAGAAGCTTTTGATTTATTATCCGCCAAAGAAAAACTCCTCAAAATCGAATCGATCTTGAGGAGTTTTTTTAGTTGAAGTTAGCCGTACTCACACATTGTGCAGCCAACTGATTTTTCCAAATAACTAATGCAGCTTTCGTAGTATGAATCGTCTCAGACGCAAGCAAAACTTCGTAACCTTTTAACTGTTCGAGAAAAACGTGTCTCACTGTCGCCTGTTTTTCCAACAAGCTACCATTAATCCCCAAACAAAATCCTGAGGTTAACTTCATTTTGTCTGCTAGTTGGATAACCTGAGTGGCTAATAATTCACCCGTTTGTTTTAGTAATTCTGACACACGAATATCATCTTGTTCGTAGCTTGAACAAAATGCTGCTACGCTAGCAATTTCGCCCTTCTTTTTTTGATAAATTATTTTTACCAAACTCATCACATCCTCCGCACCAAAAAAAGCCAATAAATCGTTAGCAAAAGGTGACAATGTTTTTCCTTCATCAAACTCTGCTAGAACTAATTTAATCGCAGCAATTGCTAAGTGATAAGCAGAACCTTCGTCCCCCAATAATTGTCCCCAGCCACCTACACGATACCATTGGTTTTCTTTCAGTCCAAAAAAAGCTGAACCTGTCCCCGCAATTGCTAAAATACCTGGTTGAAAGCCCACCTTAGCTAAATAACTGAACTGTGCATCATTATATAAATAAACAGGATAATCAAAGTAAGTTAACTCTTTCTGAAATTTTTCTCGTAACCCACCACCATCAATACCGGCAATGCCTAACGCAATCAATTGACAATCTACTCTTCCCAATCTGATTAGCAATTCATTCATTGCTCGAAAAATATTCTTTTTTGCTTGCTCATAAGAAACAAGTAGGTTTCCAAAACCCTCGATTGTCTCTCCCAAAACATTTCCTTCTAAATCATAAGCAATCGCATGCGTTTTTGTACCTCCACAATCAATCCCAATGACGTACTTCATCGCTTCTCCTACTCTACTTTTTGTGACTTTCTTCTTGCCTCTCTTTGTTCAGCAATAAATGCTTTATACCAATAAAAACTATCTTTTTTATAACGATCATAGGAGCCATTTCCCTGATTATCTGCTTCAACGAAAATAACGCCGTAACGTTTTTCCATTTCGCAGCTCCCCGCTGAGACAATGTCAATGATTCCCCAAGCAAAGTATGCTAGAACATTTACTCCTAGTTGTTCTGCCTCTAAAATTTGTTGAAAATGCTGCTTAAAATACTCGATACGATACGCATCATGGATACCATCAGCTTCTTTCACATCTCTTGCACCCAATCCATTTTCAGCTATCATTACAGGTTTTTGATACCGATCGTAAACTTTTAGCAGGGTGGTCTTCAATCCAATTGGATCAATTTGCCAACCCCATTCACTTGCTTTTAAATAAGGATTTTTTGTCGTCGCTACCAAATTTCCAGCCGTTTGCTGTTGACTTTCCTCTACTGAACTAATACTCGAAGAATAGTAAGAGAAAGAGACAAAATCACAAGTATTTTCTTTTAAAAGCTGGCGATCTGCTTCACTGATTTCAAAATCGACGTCGTGCTCTAAGAAAAATTTATTCATATAATAAGGATATTCTCCTCTAGCTAAGACATCCATACAAAACCATTGATTGATTTGTTCATCTAAAACTAATTGTAAATTATCCTCAGGTTTTGGTGTTAATGGATAGTAGCAAAAACAAGAAATCATTGCACCAAATTGACCTTTGACTTTCATTTTTTTCCCTAGAGCAATAGCTTGTGCACTAGCAATAAACTGATGATGTAAACTTAAAAAGATATCATTGTACGCATATGCATCCTTTTCTGGTTTCAATAATCCTGTACCATTATAAGGACTGAAATACCCTGCATTGATTTCATTGAAGGGTAAATAATAATCAATCAACTCACCCCAGTGATTAAAAATAACTGTGACTAATTTCAAATAATGGTCAATTGTCTTACGGTTTTTCCATCCACCTTGTTCTGTTACTAAATGAAGTGGCAATGCATAGTGATTAATTGTCAAAAAAATTTTTATTTTTTTGTTGATTAACTCTTTAAAAATAGCATCGTAATACTTTATTCCGTCCTCATTAGGAATTTCTTCATCTCCGTTTGGGAATAGGCGTGACCAACTAATTGATAATCGGTAAACATCCAGGCCTAACTCATTGAGTAACGCTAAGTCTTCAGTTGTCCGAACCTCTCCGTTGGATCCTTTTCTGAACGGATAAAAAATTTGATTCTCCTCCACCGCTTGTTCAACAGTCTTCTTGGTTAATAATCGAGTAGCTACTGTCGCATTCGATGTTTTTTCTAAATAAGGTCGACAGTCTTGAGTATCTATCCCTCGTTTTTTGTAACCGCCTTCATATTGACTAGCAGCAGTAGCTCCGCCCCATAAAATTTTTGTCATTTTCCTCCTCCTTTGTATTCGCTTTTATCATACCATCTAAGAAATGCGTTTTCAAACATATAAAAAAATAAAGAAATTTCAATTCCAATAAGAAACAAAATTACAAAAAAATAAAAAATATATTGATTTTTAATTTCTTAACTGTATACTAAAAAAGAAGAGATCCGTAACTGCTCTTTTTTGTTACTATATTTTGTAAGCGTTTAATTTTTTTGTTGAGAGGAGGTATTTTTATGCAGAAAGAAACGAATGGACCATCGCACATTCACTTTGGTGTGAAAACAGCTGGATTGCTTTTGCTTGCTTGTATTTTTGGTGGTATTTTTATTCCTTATTTATTTTACTTGGCAAACTGGAGTATCAATCTTGGTGTTATGCTTTTTTTACCCATTAGTTTAGCGACAGTTTTAGCGATGAATCCATATTTCATCCAAACAAAACGAGGATTTTGTAAGGGCTTTTTTATCACTTTTGGTATCTCATTAATTATTTTAGAAATTTTAGCATACATTTGGATCTATCAAGGAATTATTTTTTAATTGACTTTACTTAAAGGAGTGTAAACTATGTTAACAGCTTTCACTAATTTTATTGAGTTACATCTAGCTGGACCAATGGCAAAAATTGCTAATCAACGACACTTACGAGCAATTCGTGACGGGATTATTGCAACGTTACCTTTGATTATTGTTGGTTCTTTCTTTTTGATCATCGCCTTCCCACCCCTACCACAATCATGGGGCATTTATCAGTTTTTATCTTCTAATGCCGCAACAATTTTATTACCTTATCGTATGACCATGTACATCATGTCACTTTATGCAACATTTGGAATTGGTGCTAGCCTTTCAAAAACTTACAACTTAGATGTTGTTTCTGGCGGAATTCTGTCAACCATCGCTTTTCTATTAACTTTTGTACCTGTAAATATTCCTTTAGAGGCTGCAGAAGCTGCTGGAACTTCTGGTTTTGTTTTGCCAATGGCAAATCTTGGCGGTGGTGGTATGTTTGTCGGTATCATCACGTCGATTTTTGCTGTTGAGGTCTATCGTTTAACAGACAAATCCAAATTCAAAATCACTATGCCAGATCAAGTGCCACCTGCAGTAGCTCGTTCCTTTGAATCATTAACGCCAACATTAATCGTTATCCTAGTGATTTCTACTATCAGTTATTACATTGGCTTTGATTGGCATTCAGCTGTTTCGAAAATCGTTAGTCCTTTGATCAGTGCGACCGATACACTTCCAAGTGTACTTCTATTGATCTTTATGATCACTTTCTTCTGGGCTTTCGGGATTCATGGTGTTTCAATTATTGGCTCACTAGCACGTCCTTTATGGTTACAAATCTTAGAAGCTAACACTACGGCAGCAGCTGCTGGTGAAACTTTACCAAATATCGCGGCTGAACCTTTTTACCAATGGTTTATCTGGATTGGTGGATCTGGTTGTACAATTGGACTCGCTATCTTGCTCGCCTTTACTGCCAAATCTAAGTATGCTTCAAAACTAGGAAAAGCAATTATTACACCGTCGATTTTCAACATCAATGAACCAGTTATTTTTGGTGTGCCAATCGTGTTGAATCCAACGTTAATTATTCCATTCATTTTAACTCCGATGGCTTGTGCCACTATTGCTTGGTTCGCAACTAGATTAGGATTTGTAAGTGCAGTTACAATCACTGCTCCTTGGACTTTACCTGGTCCAATTGGAGCATATCTTGCAACTGGTGGCGACTGGCGTGCAGCAGTTTTAAATTGCCTATTGATTGTTTTATCAGTCGTAATGTACTATCCATTTGTGAAAATTTATGACAAAAATGAACTGGCAAAAGAACATGCTCTAGAACAAGAAAAAAGTGAAGCTGAAGAATTAGTTTCAACAACCGTTGTTGAAAGCAAATAATAAGTCAAATAACTACGTTAGCAACAATAAAAAGGGGAAGACAACTAATTGTCTTCCCCTTTTTATTGTTGTATAAACTAGGGTATGTTCCTAACAACAATTTAAATAGTGATTTTTAGAGTATTATTGCTTGAAACTAAATGAGTTGTGGCACAACCTTTTCCTCGGTGTTCTCCAAGCATCTCCTCGATATAGCTTACATTCATTTCAAAACATGAAAAACTATTTTGAATGCTTGCTCACTATCTATTCGGAGCTAAACGCTTGGAATCACAACCTTTTTAAAAAATAATATTATCTTCCAGCAGTTCCATATTCGTAATGATCAGATGATGATCCTGAACCGCAATGATACCCTTATCTTTTAATTGTTTCAAAATACGACTAACACTACTTGCCGTTGAAATACCACAAAACTTAGCAATTTCTTCATTCGTAATTGGAAAATCAATCAATAAGCCTTCCGGTGTTCGCACACCAAACATGTCATACAATTCATATAATTGTGTACAAACTGCGCCCAATTTCCCATTTAGTAGCATTTGTTGCATTTTTTTCATGACACTCAATAAGCGAAAACGATAAAATTCTTTTACATGATGCTGCAAATCAGGATTATTGTTGATGTCCTCCCAAAACTTCACCCGATTCACACGATAAAATTCCGCATACTCTGATTCAACTCGAATATTGTACGGTGAATCAATAAATTGTGAATATTCATCTTTAATTAGAGATACCACTTCTAAATCATTGACATATCTTAGATTGAATTCTCTTCCGTCATTGGAGATCACGCTCGCTTTCACGATTCCCTCTTTTAAGATATAAGTGTAACAATCTTCGACACCTTCAAACGTTAAATACTTGTGATACCCCTTTCGTATAATTGGAATATTTTTACTCGTTACATACTCCGCTAGTGCTCTGTTATCCAATCATGCTCCCCCATCCAAACATTTATCTAAAAAAATAATACAAGATTTCCAAGATTTTTAAAGTTCATAGGTATTTTACTAATGATAGTAACATTTGTTAAGTACCTTTTTGTATAACCAAGTTCATTTTCTTCATTTTTTTTCTTCGCTATACTCCGTATGTAAAAAAAATTACTGAATCGAGGTCAAAAAAAATGCAATTTTGGATGAACACTATTATTAACCGATTAGAAACAGCTTACCGCACAAGATTTGATATGAAAGCTTCGTTAGTTTTCCTAAATGATGCTTATCAAAACTCAATTGAGTTGATTAAATCTGTCGAAGAAACACCAGATGAAGAATGTCAAGAATTCTTACAATTATTTATGGAAACACGTGATTTATTTATCCAACAACTTGTGGATCGCTATCCATCGAATTATCACGATGTTGAAGTTCAAATCGAAAAATTAAAAGCATATTCATATGTACATTAAGGGGAATTAGCAAAACAAATGGAAGACAAATTATTCAACAAACATTTTATTGGTATCACACTTATTAACTTTATTGTTTATCTCGTTTATTATTTATTGATGGTCATTATCGCAGTTATCGCTCAGGACAGCTTACACGCTAGCTTAAGCCAAGCTGGATTTGCTTCTGGTATTTATATCATTGGTACTTTGCTTGCTCGTTTATTGATGGGGAAACAACTTGAATTGATTGGCCGGAAAATGACTTTACAAGGTGGTGCAATTTTTTATCTGTTGACTACCATCGCTTATCTTTACATGCCTTCCATCGGAATTCTTTACCTTGTTCGTTTTTTAAATGGTTTTGGTTATGGAACAGTATCAACTGCAACAAACGCAATTGTGACGGCCTATATTCCAATGGACAAAAAAGGGGAAGGAATCAATTATTATGGTTTAAGCACTAGCTTGGCCGCTGCAATTGGACCATTTTTAGGAATGATCTTGTTGAATATGACTGATTTTCATTTCATTATTTGGTTCACGATTATCTTGGTTTTCTTAGTCACTATCGCTTGTCTCTTCTTCCCAGTCAAAAATATTGTGTTGTCAACTGAACAAAAAGAACAATTGACTTCATGGACAGTTGATAGCTTCATCGAGAAAAAGGCGTTGTTTATTACAGGAATTGCCTTTTTGATGGGCTTGTCTTACTCTAGTGTCTTGTCCTTTTTATCTTCTTATACGCAAGTGATCCATCTAGTTAGCGCTGGTTCATTCTTCTTTGTTGTCTATGCCTTGGTGATCACCTTTACTCGCCCGTTGACAGGTCGCATTTTTGATGCGAAAGGTGAGCAATATGTTATGTACCCTAGTTATCTTTTCTTAACTGCTGGTTTATTTTTACTTAGTGCAACAACGAATAGTTTCATGTTGCTTCTTGCAGGAGCCTTCGTCGGACTTGGTTATGGAACATTTATGTCTAACGGACAAGCAGTTTGTTTAAAAATCGTTCGTGAACATCGAATCAGTATTGCATTATCTACTTACTTCATCGGATTAGATTTGGGATTAGGCGTCGGTCCTTATATTATGGGTACCTTGAAATCATTCACTTCATTCAGAGGACTATACATTATTTCTGGAATCATCCCATTGATTTGTACCTTCCTTTATTTCGTCAATAAACGGAAAAAGAAAGCTGTAGAAGAAGTCTCTAGTTTTTAAAAAGGCATTAATAATCGTATGAGGAAAATGCTTGTATTGAGAAAAAACATTTTTTAAACTCTTGTTTTCTCACTATTTAATAAATTAAAAATAAAAAACGAGACAAGGAATAGTATTCCTTGTCTCGTTTTTTATCTAACTAGTTTGCTTACTCTACTCACTTATTTTCTTGAGATGTTCTTCCTTAAGCGAATAATAGTTTTCCATTTGTTTTTGCCACTTCTCTTTATCAGCCCGATTGACTTCACGAATCACTTTTGCTGGGTTTCCACCAACGATCGTATGATCTGGTACATCTTTGGTAACGACTGCACCCGCAGCAATAATCGAATCATTACCAATCGTTATCCCTGGTAGCAGCACACTGTTTCCGCCAATCCAAACATTATTTCCCACAGTAATCGGTAAACCAAATTCTAAATCAGTTATACGAATATCCGCATCTGTTGGGTGACCTGCGGTAAAGAAACTGACTCGCGGTCCCACCATGACATTATCCCCAATTTTTATTTTATTCACATCTAGAAAGATGCAATCCATGTTTGCGTAAAAATTTTCGCCAATTTCCACATGGCGACCATAGTCGACATGAAGTGGTGGGTTAACATAAATATGTTCACCCGTTTTGCCAAAGAGTTCTTTTTCCAACGCCACGATTTTTCTTGTTTCATCAATAGGTAATTGATTGATTTTTTGTGCTAGCTTTTGTCCATTAATCGAGCGATTTTCCGGAAAAATACCTGATGCTTGATAAAGTTCACCAGCTAACATTTGCTCGTAATCAAAATCTTTTACCATTCGCATCCCCACCTTTTTTATTCGTAATCAGTCAACCAAATCTGTCGTTAATTCAATCAAATTTCCTTCTGGATCTTGGATTACTGCCTCATAGTAGCCATCTCCTGTTGTTCGCGGTCCACTCAGTAAAGGATAACCATCTTGGACAAGCTGGTCAGTGAAACGGTCCACCTCTTGTTTCGTCCCTACCGCCATCGCTAAGTGTGCATACCCTAGATGATCTGTGACTCGATTTGCTAGATGCGGTTTCGTTGTCAATTCTAAGCGACTTCCTGAATCAAAACTTAAAAAGTAAGATTGAAATTGTGTTTTTGGATTACGATAGCGTTCACTGCTTGTTGCATGAAAATATTTTTCGTAAAACGTTCTCATTTTTTCCAAATCTTTCGTCCAAATAGCTAAATGTTCAATGTGCATTCCTCTTCATCTCCTAAAACCAGTCATTTTTAACCTATTTGTTTCTGCTATTTTACTCGTCTTCACTTTATCAAATTCCTTTTCGGTGCAACCAAAATGAATAGATCGTTGGGATCAAAATAACAATCACAATAATTGGTAGCATCAAAAATTCCCATGAAACAAGACCTGCAAGTAACATCACAATACCACCTGCGATAAATATTTTGGCCCCAAGTCGATTTGTTTGTACCCAATTTTTTTCACTGCTCAATGTCCAAGGTAAACGAATACCCACTGTATAATTTTGTGGGACAGCAGTTAAAATCACTCCTGAAAAAATAAAGATGATCCCGATAAATGCGGCAGGGCTAATTTTCATCAACCATGTTACCTGATTACCTAAAGCATAACTGATCGTTAACGCTTGAACAAAAAGGGCAATCAGTGGAATGATTCCTAAAACACCATAAATAATCCAGCGTTTTGTCACCTTTTGCTTTGGATCATTCAACACAAAAAAGGCAACTAATAATTGTACACCCGCGAGAAGAAGTGGTAAGCCAATCAATGCAAATTCTTTTGAACTCCAACCATTCGCTTGCCAATTCAAATCAAAATGTGTGGCAACTTGATTTGGAATTTCTTTCCAAAAAATGGCACTTGCCACAAGCGGTAGCAGGGTAATAATCACCGAGATTGCAATTGCTCCACGATATTTTTTCATTTCAGAACACGTCCTTTTTCCTCTTAATTATTGTAAGGGATTCTGTTGATTCTTCCTCTTTCTAAGTGTACCTGTTCCCGGGCAAACTGCCAACTTTTTGTCTGGATTATCCGAAAAAGGATAGATTTTTTGGTAAAAAAAAGAGCGAAGCTTAGTTTCTTTCGCTCTTTACCTAAAAAGTCATTCACGTTACCAACTTCATCTCTTCTTAAATATGATGGGTTTTCTTAAAAGATAGTTGGTACCAGTCCACCATCCATACGTAAAGCTTCTCCAGAAAAACCACCTGCAATCGGACTAGACACATACGCTACAAATGAACCAATTTCTTCTGGACGTATCAATCGTTGAATTTGCGACAATGGGCGATGATGTTTCATAAAATCTTGCTCTTTTTGTTCTTGAGTGAATCCTTTTTCTGCATACATTTCATCTAACATCTCTTGGACACCTTCTGTCAGTGTCGATCCCGGCATCACTGTATTAACAGTTACTTTTGTTCCAACTGTCAGTTTTGACAAACTTTTTGCTAATGACAGATTCATCGTTTTTGTCATACTGTATTGTGGCATTTCCCCTGAAGGCATGATTGCTTCTTCACTAGCAATAAAAATGATCCGCCCAAAATTTTGCGTTAACATTTTTGGCAAATAATATCGTGCCAACTTATTGCCAACCATAACATTCGTATCGATAAATTGTTGCCAAACCTCATCCGTAATTTCAAAATAATCCATTGGTTTAAAAATCCCCATGTTATTCACTAAAATATCAATTTCTGGAAATTCAGTAAATAAGGAATCTAATGCTTGACCGTCAGTTAGATCATGCGCTGCTCCCTGCACTGAAGTTTCCTCGTAACGTTCTTGTAGCTCCTTAACTACCTCATTAACTACTTTAGGATTTCGACCATTAATGATCACATTAGCACCTTCTTGAGCAAGTGCATTCGCGATTGCTTTACCAATTCCTTTCGTTGAACCTGTAATAAGTGCCGTTTTATTTTTTAATTTTAAATCCATGTTATTTCCTCCTTCAATCGTTAAAAGTCTATACTGTTTCTTTCATTCGAACTTTTACTCCTTTTGTTCGTAAAGTATCAACGTGCTGTTCCCCCCAGCTACACAAATTATCAAGAACCTCACTCAATGTTTCTCCGTACTCATTTAATGAATATTCAACTTTTGGTGGCACTTGATTATAAACTTTGCGATCTACAATACCAGCTTCTTCTAATTCTCTTAATTGTTGAATCAACATTTTTTGACTAATTCCAGTGATCTGTCTTTTTAATTCACTCGTCCGTAAACATCCATGTCTTAAATTACATAAAATAATTGGTTTCCACTTCCCACCAATCACATCCATAGTTGCTTCAACACCAATATTATAAATTTTTTCTTCCATTATTCGTTCCTTTCCCCTTATATAATCAATAGTTACTAAAAGGTTACTATATAACTTTAAAGTAGGTACTATACACAACACCACCACAATTATATACTAAACACCAAGAATAACAAGGAGGAACAAACAAATGATTCAATCGCTATCAGATAAAGTAGTTCTTAACAATGGTCAAAAAATTCCCGGATTAGGATTAGGTGTTTTTCAAATTCCCAATGAAAAAGTAACCGAAGTGGTGAAACAAGGGATTATTAACGGTTATCGTCTCATCGACACAGCTCAAATTTATGGAAATGAAGAAGGGACAGGAAAGGGAATTAAAGAAGGGTTAGCCGCAACGGGCCTAACTCGTGAAGATTTATTTATTACTTCCAAAATTTGGAACGCTCATCTTTCACAAGAAGAGGCACTGGAATCTTTCAATGAAACATTGACTAAGTTGCAATTAGACTATTTAGATTTATTTTTGATCCATTGGCCAGGGAAACACGCGTTCAAAGATTCTTGGTTAGCTTTAGAAAAATTGTATGATGCTGGAAAAATCAAATCGATTGGCGTAAGCAATTTTGAAGTGCATCATTTAGAAGAATTAGCCACATTTTCTAAACTCACTCCTGCTCTAAACCAAATTGAGCTTCATCCAAAATTGGCACAGCATGAATTGCGTGCATATGGCGAACAACATAATATCAAGATTCAAGCATGGTCTCCTTTGATGCAAGGTCAACTATTAACTCATCCATTAATTACGGAAATTGCTGCTAAGCATCAAAAAACACCAGCACAAATCATCTTACGTTGGGACATTCAGCAACAGATTCTTTTAGTCGTTAAATCTGTTCATGAAGAACGAATGCGCAGCAACGCTGACATATTTGATTTTCAATTGGATGATCAAGATATGGAAAAATTGAATGCTTTGAATGAAGGTCTTCGCAGTGGCCCTAATCCCGATGAATTTGATTTTTAATAAAAGAACAACTTAGTTCATCTATTAAAATCACCAGTTCTTACTGGTGATTTGTTTTTTGATAGAAGACATCCATTCATCGATGATTTACAAAAAAGAGCTATGACAAGATTTTTGTCATAGCTCTTTTACGTAAATAAGTTTAAGTATCTGCTTGTCACTCTTTTATTTCAGCAACTCTTTCATTCCATAAACACCCAAGTCATAAATTCGCACAGCTGTATCTGAACCTTGTGTAGGTTTGTCCACACTTACTTTTACATATCGTGCTTGTTCGACAGCAAAGGTATTGATACTATTTTTTTTCGTATTATTGATCGTTCGTGATACTTTCTTATACTCTTTTCCATCTTGACTTACTTCGATTGTATAAGCTTTTGTATTCATATCTGCACTCTCGCCACCCGCTTCGGCATGTGCGAATCGAACTTCACTAACTGTTTGGCTAGCACCAAGGTCGACAATGATTTCATGGGGAGGTGTTCCTGTTGCACACCATTTTGTTTTCAAGTTTCCATCAACTGCAAATTCAGGTGCTTCCGAATCATTGGTAAAGGAGGAAGCATCTGTTTTCGCATTTAACGATAACAACGCCAATTCGGCAGGGACCTTTTGACTAATCGTAATCAAGCCCTCTATCTCAACCGGTGTTTTTCCTTCTTCATTTTCTGCAGTCAGTTTTACTTTATATACACCTTCTTTTTCATAAGTAACCACTGGTGCATCATCCGTACTCGTTTCAATATCGCCACCTTCAAACACCCAAGTTACTTTGTCCGTATTAGAAGAAGATGTATTTGTAAACCTAATTTGTTCCCCAGGAGCCGCTAATGTTTTAGAAGCAGTAAAACTCGCTTTTGGTAATGTATTATCTGGCCATTCAAACGAAATCGGATCTGATGCCTTTCCTTGATTTCCAAGAGCATCAACGGGGACGATTTCCAAGTTTGTTTGCTGCGTGTTCTTTTGTCTTTCTAATCCGTTGATGTAATGGGTCGTTGCAGGCGTAGCACCTAAGAAAGAGCGAGTATCGTCTTTATTTATTCGATAAATTTCATAATGATCCGCTTGACTTTCTTTGCTATCCCACACTAAACGAATTCCCGCATAATTACTTTCTTCTTCATCAAACACGACGTCTTCTACTTCAGCATTTGCAACAATCAATTTTTCTGTGGAAGGTGAGTCAGTCATTGCAAGCTGCCCTAAATGTAATTCATAAGTATCATTTGTTTTTTCTGAAGTTATTTTATAGGAAAGGGAAGTGATGGTTTTTCCTGCAAATTTTTCTAATGAATAGTTCAAAGTAGTCCACTCATTTCCTACTTTTTCACTTGGTTCAATCGTTTCTGTACTTCCGTCTTCAAATGCCAAAACAACAGCTAGGTTGGTCGTATCTGATGCTTTCGCAGTTGTAGTTATTTCTGAATCTTTCGTGACTGTTGTTTCCATTCGATAAAGTTTCACTTGACTAGTAGCATTTTTAGTCATATTTCCTCTAAATAGTAAGGAATTTCCTCCATTGAAAGCCTCAGCATAATCCATCCTAATTGATAAATCATTGTTCTTGTCATGTTCCATTATCCAACGATACGTCGGCATAATATCTTGCATGCTTCGATTATTCCAATCTAAACTTGATACCTTTTGGCCTTTAATGAAATAATTATACCCATTCCCTGTATTGAAATTCGTTACAAAAGGCAAAGAAGTGATAGCTGTTTGCTCCAACGCATACGTTGAAATTCCCGGCCAATCTTGCCCTTCTAACGCGCTAGTTTGAGTGGGATCTCCTTTGTCATTGACCCAAAAACGTTCTTCCCGATTTTGAAAATCATCTGGATCACTCGCAGAACTGTATGTCCAACTAGGAACATATAATCCTAAAGAAGTATATGGAACACCCTTATCATCCACAAATAAATCCCAATCAACTGGCGTAGCGTACCCTTTTTCTTGAACATCAATTCCTGCAAATAAATCATAAGGGTCGATCCCTAATTCATTTGCTTTTTCCTTAGATGCTTTCAAAAGTTCCTTACTTGCCAATTGCTCCGTATTCCACCAGAAATTCAGAAACATGCTATCCGCTACTGGATTCATGTTTGCATCTACTAAATAAGCTTGGTTTTGATCAGTCAAAGCATTTTGCCAATCCATTTTTCCTTCAGACGTCATCGAATCATACCACATGATAGCTAAATCAGCTTGTTTCTTCTTAAATTCTTTGATAAATTCTTGCATCAAATCGGCGTGTTCTTTGGTTAATCCGCCCGCATTATCTGCTGTTTGCTCCTTTTTATTTTCTTTAGCCTCATCAAAGCTAGTTACAACTGTATCTGTTTCTTGGTTAATGAACCAGCCATCAAACCCATAACTTTGAGCAACTTCAATCAGCTTGTCAACTAAAGGAAATGTACCATCGGCATCTTTTTTCAAGAAAGTATCTAGCCATTCGATTTTCCCACCATGCGCAGTTTGTGGAAAGAACACAGTTCCCAACACTGGCACACCATTTTTATGCGCTGCGTCAGTCACATCTGGGCTAGGAGGAACGATGATTCCTTCACCAGATGAACCACCCCAGTAAACAAGTTGGTCGATATATTGCCAGTTAGAAAAAACATTCGCGTCAAATGTGTTGATTCCTCGTGGTGCATTGCCGCTGGTACTACTGTTCATAATGGACAAAGCCACTACTTTCATCTCTGAATTTTGTGTGTTGTTTGAAGGAATCAATTTTGTTTTATCTACTCGTGTTGCCAATGGTACAGTACTAACATTGTATTTTGCATCCTCGTCTTTTGAAAAATCCCATTGCAATAATTCTTCTGGAAACCAATAAGAAGATTCTGGTTGATTCGTCATACCTCGATCAACTTTTGCTTCTTCCGTTTCCTGATAGTCAATCGAATTTGACTCTGCATTATTTTCGACACCGCACCCTGAGACACCAACTATCCCGAATACCAACAACAATCCTACTCCACTTTTAACCCAACAATTCACCCATGATTCCTCCTATCATTTTTTTATCCTTCTAAAATGATAGCGCTTACTTAAAAAGAAGTACATGAACAAACTATAGAAATATGAATACAAAATATAGATTCAACTCATTTTATCATTACAGTTTTTTATTTGTTTGCAACGAATCCATCCGACTATGTCAAACCAAGAATAAAAAATCTGTAAAAAAACAGACCCCACCCGAAGATGAGATCTGCCAAATATTGCGTAAACAATAATTTGATTATTCTGCAGCGTTTGCGTCTTTGAGACCGTATTTTTTGTTGAAACGGTCCACACGTCCGTCTGCTTGTGTGAATTTTTGACGTCCAGTGTAGAATGGATGTGAGTCAGAAGTTACTTCGACACGGATGACTGGGTATGTATTACCGTCTTCCCATTCAACTGTTTCTTGTGAAGTTTTTGTTGAACCTGACAAGAATTTAAAACCAGTTGTTGAATCCATGAATACTACTGGATGGTAATCTGGATGAATGTTTGCTTTCATAGTTTTTTCGCTCCTTTGCCCTGCTTCATTTGCTGAACCAGAGTTAATTTGTCGATTTACAACAGTAACATCTTATCATGTTTCATTCAAGGTTGCAATTATCTTTTTTGATTTCTTATTTGATTTTTCTTGCCAAAGGAAACATCTTGAAACTCCGCAAAAAACTGCTGGTTGTTTTTTGTTTTCCGCAAGAAACGAATCAATTGCTCCGTGTATTCTAAAGAATCACCAATCATATTTTTACGTAATTTCCAAATTTCTTCTAATTGTGTACTTGGAATTAGCAATTCTTCTTTACGCGTTCCTGATTTTTTGATGTCGATTGCTGGGAAGATTCTTCTTTCTGCTAATTCACGTGACAATTGAAGTTCAAGATTTCCCGTTCCTTTGAACTCTTCGTAGATGACATCATCCATTCGACTGCCCGTATCTACCAGAGCAGTTGCTAGGATTGTTAAGCTCCCACCTTCTTCGATATTACGTGCTGCCCCAAAAAATTTCTTTGGTTTATACAACGCAGCTGGGTCAATTCCTCCACTTAAGGTTCTACCACTTGGCGGAACCACTAAGTTATAGGCTCTAGCAAGTCGTGTGATACTGTCCATTAAAATAACAACGTCTCGTTTATCTTCAACCAACCGCATTGCACGTTCTAAGACTAATTCTGCGACACGTGTATGATTTTGTGGTTGCAAATCAAATGTTGAAGATACCACATCTCCTTTTACGCTACGTTCTAAGTCAGTCACTTCTTCCGGTCGTTCATCAATTAATAAAACAATCAATTCAACATCAGGATAGTTCTCCGTGATGCCATTAGCAATTTCTTTTAAGACCGTTGTTTTTCCTGCTTTTGGTGGCGCAACGATTAGCCCACGTTGGCCAAAACCGACAGGAGAAAAAATATCAATCATTCGTGTGGATAATCGATTAGTGGTTGTTTCTAATGTTAACTGTTCTTGTGGGTAAAGAGGTGTTAATGCCGGAAAATGAGGTCGTTCTTTTGCTTCTTCTGGATCTTTTCCATTGACACTTTCGACATGCATCAATCCATAATAACGTTCTGATTCTTTTGGTGGGCGGGCTTTTCCAGCAACTTTATCCCCATTTCGCAAACCGAAACGGCGTATCTGTGAAGCGGAAATATAGATGTCTTCTACACTTGGACCATAATTGATTGGACGTAAAAATCCATACCCATCTTGTCCTACGATATCTAAAATTCCTTCCATATAATAGAACCCTTGCTTTTCTGCTTGCGCACGAATCACAGAGAGAGAGAGTTCCTTTTTATTCATTTTACTGTAATAAGGAATTTTAAAATCCTTGGCATAGCTATAAATTTCTTTTAATGTTTTATTTTCTAGCTCCGCCATTGTCAAATAGTCGCTCATTCAGCCTCCACTTCCTCAATCATTTCAATTGATGCACCTAACGCGGTTAGTTTTTCGATAATGTGATCATATCCACGTAGAATATATTCGATATTATAGATTGTTGTCGTTCCTTCTGCTAGCAATCCAGCAATAACTAAACAAGCCCCTGCACGAAGATCCGATGCTACGACTTCTGCACCATGTAACTTACTTGGACCATTGACAATGATCATGTTTCCTTCAACTGAAATATCTGCACCCATTCGCGCTAACTCTGGTACGTGATTGACGCGTTTCGCATAAATCGTGTCGATAATTTCTGCAGTGCCAGATGTCATTAATAACAATGGAGTCAAAGGTTGTTGCAAGTCTGTCGCAAAACCTGGATATGGATAAGTCATCACATTCACTGCTTTCAAATCAGTCGATGGATAAACTTCGATTTCATCTTCGCTGATTTTCATTTTGACACCAATTTCTTGTAACTTAGCAATGAAGCTTTCGAGATGTTCAAAAATAACGTTTTTTACTTTTATTCCATTCCCAGCAGCTGCTGCAAGAGCTAAGTATGTTCCCGCTTCGATTCGGTCAGGAATCATGAAATGACGACAACCATGTAATTCTTCGACACCATCAATACGGATAATGTCCGTACCCGCGCCGCGTACTTTTGCTCCCATGTTGTTCAATAACGTCGCAACATCAATAATTTCTGGTTCACGAGCCGCATTTTCAATGATTGTTTGCCCTTTTGCTTTTACTGCCGCAAGCATGATATTGATTGTTGCGCCTACGGAGACTACATCCATGAAAATTCGATTTCCTTGCATTTGGTCATTTTTAGTTCGCAAATACATCGCGCCATGCTCATTCGTAACTTGTACACCGAGCGCCTCGAATCCTTTAACATGTAAATCAATTGGTCGTGGGCCTAAATAACAGCCACCAGGTAAACCAACTACAGCTTCACCAAATTTTCCTAATAATGTTCCCATAAAATAGTACGATGCACGTAAACTATTGATTTTTCCATTTGGCATTGGCACAGATACGATTTCTGTTGGATCAATTTCTAATACGTTATTTGAAAAAGTAATCTTTGCACCCATAATTTCTAAAATTTCAATTAACGAATGAACATCCTGAATATCAGGGACACCTTCTAAAATCACTGGGGAATTTGCTAAAATAGCTGCTGGAATCAATGCCACTGCACTATTTTTTGCCCCACTAATCGTTACTTCACCTGTTAGTGAACGGCCACCATTGATAACGATTTTCTTCATAAAATCCACCTATTCTTAATTTATTCATACTCGTTAATTTTACCATAGACTGTCATTTTTCAAAAGCTTGGGACTGTACCAGTACATAAACAACTTTTTTTGTCCTTTTCAACCGCTTTTTTCACAAAAAAAAAGACTGAAAAATAAGTTTTCAGTCTGCTTTCTATTTGGCAATTTAAACTACTATTCTCGAACATTCTTTAAATAGCCAAAGACTTGATTCATTTTGTCACTTGACGATGGATTTGATAAACAGCCCCGATCATGCCTGCATCATTTTTTAATTTGGCTGGGCGAACAGCAGCAATCGTTTTATCTTTAAGGTAATGAATTGATTGATGTCGATCCATCAGTTCTTCCAAACGTTTTTGAAAGCGCTGATTAAATTGCTCATTTGAACTGATTCCTCCACCGAATAAAATCAGTTCTGGATCAAAGCAGCTAATTAGATTCAACATTCCCACAGCCAAATCTGTTAAAAATTGTTCTACTGTGTTGATTGCTAATGCTTCACCTTCTGCCTCTCTTTGGAAAATTTCTCGAGCATCTAAAAGCATCGGTGCAGCTACATCTGATTTTTTTTGGCTCAAATTATATTGATAGCAAAGTCCGCCAACAGTTGCTGCTCGCTTGTTCCATGAAACTTCTTCAATATCGCCTTCTGCTGGTAATTGATCAATGATACTCCAGCCAAATTCACCGGCCATGCCGTGAGCGCCTCGAAAAACTTCCCCATTGAGTACGATTCCGCCACCAATACCGGTTCCCAAAACAATACATAAATAATTTTCCAAGCCTTGTGCATTCCCAATCCAATGTTCGGCAATCGCTGCAGCATTAGCATCATTTTCGACAGAAACGGGTAAACCAGTCAGTCGTTCTAGTTCCAGTTTGATATTAGCCCCATAAAAAGGTCTAATTGCACCAGCTGTAAGCATGAATCCATCTTTTTGGATAATTCCTGGTGCACTAATGCCAATTCCCTCAATTTTTTCATATCGTTTCTGAGCATCTTTCACGATTCCATCTAGCTCAACCAAAAAATCTGCCAACTGATAATTTGTCGGAATGACTGATTTTTCTAAAATAGTTCCAGTTTCATCTAGAACACCATATTTCACAGTTGTTCCACCAATATCAAATCCTACATACATATGATCAACTTCCCTCTTCTAAATTCTCGTACGAATGAAAAACGTTCAATAATAACTTTGCTTTGATAAAAATGACTGTACCGATTCCCAAAAAGAGCCATACAAATAATAAACTTGGCAAATAAAGAGGAACCAGTATCCCTCCACCAATTGTTATAAAAAATAATAGGATACTAACCGGTAAATGTTTTAGTGATAAGACGAACGCATTGATCGCTGTTCCTGATAAATTATTTTCAAAACGAGCGATTAACGGAAACAAATATAGTCCCATCAGAACAAGCAATGTGATCAATGACATTACTAAATAATAGGCGATTTTATTTCCAAGCAATAAAGGTTGGATAAAAGGTAGCAGGAAAAAACTCCCCCCACTTACGCCCAGAATCAGCATCCACATTTTCGTTGCCAAAACAAAATTTTGTTTAAACTGATGACCATATTCTTTATACAAAACGCCTTCTTTATGATCAACCATTTTGTAAGCAGTTCCATAAGCGCTAGCTATTGCCGCACCAATTGTGATTACCGGTAAACAGGAAAGTAAAAAAATAATCGTTAGTAATAGCACTTGATAAATTCGTTGCATTCCTTCGTAAATTTTACCTTCCGTACTAAAAATCTTTTGCATTTTTTTACCTCCTAAATGATCCTGTTCACACAAATGAAAAAGGTTGTCTCAACTAGAAACCTTTTTCATTGCTCCAATTTTAGCTTTTCGCCACAAGCTAATTCAGTCATTTTGCTTCCACTAAAAATCATTACACTCATTTTGATTTTTTGAACGTTTTTAGCCGTCATTCACCTAGCTTACCTCAAACTATTTGAACAATCTCTGCTAGTTTCGTAGGTGTTCGCAGATACATTTTTTCAAAAAGAAGTTGAACTTCTCGAAAATTTGATGAATCTATTTTTGAGAAGTTCTTTTTTACTTAAGTCTTCTTTTTTGGTTTAGAGATTACATAGCTAATTTTTCTTTATTCTCTTGAATTTTCTCATTACGAACTTTATTCACATCATCGATTTTATTTTCTTCCTGGAATGTTTTGTACTTAGCTAATAAATCATCTAATTCTTTTTCATCTTTGGCACGTAGCATACCAACTAGTGTTGTACTCCAGTTCGTTTGGATAGCACTTAAGGCACGTGCTTCTTGACTACCTGCATCTGGTCCAATGTTTTCCGTTAAGAATTGAGAAGTTAATTTGCCTTCTCCCCATTGCTGCATTTGTTTTACAGCATCAACGTAAGAATCATCGTTCATAGCTTTAAAACGGTCATGACCAAATTGAATGAATTCACCCATTCGATAGTCCAATTGCCATTTTTCTGGATCTTCTTGTTGAATTTTTCGTGCTTCATCTGTCCATTGCACTTTATCGCCATCTTTTGTATACGTTTCGCCCTCGACCCCAAAGTTCGTTAACATTTGTCCTTCATCACTTAGCAAATAAGTAAATAATTGAATTGCTTTTGCAGGATCTTGGCAATTTTTACCAATATAGTTGATCATCCAACCAGAGATACCCGCTTGTGTTAACGTTGGATCATTCCCTTTGGTGCTTTGAATTCCGTCAACTGCAATGTACTCCGAATCAGGATTAGCCGCTTTGAAGGTTTGGAGCGGGATACCTTGATTAACAAATGAACCGATCATCACAGCACCATATTTGCCAGTTTGTAACTTTTCTTTGAATTTATCACCATCATCTGTAAACGTATCATCTGAAATATTTCCATCTTCATGAACTTGACGAAATGCTTTGACCCATTTGATGTAATCTTCATCTAAATTACGATCATAGTAATCATCCCCATCCGTATAAGGAACACCTAACATATCTTGAACCACACTATCCATTGAACCATTTGACGAACCATCTTTGGCAAAGTCATTGAACCCAAATGGGATCAGTTCAGGAAACTGTTCTTTGATTTTCTTCATTCCAGCAACAAAACCATCTGGTGTAGTGAAATCTGGTTTGCCAATTGCTTCATAGACATCTTTTCGAATAATGAATGCATCCCGGGCAAAGATGTCGCCATTGTCAAAATCTTTTTGAACATTTGAATAGTCTGGATAACCATAGGATTTTCCATCTGAAAGTTTATACCAGTTTAATGTTTCTTGACGTGCCACCTGATTGAAATACGGATCATACGTTTCTGCTAAGTCTTGTAATGGAAGCGCCCAAGAATTGGCTTTTCTAGCTACTTGTGAATTTGAATCAAAGACAGTCACGATATCTGGCATGTCTCCACCAGCAAAATAAGTATTTAATTTTGTATCATCACCTGTGATGAATTTAATATCAATATTCAAGTCTTCTTTTACTTTTTTCGTTACCATATCTTTTCCAAATTCAGTGTTCCACCAATCGGCATTAACATACCAAGTTAATTTTGTTGTTTCTTCTTTTTTATCTAATTTCCAAGCAGGTGTATCTTTCTCTGGTGTATAACGATCTTCAATTGATGGAAGCTCCACTTTTTTATTTGCTGATGCTTCTTCTTTGCTATTGCCACAAGCACCTAAAGCTAGTAACACCGTACTCGTTAATACCAACATACCAACAACTTTTTTCTTTGAGACTCCAAACATTAATTATTCCTCCTATTCTTTGACTGCCCCAAGCATCATGCCTGAGATAAAATGTTTTTGTAGCAATGGATAGATGATTAAAATTGGAACGGTCGTAACAACGATCGTTGCCAACTGTACTCCTTTAGATGTGGTACTGATTTCAACAGCAGCATTTAAGCCTTGTTGCGAAGCTGCCTGAGATTGCGTAATGATTTCATAAAGCTTCATTTGTAGTGGATACAGTGCTTTGTCCGTCACATACAGTTTTGCTGTCATGAAATCATTCCATTGCCAGACACCGTGAAAGAGTGCAATTGTTGCAAGTGCTGGCTTTGATAATGGCACAAATATTTTTAAGAAAACACCCCAATCACTTGCACCATCAATTTTTGCTGACTCTTCTAGTGAAGTTGGCACATCACGGAAAAAATTCATTAGAATAATAACATCGTAGTAAGATAACAATGCTGGGATAATATAAACCCAAAAAGTATTCAACAAGCCTAAAGATTTAATCAATAAATAGGTTGGGATCATCCCCCCAGAGAAAAACATCGTAATAATTCCCATTGTCGAATAAAGATTACGACCTTTTAAATTACGTTTAGACAAAGCATAGGCCATAATTGCACAAAAAGCCGTATGTGCTAATACACCAAGAACCGTCTTTCCAATTGAGATAATCAATGCCTGCCACATGGAAGAATCACCAAGGACTTTGCGATAGTTATCCATCGAGATCTCCGAAGGCCAAAAGACAAAATCTCCTTTTGCCAAAGCATCACTTGAAGCAAAAGAGGAAGCAACAATGTTCCAAACGGGGACGATAATCATGATTGTGAAAACTAGTAAAAGTAACACATTAACAAAATTAAAGATTTTACTGTCTTTGTCTTGTACGACATTACTCTTGGGTTTTGATAAGGATAATTTTCTTTTTTCCAACATTTTTACTCCTTTCTTATAAAACTGACTGATTATCGTTTAATTTCTTAGTAACGATATTCGTTGCAACTAGCAAAATAACTGAAATGATTGAAATCCCTAATCCAACAGCCGTTGCGTAAGAAAAATCCCCCTGCATCAAACCAACGCGATAAACATACGAATTGATTACTTCTGCTTTAGGTTGGTTTTGTGAGTTCATTAAAACCAATGTCTGGTCTAAATTCGAATTAAATAAACCGCTTACACTAAGGATCAAGTTTAACGAAATAATATTTCGGATCATTGGAATCGTAATACTCCATATTTGACGCATTCGAGTGGCGCCATCCATTTTTGCTGCTTCATAATATGTGGGATCAATTCGTGACATCGTCGCAAGGTACAAAATCGTTCCCCACCCGGCTTCTTTCCAAACATCAGATAAAGAAGCGATCCACCAGTATTTTCCCGCATCTAACATATGGTTTTGTTTCGCTTGGATACCAATAAAATTCAAAAGCTCATTGATCATTCCGTTGGAAGAAAACCAAGTAATCAACATTCCTCCGAGTATGATCCAAGAAAGAAAGTGTGGTAAGTAAGAAATCGTTTGGATCGTCCGTTTAAAGACGCTATCTCTTAATTCATAAATCATCACTGCTATAATAATCGGTAAGACAAAACCAAAAGCTAGTTTTAAGCCACTGATTCCTAACGTATTGACTACTGATTGCCAGAAATATTTATCTGCCATAATAATTTTAAAGTTTTCAAGACCCACCCATTGTGCACTTTCAATCGTATCAATCACTGTATAATTTTTAAAAGCAATCACTAATCCGTAGATGGGAATAAAGCTGAATATAATCATGTAGACAATACCTGGAATCGCCATCGATTGTAGTTGCCACTGACGGCCAAAATTTCGAAACCATTTCTTAATACGAACGCCCAGTGCTGGTTTTATTTTTGCTTCCAACTGATTTTCCTCCTCATTGTTTTTCCTTTTCAATTTATTACGCTAACTTTTGCATTTTTTACGCAACTCCTTCGCTGTTTCTCTGGGAATCAACTGGCAGTCTAGGCTTTTATTCTCACCAGTTTTTTGGTTATCAATCAAATGTAGTAGTTCAATAACTGCTTGACGTCCCTGCTCACGAATGGGATTTTGAATCGTCGATATCTTTGGGTTGAAATAGCGGAGTAATTCGATATCATCGAACCCAATCACACTAAAATCTTCTGGAACTGACATCGCTAAACTTTCAATTGCTTTGATCACGCCGATTGCACTCAAATCATTCCCAGCAATCCATGCTGTGGGCCAGCTATTTTTTTCTTGCGTGTTTAAGTACTGTGTCATATTGTTAAAGCTAGCTTTTTCTTCAAATAAACCCGGGATGATCCATTGTTCGTTAATCACCAAGCCAGCTTCATTCATTGTCTCTTCAAAGCCTAAATAACGTTCGTCACTATCATAGACACCTGGATGTCCAGGTAAAAAACCAATTTTTTGATGTCCTTTTTCAATTAAATGCTGTGTCGCTAATTTCCCAGCCTTTCGAGAAGAAAAGACCACACTACTGATACTTTGGTCCTCAATTTCTCGATCCATAAAAACTGCTTTGATCCCTTCTGACTGAATCGTACCTAGTGCTTCATCATCAATCAGGTCTTCAAATCCGATAAACCCATCAACCATATTTCCTAACAGATGCGAACTGAGCACTTTTTTGTCAGAAGAAATGATCACATTCACACCATACTGATATTTTTCTGCTTCCTTCACGATTGCTTCAATCAATGTACTAAAGTAAGGACCGATAATCGTATGCGTATAAAAACCGATCATATTCGTGTGCTTCGCTTTTAGATTTTTGCCAAATAAGTTCGGTGTATAATGCAGTTTTTTAGCCGCAGTCAGGACTTTTTCTTTTGTTTTTGGCGTTACCACGTCCACATTATTCAATGCTTTTGAAACAGTCGCAATCGAGACATTTGCTTCTTGAGCAACTTCACGAATAGTTATTCGTTCTTTCATAACTCCCTCCAAATAAAAACGTTTTTATTTTTCTTAAATAAGTAAAGAAGTCTTTTTTACATTCACATCATAAATAAAAACGTTTTCAAAAACAATAACTTGTCCAATTGATGGTTTTCGTTTCTCTCTTTTGAAAAAAAAGTCATAGTGGTACAAGCTGTACCACTATGAAAATTAGGTTAAGAAAAATCGACTTTCTGCCACAATATTTGCTACACTTTCCCCTAAAAATAAACGAAATCCTCCTGATTCAATCGTTCTCTTTAAATCTACATGGCTATAGGCCAATTCAACTGGTGAAACTACAAACTCAACTTTCTTTGTTTCACCTGCAGCTAGTTCGATTTTTTTCCACTTCAAAAGTTCGATTTTTGGTCGAATAACTTCGGTAACCTCATCTTGAAAGTAAAGTTGTGGTAATGCCCACCCTTTGATCTGAGAAATGTTCATAACTTCAAAACTTACTGTCAGTTCTTCCTCTTTCGCCAACGTGTCATTTGAAAGGATAAAATTCTTATATTGAAACTCACTATAAGACAGCCCATGACCGAAACAGTACAGTGGCTGATTCTCTTCATCCACGTAGCGTGAAATATATTTTTCCTGATAATTTTCCTTTGTTTGAGGTCGTCCAGTCGACATTTCTTGATAAGAATAAGGTAGTTGCCCGACACTACGAGGAAAACTCATTGGTAGATGTGCTGTAAAATTTTCTGCTCCACTGAGAAGCATCGCCAATGCCTCTCCTGTTTGGTTACCTAAAAACCAAGCAGAAACAACTGCATCTACTTTTTCAACAACGTCCGTCAAAACCAATGGTCGTCCACTAAAAGTCACTAAAATCTTATCAATCTCATATGTCGCTAATAAATCGATCAGTTCGAGTTCTATCGCTTTTAATTTTAAATCGGCACGACTTGCAGCCTCACCTGATTCTTCGCTCTTCTCCCCAACTGCGATGATCACTTTATCAGTCGTTCGAATTGCTTGCTCGATTGCTTTTTTGTCAAGCTGGTCAGTCACTGAAATATGCTGGAGTTCCGAAAATTGCTGTTTGACCCCATCAGCAAACGAAAGGGCATTTTTTGAATCACCAATCCATGACCATGCACCAAGCACATCTTGTGTTGTTGCTTTCGTGCCGATCAATAAAATTTTTTCTGTTTTTTCTAAAGGTAGGACGCCATTATTTTTCAAAAGAACAGCAGAATTAATAGCTGCTTGATAACTTAATTTTTTTAATTCAGATAAATTAATGGTAACATCCAACCCGCGGTATGGATTTTCAAATAAGCCTAACTCGTTCTTCAATGTCAAGATACGCCAAACTGCTTCATCTAAATTTTTTAATTGCTCGTTTGTTTCAATCATTTCCGCAAGCTCATTTAAATAACAACCCGTCATCATATCTATATCGACGGTTGCCTCAAAGGCTTTCTTTGCTGCTTCATGTAGATTTTCAGCTACACGATGATTCTTCAACTCAGCAATTGCTGCCCAATCTGAAATTACGACACCATCAAACCCCAATTCATCTCGCAAAACTCCTTTGATCAGTTCTCGATTTCCCGTTACAGGTACCCCATGTAAGCTATTGAATGATGTCATAACCATTTTTACACCATTCGTAATGGCTCCTTCAAAAGCAGGCAGATAGTTTTGATGCAACTCAACATCAGAAAAATCTACAGTGTTATAATCCCGACCACCTTCAGCAGCGCCGTAGCCGATGAAATGCTTCACACAAGCCGCTATATGATATGGTTCTGTTGCCAAATCTGTTCCTTGGTACCCTTTGACATAAGCTTTTGTTAACGTGCGAGAAAGTCTCGGATCTTCACCATTACTTTCTAACACGCGTCCCCAACGGGGATCTTTGACATAATCTGCCATTGGAGAAAAAGTGACGTGAATGCCTTCACTGGCTGCTTCTGCGGCGGATGCTTTTGCTACTTTTTCAATTAATTCAGGATCAAAACTACTAGCTAATGCTAACGGAATCGGAAAAATCGTTTCATAACCATGAATAACATCTGCCATAAACAATAAAGGAATCTGATGTGGACTATGTGCTAAATAATCTTCTTGAATTTTTCTAACTTCTGTTCCTCGATGGGTACCTAAAATAGACCCTACTTGATAAAGCTGGTCTGTCCCCATTGACCACTCCACCATTGGACCAGTAATTTCTCCTTGATTCCCAAAGAAATTAGGTGTTATTTGAACCAACTGACCAATTTTTTCAGCTAAACTTAACTTGTCCATTACTTTTCTTAGTTCGTTAGTGTCCATGACATACTCCTTCTATTGATGTTCTTGAATCAATTTTTGATACCAAGCAAAAGAATCTTTTTTCAAACGAGTTAAACGCCCATTGCCTTCATTGTCTTTGTCCACATAAATCATACCGTAGCGTTTTTCCATTTCACCAGAACCAAAGCTGACTAAGTCAATGATTCCCCAAGGTGTATACCCAAGTAAATCCACCCCATCGACATGTACAGCCAGATTCATTTGGTCAATGTGTTTTTGCAAATAGTCAATCCGATACGTATCATGGACTTGCCCATCCTCTAATTGGTCGTAGGCCCCGAAACCATTTTCAACAATGAAAAGAGGTAAATTATAACGTTCGTATACAACATTCAAAATATAACGCAACCCAACTGGATCAATTTGCCAACCCCAATCACTTGCCTGAACATAAGGATTTCGAACTATTTTTGCTTCTGGAAAATCAGTAATGTTTTCTCCATCAATTTCTGGTAAAGTCGTTACTGCACCAGACATATAATAGCTAAAGCCAATATAATCAACTGTTCCTTCTTTCAACGCTTGTAATTCCTCATCGGTAATTTCGATTTGATACCCTTTTTCTTCCCAATATTTTTTGGCATAAGTAGGAATAATACCACGAGCATGAATATCAGAATAAAAGAAGCGACGCTCCATTACTTTGACGGACGCCATTAAATCTTCTGGATTGCAAGAGTATGGATAAACAGGAACGTAAGCCATCATACAGCCAATTTGAAACTCTGGATTAATTTTATGTCCTAATTGAACCACTTTGGCACTGGCAATCAATTCATTTAAACCAGCTTGAAAAGTTAATTCTTCTTTATTTTCATCCACTTGAAAAAGCATGGCAGAATTGGTCCAAGTGTGTAGCTCATGTTGCCCGTCTGCCTGATTATTGATTTCGTTAAAGGTCATCCAATACTTCACTTTTTTCTGGTAACGCGTCATGACTGTTTCCGCATAATGAACAAAAAAATCAATTAACTTTTTGTTTTTGAATCCACCATATACTTCATGTAAATGATAAGGAATTTCAAAATGTGATAAAGTAATCACCGGTTCAATCCCATTTCTCAATAATTCATCAAACAAATCATCATAAAATTGTAACCCTGCTTCATTAGGTTCTTCCTCATCTCCATTCGGAAAAATTCTTGTCCAATTGATCGATGTCCGAAACACGTTTAATCCTAATTCTTTAAACAAAGAAATATCTTCTTTGTAACGATGATAAAAGTCAATTGCTTCATGATTGGGATAATTCTTACCAAGTTTCACACCCTTCGTAATTTCTCGTGCAATACCATTGGCGCCAGCTGTCATCACATCAGCAATACTGATCCCTTTACCGTCAACGTTCCAAGCACCTTCGATTTGATGAGCTGCTACTGCGCCACCCCATAAAAAATCTTTTGGAAATTTATTTGTCATTATTGGTCACCTCAATTATTTAATGCCCTCAGTATAATTAGGAAGTCAGCCTTACTCAATGCTTATACGGAATTCCGGCATAAAATCCAATAAATAGAAAAAAACACCATCATGGTACGCTATGTACCAAAACAGTGTTTCCTAAAACGCCATGTACCTAAAAATAGTGAAATTTTTTAGTCAAATTGTTGAAGACGATCTGCAAGTTGTTCAATCAAAAAAATACAAGGTATCTGACTGGTCAAATCTTCATGTTTTTTTACTCGACGAACATCCACGTGATAATCCAGCACATAATCAGACATTCGACTCAAGGTCGAATTGATATCTGAAGTAATCGCAATCGTCAAACAATCATCTTGATTCCGGAAGCCATTCACTACTTCCACTACTTCATTTGTCATTCCTGAAACAGATAAGGTCACTAGCACATTGTCACTCGTATTTTGCAGTTTTGATTTAATTGGATAAGTTGGGTCAATCAATGGGTAACTGTTGTACCCCATCAAAGCAAAACGGCGGGCTGCGTATTCACAAATCGAACCCGATGCGCCCATACCAAAAAAAATAATATTCTCACAATATTGGATTTTCTCCACAACTTGATTTAATTTACTTTCAATATCTTTGCGAAAACTATCACGGCTCAAAATTGTCAAAGCTGCATTAAAGTCCTCTCCTTCTATCACACTTGTGCTAAACTGACTGCGGAATTCAGTATAACTTTCATACCCCAGCTTACGAATCAAACGCATTACCGAAGATGCTGAAGTATGCGATTCTTGCGCAATATCTCGTACGCGCATATACGGAACTTTATCCACATTGCTACTCATATAATGATAAATTGCTTGATCAGTATCAGACAAAGCATTAAAATCAATATTCCCAAAAAAACTCATTTGTTCTCCCCCTAGTTGCAGCTCAATTCAAATTTGCCCACTTATTTCTATTTTTATCAAAAAAGCGGTTACAAAACTTATTCTAGAACAAAATAACTCATAATAGCTAGCAAATCAAGTAAGGGATTTTTTCAAATGATCGACAACAAAACTCTCCAGTTCTTTTGCTAAGCAAGTCAAAAAAAGCTGAGACCTTTTAGATGAATCTAGCTTTAGCTTTTAATCAATTGAAAAACTTTCTCTGACATCAGCTCTTCATTGTCAAATCTGGAGAAACAAACATTTTTAGCAGACAAAAAAAGGGTGAGACAAAACAAATCTGTTTTGTCTCACCCTTTTCATCAGTCAACAAAGGAAGTAATTAAGCTTTGTTTGCTGAACCGAACCAGTCAATATGAGATTCTGCATCTTTAACGATTGCAGCTTTACCTGGTGCTAATAATTTACGAGGGTCAAATCCTTTACCTTCGCGGTCTTTACCAGCTTCGATATATTCACGAGTAGCAGCAGCAAATGATAATTGGAATTCAGTATTAACATTCACTTTTGAGATACCCATTGAGATAGCTTTTTCGATTTGGTCTTGAGGAATACCTGATCCGCCGTGTAATACTAAAGGCATATCTGGACCTACAGCATCAGCGATTGCTTGTAAGTGATCAAATGCTAATCCGTTCCAGTTTTCTGGGTATTGACCGTGGATGTTACCGATACCACATGCTAAGTAGTCGATACCTGTAGCAACCATTTGTTTACATTCTTCAATGTCAGCTAATTCGCCGTTACCGATGATTCCGTCTTCTTCTCCGCCGATTGAACCAACTTCACATTCTACAGAGATTCCTTTAGCGTGAGCTCTTTCAACAACGTCTTTAGCTAATTTCAAGTTTTCTTCGAATGGTAAATGAGAACCATCGAACATAACTGAAGTATAGCCGATTTCGATACATTCTAAAGCTGCATCGTAGTCACCATGGTCTAAATGGATAGCAACTGGAACAGTGATGTTCATTGCTTCAACTAAATCAGTGATTAAATCTTTACATACTTTGTAACCACCCATGTATTTAGCTGCACCCATTGAAGTTTGGATAAGTACTGGTGCTTGTTTAGCTTCAGCTGCTTCAAGAATAGCTTGAGTCCATTCTAAGTTGTTTGTGTTGAATCCGCCGACAGCGTAACCGCCTTTACGAGCAGCTTTTAAAAATTCAGCTCCTGATACTACTGGCATAATAAAATTCCTCCTAAGTTTTGTAAAAACTAAATTTGTTAAGACAATTCTTAACCAACGACCTTATTTTACCAAACATTGTGGTACTTTTCTACTAAAATCACCGAAAATGAAAATTTTCAACAAGTTTTTTGTAAAAAAGAAACACAATCACAGATCATAACTAGACAAAAATACCGTTTTATTATGTTTTTCTTCCCCATTTAATAACAAAAGAACAAATAGAAAAAATCATTCTTTTTTCATAAATCCTCATTTGCTTCACTTAATCCCTACTTCCGACTCTTTCCGCAAAAAAACAGAGTAGTTTATAAAAGCTACTCTGTTTGATCTGTTTTTTATTTTGATTCGCGATCAGTTAACGCAGCACCAACAAATGCTTTAATAAGTTTTTGTGGACGATTTGGTCGTGAAATCAACTCTGGATGGAATTGGCAACCAACAAAGAATTTCTTCTCAGGAATTTCAACGATTTCAACCAAGCGATTGTCTGGTGAAACACCAGAGAAGACCAATCCTTGTTCTTCAAACATTTCACGGTATTGGTTGTTGAATTCATAACGGTGACGGTGACGTTCTTGAACGACATCTGCCTCTTCATACGCTGTTGCTGTTTTCGTTCCTTTTTTGATTTTACATGGATATAAGCCCAAACGAAGTGTTCCACCAAGGTTCTCAACGTTTTCTTGATCAGCCATCAAATCAATGATGTTGTTTTGTGCATCAGGATTTGTTTCAGCTGAAGCCGCGTCAGGAAGACCGACGACGTTACGTGCAAATTCAACGCAAGCCATTTGCATCCCCAAGCAAATACCTAAAAATGGAATATCATTTTCTCTGGCAAAACGGATTGCTTCAATTTTCCCTTCAACACCGCGGTCACCAAATCCACCAGGAACTAAGATTCCGTCAGCATCTTTCAAGCGTTCTGCAACATTTTCTTCTGTTAATTCTTGTGCCTTGATCCAATCCAATTCAATATCCGCATCATAAGCAAATCCTGAATGTTTCAATGCTTCTACCACTGAGATATAAGCATCAGGTAGCTCAACATATTTACCAACTAAAGCAATACGCACTTTTTTCTTCAAGTTCAAGACACGTTCTTCTAGTTCTTTCCATTCCGTCATGTTTGCTTCTGGTGTTTCAAGTTTCAAGTGTTCGCAAACAATTCGATCCATTCCTTGTTTTTGTAACAATAATGGAATGGAATATAAAGTGTCTACATCAGGTGATTCAATCACTGCTTCTGGTTCAACGTCACAAAATTGTGCTAATTTATTTTTTACGCTTTGTGAAACAGGTTGCTCCGTACGAACAACTAAAATATTTGGTTGGATTCCCAAACCACGTAATTCTTTCACACTGTGCTGTGTTGGTTTTGTTTTCATTTCACCGGCAGCTTTTAAATAAGGAATCAATGTTGTATGCACATACATTACGTTGTCTGCACCAACATCTGCTTTCATTTGGCGCAAAGCTTCCAAAAATGGTAATGATTCGATATCGCCCACTGTTCCGCCAACTTCAGTGATGATCACATCAGAGTCCGTTAATTTTGCGGCACGCATGATTTTTTCTTTGATTTCGTTTGTGATATGTGGAATCACTTGGACAGTTGCCCCTAGGTACTCCCCTTTACGTTCTTTACGCAATACTTCAGAATAGATTTTTCCTGTGGTAACGTTGGAGTATTTGTTCAAATTGATATCGATAAAACGTTCATAGTGACCTAAGTCTAAGTCTGTTTCCGCACCATCATCTGTTACAAATACTTCTCCATGTTGATAAGGACTCATTGTTCCTGGATCAACATTGATGTACGGGTCAAATTTTTGGATAGTTACCTTTAGGCCACGATTTTTCAACAAGCGACCCAATGAAGCTGCTACGATTCCTTTACCAATCGAAGATACAACGCCGCCAGTTACAAAAATGTATTTTGTCATAAATTCAAAAACTCCTTCTTGTTTTATCTGCAGGAAAAGTCCCAGAAAAAAATAAAGAAAGCTCCCTATTCTTCTAACAAGAATAGGGAGCTGAAATTTCTGTAAACTTCTGACCCTTTAAAAGGGTGCCCAAGGAGTATAATACAAGCTCCAGAATCGAAAGTCAAGACATCAATTTGATGATTGCGATTTCAAAAAAATTGTTGGTGCTGGATGCATTCTAGACAATATAGCAAAACTTCAGTTAGAATATTTCAACAATTTTTTTCTTAATTTGTCCTAGAAAAATAAACTTGCGGGAAGCAAAAAACAAGGAGTAAAGAAAAAACACAGAAGACAAAAGAATGTCTTCTGTGTTTGCTGCTTTTTCGAATTAATAAAGTTCTAAATATTGTTCTCTTTCCCACTCAGAAACTGTTTGACGGAAAGCTGCCCATTCCAAGCGTTTCGCTTCAACAAAGTTTGAGAAGATGTGTTGACCTAGTGCATCAATCATTACTTCGTCTTTACGTAATTCTTTAATTGCATTGTGGATTGTTGAAGGTAAATCTTGGATTTGTGCGGCTTCACGTTCTTCTTCATTCATCACATAGATATTACGGTCAACTGCGTCTGGTGGTGTCAATTCATGACGGATACCGTCTAATCCAGCCTGTAATAATACAGCCATTGCCAAGTAAGGATTTGCAGATGGATCAACTGAACGTAATTCTAAACGAGTGGATACACCACGCGATTCAGGAACTCGAACTAATGGTGAACGATTATGTCCACTCCATGCAACGTAAACAGGTGCTTCATATCCAGGAACTAGGCGTTTGTATGAGTTCACTGTTGGGTTACAAACAGCTGTGTAAGCACGCGCATGATGCAACAATCCACCTAAAAAGTGATAAGCTGTTTGGCTTAATTCTAATTCACCATCTTTATCATAAAAAGCGTTGCCGTCCTCATTGAACAAGGACATATTACAATGCATCCCTGAACCATTGATTCCATATAATGGTTTTGGCATGAAGGTTGCGTGTAGGCCATGTTTTCTAGCAATTGTTTTGACAACTAGTTTGAATGTTTGAATATTGTCACAAGCATCTACGACATCTGCATATTTAAAGTCAATCTCATGTTGTCCTGGCGCAACTTCATGGTGAGAAGCTTCGACTTCAAACCCTAAACTTTCCAGTTCCAAAACGATATCACGACGACAATTTTCACCTAAATCCGTTGGGGCAAAATCAAAGTAACCACCTTTATCATTTAATGTCGTAGTAATTCCGCCATCTTCATCAAGTTTGAATAAGAAAAATTCAGGTTCTGGACCTAAATTGAAAGAGGTAAAACCAAGTTCTTTCATATCTGACAACGCACGTTTTAAGTTTCCACGAGGGTCGCCAGCAAATGGTGTTCCATCTGGATTGTAAATATCACAAATTAAACGTGCAACTTTTCCATGCGCACTTTCCCATGGGAAAATCATCCAAGTTGAAAGATCTGGATACAAATACATATCGCTTTCTTCAATTCGAACAAATCCTTCAATCGAAGAACCATCAAACATCATTTTATTTTCTAAGACCTTGTCGATTTGACTTACTGGAACTTCAACATTTTTGATTGTTCCTAAAATATCTGTGAACATTAGACGTAAAAAGCGTACGTTTTCTTCCTCAATAATTCGTTTGATTTCTTCGCCAGTGATTTGTTTCTTTACCATGGTATCCCTCTTTCTCTTTCATTTTTGTTTTTTATTTTATTCAGTCATAGAATTGATGTTGCATTCCTTGCGACTGATAGTGCCCCGTTTTACTTAGTCCACCTTGTGACAGCATTTCATCACGAAAGATTTGACGGACATCATGATCGGTCAATGGTCGTTTTTTCTTGGCTTCTTTTTTCTTCGCCTGCGCCATTTCATATACCCGCTTGATTCCTGCCATATTCAGACCATCCGAAAGATAATCTTTGATTTCCAACAATGTATCAATATCATTTAACGAATACATACGACGATTTCCTTCGCTACGTTCAGGATGAACAAGTTCTTGCTCTTCGTAATAACGAATCTGTCTCGCAGTTAAATCAGTCAATTTCATAACTGTACCAATTGGAAAAACTGACATTGAGCGCCGTAATTCCTTTTCTCCCATCAGACGTCTCCTTTCGTTTTCTAAGTTGAGAAAAGTGTACCAATTTATTTTTTACTTGTCAACGATTCATGTAAGGTTTTCTAACATGAAAGATAAAATTTTTTTCTGTACAAAAAAAATGAGCTCTTTCTTTGCTAGAAAAAGCGCATCATTTGATTATTTATTGATGATAAACAGCATTCACCGCGTGAGAAACTGCAATTTTTACGTGTTCAAAGGTCAATCCACCTTGAATATACAGAGCATAAGGTTCTCTCAAAGGACCATCAGCACTTAATTCGATACTCGCACCTTGGACAAAAGTACCTGCTGCCATAATAATATCATCTTCATATCCAGCCATGTATGAGGGGATCGGTGCAACAAATGAATCGATTGGTGAAAATTTTTGGATTGCTTGGCAAAAGGTGACCATGGCTTTTGCATTTTCCATTTCAACTAATTGGATCAAATCCGTTCGTGGCTCGTCCCAACGTGGTGTCGAACGCAGTTGATAACTTTCCAATAAAGCGGCTGTAAAGACTGCACCTTGAATCGCTTGACTAACTACGTGTGGTGCTAGGAAAAAACCTTGTAACATATCGTAAACATTTCCCAACATTGCGCCACCTTCTGCACCAACACCTGGTGTAGTCAAACGATAAGCTGCACGTTCAACAAACTCTTTTTTTCCAGCAATATAACCACCTGTTTTTGCAATTCCACCACCAGGATTCTTGATCAATGACCCAGCAATGAGATCCGCACCAATTTGAGTTGGCTCCATTAATTCAGCAAATTCTCCATAACAATTATCGACAAAAATAACCACATTTGGATCAATTTCATGTACAAAAGTGCACATCTCTTTGATCTTTTCAATCGTAAAAGATGGACGCGTAGCATATCCTCGCGAACGTTGAATCGCAACCACTTTTGTTTTGCTTGTCATTTTTTTTCGCACTTGTTCAAAGTCTACTTCTCCATTTGCTTGCAAGTCAACATGGTCATATCCAATTCCGTATTCTTTAAACGAACCAATCCCGTTGCCGGCAACACCGATGACTTCCAACAAAGTATCATAAGGAGTTCCTGTAATATAAAGTAAATCATCACCTGGACGTAGCACCCCAAAAAGCGCTGTCGCAATTGCGTGTGTGCCTGAAACGATTTGGGGACGAACAAGCGCTGCTTCTGCTCCAAACACTTGAGCATACACAGCTTCCAGAACATCGCGACCTAAATCATCATTTCCATAACCAGTTGATGGCAAGAAATGTGTCTCTGATACTTGTTGGTCTCGAAATGCTGCTAACACTTTTGCCTGATTCGTTAATGCTACTTCTCGAACCTCAGCTAATCGCTTAGCAACCTTTTGATCCACTTCATCTATTTTTTCAACTAATTCAGGCGCTAACTCAGCTGTCCAACTCATCTGTCATTCTCCTTATCCATTTCGAAGTACTCTTTGCAAATCCTCTGACTTCATAGCTATTCTTTTCTTCAATAAATTCTTCACTTAACACCAAGGTTTGTCGCTTGATTTCACTTAGCTGTTGTCCTGCATCACTTGGCAACAAAAGTGTATAGGGAGTCAATAGTTCCATGATTTCTCGTTTGATTGCTTCTGTCAATTCTTGTTTTCCCGACTGACTTTTGGCTGATATCAAACGATTGGGGAACAATGTGGGTGTAAAGGTCCCACGATTAACTTGGTCTGCTTTATTATAAATGGTCAAGATTGGTATGTCTTTCATCTTAAGTTCATCCATTAATTTCAGAACCGTTTGTTCCTGTAAAATTCGTTCAGGTGCACTAGCATCCACGACATGTAGAAGTAAATCCATATTTTGACTTTCTTCTAAAGTTGAATGAAATGCATCAATCAGCTGGGTTGGCAAATCTTGAATAAAACCAACAGTATCTGTCATTGTCACTTCAAATCCTTCAGGAAAATGCCATTTTTTCGTCAATGGATCAAGTGTTGCAAATAACTGATCCTTTGAATACGTATCTGCTTGGGTCAATAGATTTAAAATCGTTGATTTTCCAGCATTCGTGTAACCAATCAGACCAATTTGAAAAATCTCATTATTTTTTCGCTGTTGCCGATTACGCTCGCGATGTGCTTCAACTTCTTTCAGTTCACGTTTGACTGCATAGATTTTGTTGCGAATATGGCGACGATCCGTTTCCAGTTTTGTTTCACCAGGCCCTCTTGTTCCAATTCCCCCGCCTAAACGAGACAAAGTCTTCCCTTGCCCCACCAATCGTGGCAACAAATATTCAAGCTGTGCCAGCTCTACTTGCAGTTTGCCTTCTCTTGAACGTGCGCGCATCGCAAAAATATCTAAAATCAATTGTACTCGGTCGATAACCGGTAATCCTACGGTATCCGAAATGATTTGACTTTGTCGTGGCGTTAGCTCATGGTTAAAAATGATTAAATCTGCTTCATAAGCAGTTGCTTGCTGGACTAATTCTTCTAATTTTCCTTTACCAATCAATGTTTGGCGATCAACTTGCGGTCTTTTTTGTGTAAGCGAAAAAACCACTTCTCCTGCTGCAGTTTTCGTCAGTTGAATCAATTCTTTCATTGATTCTGCAAAATAATGTTGATTTTTTTCCGTTTCAACCCCGACAACCACCACTTTTTCTTTCTCTTCAATCATTGTGATTCCTCCAGCCATTTTTGAATTTCCGTTTCAATTACTTGTTGTTCCTCAGGCTGCTCTATTAAATCAAACCACTGAGCAGTTAGTCGATTTCTAAACCAAGTAAGTTGTCGTTTTGCATAACGTCTGGAATTTTGTTTAATTTGTTCTACGACTTCTGCTAAAGAACCCTGTCCGTTAAAATAAGGAAAAAATTCTTTGTACCCAATTCCTTGACTTGCTTGTGTATCACCTAATTGATAAACAAAATGTGCCTCATCCTCCAAACCAGCTTTTAGCATCAGATCCACTCGTAAATTGATTCGTTCATAAAGCTTCTCCCGGTTGGTATCCAAGCCAATCATGTAATAATCGTATAATTGTTTTGGTTGTTCTTTTGGGGCAGTAATGCTGAATCCAGTTGTTTCTAAAACTTCCAGCGCCCGGACAACTTTTCGCTGATTGTTCCAATGAATTTTTTCTGCAGCTTCTGGATCTTTTTCTTTAAGCATCCTCCACAAAGCCTCTTTTCCATATTCATCAGCAAATGTTTCGTATTTTTGGCGAACTAGTTTGGTTTCATCTTGTTGCTTATCTGCAGCACCCAATTGATAATCATAAAGTAAAGACTGAATATACAATCCTGTGCCCCCTGCAATAATTGGCAAATGACCTCTAGCCGTGATTTCAGTAATCAATTGTCTAGCAGACTGCTGAAAATCAGCAACTGAGTAACGTTGCGTCGGCTCGATCACATCAATCAAATGATGTGGTACGCCAGCCATTTCTTTTTTGGTGACCTTCGCTGTTCCAATGTCTAGTTTTTGGTACACTTGCAAGGAATCACCACTAATGATTTCCCCATTAAATTTTTTTGCTAATTCAATGCTCAAAGCTGTTTTACCAACAGCCGTTGGGCCAACAATTACTAATACTTTTTTCATAAGCATCCTACTTTTTCATAAATTGTTTCAGGCGAATGGCTCTCTCAGGATAATCAGTAATGATTCCTGTCACTCCAAGTCCATAGCACCAATTGATTTCTTCTTCTGTATTGATTGTCCATGGTCGAATAGGTTTATCAAACATTCCTACTTGTCCAGATTGTTCTTGCAACCAAGTCTTTTTGGGATGAACACCTTCGATAAATTCGTTTTCCTTTGCGTACATGATTTTATTTTTTGAAGTCCCTGTTAAAACATCTAATTGAACACCGGGTTCTAGTTTCGCCATGCGCTCTAGAGAAGCAAGGTTGAAACTGCAATACCCATGTTCAAACGGCCAAGACTGTTGCAACAAGGCAGAAACTTTATCCTCAATTTGAGGATATTCATACTTATCTGTCTTTAATTCGATCATTAATACACCGCGGTAGTTTTTTTGGAGCAAAAGGTTCAGTACCTCTTTTAAAGTTGGCACTTTTGCCGCAGAAAAATCTTTGCTAAACCAACTACCGGCGTTCAACTTTTTGATTTCTTCCAACGTTTTTTCGCGAAGTAATCCTTTACCATTTGTTGTTCGATCCACTTCTTCATCATGCATCACAACTATTTGGCCATCTGCACTAAGATGAACGTCTAACTCGATTCCATCTGAACCAACACGAACTGCTTCGGCAAATGCTGGCAATGTATTTTCAGGATGTGTTCCGCTACTCCCGCGATGTGCGTAAATCTGTACCATATTCATTCACTCCAATCGAGTACTATTGTAACATATGGAAGAAGTTCTAGCTCAAGCACTGACCCTAGCTGAACAAGGAACAAGTACTTCAAAGAACTCTCGCTGTTTATATATAGCTACGCATTTTTTCGATTTTTTACTTTAAAAAGCTCATAAATAAATTTGTTGCTAAACGCATCCATCATACCAAGCTGAACCAATCTTTTAAGAAAGATTTTCTATCTGCAACAAAAAAGAACCCTGACTCTCGTCAAGGTTCTGCTGCTCATTGATTTTCTAGTTAGCTCCACACGTCATCTTTTGAAAAAAAACCGATTGGTTGTTTCGTCAGATTTTTTAATTGTAGTTTTTTCTCGTTGATCATCTCAGTCAAATTATCACTAAAGTTTTCTAAAATGACACGACCACCTTTATACGCATATCCACCTACTTTCATTGTTTCATCAGGTGAAAGAATTACTTTTCGATGGGCAATTGTTTTGAACAATTCATCTAAAATATAGTTAGGTAAATAAAAATTATTTTGTGTCGCATATGATTGCAAATAAGCAAAATCGTCAATCGTGATGTAGCAGTCATCAAATGCGTCAAAGCTGACATACTCTTCCATTAGAGTGGAACGTTTTTGCAAAATCTCATTGATTTTCTTATTCAATTGATTCAACGTTTCAATTTCTTTGACCTTTAGTTCTAATTCACGTCGACGTGTTTCTTTATTTTCTAAATGGCGCATCTGGATTGCCATGCCAAGATAGACAACCACTGCACCCAAAAGAACGCCGATAAAACCTATGATTCCCACTTCCAAATCTATTGCTCCTCCTTGTTTCTGTTCTCTTTTTATCATAACATAAAGAAGTCTTTCTTCGACCAATTTGTCGAAGTTTTTTCATTTGACCTTTGTTGACCAAAAAGGTATACTTCTTCTTAGGTATTTAAGAACACTTTGTGTTACACTAACTTTGAAAGAATTTTAAGGAGGAAATTTAGAATGAATTTAATTCCTACAGTTATCGAACAATCATCTCGTGGTGAAAGAGCCTACGATATTTATTCTCGTCTATTAAAAGACCGTATCATCATGTTGAGTGGACAAGTAACAGATGATCTTGCAAATTCGATCATTGCACAATTGCTTTTCCTTGATGCTCAAGACTCTGAAAAAGATATTTATCTTTATATCAACTCTCCAGGTGGATCTGTGACAGCAGGTATGGCCATTTATGACACAATGAACTTTGTCAAAGCAGATGTCCAAACAATCGTTATGGGGATGGCTGCTTCAATGGGTAGCTTCTTACTAACCGCTGGTACAAAAGGCAAACGTTTTGCTTTGCCAAATGCAGAAATCATGATTCACCAACCACTTGGTGGCGCACAAGGTCAAGCAACTGAAATTGAAATTGCTGCACGCCACATTTTACAAACTCGTGAACGCTTAAACAAAATCTTAGCTGAACGTACAGGTCAACCACTTGAAGTCATCGAAAAAGATACTGATCGTGACAATTATATGACTGCTCAGCAAGCAAAAGATTATGGCTTGATCGATGAAGTAATGGAAAACAACTCTGCTTTGAAATAAACGGCTAATAGACCAGCACGATTTAACTTTGATCAGTGATAGAATTTCTTATAATTGAAAAGACACAAAAAGAACCAGCCTTATCGTTAATAAGGCTGGTTCTTTTTTAGATAAATTTTTTCCTAAACACTTGATCTGAAGTGATATTTCTCTTGCTCCGTATTTTTCGGGCTACTTTTCTTTATATAAGAGCGTTTCGGTGACATTCGTTATTAACAGTCTGGCAAGAAAATGATTCACTCACACATTGCATGCTCACTCAAAAAGCTGCCATGGCATTTGCTACGATCGTTTTCGCCATTTCTTCACTTTGAACAGACGCATTTAATGTTCGCAAGCCATAATAACTCGTTAGAAACATCGTTGTTAATTCTGTTGCAGTTTTAGCTGTGTTTAATTCCTTCTCATCTATACTACGTTGAATTTCCAGCTGGATTTTTTGCCCTAATACATCCACATGTTTTTTGGTCCAGTGAACAACGGCTTCATCCGTTTTTCCCCGTTCTATAGCTGCATTGATCAGGTAGCATCCTTGTCTTTGATCACCAAAATCCACTGCTACTGCCCAATTCAATAAATTTTCTAACCGTTGCTTGAGCGCGATTGGCTGCGACAAGAGCGCAATTTGTTCTTCCAACCAAAGTTCATGGTAATATTTCAGCGTTTCAACATATAGTGCATGTTTAGTTTCAAACGCGTTGTAAAAACTACCTTTACCGACTCCGATCTTCCGACACAAATGATCAGTGGAACATGCCTCATACCCACGTGCCCAAAATTCATTCATCGCCTTTTCAATTAATTCTTCTTTGCTACATTTTCTTGGTCTTCCTGTCATAAAAAGAGTCACCTACCATTTCTGATCAAAATTTATTTTTTAGCCATGCCTTGTTGATTTAGGAAAGGTTTCGTTTCCGTTCTTGGTAATCTTTTTAGACTACTTAAGACACTTTCAGCCCAAGAATGTTTCTTAGCACCACTTGTTCGATGGGCATAATAATTTTTTGTTTGTTCTTCATATTCATCCACGACTCGGTCTGTCTCATTATTGTATTTATTGACATGATAAATACCTGTAATCGGCATTCTAGGCTTCAAGTCATTTCGTACTTTAGGATAACCGATAACTAATCCAAAGATCGGGAAAACATATTCTGGTAATTCCAGCATTTCAGAAATTTCTACGATGGCGTCACGGATTCCCCCAATGTAACATACGCCCATCCCCATTGATTCTGCTGCTATTGTCATGTTTTGGGCAGCTAAGCTCGCATCTACCGTCCCTACTAAAGTAGCATCTATTCCTTCGAGTGTCAGTTGAATATCAACATTCCTTTTTTTAGCTAATTTATTTAGTCTTTGCATATCTGCGCAAAAGATAAAAAAGTGACTGCCTTCAGCAATAAATGGTTGGTTGCCCGCTAATCGAGCAATTTTTCTTTTGAGCTCTTCCTCTTCGATTCCGATAATCGAATATGCTTGCAAAAAACTGGATGAGGAAGCTGCTTGAGCAGAAAGAATCAATTCTTTCACTTGCGCCTCTGACATTTTTTTATCTGAAAATTGTCGAACAGAAACATGCTTTTGTAATAAATCAATGGTTTCATTCATACTAATTCGTTCCTTTCATTCCGTACTATTTTTTTAGTTTATCATTTTTGTACCAATCAGTCAAAAATCATTTTTTCAAAAGTTAGTAAATAAATTTAGGAACTCTAAATCGATACGCCGTTTTCTTTTTGCTATCCAGGCTATTCTTATGGCTTTATTCATTACAAAAAACAGTCAGAACTAAGTCCTGACTGTTTTGTTTTAACTTACTCATGATGCTTTTTTGTTTTGGGCTTCAATAACTTTCTTTTGCTCTAAATCAGCTTTTATTTGCGGATAAATTGTATCTAAATGATAAAATAGCATGGTTACTATCGAACAAATAATCAAGAATATTGGGACATAAAGATACATTGCTTGGATGGCAAAAATTGTTCGTTCAGTTTGCACAGCTGCTCCGGGCTGATACATTCCCCAAGCTAACAAGCCACTTGCTAGTCCACCAGAAATTGCCTGTGCTACTTTTCCTAAAAAGCCATTGATCGCTGAAAGAGAACCAGAGACATTGATCCCTGTCTTCCATTCCCCAAAATCAACTGAATCTGCTTGCATAGAAAAATAAATACTTTCTTTCACGCCATAACCAATTGCTGAAATAAAAGCCCCTACTAGAATGCCTGGTATACGACTAGCTGCAAACATGATCACGATTAAACCAACTAACTGGATACCCGAAGACAAAAGATACAAGTTTCGCTTGCCAAATAATTTAGCAAGCAGCGGGACGAAAAAGTTCGCAAACATTGGGACAATCGACATAATCGTTGCTACCGTAACTGACAGTGATTTGCTGCCGACGACAACAGAAAAATAATAAACTAACGCACTTGATTGAATAAAGAAACTAGTCCACATAAAAAGAATATTGACGGCAAAGACCAACCAAGGTTTATTCTGTTTTAACGAAGTCAAAACTGTCTTAAGTGAGGGATTTTTCACCCCATGGACTGGTAATTCTCGAACATTGAAGAACGTAAAAAAGAATAAAAGACAACTAATAATTCCGAAGATCCCCATGACAATTTTGAAGCCAATTTGTTCATTTCCATGTCCAAAAAAGGCCACCAAAGCGAATGCGCAAGAGCTGACGATCGTTGCACCAAGAAAGGCAAAAAATTTTCGTGAAGTTGATAACGCTGTTCTTTCTTCTGTATCACTTGTTAAACTAGGTAAAATTGAAGCCATTGGTACGTTGACCAAAGTGTATGCTAGCGATAACCCAAAGTAGGTGATATACGCATACACTAATTTCCCTGAGGCAGAAAAATCAGGGACACTGAAACATAAAAAAGCAAAGAGCGCAAAAGGAATCGTTCCGAAAAGAAAATAAGGCCGTGATTTTCCCCAACGCGTATTGGTATGATCGATCAAATAGCCCACCAATAAATCGGTGATCCCGTCTACAAAGCGCGTAACAACAAACATCAAACTGATTGCTGCGGCATTTAAATGCATGACATCTGTATAAAAGTACAGAAGATAAAGTGAAATCATTTGCCAAATAAGGTTACAGGCTAAATCAGAAACACCGTAGCCAATCCGTTGTCGCCAAATGTTGAATTGGTTTCTTTTCAATTGATTCATTTGTGTCGTTTCCATAATAAAACTCCTTTAAAATGATCTACCAGCAATTACAACCGCTTTCACCACATGATTAATCTATGGATCATCCTGTAGAAATATACAGAATGATCCATGATTTTTAGCAAGACTAATTTTCCACTAGATATTTTCCAATCAAATACGCCGGTGTGCAACTCCACGCGTGACAATAGCTATTTAATATTGGGCTGCCGTAAGGAGAAAAGTCTAAATCTTCTGGTTTAAAGGCTTCCCAAAAAGTATCCGCACCTAAGTCCATCATTTTTCCCCAATAGTCTTTCATCAATTGAATCGCTTCTTCGCGGCAATTCGCCAGAAATAATGCTTCCACCACATGATGGTACATATAAGGCGTAGCAATTCCTCTTATCGGAAAATGATTTTTCACCGTTGTCTGCATAATTGCTTGATTTGTTGGCGTGTCGAATACTTCAGCCAACACCATCCACACTTGACTTGCAATGTTTACTTCGTTTGTCCTTTCAATTATGAATTGCTTTTGCTTTGGGTCAAATAAATGTTGTGTTGAGAATTGGATCATTTTTTCCAAAACTTCTTCGTAATGTGGCTTTTCTCTTTCATTTGAACGTTCAGCTAATTTCAAGAATCGTTTCAATACGTAGATCATGATTGCTTGTCCAGCAGTTGCTTTATCGAAATCATTCGACCAGTCAACAAAGACAGGACAGTCTTCCGTTAATACTAAACGACCAGCATCGTCAACTTGTGTCAGTGCCAAATCAACAGCATTTTTGGCCACGAAATAAAGATCTTCTAAAACGCTCTTATCATTCGTGTGTTCAACATAATCATATAGTGAAGCAATAAAGAAAAGACTGTAATCAAATAAAAACGTATCATCTGGTGTCAAACGAGGTTCCGTAAAGACATTTGCGGGAATCTTTCCTTCCACTGTTCGCATGCCACCAAAAAGATACAAGCAACGTTTTACTAACGACAAATCATCAAACGTATAGTAGTTAGCTAACGCTTGTAAGCGCAAATCCCCTAACCATAATCTTCGATCTCGTTTAGGACCATCTTCAAAAACTGTCTGCATACAGTCAAAAAGGGTCTTAACTGAAATATTGTACATTTCCTTTAATGTATCATCTTCAATTGTTCTTGCTGGCAATTGTTCCATTGATACCGAACTTTTTGCAAGAAATCGCGGATGACGAAAACTTGCCTGCCATTTTGGTGACGTGTCGATTACAGTTAATTCGACATAACGACAGCTATAACGTCGTGGTAATTTTAGAGTAGCAGGCAATACATCAAGATGGACGAACTCTTCTTGAATCCATGAGCGTGATAACCAACCATCATAGTCTTCTGAATTGGCATACAATTCAGAAGGTACTTCCGCAAATTTCAAACGCAAATACAAAGGTGCATCCATCGGCGAACCAACTGAGTCGATATCAATACGAAATTGTCCGACATAATGATCGCCTAAATCCAAGATGATCGACTCCTCTCTTCCCAATGTGTACTTTTCTAATGCTAAGATATCTTTTTGACTTTCTAGTAGTGAAAAGTCATTTGAACGCTGGTTTGCAGGAATTTTTTCAACGATCCTAACCGGCTTAATTTCTGTCTCCATTAATTCTGGGATATTTTCTTCTGCTTTTGTCAAAAGTTTTTGATCGTATTCCCAAACGACATCGTTGTTTATTTGAAAAGTAAAAGCCATGTTCATTCTCCTCACTTATTTTTTATCAAACAGTAACATTTGTATCTTGAAGAGTAGTTTCGTGATTTTCTGATGTTCCATATTTTTTTTGCAATCGCATCATAATAATCCCAGCAATTGTCGCCAATAAGACGATTCCAGCAAAACCAATCATTGAAGACTGAATCCGTTCTGGCATCACTAGGTAAGGTGTAACGAAGGCGAAAAGCCCACAACATAAACGGGAGAAGCCGTTAATGAATCCTTGCAAAGAAGCTCTGGTTTCTGCCGGAAACGATTCTTGTGTCCATACCTTGTAGATTGCTTCGCCTGCTAAAGGATTTCCAAAATTATAAAAGGCGATCGTAATAGCCAAAGCGATGAAGCCCGCACCACCACCAAGCAAAGCCATACCGACCATTGCTGCAAATTGAACGAAGGCACCAACAAAGAAAGCTTTGTTACGATATTTTCCACCAGCAATTGAAGTGAAAACAATCGTTGTTGCTAAAGAAACAACGTTCAAGACAATTCCTAGACCAGTAGCTTGTGTTTGACTCGCACCAGCATTTGTTAACGCATATGTTTGAAATTGTCCCCACGTATTGGCTAATAAATTCCAACAGATATAAAAAGTAAGAATAGTGAAAAAGAAGCCGAGATATTTGCGTTTGTTTTCACCAAAAAGAACCGTTTTGAATGAGACTTCTTGTCCTTCTTGTGTGATGGCTTTATTGACTGCTTGTCGAGCATTTCCTTCTTCATGGAAACGTTTGAATTTAGCTGAAAATGTACGCCATAGCCATGTGATAATTGCAAAACCAAACAAAATAGCAAACACGATCCGTGCACCCAATACACCCTCGATGCCAGAAAGCAAGAAAGAACAAATATAAGAAATAAATACACCAATTTGCCAAAAAATCTGAGTAGAAGAAACTAATTGCGCAGACGTTGTTTCATCAGGCGCATCATGTGAGACAACCGTCAAACTAATTGGTAAATCGGCACCAGATGACAGGCCCATGACAATCACACCAGCTAACAACATCAAAAAATTCGTCGAAAACAAGCAGATGGCTGCACCAATCGCATAAAAAAGATTAAGCCAGTTAAAGGAACGAATTAATCCAAATCCTTTTGTAATATTTCCGGCAAACATTGAGCCAAAAGCAATCGCAAACGTTAATCCTCCAGAAAGAATCCCTACTTGACCAGTTGTTAGTTCTAATCCTTTTTGCCAAACTGGAATCGTTGCGGACAATCCAACGATACAGCCGGATCCAAGCATGGATCCAATTCCTGCAGCCGTAGCTAAAGGAGAATATTCTTTGACGACTGAATTACTTTTTTTATTCAACACAAACACTCCATTTCTTTTTTTAGCTGATCAGCTTACGAGGTAATTGTAAGCGCATCACGGCTTTTCAACCATGGTCTAATTCCAGATATTTTTAGCCAAACTACAGAAAAGACTTTCCTGCAAAAGCAGGAAAGTCTTTTCACTTCTTCAACTGATTTCGTATTTGTTTTGGTGTTTTATCTGTGAATCTAGCAAATAATTTATAAAGAGAAGGCAACGAATGAAAACCAACCTCATAAGCGATTTCTTCCATACTTTGATCTGTTTCTTTCATCAGTTCTAATGCCGTTTGATACTTAGCAGAATTGATCAACTCCTGAAATGTACGTCCAGTGTCTTTTTTTAATTTATTGCCCATATAATTTGCATTGTAACCAAATTTATTTGCTAACTCTTTCAAGCTGAGGTACCTAAAATTGGTTTCAATATATCGCATGATCTGAATGATTTCTTCATCCTTTTGCTGGTAATGATCTAAACGTTCTTCTTCAATCACACGAGTTAACTCGATCAACAAAAGGGAAAGCAACAGATTAGCTTCTCGCATATAGTATCTTTTCTTTTGCACATATTCGCCAATTAATTTGTGGAGAATGTTTTGAACTTCTTCATTTTTTCCACAATGAAAATGGATGAAAGCATCATGTTTCCCTGCTTTATTTGAAGCATTCATCAAAAACTCGTTCACCAATCCTGTTGATTTGACCATATTAATGATGATATCGGTAGTAATCGACTCATCTTTTAATAAAATATTGATCAATAAATCGTGTGTGGTTAAAGGGTCGATTCGTTGCACGATCTCTTTATCTAACAAAATAATTTCGCCTTCATTCAACACTACTTTTTTTTCATTCACATACTGGGTACAGCTACCAGAAAGCATGTAATTAAATTCGACAAATTCATGTGTATGATTCGGCATAGCAGAATAACGATGATGCTTATTGATAAAAATATTCCCTTCTTTAAAAAAATTAGTGCTCGGCATTTTAGGAATGTCCACCTTTTCAAACGGAAGATTTTGATCGTTCACATTATAGCCTTTTGTGCGCTGAATAATTTCAATTTCATTTTCTTGCAGAAACAATTCTTTCAATGCTTCATCTTTCATTTGAGTTCCTCCTGCTAAATTAAAGTAATGATTAGATGTGGTAAAGAAATTTTTCATTAGTAGAATAACATAACAAATAGTTTTCGCCCATCACACTTTCTCAGCGGTTTTATCTAGCGCAGATTCTTTATCGGTACCTTGACATACGCAAAAAAAACAGCGCTACGGTATTCGTGATGAATTCCTTGCGCTAGTTTTTTCTTTAGGCTTTGCTTCATGGATTATACCATTATGCTTTGATTGAAATGTTTCCTGCTAAATAGTCTTTGCCTAACTCAATATAGTGCTGAATATTTGCCTGATTTTTTTGGATTTCTTCCTCCGTTAACGGACGGATCACTTTGGCTGGTCGCCCAAATGCCAACACATTTGGCGGGATCACTTTGCCTTCCGTTACCAAAGATCCTGCGCCAATCAGACTATTTTCGCCGATCTGCGCATGATTCAAAATCGTTGAGCCCATCCCAATCAGTGCACCTTTTTCAATTTTACATCCGTGAAGCAAGCATTGATGACCGACCGTTACATTTTCTGCAATCTCTGTTGGTGCATCGTGATCTACATGGATAATCGTTCCATCTTGAATATTGCTTCCTTTTCCTATCTTGATCCAATTACTATCTCCTCGCAAAACAGCTTGGTACCAAATCGTAACATCTTTGGCTAAAGTAACATCACCAACTACTGTTGCATTTGGCGCAATAAATATTTTCTCCATTTGCCTCCCACTTTCACTCATTCTTTGTTCAAAGTATAGCAATACTTTTCTGTGAATACTAGAAAAGAATCAATGAAAAAAGGTTGCAACAAAAGTCTACAGACTTCCTGTTACAACCTTACACTTGAGTTGAATCCTATAGTTGTTCTAAGACAACTTCATAAGCTTCAACTTGTGCGAGTAAACGCTCGATTTGCACTTCGTTTTCGATAAAATTGATTGAATTACCTAATTCTTCTTGTCGGCGTGTTGTTAAACGGTCGATTTCTTTTTTAGCTTCAGCGATTTGTTTATTTAGAAATTGTTCCATGTTTTCCATCTCCGTTTCTTCTTGATACTTTAACTGTATCACCAAGTTTTTGGAAAAACAAAAATTTCGCATTGAAGAATAATTTCCCGATTAACCAGTTAACTGTTACTCGACTTCTTCAGCAAATTGGCTGTTGTAAAGTTTCTCATAAAAACCACCTTGTGCAAGTAAACTTTCATGCGTTCCTTTTTCAATAATCGATCCTTGATCCATTACTAAAATCAAATCTGCCTCACGAATCGTCGATAATCGGTGCGCGATCACAAAACTTGTGCGCCCTTCCATGACACGATCCATTGCCTTTTGAATCAGAGCTTCAAGACGTGTATCAACTGAACTTGTTGCCTCATCCAAAATCAAAATTTTAGGATCAGAAATCACTGCGCGGGCAATCGTTAATAACTGCTTTTGACCAAGAGAAACATTGTCACCTTCAGCATTGATTTCCATATCGTATCCGTCTGGCATCGTGCGAATAAAGTGATCGACGTTCGCTGTCTTTGCCGCGTCGACGACTTCATAATCAGTGGCATCTAACTTCCCAAAACGAATGTTGTCTGCAATAGTTCCTTCGTACAACCAAGCATCTTGTAATACCATGCCAAATAGCGAACGAACATCGCTTCGACTTAAGGATTTGGTGTCAATGCCATCAATTTTGATTGCACCACTATTGACATCATAAAAACGCATCAATAAATTGATCAAAGTCGTTTTCCCTGCACCAGTTGGCCCAACTACAGCCACCATTTGTCCTGCTTGGACTTCAAAATTCAAGTCTTGGATCAACGGTTTACTTGGATCGTAAGCAAAGTCAACATGTTCAAACGTGACCGCACCTTCAACAATTTCAGGTAAAGTCGCATCGACTTCATTCAATGGTTCTTCTGGCTCATCAAGAATTTCAAATACTCGTTTTGTTGCTGCAGAAGCACTCTGTAGCACAGAAGAAAGTTGTGTGATATTTCCCATCGGCTGACTGATTTGCCAAATGTATTGAATAAACGCTTGAAGTTGCCCTACAACGATCACACCAGTGATAACATAAAAACTTCCCATGACAGCCATGCCAATATACGTTGCATAAGCAGTCAATTGAACTAATGGCATCATTAAACCAGAAATAAATGCCGCTTTAAAACCAAAGTACTTTAATTGATGGTTAACAGCTTTAAAACCGTCTAGCGTTTGTTGTTCACGTCCATAAACTTTTAAAACAGTAAATCCTGTCATATTTTCTTGGACATATCCATTCAAATCACCAAGTGAATTTTGCATATTTTGGAAATCTTTTTGCGATACATTCACAATTTTTTTAGAAATCCAAATAGAAGCTGGAATCATGATCATCGAGATGAGTGCCATGATTGGTTGAATGTAAAACATCATTACTGCAGCCATTGCAATTGCAAGTATGGCATTAACAATGCCAATAAACGCTTGTTGTAATGCGCCACTCACAGCATCCACATCATTTGTTACCCGAGATAAAATATTTCCTTGTTGATTTTTATCAAAATAAGATACTGGCAAACGATTGATCTTTTCTTCAATATCACGACGCAAATCTTGCATTGCACTTTGCACCACATTCGTCATCAGCACCCCTGACAACAATTGTGAAACACAGTAACCGATTCCGACAATCGTGATCCAAATCAAGCATTGGATAATATAAGAAAAGTTGATTGGTTCATTATTTGCTAAATTTCGACTGATTTCCGTTGTTGGCAACCCTGTCACGTAAGGAAGGGCTGCATTGAAAGCAACCGTTAAGACAGTAAATAAAAGGACCAAAATAAAAGTTGTTTTATACGGATTAATATAATGTGCCAGTCTTTTTAAAGAAGAAAATGTCTGTTTCATGCTAATTCCTCCTTCGATAGTTGAGAGGCGGCAATATCGTAATAGATTGGGCAAGTTTCCAGTAATTCACGGTGCGTACCCATTCCCACAACTTCCCCTTCGTTCAGCACAACGATTTTGTCTGCGTGCATAATCGTTCCAACACGTTGTGCCACAATCAAAACAGTTGATTCCGTTGTTTCTTTCTTCAAGCGAGCACGAAGTTTTGCATCTGTTTGGTAATCCAAAGCAGAGAAACTATCGTCAAAAATATAAATTTCTGGTCGGCGGATAATTGCGCGGGCAATGGCTAACCGTTGCTTTTGACCACCAGAAAAGTTTGAACCCCCTTCTGAAAGATGTTCATTAAATCCATCTGGTTTACGAGAAATAAAGTCAGTCGCTTGTGCAATATCTGCTGCTGCTTTCATTTCTTCATCTGTCGCATCTTCTTTTCCGTAACGAAGATTTTCTGCAATAGTTCCAGTGAATAGTAATGCTTTTTGCGGAATAAAACCGATTTTGTCACGTAAAGCACTTAAACGATAGTCGCGTACATCTACACCATCAATCAAAATTTCCCCTTCACTCACGTCATAAAAACGCGGGATCAATTGGATCAAAGTTGACTTACCACTCCCCGTACTTCCGATAAATGCAACCGTCTCACCGGGTGATGCGGTAAAACTTACATTGCGAATGACTGGTTCTTGTGCATGACCAGGATAAGCAAATGTTACATCCTTAAACTCAACAAATCCTTTTGTTTTTGTTTCTGAAACCCCGTCAGGATTTTCTGAGATCTCAGGCTGTGCATCTAAGGCTTCTTGGATACGTGAAGCCGAAACAGCTGCTCTTGGATACATCATAAAGACACTTGCAAAAAGCATAAATGAGAAGAGTGCATGAAAAATATATTCGATAAATGCAATCAAGTCCCCGACTTTTAATGCTCCGGCATCAATTTGTAGTGTCCCACTCCAAATAATCAAAACCATGACAATATTAAATAAGAAATAAAAACCTGGTTGCGCGACTGCCATCAAACGAAATAAACTTTTTGAGCTTGAAGCATAATTTTCATTAACTTCGCCAAAGCGTTTTTCTTCAAATTTTTCATTCACAAAAGCGCGAATGACACGCAGGCCAGATAAATTTTCTCTTAATATGCTGTTGATTTTATCTAAGTTTTTTTGTTGCTTTTTGGATAATGGTTCAGAAACTTTTGCAATTGCTATCACAGCAAGTAGTAAGAAAGGGAGCGCACCAACTACATAAAGCCCTAATCTTGCACTTGTCCGAACAACCATATATAAACTAACTGCAAACATCATCGGTGTCATAAAACCAATTCGTAAAATATTTTGTAAAAACAGCATGATTTGATACGCATCATTCGTTGTACGCGTAATCAAAGAAGAAACACCTAAATTTTCATACTCTTGATGCGAATAACTTTGAATTTTTTCAAATAAGTCATCGCGAATATCCGCAACGATATTTGTCGTGATTCTTGAGCCAAAATAGCCTAAAAGAATATTTAAAATAATTCCGATGACGGTAATCACGATCATGACGATTCCTTGTTGTTTAACGTAATCAAAATCATCTTGTAATATCCCAAAGTCGATCATTCGTGCCAAAATTGTTGGTAAACCTAATTCAATGAGGATAAATCCAAATACACAAATAAAATTGAAAAGTAAAAATTTCTTATACCTCATTGTGTAGTGCCACATTAACTTCACTTTCTCATCTCCCTTTTAAAAATTTCATTTTTTTGCCATTAAAACCCATGATAGCACACTAAAATCCTTATTAGAACACTTCTCGTTCAAAAAAATATTGGAAATAAATCCCCAACATTTTTTTAAGACTCTGTTGTTGATTTCTATACTTATTCCCCAATTTGTGCTAGAATAACAAGTAATTATTGTATAATTTTTTATACAAAGGTACGGTTGAAAAAAATTCCGAACAGAACAAGCAAAGCGAGGCTTGTCTCTTTGATCCAAATAATTAATTTGAGTCAAAGCATATCAAAATTCAGGTGGCTTGCCCACTCGTTTTGTGTTGTCTAAAAAATCAACTAGCTAAATTCCTGCATATGCAGATAAAGGAGACAAAATAAATGATTTACAAAGTTTACTATCAAGAATCAAAAATCCGTAACCCAAAACGGGAAGAAACACAAGTTCTTTACATTGATGCGAAAGATGATGTCGAAGCACGTCAACGCGTCGAAGAAAATACCCCATACAATATTGAGTTCGTTCAACTTCTAGAAGGAAATCACCTAGAATACGAAAAAGAGAACGTTCAATTTACTTTAGTGGAGTTTTAAGATGAAACTTTCCATCAAAAATAATGAGACAGGCGTCTTTGCAATTGGTGGATTAGGTGAAATCGGGAAAAACACGTATGGGGTACAATTTCAAGATGAAATCATCCTTATTGATGCTGGAATTAAATTCCCAGAAGATGATTTACTTGGAATTGACTATGTGATTCCTGACTACAGCTACATCGTTCAAAACATACACAAAGTAAAGGCCCTTGTGATCACTCACGGACATGAAGATCATATCGGTGGTATTCCTTATCTTTTGAAGCAAGTAAATATTCCTATTTACGCTGGGCCTCTTGCATTAGCTTTGATCACAAATAAATTGGATGAACATGGCTTGCTTCGTGATGCTGAGCTTCACGAAATCAATGAAGATACGGTTATCCGTTTTAGAAAAACATCCGTTAGCTTTTTCCGTACAACCCATAGTATTCCAGATGCTTTAGGTGTTGTGGTTAAAACACCATCAGGAAATATCGTTGCAACAGGTGACTTCAAATTTGATTTTACCCCCGTTGGCGAACCAGCTAACTTGCACAAGATGGCACGTATTGGTGAAGAAGGCGTTCTATGTTTACTATCTGATAGTACAAATGCTGAAATACCAACTTTTACGAAGTCAGAAAAAACGATTGGCATGTCAATTTTAAAAATCTTTGAGAAAATTGAAGGACGTATTATTTTTGCCAGCTTTGCTTCAAATATCTTTCGTTTACAACAAGCCGCAGATGCCGCAGTTGCAACTGGACGAAAAATTGCGGTCTTTGGTCGTAGTATGGAAAATGCAATCGTTAATGGCCAACGTCTAGGCTACATCAACGTTCCTGAGGGTACATTTGTCGATGCGCATGAGATCAATCGTTTACCTGCAAACGAAACAATGATTTTATGTACTGGTTCTCAAGGTGAACCAATGGCTGCTCTTAGTCGTATCGCGAATGGAACTCACCGTCAGATTCAAATCCAACCAGATGATACCGTGATTTTTTCAAGCTCACCAATTCCAGGAAATACAACAAGTGTCAATCACTTGATCAATTTACTGTCCGAAGCTGGTGCTGAAGTTATTCACGGAAAAATCAACAACATCCACACTTCTGGTCATGGTGGCCAAGAAGAACAAAAATTGATGTTGCGTTTAATCAAGCCAAAATATTTCATTCCCGTTCATGGTGAATTTCGAATGTTAAAAATCCATGCTTCCTTAGCACAAGATGTAGGTGTTCCTGCTGAAAACTGTTTTATTATGGAAAATGGTGATGTCTTAGCATTGACTGCAGACTCTGCTCGACCAGCTGGACACTTTATTTCTGGCGATGTCTATATTGACGGTAGCGGAATCGGTGATATCGGTAATGTTGTCTTGCGTGATCGCCACACCTTATCTCAAGAAGGACTTGTATTAGCTGTTGCTACAGTTGATATCAAGAAAAAAGAAATTTTGGCTGGTCCAGATATCTTATCACGTGGCTTCGTTTATATGCGGGAATCTGGTGAGATGATCAACGAAGCACAACGAATTTTATTCCACGCCTTAAGAGAATGCTTGAACGCACCTGATTGCTCAGAGCATAAACTAAAAGAAGCAATGACTAGTGCATTACAACCTTTCTTGTTTGATCGTACAGAAAGACATCCAATGATTTTACCGATGATTATGACTCCTGATGTGGATGAATAATCTTTGGACTATTCCCACAAAATAAATAAGAACAAAACACCGCTGTTGCTGCATTTGATAATGAGGTAACACGGTGTTTTTTTGTTTTCAAAATGACTCAACTATCAGAAAGATCAGAAATTAGTTTGTGACTTTCAAATTGTTTAGCTATTTCTGAATATATCTATTTATAATTATTCTTTTGTTTCATTAGGAGTTTTTCTCTTAATAAAAGACGCTCTTGTCTTCCGTAGTGATTCCCTATTAAGTATAGATAAAAAAGACAGTAACCACATCAAGTGCAGTTACTGCCTTTTGGATATTGAGTAAATTAAGCTTTCTCAACGTTTGTAGCTTGAGGTCCGCGATCTGAATCTTCTACATCAAAAGTGACAGCTTGACCTTCTTCTAATGTTTTGAATCCGTCGCCTTGGATTGCTGAGAAGTGAACAAATACGTCGCTTCCGTCTTCACGTGAAATGAAGCCAAATCCTTTTTCAGCATTAAACCATTTAACTGTTCCATGTTCCATTATATAATAGCCTCCTCGTGCATAAGAGCACTTATTATTTTGTAACATTGCTCGTGTACGATAGAGGTGAACAAATGTCTAACTTCTATTCCCAAACAAAATTACACTATAATTGTACACTTGCTCTGTTTTTTTTGCAAGAATGTCACTTACTCTTCTTCAAGTAAGCCTTCTTCTCTCAAACTCAAATATTGTTTCGTACCAATAATCAAATGATCTAATACTTCGATCCCCATCAACTCTCCGCACTCTCTCATTCGTTTAGTAAAATGTAAATCTTGCTTAGATGGGATAACATTGCCAGATGGGTGATTATGCGCCAAGATAATTTTTGCTGCCGAAACTCTTACGGCAAAATGAAAAATTTCTCGTGGATGAGCAATTGACTGATTCAAAGAACCAATAAACAACGTTTTCTTCAAAATAATTTGATTCTGGGTATCCAAGTAAATACAGACTAAATGTTCTTGTTGAAAATCACGCATTTCCATAATCAACTGTTGCGCAAGTTCATAACTTGAGCGTACGAGTGTACTTGCTGGACGGGCCTCTGCTTGGATTCGTTGACCCAACTCGATCAATGCACAAATTTCTAATGCTTTCACTCGACCGATTCCTCGAATCTCCCGCAACTCAGTTAAAGAAGCTTGACGTAAAGCAGTTAAATTAGCAAACTTCTTCAAAACCTCACCTGCAATATCCATTACATTATAAGGATGTTGTCCTGTGCGCAACAAAATCGCTAGTAATTCTTGATCCGATAATGCCTCTACACCGTAAGACTCCATTCGTTCTCTTGGAAGTGATGTTGTTGGTACTTCTTTCATCAACCGTTTCCCCATAAAAAAACCTCCTATTCCGTTCACTATAAGCTACGAAAAAAGAGGCATTTTCTATTAAATAAATGTTGGAATTTCATGTAACGAAGAGACTACAGCAACTGTTTTGTCTGCAAGTTCAGCAGATGGCTCCAGTAAATCAGGTACCATAATGACAGGTATTTCTGCTGCTTCTGCTGCTAAAATCCCATTTTGTGAATCTTCTAAAATCAACGTATTTTCTTTAGCGGTTCCTAACTTTTGTTGTGCTAATAAAAAGATTTCTGGATCTGGCTTTGCGCGTTTCACATTTTCAGCAGAAACGATCGTATCAAAGCGAGTCAATAAATTATTTTTTTCTAACAAGAGTTCGATCACTTTTCGCTGATTGCTAGAAGCAACTACTTTAGGAATTTCCTGTTCATCCAAGAAATCCAGTAGCTCCATTACACCCGGTTTTAGTTGAACGTTGCCTGAGGCAAAACGAGTGAGTGTTTCTTGGAAAGACTCGTCAATAAATCGCTGAACTGTTTCTCGTCCATACTCAGCAAAAATCTCATGATAATTTGCCCAGACTTCTTCATCTGAAACACCCAAAAACCGTAAATAAAACTCTTTATCATACGGGAACCCCATTTGATCGGCTACCATTTGAGTTGCCTCATAATAAACCATTTCTGTATCAAACAACAAGCCATCCATGTCAAAAATCACTGCATTAACCTTCATCATTTCCTCCTAATTCAACTAATAGTTTACGAACTTCTGAAATAAAGTAAAGAGAACCTGTTACTAACAATACATCTTCGTCTGTCATTTTTTCTAAAATTTCAGCTAATCCAAATTGCCAAAGTGAAACGATCGATACTTTTTGATTGGCTAAATCTGCTACTTGATCTAATTCGATTGCTTTCGGATACTCAAATGTAGTGAGATAAATATGGGCGTTAGGGATTTCCTGTAATTGCTGTAACATACTATTTACATTTTTCGTAGTCAATGCCGAAAACAAAATGTTGATTCGATAGCCAGAAAACTCTTTTTTCATATTTTGAACTAATCGTTTCATTGCATGCGTATTATGTGCGCCATCTAAAATAACTAATGGTTCTTTGCTTAATCGTTCCATTCTGCCAGGCCAGTACGCTTGTTTCAATCCATTTTTGACTTCTTTTTCGCGAAATGGTAACTTTTCCATTTGGCAATAAAGAGCATACAATTCAATAGCAACACCTGCGTTTTCTACTTGATGCTGCCCCAACATACTTGTGCTTAGACCGACCATTTTCCCAGTTTCATTATAAAAGTCAAAAATCTCACCCCAATTTTTAGCTGGATGTTGATAAGACACTTGATAGTCTTCATCAAATAAATAATGTTTTGCATTTTTATTTTTGGCTATCTTATTAATTACTTCCAGTGCATTTGATTCGATTTTTCCTGTTACAACAGGCACACCTTGCTTAATGATTCCTGCTTTTTGTGCTGCAATTTCTTCTAGTGTTTTGCCAAGAATCTCGGTGTGATCCAGTCCAATCGTCGTGATTGCTGTCAATATTGGCTCAACAACATTGGTTGAATCCAGTAAGCCGCCCAAGCCGACTTCAATAATTGCAATATCCACTTGTTTTTCTAAAAAATAATCAAATGCCATTGCCGTCAAAGTCTCAAATTCCGTAATGCCAGCAACTACTTCAAATTTATCAAGATGTTCAACCAAGGGCTGATATTTTTCCACTAATTGGATCAATTCTTCATCAGGAATTTCTTTGCCATTGATCGAAATTCGTTCATTAAATGTTTCAATATAAGGCGAGGTAAAGGTTCCTACTGTTAATCCCGCTTCTTCTAACAAACAACGCAAGTACGTTACAGTTGAACCCTTGCCATTGGTCCCAGCAATATGAATTGTTTTGATTTTTTTTTCTGGGTGATCAACGACTTCCAATAATGCGTTTACGCGATCTAAACCTGGACGTGAGCCAAAAGGTAATCGACTATGGATCCAAGCAATTGCTTCTTCAATTGTCATCAACAATGCCCCCATTTCTCTTTCATTATAGCAAAAAGAAAGAATGAAAGAAGAGTTCCACTTAAAGAAAACTGAAAAATCATTCAAAATCATTTTCTTCCTTCTATTATAGGAGCTTCTGATAAAAAGTTAAAAAATTTCTTGGTTATCCTTCAAAAAAAGAAGACCAAAAATTTCTGGTCTTCTCTCTTCTTGAATCTTCATTTTTAACATCATTCTTTTTCACCGTTTAGCCAATCGTACGCAAACTTTCAATACGATCCTTCACAGCTGCTTGTTTTTCTAAATAATCTTTTTCTTTGGCACGTTCTGCCTCAACAACATCATCTGGTGCATTAGATACAAAACGTTCATTGCTAAGTTTTCCTTGAACTCGTTTTACCTCACCTGTCCATTTAGCTAATTCTTTTTCAAGACGTTTGATTTCTTCTTCAATATTGATCAATCCAGCCAATGGTAAGAAAATTTCAGCCCCTGTTAAGACGGCCGACATTGCTAAATCTGGTGCAGTAATCTCACTGGAAATAACTAATTCTTCCGGATTACAGAAACGTTCAATATAATTGGTATTTTCAACCAAGAATTGATCAATTTTTGGATCAGTCGTCTTAATCAATAAAGTGATTGGTTTTGATAACGGTGTATTCACTTCTGAACGAATATTACGTACTGCACGAATCAACTCTTTTAGGACTTCCATTCCTTTTGAAGCTGTTTCATCATCAAATTCTGGACGAACAACAGGATATTCCGCCACAACTAATGAAGTCCCTTCATGTGGGATATGTTGCCAAATTTCTTCCGTTACAAATGGCATGATTGGATGTAACAGACGTAAAATTTGATCTAGTGTGTGGATTAAGATACTACGAGTCGTTTGTTTTGAATCCACATCATCGCCGTAAAGAACTTCTTTACTCATTTCAATATACCAATCACAAAAATCATCCCAAATGAAGTTATACAATTGGCGACCTGCTTCACCAAACTCAAAGTGGTCAAATAAATCTGTTACTTTAGCAACTGTTTCATTTAGACGTGTCAAGATCCAACGATCAGCAACTGATTTTTCACCAGTTAGATCAATGTCTTTAACTGTCATGCCTTCCACATTCATGATAACAAAACGTGAAGCATTCCAAATTTTATTGATAAAGTTCCAAGCTGCGTCCATTTTTTCATAACTGAAACGCATATCTTGTCCTGGTGCAGAACCATTTGATAAGAACCAGCGAAGTGCGTCAGCACCATATTTTTCAATTACTTCCATTGGATCAATTCCGTTACCCAACGATTTACTCATCTTACGACCATCTTCTGCACGGATCAATCCATGAATCAAGACGTTATCAAATGGTCGTTCCCCAGTGAATTCGAGACTTTGGAAAATCATTCGACTAACCCAGAAGAAAATAATATCGTAGCCAGTCACCAATGTGCTTGTTGGAAAATAACGTTTATAATCTTCGCTGTCTGTATCCGGCCAGCCCATTGTTGAAAACGGCCATAATGCAGAACTGAACCATGTATCTAAAACATCTGGATCTTGCACCCAGTTTTCGCTATCTGCAGGAGCTTCCATTCCAACATACATTTCGCCAGTTTCTTTATGATACCAAGCAGGAATTTGATGTCCCCACCATAATTGACGAGAGATAACCCAGTCGTGCACATTGTCCATCCAACGCAAGAAAGTTTGGTCAAAACGTGGTGGGAAAAATTCCACCGCGTTATCTGTTTCTTGATTTTCTATTGCTTTTTGAGCAAGTGGTTGCATTTTAACAAACCATTGGGTGGATAAGCGAGGTTCAACAACAACTCCTGTACGTTCAGAATGACCGACACTATGCGTCATAGTATCGATTTTGATTAAACGACCGATTTCTTTTAAGTCATCGACAACTGCTTTTCTTGCTTCAAAACGGTCCATACCAGCATATTTTCCAGCTAATTCATTCATTGTTCCGTCTTCATTCATTACATTGACGCGAGGTAAGTCATGACGATTACCAACCTCGAAGTCATTTGGGTCATGTGCTGGCGTAATTTTAACAACACCTGTTCCAAATTCCATATCAACATACGTATCTGCAACAACTGGAATTTCTTTGTTGACTAATGGTAAGATAACTTTTTTGCCAATCAAATCTTGATAACGTTCGTCATCTGGGTGAACAGCCACTGCGGTATCCCCAAGCATTGTTTCTGGACGTGTCGTTGCAATCTCAACGATGCCAGAACCATCTGCTAGTTCATAGCTCATATGGTAAAATGCACCTTCGATGTCCTTGTGGATTACTTCAATATCGGATAATGCTGTTCGAGCTTGTGGATCCCAGTTGATGATGTACTCACCACGATAAATCAGATTTTTTTCATATAAAGTCACAAAAACTTTACGGACAGCTTCTGATAACCCATCATCTAAAGTAAAACGTTCACGGCTATAGTCTAAAGACAAGCCCATTGTTGCCCATTGTTCACGAATATGGCTAGCATATTCTTCTTTCCAATCCCAAACTTGGTCGATAAATTTTTCACGACCTAAATCATAACGAGAAATTCCTTGTTCACGAAGTTTTTCTTCTACTTTTGCTTGAGTGGCAATACCTGCATGGTCCATTCCTGGTAACCATAATGTATCGAAACCTTGCATTCTCTTTTGGCGAATCAACATATCTTGTAATGTTGTGTCCCAAGCATGACCTAAATGTAATTTACCAGTTACATTTGGTGGTGGGATAACAATTGAGTAGGGTTTCGCTTTCTTGTCGCCACTTGGTTTGAATAAATCTTGATCCAACCAGTTTTGATAGCGGCCAGCTTCAACTTCTTGCGGATTATATTTTGTTGATAAATTTTTTTCTTCCGTCATCCTGTTTCCTCCTTTAAAATAAAAAAAGTCCTAAAATACTTTCGTATTTTAGGACGTATAATTTACGCGGTACCACCTAATTTGTACTAGCAAGTTTTGCTACTACCTCTCAAGTGAGTTAACGATCACGACTCGTTTATCCCTACTCCTTCATTGACTAACACAATGAGCTTCAAGACAAAGACTTCCAAGCTACCTTCACCAGCTATTATTAAGAACGTTTCAGCTACTCGCTCTCTCTCTAAAAATAAATCACTAGTTACTCCTCTTGTTCAACGTCATGATTCATTCTACATTCCTTTTTTTTATGTGTCAACTACACTTTATTTTTAGTCAACGTTTAAGAGAAAACAGTCGAATAATTTTCGTCAAAATAAATCAGTGTTTGCAGTTCTGTCGTTAAATCAATGTACTGAACATTGACATGCTCTGGCACAATCACTCGGTCAGGTGCAAAGTTTAAGATAGCTGTAACTTCACTTTTGACAATTTCATCAACAGCTGACTGTGAATACTTGCTAGGTACGGTAGAGATCGCTACGCTGACTTGCATTTCTTTTGAGATTTCAGCAAAACGTTCAATTGGATAGATCGTCAAGCCATCTATTTCTCTGCCAATCAGTTCAGGATCATTATCAAACACACAAACAATATTTAAATTATCATTTCGGCGAAAATTGTTATGTCGTAAAGCTTTACCTAAATTTCCATAACCCACTAACGCGATTCTTTTTTCTTCCCGGGTATTTAAAATACTATTAAAAACTTCGATCAGGAAAGGAACATCATACCCATAACCACTTCTTCCCAACTCACCAAGATGTGAAAAATCTCTTCGAATCGTTGCAGGCGGTACTTGCGTAATCTCACTAAATTCTTTTGATTTGATGCGAACAATTCCTGAATCATCCAACATCTTTAAGTAACGTAAGTATAACGGTAAACGTTTTGCTGTTGCTTTTGGTAACGTTTCAGATTTTTTCAACTCTCGCATGTTCAAAGCTCCTTGTTCATATTTTCACATATTTAGTGTATCATGTTTGAAACGTTGGAACAAGCATTCATGTCAATGAAAAAAGCAAAGAACAATAAAAATTATCCTTTGCTTTTCTAGCTAATTCAATTAATTATTTGGTACTTTGGCATTTCTCAAACAGCTTCTTCGGCAATAAGTTCTCTTTTCATAAAACTATGAGAAGCCTATTTTTAGAAAAGCATTCTTATTGCTTGAAGCTAACCGCTTAGAGCCACAACCTTGTCTACAGTGTTCTCAAAACAACTCCTCCATATAGCTTTCAGTCATCTCAAAATATGAAAAGTTATTTCGAATACCTACCCGCTATTTTATCAGAGCTGAACACTTCTTTCACAACCTTTTACAACAAATCAGCAAATTCCTCTTCTTGTTCCTGAATAGCATCTACACGAATTGCTTCGATTTTCAGCCCTACCAACGCACGCTCAATCATTTCATCAATCGCTAAGCGTTCTTCATACTGATGAACTTTATCCAAGTTTGGTCGCGTTTTTGGCTGTGGTGGTGCAAATATAGTACAGCAGTCTTCAAATGGTTGAATAGATAACTCAAATGTATCGATTTTTTCAGCAACTTCAATAATTTCTAGTTTGTCCATTGTTGCCACAGGACGAATAATCGGTGTATTCGTCACTTCATTGATTGCAACCATACTTTGCAATGTTTGAGAAGCCACTTGGCCTAATGATTCACCATTTAAAATAACCAATCCATGACGAATACGACGAATTTCATCTGTTAATCGTAACATCATCCGGCGGGTAATTGTCATCCAGTATCCTTGTGGGACTGATTTTTTAATTTCTTCTTGTATTTCTGTAAATGGTACTTCAATAAACTGAATCGTTCCCACATATGGTGCTAACTTGGCAGTTAAATCTTTGGCTTTTTGTAATGCTTGCTCGCTTGTATAAGGCGGACTAGCAAAATGGACAGCTTCAATTTCAACACCACGTTTCATCGCATAATAGCCTGCAACAGGTGAATCAATCCCACCAGATAACATCAACATCCCTTTTCCACTCGTGCCAACAGGTAAGCCACCCGCACCTTTGATTGTCTCATAAGAAAGGTAGGCACCATCGCGACGAATTTCCACACGTAATGGAATATCTGGCTTTTTCATTTGAACGTTGATTTCTGGAAAAATATCAAATACAGCATTCCCCAGTGTTTGGTTCAATTCATTACTAGTTAATTCAAAATCATGATCACTACGTTTGGCAATAATTTTAAATGTTTGCTCCCCCGTATAAACTTCTTTCATGATTGCTTGAACACTATCTTTTAAGACTTGAACATCTTTTTCTACACGAATACTTGGTGAAAAATTTTGAATACCAAAAATTTTTGCCAATTTTGGTATAACCAAATGCCCATCTGCACCATTTAACAATAAATGCATACGATCACGGTCTGCATGAATTTTGATTTCTGGGAACTCTTTTAACGTTTGACGTACATTTTGTGCTAATTGCATAATAAACGTTTTGCGATTTTTTCCTTTCGTCGATAGCTCGCCGTAGCGAACCATAATTTCACTATATTTCACCGAAACACTCCTTCATTTAATTAATAGCTGAGAACTTTTGATACAGTTGTTTAAAAATAATCATAAACTGTTCTACTTCAGCCATTGAATTACTTTCATCTAAACTAATCCGAACAGCAGATGTCGCTAAGTCATGAGGCACATGCATCGCATGTAACGTACTGCTAGCCATGTGTTTACGAGAAGAACAAGCACTCGTTGTTGAAATAAAGATTTGTTTTTCTTCCAACGCATGTACGAGCACTTCACCACGAATTCCTTTTAATGAAAAACATAAAATATGCGGTGCATAATTTTCTCCTTCAGAAAAAATCGTCACCTTATCGTATGTTTTCAACGCGCCGATCAATGCCGTTTTAAGATTTTTTGTATGCTCAGGTTTTCTTGCTTTTGTATCTAAAGAAAGGCGTAATGCTTTTGCCATTGCGACAATTGCAGGAACATTCTCCGTTCCACTTCGTTGATTGTTTTCTTGCCCTCCACCAGTTAGTAAAGGTGCTAAACGACGACCTTTTTTCCAGTAGATGAAACCAATTCCACGAGGTCCATGAAATTTATGCGCAGAAAATGTTGCAAAATCAACACGTTCGGTCAGCCATTGGTCAGTTGGAACCTTTCCAATTGCTTGCACGGCATCAACATGAAAATGGATTTTTGGATAGTCTGCTAAAAATTCACTGATTTCTTGAATTGGTTGAATAGAACCAACTTCATTATTAACACCCATAATTGAAATCAAAATGGTTTCTTTGCGAACTAATTTCTTCAGCTCTTCTACAATCACGAAACCATTTTTATCCACAGGTGCAATACTGACTTCCATCCCTAGTTCTTTTAGTTGTTCGGCGGTTTCGCTCACTGCAGGATGTTCGATTCCAGAAATAATCAAATGATTACCGTATTCACGTTTCTCAATCACTGTACCTTTCAAGATCCAATTATCGCCTTCTGTCCCACCAGAGGTAAAATAAATTTCTTCTGCAGTTGCGCCAATAAGCTCAGCAATCTGCTTTCTTGCCTGTTGTAATAAACGATTGGCTTGGTTGCCCAAGTCATGTAAACTTGATGGATTCCCAATAATCCGCTGACTTGTCTTTACATAGGCATCTAAACTTTGCGGAAAAATTGGGGTTGTCGCGCTATTGTCAAAATATATCATAAGAAACCCCTCTTTTTTGAAATTCTTTTCTATTATAACGGTTGTCCTATATGCTTTCAACAATTCTTTTTTGTAAGTTGATGTGGCTCTAAACGGTTAGCTTCAAGCAATAAAAATGCTTTTCTAAAAATAGCTGCTCATATTTTTAGAAAAAGAGAACTTATTGCCGAAAAAGCTGCTTAGGGAACACCGTAGACAAGGTTGTGACCCTAAGCGGTCAACTCCGAAAAATAATGAAAAAATCGACTAAATGTAGTTGTTTCGCAGAAAAATTTCAAAGATCCTGTTCTTCCACAAAATAGACAAAAAAAGAAAGTGGGATCACTTTCCCACTTTCTTTTCTTTATTCATTGTTGATTCTGCAAATCAAGCATCAACTGACTAAACTAAGTCAGGATTATTGAAGTAAAAATCTTCAATTCGCTTAAATGCTCCTGGTTCCACGCGTTCGAGTGCTGTGCCGATTTCATCCAAAGCTTCTTGATATTGATTTTCTTTATTGAATAAATAAAGACTCTTATCAATCGCTTCTTTGATTTCTGCATGAGTATGACGGTAACGATTTGCATATTGCAACATTTGTTCAGTCAATGCAGCAGCATCTACTAAGTCATGGGTTTTCTTATCTAGTAATTCCAAATCTTCTTCACAAAGATCAACTAAACGATTGACTTCTTCCATGTTGATTCTGATTTTATTCAACACAACACTTAATTCTTCAATTCGGTCAGTTGCTACATAGAAAAACTCTAGATAATCTTTTGGTAAGCCTGGCAAACGTTGTTTTTCAACGAAACGTTTCAAACTACGCAATTTAAATTCAAAGACATCAATTTTTTCTTGCGCAATCTTTTCACCTTTTCGTAATTCATGTAATGAGTCATCGATTTCAATTTGTTGACTTTCGATATCTTCCAATACTTTGAAAACATTCTTATAAAAAGTCCGTACTTCAGAATATGGAATCTCATGGTTCTCAATTTGTGGTGTCATCTGCGCATTTTGACGCTCGATTTCTTCCACTTCAGATTGGAAACCACGTACTCGACCAATTTCGTTATGATTTAGTGCATAGCTTTGAGAAGTATGATCCAATTCAATCAATAATTGACGATTGTTTTTTGTCGCATGTGTGATATATTCATCAATTGTTGCTTGGTTTTTCATCACATATGCTTTTGCTTCCATTTCTCTTTCTAATACATCATATAACGAATCGATCAAATCAGCTGTTTCACGATTTTCGATTTCAACCGTTTCAACCTCTGTTTTTTCGAGATTCGCAAGTGAACTTTCAATTCGTTTGTTCACACGCGCAATATCGTTCGCAAAATCTTCTTCTGGGAAAACATACTCTTCCTTCAAAAGCTTTGTATAAGTGTCGTTGATCTCTTCGATTTGTTCTGGGAAAGTTGTGTTCAAGTCTTCGAATAAAGGTGGCACTTTTTTCATCCAAGCTTCAACTTCATACGTTCGCTTCTCAGCGTTATCCAAAACTTCACGGGCTTCGACAGGATCACCAGATGTATTTAACGTTACAAATTTAGTGAATTCATCTTCAATTGTCTTAATTTGTTTACGCAACTCAGCGATTGCCGGGCCGTACTCGGTTTCGTCCTCATTGACTTTTTTCTTCAATTCTTCATAGACATCTAAAGCTTGTTGTACAGCTAGAGAGTTCCGTTCTTCCGTTTCACGTAATTCTTTTAGACCATCACGGATTTCAGTAACTTCTTTTTCCATTTTATCCATAGTAGTTTCAGCAACTAGGACAGCTTTCTTGCCTTTTAAAAATCGGAAACTTTCATTGAGGTTCTCAACTTCAAAAATTTGGCTTTCTAACTCAGCAAATGAAGAGGTAGATATGTCGTTCCATTTTTGACTCCATTCACGAAAAGTATTTTGGCTTTGCCCAACCAGATGCATCTTCTTTACATCATCAACTTCTTCTATCACAGGCAAGTCGAATAATTCTTCCTTGCGTTTTTCCAAAGCATTCAACCGGTCTTGATTTTTTTTCTTTAGCAAATAACCAACCAGAAAAACGACGATGGCTACAATAATAATTGCAGTGACGATTCCGATGATAACATTACTTCCCATTTAAGGTTCCTCCGTTTTCAATGTGCATCTCTTTACGCACGAAATAACATTCTTTCACGCATAAAAACCAATAGTAATTTTTCGTGTAAAAAGACATCTATCTTAGATTATAGCACACTCTTTTCGAGCATTCACTAACTTAGAAAAAAATCTTTCATTTTTGTCTAAGGAAAACATAACACAATTTTGGTTATTTAATTTCCGTTCTGAATTGAATTTAATCAGAAACAAGTTCCTTTTTCTCGATGTTTTTTTGTTGTGCTTGCGCAATTTGCTTTGTGATTTCTTGTTTGATTCGCGGCTCAGGCGCAAAATCTTTCGCCCAATTTTCAGGTTTCAGTACTTTATTGGTCACTGGATGGTAATGCGGTTTGTGGTCTGGAAAAAGTTTCCCCATATTTGCTTGATGCACGATATCGAAGATGTTCGTTGGATCAACACCCAAAAGTGAAAATGACCCGTAAGTAAAGTACAAGATATCTGTTAGTGCGTCGACCTGTTCAATTAGTGGTTGCTGACCCCAGTGTTCTTTTTTCAACATTTTTTGTTCTGCTTGGTCGATCGCTTCATGGAGCTTTTGGACAGCCTGATGGAGCTGTTCCTTTTGCCCGTTGGATGTTGCAGCAATCAGTTCAACTAATTCTTCTGCTTTGAATCCTGCACGATAAATCGCTTCTTGTTCTGAAAATGGTGTAGGTTGCTTTGGTTTTCTTGGATCAAATATTGCATGAAATTCTTCGACTTGTTCAAAAGGCGTTTTTTTTGACATATTGGTTCTCTCCTTACACGAATCATAAACTGGTTATTTTGACGTTTCGATTCCAAAGTATTGAAGTGCTGTGAAGATGCCATCTTGATCGTTTGTTTGCGTGACATAATCTGCGACTGCTTTTACACTTGGTTGCCCATTTCCCATTGCGACACCAATACCAACACCTTTTAACATCTCCACATCGTTAAAATGATCACCAAAAGCCATGATTTCTGACATTTCGATGCCTTTTGCTTTGGCAAATGCTCGAATACCTAACAATTTGGAACCGCCCTTAGGAATCATATCAACTGTGTAAGTATTGGAACGTTGAAACGTACACTCTGGGAAAACTTTACTTAATTTTTGTTGTTCCGACTCTGCACTCAATAAAATACATTGATAAACTGGTTCCTTCAGAATTGGCAAAGCCTCGTAACGTTCTTTTTGCCGATGAGGGCTAAAAAGTTGTAATAATTTTTTTAATAAACGGACTGGAAATTTTTTTGGTAATAAAGCAACTAACCGTTTGATATTCATTGATTGAGCAAGAAGCATCGTTGATGATCCTTCTAATCGACTTCTTCCTCCAAATAAAATTTGTCGATGGTTTTCATCTGAAAAAGTAACGATTTTTTGCAAAACAGCTGGCGTAAACGGTTGACTGACAATCGTTTCTCTTGCTGTAAAAACGAGTTGTCCATTGTAGACCACATACATATCAAGGTCCAATCCATCCAACATTTCTTCTAATCGTACTGGGCTTCGTCCCGTAGCTACTCCACATAAAATTCCTTGCTTTTGAGCCTCTTGGATTGCCTTTTTTGTTGACGCAAGCACTTTTGAATGACTATTGACAAGTGTCCCATCGATATCAAAAAAGATTGCTTTAATCATTTGTCTTAGACTCCTTCTTAGAATAAGTCAATCTGGGTTGGGTTTAGACCCTCTGGTTCAAGTCCCAAAATATGTTGTAACATCAACGCATTTTCAGCCGCATCTCCGCCAGAATTATTATTGAAAATAATCCCAATTTCCTGCGTCTCATCCTTTAAACTAATGATTTCTTGCGCTAATTCTTCTAGCTCTTTATCAGAATAACGATAAAGTGTTCTCTTTTTTCGCCAATCTGCGTCGTTTGCTTGCCACCCTTGCACATTCCGACCGTGAAAACGAAACAAAGTAAATGTCTCGTTCGTGACAAACAAATCTCTAGGAACCGTTGCATTCAATAGTTGTGGTTCATCAATGATTGCTAATGAAAATTGTGCACGTCGCATAAATTCATGGGTTCGTTCTAAATAGTTTTCGCTATACCAAGAATAGTCACGCAATTCGATTGCGACAGGCAAATCTTTGAACCAAGCATGCAGCTTACGTAAATACGCCACACTTTCTTTTGAACATTTAAATGAAGCAGGAAATTGGATCAAAAAGCAAAATAATTTACCAGCATCAACCATCGGCTTCATTACATCTAAAAATTTATCAATCATTTCTTCTTCAGACTGATAATAATCTTGCCAGTTTCCTTGACCACTAATGCCTTGATAAGCTTTTACAACAAAACGAAAAGAATCAGGCACTTCTTGAATCCATTTTTCAACAGATGTTTTTCTTGGAATTCCATAATAAGCAGTGTCTAATTCAACAAGAGGTAAGAAAGCTGCATACTCAAACAAGGTATTATTTTTTTTACCAGTTAATTTGTCATGTTCTTTAAACGAGGTCAGACCTATACGGATCATCTACTTCCCTCCTAATTTGTTTTAACAAAAAAGTTTTCTAAAAATGAAAAACTCAACTGCATTTTCCTGCTAAAATAGCAGAAAATAAGTTGAGTTATCTAACACTACCGTAAGCACAGTCTTTTATTTGTCTTTTTATCAACAGAATCAACCAAATCTCACTTGTTTTCATAGATAGCAAAACTCTTTTATATAGTATACAATAAGCTTGAAACTCTATGCAAAATTATTGGTAAGGAAGTCGTCGAATGAAAAAAATTCTTGTACTACACACTGGCGGAACAATCGCCATGAAAGAAAATGTTTTAACCGGTGGCGTCAGTCCCGATGTTGCCAATCCATTAATGGATGCGGAAATCGAAATCCCTGAAAATGTGGAGTTATTAGTTGAAGATATCTTTAATCTTCCCTCTCCACACATCATGCCAAATCATATGCTGATGTTGAAAAATCGGATTCAAGAAGCAATCAAAACTGGAGTAACAGGTGTTGTCATCACTCATGGAACAGATACATTAGAAGAAACAGCTTTCTTTTTAGATACAACGATTGGTGAACAACTTCCAATTGTCTTAACAGGTGCGATGCGCTCTAGTAATGAACTTGGTAGTGACGGCTTATATAATTTTGAAAGTGCGATACGAGTGGCTAGTTGTGCTGAAGCAAAAGATAAAGGCGTCCTGATTGTGATGAATGATGAGATTCATTCCGCACGCTACGTCACTAAAACACATACCACGAACGTAGCCACTTTTCGAACACCAACCTTAGGCCCAATTGGTTTAGTTACTAAGAATCGAATTCTTTTTATGCAAGAACTCTTACCTACTCATCACTTAGATATTGACTCAGTTGATGGTGTGATCCCTATTGTAAAGGCCTATGCAGGAATGCATGGAGAATTGATTGAAGCATTGGCTCACACCAAAGTCGATGGCTTGGTCATTGAAGCTCTTGGTGCAGGAAATCTTCCACCACAAACACTTGCTGCATTAAAAAAGCTACTTATTCAAAAAATTCCAGTAGTTCTTGTTTCAAGATGTTTTAATGGAATTGCTGAACCAGTCTATGATTACTCTGGTGGTGGCAAGGAACTGGAAGAGATGGGCGTGATTTTCTGTGATAGCATCAATAGTCAAAAAGCACGATTAAAATTATTAATTGCACTTAACTATGGTCTTTCCGGAAAAGAACTAGTTACATTTATTCATAATTAAAGAAATCAAACTAAAAAGAGGTTGGGAAGTACAAAACATACAGATACCCCAGCCTCTTTTTCATTATTTATTTTCCCATATGATATTCGCTTCGCAGTAAATTTGATCCTGCATTCGAATCTCATGTCTCGTTTTAACCCCATTTTCCACAGAAACTTGTTCAAAATGACTTTCGATTTCGTGACCATACTCAACCTCTTTATCAAAACGAACCACAACACTTTTTGGTACATGTGTTGTTAAGAAATCACGTCCCAAAACATCAATCATCCAGTTAAAATACATTGCATTATTCACATGCTGATTGCTATCAATGTCATAAAATCGAACGCGATAAGGCAACATGAAACCTGCCTCAATTTTTTCGATTTTAGGTTGTCTTTTGATTTTTTTGATTTTTTCACTTTCAAAAGGTGCGATGATTTCTTCATTAACACTACTCATCTTTCGGTTCACAAAGTCCATCAAAACAAACACAGAATCAATCTTTACTAATTCATTTCCTGCCTCATCATGGATCCAGAAATTTCGATAACAAAAATATTTATTATACTCCATTGCTTGAGTTGTCACATTGACAATTTCACCTACTCGTGGAAGTCGTGTAATTTCCATCGAATAATTAGTGATTACCCATGTCAACCCAAATTTTTTGATAAAGTCACTACTTCTCCCCAATGAATCACTTTGATCCTCTGATGTTTTGATAACGATCCCTAGCATAGCAGGAAAAGTCATCGTTTGATTAATATCACATTCGTAATATGCTACTTCATGTTTTCTGGAATATTTCTTTGCCAAAAAATTATCCTCCTCTTACTTCCAAACTAATAATTGATCAACTTGCGCGCCATAACTTTCGCCAAACATATTCAAGTGAGCAAGTAAATAATATAACTGATAGACGGGTAAACGTTTCTTCCAGCCTTTATCCAGGGGATTTAGTTCTTGATAGCCTGCTAAAAATTCAGGGCGGAGCCCTCCAAATAACTGACTCATTGCTATATCCTGCTCGCGATTACCATATGAAACAGCTGGGTCAATCAACACCGGATGTCCTTGTTGGTCAAAGAAAACATTACCACTCCATAGGTCGCCATGCAAGAGGCTTGGGATAATCTTTTGCTCCCCAACATCACGTAAAAAAGATTCTTTGAATCGGAAAAATTTTTCTTGTCGCCAGTGATTCCAATGATTATTCGTTTCTGCAATCGTGAGTTGTTTTTCTAGGCGATTCTTAAAGAAAAAAGTCCACCAATTTTCTTCAAAAGTATTCGTTTGTTCCAAAATACCTAAATAATTATCTTCATAAAAACCAAATTGTGGTGCCGTTGCTTGATGAATTGTTGCCAAGGCACGTCCTAAATCTGCCTGATTCCCACTTCCAGGCTCGATCCATTCCATTAGTAAGTAAGCTCCATCGAATGTTTCCCCTAATAAATAAGTTTCAGGAACTCGGACATAAGGTGCCAATTCTTTCAGTCCATTCACTTCTACTTCAAAAAAACGACGTTTGACTTTTGGATGAATCTTCAGAAAATAAGTTCTCGTTTGTTCTTCAATTCGATATGCCTGATTGACATCACCACCAGCAATTGGTACAACTTTCCCAGTCAAATTTAATTCTTTTAGCACGGATTGAATTTCCATCTTATTTTCCCCCTAAATAACTCAGCCCTTTCACTTCCCAGTTGCCAACAGCACTCGTTTAATCTTTCTGTTATTAAAAATTATAGCATAGCTGATTAAAAAAACGTTGTTCATCGATTGAAAAGCAAATCAAAACAACCCCGTTCAGAGCAAATCAAATAAATGATTTATCTAAACGGGATTATTTGAGTCCTTGATAACTGAGTATTCAGGTTGTATATTTATTGGATTAAGCTAAAGCGCCCATTGGATCCCAAGGTGCTAAAACAATTGGTTCTGCATTGAATGCTTCAAGTTGTTCTTTCGTTAATAAATCTTTTCGAACAACGATTTGATAAGTATACTCATCCATCCATTCATCACTCATTACAAAGAAACCTTTTGTTCCAACTTTTTCTCCCCAACTATTCTCAACTTTCCATTTAGTTGATTTGTCGTCTACTAGATCAACGCCAGTTAAGACCATTGCATGGGTCATCAAACTCTCACCAAAATCTAAACGTTCTGCTTTAGTCATTGTAAAATCAACATCGAATAAATCATTCATATCATACGCATCTAACGCCATGATCCCACTATCTCTAGTTGAAGATTGACCTACATCGCAGCCAAACCAAACAGATTCTCCTTGTTCTAATTGTGCAATCGCTAATTTTTTAAATGTCGGCATATCCACATTTAGATATTTAACTTCTTTTCCACCAACGACATTACCTAACATTTCAACTGTATATGAACGATCAAAAGGCTTGTCTTCAGTTGGTGCATTAATGATACTGACATAGTCATCCAAATTCACGCCCACATATTTATCATAAAAAGTTTTCGGTGTTAGGTTTTGGTCGATATGGTAATTTTTTTCTTCATCACGGTATTCAAAATCAAAAGATTCTGGTGGTGTACCTAATGAAATCGCCAAAAATTGATAGACTTCTTTAAGCATTGCTTCTTTCTTAGCTTGTATTTCTGCTTCAGGTGATCCTTTAGCAACTAATTCACGCAAAGTAACTGCATCTTTACGCAGCATTTTATTCAAATAATTATTTAAGTCGCGAGAATTAGAACTATTTGCGCTTTCTGGCATAACAGACTTAGGTACTACTCCATATTTTTGGAATAAAGAAACAATCATATCCCATTGCCCGCCATCTTGTTGTGGTGTTGCTAACAAGAAAGCCACTTTACGACTTGTTAAGTCTTCTTTACCAGTTGCAATAACATTTTCATAGAAATAATTTGCTTTTTCATATTTATCCCAGAAAAAAGTATAATTCTGTGATAATTCAAAATCCTTTAGTTGAAATTGTGTAAGCATTTTATGACGGAACGTATTCAATGCTGCAAACATCCAGCAGCGTCCAGATTGCTTTTGATTCGCAACATTCCCTGTTGCTAGATCAATTGAAAATACGGGTGTATTCGCAACGTGAGCAGAAATATTCTCTGCAGATGCAGAAATTCCATTTTTCACAACCGTACGTTGTAACGCCTGTTGTTTATTATTTTCTAGAAACTGTTCCTCAAACTTTTTTGTCATCTCAGGTGTAATAGCTGACATCCAATCATCCTTTCCAAATCCATGATATAATCACCATTCTACTCTTCTGCTCTAATAATTACAATCTGCCAAACAGACTTTCCTAGCAATCCTCTATTCAAAGGAAAATAAAAAAACACAACTCCAAAAAGTTGTGTTTTTTTATTCTTACTCCGGCAGTAGGACTCGAACCTACGACATCATGATTAACAGTCATGCGCTACTACCAACTGAGCTATGCCGGAATTAAGTACAAGAATATAATAGCAATTTATTCTACCACGTGCAATACTTTTTTTGTTTTTTTTTTATTTTTAGCTAAAAAAATTATCGCTCTTTCCATTATTTTTAAATAAACCAATCTCTTTTATTCTTCATAAAGCACTACTGAAAATACAACTCTCACTGACGTATTTTAATTTATTACGTCCACTTTTCACCATAAATAGGATTGACAAATTTCATTATTTTCGCTATTCTATTAGTTGTGAAAATATTCATGCCGCTTTAGCTCAGCTGGTAGAGCACCACCATGGTAAGGTGGGGGTCGACGGTTCAAGCCCGTCAAGTGGCTTCCTTAAATAGCACAATACGTTGTTAAAACAGCGTATCTGTGCTGTTTTTTTATTAAGAAAGAAAGAAACTTCAGTTGTCAATACAGATTTCAAAGATGAAAAACTATTAACAGGTAGCTTATGACCACATTTTTTAACTGTTATTCTTTTGGCTAATGACAATCCATTAATATCGGAATTTATATTCCATTATCTAGTTGATATTCTTTCATTGATTTAATAAGAACTATTCTTATATTTATGATTGCTACTTGGTGTTATCTAATTTTAAATTAGCCAATCTTTCTTTTATAAAAGAGGAACTCCAGTGACATCAAGTATTTCTCATGCCAGTCCTCCTTTTTGGACTAGGAACCTACATTCTTATCAGTAGTGGCGCTGAACTAAAAAACTCTCTTGTGTATACAATTTTTATACACAAGAGAGTTTTTCTTATTTAATTAACGAGTTACACAATTTTATTAGGACGAAGATCTACTAATTGAACATGGCTATCTAGCATACCACTGGGCCCCGATAACTTGAATACACCTAGTCGTGTATCAAGCGACAACGTCATCGCCTCTTCCATATACATCTTGGAGTAGTCTTTCACATAAAGCTCGCCAACATCACTATCCAAAACTAATTGATAGTCTTCTTTTTTTTGTGCTTTATCTAAAACTAATAGACGAAAACTAGTGTCTAATGAACAAACACCCATTTTAGAATACGCACCTACACCATCATCGAGATCAAGAATCACGACTGCCTCTTCATCTAAATATTTTTGTAATCGTTCTTGTGCTTCAGTAGAAATTTTTAAATACATTATTTAAAACCTCCTTATTCTTCCAAAAAAATGCTAACACATATCAATAAATATAGCGAGTCACTTGCTTCATCAGCTAATACAACAAAAAAGAAGGAAGAAATCGTAATGATTTCTTCCTTCTTTTTAATACTCCGGCAGTAGGACTCGAACCTACGACATCATGATTAACAGTCATGCGCTACTACCAACTGAGCTATGCCGGAATAACACCAGCGTGGCGACGTCCTACTCTCACAAGGGGCAACCCCTCACTACAATCGGCGCTAAGAAGCTTAACTTCTGTGTTCGGCATGGTTACAGGTGTATCCTTCTCGCTATCGCCACCACACTGTGGTGTTATCTTATTGAGTTTGCTTTTGCTCACTCAAAACTGGATTTGAAGTAATCTCAAACTCTTCCGAGTTTTTTCTTTTACCATTCTTGGTTAAGTCCTCGATCGATTAGTATCAGTCCGCTCCATACATCACTGTACTTCCACTTCTGACCTATCTACCTGATCATCTCTCAGGGATCTTACTTTCTTAAAGAAATGGGAAATCTCATCTTGAGGTGGGCTTCACACTTAGATGCTTTCAGCGTTTATCCCTTCCCTACATAGCTACCCAGCAATGCCCTTGGCAGAACAACTGGTACACCAGCGGTAAGTCCATCCCGGTCCTCTCGTACTAAGGACAGCTCCTCTCAAATTTCCAACGCCCGCGACGGATAGGGACCGAACTGTCTCACGACGTTCTGAACCCAGCTCGCGTGCCGCTTTAATGGGCGAACAGCCCAACCCTTGGGACCGACTACAGCCCCAGGATGCGACGAGCCGACATCGAGGTGCCAAACCTCCCCGTCGATGTGGACTCTTGGGGGAGATAAGCCTGTTATCCCCAGGGTAGCTTTTATCCGTTGAGCGATGGCCCTTCCATGCGGAACCACCGGATCACTAAGCCCGACTTTCGTCCCTGCTCGACTTGTTGGTCTCGCAGTCAAGCTCCCTTCTGCCTTTACACTCTTCGAATGATTTCCAACCATTCTGAGGGAACCTTTGGGCGCCTCCGTTACCTTTTAGGAGGCGACCGCCCCAGTCAAACTGCCCATCTGACACTGTCTCCCACCACGATTAGTGGTGCGGGTTAGAGTGGCCATAACGCAGGGGTAGTATCCCACCAGCGCCTCCATCGAAACTAGCGTTCCGATTTCTACGGCTCCTACCTATCCTGTACATGCGGTACAGACACTCAATATCAAACTACAGTAAAGCTCCATGGGGTCTTTCCGTCCTGTCGCGGGTAACCTGCATCTTCACAGGTACTAAAATTTCACCGAGTCTCTCGTTGAGACAGTGCCCAAATCGTTACGCCTTTCGTGCGGGTCGGAACTTACCCGACAAGGAATTTCGCTACCTTAGGACCGTTATAGTTACGGCCGCCGTTTACTGGGGCTTCAATTCGTACCTTCGCTTACGCTAAGCACTCCTCTTAACCTTCCAGCACCGGGCAGGCGTCAGCCCCTATACTTCATCTTACGATTTTGCAGAGACCTGTGTTTTTGATAAACAGTCGCTTGGGCCTATTCACTGCGGCTGATCTGACGATCAGCACCCCTTCTCCCGAAGTTACGGGGTCATTTTGCCGAGTTCCTTAACGAGAGTTCTCTCGCTCACCTTAGGATTCTCTCCTCGACTACCTGTGTCGGTTTGCGGTACGGGCCATTGTTTTCTCACTAGAAGCTTTTCTTGGCAGTGTGACATCAGGAACTTCGGTACTATTATTTCCCTCCCCATCACAGCTTGTCCTTAAAAGATTAAGCATTTGACTCAACCTAAGACTTACTGCTTGGACAGACATTTCCAATCGTCTGCTTTCCTTAGCCTCCTGCGTCCCTCCATTGCTCAAACAAAAACAACGGGTACAGGAATATCAACCTGTTATCCATCGCCTACGCCTTTCGGCCTCGGCTTAGGTCCCGACTAACCCTGGGCGGACGAGCCTTCCCCAGGAAACCTTAGTCATTCGGTGGACAGGATTCTCACCTGTCTTTCGCTACTCATACCGGCATTCTCACTTCTAAGCGCTCCAGTAGTCCTCACGATCTACCTTCAACGCCCTTAGAACGCTCTCCTACCATAACACCATAGGTGTTATCCACAGCTTCGGTAATATGTTTAGCCCCGGTACATTTTCGGCGCAGGGTCACTCGACTAGTGAGCTATTACGCACTCTTTAAATGGTGGCTGCTTCTGAGCCAACATCCTAGTTGTCTGTGCAACCCCACATCCTTTTCCACTTAACATATATTTTGGGACCTTAGCTGGTGGTCTGGGCTGTTTCCCTTTCGACTATGGATCTTATCACTCACAGTCTGACTCCCGGATATGAATGAATGGCATTCGGAGTTTATCTGAATTCGGTAACCCGAGATGGGCCCCTAGTCCAAACAGTGCTCTACCTCCATCATTCTCAATTCCGAGGCTAGCCCTAAAGCTATTTCGGAGAGAACCAGCTATCTCCAAGTTCGTTTGGAATTTCTCCGCTACCCACACCTCATCCCCGCACTTTTCAACGTACGTGGGTTCGGTCCTCCAGTGCGTTTTACCGCACCTTCAACCTGGACATGGGTAGATCACATGGTTTCGGGTCTACGACTACATACTCAAACGCCCTATTCAGACTCGCTTTCGCTACGGCTCCGTCTCTTCGACTTAACCTCGCATGCAATCGTAACTCGCCGGTTCATTCTACAAAAGGCACGCCATCACCCATTAACGGGCTTTGACTTGTTGTAGGCACACGGTTTCAGGTTCTATTTCACTCCCCTTCCGGGGTGCTTTTCACCTTTCCCTCACGGTACTGGTTCACTATCGGTCACTAGGGAGTATTTAGCCTTGGGAGATGGTCCTCCCGGATTCCGACGGAATTCCTCGTGTTCCGCCGTACTCAGGATCCTCCTAGGTGCTTTCCAAATTTCATCTACGGGGTTTTTACCCTCTTTGACTGACTTTTCCAAGTCATTCGATTATCTGAAAAAACTACCATATCGGAGTCCTACAACCCCAACAAGCAAGCTTGTTGGTTTGGGCTTTTCCCGTTTCGCTCGCCGCTACTCAGGGAATCGAATTTTCTTTCTCTTCCTGCAGGTACTTAGATGTTTCAGTTCTCTGCGTCTACCTCAAATATGCTATGTATTCACATATTTGTAACATCCTATAAAAGATGCTGGGTTCCCCCATTCGGAAATCTCTGGATCATAGCTTACGTACAGCTCCCCAAAGCATATCGGTGTTAGTCCCGTCCTTCATCGGCTCCTAGTGCCAAGGCATCCACCGTGCGCCCTTATTCACTTAACCTTATCAACCTTACGGTTGGGTTTTGACTTCATTTCTAGCGATAGAAACGTGTCAAGAAAAATAAGCAATTGAACTTATTAAAAAACTCATTCAACGCGGTGTTCTCGGTTTGTTTTGATCTTACTTCAAATATCCAGTTTTCAATGAACAAAATGTTTTGAGAGTAAACCTCTCAAAACTGAACAAAGTAATAATGACAAACCTGTGTAGTCTCCGTAATATTCCTTAGAAAGGAGGTGATCCAGCCGCACCTTCCGATACGGCTACCTTGTTACGACTTCACCCCAATCATCTATCCCACCTTAGGCGGCTGGCTCCAAAAGGTTACCTCACCGACTTCGGGTGTTACAAACTTTCGTGGTGTGACGGGCGGTGTGTACAAGGCCCGGGAACGTATTCACCGCGGCGTGCTGATCCGCGATTACTAGCGATTCCGGCTTCATGTAGGCGAGTTGCAGCCTACAATCCGAACTGAGAGAAGCTTTAAGAGATTAGCTTAGCCTCGCGACTTCGCGACTCGTTGTACTTCCCATTGTAGCACGTGTGTAGCCCAGGTCATAAGGGGCATGATGATTTGACGTCATCCCCACCTTCCTCCGGTTTGTCACCGGCAGTCTTGCTAGAGTGCCCAACTTAATGATGGCAACTAACAATAAGGGTTGCGCTCGTTGCGGGACTTAACCCAACATCTCACGACACGAGCTGACGACAACCATGCACCACCTGTCACTTTGCCCCCGAAGGGGAAGCTCTATCTCTAGAGTGGTCAAAGGATGTCAAGACCTGGTAAGGTTCTTCGCGTTGCTTCGAATTAAACCACATGCTCCACCGCTTGTGCGGGCCCCCGTCAATTCCTTTGAGTTTCAACCTTGCGGTCGTACTCCCCAGGCGGAGTGCTTAATGCGTTAGCTGCAGCACTGAAGGGCGGAAACCCTCCAACACTTAGCACTCATCGTTTACGGCGTGGACTACCAGGGTATCTAATCCTGTTTGCTCCCCACGCTTTCGAGCCTCAGCGTCAGTTACAGACCAGAGAGTCGCCTTCGCCACTGGTGTTCCTCCATATATCTACGCATTTCACCGCTACACATGGAATTCCACTCTCCTCTTCTGCACTCAAGTCTCCCAGTTTCCAATGACCCTCCCCGGTTGAGCCGGGGGCTTTCACATCAGACTTAAGAAACCGCCTGCGCTCGCTTTACGCCCAATAAATCCGGACAACGCTTGCCACCTACGTATTACCGCGGCTGCTGGCACGTAGTTAGCCGTGGCTTTCTGGTTAGATACCGTCAAGGGATGAACAGTTACTCTCATCCTTGTTCTTCTCTAACAACAGAGTTTTACGATCCGAAAACCTTCTTCACTCACGCGGCGTTGCTCGGTCAGACTTTCGTCCATTGCCGAAGATTCCCTACTGCTGCCTCCCGTAGGAGTTTGGGCCGTGTCTCAGTCCCAATGTGGCCGATCACCCTCTCAGGTCGGCTATGCATCGTGGCCTTGGTGAGCCGTTACCTCACCAACTAGCTAATGCACCGCGGGTCCATCCATCAGCGACACCCGAAAGCGCCTTTCAAATCAAAACCATGCGGTTTCGATTGTTATACGGTATTAGCACCTGTTTCCAAGTGTTATCCCCTTCTGATGGGCAGGTTACCCACGTGTTACTCACCCGTTCGCCACTCCTTTTCTTTCGGTGGAGCAAGCTCCGGTGAAAGAAAAAGCGTACGACTTGCATGTATTAGGCACGCCGCCAGCGTTCGTCCTGAGCCAGGATCAAACTCTCATAATAAAAGTTAGAACAATCTTTCGATTGTTAAGCTCAATTTGTTTGCTAGCATATTGCTTGCTGTTTAAAAATGTTTGTTGTCTTGAATTGAATCAAGACGCCCTACACATTTGGTTTGTCTTACTTTGTTCAGTTTTCAAAGGTCTACTTGAATTGCCGTAGCAACTTTTATATCATATCAGAGCGACGTTTGAATGTCAACTCTTTTTTGAAAAAGTTTTTTTCGATTTCGTTTAAGAAATCTTTCAGCAACTCGTTTATCATATCGCATCATTTGTTATTTGTCAAGAACTTTTTTGAAGTTTTTCTTGATGAAATCAAGCTTCATAAGAGGTTCTTTTTAAACGACTCAGTTATCTTATCATGTGATAACTCACAAGTCAACAACTATTTTTCATGTTATTTACGAAAGTTTCATGAATGTTACTTTCGCTTCAACGTTGTCTAATTTATCATTCTTTTTTTGATTGGTCAACTGCAATTTTGATCATTTTTAAACTATCTATTATTTGTTTTTCTCCTAATTTTCGTGTTTTTCTTATCAAGTATTGGATTAAACAGCAAAAAATGTGTATAAAACTCATAAAACGGAACATTTCACTTGTTTGTTGGGTCAAAACAGCAAAAAAAGAAGATTGAAAAAAATTCAATCTTCTTTTTATTTTGTAGTTTCTAATTAGAAAAGAGGGACACCCTCTACTTCGTAAGTCCCAAGAACAGCTCGCATCTGCCCTGATTCTTCCCAAAGATAGCCTTCTGCTAGTTCACCATCCTGATTCTTCTGCTCTGTTTCAAAAACAAACAAGGGAACATTTTCATGTCCAATATGAGTGTTAGTCAACTCCATCAAGTTTATTTGACTCACATCGATATGAACGATCTCCTTTAAAAAATTAAGCATATTGGCTAGACCAGTCTTCCCTTCAGAAAGATCTGCTAACGCAAATTCTAGCGTATCATCAATTGAATGAACCAGAAACCTCTTTGATCCATCCTCCAAATGCAACATAATTGTACCAGCGACTCTTTTGCTTGCCAAAATCTCCACCTCGATCAACTCGTTCTTGTTCTATGGCTTACAAAAAAATTTTAGCATATTTTCAGAAAAAATACACTTTTTATTTCTTGTTTTCTTTTTTCTCCAATTCAATCAATGCTTCTTTGATCCAAATGGGCAGTTGTTCTTCGATCGTTTTAAAACCAATTTTTCTATTTTTATTTGTAAAGTACCTTTTTCTGCGGTGTGCAACTACTGGACTTTTGTTCTCTAACGTCCTTAGAGATAAACTGATTTTTTGAGAGTACTCATCAATATCAATAATTTGTACTCTGATTGGTTGCCCAATTGTCAACAACGTATGAATATTTTTTGTATAACCTGATTGTACTTCTGAAACATGGATCAATCCTTGCGTTTCTTCGTCAAGAGAAACAAACGCACCATAGGGTTGTATCCCAGTTACTTTTCCTTCAATTATTTGTCCAATTTTATAAGTCATTTACTTCCCTCTCTTCGCATCTTTCATTATACTGTATATGATTTAAAAAAAGAAGTTTTGAAAATAAACAAGTTAAATCGGGGGCCTTGAAATGGTAGAATTTGATCAGCAAATAACGAGAAAAAATACGCATAGCGTAAAGTGGGATGGTATCACTGAAACATATCACGCATCTGATTTATTACCTCTTTGGGTAGCAGACATGGATTTTCTTTCTCCTAAAAGCGTTACTCAAGCTTTAAGTAGCTACGTACAAAAGGGTTTATTTGGTTATTCAACGATCCCTAATGAATTATACAACTCTATTATTCAATGGGAAAAAGAGCAACATCAAGTTGATTTAAAAAAGGAAGAGATTGTCTTCTCGAGCGGTGTTTTATCCAGTTTAGCGGTTGGTATTCAAACTTTTACCGAAATAGGTGATTCAATCATGATCCATGATCCTGTTTATCCACCCTTTTCTTCTATAGTAGAAAACAATCAGCGAAAGTTGATTCGAAGTCCTTTAATAGAAAAAAACAATCATTTCGAAATGGACTTTGCAGATATGGAGCAAAAGATACAACAACACAATGTCAAAGCGCTAATTTTATGTAATCCCCATAATCCAGGGGGGCGTGTGTGGTCAAAAGCTGAATTAACTCAGCTAGCAGAATTGTGTTTAAACTATCAAGTTTTTATATTCAGTGATGAAATCCACCATGACCTCATCTTATTTGGTAATCAGTTTACATCAATGTTGACAATCAATTCGAAGCTACGCAACCAAATGATTATTTTTACATCTGCTACAAAAACATTTAATTTAGCTGCAATCAAACATTCGATGGTGTTTATCAAAGATCAAAAACTTAAAGCAGCTTTTGAGCAACGTCTCCTCACTAATCAGCAACAAGAAATTAATACGTTTGGCTTAATTGGGACTCAGGCGGCTTACGAAACTGGTGAAACTTGGCTTTCCGAGTTGCTTCCTTATTTAGAAGAAAATATTTCACTTGTTTGTTCCTTTTTCCAAGAAGAAATGCCGGCTGTGCGTGTCATGAAACCTGAAGGTACTTACTTAATGTGGTTAGACTTTTCCGCATACGAAACAAATGACCAAGAATTGCAAGATTGTTTGATTAAAAAAGGAAAAGTTGTCTTGAATCCAGGAATTTCTTTTGGTCCAGCAGGACACTGTCATATGCGTTTGAATATTGCTTGCCCAAAAACAACTTTATTAGAAGGATTACAACGAATCAAACAATCTTTTGAAAAGTAATCTTTCTATCAAAAAAACAAAAAGGGACTGAGACAACGTTTTTGTCTCAGTCCCTTTTATACGAATAAACGGTGTTATCAACGCAACTTCTTCGGTAATAAGCCGAAATTTCACAAAAGTTTGAGTAACCATTTTCGAGAATTTCTTCTTATTGCTTGAAGCCTTGGACCACAACCTCTTTTACATTACTAGCATATTGACTGATAGTTATTCTGAAATTTCAATTGTTTCGATTACTACATCATGAACTGGTCGATCTTGTGGTCCACGTTGTACATTTGCAATCTCATCGACAACATTCATCCCCTCAACAACATGGCCGAAGACTGTGTGACGGAAATCTAACCAAGGTGTTCCTCCGCCTTTATAAGCTTCGATAACTTCCGCAGGGAACCCAGCCCCTTCAAGTTGTCCGAGCATATTAGCAGGAACATTTTCATTGTTTACGATAAAAAATTGGCTACCATTGGTATTTGGACCAGCATTCGCCATTGATAAAGCACCACGCAAGTTAAATAATTCACGACTAAATTCATCTTCAAAACTTTCACCGTAGATACTTTCTCCTCCCATACCAGTTCCAGTTGGATCGCCACCTTGGATCATGAAATCAGGAATGACACGGTGGAAAATGACACCATCATAGTATCCTTTTTTAGCTAATTCAATAAAGTTTTGAACTGTCTTAGGTGCTAGTTCAGGAAACAATTGCACTGTGATGTCTCCGCGATTTGTTTTGATTGTTGCTTTTGGACCTTTTTCATTTGCTAAATCTAATTGTGGAAATGCCATGTTTGGTTCCTCCTAATGTTTTCTTACTATCAAATAATAACATAATACCGAATGTCTATTCAAAAAACTAGATTAGATTCCTAAAAAGAAAGGTTAAACTCCAAGTAAAATTTATTTATTTGAGAAGCATTCTCAGTTAAATTCTGCTATAGTGTGTCTGGAGGAGGAGTTTTTATGGACATTTATGATATTACCATTATCGGTGCTGGACCCGTTGGCATGTTTGCCGCATTTTACGCAGGACTGCGACAAGCAAAAACAAAGATTATTGACAGTTTGCCTCAACTTGGCGGCCAGTTAGCCACTTTGTATCCAGAAAAATATATTTATGATATCCCAGGTTATCCTGCAATTAAAGCAAACGAATTGGTCGGCAATCTTGAAAAACAATTGACGACTTTTAATCATACATTTCATTTAGAAGAAGAAGTTCTTTCCATTACACGCGAAGACGATGTGATCGAAATCATTACCAATAAGGGGATCCATTATTCAAAAGCAGTAATTTTAGCATTAGGAAATGGTTCGTTTCAACCAAGAAAATTAGCCATCGAAGGCGCCGATGAATTTGAGAACAACGGTTTAGATTATTATGTCAATGATTTAATGAAATATGCCGGAAAAAAAGTAGCAATTGCCGGTGGTGGAGATTCTGCTATTGATTGGGCATTGATGCTTGAACCAATTGCGAGCGAAGTCTATCTGATCCATCGTCGAAGCGAATTTCGTGGACATGAGCACAGCGTTGCCCAATTAAAAAATTCATCGGTTCATTTGTTAACACCTTATTTGATTGAAGACTTAGCCGGTGAAACAAATCAGTTAACCGATCTTCGTTTAAAAAAGGTAAAAAGTGATGAAACGATTGATTTAAGCATTGATTCTTTGATTGTCAATTATGGTTTCACTTCTAATTTAGGACAAATTGCCTCTTGGGGGCTGGAAAGTTCTCGTCAAGCAATCATGGTAAATTCCGATATGTCAACCTCGATTCCCGGAATTTATGCTGCGGGTGATATTTGTTCTTATGATGGCAAAGTAAAATTAATTGCTACAGGATTTGGTGAAGCTCCGACTGCTGTCAACAATGCTTTACATTACATCAATCCTAAAGAGCGAGCACAACCGGGACATAGTACCAGTTTATATGATAAACGTCTTCGTCCTGAAAGATAACCATCATTCACTTGCGATAGACCTCAGGTGCAAAGGTATCCTCCTTGCTTTTTTTCTTGATTAAGCTAACATAAAGTTATAGATTGTTTGAAGGAGGAATACCATGGTTATCAAAAAGGAAACATTAGAAGAAAAAGCACGAGCTCTTTTACTTGAACGTGGGGTAACAATTGAAGATATTGCAGAATTAGTCATGTTTTTGCAAAAAGATTATATCACCGACTTGACCTTAGAAGACTGTGCGGAAAGCGTTGATTCAGTCCTAACAAAACGAGAAGTCCACAATGCGATCATCACTGGCATTCAGTTAGATATCTTAGCGGAACAAAAACAGTTGATGGATCCTTTGCAACACATTATCGAAGACGATGAAGGCTTGTACGGAATTGATGAGATTCTTGCATTATCGATTGTGAATGTTTACGGAACGATTGGATTTACCAACTACGGCTATATTGACAAAGTGAAACCAGGAATTTTAAAACAATTGAATCGTCATGATGGTGACCATGTCCACACATTTTTAGATGATATCGTCGGCGCGATTGCCGCATCTGCAGCAAGTCGTTTGGCCCATGCTGAACCTGAAAAACGCAGTCGTTTGACACAATAAATAAAAGTTGTGGCGTAAAATGTTTAGCTCTGACAGCATAGTAAGCAGTCACGCAAAATACCTTTTCTTATTTTGAAGTGAATGCAAGCTATATCGAGGAGTTACTTGGAGAACACCGTGAATGAGGTTGTGGCTCCAAGCGACCAGCTTCGAAAAAATAATGAGAAACTGACAAAAATAGCTTTTCATATTTTGGGACAGTTGAGAATTATTTTGAGAAGTTGCTTGGAGAACACCGTTTATTCTTAAAAGGAGGTATGACAAGACTTTTGTCGCACCTCCTTTTATTAAGATCAAAAGAAACACCCTCAAAGGTAAACCAGATTTGGCTTATCTTTGAGGGTGTTTCTTGCTGAATAGTTATCTTTTCTTCCTTAACTCATGTTTTCCAAGGAATAGGAAAAAAGCGAAAAAGAGCTCAAGTAAAATAAAAAAGAGAACAAAACTATGCATAAAAAATGCTTCTGGTAACACATTGATAATTGGATCCGTTCGCGGATCAAACAACCAGTCGTCATTATTGAAAAATGTTTCGTGAAAAACAATAAAAAATCGATCAAAACCGATTAACATAAAAAATCCAATAACTACTGGCGCAAGCATCCCAAATTGAAACGGACGTATCAATCGCCAGAAACGTTTATTTTTCCATAACGAAAAAACAAACAAGCTACTTGGTATCAACGTGACTAGTAACACAGCATAATCAATGAAAAAAAGAGCACGTACTTCACGAAAATGATGTGCGCCACTGGCCGAAACAGGAAAATCTGGCAAACTCAGTACAGATTGAAATGGATTATTCAAATATTTCATCAATTCATCGAAATTTTGAAGTAACGTTTGCTGATCAAGAGACGTGTACCGCAAAATATGCAAATAATCGATATCAAATACATAGAGCGGTCGAAAGTTGATAGTCAAGGCAATCGCTAAACTGATCAAGGTCAAAAATAAGCTAGTCAACCCTAAAAATTCAAGCCATTGTCCTTTACGCTTGCCCATTTAGAACTGCCACTCATCTAAAGAATTTTTGATAAACGTAGGTGGAACTGGTAAATGAGGTACATCTTCAGCTTTGGTAAACCCTGATAGAACTAACAATGTATCAATGCCATTTTGGATACCTGCTTGGATATCTGTTTCATAGTTGTCACCCACCATGATTACTTCCTCTTTTTGGAGTCCCAAGATTTTTACTGCTTTATCCATGATGATTGCTTCTGGCTTACCAATATAAATTGGCGTTGTTTGCGTAGCTGTTTCGACGAAGGAGACCACTGAACCTGCCCCTGGCAGCAATCCACGTTCTGTAGGAATATTTTTGTCTGGGTTTGTTCCAATAAAAGTTGCCCCTTTTTGAATTGCAAGGGTTGCTGTCACCACTTTTTCGTAAGTCAAATAATTATCTAACCCCACAACAACATAATCTGGGGTTTCTTCTTCCCATTCAAATCCAGCTTCCAATATCAAGTCAATCAATCCTGATTCTCCGATAACGAAAACCTTCTTACCCTTTCCATCGGTTAACATAAAATCAATCGTCGCTAAGCTTGCTGTATATACAGTTTCAGCTGCGACATGAATATCGAATTCATCTGCTAGCCGTTTGGCAACTGTAGCAGGGGTTTTCGTTGTATTATTCGTAACGAATAAAAAGGGTAACTCACGTTGTTGTAATTCCTCGACAAAACGTTTTCCTGCCGGAATTGGTTCTGTTCCGCGATAAATCGTTCCGTCTAAATCAATCAAATATCCTTTATAACTCATACTCACGACTCTTTTCTTTTTCTTATCGTAAAGTTCGCTTTTTCATTTGCTGGCTGCTGGACTGATTCTTTCGCAGCAGTCGCTTTTTTTGGTGCTTCTTTACGTTTTTTAATGACAGGTTTTTTATGACTAGAAGATACTGGACCTTTCTTTTCATCAATATACGCTGTCTGATTGTAATTTTTTTTCTTTTTACGACGTTGTGTTGGCTTTTCCTTTTTGTCTCCCCCACCTATGCGTTCGATAACAAAATAGGCACAACCAAAATTGCAGTATTCATAAAGATAATCCTCTAATGAATCAATCCGTTGATCCGGATGGGCACGTCGATTGTCTGCACGGAAAAATCCTTTCAGGCGAAGCTGTTCATAGCCCCAGTCCCCAACGATATAATCATAACGAGATAACACATCACTGTATCGCTCGCCAAGTTTTTGTGCGTCAAATCCTTCACGGTGATTGGCTACTAGACGAAATTGTCGATCACCAACTAAAAAATTACTATCATCTAAAGGTGTCACAAGCTCCCCTTTGATTTTTTCTGCTTTAGGCTTTTCTTCAACGATTTCTTCTAAAGCATTCGTTAGTTCATCTGTGACAAGATTTGTTGCTTCACTTTCAGCTGTTGCTACAGGTGTTTCTTTCATTTCTTTACTTGCAACTGGCTGCTGTTTCTTTTCTTTTGATTTTGCAGACATACTTTCACCACCTATTCCTAGTCATTATACCTTGTTTTTATTTGATTGGGTAGTGAGCTTTCAAGTAATCACCCACGACACTACGAATAAATTCTGGAAACAGAAATTCATTTTCGCCGGCAATTTCAATCGTTGGGAAAAACGGCACAAACATGAAATGGTCAACGGTTGTAAACGTATAGCGCTCTTTTTCATTGATTGGTTGATTTTGAAACAGCACCTGGTGATTTACTTCATCGTAGGTAATGCCATTATAAACGATTTGTCCAAATATTTTGCCTCGAAAACCCATCCCATTCATAGGAAAGTTACGTAAAAAATTGCGATTTTTTTCCATTTCCAAAATTAATCGAATCAAATCTGATCCTTTAACTGTTACATTTAATAAGTGCATTGGATGTGGCAACGCAGTGTGCAGCTCATCTTGGTCGACAATTCCAGCTGGTATATCCGTTAAAAACAAGCCACTATTCAAAATTGCCGCCTTCGTCTTTCCACGTTCTTTGATTGCTTCTAATGCTAATTGAATAAAGGGTTCTTCACCAAAAACTTCCATCGTTAGGGGAAATGGTAGATCAGCGACTTTTTTAGCTTTCAAAAGAGCATGCCCTTCTGCCAAATAACTAGCAATTTCTTGCGCATCTTCAGGAAAAACTGTCAACGACTCAGTTGGAATTGCTTGTGCAGAATGCTTCACAATTTTTTTATTCTCATCTAACGTCAATTGGACTTCTCCTACATACTGACCATAACGACCAGCCGCGGCTAATTGAACGCCGTTGACCACTTTCCCATTAGGAAAGAGATGATGTGTATGGGAACCTAAGATAACATCTATTGCTGGTAACTCTCTTGCAATTTGGCTATCATCTTGAATACCCAGATGACTCATCAACACTAAAACATCGACTTTTGGTCGTAATTCTTCCACCATTTCAGGTAAAATATCATAGGGGTTTCGGATATCCCAGCCGTTTGGACTATATGTTAAAGGAAAAGGTGCTGTGAATGCCATCAGACCGATTTTTGTCTGTTGCTTCGTTTCAATAATCTTGTATGGCTTCGCCCATGCTGGCGGTTGCAATGTTTGTTTGTCAAATAAATTTGCTAATAAAACATCAAAATTAGCTTCATCATATAGATGATTCAACTCCTGTTTTGAATGACCAACACCTTCATTATTGCCAATCGTTGCGGCATCGTAACCAATTTCATTCATCAGCAAAACATTGGCTTGACCGTTCGTTGCTTCCGATAACGGATGCCACCGATCAACAAAATCTCCTAAATCCACGGTAATAGTCGTTGTCTGTACTTTCTTTTCACTTTCTCGTTTCCGTTGCTCTAAAAAGCGTCTGATTCTGGGCCAGTTTTCCAGATGTGAATGGAGATCATTCGTGTGTAATAACATTATTTTTTCCATCTTCTCGCCTCTCTTCCCGATCATCATACCACAGAGCTATTTTTTTCTTCCAATAAGTACTATTTACTTCAGAAAAATGGAATAAAAAAGCGTTTATGGTTTCTTTAAGCTAACCTAGTTATTATTAAGTCATTCCCAAAACATTCATTTTTTCATTCTTTACCTCCAACCTTGCCAGCCTCATTCTTTCTATTGAGGCTGGTCTTTTTTGATAAAAAAATAAAAAAGCGTGCCTTTGACTTCAAAAGAAGCAGTTGGCACACGTTTATCTCTATCATTTAGTTGGTCCACTTATTTTTTGGACAAAAAAAAACAGGCATCGCATCCCTGTTCATCAATCAGCTATTTTTATTCAGACACATGGTGGAGCCTACTTAGTGCTGCTTCCTTCCGGATCTGACACGCTTCATAAGCCCACCATTGTCCTAGCCTTTCGGCAAGAAATAGTATACCGCATTTTTTTCATTCTGACTAGCTTTTTTTCAATTTCTTTTTTTTCTCACGCAACTGACGGAAGAATGTTGACAAAACTTCTCCACATTCCTCTTCCATAATACCGCCTTCTACTACTGCTTGATGATTGAAGCGTTCATCCGTCAATAAATTCATCAACGTTCCGGCCGTTCCACCCTTTGGATCATAAGCCCCAAAATAAACTTCCTTGACACGTGATAAGATCATTGCACCACTACACATTGGACAAGGCTCCAGTGTTACAAATAGCTGTGCTTTTTCCAAACGCCAACTACCCACAGTTGCGCACGCTTCTTTGATTGCAAGCATCTCTGCATGAGTTGTGGCGTCTTGCGTTGTTTCTCGTAAATTATGCCCGCGACCAATTACTTGATTATCTAAAACCACCACTGCACCGATTGGAACCTCCGCTAACTGTTCCGCTTTCTTGGCTTCTTCAAGGGCGAGGCGCATCCATTTTTCTTTTTCTTGTTGTGATAGCTGTTCTTCGTTCAACGAATTCCCTCACTTTTTCTTTCATTATTTTCTTCAGCATAACTTTACCATATTAAAAAAAACTTGTAACTAGTTGCTCCCTTTCGTCAACGTTTTTTATGGTAAAATAGCGATGAGGTGAAGTAAATGAACCAAGCACAATTATTGGAGTTATATCCAACTGCCCAACTAAAAGAATTTCCTTCCGCATCACCAAGCATTCTTTCTTTGGCTACTGGAGATGCCTTTCTTTGGTTTGAAAAAAAATCGTTATCTCCATCTGAAATCAGTCTTTTGAAAGCGTTATTCCCGATGGCAACTAATCCAAAAAATCATCCTTGGTACCATTATTTATTTGAACAACAAGTGCTCACACTGGATCGTTCCTATCGAATCATCCAATTACATGTTTCAGCAAATGATGATTTTTTGCAACAAGAATGGCAAGAAACACTATTAGCCATGTTTTATGAACCTGCAGATTTCTTTTTTTATAGCGAGCAAGACGCACTACTGATTGAGCCTAAAGGAAAAAATTTTCTCCCTGCCTCTGAGCTCAATGGTATTTTTCAAACATTAGATATTGACTTTGAGATTACAACAAATGTTTTTGTCGGCGCTTTTCATGAGCCTTCACAAGATTTTAGAACATTATTTGCCGAAGAAAGGAAAATTTTTCTTACAGAAAAACGTTCCCCACAAAATAGCCAAGCGGTGTTTTCCTTACAAGATGTTGCTCTTCATTACTTTACAACAGAAGGAATCAAAGATCACTTACTTGTCCAAACTTATCAGCGTTTGCTTGAGGAAATGGATATGGAAGAAATTATCCTCGCATTGTGGAACCATTTAGGAAATATTAGTTCTGCTGCTAAAAATCTTTTTCTTCACCGCAATACGTTGAAATATCGGATAGAAAAATTTCAAGAAGCAACTGGCTTCAATTTAAAGCAAGCAAATGATCTCCTTTTTTGTTATCTTCTAATCATTCAAAAACGTCCTATACAGAAAAAAAATTAAAAAAAGTGAGCATTGTAACTGACCAAATCAGCCCAATGCTCACTTTTTTATTATACTTTTTTAACGCAAAAAATTACATGATCTTGTCAACTAAAGTCATCAAACGTTCGCGTAGATCATCTGTTGAATCTTTCAGTGTATCGCCATAAACAGAGATTTTTTTACGACCTTTTTTGATTTTTTCTAAAACACCCATCAAAGAGTCCAAATCACTATCAGATAAGTCGTCAACTAAACCTAACAGTTTTTCGTTTCCGTCAAACTTATCATTAACAAATTTTTTGACTTTGCAACGATTAGACATATGACGAATTTTTTCCACCACTTTACCTGACACAACTGCTGTAGTTGCTACGCCGGCAGCTGCCATAATACCTAAACCAATTGTTACTTTTGTTGATGTTTTCATAAGTCTTCAGCTCCTTTTTATCTACTTCTATCATAGCATAGACAAAAAAATAAACGAACTATTACACTCGACTCATGAATCACCATTACTTAGCTGCAACTAAACGAATATCCGTTAAAACTTCTGGTAAATCATCATCTAGTTCGGCTAACTTACTCCAGATGGTTGTCATTGTTTCATAAAACTCACGAGAATTTTCGTCAGAATTTAAACTTCCTAAAATATTCAACCATAAAAGCTCAACTAAATAAACCTCATTAACCCTAGTATGCTCCTTGAGATGGTTTTTAAAACTTGTTTTGAATAAAGCAGCTAAGTCTAAATCAGATTGGAAAACGATTCCACGAACACTTTCGTTCACTGCAAAAAATTCTTTCAACAAGTGAACAATACTAAAAAAATCAGTCATCTGATAAGTGTCTAAATATTTTTCAAAGCTTTTCTTGATCTCGTCGATAATCGTTTCTTTTAATACGCCAATAGAATCAAAATGTGCATAAATCGGATATGTTGAACAGCCACAATACGCAGCTAATTTTCTAGCAGTAATCGAATGCAAACCAAATTCTTCTGCATAGACCATACTTTTAAATAGCAAATATTCTTTACTAAAATTGGTTACTCTACCCATTTCTTTCACCCTTTTCATTTGATTTTATTCTTCACAGTAATATTTTCTCTAACGATTCTTTGTCAATATCCTGCGTAACTTTATGTAGGGGGAAAGCGTATAGAAAAAGTCGCTATCTTTTATGATAAATATAACATCAATCATCCAATAAAATAGTAGCTGTCATCTCACGTAATAGACCTGTGACTAGGATGATTCGGTAGAACATAGCCAATAAACCATTCATATCAAGCTTGACTATAGTGTTATATTTCATACGTCTAAAAGAAATTTCATTACTTTTTTCTAACTTGACAAAACGCGCTTGGACATAAACAATAGAATAAACAACTAAACAATAACCTTAAAATAACAAGTTATATTATCACGGTCTAATACCCTGTGAGAATAACATAGTATAAAAACACTTACCACTCACACTTTATGGCCTATCCTGTACATATTTAGGAGAAAGGAGTTTCTAATGTTAGTTGATGCAAAAAAAAAGGAGCTACTCGTTCTTTATGAAATTATCCAAAGTGATACATGTTCCTTACAAGATCTTTCAAATAAACTCGTGATCCCCAAACGCACAGTGAAAGATTTGATACGAAAACTTAACCAAGCAATTAGTCAGTTATTTGAATTTCATACGTTTATTTACTCGAATCATAAAGGAGAGATTCAAATCAGTGAAGACTACGAAGAAACAAAAATGGAAGTATTTTATCGCTTGAAATTAGTCTTTTTACGTGAATCACAACGGTTTAATTACTTATTACTTTTGATGGACAGCCCTGATGTTTCCGTCGCCAAGGAAGAGTTGAGCCAAAAATTATATATTTCTTCTTCTTACTTAGAAAAATTAACTACTCGAATCAATAAGGACTTAAAAAAATTTCACCTACAAATTATTTCCTCAAATAATTGTTACACTTTATCTGGGGATGAACAATTGATCCGAATCTACCTATACATATTTCTATCTGATGCTTTTCAAGGAACTGAATGGCCGTTTACGACGATTGATTTAGCCGCTATGAAGCAGGAAATCACTTTGTCAGATGCGTTCCAGCTTTCCACTCATTCTGAAACGGAGCAAAAAAATATTTATTTGCTCTATGCGGTGTTCAAACTTAGAATCAAGCAAGCTTCTTTCTTAGAAGCCCCCACAAGCGATATTCAAAAGTTACTGAGGCTACTCTTTCACACATATGATTTTTCTGGTTCGTTTAAAAACATGACAATGGAACAATCTGAAAAACATGCTGAGAACGAATTACTCGTGTTCAATTTCATGGTTCTTTGTTTCTTCCCCAGCTGGATACCTGTGCAACAAAAACTACTCATCGGTAAATATTTCAGACAAGTGGACCATCCTTTTTGTCAATTCGCACAAAAATTAACTATTCGATTAACTAAGTATTTCCCGACAATTGAGACGACTGAAAAACTCACCTTCTATCACTATTTCATCACCCTTGCGCTTACACTTGTTTCATTATTAGGAGAATCAATCATTGAATTTCACACACTTTATTTCCCTGTTGTGACAGAACCGATATCAGAAGATGATGTCCAATTCCAATCGATTCTCAAAGAAATCAGTGCTCTTTGTCCAACGAGGTTGCGTTCAGCTCACGTTATTCATTACTTGAGTTCGCTGATTTATCAATTGGTTTGCTCTGAGACAGATACACAACTTTTGATCTATTTAAAAATGACGAAGACTCTAACTGGCAACTATCATCTAAAAAATCGTTTGGAAAAATTGTTCAATCATGAAACAATTCTTCTCACCTTTTCGCCAGAAAACGCGGACTTGATCGTTACTGATTGGTTTGAAGCAGCACAGCAAACCACGCCTTCTTTTTACTGGGATCTAACAAATGAAGAAATCAGCTGGCAAAAACTTGTCCTATTTATCCAGACACTCTATGAAAAAAAAAACACAACGCAATTCAAAGCAAACATTGCTACCTGTGGCACATAAGCAAAAAGAAGCACCGACTTTTATCCATTGACAAAAGCGGTGCTTCTTTTTTATTTTTATCTATTGCTTTGCTAGTTAGCCTTTAGTCTCGACGGTTATTTCCGCCAAACAACAGAATCAAGCGGAGTAACTGTAAGAAGGTTGCCAGCGCTGCAGCGACATAAGTCAATGCTGCCGCAAACAAAACGTGACGCGCCATTGGCACTTCGTCTTCAGTCAATAAGCCACCCTCACTTAATATCTGTAACGCACGTCTTGACGCATTGAATTCAACTGGCAAGGTCACTAATTGGAATAACAACGCCAATGAAAAAGCGAAAATCCCGATATTGATTAACGTATAATTCCAACTAAACAAAACGCCAACCATAATCAATGGCAACGAAATTGCAGAGCCAAAATTAGCTACTGGAACCAATGCTGCACGAATTTTTAAGGGTGCATACCCAACAGCATCTTGGACTGCGTGACCGCATTCATGGGCAGCTACACCAATTGCAGCAACTGAAGTCGATTGCGCTGTTGCTTGTGATAAGCTTAGCATTTTATTCCCTGAATTATAATTATCTGTTAAATTCCCAGCGATTGGTTGAACGCCAACGTTTTGGATGTTTTGACTGCTCAAAATGTATTGTGCAGCTTGTGTTCCTGTTACATTATTTTTGCTACGGATTTTATCATATTTCTTGAATGTGCTGTTGACATATGCCGAAGCGATTCCTGAAATGGCTAACCCGATGATGACTAAGATAAACGTTGGATCAAAAAAATTGTAGAACCCATACATTTAAGCTCACTCCTTTTCATTTTCTTTATTCTACCATGAGAAGAGAGAAAAAAATGTGAAGAGACTTTGAAGCTTTTAGTTTTTCTTAACGAACTCAGACTTTAACTTCATTGGACCAAAGCCATCAACTTTGCAATCAATATTATGGTCGCCTTCAACTAAACGAATATTTTTGACTTTTGTTCCTTGCTTAATTGCGCCAGAAGCACCTTTGACTTTTAAATCTTTGATGACTGTGACACTGTCACCTTCTGTCAAAGGATTTCCGTTTGCGTCAAGCACAACAAGTCCTTCTTCCACGTTTTCTATTTGTTCGGCGCTCCATTCATGGCCACATTCTGGACAAATAAATAATCCTCTGTCTTCATAAGTATACTCAGACCCACAAGTTGGGCAATTTGGTAATGTCATCTTCTTTCTCCTTTAAAATCTATTATTGAGCATCATTGTAACGAAAAAAAGAGCCTTTGAAAAGAGTGCTTGTGAATTTTGTACAAAAAAAGAGTAAAGAAAGTTGACTGATGTGCTGTTCTTCTTCCAAAAGTCGCTTTTCTTTACCCCTTTAATGTCTTTTTTGATTATTTTTGTTGGTACTCTCGACACAAAGATTGGATTTCTTGATAGATTTCTTCTACCTCACGTAGATCTTTTGCATTTGCACCACTTGCTAATGGATGTCCGCCCCCGTGATGACGCTTTGCTAGCTCATTGATTACTGGCCCCTTTGAACGCAAACGAACACGGTAATGTCCTTCCGGTTGTTGAACAAAGATTCCCCAAGCCAATACTTCATCGACAACACCGGGCAAAGCAACGATTGCTGCAGTTTCAGAATCATCGATTCCGTAGTCAGTCAACAATTCCATCGACAAAAGCACTCGACCAGCACCGTTATGATCGACCTCAAGATGTTGGTATAAATACCCTGAAAGTTTAGCAACTTTCATTGGCATTTGTTCTAATTCACGATTTAATTGCCCTGCATCAAATGGATAGCTCATTAAGACAGCTGCAATTTCTAATGTTCGTGGCGTTGTTGCTGGGTATAAAAATCTTCCGGTGTCACCTACAATCCCTCCATAGAGTAAACGAGCTGCAGTTGCATTGATCGTTAGTTCATCTGGAAACATCAAAGCAAATGAAGCAATCATTTCACTACAACTGCTTGCCGTCGTATCTACCCAAACGAGATCTCCGTAAGGCTCATCATTGGGATGGTGGTCGATCTTGATTAACTGATCACCTAGTGGATAACGGTCATCACTGATTCGTGGCGAATTCGCTGTGTCCGTCACGATAACTAATGCGCCTTGATACAATGCATCATCAATTGTTTGCATCTCTGCTAAAAAACGAAGTCCCTCAACAGTTTCGCCTACTTGATAAATTTCTTTTGTTGGAAAGCTTTCCCGTAAAATTTCTGCTAAGCCAACCTGCGAACCGATTGCATCTGGGTCAGGACGTTGGTGACGATGAATGATGATTCGTTCTGCTGCCTGAATCGCTGTTAAAATTTCTTGTTGAATCGTTGGTTCTGCTGTGTTTCTCATGTCTTCCCTGCTTTCTAAGAACGTTCCATTACTTGGCAAACAACAATTGCTTTTGCCACAATAATATTTTCAATATACACTTCAATATCTAGTTTTGCTGAACGGCGCCCAATTTCTAGCACACGTGGTTGGATATCTAATTCACTCTCTAATTGAATTAAACGTAAATAATGGAGGTTCATTTGTTCAATCAAGATATTCCGTCGTTGGTTCAGTAACATCGTTTTTTGAGCAACATCTGAAATAATCTCACTCAATACCCCAAATGAAATCGTTCCTACGCCGTTAACCATTTGTGGTGTTACCGTAAATTTGAATTTAGGATTTTCTAGACGATTTCCTTCACGATCTGTTTCAATCGTTTGGATATCACCTGAAATTTGATCAGAAATCGTATCGGCAATTTGTGGTTGTCGCTGAACAAGCTGCATAGCTTTCATCACATCTTGACGCGTAATTACGCCTTCCAACGTCAAATCATCCGAGACCACAGGCATCACTTCAAGTCCATCCCAAATCATTTGATGACTTACTGAAGCAACACTCATCGTTTTCTTGACACTAATTGGTTCTTTCGTCATTACCCGTTCAATGAGTTGACTTTCAGATTTTCCCAAAATGTCCTTGGCTGTCACGATGCCCATCAACCGTTGGTGGCGATTGACAACTGGGAAACGTGAATGTTGCGTTTCTTCTGACAATCGTTGAAAATCAGCGACGGTTTCCGTCGGCAAAAGATGGTACGTTTTTTCTGCCGGCATATAAATATCACTAACTAACATAATATCTTTTTTGATCAATTGATCGCTCAATGCACGATTGATCATGGTCGCAACCGTAAATGTATCATAAGTTGTTCGTAAAATGGGCATTGCTAATTCATCTGCCAATTGAGAGATTTCTGGCGTTGTTTCAAATCCCCCAGTAATCAAGACAGCTGCACCATCTTCTAATGCGAGCTTTTGGACATCCGTTCGATTCCCCACGATCATTAGCGAACCGGGAGTGATATAGCGTTCCATCGCATGCTTCGTCATTGCACCAATCACAAACTTATTGAGATCTTTGTCTAGACCTGCTGCGCCTCCTAATATATCCCCTTCAATGATTCGGACAACTTCACCAAAGGTCAAACGTTCAATATGTTTCTTTAATTTCCGCTCGATCCGAATCGTTCCGACACGTTGGATAGTTGATACTAAACCAATGTTTTCGGCATCTTTGATTGCTCGGTAAGCTGTCCCCTCACTGACATTCAGTTCTTTTGCAATGCTCCGAACAGAAATTCGATTGCCTACTGGTAAACTTTCGATATATTCTAAAATCAAATCATGTTTTGTCGCCATTTTTCCCCTACACTTCCAGCGTATCTGATACGCTCATTATTTTTCCGACATTTGCTGGTAATAAGTCAAGAAACGCTTGTGGATCTTGCTCGATTACCGGAAAAGTATTGTAATGAATCGGTACAACTCGCTTTGCACCAATTCGTTTGGCTGCGCGCGCTGCATCTTCTGGTCCCATCGTGTAGTTATCGCCAATCGGTAAGAAAGCAACATCAATCGCAAATTGTTCTGCCAGCAAAGCTAAGTCACTAAAATCCGCTGTATCTCCCGCATGGTAAATTGTTTTTCCTTCTGCTTGAAGAATGATCCCACTGGCTTCTCCCATATATTGAACGATTCCATTGACCTCATAACTTGAACTATGCAGTGCGGGAACAAGTTTTACTTCACCAAATGGAAACGCATGTTTACCGCCAAGATTCATCCCAAATGCGTTCACACCTCTTGTTTGGGCATAGTCGGCAATTTCAACGATACTAATAATTGTTGCTTGGTTCTTTTGTGCAATTGGAATCATATCTCCAATATGGTCGCTATGACCGTGAGTTACTAAAATCCAATCTGTTTGGACTTCATCGACTGTTAAATCCGTTAATTTGTTTCCAGTAATAAAAGGATCAATCAACAAGCGTTGCTTGTTTTTCATCTCAATTGAAAGACAAGAATGACCATGATAAGTAATTTTCATTTCTTCACTCCTCACAGATTTTTGGTTTGTGTACCTAAAATAAATAAAACGATTTCAATCTCATTGTTTCAATGAAACAAACCGCTTCCTCCACTTGTTTTTTTTGAAATTTTAGTACAGTATGTTCTTTTTTATTGTAACAGATAACACAGAATTCACCAAGCAGACCTCTTCTTATTTTTTCAGATAAAAATAGAATTTATCGAATCAAATCTTAAGAATCCCTCCTGCTTTTTCTCACATAAATAGCGTTTCATTCCGATAAACACTCATAGTGAAAAAGAAGGAGGAATGACAAGCTATTTGTCATTCCTCCTGTTTCCGAATAGCCAATATTTTCCAAGCAGCGCCTTCGATAATAAAATTTTTTTCATAAAACGATGATTAACTATTTTGTTCATCCTTGAAGTTTACGAGTCTTTGATCAGATCGGCGTAGATTGGTTGGACAATTGCCTCTAAGTCTGTTCGTGATAATAAGATACCGCGTCCTAATTCTCCACTAGAAATCAAAAGTTTTGATTGTTTTTTTAGAGAATGATCAAATACAAAAAGATCTTCAGGGTGCTGGCGTTTGATTCCCACTGGGGTATTTGCACCGTGTACATACCCTGTGTGCGCAAAAACAACATCCATATCAGGTAGTCCAACTTTATGATTTTCTGTTACTTCTCGCGTTTTTTTATAATCAAGACGTGCAGTCAGTGGTATTAAGGCAATAATAAAACCTGTTTTATCTCCTTTTAATACTAGATTTTTACAAACAAGGTCAGCAGATAAGCCTTTTGCTGCTAGCGCAGATAAAAAGTCTACTTCCTCGACACCTACTAGGTCAATAATTTCAAAAGAAATTGCTTTTTCTTCTAAATATTGTTCTACTTTAGTTTTAGTCATCCATCATCAATCCCTTCCTTGATTCTCTATGCGTACAGATTCATTCTCCTACATAATAAAAAAGTAGAAGACCACCAAACAGGGGAAATCTTCTACCTTTTTTGATTTTTTAGAACAAAAATCTCTAGTAATTACTTTTTGCCACGTCGTTGTGTTGCTTCCATAATGACTGGTAAAATCACTGGACGACGTTTTGTTTGTTCAAATAAGTAACGACCCAATTGATCGCGGATATCTTGTTTTAATTTACTCCACTCAAAGTCATCACTTTCTAAATGTTTATTGACGATCTCTTCAATCATTCCTGTGCATTCTTTCATCAAATCACGACTGGCTTTGACATAAACAAATCCACGTGAAGTGATTTGTGGTTTTGAAACGATTTTCTTTTCTCGACGACTGATTGTAACGACTGCCACAAAAATCCCATCTTCCGATAAAATTTTGCGGTCGCGTAACACGATATTCCCAATGTCACCAACACCAAGTCCATCGATCATCACGTTTTCGGCACTAGTTGTACCAGCAACGCTCATTCGTTTATTCTTATATTCTAAAATATCTCCACGACCGGTGATGTAGATATTTTTGTATGGCATTCCAACGGCATGTGCCAAATCCGCATGTGCTGCTAATTCACGATATTCTCCTTGAACAGGAATAAAGTAAGTTGGACGCATGAAGTTTAACATTAGTTGCAAGTCGTTCGGATTTGCATGACCCGAAACACGCATGTTTTCTGAAATCAATTTCACTGTTCCGCCCGCACGATAAATCATATCTTCCGTTTTAGCAACCATTGTCTCCATTGCTGTGCTTGGCGTAGTTGTGATATAGACTAAGTCACCGTCTTCGATTTTCAGATTGCGGTGTGTGCCATTTGCCATTTTTTGTAATGACTTAATTGGTTCACCCATTCGACCTGTCTCAAGAATAATTAATTCTTCTGGTTCATAATTTTTCATTTCTTTTAAGGTAACCAATAAGTCTTCACTTGGTAATTGAACCTTTTCTAAACGCATTGCCGTCCGAATAATTCGTTCAAAATCTTGTCCTGTTAAGACCACTTTACGGTTAGCTTTTGCTGCAGCATCTAGCACTTGCTGTACTCGTTGTAAATTACTTGCCACGCAAGCAACAATGATACGACCTTCCCAATATTCGATTGTATCAAAAACTTCATCAGCAATTTGCAATTCAGAAGCAACGGGTGCTGGATTCTCAGCGTTCGCAGACTCACTGAGAAGTGCTAGTACGCCTTCTTTACCAATTTCTGTCAAACGTGCATAATCTGTTTGATACATTGGAATCGCTGTTTGATCAAATTTAAAATCGCCTGTATAAACAATATTTCCTTCTGGTGTTTTTAAATTGATTCCCACAGAATCTGGAATCGAATGTGTTGTGCGGAAGAAACTGACGATTGTTTCACCAAAATCAATCTCAGTATGTTCATCCACAACATGGAAATCTTTGAATCCTTTTGAATCTTCATTGCGACTAACACTTATTTTAGCTAATTCGATCGTTAACTCCGTTCCAAAAACTGGAACAGCTAATTTAGATAAGAAATAAGGCAAAGCGCCAATTGCATCTGCATGTCCGTGTGTTAAAAACACGCCAGCCACTCGATCTATATTTTCTTCTAAATATGTGAAGTCAGGAATGACAACATCGATTCCCAAAAGTTCATTTTCTGGATATTTCAATCCACAGTCTAATACAAAAATATCTTCTCCAACTTCTGCGACATACATATTTTTTCCATTTTCGCGGACACCGCCTAATGGAATGATTTTAATGGTACTCACAAATTTCACCTCTTCTATGGCATCACTTTCAAATGATGTCCATTCTCTACTTATATTGATTACTAATCTATTTAACTACTAATTGATTAACGAATTACTTTATTGCCAACTACTCCATTGTAGTAAATAACTAAAAAATTGTTTTTTGGTTGCTTATACAAAAGTCAACGAGACTCTAAAGGCAATCCTTACATAGAACTGGTGCTTTCCTATCTATTCTTTTGCCATTGTTCATCTTGTCGTTTTTGGATAAGTGTTTCTCGCTCTACAATGAATCTTCTTTACGCAATAACTGATTGCATCCAAGCCAAATAATTTAGCTGTCGCTATCATTATACAACAAAATCAGCAAATCGCTAGCATCTACAATCGTTTCCTACGGCCTTCTAAAAAAAGTACCGGACCTTTTCTTTTCATTGCACATAACCAAAGACAGGAAAGACTTCACTAGACCTATACCCACATTTTTCTTACACTTCTTGCTTTTACTGATTTTTTGCCACTTGCTCGAAACATACTTGTTACATTCTAGCACATTTCGAACGATAACTATAGCTTGTTTTTATTCCTATTCGTTGATTTCCTTTGGTGCTCTTCATCATTAAGGTTCATTTAAGTTAGACCTTTTACAATTTGGCAATGCAACACTATAGGAGGGATTGAAAACAATGAACTTTATCAAACGCGCACTAAAAAGTACCAAAGTGAAATGGGGCCGCTCGCTCCTCTTATTCGCTGTTTTTACAGCGATTTTAGTCTTTGTTCTCGCGGGTCTAACTATTCGTAGTGCAGCCGAGCAAGCTGCCAGCGAAGCACAAAAAGAAGTTGGCGCAACCGTTACGTTAAGCGCTAATCGCGAGGCAAGTTTCCAAAAACCAGATGAAACAGCAACTAGCGGAACAGATTCAGATGACACAACCCAAGAAAGAATTGACCCGGGAAGCTTTTCATTAACACCAGTTTCATTAGAAGATGCACAAAAGATTGCTGATTTAGCAGATGTTAAGAGCTACTCTTTTGAAAGTTCCGCTTCTGCATTAGCAAGCGATGGAATCACAGCTATTTCAAGTTCTGATTCAACAGATAGTTCTACTGAAACAACCGATGCAAATCAGCCAATGGGAGGCGGAATGCCTGGTGGTGGTCAAATGACACAAGCCGACTTTCAAGTTACTGGTGTGTTAGCCTCCGCGCAAAATAGTACTTTTTCAAGTGGAACAGCAACAATTACTGATGGTGAAGGAATTGATGAAAGCGACAAAGATACGAACCATGTTCTTATTGAAGAAACATTAGCAACTGCCAATGATTTAGCAGTTGGAGATACATTTACGATTACTAGTTCTGAGGACGAAGAAACAACTTATGAACTGACTGTGAAAGGCATTTATAAATCTAGCGAAAGTAGTAATAGTATGGGAATGCAATTCAGTATGATGAACCCTTCCAATACTTTGTACACTTCCTACACATTAGCCAATGAATTAAATGGAACAGCCGAGGACAATACCGTTGATTCTGCCATCTATACACTCGCAGACCCAGAAAACATGGATGAATTTGTAGCAGAAGCTGAGAAACTTATTGACACAGATACTTTCAGCTTACAATCAAATGATGCAGCTTATCAATCAATGCTCGAACCTTTGAACAATGTAGCCAGTTTTTCCAAAAATGTCGTCTTGTTAGTTGCCGTTGCTGGCATTATTATCTTGACATTGATCATCATGATCACTATTCGTGAACGTCGCCATGAACTTGGTGTCTTACTTTCATTAGGCGAATCTCGAATCAAAATTATTTTACAATTATTTACTGAAGTAGCTTTATGTATGATTTTAGCACTAGGCGTGGCAGCAGTTAGCGGAAACGTAGTGGCAAATGTGGTGGGACAACAGCTGATAGAGCAACAAACAAGCACTGATCAAAACACACAAACAAACGATGAAGGAACCCAACGACCAAACGGAGAAAATCCTGGTGGACGTGGTCAAATGGGCACACCGGGTGGCAACAATAATCCGTTCACCGTTTCTAATGAAGTCAGCGAACTTTCAATCAATGTAACACCAACGCAAATCGGTTTTCTTGCCTTGGTTGCTTTAGGAATCAGTTTGCTTTCTGTTTGCTTAGCTTCCATTGGCATCTTGCGTTTGAATCCACGAAAAATTTTATTAAATTAAAGGAGGTACACATATGTTACGAACAGAAAACTTAGGATTTTGGTATCAAAATCCAGAAGATGCACTTTACCAAGAAGTCTCTTTAACTTTTGAAACAGGCAAAATATACGCGATTTTAGGTGCCAGTGGTTCTGGTAAAACGACCTTTCTCTCACTGATCTCTGGTTTGGATAATCCTAGAGAAGGAACCGTGTATTATGAAGATCGTCCCTTAGCAAAAATCGGTCTGAGAAATTATCGTAAGAATAGCGTTTCGATTATTTTCCAAGCATATAACTTACTTCCTTATCTTTCTGCAGTTGACAATGTCGTTGCAGCCATGGAAATTTCTCAAACCAAACAAAAAAATCGACGTCAAATCGCACTTGAACACTTAGCACGGGTCGGCATTGATGAACAAATGGCCCAAAAGAAAGTAACATTACTTTCCGGTGGTCAACAACAACGAGTAGCTATCGTTCGTGCAATCTGTTGTGATCACCAATTGATTGTCGCGGATGAGCCAACTGGAAATCTGGATGAAACAACGTCTCAAGAAATTGTTCAGTTATTCCAAGAAATCGCACATGAACAAGATCGTTGTATCATCCTTGTTACTCATGAACTAGACGTTGCCAAAAAATGTGATGAAGTTTATGAGTTAAAAAACAAAGAATTCACTCGTAAAATGCTCGCTTTACCCAACGATGACTAAAAGAAAGAAGGCTGTGACAAAAGTATTGTCGCGGCCTTCTTTGCTGAATAAATGGTCTACACTATTTTGCGTTATAACCATAGCCACGGTGCTCACCAAGCTGCTTCGCAAAATAATTTACAACTGTCGAAAAATATGAAAAGCTATTTTCAGAAAAAAACTCCTTATTACTTGAAGCTAAGGATTTGGAGTCACAACCTTTTTTTAAATTTCCCTAAATCCGCCTCTAGTCCCAAGTTTTCTCAAGTACCTTGTAGTAAACTAAGTAAAATCATTGAATTAATTATTCAAATAATTTTCTACAACTTTTGGAGGTCAACATGAAAAAAAATCAACCAAAAACATGGACACTACTTGCTACGACTTTAATCGCAAGCCAAGTTCTATTAAGTACACCCTTAGCATTTGCTCAAGATTCAGCAACAAGTGAAACCGTTGCGACCACTTCAACAACGAACCAAGAAACAAGTCAGTCTACAAACCAAGCAGAAAAAATTCAAGTTAATGCTGTTGCACTCGGTAACGCACTAACTAAAGAACAACAAGACTATACGTTAAACAAATTAGGAATCAAAGGCGAAACACCGATTTATACAACAAATGGAACAGACCTAATGAACTATATTCCTGATGGGGGCTTCAACCAAGAATGGGCAGTCTACAGTTCCGTCCGTATGCAAACTTTGGCAGAAGGAAAAGGAATCAACGTTGATATTGCTACACCCGAAAATATTACGAAAATTACCGCAGCGCAATATCAAAACGCTGCTTTGACTGCTGGGATCACGGATGCCCAATTAACGATTGCTTCTGCCGTTCCAATTGATGGCTCTGGTGCACTAGCAGGTGTTTACAAAATCGTTGAAGAATCTGGCGGAATCATCAATAAAGACCGCGTAGAAGTCGCGCAAGATGAGATGAACGTCCTTTCTTCAATCACAGAAGAAAACAAAGACAAAGAAGGTTACTCTGATGAGGCTTTGAATGCCGCACAAGAGCAAGCAAAAGCTGAACTAGCAACCAAAACGAAAGACGGTCAGAAATTAACTAAAGAAGAAATCCAGCAAACTGTCGAAACAGCTTTAAAAGATCACGGACTTGCTGATATCATGACGACGGATCAAGTCAGTGAACTAACTTCACTCATGAGCGATATGAAAGATAAAAATATCTTTGAAGACTTCGTGAATGAACTAGACTTAACAGAAACTAAAAAACAAATTGAAGAAAAATCTAAAGGACTATGGGCGCAAATCAAAAACTTTTTCAGTGGTCTTTGGGATTCAATTACAAGTATGTTTGAATGATCAACAGCAAAAAGGGTGGAACAAAACGTCATTTCGTTTTGTTCCACCCTTTATTTTTTAGTCCAGGTAAGTAAAAATTATTTATCTTTTTTTGAAAATTTATCTTTGATATCTTCAAAGCCTTCTTTGATGTCATCACCAAGATCACGCGCTTTTTCTTTGATGTCTGCGCCTAAAGATTGTGCTTTTCCTTCAACCTCTTTTGATTTATCATCAGTTGCTTTACCATAAGCTTCTTTACCTTCACCGACTACTTTGTCCTTCAAGTCTTCTGAACGTCCTTTTAAATCTGCCATGATTCTTCCTCCTTGATAAATAATGATTATTTTTAATCTACTTATAGAGTAACATCAACCAATTATTCAGACAAATAGAACACCTCAGACGCTTATTTTTTCATTAACGCAATTGTTCAAATGTCCCCCAAACCTTGACTTCTTTTCCTTGAACCATCACTTTCCCTTTGGCAATCACTGTATCAATTGCCAGTGTATCTGCATCCAATAAACACAAATCAGCATCATTTCCGACTTTTATTTGGCCCTTTTTAGCTAGTTTCAATACACGTGCTGGATTAGATGTGATTGCTCTTAGTGCGATTTCCAATGGAATATTTTCTCTTTCAACAGCTTCTTTGATTCCAACTAATAATGCTTTAGCACTTCCGATACCCATTCCTAAGAAATGATTATTTTCATCAAAATAAGGTAAACTCCCCTGCCCATCAGAAGTCATTGTAAAGTTGTCTAGAGAAACGCCTTCTTCAATCACTCGTTTTAGCGCTTGGCTGAAACGAATTTCACCATCAGTTTTTTCCCAAAAATCGGGATCTTCACTTGCGGTAAAATCAATGGTTCCCCCTTCTTTAGCAAAGGCTAAACAAGATTCAAATAAATCGGCTGTTCGATTCGCATGGGTTGGCCAAAATTGGGTAATGGGAATTTCAGTTTCTTCCACAACACGTGTTAACAATTCTAATTTTCTTGCCCCACCACCTAAATGAACATTCGTGATTCCTGCCTTGCCAGATAACATACCGCCAACTCGAGCGTCTGCAACTGCTCGAGAAAATTCTTCAAATGTTGGTTGGGAAGAACGATGATCAGAAACCGCAATTTCTCCAATCCCAATTACTTTATCAATCACTAAGAAATCTTTGATCAATGAATCTGTCACTGTTTTGACTGGTAAACGATAGGAACCTTCATACACGTAAGTCGTGATTCCCTCTGCTTCTAGTCCACGTGCTTTACTAATGAGTGCAGTCATATCTCGCCCTTGTCCATCTGTTCCTAAACACCCAACGACTGTCGTCACACCCGCACTGGTCAACTGACTAAGCGTCACTTCCGGAGTTCGGTTTTGGAAGCCACCCTCACCTCCACCACCTAAAATATGAAAGTGACCATCAATAAAACCTGGAGTCAAGATTTTCCCTCGTCCATCGATTTCTTCCAATGTCACTTCCGCAAAATCACTAGTCAATTGTTCTTTCATGGCAATGATTTCGTTTCCTGAAAGTAAAACATCCATCACACCTAAATAATCTGGTGCATAAACTTGTGCTTGTCGAATGATCTTCATGAATTTCCCTCATTTCTTTTCAAAAAAGGATGAACGAAGATCAGTTCACTGACCTGTCCATCCTCCGCTTTATTTTCTATTGTAACCCAATTGCAATCGCAATCATAATAAAAATCGTTCCCAAAATAAATAAGAATCCTTGCATCTTGATTTGGAATTTCGCCCATTTTGCCCATTCGATCCGAGCAACACCTAGTACACCAATCAAACTAGCCGAAACTGGCGTGAAAGCATCCATAAATCCAGAACCAAGCTGATAAGCCAAGACAGCAACTTGTCTTGAAACACCTACCAAGTCAGCAAGTGGTGCCATGATTGGCATCGTTAATGCTGCTTGACCGGAGTTCGATGTGACCACTAAATTGAACAAACTTTGGAACAAGTACATTGCCCATGCACCAATCACAGCCGGTACACCTGTTAAGACTGTTCCAATACTGTGTAATATCGTATTCAGCGCGGAAGGAACGGAAGCATCTGAACCACCCAATACAAGTAAGATCCCTTTTGCCATACCAACAACAATCGCTGTTCCAGCTAAATCAGCTGCACCTGATTGGAAAGAAGAAGCAACATCATTGATCTTCATATCATTTAGATTAAAGATTACTGCAATGATCCCTGCAGCTAATCCCATGACAAAGAATTGCGAAGCAATTTCTGGAATATAATATCCTTTTTGTGTGACTCCCCAAATAATCCAGACTAAAACAATCAACATTTCGGCTAGAATCAATTTATGTCCAAGTGTGAAAGCTTTTTTCTCGTCTGTTGTTTTTTCAAGATGATCACGGAAGTAAGCATCTGACTTGTAGGTCACAGAACTTGCTGGATTTTTACGAATTCGTTCTGCATAAATCATTAAGTAAATCGCTGATAAACCAGTCACAATCACCCACATGATCAAACGGAAAGTTGCCCCAGACAACACTGGGATTCCAGCAATTCCCTGCGCGACAGCAACACTAAACGGACTCATCCAAGATGTCGCATTCCCAATCTGCGAAGCAACATAAGTGACCGTCACTGCGACAATCGAGTCATACCCTAGCGCAATAACGAAAGGTACCATCACCATTGAGAATGGAATAACTTCTTCAGCCATTCCAAACGTCGCACCTCCAAAAGAAAAAGCAAAAAATAATAGCGGCAAGGCTAAACGTTCAAGTCCTTTTGTTCTACTAATAATCGCATAGATTCCTGCATCAATTGCGCCCGTACGCATAATAATCCCAAAAGCACCACCGACAACCAAAATCAGTGCCGCAATCCCAACTGCAGAACCATATTTGTCACCAGAAACTAACCCTTCAAACACGAAGTTCAGGAAGCCAAATCCACCAAAATCGTCTGTTCCCCAAACTTTTGCTGTTTTGTGTAGTTTTTTCGACGTGTCATAGATATTATCTCCATACTCGTCATAAAGTACATCATCTGTTAAAGCAATCTCATCTAGTTTTTCTTGTGTTAACTGTTTTTCACCAGCGGCAAGCACGTCTTCTAGCCCGGCTTCTGGAACATCCAATTTCTCACGTTCCGCTGGATTATCTTGTAATTTCTCTAATTGATCAAAAACATACCCTTTATCAAGTGCATAGGCATAACGGAAAGAGTCTTGGCGAAGTATTGTTCGTGTACTTGTTTCTCCGTTTGCGTCTTGATATTCGATTTCCTGTGTACTAAAGCGACCAGCTGGTACCAAAAACGTTAAGATCCAAGCAAAGATTACTACACCAAAAATAATCACGTACGTGTGTGGCGTCGTTAGCTTGGTGAGGTCTCGCTTGTTTTTTTCCGAAGAAGGATTTTTCTTCAAGTAATTTCTTCCTTTCTGTTCACAATGATATTGTGATGAATAAAAAATGGATAATCAAAAAGATTATACAGGAAAACCCCTTCACTCACATGAATAATTTATTAGAAAACAATAAGTGAATCTTACAACATAAATCGTTGATTTTATTACATTAATCTGATGATTCATTAGAAAATATTTTATGACCAAGTAGATTTAAGTCAAAATTCCCACACATTTCTCATACCGTTTCATTAAAAATAAACGAATATTCTTAACATTTCTTTTTTATAACCAATAAAAATAACGATCATTATCTATAAAGCCTTGAGCTATAAACTTTTTCATTACAAAAGGTAAACTTCGTTGCATAATTGATAACAAATGTATTATAATCATGGTGTAAAGAGTTTTGGGGAAGACTCTTTCATCAACGTGTATAAAGAGAGAAGAAAGAATTGTTAACAATTCTTTCTTCTCTCTTTTCCTTTTATTTTTCGCTAAAACAAGATCGTTTCGATTGTTTCAATATACTTTGCACCTAATGGATGCGCGTACAGTGTCACACCCTCTTTGACTGAAAGATCCAACTCACTTAAGCGATGCATCATTTCCTGAACTTCTTCTGCTGTCAATGAATTGGACGCAATTACAGGATTGACTCTTTGATTTTTCCCTTCACTATCTGAAAAGATCAACTGTAGTTTTTTCATTTTCTCTTCTCCTTTAACTCTTTCGATAACTCGTTGCTTCCGTTTTCAAAACAGACGCAACTTGCACTTCTTTTGGTGCCAATAATTGAAAAACGTCACCTAATGCCAATACTTTTTCATCTTCTGGATTAGGAATAATCGATCCAATCGTTTGTCGATATTCTTCTTCTGTTTCCAAATTGGCAAAATAAATCGTTAATTTTGTACTTTCTAATTTTTTCTCCATAAGTTTCTCCCTTCTTGATTTATAAGTAAATGAAACCACGCCTGCACCGGTTCATTCGTCATTCACTTACTCACACTACTAGTAACGTGTTCAGAACACACAATGTCAAAATTTTAATTGATTTTTTCATCCTGCCATCGTTTTTTTAGTTTCTTTCGCCAATTCGCTATTGTTTGTCTACTTGCTGGTGCTAGGTAATCACTACTTCGAGCTTTTTCCAAACGATACGCTAAAAAACATTGTTCCTTCGCCGATAATTTGTGCCAAAGAAAGCAGAGCATCAGTCTCTGATCAGCGTATTCATGCGAAACATCAGACGATCCAGTAATAAGACTACTCATTGATTGTCGTTCTTGTTCCTCATTTACCGCTACTAAAATGTCTCGTTGACGCCAGATTTTTCGTTGGTATGTTTTTATTTTCCAGACAATTTTTTGAAATAAATAGCCTATAGGATAAGCTTCTTCAAATTTTTTTGACGTTGCAAAATCCCTTGCCACTTCAAAGAAAGCAATCCGCGCTAATTGAACATATTCCTCGTATTCCTGATTGTTTTGATAAACTCCACATTTCTTTACCACTTTGTGATACAGCTTTTCATATTTCTGACATAAATCTTCTAATTCTTTTTGTTCCATCCTTTTCTGCCTTTTTCTTTTTTCCGGCCGGTACTTGTAGCTTAAGGAAAAATATAGCCACTGTAAAAAAGAAAAAGAGTTTTTTTGGGTCAAAAAAAGTTCCATGCCCATATGCTAAACTTTAGCTACACGAGGAATTATGACATTATTCTTGGAGGTAGTTTATGATTGAAACCAGCAAAAATCGTTTTACCATCAATGATTTAACGACTATTTATTGTGAATCGTCATTTGTTTCTTCTATAAAAAAAGAATCCCTTTTTAAATCTGAACAGCTTTATTTTTTATACCAAATTCCTTTAGATATCGAAATTTATGCACTGCTTCCAGACACAACCACAGAATTCACTCGTTGTTGGATCGTTTTTCAGCATGAGTGTATGTTGGTCGCAAGCTCGGCGCAAGAGATCATTACTTATCTACTAGACAGCCATCACCAGTTAAAATTAAGCTGGTATCTCAAAACAATGCGTACACTTCTTCCTGTCAACCACTACAAATTACCAGCAGCGATTCGAACACAGAGTTTACTACCGCTGGAATCTGCAAAAAAGGTAACTACCATTTGGTTCAATCCATTACAGGTGCAGTTGGTTGAAGAACACTCCTTTCAAACAACGATCCAGTTAACAAATCAGCTTCGTTTTCTTTCTCCAATCAAGAAACGAAATTTAACAAAAAGAATTCGCCTCGCGTTTTCTTGTCATTTAATGATCCACACAGATTTTTCACCACTTTATAGTCCAATCTTTTTTCCATTCTTTCCACAAGCAAAATGGTTGGCTCGTCCTTTTCAACAAGTTTTGGCACATCAGCAGCATTATCACCGTGGCACTTTTTTTCGTCAGTATCAACAAATTATTTTTCAGGAAGGGCAACAAGATTTTGAACAGGGGCCATGTTAAATCATTTACGAATTTTGTTATAAATTTATTTAAGAAATTGCCAGTAACTCGTAACTTCTATGTCAACATGCTATACTATTGCTAAGAACTTGAAGGAGTGAGAGTTATGTTATTACTATTACTAATTACTGTTTTATTGATTATTGTAAGTTCTTATATTCTAAGTTCTGAAGCATTTATTGATGCCAAAACGATCGTACGAGATCCACGGAAAATCATGTCTTTTACAAAAGCATTTTTCTTGGCTGCTTTTGCTTTATTTTTTGGTCTAATCTAACAGTAAATAAAATTTTAGGATTCGGTAAAAGAAGACAGTCTTTCAACCGATCCTTATTTTTTTCTTTATCAGCGTATCAGTGTATCGCTAAAAAAACTCAGAGCAACCATTTGCACGGTTGCTCTGAGTTTTTTGTTAGGTATTTTTTCTTTGCACTATTTTAATTGTTCTTTTAGTTCTTTTTGGATTCGAGCGAGTTCGTCACTACTTGCTCGTTGATAAGAAATGCCATTTTCTCCAGTTGTACCGTCACCAGTAAATGAATCTCCTGCTAGTTGTTCTGAACGAATCGTTGAAAAGGCATCACGGTAATTAGTTGCTAAAACTTTGATTGTATCCCATGAAACATCCGTTGCTGCATTGTTGCCCAAAGCGTCCAATAAATTTGTATAGTTCGTCAATGTATCCACTGACTTTGTTTTGTTGATAATTCCAGAAATCACCTGACGTTGACGATCTTGACGTCCATAATCTCCTTTTGGATCATCGTATCGCATCCGTGCATATTTCACGGCCTCTGAACCATTTAACGTTTGTTTGCCGATTGGGAAATCAGTTCCATCGTAGCTAAATGTCAATTTATTATTTACATCAACACCACCAACTGCGTCAACCAACTCTTGCATTCCTTTCATATTGATTTCCGCGTAGTGGTCAATGGGAATATCTAACATGTTTTCAACTGTCGCAATAGACATTGCCACACCTCCAAACGCATAGGCGTGATTGATCTTATCACTCGTTCCATGCCCAACAATCTCTGTGTAGGTATCACGAGGAATACTTACTAAAGTCGTTTTCTTCTTTTGTGGATTAACCGTTGCAACCATAATTGAATCTGAGCGACCTTGATCTGTGCGACCAAAATCTCCTGTATCCACACCTAGTAGTAAAATTGAAAATGGATCGCCAGCATCATAATTGATTGCTTTGTCCCGTTTTGATTCAGTGATCCGATCGACCGTTGCATAAGTCTTGTCTGCTGTGGACTTCACATCAAAATAAATTTTTCCTGCATAAACAGCAATCCCCGCAATAATAATCAACAAAATACTTAAAATCCATAAAAAAACTTTTCGTCCCGTGCTCATTCGTTTTTTCTCAGCTCTTCTCATCTTTTTTTCCCACTTATCCTTTAATTTTTCTCAACAGTTATTAAGATAACAAGTTGATCTCGTTTATCTTTCTTAGATAACGATACCAAAATGATTCTAACTTTTCAATGAGATTTCAAACAATTAAAGGTTTGCTTTAAAGTCTGTAAAAATGAGTTAATTTTTTATTGATATTTCTTTCACCTAATCATTTCTCTCCATCAATAATTGGGGCGACTGTTATCCACATTTCTCTGTGAAACACCTATATAAATAACTAACAAAATAGAAACAAATATTATTATGAAAAACTATTAAATCATAAAAAATAACTATCAAACCATTCTTCATCAATAATTATCGACTAAGAAAATCGTTTTCTTTTCATAAAACTGTTTCTGTAGCTGTGGAACACAAGCTTTTTTTCTTTTATACAGTTGATTACTGTGGAAAACTCTCTGAATAGTGGGCTTTAATCAGAAGACACTTCTTTTTTAAGTAAAAACTGAGCAATAAAATAGAGCATTTGCTGAAGTAAAAACATGGTAGAAACAGAGGCTGTTCCACAAATTGATGGATCCAATTCAGGTATAGTCAATACCGCGTCATGCAATTTTGCATGATTATCTAAAACCAAATCTGCAATTTCAAATAACCGTAAGCCACTACTATGCTGCGATTTTATACTTCTAGATAAATCAAAACCCGTCACGATGATTACTGGATACTCATGCTCTTTGATCCACTGCGCGAGTTCAATAATAGCCGGGTTACGTCCTTCATTTGATAACAGTAAAAAAATATCTTGAGGGTTTGTCTCTATCTGTTCAATAATTGCTTGACCGGTTCCCTCTAATCTCTCATAAATACCATCAGCTGGATTTTTGATCAATTTCCCAGGGACGATATCTGGAAGCTGTTCCCAAAATTCAAAAGCCACACCGCTTAACGTTCGGCTAGCGAAAATCTGTAACCGACCTCCGGCAGCTATTCGTTGAGCAATCCAAGTTCCTGCTTGAATCATTAATGGTTCTTCTACACGTAGTTTTTCTTCCAGCTGTTGATAATAATCAAAATAACGTAAACTCATAAGTCTCCCCCACGAATCAAAATCAATAGAAACAGCTGCCTAATAAAGCGAAAACAACAAAACGGCAGTTGCCAACTTACTTTGTACTCGTCGTTATTTTTCCCCAACAAAAAAAGGTATTGAGCGTCTAGCCCAATACCTTAACATAGCAAATAAACAAGCGGGCAACCTTCATAAAAATCTACATAGGGGTAGAAATTTCACCTTAGATTAGGTACAATAAAAAGGTCGATGCACTGCATTGACTATGGCAAAATGATTGGTCAGCGCGTACTGACAAGTCATTCCCTGTTTCTTAGCGCCAACTAAGAAACAGGGAGCCTTTTTTTATTCAGCTGTTTCTATCTGTTCTCATTGTAAGGAAACTATTTGCTGAGTGCAAGAGGTGAATCATCAAAAAACAAGAGTACGACATCTTTTCATAATTATAATCTTGTTATTATATTCTAACTTTCCCCACTTCTTAGCTATTCTAAACAACTTATCATAACGTTTTTTCAAATAACAAGCAGTCAAAATTTAATTAAATAAATTTTGTACACATATATTCTCAAATAAAATTCTAAGAAAAAGGCTGGATAGCTGTAGTCAACCAAAAATCCTGATTTTTGGTTGACTACAGCTATCCAGCCTCTTTTTTATTCTTTTACTGAACGATATGGAGCCGCATGCTTTCCTTTTTTGATCAAGTGCATTCGATGACCCAAATAGCGAATATAAATCACCACATACAACCCTATCAATACAGCTGCAAAAATTAATGCGGTTTGTGCATCAACTGCAATTTGTAACATCAAACTGCCAATCGCAATCGTTGCTAAATACCAAATTAAAATCAATCCTTTTTCTTTGCGCTTTACCATCTGATACATGACATAAAAACTGACACAAATGAAAGGTAATAAGATTAACCAATTGCTTCCTTCCAGTAACCACTTCAATCCATCAAGCAATGATTGAGCAATTGCTATTATTTTTTCCATGAAATCCACACCTTCTATTTAAATTCCGTTTGACAAAAACTCTTCATCATTTTACTACTAATTCAAAAAAAAATGTTGATTTTTCTTCTTTTATCTTATGCTATTTTTGTACACTTAAGTAAAAATTAAAGCTTCTTTTAGGTATACAATCGGTGCAAGACTTAAACGAATCGATTCTTTTTTTCTAATATTAGCTGCTTTTGGACGCGAGAGAAATCAGTAATAGTATCTAGCACTTCATAAAAACCTAAAATTTCATCGATTTCTTGTTCACTCAAACCATCCACAGCTTTATGCCCAGCTTGAACCAATGCCCTTTGTTCTCGCCAAAAATCGCTGATAGTCTGTACCGAGTCTTCTATGAGATCATATATACGCCATTGGTCAGCCAAAGTCTGAATCAATAGCTGTTTCTTTTTCACGATGGCTGAACTCCTTAATTTATCATATCCATATTCCTCTTTCCACAAAATATAACTTTGTTTCGTTGGAAATAATATCTCTTGTACTTCTTTATTGTTAAAACCCAAAAAATGAAGTAATAAAAAATAGCGAGGATTGATTACCGTCTCTTTTTTTGTACTATGTTTTGGTATTTTCTGCTTATCTACTAAAAGTGTGGCTAACTGTTTCACTCTTTGAGGTGTTTCTTTTTGAGAATGATACCAGTCAGGATTTTCATTCAAGAGTTCAAGCAACTGTATTCTAGCAGCTTTTTTTAAATCTTTATCTTGTTTAGTCATCTCAATCGGCCATTGAAATTCTAAGCCGCTGACACTTCCCTCCACTTGTTTTTAGCAACAAAATTATGCACTCTATTTATTTTATAGTAAACCACGCAAGTGTCAAATAGAAAGAGGATGTCAACGACATGTTGACATCCAATAAATAAGGATAAATTATCAGAAAGCACTTAAGCAATTCATCTAAACACAAAAAAGTAGAGCCCAAAATGACTTAGTCTCTACTTCAAATCATTACAAGATCAATTAATTTAATTTTTTTCCTAGTTCAATCAGATATTCTCTTAATGTTTCACCAATTTCTGGATGTTGCAATCCATACTCGATACTCGTCTTCATGTAACCAAACTTATCGCCAACATCATAGCGTGTTCCTTTAAATTCATGTGCAAACACACGTTGACTTTTATTCAGTTCATCAATCGCATCAGTTAGCTGAATTTCATTTCCCGCACCAGGTTTTTGTGTTTCCAAAATAGTAAAGATTTCTGGATTTAATAAATAACGGCCAATAATAGCCAGATCACTTGGTGCGTCAGTTGGATCTGGTTTCTCTACAAAATTTTTCACACTATAAACGTCATCTGAAACTAATTCACCAGGATTGATAATGCCATATTTCGACGTATCTTCATGCGGAACACTCATAACAGCAATTGTCGAAGAGGTTGTTTGCTCGTAATCGTTCATCAATTGTTTTGTCAAAGGAATGTCATCCACCATCAAATCATCACCCAGCATCACAATAAAAGGTTCATCTCCTACGAAAGCTTTTGCCTGTAACACGGCATGCCCTAACCCTTTTGGATGAGATTGACGAATAAAGTGTAAATTGACGTTAGTCGTTTCTTCCACTAATTTCAATAATTCATTTTTTTCTTTTTCACGTAAGTTTGTTTCCAATTCAACATTTGAATCAAAATGATCTTCAATTGGTCGTTTTGCTTTTCCTGTAACAATTAAAATATCTTCGATTCCTGAAGCCAAAGCCTCTTCAACAATAAATTGAATCGTTGGCTTGTCAACAATTGGTAACATTTCCTTTGCCATTGCTTTTGTTGCAGGTAAAAAACGTGTTCCCAATCCTGCTGCTGGAATCACAGCTTTTCTAACTTTTGTCATGATCTGTTCGTTCCTTTCTCACAATCATTCATTTAAAATAATATTACTCATTGAACTATTATAGCAGAGGTAAAATAGGAAACCTACTTTCTTTCTGTTTTATGCTCCACAAAAAAGTAGAACAAAACGATTATCGTTTTGTTCTACTTTTTAATATTTACATAAATTCATTTTCCGTCTTGCCATCACGCAACATGATATCTTTTGCAGCTTGCTTGATATCTTTATCTTCATATAACACACTATAGATGGTCTCTGTGATTGGCATCTCCACATTTAATTGCTTAGCTAGTTCAACAGCGGCTTTTGTCGTTGAAACACCTTCAACAACCATCCCCATATTTTCTAGAACCTCAGCCAATTTATGTCCTTGACCCAATAAGTTTCCTGCACGCCAATTACGAGAATGAACACTCGTACACGTAACAATCAAATCGCCCACACCGCTTAATCCAATAAATGTCAGTGGGTTAGCCCCCATAGCCACTCCTAGACGACTGATTTCAGCTAAACCTCGAGTCATGATAGCCGCTTTTGCGTCATCACCAAATCCTAGTCCATGAATAGCGCCAGCGCCGATTGCAATAATATTTTTTAATGCAGCACCTGTTTCCACGCCAATTACATCGTTATTTGTATAGATTCGGAAATAATCATTCATAAATAAATCTTGAACAAATTCTGCTGCATTTTGATCAATACTTGCAGCCGTAATCGTCGTGATGTCGTGAACGGCAACTTCCTCTGCATGACTTGGACCAGAAAGAACAACGATTGCTTGGCGTTTTTCTTCTGGAAGTTCTTCTGCAATCACTTCTGAAATGCGTTTGTGTGTGCCTTGTTCTAATCCCTTACTTGCATGAATGATGATTGGTTTTGTATTCATTTTTTCTAACAATTCTTGCGCAACTGAACGAATAGCTTTTGTTGGGACAACGAATAATACAGCATCAACACCATCAACAGCCTCCGCTAATTCTTTATATCCTACAATTGATTCAGGAATTTGCAAATCTGGCAAAAAATGTTTATTGGTATGATATTCATTGATCTCATCAATTTGTTCAGGAACATTTCCCCAAATTCGAACATCATGCCCATTTTCTGCTAAGGTTTGTGCTAAGGCAGTCCCCCAAGAACCTGGACCTAAAACTGCGATTTTTTTCATTAAATTTCTTCCTTTCAATTGTGAATCTGAAAATTACTTAATCCAAAATGTTAACATTTTACCTTACTGTTGCTCATATTTCATGTAATAGTAAGAATCATTGTCAGGAGCATTCTCACGAATCAATTCCTTACCTTTCAGGTAGAATTTATAACTCTTGATTTCCGAATTAATATGGAATGTTTTTGAAATATAATAAGTATCTTTGCTGTTGACCAAATCCGGAATATTTTTATTATCTAATTTTTCAAAAGAGGCTTGGTCTTCTTTTTTCAGCTTTGAATTATAATACTCATCAGAAACAATGAAGCTTTCTTGTTTCAAACCTAGATAATTATCTTTTTGCTTAATTGTAGCCAAGATACTTCCTGTATTTACTTTATTCTTTTCATAGACACCAATAAAAATACGAGATTTATCAATTGGTGAAAAGCTCAATTTCTTTTCTGGATTTTCCCATTTTACATCATCGAATGATGTTAATTCTTCACCACGATATTTTCCATCAGACAAATAAAACTTTCCACTTACAGTTGAAAAATCAGCCACTGGTGATAGTTTAGAATGAATATTTTGGTAATACCATAAACCACCACCACCAACTAGTACTATCAATATTAACACAATACCAGCAATGATCCACCCTTTGGATTTTTCTTTTTTAGTTCTTTTAGTCATAACTATGCCCCTTTTTTAATATGATTTTTTATTGTTCAGTCATAAGTCGTAATATTTCTGCTTTTGTTTCAGAAAAATTATTTCTTGGAAGATCCAATTTTGTTAATCTCTTCCCACCAACTTTAAATAACTCTCCTACTTCTCGCGTAACTCCAGTAAACGTTAGATTCGTATCTATGGACTTTTTTAACTGATTAAATTTTTTGACTAACGAAATGGGGTTCTTTTTTTCCAGAATTTTTTGCTTATATAAGCGTATCACGTGCTCTTGTCTTGAAAAAACAGTAAAACGTTCAGAACTATCCGGATAACATGAAAAAAATATTTCTAACTCTTCAAATGTTACTTTCTGCTTACCACGTTTAAAATCAACTCCCTCTTGACTAAATTCAGAAGGATTTGAGATAGTAATTACTCCATTTTGCGATAATTCTTCCATAATGATTTTTAACAGGTTTTCTTTAGTAACAACAATATAATTTTTCACTGGTAAATTGAACTCTTTCGCAAACCATAGCATGAACTCTGATTTATCAAGTAAAGTAAACTGTTCACTCAAGTATACTTTATTTTCTGTGACTGTTTCTGGAAGAAATCGCATTAAAATATATTTTTTACCAGTCGAACAATAATAATAAAAAGTACTATTTTGATTATCATCAATAATCAGTAAAGTTCCCATTTAAATTTCCTCCTAAATATAGTCAACAAATTTTGCTCGGAATTTCAAATGGATGTGCGATCCAATAATCAAAAAGATAAGTGTGATACACCAGAATATTAAACCATATGTCCCTTTATTCCAAAACCACTCTCTTGATAAGAATGTATCTCTAAAACCGTCAATTAAATAATATAACGGATTGATTTCTAAAATATTTACTAGTCCTTTTGGCAAATTTCTTGTTTGAAAATTCCAAATAGCTCCAGAAATATAAAACAATAAACGGAAAATTGACTGAAGCATAACGTGATAATCACGAACCAATGTTGTGATCGTCGCATTAAAGATACCAAATGCGTACAGAAATACAATCATAGAAAAAAAATAATAGATGTACTGTAACCAATGCAATGTTGGATAAACTCCGTTAAATAATAATGCAACGATAACAATCATCATATACCAAAAATAATTCGTAAGCTGACCTGCTATAGAAATTGAAGGTAATACACTAACCGGAAACTTCATTTTAGAAACTAAACCAACTTGTTTATAGATACTATTTGATGCTTGCATAATCGATGGTGATATAAAAAACCAAGCAGAAATTCCTATAATCATCCAAAGAATATACGGAATCCCGTTAATCGTTCTTCCACCATGAACACCTAGTCCAAAAACCATATAATAAATCCCTACTTGAATTAATGGATTTAGTATTTGCCATAGCAGTCCTAGATAGTTATTCTGGTAAGTCGCTTTTTCTTCATATTTTGACATTCTAAAAATAATTCCTAGGTTTGATAGTTGCTCTTTAATAATAATCGCCACTTCATTCATTACTCACTCACACCTCCAATTGAGCTATCTTGTTGGATTTGTGAAGTAGGAATAGTGATTTCTACGCCTGCATTGATGACTTCATTATCCAGATTATTAATTTTCATTAATTCTTCTACCGAAACACCATATTGTTGTGCAATTCCTAGAAGTGTTTCCCCAGGAACAACGGTGTGCATGATCCTATCGTTTGATTCGCTCGAAATAGTACTATTTGATTCTTCACTGCTTGTTGCAGACGTAGACGTTTGACTGCTTTCTTTTGAAGATTTACTTGAAGTATTTTTCTCAGATGTTTTTTCATTACCTAACCAGTGAGTTCTTACAAATTCCACTGGGTTATTAAAAAAATAGGTTAATGAACGACCACTGAAACTAATAGTTGATAAAGTAATCATTATAAAGAACAGGCTAATAATCAAAATCTTAGTTGATAGTTTCATTTGAGTTCCGATTTGATTTCTTTCCATTTGTTTCTTTAACTGTTTTAGTTCTACCCGCGTCATTAGATGATCCCTTTGTAATTTTTTCATTGTACTTTGATACATATTATCTAACGAAAAATCTTGCTGTGCTTTTTTTTGTGACTTCTGATAATTGTTTTGTTTTTCTTTGGGTAAATCTTTAAACCACTTGGTAAACTTTTTATATTCGTTAATTATTTCTTTAGTAGGTCCAAATCCAGCTACTTCACCGTAATGCAACCATAAAGTTTTATCACACATTTTTTTTACCTGCCCTAATGAATGGCTAACAAAAAAAATAGTTTTTCCTTCTTTTTTAAATCCATTAATCTTATCAATACATTTTTGTGCAAATGTATCATCCCCAACAGATAATGCTTCATCAATAATTAAAATATCTGGATTTTGATGGATTGCCACAGAAAATCCTAATCTTGATTTCATTCCACTAGAGTAATTTTTAACTGGTTGATCAATAAATTCTCCTAAATCAGCAAAATTGATTATGTCATCAAGTTTTTCATCAATTTCTTTATTACTCATTCCTGACATTGAACATTTTAATTTGATGTTTTCTCTACCTGTTAAGGCAGTTTTTAAGCCCGCACCAATTGCAACAATTGAGGTCTCCCCATTAATTTCTAGTTCTCCAGAAGTTGGAGGAATAATTCCACCTAGAATTTTTGAAAGGGTTGATTTTCCAGAGCCATTAATTCCAATTATTCCAATAGTTTCTCCAGACATTACTTCAAATGAAACACCTCGAAGTGCCCAAAAATTTGGAATACCAGTAGCAGTTGCCTTAAATAACGATTTTAGTTTATCAGATTTCTTTTTTAATAGTTCATATTCTTTAGTTAAATACTTAGCTCTTACCTTTACTGTTTTTTCAATCATATCTATTGCCCATTCCAATCCTTTTTCAAAGACTATTTTTTTATTAGCTATTTTTTTACGTTTATCAAAGATTTATCTTATATTAAAAATGATTGAATCTTTTCTTTAATTATTGGTAAATCAAATATTTGATAGTGCTTTTTGTTTTGTATCCCTAATAAAAAAGGATCTAGTGATGATTTCAAAATAATAGATAACATTTCTAATGGCAGTGTAACCTCAAATAAAAATTTTCCATTTTCATATATTCCCTTATACACTAGCGGAATCATTTTTTCTGGAGTATTTACATGAATATAGCATATTGGAATAGTTTTTGTAGTTGTTAATTTTAGTTGTACCACAAGATTTATTTGAAGTTCAGTATCAGTTTTTATAATAGAATGAACTGATTGATTTAGTGACTGAACAACTACTGGAAGTTCATCTTGATAGTCATCAAGATAGTCAAATACACCTAATAATTTCTCACGAATCTTATTTTTAGAATATTGTTCAACAACTTTCCCAGTATTTTGAGATAATTCAATCAGGTAATCCGGTTTTTTTATTAGCTCAACAATTGCTCTGCTTAATGCAGAAACATTTCCATTGGGAACAATTCGTCCATTTAGACCGTCCTTGATTAAATCTTTGGGTCCGTAATTGTAGTCAAAAGCAACAACTGGAGTATTTACACTAAGACTTTCTAAAATCGAAATACCGAATCCTTCCGATTTTGAAGTCATTAAACTAAAACCACTACGCTGAAACTCTCCAATTGCATCTTGTGTATAGCCATGAACATGTATATTTTTTTCTACACCTAATTTTTTTATAAGTAGTTCGTAACTCCTTTTCTCATCACCTTGTCCAAAAATATCTAATTGTGCATCAGGAACTTCCTTTATCGCTTCGGCAAATGCTTCAATAGCTAAATTAATTCTTTTTCCTTTATTAAATTTTGAAATGATTACACCACGACTCAAATTCTTAGATTCCGTCGTTTTTGTTTTATTTATAAGAAATGGATGTCCAATGACAAACAAATTATCTCTTTCCCCAAATTGGCTTATAATATGTTTTTTCATTTCATCAGTAAGAAGAATCACTGCACCAAATTTATCTAAATTTTCCAATGTTCCTTTTGTATATGCCCTTAATGGACTACCGAATGAACCATCTTTACCATAAATATTTCCATGGATAGTTGCAACTGAATTTATTTTATTTGTGAAGCTATTTTCTATGACACAGGTATCCAAGCGATGATCTTCCACAAAAAAATAGGGTTTATTGGACATTTCATTCAATTGAAATATCCAATAATCTTTCAATTGTTTTTCATTATCAAATTGATTTATCTTACCATTCTTTGGAAAATGTAAAATATATGACATTTGTGCTTCTTCATTATACTTACTTGTTAGATATTTTCTCCCCTCGCTAGAAAAAAAATCACTTTGAGCCAGGAGTCCCTCACTGTTAAAATAATTTGTCCTTAACAAGACACCATCACTTCTGAAGATATCTCTTTTTGTTCTTGTTTTATTTTCAAAATAATCAATCATAGCAATCGATTGATCTGGATTCAATTTTATTCTTTTTAATAATTCTTTATTTTCTTTATACTCAAATACTTGTTCGTTTTTTGCATTCTGCACAAACTTTTTTTTTGCTTCATATTCATCAAAAGTTACCACGTTATCACTATAAAAAAGAGTTTCATCCTCTGCAAAAAATTCGTAAATATTCATAAAAAAAACATTATCGGGTAGTTTCTTTACCTCATGGATATTATTAAAAATGTTTCTATATTGCGGGCGAAAATTAAATGTACAAATGTGTGTAGCAAGAACATCGTCTTTCCATGTTTTACTTCTCAAAAACATAGACTGTACACGTCCACCTGAATCTACGCTAACAGAATCATTGAGAAAAAATATTTCTCTTTGCTCTCGATTGGCATTCATTAATCAATCACTCCTATTTTACTATTTTTTTTAACAAGTTTTTTTTAGTTATAGGCTTAATACCACCATTTTTTTTCGATTGAACATTAGAATCAATGATTGCATCATAAATCCGCTTCGAATTGTCATGATCCATCAATGAGAAATAATCCTTACGCATATTCGCATAAACTTCTTTTTCTACAAAACCATTTTCTATCGTTTCTTGGATAAGCATGATCAACTTATCTGATGTGTAAGCTACATCCCCAAATAAATCTTTTTTCGGATCCATGTAGAGTCCTTCATATTGTAAATATTTTTCTATATCAAATTGGAAAAAGACACAAGGTTTCTTTAAGTAATACATTTCCCAGATCACACTTGAATAATCTGAAATCATCATCGAACTCTTCATAATTAACTCGTCCATTGGAACCTCTAAAAATTCATATTTATCGATTATTTCTGGGTCAATTTCAAATAGATCAATATATTCTTTGAACTTTGGATGTAAGAAAAAAGCGATTCTTACATTATTCGCTACAAGTAATTCTTTTAATTCCTTCGAAGCTAAAAATTGACTATATTCTTTAAAATAATCCGTTTGAATAAATTTTTCTTTAGGTAGACCGTCCATCCAAGTCCGCCAAGTTGGCATTACAAAAATTTGACGATACGGAATTTCACTTGTCCTATCCCGCATGACATCCCAACGAGCCAATCCAGTTACAGCTACTTCTTCTTCCTCATATCCCCACTCATTGATTACTAAGCGTTTTTCATATTCTGAAGGTACAATTACTAAGTCAAATACATTTCTATTTTTATAGAAGTCAGGAACTTTCTTCAACCCATTCACACCATGTTGTAAGTAAGCTAACGGTTTTTCTGTTAAAACACGTCCCATATAGGTTTCTTTTTGCTTCAAATTATAAACATTACGCTTAGTGTCAGAAGAAATCAGTAAAGTTGAAGAAAACAAATACAAGAAATACTTAAATGACATAAAGTTCAATGTACGATCTTTCTTATCATCCAAGAATTTTGCTTCGGTTGCATGTTTATCAATCACATAATAAAACTGATCATGTTTTTTGTTTTCATAGCAATAATTAAAAAAGTGATAACCACTGTCGTGAGCTGAGGAAGCTAGTTTTTCAAAACCTATCCAAATATCTTTTTTAGCAAAATACGGTTTCATCAATCGAGCTAAATAGTAAGCAGATTGTTCCTTAAAGTTATTCCATTTGGTTTCATAGCTTTCTCTTTTTCGATAAGTAAAAGAAATATCCTCACTAATTGTAATATACGGGTACATTAAAAAATCGTCTTGCGTATGGTATTGATATTTAAGTGTGTTACTTCTAATATTTCGTTTAGCAGCTTTACTTGCTTTATTTATACGTACAAAATAGCGTTGTTCATTTACATTTATCTCAACATACAGATCCCAATATAATGGCTCAAAATCATACATTGACAAATCAATTGTTGTTTTGATTAAAAGATGATTTTTCTTTTGATCAATAGTAAAATCAGTTATTTTTATTCGTTCTAGCATATCCTTGTTACGTTTCACCAGTAAAACACTTTGAACAGATATGTCCTCTTTATTTTTTGTTTCTAGCTTACAAGTTAACCTTACTTCGGGTTTTTTATAAACAAAATCGGCTACTTGCGTTTTTATTTCATAGCGCTCTTTAGCTAAGTTAGATAAGTTATTTTTTACAAGTGACAAGGTATTGCTGTTAGTCAAATACAATTCAAAATGTTGAGAATACGCTGTTTTATGCTGACCATAAGTTATTACTCCAAAAAAACGATTCTTTTTATCTTTAGGTAATTTTTCTTTATTTGCTAAACGCATCAATTTATATTGACCTTCACTAAAAACATATAGGTAAAAATCGAAACGAGCTTTTTTTAATTCAGCTACCTCATCCTCCATGAAACTACGTAAATTACTGTGATAATAATCATCCTCATTATTCAAAGGAAGAGTATAATTTAATCCCTGTCCTCTTTTATTGATGATTAATTGTGCATTTTTAAACTGCCTTTCTAATTTGAAACTAAGCTGATAATCTACCAATTTCAAATTAGAAAACTTGATTTTACCATGTTTTTTTAATTCTTGATTTGTGAAATTAGTTGGAATTTCCGTTTTCTTCAACAAATACAGTTGATTATTTTCTATAAGTAGATCTTCGGCAAAATTATCTCCTTCTAGAAAGATTTTTTTGACTGAAGTAAGTAGTTGTTGATTTCCAAGATATAATTTTACTCTCCCACATAATTCAGGAAATAAGCTTCGATTAAAGGTGATTTGTCCATCTCTCACTTTACCAAATAGCCATCGTTTCCCTATTAAGAGAGAAGCTTCAACCATTGAGTGAGTAGCTGGTGCAGTCAGAACGATGGATTCATTCACTACATCTATATTAGTTACTTTCAGCTTTAAATTGTGATATTCTGTATGTTTCATTTTAGTATTTGCTAAAAATTTAACACCGTCAAATACAATTAATCGTCCACTGATGTGAGCAACATAATGTTGTGCAATAGATACCTCATAATTACGATCAACTAAAAAATCAATTGCACTGATATCTTCACCCAAACAGAAAAATATTTGAGGATTTTCATCAGTTCTATTTAGATTAATAGTCGCTAGTTCATTATCCTTTCTCCCAATTATAAGAGGCTCAGCCATTACTCCATTGAAATTTTTATTTCGATATGGCACAGTCTGAACACAAAATCCTACTTTCGTCTGTGAAATAACTCTATAGCTGTTGTTTTGTTCATCCGTTAAAAACAGTTTGCTGCCACCCTCTACAAGAAGAATTTCATTACCCACGTTATCGATAATTTTGAATTCACCTGTAATAAAATGTTCAATATTTAAACTATACGTATCCGTATTTTCTTTTCTAAAAGGAAATTTTTCCCCAGAGACTGAAATTAGTTCACAAGGGTTTTCCCATGTGATATAGAGTCTATCCTCAAAAATCCGCACACTATTCATTATTGATCCACTCTTTCTTTGACTATTGTTTCATAAATTCTTTGACTATTTCCACGGTCATGATAATTAAAATATTTTTCACGCAACACTTGATAAGGCTCTTCTAAAATAAAATTTTGAGAAATTGTTTGTTCAATTGTACTGATTAGTTGATCAACTGTTGTGGCACGTTTACCGAATAATTCCGTTTCCATGTCAATATAGCTTCCTTCATATTCATTATATTTTTCATAATCAAATTGGAAAAAGATAACTGGTTTTCCCATATAAAACATATCCCATGTAACAGATGAATAGTCACTAATCATTAATGAAGATGCCATAATCATTTCGTTTACCTTAATATCGCCAAAAGCATAAAGCTTGATTCGCTCACTCGGTGCACTAAATTCTGAAATGTAATTTTTGAATTTAGGATGTAAGAAAAAGATAATCTCTAAGTCATTCTCTTTTAGCATTGTCTCTAACTTACTTGAAGCTAAAAAGCCCATGTAGTTATTATAGTAATCTGTTTTGATAAACTCTTCTTTAGGCATATCTTCCATCCACGAACGCCAAGTTGGCATAACAAATATTTTTTTACGTTCTTGTTGACTCGAACGATCTTCCAATAAATCCCAACGAGAAAAACCAGTAACTGCAATCTCATCTTCATCGTACAGCCAATTTTCATGTAAAATTTCTTTCTCAAAGTCGGATGTTGCAACTACCATATCAAAATTGCCTCGTCCTTTGCTTTTCTTAAATACATCTGAACGTTTTAATGCGGTAACACCATGCTGTAAAAATACACTTTTCTTTTCTTGAATTGCTTTCGCAGCACGTCCAGATCTCACTCGAATATTATGCACATGTCGCGGTGTTTCAGACGCAATCAATAATTTAGAAGCATATAACATAACAAAGTAGCGATACGACATATGGGTAAGAATATTTTTATGTTCTTTTTTGGCATTTAAATAGTCTTTTGAATCTTTCGATAATACATAGTAATACTGCTGTTTGAGATTATTTTTCTGTACATAATCAAACATTGCATAACCGTTATCTTGCGCCGTTTGAGAAAATTTTTCAAACCCTAACCAAATACGTTTTTTATCTAAATATCCTTTGAATAAACGATAAGTTAAGTAACCTGCTTTATCTTTAAAACTTGTCCACTTGTTTTCGTAATTTTCTTTTTCTCTGATCATAAATGCGATATCGTTAGAGAATGTAACATATGGGTAGATGATTTTAGATTTATCGTCACTCAACAAACTATTATTCAAATAATTGGCTTCCACTTGATCCAATATTTCTTTTTGCGTCCCTTTTATTTTAATTGGATAAACCACTCCATTGAATTTCATTCCAACGAATAAATCCCAATACAGTGGGAAAAACTTATTCCAATCCATTTCAAAAGAAAATTCAACTTCATTTTTTGTTTGGTTGATCATTTTACAATTGATTTGCATGTTATATTCTTTACTTCGTAGTTGCAAATAAGCATTTTCCACTTCAAAATGTTCTTGACTGTTTAGTACTATTTTGAATACATAGCCGTTTCCAGCTTTTTTCATACCTTTTAATTTTGTTTGTACTTGAAAATACTCTCTCGCACCAGCAGTATAGGTAGAAAACACACCACAAATAATATTACTTTTTGTTGTGTAAATTAAAAATGATTGCTCTTCAGTTAGTCGAGTTAGACTCAACCCTTCTTTACGCTTTTTGCTCTTTTTCATACGTAACTTGCATTCCTCATATTTTGAGTAGGTCGTCTCAAGAGAAAGACGAAAATCAAGACGTGGAAATGCTCCTACTGAGTTTTCAATAAGTGGGGACAAGTCAAACCCAATAGCTGGATCATCTTCTGTTCGAACCTTACTTTCTAAAATAATTTCTTCCTTCGTTGCACGTTTGATAACTTTTAACTGGATAGGAGATTTGATGCCATCCAGCTCAGGAATAGTTAAGTTTAGAAATTGCTTCTCAATCGTTAGTTCTGTTACATCTAAGTCTTTCGTAATCACTTTTTTCATGAATCTTAAGTATGCTGGATAAACATCTTGCAATAAACTGATTCCTTTGTCCTTATTGACATACAAACCAACATTATATTTCTCAGGTTGCTCATTATGATGTGCAAACTCCATCAGTAATTTACCGGGAATTTTTTCAACTACACTATCCTTGATTTTTAATGGCGAACGTTTGATTGCTTCAGATGCGATTTCTTGAAGATAAAAATCACCATAAAGTTTTGTATCTTGTTCCAATTCGTTCTTTATATCCGAAAGATCAGCAAAATAGCTACCGTCTTCCATCAGGGATAAATGAATTAAAATCAAGTCAGTTTTTCCACGACGTTTCATTATTAAATTTTGTTTTAAAGAGAATCTTTTTTCTGGTACTAAAAATAGTTTTTCCCCTTCAGACCAGATATTCTTGATTCCTACAGGTTTCGTAACTTTGACTGGATAATTCTTAGCTATAAAAGTTTCATAATCATAAGTTAGCAACATGGTTTGCTTGTGGTGTTGAATGAGTGAATAGCTTAATACATTCTGTGGCTGAACTTTTAAGTCCAAATAAATTTTTTGCTTTGTGATACCATTGATCCCTATAATTTTATATTCTTGATTTGGAGAAAGTGGTGTCTTCAATAGATCTAATGTGAATCGCTCACCCGATTTTTGCCAAGGAATGTAACGTTCTTTTGTTTTGCCTTCCAAAGCGATTTCTTCTAGATTATTTATTCTGATTTCTAAGCTACTAAAATTATTTTTTAAAACCGGTTGTGAGTTTGTGAGTGGTTCGATCCAAATAGAATTACCTTTAATAAAAAATTTCACTTGGTTCCCGAGTATCTCGGGATAGTTTTTTAAAACATGTAATTCCTTTTTGGAGAACTTATAAGGTACGAACGCTTGATTCTCTTTTTTAAACAGCTGGATTTGTTGACTTGGTAGCAAAGTAAGACCTTCTTTTGTCAACTGAGAATAATCTGTTTGTTGCGTTTTAATATATACATTTTTTAAATTTTGAATATCCTGTACAGAGGTTACAAATGCTTTGTTTCGAATAAGCATTGTTTGTTGTACATTCTCTAGTAGAAAGAATGATTCTGATAAAGGATAAAATTGAGCATGTTCATTTTCTACTTTTGAAGTAACGATTTTGGTAGCGACGTATTGATCTAATACATATTCAACAAGATAAAAAGAAGAACTACTGAAGCTTTGAATAACGTCTAACTCCTGAATCATTTCGGTTAGATCAACAGAAAGTTTATTGTCTTTTTGATGACCATTGATCCTCAAATAGTAACCAGATTCATTTTTCACAAAGAAATCGACTTGTCGATAGTTTGCGATTTCTTCAATTGTCAAATGATTATTTGTCAATCGAGCTATGATTTGTTCATCATTTTTTATGATTTGATTTGGTGAGATCATGTAGTTAAATATCTTCGATTCAGAAATAAAGAAATATTTTTCTTCTAATAAATGGATAGGTAACGAACTATCTGAGCTATCTGTTAACTCATTGACCTTAATTGTTCCAAAAAGAGTGACTATTTGTAAGGGACGATTAAAAATGTTTAATCCCTGAATAGAAAAGCGATACCCCATTCCTTCTTTACTTGCAAGTATTTCATATGTTTTTCCAGATATACATTCTGTCAAGTACAATTCTTCAATTCTCTCTTCACCAGATAATTCAATATAAATTGATTGATTATCATAAATTAACTTCTTAGCTACTAACGTTGTTTTCAATTTGTTCACCTCATAAGCAATATAGGAATGTTAAAAATTCCTTCTATCTGACTATATCGTTGATACGTATTCTAACCATTTCAACTAGTCGATTCCTTTTAATTCTTTGTTTTAGTCTATTTATTAAATTAGGTTCATATCGTTTGATTTCTTCAAAAATTCTGGCTGAATTTTGATTATCTATATAGGGAAAGACTGTTTTTGCATGTAAGTTTACATCGTTTGAAAGATAACCTCTTTGCTTCATCTCTAAAATCAAAGATTGTACATCAAAACAGCGAGTTTCTTCTAACTCTTTATTAAGATCGAGATAACTTCCTTGCAGTTGTTGATATTTTTCTATGTCAAATTGGAAAAATATTGTTGGTATTCCTTGGTACAAGGCCTCCCAATAAATGCTAGAATAATCTGTTATTAAACATTCACTCTCAGAAAGAAGTTCGTTTAATGGAACATCGCCCATTGGAATAATACGTAGATTTCTATGTGCAGAAACATCAAACAATTGAATATATTCCGCTAATTTGGGATGAATATAAAAAATGATAGTGTAGCTTTCCATCTCCAAGAACTTTAGGAGCTCCTGATTGGAAAGCAGTTGAGAATATTGTTGAAAAAAATCTGATTTGATAAATTCTTCTTGAGTTAAATCTTCTAACCAAGTTCGCCAAGTTGGCATAATCAAAAATTGTTTCTTCTTTATCAATTTACCTTTATTTTTTTGTAACTCATCCCATCTAGCTAGCCCTGTCACTACAATATTTTGAGGAGTATATTCTAAGTATTTCTGAACTATTTTTTTCTCCCACTCTGCTGATGTGATAAAAAGTTCTGCTTGATTATTTGAACGTGTTGCATTAAATGTATTGTCAAGTTTCTTAAGACCTAAAACACCATGTTGAAGAAAGACATATCTTTTTTTATCTAGAATGGGCTTGATTGGTCCTGTTTGTACCCGCCAAGCGTAACCATGACCCTTAGATTCCGAAGCAACCACTCTTCTGGCTATAAGTAGCAAAAAGAGATGTTTCACACTCATAAAATCAACTCGACGTCGTTGATAGTGATCTAACTTGTTGTACTCTGGTGATTCTTTTTTTATTACAAAATATGCACGTTGATTAGTTTTTTCTTGTAAATAATTGAAAAAATAATATGAATTATCTTGTGCTGTATTTGAGTATTTTTCATGAATCAACCAAATATCGTTCCCTAAAAAAAAGAGACCTATCGTATGAGCTAGGACATAAGCAATCCATTCATTTCGTTTGTATTTTTTCGTCTCATACTCGCTAAAGGGACGATAATTAAGACTGATGGCATACTTCATTGTTTGATATGGATACACGATGTTCTCATCTATTTTTGACTGATAACGTCCCGAAAAGTACTGTAATTTTAAGTACAGAAAGAATGACTTATTGATTATTCTACAAGCATATGTTTCTTGCTCACCTTGGCATTCTAAATATAAATCCCAGTAATAATACGCCCAGTCATAGGCAGTTAAATCAATAGAAAAAACAAGTTTCTTTCCGATTCTTTTTATTGGTTCTAATTGATATGCAGCTGTTAGCGTTCCTCTGTGTTGGATTTTCAACAAATAGGTAAAGCCTTCTCTATACTCTATTGGAATCTTAATTTCTATAACCAACGATGTTTTTTTCCTCAAGGCTAACAACTTCGCTTTTTTATGGTAACGAAATTCATTCATTTTAACTGGTGGCTGTATTGTAAATGATAACGATGTTTTTTGAGAGGCATAGATCATTACTTCACGAGTAGCATCCTTATATATAAAATCAAGATACTTATTTTTTTTTGTATGAATCTTAGCTAGTAAAAATTCATAACTCTTCCCTTCAGTTTCAAGGTAAAAATGGTACTGACCTAATTCATTTATCTGGTCAATTAAGTCAAGATTATTTATTGAAATGGTTGTTATTCCAGCTGTTTGACTTCTAAAGTAATGAATTTTTTCGTATAATTTTCCAGACTTTGAGCGAACGTTTATTGTAAAGTCTGTTTGAGACAGATCAAAAAAGGAAAATTTCAATTGCTGATTTTCAATCAAACAATCAAATATAGGTATCTTGTTTTCCTGACTAATCCTCTGTTCAATGAACCAATTATGCGTCCTTAATTCTATTATTGTCGTATTTAAATCAACTAGTTTAACTATTGAGTTGGTTTGAATGTCAGACGGTAATTCTCGATCGACTTCAATTTGAAAAATAAGTTCATCAGCTAGTAGCATTTCCGTTACATTGACGATCTGAAAATTTTCTTGATTGACTTGTAATGAGTAATTCTCCGAGAAAACGCCAAGAAGCGAGGCGTCTTTCAAACTACCTCGCAAGTTGTTATTATTCAATGATATGAACGAACATTCGCACTTCAAAAAAACACCTCTTTCAACTTTGCAGCATCACTTAAATTACACTTTATTCAAGTCTTTCTTGATTTGTGTTGTTGAGATTTCAGGTGTTCTTGGTAAGTAGAAAACTTCAGCAGTTGTTTCTGTTTCCAGAAAATCAAACTTACCTGCCCAATCGTCTCCCATCACAAAAGTATCAATATGATATTCTTTAATGTCAGACGCTTTTTGACTCCAGTCATTTTCTGGAATGACCAAATCAACATAACGCACAGCTTCTAGCAATTGTTTTCTTTTTTCATAAGAAAAATAGCATTTTTTTTGCTTTTGGTTCCAGTTAAATTCATCTGTTGATAGGGCTACAACTAGATAATCACCTTGTTCTTTCGCTCTCTTTAATAAATTGATGTGACCATAATGTAATAAATCAAATGTTCCATAAGTAATTACTCGTTTCATTTTGTTCCTCCTAAAATTTTCGTTAATAATTTTTCAGTCGCATCAATATCATCAATACAAAAACGTTGATAAAATGCATAATACTTACTACTGGATTTAAAAGACGTTGCCTTTACTGCATGGATTTCAGAAATAAGTTCATCTTTTTTCTGAATGATTGGTCCCGGCAACTTATCCAGTACTCCCTCATAAAAGCCTCTGATTTCTTTTCCGTAAGAGTCTAAATCATACATATAAAAGATCATTGGCTTTTTCGTTAAAGCAAAGTCAAACATGACAGAAGAATAATCAGTAATTAGCAAATCTGCAATCAAATACAAATGACTGATATCTTCATAACTAGAAACATCTATCACACGATTGCCATATTGTTTAGGATCAAAGTGTTCTGCCACTAAGTAATGCAGTCTAGTCAAAATGACCGTATCTGATTCTTGCTCTAAAATTTCAGCGAAAGGAAATTGATTATCAAATTTGTAAGCACCTTTTTTTATAAATTGGTTATCTCGCCAAGTGGGCGCATAGAGGATAACTTTTTGATTGTCAGCAATAGCTAGTTTTTTCCTGATTTGCTTTATTCTTCCATCTTTATCAGGCAACAGAAGAATATCATTTCTTGGATAACCGATTTCTAGTATCTCTCCTTCATATGCAAATGCACTTCGAAAGATTTCCGTACTATAGGCATTCGGTGAAATCAAATAATCCCAACGAGCAGCCTCATTTTTAAAATTTTCCCGATACTTATGTGTATCCGTTCCTGGCATCGTCACATTCTTGATGTCTAATCCTAATCTTTTTAGTGGCGTTCCATGCCATGTTTGAACATAAATATTTTTACCTTTAACCATCCACCCAGGCATCCTAGTATTGAAAAACCAATATTTTGATCTTGGCATTGTCAGCAGCCACTTCAAGCCCATTCGCCTTACATAAGGAACGTCATTTTCAATGAAAGGAGTTTCAAAGCCTTTCTTTACCGCCCAAACACATGTGTACTCCGGATAATTTTCCCGAATATATTCATAAATAGCACGTGGGTTATCACTATATTGTTTGCCGTGAAAACTTTCAAAAAAGATTAGTTTCTCTTTCGGATGTTTGTTAAGTAAAGAAAAAACTTTTTTCACCCATCGATGATAAATTATTTCAAGATTTCTTCGCAATGTACTCACTCATGTCTCCACTCTTTTAACTCTTTTTTGATTTCTACATCTAATTGTTGTGTCTTATTGACCACTTTGACGTCCCTATGCCGCAGAATCGAATATAAATACTTCGGAATCTGCACCAAACGATCGTAACGCTTCATCGAAAGTGACCGGTAAAGCCATTCAAGATCATTGTCTAAATAAAATTTTGGTGCCCGCTTGACTACTCCCGCAAGGACATCAAAGGTGCCTCCTACGTCTAGAAAAACTTTGGCATTCAATTGATCTACGTTTCTTTCCAAAAAGATTTCTTGCTTAGGTGATCCCAAGGCAACAAAGAGAAAGGTACAGTTTGCTTGATTAATTTTTTTAATTACTTCTTCTGTATTTCTGCTCGTGTAGCCATGAAGTGTGCCCGCCACTTCAATATTCGGATATTTTTCTTGAATATTTCGTGCTGCTTGGTTCACTACATCCTTTTTGGCTCCATACAAAAAAATTCGGTAACCAAATTGATTCGCAAACTGCAAGCTTCTTTCCATCACTTCAATACCAGTTATCCGTTCACGAATATTCCCTCGTAACATTTTAGAAGCCTTGACCACACCAATCCCGTCAGCAATCCGATGTGTCGCCCGCTCCAAATAAGCTTTCACTTCTGGATACTGGTAAGCTTGCAAGGTAATTTGAGGATTAACACTTGTAATCAACATTTTTTTATTTGCAGCTAAATATTTTGGAATATCCTCCACGATTGTTTGATAGGTTAAATCATCGACAGGGACTCCACTTATGTATTCAGTCCTATTTGTTTTTTCCACCAATCTCACCCAGTTCCTTTTTCACTAACGCCATTATCTCTCCAACAGTTTCGCCATTTTCATACTGATTCCATAACAGTTTTGTTTTTTTTACCAATTGTTCATTTGCTTCATATGAATATGATTGAATTGTTTGCCCCAACAATTCCTGGCTCTTCACGACTGGTCCAGGTGCCCATTCAAGAAAATCATCTTGAATTCCTGGATTATTTTTATATTTATCAAAATCAGGACAGAAAAAAATAATTTTTGGCTGTTCCTGTATAGTAAGATACTCAAAGGTACTTGCTGAGTAATCCGTAATCAATAATTTTACATTTGGGTAACTTTCCATGATGTTTTGATTCCACCAATGTACATTTTTAGGTAAGGTCCAATTTTCTTGATTGATCGTTGGATGTAGATGTACGTAAAATTGTTCTCCCGATAGTTTAGAAAACGTAGCTAATGCTTGTGTAAAAATGTGCTCCATATCTTTTTGTTCTGGACGATACGTCGGTGCATATAAAATAAATTTTTTTGTTTGTTTCACCGTTTTTGCTACTTTATGAACTGTTTCTAATCTTAGAGAACCTACCTTTTTAATCACGTTGAAATTTAAATCATAGCTTTTTTGAAAAATGCCTGCCATCTTATCTGAATTGACTACTACATAGTTGAAAGAGTTATAAACTTTTTGAAACCTCTTTTGGTCTTGTCGACTACGTTGCTTCGTCTGCGGATCATCCCAACCAAATTTTTTGATTGCACCATCAGCATGCCATACTTGAATGACTATCTGGTCGGAAGCCGTCACTGCTAATTCAGGAAAATAGTTATCAACGATAATCACTTTTGCTTGTTTTAATAAAGAAAGGTTTCTTCCTAAAAACAGACTTTTGGGCGTAAATGGGCGAACATCGACCCCTTCACTCTTTAACTTTTCCGCATACTCGCGGCACTTATCTACAAAAAAAACAGTCACCTTTCCTGGATAGTTCAAGTGAAGCTGTTTGATTAAGTCGCCTTCATTAAACGAAAAACTCATGATGTACACAATCGTCGCGGTCAGTTTTCTTTTAGGCCAAAGCATTGCAGCAGTCATATATCCATTTTTCATTATATCCATTGCTGATCTACTCCTTCCCAACCTAACAATTTTGTCACCTGATCACTATTTTTTATCGATTGTTTTATCCACGAAACGCATAAAAAACAATCGATAAAAATCAATTTTCGGTCTTTAAAAAGGCAATATTTGATTTAATTATACAGAACAATATAGATGATTAAAAGGTGATTTGTTATGTGTAACATCTGAGAAACAATCACGTAATATTTTTTTAACATAAAAGACTTATTCGTAAAGAAAAATATTTTGATAATCGTTATTTTTTAGCTGAAAATAATAAAAAATCACAGATATTTCGTTTTTTAATTACCTACCTACAACAAGAAACACTTTTTAACTCTTTTCCACCCAAAAAAATGAACGTTATATAACAAAACAAACATCTAACTATGAACTAAAAGAACAGTTGCCTTTTTTGCACTAGTTAGATGTTTGCATAATTTGTTTTTTTAACTTATTTGCTTAACTTTTCCCATAAAGCAGGTGCTTGATCCGGACTCCAAACAGCTATCGATGTGTGTGTCTGCAAGCATTTATATTGATGCCCTTGATGAATTACCACATCCCCCGCATGGTACGTGACCCCAACTTTCCACTCTTGGACTTCACTACTATCAGAAGTTGTTGTGCCTGTTACTTGTTGACTGAAATCAGAGAGACCAACTCGATTCACTGCTTTGATTTGATACATGTATGTTGTTTCTGGTGTCAAATTTTGATCCGTGAATTGGTTGTCAGTTGTCGTTGCCACTTTTTTATTCTCACGATAAATCTCATAGGTGGTCACTTCTTCTTCTAAAGCGTTGTTGTCCCATGTTAAAGTTAAACTATTTGCTGTAGCTTTGCTAATTTTTACATTCGTAGGTGCAGAAGGCTTGCTTAACTCGGATGCCTCTTTTGTAACCACATCTAACTTAGTTGAGTGCGCAGATTGATTATTTGACGTGTCTACTGCTACGACTGTATAGCTATAGTTTGTTGCTGCTGATAAACCAGTATGCACAAAATCTGTTGTTTTACTTGTGCCAACTAACTGATCTTTTTCATAAATATTGTAATGATCTACTTTGACATTATCAGTAGAAGCTTTCCAAGACAACGAAACACTGTTTGAGGTTGCAGATGCTGTTAAATTTGTTGGAACAGTTGGTTTCTCTGTATCAGGTACCTGTTCTTCAAATAATCCTTGATAAGTACGTGCAAATGATTCATTGTAACCAATCCCCGCTGAATTTTTTCCTTCATCCCAGTTCACACTCCACGTCATGATCCCTTTTAAAGGAGTCCCTTTTTTCGCTAGCGTTTCAAACACTTGATAGACAACATTCGGATCTTTGACATAACCATTTGCTGCTGCATCTTGGTTGGCTGGAAGTCCTAAAGCTAATTTACTTGCTGGGATATGAATAAAGCCATTATCCCCTTTATCAAAGGCATCTGAGATTCCATATAAGAATTCAAACTTTTTACTATCGTTGTTTTGAGCAATCCATTCTGAGCCAACACTAATACCATCTCCAGCTTGATTATAAAGCTGTGGCGCAATAAAATCATAGTCGTTTTCTAAAGCAGTGATATAAGGTACATATTTCCCTGCTGTTCTCAAATACGGAAATTCTGGCGCCATTGAAATAATAAAGTGTTTATTTTGTTGTTCATAATGGTTACGCACAATTTTTAACGCTGCTGGGATGACTTTTGCATTATCTCCTGCTGCTACAGCCGTTTGTTCTAAATCAATATCTAAGCCATCAAAGCCATATGTATCGACCAAGCGAATAATTTCATTTGCAAAAGCCTGTTCTTGTCCAGTTGAAAGTTCAATATGTGAATCTGCGCCACCTAGTGATAAAAGAACCGCACGATTTTGCGCATTTAAAGTTGCCACTTGGTTTCTGAATGCTTGATCACTCATATTATACGGTTTGAAAGTAGGTATTCCTTCCCCTTTCATAAAGGCAACAGAAATGACATTGTAAAAGGGATTGATCTGGTCTAATTGGACATCAGCGGGAGCTCCGCCCATATAACCTGCCCCCATTTCTCCAGGCCAATTATGATAATAACCAACCGAGATTTGCTTGTTTGCAATACTTGGCATTTCATCTGCTGTATCCGCAGCGACACCATTTGCACAACCAAATATTCCTCCAATGATACTAATTGAAAATAACAATAATTTTTTTTGCATTCTTTTCCCTCCAACATTTATTTTATTTTAAAATCCTCCTCAATTATAAATTACCTCTTATAAAAAAGACTTTTTTGTACGCTATTGCAACAAAATATTCCTTAAAACAAAAGGAATTTTACACTTTTTAATAAAAAAGCAACATAAAAGAAGAATTTCTTTATTCGAATCGGAGTGTGTTATCTTAAACTAGAAATAAAATAACAAAGGGAGTGTTTGGTATGCCAAAACATGCTTTTTTGATTCGGAAGTTAAGGAAAGAACGTGGTTTTACTCAGGAACAGTTGACCATGGGAATTTCCCAACGAGGAACACTCGCTGCTTTCGAATCTCGTGGTACAAAAATCAGTTTTGAGCTTTTGATTAGTTATCTAGAAAAAATGAATGTGACTTTAGAGGAATACGAATTTTTACTAAACGATGGTTCTCTGTCACCAAAACAAAAATTAACCAATTATTTTCTTACAACTCCTGCACTCACTTCTGCACAAGAAGACGAATTACTAAAAGAATATGAAAAAACTGGAAATATTTTTTATCGTTTGCTTTACGCCCAACGGAAAATCATTCTTAATCATTTAGACAACGAAGCAATTACTCCTGAGGTCAAAAAAGAAGCTCAACTAATTATGAATTATTTAGAACATATCGATACTTGGGGGCATTTTGAGCTTTCAGTATTTTCAAGATGTCTTTTTGTTTTTAAAACGGACTATATCGTACGTTCCTTCTATCATAGTGTTACTAAAATGGGAATTTATCAAGATACTGCTGTTCAACAAAACTTATTAGCCAATTTTATTTTAAATGGCGTTAGACTGTCTTTCACTCGCTCATCAAACACTTTAAGAACACTTTTTCTTGCTGAACTTAAAAAACTAGCAGAATTACATACGAATAGCTTAAATATGGCTTATTATAAAATCTTTTCTGCCTTGGATCGTTTATCTCAAGGGGATCAAAGCGTGATTCCCGAAATCGATCAAGGAATTCATTTTTTCAATTGGTTAGGTCTAACGACAATGACGGACTTCATCCTTCGATTAAAGAGCACTTATAGTTGATCACATAATTTTTTTGTTGCAATAACATACAAAATAATTTTTTAAAACTGTTCCATTTTATACTACTTGTTGTTGAGAGATTTGAGTTTTATCTCTCAAATAGAATATTTATTTTGGAGGGTTTCAAGATGAAAAAGAGTACATTGTTAGGATTAAGTTTCATTTTAGTTACAACTGGATTTACTGCATTAACGACTGTTTCTGTTGATGCACATGGCTATGTTAAGGAACCAGCAAGTCGTGGTTATCAAGGCTTTTTAGACAAAAGCAATCTAGGTTGGAGCGGCGCTCATGATAAATATGGTGCAGTTATTGATGATCCTCAATCATTGGAAGCAAAAAAAGGCTTTCCGCAAGCTGGACCTGCAGACGGTCACATTGCTTCAGCTGATGGCGTATTAGGAGATTATACTTTAGACAAACAAACCGCTGATCGTTGGACAAAACATACTGTATTCACTGGAAAAAATAATTTTTCTTGGACATTTACTGCTGATCATGCAACAACAAAATGGCATTACTATATTACAAAAAATGGTTGGGATCAAAACAAACCATTAACTCGTGATGAATTACAATTGATTGATACAATCGATCATGGGGGAGAAGTTGCTTCAACAGATGCAACTCACAAAGTAACGATTCCTGCTGACCATCTAGGCTATCATGTTGTTTTAGCTGTTTGGGATATTGATGACACACCAAATGCGTTTTATAACGTCATTGATGTAAATGTCAAACAAGGAAATCGCTTGACTAATTTAGCACAATAATAAAAAAGGGCTAAGGCAAACGCTTGTACGTTTTGCCTTAGCCCTTTTTATTAACTCATTACAGTTACTTTTACTTGTCGACGTCCCCAAGCAACACATTCTGCAACCGTTGTAAAGTGAACATCAATAATGTTTCCTTTGATTGCGCCTCCTGTGTCAGCAGCGATCGCCACACCATAACCTTCAACATTCACGATTGAATTTAGTGGAATCACACTAGGGTCAACGGCAATTGCTTGCGGATTATCATATAAATCTAACCCACTGGCAGTGATATGTCCTGAACCCGGTTCTGAATAAGAATATGCTGTAGATTCCATCATACGGGTAGCACCTGATGTTGGTACTTCCTCTTTTGGCGTCTCTTCTTTTGGCTTTTCTTTTGATTCTTCCTTAGCTAGTTCAGTCTCTTGTTTTGCTTTTTCAGTCGCCAATTTTTCTGCTTCTGCTTTTTGAGCAGCTTCTTGCTCTTTTACTTCAGCTTGCCTTTTCACTTCTTGTTCTTTTGCTCGTTTTTTTGATTCCTGTTCAGCCGCTTCTTGTTTTGCTTTTTCGGTAGCGATTCGCGTTGTTTCGGCCTCTTTGTTCTTAGCAATTTCGCTAAGTATCACTTGATTGTCTGCTAGCTTTTGTTTTAAAGAATCAACTTTTTCATTCAAAGCCTTCGCTTCAACTTCTAAAGAAGCTCGATTCTCTTTTAGTGAGGTCTGTGTGTCCTCCAACTTTTGATTAAGATCAACTAATTTTTGTCTTTGACTATCCAAACTAGCGATTTTATCTTTTTCTGCTTGGTGAAGAACACGAACGGCATATGCACGGTTGATAAATTCAGCAACTGTATCAGCTTCTAAAAGTGCTTGTAGATTTCGCTCGTTCGAACCATTGATTTGCACATCTTTTAGTCGTTGCGCAACCGCTTCTTTGCGCTTATCAATCGTTGCTTCTGTTTCCTTGATTTCTTGTTTTGATTTATCAATCGTTTGCTTATTTTGATCAATTTCTTGTTTTATTTTCTCAACTTCTTGATACTTTTCATTGACATCATTTAATGTCATTTGTACTTCAACACTGATTTTTTCACCCCGATGTTTTGCAACTTGTTCTTTTTCATTTAAAGAATCAAGCGATTCTGCTTGAGCCACTAAGGGTAGTGCTAAATTTGCTGACAATAAGACAGCAAGCATAACTAAGGCTTTTTTTGCCTTCACGAACTCCAACACCTTTCTCCTAAAATACCAACTCTTACATTATACAAATGATTATTACAATTTATATGTCAAAAATATTACAATTTATTACAAATACAATTCGTGACCAATGAACTATTGGACAAAATAAAAAAGCAATTGAACTTTTTCGTTCAACTGCTTTTTTGAGCAATGATATAAGTTATTTTTTCTTACGCAATTCTTTTACTAATTGACGAATTTCATTCACATCTTTGCCTTCTTTCAACGATAGTTGTGGGAAATTTTTCAAGAAGCGACGTTGCGTATAGTTCAAACGTGGCAAATAATCATTCGTTTTTGCTGACTCTTTAAATGCCTGTAACCAATCAGTAGCAGCTTTTTTCTCTGGTTTTGAGATAATGCCCTTACCGAAAACTGTACCTGAAGTTTTTTGACGTTCTTCCCATTCGTCTTTGGTTTTTTCAAAGGCTTCTTGCAAGTTTGCTTTTTGTTCATTGATTGCTTTTTGCAAATCTGTGACTGCTTTTTGGAAACTTTGCAAGTTTGCCAATGTGTAACCAAGATCCATCATGGTTACCCCAATCAAGATAACTGGTAAATAAAAACCAAAGTGTTCCGCCAACAATTGTTCTAAAACTAAAATATGTGGATGGATTACTTTCACGATCAAGACACAGCCAACGCCCCAAAAAAGTGAGACCGGTACAGCAACTCTCCCATTGATATTCAATGGAACATCATGATAATCCCACCAAGTAGCATGAAACAATTTTTCCAAGCCAAAGCTCGTCAAGTACTCCAAAATCGTGACCAGAACTGTTGATAAAACATACAATAAAACAAGGTTCGATTGGAAGGGCTCGATAAAATACAAGACGCCCAAAATTCCAAATCCATAGATTGGCGTAATTGGCCCAACCAAAAATCCTCGATAGACGAAATGCTTGGCCTTAATGGAGCAATAAATGGTTTCCCATAACCAACCGACAAATGAGTAAATAAAAAATAGCAATACTACACGAATAAACTCGTTCATAAGTACCTCCTTTTTTCTTTTCATTGTATCAATAAGCTGAAAAAATGAAAAGAAACTCTAATGAAAGAGCTTGCTGACTTTTCATTCCAAATTTCATAAGCTACAATGTGTAATGTACTTATCACTTTTCTTCTACTATAAATATAGAAAAAATTTTACTACTCAGGAGGAATCATATGATTCAATTATTGCGTTATGCAAAAGACTATCGTAAGCAAATCATTTTAGGACCCTTTTTCAAATTTCTTGAAGCAGTTTTTGAATTAGTTCTTCCCTTATTGATGGCTTCGTTGATTGATAACGGACTTAAAAAAAATGATACAGGTGTGGTCATTCAAATGGGCGTTTGGATGGTTGTCATGTCAATTATCGGACTGATTTGTGCCATCATTTGTCAATACTATTCTTCGATCGCTTCGCAAGGTTTTGGTACAGAATTGCGTAATCAACTCATGAAAAAAATCAATACACTTTCTCACAGTGAGCTAAATCATTTTGGAACAGACACCTTGATTACTCGAATGACCAACGATATCAATCAATTGCAATTAGCGTTGGCAATGGTTATCCGATTATTGATCCGTGCACCATTTTTAAGCATCGGTTCTGTCGTGATGGCCTTTATCATTGATTGGCAGATTGGTTTATTCTTCTTACTTTTTTTACCTATTTTTGCGGTTATCTTGTATTTTATTATTAAAAAGACAATTCCTCTTTACCAAAAAGTTCAAGAAAAATTAGATTATTTAAACGAAATCGTTAGTCAAAATCTGAGTGGTGTTCGCGTGATTCGGGCCTTTGGTCGAACAAAAACGGAAGTCAAAAGTTTTGACGAGAGTACCGATGATCTAGCCAAGAATTATTTACTGGTTTCCAATATTTCCGCACTTTTGACCCCTGCCACCACTTTGATTATGAATATAGGAATTATTTGTCTATTGACAGTTGGCGGCATCAAAGTCAATATTGGTGGACTACAACAGGGACAAGTTTTAGCGTTGATCAACTATATGAACCAAATGTTGTTAGCTTTGATCGTTGTTTCTAACTTAGTCGTGATTTTTACCCGAGCTGAAGCTTCAGGAAAACGCGTCAAAGAAGTCTTAGCCATGGAAAATTCGATTCAAGAAGCATCAGATGCAAGTACGCCTGAACTTGATAGTAAGATAATCGTTGAATTCAAACATGTAGATTTCCGCTATACACCAGCTTCTGGTTTGTCTTTAGAAAATATCAATTTTCAAGTGAAGAAAAATACTGTCGTTGGAGTCATTGGACCCACTGGTAGTGGTAAAACCACTATGACTCAACTAATTCCTCGCTTTTATGATGTCAGTAGTGGCGAAGTGCTCGTTGACGAATTAGATGTCCGACAGTGGGAAACGGAAAAATTACGAGAGCAAATTGCTATGGTTCCTCAAACAGCTGTGCTCTTCACTGGCTCTATCCGCGACAACTTACATTGGGGCAAAGCAAACGCCACAGATGAGGAATGCTGGGAAGCTTTAGCAATTGCACAAGCTGATGAGTTTGTTCGTCAACTTCCTGATGGTCTGGATACCAGAGTGATGGAAAATGGAAAAAACTTTTCTGGTGGGCAAAAACAAAGACTGACTATCGCACGCGCCTTGATTGCGAAACCATCCTTACTGATTCTTGATGATTCATTAAGCGCACTTGACTATCAAACGGATTTGAATTTACGCAAAGCATTGAAGACTTCTCTTGATTGTACCGTATTGATTATTTCTCAACGAGTTCGTTCGATTCAAGAAGCAGAAACTATTTTAGTCATGGATCAAGGACAGATTGTTGCTCAGGGAACAAATGATGAACTATTACGCACATCAAAAGAGTACCAAGAAATCGTGGCATCACAGGAGGAGGAATAAAATGAAACAAAAAAAATTCTCAATGCAGTTATTCAAGCGATTTATCCCCTACTTGATGGCTTATCCTAAAGAAATTGCTTTAGCAATTTTCTTTGGTTTATTGAATGGGATTGCGACAGTAGTCATGACGTTACAAATTGGCCAAAGTATTGATTTGATGATTGGTATCGGCCGCGTCCAGTTTCAAGAACTCTTTCACTTATTGTTACTCTTTGGTAGCGTAGTACTTGTTAATGTCCTTAGTCAGTGGTTGATCCAAGTCTTAAGTAATCGCCTTGCTTATCTCTCCGTAGCGGCGCTAAGAAAAGATGCTTTTGAACGATTGAACCGTTTGCCTCTTCGTTATTATGACCAGACTGCTCATGGAAATATCGTCAGCCGTTTTACCAATGATATGGATAATATTTCGATTGCCATTGCAGCAGCGTTCAATCAATTATTTTCTGGTGTTGCAATCATTGTTTTATCTTTTATCTTTATGATTCATTTGAGTCCGTTGTTAACTGTGGTCGTCTTGTGTGCCACCCCAATTATCTTTTTAGTCAGCTTTCTGGTTGCACGTTCTTCTCAAAACGACTTTAATCAACAGCAAAAAATTATTGGGGATATTTCTGGATTTGTTACTGAACGGATTGGCAATCAAAAAATCGTGAAAGCTTTTCAACAAGAGTCAGCTAGTCAACAGGCATTTGAAACATTGAATCAGGAACTTTACGTCAAAGGACAACGTGCTCAATTTTCTTCTTCTTTGACAAATCCTTCTTCGCGATTTGTTGATCATTTAGCTTATCTCTCAATTGGTTTAGTTGGCGGATTACTCGCTTTACGAAGCGGTTCAGCAATTACCGTTGGTGTTATCTCAAGTTTCACTATCTATTCGAGTCAATTCTCAAAACCTTTTATCGAATTATCTGGTATCACTACGCAAATTCAAACTGCCTTTGCTGGATTAGATCGAGCGTTTGAGTTGATCGATCAACCAGAAGAGACACCTGATGCCTCTGATGCATTTGCTTTAGATCCCCAAACGATCAAAGGAGAAGTCGTTTTCGAACACGTTTCCTTTTCATATGACCCAGATCAACGTTTGATTGAAGACTTCAATTTTAGAGCAAAACCCGGGCAAACAATTGCGATTGTTGGAAAAACAGGAGCTGGAAAATCGACACTAGTCAATCTTTTAATGCGTTTTTATGATACGAATAGTGGAAAAATCCTGATTGATGGTCACGATATTCGTGATATCAAGCGAACGACTTTGCGTAAAAGCTTTGGGATGGTTTTACAAGACACTTGGTTATTTGATAGTTCCTTACGGGCAAACCTACGCTACGGCAATCCAAATGCTAGTGATGAAGAAATCAACGAAGCGTTAAAAGCTGCCTATATGTATGAATTTGTCGAGCGGTTACCTGAAAAGCTTTCCACCAAAATTGGCGGTCAAGGACTAAAAATTTCTGATGGTCAGCGACAACTATTGACTATTGCACGAACAATGATCAGTAATCCACCTATGTTGATCTTAGACGAGGCAACTAGTTCTGTTGATACACTAACTGAAAAGAAGATTCAACAAGCATTCTTGACAATGATGGAAGGTAAAACTAGTTTTGTGATTGCACATCGGCTTTCTACCATTAAAAATGCTGATCAGATTTTAGTCATGGATCAAGGACACATCGTCGAAATGGGAACGCATGATGAATTAGTGAAAAAAGCAGGCTATTACAATCAGCTTTATCAAGCACAATTTACACATCAATAAAAAACAGGCAATCTTCTGGGATGGGAAGATTGCCTGTTTTTTATTTTTATTTCGTACGAACTGTTAGACTTTGTAAAATCTTTTTATAAGGGATACTCCGTCCAACATAGTAAATTGCAATTGATTGAAGTGGGATCCAAATGACTGTTTTCAATAATCTTGGTGCCCAAACGACCCAACTGAATAAAGGAACGTGATACATCAAAGCTAGCCAAAGCGGTGTCAAAATCAAATTGATAATCAACGTGACACTCAGCGTTGCTAAGATAGCATTCTTCCAAGTGATTTCCTTTCGATAGAAAAAGAAACCATAAATCGCCCCTTCGATGAAAGCATTCAAAGTAAATCCAATAAAGAAAGCTGATTTTGAGAATAATGCCATTCCAACAAGGTCAGCTAACACAGCTCCTATACCAGACCAAAAAGGACCAAATAAAATCCCCATGATGACCTGTGGAATAAATGTTACACTGATTTTGATAAAAGGTGTTTCGATAGATATTAGTCGTGATAAAGTAACCATTAAGGCAATCAATAGCCCCATGATCGCAATCATCCGTGCGTCTAATCGATTTTTTTTCATTTTTAGCATCTCCTTTAAGAGCTGCTACACAATAATATGCAGCGAATGCGAAAATAAAACCGCGAACAAGTTACCTTGTCCTTCGTCCAGGTGGCAACATCCCATCCTCCTAGCACTTAACGCTTTATTTCCTACTCTGATTTTATTTTGGGAAACAATTCCCTCACAAAATATAACATAATTACCAACGACTAGCAAATAGGAAAACTGAATATTACTATGCTTTTTTTCTTTTATGTTCGCTATTCAATAAATTATATTAGTATTTATTCACATTATTGGATAAAATACCGAAAATTCATTCATGTTCTGTTGAAATCGCTTCTTTTTCCATTTCATGAACGACCGTCCGAAAATCTAAATACCCCGCTGCTAACCCCCGCAATAAAACTTCAGCTGTGCCAATATTGGTTGCCAAAGGAATTTCGTACACATCTGATAAACGAATCAATGCTGTTACATCTGGCTCATGTGGCTGTGCTGCAAGCGGATCACGCAAGAAAATGACTAAATCAATTTCATCTTCGGAAATCATTGCCCCAATTTGTTGGTCGCCTCCCAACGGACCTGATTTAAAACGATGAACTGGTAAATTAGTTGCCTCTTGAATTCGTAAACCGGTCGTCCCAGTAGCATAAAGCTCGTGTTTTGCTAAAATCATTTGATAAGCTGTCGCTAATTTAATCATTAATGGTTTCTTTCGATCATGTGCAATCAAAGCAATTTTCATCAGTCACACTTCCCTTCTTTTCTTTAGTGTAACAAACTTAGGAAAACGTTTAAATTTTTTGTTACCATTTTTTTGATTTTCTTTGTCACTCTGACCAAAAAACAGACAAATTCTTGTTCATTCTGCCATTGTATAAGGTTAGCGCTTTCATTTATACTTTAGTCAAATAAAACTTATAGAAAGTGTGGAATTTACTATGGTAGAAATGGCGTTGACACATGTTTATAAAAAATACGATAATGCAGAAAATTATTCAGTTACTGATTTTAATTTAAATATCCAAGATCGTGAATTTATTGTTTTTGTTGGACCATCTGGATGTGGGAAATCAACTACTTTACGTATGATTGCTGGTTTGGAAGACATTACTGAAGGTGAATTAAAAATTGGCGAAAAAGTCATGAATGATGTTGCTCCAAAAGATCGTGATATCGCAATGGTTTTCCAAAACTACGCACTTTATCCTCATATGACTGTTTTTGATAATATGGCATTTGGTTTGAAATTAAGAAAATACGATAAAGCTGAAATCAAAAATCGAGTTGAAAATGCGGCAGAAATTTTAGGTCTAACTGAATATCTAACTCGTAAACCAGCTGCATTATCTGGTGGACAACGTCAACGTGTGGCTTTAGGTCGTGCAATCGTTCGTGATGCAAAAGTCTTCTTGATGGATGAACCTTTATCAAACTTAGATGCTAAATTGCGTGTAGCGATGCGTGCAGAAATTGCTAAATTACACCAACGTTTGGAAACAACAACCATCTACGTGACCCATGACCAAACAGAGGCTATGACAATGGCAGATCGAATCGTTATTATGAAGGACGGATTTATTCAACAAATTGGTTCACCAAAAGAGGTTTATGACACACCAGTGAATGTTTTTGTTGCTGGATTTATTGGCTCACCTGCAATGAATTTCTTCAGTGTAACGCTAAATGACGGCGTGATTACTGACGGTCATGGTCTAAGACTTCGTATTCCAGAAGGAAAAAATAAAATCTTAGTGGAAAAAGGCTATAATGGCAAAGAAGTCATCTTTGGTATTCGTCCTGAAGACATTCACAGCGAACAAATTGCTTTAGATGCTTCACCAGAAGCAGTTGTTCATTCTGAAGTTGTGGTTTCAGAATTATTAGGTGCAGAAACAATGCTTTACACAAAAACTGGCTCAACTGAATTTATTTCAAAAGTCGATGCACGTGACTTCCACAAACCAGGTGAGATGATTGATCTTGCTTTCAATATCAATAAAGGACATTTTTTCGATAAAGAAACAGAAAATGTGATCACTTTACCTTAATTTTAATTGATGCCCCCTTTTTAAGAGCTGTACCGAAATCAACGGTGCAGTTCTTTTTTTGACATAACTGGGGACTTGGTAGGTTACATAAAGATAAAGGTGCTTGAGATAAACGCATTTAGCTCTAAAAAAAACATTCTGGAAATAACTCCAACTGATTTTGCGACGATTTTTACTTACTAGCCAGATAGGTAAAAAAAAGATAGGTAACTTAAAACAGCATCTGTATTAAGTCACCTATTTTTACTAATGGTATCAAAAATGTTCAACAGGAAGTGGATCTAAGCCATTTTTTAATCCAATTATTTTTAGCCAAGCTTATCCATGTTCCTCGCTTGTTCTTTTGCCGCAGTAAATACAGGAATATCAAAGTATTTGCTTAACGTACCTGCAACAAAGTAAGCAATATTATAGTCAACTAAACTGTGAATCAATCCACCAATTCCCATCAAAATAAATACTGTATAGAAATAGCCTTCCGAATAATACGTATCAGGCATATTTCCCATAAAATAAAAAGCACTCACAACCAACATTTCTGCAATCGAATGGATCACCCCAATGAAAAAATTAAATCCTTGAAATTTCCAGTTTGCTAGCGTAAATTTCCCGTCCTTCAAGACGATCCCGGGTTTCTTTTGCAAATACCAAGCACCAACCACTGCAAAAATAATGTGTGATAATGCTCTTAAGGCGATAATGACTGGTGTCGATAAAAAGAACCCAAATGTTGTTCCTAATGCGACAGCAACAGCTACCCCTGGTGAAAAAAACATTGCTAAGAATAATGGCACATGCGACGCTAAGGTAAAAGATGCTGGCGGAATCATGATTTTTGGCATAACTAAAGGAATGATGATCCCCATCCCAATCAGCAATGCGGAAATAGTTAAGTGACGAACAGAATTATTTTTCATTTTTACTCTCCTTATGTGTCTTGACACATTGATGTTGTTTATTGTACTGATATTCTCTTTAACTGTCAAGACACTTAAAGGAGTATTCGACTGTTCTTCGTCAAGTTTCTATTTTTCCACGAACTTAGTTGGAACATACCAATGCTTTTTAAATTTGTTGTGCCTTTCAGCACATGACTTGTCTACTTGAGCAGATAAGCCATCCTTTTTTTCAAGAAAAACAATCGCTTTTCTAAATACTTCTAAATCATTCTTTCGTCACTCAAAAACTGATTTAGAAAATGACTTGTTAGTTGCGTTCCTTTTTATTTCATCCTACTTCTACTATAGATACGCATTTTTTCAAAAATTTTTTCCTAACTAATAAAAAAATCACAGAAAAACGTAAGCACTAGGCTCCGCTTTTCTGTGATAAACCATTTTTCAATTATCTAAATCTTCTTACCCTTGTTTATTCGCCATCATTGCATTGCTTAATGCAGCGAATTCTTCTAATGACAGTGTTTCACCACGACGTTTCGGATCAATTCCTGCGTCAGCTAAACTTTGAGTCAACCATGCTTTCGTTGCTTCATCTTTTCCATATGCATGTTGCAAATTGTTCCATAATGTTTTGCGACGCAATTGGAATGAAGCTTTCGTTAAACGGAAAAATTCTTTTTCATCTGTAACTTCAACAGCTGGTTTGTCTCTGCGTGTCAATTTTAAAATCGCTGAATCAACGTTTGGTTGTGGTACAAAAACGGTTTTAGGCACGATAAATGCCAAAGACGCATCCATATGATATTGCACAGCAATTGAAAGTGAGCCATAAGCTTTCGTACCTGGCTTTGCAGAAATTCGATCAGCAACTTCTTTTTGCATCATCACAACCATTTCATCCACACGTACGTCTGATTCAAGAAAATGCATCATGATTGGCGTTGTAATGTAATAAGGAAGATTTGCGACCACTTTTAATGGTAGCTCTTCTGCAAAATATTCAGCAACAGCAGCAGCCAAGTCCGTTTTTAAAATGTCTTGGTGAACAACCTTTACATTTGGATAACGGCGAAGTGTATCTGCTAATACTGGAATCAAACGATCATCGATTTCAAATGCAACGACTTGATTTCCATTTATGGCTAATTGTTCAGTCAACGCGCCAATTCCTGGCCCTACTTCAATTACATTTGTTTCATGGTTGATTTCAGCTGTTTCGACAATTTTTCGTAGAATGTTAGGTTCTGTTAAAAAATTTTGTCCTAAACTTTTTTTAAATTGAAATCCATGTTCTTTCAAGATTTCTTTTGTTCGAGAGGGTGTTGCGATCTCACGATATTCAGTCATGTTTTGCCTCCACTTTTTTCATTGCTTGTGTTAATTCTTCTGGGGTAATGCGAAACATTTTCAAACGCTTCGCTAATTGTTTGCCATTGGTATAGCCAATTCTTAGCTCATCTCCAAGTCGTTCTCTTTTTTCTTTGGCCTGTGCTCCCGCTATTAAACCATAATCCAAAAGCATCTGTCTAGGGATTTCGTTAAACTCTTCCTCGCTAGGTGTCACAACTTTCTTCAATGCCTCGAGAATTGCTTCATTGCTTGCGTGTTCAACACCTAAGCTCCCCTTTTTCTTTGGTCGAGCTTGCTTCCGAGGTAAAAAGGCGTGTTTTGCTTGGGGCACGACCTCCATAATTGTTTTACGGATTTTTTCGCCTGAAAAATCTGGGTCCGTAAAAACAATCACCCCTCTTGTTTCTTGTGCGTGTTCGATCTGCATCAAAATAGCTTCATTGATTGCGGAACCAATTGTTTCAATCGTATCTACATTCACGACTTCTTGTAATCGTCTCGTATCGTCTTTTCCCTCAACGACTACAATTTCTTCAATAGTCAATTTACTCATTTTCTGAAATCCCAAATAAACGATGTGCATTATGCCATGTTTGTGTTGCAATTTCTTCAAAAGGTACTTGACGAAGTTCCGCAATTTTTTCGACCGTATAACGAGTATACCCGGGTTCATTTCGTTTACCACGATAAGGGACTGGTGCAAGATAAGGTGCATCCGTTTCTACCAACATACGATCTAAAGGGACATTCATTGCAGCTTCTTGGACATCTAACGCTTTTTTGAATGTCACAACACCACTAAAGGAAATATGCATACCAAGATCAAGAAAACGCTGCGCCCATTCGTAATCTCCACTAAAACTATGCATGATCCCACCAATATCATGAATTTTTTCTTCTTTTAAAATCTGGTACGTGTCTTCTATTGCATCACGCGTATGGATACTAATCGGTAAATTCATTTCTTTTGCAATCGCAATTTGACGACGAAAAATTTTTGCTTGAACTTCCTTTGGATCTTCCATCCAATAATAATCCAAACCAATTTCTCCTAATGCCACAACTTTAGGTAATGTCAATCGTTCTTGTAATTGTTGTTCAACTTCTTTCGTATAACTGCCAGCCTCAGTTGGGTGCCAACCAATAATGCTATAAATAGTTTCGTAGTCTTGACTAAGCTGTAAAGATTTTTCAATCGTTGGTTGATCAAAACCAACTACAGCCATTTTTGTTACGCCCAACTCTTTAGCACGCTCAATCGTTTCGGGAATATCTTCATTAAATTGTTCCGCATTTAAGTGAGTATGAGAATCAAATATCATTCAAATCGCTCCTTTTCTTTCCTACTTTAGCACATAAACGGTTAAGACAGAAGTCAGATGAAAAAAAAGATGATAAGAGCTTCGCCACTTCCAATTTTTTCATTCTAGCAAATAAAAATTCTTTCTAAAACTCATACTTTTTTGTTTTTTCAGGTAACTACCTACCAAACACCATTCCGTTTCAACGCTTTGGATCACAAAAAAAGATGCGAAAAAAGCGAATGTCAAAAGAACCCCGCTTTAGATTTAATCATCCATTAAACAAATGAAAAAGAGATTGAGACTTAGCTCAACCTCTCATGCTTATTTTTTATTTTTATAGAAATAAACTGGAATCCCTAATAGCGTTACACCGATTCCAATCATCGCTAGTGCTGTTTGCGTTAAGATCGTCATTCCTAAAATAAAAATCGCACCAATAATCGCAATTAGTGGGATCACCGGATAAAGTGGTACTTTGTATGGGCGATTCATCTCCGGCGCTTTCTTTCGTAAAACGAAAACAGCGATAAATATTAATAAACTAAACAACCACATTACGAAAATCAGCATATCTGTCAAAAAATCAAATGAGCCCATCGTCATCATGATACAAGCAATCACTAACTGAAACATTGCTGGCACGTAAGGAACTGTGAATTTCTTCGATAATTTTGTTAACTGATTACTAAATGGTAATTCATTTTCCAATGCCATCGCGTAAGGAACACGAATTCCAGTCAACGTATACCCATTCAGCGCGCCATAAACAGAAATCAGAATACCAATCGTAACTAACTTTCCTCCAAATGAACCAAAAATCACTGCTGAAGCATCTGATGCTGCGTTCAAGTTACCGGCAATTCCTTCGATGGGTAAAGTCTTCAAGAAAACAAAATTAATCAACAAGTAAACCACTGTTACAAAACTTAATCCTAAAATAATTGCTTTAGGCAAATCTTTTTCTGGCTTTTTCATCTCACCAGCGATTGCTCCGACACCTAACCAACCATCATACGCGAACAAAGTAGCCAACAGCGCACTACTCAATCCTTCCATAAAAGAAACATCTTTTCCTGCTTCAATTGGAAAAAGCTGAACCGTACCGGATCCGGGAACCATTAATCCCCAAACCACAATAACTGCAATCGGGATCAATTTAATAATAAGAGTAGCAGACTGGACAGTCGCACCAACTTTAGTCCCCAATAAATTCAATCCCGTCACTGACAAAGCAGTTACAGCTGCAATCAATATCAGATAATCAGTGGATAGCTGAAAGAGATTTGTCAACTGTGTAGCAAAAATAATTGAAAGAGCTGCAATGTTCGCTGGAAAATAAATCAGACTTTGCGCCCAGCCTAGTAAGAAGCTTGGTAATTTTCCATACGCAGCCTCTATGTATTTGACTGCTCCGCCTGTTTCTGGAATCGCTGTGGCTAATTCTGCAACAGTCAACCCTGCACAAATGGTCAAAAAGCCGCCCAATAACCATACAAAAAGTGTCAAACTCGATGATTGTGTGCTGGCAGTTACTGAAGCAGTCTTAAAGAAAACTCCTGCCCCAATAACAGTTCCCATAACCGTTGCTAATGCACCAAACAAATTAATTTCACGTTTTAATTTATTTTCCATTCCTCATCCTCTTTCCTATTTTATTAATATAATTGCTAGTATAACCGAGTTTTTTCCCCTTGGCTACGCACAAATACAATAAAGGGTTTTCAAAAAAATCCCCCTTAAGTCGGATGATTTTTCTTTTATTTTTGATTACAATTTAGCTAGTTTCTATTTAAAGGGGGGCTTGCTTTTGGACTTTCAGCATTCACATCCAAAATTGGCAAATTTTCTCACAGATCATTTTTCGATTACACGAAAAGAACAGCAACAATCACGTTGGCACTGGGCTACGTTGATTCTTTTTGGTCTTTTGACTATTGCTTCGTTTAGTCAACAACTCCTTCTTATCACGGGTCTAGTGATTTTAGTCGCGTTATTCAAAGGTCCAGGCTTGATTCTCTGGAGCATCGCCTATTCCTTTCTAGTCGGTCTTTTTCCACCATTAGGAATCGCTTTATCCGCAATTTTCTTTTTGCTCAATATTGGGACCTTTACTAAAAATTGGCGCATCACTTTCGTTGGAATCTACTTTTACCTTTATCCGGTTTTAGTCATGAGTTTACGTTATTTCAAATGGGACAATCAATGGTTTCTCGCTGGCTCATTGATTGTTGGATTAAGCTTACTTCACTTGATGTTAATGAACCTCTATCAACGATATGGTATCGGGCGAACGATTTCTTGGTATATCTTTGCGATTCCTTTCGCTGTTGTAAGCGCCCTATTGCCAACTCGCTTGAAAAAGCGATTGAAAAGATATCCTTCAATAAAATGACATCAGGTGTTCTCTGTGTATATAAAAAGGAATCCAACCATGAGGATTGGATTCCTTTTTTATTTATGCGATTTCTGAACCATTTGGCATTCCTTTTGGCGCTTCAACTACTTGCAATGAGCCATCAGGTGCTTCTGCTGATAGAATCATTCCTTGGCTGATTTGACCACGCATCTTACGCGGTTTTAAGTTTGCCACGATCACAAGTTTTTTGCCGATTAACTCACTTGGATCAGGATAATATTCTGCGATTCCAGATAAAATTTGACGGTCCTGATTATCCCCTGCAGCTAAACGGAATTGCAATAACTTATCTGCACCTTCCACTTTTTGACAGTTGATTACTTCAGCAACTTTCAATTCAACTTTATCGAATACATCAAATTTGATTTGTTTTTCTTTTGAAGAAACAAATTCTGTTTCTTCTGGGTCCCACTTCACTGTGTCCTCTGTACTTTGTGTACCTTCAGACATTTTCATTTGGATATAAGCAACTTCTTCATCCATATCTAAACGTGGGAAAATCGGTGTGCCTTTAGTAACAACTTTTGTTCCAGAAGGAAACTCACCAAAATGTAACCCTTCCAAGTTCATTGATTCAGCATCTAATCCTAATTGTTTAAAGATTTTGACTGGTGTTTCAGTCATGATTGGTTGCAACAAAATAGCGGCAATTCGTAAGGTTTCAGCCAAATGAACCATTACGCTATCCAATTCATTTTTCTTTTCTTCATCTTTTGCTAATACCCAAGGCTCTGTTTCATCGATGTATTTATTCGCGCGAGAAATCAATACCCAGATTTCAGCTAAAGCCGTGTTAAATTCCATTTTTTCCATAGCATCATGGTAACGTCCAACTACGTTTGCAGCAGTCGTTGACAACTCGCTATCAAAAGGTGTCACTAGTGAAGCATAATCAGGAACAATTCCATCACAATATTTGTTGATCATCGCAACAGTACGGTTCAATAGATTCCCTAAGTCATTCGCTAAATCGTAGTTTACGCGAGAAACAAAATCTTCTGGTGTGAAGACACCATCAGACCCAAAAGGAACTGCACGTAATAAGTAATAACGTAATGCATCTAAGCCATAACGTTCAACTAGCATTTCAGGATAAACAACATTTCCTTTTGATTTAGACATTTTACCATCTTTCATCAATAACCAGCCATGTCCAAAAACTTTTTTAGGCAATGGCAAATCTAGTGCCATTAACATAATTGGCCAATAAATTGTGTGGAAACGAACGATTTCTTTTCCAACCATGTGAACGTCTGCAGGCCAGTATTTCTCAAACAAGCTGTCATCATCTGAACCATAGCCTAACGCTGTAATATAGTTTGACAATGCATCGATCCAAACGTATACAACGTGTTTTGGGTCACGTGTCACTGGGATGCCCCAGCTAAATGTCGTTCTTGAAACAGCTAAGTCTTCTAAGCCAGGTTTGATAAAATTGTTGATCATTTCTTTTTTACGTGATTCAGGTTGGATAAATTCAGGATGTGCTTCGTAATACTCAAGCAAACGATCTGCGTACTTACTCATGCGGAAGAAATAAGATTCTTCTTTGACTAATTCCACTTCGTGTCCACTTGGTGCTTTCCCACCAATCACGTTACCTTCATCATCTTTGTAAACTTCAGCAAGTTGGGTTTCTGTAAAGAATTCTTCATCAGAAACTGAATACCATCCTTCGTATTCCCCTAAATAAATATCACCTTGTTCTAGTAAACGATCAAATATTTTTTGAACAGCTGCTTTGTGATAATCATCCGTTGTTCGAATAAATTTATCGTAACTGATATCAAGTGTTTTCCATAATTTTTTCACGTCTGCAGCCATTTTATCCACATACTCTTGTGGTTCAACACCTAGTTCAGCTGCTTTTGTTTCGATTTTTTGACCGTGCTCATCCACCCCAGTAAGATAAAACACATCAAAGCCCATCAACCGTTTGTAACGTGCAACAGCATCACAAGCAATCGTTGTGTACGAGTTACCAATGTGCAGTTTGCCACTTGGATAATAGATTGGCGTAGTAATATAAAAAGTTTCCTTTTCTGCCACGGGGCTCCTCCTCCTTTATCGCATGATGCGAATTCGTTTCCTTGCTAGTATACCACAAAATAATCTTAATGTTAGCGAATTTTTGAAAAGGGAATTCGACAGCAATGCTTGTCTTCCCATCTGGAAAAAAGGGGAAACATTAAGACACTTTATGCGTTTATTCAGTTACGTTTTTTGGAAAATTTTTCCTCGCTATTTTTCTAAAAATGAATCATGTATAATAGAAACTGAAAAACCAACGAACAAAGGTAGGAATGATTATGCAGAAAAAACACACGATTTTTATGATCAGTATCGCAGTACTGACAATTGTTCATTTAATTTTTAGTTATTTTTATATAAGGATGTATGGTTACTTTAATTTAAACGGCAACTTGAGCAGTTTCCTTCTTGTATCCAATCTTTTCCGTATCGCATTAGATTTATTTATTATCATTTGCGGATTTCTTGCTCTTCGCGAAGAAAAAATGAAATTTTTGCCTTTTTATTTACTGTTCTTTTTGGTCAACTTAGTTTTCCCCTTCCTCTTCCATCTTTGATAACCATGAAATTTTTCGGGAAATCCTTGGTTTTTTCCGAGAGTCTGCTACAATAAAGTAAATTGTACTTTTATCGGCAGTGGAGGTGTCAGAATGAAAGAATTTACTTCTAAAGAAGAAGAAAAATTATATTATGAACAAGAAGCCAGTGAAGAAGATTTTTTAACTTGGTATCAAGCACAAGAACGTCCTGAATACGACAAGCCTTCTTTGACTGTCGACATCGTTTTGATGTGTTACAACAAAGAAGAAGATCAGTTGAAAATTCTTTTGATTCAAAGAAAAGGACATCCTTATCGAAACTCTTGGGCATTACCTGGTGGCTTTGTCCAACGAGATGAGTCAACTGGCGAAAGTGTCTTACGCGAAACACAAGAAGAAACGGGAGTCATTATTTCTAAAGAAAACATTGAACAACTTCACACATTTAGCACGCCCGACCGTGATCCACGTGGCTGGGTCGTAACTGTCAGTTATCTTGCCTTTATTGGTGAAGAACCTTTGATTGCAGGAGATGATGCCAAAGAAGTCCGCTGGTTCACTTTAGAACGACAAATGAATCAAATCCACTTGACCAGTGGCGATGTCTCAATCGCGCTTGATTTAACAACTGGCCAATCAACTGGAAAAGATAAGTTGGCATTTGACCATAGTTTTATCGTGTTAAAAGCCTTTAACCGCATCGTTAATAAAATGGAACATGAACCACAAGTCCTCCAAGTATTAGGTAAAGATTTTACAATTACTGAAGCTCGCAAAGTGTTTGCTAAATTTTTGGGAATTGATTTTAAATCCATTGACCACTCAAATTTTAAAAAAGCAATGTTGCAATATTTTGACGAAATTGGTGAACGCCCTGTTGGAATCGGTCGTCCATCAAAAATCTATCAATTAAAGCCCGAACATCATCCAAAAATAGAAGATTAATTTATAAAAACCAAGGACTGTAACAAAAATCATTACTGATTTAAGTTACAGTCCTTGGTTTTTGGTTTCTCATAATTAGTGAGCTTTTCCTTTAGGCGAAAAGAAAATTCCTAGAAACAAAAGTTTAAAAACTTTTTATTAACAAGGCGAACTCTGGCGCTCCTACCAGTTTAGACATCAAAAAGTAATTGTTTTCCAATTCGTTCCAACAGTCTACTCTTTTCTTGCGCAGAATGACTGTGGATATCCTGTGTATTAATCAAGAGAAAGGTTTTCTGATACCATTCTGCTTTATACCTCAATTTGGTCAACAGTTTGTGCCAATCTTGCACTGAAAAATCAGAAGCAAGATTCTCATCTGGCAATGATTCAATAAACAAATAATCAAATTTATTCACCAGAACAGCAGAAAGTTGTTCTAAGTAATCTTCCCGTTGATATTTTTGTTTTTGATACAGATTCAGTACTTTTCTTTTTTGTTTTTGATAATTTTTTGCTCGTTCTAAAGCTTTTTTTCGTTGTTGAGCTGCTTTTGCTCGAATACTCAATTTTCTTTCTGCTACAGCGATTTTTTGATTTGTCACCAAAAGTTTAGGTGCAACAACCTCGATTTTCTGCGAAGTTTCGACTAATCCTTTGGGGCAATACGCGATTCCCACCCATTCATTGGTTTTCTGTCTTTTATTCAGCGGAACTTCACATAAAAAGGAAACGTAAAACTCTTCATTATATCGTGAAGAAATCGTAGCTGAACGGATCGTACCTTCGATTGGTCGGTGGACATGCACGTTGAACAACTTTTTTTGTTTTGGTAATTTCAATTGATTTCCTTCTAAATAAATGGTGTGTCCTTGGTTATTTGTGGTATAAGACTGCCACATACTCTTCTTACTTTTCAATTTTGGAAAGCTCGCTCGTCCTTTAAAATAATTGCGAAACGCACGATCCAAATTCAACTGAGCATTGGCTAATGCCAAACTATCTGCCTCCTTTAAAAACGCATAACGCTTTTTCAAGGTAGCTGGTGTCAACGAATAATCAATCACACCTAATTGCTTATAGGTTTCTTGTCGTGAAAGTAGTAAGTGATTATAAGTGAAACGAACACAACCAAAATTTTGAATCAACCACTTTTTTTGTTCATCGGTGGGATACATCCGGAATTTAAAGGCTTTGAGCATCAGCACTTACCCCCTAGTTTGTTACGAGTAAGTTTTCTTTTTTTCGTTGCAATTTTTTCGCGTAATAAGCAACTTCTTGTTCTGTTGCGTACACAAAATGTTCTGGGGCAATTTCTTTTAATGTACGTACTTGATTATCCTCTGGCTCTGGTTGATATTTGATTCGACGACGTTGTCTCTCATGATCTGGATCTGGTAACGGAATAGCAGATAACAAACTTTCTGTATAAGGATGAACACCAAAGTTATAAATTTCATCACTTGTCCCCATTTCCAACAATAAGCCATTATGCATGACACCAATGCGATCACTAATGTGTTTCACCATCGATAAGTCATGGGCAATAAACAAGTAAGTTAAATTTTGCTCTTCTTGTAAGTCTTGTAATAAATTCACTACCTGAGCCTGAATTGACACATCTAACGCAGAAATAGGCTCGTCACAAATAACAAACCGTGGATTAACTGCTAACGCTCGAGCAATGCCAATCCGTTGACGTTGTCCACCTGAGAATTCATGAGGATAACGTGTTCCGTGACTGGGATTTAACCCAACTGTTTTTAGCAATTCATCAACTTTTTGCGCACGCTCCTGCGGTGATTTTGCTAAGCCGTTCACATCAATGCCTTCAGCAATAATATCACGAACTTTCATTCTCGGATTTAAGGATGCGTAAGGATCTTGAAAAATCATTTGGACTTCATGACGAAATTTCGTCATTTCTTTTTTTCCTTTGATTTTTGTTATATCTTGTCCATCAAATAAAATCTCACCACCAGTTGGTTCATTTAAACGAATGACCGTCCGACCAGTCGTCGACTTTCCACTCCCAGATTCACCAACTAACCCAAACGTTTCTCCTTCATAAATATGGAAACTGATATCGTTCACCGCATGCACTTCATTTTTTTTGCCAATGTTGAAATATTGTTTTAGACCTTTAACCTCGAGTAGCTTGTTTTTCATCCACTATTCCCCCTTGGCTCCCTTGTTTTTCTTTAAAAATTGCCCAACGGCGTTGAATTTCTTCTGGTGGCAGAACTTTTGGTGCTTGTGGTGCTAACAACCAGGTTGCCGCTTTGTGTGTTGCAGATAATTCAAAAAATGGTGGTTCTTGCTCTGCATCAATTTGCAAAGCATATTCATTACGTGGATAAAAGGCGTCCCCTTTTGGTGGATTCAACAAATCTGGAGGCGAACCAGGAATTGCATAAAGTTGCTTACTTGCGCTTTCCAACGTCGGCATTGAGCCAAGTAAGCCCCAAGTATAAGGATGTTGCGGATTATAAAAAATTTCTTCTGAAGTCCCTACTTCGATGATTTTCCCACCATACATAACAGCTACTCGATCAGCAACATTTGCTACTACACCAAGATCATGGGTAATAAAAATAATCGATGTATCAATTTTTGTTTGAATTTCTTTTAGTAATTCTAAGATTTGCGCTTGGATTGTTACATCTAACGCGGTTGTGGGTTCATCAGCGATTAAAATTTCTGGATAACAAATCAAAGCAATCGCAATCACGATCCGTTGCCGCTGTCCACCTGAAAACTGATGTGGGTAACTTTTGATTCTTTTTTCAGCTTCTGGAATTCCAACTAACTTTAGTAAGTCAAGTGCTGCTTTTTCGCCATCTTTTTTTGATACTTTATTATGTTTGCGTAAAGATTCCGCTACTTGCTTTCCAATTGTCATGGTTGGATCTAATGATGTCATTGGATCTTGGAAGATCATCGCAATTTCTTTCCCGCGAATTTTTTGCATTTCTTTTTCGGATTTGTTCACAATGTCTTCCCCTTTAAACAGGATCTGACCGGCATCAATGTTGGCATTACTTGACAGGAGTCGCATGATACTTCGAGTTGTAACAGATTTTCCACTCCCAGATTCACCAACGATTGCCAAAGTTTCCCCTTTATTCAAGTGAAAATTCACGCCGCGAATTGCTCGAACTTTACCAGCATAAGTGTCAAAAGAAATTTCTAAATCTTTCACTTCTAAAATTTTCGTCATAATTCTCACTCTTTCATTTTAGGATCGAAGGCATCACGTAATCCATCAGCTAATAAGTTAAAGCCAATCATGATAACCGATAAAGTTGCTGCCGGAATCCATAATAGATAAGGCAGATATAAGAATGTTTTGTAGCCATCACTTAGCATTGTTCCTAATGAAGCAGACGGTGGTGTTAAACCTAACCCGATGAAACTTAAGAATGCTTCGAAGAAAATAGCAGATGGGATACTAAACATCATTTGGATAATGATGACACTTGAGATATTCGGTAAGATATGTTTAAACGCGATTTTCAACTTTGATTCACCCAAAGTCAAACCAGCCAAAACGTACTCTTGATCTTTCAATTTCAATGTTTGTGCACGAACGATCCGCGCCATTGGAATCCAGTTTGTGATTGCCATCGCCGCTACGATTGAAAAAATTCCCGGTTCAAATACAACTAACATCAAAATCATTACGACTAGGTTGGGAATCCCAGATAAAATTTCCAAAAAACGTTGCATTGCATTATCTACACGTCCGCCTAAAAGACCAGAAACCAAGCCATAAGCAACGCCAATCGTCACGTCTAAAATGGCTGCAATAAATGCAATCAATAGAGAAATTCTCGTCCCCATGAACAAGCGACTCAACACATCACGACCTAAACCATCTGTTCCCAAAAGAAAATTTACATTTGCTGGGACATTTGCCTGCGCGTATTTATCAACTAACTCGCCACCAACCATTGCTTTCCCATTTAGGCCATCGATACTGATGCCAGGAATACGCGGTGGTAAGTTGATATAATCAACATTTTGCGCAGTTGGATTGTGTGGTGAAACAAAAATCGTCACGATTGAAATCAAAATGATTGTCGTTAGTAAGACCATCGAGATCACTGCGGCTTTATTTTTCTTCAATCGACGCCAAGAATCTTGTAAGAAATTCAACGAAGGAGCAGAAATCTGTTCACGCTCGGCTTCGGTATTCTTTTGTAAAGGAAGAAACTCGTCTGCCGGAATCTCGGCAACTGTTTCATAGCGCTTCGGTACCATTTCCATCTATCCTCGACTCCCTTCAGAAACACGAATTCTTGGATCAACTAACCCGTACAATAAGTCAACGACTAAAATAACAAAAATCAACATAAATGAGTAAAGAATTGTCACAGCCATGATTGTCGGATAATCATTTGTGGTAATTGATTTCACAAATTGTTCCCCGATTCCAGGAATGGCAAAAATATTTTCAACTACTAATGAACCAGTCATCAACGCAACTGCCAGTGGTCCTAATAAAGTCATCAATGGGATCAAACTGTTTCTTAAGCCGTGTTTGAAGGCAATTTCCCAACGACTAAGTCCTTTTGCTCTAGCTAATTCAACATAATCGCTATGAAGAACTTCAACCATTTCGGTCCGAATAAAGCGGGCGGAATCGGCAAGTGGAGACATCGCTAAGGCAATTGTTGGTAAAATGGTATAGACGAAACCATCCCATTTTGCGATTGGTAAAATGTGTAACTTCATTGCAAACACATATTGGAGTAACACTGCAAACACAAAGTTAGGGATCGAACGTCCCAAGATTGCAATTAAGGTCGATGAACTATCCACCCACGTGTTTTGCTTCATTGCAGAAATCGTTCCTAAGATTGTTCCAACAAACGTTCCAACGATAATTGCTTGTAATCCTAATTGTAAAGAGGGGCCAATTCTGCCTGCTAATAAATTAGCCACAGGTTGGTTTTTAAATTGGAAAGAGATGCCAAAGTCACCTTGAAGTAAATTAGAAAGATAAATTCCATATTGAACAAGTACCGGTTTGTCTAAACCTACTTGTTTATTCAACATTTCAATCGTTTCAGGACTCAAACGTTCCTGATTGGTATATGGTGTTCCTGGTAGTAACTGCATTAAGAAAAAAGTGATTGTGGCTATCAACCACAGCGTGATCATCATGAAGAAGACACGTTTTAAAACATATTTGATATAACTATTCACAAATGTTTCCCCCTAGCTTTTGACTTCTGACAAATGTTTCGCTACATTATTAAGTAATGAACCAACTGATAAAGGAGCAAAAAAATGAACAAAAAGTATCTTCCTTATGCCATTTCCATTTTGTTGATGGTCTTCATTTTAATCAAAAATTTCTTAACCAATCAATTAACTTTTCTGCAATTATCAAATGATTTTTTCTTATGCGCGTTGCCGTTTTTGATTATCGGCGGATTTTTATGGGTTTTTTCCTCGGGTTTCTTTGATCATTTTCAACGATCGATTCATCTAGCTAGAACAAGAAACCGGAAGAAAAAACCAGAGTTCTCGCTGCTTTCATCTGCCAGCCATGGTATGTACAGCTTTTGGCTGATTATTGCTGGGATTTTACTTATTTTTTCCATTCTCTTCATGCTTTTCGCTCTTTTATAATTGTTGATGAGAACAGGGTGTGTCGTTGGATCAATGACCTACCCTGTTTTTTCTCATCTTCAATTGTTACCTATATAGAAGTGGTTATTCTTCGATATATGTCCACTTGTAATCCCATGAAGCCCCAGCTGCATGATGCACGATACCTTTGACTTTTTCATTGACTAAATGACCTTCAGCCTTTTGGTAAACTGGTGCAACACCCATATCATCAGCAATGATTTTGTTTGCTTCTTGCAAATCGTCCCAACGCGCTTTTTCGTCGCCGGCATCAGCTGAAGAAGATGCTTTCACTACTTTGTCATATTCTTCATTGCTCCATTGTCCGCGGTTATAAGAGTTTCCTGTTACGAATAGATCTGTAAAACTACTTGGGTCTGCGTAATCAGCACCCCAACCACCTAATACTGTATCGAAATCACCTGATGATGAACGATCCAAACGAACAGAGAATGGTACTGGAACTGGTTTGACTTTCACGCCATCTAAGTTTTCTTGAATTGAATTTTGGATGTATTCAATCACTTTCTTCGTTGAGTCATCATCTGATGCCATCAATTCAAATTCAAGTGAGTCAATACCTAGTTCTTTCTTCGCTTTTTCCCAATGTTCTTTTGCTTTGTCTTTATCATAAGAAACTAAATCGCCAGCTTCTTTTGCAAAGTCTTCGTTTGTATCAGGATTTTTTGTCATATCTGCTGGAATTAGTCCAGTTGATGCAACTGAGCCATCCCCCATCACTTGTTTTACTAACGCATCGCGATTGATAGAATACGAAATTGCTTTTCGCAAATCAGCATTATTGAAAGGAGAGTCTTCTTCACGTTGATTAAACTCGAGATAACTTGTACGAGCTTCTTTCACAGATGTATAAGCTGGATCATTTGCATTTTGTTGTGCTAACTCACCTGATAAAATGACATCATCTGCTTGTCCATCTTTAAAGAGATTCAATGAAGTAGAAGATTCTTTTATTACACTTACTTTGACTTCTGATAGCTTCACTTCATCTTTATCCCAATAGTTATCATTTTTCTTGTATGTCCACTCTGTATCAGTACCAGGGCCGTCAAAATCTTCTAATGTAAATGGACCATTGTAAACTGCTTTGTCACTTGCTGAAGCATAAGCATCACCATTTTCTTCAACAACTGCTTGACTTTGTGGGAAGAAAGATGGGAAAGCTAATAAATATTGGAAATAAGGTGTTTGTTTTGTTAGTGTGATCTCTAATTCGTGATCACCATTTGCTTTGATGCCTAATTCTGATTTATCTTTTTTGCCAGCTGTAATATCTGCCGCATTAGCAACTGGTTCAAATAGATACGCATATTCAGATGCTGTTTTTGGATCAACCGTACGTTGCCAACCATAAACATAATCTGCTGCCGTTACAGGTTCACCATTCGACCATTTTGCATCTTCACGTAATTTGATTTTATAAGTTAAACCATCTTCGCTGACATCTGCCAACTCACTTGCACCTGCAGGCTGTGGTTTACTATCTTTATCAAGACGATAAATTCCTTCATATACATTATTCAACGCTGTGAAACTAATTGTATCTGTCGCAACAGATAAATCAGCTGTTGGCATCTCTTGAGGTACAACTAAATTAAATACGCCGCCTCCACTAGCAGAACCACTGCTTTTTGTATTACTGCTCCCTGTATCTGAACTGCCACCATAACAGCCAGCAAGGACAAGGCCACAAACCGCAACAAAACCAAAAGTTACTTTCTTTTTCATCTTTCGTACCCCTTTTATCGGAATTTTCAGAATAATTAAATATTTCTGAAGTTGTTTAAGAGTTTAATGAATAATTATTAAAAAATCAACTACTTTTTTCTTTTTTTTCTAAAAATAATCTCTTTAATCAGTATTTTTCGTTATATTTTTCAGAAAATTCCCTTTATTTATAAAGAAAATAACAATTTTTCATTTTCAATAAAATAATACGTAAAAAAGAGTTGATTTATTCAAAAAATGCTTTAATGTTCGGGTTTTACTCAAAAAAAGAGTCGAGCAAGGAATTCCTTGCTCGACTCTTTTTCATTTTTTCTTCTTTTTATGTGGTTGGTCTCGGCACAAGACCTTTTGCCATCCAAATATCAGGTCTATTCCAGCCATTTGCATCTGGGATCACACCAACAATTTGATAACCTAATTTCTCATAAAACTCATAGGGGTGACTTTTCAAGTTTTGAATAGCTTGTGCTTTATCAAAAGTATGTTCAAATAAATTGTCATAACTTAATGTTGTTCCATGATCCAGATCATCTGTCCCTAAATACATTGTGATCCCACCTTTTGAGGTCACTTCTTTTTCTATATAGGTCACTAACCTTGTCCCAATTTGATTTCTTCTTCGAGTACTTTCTACTACTAAGGGATGTAATTCCCAGCCTGTGAATCCATATTGAGGAATCGCTCCAACGAAACCAATCAACGTATCTCCATCTAAGGCAGAAACGGCAATGCGATCTGGTTCCATCAACTGGTCAACTTCTTTTGTCGCATTGGTCCCATATTCCTCTGGCCAAGTTAATCTTAATAGATCTGCAAGTTGATCTCGCAAATCGAGATTTTTACGATCGAATTCAGTAATAATCATTTGTTTCCCCCCATTCCAGCTCATTTTAGCAATGATTATGGAAAAATCCAAAGATTTCTTCTTGAAGGTTCAAAAATGATCGCTTATTTCAGATCAAACAAAAGAAGACGTGAACATGTCACGTCTTCTAAAATAAATGTCGTTTCTTACTTACGATCTTTTTTCTTTCTTCATTTGCTTACTACGTAATTGTCCACAAGCCGCATCAATATCTGTCCCGTGTTCTTTACGAACGACACAGTTGATGCCATTTTTCTTCAAGACATCATAAAATTTCAAAACATCCGCTTTAGGACTGCGTGAATATTGATCATGTTCACTTACTGGATTATATGGAATCAAATTGACATACGCTAATTTTTTCTTATCTTGCAATAGATCAGCTAATTGCTGTGCATGTTCTGGTCGATCATTCACGTTGTTCAACATAATGTATTCAAACGTGATTCGACGATTCGTTTTCTCAAGATATTCATCAACTGCTTCCATCAATTTTTCAATTGGAAAGCTTCGGTTGATTCGCATAATTGACGTCCGAACTTCATTATTTGGTGCATGCAAGGAAATTGCTAAGTTTACTTGCAGTCCATTATCAGCAAATTCTTTGATTTTATTTGCTAAACCACTCGTTGACACAGTGATGTGACGTGCCCCGATTGCTAGACCTTTTGCATCATTGATAATATGCAAGAAATCCATCACGTTATCATAGTTATCGAATGGTTCACCAATCCCCATGACAACAACGTGAGAAACTCGTTCGCCTTCTTCACGTTCATCAAAATAATGTTGAACCATCATGATTTGAGCAACAATTTCTCCTGCGGTCAAATCACGATTTTTTTTCAATAATCCACTGGCACAGAAGGTACAGCCAATATTGCAACCAACTTGAGTCGTAACACAAACGGACAAGCCGTATTCCTGACGCATCAAGACTGTTTCGATCATATTCTTATCTGGTAATTCAAATAAATATTTGACTGTCCCGTCAGCTGCTTCTTGTACAACCATTTGTTTTAATGGATTAATCACAAAGTTCTCTGTTAGTTTTGCAATCAAATTTTTTGATAAATTGGTCATTTCTGAAAACTCAGTTACCCGTTTTTGATAAAGCCATTCCCAGACTTGGGCAGCACGGAACTTCTTTTCACCATTGTTGATAAACCAATTTGTTAGTTCTTCATTCGTCAAGCCATAAATGGACGTTTTTTCCAAAATTATTTCCCTCTTTTTCTCAAAGTTTCGCTACATACTATAACTGATTCTATCAGGGAATGCAAGGAAGTTTGCGAGAACCTTCACTTGTTCATTCGTAGTGAAGTTCAACTAAAAAACCAGTGAACACAGGAGTATTCGCTGTGTCGACTGGTTTTTTGTGCACATATGACTTTTTGTTTCTATTAATTATAGATGATCATCTGGCTGGCCTTCTGGTAAATCATTCATAGGCTCTTCCAATTGTTCAATAAAGACTTTTCTTGGCTTACTTCCTTCTGACGGACCTACCACCCCATGCGTTTCTAGTTCATCTACTAGACGCGCTGCACGATTGTAGCCAATTCTGAATCTTCTTTGTAATAAAGAAATACTTGCTGTTTGCATCTCAACAACTAAAGCTTTGGCATCGTCATATAATTCATCTTGTGGTTGTTCTGGAGTACCGGTTGACTCAACTTCATCTGTTGGCATCATTTTCTCTTCGTAACGTGCTTCTTGTTGAGATGTTACAAAGCTTACAACGCGCTCAACTTCATGATCCGAAATAAAGGCTCCTTGTACGCGGATTGGTTTGTTTTCTCCCATCGGTAAGAAGAGCATATCCCCACGTCCAAGTAATTTTTCTGCCCCATTTGAATCAATGATCGTACGAGAATCAGTTCCACTAGAAACTGCAAAGGCCATTCGCGAAGGAACATTGGCTTTGATAATCCCCGTGATAACATCCACACTTGGTCTTTGTGTTGCTAAAATCATATGAATCCCAGCAGCCCGAGCCATTTGTGCCAAACGAATGATTGCATCTTCCACTTCATTACTGGCAACCATCATCAAGTCTGCTAATTCGTCAACGATGACAACAATAAATGGCAATGTCGGATGCTTCGTGCCATCTTCTACATTCTTTTGTTGAATAAATTCGTTGTACCCAGAAATATTTCTCACCCCTGTAGCGGCAAACTTTTCGTAACGTTCTTCCATTTCTTGAACCACTTTTTGTAAAGCTTGCGCTGCTTTTCGTGGATTTGTCACAACGGGTGTTAAAAGATGTGGAATCCCATTGTACATATTCAATTCAACCATTTTGGGGTCAATCATCATCAATTTGACTTCATGTGGTTTTGCCTGCATCAAGATACTTGTGATAATACCATTGATTGCAACAGACTTCCCGCTCCCAGTAGAACCTGCGACAAGTAAGTGAGGCATTTTGCTTAAATCAGCTGTCTGTACGCGACCAGATACATCACGACCTAATGGTACTTCCAACAGTTTATCTGGATGTTTTGGTTGTGCTTCGATTACTTCTCTAAAGGAAACCATACTGATTTTGCCATTAGGAACCTCGATCCCAATCAAAGATTTACCTGGAATTGGTGCCTCCATCCGAACATCTTTTGCTGCCAAGGCTAAGGCAATATCATCAGTTAAGTTAACGATTTTACTTACCTTTACACCCACAGCAGGCTGTACTTCGAATTTCGTAACGGACGGACCAAGACTCGCTTTTACCACTTTGGCATCCACACCGAAACTTTGGAAAGTTTGTTCCAGCACACCAATGTTTTTTTCGATTTTCTTATATTCATCACTTTGGTCAACTGCTGGAATCGAATCCAGCAAATCAATAGATGGTAATTCATACGCATGATTTTCTTCTTCAGCGGCAATTTCAAATTCTAGAACAGAGCCATCATCTTCAGGCACTTCTTGTTCAAGTCCTTCATGTCCATCGATTGGTAACGTTGTTTGTGTTGGCGTATGTTCAATCGGCGGCTTCGTCTGCATTTGTTCTTGGAAGCTATTGATTGGTACAAAATTGGCTTCGTTGGTTTCTGTCGCCGGTAATTCATCCGGTTCGTCGTATCTTGTTTGTTGATGTTCCCGACTTTTTTCCATTTCGGCTATCTCTGCTTCAGCTGCTTCTTGAGCGGCTAAACGTTTTGCTTCTCTCGCTTGTGCTCGTTGTTCTTTTCTCTCTGCTTTTTCCGCTTGTTTTTTTGCTTGTTTTGCTGGATCGCCTTCCAATAATCCTTGTAGTCTCTCCCCTAATGTTTGGATGCCTTCCAATAATTGATACCCTTCAAGATTGCTAAATAAAAATGCACCGACAATCAATAGTAAAACGGCAACCAGATAACTGCCTGGCTGCGCAATCAAAAAGTAAGTAAAATGATATAAAATAGCTCCGATCATCCCACCACCTACATTACGACTGACTTGACTTTGCTTAATATCGCTTGCTAATAAATCCCAAGTAGTGCCAAGAATATTTGGTTCTCCACTATGGAGTTTTCCAAATAAATGAGCGTGGAAGAAAAGTAAGATTCCTAAATAAAAGAAAATTCCCCCTACCAAACGTCGAGGTTTACCAATCTTTAATTCCGTATTCTTGATAATAATCCAGAATCCTGTGATGGCTAATAACAAACAAAGAATTGGATAAGTGTTCCCCGCAAATATTCGAAAGCCGTTGGCAACTAAAGTTCCTAGAAACCCTAATCGTAAAAAGCCAAACACAGCAAATAAAATCAATGCAAAACCGACAAAGATCGTCAAAAGTTGCTCTTGTTGTTGCTTTTGCTTTTTCGTCTTTTTCTTTTTCTTTGCAGGACGTTTTTTCTGCGCCATTATTTATCCCTCATTTCATTCCCCATTATACAAAAAAAAGGAAGGGAACTAAAGTTTTGTTTCAAAGAACTCGTTTCTTTCTTTTCATTTCGTCATTTTTTCATAAAAATATGAAAAAAATTTGATTATAGTGAAGAGGCAAGAGGATATTCTGTTACTGTTTGATTATCAGAACTTAAATTTCCATTCACTAAAAAAAGTTGAAACAACAGCTACGCAGCTATCGTTTCAACTTTTTGATTTCGTTTTTTCTTATTCGATTGATTCGCCATTTTCTTTAATGACTGATTGATACCAATAGTAGCTATCTTTTTTGTAACGTTCAAGCGAACCTTCTTGTGTTTCATCTTGATCCACATAAACAAAGCCATAACGTTTTTGGTAGCCATTCAACCAACTTAATAAATCAGTATAAGACCAGGTACAGTAACCTAAAACCGTTGCGCCATCAGAGATTGCTTCTTTGATAGCTTTCACATGGTTAGCCAAATAATTAATTCGATACTCATCATGGATTTTTTTGTCTTCGGTTAACTGGTCATATTCACCTAATCCATTTTCAGTAATCAAAATAGGTGTTCGGTAACGACTAGTGATTCGACGAAGAGCAATTCTCAACCCTTCCGGATCGATTTCCCAATCCCAGTTTGTTCGTTCAACAAAAGGATTCTCAACTTTTTTGTACATTCCTGGCACACCTGTTTCTTCAGAAGAACCTTTTTTACCACTCGTATTCATTTTACCTGCGCCCACACCGTCTAACGGGTTAAACGCATTTGTTGCTGTCTGATAATAATTGATACCTAAGAAATCAGGTTTTGCTGATTGTAATAGTTCTTCGTCTCCTTCTTCAATCGTTGGTGCCCAACCTTGTTCCTCTAAAAATTTCATTGCAGCAATTGGGTACTTGCCCCACATATAGACATCCATCCAGTAGTTTGCCATTAGATCTTCTGCATTTTCAGCAGCTAAAATATTTTTAGGATCACTATTGATTGGATAATTCGGCGTATATGCAAAACTTGGTCCAATCTTCCCTGGCATATTTAATTCATGGAATTTATTGATTACAGAAGCATTTGCTAAATTTGCGATATGATTCACTGCATACATTCGTTTAGGATCTGTTACACCTGGCGGATGAACAGCCAATAAGTAGCCTAATGAAGTGAAAACATTTTGTTCATTCAAACTAATCCAATAATGAACTTTTCCACGAAAAGCTTCAAATAATGTTTCGGCATAATTGGTAAAATCCTCAATAATTTGACGTGATTCCCAGCCTTTATATTCATCTTGCAATGCTTGTGGCAAATCCCAATGATACAAAGTAACCATTGGTTCAATATCGTTTTTGATCAATTCATCCACTAGCTCTTGATAAAAAGCCAATCCAGCTTGATTGACTTCTCCACGTCCTGTTGGAAAAATTCGAGTCCAAGCAATTGAAAAACGATAAGCTTTCAATCCTTGTTCTTTCATTAAAGCAATATCTTCTTTAAAACGGTGATAATGATCCACCGCTAAGTCACCATTGGTACCTTTAAATGTTTTACCTGGTATCCGAACGAACTGATCCCAGACAGACTCTCCTTTGCCATCTTCTTGCCAAGCACCTTCGACTTGATAAGCAGCTGAGGCAGATCCCCATAAAAAATCTTTTGGAAACGAAGTTAATGTTTGATGTTCCATTGTCTACTTCCTCTCTTCCTTCATTCAATCCTTACAACCTTAGAATAACACGAAACCCCTTTCACTTCAAAGGATTTTTCCTTAAAAGTCTAGACATTAAAAATAATCAACTCCCTATTTCTTTACTACTGACTTAAAAAAGCTTCCGATAGTTGTATATACATGATACAATAGTTCCAAGTAACAATGTTACCGTTTTCTTTTGCTATAAAATAGAATGGAGTGACCATGATGAACCCTAATCCTCATAATATCCAACTAGTTGCTGTTGATATGGACGGAACTTTTGCACGAAGTGACTATACGTATGACATTCCAAGATTTAAAGATATTTTAGCTAGAATGGCTGCTGTAGGTTGTCGATTTGTTGTTGCTAGTGGCAACCAGTATCATCAACTACGTTCACTGTTTCCTGACGATGCTCACGAGTTGAGTTTTGTCGCAGAAAATGGCGCCTTAGTAATGGATCAAGAAGAACTTCTCTTTGCAGCAGATATTAAGGAAGAAGCAATCATGAGAGTGCTCTCCTTCTGTAAAGAGTATCCCGAAATCAAGAACGTGATGTGTGGATTTAACAGTGCGTATTGTGAACGTGGAAAAGTCAGCGAAGATTTTTTCAACTTAACAAATATTTACTACCACAAATTAAAGTGGGTCGATGATTTTTCACAAGTTGATGATCGTATTCTAAAATTTGCACCCACTGTTCCCGTAGAAAAAACTACCTATTACTGTGAATTATTTGGTGAAAACTTACAGGGAATGTTAGTTCCTACCAGTAGTGGTCATGGTTCAATTGATTTGATCATTCCGGGTTGTCATAAAGCGGCTGGTTTGCAAAAATTGGTACAACGTTGGGGGATTACGTCTGAGCAATGTGTCGCTTTTGGCGATGGTGGAAATGATCTTGAAATGTTAAAGTATTGTGGGCTTAGTTACGCGATGGCTAACGCGCCTGATGAAATTAAAAAATCAGCTAGCTACGTCTGTCCTTCAAACGATGAGGATGGTGTCTTAGTCACACTTGATAAACTATTTCCTAAATAAGTTTGAAGAAAGCTTCCTCGATCACTCTCTCTAACCGTCAAAAACTACTACTGAATTAAATTTGCGTTTTCTACGATTTTGTTAATGATTCGAGCCAGATTTTATTTGTCCATTTCTTTTTCTAGATCACTGAATTATTTTAGCTAATACTTCCACACCAGTAGCTAAACAATGGGTAAAAATGGCAATGGTTGGGTTGGTTTTTATTATCAAAAAGGTTATGATACTGGAAGAAAAGTCATAACAACAAAAGCTAAAACAGAAGAACTGGATTGAGGTCTAAAATGTCAATTGCATATAATAAATTCAAAAAACGCCACCCGTATCTCAACCTGATAATCATTTTTATTGTTGCTAATTTACTAGGTATTTTGATCGAATATATCATCAATGGAGATTTCATTGGTTCGGGATTCTACACAGCTTTATTTTTAATGATCATTTATTTACTAAAAGCATGGCTTGAACAGAACAATGAAAACGGAAAAATTGGCTTAACAAAAGCAAGTAATAAATGAAAAAGAGGAATCCTTATTGAAAGGATTCCTCTTTTTCATTTGTCTTAGATTCCATGAATCGTTTTCCTACCCACCGTATCGAATAAATAAAAGCTATGTCATTTTAGTAATCCTCGATTATGATAACTTGCATCATAATAACTTTCTATATTAAACTCCACTTAACCGGATGATAAAATTCCACATGCCTAATTTCATCATAATTCACTTTGCTAGAACCTACATAGATCCCTAACTCATCATGTCCTAAAACAACACCAACAATATCGTTAGGATAATAGCCTTCAGAATCTCGTTCTTTTATTTGTATAGCAACAGATTCTCGTTTTATGAGTGCCTTATTCAACACTTCTGAGATTGCTTCAGTTGTCATTTGTGTTTTTGCCACATTCACTTGCGCAGTTTCTTTCGTCTTACTAGTAATTTTTTCAGTATGGTCAGATAAATACATGCCTTGCCATTTGATAATCCCTCGATCTTCATAATCAAACATGCTCGATTCCTCCATTTCCTCCAGCGTGCCCACCAACTAAATTACTTCGATCGATACTTCTCGCACCTTCGAGATAAGAAGACGCATGAACAATTGAACTAAATCCATATTTTCCACGAATTTTATCAATGATTCGATCTAAATTTTCTTCTCTCATTTGTTTTTCTGGATCGCTAAATAAATCTAATTGCGTGGAATCGGTATACACTAACTTGCTATAAGCTATGGAAACATGTCGGACTTCTTGACCATCATAAAATTTATGAAATAAATACATACAATACATTTGAAGTTCTTTCGTGTTATTCGTCAAAGGTATTTTCATTTGGCGAGAAAATCCCTCTTTTTCTTCCAAAATAGACGTGCCAATCCCTACATGGATACAGCTGGTTTTACAACCATGTTTTCTAATTCTGATTGCTACTTGTTCAGCCATTTCTTTCACGACAATCTCAATCTCTTCTTTTCTAGTATAATCTCTTGGCAAAACTTGAGAGTTTCCATAACTTTTTTCTTTTGTTTGAGGTGGAACAACTGCGATGTCTGTACGATCAATCCCATTAGCATGGAAATATAATTGTAATCCCAGCACGCCAAATTTATTTTTCAGTGAATAAGGTTTCCAATTTGCTAACCCTTCGATCGACATGATCCCCATTTGATTCAGTCGTTTTTTGGTCCGTGAACCAATTCCCCAAAAATCAGTCATTTCTCTGATACGCCAAACTTTTTTAGGAACATCTTGGTATGTCCACTCAGCGATGAATCCTTCATTTCTTTTTGCTTCATTGTCTAATGCTAGTTTTGCAAGTAAAGGATTATCCCCTATTCCTACAGTGGCAATCAATCCCATTTCTCGATAAACATGTCGCTGAATTTTTCGAGCCAATTGCTTCCGTTGGTCGCTACGACTTTTCCCAGCTGTCGTAAATAATTTCATTGAGCTAGTGACTTTCAAAATCGATTCATCAATTGAATAAATCAGTAAATCTTCATCTGCTACATATTTTCTAAAAATATCATTTACTTCCATATTTCTTTTGATGTACAAATTCATTCTAGGTGCAGCAATAATCAAACTGTCAGGAAAAGGCGAAGGCAAATCTCTTGGTCGGCTAACATTAGAGATTCCATACTGTTGCTTAGCCATTGGCGAAGACGCTAGAATCAGACCTGAACCAGTATTATCCGCTTGACTCATAACAACCAGTTCTGTTGTCAAAGGATTCAATCCACGTTCGATACATTCAACCGAAGCATAAAAACTTTTCATATCGATCATGAAGTAATCATTCACAGGCTCATTTGAATAATCTAGCATGTCGTTACACCTCACTTCATGCTCATTATACAAACGTATGTTCGCTTTGTAAACTGATTATACTAACTTTTTTCGTAAAAAAGTAAAAAACGAAGGCACAAAGTTTAGTCCTTCGTTGTTTTATTTAATTTTTTTATTTCTATCACAGCTATTCCATTTGTTCTGCTGAAACAATCATTTTATATTCGTATGTTCTATTATTTTCTAAGAGTTTCTTTTCATTTTAGTCAATAAATTGGAATTATTTTACTAATCGTTCACTCTTGATTCAATAAAAATTTTTTGATTTGTTCCCAGTAAGTGTTCTTTCCGATAATCAGCGATAATTCCCCCGTCAGACCATAACGATCCACTATTTTTTTATTTGATTTTAATCGCCCTTTGATTAAGTAAAAAATGCCTTCCTCGGTTGTAGTACTCGTTTCAGGTATTTCTGTTATCTCTCCATCAAGCGTTGTTGCCACAGCTTTTCTATCTAATTTGAAGTGAACGAGCATTCCTGTTTTGATATGTGTCATTTCATTTGCTGGTATCCTAGCAGTAAATGGTATTTCATCGTCTTTAAAGGATGGATAAATTTCTGCTAAAAGTGTGCCTTTTGGTAGAAAGGTTTGTTCCTTTACTGCATCATTCAAATGGAGAATACCGTCTTTTTTAGCTCTTACTGTTCCCAAATCAATTTGTTCGTTTATATTCTCTATAAGTACTTTCTTTTTCTTTTCAGACTCATCTAATTCAAGTATCTTTTGCTTCGTTTTCGCTAAAATTTCTTCCTTACTTTGTGCCAATCTTTCACGTTGGGAGTTGATTTCATCCTCTGGTGTAACAGGTTTGACAAGCGTTTCTTGTTCCATTTGTAGTTGTTCAATTTCTTTTTTTAATTGGCTGATTTGCTCATCAATGACTGTCAAAGTAGTTGTTTGAATTTGCTCTTTTTTATCTTCTGAACCATTTTTCAGTTCCATTTGCCATACTTGATATTTAGCTTTGATTGCTTCTGAAACATTTCTAATTGTTTTTTGGTCTTTCCATGCTACTCTTACTTTTTCCCACTCAGATTGTTTATTTTTTCGTATACTAATCTCCTGACTATGCTGGTCCATATTTTTTTGATATGTTTCTTGCTCTTTCTGATTTGCTGCCAGCATTTGTTTTGATAAAGATTCACTGGCTTCTTTTTCTGCAAAGAAACTTTTTAATTGGTTACTATAACCAAAAACATCCTCTACTTTAAAAAGATTTCTTTCTTCAGCTAAGCTATCAAGAAAAAGCTGCGCTGCTTCTTTTTGTTTTACAAAGTTCTCAATTTCTGTTTCCAGTTGGGCTTTCTCATTAGTTAATTCCTTCGTGTTAAAAATAACTAGAGATTCTCCACTTTTCACTGTTAAGTTCTCTTGTAATCTATTTTCTTTCATTTCTGCTTCTATCGGTACTTGAATCTTTTCTATGGATAAAGGAGTTATTTGTCCTTGTGCTCGTACCGCGATTTCATGTTTAGCAAATGCTAAGAACAAGCCAGCGAACAGAAAAAAAATCATAATCGGATAGAGGATCCAACGATAAAAAGTTTGATGTTGTTGTCGATATACGTTTGAGTGCTCAAGCCAATCTTTATTTTTCATTACTTCCCCCACCATTGTTAAATCTCCCATAGTTTTTGATACATACCACGATTTGATCTTAGCTCCTCATGCGTCCCTTCTTCAACAAGTTTACCTTCGTGAAGTACAAGAATCTGGTCACAAGCTTTCGCAATTGGCAAATGATGAGCGATAAAGAGGATTGTCTTTTCTTTTAACCCCAGCAGATATTCTAAAATAGCATGCTCTAATAATGTGTCTAGTCCACTGGTTGCTTCATCTAATATTAAAATATCTGAATCTTTCAATAACGCTCGAGCAATTGCTAATCGTTGACGTTGCCCACCTGAAAGATTCGCGCCCCCTTCTTCGATCATCATTTCAAATCGTAAAGGTTGTTGATTAATAAAGTCATTTAGTTGAACAGCCTCACATACTTCTAAAATCCGTTCAAAGTTCGGTATATTTACTAACCCAAATGTCAAATTTTCAAGAATAGTACCACTGAAAAAAAATGACTCTTGTGGAACATAGGTCACATTCTCCCGTAATTGTGCGTAGTCAATATCTAAATGATTGATTTTGCCATAACAAATTGCTCCATCAGAAATCGTGTAAAAATTCACAAGCAGCTTTGCCAACGTGGATTTTCCTGAGCCACTTACGCCTACTAAAGCGACTTTACTGCGTGCAACAATGTGACATGAAATATTTTTTAATACTGGAGTTTTCATAGTATAGGAAAAGGCTACGTTCTCCAAATGAATCCCACTTTGAAATAGTTCTTTAGTGATTGTTTGTTTCGTTGAGCTTTCCTTTTTTTCAGGCTCAATTGCTAGTATTTCGTTCAATCGTTTATTTGCTACCTGAGCCGTCTGCATTTTGACCTGTAAATTAATAATATTCTGCAAAGGATCTGTAAAAAAAATCAATAATGCGTTATAGGTAATTAACTGACCCAAGCTAATTGTTTCATCCATCACATAAAATGAACCTAGCCAGAGAATAAGCGCACTACTAATCAATTGAATGCTATGTTTGATTCCTTGCTGTAGATTGTCCAAAGTCACTGTGCGAAAAGATTTTTTCATCAACTTAACGAATTCATGATCCACTCGATGATAAACTTTTTCTTCACTGTTATATGCCTTGATTGTCTCAATTCCTTTTAGACTCTCTATTATACTTGAATTTAATGTTGCACCTGCCATCATTTCCTCTTGATTTGCGCGTTCATAACTTTTGACAAAAGTAAAAATCGTCAGAACATAAAACGGTAACGTTCCCAAAGTAATCACGAAAAGCATACTATTTTGAATAGCTAGTGTAACGCCAACAAGCAAAACCATTCCGATATCTAAAAAGATTGAAAGTGTCGCACTTGCTAAAGCATCAATAATCTTATTTGCATCAAGAAATCGAGAAATAATTTCCCCTGACTTTCTGGTAGCAAAAAAATTCATTGGTAGTGAAAGAACATGTTTAAAATAGTGTAACATGATAGCTATACTTAAGCGCTGACCCAAAACAACTAACAAGTAGTTCCTACTATACTCAAAAAGAACGCGAAATAAGTAGACAAAAATCAAACCAATGGAAACAATCGTTAATGTCGATCGCGCTTGATTTGGGATGAAATAATCTAAGATTCCTTGAAAATAATAGGAGCTTCCTATTCCAAATAGCGTAATAAATAATGAAGCAAGTATGATATGTGCAACTAAATTTTTTTGTTGCCAAATAATTGGGAAAAAAGAGCTTAGCCCAGCAACTTTTTCTTTACTTGGCCGATAGGAATCCTTTGGTGTTGGTAAAAGTAAAACCCCTGTCCATTCTTTTGAAAATTCTGTTATCGTTTTCTTTATTTTTCCTTTTGCTGGATCGGCAATCAATAAGAAATCATTTTTCACACCATACACAACTACATAATGCATGTAGCTGTTATTAACACAAATGTGTGCAATTAGTGGCGTGGGCAACTCTGTTTCCTTCCAAACTTCACTATCTGCTTGAACAGCTAAGCAATCAAATCCCACTTTTTCCAAAGCCATTTTCAAGCCAAAAGCTGAAGTACCTTCTAAATCTGTTCCAGAAAATTCACGTAATTTATAAATAGGAACTTCTGATTTATAAAAGTTTAAAATCATTGCCACACAGGCAACCCCACAATCTTTTTCGTCTTGCTGTTGAATCCAAGAAAAATGCCTCATATGACTTTTCCTTTCTCAAAAGTATACATTTTTTATGTAGGTGAATGATTTATCAAAATGAGCACATTCATCGAATCCTACGATAAATCATTTCCCCTTTAACCTAACTAAAACTAGTATGCCATTTGCCTTAAACGGATGATCAATTTTGTCTTGAATCATGGGAAAAATACTCCTGAGTAAAAAACAGCTGATTTCTCTTTTATTCAAGCTAGAAATCATATACTTCAAGACATTTTTTATCGATAGAGAAACTTCTGTGCTATATTTTCAGCGTAGTAAAAATCTCTGTATAAAGGTTGAGATAGAATCATGCAAAAACAACACATCTGCTATTTAAAAGGACAAATGCACATCGTTAACTGCATACAAAATGGAAATTTTCAAATAACCGATCTGATTAATCTGAGGTGTACTCAATGATAGAAAGAATCTGGCAAAAATATCTATGGCTAATCAAAATTCTCTTAAAAAGAATCATTTGAAGCTCTTTCACTTTTGGACATTCGTGAGACAAATTATGAGCAGCTATTTGATAGCGTCACCTGTGATGAATGACGATAAAAGACTGGAACACCTCAAGTAATTTGCAAATTTCCTTGCTGTATCCTCTTTTAAAAAAGAAAGAGGACACAAAAAGAAGAAAGCGACTGGCAAACTGAATCCCCGGTCGCTTTCTTCTTGTTTGATCTACTTATTCTCTCGGCTAAATTGATTAAATCGAAATTTTTTTATGTTCTAAAGGCTTGTGAGTGCCTCTTTGATCTTTTTAGCTTTTCCAATTGCAAACGTTCTGAAAAGGTCTGGACTAAAATAAACAAATCGATTTTTATAGTTCACTTCTTTGACGTTGCTTAAGTTAACTAAACAAGATCGGTTTATCTTAAATAAAGTTGGATACTTATCCGACAATTCACTCAATTTCCCATAAAATTCATATTGACCATCTGCAACATAAAGAATTAAGCGATGGGGAATGTCTGAGGTCTCGATAAACCAAACTTCTTCTAAATCTAAAGTAAACGTTTGGGAACCTATTGAAAAAACAAATGCTCGATTCTGTTCTACTTTTAACGAATCGATTCTTTTTTGAGCAATTGATAACAACTCGATGATCTCCGCTCGATAAGCTTCCAACGGCTGATCTTTTTCAACAAAGCCAAGTGTTTCTACTCTTCTTTTTATGGTCAATGGTAACAGTTCATCATGAGTCGTGATGAATATGATTTTGGCTTGAGGATCGCGTTCTCGTATTTTTTCTGCCAGATCAATTCCATTGATAGGATGATTTAAATCGATATCTAAAAAATAAATCCCTTGTTTAGGCATAAATTTTTTTAAATAGTTTTTTACTTCAACTGGGCTTTGTGTTTTCAACGAAATCTCAAATGGCTCATCATGGAACAAAATATAATTTTGAATGATCGTTTCAAGCTGATGTAACTGAATCAACTGATCTTCACAGATAATTATTGGATAACTCATATTACTCCTTTCATTTAGCCATTAGTATCATTTGAATCGAAAACCTCGTACGATTCTTTTTAAATTGGATAAGGATATTAGGATTTCTTCTTTCAATTTCACGAATATTGCTTAAGCCCAGTCCCTCATGGTCAATTTTTGTTGAAATTCCTTGCTTCATCAACATTTCCACAGGTAAATTGACATCGACACAACTATTTTCAATAAAAATTTCAGTTTGTCGCTTATCTTGATGAAACATGATAGAAACTTTGTGCTCTGTGCTCTCTCTAGCAGCCTCAATCGCATTATCTAACGCTATGCCAACTAAACGGATACAATCAAAAATAGGGATAGGAATCTCTTGAATTGGGGAAAAACATTCAAAGTGACAGTCCACTTTCTGTTCATTCGCTTCAAAGAGTTTTGTAATAACTAAACTTTTCAAATATGGGTTTTCAATATTTTTGCAATAGCGATAGTTTAAATCTTTATCTAAAAAATACTGGTTTGAATAATGCTCCAAACCCTCGATCTGGTGAAGTGCTTCTCGATCACCCGTTTCGGTAAATGCTTCTCTCAAACTTAGTAATAAATTTTTATAATCATGTTTAAATTTTGCCATGCTCATTTGATTCTGTTCTAACTGGTCAGTATATTTCTTTAAACTTTCAAGTTGTTGCTGCTCTAACTCGCGTTCGTATTTTTCTTTTTGTTTTACGTATGCCCTCGTAAATACCAAGAGGACAAATACCGTTTGAACAATGAGAAAGGTCGCAATTCCAACAATAAACTTATCGAATGCTTCGTAGTAATGAGCTGCGTAAGAAACAGTTAGAGTAACTAAAAACAAATAACATAATAAGAGTGCAACAATCCCAGAGTTGTTTTTTTTCAATAAGACACCTAACTTAAACTGTCGATATAAAAAGAGCATGAGAAATAGAATCAGTCCTTGGATAATCAATTCGATCAATATAAAATAGATCCCTTTGATTCCTTCAAAAGTGACAAAATAAAGCATGAGTGATGAGCTTAGTATAGAAGATACATAGTCTATCAGCATACTCAATACCGCTGTGCTCAAAAGAAAGTAGTCTGTTTCATGTTTTCTTTTGAGAAATAGATAGCTACTAAAAACGGGGAGAATATCTGCAAATCCAGTGAATACATTAGCTAAAAATGTACAAGGAAAAAAAATAAAAAATAGAATTAGTTTCTTTTTAATCGTCCCTTCTCGATAAATCGAGAAAAAAGTCACATAATAAAACAATGTGGCGATAGTCATCCTTAGTATATATGCTTTTGTATCAATAATAACCAACAGCCTCTCCCCCTTTGATTAAATTATATCAAAACGGGGAGAATACTAACACTTCTTAAAAAAAGAAAGCAAACATTTTGCAACATCCGTAGCAGGTTTTCCTAAAACAGTTGTTCCTGATCCTCCCATTACTTTTTTTAATTGCTGATCAGTTATTTTTTTGATTTTCATTGTTATATCTCCTTTCATTTTTTTGTTATTCTCAGTATTTCATAACCGTAACTCTAATGGCGGAAAATTTCCTGAACCCTGTCAAAAGTTATCTCAAACCAAAAAATACTTGGTTCTCTTTTGTTCAAGATAACAGAGAAAGTCTCTTAAGATGTTTCAACATATTGAGCAGATAACCATGATACAGTCATGTTGTAATACAAATTCATTCAAAAGGAGTGTGTTGCTACATGCAAACGATCAAAGAATTGAACACGATGGAATTACAAAAAATAATTGGAGGTGAAAATGACCATCGGATGCCTTACGAATTGAACCGTCCAAATAATTTATCCAAAGGTGGAGCTAAGTGCGCTGCTGGAATACTTGGTGCTGGATTAGGCGCAGTAGGCGGTGGACCTGGCGGATTTATTAGTGCCGGAATCAGTGCTGTTCTTGGTTGTATGTAAAGAATCTTTTTCATTTCTCTAGCTTATCATCTAAGAATCTCTAGAAGATAAGACACTACTTTTTAACTACGCACAATGTACAATGCCTACAAGAAAATGTTGATCATTTTCTTGTAGGCATTTTGTTCGTTTCATAAGACTTTTGCTAAAACAGAGTGTTTTTCAAAACATACCTCTTTATTTATTGTGCTGTTAGCTAGCATTTTTTCTTTTTCTATAGCTTCTAATTATCTCAATTAACAAAACCAATAGACTACAGAAAAAAAGTAATCGAAAGAGATTTCCCCCTTCAGTAAACCAAAAAACAATCAAAAGAATGAGAAAGCCAATGACATTTATGATCCAAATTTTATCTTTCGATTTCAACCAATTCCCCTCCTTTTTCTCATTTTGATTCTTATTTATTATGACACAACCAATTGATTTTCTTTCAATCATATCCTCAATGATCTCAAAAACCATCATGAATGGCCGTTTTTTCTATTTCTTTAGGATAACCAATAGTCAAGTTATTCTTGTTCGATTAGTTTATTAGAAATCTAAAAATTCGTATCTTTTTCAAAAATTAGGTATGGTAATCATACATACTGGAGGTGCAAAAATGGAAACTTTGTTAAAAAATGTGCGTGTTGAAACAAATTACCTAACAACCGGAAATTATATTCATGGCACGGCAACGAGAACGGTCGATATCTTATTCAATCAAACAGCCATTGTTTCTGTTCTAGATGCTGGAGAAATGTCAGACAGTGATCGACAGGTTATTGATGGTAAAAATGCACTTTTTCTGCCCCAATTAAGAGAAATGCACTGTCATTTTGATAAAAGCAAATTGGGTATTCCTTGGACACCAATCGAGCCGGCAGCAAACATTGTTGAACGCTTTACTCAGGAATACGATTATTTAGAATCCGCACCGCTTTCTTTTGATGAGCGAATGAAAAATCTAATCCATTTGGAATTACTTCATGGTGCCACTCACTTTCGTTCACATATTGATGTTCATCCTTTGGTCGGACAACGTTATTTAGAAGATGCACAAAAAGTTTTAGCTGCGTATACAGACAAGTTGGCTTACGAATTAGTTGCCTTTCCTCAACACGGATTACTTCGCTCAAATGCTTACGAAGAAATGAAAAAAGCTTTGCAAAATGGCGCAACCTTAGTCGGTGGTGTTGATCCAATTAGTCTTGATGGTAACTTGGAGAAATCTTTAACAACCACATTTGATTTGGCTACACAATTTGATGTGCCCATCGATCTTCACCTACATGAACGTGGAGATAATGCCCGACAAACTTTTGCAAAAATCGTCGCGTTGACTGAAGAAAGTGGCTGGAATGGTAAAGTAACCGTCAGTCATGCTTACGGGTTAAAAGATTTATCTGCTAGTGAACGAAAAGAACTATTTCCACGTTTGGCGGAAAACAACATCACAATTATCTCAAGCATTCCACTAAATCCTGTTATTCCACCACTAACAGAACTAAGGACTGCCGGTGTAAAAACATTCATTGGTTGTGACAACATTTACGACTGTTGGTCTCCTTTCGGCAATGGTGATGTGATGGATAAATTAACTCGCTATGCCGAGATTTTTAATCTAACGAGTCAAAAAACGCTTACTGAAAGTCTTGAATTAGTAACGAATCAACCATTAATTGAACCCGATGGCTGGGTCAAAGTCGGTATGCTGGCAAATTTCACATTAGTCGATGCAACTTCTACTGCTGAATTTGTCGCACGAAAAATCCCTATTTCAGCTAGTTATTTTAAAGGAAAGAAAGTAACCATCAACTAACTAAAAAAATATTGCTCCTAAATGAAATGACCCTTAAAAGTTAGACTAAAATTCTAACTTTTAAGGGTCGCTACAATTAATTGATCGTTTTTTATTGTAAACTGACAATTTGATTTAACTTAATTCACATTTCCGCTCAAAAGAGAAATGTAATCTTTTAAAAATATATCCTCTTTTTCCATACTCTTTTTGGAAATATCTGTAAGTATTCTAACATCCAAAAATAAATTGCTAGTTACAGCAAGCTACATTTTTACAACAAACTGACAGTCACAAGATAATTTAATATTCATCTTTTGCCAATCGAAGAATTTTATCTTTAAAGGCTTTACATAATGCTTCTTTCGCTTCGGTTTCTTTATCCACATCAGAAACAATTCCCGGACTACCAAAATAACCAATCAAGCCTAATCTGAATAACGCAAGTATTGGATTATCTGTCAGCGTACTTAACAGTGCCTCTTGTGCGCTTTTCAGCATATTTTCCTCCGTAGCAGCATATCTGGTAGCAATAAAACTAGAATATCTGTAGCCAAATAATTCTGGTTCTTGTAAATAATCCGTAAAAGCGTCTGCCAACGAACGTTGGTTTCCTATTACTTGACTAACAATATTCCATGCATCGACATCCGCAATTAAATCTTCTCTACTAAAGAATCCCTTGCTTCCGCCAATCCAGTCAAAACCAAATTGATAAACAGAATCAATCGTATCTTTATTATTCCAGTAGTCAATCAAAAGTGTATCCAAATCTCCTAACCAACCACAGCCATCACCAATATTCGCCTTTTCATAATCTGGCAATCCATGGTTTAAATAACCAGCGATTGCAGCAAAGCAGTGTGCCCCACCAATCGTAGCTCCACTCATCGGATCAATATAATCAAATTGTCTTTCACTTGTAGGGATTGTTTCGTTTACCAAATCAACGAACTTCCAGTCAATAAATCCTGCTACAACTTCCCAAATCGTGTTGCCGTATGCTTTATTTCGGAAGTAATCTGCTACTAATTTAGCTTTACCCGCGGCAGTATTACCAGGGAAATATTTTTCTGCTAACGTTTCTACTCGTTGAACAAACTCGATAAAGCCATTTTTATCTTGCTCGTGGTCTACTACTAATGTATTGACGATAGCAGCATTTCGTCCAGGGATCGGTGCGAAATCTTCAAAATTACGACCATAACCAAGTTTGATTTGTTTTGGAGACTTGATATCTAACATTGCTAAGCTTACCGTTACCTCCACAGCGTTACTTTTTTTGATCATTTTTTTTACATGGCCTATCTCAGTCCAAGTGAAATCATCTCCGGTACCTGCATAGCGATAAACTATATCATTTTGGATCATAAAATTCATTTTCGCATTTGGCCAAGCCCAAATATTTGCACCAGTATCTGCTCCTGTATCTAAATAAAAATTGCTAGAAGTATCAAGATCATAGCCTCTTGCATAAAGATATAAATGATTGTTGTCTTCCGCTGCACTTAAATCAAAGATTTTTCCTGAACCAATTGCCAAAGATTTGATCTTAAGCCATTCCGAATTATCTCCTGTTGAACTGATCGTCGTCTTCAACTTTGTAGTCATCGGTATCGTGTATCTAAATTGCACACTTTGAGACAGTTTTCCATTTGTGATGTAGGCGATTTTAATATTCTGGGATTCCTTAATATGAATTGGCCCCTTATAGATCGTGCCATTTGCAAGTGTTGGTTCTAATCCATTAGTCGTGTAAATCAACTGGTCTGCATTACACGTGAATTCTACATCGAATGGTTGAGTGTAATTTCCAGTCCGCTTACTTGCGTAAATAATTTGTGGTTGTTTCCAATGATCTCTTTTTACTTGAGCATAGGCCCAAATATAAGTTTCGCCCATGCCAACATTTACACCATCCATAATCGCTTGATGAATTCTTTCCCACACAGCAGCATCATTCTTAGGATCTAGAACAAATCCTGTGAAGTAATGGATTTTTTCTGAAGGATATCCTAAATTATTTTGAATAAAATCTAGCACATCTTGATGTTCGCGCATTTGATTTTTAATCAAGTAATCGTAATCTTCTAGCATAAAGAAATCGAGATTTGGATATGCCCATTCTACTTTAGGAAAATTCACCATGCCCATCATCATTGGTGTTCGATTCTTATCCATAACAGAAGGTGGGAAAAATAATACCGTAAACTGTGCATTTGAATAATTCGCCTTGACTGCATCACGAAGCATTAATGTAAAGGAACCAATTTTTGTTTGCAACCATGAAAGCATTGGTTCATGGCCAATGATTGATTCGTTGACCGTATGAAACTCATGCATGTCTAATCCAGTTTCTGCTTTATAAAGATTTCTAGTGGCTTGATCATAAAAACAAGGAGTTAATTCATCTTGGTGCCACCACCATGGTTCACCTAACTGTACGATAGGGGTTAAACCAAATTGATTAGAAATATCAGCTAAGCCAACTGCTAATCGTTGATAAAATACTTGAACACCTGCATTTGTAAAGCTTAAGAAATGTGGAGTAGGCGTCCAACCACTTGTCCCCGGTGTTCCATCATATGTTCGTTGCCACCAATCCTCTTTCGCATCCACGTTTTCCATTGAAATTGAATGAATAATATCCATTTGATTATCAGCTAAGCGTCTTACATAGTCTTTATACCAAGCTTCAAATGCCTGATTGAATAATTTGTCTTCAAGTAAAATACCAGTACCATCTACGATTTTTTTATCATAGTAATGAGAAGCACCAATGTAAAAGTTTACGATTTTGGCGTAACCTAACTTGAGATAACTATCAATGATCCGCTCAGGTGTTAAATTATAACTATCATCGTAATCATCGCACATTCTGATTACTCCAGCAGAAACAGCTACTGGGTCATCACCAAGATAAGTGTCTCCTGTCACTTTCCAGTTCGTCACGTTCATAGCAAAAGGATAAGAATCATCTAAATATTGAGTAGCTCCTCCGCCATTTCCAGTATAGCCAATTGGTGTGAATGCCCACATGATTGTTTTGATATTCGTTACATCAATTTTTTTCCATTCAGGATTTTTGTTCCATTTTCCATTTGCATCAAAAGTATAAGGACTCCAACCTTCATAAAGATTATTGAAATCCAGTTGGATCGTTCCCAATTTTCCTGTTCCATTTCCCGGAGTTCTTCCTGCTGGAAAAACAATTTCTTCTTGTTTCTCCCATTCGTCTTCTGGTCGATTAGTCACATAATTCCATAGACGAATATAATGAATATCGCCATCAACTGTTTGAATTGTTAAAGCTGAAGCCTTATCAGAATCTAACCCTTCCGTATACCCACTTAAAGCATAATCATAACTTAACGATACATTTTTGAAATTCGGATTTGTTGGATACTTTAAAGATTCATGACTGTGAGTGTCTTCTGTCTCCCAAATAAGTCCAGCTAAATCATCTGTTGTTCGAAAATGCCCTTGTACGGAAAACGAATTTTCATTTTGTGTCACAACTGAAGCCGTCATTTCAAAATTGAAATTAATTGTTAAATATTTTGCTTGTAATTTGTACATACTCAATACCACTTCTTTCTTGTTGAATTATCAACATAAATTTTATTTGATCACTTAAACCTAAAATAACAGTATGAAACTATAAAGCTCTATGCCGTTTTCATAATACTTTATAAACTAAAGTTGTTTTGCTACCTTAAATTACGCATTTATCGCCTCCTCAAAAACCATTATACGAACATGCGTTCTTTTTAGCAAGCATTAATTAAATATTTTCACAATAAACTATAAAAAGAAAACAAAAAAATAACTTAAAAAATATTTTTATTAGTTATATTGTAAGATAATTGATTAAAATAACATTTTATTTTTTATTACCTGTACAAAAAAAACTGTAAACAAAAACCCAAAGTTGGTTTGTTTACAGTTTTTTATTTTGTTCAACTTTTTCACTTGTGATAACATGTTAAAAAAGTTAATTGGCTATTTTTTTACATTGGTTACAACATATTCTCTGATTTTTTCAGTACCATTCATAAAATAAAAATTGTAAGGGATACTGAATCCTTTTTTCTTGGTTTCTTCATCAAGATATTTTTCATCCACATCTGTATAAATAATTAAATCCGCAGTTGGCACCTTAGGATCTCTTAGATCATAGCTGATAAATTCTAAATCAAATTCTGGCATTAATTCAGCCTTGAGTTCCTTTTGAAATTTTATTCCATTCCCAAAAAGATATTGCCCAGCCTTCGTTCCCATGTATCCTAAAGGAGGTACGCCATCCGCATTGACGGAAAAAATCCATATGACTTTTTTCATAATGTTCACCTTGATCGTCTAAAATTTTTTGTTGACCTATTCAGTATGTCCAAACGTTTAATAAAACAGATTGCTAAAAAAATAATGAACTCTTTTTCACTTAAGTGATTCTCTTCTTCTCATCATACTTCTTATCGCACGAATATAAGCGGCCTATTTTTGCTCACTCTTCCTGTTAAAGTCACTAACACAAAAATGAACGATTTAATGCGAATCACCGATCTACTTACTTCAGCAACAGATAAAACCCTATCTTCAACGAAGTAGGAAAATGCATACAAGTATCAGAAGACTTCATCGTAAGCTTACTACAAATGATTATAACATAGCTTTTTTACTAGCTTAAGATATAAGCAAAAACCTCTTTTGCTTGCACAAAAGAGGTCCATTCTTTTCTTAATTAATATTCAAATTGACGATAATAACGACGAATATCTAATGGATGACAATTTAGTTTTTCAACGTGAGCATCTATTCGTTGCGTCACGCAGTGCATCAGCAAGTGAGATAGCACTCTTCCTCGATTTTTTTCACTAATTCCTTCGATAGGATAGTCTTTTGAGTCAATAAACGTATAATTTCCACAAATGCGTGGTAATAGATTTTTTACACGTTCAGCTAGTGGACGTTGCTCATCTTCGCCTAGAAATAAAGTGACCGGTGTTGTTTCATCAACGATTTCTAGTGTACCATGTAAAAATTCAGCTGCATGAATAGACTTGGATCGTAACCAACTTTGTTCTTCCCAATAACACATTGCATATGAATATACACCTCCCCATTGATTTCCGGCGCCGATAAAATAGTGCATTGAATCATGACGGTGCTTTTCTGCGAACGCTTGACCAAAAGTATCTGCCTGCTTTTCTGCTAAAACTAATCCCTTAGGTAAATAAGCTTCTAGTTCCGCATAGTATTCTTCATAATCAGGAAAATCTCCATTATGTTTCATCAGTCGATCAGCAACCATAAAGAATTTGATTTGTTCCGTCCCGGGTGCTGGATAAGTAACTACGTAGTCACAACTTTTCGCAAGTGGGGTATCTTCTGTATCAATAAATCCTATTAATGTTGCCCCAATCTTTTCAATTTCATTCACTGCTTTAACAACTTCCTCTGTCGTACCTGTAACAGATGACAGAATCACAAGCGAATCTTTCGTTAATCTTTGATTTCCAGTTGTATAATATTCCGCAGCATGTTGTACATAAACTGGTAGATTACTATGTCCTTTAATGTAAGTCTCTGCTTGCATTGCAGAAGCATAAGTTCCCCCGATCCCCAGATAGAAAATAGCATCATATCCTCTTTCACAGATTTCATCCACAATTTGCTCCACTTGGGGGCGTAATTCCAATGCCCCTTGAATATCATTGATTTGTTTTTGTTCGTCAAATTTCAACATTTTTAGTTCTCCTCAACTTTCTCTATTTTACTTTTTAATACTGAATCAAAGTCATCAAAAATTCTTCTACTTAAATCTATCCCTTTGGTTGTGGCTATACGGTAAGCTAATAGTTGAAAGGGAATAACTAGTAGCAATGGAGAGAACATCTCTGAAACCATGACATTTAATCCTAAAGTATCACTACTAGAACTTTTATCTGTCGTGATTTTAAAAATTTCCCCAACGTAATTAGCCATATAACTTGCTAATGCCTGTGACCGACTTTGGTTACAACTTGGCGTTTCGACAAAAAACAGCGTATGTTCCCAATTTGCTTCTAAATAAGGACCGTGCATATATGACTCTAGCTCAAATCCTTGACTAGGACGACGAACTGTTTCAGTGAACTTCGTTTCAAATTCTTTTACCGTTCCCCAATTTGGTCCATACCCCAATGCAACGAATCTTCCACCCAGTTTTAATACATTCTCATGCTGTTCAAAAAAAGTATTAGATTTATCGATTACTACTGAGAACTGACCGATTACTTCATACAATTCTTTTTTCAATTCATCCAGTTTATGAGTATCAATCTTTCTTTTAGAAACACCAATTTTAATTGCAAGTAACATCAGTTGTAATACAGTCGCTGAAAATCCTTTTGTTACAAAGCCAACTGTTTCAATCCCCATATTCAAATCAATTACATAGTCGGCCACTTCTGCAATAGGACTTTTCAAATCACTCGTTAGAATAATCCGTTGTATTTCGCTACTTTTCAAAGCTTTTACAGCTTCAATAGTTGAAGTACTCTTGCCACTTTGGGAAACGCCAATAATCGTGTCCGTCCCCTTTACTAGCCTTCCATAATGAGTAAAATGATAAGGCTCCTCAATCACAATCGTCACATCAGCCATTGTTTCCATGGCGAACTTAGCCGATAAACAGGCATTATAAGATGATCCTGTAGCTAAAATCGTCACTGTATTCGTATTTTTCAATTTGGAATCTGACGAGAAATCATAATCATCTAAAATTTTAGTCAACGCATTTTGTTCCTCATCGATATAGTGAAGCATTGTCGTTGGTTCCATTTTTTCCCCCATTCTAGAAAAAGCCGACCCATGAACCAAAAATTCCAAAGATAGCTAGTCCTAATAAAATTGTTAATGCTTTTACTTCTTTTTTAAGTAAGTAAAAGACCACACCGAAAGCCCCAAGTGATAGAATTTGAGGAACAATATCGTCAAAAATACTTTGAATAGTCACGGCATTTTCACCTGTTCCGATTTTTAACGGAATATTGATATCAATCATTGAAGCGGTCATTCCACCCACTACCATTAAGCCAATGATTGAGGCACCTAATGTCAAACTTCCCATCATGCCATTTTCTTGAATTTTCTTTAAGAATCCTGTGCCTAATTTATATCCCCAAGATGTTGCAAAATAACGAAATAGTAAATGAGGTATGTTAAAAATGAGTATAAATAAAATCGGTCCTAATATATTTCCTTGCATTGCTAATGAAGTACCCACGCCAGTAGCAATTAAGCGTAGCGTTCCCCAAAAGAAAGAATCACCTATACCTGCTAAAGGCCCCATAAGCGAGGTTTTGATATTATCAATCGTCGAAACATCAAAATTGGGATCATTAGCATTTTCTTCTTCCATCGCCGCATTGATTCCTAAAATCAAGGTCACAATATGTGGTGTCGTATTGAAAAACTCCAAGTGACGACTTAAAGCATTGGCCATTTCATTCTTAGTTTTGTAAAGTTTTTTCAAAATGGGAATCATTGCATAGCAATAAGCAAGATTCATTTGTCGTTCATAATTCCAAGAAAATTCCATCTGAAATGAACGCCAGAACACTTTACTCAAATCTTTTTTAGTGATTTTTAATTCATTGTTCTCATTAGAAGTCATCATCCATTATCTCTCCTGTCGAAGTTTGGGCACTGTTTTCTTGATTGCCACGTACATTCATAATATTAACAACTACTACTGCTACGATAGCGCCAAAAATTGCAATTCCAGTTACTGGAATTTCTAAATAAGCAGCTAAAGCAAAACCTAAGAAAAAATAGGGTGTTACTTCTTTATTGATTAAAAGACGTGCCAGCATTGCAAATCCAAGTGCAGGGATCAATCCTGTAGCTACTGATAACCCATGCTGAATGAACTCAGGAATCATACTTAACAAATTACCTATTGTTTTACTCCCCACCACAAATGAAATCATGACCACTAAACCTAACATCAGTGATAGACCAAATCCAGCTGATAAATGCATGCGCTCGACACCTTTATAGTTTCCTTCTAAGGCATATTTATCTGCTTTTTGGTTCATAATCGGAATCAAAAGGCCAAGATAGATATTCTTTAAAATCAAAGTCAAGGTTGCAATAGGCAAGCCCAATAGCAAAGCTGTTTCTGGTCCCGCATCAGCAGTAATGGCGAAAGCTGTTCCCAACACACCGCCAGTAACGACATCTGGTGGAATCGCTGCACCAACGGAAAAAGAGCCAATAAATGCTAATTCTAAAGTAGCTCCCATAATGATTCCAGTCTTTATATCTCCTAACACCATACCAGTGAATAGGCCAGTCACAATTGGTCGTGACAGTAATGAGGTACCCAATGCATATTCCGACTGAGCAATAAATGCTACGAGTCCGAGTAAAATTGCTTGAATGAACATTTTTCTTCAACCTTTCTTTTAAAGAACTTCAGTAACATTAACTTTTTTATCAGACGGTACTTGTCGTATTTCTACTTCGATCCCTTTATCCACCATTTCTGTTAATAGGTTTTCTTCTTCTGGTAAAACATTAACTGCCTTGCCAAGACTTCGTGTTCCTTCTTTTGCTTTGATTCCACCCAAATTGATTTTTTTTATTTCTGGATAGCCTTCTGCTAATTTCTTAGCATCAGCGATCGACTCCACTACAATAAAAAGTTTGTACTTATCTGTTACACCACTTTGTAATGCCAAAATTGAATCTTCGATATTTTTGATGACCAATTTTACTCCTTGTGGTTTTGCTAATTTGATTGTCGTCTTCCGAATTTCATTTGTTGGTACATCATCATTTGCAATCAAAATACAATCTGCGCCCAACCCTTGTGTCCAAGAAAAAGCCACTTGTCCATGTAACAAACGATGATCCACTCTTGTTAATAAAATCATTATTTTTCCTCCGTTTTCTTAATGAGTTAAAACTCTTCTTCCTCTACTTCATTACTGATTAATGCGTTGCAAAACAGAATCGTTTGTTTCGTTTTCTCTAAAGTTTCTTTTATTAAGTTTGAGAGTGATTCTGTAATTTGAAATTGCATAACTAACTCAATTAAAAAAGGTAAATTCATTCCAGTAACTAAATAAAAATTGTCTCTTTGGATATACGTTAAAAATTCATTGTTCACACTTCCACCAAATAAATCTGTCACAACTACTAACTGATGATCTTGGTAGCGTTCAATTATTTTTTTTACTTCCTCTTCCAGATTAAACTCTTCACTCAAGTAGCAATCCAATATTTCAACTTCTGTTTCTCCACAAATCAAATCCAAAGAAGATTTTATCCCAGATGCTAATTTCCCATGTGATGCCAGAATCAGTTTTCTTTTCAATAATTCTCACCTCTCCATTTCTTTTCAGTTTAATAAAAGCAAGCAGCGTGCCAACTTTAGTGGCGCACTGCTTGCTTTTCTAAAATTCTTCTGTTTTCATTGAAGTGTCTGTGTTTCGATAGATGATATCAAAAATATACGCGACTTCAGAATCCGGAATTGTGACACTATAATCACGTTCAATGACACTAAAAGCTTCCTTGAGGTTTTTCAAACGTTCTTTTTGACACTGATCAAATACCAAGGATCCTTCATAAGTTTCGATTGGAATATTTCGAATCAATCGTTCAATCAGACAACTCACATGGACATATAGAGCTAATTTTTTTGCATTTGATAGCTGGATTAAATTGACTAATTCCAAGTCACGGATAAATAAATCAATTTCGCTCATTACTTTATCCGTATCAAGAATCGTGACTGAATCAATCACTCGTTCTAATGAAAAGTTGCGGATGACGTTTGTATTAAAGATTTGCATTTCTTCTGGAGTCATCACTTGACTTAGCCATTCATTCAGTTTCTGATACTTATCTCCTGAAATCAATTCTTCTAAAGATAAATAGGCTATACCTTCAATTGTTGGATCGTCTGTACCAATAATTCCTAGAACATCATAAACAGAAAAAACGATTTCATCTGCTTTTCTTTCATTTAAAATCCGATATTCTTGTGGCAAGATTTTTAATTTGCAGGAATTAGGTAAACTTTTTTCTAATAAATGACTAATCTTAGTTGCCGTTCCGATGCCTGTTTGACAAGTAGTTAACAAGGCTTTTGGTCGATTTTCCTCTGGATAGATGATTTCCCAATCGAAATGGACTTGATCCACAGACTCACTTGCAATTTCATTTAAAGTTCGTTGGTTCTTAATGTTTTCACCTACTAAAATCGCTAACGGCGTTGTCACGTTGTTCATAATGACAATCGGTACATTGATTTGCTTGGGAAAATACTGATAGATCTCTTTGAGACTCCCCATATCCACTAAAATGACTAATCCATTAGAAATATCATTGTTCTCACTGTATACTAAGATTTCTTCTGCAATTTGCTGTGGCGTTACATCTAGAGGCATATCAAATGATTCAAAAATATTATGTTCTAAAAAACGATTCGCAACGTTTGCAATACTGCTAGCTGTCGCGTAACCATGGGCGACAATAATCGCTTTGGGTATTCCCTGTTTTTTTGTCCAATCTACTTGTTTTAAATATAAAGTCAAAACGATTCGATCCATTACTGATACTTCAATATCGACCTTTGGCTTGCATAATTCAAGAATTCTTTCAACATAATGATAGCTCGCCGGATAAGCTTCCAAAAGCTGCTCTTCCAATTGATAGACTAATGTCATAATTTGACTATCCTCAAGTATCCAACGACTAGCACCACGTTGAAATAAGTAATAACCAACTGCGTATACACTATTTCCATTAAACTTTATTTGATACGCATTTTCCATTTGTTGAAAAGTTTCGCGAACATATTGCGTTAAATATAGTAACGTCTCATGTTTTTGCTGACGGTCTGTTTTGAATAACAAATAGTCAAATAGTCGATCAACTATTTCTTTTAATTTTAAATGGCAATCGGTCAAATGCCCATGAGCTTTTTGATATTCTAAAATGATAGTTGATAAAAAGTCATCCACTTTTATTTGATCGTGCGTATTTGGCATCATTAAATTTCCTACTTTAGATTCGCTATGGATGACTATCTCTTCTGGAAATGATGTTTGTAAATTGTAATTATGCTGCGAAAATAATCTTTCTGGGAGATGATAAATAGTTAATTTGATTGGCTGTTCTTTCATAGAGTCAGAGAATGCTTTAGCTACCATGACTTTAATAATGTTTTTTAATTCTCCGATATTTCCTTTAAATTTTCCATTAGCTAGTAATTCAAGTGTTTGGCCACTAATCAAAAGATCGCGTTTGATTTTTGTTTGTTCATTAATCAAAAAAGAATAAATCAACGCCACTCGTTCATTCTTTTCTCGCTGTTGTAGCGAAGGAATGGTCACTTGGATCGGAATTCGTCGAATAAATGTATTTAAAAAATTACTCGTTAATTCTTCTGTGGTTGCAAAGAATAACCTTGTTTGAACATCAATTGGATTACTTGTATCTCCCATTCGATAAATTAGATGCTGATCTAAGTAAGTAAATAATTTTTCTTGCCCTTCAGCAGTCAAGCGATGCACTTCATCTAAAAATAAAATTCCACCATTTGCTAATTCAAATGCACCTTTGCGATCGTCGTCCGCTCCAGTATAGGCACCTTTTACGTGTCCAAAAAGATTACTAGTTAATAGTTCAGGATTATTCGCATATTGTGCACAATTCAATGTCACAAAAGGGGCATCTTCTGCTATCAGATCATTTTGGATACAGTAATGATGGATCAATTTCACCAAATAACTTTTTCCTGTACCGCTTTCTCCATTGATCAGGACAGGTAATCCACCATCAGGATAGTTAAGTGCTGCCTTGATTTGTTCAATTACTGGATTCAAACTTTTATCGTGCCCGATCATAAGAGAAAATAAATCTTGTTTTTTACCAAACATTGGTTGCTCAGACAAAATAAGTTTAGCGCTTTCATAATAATTCGTACGCAAAGTAAAAAACTGTTTTTCAAATGCTTCTTTGTGAAAATAATAAACTGGACGCGAATTGATCTTTACTAACTCGCCAGTTTCTGTCAGAAGATTTAAATATTGACTGACTGTATTTCGTTTCACTTTAAATATCTCTGCCAACTTTGAAGCAGTAAAAATATCACTTAGATCATTCAAATTAAGAAATGCCGTTTGATTCTTCAAATAATGTAACAGTTCTTCTTTCATATACTCCCCCCTTCTCTTTATAATAGAAAAAAAGCATTCAAAGTCAATCTTTGTTTTTCACCCAGAAAATAATTCTGCTGTCATTGATAGCTACTATAACTTTTAACTTTTTTATTTTCAATCAGGTGACTAGTCTATAAAAAAGATCAGAGAAATCCATTTTCTCTGATCTTTTACTTATTTTACAACTACTGCATATTTTCTTGCATTGTAAATATCCTTAAACGTTGTTCGGTTTAACCAATATGAACCACTGATTGGATCAGAAACATGAACTTGCTTACTCCTTTATGTCAGCTATTCCACGTTATAACCTATTCGAAAAACTGCAGTGTTTACTTTTCTCAATTCAAAGTAATCGAATCATGGTTGGAATATTGTTTAAAATTTATCCAGCCATTTGTCCATCTTCTTGCTAACCTGTGTGTCCATTTGTTGTTGGAGTAAGTCACTAAAAGTATTGGAATCAGGAATCAAGCTGTCAGCAAAAGCTCCTACATCTTCACCTGTAACTTGAAGAACATCTTTCTCTTTATTCGCACTCTCTTCAAAGAGATCGAGTAGCTCATTTAATGGGGTAAAGTCCTCAGATAAATTAATTGGATCAACCTTCATCAGATATTTTTGGATTTCTTTGTATACGATCAAATACTCTTTGGGCAATTTTCCCGCACGTTTTTGTAGATCACGCCAGTCTTTTTTTTCTTCAAAAGTTTCTTTAAATCCCATGATAGTTTTCACCGTCCTACTTTCTTTTTGACGTTTTTGTTTAGCTGATCACGTAGCTTATCTCGATAAGTCTTTGCCCCTTCTATATGAGCGATTTCCGAAATGAAATTTTCAATACGATCGCCAGTGACCGCTTCGATTGATAACCCTTCTGCAGCACTTTCTTCGAAAAGACCAACAATTCCTTCTAATATCGGATAAAGATTACGTCCTGTAAAATCGCTGAATTTCCATATTTCTTGATTCAATGTTCGCCAAGTATTTTGATACTCAGTAGGCAATTTTTCAATACGTAATTGGTATTCTTTTTGTAGTTTATTCATATCATTACCAGTAACCTTGTCATAAAGATTCATCACATATATCCTCCTTATATAGTCATATATTCACAAAAATTTGTTTATAGCGTTTTAATGACAGGAATGAAAAGACCAATACTAATGTAGCTAACCAGACTATTGTGAGCACGCTATTAGTTGATCCAAATGAGAATGTCCCATCAAGAAGACTCTTTGCCGTTTCAATAATTGAGGTCATTGGTTGATTTTCTCCCGGACTTCAGCAGCTTCATTTTGAACAGCTATTCCTAGAATTTTAGCAGTACCAGAGCTAGCTTTGGATAATGTTGTCCAACGTTGATTTACCTGCGCCATTTCCCCTAATAAAACAAAAATCTCTCCTTGTTTGATAGTTAAACTAATCCCTTTTAAAACTTTGTGATTCCCAAAAGATTTAGTTATTCTATCAATAACTATTGATTCCATTATTGTTCCTTCTTTCTGACCCAATTAGCTAATGTTTGATTTTAGCTAGCTGATTACTAAGAAATGCCCACTTATCCCAAAATTCTGCTAAATAAGTTTCACCAGAAGGATTCAGACGATAAAATTTCCTTGCTGGTCCCAATTCTGATTTTCGCTTTTCGACAATAACTAATTCTTTTTTTTCTAATCGAAGTAAAACTGTATAAACAGTTCCTTCAACGATATCTTGAAACCCTAGTTTAATCAGAGTATTTGTAATCTCATATCCATATGTTTCTTGGCTGTTTTTGATTACTTGAAGAACTACTCCTTCAAGTACCCCTTTGAGTAATTCAGTCATTCCTTTCAATTCCTTCATCCTCTCAAAAATCATTTACACATATACTTAGTAATACTTAGTACTGCTACATAATAATACCGAATAGCATAGGTGTCAACTACTTTGTAATAACTAGTAGATAAAAATTTTATTTTTCTAGTGAAACGGATTAATGGAATTTCTCATTGGTTATCCTAAATCTATTTATGTATAAATACCAATCAGAATACTAATGAGCTAAACTAAAATAAAAAAAGCTACCATAAAATGGTAGCTTAAAAAGATAACCCAAACGAAAAGGCTATTAAAACTAATACCACTGTCATTGTGCCCTGGATACACAAAATATTAGCTTTAACAATTATTATTATAACCTATTAAATTACAACTTATCATTATTTTTATTTATAATTAAATTTACTTTATTTATATTTGATGATCACCTCTAACTATCATAGTTTTTATTCTTTTCTGAATTGCGTATAAAGTCTATGACTACGTTTAAATTCAATATTTGCCTTCTCCATCACTTTTTTCATTGCCTCTTCTGACGATTCAAACTGATAATGACTCTTTTCAAAGCCTTCTTCGCATATGCTGTATCCTTCTTGATTATAAATGATAAGCAAATAACGATCCTTTTTAAACGTTAGTATTTTTAAAGCAAAATAGTTCTTTGACTTAAACGTTCTTTTCAAAAATTGTTTTAACTTTTTTTTATAAATCATGGTCATTTTATCCTATTCATTCCTTCATTGACTTGATAACCAAAGATCCTTACTAAAACGAATGACTAATTTGTTTACTTCTTTATCAAATACTTCTTTTTGTAACGTTCGACTAATATAAAAAACCTGCACCCTCTTATCATCTATTCTAAAAGCAATTCGAAAATATTCCTTTCCCAAATGGATTTTCATTTCATAAACAGGTTGTTTAACAGACAAACGAACAGACTTGATTCGATAAAAATCGTGTGTCAAATGCTCATTCACTTTATACATAATCAATTCCTGATAACTTTTAGATTGATGTTCTGGAAACATCTTCTGGATTGCGGAAGTAACTTCGATTTTATATTCCATGGCTCCCCCTTCTTAATAGTATTTAAAAAGTATTATATTAATCCCCTATCTTCACTAATATTCTACACTGATCGATCCATACTTGTGAAGTAAGTAAAAAATTACGCTTTAATTTAGCAGTTTATCTAAAAAATTATTTTAAATATATATTTCTTAACACATAGCTAATACATTAATCCCCTTTTGGAACAAGACAGTGGTATATTTTTTAACCGATTAACTAATAAAAAAGAACGTCCACTATTCTCTATAAAGAGAAAATAGTGGACGTTCTTTTTAGAAAATAGCTCATTTGAAAAGAAAAGTGATAGTTTACACTCTCACTAACTACTTGATTTTTATTAAAATGTACCTAAATCACAATACGCACCTTAATTCTTGAGTAAGGTAGTTACTTTCAGGTAATGTTTCAGTTGTCATTTGCTCTTTTCCAATATTGGTTTTTGTCTATTTTATCTTTTTTATCAACTCTCCTAGGCCTTCCACAAAAATCGTCAACCCCCACTCAAACGCTTCTTTACTTCCTAATGTATCTAAGACATTGCCTTGCAAAATTTGAAAAATTGGTTCATCAGATGCCATTCCAAACAACGATTGTTCTTCACCTTCGACCCTTTTGTTTTGATTTTCCTTTTGAGCAAGATAATCAATTTCAAAAGAAATGATGTAATTCATAAATGCATTGATACTAGTAAATTTTTGACTATATGTTAATGGTTGACTATCGATGATTTTTAATAATTCATTGTTTAATCTCAATAGCTCTGGATTATTCGGAGTAGTCCGTAAAAGTAAGTAAGCAGAATAAGGATATTTCCGTAATTTCTGAAAAAGTAGCTCACCGTAAAAGATTAATTGCTGTTGCCATTGATCTGCTATTTTGACTTCGTCTAACACTTCTCTTATAACTTGTGAAGCGAGTTTATCAAAAATTTGCTCTTTGCTTTTTACATACCAATACAAAGAAGGCGCTTTGATATTCAATAATTGGGATAACTTTCGCATACTAAAATTATTGAGTCCTTCCGTTGCCAATAATTTCCACGCTGCACCTAAGATTTCGTCTTCATTCATTTTATTTCTCAAAATACCTTCACACTCCTCGTATTCATTATATCAGAAAATCTACCAGTGTTAGTTTGTTCTTGCATTTTTTATTAAGAAGTGATAATCTAACACCGTTAGTTTAACTAACAGTGTTAGATTTATATTGAAAAGAGGTTTTTTAAATGGAACAAATGATGGAAAATTCAAATGAATACTTGTTAAAAGATGCTCCGATAAAAAAGGCAGTATTAAGTTTATCGGTCCCTATGATGATTGGAACTTCGGTCGGTGCAATCTACAGTGTAATAAATGCTTACTTTATTGGTTTGCTTCACAATACGCAGATGATATCAGCGATTACAATCGGAATGCCTGTGTTTATCGCATTGATGGCCATTGGGAATATGTTTGGGGTAGGCACGAGTACATACATTACTCGCTTGATTGCTGTTAAAAACACAGAAAAAGCAAAGAAAGTGGCTGGTTATGGCTTTTATATGAGTTTGATCGTAGCACTTTTATTAGGTGTAATCGGAGTAGTCGCAATCAATCCTTTATTAAAATTATTAGGTGTTGATATGCCAATGTACAATTATGCGATGCAATATGTCGTGACACTTTTAATCACCGGTTTTACTACAACGATCAATTTCACCTTAGAACAAATCATACGTTCAGAAGGGGCTGCGAAAGAATCAATGTATGGCATGATTATCAATGTTGTAGTGAATCTGATTTTTGATCCGCTATTGATTTTAGTTTTGCATTTTCATGTAATTGGGGCTGCTTTGGCGATCGCGGTGGCTAATCTGGCTTCGATGCTTTATTATCTTTATTATTTATCTAACAAAAGCGACCACTTAAAGGGTTTTGCTAGACACATTTTTTTATCTGTAAAAGATCAAATCGAAGTATTGAAAATCGGAGTTTCTGAATTAATGAATTCTGGTTTTATGATTATTTCAACATTATTATTAAATGTGTATGCTGTCCATTATGGTGATGATATTGTGGCTGGCTTTGGAATTGCGACGCGCTTAGTTCAAGTTCCACAATTTTTGGTAATGGGGATTTTCTTTGGAGTGATTCCTTTATTTGCTTACAACTATTCAAGTAAAAACAAAAAACGTTTAAATGCTAGTTTCAAAACAGCTTGTGCGTTTATTGCCTTGATTGTCTTCGTATTTGTATCCTTGACTTATCTTCTCCGTTATCCGATTTTGGGATTGTTCACGGACAGTCCAAGTCTAATCAAAGTAGGAGAATATATTTTGATAGCATCACTTGTAACCACAGTTTTTAATGGATTTACAGGATTGATTTTAGGTTTGTTCCAAGGTACTGGTAAAGGTCTACCTACAATTATTATTTCCATCATCCAAAGTTTATTGATTATTCCAATCATCCTTTATATGAATGCCAACTTTGGTTTGCATGGGCTTGTTTGGGCTTCTACAGTAACTGAATTCATCGCTTTTTGCATTGGTATTGGCTGTTACTTCTATTATCGCAAAGACTTTCACGCTGCTTGAATAGACTCAACTCAGTGGAGGGACTTATTGATTAGCTACTCAAAAAGTTTTAGAATGCTCTTCAACGTATCCTAAAGTAGGAGTCTGCTAGTCATCATTAACTATACGAAAAAACCTCTAAAGTGTTCTCTTTAGAGGTCATCTATATATATTATTACTTTTGACAGCAAAGGGTGGTCTATCTAATTGAAATTTAAGTAGTGATTATGCTCGCACTTCTGAAATCTGATGAAAGATAATACCATTTATCCATGTACGCGATAATTCAAACTCTTCTCATTTTTAGTATGTTTTCCCTTGCTTTGATTTATCTGATTGTGAATATTCTTAAAAAGAAATACGCGTCTACTTTAAGAAGAAATTTTCACAGCAGTCGTTTCGATACTTCCAATTTATCGTCGTCTTTAACGATGTGTCTAAGAGGACATAGTGACACTTTCCTCTTTTCATCTTCATTAGGACACGTTGTTTGACAATCAGAAGGGAAGTTCATCAAATTTATATCCATTTGCCACATAAACTCCGCGAACTATTTTTAGTTGGAATCTACTCCTGAATGAATTTGTTCTCAAAGTCCAGAAAAAACTAATCTTTTCTGGACTTTTATCTTACAACTACCGCGTATTTTCTTGCATTGTAAATATTCTCAAATGTTGTTCGGTTTAACCAATATGAACCACTGATTGGATCAGAAACATGAACTTGATTACTGCCTTTATTGTATCCGTCGAGAGTTACTGCATGATTATTATTGGCAGCTAGACCAAAGTTCCAATTTCCCCAGCGAATTGGTTGAAAATTGATTGTTACCCAAGCAACTACTGGGTTACCGCTTTTCACTTCATTTAAAAGAGTATTCATCGAACTTCCAGAAATATTTTGTACATTACCATACTTTTGTCCCCAAGTTGTTAATGGTGCAGGATAGATTGCGGAATAGGTCCAAGAATTTTCCACAAAGGGGCTACCAACAAAACCTGTATTTGGATTTCCATTTGTGGATTTAGGAATCGTATTTAAAAATTGAGTTAACCCCCAGTTAGTGATTTTCCCTTTGTATTGTAAAGCTTGCAGTAGTGAAGCACCTTCACAACCACTGGGTGCGCCTAAAGCATATTGGTTGTAATTTTTTACACCAAGAAGCTTATAGTCATCATTCGTTGGTTGGCCATTTCCTACCGCGTACCAGCCTACACCTTCATATGCCCAACCTTGTTTGCTAATCACATTTTTCTCATTTTCGTCTAGCGTGTAGTGATGCCAATTGACTCGTTTACTATACAGACGACTAACAGGAATCCCATTTGCACCTGTGTAAGAATACCAGCCAATGCCTTCATATTTCCAACCATACTTCGTGATATTATCGCGTTCTTTTGCATTTAACGTGTAAAAATGTTCCCCGTTGTAACGGTTATACAAACGATAGACAGGTGCACCCGTTGTTGGCGCTTGCCAACCAATTCCTTCATAATTCCAACCAATTTTTCTCAGTTTATCACGCTCACCAGTATCTCTTGTGTAGAAATGCTCACCACTATAGGGATTGAACAAACGATACATTGGAAATGTTTTAACTGAACTACGTGCATAAAGACTTGGTCCACCTTCTTGCAGCTCTTCTTTGGGTGCCTCCGTTTTCTCTGCCTCAGATTGACCTTCTTTGACTGGTGGTTCAACAGTTACTTGTTCTCCATTGACAATGGTTGTCTGCAATTCTTCATCCAGTGGGTCATTCTCTGTAACTGTACTACTTGTCGCCTGTTCCTCCACATAAGTAGACATTACCGTCTGCTCATCTGTTCCTGTATTCATTGTCGTATCAATTGTTTCTTCAGCAAAAACACTTGTCGTTGCTAGCATCATTGTCGACAATAATGTCACACATGCGAAATACCCTACACTCTTTTTCATTAAACCGTTCCTCCGTAAAAGATATGTTTCATTTATGATAACATTCTTTTTTATATTTATAAAAAAAGACATAAGTGACTCAAACAGGCATGTATCTATCACATCTTCCTAGGTGAATATATTCTAGTCACTTTATATAGTGAAAACTTGTCTTTCTTTTATTTACTTAAATATAAAAATAGCTTAAGAAACCCACCTTCCTGATTTCTTAAGCTATCCTTCATTTAGTCATTTTGGCGTCACATCTTCCCCAAACCATCGCTTCGACAGTTTTTGAAATTCACCTGACGCTTCCAACTGGTCAAAAGCCTGATTTATTTTGGTCACTAATGTCCGATCTGCCTTTCTTGCACCTACAGCAAAGTCCTCACTTGCATAATTCCCAGTTAAAATGTGATAGTCTTGCAATTGATTTTTTTGTTTCAAATAATAATTTGCATACACGCGATCCATCAATAGCCCATCAATTCGACCGCTTCTTAAATCAATCAATGCTTCATTAAAGCTATCATATAGCACAGCTTCCTGGTCTTTTACATAATCTTTTAAAACTTCTGGTTGTTTCGTAAAGACATCATAACCTGATGAACCATTCTGAGCACCTAAGATTTTCCCCTTCATATCTGCAAAGCTTGCGATTTCAAAACTTTTAGGGGTTATCAAGACTTGCGTATTTTCCATGTATGGCTGCGTGAACTGCACTTTTTTTTCACGTGCTGGGGTTTTCGAATAGCCATTCCAAATCAGATCAATCGTTCCATTGGTCAACTCAAATTCCTTCATTGACCAGTCAATCGGCTGAAAGTTGACTTTGATGCCATATTCTTTGAATACAGCTTTAGCTAACTCAATATCAAAACCAGTTAACTTACCCTCTTTATCACGAAACCCCATAGGGACAAACGTATCATCTAAACCGATTGTGATTTCTTTTTCTCGATCAATCGTTGTCCAACTATCTTCTGTTGGCTTTCTTCCACAACCAGAAAGTCCGAGTAAAATAAAAAGAACTAAAAATAATGCCCGAGTAATTTTTTTCATCTATTTTTTCTCCCTTTCTTTTACTGGTTTGGTGTTACCTTTAATAACTGATCACTCACATTTTCTGCAAAAACTAAATCATGGGTCACGATAATTTGAGTCACGCCTTCTTCTTTCAAAGATACAATCAGTTTTTCAACTTGTTGACGCAACTCGGGATCAAGTGCACTAGTTGGTTCATCGTAAGCCAAAACTCTTGGATTCATAGCTAACGCACGGGCAATTGCCACACGTTGTTTTTGTCCACCTGATAATTGGAAAGGATAACTATCTAATAAATCACTGATACCTAAAGATTTTGCCAGCTCTTTTGCCTTTTTGATATACACTTCTTTCGACTGCTTTAATACATTCTTAGGTGCTAAAGTGATGTTATCAAAAATACTTAAGTGTGGAAATAATTGAAAGTCTTGAAACACCACCCCCACTACTTGCTCTCGATTTTTTAGTTCTGCTGGGTTAAATGGTTCGTGATCTAAATAAAACTCACCACTATCTGCTTTTTCAAGACCAGCTAATACGCGAAGAAGCGTTGTCTTCCCACCACCTGAAGGACCAACGATAGCGAGTGTCTTACCATCAGGAATGACTAAATCTAACTCTTTGATTACTTGCTTTTTACCAAATGTTTTACTTACTTTTTTTAACTCGATCATCTTTTTTCCTCCTAGCGATAATAGTTCAACTTCTCTTCCACTTGTTTCATCACCAAAGTCAAGATTCCAGTTAGCGCAAGATAAATTCCTGCTACACCAAGTAATGGGAATAAACTAGCATCACGTTCCATAGCAATCTTCCCTGCACGCATAACGTCTCCCAAACCTAGAATATAAACTAACGAAGAATCTTTCACCAAGTTGATAATTTCATTTCCTACTGAAGGAAGAACAATTTTTATTACCTGTGGAATAACGATTTTCGTTACTGTTTGAAAAGGACTAAACTGTAAAACTTGTGCTGCTTCATACTGGCCTTGCGGAATAGATTGGATCCCACCGCGAAAGATTTCGGCAAAGTACGCCGCGTAATTCAATACGAAAGCGAGTAAAGCTGCCTCAAAACGATCAAAAACAATTCCAATCGTCGGTAATCCATAAAATACAAAAATCAATTGTAAAAGTAAAGGTGTTCCTCGCATAACCCAGACATAAGTTTGAAGAAGATAACGAACTGGCTTAAAGTTGAGTGATAACCCTAACGCTAAAATCAATCCGAGTGGTAGCGAACCGACCAATGTTAAACAAAATAATTTCAAGGTTGTCAGTGCGCCCACTAATAATTGCGGCATAACTTCAATTAAATCTTTCATTGTTTTTCCTCCTTTAAATAAAAAAGTCCTCTTGGCTTAATGCCAAGAGGACGTTCACACGTGATTCCACCTCTGTTTGCTTTTTCCTTGCAGAAAAAACCTCCAGCGGTCATGTTCCCAGAAAATAGTGAAAAAAAAAGCCTTTGGTCATTATGACCAAAGGACGAATAATCGTGGTTCCACCTTTTTTTGTCAGCGCTTCACAGTCAGCCAACCTCATCTGGTCATCAAACAATGACCGCAGCTATAACGGGCTACCCGGGTTTTCCTACTTCTCGATTTCAGAAAACCGACTCCAAGATGTGTTTCACAATTAGTCGCTATCTCTTCGCACCAACCAGAGACTCTCTAAAAACTGCTAATGGCTACTCTTCTTTTCGATGTCATTTCATTTACTTACGTGTAATTTACAGGATTTATTTTCATTTGTCAAATTTTTTTTACCTGTTAAAATAAAAAGAAATGAAGGAGGTCGAATAAACCATGCCCCAAGCAACTGAACAAGAAGCATATGATTTACTTTCTCATCTCGAAATTTCTTATCAAAAAGTTGACCATCCAGCAATTACCTCTGTCAAAAATTTAACATTTGATTTGCCTGGTCCTCAAGTCAAGAATCTATTACTGAAATCAAAAAAAGGCAAGCAAATTTATCTTGTTATCTTGCCTGATGAAAAACAGGCTGATTTAAAAAAATTAGCCGAGGAATTATCTGAAAAACGACTTTCTTTTTTATCGGAAGAACAAATGAATCAATTATTAGGGGTTCCTGCCGGCACACTCACTCCTTTAGCGCTCATGCATGATACCGAAAATCAGATTCAAGTAGTGATTGATGCAGAAATCGACCAAAAAAACACCGTTGGTTTTCATCCAAATGTGAACACAACGACACTAATCATTGACTTTGTGGATTTCCAGAAAATTTTGAAGTATTTAAATCATCCGCCAATTTTTGAAAATTTATAGAAATTTGAAATTAAGTAAATAGTCTGATTTAACTTTTCTGTCTCGATCCTAAATAACCTGCTATCACATGACAGAAACTTCCATAAAAAAAGCCACGCAATCTCTCGTGCAGAAAATTGCGTGGCTTTTTCGTTTTTTTTGTTCTTCAGTTGTTTAAATGATTTTTTAGAAAAAGCATTCTTACTTGTTCGAAGCTAACCTTTTGCACTACAACCTTTTTCCTCGGTGTTCAAGAAGTAACTCCTTCAAAATAAAACTAAATTACTCAAAAATTTGGGAAGCAATTTCTGGGAATTCATTCTTGTTTATTGGCGCTAAGCACTTCTCGCACACCCTTTTTTACTACTCTTTCATCGCAGCTCTTAAAGCAGCTGCTAATGGACTTTCTTCTGGCTCTTCCGCCTGCGAATATTTCTTCATCAGACGACGTTCCTCGTGCTTTGTCATCTTTTTCTTTTGCTCTTTTTTTCCTAACATTTTTTCTGTCGTTCCATCATATTTACAACGGAAATAAGCACCATTTTTTCCTTCAATGATTTCCATTTTCCGATGACATTGTGGACAGCGATGGTTAGACACCTTAGGATCTTTTCGTCGACGGTAACTACAGTCCACATTCGTGCATACATAGATTTTACCATCACGTGTATTTTTTTCTCGTAAATTTGATCCACATTCAGGGCATTTCTTTTGCGTAATTGAAAAATCTTGATAAGATTGCTTGCTTGTTTTGATTTCTTGCACTAAACGTTTCGTTTCTTTTTCAATTCCTTGAAGAAATTGATTGGACTGTTTTTTTCCAGCAGCAATGGCTTCTAAATCTTTTTCCCACCTTTCAGTCAATTCCGGTGTAACTAATGAAGGATTGACTAATTCAAGTAATTGCTTGCCTTTTGGCGAAACTTGTAATCCCACTGGTGTACGTTCCATCAATTCTGATTTGATCAATTTCTCAATAATTTCTGCGCGAGTCGCTGGTGTACCCAAGCTGTATTTCTCCATAAATCCAAGTAAACTTGCTTCAGTCAATGGTTTTGGTGGTGCTGACAGTTCTTTTTTAACTGTAAAGTTTGGTGCAATGCGCTGTCCTTTTTTCCACTCAACTTCGTTCACTGCTTCTTCAGTTGATTGTTTCCAACCAGCTTGAACTACTCGATTTTGACGAAAAACAAAGATTTCTGTTCCAAAACTTACGGTAATTTTTGTCTGGCTCACTTTATATGGTTCCGCAAATAACATTAGAAAACGTGTGACGATCATTTGATAAATTTTCTGTTCTTCGTTACTCAATTTTTCATAACGTGGACGGTTTTCCGTTGGTAACAACGCATGGTGATCTGTTACTTTGTTATCTTGAAATACTTTTGTTTGTTTCACTACTGCGCCATTTTTCAAGTAAAGTTTTACTTCTGGTGCAAAATCACTAACAGCTTGTAAACGTTCTTTCATCGTACTTTTCATATCATTTGTCAAATACTTACTATCTGTACGTGGATAAGTCACGATTTTGTGTGTTTCATACAAACTTTGAACTAAACTTAATGTTTTTTTTGCTGAATAACCATATCGTTGGTTGGCTTCACGTTGGATTTCTGTCAAATCATAAGGAAGCGGGGCAGGCTCGGTTTTTAACTTCTCTTGAATCTCTGTTACCGTTCCATTCGACTGATTTAATGTTTTCACCAGTGCTTGTGCTTCTTCTATTTTTTTCAATGCAAATTGATTCTTTTGAACCATTTTCGCTTGTTCGTTGGCCACAGCTAAATGAATCGTAAAATAAGTTTGTGGTCGAAATTGCTCGATTTTCTTTTCTTGATCACGTACTAAAGCTAAAGTTGGTGTCTGCACCCGACCCGCAGATAAATTATCTTGATATTTAACTGTCAATGCACGTGTCACATTTAATCCAACTAACCAGTCTGCTTTTGCTCTTGCCAAAGCAGAAGCATAGAGTGCATCGTATTCTTTGGCTGGCTTGAGGTGTTTAAACCCATCTTTGATTGCTTTGTCTGTTTGAGAAGAAATCCATAAACGTTTCACTGGTTTATTAAAATGTACATATTCTAAAATCCAGCGAGCAACTAACTCGCCTTCTCTTCCAGCATCGGTCGCAATGACAACTTCCCCCACATCTTTTCGGGTTGCTAATTGCTTAATTGCCTTTAATTGATGCCCAGTTTTTGGTAGGGGTTTGATTCCTAGATTTTTAGGAATCATTGGCAATGTTTCCATCTGCCAACTCTGCCATTCTTTGTTTAAGTCTTCTGGCATTTTCAAACTCAATAAATGACCAAGGGCCCAAGTCACGATCACCTTGGGTCCTTCGTAGTAGTTTTTATGTTTTTGATTAGCTCCAAGCACCTTGCTTAGGTCTTTGGCAACGCTTGGTTTTTCCGCTAGAATTAGTTGTTTCATAAAATTCCTTTCCACTTTCTACGCTGAGTGGTTGATTCTCTTTTAATAAAGCTAACCCTTTATATTGTTGGAGATCATCATCACATTCTTCACACCAGCGCTCTTCTCCTTCATTCCAAAAGGCACTTAGAAAGTTGCTCTTCGCATTGATATATTCATATTTTTGATGGATTGCGATCCATTGTTTTTCATACTCAGCTTTGGCTTCTTCAAAAGAATCGAAGATCTTCTCATCTTGAATATCTTCTTCCCAATTTTCGAAAAACCACCATGGCTCATTATCACCAAACATGGTTATTACTTGATACATATTTGCGTTACCTCTCTTCAACTTAAATGTAAGCATTTTGTTCTGCTCGTTTCACAATAGCTACATCTTAGTCACTTTTCAAGAAAGTTGCAAGAAATCACTCTTACGAAAATCTAGCTAATTTTATTTTCATTTATCCAAACCTTTTTTAGATGACAATGTCGCAATAAAATCTTCAATCATCCAGCGGTAGCTTTCTTCTGGATCCACTTGTGGTTCACGCGTAAAATAGCCTAAAAAACGTAAAGATAAATAACCATGGATCAGACTTCTTAGCTCACGGCTGCGATGAACTTTTTCTTCATTTGTTAATTCGAACACTTCAAAAATCTGCAAGATAATTTGATTCGTTTCATGAATTCCATCAAGTAAAATTTCTTCATTTGTGTGAGGAATACTAATCAATAATTCATAGACTGCACGATTGGCAAAAGCAAATTCTTGATACGTTTTTGCATATATTCGGAGTGCTTCAGCACCACTTTTTCCAACTAAAGCTCGTAATAATTGGTCATTTAGTTCACGTAATAGCTGCGCCGTCAACGCCGTTTTCACCTCACGAATATTTTTAAAATAATTATAGAGTGAGGGCGATTTGATGTCTAAACGTTTTGCTAAATGTTGAAAAGTAAGTTGTTGCACATCCATTTCTTCTGCTAACTCACGAAAACAGTCGATGATTTTTTCTTGAGACAGATTTCTCTTTTTCATTTCTTTAATCTCCTCATAAGTAAAAAAATCCTTAACATTCATAGTTTAACATGAAAATCTAGGATAAAAAAGGGAGTTTTGTTGATAAACTACAGTCTGTAGTTTATAATAATCGACTGTAGATGAAAATTTTCAGAAAGAAGGATTTTGTTTGACTACACAAATAAAAAGAAAATTATTTAGAAAAAGAGAAGTTTGGGAACGTAATCTACTTGTTTTATGGTTTGGTACTTTTATGGCTGGTATTGGGTTTAGTCTGGTCATGCCATTTATGTCACTTTACATAGACACGTTAGGTCATTACAGTACCGCTCAGTTGAATTTTTGGAGTGGCTTGACCTTTTCTTCTACTTTTTTGGTAACGACGATCATCTCCCCATGGTGGGGAAAACTTGCCGATCAAAAAGGACGAAAATTGATGCTGCTACGTGCTTCTCTTGGCATGGCGGTCGTGATTGCACTGATGGGTTGTGTCAGCAATGTTTATCAACTTGTCGGCTTACGTCTCTTACAAGGTATTTTTTCAGGCTATATCAGTAACGCCACAGCGCTCGTTGCGACAGGGACGCCTAAAGAAAAAAGTGGTCAAGTTCTCGGAACACTGGCAACTGGATCAGTTACTGGAACATTGCTTGGTCCGCTGTTAGGTGGGATTTCTGCTTCAACATTTGGTTATCGCCCAACATTTTTTATTACTGGAATCATTTTATTTTTAGTTTTTCTCCTTAGTTTATTTTTTGTTCATGAAGAATTTGTGCCTGTTAAAAAAGAAAACATGGTCTCTGCCAAACAAATCTTTCGAGAACTTAAGTATCCTCAGGTTGTTTTAGGAATGTTCATCACAACGATGATCATCCAAGCATCTAATAATTCAATTAGCCCAATCATTAGTTTATATATCCGCCAGTTATTGAATGGACACGGAAATGTGACCTTAGTTAGTGGAATCATCGCATCCATTCCTGGGATAGCAACTTTGATTGCTGCACCCCGATTTGGAAGGCTTGGTGATCGAATCGGTAGTGAACGAATTTTAGCAATTGGTTTAGGTTTTGCTGTTTTAGTTTATATCCCAATGGCATTTGTCACCAATGTTTGGCAGCTTGCTGGTTTACGTTTTTTAGTTGGGATCTCAGATGCGTGTCTTCTTCCGGCAGTTCAAGCATTGATTACTAAATATTCACCACATCATGCTGCAGGTAGAATTTTTAGTTACAATCAATCCTTTCAAGCAACAGGGAATGTGATTGGTCCAATGATTGGTTCAAGCGTTTCGAGTGCTTTTGGTTATCGAGGTGTATTCCTCTCAACTTCATTACTGGTCATGGTTAATTTTGTGTTAGTCCGTCATAATACACAAGCTATCCACGAAACAGTTACCGAAAAAGCAACATCTTTAGATGATTCAGCATTAACAGACCATTCTTTGAAAGAAAAACAGTTGCATTAAATAAAAAAATGAAAAGATTCATTGATAGTGATATCAATGAATCTTTTCTCACATCTATCTTCTTTTCTGTTAGTGGACAACAAAAATAGCTACTCCTAAGTTAGGAGTAGCTATTTTTTCTTTTTTATGACCTAGCGTACTCATGATTGCTTGCTCAAAACGATGTATACTGTTCTTCCTTATCGTCTCGGAGCTGGACGATTTGCGCCGCAACCTTTAGATATATTGCAACACTTTCGCTTCTTGGAAAGCATTATCAATTAAACCGCCACCCAAACATTCCATTCCATCATAAAAGACAACTGCTTGCCCCGGCGTGATTGCACGCACTGGTTCATCAAAAATGACTTCAGCACGATTTCCAGGAAGTAAACGAACCGTTACAGGGACATCTTGTTGACGATAACGGAATTTCGCTGTGCATTTGAATTCTTTTGGCATTTCATTGTTGGTTGTGAAATGAATTTCACTTGCTTCAAGGCTTGTTGCATACAATGCTGGATGATTAAATCCTTGTCCAACATATAACGTATTTGTTGTTAGATCTTTTCCTACAACAAACCATGGTTCTTGTGTCTTTCCACCGCCACCAATTCCTAATCCTTGGCGTTGACCGATTGTATAATACATTAAACCAGCATGTTGTCCCATGACTTCACCATCAAGAGTTACCATGTTTCCTTTTTTCGCTGGTAAGTAGTTGCTCAAAAATTGTTTGAAATTCTTTTCTCCAATAAAACAGATTCCTGTTGAATCTTTTTTCTTTGCTGTCGCTAAGCCAGCACGTTCAGCAATAGCACGTACTTCTGACTTTTCCATGCCACCTAGTGGGAACATTGTTTTTGCTAATTGTTCTTGTGACAATTGGCTCAAGAAATAGGTTTGATCCTTGTTGTTGTCCACGCCACGAAGCATGTGAACGACACCATTTTCATCACGAGACACCTGTGCATAATGTCCAGTTGCTACATATTCTGCTCCTAAATCCATTGCATAATCTAAAAATGCTTTAAACTTGATTTCTTTATTACACATTACATCTGGATTCGGTGTTCGCCCTGCACGATATTCTGCTAAGAAATATTCAAATACTCGATCCCAATATTCTTTTTCAAAATTTACAGAGTAATAAGGAATCCCGATTTGCGCCGCAACTTTTGCAACATCTTTGTAGTCTTCCGTTGCCGTACATACGCCGTTTTCGTCTGTATCATCCCAATTTTTCATGAAGATACCGACTACATCATACCCTTGTTCCTTTAGTAAAAGTGCTGTTACTGATGAATCGACTCCACCGCTCATCCCTACGACAACGCGTGTTTTGCTGTTGTCTGTCATACTATCACCATCATTTCAATTAGATTTTCTGAAACATCTACGAGTTGAAGGTCGCAACTTTTCAGTGCTTTCCATTATACGTCATTTTTTTGAAAATTTCATCTCTTTGTTCTTAAGATTTCACCAAAAATAATTTCAATAACTTGTAATCAAAAAATCATCGTTTTATATAAAATAAGTTTTTCTTATACTCGGTTGATTTTTGCTAGTTCTTCTTGTTTTGCTTGAAAAATTTCATCAATATTGACTTCTGACAGCGGCGATCCAAATGGCAATGCTCTACCTAGCAGTTCTCTTTCCGGAGCATCCACACCAACATTTACATCGTTTCCAATTGGAACACTGTAATTGTGGATGTGTCCATGTAAATTACGGACTGCATCATTTTGTCCCAGCAGTAAAGGATAGTGCGTTAAATAATATTGATGATGATTAAATTTAACAATTGCGCCGACATCATGAAAGTAAAACTTCTTATCTTGATTCATCATTCCAGGATCATTTTTTTCTAAATAACGAAAAAAGGCACGGCTATCATGGTTCCCTTTAATAAAATGGATTTTTCCATTTAGTTGTTTCACTTGTTCCAGTATTTCTTGACTTCCTTTTTCATACTGGGGGTGCATAGCAAGATCACCTAAATGATAAACGGTATCGTGCTCTTTTACGATAGCATTCCAACTATCAATAAGTTGGGCATTCATTTCGTCAACTGTTTTAAATAAACGTGGAGCAAAATCATTTTGTCCTAATAGAGCCTCATGAAAAAAATGAAGATCACTAATAAAATAATTCATGTTCTCGCCTCTTTCTAAACTTCTCAAGTTCTCTTTATTTTAGCGTTCTTTTGCTAAAATCACCAAAGTTAGAGCCGAATAAAGAGAAGTTGTTTTTCATTCATGCTAAACTGAACGTAGCTATTGCCAAACTAAACAAGAGAGAAAGGTGAACATTATGACAATTTCATTCACTGGAACAATCAAAAAAGATCAAACAATTATCGAGTTAGCTGATGGACAAGGTACCTTAACAATTTCAAGTAAGAAAGTGGCACCTGCAGACAACTCTTTTGAATTGTACTTCCAAAATCGTCACTGTATTGGAATTAATTCTGCACCTAAAGAATTTGATACGCTTATTTTGGTATCACTCCCTTGGGAAATGGAAGCAAATTATTTAAGCCATTCCTTTTTCACACTTGCAGAAGAAAATAACTTAACGGTTTCAAAACCAAAAGATATTGCAAAGCAAATTCCTGCAAATGTTTTACCAAAAATTGAGGAATCACGCGAACAATTTTTACGTTTATTAACAACACTTGGTTACTCCTTCTTGCCAACAGAAATAAAGAAAAAGAAACCAGCAAAAGCACGTCATCGATGGTCAAAAGAAGTCAGTAAAATTCCTTTCACCGTTCATTTTCGTGGCAGTAAAGCCACTCTTTACTGGAAAAACAGAAATGAAATGTTAGTTAAAAAAGGAGCAATCATGATGACAGAAGCCCCTCTCAATAAAGATGGATCGGTGAGTTACGCTGCAAAGTATGGTGACAAATTACGTGCCGATCATCAAGAAAATATTTCTGGTAATAAAACAACTGCTGATATTATTTTGAAAAGTGTCAATGAAGTCAGTTTGTTTCTTTACTTTGGGGGGACAAACAGTTGGTTGGAAATTCTAGATGAGAATGGAAAAAGTCTAGATGAATGGACTAGAGTAGATTAGTTTGCTGATACAAACACTTGAAATAAAAAACTAGCATCAACAATAGCAAAACAGGAGCTGTGACAATCCTTTTGTCACAGCTCCTGTTTTTGAATAGGTGGTGTTCACAAAACTACTCCTCGTAATAATTCACAACTGTTACAAAATATGAAAGGCTATTTTTTTCAGAGTTGTTCTTTATTTTTTCGGAGCTGATCGCTTGGCGCCACAACCTTTTTCTTAACGAATCAAGTCTGTTTCTGGATGTTCCAGTAATTGCTTGACTTGTTTTCGCGTTGTTAGCGGCACATCTCCTTGGATTGCATGAGCAAGTCGAGCATTAGCAATGGCAAATGCCACAGTTTCTTCCAAGGACCAGCCTTCAGCAAAGCCAAGTAGAATTCCCGCAGCATACGCATCGCCAGCACCAATTCGATCTAAAACTTCCAATCGTTGCTTAGGTAATTCGAATGTATCTGTCGGCGTCATCAAATAACCACTCAAAAATTTTTCATGATCAATCACTTGACGTTTTGTTCCAGCGAACCATGTAATGTCATAATGTGCTAAAAATGATTGGATAAAAGCAGGTTCACTTTCTGTAACGGAGACGCTCGATTTCCATTGCATCAACTCAACCAGATCTCGGGTCGAACCAAAAACAATCGTACAATAAGGTAATATTTTTTCGTAACGCTGCTTCATTTGTCCTTTTTTCCCTGCTTCTTGATTTAAACTGGGGCGAAAATTGAAATCAAAACAAACGATTTTTCCTGCAGCATGTGCTTCTTTTGCCAACGTAATCGCCGTTTGCGCTGTAATCTCAGTCAAACTCAGACTAATTCCGCAGATATGAACCATATCTACTTGTTCAATGAATCGCTTCACACCATACGCTTCGATTGAAGACAAACTAAACGAACTGCTTTTCCGATTTTGGTAAGTAACTTCAGTTGGCCTTGCGCCGAATCCCATCTCTGCAAAGTACGTACCAATGTGTTGATGTTGTTGAATGATATATTCTGTTTGAATACCTAAACTTTTTAAATTAGCTAATGCAGCTTTTCCTAAACGATTGTCTGGTAAAGCCGTCAACAAATAGCTTTCTATTTCAAAATGTGCTAAATTTCCAACCAGATTCACACCTGTTCCCGTATATGCCATTCGCAACGTATGTGTTTGTTCTAATTGCAAATGTTCTGGGGGCGTCAAGCGTAACATCACTTCTCCATATGCACCAATCTTCATTTTTTTCACTTTACTTCACCAGCTTCTCCATCATTTCCAATAACGTTTCAACATCTTCGACTTTTGTATCGCCTGTTTCTGGATCAATAATTGAGCTATAAACATGAGGAATAATTTTTTTCACGCCAGCATCAACGGCAATCTGCACGATCTCTTCGAAATTCGTTAAATCAATACCTCCTGTTGGTTCCAACGCAAAATCGAATGTTGCACAAGCTTTTGCGACTGCTTGATATTCTTCTTTATGCGTAAGCCCCTTCATAGGAAAATATTTAATGGATGTCCCACCCATATCTTTTAATAACTGAATAGCTGTTTCAATTGGTACTTCAGCTGCAGGTGCTTGTGCACTTAATGGCCCAGTTGCGATATTGACATAGCCTACTTTTCCAGTCGGTGACACGAGACCATTTATAACTGTTTCTTCTTGTTGTAGTAATGCTCGTGAAGCACCTACCCCCGTAAATACTTGGTTCACATGTTGTGGTTGCAAAACAGCTGATAATCTTGAAACCATTTGACTTTGGTTGGGATCACCCGCACCTAAGCCAACAGACAAAGCATTATTGGTTGCTTCTTGGTATTTCTTCATATCAGCAATCGCTGCTTCATCAGTTTCATAATTTTTCGAAAGAACGCCTAAAACAATATGACCCTTGGCTGCTTCATAACATGCTTTTGCGTTTTCGACAGAGTTTGCTAAAACGTTTAGACAAATTCGATCGGCTAAATAATTTGGACTAAGTGACATTCTTCATTCTCCTCATCAATTGGTTTTAGTTTAAAATTTCCGTTAATCGTGTAACGATTTTTAGCATCTCAGCATTAGTTACTGAACGAATATCAAATTCGATCACACCATTGTTTGCCTGATATTCCCGAGTATAGATAGCAGGATCCTTTTCCTTCAATTCAGTAATCACTTCTTTAGCTGATTTTTCACCTGAAACTTTGATGCTTGCTCGATAAATATCTCGACCAGCGCCGTCCTGTACAATTTTCGCTTCAATGCTTGGTAATTGGTTCATCGCCTCAACAAAAGGAACTAACCTTTCTTTCATTGCTTCTCCTGTTTCACTTCCTGTAAGTAAATAGTCCTCAACAGCTTGGGTGAAGCCTAGTAAGTTATCTTTACCGATTTTCATTGCTCGTCCGATTCCTTTACTTTGTAAACGAACCCACTCCACATATGTCTTCTTACCAATCACTAAGCCAGCACTAGGTCCTTCAATTGCTTTCGCGCCAGAATAAATCACTAAGTCAGCGCCCAATTGACTGTAAGTAAACAAATCTTCTTCTGCTGCTGCATCGACAATTAACGGAAGGTTATGTTGATGTGCCACCGCTACAGCTTCTTGCACACTCAGCATACTTTTTTGAACAGTATGATGGCTTTTGATATATAAAATTGCTGCTGTTTCTTCAGTAATCATCATTTCTAGATGGTCAGGTGTACACATATTGGCATAGCCTGCCTCCACAACTTGTCCACCGCCTTGTTCGACCATCACCTCAACAGGAGTACCATAATCGACATTATGGCCCTTAGGTAAAATGATTTCTCGCTTAGTAATTTTTTTAGTATATGGATGGTACACGTGATAGGTACTTCCTTGCCCAATAATGCCAGCAACTGATTGTGCAATTCCAGCTGAAGCACTCGAAACGATTTGCGTATCTTCGACTTGAAGTAACCCAGCTAAGTAGCTCCCTGTTTCTTTCACTAATTCACTCATTTCAAAAAAGTGTTCACCGCCAAAACGTTGTGCTTCTAGCACTTTTTCCGAAACCTTTGATACACCTAAGATAGTCATCTTGCCGGAAGCATTGATGACTTCTTTTAAGTGGAATTTTTCATAGCTGACAGTCATAAATTTCCCCTCCAATAATGGTTTTGACTGGTTTGATTTGACTATTCGTCGTCCGAGTAAAACCATTGGAATCTGTTAACACTTTTGGTTCTTCTAGAAATTCAAAAATCGTTAGATCTGCGTCAAACTTTTCTTTTAACTGACCTTTATTTGCTAAGTGAAAGTTTTCCGCAGGTATCTTTGTTACTTTTTCAATGATTTCTTCCCAAGAATAGCCAATGACATGTAACTTTTCCATCGTAGTTGCTAAATCATAAACTGGTCCATTTTCCCGATTACGAATATAGATATCCGTACTAATTGATGACGCTTTGATGTTTGCTTGTTGCGCGACTTCTGCCACATGAAAATTAAAGCTATCTGTCCCATGACCAATATCAAAAATGATTCCTTTCGCAAAAGCTTCTTTGGCAATCCGTTTGATTTCATTTGTTTTTGAATCAAGGATACCATTACTTTTCCCATTGAAACAGTGAGTCAAGACATCTCCTTTTTCCATTCTGGCTAAAACATCTGCTAATTCTGGTGGTGCTGAACCAATATGAACCATTAAAGGTAAATGCTGATTCTCATTTTGGATTTTTTTGGCTAAATCTAATGGAGTGATACCATTTTTTCCTACTACGGTTTTACTCATTCGCGCCTTGATCCCAACAATAAATTCAGGAAGTTCATTGATTTTGTTCTTTACTAATGCTTCTTGCACTTTACTTAAGTCAGCTAGTTCATCTTGCGTGACGATTCCCCATTTAGAGATATTCAACAACGCATAAACATTCGTTTTTGCTTGCTTAGCATACCTGTAAAACGTTGCAATATTTTCTGCACCAGTTGTTCCGGCGTCAATAACAGTCGTCACACCTTTTTCAACACCGATTTTATCTGGATAGTCATAATAAAGTGTCATTTCTTCAAAACAATGTACATGATCGTCAATCCAACCAGCCGATAAATACTGCTGTGAGGTTAAGGTCAATGTTTCTTTTGACTCTCCTGTAATTTTGGGCGCAATTTGACTGATTTTTCCATTTACAACACCAATTTCAAAGGAAGGACCTTTAAGTTCTTTTGCATTTTTTATTACTAAATCAAACATGGCGACACCCTACTTTTCAATAAATTTAAATTTTGACCAAGGATGGATAAATGGCAATAAAATAAGCTCTTCCTCACGAATTGTACCTACTTTATTTTTTCTTGGATCACTATGAGGCTCTAAAACGACTTGTAGTTCATTTTTGTATTTGCCAAACTGATCATTACCAATCACAACATCCCCCACTTGGAATTCAAAACTTGCATCATGAACAGGGTTACTTTTATTTTTATATTTTTTTCGTACTTCCGTGGAACGAATCACTTGATTCGTAATATCTCCCCGACGAACATGCTGTTCATTCAATACGATTTGTCGTTCTACTTCATTAACTTCTGCTACAAATTCAATTGCAAAAACACTTTGATAACGATCAATCTTACCTAAAGCTTGTAGCTCTTCTTCTGAAGCATACGCATTTCCGATAATGACATCATCAATCAAATCTGTCGCAAATAAATGTTTTGCAGCAACTTCAACAGGTAGATGACGATGCATTTCTAATGTTGGTAACCCATCGTTGATATCCCAAGGACCAATTTCTCCAACTTGTGAAGTAATGAATGCCGCTGTGCGAATGCCTTGACGTTTAAAACGTTGGCTACATTTTTCAAAAAATTCAAATGGTAAAGCTGTGCCCTCTTGAGGATAAAAATTATGACAACCATATAAGAATGGTGTATTTGCTTGATAAGTCAAAATGTTATCTAAGTAAGCAACGTCATTACTCATATTTAATTCGATTGCTAATTCATAAGGATTATACGTTAGCATTGCTTCCTTGTTCCCATCGAAGCCCAGATCTAAACGAATGCCATCCGCACCTAATTCGTGGAAAAAGCTCAAATCATCATAAGAAATACCAAGCTGTTCAAAAATCGTTGGTGCAACATCTAAAATCGTTTCATACCCAAGTGATTTGGCGAAAAAAATCAAATTTTTGAATTTTTCTTTGACAATTTCACTTTCTTCATTGATTTCTAACATACTCATAAAAATTCGACGGAAACCATAGCGATGCGCCAGTTCAATATAAGCACGATCTGTTTCACTGTCACTGTGGTCTGGATAAACTGAAATACCTAAAACTCTTTTCATACTTCTTCTCCTCGTTCCATTTTTTCAAATTTTTTTCTGTACTTATAAGCAATACTTGTGGCAAAAAGAATGGTCACAATTCCTACAAGTTGATGTAGACTAGCAAAAAGCCCACTCAAAATAATCACAGTTGAAATACCAATGATTGCAATAACTAGAAAATAACGTAATTTCATCTGCTCCATTTTTGGAGGTAATCCTCTTTTTTCCAAATAAGTATGTGCAACAATCAACACAACTATGCCAACAATCAGTTCCATTTTTTCACCACCATTTACTTTTGCTGATTCAATTGAATAAAGGGCAGGACTGCATCCCGCCCTTCGTTGTTTATTGTTCTTGCGTGATTCCAGTATTCAATACTTCTTGTGTTGCTTGTTCTTGTGCATGTTCTTCAGCTTCTCTTGCTAGCTGTTGTTTTTCAAATACTTTAAAGAATGGATAGTAGATTCCTAACGTAATGAAAAAGTTCACTACTACTAAGACTCCTGCGGCTACGCTCCAATTCGTACTCATCCAAGCAGCAATTGGGGCAGGCATCGCAAATGGTAAGCGTGCAACCATCATTGGAACAACTCCACTAATTGTTAAGACATAAGATAAAGTCGTGGTAATCAATGGTGCTACGATAAACGGGATACCTAAAACAGGATTCATCACGATTGGCGCACCGAAAATCACTGGTTCATTGATGTTAAATAACCCTGGAAGAATCGATAATCGTCCTAAACTCTTCAAATATTTTGATTTTGAGAACATGAATAACACGACTAAAGCAAGGGTTGTGCCAGCGCCACCAATCCAAATGAACCATTGTAAAAATTGCTCTGTGAAAATATTTGGCATGTTTTGTGCACTTGCTCCAGCATTGAATGCATCAATGTTTTCAGCAATTGAAATATCCCAAAATGGACGGATAACTGGTCCCATGATTGCTGGACCATGAATCCCTAAAACCCAGAAGAAACAGATTAAGAAAACAGTTAGTAAACCACCAAACAAGCTATTGCCAGCTAGAATCCCTTTTAAAGGCATCAAAATTTGACTCAAGAAGCCATTCAAATCAAATCCTAACATATGACGAATGACCCAGAAGAAAATCAAGATCACCGCACCTGGGATCAAAGCGACAAATGAATTGGTTACTTCAGGTGGCACACCATCTGGCATTTTGATGGTAATTTTCTTTTCAATAAAGAAACGATAAATTTCTACAGAAATAATTGCAGTTACGATTGCACCAAATAATGAACCTGAGCCTAAATTAGCAATATTGATATAACGTCCTGCACCAATCACGCTATCTACATCTTCAAACACACGTGTTGGCGGTGCTGCAACAATCAAAAATGACATTAGTGCTAAAATTCCAGCTGTTAATGAATCGACTTTGTAGCTTTTTGCTAATGATGAAGCAATCCCAAAAGTTGCATATAATGCTAAGATCCCCACAGTATAGCGAAATGGAATGTCTAAAATTTCTCGGTATGGTTCGATCATTGCAGCAACTGATTCGATTGGAATATTTAACAAAATAGTGAAAAATGAACCAACAATCGTTAATGGCATTGTTGCGATGATTCCCTTTCTGATTGCAGTCATGTGTCGTTGTGTTCCAATTCGATTGGCTACTGGCATAATTTTTTGCTCAATGATGCCTACAAATTTATCCATGTTGCTCCCCCTCTAGTCCCTTTTGTTGTTATAACATTATAATGTTTACACAAAGAGAATAACACATCTCGTTTGCAATGTAAACGCTTTTTAAAATTCAAAAAAAAGAAAAAGTGAAACGATTGACATTCCACTTTTTCTTTTTTGGGGATAACATCCCTTGCTTTTTTGCTTCAACACACTTATGTTTCGTAGTCGATATGATAAGGATGTAAAGCCGTGTGATAGATAGCTTCTGAGTACTCAACTAGCTGTCCTTCTTCTGTCAATGAACGCCTAATGCGTTTCATTCCCAGCGGTTCATTTGTTTTCAAGATTGCTTGTTCTTCTTCACTTAAAAATACCGCAGAGAAATCATCTGAAAATTGGTCAATTGCATAACCTTTTTGAGTTAACAAACGATATAAAGACTCTTGATGGAACATTTTTTCGTCTAGCTCAGTGACTGTTTTTGGTAAATAATGCACAAAATAAATATATGGTTTTTCATTGAGGTAATACAATCGTTTGAAGCGTACCGCATGATTTCCAAAAGAAGAAAATAGCGGATCTTCCTCAGCTAGATCAATTGAAGTAAGCTCTAATGTTTCTTTGCGTACCTCGTGTTGTGAATTTTCTAAAATTTGTGTAAAACTTGCTGCTTTCGATAAACGATTATAGGGACGATTACTTAAAACTGTTGTACCACGTCCACTTTTCTTTTCCACATATTCATCAGAAGCTAGCAATTCGATTGCCTTACGCACAGTGATTTTACTTACCTGAAACATTTCTTCTAGTTCATTTTCTGTCGGTAGCATGGAACCTACAGGATACCTTCCAGAGAAAATATCTGCTTTGATTTTGTCTGCAACTTCTAAGTATAATACCCGCGTTCTCTTCATAGTTTCACCCTTTATTTTACTCTTAGTAAAAGAATAGCATATAAAAAATAAAATACAAAAAGAAGAACATAAAAGTCTGGGATCTAGTAGATTTCCCAGACTTCTTTATTGTATAGAAAGTAGTGATTTTGTTTTTCTTTTAAGTGTCTGCTCGCTATCTTTTCAGAGCTAAGCGTTTTACACCACAACCTTTTCACAGCTTTATACTCTTTCACCATTCGTTCTAATAACTTCCTTATACCAATCAAATGATTTTTTCTTCGAACGATTCAGCGTACCAACACCATTATCATCAAGATCAACATAGATAAATCCATAACGCTTGCTCATTTCACCAGTAGAAGCACTCACCAAATCAATACAGCCCCATGGGGTATAGCCCATCAAATCAACACCATCTGCCACTGCATCCGCCATTGCATCAATATGTCGACGTAAATAATCAATTCGATAATCATCATCAATCGTTCCATCGGGATTGACTTCATCAATTGCACCTAAGCCATTTTCTACGATAAACAATGGCTTTTCATAACGATTATATAACTCGTTCAATGCAATTCGAAGACCATCTGGATCAATTTGCCATCCCCACTCACTTGCTTCCAAGAATGGATTTTTGACTCCACCTAATAAATTACCAATTGATGTGTCTGCTTCTGGACTAACTTCATCAACTGCACTAGACATATAGTAGCTAAAGCCAATATAATCGACAGGATATTGTTTCAACAACTCAAAGTCTTCCACTGTTTGTTCTAAAAGGCTAGCATCAACACCATATTTTGCATAAGTTCGAGAGGTATATGCAGGATATTCTCCACGAACTTGCACATCCGTACAAAAGAAATTAAATTCTTGATTTTGGATCATTGTTGCCACCTGGTTCACTGGGTTCGAATCAATACTATAAGTAGTAGCATAAATAATCATGCACCCAACTTCAATGTCTGAACGTAATTCATGAGCAAGCTTAACTGCTTTACTGCTAGCAACAAATTGATTGTGCCACGCTTGGAAAATATTTTGATAATCTGCTGCCCCATTACTTTTAACAAGTCCTTGGCTTAAAGCAGGAAAGTGAAAAGCTGAATTGATTTCATTGAACGTCATCCAGTATTTTACTTTTTCATGGTAACGAGTCAAGACTGTTTCTGCAAATCGTTCGTAAAAAGTAATCAATTCGCGATTTTTCCAACCACCATATTTTTTGGCTAAGTTCAACGGCATTTCATAATGAGAAATCGTGATTACAGGCTCAATACCATACTTCAAACATTCATCAATCAACTGATCATAAAAACGTAACCCGGCTTCATTTGGCGTCAACTCGTCTCCTTGAGGGAAAATTCGTGACCAAGCAATCGAGAAACGATAACATTTGAAATTCATTTCTGCAAATAAAGCAATATCATCTTTAAAATGATCGTAATGTTCGATTCCTCGATGATTTGGGTAAATATATTTTTCTTCATCCATCGTCCAATCAAAGTCTTCACTACCAATAATCGCAAATCTTTGCTTTCCGCCCGGCATTGCATCAGCAACGGATAAGCCCTTGCCATCACGATCAAAAGCACCTTCTAATTGATTCGCAGCTGTTGCGCCGCCCCATAAAAATTCTTTTGGAAAACGTGTTGTCATCATTTGTATCCCCCTAATATCTTTATTTTACAATTGCTAAAAAATCTTCAGTTGAGATAATTTCTTCTTGATCCAGTTCCAAAACATCAGTAAATTGATCGGTATTCGTAATCACAATTGGTGTTACGGTACTGTAACCCGCAGCACGAATCGCGTCAATATCAAATTTTACTAATAAGTCCCCCGCTTTCACTTGGTCCCCTTGCTTCACAAACGTTTCAAAACCAGCACCATTTAATTCCACTGTATCCATTCCAATATGCATCAATATTTCAATACCATCAGTCGTTGTCAAGCCAACCGCATGACCAGTTGGAAAAATCGTAGTGATTTCACCATCTGCTGGCGCAAGAAGTTCTCCTTTTTCTGGTTCAATCGCGATTCCTTTTCCCATCGCACCGGATGAAAAGACCTGATCAGCTACCTCACTTAATGGTAACACTTTTCCTGTCAATGGGCTCTTTAGATTATGACGACCAGAAGAAAGTGTTTCTCCGGCTGTCGCTTCCATTTTCTTTGTTTCTTCTGCAGGATCTTCAAATCCAACCAACAAAGTTCCTAAAAATGCAAGAATGAAAGAAATTCCTGTTGCAATGATTGCCATCGTTACATTGGATTCTACACCAGCAATCGTACTAATGAATGACGGAATCGTTAATAAGCTGACTAAGCCACTAGCAAAAGATTTTACACCTGCAAAACCAATCAATGCCCCACCAATACCTCCAGAGACACAAGCGACGATAAATGGTTTTTTCAATGGTAAGGTTACACCATATACAGTGGGTTCTGTAATCCCAAACAACGCAGTGATTGTTGATGAAATACCTAGTGAACGTAATTTACTATCTTTTGAGCGAACCGCCACAGCTAATGCGGCACCACCTTGTGCCAAAACAGCTGGCAATAACATCGGCATCAAAATATCATAACCAAATTGATCAATATTCAAGAACATGATTGGTACAAATCCCCAATGCATCCCAAACATAACAAAGACTTGCCAAAAACTTCCCATAATCAAACCAGCCACAATCGGACTAAAACCATAAATCGAATTGAATAGACTACCCAGTGCATTCCCAGCAACTGTTCCAATCGGCCCTAAAGCTAAGAAAGTCAAAGGAACCATAACTAACAAAATGATTAAAGGAACTAAAATCATTTGCAAAAATTGGGGAATGATTTTTTTCACAAGTGGTTCAAATTTACTTTGCACCCAAACAGCCAAGATAATTGGGATAACAGAAGAGGTATAACCAGAGGGAGATAAAATAACCGAAATTCCAAAGAAATCTAATGCTGTTCCTGCACCAGCTGCCGCCGTGATTGCTGGATACACCAATGCCATCGCAATAGCTACTGCTAAAAACTGATTTGTTTTGAATTTTTTAGCCGCTGTAAAAGCCAGCATTACTGGTAAAAACGTGAAGACGCCATCTGCAGCTGCAAATAAAATCTGATAAGCTCCACTCTCTGCAGCTAACCAGCCGAGAACGGTTGCCAAAGATAGAAATCCTTTTAAAACCCCTGCTGCTGCCATCGCACCTAAAAACGGTGTAAAAATACTTGAAATAATATCAATAAACTTACTTAAAATATTCCCAGATTTTTCTTCTTTTGCTACCTGATCCGCTAAACCTTCTTCATCCACAATTGCTTGATAGACATCAGCTACATTACTGCCAATCACAACTTGGTACTGACCACCACTTTGAACAACTTGGATCACATCCGGGTCACCCTTTAATTTTTCTGTGTCTGCAATCGATTCATCTTTCAATTTAAAACGTAATCGTGTGGCACAGTGGACCAGACTATTGACGTTTTTTTGCCCCCCGACTGCTTCCCATACACGTTTGCCAACTGCTTTGTTATCCATCTTTTCTTCCTTCTTTCTACTAAATTTTGATAAAATAAAAAACCTAGATTGAAAAAACGGTCACGAATTGTTTGCTCGTGTCCATATTTTCAATCTAGGTTTTGCCTGCCTGACAGTAACAACCCTTATGATTGGATCTGTTTTTCATTCACTACACGTTGGATATGAATCGTCAAATAGATTTGCTCTGCAACTTCCATTTCTTGTTGTTGCGTATGAACCAAATAATCATTGATTCGTTGCACACAACGGAAGGCTTGGGGATATTTTCCCTGAACTAATGCATAAAGAAACTCATCTTTTTCGTCAGAATTTTCACCTTTTAGATAACGCTGTGCAAAAAATTGTAGATGTGTAATGATTCGTTGATAGTTCAATGATTCTTCATCAAAAACAACACCAAAAAATTTACTAATAATGCTTAAGATATCACGTACCATGGTTGTCGCAGTCATCGTCACTTGCATATCACCATTTCCTTGCTGGCTATTCACAAAATGAAAAGCGATAAATCCCGCTTCATCTTCAGGAAATTCAATACCAGTTTTTTCTTCAAGAAAATACAAGGCTTCTTTAGCAACCTGATACTCTTTAGGATAAAACTTTTTTGTTTCAAATAATAACGGATTTGGTAATTGGACTTTTTCTTTTGCCCGCCCCATCGCGTAATGAACATGATCCGTTAGTGTTAAATAAATATTCGATGAAAAGTTCACAGCCAATTTTTCCTCTGCTAAGTCAACTATTTGTTTGACTAATTCGACTTCTTCAGAAGGAATGTCAGCCATTAGCTGTTGAAACTGGCTTCTGGAAAAAGAATCTTTGAGTACAAACTCTTTTTGGATTGCTTCAGATGAAATCGAATCGCCAGGCTTCTTTTGAAATGCCAATCCTTTGCCCATATAGACTATTTCTTCACCTAATTCATTTTTCGAAATGACGACATTATTATTCAGTACTTTTTCAATAATCATCTCGTCTTCTCCTTTCCAAAAAATAAAAAAAACCTAGAATTCGCCTGTCAATCCACAGCTGAATTCTGGTTTTGCCTGCCGAGCAGTAACAATCCATTCCTTAACTGAATTTATGATAACACTTTCTCCTCCTCTTTGCAATCCCTTTCAATTTTTTATTTTGACTTTCTTCTATTGTTAAACGTTGACAACGATTAAACAAAAAAACCGAGAACATGCGCTCTCAGTTTTTAAACTTTTCTATTTTCCTTCAACGCACACACTTTGAGTAGATTTTGTACTAAAAAGTTTTTGTTTCTAAATGAAAAGCTTGTTCCATTTCATCCGTTGCATCTTTCATTGGCGTTACTTTTTCCAATGCTCCTTGTACAACTAAACGAGTTACTGCATTGTTATCCCCACAAGTAATCAAGGTCACGATTTCTTTACCATCCACTACATCTAATAACTCGGTTTGTGTTGGTGCCACTTTTTCTTTGAAAAAAGCTTTATACGTGTACACATTTTCTAAATCAGTCAAATAGATCGTTGCACCCATTGAAAGATTTTCTAAAGGAGTGAACAACAACTCTGGATTCGTGGAGCGATGACTAGCCAATGCATAATTTCCTTTTCCCATTTGTTGATCAGGTGATAAAGTTCCTGCACCATACAATAATGCTGTGTTTGAAAGGCCCTTAAAAATCGGCAAGTTAATTGACACAGATGGAACTGCCACACTAGCAATCACTGGCAGGTCCTTACTTTCTGAGCTGGCCTCTGCCCGGATCACTCGTTCAGAACTCATTGGTTCAACTGCATCAAAGTCAAAGGTTGTTTCTCGCTCATTATTTTTTTGTAAATCTTCTTTCGTTACATTGGCTATCGCGTATTGATCCCCAGTATTCTTCACAAAAAAGTCTTTGATTTGTTCATTAAAAATCAGAGCAATTCCTACTAGCAAGAGTAACAACAAAAGCAAATTCATCAGCCATCGTCTCACTCGGTTGCCCTTTTTCTCTTTATTCGTGTTTTTGTCAGTCGTCATTTTACGACCTCCTCTTCCCACACCATATTTTCTTCATTTTAATGGATATACCTACTTCTGTCTATCATTCAATCATAGATTATTGTCCATTTTCTTTATAGTTCCGTGTATTTTTCGCGCTTGCCTACACTCTTTTCGACAGGATATTTGATATTATTTTTGATTAACTTTTCTTCAATGATCTCCTCCAAATCAAAATCGAGATTGTCTGCTAGCATGTACGAATAGATCAAGACATCTGCTAGTTCTTCTTTGATTCGTTCCACTTGATTTGCTGTGACTTCCTCAGGTTGCTTCCATTGAAAAAGTTCCAATAGTTCTGAAGCTTCCAAAGAAATCGAAATCGCTAAATCTTTTTCGTTATGAAATTGTCGCCAATTCCGATCATCACGAAATTTATTTACTTTTTCCATACTGTTCATCTGTCAAACCTGCTTTCTTTTTATCACTAAGTTTATTTAGTAGACAGTCTTTGATAATTGATCTTCATATTCTTGATGCCATTTTTCGCTGACTTGTCTTGTTCCTGGTTCAAAAAAAATTGTTTCTGTTCCAACTTCATTTGCTTTTTGATAATACCATTTCTTCCAACGCAAAAAGGCCAAATTAGCTTCTAATACTTGGATTTTTGCTTCTAAAATCGTCTCTTGTTCGACAATGAAGGCGTAACGATCAGGTAGAGTTCCATCGCCTTGCATACACCACTCCATAAATGTTGCGATATCCTTTACTGGAATAGCCGATTTTTTTAAGCACTCAATGACATTCAAGTATCCTAAATCATCTTCGGTAAATACACGTCTCCCCGCGGAATTTTTCTTCACGAATGGTAACAAACCTTCTTTATCATAATAGCGTAAGGTATCTGTTGATAATTGATACTTTTCTGCAATTTCACCAATTGTATAAGTTTTCATTTTTCCTCCTTGACTTGGAGCTAACTCCAAGTTGTATACTACGTTTATCTTAACAGAAGAAAGTAGGAAATGAAATGAATAAACCTTTAATCGTGATTACTGGAGCAAGTTCAGGTTTTGGAGCAGAAATCGCTAAACTATTTAATAAAGAAAACTATCCCATGTTATTATTAGGTCGCCGTACAGAAAAAATTTATGCTTTACCGCTTGATTTTGATCAAATCCTTGTCGACTCTGTCGATGTAACCGATGCGCAAGCTTTCAAAGCCAGTATTGCCTTAGCAGAAGAAAAATTTGGAAAGACTGATTTATTAGTAAATAACGCTGGTGTGATGTTATTAGGAAATGTTCAGTCACAGTCTCCATTGGAATGGAAAACGATGATGGACACAAATGTTTTAGGGGTGTTAAATGGTATGCAAGCTGTATTAGCAGATATGGTTGAAAGAAAACACGGTACGATCATCAATATGTCTTCCTTAGCTGGACGTAAAACTTTTATAAACCATGCCGCTTATGTTGCCTCAAAATTTGGTGTCCATGGTTTAAGCGAAACCATTCGCGAAGAAGTTTCAAAAGATAATGTTCGTGTAAGTTTGGTTGCCCCTGGTGCTGCTGAAACAGAGTTATTAACTCATGTTACAGATACTAATGCTTTGTCAGATTATCAAGCATGGAAAGAAACAATGGGAGGAATTACCCTTGACCCTGCCCATGTCGCAGAAGTAGTTAAATTTATTTATGATATGCCTCAAGAAGTGAATATTAGAGAAATTGACATTGCGGCAACACGCCAAGATGGCTAATCATTCTGATACTAAAAAAGTCGGAACCATTTGGGAACTGATCTAAAGTTGTGAGACAGTAATAAAAAAACATTTTCCTAGGTTGCTGATTTCCGATAGTCAATCGGTGATTGGTAGCCTAGTTTTTGTTGAATACGAGAGCATAGTTCCTATGATGAACTGTTAAAAAGACAGTGACTTTGATATAAATAAACGTTTAACTATCTACGCGCCGGTCAAAGTGCCAGATGGTTATTTTTTAGCTCTTATAGTCGATTCATGTCTCTTTTGTCTTCATATAATTTTTTTATCATTTGTAATATATGGCTGAAAAAACTCAGTTAAATGACTTCTCTATGTAGATTGCAGAGGAGTTTTTTACAATACCAAAAATATTTTAGTAGTGAAATAACTTTATTAATTACAGACCCCCTTATTCCTTTAGTCAACGAGCTTTGCTCGGTTATTTCACTCTTTAACACTGCCACTCGATAGCCCCATTTTTGTGAACGTCTGCTGTAAATCATGTGAGTTAGGAATTTTTCAGTTCGTTGTTGCTCTTTATAGTTGAAAATGTCTTCTTCCGTAATTTGATACTCAAACATTAATTTGGGGAATTTGGCTAACGTACTCATCGATTCTTCATCATTTGCATCCGTAAGTAGTATTGATCTTATCTTTTTTTCATTTATACGTTCCTCCTTTCTTTACAAGCTATATTGTTTATAATTCGCATTCCTAACATCATTTGACAATGAGCCATAAAAAACCTTGAATGGAGAAGAATATTCTTCATTCAAGGCTTAAATTGATGGTCATTTGAATAACTATTTAACAAGTAATTCTCTCTGAAGATCATCCGTTATGGATTATACTTCTTGTGTCGTCGGACGGATAATCATGTTGCTGACGGACATCCGGTCTGGCGTTTCTATCGCAAATGCTACAGCAGAAGCTATATCTTTGGCTGTCAATCCCCATTCTTTTTGTGCTTCATGAAGTTCAAGAGCAGCCTTTTTGTCGCTAATGGTTTGATATAATTCAGTTTGAACAGCTCCTGGAGAGATAATCGTAGATTTGATGTTATTTTGCCGTTGCTCTTGACGTAATCCTTCCATGATTGCACGGACAGCAAATTTTGTCCCACAATAAACAGCGGAATCAGGATAAACAACATGTCCTGCCACAGAATCAGTTGAAATGATATGCCCAGATTTTTGTTTTTCCATGATTGGAAGTACGGCGGAAATTCCATTTAACACACCCATGATGTTGATATCAAGCATATTTTGCCATTCATCACGGTGGCCTTCAACTAATGGAGCGGTTGGCATGATTCCTGCATTATTGTACAATACATCGATTCGACCGAACTTTTCCATCGCTAAATCGATAACTGCTTGGACTTGTGCAAAATCTCTTACATCTGCTGCTTGAATATATAGCTCTGCATCTGGTAAAGATTCTTTTATTGCTTTTAAACGATCTTCTCGGCGTGCAGCTATAACTAGTTTAGCTCCTTTTTCTGCTAACAGCTTCGTTGTTGCTTCACCGATTCCGCTTGAAGCGCCCATGATGATAATCACTTTTTCTGATAAATCATTCATTCTATTCTCCTCCTGTTTTGAAAAATCTTTTGCTTATACTCACTATCCTTTATTTCATCTTACTGTTCAAATAATCCGTTCGACAGATTTGACGATTTTGGCAGGGATTCCTGCAACGATGGTATTGTCTGGGACATCTTTCGTAACAGTTGCATTTGCTGCAACAATGGCATTCTCGCCAATTGTTACGCCTGGCAAAACAGTTGCTCCTGCTCCGATCCAAGCATTTTTCTTGATGTGGATTGGCTTTACTGACAAGCCTCTTCGTTCTGTTGGATCAGTTAGATGGTTTACCGTGATGAGATTGACACGAGGACCAATCAATACTGAATCTTCTAAACAGATACCACCCAAGTCGACGATCATCGCTTGACGATTGATAAAGACATTTTTTCCTATACTAATATGTTTGCCGAAGTCTGTATAAAAAGGCAACAGAACAGTCACCGTATCATCTACTTTATCACTAATGATTTTTTCTAGCCGTTTGCGGATATCTGCTGGTTCATGGTACCCAGTATTCAGCGCTGCTAAAGGCTCTTCGTTTTCCGCTTGAATCTGATGGATCACTTCAAAAAGTGGATCTGTCACTCGAATCTCTTTATTAACGATTTGTTTTTCGATGGCACTTGTCATTTTGCTCCCTCCTTTTATCTTTACTTTATGCACTTGCTGTATCTAATAAACGATAACCAGTTTTAATAGCCTCAAAGACAGAATTCTCACATTCTTTTAAATCACTAACTCGGTAAACACCAAAACCTAATTCAGGAATGTTCACACCATTATTCCATTCGTACATTTCCGTTACTATAATCTCCCTCTCAATTATTTATCAAGTCCTTTCTATGGCTTAATTGGTTCAAAAATATTTTTATGTTACTATACTAATACCTCAAGTTAGCTTCAGGTCAAGCAAAAAGATATAAGAAAGGAAATGAGTTATGTATACTATTGGAGAAGTATCAAGAATGTTCCATTTACCTATTTCTACCTTACGATACTATGATAAAGAAGGATTTTTTCCTGATCTTCAAAGAATTTCAGGAATACGTAAGTTTTCAGATAATGAATTAGAGATCTTACGAGTGATCGAATGTCTCAAAAAATCTGGTTTAGAAATTAAAGAAATGAAACAATTTTTTGTATGGTGCAAACAAGGAAGTAAAACGTATCAAATACGCAAAGAATTATTTGAAAAGCAAGAAAAAATTATTGAAGAAAAAATTACTGATCTCAATAAAATATTAAACATGGTCAAATACAAGCAATGGTATTATGACGAAGCGATTAAAACAGGATCTGAGGATTTAGTCGAACAACAAGTTCCTGAAAAATTACCTAAAAAAATAAAAAGATATTATGAAAATTCACATACATTCTCTATTTGAATTATGTATGAAATAACTTTATAAACTATGAAAATCAATATAGATTCCTTAGTAAAAGGTATTTTACTATTAAGTGATAAATTTTTACCATTTAAAAAGAAAAAGGTGTAGCTAATCATCACAAGTTTACCAATCATGGCTGAAGCAATTGGTAATCCACTACTAGATAAATTCATTAAAGATTTAATCATTCAAATCTTGTCTATGATTGCTGAACAAGAGCGTACCGAATCTAAACGACGTCAGGCACAAGGCATTAAGCTTGCGAAAGCCAACGGTGTTTACAAGGGACGTCCTAAGTTATATAGTGCAAACACAAAAAATCCTCAACGACGCTTAGTTTATGAAAACATCGTTAAGGATTTAAATGAAGGAATTGCGATTTCAAGAATTGCGAAAGATTACAATGTTACTAGACAGACAGTTTATCGAATAAAACAGGATATTGTAATTTAATAGTTATCTATACCACACTGAATTTTTAACTTGATTTTTATTAAAAATAATAAAAAAACTATCAATATGAATTAAGTTAAATCACATTTCTGCTCAAAAGCAGAAATGTAATCTTTAAAAATTAAATCTTCTTTTTCAACATTCTTTTTGGAAATACCCGTAAGTATTCTAACATCTAAAGCTAAAAGACTACTATTCGTTTCAAGAATGCCCACCGATTCATCATAAAAAACATATATTCTCTCGTCTTTCAATAATGGATCTGTGACACTTTGAATAAAGTATGGATGTTGGTAATATTTTTTACTCTTTTCATTGTGAATCACAAATAACAATTTTACTGAAGTCTTATTTGATTCATCAAAATATATTGAATTTACTATATTTTCTTCTAATAACTTAATCCGTTTTTGCGAAAGAAAGTCAATTGATTTTTCTTCTACGTCAACAAGTTTTTTCAAAATATCACTTGTTTTTTCTCGCTTATCAGTATATATAAATGCATCTTGGTACTTTTTTAGTAACTCGGAAAAATTTCTCAAAGCTTTCTCCTCTCACTAATTAATAACTACAGTTCCATTATTAATTATACCTGATCTCCATCCATAGCTAAGGTAATAAGCTTGTAAGTTTGTTGCATAAACTTTAGCTTTAGTTTCACCAGTAGGAATGGACATCGTTCCTACATAGCTAGTTCCAACTGGACTAGCAGTTGTTGTCTTATAATAGTTATTCATATTTAGATATGTTACTGGACCGATCAAATTCAGATTCGTCGCTTTTATATTATTCGCACGCCAAATATTGATTGAATCTGTTCCAGCCCAAGAAATATATAATTGGCAGGTTGTTCCACTCATACGAATAATGTTGGCTCCAACAACAGTTGTTCCTCTTAATGATCGATCATCGTTTTGAGACTCTAAAATACCTGTTTCTACAGTCCTACTATTTTGTTTAGTTATATTTTCCAGTGTTTTTTCTATGGGAACATTAGAAGGTAAATCTTCTTTATTTAATATTTTTGTATCTAATGTAAGAGGTTCTTGAACATCTGCTTTTGCTACCATTGTAGGATAAAACAATAACGACAATGTACCTATCATTAGTAACAAATACCAAAGCCACACATTTTTATAGCGATTACTTTCGTTAAGTGAGTTATTCATCATTAAGATTTTCTTTTTATTTATTTGTAATATACATATTTACACACATAGATTATTTTGTATACATTTATTTTCATAAATAGTTATTTTATAAACATAAGTGCATTGCTTTACTAACAACTATTCTCCTTTTAATACCTAGCTCAAAAGACCGACCTGCAATTCGTTTAAATCTCAGGTAGAGTTAAAGTTCAACAGAGTATATCCTGTTGAACTTTTTTATCTGCATTATTTTTTTAGGTTTCATCTAATTTATTGATTACAAATTTTAACCGATCTAGAGCATAAGTGTAAGTTAAAAGTAATTCTCTGAGTTTCTTTTATACCAGACTTTTTTAATGGTATAATTTTTTTGGCAATTTGCCCCTGATTGGGGGTGTTTTTCGTGAAAAAGCTTATCTCATTGGTTATCGCACCAATTTTTGTTGGACTGGTCAGCGAACTGGTTTCTCACTGGCTAGACGAGAAAGACGATAACTAAAGCAAGTTGTCTCTAACCCACATGTTCGGAGTCGCAACGAACATAAAGAAAGCCAATCCTACTCGCAATAGGGTTGGCTTTTGTGCTATTCGTGTATAGCTTATCTCATTTCGTAACTATAATATAGCATCAATAATTTAAATGCTCAACTTAAATGTCCATATACAATTAGTAATCTATATTCAATTTGTCTTTTGATCATCCAAGTATACTCTGTTGTCTCCAAGAGTATATGACTTTCTGACCTAATTAATTGAGCCCCTGAAAGTGCTGTGAAGTGAAGAATAAAAAAAGGATCAAAAACTTTTAAGTTTTTGATCCTTTCTTTTCATTAAACACTTTATCTCAATTCATTGATATCCAAAAAAGTCCTATATAGTATACCAAAGATTTTTTTTTCTGATATCCTCGTATACTACTAATTGTAAACAAGATTGAAGGTAAGGAGCTATAAAATGTGTTGGGTACTAATGGTATTTTTTTTGATAATATTGAGTTTTTTATGATTAACATATTTGGTTTTATTAATTAATAAATTTTAACTGTATAAGGAGAAAGAGACATGAAAAAAGTAACAATTAATGCATTATTAGTTCTTTCGTTTTTCTTGGTAAGTACACAAGCTATCTTCGCTCAAGAATCTGTTGCTTCTACAGAATCAGTTGTATCTGACCAAAAGAGAGCATTAGCTAACGGAACTGTTATAAATGAAGATACTAGTCATTTTTACCTAACGAACGGAACACAAGTTTACCAAGACGGTGATAAATGGTACCTAATTGATGGAACCCCAGTAATTTCAGAACCTTCATTTGATACTATTCATTCGACCAAGATTGACAATACACATACTTTACCTGAACTACCGGTTGAACCTACTAAAGTGCCTACTTTGACTGAACAAAAAGTGCCTGCTCTACCTGAACTACCGGTTGAACCTACTAAAGTGCCTACTTTGACTGAACAAAAAGTGCCTGCTTTACCTGAACTACCGGTTGAACCTAATAAAGTGCCTACTTTGACTGAACAAAAAGTGCCTGCTTTACCTGAACTACCGGTTGAACCTACTAAAGTGCCTACTTTGACTGAACAAAAAGTGCTTGCTCTACCTGAACTACCGGTTGAACCTAATAAAGTATCTACTTTGACTGAACAAAAAGTGCCTGCTCTACCTGAACTACCGGTTGAACCTGATAAAGTATCTACTTTGACTGAACAAAAAGTGCCTGCTCTACCTGAACTACCGGTTGAACCTGATAAAGTATCTACTTTGACTGAACAAAAAGTGCCTGCTTTATCTGGGGCACTCACTCATCTTTCTAATAGTTCAAAATTGACTAAGCTTCAACTGCCTAAGGATTTTGAAAAGAATACTGAAGAAAGCAGCTCTGCTATTCCAAATGACGAAAAAGCTTTCGCAGATACTTATACAAACAGAAAATTACTACCAAAAACTGGCTTTGGTTTAAAAGAAGTTCTCTTCAGTAGTCTTACTTCAATTTTAGGTATTCTGATTTCTTTCCTAGCTATCGGATTACTTGTAAATAAACGTGATAAAAGAAAGGGAGGTAACTTATGAGAATGCAAGATCCAGAATCATATTTCAATTTATTTGATCGATTTTTTGAAGAAAATAACCATCCGCTTGTTCATTCTTATTACAAGAATTTAAAGGAGCAGTTTTATACTTTAACGAAGTCTATACCCTAAACGATTAAACAACTAGTCACTATCGATGCAAAGCTTCAAATTCTTATGAGTTTGATAAATGATAATATTTTCAACTTACCCGAATGGGAGATCATAAAAATTTCAGAAATAGATAGCTCCAGTTACTATAAAGAACTCCTGGACATGGTGGGTACATCAAGCAAGTATCCTTCAAGATTATTTCTTTAAAATATATAAAAAAGAACTCTCCCCAATTAATAATATGAACGAATAAATTTTAACGGTATTTGAAAAGGAGAAACAAATTTATGAATAAACTTTTTCTAACTAATATAAACCACTATGGCGTGGTTATCTCACTTTTTACTTTGACAATAGGCTTTGTCACTTTAACCTCTGGAGTCCCTACTCGGTTCCGTATCAGTTTTCCTCGGAGGACTTATTGGATTATTCGCATTGTTTGGTAGTGAAGGAGTAATGAATGCGTTCCAAAAACCACAAAAATTTTTTAGTACATTTGTGTTCGGTTACTTAGTGGCAACAATACTTGCTGTTCTAATGTCAACAGTTGTACAACATATCCTTCATGCGCCTACTGCACCAAATAAAGTCATTGATCAACTGTCTGTACCCTTTCTGCTTCAAACACTACCCATGCTTTTAGGTGAAGAATTATTAACTATGGTCATTTTGATTATCATTGCAAATCTCATGGGAGGAACTAAAAAGGCGGTGATCGTTGGTATAACTATTTCAACTTTAGTCTTTGCTCTACTGCATTTACCTACCTATGACTGGAATATCTTACAATGTCTATTGATCATTGGTGCAGCACGTATTTCTTTTACATTGGCAACCCTGTATGGACGGGGGTTACGCTGTCCATGTAGCTTACGACTGGACGGCATTTCTGTTAATCATGTTTCTTTCATAAAAAAATACTAACTGTTTTCCAAGTATACAGATCTTGAGTCAGTATTCTTTAATAAAATTTAATATTTATGATAAAATCAATAGAAAACTTAGTTTAAATATGGAAAAGGAGTCTAATATGAATTTTGGACCAAGAGTAAGGGAAATCAGAAAGAGCAAAGGGTTTTCTCAAAAAGAGGTTTATGCAAATATTATCTCCAAATCTTATGCGATATCATTTGAAAAAGGAGAAAACAATATCTCGGTCGTTCTTCTGATTGATATTTTGGACCGTCTTTCAATGGATATTGATGAATTCTTATTTATCAACAAAGGATATCTTCTGAATGAATATGCCGATTATATTTACAACATGTCAAACTACTCAAATAGCCATGACCTTGTGTCGCTCAAAAAAATGTTACAGACCCTTTCACAGGGAAGGGACACAATTAGTCGTGTGCGTTTTGCAGAAATTCGCTGTCGAATCAAAGCGATAGAAAAATTTAATCGCACGGGTATCTTTGACGGAACAGAGACACTAGAAGATGACCGAAACACGATTCAATCCTATTTAGTAGGCATCGAATCTTGGACCTTGCGTGAGATTCAATTTTTTGGAAATACAATCGAATTTTTAGATTTTTCAGCCCATTTTCCTCTATTTAAAAATATATCAAAATCACTTACTTTATACATGGAGTATGATAAAGGTCGAGAAATCTTTTGTTCCATGTTAGTGAATTTGATCAGCCAATCGATACGTATGAGATATTACGATTATGCCGAAGTACTCACCTATCAATTAAAAATTTTATGTGCTGATTATAAGAACTTTATCCACCAAATCATTACTAGCTACTTCGAAAATCTACTACTAATCAAGAAAAATGGACATTCGGATCGTGCTAACGAAGAATGCCAGAATGTCCTTTCTATTTTATCCACTTATGGTCATCTTTCAATTGCCAACGAATTGAAATCATTGAGTTAATCAGTAGTTGGATACCTTGGGGGAAATTACTTTTATAAAACGAATAAAGAAGGAGTTTTAAAATGGAACTAACTCAATCAATGCGTCAAACAAAAGAAGAACGAAAAGGGATTTTAGGGCTAACAATATTTTTTGGACTTGTCATAGTATTTTTGGTTCAATACCTTGTAAGTATCCCTTCAGAACTGCTCTCAAATAGTGGCGCAAAAGATGTATATATCTTATTTTCTAATATTGCAATAATTATTGCCTTGCTTGCTTTTTGTATCGTTTTTGAAAAAAGAAGTCCTAAAACACTTGGTGTAAATTTCAGTAAATTCCCGATGAAACTAGCTATCGGCTGGGGACTAGGATTCCTATTAATGTTTTTTGCATTCCTAATTAATTTATTTACAGGAGCAATCACAATTGATTTCGACCTACAATCTCTTAGCTGGATTTACTTCATAACCGCTTTCTTTGCTTACTTTTTTCAAGGAACTATGGAAGAATTTGTATGTAGAGGATTTATAATGAACTCCCTATCAGCAAAATACAATGTTTGGACAGGAATCATCGTTAATACACTTATTTTCTCCTTATTACACAGTCTCAACCCTTCGGTAACACTACTTGCTTTGGTCAATATATTTTTAGCGGGTCTACTCCTTTCTTTTATCTTTTATTTGAGTGATAACATATTTTTAGTTGGTGCTTTTCATGCGGCATGGAACTTTATGATCGGCCCTTTCTTAGGAGTTCCCGTAAGCGGACTAAAAATGTACTCTTCCTTATTAAATGCTAAACCTGTAGCCGGAAAAACACTAATCAATGGCGGAGATTTTGGTTTGGAAGGTGGCTTAGGTCTGACAATTCCTGTAGCTATTGCGGTATTTGTTGCCTACTATCTGATTGTTAAACAACAGAAATCTGTTAAACGTTAATCGTTAAAATATTTTTGTAACTTGAAACAAAGAAAAAGTTTTGCTTTAGTTGAGCAAAACTTTTTCTTTTTATCTAAGCTATATGATTGTCAAGCGAGACCAATAACTATTAAGTTTCTGACACACCCGAAGAATTATGCCGGATAAAAAACATTTAATATTTAAATCAAACAAAAGAATAATTATGATTCCAAAGTAAAAGTTTTATGAAAAAAATATATATCACTAAACATTATGAGTAATTAGATACTTCCTATATGACATTAAGCTCTCTTTTAGTTTTTCAATTTTTCCATTTCTTTTTCGTCATATTTATCTATTTCATGCAACAAATGTTTGATCTCGTGTATTGATTTTTTTCTTCAATCCATTTTTTTGAAATAATATTTCTTGTCTTTATCTTCATTAAGTATGTTCGGAAGGGGGATCGTATATCCAAAAATTGAAGAAATAGTATCAAGATATCAATTAGATGAAAATGAAGTTGTATTTATAGCGATAATTTATGGTTTATTAGATCAAAATTTTCATAACTATCAGTATTTAATTATTGATTATAGAGTTCTTAGAAAAAATATCGTATATAGCTGTTTCAGGTAACTATATTATTGGAGAAATAATGACTGTATTACAGAATACTGTCATCGTTTCAAATGGAATTGAAGCAGAAATCATAAGAAAAAAAGATTTACAAGAAACATCTTTACTATCAAATATTTTTATATTAAAAATATAAGAGTAATCAGAAAAAAATCTATTTTAGGAGGAACTTATATGTGTACATCGATTACTTATACTACTAAGGATCACTATTTTGGAAGAAACTTTGATTATGAAATATCTTATGATGAAGTAGTTACTATCACTCCAAGAAACTATAGTTTAGATTTTCGAAAAGTAAAGAACTTAGATACTCACTATGCAATGATTGGAATTGCAGCTGGAATTGCAGACTATCCACTTTATTATGATGCCACAAACGAAAAGGGTTTAAGTATGGCAGGATTGAATTTTTCTGGTTATGCAGAGTATAAAGAGATACAATCAGAAAAAGATAATGTGTCTCCATTTGAATTTATTCCTTGGATTTTAGGACAATGTTCAACTGTAAATGAAGCGAAAAAGTTATTAGAAACAATCAATTTAGCGGCTATTAACTTTAGTGAAGATCTCCCATTGTCGCCTTTACATTGGTTATTGGCAGATAAAGAAAAATCAATCGTTATCGAAAGTATGAAAGACGGACTTCATATCCACGACAATCCTGTAGGCGTTTTAACCAATAGCCCTTCATTTGACTATCAATTATTTAATTTAAATAATTATCGTGTATTATCTAATAAAACGCCTAAAAATAATTTTTCAAATAAAGTTGTTTTGAATGCTTATAGTCGTGGTATGGGTGGAATAGGATTACCTGGAGATTTATCGTCTACCTCTCGATTTGTTAAAGCAACATTCACTAAACTTAATTCGGTATCAGGTGACTCAGAATCTGAGAGTATTAGTCAATTTTTCCATATTCTGGGATCCGTTGAACAACAAAAGGGATTATGTGATGTTGGTGGCGGAAAATATGAATATACAATTTATTCGTCATGTTGTAATGTAGATAAAGGCATTTATTATTATCGCACGTATGAGGATAGCCAAATTACAGCGGTAGACATGAATAAAGAAAATTTAGATAGTGATAAGTTAATCAGCTATCAAATAGTTGAAAAACAACAAATTAACTATATCAATTAGATTTTAAGCAAAAAATACTATATTTTCAAAGGAATATAGTATTTTTTTGCTCTTTGTTAATAAGGAATTGAAGTAGATATATACTTCAATTGGTTCTTTTTTATATCAACTATAACCAAATTAAATGAAAAAGATTATAAGTATTTATCATTGTTAGATTTAGCTAAGTAATAGTAATATCAGTAAGGAGATATGAAGAATGACTTTTTATCAGTTACTACAATTGGATCCTTTAATACTTAAGCAAAAAATAAAAAATACAAAATCAAGTAGTAAGCGGAGAAAATATTTTTTATCCTTAGTATTAAGATCTTTATTAATTGTTGGATCTGCTATTTGTGTGATTGTTACATCTACGAAGTTTTTTGGTGAATCCAATAAGCCATATGCTATTGTTTTTTTCTGTATGATGCTTAGTCTAAGATTTGTCGACTTCGGATATAAATTTACTCAATCAATTTTAGGATTGGGCATTGTCCTGGGTGCGTTGTTTGTTGCACCATTTGTCCACTTATTACCGTATTTTATTTTGCAAGTATTGTTGCATTTCTTTTTACTGGGAGGGATACTAATTGCTACTCTAAGTGATCCCAAAATGGGAAATCCGTCATTATATGGATTTTCCTATATATTTGTTGTTTATTCAACAATAACAGAACATCTAACGAAACAATTACTGAATGGTCGCCTTCTTTTCTTTGGTCTCTTTTATCTAATATTTTTGTGGATAATTTATCACAATCATCGAAATAAACATAAAGAAAAGACAATGTTCAAGGCTTTGAAAGAAAAGAGTGATTCATTGAAAATCTGGTTGTGTTCCTATGTAATTTTCATTAGCTTATTATTAGCTATTAGCCAGTATCTATCTTTTGAACGATTTATGTGGTTTGGATTTGCCTTTTCTTCTTTATTTGCGAGTTATGGATTTTCAATAATTGATTTAAACACACGTGCAACCGACCGTTTATTAGGCACAATTATTGGTATGTTTTCTTTTATTCTATTAAGTATGTATTTCCCCATTGAGATACTTAGTTTATTAGGTGGTATTTGTTTAGGATTTTGTTCAAGTTACCGTTATAAGACGGTTTTTAATTGTATTGGTGCGTTAACGATAGCTAGTCAAATGTATGGAATTCCACAAACATTAGTAATGCGGTTTACTTATAACTTGTTAGGCGTAAGCTTAGCTGTTTTAGGAATTTTATTTGTAAAAATGTTGATAAATCATAGAGACATTATAAAAGAGACCAATTGATAAAAGAGCTTGTTCATATCATATAGTAAGTATAATAACTCTTCGAATAAAAATAAGAATAGAAAATAAATTGACATTATTATCTTGTTTGTCAATCAGATTGGTTGATACAGAAACAGTCTTATTCTAAAGAATAAGGCTGTTTCTGTATGAGAGATAACATACAAATATATATTGTTTGAACAATTGTCACTTTTCTTTATAATTGGCAAAAACTAATGATCATTTGTCTTTCTATTTTTATCCTCCATTTTGTCTAAATAACGATAAATCGTTATCGATGGCTATTTCTAATACAGGCCGATTTTATGAACACTTTTTGGTCACATTTACGGGGTTTATGGTGACGTGATTGGATTAGGACAAATTGACAACTGCAACTCCACTGACAAAGAAATTCAGGAAGCTATCAAAAAATTGCTTTATTGGGGTACTGCTATTCCAAGAAATGAAGCAACAAAATAATTTTGAAGAAAAAGAGAATATACAATAGTTCTTTCTGAGAAAGAACTATTGTATATTCTCTTTTTGTTTTTCTTGTACAAAATCTTATTTACTAGTTTTTCTTACCTTCCAGAAGAAATCATTTAATTCTTTCCACAAATAAGATATTACTAAGCTAATTATTAACACAACTAATGCATTAAACGGGAAAAGGCGATACATTTGGCTACGATTAAACACTTGAATAATTACAAGATGTAAAAAAAATATAGAAAATGAATAATCGCCTATATATTTCAAAACATCAATTTTTATTTTCTTTTTACATTTAATAACCTTACTTATCATCATCAAAAATACCATGCTAGCTAATACAGAACTTAACTTCAAGGCAGATACTCCAACTTCGGGAGAATATTGGAAAAGCAAATATCCTTCAAAAAATGAAAGAAATAATAAAATCACATACAAAAGAATCATTTTTTTCTCTTTCTTTTTCTTCATATAAATTTTATTATTCCCTACAAGATAGCCTAAATAAAAAAAAGAAAACCAAGGTAAACAACTGTTTATTCTAATATTCGCCATTAAATTTGAAAAATGATAACCAGAAAATGTTGGAATAATTCTACTAAAGAATGTTTCTATTGGTGATATCAACAAAAATATACTTTTATAACGAGAGCTTCCCATCTTATCAATAATTGGAATCAATAGAGTAAGCTGAATATATACAGGAATAAAATACATGCCTGAAGCAGAATTAAATGTAACTAAACTTAAAAAAAACTTTCTGAACAATTGTGGTTCTCCATAATTATATAACAATGTATAAATCAAACTCCAAATGATATAGGAAAAAACGACTTTTTTTACTCTTTTTTTGGGTTTGTAATTCTCCATACTAGAATTAATTCCGCTTAAATAAAGAAATAAAGGAACAGCATGATTTAAAAATGAACGTATGAAAATTGAATCAACACTTTGAGGAAGACAGTGAATCATTACTACACAACAAATAGCGAATCCTCTCAGTACTTGAATTGTATAATTTTTATTCGACACCCTTTCTATACTCCTGTTACATTAACTTTGTGATTGAAATCCTTAATGATTAATAACAACATAATTATCTAATTTCTTTTATTATCCTTTTTCAAATGACATATTCGTTTATAACTGTAACTTCTTATTTACTTGTTTTTCTTATCGTAAATGGACGTTTACGATTTGTTTGTTGATTTTTCTCAGAAGTTACAATACTTTTTTCCTTTGATATAGTGATATAGTCTGTTTTTTTGAAGCCTTTCGCAGCTTTTTTCAAAAAAAATGGTTTAAATTTTGATTGGATAAAAGATACTTCTTTGTTCAATTCTGTTGGTTTATAGAACGGCTTAAAATTTCGTTTTTTATTTTTTCTACTTACTCACTATAAAAACCCTTGCGATAGGTCTCTGGCTAGGAATTGATTCTTTATATTCACAATGATAACCTTTTATAGAAACAGGGTTATCCATACCAGTTATCAATACATAATCCCCTTTTTTGTTTTGAAAAAATTCTTTTATATTTTTGTGATTATACGGATTTCCTTGTTCACTTGCACGCGTATACACTACTTTATCCTGAATATACCATGATAAAACTAATGCGAATTGATCATTTGCAAATTTATCAATAATATAACCATCATAAGAAGAATATTTTTGAATAAAATGAGTGTCTACTAATTGATTTTCAGGGGAATGAACCCTTCGATAGAAAGTGAAAAAATTACCAAAAAACAAGATTATCATACAACATATTATTAGAGTCGACTTCATTTTTTTCTGTTTACCACAAATAATTGCTAGAAAAAGTACATATAAAGGAAAGCATGGAATTAAATATTTAATAATAAATATTGGTTGAATAACAATGGATAGAAAAATACCAATTAAGAAAGTTCCTAACGGCACTAACAAGCAGAAGATTGATTTAAAATTATTTTTTTCTTGATACACGCAACAAATAACTAGAATAGAAATAATGATAAACACAAAATATGCCAAAATATTATTACTAAATTCACCAGCTATAACTGTATAGATCATCTTTATCAAACTAAATCCAGTTATTTGAGGAATCCAAAAATCATTAGAAACATCTTTTGCTTGTAAAATGAAAATTTTTATCCAAGGCATGTATCCAATAAATAGTATAAATACAGAAAGAACATACTTGTAGACATTACGTTTAGATTTGATTATACATAATAGTAGGATTCCATAAATAATCATTATAGAAATTAAAGCAAAATAATGGGTGTACATTGCACATAAACTATAAATAGACAACTTTATACAGTTAGCATAATTATAATTGACAAAAAAATCATAAGCAGATATAGCTGAAAAAAATACAAAACACGCTGCTAAAGAATACATTCTTATTTCAACAGCGTATCTTAACAAAAAAGGAGAGCAAACAAATAATAAGGCAAATAGAGTTGCTATTTTTTCTCCTAATGTCCTTTTAACCAAAATTGTTCCATTTACCAACACTACTAGATAAGGCAAGATAGAAAAGATTTTTGACCACAACAATTTATTATGAAAAAAAGTAAGGAAAATTTTTAGTAGTATATAATACAATGGCGGATGTACATCTTCTGAAGTTATTTTTATTATGTCTTTAAAAGTATTATTAACTACTCCTAAAGTGTATGCTTCATCACCCCAAATATTATTTCCTAAAAGACTCACATACATAATAATACCAAAAAAATATATTAAGTATCTCACCCATTCCATACTTATATGAAAACCTTTTTTCAAAATTAAAACACCCTCCAAAAAAAATTATGATATAGCTTTTAACTACTATTCCCCTTAATTTATATATGATTGTATCAACTAATATTTTTTATTTTTAAATACCTTGGTTGAAAATAAAAAGCTTTGACATTCATACAGCACAAAAAAAGCCCACTTTATTGCAATAAAGTGGGCTTTTTTGTTACTCATATAAAACTAAATTCTCAACTACATCATCCTTGTATAACATTTTACATGCAATTTTACTTTAATTTTTTTGTTTTCAAATTAAATTTTAAAAATGGTTGAAACTATTTTCTTGTTATATTTATATCATCCATAACACTTTAATTTTTTTATCATTTTTTCACAAAGTCATCAAATAATTTATTTGGTGACTTCTCTCTTTTATTAGCTAAAATAGCACATCCTATGCCACTCATGACAACGATTCCTCCAATTAAAGTCATCCATCTTCCAAAATATAAGACAAAACAACAATATAGCTACAAAATCAATATATTTATGTTATTTACTCCAGCATGGCGAATAATCATTTCGTCCACAAACAACACTAGAAATAGTGGAATAAGTTTATTCATTACAAATCCCTTCTTTTTTAGTTAACGAGCCTTGCTCACTTATTTCACACATTTCCACTTTTCGGTATAAATAATTATCTATCATTTTCTACATTGAGTTGTTCCTCTACGCCCTAAACAAAATAGCCCAAATCTTTTTATTCAAGTCTTGATAAATTTATTTTAAAGAAATACCTAGTTAGAAAACGTTCACACTTTTTTAGATAAAGGGTGGACGTTCGTTGATTTTACAGTTTTTTGCAATTTCATAGATTACGTCAACTGTTACTGACTGTCGTGCAGTTTGCTGAACCTGACAATATGAAACCGTCCACAATTGCTTCGTGGGTTACTAGAGAAAAAAGTGTCAAAAGCTTGCCTGCTGTATTCATCTATTCTTTATCATTATCAACAGGAAAAGATATGTCTGAAATATATAATGATTTACTAGCTATTCAGACCCAAAAATGGTGTTCGATGCAAAGAAAACACCACAAAAAAGAGAGAGTAGACTCGTAACCTCTCTTTTTATTGTTCGCTATGTAGTCTATTGATCAACCAAACGTGACTATTGTTATTCGAGGTTAGCTTGAAAATTGGCCATTCCCCATGTCGAAATAGTTCGTATTTTTTAACTGCTAGTAGTTACTTTACAATCAATTATTCTTTATTTTTAGTATGACTTTTTTTAAATAAATAACTTACAATTGTTTCATATCCCCAAGCAATAATCACTAGTAATATAATACGTATATAGATAGGAAGCTGATTAATAATAAATGTATTCACCAATTCAAAAATCACCATTAGTACTAAGAAATAAAGAACTTGTCCTATCTTAGATAAATTTTTCAAGTAATATTCCTCCAATCAAAATCAGCAATTTTATTGACTGCGTACACCTATAATTACCCAACGATCTATATCTGATCCCCATTTCCAACCAGGCTGTTTATTTATGCGAACAATGATCCCTTTACTCGTATTGATATTCGCTGCAATTGAACCTGTCACAGCTTGTGCTAGCCAGCCTAGTCCTACATAATGGACTACTGCAGCAAACCCAAGTGTTTTTGCTGTAGTAGCTATATAAGAATTGATATAGACATCCTTAGTTTCATTATTAACATTCAATACTGTATTTCTGCCTGCTCTTAACATTTCTTGACTTCTAGCTGAGGCTATTTCCTGAGCAGTAAAAACTGTAGATGGGTCAACGCCGTGTTGCTTTAACATAGTAATAAGATCATCAATTGTCAAACTAGCTAATTGATTAAACCCTTCAGTAAGTTCTTGCTCAGTGATATTTTCATTTATTGGTTGGCTTAAAGTAACTTCTGTGTTTTCATTAGCAAACACAGGTATGCCAGCTGTAAATAATAATGAACTGGAGATTAATAAAATTGAAGATGTTAAGAAAATTTTTCTTTTAATCATAAAATTCACCTCTACCTTAATATTAGTTCTTTGAAGACCTTTTAATTATATCGTCAATAACCAACCCCCAAAAAAAATTTGCAAAAAAAAGGTAGCCTAACCTCAAAAACGTTAACTAACGTTGACTCTTTGTCAATAAAGACTAATCATGGCTGAAGCAATCAGAAATCCACTCATGGAAAAATTCATTAAAGATTTGATCATTCAAATTTTGGCCATGATTACTGAACAAAAACGTACCTAATCTAAACGACGCTAGGCATAAAGGATTTAAATTGCTAAAGCGAATGGCGTTTACAAAGGACGTCCGAAGCTTTATATTATAGACGCAAAAGATCCCCAACGTCGCCTTGTTTATAAAAGCATTGTTGAGGATCTTAAAAATGGAGTTGCCATTTCAAAGATTATAAATGATTATAACAATACCAGACAAGCAGTCTACTTCAGGACAAATCGAATCTCCTATTGTCACATCCATTTTAAACGGCACACGTGCTTTCTCTAAATTAGCCATCAATTTAATTTTTCTTCAGTTAATTTCCTATTTCTAAATGTCAGATTGCTATCAATTCTTGTTCTTCTATCGATTCCATATTTTGATCCTAATAAAAAGCCGCCTTTTAAAATGAAGTCATTTTTATACTTTGATTCAGAAATTTGTTCAATTAAACCATCCATCATAAAATGCCTTTGCACTAACTGTACATTTAATCCTGTACTCTTTGCTAAATTTCTGGTTTTTGCTCCAAATTGTGTCGGTGTCATTTTTTCCTCCATCAACATAAGCTTTGCATATTGTATTTCATTTCGGGTTCACTTTCATCTCTCGGATTCCAAATATCACAAAGTGTACGTTCTTTGTTTTCATTCAGTTCTAAAGCGACTTTTCAATAGCTTTTCAGAAAATAAATGGTCGGATTTTTTTTCCATTGTCTTACTTTCCTCCAAAAATGATACGTCCAAATACTAGCACCTTCTACTAACTTTACAGAGCAAAAAAAATTTTTTACAAGGACTATAAATTGGCAGTCAGTGTCTTAAATGAGAATTTTCTAATGTCCCAATGAAATGATTTTTTTCGCGTACTTACGCAAATGTTACCAAATAGTATCTATTGCACTAAAAAGTAGGTACTTTCTACTTTCGTAAATAAGGTCTATATTTTCTATTCGTCAGGTAACAAACTTTTAGGAGGACAAAAATGAAAAATAAAATCTCACCCACGCTTACGTTGATGGCATTGGTTATCAATGCCTTTGCAATTGGTTCAACTGAATTTATCAGTGTTGGTCTCATGCCTTTAATTGTTGAGAGCTTTCACGTTAGTTTGGCACAAGCAGGACTGACAGTTTCCCTTTACGCAATTGGCGTTACTGTTGGTGCACCAGTCTTAACTATTTTAACTGGAAAATGGAATCGAAAATTTTTAATGATGATGATTATGTCTTTATTCATTATTGGAAATCTATTTGCTGCGTTTGCTGCAAGTTTTACCATGTTACTAATTGGTCGTGTTATTTCTGCCCTTGCACACGGTATCTTTATGTCAGTTTCAAGTGTCATTGCAGCAGATGTTGTTGCACCACATAAACGTGCCAGCGCAATCGCTATTATGTTTACTGGCTTAACTGTCGCTACTGTAACAGGCGTTCCATTAGGTACATTTATAGGGCAACAGACGAGTTGGCACATGACATTCATTTTTATTGCAGTTGTCGGTGCTATAGGGTTACTTGCCAATTTATTCTTGATCCCAAGTGGTTTACCCGTCCCAGGATCGATAGATTTAAAAGGTATTCTACGAATTTTTAAAAATAAATTTTTAGTTGGTTCCTTTTTGGTTACTGCTCTCGGCTATGGCGGAACTTTCGCTGCGTATACTTATCTCACACCAATTTTACAAGATAAAATTGGTTACTCTGCACATGCTGTCGTTATCTTATTAGTTATTTATGGGCTAATGGTAGCCATTGGAAATACGATTGGTGGGCATTATTCTAATCAACAACCTTTGAAAGCTCTAGGTATTATGTTTGGTTTGCTAGTACTTTCTCTTCTATTTCTATTTTTTACGATTTTAAGCGGAAATAAATTATTAGCAACAGTCGCCACTCTCGTCTTGGGACTCTTCTCATTCATGAATGTACCCGGATTACAATTTTATGTTGTCCAACTGGCGGAAAACTATACACCAAAAGATATTACCTTAGCCTCAGCATTTAATATTTCTGCATTCAATATTGGAATTGCATTCGGCTCATTTATTGGGGGACAGGTAACTAAAACCGTTGGTGTTAGCTACACACCAATTTTTGGAGCAATCATCGTCTTATTGGCTGTCTTCTTAGTTTTCAGATTGATTACCGAAAATAAAAAAGCGGAACAACTTTCTTTACACATAGAGGAATGAATCCTAAGCATTTGATTGCTGTCACAAGATAAAAAAGAGGACGAGCGCTAAGCTCGTCCTCTTTTTGCTGTTTTATTTATTTTTTTACCTCTCTTCTTTTATTTAAGGGATTAATCGATACTTTTATCGATTATTGCTCGCAATACCTTTTCCCTTAACTCGATTGAATCAATGTTATTTTTTCTTTCATAACCTTGAACTAGAATATCACAAAGATAAAGCTGAGAAATTTTTCCAGCTAAAGAAGCTCCATTCAAAAATTCTTCAATGGCCGTTTGCAGAACAAAATCTGCTGTCCGCCCAATTGGAGATTGAAGATAATTCGTAATTGCCAAAATTTTGGCACCATTTTTTTTCGCAAGTTTCATTGAGTCATACGTATCTTTTGTTTTTCCTGACAATGAAAAAACAATGACTGTGTCTCCTTCATCCAATAGTGAAGCAACCTGCGCTTGAATATGCGGATCTATTACTGCATGCGCTTTTACACCAACACGTAGAAACATAGTAGCTAAATCTAAACTAGTTGTTCCGCTAGATCCCACCCCAAAAATATAAATGTTCTTTGATTGGCTAATCAATTGAATAGCTTCTTGTAACGTTTGCTCATTAAGTAAGGATTCGGTCGCATTCAATGCTTCTTTTACGCCACTAGCGATTTCAGTAAAATAGGTTATTTCTTTTGGTTGCTCTTTTTTTTGGCTAAAATCCTCTTTCGCAATTTCGATTTTCAAATCAGAAAAGCCAGAAAAACCTAATTTTTGACAAAAACGAATGATCGTTGCATCACCAACTTGCGTTTTCGCTTTGATATCACTCATTGTATTGTAAATAACTGATTTTCCAGCATCCAAAATATAATCAGCTACTTTTTTCTCAGATTTTGTTAAAAATGGATAATGCTCACGGATTAGGTATATATAATTCATCGGTTCTCCTTTGCTCCAACTTATTCAGTTTATTATACTCCAAAACAAGTAAATAAAAAAATCTCCAAAATTCTCCATTTTGGCCTTTACACGCATGTAAGCGGATGCTATACTTCAATCGGAGTTAAACTCCAAAATAAAAATAAAAACGGAGAATTAAGGAGAATGAAAAAACAACTATTTTTAGAGACTATTTCTCATGGATTGATTGTTTCTTGTCAGGCTTTACCTGGCGAAGTATTTTACAGTGAAACAGGAGGCTTAATGCCTTTATTTGCTTTAGCTGCCCAAAAAGCAGGAGCTGTCGGGATTCGCGCAAATTCTGTTCGTGATATTTTAGAAATCAAAGAACAAGTTGATTTACCGATGATCGGTATCATCAAGCGTGATTATTTACCTGAGGAACCATTTATTACTGCCACAATGCGCGAAATTGATGAACTAGTTTCAACTGGTGTGGAAGTAATTGCCCTCGATTGTACGTTGCGTAAACGTCACGATGGTTTAACGATCAATGAATTTATTTCTCAAGTCAAGGACAAATACCCCAATCAACTATTGATGGCGGACATTGCCACATTTGCAGAAGGTATCAACGCTGCTGAAGCTGGTGTTGATTTTGTCGGAACAACGTTGAGTGGTTATACAGCAGATAGCAAACACCAAGATGGCCCCGATATTGAGCTTATCAAAAAACTAGTTGAAGCAGATTTATATGTTATTGCAGAAGGAAAGATCCACACACCCGAACAAGCAAAAAAAATCAAAGATTTAGGTGTTGCTGGAATTGTTGTTGGTGGTGCAATTACGCGACCGCAAGAAATTGCTCAGCGTTTCGTTGATGAATTAAACTAGGAGGAATCACTATGTTCAAAAAATTTTCAAAGCTTGGTCGTGCATTTATGCTTCCGATTGCTATCTTACCTGTTGCTGGCCTTCTTCTTGGACTGGGGGGTGCGTTAACAAATGAAAGCGCCATAAACGCCTATCCCCTTTTATCTCAACCTTGGTTACACACGATTTTAAGTATCATGAGTGTTGCTGGTAATGCTGTCTTTGCAAATCTAGCGTTAATTTTTGCAATCGGTATTGCAGTTGGCTTAGCAGATGGTGATAAAGGAACGGCCGGGTTAGCTGGTGGTGTTGCCTATCTCGTGTATACAGCAACAATTAGTGGATTTCTAGAACTTTTTTCTCCTGAAGGTGCCACACTTGATACTGGAGTCGTTGGCTCGATTGTCATCGGTGGCACGGTCGCCTTTTTGCATAATCGTTATCGAAAAATCGAATTACCACAGTTTCTTGGTTTCTTTGGTGGCTCTCGTTTTATTCCAATCGTTTCGAGTTTAGCTGCAATTCTCATCGGCTCATTTTTTTATTTAATCTGGCCTCCAATACAAAATGGCTTGGTTATTGCTGGTGAACAAATTGCACAAATGGGTAGTCTAGGTACATTTTTATATGGTTTTTTACTTCGTTTAACTGGTGCAGTTGGCTTACACCACACGATCTATCCATTGTTCTGGTATACTTCATTGGGTGGAACAGAAACCGTTGCTGGTTCAACGATCTCAGGTGCACAAAATATTTTCTTTGCTCAGTTAGCAGACTCAAGTCACACGGGTCTTTTCACTTATGGAACTCGCTTCTTTGCAGGAAGATTTGCTACGATGATGTTTGGGTTACCTGCTGCATGCTATGCAATGTACCGTGCCATTCCTAAACAAAACCGTAAAAAAAATGGCGGATTGTATTTTAGTGGTGCATTGACTTCTTTCTTAACTGGAATTACTGAACCTGTTGAGTATATGTTTTTATTTGTAGCACCGTGGTTATATGTCATTCACGCATTTTTGGATGGTCTCTCTTTTTATTTTGCTGATATCTTGAATATTCGGATTGGTAATTCTTTCTCTGGAGGACTTATTGACTTCTTGTTGTTTGGTGTTTTACAAGGAAACGACAAAACAAATTGGTTGAAATTACTACCTTTTGGTCTTGTTTGGGCAGTTATTTATTATATTGTCTTTTCCTTTTGTATCAAAAAATTCAAGGTCGCGATTCCAGGAATGGAGTTAGCTACAGATGAAACACCGAAGGAATTTGAGAAGCGAAACGAAAAGAAACCAACTACTTTACATGAAGAATCACTAACTATCATTACTGCACTTGGAAACCAAGAAAATATTGAATCAGTCGAGGCTTGCGCTACTCGTCTACGTATTTCTGTCACCAACGGTGAGCTTGTCAATAAACAAGTTATCCAAGAACTAGGTGCTACAGCTGTTTTTGAAGTCAAAGGTGGTATTCAAGCCGTTTTTGGTGGTAAAGCAGATCTTTTGAGTCAAGAGATCAATCAAATTTTAAATAAAGATAATTAACAGTTTACAACTTGTTGCTTGCATAAAAAAAGAAGCTCAGCTGCCTCACAATCAGCAGTTGAGCTTCTTTCAATTTACTAAACGCTTATAAAAACAACTCTTTTTTCGCCAAAAAATTTCTAGCTTGCAGCAAGTCATGAAATTGATAGTCTGCTGGTGCAGGACGTTCACGTAAACGTGAAAGGTCTTTTTTCAGCGGGTAGCGCCCTTTTCTAACTGGCAAATCTGTAATATCATCTTCAACTAAAACAGAACGAATTCCTGCACGACGTGCTGCTTCGATCCCCACTCTTGAATCTTCAAAGACAAGAGCATGAGTTGGATCGATACCAGCTTTTTGACTTGCTTTTAAAAAAATCTCTGGATTTGGTTTCCCTGCTTCAACCTCGTCTCCTGCCAATATCACATCAAAATAGTCAGTGATTCCTTCCATCTCTAAGTAAGCCAAGACTTTTTCTCGCTTTGATGACGAAGCAACAGCGATTTTAACTCCTTGTTCTTTGGCAAAATCTAGCAACGGCACCAAGCCATATTTTTTATGAACTGTTTTTTCTTTCGCCAGTAGTTCATTTTTAAACACATTCATTGAATCACGCCATTCATTGTAAGGAACGTCCTCACCGTAGAGTTCTTTCATCCCCAAACGAATATCAGAATCTGTTTTTCCTGTCAAATAATAATAAACATTATGATTCAATTCATAATCATGTTTTTCTGCAGAATTGAAGTAGCCTCGATAACTAAGACGACCTGTATCAAACATAAGTCCATCCATATCAAAAATAAATAATTCGATTTTATTCATAATAGCCTCCAATAACTTGAGTTGATTCATTCTACCCCAAAAGGAAAAGAAAGGACAGCAGTAAGCGATGAAGGAAACAGCTAATGAAAAAGTAAAATAGGTTGTTAATTTCCCTTGCCTAATTCATCAAGTAGTCATTCTCGTCAAAAAGGTGGGCAAAACGCCTAGTCGTTTTGTCCCACCCATTTTCTTACCTCTTGGATCCATTCCACAACCTTATCCACTTATCCTGAAAGATTGTCCCTTGACTGTTTCTATTAATTCGTTCAGGTGCTGACTGGCAGTTACTCCATCATCTTGTTTCAAACTTGTTTCTGAAAGAATAAATGACCCGCCAACTGCTATTACCTGAGAATGGTTCAAGTAATCGAGAACATTGGTCTCATCAATACCACCGGTGGGCAAAAATTTCACGTCATAAAAGGGCCCACTCAACGCCTTGATTGCCTTTAGCCCACCATAGATATCTGCTGGAAAAAATTTGACAATATGAATGCCATAATCCACTGCCTGTTGGATTTCACTAGGGGTTGCTGTTCCAGGGAATACAGGGATATCTTGAGTTAAACTATATTCGATAACTTCTGGGATCACAGCTGGTGACACAATAAATTTCGCACCATTTTTAATTGCTGCCTTTGCCTGTGTCAATGTTCGCACAGTGCCCGCGCCCACCAACAGTTTTCCAGATTTTGCTAATTTTTTGATGGCTGCTTCTGCCAATTCACTACGAAATGTGACTTCAACTAACGGTAACTGATTTGCTAACAGAATTTCTTCCAAGCGATCCAGATAGTCAAGATTCGTTGCAGTATAAAGCGGCAATAACTTTGCTTCCTCTATTTTTTGATAAACTTCGCTTTGAACTGTCTGCATTTTCAAACTCGCTCCCTCACAAAACGTGATCTATTTTTTTGCTTTTGTGATTGCTTCGTGTAACCCTTGCATATAAGTGATTCCCATCGCTCGGTCATATAGACCATAACCTGGCATCGCTACTTCGCCCCAGATCGTTCGGCCATGGTCAGGGCGAATCACGCCATCAAAACCAACATCCACTAAGGCTTGCATCAATGCATACATATCTAGTGAACCTTCTGTTGACAAATGTGCTGTTTCTTTAAATTTTCTTTCTCCCATAAAGCCAACATTTCTAAAGTGAACAAAGTTGATTCGTTCCCCAACCTCATGAATGATTTCAACCAAGTCATTTGCTGGATCTGCTCCCAATGAACCAGTGCATAACGTGATTCCGTTGTAAGGAGAATCAACAATTGATAAAATTCGTTTTAAGTCTGCTAGGTTTTTTGTAATGCGTGGAAAGCCAAAGATTTCCCAAGGTGGATCATCCGGATGAATCGCCATTTTCACATCCATTTCTTCACAAACCGGAATAATTTTTTGCAAGAAATAGGTTAAATTGTCAAATAGAATTTCTTCCGTTACACCTTCATAAATTTCTACCAATCGATTGAATTTATCTAGACGTTCTTTCTCCCAGCCAGGTAAACGAAATCCTTTTGATTGGCTATGGATCAATGTATACATTTCACTTGGTTGCATGTCATCCACAACAGACTGATCATAAACTAATGAAAAGCTGCCATCTGCATTTTCATAAAACAAATTGGTCTTTGCCCAACCAAAAATTGGCTTAAAGCTATAACAAATCAAATGCACGCCACACTTCGACAAATTTTTGATTGTCTGGATATAATTATCAATGTAATGATCTCTCTCATCAGTTCCTGCTTTGATTGCATCATGGATGGCTACACTTTCAATCCCCAATAATTCTAAGTTACCAGCTTCAACAGAATCTTTTAGTTTCTGAATTTCATCAACTGCCCAGACATCACCGGGTAGCTTATCCAACAAAGTACCTACGATTCCATTGATACCCGGAATTTGGCCTACATTTTCCAGCGGAATCGAGTCTCCTTGACCATACCATCTAAATCCCCACTTCATCTTGGCTTACGCCTCCTTTAAAAGTCATCTTCTTCATCATTTTCTTCAGTCATTGATGTATGCCATGCTTGTAAACTATCTTCTCCTTGTGCAAGAATTGCCGGAGCAACTTGTTCTAAAGGCGTTTCAATCAATTGATGATTGATCGTTTCCAATAGCATAGGTAGGTTAACACCACCGATGACATACACTTGTTCTTGAAGTGTTGGTTCTAATTGACTAACAGCTAGTACTGACTGATTATAAGGACTAGCACTTACTAAATCTGTTAACACAATGACGCCATTCTTTTGATTGACTTCGTGAATTGCTTCTCCAATTTTTTTGCCCAACAGTTGCACATCATCTGCTTGGTTCAAACTAACAGTTGCTGTATTATTCGTTGCCCCAATAATCACTGTGGCAGCATCTTTTAATCCCTCACTCAATGTACCATGTGTTGCAATCACGATCCCTAACATGCTGTTTCCTCCTCGACAGACAATTTTGATTCATTTTTTTTGAAAAAAGTCATCACTTTTGCGATATTTTCCATATTAAGTTCTTTTTGATCGAGCACCGCTCGACTTAAATAAAAGTCAGTTGTTTCTGCTTGATTTTCACCACTAAATAAATACATCGGCTGTTTTTCTAACAATCCTTCGGACACAACCTCAATACCGACTTTTTTAGCAACTTCACTGGTTTTCTTAGGCGCACCTAGTACTCTCAATGGTGCCTTTGCCCCAACACTATCCAATACGTACACTTCACAATTTTTCTTGATGACACTTTGTAATACAGCAACTCCTTGCTCACCGAAACATCCTTCATCAAGCAATGCGTAGGCTGTTTTTTCATCTGGTTCTTCCATCATTGCTAGCAGCGTCAAGATAGATGACGTATTCCGAACAAGATTTTTACGATTCGATAACCCTTGAGTGACCTTGCCTAAAAAATAAAAATAACTGGCAAAGACAGCAATTACGAGCCAAGAACTCAAAGTAGTCACATCAAAAGTCAATGTTTGTTTCATTAAGTAAAGAATCGTCGCTATTAAGCCGATAAAAATCAAACTAACTGTGCCTAATAAAATAAATTTAGTCGTAGCTTTCGCTTGTTCTTTTCGTTGAAACAAAGCATATGCCCCAACATGTCTAGGCGGGGTGTCATAATACGTGCAAATCACTCGCTCGGCATTTTCAACATCGCCAACGTAAATATTTCTGGAAGAAGTTCTTTTTTGTTGGTTATATTCAATGACTTGTACGTCTTCTCGCATCGGTAAAATATCTGCAATGACTGCTGAGATAAATCTTGTTTTTTGTTTGTGTGTGCGCCGTAAGCGATAGATATATTGGTAACGAAACAACCAATCTTGAAAACGTTCCTTTTTTTGCATCGTACTCCCACCTAACCTTGCTCGTTTATTTTAGGAGTCTGGCGTTCAAATCCCAGACTCCATTTGCTGATCTTTCTACGTGATCTCACAAATCAAATTTGCTTAAAATATCTTTTAACGTTGACTTTGGTGCAGATGGTGTTGCTTGGAAATAAATGTTTTCAACTCCATAATCTTCGTTCAATTCTTTTAGTTTTTGCGCATCTTCTTTATTTAAATAAACAGATTTAGTTACTAATAAATCTTTTTCTGGATCCTTTTGAGCAATCCCGCCAATATTTAGTTCTTTCATTGGCACACCATGTTTGACTAAGTCATAGATCACACTTACTGTTTTAGCAATCAAGATACAGTTATATTCTTTAAATTCATATTCATCCCAGTAAAATTTCGCTTTATCACTTGTGATAACAATCGTTTTTTGACCTGTGCGACTTCCCGCGTTTTTATAAAGGTCGCGCATGAATTTATCTTTTGCTACAACGTCATCCACTACAAAAATGGAATTGACACCACTCTTTTGTGACAAAGTCACCATTACTTGACCATGGATCAAACGTTCATCTACACGTGCTAAGTTTATTTTTCCCATCAAAAACACTTCCTTTAATTTTTATAAAATTCCGATACCTGCTAAGACAATCAAAATCAAGGTTAGCCAGAGTAATGCTTGGGTTACCTTCAATCCCTTTTTGGTGTAGAACCAATACACACCCATCACGACTGCCAATGGCAACAAGCCTGGAACAATTTGGTCCAAGATGTCTTGAATGACGAAATCTTTACCAGAAATAACAAACTTCAAGGTTGATTCGACTTTGACATAATTACCAGCTAGGACGCCCATCATGAATAGCCCTAAAACAGATAATGTTTCAATTGCTGTTTGAATACCGGTACTTTGCATCAAACCAGTAGCATTTCGCCCCATTGCAAAAGCTTGTCTTGCAAAGAATACGCCTAAAATCGCTTGATACGTAGCAAAACAGATGAATGGGAACAACGCACCTAATGGGCTCCCTTGTTGGGCCCATGGAACTGCGATTGCGATAAAGATATATTGAACAGTTCCTGAGTCAATTGCATCCCCGATTCCTGCCAACGCCCCCATCAAACCAGCTTTTGTGTTGTACATCAAATCATCTTGCATCAAAACTTCGCTGTCAGTATATTCTTCCTCTGCGCGTTGTTGTTCCATCGAAGACATCAAACCAGTGATTACGCCACCACCCCAACTCAACTGGGTATTGAAAAATAATAATTGCCGCTTATAAGCAGCTCTTCTAGCATCGTCATCTTTATACAATTTTTTTAAAATCGGCATCATTCCATACAGTAACGATGGTGCCAAATAGCGTTCAAACGAGTGAGGAATTTCATTCGCAAAATGCCAACGTAAATAGGCTTTCGTCACATCTTTTTTGGTAATTTCTTCTGGTGCTTGACTGTTTACTTGTGTTTTTTCAATTGCTTCTGTCATCATTCTTCCTCCTTACTTCACTTAGAATCCATCATCGTAGTCATCGTCATCATCATCAAATGTTGTTGTCGCTGCAGTACCATTATCAGTAGCTGCTCGGACATGTTTTCCTTGTTGCGACTTCACGAAAATCAAAGCAATCAATACACCAAAGATTGCGTAAGTTACCATCGTGATTTCTAATGATTTGAAGACAACACTTAAGAAATAAGCCAAGAAGAAGAACACCATGTAATCTTTTCGACCAATAACATACACTGTCGTAGCAATCCCGATTGCCGCTAAACCACCACCAACGACCTCTAAAATATGGATGACGACAGTTCCTTCTAAAGCAGTGATCACATCGGCAATAATTGGTGCCCCTAAGTAAAGCGCAATAAATACTAATGGTACGAATAACAGAAATGAAGCCAAGGTTGGATATAAGATAATCGAACGTTTGATTGCTTTATCATTCAAATCTTCAACAGCTTTATCCGTGTACTTCCCTAAAAATGTGTTGATAAAAAAACGTAATTGATATAAATAACTTCCTAATAATCCTACTGGAACCGCTACTGCAATCGCTGCTTCAGGTGAAAGATCTCCTAGAAGTGCTACTGGAACGGCAACTGCTGCTGCAATAGATGGTTCAGCTGGCATTGAACCTCCAGGTGAAAAGACACCCATATAAATCATTTGTAATGATGCCGTGATAATCATTGCTTGTGCCACATTTCCCATGATGACTCCGACAACTAATCCTGTCATCAATGGTGAGAATCGAAGTGTTAATGTTGCTCCTCCACCAAGCCATCTTGACATGATAGCTGCAACCCATAAGGCGATCAATAAGCTTTGTATGATACTTAAATTTTCCATAAGTCCTCCCCTAAACCTTCGTTCATTTTTTTGACCTAACGATCTTTATTCCACAAATTGATTTTATCAACTGATTTTTATACTAAATAATAGCTCTGACTTTGGACCGATCGTTCAGGTAACCGACCAGCAACAATTCGCTCGACATCTTCAACACATTTTTTCCCCATCTCTTCTAAGCATTCCCTTGTATAAGCAGAGGTGTGTGGGGTCATTACAACATTTTCAAATGATAGATAAGGATGATCTTTTCTTCCTGGTTCTTCCTCCAAGACATCTGTAGCAAAACCAGCGATTTTTCCTGATCTTAGCCCTGCAACCAATGCTTCCTCATCGATCAAAGCACCTCTAGCACTATTTGATAGATAAACTTGATCCTTCATTTTTTTGATTTCAGCCGTTGAAATCATATGATAATTTTCTTCTGTGAGATTCGCACATAAACAGATAATATCGGCTGAAGCAAGTAATTCACTCAATTCGACTTTTTTTGCACCAAAGCTTTGTAAATACAAATCTGATTTATAAGGATCATATGCCAGAACTTCGCAACGAAAACCATTTCGTAAAATTTCGACCACACAGCTCCCTGTGTTTCCAACTCCGATTACGCCAACTGTTTTGTTGAAGAGTGCCCGACCAACAAATTGTGCACGATTTTCCCAGTGATCCTTTTTCACACTGGCATCTGCTTCAACTGTACATCTTAAAATAGCTAACAAGTTTGTGATATTGTTTTCGGCTACAGCATCGCGCTCAACCAATGCTGGAATGATCGAAACGATCGTTCCTTTTTCTTTTGCTGCTTCGAGGTCAATGTTGTTATATCCAATACCATGGCGAGAAATCAAACGTAATTCATCTTTGTACTCAAAAAATTCTTTCGTAAAAAACGGGGTGACACTAGCAATAATCACATTGTAGCCATGCAACACTTCTGCCAGTTCTTTCCCAGATATCTCACCATCTACAGTAAAATGTTTGACAGTTCCTAACGCTTCCAAGCGTCGTAAATGTTCAGGAAATATTTTGCCAAAGCTACTCGAATTCACAATTGCGATTTGATACTTAGACATTTCCTTACTCCTCTCATTCTTTTTTGATAACTTCATGACCTCCAAAACCATTTCGCAAAGCAGAAACAACTTTTGCGGAAAAACTATCTTCTTCCTGTGATAGATTTCTCATGAATAAACTCATGGCAATCACTGGAACGGGGACATCCATTGCTAGCGCTGTTTCTACTGTCCACTTTGCCTCACCAGAAGCAGCTACGATTCCGCGATAATCTGCCAATTTAGGACTTTGTCGAAATTGTTCTTCTGCGATTTCCATTAACCAGCCTCGAATAACGGAACCATGATTCCAAACACGAGCTACTTTTGCCAAATCGAAATCATAGTCACTTTGTTCGACTAATTGGAAGCCTTCACCAATTGCTTGCATCATGCCATATTCGATTCCATTATGGACCATTTTCAAAAAGTGACCACTTCCGGCTGGGCCCGCATATAAGTAACCGTTTTCAATTGCAAGGTCTTTAAATAATTGCTCGATCGATAAAAAAATTGCTTTGTTTCCGCCAATCATCAGACACGCATTATTTCTTGCACCAGAAATTCCACCTGATGTTCCACAATCGAAATAATAAATACCACGTTCTTCAAAAATAGCTGATCGCCGAACTGAATCTTGATAATTTGAGTTTCCACCTTCAATCACAATATCTTTTGGTGCTAACAGTGGTAACAATTGCTCTAACACTCGATCAGTTGGTTCTCCTGCGGGTAACATCAACCAAATGATTTTTTGTTCTAGCTTCTCTTCTTGATAAGAAGCTAGCAAGTCTTCGACTGTTTGAAACGTTTTGATCCCTTCATGTTTTGCAATATTCAATGTTTCTTCAGATAGGTCTGTCCCCTTTACGTCATAGCCGCGCTCTTTCAAATTGATTGCTAAGTTCATCCCCATCTTGCCTAATCCAACAAAACTCACTTCCATGATAGCGCCTCCATTTCTATATCTCCATTATACAAAAAAATATTTTTTTGTAAATACAAAAAATAAAAATTTTTTCGTTTGATTTTTTTTACAAAACATTATATCCTTTATTTAGAGAGTAAAGGGGGAACACATATGTCTGTATCCATTCGCTTACAAATAAGAACGATGTACAATGATTTCAGTCCAAAGGAGCAAGCCATTGCAGATTACGTGCTAGAAAATTCAAGTAAAGTAGCTCACAGTTCCATTAGTGATTTAGCGAATGAACTTGGAATCGCTGACTCCACTTTTTTTCAATTTACGAAAAAACTTGGTTACAATGGATTCAAAGATTTCAAAATGGCGATGCTCATTCAAGAAAATGATTTTTCTGCGATTGCGATCCATGAAAATATTGATCAAAATGATACAGAACTGACTATGGCACAAAAAGTGTTTGATTCAAATATCACTACTTTGAATGATACACAAATATTATTACGACAAGAAGATTTAAAAAAAGCGGTTGATTTGATCAACAATTCTGATCGGCTATTCTTCTTTGGTGTAGGTGGGTCTGAAATTGTTGCAACTGATGCTTATCACAAATTTTTGCGTTCGCCAATCTCAGTTTTTCACAGCACAGATTACCATATCCAATTAATGGAAGCTTCTCTTTTGACACCTACTGATTGTGCAATCTTGATTTCCCATACAGGTCAATCGAAAGAAACGATTCGTTTAGCAGAGACAGTCAAAGCTACTGGAGCCAAAGTAATCGTCGTCACGAGCCAAGCTCATTCCCCTTTGGCTAAACTTGGTGATGTGGTCTTTATTTCCATTGCAGAAGAGACAGAATTTCGTTCGGAAGCTTTAGCTTCGCGGATTTCTCAACTAAGTATCATGGACTCGCTTTACGTTATTTTGATGTTTTATAATCAAGAAGAAGCGCGTGACTCGATTTCCAAAGTTCGTCGAGTCATTGCTCGTAGCAAACAATAAAAAATTCCACCCACCATTAGTCGATTACCAATGGTGGGTGGAATTTTTGTTTAGATGCTGGAGGTAGAGTGTTTGTTGTTTCAATCAAAAAAGAAAAAATAAACCATTCCTATATCATAGAAAATAGCACTCATCCACAAAAAAAACAGGCAACTAATTTTTCCCTACCATTCTTCACTAGTTTGTCTGTTTTTTTGAATTATGTTTACTTAATCAATCACTTGCTTCACCTTAAACTCTTTTGTCTGCTCCGATTTTTCTTCTCGGCTCGCTAATTCAAACAAAATATGTTCTCCACTCGATTCGTCTTCCACGATGACTAATTTTCCCAATGGCTGGCGTTGATCTTTCACGATTTGTGCTTCACGAATCAATTCTTTTGGATCACGTTTTGCTGCTAACGCATTTCCTAAATTAAAAAAAACTGTTTCTTCCATCCTGATCCCTCCCATTTCCACCGATGTTTGGCTTGTTCTCAAAGCTTGAACTCTTTACGCGTTGGAGACTGTCTGCTGAAAATTCTATAGTATTATTATACCATGCGTCAGAAAAACAATGTGCTTTGGACATACTCATTCATAAAAAAATAAATTGATTCTAAAAGTAGAAAAAAATGGAGCAAAACATTCGCACGTTTTGCTCCACTCTTCTCTTCATCCTTAGATTTCAATCTTCATCCCATCATAAGCTGTCAACATTTGATGTTCATCTGCTAATTCTTTCATTTCTTGATGTGTCAAACCGCCATTATGAGAGAAATGACTGAGAACATAGGTCGTCTTTTCATCACATAAACCTCGTTCGGATAACGTTTGAATCAGTCGTAAATTTTCGCCTAAATTCATGTGAATCCCACCAACATATGTCATGTTTTGTCCTGTACAATCCAAGGATATCGCATCTAGTTTCAATTGATTCCCTTCTAAATAATCCAAAACTTCATTGGTTGGAAAACCTGTATCATGTGTATAAAATAATCGCTTTCCTCCGCGTTCGATCACATAAATGAAGCAATCCCCATTTTTTTGACCATGTACAGCTGGTAATGTATGAACTTGGTACTCCCCAATTTGATACTTTTTAAATGACGCTAATTCTTGAAACTCAATACGTTCAGGTTCAATCATTTTTTCCAGTTCAAATGCGCGATCAAAGAAGCGATGAACAGTTGCATTTCCATAGACAGTTAGCTTTTTGTCCAAATCATTAGCATAAGAACTCATTCGAAAAGCTAAATCTTCTGCATATAAATGATCACTATGCCAATGTGTGATCAGTAAATGTTCGATCTCATTGAAATTCAGTTGATGTTCCCGTAAATGAAAATAGCTATCTCCAGGAAAATCAATCAATAGATCACCATCATCTATCAAGGTTTGCGTTTGAGTTCGTAAATCTTTTCCACCATGTTCTCGTGCATAGCGGCAAATACGACAGTTACAAAAAATGCCAGGAACTCTTTCCGCGGCTGCCGTGCCTAAATAATGAATTTTCATGTTGTTTCCTCCTACCAATAAGTTGCCCAACTTCGATATAAACGTGTCAGTGCCTCAAAATAAAAATAATCTCCCCACGTAGTACATTCATTAATTCCTGTTCCACCTGGCTTAGAGTATACGCCTTGAACTAACAGACCATTTGATTCTGGAACATTTTTTGTCGTGTAATTCATCAGATTAACCATGATTTTTTGCGCAGCTTCTTCATATTCTTGACGTCGTGGATCCATTAATGGTAACTGTTTTGCCAACTCCAACAAGCCACAAACCGTAATTGCTGATGCAGATGTATCTCTTTCTTCCTCGCCATCCACAAAAAACAGATCCCAATAAGCAATTTTATCTTCCGGCAAATGAGCTAAGTAGTAATCTGCTAAATGACAAGCAGATTCTAGTAACGTTGCATCTCCTATATGAGTAAAACTGATTGGAAAACCATAGATTCCCCACGCTTGGCCTCTTGACCAACAGGAATCGTCTGCGTAACCTTGCGCTGTCGCACCAAAACGAGGGTTTCCTGTCTCAATATCCATATAATATGTGTGAAAAGTTGAATAATCTTCACGAATCAAATACTTCTGCGCCAATTTCACGTGATTTTTAGCTGCTTCTCGATAACGTGAGTCACCCGTTTCATCTGAAGCAAAATACAGTAAAGGCAAATTCATATTGCAGTCAATAATCATTCGACCTTGTTGTTCTTTATCAGATAGATCACCCCAAGCTTGGAAAATCTTCGCTGTTTCGTTATAACGTCGCATCAGAACATCTGCTGCTTGGAGTGCCATTTTTCGTGAAGAAGCTGTATTGTTTTCGCGATAGTCAGCAACTGCTGCTAAGGAATATAAAAAGCCAATATCATGATGGTTCAAAACGATTTCTTCGTCTAGTCGTTGCTGAAATACTTCTAGCTGTTTGGTAATCACTTGCTGGATTCGCTCGTCTGGGCGATAACCTTGAGCCAGATGCAGCATACCAATCCAAAAACCATCTGTCCAATCTGCATTTTCAACAGCTGGATAACGATAATTTTTAGAAACTGCTGCTGGTACTAAGGTTTCAAATGTTGACAGATTATCAATGATTTTTTGATAAACAAATTCAAGTTCTTGTGCGACTTTTTCTTTTGTTAGCATATTGCCCTCCAATTTAATACAAAACGATTTTTTCTTGGTCGGTAGCTACGACCACTCGACCATAATAGTATGCTCCTTCAACACAATACGCTCTTCGTCCATGGACAGGTTCTTGATGTTGGATCAAAATTAATTTTTGCGTGCGATCTTTCAACTGAATTTTGATTGCTTCCACTATTTCATCTGATTGTTGCTCTGCTTCTGAGTAAACGGGTAGTTTCTCAACTTTTGTAATCAGTCCCCGTGGGTTTAAAAGATAAGTGGTTGCAGCTGTTCCTTGGATATTTTTCTTTAAGACAGCACAAGTGATTTTTCGTAATTCATTGTAGGTTGGTGCGCTATTTTTTTCGTAGCATTTCCAACGTGTTTCTTTCGCCAAACATGAAATCTCATAGCCTAATTCTGGGAAAATCAGTGTCTTTTGTTTTTGCTGGACTACTGATGAATCAACATGAAAAAACGTTTCAATTTCATGGTTTCCACGACAAAGATAGTTGTCACTAACGAGGCTGAATCCTTCCGGAAAATGAATCACTTTACGATCAACGTACACTGGATCAGCTAATGTCAAGTAACCTAAATGACCACCTTCAAAAAACTGGACACCTGACTTTTCGCTGGCTTTTTGATTGATTGGCGTCGCAACTTTGATGCTGTCCCACGCATCTGTATGTTGATTAAAGTTTTTTTGATCCACCACGATGGTATTATGCGCTGTTGCTTCTTTGAAAGCCAGTCGATGTTTGCTTAATTCATAGCTGTATCGACCTGAATCAATCAAAATGTCTTTTCCTTGATAAACTAAGTCAATATGGAGTAAATCATCATGTCCATGTCCGCCGCCCAGAGGTCCGCACTTAAACAAATGATACGTCAGCGGACTTTTGGCAATCATGATGCCGGCTTGCTCAAAATGATGAAAAGCTTCTTCCAATAAAAAGTGATTCGTAATCGGAAATTGACCTCTTCCTAAAGACATTTTTGCAAAAAAGGTTAAGTCTGCTTGATTTTTTTTTATTTGTCCATCTGGATTAGTTAAAATAACTTCTGCATATTGCAATAATCCAGTCATATCTTCTTGGTCGCTATCGCCATACATCGGTTGCTGACCGTTTGGTTTCACAAACAAGCTGGCTGCTCTTGCCAATTGTTTCGCATAGTCAACAATTTTTTCTGGCACATCCGTTTCTGCCCTTTGCGCGAGTTGTAAAATTTCCAATAAACAAAGCAAAACTTCATTGTGATACATAAAAGATTGTTCTCGTTGCATGCCATCTGCTTCTACCTGTAAAGCTAATGAATGCGTTAAATAAAAGAGACTTTCTACTCGCCATAAAGCTGCCTTCTCGAACGTGGGAAAAGCTAGACTTAAACTATACAACCCGGCAATTTCTAACACCTGCCAGTTGCTCTGGCCTCTTTCAATCGATAAATTTTCGTAGAGATACGTTCCTTGGCTCTCGAGAATTGCTTCCAACTCCTGCTTCAATTCGTCCGAGAAAAGTGGCAAGAAGCGATTCATTTCAATTAATTTCAACCAATTAACCACACGTAGCCCCACATCAATTGTTCGCCAGCTAAACTGTTTCGTTGTTTGATTTAGTGGGTTATGCTGAAGAAATGCATGTAAAAAACATTCAAGATATTCTTGATACTTTGGCTCTTCTGTTAACAAATAAGCCAATCCTACATCAACTAAAAAGCGATGGCGATGCAACATATAAAGCCATTCCATATCCCCATTTGGACTAGTTGACCACTCAATGTCTGCTATTTGCCAAAAAACAGGTTCGTGCGTTCTTTCCATATCCCACGCGTTATCAAAAAGATATTCTCCAGAAACAAATCGTTGACTTCTTATAAGTAGTTCTTCGCACCCATTTTCATCATTTTTCAGCAATTCTTCTCTAAATGCAATGAATTCTTCTTGACTTGTACAATTGAAAAAACCTTTAAAATTTTCCTCCATGTCACTGACTCCTATGCCATGATCGGTGTTTCAGAAAAATGGATCTCATGGATTGGCACACCCTCTGTTTCAAAAATGATGACTTCATTTTTCCCTTTTTTCCAAAAGAAATCAGGAATAAATAAAGAGTGTACCGGTCCTTCTTGCCAATAGCGTCCCATATTTTCCCCATTCACAAAGACAACACCTTTACCAAAAGTACTACAATCTAAAAATGTATTTCCGACTTCCTCTAGCAATAGCTCAATCTTATAAAAACTTGGTGTTTTTGCGATTGCCGCCTTGGTAAAATCAATTTTTGCTAACTGCTCTGGCTGTAATTCTAATGGATAATGTTCCCAATCAGAGATGTAATGGATATCCTCCATCACCCCACTCCGAATACCTTTTCGTTGACTATCCGCAACGAGCTTAGGTCCATAATTATTTCGACCCATGTTTTCAACTAACAAACTCAATTCATTTTTTTCTTGGGTCAAGTCACATGAAAAATCTTGTCCTAATTCTGCCTGATACTGAGTTGCAATCAACTGTTGATTCATGAAAAATTGAACACGATCCAAGCCATCAACGACTTTCATTTTGGCAATGTGTCGTTTGTTCAATAATTGGCTACGATACAGGATATATCCAAAATTTTGACCGATTTTTTCCATAGGCAAAGTATAGTCATTGATTATGGGCTCACTGATTTCTTCCAAAACAGAAAACAAACTGACACTTTCCTTCACTGCATAAGAACCTAAGCAAGTTGTTTTTGGATAGACAGGTTTTGAAGTTTTAGCTGTTGGCACTTCTTCTTGAATCACTTTTTGAATAGCAAAATATTTTTCCGTTGGCATACCCCATTCTGTTAACGGCGCATCATAATCATAAGAGGTGATTTGTGGCTCATTCGTTGCTCCTGCATCTGAACAACCATTATAAAATCCAAAGTTCGTGCCACCTTGAAACATATAGAAATTAATACTCCCTTTTTTTAACACTTGGCGTACTTCTTCTGCTGTTTCTTGTGGGTCGCGACGAATAATTGGTTTTCCCCAAGAGTTGAACCACCCATCCCAAAACTCCATGCACATGTAAGGTTCATTCAACCCATTTTTTTCTTGGTAATTCTGTAACCACTTGAAGTTTTCATTTGCACCAGATCCAAAATTTGCTGTCGCTAAAATTCCTTCTTGTGGTAAAGTTCCAGCTTCTAAAACCTCTTCCCAACCACCATCTGAGGTTACTAAAGGAACATCCAAGTAGTGTTGCAGTTCTTCTGCTAAAAATTTCAAATACGTTTTATCTTCGCCATAAGAACCATATTCATTTTCTACCTGAATGAGTAACAAACTTCCCCCGTGTGTCACTTGATATGGCGCTAATTTTGGCAATAACACTTGATAATATTCCTTCACTGCCTGCAAATAACCTGGATGTTGACTACGAATGCGCATGCTTGGATCTGCCAATAACCAAGCTGGCAACCCACCAAAATCCCACTCTGCACAAATATACGGACTTGGTCGGACAATGATATACAACCCTAATTCTTCTGCTATATCTAAGAACTTCGTTACATCTGCAATTCCAGTAAAATCAAACGTTCCTTTTTTCGGTTCATGTAAATTCCAAGGAATGTACGTTTCCACACAGTTACAGCCCATCGCCTGCAAGTTTTGTAACGTTTGACGCCAATGTGTCGGGGCAATTCTAAAATAATGAACGGCACCAGAGATCAGCTTGATTGGCTGCCCATCCACATAAAACTCTTCTTTGATTTCGAAATTCATCCTGCAGTTCCTCCTAAAATTCTTATTTGATTGCAGAGTCTAGACCATTTGATTTGAATTTTGATTGCAAAAACATATAAAGCAAGACAATCGGAATAACTGAGGTCGCTAAAACGGCCATCAGTGCACCATAATTCAAAGGATCGTAGTTGTTTTGTGTCATGTTTTGAATAATCAATGGGACAGTGAATTTTTTTGAGTCGGATAAAACGATCAACGGAATCAAATAAGAGTTCCAATAACCCATAAACGTCAATAACGCTGTCGTGATAATACTTGGAGTCAACACTGGAACAGCAATTTTCCAAAAAATCGTCCATTCACTAGCACCGTCGATCCGGGAAGCTTCCATCAATTCATTGGGAAACTGCTGTGCATATTGACGCATCATAAACACGGAAGTTGTCGAAGCAACGCTCGGAATGATTACCCCGGCAAATGTGTTTGTTAAACCAAATTTACTTAAAATATAGAAAGTTGGGATCAATGTCGCAAAACTTGGAATCATTCGAGAAATCATCACTAAGTTGAAAATAAGATTGCTACCTTTGAAACGATATTTTGCCATGACATACCCAGCTAACGTGGTAACAATCGTAGAAAGTGCTGTCCCTACCAATGTGATGACAGCTGAATTGAACAACACTCGAATGTAATTATATTTTTCTTGTATCTCACCAAGGTTTTTCAAAAAGTGTGGCCCAATTGTAAAATTGATTTTTTCCCCTAATATCACATCGTTCGATTGAGTTGAAGCAATGAGCATATAAACATAAGGTAAAGCAAAGATTACTAAACCAATCAGTAAAACGAAATAAATAAGTAATGGGTTCAATTTACGCTTCATTGTTTTTTCCTCCTACAATAAACTGAATAATGGATAGGATTGCTGCAATGATCACCATCGTCCAAGCAATCGCAGAAGCTTTCCCGAAATCAACCATTTCAAAACTTGTTTTATACAAATTCACACCAACTGTTACTGCAGAAGATTCTGGTCCAAATCCATTTTTGAATAAAATGTTTGGTACTTCAAAGGCACCTAATCCATTGATTGTCGAAAGAATCATTCCCATCAACACAACTGGTTTCAACAAAGGGATCGTGATTTTAAAGAATTTTTGAAAACTATTGGCTCCATCGATATCTGCGCTCTCATAAATTTCTGACGAGATATTTTGCAATCCGGCTAAAAACAAAACTGTGTAATACCCAACATTCAACCAGATCGAGATAATGATAATCGATACTCGTGCCCAAAATGGATCCGTTAGCCAAGGAATCGGTTCCATTCCAAAGGTTGTTAACACCGTATTGAATAAACCTGTTGGATTATAAAAAGTTAAGAACACTGATGACACTGCAACGATCGATGTGATTGCCGGTAAATAGTACACTGTCCGAAAAAAACCTTTTCCTTTAATCGTTGGCTTATTTAACAAAACAGCAAAAATCAAAGCAAAGAAAATCGTGATCGGAATTGAAAAAATCATAAAAATAAACACATTGAAATACGATTTAAAAAACAATGGATCTTTAAAAATAGCTGTAAAATTATCTAAACCGATAAAATCAATCGATGTCGATACTTTTGAAAAACTAAATCCCAATGACATCACTGCCGGAATCAATAAAGTAATGATGAAAAATGCTAAAAATGGCAACAACATGATATAAGCTGTTCGGGAATAATTAGTAATGGCTTTTTTCTTTTTTGGAAATTCCATATCCAGATGCTCCTTTTCTGTTCTAAAAATAGGTTAGGACAGTATGGCAGCCCTCACTATCCTAACCCGTTTGATTTACTCGTTTATTTCTACGTTATACTTCGAAGAAAAATCTTCTGCTTGTTTCTTCAATGCTTTATCGACAGACATACCCTTATTCTTGATGTCATAGCTTGCGGCCTCAATATAATTGTCTAAATCTGCCGAGTAAGGGAACGCATAACCCTTGATACTATTTTGACTGATTTTATCTAGTGTCAATAAAATCTTTTGGTTTCCGTAGTAAGGAAACTCTTTTTGAGCAACTTCGCTTTGATAAGCAGTCACATTTGCAGGCAAACCACTTAGTTCCATGTACGCATCCAACGCATCTTTATCCGTTAGTGCAAAGGTGATGAATTGTAACGCTGCTAACGCATTATCTGATTTTTTAGGTACATAATAACTAGATCCCCCACTCATTGGTGAAAAGTTTTTTGATTCGTCTACCGCAGGAATCGCACTGATTCGCCAGTTTCCTGCATCATCTGGATAATCCGTTGCTTGATAAGAAGCTAACCAGCCACCAGCAAAGATTACGCCACATTCTTGTCCAATCACTGTATAATCTTTTGAATTACCATAGGCTACTAAATCTTCATCTTGAAGTTTTTGAATGATGTCGTATGATTTTTTAACCGCGTCATCCAATAAATTTAATTTTCCATTTTTATCAAATAAAGACACACCTTGTTGTTCCGTCAAATATTTAACAAGATCCAATTCTCCTGTATCACGCATAAATAATAGCTTTTTACCTGTTTTTTCTTTTAATTTCTTCCCTGCATCAATCAATTCATCCCAATTTTTAATGGTTGTTACATCGATCCCAGCTTCTTTAAAAGCGGTTTCATTATAGAACATGCATGCATTCCCCCAGTCATTAGGAAAACCAAATACTTTTTTCGATGGTGCAATATTCCCCAACATGTTCATCTTTGCATCATAAAAATCTTTGCCGTACTCTTTTACAAAGCCAAAGTCTTCAGACGAGTAAAATAAATCTTCAAACTTATCAAAAACTGAACCAGCATTACTATCTTGCAAGAAAATCAAATCTGGCATTTTTTCATTTGCAACTAATTTTGGTGTTACCTTTTGAACCATCGGAATAGCGGGAGCTACATCCACCGGATTCAATTCTAATTCTGTATCATATTTCTGATTATAAAGCTCAATGGATTTTTGTAAGTAATCGGTATTCTTCCCTTTGGGAACATACACCTCAATACTTGCTTTTTTCACGCGTTCTTCTTTTGCCAAATCCTTAGCAGAATCTGCTCCTGCTTCTGCTTTTGAATCACCACCACCACAGGCTGCCAAACTAACTACTGCCAATAATCCTAAAGCACCGCTCAACAATTTTTTGTACTTCATAAAGTACCTCCTAAATTTTTGTAAACGCTTTATTCATTCGTAGAATACACGAAAGCTAGGCAAAGGTCAATAAGTTTAGTGAACTTTTTTATTTTATTCACTAAACTTATTTCACCTAATTTTTATACGGTTTTTTCACAAAAAAAGAGAGAGATGACAAAAACTTGTCATCCCCTCTTTTTCAAATAGACAGCGAAACAATCATCAACCACTAGTCGGATTTAATCGCCTGTGCTCCCACGCAGACTGAGTTCCGTCGCAATAATTAATTTTTTAGCCACTTGTCTTCCAGTTTCTAATTTCTCCAACAGTAACTCCACACTTGCTTCGCCCATCAGTTCTGTATGTATTCTCACTGAACTCAACGTTGGAAAAATATGTTTAGCAACACTCGTATCATTGAACCCAATTAACGATACTCTTTCAGGTACCTTGATTCCTGCTTCCAGCAACGCTCTTAGTGCACCAACCGCTAAAGGATCATTTGCAATAAAAAATGCGGTTGGCAAATGTTGCCCTAACGTAGCGATTGCTTGTTTCATCATCTCATAACCACTTTCGACATCAAAACCACTTTGGAATACATTTTCCTCTCGGTAGACGTCACGGAAACTTGTGTATTTTTCAAAAGCAATGGTTCGTTTGTCTTTTCCAACAGGATGGTTAGGCAATGTTTTACCGTAGTCCAAGCCACCGATAAATCCAATATTCTTATGACCGCGCGCACAGAAAAAGTCAATCACACTATTCACAGCCTGATCAAAATCTAGGGACACAGAATCATATTTTGTTGAAAGAATATCCATTCCAACAAAAACTAGGTTATCTGTAAAATCAATTAATGATTGTTGCTGCTCTGGTGTACATTCGCCAATCGAAATAATCCCAATTACCTCTTCATCAAATATACGTGTATCGTTATAAAAATAGCGCACAATCTCATAACCTTCATCCAAAATCTTCTTTTCAGCACTCATTCTTAGCGAAAGATAATATACATCATCGAGCTCATCTTTTTCCGTCATCCATTGAACGATCGCGATTTTTCCTTTATCAATGACGCGGTTCCGTTTATATTTGGTATATTCTAGTTTCTCTGCCGCTTCAAAAATTCGTTTTTTTGTCTCATCACTCACTGATAACGTTTGATCAAAATTCAATACTCGAGAAACAGTTGTCTTAGAAACACTTGCTAAATCTGCAATGTCTTTAATTGTTGCCATGTTAGCACCTCATTCTTCAATCCTTCGTTTTAATAAAAAATCTAAAATATACGAGTTCAGTAAACTGAACAAAATACCTATCACTACTGATTTTACCCCATAAGTCAAAAATCCCAAAGCTAGTACCATCACATTTATGTAACGGATTCCTCTGGCAATACTAAATTCTGGATGTTTTTTATTGATTGCTAAAGCAATGACATCCATTCCTACCGTAGAAGCATTCGCAGAAATACAGCAATAATACCCAATCGCGATAAAAACACAGGCAAAAAGAAAATCAACGACCAAATTGATTTGCACATTGAGTTTAAGTAGATAAAACATCGTAAAGAACAGGTTATAGCAAATACTGCTAACAATTGATTTGAGAAAATTCCCTTTTCCTAGAAAGAACCAACAAAAAATCAATAATAAGACTGTTACACCAGAAGTTAAATAAAAAATTGGTATTTGCGAGATTTTTTCTAAAATCATCGCCACACTCGTTACCCCACCATTGATAATATTATTCGGTTTCATCCAATTTGCGTAAGCAAATCCTAAAAAAATATTTCCAACAATGATTTTTAGAATATTTTTTTGTTCTGTTGTCGTTATTTTACTTTGAATCACAGCTTTTCGCATTCCTACTCTCTCCTAACAAAGCGCTTTCATTTCATTCTAGTAGAACTATACCATTGATTCACCTATTTTTTCAAATAGTTTAGTGAAAATTCAGTAAAACATTTTAGACGTTTGTTTAAACTTCTAATTTTACACAGAAAAAGAAGAACGAGTACAAACCAGCTCGTCCTTCTTTTTTTCAACTTTCATTTACAGTGTTCACCATTCAAAACAAGTCTAAATGCCACAAAAATTTGAGAAGTAATTTCTGAAAATGCATTCTTATTTATTGGAGCTGGGCATTTCTTTCACGACTTTATCTTCGTCCCAAAACAACTCCTCCCTATAGCTTTTCATTTCAACATATGAAGAACTATTTTGAATGCTTGCTCGCTATTTTGTCGAAGCTGAATGTTTTGCGCCGTAACCTTTTATTCCCACTCAACTTCCAACTGACTAGATTCACCTGTCATACCTGCCGTTTGAACTTGTGCACTTCTTCCATCTTCACTGATTGTTATATTTTCATCTGCATGAATAACTGTTTTCACTGCTTTTGAAAAATTCAGCGTCAGTGTTGCATTCGTTTGTAAAGGATTAGCGACTGTTACTTTCGCCTGATTTGATTCCTCTTTCACCAAAACTGAGGCTGGTTGATCCACTGTAATACCTGCCACTGTTTGATTGGCTACCCAAAGATTTGCTGCTGTTATTCCAGTGACTGTATCTTTGACACTTTGATTTTCCTTTTTGTTGGATAAAATTTCGATTCGATTTTGTTTTGCATAATCTTCAAGACTTTGCGTTGTTGCATTTGGCAAAAGAATATACGCATACTTTTCATCAATTGGTTTTTGACCATGGTTAAGTAAAACTTTTTGATAGTTTTCGGTATACACTTGATTGTTCGGGAAACCTTCATTGATATCGCTGTATTTTCCAGTACGCTGTTCCTTAACTAAAGTAATTGTTTCTTCTTGAGGGAAGTAATATCCAATACTCTGATTTTTTTGTGAAGATGACAAGAGGAGCCAGTCATTTGCTTGCATGGTTTGTTCGCCATTACTGGAAACCTCACCTTGATTTGTCATCAACTGGTACGTACTGTTGGAATCAAGCATTCGGTTTTCAATCACTGTTTCAATCGAAGCTGATGTCGTTCCTTGAATACCTGAGCCTAATGCAACAATTTGGCCATCAAATACAAACCAAGATTTCTGCGCTTTAAGATCCATTGGTAAAACCATACCGTTATTTTTCGTTCCCTCTTTGTTTAGCGCCATGCCAATAGCAGCATTTTTTCCGTCTGTTGCACCACCTACTTGTTTTTCTGAAGAACGCACTGTCGTAAATGAGCTCACTTCATCTGCTAATTTGACTGTATCAACTGTCGTGCCAGGCAATCGGTATGGATCAACCGTCGGCCAATAACCTTCCCCGTATTGCTGATCTTGATTGAATACATACAACATACCATCGGATGTATGCCAGCCACGTTTGTTCTCTTTGTTACCTGCCTCGAATGAAGAAATTCGGTTCGAGTACATGCTAAGTCCCACACTAAAATCACCACTAGCATAAACATAGCGATCCATTGCACCATACAATTTACTTCCTAGAAACGGTTTTTCTTTTCCAAGAATCGTTTCATCACTCATCACCTGTTTCGTTAACAATAAATCTTTGAAATCACGTGCATTGGTATAGTAATAAGCTGGATTCTCCTTCAACCAATATTTGACACTTTCTTTTAACTGACTGTTTGCTGACGGGTCTGCAAATTCTGATACTAGCAATAAATTATACATTGTTGGTGAACCAAAACCAGTTGTTTTTGTCGAAGTTGCTCGCGAAATGGAACGACCATTCACCATTGGCATCATTTCGCCCTTCTCGATTAATGGAATAAAGGCGTTATTCACATTGGTCACAAAAGAATCTGTTACTTCTTTAGGTAAATTCCATTTTGAATTGGCTAAAATTCCTAAAATCTTGCTTGTTCCTTTCACCAAAACATTTCCATATGAACCCGTGTATGGAATATCACCATGTTGAATAAACGAACCATCTTTATAGAATCCGTCTCCTTTTGTCACAAGTGCAAAAACTTCTTTGATACTTTCGCCGGAAACACTTAATTTATCTCCACTTTTTTGTAAAATACCCAACCCCATGACCGTTAACGCTAAATCCGTGCGATTCGCTCCTGTCGTTTGGAAATTGGGAATAAAATGCAAATCAACAAAGGTTCCTTGTGGCTTACCGTACAATTGTTTATAAGGATCTGGAACATACAGCGAAATGACTTGCGTGTATTTTGACAATTGCTCCGTTGTCAGCTCGTCTTTCATAATCATCAGAATATCAATAAATTTTTGTGGCACACCAATCTGCCAATCCCACCAGTTACCATGATATTTTTTACCATCGTATTTTCGAACATCTATCATAAAATCAAGTGCCTCAATAATGTCCGTTCTTGCCTGTTGATCTTGATAAAGGGTCGTTCCTTTTGTCCCATAAGCTCGAGCCAAAACAGAAAGATTCGCAAATTGGGTTGTTATATCTGCAGAGGCTGTGTCTGATGCAATCTTTTCCCACAAATACGTGCGATTGGATTCTTTATTTAGTTTCCCATATAATTCATTGGCTTGTTTTGAAAGCTTTTGCGTATACGCAATAATATCTGGATCATTTAATAATTCAGGATTTTTTTCAAAATCACCAACAAGATTCGTTTTCCATTTTTGTTGCAACTCTTTGGCTTCTGCCTCAGTTGGATCATTTGATTCTTCTGGATCTAAAGGAATCGAACCAATCTCCCCATTTTTTAGCGCCACTACCTTCAACGTTATCCGATCACCAAAAAGACGAAGTCCAATTTTGCCTTGCCATTCTCCATCAATACTTCCATTACCATTAGGATAGTTGACTTCTTGATTTTCATATAACAAATGCCCATTTAAATAAGTAACAATTTTTTTCCCTTCATAGCGTACCAACAAACGATATGTTTTTCCCTTGACCAACGGTGAACCTTTAATTGTGGTGATCCACTTTCCACCCGGTTGTCCTAGCTGCCAATCTCCATCTCCATTGTAAGCAAAGGACTGCCAAGTCGCTGAATCAGTCTCACTTCCTCTAAAAATCACCCCAAAGTTTTTTTGTCCTTCATAAAGAAAAGTCATCTCAACTTCTCCAGTTTTTTTTAACGGTGCATCTTGTAACACACTCACAGATTCAATCGAAGATCCTTGTGTTGTATTACTAATAACTAATTGATTCTCACGAAGACTAGTCTTAGAAGTCCCTTTGATATCTAACCAATTCCCCTTTTCTTGACTAAAATTAGTTTCAAAAATTTCCGTTGCTCTTACTGTTACACTCTGAAACATACCGATAGCAATGATAGTTCCCACAAAAAATACCCACTGAATCATCTTCCCTTTTTTCATCTGATACCTCCTAGATAGCTTGCCTTCAGCACCTGTCTATAATCCAATTGCGACACAACTAAATAAAGCGTTTTCACAAAGCATGATAGCATAGACTTTATTTTTAGTAAACATATAAGATAATTCACTAAACTAAGCATTTTGATTAAGTGTTCTTCTACAAAATATGTCGTTTGAACTGTTTTATCCCTGTCCACAACAAGTATTACAGACAAAAAGCCAAACAGAATATACTTCTGTTTGGCTTTTTATTGTTAGAAAAACCTAATAGATTCGTCTATTGCCGTTTTTTACAAACAGCCACTCTTCATCGACATTTTTGCTAACCTTTTTCAATAAATTTAACAAGGTTTCTTTTTCTTTTACGGAAAGTCCAAGCAATGCAGCCTTTTCCGAATAAGCTTCTTCACGCTTTAAATAGTCATAAAGTGCTTCTGCTTTTTCAGTCGTATATAATCGACGAATTTTTTTATTCTCAGCATCGATTTCTTTACGAACTAAACCAGCGTTTACAAGTTTTTGAACAGATTTCGATACAGTTGTTCGGTCTTGTTTGACTAACTCTGCTATCGCGTCATTGATAATCCCCGGGTTCTCATAGATTCTTGTTAAGTATAGATATTGTTCTTTGTTTAGCTCTAATTCCTTGAACTCAACATTACTAATATATGATAACGAACGGGAAATGATTCCAATTTCTCTTAAAATCTCAGACATTTTTTACTCCTCTACAGGTAATAGATAGGTTTCCAAATTAAGCGTTTTAATTATTCTATCCAAATCTGCTACTTTCACCACCATTGTTTGATCTGGACGTCCTGGTGCGAATACTAATTTTTCATGTGTTAATAATTCTTCGTCAATAATCATTGGAACATGTGCTTCGTAGCCAAAAGGAGAAACTGCGCCAGACTTTTGTCCCGTTTGCTCTTCCATCACTTCTGCAGAAACGACGGATACTCTTTTGCCAATCAACTTACTTAATCGTTTAAAATCACTCTTTTTCGTCGTAAAAGTCAGAAAAATATAGTTATTTTTTTGCTTATCTTTTAAGTATAAACTTTTGGTCTCGGTGCCGGTAAAACCTTGCTCTGCTTTGACCACTAACGCATCTTCATTTGTGTAAATCGCGCGATGATCATATAGTTCGAAATCAATTCCAGCTTGACTAAATGTTTCTTCTAAATTAATCAAAATGATTCACTCCTTAAAATTGTAGAAAACTCTACATTAGCTAGCTATAAACTTACCGCTTTTTTGTTGAAAAATCAACATTTTTAATTGTTGGATTGGTGCTTTTTTTCATCTATGTTTCTAAAGAGCATAAAAAAAGGCTTGTTAGAGGTACTAACAAGCCTTTTTAGTTCTTCAGTCAAAAATTTTAAACTCTCTTTTTATATGTTTCCTACAATTTCAGTGAATCCATCTTTCAATTGCTGATTCTCAGTTTCTTTGAAGTATAAATAATTGTCAGGATTTCCTTGATTCTGACTCGTCACCAAGACCTTAGGAACACCTGCATCAATCGTAAAGAAATAAACATGCTTAGCCAACGATGCTTGCGTCTCCGCATCAGAATAGACCGCTACTAACGCACAACTAGCAGCTTCACCATTTTCCGACCAAGTTAAAGTGATTGGCACATTATTAACTGTCGCTTGCCAGCCATTTGTGTTAGCAAGAACTGTATCAGGAAGCTGTAAACCATATAAATTAACGTTATTTCCAGGACCATATTCTTTATAACTTTGTTTCATGGTTTCTCCCCAGCTAGCCATAAATGTGTTTAATTGTTGCGCTTTAGCCTTACTCCACAAAACATTCATCGCTTGACTTTCTCTAACTGAAGAACTATTGCTTTCCATAGTCATCTGCTGATTACTTGAAGTTGTAGAGACAGAACTTTTGCTTGTGCTCATTTCCGTTGCAGCAGTTGAATGTTCTGTAGAAGCTACCGTTGTTTCTTGACTAATTTTGGTAGAGGCGGACATAGAACTAACCTCTTTATTTTGTTGACAAGCAGTCAACAATAATGTTGTAAACAATAAACTGATGATCGACACTTTTTTCATTTTATAACCCCTCATAAAATAACTTTAATTTAATATTTAAAAGTTATTATAACGAACTATAACTATTACTACAATCACTTGAAAAAATAATCAGATTCGAAAAATATTTATAGCGTGACTACAATGATGCTATTTACATTTGTATCTTCCTCATGTCACTGTTACCACACACGCTTCTCTCTTCATCGCTCCTTCAAGATCAGAAATATGCCTTTCAAGATACTCTTACCTTTTTTCTCAAAAATATGTTAGCGTTTACTTATTGAAGGAGGTGACTTTCTATGAAAAATGTGAAAAAATTAAGTCAACAGAACTTAAACAAAATTTTAGGGCGTGGTTACCAAGGATTCACCCCTACTGGACCAAAACCGAGTGATTGGGAAATGGCTCTTGGAGGTACGACATTTCCGGTACAAGGAGCTTGCCCTTCTGGGTCAAACACAATAGGATATATTGGTGGTGGTCAGCATTTATGTAAAAAATATTAAGCGCCATTTTCTTCGTGGAAGGAGCGATTACGAATGAATTTATTTGATTTCTGGTCCCTCACTTTTGGCGGAACGACTCGTGATTCTTATGAAAAGAAAAATGGACAATTAAACCTCTTGCCCAGTTTCTTTTGGATTCTTTTTGTCGTTGCTGGTATGTTATTCCTTCACTTCCTCATTGGTTATTTTTGGAAGTAAAAAAATGAGAGAGATCCAACTAGTGAAACCGCCGACCAATTCCTAGTTGGATCTCTTTTACTTAAGGTGATTGTATGAAAAGATTATTTGATCAGTTATTTTTAAACTTCTTTTCCTTTTTCTTAATAGGTATGTTTTTCTTACTTCCTTTCTACTTATCCAAAAGTGATGTACGCGATTATGAAGCTTTCACACTTTTGCATACGCAAGGTATTATCGAAGATCGTGGTTCTTGGCAGAAAGTTACTCAAACTATTCGGTCAAAGAAAAATATACCTACTATTGAACAAGTAAACTATGCCGTACAACTAGCAAATCATCATAATTTTGCTATGGCGCTCAATACAGCAGCTCAACAACCCACAGTAGAAATCCTACCCAGTAGACATGATTTTCTGGAATTTTCTGTGATCACTATTCCATCAATCTACAGCAATCATAATGTGTTTATAAAAAATTATGTCAATACCTTATCAAACCTGATTGAAACTGCGGAGAAAAATATTGTACTGGATTTAACAAATAACACTGGCGGATCTAGGGAACCTATGATTCTTGGTGTACGCTCACTGATACCAGATGGGCAATTGTTCGATGAAGTTGATAAGTGGAAAAATCACTATCCTTTAATTTTGAAAAACACCCTCTTACTAGGTGGGATTTCTGGTAGTACATGGAATGGGTTCAATCATCTGACAGTTAATCCCACACCAAAAAGTTTAAACAAAAAAGTCGCCGTAGTTGTCAATCACAAAACGGCAAGTGCTGCAGAAAATGTATTAATCGCCCTAAAAAATAATCACAAGGTTAAAGTATTTGGACAACAAACAGCTGGACTAACCACTTTAAACGCAGCCAAATACTTAACCACTCGTCATAATAACATTCCATGGCTCATCAATTATTCCATTGGCTATATACAAAGTACAGCCAACGGTAATCAAAATCCAGCTTCTTATCCAAACGGCATTTTGCCAGATACGAAGTCTGATTTTACCTACTTGAATCAAGAAAACAAGCAATTAGTTCAGCAACTGCGCTCTTGGTTTAAGTAAAATCGAGGCTTTTCCTGTTAGATTTGACCAGTCGTAGTTGTTCTGAAGTATTACATTAAAAAAAATCAACTCATATAGCCAACGCCAACAAAAAGCTTTTTTAATTACTTTCTCAATGTTCGATGCAATAAAAATAAATAAAATATTTTTATTTCTCGAATACTTCTATCAGTATTCGAGAAATTTTATTATCAAAGACACGATGTTATAGTATCTATGTAAAGGATAATCAGTGAGAACTAGTTGTCGTTATGAAAATAATACAAGAATAGACTCATAAAAAGTCATTGATTAAAGGTAAAGGACTACTGAGTCCCGAAGCAAAAACTACTTATTTAATGAATAAGGTCAATCTTCACGTGTATTCCAATTGCTTTTTGATGGTAAGTTACGTTTACTTGAGTATCAAAAAGAAGATTGGTGGAAAGAATATCAATCACAATAAAAATTTTATTTAGCTCTCCTAAATTCTCTCCTAGAGTGATTCTATTTTAAGATTTTTCAGGAGATAATTTATAAAATCGAATGTAAACAAAAAGCCAAGAACGTTATAGTAACAGCATTCTTGGCTTTTTTTGTTCTTTTCCCTCACGGACCTTTCCAGCAAAGAGCCGTGTTTTCTACACGTCTCAACAGCTTCTAAATACTGGTATATCCACGTTCACAGTTTGAGACGGTACCATGAAATTCTAATGATTTTTCGGGATTAGTGTTAGTTTTCATCCAAATTACTACTTGTGATATCGCCAAGATTCTTTAATTAAACTAGCAATATACTCAATATTTTGATTATCTTTCATAATGATTTCGTAGTCACCATTTCCCCAATGACCGGTTTCACTTACATTTCGAGTTATATTCTCAGGATCATTTAATTCTCCATATTTTAGATTGATCCAAATTTTTAGAGCTTTCTTCTGAATTTGAATATCTGCTATATTACGTTTCATCTTAAAAGAATTATATAATTTGACTGGCTTGATTCGAATATTACTATCCCAACTTAAAATGATTTCCTTCAATTCCTCATATAATTCTTGAATTTCTGGTGATCCCTTTTGAATATGTTCTACTTCAGTGTATACTTTGATTTCTTTTGATAAACCTTTTTTGCTAACATCTTCCTGCCTAACTTGCTTGCTTGTCGAACTTTGTTTTGAATTTGTTTTACTCAATGTTTCTACATCTATCAATCCGTTTTCATATTTTTTAACTGTAACCAAATCAATAGGTAAATCAGGATTATTCACAGCGCCATATTGATAATTGGTATAATCATTCGCTACAAAAACAACTCGTGTTTGTGACCATTCAATTTCACTAATACGCTTTAGTCGATCTGGATACTGCTCATTGTACCTCAAAACAAACTCCCCTTTATGAGCTAATAATGAGTTAAGATAAGCATAACCTTGATCAATTACACTGAATCGCTTTCCTTTTTTGTATTCAATAATTACAAAACTCTTTGTTTCTTCATCATAAGCCACCGTATCCAGTCGAAAATCATCTACAGAAAATTCAGTAGCCACAAAGTTCAAATTGAACAGCTTTTCTAAGTTTGCTTCTACTAAAAATTGTAATTCTTTTTCTTTAGCAAATGGTACTTCTTGAATTTCTACCATCTCATGTTTATTAATGTGATAAAGAGCCATCAAAACACCTCCGTTTCTAATATATTTCATGTTGAAATTATCTAATAAAGTAGATTAGCTCAATTAGTTGATATAAACAAGCTAATTAATAATTTTAGTATTGTCATTAAATGAATCTATTGATTGAATTAGTGTCTGAAATTGCCTCTGGTTATCCAAATAAATTGACAATAGTTCCGAGACGTTTAAAAGGATCTTCCAGAAGTTGTGCTTTTTCTAAATAACCATCCTGAACAACATAATCAATAATTAATTTAATAAATTCTGATTATTGTGAGTTCAAATTTTATTAGATAAAAAATCGAAAATATTGCTTTGGCAGCATCATTGCCTAAGCCTATCAGCTCCCTTATTAAGAGGGCTACAGATTTTTCTCCGTAACTTTCTTTATACTGATCTTTTGAACCCAATTTCTCCCAGAGAACTTCTTCCAACATCTCCACCATATTTCTTGGTCAATGAGCGGTCGTGATGTAACTTGTAGATAGCAACGTTATCCAAATGTGTTCTAATATAATTTTCGACTTTCTCTTTGATAAAAAAATTTATCTACCGTGGAGCGTTTTAACTTTAAAATATAATACATTTACATAAATTATTCTGATTCATTTTACTCGTATAAAGCACGTACGTATCTCATATCATATAAAGTAACTAATACCTGTTTTTTTACCAAAGAAAATAAAGAAAACACAAAATAACCAAATAGAATGAATGAGCTAAATAAAAATAAAATTTAAAAAAATAACATCATTATTCCAGAGAGAATATCCTGATTTTTCTCATTTAGCTGTTTGATGAGTATTTTAGAAAAATCCTTAATATCTTTATCATCTATACCTTTTAAAATAATATCTGAAATTTTAGAATATATATTTAACAATAAGGTTGACACTAGAACAACTAATGTCACTATTACACCAACACATCATTCAGTAAATCTCTTAATATTTTTAACGCTTTGTTCTACCTCTTGAATTAAGTATTTTAAAGTGGCATCATTAACCAACTCGCTATTGTGCAATTTATATGCACAATTCCAATTGGATGATATATTTTGTCTATTTAGAAATTTCAACGTGATATAGCATATAACAAGTATTCCCAGATAAATTAGAGCCTCTATATCATCCTTATCATTTAGCACAGGTTGTCTAGTAATAGATGCCACAAAGGTCCAAGAAGTACATACTCTAGTTAAACAAATAATATAATAAAAAACCTTCATATCGATCCCAAAATACTGTTTTTTGTTCAGTATTTCTTTTTTTATAATACGATAGTACGAACTCACTACTTTTTCACCTTTCATATCTAATGAGTATGTTTACTACAGTTATATGTATATAAGTAAAGTGAAAAAATCTGCACATCTTCCTTTTTCACTTTAAAACAACTTATAAAAAAATAGTACCATGTGCGATGAAATATTAACATCGCCTTTTTGATTTTTTTCCATTCACCATACTACCCACAAAAAAGGCAGCCTAATTTTTGGCTGCCTAGTAGTTATGGTCTTTTTATTATTCGTTTTTCTCTAAAATACTCTTTAGAACAGGCATAATCCCACTGTGTAAAGTAGTGTGGCAATAACTTTGAGAATGTTCTAGTAGAAATCCTAATTTGAGGATAGGTAGATTATGTGCAGTATTTGAATATAAGCTTGTACCATAATAAGAACCTTCTATATGTGCTGTATAAGGCTGAATATCCTTCACCTTCTTGTTCATTTTTGACTCTTTAAGCTTCAAAAAATCATTATATACCGATAGAAAATCCATCAACGCAATTTAAAGCTTTTCATTTTTTTCTTTTAGCTCTGTGTCCTCTCTGATTGTTGCATGCGCGGCTAATCTAATTTCATTCCGTAAGATAAGATTATCTAGCCATTTTTTACAAAGTTCAAGATAAGTTTTCTGATAAAACACTGACAGTTTCACAGATCCAATTATTTTTAGATAATGAAAAAGCTATAATCCTTATATATCAAGGATTATAGCTCCTATAACAGTTTTATCCAACAGAGGCCCTTTCATCTCGTCGAATAAGGTTTGTCATAATAACAACGATTTGTATTCACATACAAACAGTTTGGTAATAAGCTAAATAATTTTAAATTCATAGCATTCAAAGACACAAAACTTATATGTTTTTTTGGAAATAAAGAATTTTAATTACTGCTTTGGAAATTAAAATTCTTTAACTTCCGTTACCTCATTTGTAGCAAAAAGATTTTACTCTTTTTCTGCTACAAACAAGCCAACTAAAAATCCAACTAATAGAATTCCCCAGAATATAAATCCCCAAAATGGTATATTATATCCTTTTAGCATTTTTATTATGATTAATAAAACCATTGTTGCTACAAAAATTTTACTACTCTTTTTGTTTAGAATTTTAGCCATAATTACATCCTTTACTTTATCAACATTTTTCCCAACACCAACCAGCACCATAGCCAGCTAAAACACCTGCACAAGCAAAGCATCCAACTCCAGCCGAGACGCCACAGGCAGCGGCACATGCTGCTAATGCGATAGTTGCTTGCCAGCCACCTAATAATTTAGTGACACAATTGGTGACACATCCGACAAAAGAACGAGAATTTAAATTAATTGTTTCTATCTGATTAGCGATAATCTTTTTGGTTTTATCAAATTTTTTAATAGTATAGATATCTTTATTAGTTTTTCCAGTAATTTCGAGATTTAGATGATTATTACTATATACATAACCAGTTAAGTTATTATCTACTGACCGTGCAAACACTGATCCTGTTTCTATACATTCCTTTTTATTGTTAAAAACAAAGTATAAAAAAGAGTTCTTTTCAACTGCACCACTCATATTAAATTTAATCAAATAATTGTTATCTTGTACTACAGAAACAGTCGATGAAGTCATATCAACTCCTACTTCACCAAATTTGAATCTTGCATTTGCCAATTCGTCTTGAAGCATATCATTAGATATAAGTTTTCTCCATTCTGATTGGTTTGATTTTAATATTATTGGTAAGTTTCCCAATAGCTTCTCACTATCAGTGATTCTTTCACTATTAACTTCTGCATATGTAATAGAGGTATTAATTAATACCACAGCCAAAATCCCACTTAGTAAAGCAATAATCGAAACTAGGCTTATTTTTTTCATATTATGCCTCCCTTTAAAAAATGTTCAATTTATTTTTTGATATGTAATTATTTATTTTTTCAAAATCATTTACGACATCCCATTTATTAATAACTTGGTTTTCTTTTACTAAAATAACTGTCGGGACACTCTGAATCTGCAGTTTACTTAATAATTTATTCATTTTTTTTTCATCTGATTTTCGAGCATCGTCAGTGTTATAGTACTTTAACGTATAATAGTTTTTCTTTGATATTTTCTCTAGCTTTGGTTGAACCATCTGACAATATGGACAAGTGGGTCTTCCAATGTAAATTAGATGCTCTTTATTTGATTTGACAACCTTTTCCAATCCTTGATTATCAATTTCTTGTATACCACTTGATTCTTCTATAAATAAAAAACTTCCCATACTGAAGATTCCGATTAATAATAAAACTATTACAAATTTATAAACTTTTGATTTTTTTTGCATTATGATTCCTACTTATAAGCATCTGGCATTACATGCACCAAATGTTCCACCTGCAATAAATCCAAGCCCCGCAGCACAAGCAAGACATGCAGCACCACCTGTTACTACACAAGCTCCCGCACAAGCTCCCAACACTAAAGTTGTTGCCCAAGATGCCCAGCCGGCTCCAGCTAAACAATCATTCATACAAGAAGCCCATTGTTTAATAGATTTTTTTTCTTTTTTATCGGCAACCCACTTGCTATTAGAGTATAGATGGAAAATACCTTCACTTTTATCAGTAATTCCTGTAATTTGGTTTTTAAATGTACCATTTACCATCGAAGTAGCAATTTTACTTCCATCATCCTGTTTAGTCGCCATAATTAGCATTCTATTCACTAATTTTTTGTCTTTATCAAATGTGAACAAATAAAAACTACCATCGGTAACATTAGTTCCCTTCAACTTGAATCCAATATTTACTATTGTTTCATCATTCGTTAATTTAACATTTTGTGTTTCCATCGAATTCATATCAATTTCAATTTCATTTTCACTACGAAACTTAGATATATCAATTTCTGCTAATTTAAAATAAGCTTTGTCTATACTATAGTTGTTGTTTCGAACTTCTACATTTTTTGGCATTACACCATTCATAGATGAATTTAGCGTGTCAGATTTTTTTTCAGAAGCTAAAACATTCCCCGCCTGTAAGACTATTAATGAAAGAAGTAAAACAGATAGAACTAAAGAAATATTTTTCATTACTTTGTTACCAATTAACATTTTTATTCCTCCTAATTAAAAGTTTTTTTTAACAAATTTATTTTACTATATGACATATCACTAAAGTTCAAGTATGTCACCATCAACGTTTTATCTGTAACTTTTGAATTTGGAGTATCAAAGTAAATTAATTATTGAATTTTTATCTATATTATTTTTTACCTTTTTATACAGCATTAAAGGTACTAAAAACACCTATATTCGGTTCGTCTCAATGCAAATATAAATAATGTATAGAATAAATTTTTCTCGTAAAAAGATTTGATTTATATGTATTAAGGCAATTAATGTTTGAATTTTGATTATTTGGTAAAAAATAATATGAAAATAATATTGATAGTGTCTTAAAAAATTGATTTTTAAACAAAATTAAAGGGATTAGTAATTAAATAACCTCAAGTCTATTGCTTTTTTTTATTATATACATTTTTCTCTCTATTACTAAGAGATTAGTTTTTATGTGTTAATACCTTTGAGAATAAGGGAAACAATGTAGGTAGTACACATATGAAAACATCACACAAAATAAATTATTATATAAATACTTACCACTAATATAACACCTCGTACTAATCAATTAAAACCAAAAATATAGAAAGATATCAACCAAGTGAAAAAATAATGAAATTATTAAATCAGAAATAAACAAGTTGATATATCTTATAGTTTGTTTAATTACATATTCAATAAGTAAAGATTTTCCTTACTAATTAATGATTCGTATACTATTTTTTTCAGGTAGTTTTTTGCTAATTTATCTAAACATTCTTTTTGTATCTACCAGCTGGAGTAGAATTTTTTCTCAAAAAGTAAACATACATGTCGTATTAATATCGAAAATAATAACTTCTACAGCTACGCTTTTTAGTAAATTCAAAAAATTTTTTTCATATTTCCTCTTCTTTATTAACTACATCAAATAAAATAATTGATGTAGTATAGTAAACATCGTTTTTTTCTACTCTATAAATTCCTTGTTTTTCTTCAATTAATTTTTTAACACTTATCAAACCTAATTGAGTAGATTTAGTTTTTTGGGGAATACTTATTGATGGATCATAGGTATTTCTTATTTTCAATACTAAATTATTTTTGATTACTTTGATATTTATTTGTATTTCTTTCTTTAATCCATCATCCATTTCAAAACAAGCATTAATGGAATTATCTAGTAAATTACCTATGATTACACTTATTACATCATTACCTAAATCAATTTTTTCAGGTATTAGAATACTATGACTAACAGTTATATGATTTTTTTCAGCATTTCCAACTTTTTCATTCAATATGTAATTTAAAATTTTGTTCCATGTATAGAATTTAACTTCTGATTTATCAGTCTGATTTATCAGGTTATTCAAGAAAATTTTAGCTTTATCTGTCTGATTATTCTCAAGTAATGCTAAAGTAGTTGTTAAACTATTCTTTAAGTCATGCTTAATTAATCGAATATTTTCAAAAGATTCTTCAATGTTATTGTAACGCTGAATTTTTTTCTCTATTGAATTTACAGTTTTCAATGAGATAATATATTTTTTATAATAATCTGAAATGTTATTAATAATAATAAAAACAGTAACATTCATAATAAAAATTGTAAGTAGGATGAAGAAAATCCATTTCTTAGAGAAATCCACATAATAATAATCTAGATATAAAATGCTAGCAAGTATTGATGAAGATAAAAATGGAATTGTCAATAACCATCTAAATACTTTAATTGGTATATTATTTTCTTTTTGTGTTGTACTTCTAATCGATGAATACACTATAAAGATTATTTTAAAAGTACTTGTCAAAAAAAATGCCACTAATAAAAATGTAATATCTCTTTTATTTACAAAAGAAAGTGAGTCAAGTATATAAAAACTAATTGCTTCTGAAATCATTGAATATAGAAAATACCTACCTAAAATAAAGTATACCTTACGATTTTCTGCTATGAAAATCTTAGATATATATATATTTATTACAAAGAATGTCCCCAAATTTAAAAAGTTAATAGAATTTGTATTTCTTAATAAGTAGTCTACAAAAATAATACAAATCATGACATTTATTAGTTTAAATATTTTAAGACCCGTAATTTGGATATCTGTTCTGAAAAGATACCAGCTTAAAATAGTTTCAACCAATACTGAAACTATTATATAAACAATGTTCATTAGAGCACCCTCTCAAATGCATCTAATATTTCGTGGTAAGCTAGTTCTCGATACTTTCTACTCAATGGTAACTCAATTTCGAGATTAAAATTATTCAAAAGAACAATTTTTGTCTTGCTAATCTTTTTTACAGTATTAATATTTATAATATATGAAGTATGAATTTGGACAAATGACTTGTTTAATTGTCTTAGTACTTTGTCTGTGTTCATGTAAAATGTTACTTCACGTCCTAGCTTATTATATAAAACTGTTTGGCGTTTTTTTTTTCGAAATATAATATCTCTCCAAAAGAGATAAAATGTTTTATATTATTTACCGAATAAATAAATTTTCTATTCTTAAAATTTCCAATAAAAGACATCTTGTCCATTAAATCAAAAAATCTTGTATCTGTTATTGGTTTCATGATATAGTCAAATGTTTGCACTTTAAAAACATCACTCATATACTCCTCAAAGTTAGTGACAAAAACAATAAAAGCACCCACATCATATTTGCGAATTATTTGCGCTATTTCAATACCATTTTTTTCATCAATCTCAATATCTAGGAAATAAATTGAGTATTCATTTTTATTATTTCTTATAGTATTAATCAGTGATTGCGATGTATTATAAATATCAATCTGAAAAGCATTATAACTATACCGATTGATCAGGTCTTCAATTTGCGTAGTAAATTCATTTGAATCATCACAGACAGCAATTTTAATCATTTTTTTACCTCTCTCTTCTTTATATTTAATTTCTCGAATCTGATACTAACTTTGTAAGATTAAGACTAAACTATTATAATATTATCTCCTTGTGTATCATTCCACATGTAACAACCTACAGTTTCCTCGTAACAAATAACAAACTTAATTTCGTTATGAAAACTTCTAAATATTAATATCCAACATGAAAAAATTCCGAACTATGAATGAAGCGTATAAGTGTCACTAGTATTTTGAACTAAAAAAGTAAACAGTTTATTTTTTTATACCGTATTCTACTGAAAAAATAACCCATTTTTGCTAAGGTTTGCAGATTATTGCAAAAATTACTACTTTATTAGGCTCTCTAATTAAGTATTAAACCCCATTAACTTGGAAATGTATAGTGTATTTCTTTATCATTTTTATGTTCCTAACATGGTTAGTAATTTATGTATAATAAAAAAGGACTCTTCGTCAAATAGTGTTGGTGAGTTCATGTCCATCACTAGATACTTGACCTTATACCGTACATGGCGCGGATAGCGTAAAAAATGAGCCTTCAAATAGGTTTCCAAGATACTGATGAGTCGCTTAATATGACCGCCCATGCAGATAAAGCTCATTGCGTTACTACAAGATTTCATTGAGCGAAACTCGTCAAATGCAAAGAACTGACGATAAACAGTTAAAATTGGTCCTGAAGCTTTATACGCAGTCCCACATAATATGCATAACTGTCGTGTCAGAGACAAAATATTCTTGAGCAATATCCTTCTGGCTAATATTCTTTTTCAGATCTAGGGTGATCTTGAGTTGTAATTCGGTTGAAATAGGGCATTTTTCTCTAACAAATGCTGTTTGAGCGTTGAAGGTCGCTTCGCAGTCTTTACATAAAAAGGTGACCGTTTCAATTTTAATAAAGTCTTCTTTCCCTTGAAGGGGAGTAATTTTTTTTGTCTGGTGCGTCCCGTTTTTGATGATTTGCCCCTCATTCTTAACTTCACATTTTGTACAGGTCAAAGGTGTATAAGGTAGAACAAAATAGGAAGATCATTTTTCTGACGCTCTTCTAGCCAGTTTGTATCAAAAATAGTTTTTCATCTGTTAAACCTGTCAAAATTCTTGTAGAATAGTCCATAGAGATATCCCTTTCTTGGTGAGTGTGTTTTAATCAACTTCATTCTATCAATTTGGATATCCCTTTTTCTATACTTCGCATACAAAAAAGTGTTGGAAGAAAATCGAAGATTTTCCACCAACACTAAATATTATAGAACCTAAAAAGACTATAAGTACTGTTTTATCAATAATTATAGTCTCTGTTTGATGATTACCCTACTGACCCTTCCATCTCATAACTGATCAAACGGTTGAGTTCAACTGCGTATTCCATTGGAAGTTCTTTGGTGAATGGCTCAACAAAGCCCATCACGATCATTTCTGTCGCTTCTGATTCAGTCAAGCCACGGCTCATCAAATAGTAGAGCTGCTCTTCAGAAATTTTTGAGACTTTCGCTTCGTGTTCCAAAGAAACTTGGCTATTATGAATCTCATTGAATGGAATCGTATCTGATTTTGATAGTTCATCCATGATAATCGTGTCACATTCAATGTGGGAAATAGAACCTGCACTGTCTTTAGCAAAGGTTACTTGTCCACGATAATTGACTTCGCCACCGTCCTTTGAAATTGATTTTGAGACGATAGAGCTTGAAGTGTTTGGTGCATTGTGAATCATTTTAGCACCGGTATCTTGGATTTGGTTTGCACCAGCAAAAGCGATTGATAGCATTGTGCCTCGAGCACCTTTTCCGTCTAAGTAAACACTTGGGTATTTCATCGTTGTTTTCGCACCAAGGTTTCCGTCAATCCATTCAACTGTTGCGCCTTCGTAAGCTTTTGCCCGTTTCGTTACTAAGTTATAGACATTGTCAGACCAGTTTTGGATTGTTGTATAGCGACAATAAGCATCTTTTCTGGTATAAATTTCAACAATCGCCGCATGTAAACTATTACTTGAATAAGTTGGTGCTGTACAGCCTTCCACATAGTGAACACTAGCACCTTCATCAACAATAATTAATGTTCGTTCAAATTGTCCGGTATTTTCTGCATTGATTCGGAAGTAGGTCTGTAAAGGAACATCTACTCGAACACCTTTTGGTACATAGATGAACGTACCTCCTGACCAAACGGCAGAGTTCAGTGCAGCCAATTTGTTGTCAGTTGGTGGCACTAATTTAGCAAAATATTCCTTGAATAATTCTGGATATTCTTTCAACGCAGAGTCTGTGTCAGTAAAAATAATCCCTAATTTTTCAAATTCCTCTTTCATGTTGTGGTAAACCACTTCTGATTCGTATTGAGCTGACGCTCCCGCTAAATAAGCACGTTCGGCTTCAGGAATTCCGATTTTTTCAAAAGTTTCTTTGATTTTTTCTGGCACATCTTCCCAGTCACGCGCAGGTTTATCACTTGGTTTTTGATAATATTTGATGGCTTCAAAGTCAATATCAGACAAGTCGGGGCCCCAAGTTTGCATTGGCATTTTGTTAAATGTTTCTAATGACTTCAAACGAAAATCGAGCATCCACTCTGGTTCTTCTTTTATTCGTGACATTTCACGAATGACTTCTTCGGTCAGCCCTTCTCCGGTACTGAAAACAGGTTGCACATCATCGTGAAACCCAAATTTATATTCTTCTAATTCTGGTACGCCCATATTCTCACTCCTCTTCTTTATGGTAATGGTGGGCTGTCGCCGTGCCATTTTTGGTCACTGCTTGACTTAACGCTTTCCAAGCAAGTGTGGCACACTTGATTCTGGCTGGAAACTTCGCAACACCACTTAACATGGCTGCATCACCTAATTTTTCTTCATCAGTGACTTCGTTTCCTTGAACAAGTTGTAAAAATTCAACTGTTAAGTGTTGTGCTTCAGCAACGGTTTTACCAATTACGGCATCCGTCATCATTGAAGCACTGGCTGTACTGATTGAGCAGCCACTCCCATCAAATGCGATATTTTCAATCACACCATGTTTAACATCTACTTGTAATTCGATTACATCACCACAAGTTGGATTGTTTAGTTCAATTTTATTCGTTGATTCGGTCAAACTTCCACGGTGGTGTGGATGGGAAGAATGATCTAGAATCACTTGACGATAAAGATTGTCTAATTTAGATAGTCCCATGTTGGAAAAACTCCTTTGTTGCGAGAATTGCTTCAACTAATCGATCGGCGTCTTGCTTAGTATTGTAGAAATAAAAACTTGCTCGAGCTGTTGCAGGTACCTGTAAATAATTCAATAATGGTTGCGCGCAATGATGTCCTGCTCGAACTGCTACACCTTCCATGTCAAGAGCTGTTGCCACATCATGTGGATGTAAGTTTTCTAAATTAAACGCAATCACTCCGGTACGTATTTCTGGCTCTTGTGGGCCATAAATCGTCAATCCTTCAATTGCTTGAAGTTTAGGCAACACATAGGCTACAATTTCTTCTTCATAACGATGGATTTCTGCTAATCCAATCGTTTCCAAATAATCAATCGCATGTCCCAGTGCAATGGCGCCAGCAATGTTTGGTGTTCCGGCTTCAAATTTCCAAGGCAATTCTTTCCATGTGCTATCGTAAAGTTCAACGAAGTCAATCATTTCGCCACCGAACTCAACGGGTTCCATTTGTTCGAGCCAAGTTCTTTTGCCATATAAAACACCAATTCCAGTTGGGCCACACATTTTATGACCACTAAAAGCATAAAAATCACAATCAAGTTCTTGAACGTTGATTGGCATATGTGGTGCAGCTTGCGCCCCGTCAATCACAATTATGCCACCTTTTTCGTGAACCAATTCTGCTAATTCTTTCACTGGATTTTTGACGCCTAAAACATTGGAAACATGGGCGATTGCAAGAATTTTTGTTTTTGCTGTAATTTTTTCTTTGGCATCAGCCATATCCAGTAATCCTTCCGGTGTTAACTCGATATACTTTAAGGTTGCGCCTTTTCGTTTAGCTAACTGTTGCCATGGAATAATATTGGAGTGATGTTCCATATAAGAAAGAACGATTTCGTCTCCTTCATGAATGAACTCTCCAAAACTTCGTGCAACCCAATTCAAACTTGTCGTCGTCCCACGCGTGAATAGAACCTCTGCTGTTTCATTTGCATGGATAAACCGACGAACTTTTTCTCGAGCATCTTCGTATTCATGGGTCGCACGTTCAGCTAAAGTATGCACGCCACGATGCACATTTGCATTATCTTTTTCATAATATCTGGTTAGTGCATCTAACACTTGCTTTGGTTTTTGAGTCGTTGCAGCATTATCCAAATACACCAGAGCTTCATCATTCACTTCTTGAAATAAGATAGGAAAATCAGCGCGTAATTTTTCTGCATGAATCATGCATTCAACTTCCCTTCAATAACTTCAATCAATTCTTTTTGCACTTCTTCAACGGGGATAGCCGTTAATACCGAACCAAGGAACCCACGAATAACTAAGCGTTCAGCTTCTTCCTTGTGTAATCCACGGCTCATCAAATAATACATTTCTTCTGGATCGACACGACCAACACTCGCCGCATGGCCAGCAGTTACTTCGTTTTCGTCAATCAAAAGAATTGGATTGGCATCGCCTCGTGCTTTATCTGAAAGCATCAAGACACGACTTTCTTGCTGTGCATCTGCCCCTTTTGCGCCTTTTAATATGTGTCCGATTCCGTTGAATGTTAACACACCTCGCTCACGAATCACGCCATGTTGTAAAATATGACCAATCGTATGTGGTGCTTTATTCGTCACACGTGTATCAATTCCTTGCGTCTGTTTGCCGCCACTAATAGTCACGATCTTCACTTCAGAATGACCACCTTCGCCAACTAAATCAGAATCAAAGTCAGCAACAATATTGCCATCATTCATCACACCAATTGCCCAATCTACAGAAGCATCGCGTAAAATATGCCCACGGCGATTCATATAAGCTGTCACATTTTCACCTAACTGATCAACTGCGGAAAACTTCACTTTTGATCCAGCTTTCGCAATAACTTCTACCACGATGTTTCCAGAAACTTTTGCTAGTTGTTCGCCAGTTGTTTGGAAACGTTCAAGGTAAGAAAATTCACTATGTTCATCCGCAACAATCAAGATATGTTTAAAGAAATGTTGATCAATTGCACCATCTTGAATAAATAAGGATTCAATTGGTTCTTCAATCACAACATTTTTTGGTACATAAAGAAATAAACCGCTATTCATAAATGCTGCATGTAAGGCAGTTAACTGATCTTCATCCATATTGACAGCTTTTGTCATATAGTATTCTTGTACTAGTTCAGGATACTCTTGCATTGCAGTAAAAATGTCAGTGAAAATCACACCTTTTTCTGCTAATTCTGTCGATAATTGTTCAAAAACAGTCCAAGTTCCTTGTTGTACCAGTATTGGATTGTCTTTCATTGCATCAAACGCAGCAACATTCCCTGTATCTGTCACAACATCTGCCATTTGTTTGATCTCAAATAATGGCCAACGAGCAAATTTTACTCGTTCAATTTTTGGTAAAGTCAACTCATTTGCTTTTGCTAATGCTTGTTGACGAAGCTCTGTCATCCAAGCAGGCTCTCCTTTACTCAAAGAAAAGTCGTTGACCGCGTCAAGATAGCCGAGCCAGTTTTTCTCTTTCATTCCTGCTCCTCCTTACGCTTCTTCTTCTTTGTAGTCGATTCCTAATTCTTTACTAATTCCAGCATAGCCTTCTGCTTCCAAACGTTTTGCTAGATCAGCATTTCCAGTCATTACAACGCGACCTTCCATCATGATATGAACCACGTCAGGAGTAATATAGTTCAACAAACGTTGATAGTGCGTGATGATTAATGCTCCAAAGTTTTCACCGCGCATTTCATTCACACCTTTTGCTACTACTTTCAACGCATCAATGTCTAAGCCTGAGTCGATTTCATCTAAAATAGCAAATGTTGGTTCAAGCATCAGCAATTGTAAAATTTCATTACGTTTCTTTTCACCACCAGAAAAACCTTCATTCAGATAACGTTCAGCCATTTCTTCAGGCATATTTAATAAATCCATTTTTGCATCTAATTTTTTCAAGAAAGTCATAACAGACATCTTGTCATCTTCATCACGTTTTGCATTGATAGCTGCACGCATAAATTCTGCATTAGTGATTCCTGGAATCTCACTTGGATATTGCATTGCTAAAAATAACCCTAGTCGTGCACGTTCATCCACTTCTAAGTCTAAAATATTTTTCCCATCGAATAAGACTTCGCCTTCGGTTACTTCATAATTAGGGTTCCCCATGATGGCAGCAGATAAAGTTGATTTACCTGTTCCATTTGGTCCCATGATTGCGTGGATTTCGCCCGTTTTCATTACTAAATTAACGCCTTTAAGGATTTCTTTATCCTCGATAGATACATGTAAATTTTTTACTTCTAAGACAGACATGCCAGTTTCCCTCCAAATTCTCTTTCGTTCTCACCCATTTTAGACTAATTGAGAATGAAGCGCAATGATCTAACAAGCTGAAATTAGAATAACTTTCACTTATTCTAAAAAAAGCTTTATTTTTACATTGTAATTTGTATAAAAAGAAAGAGTCAGCGAACAAGTTTTTGTTTGCTGACTCTTTTATGAAATACCTGTAGTTGTGTGTAGTGAAGTTTGTCGTAGACTTTATTCTGGTTTTCTTCAAAATAATCTCAAGTTTCCCAAAAATATGAGTAGCTATTTTTGAAAAAATTCCTTATTTTCGGAGCTAAACGTTTTGCGCCACAACCTTTTTTCACGATTTTTTATTTTGCATCCGCTGAAACTGGCTTCACAGAACCACCCCATTTTTCAGTGATCCATTTTTGAACATCCTCACGATGTAATACTTCGATCAGAGCTTTAATCTTTTTGCTATCTTTATCTTTTGAACGTGTCGCAATGATATTTACGTAAGGCGAATTGTCTTTTTCTAATAGTACTGCATCTTCTAATGGATTCAAACCTGCACCATAAGCAAAGTTCGCATTGATGGCCACTAAGTCACCTTCACTGTTTTGGTAAGTCGACGCAAGTAAAGAAGGATCAATTGTATGATTGAATTTTAAATTTTTAGGATTTTCTGCAATGTCATCAAATGTCGCTGTTTCAAGATCCACACCATCTTTGACTTTCACTAAATCAGCATCTTGTAAGATTGTGATGATTCGTCCCCAGTCAGATTCTGAGTTTGAAGTAATGATTGTTGCACCATCTTTTAATTCAGAGATATCCTTGATTGATTGAGAGTACAAGCCCATTGGTTCAATGTGGATCGCACCTGCATTCGCAAAGTCATATCCTTTTTCTTTGATTTCTTTGTTTAAATAAGGAATATGTTGGAAATAGTTTGCATCAATGTCGCCTTCTTCAAGCGCTTGGTTCGGTAACACATAGTCATCGAACTTAACGATTTCAAGGTTGATGCCTTCTTCTTTCAATAATGGTTGTACGTGCTCAAGAATTTCTGCATGTGGTGTTGGTGATGCACCAACTTTTAATGTTGTTTCATCTGAGCTATCTTTTGCACTGTCCTTTCCGCTGTTCCCACAAGCTGCCAAACCTACTGTTAATAAAAGTGCTGCTGCTAATCCAAAAATTTTCTTTTTCATCCTAATATCCCCCTACTATTTATTCTTATCTTCTATCTGTTTTCTTCGTTAAGAAATCTCCAATTCCCTGAACAACGAATACAATAGCTAAAATAATCAATGTTGCAACAAATGTCACTGTCAAATTACCACGTTGGTAGCCCTCTTGCCAAGCCAAACCACCTAGTCCACCAGCACCAATCGCTCCTGCCATTGCGGTGAAACCAATCATTGAGATCGTCGTTACCGTTAATCCTGAAATCAACGCAGGTACACTTTCAGGAATCAACACTTTCCAAATGACTTCCCAATAACTTGCGCCCATTGCATCTGCGGCTTCAAGAACGCCCGGACTTACTTCACGAAAAGCAATTTCAACTAATCGTGCATAAAATGGTGCTGCAGATAAGACCAGTGCTGGAATCGCTGCCTGTGCGCCAAGCATTGTACCAACGATTGCTTTTGTAAATGGAATAATCAATACCATCAAGATCATAAATGGTGTGGAACGGAAAATATTACTAATAATCGAAACGATACCATATACGATACGTGCGTAAGGTTTCTTTTTTCTACCAATCGAATAAAGGACTAAACCTAAAACCAATCCGATAACTGTAACTAAAACCATCGAAATCAATGTCATGTATAAAGTATCAACAATTGCTTGTTTCATTGTATCTGCATTGATTTGGCTAAAATCTAAATATGTTTCTGAAAAGCTTTTATCCATGGTGAATCACCTCTACTTCTACGCCTTGTTCGGTAAAGAATACTTCTGCTTGATCTAATTCTTTTTCTACACCTGTCATCAAAATCGTTAGGGAACCAAACGAACCTTCTTTTGCTTGTTTGATTTTGCCATAAACAACATTGATATCCACGTTGTAACGACGAACTGCCTGAGATATCACTGGTTCATTCGCATTATTTTCGTCAAACGTTAGCGTAACTAGGCGACCATTGGGATTTTCCTTGATCAATTCAGCTAATAACTCAGTAGAGTCAGCTTCTGGTTCAATATCTTGTTGAACAAAACGTTTGGTTACTTCTTGTTTTGGATGACGGAAAACATTGAGAACTTCGCCTTCTTCAACTACTTTTCCAAGTTCCATTACAGCAACCTTATTACAAATCTTACGGATAACATTCATTTCATGTGTAATCAAAACAATTGTTAAGTTTAATTTTTTGTTGATTGCCAATAATAAGTCTAACACTTCTTCCGTTGTTTGTGGATCGAGTGCACTAGTAGCTTCATCACATAATAAAATTTCTGGGTCATTCGCCAATGCACGCGCGATACCAACCCTTTGCTTTTGACCACCAGATAGTTGTGCAGGATACGCATCTCCTCTACCTTCCAACCCAACAAGTCCCAATAATTCTTCCGCTCGTTGTCGACGTTGGGTTTTTGGTATACCTGCAAGTTCGAGCGGTAACTGGATATTTTCTAATACTGTACGTGACCATAAAAGATTGAAATGTTGGAAAATCATCCCGATTTTTTTACGAAAAGTACGTAACTCTTTATTTTTTAATTTTGTGATATCTTGATTATTTACAATTACCTCGCCACTGCTAGGTAGCTCAAGTCCATTCAACAAGCGGACTAATGTACTTTTCCCGGCGCCCGAGTACCCAACGATTCCATAAATATCTCCCTTTTCGATACTTAAAGACACATCGTTGACAGCATGAATTGCTCCGTTTTTCCCACCAAAAGTCTTTTCGACATTGGTCAATTGGATTAGTGCCATATTTTTCCCATCTTTCTTCTCAAAATTTTCTTGGATAAACAAAAAAGCTTCCGCCCATTTGCTCTATTAAGCAAAAGGACGAAAGCATAAACTTCCGTGTTACCACCTTGATTCGTTAATGCTTTGCAGCAATAACCTCTTTACAGTACTTGAATGATCAATCGTATACTGCCGTGCTATAACGGGCACTCCCGTAGTAAGTTCGCTTGCGCTCACTCACTCTGCTCTAAGACCATCTTCCATCCCATGTTCGTTACCCATTTTCAGCAAACAAGGCTCTCTTCAAACGTCTGTGAAATGTACTCTTCTTTTCAAAGCTTTCATGTAATTGCTTTTGATTATAGCAAGTAGAAATTCCAGTGTCAACAATTTTTAAAATGAACACAATGAAATGAACTGCGATTACAAACGATCAAAGTCTTGAGAATCAACCTCTTTAAAACTTAAGATCCAAGCATTCATCTCATCTTCATCATTTAAAATATTGATGTCAGCATCAATTTTTTCATTTACAGAAGAAATCGTTCCTGTAATTGGGCTGGCAATTTCACTAACCGCTTTTTCTGCTTCAACTTCAAGCAATGGTTCCCCTTTTTGATACGTCTTACCAACTTTTGGTAAATTGATAAAGGTCACTTGTCCCAATTCTTCTTGTGCCTCATTCGTTAACCCAATGCAGTATTCTTTTCCGTTAAATAAAATCCAAAGATTTTCAGTTTTCTTCAAATGTTTGCCTGCCATGTTAAACTAATGCTCCTTCATAAGTTTTTTCATTATAACCAACTGTTACTACTTGATCTTCTTTCACTAAGAGTGGACGTTTGATCAACATTCCATCAGTTGCAAGTAACTTGCTTGCTTCTTGAATCGAAAAACCATCGATTTTTGATTTCAAACCTAGTTCACGATATTTCATCCCGCTCGTATTGAATAAACGACGCATCGGTAAATCAGTATTTGTGAACCACGTTTCAATCGTTTGAGCTGTGGGTGTTTCTTGAATCATATCTACTGCTTGATAAACGATTTGATGTTCATCTAACCACGCTTTTGCTTTTTTGCAAGTCGAACATTTTGGATACCAATAAAATGTGTACAACCTTTTACCTCCTAGATGTTTTGTCAGGCACCTCATTTTGGAAACGCATAGACAGAATCAGACCAATCCCAATCATATTTCCTAGAATAGACGAACCACCTTGACTAATAAATGGTAGGGGAATCCCCGTTAGCGGTAATAAACCAATATTTGCGCCAATGTTTTCAAAAACATGGAACAACAACATCATGATTAAGCCACTAGCGATATACGCATAAAATTCATTATTTGTATCAAAACAAACGCGAATCATTCGATAAATCAAAATAAAATATAAAAAGATCACGAACGCACCGCCAATGAAGCCAAAGTTTTCACCAATCACCGTGAAGATCATATCTGACTCACGAACAGGCACATATACATCGCTAGTATTGAATCCTTTACCTAGTAAACCACCAGAACCAATGGCTAGTAATCCTTGGGCTGGTTGGTAACTCATCCCCGACGTATCATGGAAAGGATCTAACCAAGAATCGATTCGAGCAAATTGATAAGATTTAAAACCAACTTTGTATAATAAATCCCTTCCGCCTTCTGTTGTTACTAAGTAGATCAGTCCTGCACCAACAACTAAAGCAACCACTACGACAGGTATAACAATTTTCCAAGAAATCCCCGACATCAAGAAAATCCCACCGAAAATAGCCAAGAAAACTAACATCGTTCCAAAATCATCTTGTGCCATGACTAAAGCTAAAACAGGTAATGTTACAAGCAACATTTTAGCAATCAGCCATAAATCATTTTGAGTCGTTCGTTCTTTCAACTGACTATTGTGCTTGGTCACAATCAACGCCATCATCAAAATATACGCAATTTTCATCAATTCCGCTGGTTGAAAAGTGAAAGAACCAAAACTAAACCAGTTTTTTGATCCAGTTACTAACGCGAGCTGTTTATCATAAAATTTGAGTAACAACCCCATAACAACTAACCCCAGACCGTATAAATAGGGTGTTAACTTCCAAATCCACTTGGAATTCAGGTGCATAATAACAATAATTGCTACAGCTCCAACCATGTACCACACGGTCTGCATCACTACTCCCCGAAGAACAGATGGATTATTCGGATCATGACTAAGTGCTACGTATAAAGAAAGTAATCCAATTAAACATAAAAGGAACACTGGTAAAATGACACCATAGTCAATCCGATTATCATTTGACGCTCTTTTTTTCTTTTCCATGTTTCATCCCTTTTCTAAAAACCATACTGCTATTTATTATAGCGGTCTGATTCTATAATTGAAAGTCTCAGCGAATGAGATTTGGGAAAAAATTAACTTTCCCTTTTGCCCTGAAAAATTACTAACCACAATATCTTTGTCTAACTATTTTTATACTGTTCATTATAGATCAAAATTGCTTTTGCAATGTCTAATAAGCGCTCCGAAACTAAATTTGTTCGCTGAATCAGATAAAACTTACGTTGATAATCTAATGACGTTGAAGGCACATTTTCTGGTACCGCACGTTTTGAAAGAATCGAGCGACCGATACCTTCTTTCAATAATGCAGCAATCACTTCATTGCTTTTTACTAACATTTTTCTCCCATGAATATTCTTTTCTTCAAAATACCGTTGCGTATAATGAAACACTCCTGAAGTTGATTCTCTGACTAGCCAGAGATCACTCTCTGGATTCCCCGCCACAACTAATTCATCTGACATGAGTGAATTTCTTTGGACACCAGAAGTTTCGAGTGGTTTTTCGATAAAACCAAAATCCGCTTCATGTTTTGCTACTTGATTCAAAGCATCATGTGAATTAGCAAATGCAATCACAAAATTCACCTTGGGAAATTTTGGAATCAAATATTTCATCACTTTTGGCAATAAATAAACAGAAAAAGTATGTGAAGCAACAATTCGACAAATCTCTTCTTCATTCTGTTCATCTAATAATTGTTGTTTTGTTTCATCCCACTCTTCTAATAAAACTAACGTACGCTCATAGAGAAGATCTGCTTGTTTCGTTGGCATCATTTCTTTGCGCCCATTTCGTTGAAATAAGGTCACTCCTAGATCTCTTTCTAATTGTTTGACCTGACTTGAAACAGCTGGTTGTGACAAAAATAAAAGTTCTGCTGTTCGAGAAAAGTTTCGAGTTTCGTACGCGACCCGAAATGTAGCTAACAATTTAAACATACCCTCACTCCTATAACTTTTTATTATAGTAACTATAAAAACTATTTGATTTAAATATACAATAAAATCACTATAATAGGAAATGTAAAAACTTCAACATTTTTTACAGTAAACGTTCTTCTCAAAAAGGAGACACTTGATGACAACTTTCTATTCACCACGTAAAGGAACTTAAGGCATCTCTTTCTGACCCAGTTTTATAAAAGAGTACCATCCAACTCTCTATTTTATGTAGAATTCCTTTTTGAGAAGTCCTAGTTGGTTTTTGATCAATAAACGATAAATACAATAAAAGGAGAATATAAATGAAGAATTTTTTAAAAATCGTTCCTGTTCCTATTTGTGGATTGATTCTTGGTTTAGCTTCTTTAGGTAACTTATTCAAAGAGTATCATTTGGTTCCTTTAGGTAATTTGTTAGGTATCATTAGCATGGCATTGATGTTACTAATTTTAGGGAAGCTATTTCTATTGTTTGATCACACAAAGCAAAGTTTACATGATCCAATCATCGGTTCAGTTTCACCAACATTCACGATGGCACTTCTAGTGTTGTGTACATACTTTGTTTCTTTTCAAAGTATTGCACCCATCGTCAAACTGATTTGGTTGGCTGCTGTGATTTTTCAAGTTGTACTGGTCTTATACTTCACCTATCGCCATGTAGTGAAAGCTGATCTTTCCATTGAAGTGATTTACCCAAGTTGGTTCATTATTTATGTTGGTTTTGGCGTAATCACGGTTACAGCTGGAAACTTTTTCCCGCTTGTTGGAAAAATATTCTTCTGGTTATCACTTGCCTGCTATATATTCTTACTACCAATCATCCTTCGAAGAGTCTTTTTCGTAAAGAATATGGCACAACCGACGTTACCATTGATCACTATTGTTGCAGCTCCAGGTTCTCTATGCTTGACTGGTTATTTGAAAAATTTTGAGCACCCAAACCTTTACTTGGTACTTGCATTATTCTTAGTATCACAGATTTTGTATTTCATTGTGCTTTCTATGTTGCCACGCTTGTTGAAACTCCATTTCTATCCAAGCTACGCAGCTTTCACTTTCCCATTAGTCATTTCAGCAACAGCTTTGTTTTCTGCCGTACATTATTTGGAACTACACGGCTTACCTGTTGGTCTTTTAAATGTTTTAAAAGTGGTAGAATGTGCAATTGCAACAAGTATGGTCGTATATGTACTTGGCCATTACCTGCTCTTCTTACTAAAAGAGCATAGAAAACAAAAAAATTTCACTGTAAACGAATGGGTCTAGTTTTCTTTCATTTCTAGCTTTTTAACTTTTAACTTTTGTCTTTCTCAACTTTTGTTTTCAATTGTTGATTAAGGCAGAAGTATTTTTGCGTTTTTGTCAGAAATTTCAATTAATGCTACGATAATCAAGGTATTTTTTATTCAAGGATTATTTTATTTATGAAAGGAAACACATACGCATGAAATCTCAGCTCTTTTATTTAAAAATGATAAAAAAATTAGGAGGACGCAAGATTCTTCCAGGATTATTACTGGCTGTCTCAGTAGCCGCTGTTAGCAAGATTCTTGCTTTATTCTTACCTCAACTTGGTGCAGCAACTTTAGCCATATTATTAGGTATTTTACTAGGTAATACTTTTTTCAAGCAACCAAGTCTTGCAATAGGAACAAAATTTGCTGAAAGCAAATTACTAGAATGTTCTGTTTTCCTACTTGGTGCAACTGTTACTGCTCAAACAATTGCAAACATTGGAACAAAAGGTGTGGTGTTTGTCTTATTGCAAATGAGCGTTACAATCATTGGTGCTTACCTGATTGGAAGAAAGCTTCAGTTTAGTGAGACTTCTTCACTCTTGATGGCTGGCGGGAACGCCGTCTGTGGATCATCTGCAATTGCTTCGATCGCACCAGTGATCTATGCGGATGAAGAAGAAAAAGGACAGATCATCACACTGGTTAATCTTTTAGGAACTGTTATGATGTTAACCCTTCCGTTTCTGGGTTTACATTTGTTTGGTGACAACCTGATTGAAAAAAGTGCTCTTTTAGGTGGTACACTTCAATCTGTTGGACAAGTTGTTGCAGGTGCGAGTTTATTAGATGCATCAGTCGTTCAATTTGCTATGCTGTTTAAAATTTTACGTATCATGATGCTAGTTGTTGTTGTGTTTCTATTTGAAAAATTTATGCAGAAAAAAAATCCCAAAATTGCAACAGATCAAAAAAGAACAGGAACAAAACGAAAATTACCTTTGCCTTGGTACGTCTTGGGCTTCGTCCTTTTTTGTATCGTCAATAGCTTATTCAAACTTCCAGCAATTATTGGTCAATCTGCACACTTTATTAGCAATTGGTTCGAAATCACTGCTTTGGCAGCAATCGGATTACGTTTGGATTTTGCAAAATTCATGAAAGAAGGAACAAGATTTCTTTCTTACGGATTAGCTGTTGGTATCCTTCAAACCATCATGGCCTTGTTCTTTATCTGGCTGATCCAACTTTAAGATAAACAACACAGTAAACAGCATAAAAAACTTGAGATCATCCACTCATTTGTCAGTGGATGATCTCAAGCTTTTCTTTGCTTATAGGTTATTTTTAATGATTTTTGTGGTTTACTTTGACGCCTTCAAGTTCCAGTAAAACTTTTTTGATCTGCAATGCTTCCTCTTTTTTCCCCATGTATCCCGTTAGCTGACCATTTTGTCCAATCACTCGGTGACAAGGGACAATAATTGGTAGAGGGTTTACCCGATTCGCTTGTCCAATTGCTCGAACAGATTTAGGGTTCCCAATTGCTTGAGCGATTTCTTTGTAACTGCGGCTTTCCCCATAAGGAATAGCAATCAATGCTTGCCAAACATCTTGCTGGAAGGCTGTACCTGTTTGAATCGATAATGGAACTGTAAACGCTTCTCGCTTTTCAGCAAAATACTCTGAGAATTGTTCTTTTGCTAAATGTAAGATTTCCTGATTCGCATTTTCACTCTCTTCAATCGGAGTAAAACTAACTTTTGTTACTCCTTTTTCATCCGCGTCAAACCAAAGATTTCCAACAATGGTGTTCATCTTCATTATTTTCTTTGTGCCTACTCAACTGATTGATGGTAGGCTTTCCTCCTTAGAATTCTATGTAAAATGCATGCTTTAAACTATTTCAAAAGTTTGTTTCATCATCTACTATCTCAAGAAAAATTGCAACTCGTAATAGCTTTCTTCTTAACTTTTAGCAATTTCTTTAAATAAAAAATTTTTTTAATTTTGAATGAAATGCTACACTAGACATATCAATAATAAAAAGCTCTACTATCCAAACTATCAACTAACCTATTATTAGTTGTTGAGCAACAGAAAGGAACAAACAATGAAAGTCTCTATCGTCGTCCCCTGCTTTAACGAAGAAGCCGCAATTCCACTATTTTTCCAAGAGGTTGAAAAATATCGTGGCACTTATACTTTTGAATACTTATTTATTGATGATGGCTCCAAAGATCAGACCTTACCCGTCATCAAAGATTTAGCCGCTGCACATGATTCCGTGCGCTTCGTCTCATTTTCCAGAAATTTTGGAAAAGAAGCCGCATTATATGCCGGATTGCAAGCTGCAACAGGTGATTTAGTCACCGTCATGGATGTTGACTTGCAAGATCCACCTGAATTATTGCCAGAAATGATTGAACGAATCTTGACCTCTGATGTTGACTGCATCGGTACAAGACGTTCTACTCGAGAAGGCGAACCCGTGATCCGGAGCTTTTTTGCCAAAAAATTCTATCAATTGATCAATCGAATCAGCGATACTGAAATGGTGGATGGTGCACGGGATTTTCGTTTGATGACGCGTCAAATGGTCAATGCTGTTTTAGAATTAACGGAATACAACCGTTTTTCTAAGGGGCTATTTAGCTGGGTTGGTTTTAAAACAGAATATATTTCTTATGAAAATCGTGAACGTGTAGCTGGAGAAACTTCGTGGTCCTTTTGGAAATTGTTAAGTTATTCGATTGATGGTATTATCAATTTTTCTGACGCTCCTTTAACCTTAGCTGCATTAATTGGTGCACTTTCTTGTATTGGTTCTGGGATTGCAATTTTGTTCATCATTGTTCGTGCTCTTTTGTTCAGTGATCCCACATCTGGCTGGCCTTCGATGGTTTCTATCACCTTATTTATTGGTGGAGTCCAGTTGTTGTGTCTTGGTATTATTGGCAAATATATTGGAAAAATTTTCCATGAAACCAAACGTCGACCTATTTATATCGTTCGAGAAACAGAAAAGATGAAACCTCATCAACTTGATTCTCACTAAAAGATACGTCAATCAAGGTAAATTTTTTTTAAGAGACTAAGGCTAAAATAACCCTTAGTCTCTTTTGTGTTTTACAAAAAGACATAAAAAAACCATCTCACTGATACGAGATGGTTCAGAACTAAATTTTTTGTAATTGTTTATAGTTAATGATAACTACACCTTTGCTTTGGGTCATCAGGTTGGCATTTTCAGCAGTTTCATCAATCTCAACCACTGCAGAATTCTTAAGCTGCTTTGAAATCGTGCCAGTTTGTGGCTTTCCATGTACTGTAAAAGTGACGTGAGTGTCAATTGTAAATTTTTCACCCAATTCTGACGGGACGACATGTGTATCAAATTTTCCAAAAGTTGCCATTTCATAAAACCTGCCTTTCATTACAATTATAGCACATTTTATGAAAAAAATCATGAAATTGAGAAAATCTATGAATATCACTTTACATTAATTAAATTTGGGTTTATAATTTCTTTGGCTTTTGCCAGCTTAGCTCAGTAGGTAGAGCAACGCACTCGTAACGCGTAGGTCACAGGTTCGATCCCTGCAGCTGGCATAAAAAGGTTGTGGCGCCAAGCGGTCAGCTCCGAAAAAATAATGAGCAATTGACAAAAATTGCTTTTCATATTTTTGGATAGTTGTAAATTATTTTGAGGAGTTGCTTGGGGAACACCATGAATAGGGTTGTGACGCCAAGCGTTCAGCTTCAAGTAATAAAAAATTTTTTCTAGAAATAAAAAGCAGTTGACATAAAGAACTCAGTCCCTAACCAAACAATGTATGAGTCTTGGACATTCTCTTGTTCTAGGCTCCTTTTTATAGCAAAAATCATTTATTTCATATTCAAAAACCCTTTACAGTAAAAGGAAGTTTATCCATGATGAAAAATTATCAGTTTGAATCAAAAATTTATTGTTCTGAAGTTGGTAAAGGTGGTGCCTATGTCATTTTCCCCTACGATGTCCGTAAAGAATTTAATCAAGGACGTGTAAAAGTTCATGCTACTTTTGACGGTGAAGATTATCAAGGAAGTATTGTGAACATGGGCGTGAAAAATGAAGACGGTAGCATTTGCTATATCCTTGGCATCAAAAAAGAAATTCGAAAGAAAATCAAAAAAGAGATTGGCGATACTGTACATGTTTTCGTTCGCCCTCGTTAACTCTCTCGATCTCAAATAAAAAATGGACTCTCTTGGCAGCGAGAGTCCATTTTTTATTTGTAATGATTACCAAACGATTTGTGATTCGCCTGCTTTTATTCCATATGAACAGTTATACTTAGGCTGACCTTACCTTTGTATTCTTGATGAACTTCAATAACTGTACCGCTTGACTGCGCAGGAATGTCCATGGTCCATTGTTCCTTTTCGTCGACAGTTGTTCTTCCAATTTCAACATTGTCTACTTTCGCAATAACAGTCGCTCCTTTGAAGCCTGTTCCTTGTAAATTGGTAGCCGTTTTGTTTTGAACAGTAGGTGGCCACAAAAACCAAGGTGTATCGTCATTAACGAATGAACCGCCAATAATTTTCCCTACTTGGTTCGCCATAAAATTCGCTGAAAAGTCTTCATTTGAAGAAGAAATAAGTTCTTGTACTGCATTACTTCCAGTTCCAGTAAGTGAAAATTCGGCTTCCACTGGTTCAGCATAAATGTTATCCGGTGTTTGAAGAAGCGCTCGACCACGTGCCCAAGTTTTCAGTCCTTCCTTAGAACTAAGTTGGATAGTTGCTTTCCCACCATCACTGCCAAACACTGTTCCTAAACTTTGAAGATTATTATTTGCAATTTTAAAGTTAGCTCCTTCTTCAAAAACGATTTTACCATTACTCATAATTGTTCCTTGTGCTTTTGAACCAGTTGCTTCAAAGGTAGCCCCCTCTTTTACTGTAATATCAGTGTTACTTCCAACAATCCCTGTACTACCGCTTATTTTTGAGGTACTTCCTTGTGCGAAATAAGCAGAACTATCACTGCCAAAGCTAATCGCAGGACCGCCAAATCCATCAACTTCTAATGCTCCTTCATTGACCAATGCCAAATTTGAACTATTGTGTATTCCATGATGTGTACCTTGAACACTTAACGAAGCATTTTTCCCAATTGTAATAGTTGGATTTGTACCAACCATATCAACCCCATTTGTGACGGGATTCGGATAACCAACTCTTGAACTCATATTTGCCGTTGCATTCGGTAAAATAGTTAGTTTATTTCCTTGAAATGCCTCTTCTAAATTGGAAACACAGTTAAATTTACCTGCAACTTGTAATTCACCGTAAGGCAAATAAGTAAATTGATGCCCATTTTCAAAATCGACATTCTCCACGCTCAATATGACATTCGGTTGATCGCTCCAAAAGACCCCATAGTTATCCGTATTTTCAATTTTTAAATCTTTTAACGCTATCTGGGAATCTTCAGTAGTAACTTTTATTTGAAATAGATTTGCATTGATTTTATGATTATTGCCATAAATTGTTTTATTTTTAGCATTTGCTAAAATCGTTGCTTTTAGGTCCAAATCATTTTGTAAACTAATTTCTGTAATTGAACTATCAATCAAAGCAGCCTTTAATTGTTCAGGAGTAGAAACTTCGGCTAATCCCTTGTATACTTCGATATTATTTTGTGTATCTGCATTCGAAATCGTTTGTGCTAGACCAATACTTCCGTTTAGCATCATTGAACAAGCAAATACTGTCCCGGAAAAATAAATTGCTTTTTTTATCATTATTCTTTCCTCCAAAATTTTTTTATTAACGAAATATTTCGTTAATTTTGTAAGTCGTTATTTGCTCTTATTTCACCACTAAATAACCAATACCCTCTTTTTCTAATGGTGCAATCGTATGGCTACCAACGGTTGTTTCTGGAATTTCAGTAAAAATATGGGCATAGTTATCACGGACAGCACTTGCGACATTTAAGTCTTGTGTTTCGCTAAAGTCGCCTACTTCAAGTGTGATACTTAATTTATATTCTCCTGGTTCTAGCCCAGCTAGCACGGTATCTTCAACAATTGCTTGGTACCCATTAAAGACGCCGTTATTGTACCAATCATGGTTTGCACAGGCAAATGTTCCTACCTCTGTCCCATCGGCCGCTGTTAGATGAAGTGTCTTCTTCACAGCATCTTTATTCGTTAAGTCCAAACTACCATTATCGATTGATCCTTCTAAAATCAATCCATAATTTTGCCAGTAGCCTAGTTTGAAGAAATTGATTGTTTGATCTAAATGACTAACGATTTGCGAAACATACTCACTTTCCTTGCCATTAATTACTTGGTTCACGTCGATCTTAGTGCCTTCTGCTTGTGGTTCAATCGTGATTGTCCAACGACCGTCATCTCCAACAGTGCCTGTTCCAAGTAACACGCCATCTACATAGGCATTAATTGTTGCTCCTGGTGTCCCAATTCCGGTTAACTGTTTATCCTTGTCATTCACAACATTGAAAACAGGTGCGTCTACTTTTTCTTCATGCGTAACTACTTGTGAGACTTTGTCACTTTCTTTCCCATCGATTACTTGGTTCACATCAATTTTTGTACCTTCATTTTGTGGTTTCACTGTGATTGTCCACTTTCCTGTTGAATCTACTGTCCCCGTACCAATCAGCGTACCGTCTACATAGGCGTTCACTGTTGCTCCAGGTGTTCCTGTTCCCGTTAATTCTTTGTCTTGGTCAGTCACCGCATTGAAAACAGGAGCATCCACTTTCTCACCGACATAACTTCCACCTTGGATTTTGCTTGTTTTACCCGTGACATATGTAGCCGCAAAATCTGCATTACTTGATTGCATTTTCGTTTGTATCACACTTGATAAATAACCAGACAACGTAAAACTAGCCGTCGTTTTCTGATACTTTTTATCTGGTTGACTAGCTTCACTATTTCCCAAATTCCAAGTGTTGATCCCTGTGGACGAAGCAATAGTAACAGCTGCTGGAGTTGGGTAAGAACCCATAACCACTCCATTTTTATGATGATTTGTAATTGAGAAATTTGCGCCGTCTTCAAATACAATCTCCTCACCTGCAATCAACGTCCCTTGTGTCCCTTTACTTTCTGCGACAAAATCAGCACCTGTTCGTACAAAGATACTTCCTGCAGTAGCTTCAACTGCTTCTTCAATCGCGTCTCCACCCTTTGCCTTCGTGCTACTTCCTGTTTCAAAATTCATTTTGCTCTTTGAAGCTAAGTGAATTGCTTGATGTGAATCCGAAGTAACTTCTAAATTCCCTTGATTTGTCAATGTAAAATTGGTGCCACCATAAATACCAATTGAGCTAGAATGTGTCGTAAAGCTTGCACCTGTTCCAATTGTTAGTTTTGCTTGGTCATAACTCATTGATACTGGTGCCAAAAGAGTAGAATCATTTTCAAATGAAACTTCCGCATCCTTCGCTAGTTCTAGTTCTTTTCCTTGAAAAACTTCCTCTGTCTCCGAATGACTGCTAACTTTTCCGGCCATAATCAGTTTTCCATTTGGTAAGTAAATCATTTGCTTTCCGCTATGGACAATATTTTCATATGTAATTCGTACGTCTTGATCGTCACTCCACATCAAGCCATAGATATCTGTGTTGACGATCTTCGCATTGTCAATCGATCCGATTGAAGAATCTTTATCGAAGTATATTTGATGAGAGTTTGCATCAATCGTATGACCGTTTCCATGAATATGTTTTTCTATTCCCTGAATCGCTACAGTTGACTCTAATGTCAAATCAGTCGATAAGGTGATATCTGAAACGTACTCGTCACTTAACGCATCTTTTAGCTCCTGCCAGTTGGCGACTTCGACTTTCCAACCTCTTTCTTCCAATAGTGCACCGTCTGAGAATTCTTTTTCATTCCCTTGTATTACCTGCGCATTTACCGTACTAGATAACAGTAATGTCGATACCAATACACCTACTAACAAACCACTACGAATCTTCGTGTTTTTCAAAATAATACCTCCTGTTATTTTTATGTATAAAATAATTACAATAATATTATAACAACAGAAAAGTATTAGCGTCAACTTAGTTAAAAATAAAAATACAAGTTTTTTTATTTTTAATATAAGTTATTTTAAGTTCCCTTCATTCATTAGATATAATAAAAGATACCCTTTTCTCCATACGAGGAAGAAAAGGGTATCTTTTATTTGTTCACGAATTCGAACGTATCATTTTTCATTATTTTGTTCCGAATAAACGGTCACCAGCATCTCCTAAACCAGGAACGATGTAGCCTTGTTCATTTAGTTTTTCATCAAGAGCTGCTGTGTAGATGTCAATATCCGGGTGTGCTTCTTGTAAAGCTTTCACGCCTTCTGGTGCAGCAACAAGACAAACAAATTTAATGTTTGATGCGCCACGTGCTTTCAAAGCGTCAATAGCCATGATTGCTGAGCCACCAGTTGCTAACATTGGATCAACTACAAATAATTGACGTACGTCGATATCTTCAGGTAGTTTAACGAAATATTCGTGTGGTTCTAATGTTTCTTCATCACGATATAAACCAATATGGCCAACTTTAGCAGCAGGAATCAATTCTAAGATTCCATCAACCATTCCAATTCCTGCACGCAAGATTGGTACAATTGCTACTTTTTTACCTGACAATGTTTTTTGTGTTGATTCTGTAATTGGTGTTTCAATGACGATATCTTCTAGCGGCATATCACGTGATACTTCATACGCCATTAACATAGCGATTTCATCGACAACTTCACGGAAAACCTTTGTTCCGCAGTTTTTGTCTCGAATAATAGTCAGTTTGTGTTGAATTAATGGATGGTCGATCACTTGAAATTTGCCCATTTTTAGCTCTCCTTTGTTCTGTCGTTTCTTTTTTATTTTAAAACAAAATTCTCAGTTTAGCTAGTCCGAGTTGTCTTTTTCCTGAAGAAAATCATGGTGTAGTGCCATTTGTTTCAAACGAATCAGTTACATTTTCGAAGAAATCACTCCAATTTTATCAAAATCTTCATTCTTCTATTAGTTACTTGTTTTGCTCTACGCTAATTCATTGTTCAACTTTCACTTGGTCAAGAAATACTTAAAAAAAATTTCCTACAAAAAAAGGTAGGACAAAATTTTGTCCTACCTTTTTGTTTCGAATGAACAGTATTCCAAGACAACTTCTCGCTATAATTCACAACGACCTAATCATATAAAAAACTATTTATTTAGAATACAGCGGATATTTTTGCGTTAACTCACGAACACCTAGTTTCACTTCGTCTAACTGTGCATCGTCACCTTTTGATTGCAAGGCTTTCACAACAAGTTCAGCTACTTGAGCTGCATCTTCTTCTTTGAACCCACGTGTAGTGATTGCAGGTGTCCCAATTCGGATACCACTCGTTTTGAATGGACTCAATGTTTCAAATGGAATGGCGTTTTTATTTACTGTGATATTCACACTATCTAAAATCGCCTCTGCTTCTTTCCCATTAAGATCCATCTCACGAACATCAATCAGCAGTAAATGATTGTCAGTGGCACCAGAAATAACACGCGTACCTGTTGCTTGGTTGAACACTTTAACCATCGCTTTAGCATTCGCAACAACTTGTTCGCTATATTCTTTGAACTCTGGTGTCAGGGCTTCTTTAAAGGCAGCCGCTTTTCCGGCAATCACATGCTCCAATGGTCCACCTTGGATCCCTGGGAAGACAGCACTATTGATTTTTTTCGCTAGTTCTTCACTGTTTGTTAAAATCATTCCACCACGTGGACCGCGAAGTGTTTTATGTGTCGTTGTTGTTGTAATGTCTGCATACGGTACTGGACTCGGATGAATACCAGCAGCCACTAAACCAGCAATATGCGCCATATCAACCATTAATTTTGCACCGACTTCATCAGCAATTTCTCTAAATTTCGCAAAATCAATTTCTCTTCCATAAGCACTAGCACCTGCAACAATTAATTTTGGATGGTGTTTTCGTGCTAAAATTCGTACAACATTGTAGTCAATGACTTCTGTTGTTGGATCAACGCCGTAAGCCACAAAATGATACGTTTTCCCACTGAAATTCACTGGTGATCCATGTGTTAGATGTCCACCTGCAGAAAGATCCATGCCTAAAATCGTATCACCAGGTTCTACCAAGGCAAGGTATGCCGCAGTATTTGCTTGTGAACCAGAATGTGGTTGAACATTTGCAAATTTGGCACCAAATAATTCTTTGGCACGGTCAATTGCTAAATTTTCCACGATATCAACAAATTCACAGCCGCCATAGTAACGATGTCCAGGATATCCTTCAGCGTATTTGTTGGTTAAAATACTTCCTTGGGCTGCCATCACCGCTTCAGAAACAACATTCTCAGAAGCAATCAGTTCCAAATTATTTTCTTGTCGCTCTTTTTCACGTGCAATCGCATTCCATAGATCAGGGTCAAACGTTTTGTAGTCTACCACAAACAACAGCTCCTTTTAACTAGTATACTGCATTGTATCATACTAAAAATTCATCGTAAAAAGTATTAAACTAATTTTCAAAATAATTTTGAGCCGCTGCTTTTTTCAAACGATTCATGTAAGCGACACCTAGCCCTTCGTTAGGGAAAACTTGAACAAAAATCAAGTCCAATCCAAGCATTGGTTCATCTAAACCACGTAGACCCGCAAACAAACCTTTTGCCGCAGCCTCAACAGAATCATCATGAAACATGTACACAGCTGCCGTATCAAATCGTGTCTCTTCTGCAACTTTGGGACCAGCAATCACACCCACTCTGAGCCCTTTAGTTTTTGCCCAATTGATAGCATCTGCCCAATCTTGCGTATGAACCATCAAAACTTTTGTGTCAGGTGAATAATGTTTGTATTTCATTCCTGGTGATTTTGGTGTCTCAGATTCTTTCACCAGATGTTGATCCACAGAAACTTCTCCTACAACTTCTTCCAACTGTTCTTTTGTCACCGCGCCTGGTCGTAAAATCATTGGTGCTGCATCCGGGTTACTTAAATCGATCACGGTTGATTCTACGCCAATTCGAGTTGCTCCGTCTTCAATGATCCCAGTGATTTTTCCATGTAGATCGTGGTACACATGATCTGCTGTCGTCGGACTTGGCTTACCTGACGTGTTTGCACTAGGACCAACTAGAGGGACACCTGCTTGGCGAATAACCTCAAGTGTTTTTTTGTTATCTGGCATCCGAAAAGCAGCTGTGGATAAGCCACCAGTTACGACACTTGGTAACTTGTCCTTTTTGATTTCAAAAATCAGCGTCAAGGGTCCGGGCCAGAAATTTTCAACAATTTTAGCCGTTGCTGGATGAAAGTTATCCACATATTCTTTTACTTGGTCAAACGAAGCAACATGGATGATCAACGGATTATCTTGCGGTCGTCCTTTGACCGCAAATACCTTCGCAACCGAATCGGCTAAAAGTGCATTAGCACCTAATCCGTAGACCGTTTCTGTTGGAAAAGCTACCAGTGATCCGTCACGTAATGCTTGGGCCGCTTCTTTCAGTTCTGATTCATTATATCGTTTTGTTTCCACAGTCTATCCACATCCCTTTTTTTGAAAATCCTTGATTTTTTACGATTTATCCTCAGGTTATCCCCATGTTGTTGGTAAGTTATTTGTCAATAGTGGATAAGTATGTTGATAAGTGTTAAAATCGCTTTTTTAACTGTTATATCAGTGTTCTTTTATCATAAAAAAACATTAAAAAATTTTTTCATCCACAGACCTGTTAATAAACTTGGATCATTCGTTCGTTTCCCGACAGATCTTTTTTTACTATAACTGTTTTATATGGAAATGCCTCTTGAAAGATTTTTTGAACCGCCTTTCCTTGACGAAAACCGATTTCAAGAAAAATCTTTCCTTCTTTAGTCAAAACAGCGGGTGCTTCTTTTGCGATTTTTCGATAAATTGCTAAACCATCATCCTCTGCAAACAACGCCATTTTCGGTTCAAACGTCCGAACGCTCTCGTCCATCAAATGCCATTCTGTGTGACTGATATACGGTGGGTTAGAAACAATCACATCGAAACGTTGGTCTAGAACTGGTTCCAATGTATCCCCTAGAAAAAAGTCGATTTCTGTTTGTTCTTTTTCAGCATTTTCTTTCGCGACAGCAAGAGCAGACGCAGATAAATCTACTGCCGAAACTTGCCATTCGGGTCTTTCAGCTTTTAAACTAATGGCAATTGCACCTGTTCCCGTTCCAATATCAATAACCGCTGGTTCAGAATTCGCTACTTCTGACAAGCACCAGTCCACCAGTTCTTCTGTTTCTGGACGTGGAATAAGTGTTGCCTTCGTTACTTTTAGTCGATGTCCATAAAAATCTGCATAGCCCAATAAGTATTGAGGAGGATGATTTTCCATTAGTAATTTCAGATCTGCTTGAATCAAGCATTGGTCAGCTGCTGAAATCTCCTCATTCATATGCAATAGCCAATCTAATTTTTTCCATTTTTTTCTTTCTAGAAACAAGAATTGGATACTGTAGCCTTCTTTCCCTTGTGCCTCTAAAAAAGAAGAAGCCCCTAACAAGGCTTCTCGATATGTCTTCTTATCCATTTTGCATAGCTTCCAGTTTAGAAGTTTGATCATACATAATCAAGGCGTCTACGATTTCATCTAATTTTCCAGCTAAAATTTGATCTAATTTTTGAATCGTTAATCCGATTCGGTGATCGGTTACTCGGTTTTGTGGGAAGTTATACGTACGGATACGCTCTGAACGATCACCTGTACCAACCGCTGATTTTCTGGTTGCATCATATTCGCTTTGTGCTTCTTGTTGGATTTTATCATACACACGTGCACGTAAAATCTTCATTGCTTTCTCGCGGTTCTTCAATTGTGACCGCTCATCTTGCATAGCTACCACGATTCCTGTTGGTAAGTGAGTCAAGCGAACAGCAGATGCCGTTTTATTGACGTGCTGTCCACCAGCACCAGATGCATGATAAATATCTGTACGAATATCTTTGTCTTCAATATCGATTTCAACTTCTTCTGCTTCTGGCATAACAACAACTGTAGCAGTTGATGTATGGATACGCCCTTGTGATTCAGTTGATGGTACACGTTGTACACGATGTGCGCCACTTTCATATTTTAATTTTGAATACACATTTTCACCAGTAATCATCATAATCACTTCTTTATATCCGCCAATACCAGTGATATTTGCTTCCATCACTTCAGTTTTCCAACCCTGTGCTTCTGCATATTTTTGATACATATTGAATAAATCCCCTGCGAACAAGGCTGCTTCGTCTCCGCCAGCAGCGCCACGGATTTCCATAATAATATTCTTATCATCATTGGGATCTTTCGGTAAAAGTAAGATTTTGATGCGATCTTCCAAAACCTCTTTTTCTTTTTTTAGATCCGCTAACTCTTCTTTTGCCATTTCGGCCATTTCATCATCGAGCTTTTCACCTAAAAGCTCTTCCGTATCAGAAATTCCTTGGACAACTTCTTTATAACGACGATAAACTTCAACTGTTTCACGCGTATTTGCTTCTTCTTTTGATAATTCCATAAAGCGTTTTGTATCCGTAATGACTTCTGGATCACTCAGTAACTCACCCAGTTCTTCATAACGGTCTTCAATTGATTGTAATTGATCGTACATGCTTATTCTCCTTCTTTGATAACTGGTGGATGAAAATAATGATGTCTACATACTGGATAGTATGCTTCATTTCCACCAATTTGGACTTGATCTCCTTCATAGACAGGCTGATCGTCGATATAATGTAAATTCATGATTGCTTTTTTGTGACAGAACCAACAGATTGTTTTCATTTCTTCAATCTTGTCAGCATAAAGCAATAAGTATTTTGATCCTTCAAATAACTCATTTCGAAAATCATTTTTCAAACCAAATGCCATAACTGGAATATTTAGTTCGTCAACAATTCTTGTGAACGCAATGACATGCTTTTTCTTCAAAAATTGCGCTTCATCAATCAAGACACAATAAGGTCTTTTTTCATCAATCATTTGGCTGATCAATTCAAATACATCTGTTTCTTCAAAAACTGGTGTTGCTTCTCGCTTCAAACCAATTCGGCTTGAAACAACGCCAATCCCATCACGTGTATCAACACCGCTGGTCATTAATACAACATTTTTTCCTTGTTCTTCGTAGTTATGCGCTACTTTTAGAATCTCAATTGTTTTACCGCTATTCATTGCGCCATATTTAAAAAAAAGTTGTGCCATTTATTCGTTCACCTTCCAGTTTGTTCCTAAGGTATTATACTTGATTTTCATCATTTTTTACAGTGACAATTTTTAACCAGACTGAAATAAGTTTGAAAAGCCATTTTTAGTTGGCTCAAATTCACCTAAGCAAAGAGGAGACTCGTCTTGTTTTTTTCTTTGGATCAACCTAATAAATTTTTTTCAGTTGACCTGAAAATTTATGTTACAATCAGTTTCTCATCAATGAGAACAAAGGAGATGTTTTATGTCTGAAAATGTTTTTAACCAGATGGCGAATCATTACGATACACCTGACAGATTGGTGCTCGCGGAAATTATTCGTGCAGAAATCCGTCAAAATTTTCCCAAAGAAACAAGTCAAAAAGTTTTTATTGACTACGGTGGTGGCACCGGACTTGTTAGTTTACCCTTGGCAAACTTATTCAAGGAGACTTGGATCATGGACGCTTCTGAAGCAATGTTAACTGTTACTAATCAAAAAATAAATCATAGTCACTTACGCGATGTGCATACTCAGTTAGCCGACTTAACAAATGATCTCCCTAACCAAAAAGCAGATCTTCTATTGGTATCTTTAGTACTTTTACATATTCCTGATACTAAATTGATTCTTAAAAAGCTAGCAGATTTATTAAATCCTGGTGGTCAGTTATTCATTGTCGACTTCAATAAAAACGAGGCAGTCAATCATCCAAAAGTCCATAATGGATTTAAGCATGAAGAGTTGAAACAATCATTGGCAGAAGCTGGACTAACACCAATAAAATTAGAAACTTTCCATGAAGGAAAAAATCTTTTCATGAAGCAATCAGCTTCTCTATTCTTAGCCATTAGTCAGAAATAAAAAACCAAGAAACAATCTTCAAAGATTGTTTCTTGGTTTTTGTTTTTTCGTTAGTTGCTCTTTACTTTTTCTAAGCTGCTCGCTCGAAGCCATAATCTTCTCCTCGGTGTTTCCAAAACAACTCCTCCATAAAACTTGCATCCACTTCAAAATATGGAAAGCTATTTTGAGTGTCTGCTCTCTATCTTTTCGTAGCTAGACACTTCTTTCACAACCTTAACTAATCAGCGAGATTTCCGTCAATGGCCAATAACGGAAAACTACTTTTCCTTGAACCAATTTCTCATCAACCAAACCAAAAATTCGGCTATCTTTTGAAATCAAGCGATTATCGCCTAGAACCAAATAATTTCCTTTTGGCACTGTGTATTCAAAATTACTAGTAAAATTTGTTGAATTTTCCGCTTGGATTTGGAATGATTCGTTATAGGAATACTCGTTTTGCAATTTGTCATTCGCAAACTTTTCTTTGTACTCATCCAAATAAGATTCATCATATTCTTTCCCATTGATTGTCAGCTGATCGTTGACCATTTTCACCGTGTCACCAGGCATCCCAATGATTCGTTTCACGATCATTCGCTCTTCATCTTCTGGTTCTTTCGTGGTAATAATATCAAAACGCTCATATTTTGAAATTTTAGATGAAATCAGTCGCTGCCCATCACTTAATGTTGGATCCATCGAATGTCCATTGACAGTGACTGGTGTAAAGACAAAGATTCTGGCTAGCAAAATAGCTGCTAAAACGAGAATCAATACGCCCCAGTTTTTCAAAAAATTTTTCACACTATCCCTCCTTTTATCTTCTGCATTCGTTTTTTATTCTCTTTATTCGTTTAAAAACAAAACTTGATAACATAAGATTATGCTTACCTTTTATTCTACATTTTTTACAGAATAAAGAAAAGAAAAAGTGTCATTTTTAGTAACCTCTGTTTTTCAATTTTTGGCATAAAAAAGAAGAACTTGCCTCTTTTCCCAAAAGAAACGATCTGTTTTCTTTTAGAAATGTTTACTAGCAAGTTTCACTTTTTTATGAATGTTTTCGACGCTGGCTTCGACTGTAAACGACTGGTTCGTCTGTAGCTGTTTGAGGCTGCTCTTTTTTCGCTATCAATTTTAGACGATACGGCTCATGATAGCGCAGACCATCTTTCACGAAATCACCACCAACAATAAAAAGTCCTACTGGATTGATTGTTTCTTGGCCAGCTTTTGTATGGATTTTACCCACTTCAACTAATTCCGAATAGTTTTTCCCAATCTTCAACACATATTCATGCTCACTTACTTTTTTGACATAATAATATGGATATAACGTATTGCGATCAACTAAAAAACCATCCATTCGACCAAGGTCATTGACTTTGATTTGTCCCTTTTCAATCAAGTAAGTCATATTTTCAGCCAATTGCAACTGATAATCCTCATTGTAGTCAACAGGCACTTCTTCTGTGTCAACTGATTGAAGTGTATTTCCTGTTTGAATGCCACTTTCCGTTTGGATATTGAAGGCTTCATCTGGCAAATACTTAACAAACACTTGCGTGACATCTGCTTTTGAGTTTTTATCAAAGAAGTAATAAAAGACGTTTAAAACGATAAAATAAACTAAAACTAAAAAAACAATCCCATAAAGGAAAAATTGTAAATAATTTTGATTTTGCCATAAACCAAAAATGATTCGCAATAAATACATCGTTGGAATGACACTTAAAATCGTGTATCCACGATTCAAATATTTTGGACTAATATCCAGATAACCTAAAAATTTATGCACACCATTGATCAAATCTAATAGAAATGTCATTGATTATCACCTACTTGCTGATTACTCATTTGTGTTCCTGCTTTTTGTGTTGTAGCAGCATCTTGCGAGTTTACTGTCTCTGCTTCTGATGTTGCATCCTTTCCAGTCACATCACTAGTCATAGTGGAATCATCTTCAGTCCCAGATGAACTCGTGGTTGGTGTTTGATTGTTCGCATCGTTATTCACCGATCCAGAATCCACTACACCAAAATTATTTTTTGAACTACTTGTAGGTGTTTCATAAGTTGTTGAATCTGTTGTTTCAACTCCTGTTTCTGTTGATTGAGTGTTTGGTAAAGAAGAACTGGTTGGTGTCGTTTCTTCTGTAGTTGGCGGCGTGGAGTTTGAGCTAGGAGCCCGATAACTTGAGCTGTTGACTACGCCGGTTGCAGTTGCCACGATTGTTGAGATGGTCAACACTGCGATTGGTTTTAAAATCGGTGCTACTTTTCGCATCATATCTCTTCCTTTTCTACTATCATCTGATCTTTCTATGATACTTGATATTTATCATGATTCTTTTATTTTTTTCTTACGTTTTTATGAAGTTTTTATTGATTTGCTAAATATTCCTTTGCTTCGCGATTCACTTTTTTCAAATCAATCCCTTGCTGTTTAGCAGAAAATACACAGCCACAATAACATTGGCGATAGATATCGTATTCCTTACACATCTGAATCGAACGTTCATAGCCCTTATTCTTCTTAAAGTCACTTGGTAAATAATGAGTGCCATATATTTTTTGGACATCCATTCCAATTTGATTGATTAATGCCGCATTTTTTTTTGGTGAGATCGTTAGGGCACTACCAAAATAATCATAACCTAATTCTTGTGCTTTTTGTGCCACTAGATCCAAACGCATGTTGAAGCAAGCTGTACAACGTGCGCCACCTTCTTTTTCATTTTCTAACTGATTTTCCAAAACCATTTTGTTAAAGACACTAGGGCGATACTCATCGACAATTAACTTTACTTGATGGTTGGTTTTTTGATTGAACTCATCAACAAACCGTTGTTGCTCTGCTAGTCGACGTAAGTATTCACTTTTAGGATGAATATTCGAGTTTGAAAAGAATAAAGTGACTTCCGCATGCTCTGACATAAATTCCAAGGTATGGGTGCTACAAGGCGCACAACAAGTATGGATTAGAATGGTTGGCTTTTTTTTTGCCAACTCCCATTGTTTAATCATTTTTTTTAGAACAGAATCATAATTTATTTTTTGATTCTTCATTTTTTCAATTATTCCTGTGGCATCAACTACTTCCGTCACGCCAGTTCACCTCTTTTTAAAATGTTGCTTCATTATATGCTATTTTTTCATAAACAAAAAGACGAATCTCACACTTATTTTAGCGATTTTTTTGAGCTTTTGCATTTGCACCTGTTATACTGTTAGCAACAACTCAAAGAAGGAGGCTTGCTTTTTTTGAAAATTGAGCTTTTTTTGCGTAAAACGCAACGGCACACCCAACGATTTATTACGAATCACTTTACTTCGATTCAAATTATTGTGTCTTATTATATTTTGATGACTATCCTTTCATTAGGGTTGTTTTACTTACCTGTTTTTCGAGAAAAAGGTAGCCACGTGCCCTTTGTCGATATGCTGTTTATGGCAATCAGCACGGTTAGCGTGACTGGTCTTTCTACTTTTGATATCAATTCGGTATTCAATGATTCTGGCATTATTTTATTGGAAGTTCTGTTTCAAATCGGTGGGTTAGGTATCATGATGATCTCAACTGCTTTCATTATTTTATCCAAAAAGCGCATTACGTTACGTCAACGACAACTGATTATGACCGATATGAACCAGCCACGACTTTCAGGAATCGTACGCTTGATTCGGACAACCTTTTCTATTCTGATTTGGTTTCAAGTGATTTTTGGTACATTATTTTCAATTTATTTCTACTATCAAGGGTACTTTGAACGCTGGCGCGATGCTATCTTCTATGGTTTTTATCAAGCGATATCAGCCGTGACCAATTCTGGCTTTGACGTGACTGGTGATTCCATTAAACCTTTTGCTCATGACTATCCGTTTTTGATTGCTATCATGTTTTTGATTTTCATTGGTGGGATTGGTTTTCCAGTTTTAATGGAAGTTCGTGAATGGTTTTTGTATCGAAAACGAAAAGAACGTTTGCCTTTTCGTTTCTCTTTATTTACTAAATTAGCCGTTTTGGCTTTTATCATTTTATTTGTCAGTGGGACATTGTTGATTTATTTATTGGAAAAAGATCACCTCTTCCATTCTTCCAGTCAAGGTGTCCAATGGATTAATTCCATGTTCTATTCAATGACTACACGGAATGCTGGACTTCAAATCCATGATTTAGGTAATTTTCAAATCACCACATTAATTGTTTTTTCGTTACTGATGTTTATCGGATGTAGTCCAAGCTCTGTCGGTGGCGGTATTCGAACAACAACCGTTGCAATCATTGGTCTTTATCTTTACTCTTTCTTGAAAAGTGAAGATAACATCAATATTTTTGGGCGAAGAATCGATGATGATGATGTTCGTAAATCCGTTGTGGTATTTATGCTATCCCTTGGCATGTGTTTCTTCTGTATCTTGTTTTTATCGGCAACAGAAGAGCAATCTCTAATTGCAATTATCGTAGAGGTCACCTCTGCTTTTGGGACAACTGGTCTTTCATTAGGTATCACCCCTGATCTTTCTGTCATTGGGAAAATCACAATTGCCGGGCTGATGTTTATCGGACGAATTGGTATGCTTTACACATTGATGTTGTTCGTACCAAAAGAAACACGAGATTTAGGTTATGAATATCCATCAGAAAAAATTATTATTGGATAATATATATAAAAACCTAACTACGTAATCAAATCGATTAGATAGTTAGGTTTTTTATTAATGCTTTTATTCTGTAAGCTGTTTCTTTTCTATGAGTAACCCTATCATCAAAATGGCTGGAACAAAAATGCCCATTGCATATCTTGGACTTGCCTCCCAGATTAGCAAGAATGCAAAGTAACCTGAGATATAAATTGTACATAATAATATAAAATTGTTTTCTTTTTTATAAAATTTGATTCCAGTCAAGATAATTCCTAGATAAACAATGTATTGGATCGTCATCATTACAGAATACAAAGCTAGTCCTGTGGATTTGCTTTTGAACAGACGCATCTTTGACTCATCTCTACCCGTTCCTAAAAAAACTTCAAAGGAGGACTTTAAATCTCCAGAGCTCCAACTAACAGACACTTTATTATTTAACACTTGTAAAATCTGGACCATAGATAAATTACTTAGACGTTCCTTGACCACTTGAAGATTCTTTTCTTCTACTTCTTTCTTAGGAAGTTTTTCTTTTAGAAACATTGACCAAGTAAATTCCTGATCAGATGAAGAATATGCACCTACCATCCAACGATAACGTTGATCTTCAGGCAAATTATCTGGGATTGGTGTATTATTCAATCCCATCATTAAATAGTGTGTATTTGGCTGACCATAATTAGTGTCAGGAAACAACTCTTGGCTGTTGATTACTTGTTTCCAACCAAGATTCCCCAAAAATAGGAAAATGAATGGGAGTAAGCACAATAATTTCCATTGTTTTTGGTTCACGATTCCTAAAAACAGAGCAATAGCAATGACCAAAATCAAAACAGTTCCTTTACTGATAAAACCAATTGTACAGGCTATCAAAGCCAGTGATAGAAATAGAAATTTTATTCCCGTCTTTTCATGTGACACAGCTAAATAGTTTGTCATGAAATAAAAAGTAAGTGCAGTAAAAAATAATGAAAGAATATCTGTATAAGCAACAGGTACATGAAAGGCAATTTGAATAGCAAAAATCATTACCTGTACAGCAATCAGCGATGAGAGATTACTTATTTTTAAATTCTTCAGCGATAAAAACAAGAAAAAAATAGTCAATAAATGCATGATCGTGAATACTACTATAATAGCCTGATAACTTGTTCCAAATAATTGCTGTATTCCCCAGAATAGATACATTAATAGTAAGTTCTGTGGGTTTGAATACATATAATTGTATCCCCATTCTTTTCCTGCTTGAAGATCCTGTAAGTTTCTTAGAGTGATCGCCGTGTCGTCTACAGGATTAGAAAAACCAATATACTTAACAAATAATAAAACTGCTATAAAATAAATTAGTAGTTCAAAAAGTAAAACGACATACGTGATTTTATTATTCAAATCCTTACCTTTTAACTTTTTCAGCAAGAAAAAAACACCTAAATAAAGGGCAAAAGAAAAAAACAGACAGATAATATTTACGACAATAGTTATTTTATAGGAATACGTATCACGGAATAAAGAAAAAATTGCTCCGATTCGTGGAGAAATAATACTCGTAGTAATTGCCCAAATCATTGATAAACTAGCAAGTAAAATAAAAAATTGCTGAATATATCGCTTGCTTCTCTCCATTTATTCATCCCTTTCTTCGTGTTCTTGTTTCAAATTGGTTTCTTTGCAAATATAAATCGGACGTTTTTTCGTTTCCAAAAATATCCGACCAATGTATTTGCCAATAATACCAAGACACAACAACTGGACTCCACCAATAAATAAGGTAATAGATACAATGGAAGGCCAGCCAGATGTGGGGTCACCGAACAAAAGAGCACGTAAAACGATAAAAACAAGAGCAAGAATCGATCCCACACAAGACAGCGCACCTATAACAGAAGCGATTGTAAGTGGTGTATCAGAAAAATTGATGATGCCATCAATCGAATAATTAAATAAGTTCCAAAAGGACCACGAAGTTTCTCCAGCTACACGTTCACGATTTTCATAAGAAATATATTCTGTTTTAAAACCAACCCAGCTAAATAGCCCCTTAGAAAAACGGTTGTATTCCGTTAATTCTAAAACAGCATTGACCATTTGACGCGTCATCAAACGAAAATCCCGTGCACCATCCACCATTTCAGTATCGCTGATTCGGTTGATCAATTGATAGAATTTTTTGGCAAAAAAGCTCCGGATCACGGGTTCACCTTCTCGAGTAGAACGTCTTGTTCCGATGCAGTCAACATCAGAGGTCAAGATTCGTTCAATCATTTCTGGCAATAATTCAGGTGGATCTTGCAAGTCAACATCCATGACGGTGACTAAATCACCTGTTGCAGCTTGCAATCCGGCATATAATGCGGCTTCTTTTCCAAAATTTCTGGAAAATGAGACGAAGCGCACGGAATCATGTGCAGCGGCTAAATCTTTGATGACGGGTAAGGTCTGATCTTTGGAGCCATCATCAATAAATAAGTATTCAAAAGTATAAATGCCACGATATTTTTCAACTTCTTGGAAAAATAGTGGAATTGCGGCTTCTTCATTAAAGCAGGGGACGACGATACTAATCTTCATTTTTACCAACCTTTCTTCAATTTATCTTCCATGTTATTTTACCATAATAAAATTTCTAGCGAACATCCTCAGAAACTTTCTTTATTTTTCTACTCAAAAATTATGAAATGCTCTGTAAGATTTCACATTTCTTAAGAAAAAGAAAAGCAATTTAACCTTTTTTTCAACATGTGGTATGATAAGTTGAATTTACTCGTCAACACGACGTTTTTTGGAGGTTACATAATGGGAATACGCAGTCAATTTGCGATTGCAGTTGGGAAATCATCACAATGGGCATTGAAAACATTTTTTAAAGGTGGTTCAAGCTTACCTGGTAAACTTGCTCTTAAAATAGATCCACATATTTTAGATAGTTTAGCCAAAGACTATGAAGTAGTTGTCGTAACTGGAACGAATGGCAAAACATTGACTACTGCTTTAACTGTTAATATTTTACGTCAACAATTTGATGAAGTTTTGACAAATCCAACTGGTGCAAACATGGTTCAAGGAATCGTTTCAACATTTTTACAAGCCAAACCAAAAAAAGGACAGAAAAAATTTGCTGTTCTCGAAATTGACGAAGCCAGTTTGAGTAAAGTTACTGAATACATGAAACCTGAATTATTTCTATTCACAAATATTTTCCGAGATCAAATGGATCGATACGGAGAAATTTATACAACATACAAAATGATTGTTGACGGTGCTGCAAAAGCGCCAAATGCAACGATTATTTCAAATGGTGACTCACCAATTTTCAATTCGGTACAAACAGTCAATCCAAACAAATATTATGGCTTTGATCACGAAGAAGATCATGAGCAAATGGCCCACTACAACACAGACGGGGTCTTATGTCCAAAATGTCATCATATCTTGCATTATAAAATGATCACTTATGCTAATTTAGGGAAATATTATTGTCCAAATTGCGATTTTAAACGTCCTGAGCTTGATTATCGTTTAACTGAAATGATTCGTATGGACAATGTTTCTGCTGATTTTGTCATTGATGAACATGAGTATGGTATCGAAGTTGGCGGAATGTATAACGTGTATAACGCCTTAGCTGCTACAGCTGTGGCTGAATATTATGGCGTAGCACCAGAAAAAATCAAACAAGGTCTAGGCTATGATGAAAAAGTCTTTGGACGTCAAGAAACGATAACAATCAATGACAAGAAATGTACATTGATCCTTGTTAAAAACCCAGTTGGAATCAATCAAGTAATTGATATGATTGGTCTTGCACCTTATCCATTTTCATTAGTTTCATTGTTAAATGCGAATTATGCTGATGGAATTGATGTCAGTTGGATTTGGGATGGCAACTATGAAAACTTCGCAACAATGGCTATTCCAGCAGTTATCTCTGGAGGAGATCGTCACACAGATATGACTTTACGTTTAAAAGTTGCAGGAATACCAGAAGAAAAATTAACGGAAACAAAAGAAATTCCAGAAGTAATCGAAAAAATCAAAACACTTCCAACCGAACATGTTTATATTCTAGCTACTTATACCGCTGTTTTGCAGTTGCGTAAAGAATTAGCGAGTCAAGGATATATTAAAGGAGGCATGAATAATGGCTAATTATGAATTAACTATTGCGCACCTGTATGGTAACTTAATGAATACTTACGGGGATAACGGAAATTTATTGATGCTCAAATATGTTGCAGAGAAAATGGGTGTGACTTTTCATTCTGAAATCGTCAGCATCCATGAACCTTTTGATGAAAAAAAATATGATTTAGTCTTTTTCGGTGGTGGGCAAGACTTTGAACAACTGATCATTTCAGAAGATATCCAAGACAAAAAGGAATCTTTGACAAACTATATTGAAAATGATGGCGTCATGCTTGCGATTTGTGGTGGCTACCAATTACTTGGTCATTATTACATGGGTGCTAATGGTGAAAAAATCCAAGGAATCAGTGCTTTAGACCACTATACGCTTAGTCAAGACAACAATCGTTTTATTGGAGATATTGTTATTCATAATGAAGAATTCAACGAAACTTATTATGGATTTGAAAATCACAACGGGCGAACTTTCTTAGGCGAAGGCGAGCGTCCTCTCGGAAAAGTGATTCAAGGGGAAGGAAACAATGGCGAAGATCAGTCTGAAGGAGTTATTTACCGTAATGTTTATGGTTCTTACTTCCATGGTCCTATCTTAGCACGTAATGAACACTTGGCAGAACGTTTGATTCGTTTAGCTTTAGAAAAGCGTTATGGCAAAGAGTTGGATTTACCAACTGTAACAGCACAAAATATCGTACCTAGCATTTAATATAAGAAACACAAACAAAAAGAATGAACCAAAACGAAATTCGCTTTGGCTCATTCTTTTTTATATTTTTTCAATCAATTATTTCTTTTCACCTGGAACAGAAGCAATGATTGCTAACTCGCCTTGAATCGTCCATTCTTTGACGCCGTCAGGAATAATGCAGCTAGTTCCTTTTTCCAATGAATAATTTTTGCCGTCAACTACCAACTCGCCAGCACCATCAATTACTGTCATCAACGTATAAGGTGCATGTTTTTTGAATGACATGATTCCTTTAACATCCCATTCATAAACATTAAAGAACTCTGTTTCTAGATACGTAACCACAGAAGAATTTCCTTCGCGAATTTCTTTTACGTGTAATTCTGGGGTTTTTGCTGGAACAGTTGTTACATCAATTGATTGTTGAATGTGTAATTCACGGGTATTCCCTTGATCGTCTTTGCGATCGTAATCATACACACGGTAAGTCGTATCTGAACTTTGTTGTGTTTCTAAAATCATGATTCCTTTACCAATTGCGTGGATCGTTCCACTTGGTACATAGAAGAAATCACCTTTTTTCACAGGAACACGTTTCAATAAATCATCCCAACGGCCTTCTTCAATCATTTTTGCAAGTTCTTCACGTGTTTTTGCGTGATGACCATAAATGATTTCTGCACCTGGCTCTGCATCAATGATATACCAACATTCTGTTTTACCTAGTTCACCTTCATGTTCCATTCCATATGTATCATCTGGATGGACTTGAACAGATAATTCATCTTCTGCATCTAAAATTTTAATCAGCAATGGGAAAACTGGCTCTGAGGGATGTCCAAACAACTCTTTATGGTTTGCCCAAAGATCATCTAATTTTTGACCTTTAAATTCACCGTTCTCAACAATACTTACACCATGAGGATGCGCACTGATTGCCCAATCCTCTCCAATTTTGTCACTAGGAATGTCAAATCCGAATACAGAACGTAGGCGACTTCCTCCCCAAATTTTTTCTTGGAAAACTGGTTTTAAAAACATAGGTTCTTGCATAATTCAAACTCCTCTCAACTTTCATAGCTATTATAGCACTATTTCTGTAAGAACGCTTTCTCTTTCAGATAAGTTTCAACAATTTCATCACGGCATTCAAGATATGTTTCACGCGCATCAATTGGATGAATACGATTTGATAAAAAGATAAAACCTTCTTGACTAATAATATCAATTAATAGGAATGTTCCTGTATACCCTGTATGGAAAAGTATTGGATGTTGATCCTTTCGATCTAATTTTAAATCCCAACCTAGTGATCGTTGCCCATTTTTTTCAGGCGTATGATCTTGAAGTAAGGACTCAATCGTTTGTGTGGTCAAAAATTGTCCCCCATTGACTTTTCCCTTAGCTAAGTACATTTGAACAAAAGAAATACTATCTTCTAAATCCAAAAATAAGCCTGCATTTCCCGCATGCTCAGCTAAAACTCTTGCTTTTGGATCATGAGTGATCCCTCTTAAGACTTCTCCAGATGGTAATTGTTCAGTAGGAACAATTTTTTTAGATGGAAAAGGTAAAAATAAACTATTCCTCATTCCTAAAGGTTCAAGAACTTGTTCTTGAAATAGTTCAACCGCTGACTCTTGATAGATTTCTTCCAACATCAAACCAAGTAAAATCGTCCCTGCATCCGTATATTTGATCGTTTTACCTAGCTCCGCTCCGGGCTGCAATGTTAAATAAGCAGCAATCAATGCTTCTTGCGTCAATGAATCTCGGTTGGGAATCCAAGTTTGAATATCTGAAGTGTGTGTTAATAAATGACGAATAGTGATCGTCTGGTTTTCAAATGCTGGTAAATAATGGTGTAATGGTTGATCTAGTTCAATTTTTCCGTCTTCCCACAATCGTAAAACAAGTGTTGTAGTAGCAATGACTTTTGTTAACGATGCTACATCGAAAAGTAAGTCTTCTGACATCGGTTGTGGCTCAGGGACAACTTGAGCTTGCCCTGCTACAAATGATTCGACTTCACCTTGCTTGATAAAAGCAGCTACCACGCCGGGATAAAAACCTTCCTCTAGTTTCGTCAAAACCATTTGTTTGGTTTCTGGGTACATATTTTTTCCTCATTTCTACTTAAAAACTTAAAAGCTCTCTTAAACGATTTGCTTATGCGTACAGCACAAGCATATATTTTTCTGAATAGTGAAGCAAGTTGTTTCAGCTAATTTTTTTGATTAATTTATTTGACAAAAAAAGAGTAGCTGAACAGCTACTCTTTTTTTTATCAAAATGTTTGAAGTCAACACTATCGTTAAGAAATTATATTTTTGGCTAACTCCAATCAATTTAGCTATTTTTTAGGATTGCTAACGAACCACCATTCGATACCAATCGCATCATACACAGTGATAACTGATTTTTTCTTATCTAAGAAGAAATCAAGCTTTTCAGCTTGTAAATGTTGAATCAGTGTTTCCATATTTTCTGGTGTCACAACAAATTTCAAGAAGTCTAGCCCTAACACTTCATCTGTTGGTAAGTCGATTGTTCCACCAGTCGCTTGGTTCAAGCCAACATGAAAATCACCTTCGTTCAATACATGTAAACCATTTTTTTCGTTATGTACTTTTAGTCCGAGTACATGACTCAAAAATTGACGTTCTTTTGCTAGGTCGCTAACATTCAAATGAATTTTTTCAAAATAGGCGCCTGGTGTTAACTTTGTGAATTTTTCTTCAGATTTTCGCAGTAAAGCTTCTTGATCCATTTCGTCAGGTTCTGTTTTTTTAGCATCTTTTTCTTCGTAATAAATTTCAAGTTCATTACCTTCTGGATCAACTAGTAAAATCCCCATACGTGCTTGATCTTCCAGTGCATCTTTAATTGGATAATTTGTTTTACGAATACGGCATAAAATATCTGCCATTTCTTCTACACTTGGAATGATCAAAGAAAAGCGACTCAACTTTTTGATTTCACCCATATGATCATTGGCACGTGGACTTTCTTCTAGCAAAAGCATTTCGCTATCATTTTCCTGTGTACCAAAAATAGCCAACTCATTTTCTTCACGTTTCAAATCAAAACCAACCGTATCTTTATAAAAAGCAATCATTTTATCACGATCTTTGACTCGGATAGCCACACTTTTTAAATAGGTAGTAGCCCCCAATTTAAAATCCTTCATTTATTCTACTCCCCTTCTGCGTCAAATTATATTTTAACGATGGATGCCACTTCTTTCAAGCAATAACTAAGAATTTGTGAAATTTATTTAGTTAAGGAGTAATACCAGTCTTCTTTTTCTTAAAGAAAACCAAAAAATTGATGAAATTTACTAAATAGTATTCCATCAATACAGTTTTTTTAATTGTTTTTCGTTACCAATCAGCCAATTATTTCAAATATGAAAAGGGGATGTGACAATAACTCTGTCACATCCCCTTTTTTAAAGAAATGGTGTTCCCAAAGCAACTCCTCAAAATAATTCGTAACTGATCAAAAATATATGAGGCTATTTTGTCAGTTGCTCATTATCTAGTTGGAGCTAAACGCTTTGCGCCATAACCTCTTATTAAGCAACTTCTTCAGAAAATTGGCTATTATAAAGATCTGCATAGAAACCATCTTTAGCCATTAATTCTTCATGATTACCTGTTTCTACAATTGATCCATGATTCATCACAATAATATTATCCGCGTCGCGAATCGTTGACAAGCGATGTGCAACCACAAAACTTGTCCGATTTTCTAACAGACGATTCATTGCTCGTTGAATCAAAATTTCTGTTCGAGTATCGACACTTGAAGTTGCTTCATCCAGAATCAAAACATCGGGATTAGCTAGGAATGCACGAGCAATCGTGATCAATTGACGTTGTCCTTGGGAGATGTTACTTGCATCTTCATTTAAAATCGTGTCATATCCTTCTGGCAATTTGCGAACAAAATCATCGACGTGCGCAGCTTTTGCAGCGGCAATCACTTGTTCTTTTGTCGCTTGTTCATTTCCATAATGGATGTTGTCATAAATTGTTCCTGTAAATAACCAAGTATCTTGTAAGACCATCGAGAATTTAGCGCGTAATTCATCACGTGACAAGTCTCTAGTATCGACACCTTCATAGCGAATGCTTCCGCCAGATACATCGTAAAAACGTTCCAATAGATTGATTAGTGTCGTTTTACCGGCACCCGTTGGCCCAACGATTGCGACCATTTCTCCCGGTTTGACGTCTAAATTAAAATCAGTCATCAATAAATTATCATCAGTATAACCAAACTGCACATTTTCAAAACGAACTTTGTATGGAGAATCTTCTTCTACAGGAAGCCCTGAAGATTCGTCTGTCATCTCGGCTTCGTCTAGGACTTCAAATACACGTTCTGCAGAAGCCACGGTTGATTGGATCGTATTCATTAAGCTAGCGATTTGGGTAATTGGTTGTGAGAATTGACTCGTATATTGCAAGAATGCTTGCACATCCCCTAAAGAAATATTCCCATTCGCTACTTTGATCCCACCAAGGACAGCGACAAACACATAGCCTAAATTCTTAACGAAGTTCATTAATGGCATGATGATTGCCGAAATAAATTGTGCTTTCCAACCAGACGCATAAAGTTTTTCATTTTCAACTTCAAAAACTTCTTGATCTTTACCAGTATGATTAAAAGTTTTCACAATCGTGTGCCCAGCATAAGTTTCTTCTACTTGGTTATTCAATAAACCTAGGCTCTTTTGTTGATCTGAAAAGTATACTTGTGACTTAGGTGCGACGATCATCACAACGATTAAGCTTAGCGGAATCATAAGTAAAGCAACTAAAGTCAATTGCCAACTAATCGATAGCATCATCACAATAACACCAACTAGTGTAACTATACTTGTTACAAATTGTGTTAGATTTTGTTGAAGAGTACTTGCGATGTTGTCCATGTCATTGATTGCTCGAGACATAATATCACCATTCGTATGTGTATCATAATAAGAAATGGGTACTCGGTTCATTTTACCTTCTAAATCCTTACGCAAATCATAAACTGTTCGTTGTGAGACACGTGTCATAATAAACTGTTGTAAGAAACTAAACACAGCAGCAATAACATACATGATAATAACGGTCGCAATAATTTGACCGATTTTGTCAAAATCAATTGGAAACTCAGACACTTTTTGACCTTGCTGCATTTGTTTTGCGCCGATCATCACGCCTTTAAAAATTTCAGTTGTTGCACGACCTAAAACTTTCGGTGTTTGAATTTGGAAAATTACCGCTGCGATAGCCAACACAAATACTAAAACAATCGCCACTAGTCGTTTTGACATATAACTGAAGAGCCGACGAACTGTCCCCCAGAAATTTTTTGCTTTTTCTCCTTTTGCACCAATGTTGCGTCCAGGTCCATGACCGCCTCCGCCACGCATTGATCCATGAGAGGATTGTGTATTTTCTTTACTCATGCTAAGTCCTCCTCTCTTAATTGGGAACGAACGATTTCTGCATACGTTTCATTTGTTTCTAACAGTTCCTTGTGTGTTCCCTTGCCAACTAACTTACCTTCATCTAAAACTAAAATCGTATCTGCATCCATGACCGTACTTACGCGTTGTGCTACTAAAACAGTGATACTGTCCGTCATGTCCTGTTTCAATGCTTGACGAAGTTTCGCATCTGTTTTGAAATCGAGCGCAGAAAATGAATCATCAAAAACGTAAACATCCGCTGGCTTGACTAATGCACGAGCAATCGCCAATCGCTGTCTTTGCCCACCAGAAAAATTCCCTCCGCCTTGTTCAACATGACTATCAAGTCCATCTTCCAACTCAGAAACAAAGTCTTTTGCTTGAGCAATCTCTAATGCTTTCCAGATCATCTCATCTGTTGCACCAGGTGATCCGTATTGCATGTTTTCCCGAATCGTGCCAGAAAATAAAATCGCCTTTTGGGGAACGAAACCAATCAACTCGCGTAAATTTTCTTGAGTCATTTCACGAATATCCGTTTGATTCAAACGAATCTCACCGGATTCAATTTCATATAGTCGAGGAATCAAATTCACTAACGTTGTTTTACCAGATCCTGTTCCACCAATAATTGCAACGATTTCTCCCGATTTCGCATGAAAATCGATATCTTCCAACGCTAATTTTTCCGCACCACGATAACGATAATCCACATGATTGAAATCCAGTGTTGCAGACTTTCCAGCAAGGGTTACTTCTTTTGGATTTTTTGGATCCGTGATATCGATATCTTCATCTAATACTTCGTTGATCCGATCAGCAGAAGCTTGTGCACGAGGAACCATGATAAAGATCATTGATAGCATCATGAAACTAATTAGGATTTGCATCGCGTAAGTCATAAAAGCAATTAAATTCCCAACTTCTAAACTCATTTCAGCTATGTAGTGTCCACCAAACCAAGTAATTGCTACGTTTGTTCCACTCATGATCAATGTCATCAATGGCATCATCAATGCGACAATCGAATTCACTCGAATCGCTGTATTTGTGTAATCTTTATTCGCTAAATCAAAACGATTTTCTTCAAACTTTGTTTTGTCAAACGCACGAATCACGCGGACACCAGTTAGCCCTTCACGGAAAACTAAGTTCAAACGGTCTGTTTTCTTTTGCATGCTCTTGAACAATGGCACTGCAAAATACATAATACCGCCAACTAAAACTAGCATGATCGGGATAACTACCAAGAAGATTTTTGTTAACTCTTGATCCTTTTGATAAGCAAGAAAACTTGCACCCATCAATGTAATAGGTGCATTGATCATCATTCGTAAAAACATCTGAACAACCATTTGGATTTGAGTCACATCATTCGTTGTTCTTGTAATCAATGAGGCTGTTCCAAATTTATCAAAGCCATCGTTTGTTAAGCTTTCTGTTTTTTGATAAACATCCGAGCGTAACTTTTTACCTAATTTTTGTGACTCACGTGTCGCAAAAAAAGTATTCCCAATAGCAGCTAAAATACTAATCAATGAAAATCCGATCATGACTATTCCGGTTTGCCAAATATAATCAATATCTCCTTTGGCTACCCCTTTATCAATAATATTGGATGTCAATGTTGGTAAGTACAAGTCTGCTAAAACTTGAACAACCATAAAACCAACTGCAGCAATTGCAGAAGTAATGGAAATTCGTTTAATAATTTTCAGCATCTATTCCCCTTCTTTCTACTTATATGCTCCCTCTTTCAACCAAGAAAGCTTTAACTTAAATTCTTCAATTGCTTGTTCAACTGAGTAATCCTGAATCACTGAAAGTGACTTATATGAATGTGCAATCGTTGAAAACACAATATTCATCAATAGTGAAATCAATAATTCTAATTCATGTGAATCTTTTACTTTTAACTTCGTTTGATCAATTACCTCAATCAATGCCTGTGTATCCTGCTTATGCCTTTTATGTGGCATTTTCTTTGCTTTTTCTTCTTCAGAAAGATGAGGAGTCACTTTACGTGAAGCACGATAATCCATGTGCATGAATAAGTGTCGGTAAAATGCAGAATTTTCCCCCGATAAAATTTCTCGGATCATCTTTTCAAAATAAAGCTCAAATCCTTCAAAAAGATCTCCGTGAACTTCTTTCATCAAGTTCCTCATGTCTCGCGAACTATCACGTCGCAGTGTCTCAAAATAATAGAAGTAAAGATCCTCTTTATTTTCAAAGTATTGGTAAAAACTACCTCGTGGTATCTCAGCTAACTTCACAATATTAGCAATGGACGCATCCTTCAACGGTACTCGTGAAAATTCAGCACTCGCAGCAGCAAGTAAACGTTGTTGCTTTTCTTTTGGTAAATGAAAAAATGTTTGTGTTGGCATAGTCCTCCTCCTTTCGTTTTTCTCTCTAATGACACGTTGTCATATGACGCTATGTCATTATAACACCAATAGACTGTTTTGCAAGTTTTTTACATTATTTTTTTCATTTATTTCATCTTAAAAAAAGAAACAGTACATCCATTAAACGAATGCACTGTTTCTTTTAAAAATAAGTGAGTAAGGGTTTCCCACCTTTTATGTCTTAGTTCATTGTTCTTATGGAAAAAGAAAACCCGTTTGCCAGCCAGACGAACTTAGAATATGAGAAGTCACTTCGGCCATCTTTCTTGTAAAAACAATGAACTAACAACAACTCTGATGAAAGAGTGATGATTTGTTACAAGTATGTAAGAAAAAATCAACTCTCCCACTTGTGGGGTTATTTGAGATATGAATCCCAAATCAACATGGTGGAATAACTAAATTATAGCCAAGCAAATCAGGTATTTCCAATATACTTTTACCGATGTCGAGGTAAAATAATGTAAAAAAGCTATTCTTCACCCTAGATTCAAGTATGATCTAATTTTAAAGAAAAACACTAAAATAACTATTCTTTGTTTTTAAACCTTGATAGCCTTTTCTTTTTCGAGTAAACTAGCTTTGTTAGTCTTAAACATAACAAGTATGTTTACAAAAAAAGGAGATTGAATCATTATGTCATCAGTATTAATTGTCAAAGGCCATCCTTTAACTGCTGAAGAATCACGCTCAGTTAAAGCTCTTTCTACATTTTTAACTAGCTATAAAGAAAATCATCCAGAAGATGAAATCACTATTCTTGATCTTTATCGTGATGATATTCCTGAAATTGATGAAGAATTGTTATCAGGTTGGGAAGTTCTTCGTACGGGAGCAGACTTCTCAGAATTAACTGAGCATCAACAACATAAAATTGCGCGCTTTAATGAGTTAACTGAACAATTTTTAGCTGCTGATAAAATCGTTATTGCTAATGCACTTTGGAACCTAAATATCCCAACACGTTTAAAAGCTTGGTTTGACACAGTCAATGTAGCTGGTAAAACATTCAAATACACAGAAAATGGTCCTCAAGGATTGGTTCAAGGAAAGAAAGCTTTACACATCCAATCAAATGGCGGTATTTATCAAGGGCAAGATTTTGCTTCACAATATGTTAAAGGAATCTTGAACTTTATCGGAATCGACGAAATCGATCAATTATTTATTGAAGGAATCGACTACACACCTGATCGTGCAGAAGAATTAATGCAAGAAGCATTAGACAAAGCTGCTCAATTAGGTAAAGAATTTTAAACTAAGCATTTCCCTTTTTATCAGAAGAAAAAAAAGCGGACAGTGATCTAGCCTTAGATCCTTGTCCGCTGTTTTTAGTTGTCTGTCTTTTTGATTTTTTAGATGACTATCTACTCTTTTTTCGGGGCTTCAATTGGCTCATCTTCATACAATGAAGAAATCGTTGTGTACCACTCAAAAATATGTGTAATGATTACTTTGGCCGCCGCATACACGGGTATTCCAAGGATTACTCCTACGATTCCAAACAGTTTTCCAGAAGTTAGCAAAACTAATAAAATCGTTACAGGATGAATTGCTAATTGATTACCTAAAACTAATGGTGAAATCAATCGTCCTTCGATCGTTTGCTCAACAATAAAAACGATAATTACTTTCACCAACATCAGAGGTCCTGCTACGATCCCAAGAAAGATTGCAGGAATCATAGCTAAAAATGAGCCAAGGTATGGAATTAGATTTAAAAATCCCGCCACAATACCTAATGTCACTGAATACTCCAACCCAATAATCGAAAAACCAATAATAAACATGATTGCAACAGCAAAAGCTACTGTCAATTGACCTCTAATATAAGAAGATACTTGATCATTCATTTCACCTAAGACCTTCAAAGTTGGCTTTCTCATACGTGTTGGTAAAAATTTAACAAAATAAGGTGCTAATTGACGTCCATCTTTTAATAAATAAAATAAGATAAATGGCATCGTCATAATTGCAACAATAACTGTTGCTACCGCGCCTACGATACTTCCAACACTCTGAACAGTCGTTTTTGAAAGGTTCTTAATCAAATCGCCGGCGGAATTGATAATTTTGTCTCCCGCAGTCTCAAGTTGTTCACGAAATTGATTGAACAAAGGATCGCGTAAGATTTCTGTTAATTTATCATCAATTGTGTCGACATATTGTGGAAAATTACTAGCAAAACTAACAGATTGCTCTTGAATTTTTGGTACAATCACTACGATTCCCCAAACAATCAATGCCACTACAACGACAAACAAACCAATAATACTGTAAATTCTAGGAATTTTTTTCTTTTCCAAATAGTCTACTACAGGATTCATCAAATAATATAAAATGCCTGCTAAAATAATTGGTAACCCAACGATGGCTAAAAATTGCCACACAGGTTCAAATAAGTAAGACACTTTCGTAAAAAGAAAAACGATTACTAATAAAAGTAGAACAACCAATAATGCTGTTACTACTTGGTTATTTAAAAACCATTTCCAAAACCAGGAAATCGGTTTTCCTTTTTTATTTTTTTCCTCCATATGCCCCTCCTACTGATAATAAATTTGTGTTCCCAAATGAATTTCTGGAAGTTGATAGGGATTCAAATACACACCATTAACAATCGTATTATCCGATTGATGCTCATCAAACACTAGCGTTACGTGACCAACTGTTTCTAAATTTTGATTAGCGGTCGTTCCGACATGTTCGATCGTGTATTCTTGTTCATCAAATCGAATTTTTTTTCCAGATTCTAGCTTAAAGGGTTCTTTATTTAAAAATTCTTGGATAATCGAGTAGTTTCGTAAAGTAGTTGTTGCTGTGTTGTTAAATAAAATCAGCATTGGTTCTTTTTCATTAATTGCTTCTGGTCCAATTTCTACTACATTGGCTTGAATCATCTTGATCTCTCCTTTGATTACTATCACAATGAACAGTGTTTTTCTTCCTATAGCGTATTTCTACGCTCAAAAATATTATAGCATATTCTCTTTCATTATCCGCCAAGAACAGTTGTATGCTAAAATAAAAAAGAAAACAATTTCATTTTTTAGGAGGGAATCAAATGATTGAAAAAATCATTTTGGGTACTTATACACGTAGAGTAAGTGAAGGAATTTATACAATCGATCTTGATACTGAAAAAAAAGAATTATCTGGACTATCTTTAGTAGCTAAAGAAGTAAGTCCCACCTATTTAGCAAAGAGTGATGCAAAAAATCTATATACTGTCACAACAGTTGATGGATTGGGTGGCGCAGGCGCATACGATTCAAATTATCATTTTTTGAATGCGGTAACAGAAGAAGGAGCCCCTCTTTGTTATGTAGCTGTAGATGAAACACGTCAACTAGTTTACGGCGCAAATTATCATAAAGGTGAAGTGAATGTTTATCGTATTTTAGATAATGGTGGTATTGAAGCTGTCGAATCTCTTTATCATCTAGAAGAAACTGGACCACACAAAAATCAAGACCACGCACATGTCCATTACACTGATCTAGCACCCGATCAACGCCTAGTTGTTTGTGACCTTGGAACTGACCGAGTGTACACTTATGACGTTGCAGAAAGTGGAAAGTTAACCTTAGTTGCCACTTTCGTTGCTGAGCCTGGAACAGGTCCTCGTCATTTGGTGTTCCACCCGATTCAACCAATTGCTTATTTATTTGGTGAATTAGACAGCACCGTAAGCGTCCTTGCTTATCAAGAAGATGGTTCTTTTACAGAACTACAAAAGATTTCAACTTTGCCAGAAGATTTCAAAGGTGAAAATGGTGGGGCTGCTATCCGAATTTCAGCTGATGGTCATTTCTTATATGCTTCTAACCGTGGGCATAACTCGATCACAGTCTATGAGATTTCTGATAATGGTAAACAGCTTTCAACTGTTCAAAATATTTCAACAGAAGGAGATTTCCCACGTGACTTCGCCTTGGATCCAACAAATAAGTTTTTAGTTTGTGCCAATCAAAATAGTGACAACTTAACTTTATTTACACGTGATGATCAAACTGGTCAGTTGACATTACTACAAAAGGATATTTATGCACCTGAATGTGTGTGCGTTTATTTCGACCAAAACTAACCTATTCTTCAAAGGAGGAAATTTTTATGATTCAAAAATCAGCCGAAGAGTATCTATTAGACAATCTTTCTGAACTTTATAACAAGTGTCTTCCCTTATATGAATTAATTACTAGCCCACGTTATGAAAAAAATCGTGTAATTGTTGTTACCAACGAGCTGTACAGTCTTGCTCAAACAGCAGGATTATATACTCAGATACATCCAGAATTACAAATCAAAGAAGTTAGCAAATTCTTTGATGCTTTTCATCAGTTTTATGCTGAGCTCAAGCAAGTCTTCTTCAATGAAGATTCTAATACTGCTTTACTTTATAGCAAATTGACTATTATGAAACAAAACTTTGAACATTTAACTGCTATTTTTCACAGCTTATAGATGGATTCAAAGAGAATTATAAATGAAGAAAGAAGCGAAGAACATGAACCAACAGGATGTGTTAGATCGTTTGCGTGAAGACTTAAATATTCCTTTTTTTCAGGGGAAAATCGAAGATAAAGAATACACAGAGGCAGACTATCAACAAATAAAAAAAGATTTAGAAGCTTATTTTGATAACTATGTCAGAAATGTTGAAAACTGAAGAAGGTTGTGGCGCAATGCGTTTAGCTCCGAACAGATAACAAGCAAGCACTCAAAATAGCTTTCCATATTTTGAAGTGAATGCAAGTTATCTGGAGGAGTTGCTTTGGGAACACCGTAAAGAAGGTTGTGGCGCAATGCGTTTAACTCCGAACAGATAACGAGTGAGTAACAAATAATCTTCCCTACCCTAATATTACTCCCTTAAGAAGGTGTGACAAAAGTCTTGTCACACCTTCTTTTTTCGACTAATTGGCATTTTAGCATGACTTCTTCGGAATTGAAGCAAATCTTTGAGCATAAAAAACCACCGAGTTGGTTAGGCTCGGTGGAAAAGGCTACTTACTCAATGAGAGTAAATAAAGGTTGTTGTTGGTTGTGCTTTTATCATATAGCAGTAAGTAACGCTTATCATAAAAAAAACGTTATATTTAGATTAAATAACTCTAGTTTTAAATTTATCTTATTTTTTCATCAAAAGATTAGTCATTTTTTGGATTGCTAGTGAAATATCATCTGTTGCTTGGTCTTGTTTTTTTTCTGAAGCTTCAAATAAATCCGTGTCAATTCCTTTTTCGATATCAATACTTTGAATCATTTCTTCACAACCAGCTACATAAGAAAGATAGGCACGTTCAAATTTTTTGTGGATTCCCATAACTTTTGCTGGAGGACGTAAAGCACTAACTTTTTTCAACATTGCTCGGTATTGCTTTGTTCCAGCTTCAAACAATTGAACAACTTCTGTTAATTGTTCTGAATTTAATTCTGCAACTTTCTTTTCATCAATTGCTTGACGAACCATTTCGTATTTGGGATGCATCTGCTCACCAATTTCTTCTGTTTGTTTCACAATGTTGTCAACTGATTGAACATAATAACCAATATTTGGTAACATGTAATTCCCTACTTTCTCCGTTTATCTACCATTTATTGTACCTGTTTTTACTATTTTCTGACAAGTTTATTTCTCGACTTGTTCCCTTTCACTTCAACTACTATTTTTCAAAAAAACCATCCTGTAAGCTATATTGTTTACCAGAAACGATATCATACTGAATCATTTGATAGTCCTCATATAATTTTTGTTGTTGCTCATTTAATTCCGCTTCTTTACGCCATTGTCCATTCTGATAATACAAGCCACGTTCGAAAGCAGGTAAAACTTTCTCCACATTTAATAATAATTGATAAAAACCAGTCGTTGCTTGATTCGTTTGTTCCAATAAGTTAGCGGCAAAATAAAATGGACTACTGATTGCATCATGAGTACCTTGCTTCGTTAATTTTCCTGCACTATCGAACATTAAAAATTGTGTTTCATGTAGAGTTTGTTCATCGTTTGCTCCCCGAATTGCTTCTGAGTAAATACCAGGAAGATGATCTCCCCAAAAAACAACTAGAGTTCTCCGCGAAACATCTTGTAAATTATCGACAAATTCTTGCAGTGCCTCACTACTATAAGCAACATCTTGCAAATAATTAGTTAAATTATTCGTATCACTCCCATCACTCACCTGGACATCGTAAGTTGTATCTGGATACTTTCCAGCATAAGGCATATGTGTTTGCATTGTCACTAAATGAACGAATTGTGGTGAATCTTGCTGTTTTAAAATAGACAAGACTTCTTGATATGCTGCTTTATCTGAAATGTAAGGATTGTTTTGGAGCTTTTCTGTGTAATTCATCTCTTTTTCACTAATGAACGAATCAAATCCCAAAATATTATACACATCTTCACGCTTATACATTGATGTGTTATAAGGATGAATTGCTGTCGTTTGATAATTTTGTGCTGCTAAATTGGACACCAATGATGGAAATTTTGTCATTTTAGGAACTAACATCGTGTATGGAGTTGTTAATTGTGCATTAAACAGTTCCATTGAAAAACCAGTTAACGCTTCAAATTCAATATTTGCAGTCCCACCCCCATAATTTTGGGATAACATTTTTCCACTATAGGTTTGATTCGCAATGTCATAATAATCTTGCAGTGGATTTCCAGAAACTTCAATTCCGTTTAAGTGACTAGGATCAGAAAAGCTTTCACTCATTACATAAACGATGTTCGGTTGTTCTTCATCAACTGTTTGATTTTTTTTATCAGCTATTTTCTGATAATTTTTAGTTATTTCTGCTACTTTTTCTTTGGAATAGCCTTTTGGTTCATCCATTGCTTCAACTTGTAGATTGTAAAGAAACCCGCCAATAAAACCTGTATTATAGTAATTCATTTTTTGACTATAAGGAATCCACAAGGCTGTTTTGTTATACGCTTTTCGTAAAAGATTATTCGGGTTATTAAAACTACCGATGTACATCAACAAAATAACAGATAGAACGAAGACAGTTCCTCGTACAAGCTGAAAACGACGCCCTTTTTTAAAACTGCGATATAACCCCCAAGCAAATAAGATGATTACTAAGCCAGCAACCCCCATTAAGACAAAAAATGTCGTTGAGCCTGCCATTTCTCTCAACAAACCAAGTTCAGTAATCATTTTGATATCATCGGGATAAATGGGCTCTTGTCGATAACTCATCTTTAAATAGTCAGCTATCCCTAAAATCCCGATAATTGTTGTATACAAAATAGAACCAATCAAAACCGAACCGGCAACGCTACTTAGAAAGGCTAGAAAAACGAGTAAAACCAAACAAGCTAAAATAAACTTTTCTGTATGCCAAGAAAACGCAAATTTCAATGCTAAGTCATAAGACAAATCATTTTGGCACCATTGTAAAAACAAATTACTCAAGACAACTAAAATAATCACACCAATCGTAGTCAAACTAATTCGAATGATACTTTTTTGTTTGAGTGAAAGATCACTTATTCTTTTCTTCAATTAATTGCTCCTTCATCGTCTACTTTACAAGCTTAAACGACTAATTTAAATTTGACTCACTCTCTTATTTTAGTAGCATCAAATTTGAATGTAAAGCAGTCACTGGCTAATTAAGAAAATAAAAATAACTCGATTACACTTGTGGGTGAGCTAATAAACGCACGCGTTTGACATCTGCAATTGTTTCCAACTGACGTTTAGCTTCTAATAAATTTTGGACATCTGTACTCTCAATGTCTATAAGTGTATAGACGTACTCCTCTTTTTGATTACGCGTCATATTACCAATTGGCAAGACATTCTCCTCTAAGATCTTAAAAACTTCAGATAAGATACCTTGTCTTTTTTGATAGAAAATTGTAAAACGATAGGGCGCACGAAAAATCATTCGCACAGTTGGAAAATTAACGGATGAACGAACTGTTCCAAATAGCAAATAGTTTCGTAGTGCCCGAATAGCTTCGCGACTGCTATCCGCTAAAGCTTCTCGTGTGGACCCACCCATATGCGGAAGCATCATGATTTTTTCATTTCCTAAAAATTCTTGTGCTGGAAAATCTGTTATGTATTTTGCCAGTTTTCCATTCTCAATAACTTGTAAAAGTGCTGTGTTATCCACAATTTCACTTCGTCCAACATTAATCAGAACAGCTTCTTCTTTCATTAAAGATAACTGTTCTTCCCCCAACAAACCGTTTGTGTCCGGTGTTGAAGGCAACATAATCACGACGAAATCAGATAAGCGTAAAATATCAGGCAAGGGTAATTGTTCTACATAGTCTAACTCATGGTCTCTTCTAGCATAGCCCAAAACTTCCATGCCTAATTCATAACAGACTCGAGCAACTTCTCTTCCGATTGAACCCAATCCCAGTAAACCAATCACCTTGCCTTGTAATTCTTGACCAACAAACGGTTTTCGATTTGCTTCTGCTTGTTCTAATAAATTTTCTCCCTCTAATTTTTGAACCATCTCGCTTGCTTTGGTAACCGGGCGAACAGACAGAAACAAACAGCTTAGGACTAATTCTTTAACTGCATTTGCATTCACACCAGGAGTATTCATCACGATCGTGCCATTTTCAGTAGCTTTTTGTACCTGAATCGTGTTGACACCCACACCAGCTCTTGAAATTGCTAGCAATTCTGGACTTATCCAGTCTTCTTCAACGACAGAGCTTCTTACGAGCAAGCCATGCGCGTTTTGTTTCTTCGTACGTTCAAAAAATGGTCCTTCTAATTGTTTCAACTGTTCCTCTGCAATCTCATCAACGAACGAAATTCGGTACATAAAAACGCCTCCTTTTTATCAGTATCTCTGATTACCGAAATTTAGACAAGAATTAACTTCTACTAACCATCCGTCGTTATTCCATTCGTTTTCTAAGTAGAACAGTTTGTCTCCTTCATAAAGAAATACAATCAACTTTCTTTCAAAAGAATCTGATTCAACAATGCTTTTGACACACCATTTTCATCATTGGTCAAAGTTTGGAGATTTGCTTCTTTAATCACTTCTTCTGGTGCATTGCCCATTGCCACACCCAGTCCAGATAATTTGATCATAGGCAAATCGTTAAAATTATCCCCAATTGCCATCGTACTTTCCAAAGGAATTTGATAGTAATCTGCCACAGTCGTTAACGCTTTTTCTTTCGATACCTCATAGTGGGTAACTTCAAGATAATTTTTCTTTGATAAATAAAACGAACTAGTTTCCAGATTTAATGTTTCACAAACTTTTTTTAATTTCTTAATTTCTGGCGTTGCCCCTATCAATAATAGTTTATGCACAGGTAGCTTTTGTTCTAAAAGTAGTTGGGTAAGACTGGCTACAATTGGTTCCAGTTTCGTGATGGCAGCTTCTTGTGCTACCCATTCATCCACTGCCTCTACATACCAGTCACTTCCTGAATATAAACTAATTGAGATGTCTTTGAATTGTTTTGTTAATAGTCCAATGAGCTGAAGCGTTTCTTCTATATTCAATTCTTGACTAAAAATTTGTTGAAATTGATCATTTTCTACCTCTCGAACAATCAAGGCACCATTGTAACAAGCCATTGGGTATTCAGTGATTTCCAATTTCTTAGCAATGGCCTGCATTCCCTTAGGTGATCTGGCAGATGCCAAGACAAAAGGAATCTTTTTAGTTTTGAGCTGTTTCAAACGAACAGCTAATTCGTCATCAATTTTGTGTTGGCTAGTTAAAATCGTTCCGTCAATATCACTCATTACTAGTTTGATTTTTTGTGTCATTTTTCTTCACCTACTAAATGATTATTTTTTCAATTTTATAATTGGCATTCCTTGCTAATAATTGAAAACTTCTTCGAAACATATTTCTCATTTTTTTTGATTTCTCCTTTTATTATAACGTTTTCCGCTATTCTTTGTATTTCTTTATCGGGACTTGCAAAATATGACTTGCTCGAAACAAAAAAGAAGTCTGAGAATTTTTAAATTCTCAGACTTCTTCAAAGCCTTTACTTCCAAAAGTCATCGAAAACTGTGATTGGTAGATGACGTTTATGTTTGGTTTTGTTCCACCAAGCTTCAAGGGTTTCTTGCGCATGTTCAGGAATTTCTTTTCCTTCTAAATAATCATCAATTTGATCATAAGTGATACCTAAAGCAACTTCATCCGCAATCAATGGTTTACCATCTTCCAAGTCAGCTGTTGGGATTTTAGTGTACAATTCGGTTGGGGCGCCTAATTCTTTTAAGAGGGTTTTTCCTTGTCGTTTATTCAAACGAAAAAGTGGCAAGATGTCCGCCCCACCATCACCAAATTTTGTAAAGAATCCTGTAATATTTTCTGCTGCATGGTCTGTCCCTAAGACGGCACCAAATTTTGCACCAGCAATGCCATATTGGGTAATCATTCGTTGACGTGCTTTGATATTGCCTTTGTTAAAATCACTGATTTCGATACCTGCTTCAACTAATGAAGAAACTTGTGCATCCACGGCTGGTTTGATATCAACACGTAAACTCACATCAGGCTGAATAAAATCCAATGCAGCTTTTGCATCTTCTTCATCCGCTTGTTCGCCATAAGGTAAGCGAACAGCAACAAATTGATAACTGTCATCCTGTGTTTCTTCACGCATTTCAGACATTGCTAATTGTGCCAGACGGCCAGCTAAAGTTGAATCTTGTCCGCCACTGATCCCTAAAACAAATGTTTTGATAAATGGATATTTTTTCAAGTAGTCTTTCAAGAAATCCACACTTCGACGAATTTCTACTTGCGCATCAATGACAGGTTTCACGCCTAATTCTTTGATGATTTCTTGTTGTAAACTCATGTTTTTTCCCCCTCAGCGATTTTACTCATGCTTCATTGTGTAGCTCAGCAACGCTTTTTTTCATTCGTTCCATAATAGACATCTTATGATTCCAGCATTCTGTTGATAGATCGACTGGATATTTTTGTGGGTTCAAATCACGTTTATACTCTTCCCATAGAGAATCCAGATTTTCACGTGCATACTCTTTGATTTCATTTAAACTTGGCAATGAATAGACTAACTTACCTTCAACGAAAATATCTTGTAACATCGGACGCGCAGAAAAATCGCGTACCGTTTTATTGATAAACGTGTGAACAGGATGGAACATGAAGATTTCTTCTTCCTTACGAGGATCTTCATTCCACAATGTGACATAGTCACCTTCAGATTTCCCATCAAAGTTCCGTGTGATACGCCAAACTTGCTTTTTCCCTGGCGTTGTTACTTTTTCTGCGTTGCTAGATAATTTGATGGTATCGATCATTTTTCCCTCTTCGTTTTCAATCGATACTAATTTGAACACCGCTCCTAATGCCGGTTGATCATAAGCTGTAATCAACTTAGTGCCAACACCCCAAACATCAATTTTAGCCTTTTGCATTTTTAAATTTAGAATTGTTGCTTCATCTAAATCGTTAGAAGCATAGATTTTTGCATCTGTAAATCCTGCCGCATCTAACTGTTCACGTACACGTTTTGAAATATATGCCATATCACCACTATCGATTCGAACACCTTGAAAATTGATTTTATCGCCCATTTCTTTTGCTACTCGAATCGCACTTGGCACACCTGACTTCAATGTATTATACGTATCAACTAAAAAGACACAGTCTTTATGTGTTTTTGCGTAAGCCATGAAGGCATCATAATCGTTTCCATAGGATTGAACCAATGAATGAGCATGCGTTCCACTCGCAGGAATACCAAAAATTTTCCCAGCACGCACATTACTTGTCGCATCGGCACCACCAATGAAGGCCGCACGTGTTCCCCAAACTGCTGCATCCAGTTCTTGCGCACGCCTTGTCCCAAACTCCAATAGTGGATCATCACCAATAACGGATTTGATTCGGGCTGCTTTCGTAGCAATCAATGTTTGAAAATTGACCATATTCAGTAGCGCTGTTTCAACCAATTGACAATGTGCTAGTGGTCCTTCTACTTGAATAAGTGGTTCATTGTTAAAGACGATTTCGCCTTCAAGCATTGAACGAACAGTTGCTTTAAATTCAAATTCTTTTAAATAAATAAGGAAGTCTTCTGGGTAGTTACCCTCTTCTCGTAAATAATCAATATCTGATTCGCTGAAAGTTAAGTTTTCTAAATACTGAACCAAACGTTCCAGACCAGCAAAGACAGCATAACCATGGTTAAAAGGCATTTCTCGAAAGTAACATTCAAAAACGGCATGTAAATCTGCGCGACCTAATTCCCAGTATGTCTGCATCATATTGATTTGGTACAAATCAGTGTGTAGCGTCAAACTGTCATCTGGGTAAATTTTATTCATCTGTTTAATACTCCTCTTGGCGATTTTTCATTTCCTAACCATTATATCAAAAAAACGAAATAGGAAAAGCAAACTTGATTTTTTTCCGAAAATATCAATTTTATATTCTTCAATCATTTTCATTTTTTCTTCTATGAATGGATTGACAGAGATACGAACGTATGTTCTAATTGATTTGTAAAAGATTTCAATTCATTTTGTTATTAATTCATTTATTCGTGCACTCTATTTAGACAGTATCGATTAAGGAGGCCGGTATGCGTACAATCACACAACACTTTGAAACAGTTATTATCACTGCTTATATCGCAAAGCAAAAGATTATCGTTGAGCGCTTGGATCATAGTTATGCAGAAGGATTTGTTCAACCAACCATCACACCTGATGGCTTCTATATTGATGAGCATTTTATCCAATGGGAACAGATTTCAACGATTTGCTTAGCTGAACAATATTTTCATTTTTGGAAAGAAATTATTCAAAAATAAAAAAACTTCTCAGTTTTTTACTGAGAAGTTTTTTTATTATATATTGGCTACGTTTTGTTCGATGATCACAATATCTTTATTTGGACGTTTGAATTGGAGGCCGGCCCTTTCCAATTCTTGTTTGACTCCGACATGAACAGATACCTCTTCCCGTGCTACTTTCAAAATTCGGCGAATAGCATAGTCGATTTCTTGTTTTGTGATCTTCTTTTTCGTATTAATCATCATCAACTGAATCTTATCGTATGTATCTACATATAAAATTTGTGTACGATCTAGTGCGTAGAATTTGTAATAGTTGATTGTTTGATCTCCAAAAAAGAAATTCACTATTTTTGGGTAAAATGTCTTGATATTTAGATTACTATTGATTGGTGTTTCAACTAATTTCATCTCATCCCTCTTTTTCTTTTTACTTATAGAACATGTTCAAAAATAAACTGACCGACGCCACCTTCACTACAACTTGGTGCAATCATATGACTATTTTCTTTTACATTCCTTGCAGCGTTTTCCACAGCAACAGGCACATCAACAACAGCTAACATAGCTAAGTCATTTTCTCCGTCCCCAATACCATAGCTGGTCGCTAATGGATAGTCTGATAAATAATTGGTGATAGCACTTCCTTTTGTACTATTAGGATGCACAATTTCTAAGGTCTTTATAAATGAATGGAATACAAGTAACTCTGTTTCTTGTAAAGAAGATCGAATCACTTCGTGACGCTCGTCATCTGCTTCCATCAATTCGATTTTGACCACGACTGTTTCAGGTCTTTCGGAAAGATATTTTGCAATATCTTCCGTATGTACGCAATCGTTTTCAAAATATTGTTCTTTATAATCCATGATTCGTTTACCTTGTTCTCCAAGTTTTTCTAATGATTCTCGCAGCGCACTTAGCTGTTTCGTGTATTCTTTTGTTGGGCGTATCACCACACCACGATCTGTATGAACAAAGTATAAAATTTCTTGCTTTTCTAAAATTTGAATCACTTCTTTTGTTTCTTGGTGCGTTAGGGTGCTAGTGTAACGCTCAGGCTCACCTACTTTTTTAATGCCTGCACCATTTCCAAAAATAACATCACAATCAATTAACAACTCATCATTCATTTGCTTGACTAAGTCATATCCTCGTCCTGTGACAAAAACGAAATGATCTCCCTTTGCTTGCAATGCTTGAATGGCTTCGCGATTAATCGATGGGATTTCTTTTCCTAGCTCTTGAAACGTACCATCAATATCTGAAAAAACAATGTTCATTGATTTCTCCTTTTCCTTTTCTTATAAAATAGTATAACATAATTTTTAATAGGATTTTGAAATTTTTCCTTGACCTTCTCGTTACGTGAGGGAGTATTCTAGCAATTGTCAGGAGGAAAAAATGGAATATACAATTAAAAAAATAGCAGAGTTATCCGGTGTCAGTCCCCGAACATTACGTTTCTATGATGAAATTGGATTGCTTAAACCAGCTAAGATCAACTCTTCTGGTTATCGCATCTATGGTGCAAAAGAGATTGATCGGCTCCAACAGATTTTATTTTATCGCTCACTTGAGTTCAAACTTGAACAAATTCAGGAATTACTAAACCAACCAGACTTTGATCAACAGCAAGCATTACGTAACCATCAGCAACTGCTATTAAAGAAACGTGCACAAATCGACGCCCTTTTGACAACTGTTCAAAAAACACTTACTAGTTACGAAGGAGGAATAACCATGTCAGACCAAGAAAAATTCGAAGGATTTAAACAACAAAAAATCAGCGAAAATGAAGAACAATTTGGACAAGAGATCCGAGAAAAATATGGCGAAAAAACAGTTGAGGAAGCCAATCAAAAATGGGCAAATATGACTGAGCAACAATTTCAAGAAATGCAGGTAATTGAAGAACAGCTTTTAACAGATTTAGCAACTTATCTTACACAGCCGGAACTAGATCAACCACTAGCGAAGGCCATTTTTGACGCGCACAAAGAATGGTTAGCATTTAGTTGGTCTACTTATACACCACAAGCTCACCAGGGCTTGGGACAAATGTATCTAGCAGATGAGCGCTTTACCGCTTATTATGATGATCGCAGTGGGAATGGTGCAACCAAAGCATTGAATGAAATCATTCAATATTATACGAATAAATAATGATTACTTTTTGATCCTTTATCCGTTCTAGGAAAAAATGAATGGATTATTTCATTCCATTCTGTTTTGATTTATCCGAAGAAAAAAACTGGGATAGCCTACTCAAGTGTCCATCAAAAGTTCCATTTGAAAATCGAACTTTTTGTGGCATCACATAAAGCTATTCCAGTCTTTTTTATTATTTTATAACCAGATCTCTTAAAATCACTAATCATTTTTTCTATTAGTTCGTTCCAATTATCTTTATCTTTGAATAAATTCATATGGAATCTTGATTTGTTCAGGTTTCTTTTTCAAGAATAAGTAAAATGCCATTTCCCCACACTTTTTCAAGTGATGGTCAATGGTGGAAAAGTTCAATAGCTCACTCACATACAGATTATCTCTGCCAACTAATTTAGGTGCTCTTCCTTTAGGAAATGCTTTGAGGATACCAGCTGCAACCATATCTGCATTTGTAAAAATACCGTCTACTGGATGCTCATTAAAAAAGGTCCCCGCCTTGATTCCATCTTCCAACCCAATACAGTCCCAGATAACCATTTCTTCTTCAAAATTTGGATAGAGTTTCCGACATAATTGTAAGGTGATTTTAGAATTGAAACTGATTCGGCTACTCCTTCCTAAAGTAACACCCAATTTTTTGACACCAACTTTTTGTAAATAATCCAATGCTTCTGTAATCGACTGCTCCCGATCAATAAATACGCAACTTGACTTTTCATCTTTGATTTCTTCACAAAAAATAATAGGACCATATTTTTGATATGCCTTCAGTGTTTCTAATGAATTAGCACGTGATGTTACAACTAGGCCATCAAATCTTTTTGCTGCAAATTCTTCGAGATACGCTTTCTCACGATTTATTTGATAATTTGTTGGTAATAAAGTGACTTTATAATTGGAATCAAAGGCTGCCTCAGTGATTCCGCTAATCAGCTGATCAAAGTAGGGGTGATTAGTATAGGGCAAAATGACGCCCAAATTTTTCGTTTCCCCATAACTTAATGTTCGTGCATTTGCATTAGGAATATAATCTAGTTCCTTCATAACCGCTAAAATTTCTGCACGTTTCTTTTCATCCACATAAGGGTGTTCATTAATAACTCGAGAAATAGTCGAAACGGAATAGCCTGTCAAACGTGCAATATCTCGAATAGTTGCCACGATGTCAATCCACCTACCTTAAACGAAAAGTTTTTCTTGTAGATAGTCTATCACAGCTGGCCCACATTCATAAAATTGATACAACTTTTCTTGATAATAAAAACTAATTCGTTGTCCGCCCCAAAAGGTATCTTTGGTTAAATTGGTTAACTCGCTGATATCAATTTTTTCTATCACTGGTTTATTCAGGCCTTGAAAACTTTTTAAAACTAATTTATTTTCACGACAATCTACCAACGCGTAAAAACAAGTGCTTGATGTTCCCAAAATTTTCACATAAGTATGCATAGGTAAGCCCTCCTTCTTGATAGTTCGAGTATAATTTATGAAACGCGTCCCAGAGCAAGCAAAACGTTTTGATAACAAAAAAGAAGACAGTTGACGGATGAATTCGTCAACTGTCTTCTTTTTTATTTAGATGATTGTTCTTTATCTGTAGATACCTCATTCAATAAAAGAGAGCTGTAACCATACAGCTCTCTTTTATATATGTTAGATTACTACATCATACCGCCCATCATTGATGGATCCATCGCTGGAGCAGCAGGAGCAGCTGGTTCTGGTTTATCCGCAACAACTGCTTCAGTTGTTAATAACAACGCTGAAACGGAAGCAGCATTTTGCAATGCAGAACGTGTTACTTTCGTTGGGTCAACGATACCGGCTTCCACCATGTTTACCCATTCGCCTGTTGCTGCATTGAATCCAGTACCAAGTTCAACATTTTTCAATTTGTCAACGATTACTGAGCCTTCATATCCAGCATTTTCAGCGATTTGACGAATTGGTTCTTCTAATGCACGAACAACGATTTTAATCCCTGTTGCTACGTCACCTTGAGCTTCTACTTCAGAAACTTTACCAATGACATTCACTAATGCAGTACCACCACCAGATACCATGCCTTCTTCTACGGCAGCACGAGTAGCATTTAGCGCATCCTCAATACGTAATTTCAATTCTTTTAGCTCAGTTTCAGTCGCCGCACCAACTTTGACAACTGCAACACCACCAGCTAATTTAGCTAAACGTTCTTGTAATTTTTCACGATCGAAATCAGAAGTTGTTTCAGCAATTTGGTTTTTGATCAATTGAACACGTGCATCAATTGCTGTTTTATCGCCAGAACCTTCAACGATTGTTGTATTATCTTTATCAACAACGACTTTTGAAGCATTTCCTAAGTTATCAACCGTTGCATCTTTCAATTCTAGACCTAAGTCATCAGTGATCACTGTACCACCTGTCAAAATAGCGATATCTTCAAGCATTGCTTTACGACGGTCGCCAAATCCTGGTGCTTTGACAGCAACTACATTAAATGTTCCACGAATTTTGTTCAAGACTAATGTTGGTAATGCTTCGCCATCTACGTCATCTGCAATGATCAATAATGGACGAGATTGTTGTAAAATTTGTTCTAATAAAGGTAAGATATCTTGAATATTTGAGATTTTTTTATCTGTGATCAAGATATAAGGATTATCTAAAACAGCTTCCATTTTGTCATTATCAGTGACCATGTATTGTGATAAATACCCACGGTCAAATTGCATTCCTTCAACAACATCTAATTCTGTTTCGATTCCTTTTGATTCTTCAATTGTGATTACCCCGTCGTTACCGACTTTTTCCATTGCATCTGCAATCAAATGACCCACTTGTTCTGAACCAGAAGAAACAGCAGCAACTTGTGCGATTGCTTCTTTTGAATCAACAACTGTAGAAATATTGTGTAATTCTTCTACTGCTGCTTTTGTAGCTAATTCAATTCCTCGGCGAATACCTAAAGGATTAGCACCAGCAGTTACGTTTTTCAAACCTTCTCTAACGATTGCTTGTGTTAAAACAGTAGCAGTAGTTGTACCGTCACCTGCAATATCATTCGTTTTTGAAGCAACTTCAGAAACTAATTTTGCACCCATGTTTTCAAAATGATCTTCTAATTCAATTTCTTTTGCAATTGTTACCCCATCATTAGTAATCAATGGAGAACCATAAGATTTTTCTAAAACAACATTACGACCTTTTGGCCCTAAAGTAACTTTTACTGTATCAGCTAATTTATCTACGCCACGAAGCATTGCTGCGCGTGCGTCTTCTGCGAATTTCAATTCTTTTGCCATGATTGGTTTCACCTCAATAATAAATTTTATTTATCTAACTTTACTCAACGATCGCCATAATATCTTTGCCAGAAACGATCAAATATTCTTTGCCTTCAAATTTCACTTCTGTTCCGGCATACTTTTCAAACATTACTTGATCGCCTTCTTTAACAGCGGCAGGAACTTTTTCACCGTTTTCTAATAAACGGCCTTCACCAACCGCAACGATTCTACCAGTTTGTGGTTTTTCTTTTGCAGAGGAAGCTAAGACGATTCCTCCCACAGTTTTTTCTTCTTCTTTTGCGACTTCGATGATGACACGGTCACCTAATGGTTTTAACACGATAAATCCCTCCGATAACACGATTTTTAGTTCTGTTAGCACTCTTACTCATCGAGTGCTAACCTACATTTTTAATAATACTCATTCTGCTCCTTTTTTGCAAGCTTTTTAAATCAAAGAAATCTGATTTTTTATTTTCATCGGCGAACAACTTTCGTATGGTATAATTACCAATAAATCTTGACTACTAACACAGGTAAGCCATCTTTTATAAGAGCCTGCAAGGAGGAATTTTATGTCATTAAAAAAATATAGTCTACTAAGCATTTTTTGCTACGGTTTAGTTTTTGTTTCCCCTGTACTTTTGAGCATTACTGGTATTGTTACTACTTCGACTGGTTTGATTTCAGCGACAACGATCACGTATTTACTAGGAGCTTTGATTCTACTATTTCTGTATTTTAAGCAAAAAGAACCTTTAACGATAGAAGCAGATGTACCCAAAGCAAGTGTTCCTGAAATCATTTTGCTTGGATTAGGTGGTATTTTGATAGCGATCCTTTTACAAGGTGTAGCTGTCAGAATAGAAACTTTTTTATTTGGTCAAAGCGCTCCATCTGAAAATACGCAAAATATCATCCAGATGATTTTAAAAGCACCTGCCTTTATTTTAGCAACGACTATTGGTGGCCCAATTATGGAAGAACTTGTTTTTCGTCGTAGCATTCTAGGTCTTATTAGTCACTACTCTAATTTTTGGGTAGGCGCTGTAATCAGTTCTCTACTTTTTGCCGTTGCACATGCAGATGGACATCTATTAGTTTACTTTTTTTTGGGTTTCTTCTTTAGTTTATTGTATAAATCAACTGGTCGAATTTGGACTTCGATGATCACACACGTTGGTATGAATACATTAGTTATCGTTGTACAGTTGTTGATCCAAAAATAATTTTCACCTTCAATTAAAAACTGCGACAAAATCATTTGAGATTTTGTCGCAGTTTTTTTTAGCTTAATGTTTCACCGTTCGTAGCAATAACTTCCTTATACCAATCAAACGATTTTTTCTTGCTTCTTGCCAATGTCCCATTTCCTTCGTTGTCCTTATCAACATAGATAAAGCCATAACGTTTTTTCATTTCTCCTGTTCCAGCCGAAACCAAGTCAATGAATCCCCATGGCGTATAGCCCATTAAATCAATACCGTCATATTCAACAGCGTCTTTCATTGAAGCAATATGTTCTTGTAAATACTCAATACGATAATCATCTTCAACTTGTCCGCTTTCCCCAATCTCATCGATCGCGCCAAATCCATTTTCCACAATAAATAATGGTTTTTCGTAACGTTCATTGAACCAGTTCATTGCGTAGCGTAAGCCCATAGGATCAATTTGCCAACCCCAATCAGATGCTTTCACGTAAGGATTTTCTACTAAATCTGCTGCTTCATCATAATCAAAAGTTGGTGCTTTTCCATGATCTTTGATTGCAAACGACATGTAGTAACTAAAGCCAATATAGTCGACACATCCTGCCTTTAAAATATGGGCATCTTCTGCTGTTCGATCTAAGTCAAATCCTTTTCGTTTGAAGTATGCATCCATATAACTTGGGTAATGACCTTTGCAATGCACATCAGTAAACCAATAGCGTCTTTGCATTGCAACTGTTGCTGCCATCATATCATTGGGACTACATGAGTAACTATAGATTGGAACCATGGCAATCATACACCCAATTTCAAAGTTTGGATTGATTCGATGACCAATCTCCACTGCCTGCGCACTTGCTACTAATTCATAATGTGCAGCCTGATACATGATTGCTTCGCGATCTTCGCCTTCTTCATAACGAATACCAGAATTAGTAAATGGTGCGAAATCTTCATGGAAATTTGCTTGATTGTTGATTTCATTAAAGGTCATCCAGTATTTCACTTTCTCTTGATAACGAGTGAAACAAGTTTCCGCAAATCGAGTAAAAAACTCAATCATTTTTCGATTTCGCCAGCCCCCATATTTTTTCACCAAATGATACGGCATTTCAAAATGAGAAAGTGTGATAACTGGTTCAATTCCATACTTTAAACATTCATCGAATAGGTCATCATAAAATTGTAATCCTGTTTCATTTGGTTCTAATTCGTCACCTTTTGGAAAAATTCTGCTCCAAGCAATGGATGTTCGAAAACAATTCAATCCTAATTCCGCAAACAAACGCACATCTTCCTTATAGTGGTGATAAAAATCAATTGCCTCATGATTAGGATAATATTTGCCTTCAATCACACCATCTGTAATTTCTCTTGCTACACCATTTTTTCCAGCAGTCATGACATCAGCAACACTAACACCTTTGCCTCCTTCTTGCCAACCACCTTCTAATTGATGGGCTGCTACTGCACCGCCCCATAAAAAATCTTTTCTCAATACGCTCATACGATCGACTCATTTCTTGTTAATTTGTAAAATCGTTTATAAAACTTGTGACTCTTCTAATTGATCTGCTTCCTCAAAAGAAAGATCATTTTCTTGTGCATAATTCATTGCATCGATTTTCTTCACAAATGGTAGATAGATAAAGAAACCAACTGCTAAAACAAATGTTTGTAACAATGCTGCTTGCCAGCCACCTACTAAAAAGCCTGAGATAATTGGTGGTGTTGTCCATGGTACTTGTACAGCTGTGAATAACGGAACTAGTCCTGTATACAAAGCAAAGTAAGTGATCACGCCAGAAACAACTGGCGTTGCAATAAATGGAATGGCCATAATCGGGTTCATTACAATCGGTGTTGCAAAAATAATTGGTTCGTTAATGTTAAAGATAGCTGGTGCTAAAGATAAACGACCAAGTTGTTTGAACTGCGCTGATTTTGCAAAGAAAACCATGAACATCACGACACCAATTGTCATTCCAGCACCTGTGACTGTCATAAATTGATCTAAAAATTGTTGTGTAACGATATGTCCACCATTCGCAACAGTCAATGCTTTACCAGACTCAAGAATCTCTGTGTTTGCTAATGAATTTGCTTGTAAGATTGGTCCCATGATCCCGCCGACAATCGTTGAACCATGTACCCCAAAGAACCATAAGAATGGAACTAAGAAACCAAGCATCAATGCACCACCAAGTGAATCAGTTACACCTTGCATTGGGCTTTGGATTACTTCGTAAATCCATTGAATCATTGTTGTGCTGAAGACTGCATCAAAGAAAATATATACAAGCATTGCAAAAGTGATCAACACAGCTGCTGGAATCAATGCAGTAAATGAGTTAGCCACATTATCGGGCACTTGCTCAGGCAATTTGATTCGAATATCTCTTTTTAGGAACCAAGTGTAGCCCCATCCAACAAATAATCCCACCAAGATTGCACTGATCATTCCTTGACCACCAGTCCAAGCTTTATCAATTACGTTCCCAATTACAACACCAGATTCTGCATCCGTCACATCTGAACGCATTGTTAATAAAAAGATAACTAATGCAATCATTCCTGCTGGCAATCCTTCAAATCCTTCGTCTTTAACGTAAGAATAAGCAATCCCAACTACTGCAAAAATTGCCATGATCGCAAATGAAGCACCATACGCTTGATTAAAGTAAACAGCAAGACCAGAATTATTGACCCATTCTGAAACGGCTGTAACTGGGAAGTTCGCTAGTAATAGAAAAACCGAACCAACAATGGTGAAAGGCATTGTATATAACATCCCATTACGCAAAGCAGTAATAGGCTTTGTATTAACAAATTTTAAAACCGGAGGTAAAACTTTCTCATTAATCCATTCGTTCATAATACATCTCTCCTTATCCAAGTAAATTAAAAAAATCATCCAATAAAAAATAAGTGCACTTCATCCAATAAATCCTTTTCTATACTCCTTTCTTTCACTTTATATCCGTTTACATATATAACTATAACTAACCTTGCCAAAGAAAAAAAGAGCTCAGCCGTATGCAGGAACATGTTCCAACAAAAAAAACAGGCTAATGTGCTCTTTCCATTTCTTGACTCGCTTTTTGCGCTAACATTTCTAATAAGGTCACCACTGGGACTTGTGTCGTAAGATTCAGTGACTCCTCTTTTCCTCTTGTTTCTGGCATATAATAAGACAAATTGTAGTCTGCCAAACGAGCAATCGTTGACGTTTCGTCATTGGTAATACTCAAGACTTTCGCACCATAACGCTTAAAAGCTTCTGTTTTTTCGATCATTTCAGACGTCTCACCTGATACGGACAAAATAATCGCTAATGTACTTTCTAAACCACGAGAAGGAACTGGGGCGAATGGATCAGTGATACTATATGCATTCAATCCTAAATTGATAAAGTAGCGGCTGCCATATAATCCCAGGACACCACTTGTACCAATTCCAGAAAAAGCAACATGACGAGCTTCTACAATCATTTGTACTGCTTGTTCCAAAACGATTCGATAGCTTTCATTGTTGACTTTTTTCAAAAAAGAATCCACTTGAACAGTTGCATCATAAAATTGTTCAAACATTTGCTGCTTCGCTTGTGTCTGATAATTTTTGATTGCAAATTTCAACTCGGAAAAACCTTGTAAACCTAATTTGTTACAACAACGTAAAATCGTCGTGGTCGACACATGACACGCATCTGATAATTGACGAATCGTCATTCTTGAAACTTCCTCTAAATTGGCAATCAAATAATTATAAACAATCATTTCTAGTTCATTTAACTGCTTTATTTTTTCTGATTCAAACACTGTTTTCCCTCCCCTCATTATCTTTTAATTATAACAGAGCAATAAATATAAAAGAAAGTCTGGCACTGAATTCTTCCAGAAAAAACCAATTCTTTGACCCTACTCACATAACTTCATACAATAAAGGAAATGATAGGAGGTTTTTTGATGAAAATAGCAATTATTGGTGCAACTGGTCACGCAGGTTCATTGATTTTAAAGGAGGCCCTTGCTCGTCAGCTCGATGTTACAGCCGTTGTCAGAAATGCCAAAAAACTAACAGTAGCTGTTCCATTTATTGAAAAAGATTTATACGATTTGGCGACTGAAGACCTTGCTTCTTTTGACATTGTTATTGATGCATTCAACGCACCCGCAGGCAAGGAAGAAATGCATCAAACGTCCCTTGCTCATTTAACAAAAATTTTAACGAATACTTCGACTCGGTTACTTGTCGTTGGCGGTGCGTCTTCTCTATTTACTGACCCAGAAAAAACAACTCGGATGATTGACCAAGTACCAAAAGACGCGCCTTTTTATCCAACAGCTTTCCATATGTCACAAGCGCTTACTCATTTAAAAAACACAAAGGGACTTCGTTGGACCTATATCAGTCCGGCTGCGTTCTTCAATCCAACTGGCGAACGAACTGGAAAATATCAATTAAATGACGACTTTCTTCACAACAATGCACATGGAGAAAGTGTTATCAGTATGGCGGACTATGCCATTGCTTTAATTGATGAGGTCTTAGCAGATAAGCATGAAAACGAGCATATTAGTGTTGTAAGTCAATAAAGTAAATAAAAAATCCCAATAGTTTAATCAAACTGTTGGGATTTTTTATGATATTTTTGGAACAATTTGTTAGATTGAAAACAATTCCGTTGCTTGATCTGGATCCGTATCGTACACATCAAAATCAGACCCCACACCGAAATCTTTTTCTTTTAATATGTTTTCCATCGTCAAATGAGCTAGCTCTTTCAAGTTATTTTCCTTACTCAAGTGACCTAAATAAATACGTTTCGTTCGATTACCAATCACATCAGTCATCACTAATGCACCATCTTCATTTGATAAATGACCACGATCTCCTAAAATTCGTTGTTTTAAATTCCACGGATACGAACCCATCCGCAACATTTCCAAGTCATGATTACTTTCCATCAGATAACCATCTGCGTTTTCAATAACCCCACGCATATAATCACTACAGTAACCAGTATCCGTTAACATCACGAAAGAACGATTTTCTTTGTAGATACGATAAAACTGTGGCGCAGCCGCATCATGCGAAACACCAAAACTTTCAATATCGACATCTCCAAAAGTTTGGACTTTTCCCATTTCAAATAAATGTTTTTGCTCGACGGGTACATTACCGATCAACGGCGACATTGCTTCCCACGTTTTTTCATTGGCATACACGTCTAAATGGTATTTCCGTGCCAGTACACCTACACCATGAATGTGATCTCGATGTTCATGCGTCACAAGAATACCATCTAAGTCTTCAGGTTTACGATCAATTTGAGCCATCAAGGAAGTAATTTTTTTCCCGCTAAGACCTGCATCCACCAATAGTCGTTTCTTCTCACTTTCCAAATAAAGTGAGTTTCCTGAACTCCCACTCGCAAGGATACTGATTTTAAAAGCTGGTTTTTCTTGGACCATTTATTTATTACTTCCCTTCTTCACACTGTAAACTTTTTTCATTATACCTACTTTTTTAATTATCTTCCACTTTTGGAACCACATTATTTGTCACAATGGTGTTACTGAATGCATTAACGGATTCAATTTGAACACTTTTATCACTTGTTTCAATAGCCACATACCAAATTGGAACGTACACATTTTTTTCTCGAACCTTTACGATACAAGAATAAGCAAGTTGACGCCATAAAATTTTTGAAGAACTAGGAATCTTATTATTCACATAAAGCGTTTGGATTGCTTCTTCTTCTGAATATAGATCCATTTTTTCACGTAGCTGTTCAATATTCGTCAAATGTGTTTGCGTATATTTCGTCAGTTGGTAGACACCATCATCCTTTTCCACCATAAAATTGATTTCAGCTGTATCATCATGAAATGGAATTCCTTCATACGACTGACTCGCCTGAATCTCTAGTGAATCTCCGTCTAATGTCGAGAAATTCGTCATAAATTCATATTCATCGCCATAAAGCACATTATTTTGGCTATTCAAAAATTCCGTAATCGAATGTTTAGTTTGTTTATTGTCGATCTTGTACTTTTCGGATTCTTCAGTGGCAAACGTCTTCGTTAAAGTAGACAGCCCGTCAAAAGTGATGCCGCTACGAAGCAACCCCGTAGAATTCTTTTTTCGATGTTGTGTTAAGACCGTGCCTAAATCACTTTGTTCAGCACTTAAATAATATCCTTGCTTGCTCTCAGAAGAAATATTCCCTGAATAAGAAATATCATCACTAGCTAGACGATTTTGTATTGACTCCGTTTGATCTGATCGTATCACATTGTTTTCTTGGTTCATTGCCTCGTGATAACTGCTGAATAAAAAAATATTGAGACCTAAGAAAGCTAGGAAAAAAATCCATTCAATTTTTTTAAAGTCCACTTAGTTCGCCTCCATTTCAGCTAGTTTGTTAGACAATTCACTGGCAGAGTACCAATTCCCTTGATATTTCACATACCATTCTGGTAGCAAATCTACGACTCGGTTTGTTTCTTTGATATTTTGCCACGTATAACCAATGATGACCGATTCAAGTTCTTCTTTTTCCACACCATGGGTAACCAATTGTTGAATCACTTCAGCTGTGCTAGCCAATTCTACTGATTCATCTGAAGGGATAGGTACTTGAATCGCATTTAAACTAGTCTGAATGTTCACTTGCGCTTTTTCACTGGCTTCATCATTAATCGTTATCCCAACTTTTCCTTTACTATCCGTACCAAATACTGGGAAGCCTTCAACAAAAATCCGATAATCGATTTGGTTATCTGTGCGATCAAAATAATGAAGATTTCCTAAGCTACTACCAATTTTACTGATGTATGGAAAACTTTTTGAATAAATATTTCCATTAGCATTTGTATCAGACAATTCTCCTCGAAAATCGACAACTTGACTAGCAGAATGAATTGTCATTGTTTCATTCCCACCATAAAAAATCAATTCGCTACTTTCATCATTGTTTTTTACTTCATCAGGTGACTGGAAGAAAGCATTTCGAAAAAGTGTATAAGGTTGTTGCGATAGAATGTAACTGTATTTTTTTAACTTGATTGGTGATTCTGTATCATATTGTTGAGCAATCACAGATGCTTTTTTAGACATTTTAGTCCATTTATTTTCATCGAAAGATAACTCTTTTTCAATATCCTCCCAATTTAGAGAGATATTGGCTTCATAGATTGTTTGATGAACAAAGTCCAAGAAACGGATTTTTTTATTTTTTTCATCAAACTGGATACAAGTAAATGAAATCATCTCCGCATCATTGGATAGACTACTTATGTCTAAGTTCAATCCAAATGCTTGGATGTATTCTTGTAACAAAAAAGGAGCAAGATAAGTTAACTCAAAACCTTCCGAAAGTTCCTTTTTCTGATCGAATTCAGTTTTATTTCCTGTAACCACTGCTGCAAGTTTGCCAAAACGAGCTTTACCGATAACTGTTTGTAAACGCGAAACTAAGTTCTCACTATTGGTTTCTCGAATATTCTCTCCTTGGACCCACGTCACATGGAGTGGCAAAAAAATTTCTGAAGATTTTCGATTAGCCTGTGATTCAGTCATCACTTGCGTACTTGTTTCATCCACATTCACTGTTTCTTTTCCAGCAGGACTTAGCCAGATAACATAGGAGAAATATAAACTCAGTGCAACCATCAAAACTAGTCCAATCCGGATGATTTTTCCTGAAATTTTCATTCCCACCAGTCCTCCTCGTATGGTTCATAGGGTAGCGAAATATAGAAAGTCGAACCTTGTCCTTCTTTACTTTCTGCCCAAATGGCTCCTCGATGTGCTTTAACTACTTCACGTGAAATTGCTAAACCAAGACCTGTGCCACCTTGCGCACGTGCTCGAGCTTTGTCTACACGATAAAAGCGTTCAAATACTCGATTCAAATCTTTTTTAGGGATGCCTAGTCCTTGGTCAGTTACACTTAAAATGACATTGTTATGTGTTTCTAATAAGCGACAAGTGATTGTTCCTCCATCAGGAGAATATTTAATGGCATTATTCATAATATTATCGATTACTTGGATAATTTTATCGGTATCCACTTCGACCCAGAGATCTCGTTGAGTAAATTCACGGCGAATCGCATATTTCTTTTCTTGATTGCCAACCATCATGTCGAAACGATCGAGGACGAAATTGATTAGCTCATTAAAATTGACATATTCTAATTGTAGTTGTGTATTCCCCGTATCCATTCGAGAAAGATTCAATAAGTCATTGATCATCCGAATCATACGGTCTGTTTCATCTAAAGTTACCTTCAAGAAATTCGGAGCAATCTCTTCATCTTGCCATGCACCTTCGCTCAACGCTTCAATATAGCTACGCATACTTGTTAATGGTGTGCGCAGTTCATGTGATACGTTGGAAACAAATTCGCGACGTTCACGTTCTGTTTTTTCTTGCTCTGTTACATCATGCAATACAGCAACCAAGCCACTAATAAAGCCTGATTCACGACGAATCATCGAAAAGTCAACGCGTAAAATCATCTGGTCGCTTTCGGTAGAACCTGTTGAGCGGTCAAGAACCATCTCATCTGGGTTTTCTAACAATTTACGTAATGTATACTCTTCTTCGATATCAAGTAATGTCAAAATAGACTGACCAATCGCCTCTTCATTTTTAATATCTAACAATGATAAAGCCATATCGTTAATCGTGATAACTTTTCCTCGACGATCGGTGGCAATAACCCCATCCGTCATATGGGAAAGGACACTGTCCAATCGATTTCGTTCAGCTTCCATCGTGTCTTGCGCTTCTTCGATTCGTTCAGCTAACTGGTTAAATGTGTCTGCCAATTGTCCCAACTCATCTTGTCCGTGAACTTTGACTTTTCGACTATAGTCACCTCGCGCAATCCGGATAGCTTGTTCACGCATTTCGCCAATTGGTTGTGTAATTGAACGAGCAACCAAAACCGACACAATCATCGAGATGAATGCCGCAATCAGCGAAGCCGTGAAAAAGATAATCGCTGTGTTGCTAATTTCTGAATACTTTTGCTCAATATCACTTTTGACGTAAAGAGCCCCGATGACGGCATCGCCGGTCGGGGACAGAATAGGCTGAACATTAATATTTACCCGTTTGTCATCTGAATCAAGTGCGACATAACGTTTAGTAGTAAAATCATCAACGGCTACATAATCATTTTTTTTACCGATAGAACTTTGTTCACTTACATCTGTTGTCCCCCGAATAATCCCTTTTTCATCAACCACACGAATTTCGATAATATCGCTTGAAGCACTATTTTCGATAAAACGCTTGATATTCCCATTGACCTCATCTGGATCTGCCGTATCTTTTCGACTAAGTTCAGGACTAATCGTTGAAGCTAATGAGACAACTGTCTGATTCATATCTTTGATAAACGTGTTGATCGTGGAGCGCTCCAAACCACGTATAAAATACGCACCAATAATTTCAATCGAAATCAATAAAATCAAAATGAATGTAATCGCGATTTTAAAATTGACTGATCGAAAAAAGCGGACCTTTTTCTTCATTGATTACTCCTGTTCTGGGTTACGCAAGTAGTAACCAACACCACGACGTGTAACTAGATAGTTCGGGTGACTTGGATTGTCTTCGATTTTTTCACGTAAGCGACGCACCGTAACATCAACTGTTCGTACATCACCGAAATAATCATAACCCCAAACAGTCTGTAATAAGTGTTCACGTGTCATTACTTGTCCAATATGTTTTGCCAAATAGAAAAGCAATTCAAACTCGCGATGTGTTAGTTCAATTGTTTCCCCACGTTTTGTTACCATATAAGCATCTGGGTGAATAGTTAAATCACCAATGGTCAATTCAGATGGTGTCACCTCTTCGACTTCTTTTGCAGCTGCTGCACCACGACGTAAATTTGCTTTGACACGAGCAACCAACTCTCGATTCGAAAACGGTTTCGTCACATAGTCATCTGCGCCAAGCTCTAATCCTAAAACTTTATCAATTTCAGAATCTTTTGCAGTTACCATGATGATTGGCATGTCATAAGTTTTACGAACTTCTCGCGCTACTTCTAGTCCGTCCATTTTGGGTAACATCAAATCTAATAAAATCAAATCAGGAACTACCTCTTCGACTTTTTCTAAGGCTTCTTCGCCATCGTACGCAGTATAAACATCGTAACCTTCTTTTGTTAAATTAAACTTAACGATATCCGAAATCGGCTTTTCGTCATCGACAACTAAAATTTTCTTCATAAAGAGCCACCTCTTTTTTATTATTGTCATACCTTTTCATTATACCGTATTTCGAGATTTGTTTCATCCTTGCATTTTGAAATGAGAAGGAAACTTAAAAAGGTTGTGAGGCAAAGCGGTCAGCTCCGAAAAAATAAGGAGCAACTGAAAAAAATAGCCTCATATATTTTTGATCCGTTACGAATTATTTCGAGGAGTTGCTTTGGGAACACCGTGTAAAAGGTTGTGAAAGAATTATCTAGTCCGTAAATATAAGGAACACTCACACAGAATAGTTTTTACTTTTGCAATGACTATTCATTCATCTAAATTTTTTTTTACTACTAGCGAAAAAGAATGGCACACGATTTATTACAAACAAAAAAGCCAGAACATTTCTGTCCTGACTTCTCTCTTTTTAGAAAGCTTAAGCTTCTACGCGATCGTTTTCAGTATTTAATAAATATTTTGCAACAAGTGCTGCAAGGATTCCACCTACGATTGGTGCTACGATAAATACCCAAACTTGTTCTAACGCTTGGCCGCCAACTAACACAGCTGGTGCTAAACTACGTGCTGGATTAGCTGACATTCCTGTTAATGGAATACCAACGAAATGAATCAATGTTAATGACAACCCAATCACTAAACCAGCTAAGCTACTGTTTCCTTTTGTTTGGCTTGTAACAGTCATGATAACTAATACAAAGATAAAAGTTAAAATAATTTCAACTGATAATGCACCTACTGTACCCATTTCAAAAACATTTTGTCCCAAGTTTTCAACACTTTTACCTGCTGAATCAAGCAAGCCAGATAATGTTAATGAAGCTGCAAATGCCCCAACAACTTGACCAACGATATAGTAAACTAATTCAGTAGCTGAAATTCTTTTATTCATCCACATTGCAATCGAAACGGCTGGATTTAAATGAGCGCCAGAAACAGTACCAATACTGTAAGCTGCTGCAACGATTGTTAAACCAAATGCTAACGCGATACCGGCAATCCCAACAATCCCTTCTGCACCTCCACCTAGTACGGCTGCGCCAGTCCCAACAAAGACTAAAATATAAGTGCCAATAAATTCTGCAATACCTTTTTTCATAAAAAAATACATCTCCTTTCTTTGCAATTATATCATTTTCTTGAAAATTTCCAAGAAATTGCATTCTTGAGATATATTCTTTTCGATCAAGCTTCCAAAATTTGAACACCTACACCTAACAAACCTGGTCCAGTATGCACCACTAAAGCAGGCGAGATTTGACCAAAGTACATTTGTTGTACTTGTGGAAACTCTTGTCGTAGTCTTGCTTCCATGGCATGTGCTTCCTCTTCTGCAGCTCCATGTGCCACAGCTAAATTGAAAACTTTTGCGTTTCCTACTCGTTCTTTAATTAAAGCTACGGTTTTATCCAAACTTTTTTTTCGACCTCTGGCTTTAGCAACAGTGTAATAAATTCCCTCTTCATTACAAGAAATAATGGGATTTAATTTCAAAGCTGTTCCTAAAATGGACGCAACTAAACCAATACGACCACCTTTTTGTAAATATTCTAGCGTCGCCACGTTGAAGAAAACCTTTGTTTGTTTCACTAAAATTTCCAATTGTTTAATGACTGTTTGCCAGTCCATTCCATCTTCAAGCCATTGTGCTGCCTGAATAGCTGAGAAACCTGCACCAATACCAATATTTTTCGTATCAAGAATATATGTTTCTAACGCTGTCTGTTGTTCAGCAATCAGTCGCACAACATTATAGGTTCCAGATAAACCGCTAGAGATTGTAATCGCTAGCACTTTTTCGTATCCATCTGCTTTAATTTGATCAAAAATAGCAGTAATCGTTTCACCATCAGGCAATGAAGTTCCCGGAATTTCTGTTGGTAATTTTTCATAAATTTCTTCTGGGGTAATGTCTACCTTATCAATATATTCACGATCTGAATAAATAATTTTCAAAGGAATCATATACATATGGTATTGTTCCATCAGTTCTGCCGGAACATCTGTACCTGAATCAACTAAAATCGCAATTTTTTCTTTATTCATTTGATTTCTCCCCTTTTAGATAATCTGTTTCTAACATAATTGTTTTTTCTGCAAGTAATTTTAAGGCAAAAGATAAAGTCGCCGTTTTAACAGCAATCCTTTCGATCGGCATTGTTTGATTTAAAATGAGTGGTGCTTGCTCTTTTCCTTGTGACTGTTGACTGATTAAATGAATAGCGGCTTCCTGTTCTTCGCAAAATAAATTATAAGCTTCCCGAATGCCGATCACTTTTCCTTGAAACAGGATTCCGTTTTTGATTTCTGGAATCGTCAAGACTTGTTTTAAAGTTGTAATTGCGATTAAAAAAGCAACATGTTGCTTATTGTAACGTTTTTTGACAGGTGCTGGGATCAATTCTTGTTTAACATAATTATTGACCATCGAAGACGTCAATAATGGATGCTTTTCTCCTTGGATAATCGGTGATAGATAACGATCAATCAGAGTGATCACCTGATCCATGTATAACTCTAAATCGGGTAATTCTTCCCATCGTGGTAAGCAAAATGTTTCGATATCCGTTCCCCACGCAACTAATTGTTCACGCATTTTTTCCATTAGTTCGTCTCCTTTTCTGATTTCACCAACATCATATCAAAGTTATCAAAAACATTCAATCTAGTTTTAAAAACTAGATAATTTTCTTAATTTTCATTATATAAAAAAGTTGGAACAAAAAGAAAGACTCAAACAGCAAAAAATGATTGGCCTAGAATCCTTTTCAGAATTTTAAGTCAATCATTTTTTGTTCATATAGAAAAATTCTATCCATAACTCTTTGAGCACTTCAACAAAACTTACGAAGAAAAAGATTCTTTGACAAAAGATCTTTTTGGCAGCTGTGCAATAAATGTTCCCCATTTGCATTTGTATTAAGCAAATCGTTTTTTATATTCTATACTTCCTAAACACGTTTATAAATTAAAAAACATGTTCACACCTTAGGGAAACCCCTTACAATTTCATATCCAATATTTATACTAATAAGTGAAGAAACAGTGGCCACCTCGTTCTTCTAATCAAAGATAGACTTTAACGCTTCACTCAGTAATTGTTCAAATTGATTCAATGCTGTCCCAAAGAAAAGATTCGGTTGGTATTCTGATAAAACTTGTGGTATATACGTCTCTGTGCTAATTGTTAAGGTTGATAATTGTCCGATTCGAGAATTTTTTTCTCCGACAAAGGAAATTAAATCGATCCGATGTTTTTTGGCCATTTCGGCAAGTTCTGTTAAACGAAAAGTATCCCCAGAATTTGAAATAATAATAATCAGAACGTCTTTTTCAACATTTTCGCGAAGAAATTCCAAATGACTATTAGCAGTCGCACGAAATCCATACAGATTAAACATTTCAGAAAAGTGATTAGCGATATTTTGAGAAAACCCTGATCCTAGGATCATAATTCTTTTTTCGCGATAAATGGTCAGCAAGTTGACGAACATATCTCTATCGGTACTTGAGTAAGTACGAGAGAAATTGTTGAGAGACTGCTTGTTTCCATAAGCAAAAACTAGTTCACTATAACCAGAATAGCCAATCTTTTTTGCCATATTGACAATCGTTGCAGTTGAGACATAGGACTCTTTTGCTACGTCACGAATCCCTAATTTTTTTAGTATTTCACGATTGTTATCCATAAATCGTAAAACAGCAGCTTCTGAATCATTCAACTGATATTTTTCAATAAGCGTTTCCGTATCCATCAGATCACCTCAAATTCAATTCTTTCGTTAGGAGTATTATATTATGACAGAAAAACAGTTTATTCAAGACCCTTGGGCAAAAATGACCACTAGAAATGGTTTAGCAGGAGATGAAGTTATTTCAGCGTTACAAAAATCTATTCGTAGAGGAAAAGAAAAAGAAGCCTGCGAATTTGCCTATGAAATGTACATCACTTCACCTCAATTTGAAGAGAAACTATGGCGTCGATTACTAGCTATCAGTGTAGAGGATATTGGAATGGGAAATCCAATGGCTGCAATGATGATCAATCATTTAAACATCATGCGTAAAGAATTCCAATATAACGAATCAGACCGTGCAATGTTTTTCTTCCATGCCATTCGTTACTTGTGTGAATCAGAAAAAGATCGTTCATCTGATTTACTTAAAAATATTGTGATAAAAAGTTTTGCTATGGGCTATGTACCTGAGATTCCAGACATTGCCCTCGACAAGCATACAACTCGTGGTCAAGAAATGGGACGTGGTTCAGAACATTTTTTACACGAAGCTAGTAAAGTGGTTCCCCAAGCAAAAGTAACGAATGATTACAAAGAACAATATGAAAAAATCATAGAAAAATATGATCCAACTCACGTGGTTCCAAGTACCTTTGTTTTTAATCCTTGGCAAGTATAAGGGGGAAATTTCATGGAAAATTCGACAATCATTACGAAACTCAACGAGATGCTTAGCCCTATCGCTGCAAAAATTGGAAATCAGCGTCACCTTAAAGCAATTTCTAGTGGTATGATGTTTGGTTTGCCTTTTATTGTTATTGGTTCTTTTTTTCTGATTTTTGCTAACCCACCTATCAATTTAGATCAATACAATCCTGAAACAGCTAATTTTCTCCTGAAATTTATGGCAAGCTGGAAAGATTTTGCAGTTGCAAATTACGATCTGATTACTGCACCATATAATTTGACTATGGGACTTATTGGACTCATTAGTGTTTTTGGGATCGCTTTTTCTCTTGCTAGTGAATACAAAATCAATCCATCTATGAATGGCATGGTTGCATCAGTTATTTTTCTAATGGTATGTACACCTGTAACAGAAGGCATGATCAATTTAAATTATTTAGGGACAAATGGTTTGTTCGTAGCTATTATAATTGGTCTTCTGGTGGTTGAAATCAATCGTTTATTTGAAGTAAAAGATATTAAATTAAAACTGCCAGATACCGTACCACCTATGGTAGCAACCTTCATCAACACTTTGGTTCCACTACTGACGAATATCATTCTTTTTTATGGAATGAACTTACTCTTTTTAAGTACAACTAAAAAGATTTTTCCAGAAACAATCATGAGCATACTAACACCAGCCACTGATATTGCAGGAAGCCTTGGCGGGTTCCTGTTGATCGTTACTCTAGGAAATATCTTATGGTTATTTGGCATTAATGGCTCATCCATTATTTTCCCAATCGTATTTACCTTAGGGATGGCGCAAACTGGACTGAACGCTGAACAAATGTCTAATGGAGAAGCGATGACCCATCTAATGAATTTACAAATGTTTCGTATTTCTGTTTTAGGTGGTGCTGGTGGAACCCTTGGCTTAGTCATTTTAATGATGCGTAGCAAAGTGTCAGAATATCGTACGATTGGAAAGCTATCACTTATCCCGGGTATTTGTTCAATCAATGAACCAATCATTTTCGGTCTGCCAATCGTTTTTAATCCAATTCTGGCAATTCCGTTTTTAGTTACACCAATCGTTTCGTTATTACTAACCTATTTTGCTCAAAAAATTGGTTTGATTGGCCTAGGATTTATCGTAGATCCTTCCTTTACACCATTTTTTGCACAGGCATATCTTTCAAGTATGGATTGGCGAAATATTGTCTTTTGTTTACTACTAATCCTTATCAGTGCTGTCATCTATTACCCATTTTTCAAAGTGATGGAAAATAATAAAACAAAACTAGTGAATGAAGAACAATAATCAGCTTTGCTTAGCAACAAAAAATTCCTTTATAACTGTTGAAATAAGAAATCCATTATGAGTTTTACGAGCTATCCTTTCATCCATTTACCTATAAGAGGATAGTTCGTATCATAAGTTAAACATAACTCATAAAACAAATATCCACCTTCTATGAGATTGCTGATGTTGCAGACAAAACGACTTAAGTTATTGTCTTTTAACATTAGCATATATCAAGTTGTAAACAACATGGTTCTCAAACAAAAAAACAAGCACGCCAGCCAAAGCATGCTTGTTTTTATTTTTATTATCGTTAAGAATCAAGAGGCCCGCCGAAAAATCGGCGGGAAAGGAGTAAAAATGAAAAAGTGTTAGGGCTCGTTCTTTTATTAAGAACTTTGTTTTGTTGGTATGCTTATATAATAGCCAGAATTTATGAACAAACTATGAAAAAAATTCTCTAACCTTGTAAATTTTTCTTTGATTTTTTTCTACGTCTTCTTGCATTTTAAAACTCTTAGTGCTAATATTATTAAGTACTTTTGGTACGGGCCGTTAGCTCAGTTGGTAGAGCAGCTGACTCTTAATCAGCGGGTCGCGGGTTCGAGCCCCTCACGGCCCATTGGGTGCCAAACCCACGAGAATGGTAGTTTGTCGGCGTCTTCGGACGTTTGGAAGACAGACTACGCATTCTCTTTTTTTATTTTCGGACATAAAATTCGGATACACTACTCATTTTTTTGACTTTAATAATATGAATACACAAAAACGAGTTCATTAAAGCTTCTATTTTTATTTCTCTGTTTCCCCCTCCTCTTTTTTACTGCTATTCTTCCCAAATAAATATATATTATATCGTAGAAAGACCTCTCTCAGCGAGCTGTTCCAGTGAATGAAATTAGTGTAAATCTTCTAATCCAATAAGATTTACCATTTGAATCGCTACTTTTTTAAGCTTTCTTTGTTCCCTTTTCCAGCAAACAGCGTAACGTTTGCTTTCCATTAATAACTCATTTAAGCTTTGAGGTATGAAATACAGTCTGTCACTTGGTCAGTTGTCCGTTGTGTCATTTGAGCATTAAAAACAAAGTAAGCTTAGTAAACCAACTAACTTCTACGCTGGAAAAAACTTTAGGAGGAACAACCATGGACATCTATTTGACATTTACCAATCAAGCAAAAGAAGTCATCTGTTTTTACGAAAAAATCTTCTCCGTCACTTGTACCGATCTAACAACTTTTGGAGATATGCCTAGTTCACCTGATTTTTCTATCCCGGAAGAACAAAAAGAGCTTGTTTTAAATGCTAGTCTGATGATTTATGGCACACGCGTCATGTTTTCCGACACGCCAGAAAGTATGTCTGTTCCGGTTGTGATGGGCAATAATGTTTCTTTAGTCATTCAGACGACTACTCCAACAGAAACCAAGCAACTTTTCCAACAATTAAGTGAAGGCGGAGAAGTTACTATACCTTTAGAACCCACCTTTTGGGCAAAACTTTACGGGACTTTTACTGACCGCTACGGAATCAATTGGATGGTCAATCTTCCCTTAGAGGAAGACTAGCTATCAGCCTTGCGCTAGGTAACTTTCTTTTTGGTTTTTTCTGACTTACTCATACAAAATAAAAGGAGTACAGCCATTCTGGCTGCACTCCTTTTTTGTCAACTTCTGTTAAGCTTTCCAGCTAGCTACTTTATCTTGGTTATTTTCAATCCAAGTTTTTGCAGCTTCTTGCGGATCTTTTCCATTGTTGATTTCTAGCATAACTTCTTCCATGTCTTCTTTCGTCCAATTGAATTGGTCCAATACTTTATATGCTTCAGCTTGATCTTCTTTCAATCCTTTACGAACCATTGTATGGATCTGTTCTTCACTACCCATACCATTTTTAGGATCTTCTAAATATTTCAACTCATATTTTGCGAACATCCAATGAGGTGACCAACCAGTAATCACAATTGGTTCTTTCTTCTTAATAGCTTGTCCTAAAGCAACTGTCATTGCACCGGATGAAGAGGTTTCTACCGTCCAGTCTGCTAAATTATCATATGTGTTGATTGTATTTTCTGCGGCGTTGACTACACCAGCGCCAGGCTCGATCCCAATGATTTTTTTATTTGCTTGATTTGTTAAATCAGCAATTGAGTCCACATCCATATAGTCTGGAACAACTAACCCAACTTTTGCACCTTTTAAATTTGCTCCTAAATCAACAATTTGATCTTTGTATTGAGCATATTGTGAGCCATGTGTTTTTGGTAACCACGCAGAAACCATGCCATCTGATTCGCCCTTAGCTATTGATTCCCACATGATTGAATTATCGAGTGGTGTCATCGTTACATCATACCCCATTTGGCGTAAGACTTCGCCTACCACATTCGTTGAAGCCACTTCTGTATCCCATTCAACATAAGATAAGTTGATTTTCTTCGTTTCTTTACTTGAAAAGACGCTACCAACACCTAGTGCACCTAGTAAGATAACTGCTGTTGCAAGGATGATTGCTCCACGACGTTTTTTACTTTTAACACCTGCAGGATCACTTGCTTTTTTGGTACGTGGTTGATTCAAATGTTGTGTGAAACGGTCAATGATAATCGCTAAAATAACTAAAGCAACACCATTAACGAACCCGTTCCCAACTTGTGCACGTTGTAATGCGGACAACACTCCACGTCCTAATCCAGGCGCACCAATCATTGAAGCAATCACAACCATGGATAATGAAAGCATCGTCGTTTGGTTGATACCAGCCATAATAGTATTTTTGGCTAAAGGTAATTCTAATTTAAATAATTTTTGCCAGCCTGTACTCCCAAATGAATCAGAGGCTTCCACTAACTCTTTCGGTACTTGACGAATACCTAAATTCGTAAAACGAACAGTTGGCGGTAAAGCAAAAATGACAGAAGCGAAAACACCGGGTACCATTCCAATTCCGAAAAAGGCAACTGCTGGAATTAAATAAACAAAACCAGGCATTGTTTGCATAAAATCAAGAATCGGTTTGATTATGCTCTGAGCTTTATCACTTTTTGCCATTAAGATCCCTAAAGGTACACCAATGATAATCGAAATCACACTTGATAATAAAACAAGGGTCACCGTATTCATCAAATCAGTCCATAAACCTTGATTATAGATAAACCATAAACCCACCAGTGTAAATAAAGTTAATCCTAGACGTTTTTTAGAAATAAAGAAAGCTACTATTGTTAATAGTAAAATGAAAATTGGTGCTGGAATAATCAATAAAAGATTTGTTATCCCAGTCATGATTGCTTGTCCTATTGTTTGTAGGAAAGAAAATAAGCTCGAAAATGTTGTTGTGAACCATTCCGTAATCGTTTCTACCCAATCAGCAACAGGAATTTGATAGTTTAATAAATTATTCATGTTCACTCACCTCACTTGTTTCTGCCAACGCTTCAATCACACTTCCACGAATGACAACTCCTCGTAACTTGCCATTATCAACAACTGCTAGTGGCGTTGGTGAATCATAAATAATATTAAAGATGTCATTAACTAACATATCCTTATCAATGGTCGTTACATTCTCATCCAAGAAATCAGTCAATGGCCGTTTTTGACGACGCGCTTCCAAAGCATTTTCAGCTGTAATAATTCCTTTTAAGTGACGTTTTTTATCAACAGCCATCAGCATACTTACTTCTTCACTGCGCATTCGTGTCAATGCAACGTTTGGTCCATCAACTTCAATATTTGTTGTTAAAGCTGGTACCATGATATTTTGTGCAGTCAAGACTTTTGAACGATCGACTTCTTCCACAAATTCACGGACATATTCGTTGGCAGGGTTTGTTAAAATTTCTTCCCCTGTTCCAATCTGCATAATCTCTCCATCTTTCATTAGAGCAATTCGATCCCCAATACGTAAAGCTTCGTTTAGATCATGCGTGATAAAAATAATTGTTTTTTGAACAGAAGCTTGTAATTCAAGTAGCTCATCTTGCATCTCACGACGAATCAATGGATCCAATGCAGAGAAAGCTTCGTCCATCAGCAAAATTTCTGGATCATTTGCTAGCGCACGTGCTAGACCAACACGTTGTTGCATCCCACCAGATAATTGATTAGGATATTGATCTTTAAATGAAAGCAAACCGGAATTTTCTAACGCTTGTTCTGCTTTTTTTTGGCGTTCTTCTTTGGGTACGCCACGAACTTCTAATCCATACTCCGTATTTTCCAAAATCGTTCGTTGTGGAAACAACCCAAAGTTTTGAAAAACCATGTTGATTTTATGACGACGAACTTCGCGTAGTTCTTCTTTATTTAATTGGGATACATCTTCCCCATCAATATAAATATTCCCAGAAGTTGGCTCAATCAGACGATTCAATAATCGAATCAATGTAGACTTTCCACTTCCTGAAAGTCCCATGATGACGAAAATTTCGCCTTCTTTCACATCAAAATTCACATCGTATACGCCAACTGTTGCACCAGTTTTCTTTAAAATTTCTGTTTTTGGTTGATGCTGTTGCATCATTTCTAATGCGGTTTGTGTCTTTTTACCAAAAATTTTTGTTAATTTTTTTACTTCAACTTTTGCCAAACCAATTCTCCTTTTTTTCGCAAGTTTCAATTTTTTTTCATGAAAAAAGTGACCACACAATATTAACATCATGTAGTCACTTTGTCAAAAAAAGAAAAAAGAGCGTACAATCGCTTGTCCGCTCTGCATTTTGCTCATTTTTATTCTTCTGGATAGAAAAAATTCATCATTCGTTGTAATGTATATTCATTTCCAATAAAGTGAACTGTATCGCCTTCACTAAATTTTGCGTATGGGCCTGGAGAAACGAGTAGTTCTTCTTCGTGCGAGATCGCAATGACTGTCGCACCAGTGACTTGCCAAATGTTTAATTCACTGATTGATTGATCCAAATGTTCCGCATTTTTACTTAATTGCAATTCAAATGGTAACAATGGATTCATTTTGTGGATACGTTTTGTTTGGTTAACTAATTGATCCAGAAGTTGCGAAAAGTGATCTAACTCTTCTTTTTGTTTTTCGACACTAGCCATAATATCTGCTTTGGTCTCCTGAATGGATTGTACATCTTGATATTGTAATAAAAATTCTTTTGCTTTTTCTTTGGAAGCAACAAATGCACCACTACCATGACGAACTTCCATGATTCCCAAATCAACTAAAACATTGATGGCTTTACGTGCCGTTTCTGGTGAGGCATTATAAGTGCTTGCTAAGGTTGAGCGGGCATGGATTTTTTCGCCAACTTTGTAACGATTTTCCACAATTCGTTCCGCTAAGTCCACCGCAATTTGTTGATAACGTGGACGAACAACTTTTTTCTTTTCCGCCATGGCTTCTTTCCTCTTCCCTTTCGAATCTTGTCAAACTCATCTTACTATGCTCGGTTAAAATAAGCAAAAGAAGCTGAAGTAAAACGAATGTCTTCCCTCAGCTTTTTATCAGTTCTTACTCAATTTTTTTATTTTTCAGCGCTGGATGCTTTTTTCACTGGACAAGTAGTATGACAATCGTCACAATTTTTACCTTTTTTCACACGAGAATAAACAATATAGCCTGCACTACCAAAAATCAATACACTTAATAAAAATGTTGCCATCTTATCTTTCTCCTTTCAATGAAAGTGACACAACAGATTCTTTCTGTGCCATCGGTTTTTTTATGATGCCATACACGAGAGCAATCCATACGAAGCCAGCTAAATAAGTCATGATTGACAAAGATCCACCTTCAAATACCGCATGCCCAATTTGATAGATGATAAAACTTACTAAGTAAGCTAAGCCACACTGATAACCAATCGCAATCCATGTCCACTTTTTCGAACCCATTTCACGATGAATTGCGCCAATTGCAGCAAAACATGGCGCACACAGCAAATTAAATGCAAGGAACGAATAAGCTGCGACTGGCGTATACGTTCCACGAAGAACTTGCCAGATTTCTTGTCCGTTTTCGGAAACTTCTGTATTTCCGAAAAGAATACCAAATGTTCCAATCACATTTTCTTTTGCTACTAACCCAGTAATCGTTGCAACGGCCCCTTGCCAATTTCCCCAGCCAAGTGGGTGGAAAATAGGTGCAATGATTCTTCCCAGTCCAGCTAAAATACTGTGGGTTTCCGCTACTGACTGACCACGGAAATTATAAGAAGATAAAAACCAAACAGCAATACTTGAAACAAAAATAATCGTTCCTGCTTTTTTCACAAATGATTTACAGCGATCATACGTTTGTCGCAAAATCGTTTGAAGCTGCGGAAAATGGTACATAGGTAATTCCATAATAAATGGGGCTGTTTCGCCAGCAAATAAGCGTGTCTTTTTCAACGCAATCCCAGATAAAATAATGGCACTCATTCCCAAAAAGTAAGCAGACGGTGCTACCCAAGAAGAATGTGGGAAAAAAGCGCCTGCAATCAATGCAATGATTGGTAGTTTTGCGGAACAAGGCATGAAAGTCGTAACCATAATCGTTAAACGACGATCTTGTTCATTCTCAATCGTCCGACTCGCCATCACGCCCGGTACACCACACCCCGTCGCAATCAACATCGGGATGAACGACTTACCTGACAAGCCAAACTTGCGGAACAAACGATCCATCACAAAAGCAATGCGTGCCATATACCCGCAGTCCTCAAGAAAACTTAAACAGAGAAACAGAACCATCAGTTGTGGTAAAAAGCCTAACACTGCACCAACACCAGCAATGATTCCATTCAAAATGAGTTGTTGCATCCAGTCTGCGACTTGAGCAGCCTGTAACCAGCTTCCAACTGTTTCCGGTACCCATGAGCCAAAGAATGTATCATTGATCCAGTCCGTGCCCATCGTTCCAATTGTTTGAATGGCTAAATAATAGATAAACCACATCACTAGCGCAAAGATTGGTAACGCCAACCAACGATTCGTTACGATTCGATCAATTTTGTCGCTTAACGAATATTGGAAGGAGTCAACCGTTACCATACTCAAAGCTGTTAGCTGTGTGATAAATTCATATCTTTCATTGACGAGAATCGTTTCGCTTTCTTCTGCAAAAATTTTTTCTGTTAACTGGATCAGCTCTTCAATTTCTTTTGTTTGTTGCGTTGTTAACACTAATTCAGAACTAGCTAATGTTTCTCGTTCAAAGTACTTCAAGGCATACCAACGTTGGTTTTTCATTGTGAAATCAAAATGCAAGACATCTTCAATTTCATTTAATGCTGCTTCCAATCGCGGATCGTACTCGCACGGTTCTGGTATGGTAAAAGTTTCTCGAGTAGTTAACAACTTTGAAACACGCTCAAGTCCTTGGTTTTTGACAACACTCATCGGAATAACTGGCACACCTAAACCATAAGACAATTTTTCCAGATTAATTGTTTTTCCTTCTTTTTTGACCACATCCATCATGTTTAAACAGACAACCACTGGAATTTCTAAATCAAGTAACTGCGTAGTTAGATAGAGGTTTCTTTCCAGATTCGTCGCATCTACGATATTCAACACAACATCTGGACGTTCATGAATCAAATACTCTCTGGCAACCATTTCTTCAGGTGTGTACGGTGAGAGAGAATAAATACCGGGTAAATCTTGAATATGAATGGCTGGATGTTTTTTCAGGCTACCTGATTTTTTTTCGACTGTCACTCCTGGCCAATTTCCAACATATTGATTGGCTCCCGTCAGCGCATTGAATAGACTTGTCTTCCCACTGTTAGGATTACCAACTAACGCAACTTCAATACTCATTCACTTTGCTCCTTTTGAACAAGAATCAATTCAGCTTCTTTTTTTCGCAATGTTAATTCATATCCGCGTAAAGTAATCTCGAGTGGATCGCCCAATGGTGCTAACTTCCGAATCACAACTCGAACATTTTTAGTCACACCCATATCCATTAAACGTCGTTTCACTGCACCTTGCCCATGAATAGCAACCACTGTCGCACTTTCACCAACAGTTAGTTGATCAAGGGATGTCCAAGCTTCAGCTAATGATTCTGGCTTCTTCACAATGATTTGCGCTAATAATTCTCGATTGACTGCAATTCGATTGTTCTTTAATAGTAGAATTGCATTTTCCCCTGAAAAATTCACAACAACAATTTTGGTTCCTGGAATGATTCCTAAATTTTGTAAATGATTTTTGACAGACTCTTTTGTCTGGATTTTGACAATTTGGTAAACTAAATTCTGTTTTGCTTGTGCTAAAGTTTCCATCCGAAATCCTTTCTTGTGAAAAAAATCATGTAGGGAAATGATTTCATTCTTTTTGTTTCTATTTATTTTTATTGAACATATTAACGATTGATAATCATTCTCAACAAGAATAACTCCATCAATTGAGAAAGTCAATTATCATTGTGAAAGATTACACTTTTGTTATAAATTATTTTAATTTGATGGAAAAAAATTCTTTTTAAGCGGTTATCCACAGCTTTTTTTTACTTGATTATGGTTTTTTCCTTACTGATGCTTGCTTTCAATTGTTTTTCAAAAAACACAAAACTTAGTATTCCACAGTTTCCACAACACAATATATAGTGTTTCTTAATTGACTTTTTTACTAAGAGTTTTATACTATTGATTATAGATAACGACGGAATATGTTATGAGGAGGCAGAAAGAATGAACGTAAAAATTTTTTCTAAAAACAACTGTATGCAATGTAAAATGGTCAAACGCTTTTTAGCTGATAATAAAATTGATTTTGAAGAAGTAAATATCGATGAAAAACCAGAAGCAATCAATTGGTTGAAAGAACAAGGATTCCAAAGCGTCCCTGTGACAACTTCTGAAATTGAAACAGTTATTGGCTTTCGTCCAGATCAATTACGCAAATTAGCTAGCTAATTTGTCTATCAACTAAAAATAGGTAGCACACTTGGATTTGACGGCTCGACCAAAAGCCCCAAATCCTTTTTTAAAGCACGATTCTCCAAAACTAAACAAAAAGAAAAGAAGGTTGGGCGTACTTATGAGTCTTAAAAATTTAAAAGATGTCAGTTACTTTAAGTTAAACAACGAGATTAACCGACCAGTTAACGGTCAAATTCCTTTGAACAAGGATAAAGAAGCTCTTGCAGCTTTTTTTGAGGAAAATGTGCAACCAAATACAATGATATTTCCAACAATCAAAGAAAAAATCGATTATCTGATTGAAAATCAATATATCGAAGCAGAATTTATCCAATTATATTCTGATAAATTTATTGAAAAGTTGTACCAATTTTTGGCAGACCAACACTTTACCTTTAAGTCATTTATGGCAGCTTATAAATTTTATTCTCAATATGCGTTAAAAACAAATGATGGCTCTGCTTATCTTGAATCTTATGAAGATCGTGTAGCTTTCAATGCTTTATACTTTGCAAATGGTGATGAAGCACTTGCATTAGCTTTAGCAGATGAAATGATCCATCAACGTTACCAACCCGCAACTCCTTCATTCTTAAATGCTGGGCGTAAACGTCGTGGCGAGTTAGTTTCTTGTTTCTTAACACAAGTGACTGATGATATGAATTCAATTGGGCGATCAATCAACTCCGCTCTACAATTATCTCGTATTGGTGGCGGTGTAGGGATTACTCTTTCCAACTTACGTGAAGCAGGTGCCCCTATCAAAGGATATGAAGGAGCAGCTAGTGGTGTCGTTCCTGTCATGAAATTATTCGAAGATAGCTTTAGTTATTCAAATCAATTAGGTCAACGTCAAGGTGCTGGTGTGGTTTATTTGAACGTTTTCCACCCAGATATCGTTGCCTTTTTATCTGCCAAAAAAGAAAATGCTGATGAAAAAATCCGTGTCAAAACACTTTCTCTTGGTGTTGTTGTTCCAGATAAGTTCTATGAATTGACTCGTAAAAACGAAGAAATGTATTTATTTAGTCCTTATAGTGTAGAAAAAGAATACGGCGTTCCATTTTCTTATGTAGATATCACGGAAGAATATGATAACTTAGTAGCAAATCCTAATATTCGTAAGCAAAAAATCAAAGCACGTGATTTAGAAAATGAAATTTCAAAATTACAACAAGAATCTGGTTATCCTTATATCATCAATATTGATACAGCGAACCGTGAAAACCCAATCGACGGCAAAATCATCATGAGTAATCTATGTTCTGAAATCTTACAAGTCCAAACACCTTCTGTTATCAATGGCAAGCAAGAGTACGAAGTGTTAGGAACAGATATTTCATGTAATCTAGGTTCAACGAATATTGTTAACTTGATGGATAGTCCCGACTTTGGAAAATCGATTCGAACAATGACTCGTGCCCTAACATACATTACAGATGCTTCTGATATTGATGTTGTGCCACCAATCCAAAATGGAAACAAACTAAATCATACCATTGGACTAGGCGCAATGGGCTTACACACTTACTTTGCAAAAGAACAAATGGAATATGGTTCTGAAGATTCGTTAGACTTTACCAATATCTATTTCATGTTGTTGAATTACTGGACATTAGTTGAAAGTAATCAAATTGCTCGTGAACGTAAGGAAGTTTTCCACAACTTTGAAAAATCAGACTATGCGAATGGTACTTACTTTGACAAATATATCACTGGCGAGTTCCAACCAAAATCGGAAAAAGTAAAAGCATTATTTGAAGGTATCTTCGTCCCAACTGCACAAGATTGGGAAGAGTTAAAACAAGCGATTATGAAAGATGGCCTATACCATCAAAATCGTCTGGCGGTAGCGCCAAACGGTTCAATTTCTTACATTAATGATACAAGTGCAAGTATCCATCCGATTACGCGGATGATTGAAGAACGCCAAGAAAAGAAAATCGGAAAAATTTACTATCCTGCACCTTATCTTTCAAATGAAACGATTCCTTACTATACTTCTGCTTACGATATGGATATGCGTAAAGTCATCGACATTTATGCGACTGCGCAAAAGCACGTTGATCAAGGAATGAGCTTAACTTTATTTATGCGTTCAGAAATTCCAGAAGGCTTATATGAATGGAAAACAAGTAGCAAGCAATCCACACGTGATTTAAATATTTTACGTCACTATGCCTTTCATAAAGGTGTGAAATCAATTTACTATGTACGTACCTTTACCGATGATGCAGAAGAAATTGGCAGCAATCAATGTGAAAGTTGTGTCATTTAACAAGCCAAGAATTTAGAAACGACAATCAATAAAGGAGTAAACTCATGTCAGAAACTTATTATGAAGCAATTAACTGGAATGAAATCGAAGATATTATTGACAAGTCTACCTGGGAAAAACTAACGGAACAGTTTTGGTTAGATACTCGTATCCCACTTTCAAACGATCTAGACGACTGGCGGACACTTTCTGAACTAGAAAAAGAAACCGTTGGGCATGTATTCGGTGGTTTGACGTTGCTTGATACCGTCCAATCAGAAAGCGGGATGGATCAGCTACGAAATGACGTCCGTACACCACATGAAGAAGCTGTTTTAAACAATATTCAGTTTATGGAGTCGGTTCACGCAAAAAGTTATTCTTCTATTTTCAGTACATTAAATACAAAAAAAGAAATTGAAGAAATTTTTGAGTGGACTAATACAAACGTCTATTTACAACGCAAAGCAGAACGTATCAATGAGATCTATAAAAACGGTACACCTTTAGAGAAAAAAGTAGCGAGTGTTTTCTTAGAAACATTCCTCTTTTACTCTGGTTTTTATACACCTCTTTATTATTTAGGAAATAACAAATTAGCAAACGTTGCTGAAATCATCAAATTGATTATCCGCGATGAATCTGTTCATGGAACGTACATTGGTTATAAATTCCAACTTGGCTACAACGAGTTACCTGAAGCAGAACAAGAACAATTAAAAGACTGGATGTACGATTTGCTTTACGAATTGTATGAAAATGAAGAACGTTATACAGAAGAATTGTATGATGAAATGGGTTGGACAGAGGAAGTAAAAACCTTCTTACGCTACAATGCAAATAAAGCATTGATGAATCTCGGGATGGATCCACTTTTCCCAGATACTGCAAATGATGTCAATCCAATCGTCATGAATGGGATCTCAACTGGTACAAGTAACCATGATTTCTTCTCTCAAGTCGGAAATGGTTATTTACTAGGTCATGTGGAAGCAATGAAAGATGACGATTATTTAATTGGATTAGAATAAACATTCGACATTCTTTAATCGAATCTTTTGGTCATTTTCTTTCGCTAAAAAGAAAGGAACACATCAACTATTCGCTCTAGAAAACCAAAAATCATTTGACTTATTTTCTGGGAAATTTTCCTTTGAGCTGCTGTTGATTCATAAAAAAATGTCTAAGACATAATCAAAATGATTACGTCTTAGACATTTTTTACGTTCCTAGTTGTCAAGAAAGACTAACTAAGCGTAACTTAGTAATATTTTTATATGTGGAAAGTTCCTCGATCACATCCGTGTAAGTCATTCCCTTGGGTAAATCAATCGTGTAAATATTCGTGTAAATGCGATAATCTTCAACAAATTTAACATCAAAATTCACATCTTCAATTTTAATTTTTCTCGCTTCAAAATAATCAGACAAAAAATCTTTGGTTTCCTGTCGATGAATAAATTGGATCTCTAATTTTTTTGTTGTCGGAACGTGAATAATCCGCTTAACCATTGTCAAAGCAATCATCACTCCAATGAAACTGATGATTGCAATTGAATAAAAGCCCATCCCGATTGCAATTCCTAGGCCAGCTCCTGCCCAAAGAGAAGCCGCTGTCGTCAAACCAGTCACCGAGCGCTTTGTTACAATGATCGTTCCAGCACCTAAAAAACCGATTCCACTAACAACTTGAGCAATCAATCTTGCTTCATCTGAACGAATCACGCCTGAAAGATCTGGATGTTGCATTGCATCCTGCACTGCTCCTCCAGCAATTTCGACTTGTATCAAAGCAATGATACATGCGCCCATACAAACTAAAATATGCGTGCGCATTCCTGCTGGACGATTTTTATATTGTCTTTCAAAACCAATTGCACCCCCAAATAACATCGCCAATCCTAGACGCAGAGTGATTTCTGGAATCGTTAATACCATATCTGCCATCTCACCATCTCCTCTCATTCAATATAGCACATTTTTTATGGGTAAGAAAAAAGAAGACGACCAAATACTCATTGATTTGGTCGTCTTCTTTTCAATCATGTCTTTTTTATGATTAGCCCAAAATTCCGAGTGCACTTAACGCAATCGATAAAATCAAAATAATCCAGATGACACGTGTGGAATTTAATTTCTTGTGGCCTAGCATCCAGTAAGTCAACAAGACTAATAAAACTGGTACTAATGAAGGTAAAATAGCATCCAATGTATCTTGGATCACTAGTTCTACGCCATCTTTTTTATAAACAAACGGTACAGTTGCTTTCACAACGGAAGGAATCAATGCCCCAATAACCGTAACTCCTAAGACAGTTGCCGCATTCGTAAAAGCAGATAACTTATCTTTTAAGGTCGTAACTAATTTTACCCCTTGTTTATAGCCCAATGGTAATAAAGCAGCTCGACCAAATAGCAAAGCAATATTGGCGATGACCCAGATAACACATCCAACAATTGAACCACTTTGGGCTAAGGTACCTGCAATTGACCCAAAAATTGTTCCCCAAATTACATGGAATAGTGAATCCCCTACACCTGCAAGTGAACCCATCAATGCTGTCTTTAACGCAACGATCGTATCTTTTGCTTGATAGCCATCTTCTTCTTCGATTGCAACATCGATCCCCATAATCAAATTCCCAAAAATCGCATTTGTATTAAAAAATTGGTTATGTGTTCGTAACATATCTTGTAGTTCCAATGGATCTTCTCCATAAAACTTTTTCAAAACAGGCAACATCCCATATAAATAACCTGAACTCATCATTCGTTCATAGTTCCAGTTCAATTGACTTCCTAAAATATAACGCCAACTAATTGCGTTCAATTCTTTTTTTGTTAGTTTTTGATTATTCATCACCATCAAATCCTCCCTCGAAAGTTCCAGTGTTTGCTACTGTTTGAACACGTGCTGCTTTTTCGCTATCACGTTTAAAGACAATCATTGCTGCAATGACACCCACAATTGAAATACCTAACATTGGTACTTGCAAATATGCAGCTAAAAAGAAACCTAAAAGCAAATAAGGAATATATTGTTTTGTAGGAAGGTAATGTAGCAAGATTCCGATACCAACTACTGGTAACACACCGCCAGCTGTTTTTAGACCATCCATCAACCAAGCTGGTGTATTTTCAGTAATTGTTGAGACTGCAGCGTCACCTACAAGTAACATCAACAGGATTGGAATCGCACGTGATAATCCCCATAAGAAAGAACCAGACAATACAAGTCGAGGAATTCGGCCAATTTTCATCTCATCAATTGCACGATCAATACGGTGTAACAAGAAAACATTACAGAAACGAGCTACTACATCAAGTTGCAACATCAATAAAGAAACTGGAACAGCTAATCCAATTCCATACTCTGCTCCTTTTCCTGAAATCACCGCAAAGGCAGTTCCTAGCACGGCTCCTGTAAAGTAATCAGGAACTGAAGCGCCACCGAATGCTGCGATACCTAAACGCATCAATTGAAGCGTCCCGCCAACCATTAACCCCGTTTTTAAATCCCCCATGATCATTCCTGAAATCATTCCGGCGATTGCTGGCTGCGTTAGTGTATTTGAAATAAGTGAATCATTAATGGCAATAAAAGCATAAACAGTAATAAGAATAATTTGATATATTTCTAAATGCATGGCTGTCTTCCTCCTAATATTAGCTTCTTAATTTTTCCATAAAGTCGATAATTGGATCATTTGGCACCAATTGCGCAGTTACTTTCACTTTTTTTGCGGCAATCGCTTCGAAAATTGTTTCTTCTTCTTTCAATACTTTGATGCTCTTCGTTACATATCTTGCGCCTTCTTTATAACTCATGTTTCCGACATTGACCGTTTCCAGTCGGCCACCAGCTTCTAAATATCGCAATACGTCCGTTGGATTTTTAAAGACCAAGAAAATTCTTTGTTTTCCGTACTTACCTGATTGAATATTTTTAGCTGCAGTAGCGACGTCTAAAACAGAGAGACGCATCGATGTAGGCGCTGCCATTCTTAACGAAGATTTTTGTAAAGAATCTTTAGCTGCTTCATCATTGATCACAATAATTCGTTGCGTATTCAAGCTGGGTGACCAGATACCCGCCACTTGTCCATGAATCAAACGTTCATCGATGCGGACGTTAACAATATTTGCTTTACCTTCATATTCTTTGTATTTTTCTAAATCTGCATTAGAAACAATCGGATCTTTTTCGACTTCGGCTTCCATCATTTTCTTTTTAACGTTTGCAATTCCGCTTAACGATAGTTGAATCAACTCACTGACACTTGCTTGGCTGTTCAACGTAGCTTCAATGACTAATGGTAAAGACATTCCAGCAATAATTTCTACGTCGTCATTGTCAAGATAGTTAGCCAATGCAACATTACACGGTGTTCCACCTAATAAATCGGCAATAATCAAAGCCTCTCCATTAAGGGCTTTCATTTTTTCTTTTAATTCATTTTCAAATTGTAGATTGTCCCCATCTGGTTTCAAAGAAGCTGTATGAACATGTGTCTGTTTGCCAACAATCATCTCCAAACTTGCTTTGACCCCTTCTGCCATATTTCCATGGCTAATCAATAGGATATTTCTCATCTGTTTTCATCCCCCAAATTGAATATTAAACTTAACATATTATGTTTTGCATACTCATACTATATCACACCACTTTCTCCACGTAAACCTAACATCTTAACATATTATATTTTTTTCGATAAAAATCACATTTCGTGAATTAACCCAAGGATAATCAATTGCTAAACTAAAGTTAACATGTTATGCTACTAGTTAGTATTTACCGCAGAGAATGGAGGGTATAATCGAATGATTCCCAAATATGAACAAATTAAGCAAGATTTATTAACAGAAATAAAAAAACATAAATTTATTCCTGGAGATAAATTTTATTCCGAAGCTGACATCAAACAAAAATATTCTGTCAGCTCAATTACAGCTGTCAAAGCATTGAACGAGTTGACAAACGCAGGCTATCTGTACCGTATTCAAGGAAAAGGAACGTTTGTTTCCAAATCAAAAGTCTCCCAAAGTGTGAAATTTTCTGATATTGAACTTCATTCTTTAGACAAAGAAAAAGTCAAAGTTTTAGCTATTGAAGAAGAGAATCACCCTACTATTTTAAAGGAACTTGGCTTACCTGCCAATGCTTCCTACTATAAAATCAAGCGTGTTCGTTTTTTTGAAGACGTGCCTTTTCTTTTACATATCACTCATTTACCTAAAAAGTTGGTAAAAGAACCACTGGCAAAAGATCTCTCGGCCTACGCAAGTGTTTATGAGCGGGTACGCAAAGACTTTGACATTGATTTATTTTCCCTAGCTTCTGTTGAAACAGACGAAATTATTTTTTCTGATGACTCAGAACTATTGAATTTACTACAGTTAAGTTTTAGAGAACCTGTCGTCAAGCAAGTCAAACATTCTTACTTAGCTGATCAAAGTGTCGCAGAGTACATCGTCAGCTACAAACATTGGAAATATTTCAAAACAAAAATCGAAGTGGAAGCTGAGTAAGCTACCACTTTTTTTGTGCTTCAGTCCTTTTTTAAATGGATAAGAAGAAATGGAACATTCGCTTTTTATAGTTAAGTACGGTATACTAATCTAAGTTAATATGTTAACAAGTTAAAAGGAGGCTCTCATGAAACTTCAAGATAAGCAAAAGGAATTGATTCAACTCAGTAGTAACGTACAAGAAGACTGGTTAGCACAACAATTAGATTGGTGCTGCCAACAAATCGAAACAAATATGCAACGTTATGGGTTAGATTTCCCTTCCGCCTGTGCAACAGACGGAAACTATCGAATCAAACCAAATGATGATTGGACAAATGGTTTTTGGACTGGGATGCTTTGGCTCGCTTACGAATGGACGGGAAAAGAACTATTTTTAGTGCGTGCGATGGAAAATATCCATAGCTTTCAAGAGCGATTAGACAAGCATTTTGTGTTAGATCATCATGATATTGGCTTTTTATATAGTTTATCTGCTGGAGCGGGTTATACTGTTACCGACAGTTTGTTGTGTCAGCAGCAAATTTTACAAGCTGCAGATGTTTTAATGGCTCGGTTTCAGCAAAAAGGACAATTTATTCAAGCTTGGGGAAAATTTGGGGAACCCAAAGAGTATCGGCTAATCATTGACTCACTAATCAATTTGCCGTTACTCTTTCGTGCAACAGAAATTTCTGGTGACACACGCTATCAAGAAATTGCCCAAAAGCACTATCATACTTTACTGAAAACGGTCATTCGAGAAAATGCGACCACTTTCCATACTTATTATTTTGATCCACTAACCGGCGAACCCAGCCATGGTGCAACTCATCAAGGAAACAGTGATGAGTCGATTTGGGCACGCGGACAAAGCTGGGCAATTTTAGGTATCCCATTAAATGAAAGTTATTTACAAAATAAGCAACTAAATGGGACAAAGGAAGTTACACCTCTAACAAATGCTGGCTTCCCGTCAAACTATAAGGAAATCGTCGATGTCTTTTTAACGAACCTACCTCAAGATCTCGTTCCTTACTGGGACTTTGATTTTAATGACCAAGTTCCTTCAGATAAAGACAGTTCTGCTCTAGCAATCACTGCATGTGGTCTACTGGAAGCTGATAAAAGTAGTGCCTATCCATCTGCAAAGGAATTAGCACAAGGAATGATTTATCAATTAGGTGAAAAATATTCAGCCAAATCCGAAACGCAAAACGAAGGTCTTCTATTACACGGTGTCTATGCGCATGCAGAAGGAAAAGGCATCGATGAACCAAACCTTTGGGGCGATTATTTTTATTTTGAAGCACTGATGCGTTTAGCAAGACCTGAGTGGAAAAAATATTGGTGAGGAGAAAAAACGATGCAGACATTTGAAATCAAAGAAGATTTTTTACTTGATGGAGAACCCATCAAATTAATCAGCGGAGCGATTCACTACTTTCGACTAGCACCTGCTCAATGGGAAGACAGCCTATATAATTTAAAAGCTTTAGGCGCCAACACGGTTGAAACCTATATTCCTTGGAACATCCATGAACCTCAAGAAGGAACTTTTGAGTTTGAAGGAATAAAAGATGTTGTAGCTTTTGTTAAGTTAGCACAAGAATTAGGTTTGATGGTTATTTTGCGTCCTTCTGTTTACATTTGTGCTGAGTGGGAATTCGGTGGTTTACCAGCTTGGCTTCTGAAAGAACCTGGTATACGATTACGCTCAACTGATCCTCGATTTATGGAAAAAGTCAAAAATTATTATACTGTTTTGCTACCAAAACTAGCACCGCTTCAAGTCTCTCAAGGTGGCCCTGTTATCATGATGCAAATCGAAAATGAGTATGGTTCATATGGCATGGAAAAAGAATATCTTCGCCAAACAAAACAACTGATTGAATCTTTTGCTATTACGGTTCCTTTATTTACCTCTGATGGTTCTTGGCCTGAAGTTTTAGATGCGGGAACATTGATTGAAGACGATGTATTTGTGACTGGAAATTTTGGCAGTCGTTCAAAAGAAAATGCAAACGTTTTAAAAAAATTCATGGAACAACATGGAAAAAATTGGCCCATCATGTGTATGGAATACTGGGATGGTTGGTTTAATCGCTGGAACGAACCCATTATCAAACGTGATCCACAAGATTTAGCAAATGAAGTCAAAGAAATGCTGAAAATTGGCTCTCTTAATCTGTACATGTTCCATGGTGGTACAAATTTTGGCTTCTACAATGGCTGTTCAGCTCGAGGAATGACCGACTTACCACAAGTTACCAGCTATGATTATGATGCATTGTTAACTGAATCTGGTGAACCAACTGAAAAATACTATCTCGTGCAACAAGCAATCAAAGAAGTCTGTCCTGATGTTTGGCAAGCAGAACCAAGAACGAAAAAATTGAGTGCCCTTGGAAATTATCCAGTAACAGAAAGTGTTTCCTTTTTCAAAACAAAAGATCAAATGATGACGGGAATTGCTTCTCCTTACCCATTAACCATGGAAAATATCAGTACAGGTTATGGCTATATCCTCTATTCTGCTCAGTGGAAAAATTATCAGCACGAAAATAAATTACGACTTGTTGAAGCAAGTGATCGTGCGCATATCTATAGTGATGGCAAGCATCAGGCTACACAATATCAAGAAACACTCGGTGAAGAAATCATGATTACTGGTCAAAAAGAAAACGAGGTAATCCAAATCGATGTATTAGTAGAAAATTTAGGTCGAGTGAATTACGGAGCTAAATTAAATGGTCCTACACAGTCAAAAGGCATTCGTGGGGGCATCATGCAAGATATCCATTTTCATCAAGGATATGTTCACTATCCATTGACGTTGGAAAAAGAACAACTCGAAAAAATTGATTACCAAGCTGGAAAAGTACCAGAGCAACCTTCTTTTTATCAATTCAAGTTTGATTTAGCAGACACTGCAGATACGTTTATTGATTGCTCCCGTTATGGTAAGGGCGTTGTAGTTGTCAACGGAATCAATCTGGGGCGTTATTGGAATCAAGGGCCACTTCTAACTCTATATTGTCCAAAAAGTTTCTTGAAACAAGGAGAAAATGAAGTTGTGATTTTTGAGACGGAAGGAGTGAAAATCGAAGAACTTTGTTTTGTTGATGCACCGAAGGAAAAAGTTATTGATCGACCAAACCTGTAAAGGTTGTGGCTCCAAGCGCTCAGCTCCAAAAAAATATTGAGCAACTGACTAAAATAGCTTTTCATATTTTGGGACAGTTGAGAGTTATTTCGAGGAGTTGCTTGGGGAACACCGTGAATGAGGTTGTGGCTCCAAGCGCCCAGCTTCAAGCAATAAGGATACTTTTCTAACAATGGCTTCCCTTTTTTCTATGAAAAAGAGGTATTACCAAAGTGTGGATACTTTGGCAATACCTCAATTGAAGTTATGAATCAAAGTATCCACTTCAACGACTAATTACAACTCGTACATAGCAAAAACAGCTGGAGCGTTTACTTCAGCCGTTTTTGCTATGTTCTTTTAATTATTCATCGCGAATATTTCGTCCAAAGACTTCGATTTGTGTTAATGCTGGAAATGGTGAGTCATCATTTGCTTTTTTCAAGTTTTTTAGTGTTAGTTTGCTTGTTTTTTTCAGTGGAAAAGTAATTTCTTGGAATGACAAGGCATCTGTCGTAGGTACAACCAGCGTTTCGCCATCTGAAAAAAGTAACGTGATTTCTGTCCAAAAACTATCATGTGGAAAATCTCCGCGAAAGAGCACTTGTACCCGATCTGTCTCAATCATTCGTCCAAAATCGATAACTAACTCTGCATCTGCTTGTTGATTGATTCCCCAAGAAGCAAATGGATAGGAACCATGAGAAAGGTTGCCATATTTACCATCAATCGCATTTTTAGCAAAAAAGACAGCATCATTTCGTGTTTCTACATTTGCAAACGCATGCGGATAAACACCTGTATCATTTTTTTGGTCATGTGTATTGATGGACAAGTTTTGATAGTTAGTGATTTCAAATTCATAAGCTTTACGAATCATCAACTGATGTCGAGTTGATTGAAATCCAGTTTCTACACTTGATTTCATCAAGGATTCCTCCAAAGGAAAATGATATTCCCATTTTTCTTCGGGCAAATAAATCAAATTTGGTGCTAATGTCTCATCTAACTGAACGACAAAATAACTTTCATTTGCCTCTGTAGTCACTACGACTTTATCGCCCAACTGATAACGGTAATCTTTAATTGCCAAAACAGCCATATCTTCTCCCATTGCTTCAAATGGTCCTACTTCTTTGTTATGATCGATTTTTCCAATAATTGGTTGATTGTATTGATTTTTCAAACTAATTTTCAGCATGTTTTTCTCCCTTTTCTGTTATGCCACCAACTAAACAAATCAAGCGATGTGTTCCGGGTTGCAAATGATTTTTCAAATACGGTAAGCTAGTCCGCGGGAAAAACAAAGAAGTATTTGCTTCCAATTGCGTGACCTTTGCTTCTTCATATCCTTCAACAGCTATGATTTGCGAGCATAACTCTTCTGAATTGATTTTCGCGGATAATGGCTCAATTATGCCTCCAATGTTTTTCCCTTTTAACGGTAAACTAAAACCCCCTTCTCTGATTTCAATTGGGATCATCGTTTTGATTTCATGGAATCGTACGTGCCATTCACCAAAAGGATAAATCGCTGTCTGAATTTCTACTTCTTCAAAGGGTTGCCAGAGATAGCTTACACAATTGTTATCCGCGTGATAAGAAATGACTTCTCCTTTCACTCGGTAAGATTGACCGTCTCTGGAAACTGCCAGAACATTATCAAACGCACCCGCTTCATACTCGACGCCAGCTTTTGGGACACTAAACCCAAACTTGGTTGAATAGACAAATTTACTGTATTTCGCTTCTGCATGCGCTTGGTGATACACTAGATTTCCAAATGGATACCCCAATACATGCTGTCCATTTTTTGCCTGAACGATGAACATATTTCCTGTAGTTATAAACTGGTTTTCTTTTTTTTCGATTGGTTCTGGCTCTGCTTGCCAAAATGGATGTGTTCGTTCCGTAGCTAATAATAAGAAAATCTTCAATGCCCAATAGGGTGATCCTGGAGCATTATATCCTTCTGCCATGACAAGATTCTCGTAGTGGTACCCAATTGACAATCGTCCATCAAAAGTAAAGATATCGTGTGTCAGCCACGTCTGTAGATGATTGGATAAAAGTGTTTTCATTTGTCCCCAAGGAATTGCTTCAACCTCTGCAAAAATCAGTGCTGAAAAAAATGCACCTTGAGCAAACCGATAAGTCAGACTTCGTCCGTACGGTAGTGCCTCGCCATCTGAGTCAAAGAAATAAATAAATTCTTGCGCAAATCTTTTAGCACGAGCAACAAATTTATCTGCCCATTCTGGTAGTTCTTCTTTCATGAATTTCGCAAAAATCAACCCGTAATAATGAAAAGCAAAAGGCACATAATAATCTTTTTGTGTGAGTTTTCCATCCACATACCAACCATTTTCAATCGCCATTGTATCAATCAAAGTCAATTCTTCAATCAATTTTTTCTGATTCAACTTTTCTCCGCAATGAGCTAGTGCCAAACGAATCAGTACTTTGAAAAAAGTCCAATTATTTTTCGGAATTTTTTTATCCAATGCTTGAGTCAACCAAGCAACAAGATTTCGTTGATCCTTGGTTGACATTTCCAGCCAAAAATAATCTTTATCTAATAATAAAGTTAGTGAAAGTGCAGCCATTTCAACGATATATTGATCATAGTCTTCGACTGCTCCCCAGTAGAATGGGCTGTCTGGGTTGGTCCCATTTGAAATCTTTTGGATATAAGCATCTCTTAATTCATCCTCTTGCTTCGTTGTCCAATACGGGCCTAAGCCCCAAAGCACACGGATAAGCGCTTCCATATCTGCGCGTTTTTGATCGTATACTGCGCCACTACTCCCCAAGTGTAATCCGGATAATTCCGAATGAATCATCTCATCTCGTAAAGGTTGAATCATGTCTTCCAATGCGTACTGAAAATCTTCGCGCGTAAAAAAATGACTTTTTTCTTCCTGATACACTCAATCTCCCCCTTGCCTCTTTCAATCAAGGATAACAAGGTACTATTGCTTTTTCAACTTAACATTTTTTTCAAAATGAATGTTAGATGAGAAAAAAATTTTTTAGCCACTAACTTAACCTATTAACTTTGTACGAGGCATTTTTAATTCCAAGGATTCAGCCGGCTTTTCGTTTTTACTTAACCTAAAACAAATGAAAAATTTTTTATCAAATAATTTTCCCTTTTTTAAAATAAAAATGGCTATCACGAATGCCTCATTGAAATATACACAAGAAAATAGGAGATAAGACAAAAGTTTTGCCCTATCTCCTATTTCTGAATATCTCAAGCAACTCTATCAAAATAGCTTACATTCATTGCAAAATATGAAAAGTTATTTTGAATGCTTGCTCGCTATCTTGTCGGAGCTGATTGCTTGGAACCTCTTCTTATAGCTTGCTTGCAGCTTCTTCGTCGATGATTACAACAACATTATCATGGTTTTGCAATGCACTTGCTGGCATTTCTGTTGTCACAGGTCCATCAACCATTCCTTTGATGGCGTCTGCTTTGTTTTCGCCATAAGCCATCAAGACGATTTTCTTTCCTTTAAGAATTGAACCAATTCCCATTGAAACAGCTTTAGTTGGTACATCTTCCACTTTGTCAAAGAAGCGTTTATTCGCATTGATTGTTGATTCAGTTAAGTCAACGACAGAAGTTGTTCCGTCAAATGGCGCACCAGGTTCGTTGAAACCAATGTGTCCATTTTGACCAATTCCTAAGATTTGGATATCAATTGGATTTTCGTCAATTGTTTTGTCATATTCTTTACATGCAGCAGCTAAATCTTCTGCTTTACCATTTGGTACATAAGTTGCTTTGAATGGTTTTTTATCAAATAATTGAACGTTCATAAAATGACGGTAGCTTTGTTCATCTGATCCGCCTAGTCCAACATACTCATCTAAGTTAACAGAAGTCATGTCACTAAAATCAATGTCGCTTGAAGTCATTTCTTTATATAAAGTAATTGGCGTACTACCTGTTGCCAAACCTAAAACCTTTGCCCCATTTGCCATGCCATCTTTGATTATTTCAAAAGCTTTTTTGCCGCCTTCTTCAGCGTTTTTCACACGAATGATTTCCATAGTGATTACTCCTTTGCGTTTTGGTATAGCCCAATTATAGCACCCTTTTTTTCAGATTACAATAATTAGTATAGACCAAATTTGAATTTTTTTCATTTTCTTGACATTTTTCATTCATTTGTGTTAGTTTGCATAAGACGAGGTAATTAAATTGATTTTTGCTGCATTTTAACCAGGATACTTGACGACTGCGGACAGAACTGTCTGCAGTTTTTTTACTATTAAGAAGGAGAAATTATGAGTATATTAACACTAACAAATATCACCCAACAATTCGGTGATAAAATTCTTTATGAAGACATTCAACTACAATTAAATGCTGGCGAGCATTTAGGACTGATTGGTCAAAATGGTGCGGGAAAAAGTACCTTGATCAAAATTATCACAGGGGAAATTCTTCCAGATAACGGTCATATCCAATGGCAAAAGAATATTCATCGTGGCTATTTAGATCAGTACGTCGAAGTCGATGAACAATTGACAATCCAAGAATTTCTGAAAACTGCTTATGCTGATGAATTTGAAAAAGAACAAAAAATCGGCGAACTTTATACCCAATATGGTGAGACGTTTGATGACTCCCTACTTGAAAAAGCAGGAAAATTACAAACCGAACTCGATCAAGGTATCTTTTATCAAATTGATACGCTTGTAGCTGAAATGAGTAGTGGGCTTGGCTTAGACGTGTTAGGCACCAATACATTATTAAAAGAACTGAGCGGTGGACAACGTTCAAAAGTAATCTTAGCCAAATTACTTTTAGAAAATCCAGATGTTTTAATCTTAGATGAACCTACAAACCATTTAGATGATCAACACATCCAATGGCTGACACAGTTTCTGCAAAGCTTTCAAGGTGCATATATCGTGATTTCCCATGATCAAGAATTTTTAGATCAAATCACTACACACATTGCAGATATCGAATTCGGTCAATTAACAAAATACACAGGTCATCTAAAACAAGCTTTGAAACAAAAAGAACAAAATCGAGAAAGTTATTTACGACAATATCATGCGCAGCAAAAACAAATCGAGAAAACTGAAGCTTATATTCGTAAATACAAAGCTGGCTCTCGCTCAACCATGGCAAAGAGTCGTCAAAAACAATTAGACAAAGTTGATCGATTGAAACCGCCAACCAATACAGCAACTGCTGTATTTGATTTCCCTTTCACACCAATTGTCACAACATTAGCACTAGAGACAACCGATTTAGTCATTGGGTACGAACGACCTCTGCTATCACCTATCAACTTGACGATTCGTTTTGGTGAAACTGTTGCGATTCGTGGCTTTAATGGGATTGGAAAATCGACATTGCTTAAAACCTTAATTGGTGAAATCAAACAATTAGATGGTCAGTTTCATTTTCCAGAAAACACCAAAATCAATTATTTTTCACAAGATTTAACTTGGGAAAATCCATTGGAAACACCGTTACAATATTTAAGTGGGCACTTTCCTAAAGCAACAATCAAAGAATTACGTCGTCAATTAGCCAAAGCTGGCTTAGTCAACCAGCTGGCAAGCGAACCTCTAGCTACACTAAGTGGTGGTGAGCAAACAAAAGTAAAACTTGCACAGATGACTATGAACAGTGGGAATCTACTGATTTTAGATGAACCTACAAACCATATTGATCACGAAACGAAAGCAAGTTTACAAAAAGGGATTCAACAATTTACAGGAACTGTCTTAGTTGTTTCCCATGAACAAGAATTTTATCAAGAACTGGTTGATCGAGTGATTGAAATCGAAACGACTTAGACAACGTACAGCAACAATCACTTAGCAAATAAAACGTGCCAAATCAAAAGGTGAAGCAAAACGAAATGAGGTTTTGCTTCACCTTTTTTTAGTGCTAACTTTTTTATTTTTTACGGAATAAAATCAATTGACAGAAATAAGCACATGCTTGAAAAGCTAAGCCTGCAAGAGTGACACCCATCCAGCCGAAATGTTCCCACATCGTTGTACCTACTAACGATCCTGTTGCTCCACCAATAAAATACATGAACATAAAAATCGTATTATTGCGGTTACTTGCTTCTTCACCCAGACCTTGGACACGTGCTTGATTAGACACTTGACCAAACTGATTCCCAACATCTAATAAAATAATTGCAAATAACAAAAGTGCTAAATGGTCGCCGCCAATGAGAAGTAAAACGAAACTCAGTGTTTGCATCCACAACCCCATCGAAATAATCTTTCTTTCCGAATAAGAATCTGCTAAACGTCCCACAATTGGTGCCGCAACAGCTCCCGACAAACCAAAAATTGCTAAGATCCCTGCTTCAAATGTCCCCCAATGATACGCAGGGCTGCTAATATAAAAAATCAACGTTGACCAAAAAATCGAAAACGTTCCAAACATAAAAAAGCCATTGAATGCCGATTCACGTAATAAACGTTGTGATACAAATAAATGCGGTAAGCTCTTCAAAGAATCAACATAAGAAACGGATGCTTTTCGATTTTCTTGTGTTCTTGGTAATTTTTCATAAAGCAATACTGTTAATAATCCCACAGCGACCAGTGCAAATAAATAGACCATCCGCCAAGAAAATACACTGGCAATAATACCTGATATCGTTCTCGATAATAAGATCCCAATCAATAAGCCACTTAATAATTGACCCATTACTTTTCCGCGTGCTGCTGAACCTGCTAAAACAGCCCCATATGGAATAATGATTTGTGGCACGATAGACAATAATCCAATTAAGAAAGATGCACATGCAAATAACGTAAACGATGGCGCAAAAAAAGCAGCCAATAATGAAATAGCCGATAATGCAGCCATCCGAATAATCAATTTAGGTCGATTGACAACATCTCCCAATGGTACTAAGAACAACAAGCCCAAAGCATAGCCGAGTTGCGTCAACATGGTTAAAATACCAATTGCACTTGTACTAACTGAAAAACTTGTTGCTACTTTTGTTCCAATCGGTTGGATATAATACATATTGGCAACCACGACACCACAAGTAGTTGCTAGTAAAGTCGTCAATGCTCCTGTTAATTGAATTTGTTTTTTTTGTTCCATTCTTTCCCCTCACTTCCAACTAATAGTGTAGCTCTTTCATCAAAGAAATGAAATCATCTATGAATATTTTATTCACTTTTCTTTTCCATACCTAACCGATGTTTTTCACGATCTTTATAAATAATCACAACTAACCCAATCAGTAAAAGTACACTTGCAACAATTCCTACTGCTGTTTTGCTATAGCCATGAAACAATGCTTCACCCCCGCAAGCATATAAGATTGATGAAGGTAATACGCCTAAAATCACTGACATCGTCACTTGTTTTAAAGATAAATTTAGTGTATATGCTGTAAAACTGACAATGGAGGAAGGAATTACTGGTACCATGTAGCCAATCATCACACCTATTTTAGGGTGTCTCATTCGAGTAATCGCTTTTACCCAACGGTTTTCTTTGGTTGATCGATCCAAAAAAGATATATGATGCAATAAAAAAATAGCAAATAAGTTCCCTATGGCATTCCCACTAATATTGATGAAACTTCCAACAACTGGACCATAACTAACCCCCACTAAGATACCGACAATCGATGTTGGAATCCCCGGCACCACACACATTACTGTTGTTAATAAAATCAGTAATATTGCAGTGAGTACCCCATGAGAACGTACTGTTTTTTGTAATAACGCCTGACTTGCCTTAGGATTTAGCAAGATAGCAAGATCCTTTGCATACTGCAAATAGACATGATAGCCAATCAATAAAATCAATCCGATACCACATAGAATCAAAATGAGTTGAATCCTTCGCTTTTTCATTGATACTCCTTTTCTCAACTATTTCTTTTATTTCTTATTTTAGCATAGGTTTCACTTTCTTTGCTTCCTCCTTCATTCAGCCTATCTCAGCTCCAATCTTTTTATTTTCTTTATGTATTCGCTTTTTAACCAAAGTAAAGTCTATTTATTCCTTCTCTATTCAAAGCTCAATCCCTAATCTTCAATAGATTATCAAAAATATTGATTAGAATACTGCTCACTTCCAAAAAGTAGGATTAACTAGTTTACCCCAAAAAATATTTTTCAATGCTGACATTTGGAATAGCCATAATACTTATCCTATACTTTCATTATAATCACGTATTGATTCTTAATAGCATTTGTTGAAAAAAAACAGACAATTAGTAAACATAGATAATTCAAACTATCCCTAGCGTTCAACTTTATCTAGATATTTTTCGCCTATTTCAACGTCCAAATTCTTTTTCTTCTCGTGAAAAATGTAATTGGTGATACTGTTCAAATTACACTTGATGTTTTTGTAGAACAGATACAACAAACACATAAAATATCAAAAAAGTAAAAAAGCCAATTTATAACTCTCTAGCTCTTACTGGAACATTATTCCGTGAGAGTTTTTTTGTCTCGCGTTAGACTCATGTTTTGACATCATCAAGTAGCAAGTATAACAAGTATAATAAAAAAGCATCGAAATCCTTGATGGGATTTCGATGCTCTATAATCAGCAAAAATTATTTAACTGTTACTGATGCGCCAACTTCTTCAAGTTTAGCTTTTAATTCTTCAGCTTCGTCTTTAGACACGCCTTCTTTAACTGGTGCAGGAGCGCCATCAACTACTGCTTTAGCTTCTTTCAAGCCTAAGCCAGTTGCTTCACGAACTGCTTTGATAACTTTAACTTTTTGGTCTCCAGCTGCAGTTAATTCTACAGTGAATTCAGTTTGTTCTTCAGCTGCAGCACCTGCTACAGCACCAGCTGCAGCTACAGGAGCAGCAGCAGATACGCCAAATTCTTCTTCAATAGCTTTAACTAGGTCGTTAAGTTCTAGGATAGTTGCTTCTTTTAACTCAGCAACGATGTTTTCAATGTTCAATGCCATGATAATTTCCTCCATTAAATGTTGTTTGTTTTATTTATGCTATGCGGCTATTAAGCTGCATCTCCATCTTCTTTGTCTGCGACTGCTTTGACAGCGTAAGCCACGTTGCGGACTGGCGCTTGTAGTACAGATAGCAACATAGAAAGAAGTCCTTCGCGGTTTGGCAATTTTGCCAAGGCTGTAATTTCTTCCAATGAAGATACTTTACCTTCGATGATACCGCCTTTGATTTCTAATGCTTTTGCGTCTTTAGCAAATTCATCCATGATTTTTGCTGGTGCAACTACATCTTCGTTACTAAATGCAACGGCTGTAGGGCCAGTAAATACTTCGTCCAAGCCTTCTAATCCAGCTTGTTTTGCAGCACGTGAAAGGATAGAGTTTTTGATAACTTTCATTTCTACGTTTGCATCACGAAGTTGTTTACGCAAGCGAGTTACTTCATCAACAGTTAGTCCACGGTAGTCAACGACTACTACAGATGCTGCTGCTGTAAATTTTTCACTTACTTTATCAACGATCTCTGCTTTTTTTGCGATTGCTGCTTCACTCATTTTGAGTTTCACCTCCTGAATTTTGATGGAAGAGTCTTTAGTTACCTCATTACGCTGTTCAAAAGGAATCCTTTTTACTTTGCTTAATCAGTATTGTTTATCCTCTAATCACTTTGCTCTTAGTGATTCAATCTCGCATTGCTCGAAAGGAAACTCCTTTCACTTTGCTCAACGAGTAATGTTCATCAGCTAACCTCTCCGCTCTTAGTGATTCACAATAAAAAAACCCTATGCCACCGTAGACATAGAGGGACTATTGAAATTATTCAATAAACGTCCTCGGTAGGAAATTAAGGCAAAGCCACCTACTGTCTTCGGTACAAGTTAATTATTAACCTCAACTAGCTTAGCACGCTAAACTAGTTGAGTCAAGAATTATTTTTCAGTTGGATCAATCAACTTTCTAATTTAATTCAAATTAGAAAGAAGCTTGGTCAACGTGGATACCAGGTCCGAATGTTGTTGTTACAGTAACATTCTTCATGTATTGACCTTTAGCTGCTGATGGTTTAGCTTTCACTAATACATCATGGATTGTTTGGAAGTTTTCGATAAGTTTTGCGTCATCGAATGAAACTTTACCGATTGGAACATGTACGTTACCAGCTTTGTCAACGCGGTAAGTTACTTTACCAGCTTTTACTTCGTTAACAGCTTTTGTTACGTCCATTGTAACTGTTCCAGTTTTAGGGTTAGGCATTAAGCCTTTAGGTCCTAATACACGACCTAATTTACCAACAGTTGCCATCATGTCAGGTGTTGCAACAACTACGTCAAAGTCAAACCATCCACCTTGGATTTTTTGAACCATGTCGTCGTCACCAACGAAATCTGCACCAGCTGCTTCAGCTTCTTTTGCTTTTTCGCCTTTAGCAAATACTAAAACAGATTGTGTTTTACCAGTTCCGTTTGGTAATACAACAGCACCACGAATTTGTTGGTCTGCTTTTTTAGGGTCAACATTCAAACGGTAAGCAACTTCAACAGTTGCGTCGAATTTTGCAATGTTAGTTTCTTTTGCCAAAGCTACTGCTTCTGCAACAGGATAAACTTTACTTGAATCAACTTTTTTTAATGCATCTTGCATTTTTTTGCTCTTTTTAGCCATTTTGTTTCCTCCTTGATTGTGGTTATAACGGTTGTACCTCCCACGTGTTCTATATCTTTCAATACAGAGCCAACTGAGAAGCTACTTTCTTGGGGTCGTTAGAATAAATTATTCTACAACGATACCCATGCTTCGTGCAGTTCCTTCAACCATGCGCATTGCTGATTCAACGTTAGCAGCGTTTAGGTCTTCCATTTTCAACTCAGCGATTTCTCTTACTTGATCGCTAGAAATTGTAGCAACTTTATTTTTGTTTGGTTCGCCTGAACCTTTTTCGATTTTAGCTGTTTTTTTCAATAAAACTGCAGCTGGTGGTGTTTTTGTAACAAAAGTAAATGAACGGTCTTCATATACTGAAATTACAACTGGGATAATCAAGCCTGCTTGATCAGCTGTACGAGCGTTGAATTCTTTAGTGAATCCCATAATGTTGATACCCGCTTGACCTAGTGCAGGACCTACTGGTGGTGCTGGAGTTGCTTTACCTGCAGGAATTTGCAATTTAACGATTTTTTCTACTTTCTTTGCCACGAGACATACCTCCTTAAGTCCGTGATGTGGTTAATTGGAGATACATATTTCTCCTCCCACGTTTTCATCTATCAATTTTTTAAAAAGTTAGATAAAAATGCGCATTTCAATGCACACTGATACATTATAGCAAATTCAATCATATTTTCAAGAATTTTTTCGATTATTTTTAGAGTTATGAGAAAAAAGTGCTAAAAATTTTCTTATAAAAGGAAAGATTTTTCTCTTTCTCTCACCCTTTTGTGCTAAACTTACGCCAGAATAAATAAATGTACGAAAAATGAAGTTTTTTATAGAAACTTTTTTCCTTAAGAATTTGACGAGGTGAAAAAATGAAAGAGTTAAAGTATAGAAGTGTTTTTGATATTATCGGACCAGTGATGATTGGTCCAAGCAGTTCTCATACTGCAGGTGCAGCTAGAATTGGAAAAGTGATTCGCAGTATTTTTGGCGAACAACCAGATTCTGTTGAGATTTACCTTTATGAGTCCTTTGCAAAAACGTATCGTGGTCACGGTACCGATATTGCTTTAGTTGGTGGTTTGTTGGGAATGGAGCCTGATGATGAGCGTTTAGCTGATTCACTAAAATTAGCGTATGAAGCTGGGATGGAAGTTTTGTTCGTACCTAAAAGTGAAAAAGCAGAGCATCCGAACTCAGTTAAAATGCTTTTAACAAAAGGAAAACGCAAATTGTCAGTGACAGGCATCTCGATTGGGGGCGGAAATATCCAGATTTCCGAACTTAATGGTTTCAAAATTTCTTTAAGCATGGGAACACCAACACTGATCGTTGTCCATCAAGATGTTCCTGGGATGATCGCTAAAGTGACCAATATTCTTTCCGAAACAAACACAAATATCGGAACGATGACCGTGACAAGAGAATCAAAAGGTGAAAATGCCATTATGATTATCGAAGTGGATGATCCACAAGTCGAAGAAACTGTCCGAAAACTACAACAGCTACCACATATTGATAGCGTGAATTACTTTGATTAAAGGAGTCTGCAAAGCCTATGTTTTTATCAATTGAAGAATTAGTCGAACAAGCAAAAGACTACTCATCTGTCGCAGAGCTAATGATTGCAACTGAGATGGAAATGAGTGGCCGTTCGCGCGAACAAATCATTCAAATCATGGAAAAAAATCTAACAGTCATGGAGCAATCGATCACTGAAGGAAAAGCTGGAGTCACTTCTGTTACAGGAATTACTGGCGGAGATGCGAAACGTTTAGATGCTTACTTGGAACAAGGTGATTTTTTAAGTGGTGACACGATTTTAACAGCTGTAAGAAATGCTATTGCAGTGAATGAAGTTAACGCCAAAATGGGGCTTATCTGTGCGACGCCTACTGCTGGAAGTGCGGGTGTTGTCCCGGGTGTGCTAATGGCCGTTCGTGAACGTCTTTCTTTAACACACGAGCAGCAACTAGATTTTTTATTCACAGCAGGAGCTTTTGGATTAGTCATTGCAAACAATGCTTCAATCAGCGGTGCCGAAGGTGGTTGTCAAGCAGAGGTTGGTTCTGCTAGTGCGATGGCAGCTGCAGCTTTAGTTTGTGCAAAAAATGGCACACCGCATCAAGCTGCTCAAGCAATTGCCATCACATTAAAAAATATGATGGGGCTAATCTGTGATCCTGTCGCTGGACTAGTAGAAGTTCCCTGTGTGAAACGAAATGCTTTAGGTTCCTCACAAGCTTTTATTTCCGCAGACATGGCACTTGCAGGAATCGAAAGTGTCATTCCACCAGACGAAGTAGTTGCGGCTATGTATCAAGTTGGACGCCAAATGCCATCGATTTTCAAGGAAACGGCTGAAGGCGGTTTGGCTACGACACCTACTGCACAACGATTAACCAATGAACTGTTAACTAAACAAACTTAAAAAGGTCGGGGCAGATAATTCTGCCTCAGCCAAACTGAAGACAACAACCATGAAAGGATGGTTGTTGTCTTCAGTTTTTTTCTTTGTTTATATGTGAGAATCGAAAACTTCATGCATTCCAATTTCATACCTCAACGGGCTACTACGTTGAAATACGTTGTTACACAACGATTTTTAGTTCAATAATGATTACTTCTATGGATTATCTGCTCTATTTATTTATAACCCACAAAATAAAGAAACACTATAAGCATCGTTAAAATATCAAGCACAACGATCACAATCATCAGTGCAATCGCTCGTTTAAATTGTTTTGGAATAATTTTATTCTTCCACGTAAAAATCATGGAAAGGGCGATGGGTGCGGAGTAAGGAATAAACACCGCAATTACTAAAAGAATAATCAAAGCAAAATTCCATAATTTCAAATCTTGTATCTCAAATAGCCTATTTTTTCTAACTCGTTTGTTCATCCTTTCTGAATCCACCACTTCATTTTCAGAATAAAAATAATCAATTGGCAAATTAAACAATTGAGCTAATAAAATAATATTATCCGTAGTAGGAATCGCTCGTTGGTTTTCCCAATTAGAAATTGTTTGTCTAGAAACTAAGATTTTTTCTGCTAATTCTTCTTGTGTTAGTTTTTTTCAATCTTTCTGCTTTTGTTTTTTGGTGCATACGATCAAACAACCCCCTTTCTTATCAAATTTTACGAATGTAAAGTCTTATGTAAAACACCTTTGCTAGTTAGTTACATCATTGCGTAGTAAGTTATTTTTGTAAAAAAAAAATTTTAGAAAGAAGTGTTGAGAAGGTTAGCAAAAAATTTAAAAGTTGTTACAGGTTTATTATCAGTTATTACAATTTCCGGAGCTCTTGTCCCAACAGCTACTGTCTTAGCTGAAGAAAATAATCAGATTAGCCTGACTAATGAACAAACAAGCACACAAGAAATATATGTCCTCAATGAAAATAATCAAAACTATAACCAAGCTGTGAAGTATTTAAAAGAACATGCCACTAGTTTATCCGTTACATACTTTAAAGAATATTTTTACGGAAAAACTGTCACTTCTGAAAATCACGATGCATTGTTGGATGGTTATCTTGAGTTTTTAAGTACCAAACCTCATTCTAGAGTTGGTATTGAAGTCATTTTAGGAATTATCGCCTCTTCTATTGCAATTATTCAAGGAATGTATAATCGTTAATTTATTTTATGAAAGGACTAAAAATGAACATCTTCAGGGATATTTTCAAATTTTTTATTGATCACTATGATTTTATCGCAATCTTATTACTCTCAGGAGCTGTAATATCTTTATCTGTCAAATTAGCTAGACAGCAAGATGAAATTGACCAAATTAAGCAGCAACTTCACACTTACGAAGTACAAGATCTTTTATCAAGAAAAAAGAAGTAGCCGAGCTTACTAGGTTGATAGTTCTTACAAAATATTTGATGATAAAGTGGCTGTGACAAAGGTGTTTCGCTTCAAGCAATAAGTACACTTTATAAAAAAGAGCAGTGACAATATGTTTGTCACTGCTCTTTTTTTATTGATAGATTTAAATATAGCTAGAAAGTTTTTGGTTACACTTTCTCACCTAATCCAACAATGTCGTATTTTTTACTTCTTCAATTGTTTTTGTACCAGCTAATTGCATAGTAATGGATAGTTCTTTATTGAAATGTTCAAAGACGGAAGTTACACCTTCTGCTCCACCTAAGTTCAATCCGTAAATCACTGGACGACCAATTGCTACTAGATCCGCACCACTTGCCAATGCTTTGAAAACATGTTCACCACGACGTACACCTGAATCAAAAACAATTGGTACGCGTTTATTAACTGTTGCAGCAATCATTGGTAATACTTCAAATGAGGCAGGACCACCGTCTAATTGGCGTCCACCATGGTTTGAGACCCAAATGCCATCTGCTCCAGCAGCAATTGCAACTTCAGCGTCTTCTGGTGATTGAATGCCTTTTACAAAAACAGGAAGATGTGTAAATTCTTTGATTTTTTTGATGTCCTCTGGAACTAACCCTTGTTTAGCCGCTGCATAAATTTCAGCGATTCCTTTTCCTTCACCATTTCCGCTAGCACTTTGTTCACTATAAGCAGCTAAGTTAGGCATTGGTAAAGGGAATTGGAATTGATTGATGACATCTTCTTCACGATAGCCACCTAATGTCGAATCCGCTGTAAGAATAATTGCTTTTGCTCCGGCTTCCATCGCTTGTGTCAAAATAAATTCATTGAAGCCATCATCTTTACTCATATATAGTTGGAAAAATTGTGGTGCATCTGGTGCTGCTGCAGCGGCATCTTTAATTGTTGTATTCGCATACGTGCTGATTGAGAAAATTGAACCAGCAGCTGCGACACCTTTTGCAGTATCTGCCTCCCCTTTTTCATGAGCTAATCCTTGTGCAGCTGATGGTGCTTGAATAATTGGTGTATCTAGATCAATGCCGAAAATAGATGTGTGTAAATCAGCATGATCAATCCCGCGTAAGACGCGTGGCATAATTTTTTTAGTATTGAATGCAGAAGTATTTTCTTTCATTGTCCATTCATCTTCAGAGCCGCCACGAATATACCCGAAAGCACCTGCTTCCATGCGTTCTCTCACGCGACCTTCTAGTGATGCAATATTCACGATTTCGATTGGATGTTCTTCATTACTTGTATGATAAGTCATTTTGACTCCTTCTTTCTTTTCAACTTTACAAAAGTAAGTATATTACTCTTACAAAAAGTAAGCAAATATTTATACTCGAAAAAAAGAGCACTAGCTTAAAATAGCTACCGCTCAATTTATTTCAACTAAAAATTTTTATTTTACTGCACTTTCCTAAATTCTATTCTTTCGCTTCCCACAGAAATTTCTGGACAAGTTTATCTACTTCTTGATTTTCATGCAGCATACTATGAGAAGCATTATCTCCTTCAACGACATGTTCCTCCACTTGATTACCATGCTGGGTTAGCAACGCAAATACAGCTAACGCACTATTGAGCGGTACCGTTCCATCACTTAAATCCGTTTGGCTCAATTGCCCCGCAATCAATAATATCTTGGTCTGCGTAGGAACATTGTCGATCATTCGCTGATAGTCTTGGTAACGACTAGAAGTTACCGCTGATCCATTGGCTAATTCATCTGATAATGTTTGTGTGCTATCATCAACAAAATCATTAAATGGCGCACCAATTGCTACAAATTTTTTGACTTGAGGTAATGAATTCTCTTGACCATAAGTTGCTAAGTAGCGCAACGCACTCACGCCCCCCATCGAATGACCAACAACATTCACTTTTTCCACGCCATATGTTGTTTGTAAATAGGCTAAACAGTTTTTGATCCATTCCGTCTGATTCCATTCATTGTTGACATTATCAGTAAACAAAACTTGAACCATTGGATTTTCTGCCTGTTGGTTTAACTCTCCCGTTGCTTGAACCGTTCCATCTGGGCGCACAGTCAACTGAAGGGATTGTTTTGCTACTTGATTTTCTTCTAGCCGTTGCAACATGCCCTTAAAAGAATTGACTGTTCCACTGTAGCCATGAAAAAAAAGTGTTGGGGTCGTTGACTTCTTTGGAGCCTCGCTTGTTTGTGTCGTTTTTTCAATTTGCGTAGATGCGCTGGAACTAGCTTTGCTCGTTGTTCTTTGACAACCAGCCATGATGACCAGCCCTAATAAAAGAAAGCTAGTGAACAAAGCAAAATTGATTTTCTTTGAACGAATTTTTTTCAATGACTTTTTCCTCCTTTAATAAGTGATCGTCTTGTTTACTAAAAAAACCTGAAGCGCTAATCACTGGGATCAACAATTCAGGTTTTTTGTTTAATTAGTCAATTTTATCTACTTGATCGAAGTCAAGCTCAGTGCTTGTTTCGCGACCAAACATATCGATATTTACTTTTAGTTTTTCTTTTTCTTCATCGACTTCAGTCACGTGTCCTTCAAGTCCAGCAAATGCACCTTCAATGATTTTCACTGTTTCACCAACGCCAACTTCTAAATCATTTTGACGCACACTCATACCGATTGAACGTAAAATGTGATTTGCTTCTTCAGGTAACAAAGGAGCGGGCTTACTGCCGGCGCCGTGAGATCCTACAAAACCAGTTACTCCTGGCGTATTACGAACAACATACCAAGAACCGTCGGACATAATCATTTCAACTAGGACATACCCAGGGAATGTTTTATGAACCGTTTCTTTTTCTTTGCCATTTTTTATTTCAGTCTCTGTTTCTTCTGGGACAACGACACGAAAAATATAATCAGCCATTTTCATGCTTTGCGCACGAGATTCAATGTTTGCCTTTACCTTATTTTCATAACCAGAATACGTGTGCAGCACGTACCAATTTTTTTCAAAAGATTCCATTTACGGCTCCTCATTTCGTTGTAAAATAAAAAAACCTCAGTCACCCGAAGTTTTTCTTCCACCCAATTGTAGCACAAATCAAGCTCATTTACTAGCGTCTTATTTAAGAACTAGTGCAAATAAGCTTTGGATTGCCGTGTCCATAATGAAAAACATCAAAGCAAAAATAATTGATGTTTCAATGACAACTAAAGTGTCACGACGCAATTGTCTTTTTGTTGGCCAAGTCACTTGTTTCATTTCAGCCAGTACACTTTTAATAAATTTCACCGCTGTGTCCTCGTTTCCTTCTTATTTTGTTTCTTTATGTAATGTGTATTGATTACAATATTTACAAAATTTATTGATTTCCAAACGCGCGCCACTTTTTCCTTCACTAACCGATTTGGTGTAGTTTCGAGAGCCACAAACGGAACAAGCTAATGCAGCTTTTTTCTTTGCCATCCGTGTCTACCTCCTAACTGAAAATCAAATTTATACCTATTAACATTAGCATGAAAATAAGTTCTTGTCAATTTGTGGTAAGTACGAGCTATTGTTTTATAAATACTTATGATATGATTAGTAAGAAATGAAGTAAAAATGAGATATGGAGGTATTATTATGCTACTTAAAACACTTGTATATAAGAAAAAAGATCTAACAACTGTAACCGAAACAAACACATTAGAAGAAGCACTTGAAATCTTAGAAACATCTGGTTATCGTTGTGTACCAATTTTAGACGAATCTGGGAAAATCTTCCGCGGAAACATCTACAAAATGCACATCTATCGTCATAAAGCAAATGGCGGAGATATGACTTTACCAGTCACTCACTTGTTAAAAAATGCGACAAAATTTATTTACGTGAACACTTCATTCTTTAAAGTGTTCTTCACGATTAAAGAGTTACCTTATATTGCTGTTCTCGATGATGAAAATCATTTCTATGGCATCTTGACTCACAGTACATTGCTAAACATGTTGTCACAATCTTGGAGCGTTGAGCAAGGAAGCTACGTTCTAACTATTGCTTCTACGGGTAAGCAAGGTGACTTAGCAGCTATTTCTAAAATCATTTCTAAATACAGCAGCATTGCCAGCTGTATCACACTGGATATCGGCAAAGACGAATTTATTCGTCGCACATTGATTACTTTGCCAGCTGATACTGATCAAAAACTTTGCGATACGATTGTTGAGCATTTGGAACGTAAAAACTATAAAGTTGTTGAAATCGAAAACTTAAGAGATATGTAAATAACAAAAAGTTACGCTAACTTGGCGTAACTTTTTTTCGTATGAGATTTTATTTCTATCTTTTTTAGACAGACTCTAAAAAATACAAAAAGAACTAACCTTCACTCTACAAGAAAATTGGCTAGTTCTTTCTAAATTTATGGATTCACTTGTCACTGTTTTTAGGATGTTGTCTACTGCTCTGATTAGAAAATCTATACTCTTTTATCAAATCCAATTGCTCGATTCAAGTAATACATAATTGGTGCAGAGATTGCCATTGTCACGAATTCACTCAATGCCAATGTTCCATAAGTGATCCAAAAAGGTTTGCCACCTGTTGGCACTAGCATGTACGCAATCAAAATCATACTCACTGTGAAAAATAAAGTATTCAATGCCAAACGAACTTTGACGTTTTTTACTTTATTATGCAATAAAGCTGTAATACCTAGTGCAAGTAATGTTTGTCCTCCACCGAACAAGACATCTAAAATACCAAAACCAAAAAAAGCATTATACACAACTACACCGCCTAAGACGCCCCATAATAGTTTTCGATTAAAGACGACTAAGTGATTCAAGCTTTCTGAAATTCGGATCTGAACTGGTCCTGATGAAAGTGGTGTAACAAAAGTCAACGCTAAATATAAGGCCATTACAATTCCATTAATCATTACTACTCTTAAACGCTGATTACTTTTTGTTTTCATTTCCTTTTCCTCTTTTCTCCTAGTTTTGTTAACGCGGGATGGTCGACGAACCGCAAAAGGTATTATAGCAGATGTCTTTTACTTTTCAACCATGCTTTTATTTTTTAAGCAACAGTCACAATTGTAAACGTTTGCAAAAACGGTGTGTTTTATGGTATAAAATAAGTGTAAGAGGACATAGGAATTCCCCGTCACGCAAACGAAGTAGGTTTTGCACGCAGAGAATTGTTATGAACTTAAATAAACAACAGAAAGGTGTGGGAATTTGAGCTACCTCTTACTATTACCAAGGTCTAGCAAGCAGCGGAAGAACTAAGTGGACATTTCGAACCTTAGAATTCTTCTCCTTACACAGTTAAGGATTGAGCACTTGCTAGACTTTTTTTATTTTTTTCGGATAAGTTCTTTTTTATTTCGGATTTCCTCTGCTATAATAACTAGGAATCTGCAAAAAAAGATCTTTTTTTGCGTTAGCCACAGGAGGCACACATGAATTTTCATTATCATCTTTTAATCAATCGAGCTGCTGGAAGTGGCAATGGTCAAAAAGTCGCCGATAAAATGTTTCCCATTTTCGATCAGCATCAAGCCAACTATTCTGTCTATTATTCAGAATACCCTGGACATGATGCAGAGCTAGCAGAGCAACTTGCTAAAGACACACTATTACCATGGACTACTGAGAATCAAGAAACAGTGACTACTTTTCCGCTCCTAGTCATCGTTGGTGGTGACGGAACGCTACACCAAGTGTTAAACACGTTTTACCAATTAGATTTGGAGTTACCCGTCGCTTATGTTCCAGCTGGTTCTGGAAATGATTTTGCCCGCGGAATTGGCTTATCTCGTAATACAGAACAAGCGGTCACTCATTTATTGAATACAGATAAGCCACAAGAAATCAATCTATTGACTTATCAAGAACAAGTAACTGACACCAAAGGAGTTTTAGTCAACAATCTTGGCATTGGTCTTGATGCGGCAATCGTTCATACAACAAACCATTCCGCTACCAAAGAGCGCTTAAATAAGTATAATTTAGGCTCACTTTCTTATATTTTATCCATTTTACATGTCTTTTTTACACAAAAAGGATTTCCAATTTTGGTAGATGTTGGCGGAAAAACAATAAATTTTGAAAAAGCTTTTCTTTGTACAACGACCAACCACCCTTATTTTGGGGGTGGCGTTGCTATTGCACCAACTGCTGAGGTATTTAAACCAACAATTGATTTTGTTGTGGTTGAGAGAATTAATTTATTCAAAATTATTTGGATCGTGATTTTATTACTACAAAAGAAACAATTAAAATCAAAGAATTTCCACCATTTTACTACAAGCAAACTACGTATCGTCTCCACGACTCCACAGTTTGGCCAAGCAGACGGCGAAGACATTGCACCCCAATCATTTGATTTACAGTTTGGAACGAAGACCCAGTCATTTTGGTGCCAAACAAAAAAATAAGGAGATTGTTTCCAGAACAACTCCTCAATATATGGTAAAAAGAATTAGCGGGTAAAATCAACGATGGTTGATTTTACCCGCTAATTTTAGTGTTTTGTCATTTCAAACGAATCTTTTCCATCCCAATCATTGGATCGATTGATTGATTTTCAATTGCTTCACTTGTTAAGATGTAATTTTTAGGTTCTTCGTTTGCTCCCACTTCTTTTTCTGTTTCCATCGTTTGTGTTTCAAATAAAGGAACTTCTTGAACAACAAATTCATTTTTGACTTCTTTTTTATTGGAAACAACTGCCTCTTCTTTTTTGGCTGTCTTCACTACTTTTTCTGATCCTTCACTTGTATAGGAACCATCTTCAAAAGGATCATTTCCCACTAATGAATCTTCATATGCAGTCAACTTCGTCCGCGTAACAAGCGTCATACTATCGTTTTCTTCAATCCTTCGTTTCAGGGTCGTCATACGACTAGCCGTTTCATTTTTGACGCAAGTCAAATAAGCTTGCTCTTCTCCCAACAAAATCAACAGATCTTTACTTCGGGTAACTGCTGTATACAATAAATTACGTTGTAACATCCGTTGATACTGATGCACCATCGGCAAGATAACCATCTTAAATTCGCTACCTTGCGATTTATGGATCGAACAACAATATGACAAGGTAATTTTATTCCACTCGTTTCGCTTATACGTTACCTCGTTTGCATCGAATTGAATAACTAATTCATCCACTTTATCGTCAGAATCTTTCGCTAAAATGATTCCTGTGATGACACCCATATCTCCATTAAAAACATTCAGTTCTGGTGTGTTGACTAGCTGTAATACTTTGTCCCCAATTCGATAAACTGTTTCATTCCAGCGAACTTCTTTTTTATTAGGTCCACCCGGATTAAAGATTTCTTGCATCATCTTATTCAACGCATCAATTCCAGCTGCACCTCGATACATTGGTGCTAATAACTGAATATCTTGCGCAGTAAATCCTTTATTTTTAGCCTTTTCTACGATTTGCGAAATCAAAGGTTCGATTTGGTACGCATCACTTCTAAAAAAAGAGCGATCTTTTTGATTCTGAGTAAAATCACTTGGCAAGCGACCTTCCTTGATTTCATGTGCTAATGGAATAATACTGGATCCGTCCCCTTGTCGATAGATCTCATTGAGTTCCATTTTTGGAATCTGTTCGATGTCTAGTAGGTCATGTAATACTTGACCAGGACCAACGGATGGTAGCTGATCTTTGTCCCCAACTAAAATAACCTGCATATTTGTTGGAATTGCTTTAAATAAAGTATTCGCTAACCACGTATCCACCATCGACATTTCATCGACAATCAATAAACCACCTTCTAGCTCTTTCGTGCTGACAGAAGGTGTTTTTTCACGGCCATTCAATCCAAGTAAGCGATGAATTGTGCTAGCTGGCAAGCCTGTTGTCTCATTCATTCGCTTAGCTGCTCGTCCCGTTGGCGCTGCTAGTAAAACCGGAAAGAGTTCTTGCGTATATTTATTGGGATCTAGTTCAATTCCATTTAATTCAGCGAATAAATGAACGATCCCGTTGATGACCGTTGTTTTTCCTGTCCCTGGTCCCCCTGTCAAAATAAATAAAGGCGAACGTATCGCTTCAGCAATCGCTTTTTCTTGTGAATCGCCATATTGGATTCCAAAGATTTTTTCGATACGTCGAATGTTTTTAGCGATCTCTTTTTCTGGATAATGAATTTCTTTTTTACGACTTAACAATCGTTGAATCGAGTTGCCAATCCCCCATTCTGAAAAATACAAGCTATTTTCATATAAGTTTGTTTCTTCCTGTTGGATTTTTCCCTCTTCGACCAGTTGAATAATAACCGTGGCAACTTGATCCGGCTCAATCTCAACCGGACGACTGGTTTCTAAAATCCGGATTGTTTGCGCCAAAAGAGTGTCAGCAGGAACATATGTATCACCTGTTTGGACACTATGCTGGAAAATTTGATGCAAGATAGCCGCACGAATTCTCCTTGGCGAATCCGAAGCAATCCCAATTTGTTCCGCCAGATTGTCTGCTCGTTTAAATCCAATTCCTTCAATATCTTCGACTAACTGATACGGGTTTTCTTGAATAATATCTAACGCTTCATTTTTGTACGCTTGATAGATACTGAAAGCCAATTGACTACCGAAACCATATCGATTTAACCCCATGATGACTTGATCCATTCCATGATTCAAGCGAATCGTTTCAGCAATCATGTCACGCTTTGGTTTCGTTAAACCAGAGATTTGTCGTAAAAGCGAAGGATCTTCGATGATTTTTTCAATCGCATCTTCTCCCAGCGTCTCAACGATTTTTTCAGCTGTTTTTTTACCAATCCCCGGAAATTTTTCGCTTGAAAGATACGAAACGATTCCATTAGCTGTTGTTGGTTTTTCTTGCTCATAACGTTCAACCTTCAACTGGCGGCCATATTTAGGATGATCCACTAGTTCGCCGTAGAAACGATACGTTTCATTTTCTTGGATTTCACCGAAACTCCCCGTAACAACGATTTCTTTTTCTCGATAGTCTGCACTCGTTTCATTCACATGGACTAAGAGAACTTTATAAAAATTACTTGGGTTTTGAAAAAAAATCGCGGCAACTGTCCCAACGAAATATGGCATTTCTTCTGGCTGCATCGAAGCCGCCTCCTTCTTCTATAGTAACGGTTCTGGTTTATTATCCAATCCTAAAAAATCTACTTCATTCCAAACTTTTAGTCGATAAGGTAATAAGTTATTTGGCTCTTCGGTTTCTAGTATAGTCAAACTACTATTAAATAAGCCACCCATTTCACGTAATTGGCTCAACTCTTTTCCCGTCATCCACTGAATTGCGGCCGTCAACGACGCTCCGTGTCCCACGAATAAAATGGGGCCATCATGTTGTGCCACTGCATCTGCTACAATAGTTTCGATTCGCGTAATCGCGGCTGCAATCGATTCACCATGAAACGGTGTTGGATCATATTTATCTAAATGATTACGTAAATTAGGTAGATTTTTGGGGAATTTTTCATACATCTCTTCGATTTTTTGACCTTCCAGCAGGCCTAGCCCCAACTCGCGAAGCTTATCCGTAAAAATAATTTCAACTGGGTGTGTCAACATGCGGTTGATTCCTTCAGCTGTATCACGTGCTCTCTTCGCCGTACTTGCATAGATAACTTCAAAAGGAACGTTCTTCACTTTTTCCCCTAGTGCTTTGATTTCTTCATAACTTTGTGGGAGTAAAGGTGAATCTCCATTACTTCCTTGGAAGCGACGTTCTTGATTCCATTCTGTTTTGCCATGTCGGGTAAAATATAAATCCATTCTTCCTCACACCTCACTCATTTGTCTAGCATTCTTTTTACACTTCTTTATCAAAGATTAATCAAGTTTATCATGTTCATAGTGGTGTGTTAACTCTAACGCAGGAAACCCCTGTTGGCGCAACGCTTCATAAACGATCATAGCTGCCGTGTTTGACAAATTCAGTGAACGCACATGTTCATCGTTCATTGGAATACGTAAGCATTTCTCTTCATTACTACGCATGAATTCTTCAGGTAATCCGGTAGTTTCTTTACCAAATAAAAAGAAATGATCTTCGCCATCTGCAAAATTTTCATCACTATAGATTTTATTGGCAAATTTTGAAATCAAATGTAGTTTTCGATTTCCCAAAAAGTCTAAAAAGGCTTCGAGATTTGGATAATACTTGATATTTACATCGTTCCAGTAGTCCAACCCAGCACGTTTTAAGTGTTTATCATCGGTGGAAAAGCCTAAAGGTTCGATCAAATGTAAGGGTGTATTCGTTGCGGCACATGTTCGTGCAATATTTCCAGTATTTGCTGGAATCAAAGGTTCAAATAAAACGATATGATTCATCTGTTGCTCATCCTCTCATGGTAATGTTTCATTTTTATTAATAAATACAATTGAATTTTGGCATAAAAAAAAACGTATCAACTCGGTGTTAGTCACTGCGAGTCGTTACGTTAGTGAAGCTCTTCTCACTATCTTTTATCAGAACAGGAACCTGATAAAAACCAATGAAAAAACAACTTGTTGCTACTATATCACCATTAAATTATTTTTGCAACCACTTGTTAATAAAAACTCAATGTAAACGGTTTTTCTTAGTTCCTTTTAATAATTCAACATCGATTGTAATTTTTTCTAGCGGATGCTTATACAAATTCTCTTTTATTTCAGACGCAACTTGCCATTCCAAAGGTGACATCGCCAAGAGATCTCGTTGATTTTTTTCTGGGATTTCAAATTCATATGTGACACGCTGACGTTCAATCAAGTCTAGTGATTCAGCAAACTTTGTGACAACTCGCTCATTTGAATAATTTTGTTTTTCTGGTTGATCTGGATAAAAAGCTTGTCGTAATTCTTTCAAATAGTTTTCTTGAGGTACAATTTTTAAAACCTCGCCATCGTCTGTTAACACCCGTTGAAATTCTTGATAGTGTGAAGGTGAAAAAATATTTAAAATCGATGAAAACTGTTGTGATGCAAAGGGTAAGTTTGTTAAATCTGCTACACACCAAAAGGCTTGAACTTCTTGTTCCGTTGCAGCATATACACCTTCTTTAGAAATATCAAAACCAACTGCTGTTTTTATTTTTTGCAACTCATTGATTTCATTTAAGAAGCTACCTTCCCCACAACCAACATCTAAAACAGTCGCCTCTGTTGGTAGATGTTTGGCAATCAATTCGATTACCGGTTGGTACATTCCTGAACGTATCATTCGTCGCCTAGGCGCAAACATTTCTTGATCATAGTCCGTTTTGACTGCATGCGATAAAAAATAAAGTGTTCCCTTTTTAGATAAATCAAAACGATGACTGTTTTCACAAACTAAACCTTGTTCTGTTGCAACAATCGCTCCATGGCAAACTGGACAACAAAACAACTGCTGATGTTTCAATAAAAACTGGCGTCCACGGTCAATTTTTTTTAGCATATACTTCCCTCATTTCATTTTTATCTTACCTGTTGCCGAAAACTTTAGCAACCGGAAAAAATGTGTTACAATGCCCAAGAAGAAACGCAAAGGAGTGCAGTTTATGATTAGAGAATTTTGTGCCGAAAATTACACCTCGATCCCTTTAGCGATTTCCCGCGGCGCGAACCGGATCGAGTTATGCGACAATCTTGCTGTGGGGGGAACCACACCAAGCACTGGCGTAATTGAAGAAGCTTTAAGCTACGCTGGCGAAAAAGAAATCCCCGTGATGACGATCATTCGTCCACGTGGAGGCGACTTTGTTTACAACGATATTGAATTAAAAATCATGCATACTGATTTGATTGAAGCAAAAAAACTAGGAACAGATGGTGTTGTTATTGGCTGTCTCACTCCTTCTGGTTGGTTAGATGAAGAAGCCTTAGAGTTGTTGATTGAAACAGCAGAAGGATTACAGATCACTTTCCATATGGCATTTGATAGCATCCCTAAAGAACGTCAATTTGAAGCAATCGATTGGCTAGTTGAACATGGCGTTGAACGAATTTTAACCCATGGCGGTATAGCCGGTACACCAATTGAGAATAACTTTGTGCATTTGAAAGAATTAATAGCGTATGCAGATAATCGTTTGATTATTTTACCCGGCGGTGGTGTATCTGATAAAAACGCAGAACAAGTTGCAAAAGAATTGGGTGTTGCTGAGGTACATGGGACAAAAATTGTTTCACTGGATTAATCCCAAAAAAAGAGTGTGGCCTGATGAGGTCACACTCTTTTTTATAGTATAAATGATTGCTCGCTAATTTATTGGAGCTGAACGCTTTGAGCCACAACCTTACATAAAATACCCCATAAATAAAGAAGCAATATTAAAATAAATCAATACACTTGTCAGATCACTTAAAGTGGTAATAAATGGCCCACTCGCAACTGCCGGATCAAACCCCAAACGATCCATCAACATTGGAATCAAACTTCCTGCTAGATTAGCAACTGTAATTGCAAACAACATTGCCATTCCAATAACAAATCCTAGAATAAAATTATTCTTCCAAAAACCAACGATCAAGAAAATAGTCAGACCTGTCACTGCTCCAGTAACTAAACCTGTGAAAACTTCTGCTAGAATCAATCGTGTAAAACTATTTTCCTTTTCATCGGAGATAGCTAGTCGTCGCACAGCAACCGCCAATGACTGCGTCCCCGCATTCCCAGCTGTCCCTGTAATTAGTGAAATAAACACCGCCAAAATACTTGCTTCACTCACGAGGTCTTCATAATGACTAATCAATGACGCTGTTGACATACCTAAAAATAATAGCGTAATCAACCACGGTAGTCGCCTGGATGCGGCCTTGATCGGATTTTCATTGACTTCTTCTACATTGACCCCGGCCAAACCAGAGTAATCACTTGCTGCTTCATCATCAATAACATCAATAATGTCATCAACCGTTACGATCCCTAACAAGTGATCATCGTAATCAGTAACTGGCAATGCTAGAAAGTCATAGTCTCGGAATGTTTGCGCCACATCTTCTTGGTCATCACCCACATGCACTGAGATGATTCGCTCACTCATCAAGTCAGCGATCATCGTATCGTCATCATTGACAATCAAATCACGCAAAGAAATAACACCAACTAGTTTTCCTTCTTGATTGACCACATAAATGTAATAAATCGTTTCAGCTACATCCGCCTCATTTTTCAACACATACATCGCTGAACGAACAGTTTGATTGGCAACGATCGAAACAAACTCCGTTGTCATGATGGCACCGGCTGTCTCATCTTCATAGTGTAACAATTCTTTGATTTCACTAGCATCTTCAGTGGACATCAAGCTTAAATATTTAGCTGTTTGTCTTTTATCTAATGTGTTTAACAAATCGACTGCGTTATCGGTATACATTTCTGCTAACATATCCGCAGCATAGCTTGGTCGCATTTCCGCCAAATATTCCTTCATATGTTCATTATCTTCTTCAATCACATCGAACATATCAGCTAATTCTTTCGGCGAAAGATACGTATAGATCAATTGACGATCATCTTCAGGGAGTGACTGGTAGAACTGCCCCTGCTCATAAATGTGCATCTCCAAGAAATCATTTCTAAATTCTTGAATATTATTTTTCTTCAAATCCTGAGCCAACTGGGCAAATCTTTCCTCTAATTCTTGATTTTCGTCCAAACCAATCTCACCTCACCTTAATCTTTAAAACATTTGATCACTGCAGCCATATCTTCTGCTAATGGCTGCTTAAATTCCAATAATTCTTGAGTAAACGGATGATAAAATCGTAAATCATAACAATGGAGCGCCTGCCTTTGGATGCCCAAATCCATACGTCCTTCATACATATCATCACCTAACAAAGGACAACCTATTGCAGCAAAATGGACTCTAATTTGATGCGTACGTCCTGTATGAAGCTGGATATCAACCAATGCTGCATCTAAAAAAGCTTGGTCCAGCCAATACTCTGTTTCCGCTGCTCGACCTTCTGGAGAAATCGTTCGTTTCAGTAACGAAGTATAATCCCTCGCAATCGGCAATTCAATACTTCCATGTTTTTGCAGTTCATCGATTTTCCCGCTAACTAACGCTTGATATTTTTTCGTAAATTTCTTTTTTCGAAGTTGTGTATCCAACTTTGCGTGAGCAAAACCGTGTTTGGCAAATAGCATCAGTCCAGATGTATCTCGATCCAATCTGGTTACTACATGTATCACTTGATTTTCATACCCTTGTTTTTTGTAATACGCTTTGACTCGATTCGCCATCGTACCATTGGGATGGTATTGTGCCGGAATCGAAGAAACACCTGCTGGTTTATTGACGACTAAAACATGTTCATCTTCAAAAACAATATCGATTGGCGTCTCATCTAAAAGAACTGTTTCATGCTCTCCCTCAGCAGGAATCACAATGGTTACCTTATCATTGTCCGTCAGAGAAAACAAGACATTTTCGACTTGGTCGTTGACTTTGATCTCGCCACCTTGAAATTTTATTTTTGCTAATAAACCTTTAGAAATTCCCTGTTCTTTCAAGAAATATTTTACTTGTTGCGGATGTTCCTTTTGGTATATCCATGTAAACTGCATACTATCCCTCACCAATAAAGGCATCCTTCACACGATGCCAAAAATGCATATGTCGATAAGAAGCAAAATGGATGCGTTCTTTCGCAATTCGGTAATAAATTGAATGAATGTGTCCTTTTGCCACGTCTAATTGATCGACTGTCACCAAATAATCTTCTGTATTTTCTAATTTGATTTCAACCCACTCATCTTGCCCAATAACGATGGGCGAACCTAACGTCCGAAAGACACGATTATTTAAAGAGGCTATTTCTGCTAATTGAAAAGCATTGATACTTGGATGAATCACTGCCCCTCCAATACTTTTATTGTACGCAGTGGAACCGGTCGGCGTTGAAATAGCCAAGCCATCACCTCGAAAACTTTCAAACAATTCATCTTTGATATACACGTCCGCAACCATTGTCCGGTTCGCTCGTTTGATTGTCGATTCATTCAATGCAAAAAAATGTTTGTCCGGTTGATTATTGGTGTAACTGATCCGCACATCTAGTAAAGGGTAACTAACACTTTGTTCACGCGTTGTCAGCAAGCTATCCACTAACTCTTCTAGTTCGTAATCGCGCCAGTCTGTATAAAAACCAAGATGTCCAGTATGCACACCTAAAAAGCGAACTTCATTTAACCGATGATTAAACCGATGAAAAGCCGAAAGTAACGTTCCGTCCCCTCCAACTGAAATTACCAGTTCCGGATTTTTTTCATTGATTTTGATACCAGCTTTCGTTAAAAGAGCAACCAACCGTTCGGTAACTTCTAATGTTTTTGCTTCATTATTATGAACAATGGCTACTTTCATTCGTTGCCTCCTTGCTTCTCATCTTCTTTATCTAGCAACGTTCGATAATAAACATCATCTGATTTTCCTCGACCATGAGAAAATAGGCGCTGTGCTTCTTGGATTTCTTCACGAATATTAGACATTTCTTCATCTAATTGATACGCGGCTTCTGCGGCGCGTTGTAATCGCTCGCTCATTTCTTCTGGAAAAACACCTTGATATTTATAATTTAGCGAATGTTCGATTGTCGCCCAAAAATTCATCGCTAATGTTCGAATTTGGATTTCAGCCAAGATTTTTTTTTCACCGTTAATCAGTTGAACAGGATACTCGATTACTAAATGATAGGAACGATACCCGCTCGCTTTTTTGTTCGTAATGTAGTCTCTTTCTTGAATTACCTTCATGTCTTTACGGTTACGAATCACCTCTACAACTTGGTGAATATCTTCGACAAACTGGCACATAATACGTAATCCCGCAATATCAGACATTTCTTCTTCTAGCCGTCCCATTGGAATATGTCGTAACTGAGATTTTGTTACAATGCTATCGACTGGTTTCACACGACCAGTTACAAATTCAATCGGCACATGTTGATTTTGTTCACGAAATTGTTTACGAATCCCGCGTAACTTAACTTTCAATTCTGATACAGTTTGTTCATATGGTGCTAAAAATGTTTCCCAATCTCGTTCCATAACTCATACCTCTACTTTGCACTGACATTCATTGCCTATTTTACCATATAACCAATAGTTTCCGTAATCGTTCACCCTTTCATTGACCAGAAAAGAAAATTTAGGCAAAATAAAGAAAAAAGGAGCGAATAACATGGCAGAAAATTTAGAAATCGAATTTAAAACAATGCTTTCTCAAACAGAATATCAACAATTGATTGCTCATTATCAATTGACAGCGAACGATTTTAAAACTCAAATAAATAGCTATTTTGATACACCTGATTTTCAATTAAAAGCAAAAAATTGTGGATTACGCATTAGAAGATATGAAGAACTGGCAGAATATACACTAAAAACTCCGGTTGCATCGGGTCTATTAGAAACAACTGATACACTAACTCGAGCGTGTGCTGATGACATTCTCCAATCAAATGTGCTACCAGTCACAGGTCACGTCTTTGAAAAATTAATTGAGCTTGGAATTCACTCCTCTCAACTAATCAAAACTGGAGAGCTAACGACTGAACGTGCAGAATTTCACATAAAGGAAGGTCTCTTAGCCATTGACCAAAGTTGGGCAGAGAATTTACATGACTATGAATTAGAGCTCGAAGTGCAAGATACAAACACAACCAGTGCTGATTTTTTGCAGTTTCTAGATTCGTTCCATCTTCCTTATCGTCCAGCAAAAAATAAAATCTATCGAATGATCGAAGCAAAAAATTAGATTTCTTTCATTTTCACAAGGCGCATGAGTTCATTTTTTGTGCTTTTTCTGTTAAGTTATAGTCTGTGGATGAAAGAATTCACTAATTATATAGAATCTATTTTTGGGGGAGATTCGTATGATCGAAATTTATCTTTTCGTGAACCCTTTGGGGAAATACTGTTTTAATATGGAACGGCAGCTGTTACAGTTCATCGAAGAAGAATATGGGACGACAAATCTAAAAAACAAAAAAGTTCAATTTCGTTTTTTACCTTTAGTTAACTTGCAGACAATTGGGGATGTCATGCAAACACGAGGTATTGATCGTCAAAATTTAGAAGAACGTAACAATTTATTTTCAACAATCTACTCTGCATCACTTGATTGTAAAGCTGCACAGTTTCAAGGAAAGAAAAAAGGACGTCAGTTTTTGATTAAATTGCAAGAAGCTGTAGGCTGTAATGATATTCCTTATTCACAAGCTTTATCTGAGGAACTTTTTGCGTCTATTGGTGGAGATCTAGCAATGTTCAAAGAAGACCGTCAATCTGAATTTGTAAAGGAAGCTTTTTTCTCTGACCAGAAAATCGCTCGAGAGATGGGAATTACTAAGCATCCTTCCGCTGTTGTTTATAATTACGCATATGATTGTGATTTCGGCGTTTTAGTCGAAGGCACAAATACTGTTCACCGTATTCAAGAACTTTGTAAAGTAACTGATGAATCCTACCAAATTTTTACTGGTCAGCAATTACATACAACTGGTTCAAAGTTTACAACTGGCGCAAGCCACTTATCCTTACTTTCAAATTAATTTTATTCAAAATAAATATGATCTATTTGACCTCCAAGACTGCTTGAACACTCTGTCTTGGAGGCTTTTCTTTCATTAAAAAAAGAGCCTCGACAAAAGTCGAGACTCTTTTTTTAGGTGGACAACAAGAAGACAACTCGTCTCCTGTATCCCCACATGAAAGATTCGTTTTCTCAGCAGAAACCTTCTTTTCTTTCTTGCTTTTTATAACTCACCGATCAACGCTTCTAATTCGTCCAAACGTTTTTCAAACATGGCCATTGCATCTTCAATATAAGCTGCTTGCGTCATATCAACACCCGCTTTTTTCATTACTTCCACTGGATAATCACTGTTACCTGCTTTTAAATAAGCTAGGTAATTATCCAATGCATTTGGTTCTTTCGTCCAAATCTTCTTCGCTAATGCAGAGGCTGCAGAAAATCCTGTTGCATATTGGAAAACATAATAATTGTAGTAGAAATGCGGAATACGTGACCATTCATATTTGATTTCTGGATCTTCTTCCACTGCTGGTCCGTAATATTTTGTATTTAATTTGCCATAGCTTTCACTTAAATATTCACTCGTTAACGGCACACCTTTTGCATCTTCAACATACATAAAATGTTCAAATTCAGCAAATTGTGTTTGACGGAAAATTGTTCCCTTAAAACCGTCTAAATAATGATTTAATACGTATGCACGCACACGAGGATCTGTTTCTGTTTCCAATAAATACTCAGTCAAAATATTCTCATTCGTCGTCGAAGCAATCTCCGCCAAGAAAATTGAATAATCCCCATAAACATACGGTTGGTTTGAACGAGTAAAGAAACTATGCACGCTATGACCCATTTCGTGAACTAAGGTAAATAATTGATCTAATGTATCATGCCAATTCAACAAAATATATGGCTTTGTATCATAGCTTCCTGAAGAATACGCCCCACTACGTTTCCCTTTGTTTTCAACAACATCGATCCAACGATCAGCAAATGCTTCTTCAACAACTGCCATGTACTCTTCACCCATTGGCTGTAAAGCTTCCAAGGCTTTTGCTCTTGCATCTTCATAAGAGAACTTGATTGGCGCTTCACCCAATACTGGCGTATACAAATCATACATGTGTAGTTCTTCCACATTTAATAAACGTTTACGTAACTCCATATAACGATGTAACAATGGCAAGTGCTTATTCACTACTTCAACCAATGTATCATACACACTTTCGGGAACGTGATTATTGCTTAAAGAAGCTTCACGAGCAGAACCATAATGACGTGCTTTCGCTTTAAAATTGTATCCCTTGATATGCGCACTTAAAGTCGAAGCAAAAGTATTTTTAAATTGTTCATACACTTCATATAATCCCTTAAATGCCGCTTCGCGTACAGAACGGTCTGTACTTTCTAACAATTGACCATAGACCCCATGAGAAAGTTGGATTTTTTCACCATTTTCCCCTGTGATTGTTGGAAAAACTAAATCAGCATTGTTCAACACTGAAAACGTACTACTTGATGCGCCAAAAATCTCGCCAGCCCCAGCTAAAAGTGCTTCCTGATCAGCGGATAAGACATGTGCGCGATTATCAACCATTTGTTGAACGAAATGGCGATAAATTTCTAATTTTGGTTCTTCTTCAAAGTAACTCCAAATCGTTTCATCGGACAATTGTAGAACTTCTGGTTCTAACCATGAAACAGATTCCCCTACTTTTGCCATTAAGCTGCCAGCACGAGAATGCAAAGCTTGATATGTCGTATTTGCAGTGTCTTGGTCATTCTTCAAATGAGCGTAAACATACAATACTTCAATTTTACGATAAACATCTAAAACAAACTCAAGCGCATTCAAAAATGCGGTGGCGCCGTTAGCCAATGTTCCTTTATATGTTTCTGCTTGCGTCAGTTCTTCAGATAGTTCTTGATATTTTTCGTCAAATTCTTGATCATTTGCAAAAATTTTCGTCAAATCCCAAGTTAATTTTTCGGATAATTCTTCACGATTCGGTAATTGGGTTGTTTCACTCATGAAATCGACTCCTTTTTCTTAATCTTTCTTCATCTTATCACAAATTTTCTCAGACAAAAGCTTCTTGCTTAAATTAGTCTAAATATTCTAACAAAAGTTTTTCAACTTTTTAGTTATCTTCTTCCTTTTTCCATAAATCACAACACTCTTTAAAAAATCGCCAATACGTTTGTTCTTTCGATATCAGTGGAAATAACCACTCTGACACAATTTTTTCAAGTTTTTCCCGCCAGAAAAGATAATGAAGCAATCGATTTTCTTGCACTGTTTCCTCAAAAAGGACTCGATACACAACTACACTTGTACCAAAGAAAAAGAAAAATTCACTTTGCTGGTAAATCCATGATGAAAGATAAAGAAGATGCTTTCCTCTCATATAACAAAACTCTTGCACTTTTAACAGAGAACCTTGTTTCCGACGTAATTCCCGATCGAGTTCCTGATAAATACCTTTTTTAGCTCGATTAGCAATCATTTGTGTCCTGCTACACCACTTCTTTGTCAAAATCTCAGTTAAAGAGCAAGTATAAAACGGCCATTCCATCACTTGATAACTGATTTTCCGAGTAATCGACAGCGTTAATCGATAATAGAGATACAACTTTCCTACTTGTCTGTCCACTGCCCAAAAATGAACATTTTGTTGTTCATCATAGCGGCAACTTCCTTTCACCAATTGAGATAATTTTTGTTCCGACAATAGCTTCTTGTTAATCAAACCACTACCAAGAATCCACCAAACGGTGAACTGTTTACGCTTATAATTCATTGTCCGTTCAATAAATCGTGAATATATTAATGGCGAGCATTGGATCTCAAACGCAAGATTCTCACTAAGCAAATCGGGTCTTTGAGCTAATTCGGGTAAATAAGGTTCTATTTCTACCTCTTCATTGAATTTTTTTAACCATTGATAAAAGACTTCTTTCAGGAATATATGCTCCTCTGATTCTGCTTCACTAAACATTTGACATAAATTACTTTTTTTATGCGCAAAATGCGGCCGAACTTGCTTCCCTTGTTTTAAAATCACCGGTAAACGACAACCTGGACAAAAATAATTTTCTTGTTTTTCAGCATTATCCGCGCGATATCTTTCTCCCCATCGATTGATTGCATACAACATCGTATTCACCCTTTTTCATTTGTCAAAAGAAGTTACGCGATTTCTAATGAATTTTTTGCAAAAAAAAGTCATTGTTGATAAACAATCAACAATGACTTTTTCGATATCGCTATTTAGTTGAAATAAAATCTAGTACGTTCAATCGCATTTCGCTCCATTAAACATGTTCCATGTTCGCTTAATGCATCTGCAGTGCGGTCACTTTTCTTAGAAAATTCAAGAATTCTCGCAACTTGATTTTCTACATCCACTTGGTTAAGATTTTCAAGCCAAAAATGTACTGATAAATAGTATTTTCCTTCAAACAAATATAAATCCGTCCAAGCAGACTCCAACTGTACATCTTGAGCTAACTGAATCATTTGTTCAAAGTCATCAAATACAAAAATTGCACGACTCTCATCCATTTTTACAGAGTCATCTTCCCCATCTTTGGTCTCATCGTAATCATCAATGACTTGTTGACGCAAAAACTCACTAACATCATTTGAATCAATCGGACCATCGTGCGCTTGGATCATTTCTTCATCAGGCAAATTCTTACTAATAAATAATTCTAGTCCATCACCTTTTGGCAAAACTTGGAAAGTCACAGCTTCGCTTCCACGAAATTCTTCTTCGATGTCGACTTCTTCTAAAATACTATAAAAGAAATTCTCAATCTCTTTATGATTGCCCAATAAATCTAAAAAAGAGACACCTCGTTCTTCTAAATCTTCATGACCAATCAACACGCGGATGGTATTTTCATTTATATGTTCCATTTCCATTTCGCAACACCTCACTTTGCCACAACGGTTAATATAGCTTCATTGTAGCGAAAACCAATTAAATGTAAAGGAAAACCTTACTTTACCAATAGAAAGTTAAAAAATCTTTCTTTATTGAAGCAGCTACTGAAACAATCAACTGATGCTCTTTTTTATAATTGTGTAATGATTTTTTATCTAACCAAAAATAAATAATCATGATCCTTGAACTAAAAATAGCATCCAAGTTTTTTATTATAACAAAAAACTTGGAAGACTATCTACAGACAGTCTTCCAAGTTCGATACTCTTTTATAAACCAGCCATCAACTGGGCTTGACGTAACTCTAATTGACGAACATCACGCGGTAAGAAACGGCGAATTTCATCTTCATTAAAACCAACTTGCAAACGTTTATCGTCAATCATGATCGGACGACGAAGCAATCCAGGATTTTTTTGAACTAAGTCTAGTAACTCTGGCAATGGTAGCTCATCTAAATCCATATTCAACTTTTGAAATACCTTTGATCGTGTTGAAATAATTTCTTCTGTACCATCTTCTGTCATTTGTAAAATAGCTTTTAATTCTGCACTATTCAACGGTTCAGAGAAAATATTACGCTCAACAAAGGGGATTTGATGCTCTTGCAGCCACGCGCGAGCCTTTCTACAGGATGTACAACTTGGGGAAGTATATAGTGTTAACAACGTGCACCACTCCTTTTCGTGAAAATCATCACATTTTTGTAACAGAAGACTCATTTCATCTTCCATCTGTTTCTATTATACCTAATCGCAAATTAAATAGCTACCTTTTTTTTTATATTTTTTTTTAAAAATGAATGTTATCTAAGGTTTATTTACAGTAAAAGCAAGGTTTTTCATTTTAATACACATTTTAAAATGAGAAAATTCCAATCGTTTTCCAATTTTTCTGCAAAATTAAACAGCTAAAAAAACTGTACCACTTTAAAATCGTTAAAGTCAAAAGAAACCGGATACATTCTCTTAGATATGTTTTTTATTCCCACAAGATCAATTATACCTTCTTACTGTTCTCTAAAAATGTTTAACATAACGCCTATTTCATCTGTACTAAATAACAGCCACTATTAACATAAAAAACAATCAATTAAAATAATTCTAAATTAAAAAGAAAAATAATGTTATTTAAAGTTTTCTACGAAATTTTGATGCTGTATCAAAATTCGATTTCTAAAACTTTTCTTTAGATTTAAAAGCAAAAGCACACAACAATATAATCTCAAAAAAGCCTAATTAAGTGTCTTGATTGTTCTTTTCTTTTTTGTCTCATTTTTGGTGAAAAAAACTGAAATTTAAAAACGTTGTTACAACAACGACTAGAAAATACAGTAATAAAAACCTTTATTATCAACGTTTATCGAGATTTTTTTCTGATACAATGATGAAGGATTTGTGAAAAAACAAATGAAAATCGAAAGGCGTGTAAGATTTGATTAAAGCTGTTGTATTTGATGTTGACGATACAATGTATGACCAACAACAACCATTTAAAAATGCGGTGAATAAAGTGGTTCCGCTGGTTTCAGATGAAGATATGCATCCATTATATATTCGTTTCCGTCATCATAGTGATGAAAACTTCCCAAAAGTGATGGCTGGGGAATGGACATTAGAATATATGCGGGCACATCGGATTAGCCAGTCGCTAAAAGATTTAGATTATCCACATATTACTGAAGAAGATGGTTTGTTTTTCCAACAAGTATACGAAGATGAATTAAACAATATTTGTCTACATGATGAGGTTCGCAAAACACTCGACTTTCTAAAAGAAAAAAACGTACCTATGGGCATTATTACGAATGGCCCAACAGATCACCAATCAAAAAAATTAAACCAGCTCCAATTAGCTAAATGGATTCCAACTAAAAATATGATTGTTTCTCAAGCAACTGGGTTTCAAAAACCTGAAAAAGAAATTTTCCAATTAGCAGCCGAAACCTTTTCAATGAACCCAGCAGAAACACTGTATGTTGGTGACAACTATGACAATGATGTTCTGGGCGCACATCGTGCAGAATGGCATTCACTTTGGTTTAATCATCGTGGAAGAACGATTGATACAACTCCTGTTTCAGATATCGAAATTAGTTCGTTTGATCAATTACTTGAAACAATGGAGTCTGTATTTACCTAACAAAAATCAAAAAAGCTTCTGGACAATTATTTGGTCCGGAAGCTTTTTCCTATTTAGCGATAATATTAGGTAACCTTTTTCAAAAACATTCCTTTTTTTCAAGCTATTCTTCCAATTCACCCACACTTAAGATCATGCGAATATCGTCTTCTGTCAGCTTCGTTAATTGTTCTTCGTTTCCTTGAATTACTTTTTGGAACAACTCTCGTTTTTCTTTTTGTAAAGAGTTCATTCGTTCTTCAATCGTTCCTTCGGCAATCATTCGCCAAACTTCTACCACATTTTTTTGGCCAATTCGGTGCGCACGTCCGGCAGCTTGTTCTTCAATTGCGGGATTCCACCACAAATCATACAAGATAACCGTGTCTGCTCCCGTTAGATTTAATCCCGTTCCACCAGCTTTCAATGAGATCAAAAAGACATCTCGTTCTCCTTCATTAAAAGCATCTACCATTGTCAAACGATCTTGTGGTTTTGTACTTCCGCGTAAGTAGAAGGTTGTCATCCCTAGTTCTGCCAGCTCTTCTTCCAGAATACTTAGCATTCCAGTAAATTGCGAGAAGAGTAACACACGTCGGTTGTTTTCTTTTGCAGCAACTAACAGATCCTTCACTTGTTCTAGTTTTCCTGAGCCCCCTTGATAATCCTCAATAAATAAGCGCGGGTCACAACAAATTTGACGTAAGCGTGTCAAACCAGCTAAAATTCCGATTCGATTTTTCTTAAATGCTTCTGCATCCATTGAGGCTACTTCCTCCCGCATTTGCCGCAAATAAGCAAGATAAACTGTTTTCTGTTCTTCCGTCAAAGCAGAATATAAATTCATTTCTGTTTTTTCTGGCAAATCTTGAAGAACCGTTTGCTTGTCTCTTCTCAGAACAAACGGGCGAATCATCTGTGCAATCTCTTCTGTCGAAAGTTCCCTGAACTTTGTTCGATTCGGAAAGAAACCAGGCATGATTGTCGCAAACAATGACCAGAGTTCTTCTAAATTATTTTCAATTGGTGTTCCACTCAGCGCAAATCGTTGTGGAACTTGTAGTTCTCTTAAGGCTTGCGCCGTTTTCGTACTACTATTTTTTACCATTTGTGCCTCATCTAAAACCAAATATTGAATTGGCATCTCTTGATAATCAATAACGTCTTGTCGCAAACTAGCATAAGAGGTTACACGAATATCAACATCATTTTTAAGAAGTGTTTCCCGTTCTTTTTTATTTCCATTTACCACTTGGACACTTAACGAAGGTGCAAATTTTTTGATTTCTGCTTGCCAGTTATAAATCAGACTTGCAGGCGCAACAATCAGTGCAGATAGCTCATTTTTTTCTTCTTTTTCTGAAAGTAAAAAAGCAATTGTTTGCAGGGTCTTCCCTAATCCCATCTCATCCGCCAAAATTCCACCAAATTGATAATGACCAAGCATCTTCAGCCACTGAAATCCTTGCCTTTGATAATCACGTAGTTCGGCATGCAATCCTTCAGGTAACGTTACTTCATAGTTTTCTGGTTGGATCAGATCCTGCACCATTTTTTTGAAAGAGTCACTAAAGGTTGCTCGACTTCCTGATAATTGGCTTTGAACAATCAAACCTTGGTTTTTGGGCACATGGATCGTTCCTGACTCCGAGCGAATCGATTCTCTCAATTGACGCAAAACTTCACTTGTTTGTTGAAATTCTTCTGAGTCAAAGGATAATACTTGACCATTTTCCAGTGTATAGAACGCATCATTGCGCAACAAGCTTTGTAATACATGATCGATTTCTTTTTCTTGGATGCCTGTCACATCAAACCGTATATCTAACCATGAACCTGTTTCAGTCACTTCAATTTGTGGTTGATGCTTTTGCGCATCCAAATACAGCTCACGTAATTTTTTACCAATGCGAACTTCGCCAAATTGACGAAAAACAGCTAATTCTGTTCTAAAAAAAGCGTATAATTCTTCTCCTGTAGGCAACACACGCTCATAGCCAGTTTCGTTTGCTTGATAGTGATACATCTTGAATAAGTCAATCACTCGTTGTTCTTGTGCTTGATCTCGTAAAATTTCACGAGAAGAGTCTGATTGTACTTCATGCTTCTTATCAGTTGAATAAATGACATCTTCATAAATGAAATCAATTCGTGCTTGAATTTTTCCTTTAGACTTTCTGAAGAAAAACACAAATTCAACAGGGATGTCTACAACTTCTGACTCTACATCCTCCGTTACTTCAACCTCTGCAATCTGAGACAACAAAGGTAGCAACTCTTTAAAAAGTGAAGAAAGCTGTTTCTTTTCAAATTTGACTTGCGGCGTTTCAAAACGCTTCATTAGTTGTTCCCAAGTAAGATAGATCGTTTGCTGTTGTTTCGTCAAAGAATAGAAAGTTCCTTGTATCATTCCCCATTGATAGTGGGTAAAAAATAAATCAAATGTCTTTTCAGCACGTAATAGATACGCATCATCTTCTTTAACTACTTTAAAATGCAGTGGCTTTTCTTGTTCTGAAAATTCAATTCCTTGATAGGTTTGTTGATCCACCATCACTTGCAAACGAGTGGTTTGGTTCATCTGCTCCAATAAATATTTTGCTTGCTCTACTGGTAACATCAAATATCGTTTGTCTAATTTTCCTTTGACTTGTAGCCCACTGACACCGAGTAGTTGTTGTGTTTGTGCCGTTCCAGCGAATAAGCTCAAAATCGTTTGATCTTCTCCTTGAAACGCGCGTCTATCCAATTCAAATTGATATTGTTTATTTACAGTGTACGATTCATTTTCTGTATAAGCTTGCAAAAAGTCATAGATATTTTTGACAATATAGGTTTTCTTAGGTGCTTTTAAATAGCCGATTCTCAAAGAAACTGCTAGTAACGCTAATTCTGGATGGTATTGATTGGTTTCAATTGCTTCGACTTGGTACTCAACAATTAGCGGCTGGATGGCACGCGTTGTTTGTTTCGTCTGTAAACGTGCAAACCCTTTGCTTAAAATATCACCTTCACTAACTGTTCGAACTGGTTCAAGCATCTGCTGATCTTTACTCATTACTCGAGAAACATTTTTGGAACGAAGATATAATTCAACAGCCACCGTATGTTTACAATAATGATGCTCTTCCCAATAAGGACACTGGCAATAATCAACTTCCTTTGCTGTACCATCTAAATCAATCATGTATAATTCGCTACCTAATACTTCAGCATGCCATACGTTATTTTCTTGATCAGGAACAACCGATAACACTCGACCTTCTTGCAAGTATTTGCGTCCGCGTTCAATCACTTTTTCCGGAATACTCCATTTCATCGTTATCAATCTCCCTTTATCCAAGATGATAGCGAACGGTACTTTGTCCACTACCTTTTGCATCGATTCTTATTTGTTGTAACACTCGTTCTTTTAACTCTCTTACGTGACTGATGATTCCTATCATCCTTCCTTCACTTTCAATTGTTTCTAAAGCTTCCATTGCCATCTCTAGAGCTTCTTCATCTAGAGAACCAAACCCTTCATCAATAAATAGTGCTTCAACAGTAATTCCGCCTGACTGTGCCTGAATAACTTCTGCCAATGCTAACGCTAACGAGAGGGCAGCAATGAAACTTTCTCCCCCAGACAAGGTATGTGCACTTCGTGTCATACCTGCTTCGTCATCATACACATTGATTTCCAATCCAGTTTTTCCACGATAGCTCCCAACTGAATCTGCTAACTCAAACTGATACCGATTTTTCGTTAGACGTTGTAAATGGTTGTTAGCTACTTGGAGCACTTCTTGTAAATACACTTGAAGGACATATCTTTCTAAACTGATTTTTTTCACATTTTCACCGTTAATTGTTTGTGAAAGTTGTTGTAACTGTGCCAACTCATCCAATTGCTCTTGACTTGTTTGATAAAGTGCTAAAAATTCTGTCACAATGGCTTGATTGTTTTCTTGTTGTTCTTGAATTTTATAGAGTGCTGTTTGTTGTTCTTCAATCAATTGTTTCCCTTGTGCAATCTGTTCAGCTAAATGTGCATCCTCTGGCATTTCAGCTGACAAATCCACGGATTCTAGTTGAGCCAGTTTCGCCTTAGTAATCAATTGTTCTTCTTGATATGTCGTAACAATTGTTTTGTACTCCTCATATTCAACTTGTTGCTGCGCAAAAGCTACTCCTGCATCTGCTGAGTCAAAATACTCTTGTTCAGCTAACAAATCTTGAATTTTTGTTTGTGTTTTCATTTGTTTGGCAACTAATTTTTCTAATTGTTCCATTAGTTGGCTGAGTTGTGCTTGCGTTAACGCAATGGATTGATCGATTTTTTCTCCAGCTACTTTTTCTTGAGCTAATTGTTCACTTTGCTCTTCTATTTGTTGAGCCAGCCGTTGTACGGTTTCTTCCAGTGTATCGATGTCAACTGTCGCTAATTGCTGCTTTAATGTTTCCAATTGTCCACTGCTATGCTGATGTTTCGCCAATAATTCCGTCTGAATCTCTTGTTGTTCTTCGACCGCTTGGCTATTTTTTTCAAGTTTTGCTTGCAAGGCTCCTTGCTCCGTCTTTGCTTCTCCTAATAATTGCTCTTCTTGAATTATTTTTTGCTCAATCTCACTAAACAAACCTGAAACTTTTTCATTGGTAACTGTTATTTTTGATGAATCCTCAATCAAAGGAAAGTCTTGTAATGATTCATTCAATGTTTGTTTGCAGTTTGCTTCTTTTATCAGTGAGTTAGCTAATTCTTTTTCTTCTTTTACTAATTGTTGTTCAAGCTTAGCTAAGTATGCTTCTTTTTGACCAAGAAGTAGGTTTAACGATTCTGCATGTGCTTCCGCATCTGCTAATTCTTTTTCCAGTTGCTTCACAGTTTGTTTCTCAGGTGCTTCATGACTGATATTTTCTAGTGGATGCTCGACAGAACCACAGACTGGACAAGGTTCCCCTGGCAAAAGCAATAATTGTAGTCGAGCAATTTGTTGTTTTGCCCACTGACTTTTAAGCCGAGCAATCTTTTCTTGATGTCTTGTTCGTTCTTCTTGAATTTCTTCGACTTCACTAGTTAACTGAACTAATTGCTGCTGACTCTGCATTTTTTGTTGGTCAAGTTTTTGTGTTTCTTGTTGTGCACTTTCCCACTCTCTTTTTTGTTGCTGTAAGTTTGCAAATGTCAGTTGTTCTTTTGCTAATTCTTCTTGTGTTGTTAGGAGGTGTGTTATTTCTTGTTGACGTTTATTTAATACGCTTTGTTGCTCTTGCAAGTCTGCCAACTTTTGCGTTCCATCAGTTAATTCCGCAGTGATCACTTGAAGTGACTCGTCTTGCTCCTTGTATTCTTTGACACGAGGAAGCAGTGTTTTCTTTTCTTGATAGTCATCATTTAACCGATCAACTGCTTCTTGCAAGTTTTGTCGTTCTTTTTCTTTTTCTTTCCACTGCGTAAATTTTTCTTGCAGCTCGTTCAACAAAAGGCGCTGCTTTGCCTCCTCTTCAAGAAGTGATTGTCGTTCATTTTCATACTCTTTGTTATGTGATACTGGGTCAATCAAACGTTGCCCAAACTCATAATAACAAATCCATTGTTGTTTTTCTGTTATTTCATCTTGCATTTCAAGCAAGTTTTCTAGTTTTTCAAGTAACGTTTGCTTCTCTGCTCTTTGTCTTTGTACAGATTGAATTTGATAATACTCTTTTTCTAGCTTTTCTTGAGCATCTTGTTCTTTTTTCAATTGTTGTTGAACGAGTTGGATTTTCTCTGCTAACACTTGTTGTTCTTTTGTCCAACACTGCATCACTTCTTCAAAGCTCAGTTCAGAAAAGTCTCGTGCTTCTAAAGAAACAAAGCGTTTTTGCAAAAGCAACAATTCCTGTTCTAAGTAATCAAGTTTTTTTTGTTGCTTTTTAGCTTTTTCTTTTAAAATTTCATTGAACTGTTGGAAAATCTGCGTACCAAATAAATTACGGAGCACCACTTCCTTTTCACTACTAGATGAAATCAAGAAATTACGGAATTCCCCTTGTGGCAGTAATACGATTTGTGAAAATTGCTTAGCATCTAAGTGTAAGAGTTCTTTAATCAGTTCATCGACTTCCCCGCGTTTCGTTAATTGACGTGCTTCTTTTCCTGATTCATCGAAAATCGTCAAGGAAACTTTCGCTGCTTGCTTACGATTCCCGTCACCTTTTAGCTTAGCCAATATCTGCTCAGGTTTACGCGTGACTTCATAAGTAAGTTTTTGATGTTCAAACGAAAAAGTGACACTGGTTTCTTCCGCCGGTGTCGCAAATAACGAACGCATCTCTTTTCCCGAGCGTAGTCTCCCTGAGGTTTCTCCAAACAAAGCATAAGTCATCCCATCAAAGATTGTCGTCTTGCCTGCACCTGTTTTCCCGCTAATCAAAAATAGAGGTGCTTCAGTCAAAAGTGAAAAATCAATGATTTCATCAATAAAGGGACCAAAGTTTTTTAATCGTAATTTTTGTGGTTTCATCACTGATCATTCCATTTCCATGAGTTCTTGTAGAGTTTCTGTGAGCCACTTTTCTTGATCATTGGTCAGTGGTTCATTTGTTATTTCTTTAAAGAAATGCATCGCCATTGATTTTGGATCCTTCATTTCTACTGTTTGTTTTTTTGTTATTGTTTCTAAACGACCATTTACTCGCTCCACACCTAAGATTCTTGGATAGATTTTCCGCAACTGATTCATCATATTAGGAATGATCGTTCGATCCATCAAGTAGATTTGTGTGTAATTTTCTCGATTAACAGTTTGATAAAATGTTGGACTCAAGAGTTCTTTAAAATTGGCTTGTAATTCTTGGATATCATGTAGGGGTGTCAGCTCATGAAACGTCAATTGTAGCTTATCATTTAAATCAACAATCCAAACACCCTTTTTTTGATTGATTTCTGATAAAGAAAACTTCAATGGCGAGCCGCTATAGCGTGCATTTGCTTGGTGCAAAGCCGCTTGGTTATGCAAATGGCCCAATGCCACATAGTCAAAATCACTCAATAAGTCGCCAGATACTGCATCTAACCCGCCAACTTCAATTTTTGTTTCTGAGTCAGACTTTGAGCTTCCCGTTACAAAAAAGTGACTTACTAATACGTGTTTTTTATTTGGTTCAAATAGCGTCTGCATTTTTTCGACGACTAAAGCCATCGCTTGTTGAATTGTACGAATTTCATCGTCTTCAAAATATAAACGAGCGGCAATTGGTTCAAAGTAAGGTAACAAAAAGAATTGTGTATCACCAAATGTAATTGGTTGAAACGCTTCAGCAAACTGAGTGCGTAAGAAAAAATTAGATTGGCTAAACCAAGGTGTCCCTGTCGACAATCGAATACTACTATCGTGATTGCCAGAAATTGCGAAAATTGGAAATTTTTCTTCTAAATTCCAATCAATCATCAATTGATTAAACAATTGCACTGCTTCCGTCGCTGGCACGCTTCGATCATATAAATCGCCTGCAATAATGATTGCATCCACTTGTTCTTCTTTTGCTACCTTCAAAATATCTGAAATAACTTGCTTTTGTTCCTCAAGTAAATCATAGCCTTGTAATTTTTTACCAATATGCCAATCGGCCGTGTGCAAGAAACGCATATACTCACCTCAAAAAAATGTCCTTCTAATGATTATAACACTTCCCAGAAGGTCATAACAGAAATGTTTCACATCTCCTATATCTATAAAAAAACAGAGAACAAACAAAAAGCTACGAAAAAATCAAAATTGATTTTCTCGCAGCTCCCTACTTATTTTATTTCATATTTAAAATCAGGATTTACTTCTTTGTCTAATTGATCAAACGCACCTTGTGTTCGCCGCTCAACTTCTTCCAAACCTTCCTTATCCATCTTTTTAATGTCAGATAAGTCGATGGGTTCTCCGAAGCGAACCGTTACACGTTTTCGCTTGAACAAATCGCCAAGTGTTAATGGTCCTTGATATACAGCTGGAACGATTTTCACTTTTGCCATTTTAGCAATCAGTGCCATTCCACCTTTTAACTCTGTCGCATGGCGCGTGCCACTTGGAAACATGATTAGTCCTAAGTCTGTTGATTTCAAGATTTTTACAGGCGTTTTGATTGCACTTGGCCCTGGCTTATCACGTTTGACAGGAAAAGCATTCGCATGTGTCAAAATAAATCGTAAAATTGAATTTTTGAACAACTCTTCTTTTGCCATAAAGCTAAATTTCTTTGGTGCTGCTCCAACTGCTAGATACAATGGGTCCCACCAAGTACGATGGGGCGCAACTAATATGTAATTCTCATCTTTAGGCAATAATTCTTTATTTTCATAGTGGGCATTGCCGTTGACTATTGCTAAGACAACTCGAACAACCCCGCGCATAAAACGATAAAACATAGACTCTTCCTTTCTCTTTGCTGAACATAGATAGTATGCCTAAAAAAATCTTCCTTGGCAAGCAAACTTGGTTCTTTTTGACAAACATAGTATAATACAAACGATTATTTTATTCACTTTGGAGGGAAACCCATGCTTCACGAAGACGAACGAATTGACCAATTATACGCAGAAGATATTAAAATTATCCAAAGTGCGCAAGTTTTTTCTTTTTCACTTGATGCTGTTTTACTCGCAAATTTTGCGCGTGTGCCAAAAAGAGGACAAATCGTTGACCTATGCGCTGGAAACGGTGCGGTCGGCTTATTTTTAAGTAAAAAAACCAATGCACAAATTGATTCGATCGAACTACAGCCTCGTTTAGCCGATATGGCGAAACGAAGCGTTGTGCTTAACCATTTAGAAGACCAAATCACTGTTCACACGACTGATTTAAAAAATAGTTTAGCAGTTGTTCGTCATAATTCTTGTGATCTCGTTGTCTGTAACCCACCTTATTTCAAAGGGCTACCTACGAACAAAAAAAATCCCAATGAACACTTAGCCATTGCTAGGCATGAGATTTATACAACACTCAACGATGTTATTCAAATCTCCAGCAAACTCTTAAAAACAAATGGCCGTTTTGCAATGGTACATCGTCCTGAACGTTTTTTAGAAATTTTGGATGTCATGCGTGAACATCAGATCATTCCAAAACGGATCCGTTTTGTCTATCCAAAAGTTGGAAAAGATGCGAATATTTTATTAGTCGAAGGCATAAAAGAAGGAAAATTAGATGGTTTCAAGGTTTCTTCACCACTTATCACTTATGATGAAGAAGGCCAATATACTCCAGAATTACGTGGTATGCTTTATGGAGACTAAGCATTACTTTTACGTACTCGCTTGTAAAGACAATACTTTTTATGGCGGATATACAACCAATCTTGAAAGGAGACTTGCCGAACACAATAACGGCACAGGTGCTAAGTACACTCGCTTACGTAAACGTCGGCCGCTACAAATGATTCACGCAGAATGTTTTGAAACTAGAAGCGAAGCAACCAAAGCAGAAGCAGCCTTTAAAAAATTAACTCGAAAGCAAAAAGAACTTTATTTAACTACGCATCTTTCGGTTATTCTTCCCAAAGATCTAACACACAAAACTTAACCTTGTTCCTTTTAGGACAAAAAAAGAATTGAGATGAATCTTCATCTCAATTCTTTTTTTATTGTTCTGTATCTAGCTCTTCTGATGTGCTTGAGGTTGAGGAAGAAGCTGCACCGTTACTTAAGGTTTCACTGCCTTGACTCGTTGCCTCATCAGTTACTTCTGAATCTTTTGTTGACTCACTATCTGTACTTTTGCCACCTAATAATGCTTGGCTAACAAAGTGTGCATAATGGATCATTCCTTCAGGGTTTGGATGAACTTGATCATCGTAGAACCATTCGTTATGGTCTTTGCTATAGTCGTACCAATCAATTAGAGTCATGTTATCATATTTTTTCGCCATTTGAGCTAGCATATCATTTACATCATTTTGCCAGCGTTTAGTTGGTACTCGAACATTCACCCAGTAAACTTTGCGATCGCCTATCGCATCCATTACACTATCAAATTGCGTTTCTGAAAATGCACCGTTAGTTCCCAGTCCAACCAACACAGTATCTTTCAAGAGTTTTTGTTTTTTCAGTTCTTCAAGATAAGGTTCACTCGTATAAAGTTGACGCCCGACATCGCCATCCACAACTACTTTAGGATAAATTTCTTTTAAGTCCGTAGCTGCATCAAGCATGACTGAATCCCCAAAAGCTGTAAGTTCTAGTTTTTGTGCTTTCTTCCCTTGTGCTTTGGTCAAATCGTATTTATCCAAAATACTCTGATCCAATGCTCCAGAAGCTTTGCCATCTTCTTCTTTACTTTTTTCTGCTAATTTTTTGTTTGCTGCAATTTTTTCTTGTAATTGTTTTTGATCCGCTGTCACAGCATTCTTTGGTGCAATCGCAAAACCAACTAATGCGATCATGAAAACTAATAATCCGGGAATCAGCCATGGCTTTTCAAGACTGAGAATGGGTTTTTGGAACCACCCCTTAACAACTGAAAATGTTTTTCCATAATCAAAACGTGCCAACGGTCGTTCGATATAGCGGTAAGATAATTCACTAATCAGCAGGATCAAAGTTACTTCAATTATGGTGTGCATGAAAACGTGATCCCCAATATTAGAAACCTTTGCCTCATAAAAAATCATTACAGGAAATTGATAGAGATAAATGCCGTAACTTCTTTTCCCAATCCAAGTAAAGACTGGATTAGTTAGCCATTTATTCCAACTTGCACCAGGATGAGCTGTCACAGCAACTAATACAACACACAACAAGCTAACTAACAACATCCCACCGTAGTAAACAAAATCCATATGGTCATTGAAGAAAAAGAAAGCCGCAACCAATGAGACAAACGAAATCAACCCTGCAATATTCAATGTCTTCTTCGCTTGTTTAGGAATCTCTTTTTTCAAACGTGTACTTGGCCAAACAAAAGCCAACGCACAACCAAGCCAAATTGAAAATAGTCGTGTATCTGTCCCATAATAAACACGAGTTGGATCTGCGCCAGGCGAATACAAAATCATCATCAAAATAGCTGAAATTCCTGACATTCCCAGCACAGTGTAAAAGATCCATTTTTTCTTTCGGACTAAAGTCATCAGTAAAACAAATATAATTGGCCAAAATAGATAATTTTGTCCTTCAACTGCCAAAGACCAGATGTGTGTGAATGGTGACTCATTGGCAAACCGATCAAAATAAGATAATCCATTATTGATCTGCCACCAATTGTTCACATAGAATAAACTGCTGATGACAGTCCCTCGCAAGTTATTTAACAAACCTCGCTGAAACAAAGTAATATACGCTGAAGCAGTAACTAATAAAAAGACTAAGCCCGGGTAAAGCCGCTTCATCCTTCGAACATAAAACTGCCAAATATTTATTTTTCCATTTTGTTCCCATTCTTGTCGCAATAAATCGGTAATCAAATAACCAGATACCACAAAAAATATCGGTACGCCCAAATAACCACCTGTCATTGTTCTTGGTAACAAATGATAGAGAATAACACCCATTACGGCTAAAGAACGAATACCATCAAAGCCTGTGATATAGCGACTCTTTTTCAATCTTTTTTGTTTTTCCATTCAATCTTCCAACTTTTCATAAACTTTTTTCATTTGTAATATACGTGCATTATAAGAAAATAGCAAGACTTATTTAAACTTCTTACTATCTTTTCTATCATCCCACAAAATTTGGCAAAAGAACAATGATTTCATCGACTTTAAGAAATTTTCAAAAGAAATAGCGCATTACCTCCTTTTTGCTTCAAACTAAGATTTGATGAAACAATTTATTTTTTGTGGTCACGAATAAACGGGTAAAAAAACAGGATAAAACGAACAATCGTTTTATCCTATCCGATTCTTTTTTATTTTCTCTTTAAACGCCATCTTCATAGAAACGGCCTAAAATTTGAACATTTTCTGCAATACTTACGAAAGCGTCCGGATCAGAGGCTTTCATTGCCTCTCTTAATAGTGGGAGTTCATAACGAGTCACAATCGTCATCAAAACTGTTTGCTTATCATGTTTGTATGCACCTTCTGCTTCATTGATGATCGTGATCCCTCGACGCATACATTTTTGAATTTCATTCACGACTTTTTCAGGGTGTTTTGTGACAATCATAACCTGCATTTTCTTCTGTTTCGTGTAAAAAACATCTGTCACTTTTCCGCTAACAAAAATCGACAACGTGCTATAAAACATGTATTGCCAACCAAACAAGATTCCTGCAACAAAAACAATCAACGCATTGAAATAAATCGAAATAGATCCAATTGATTTCCCTGTTTTCTTTCGTATCGTAATACTGACGATATCTAGTCCGCCCGAAGATAAACCATTTCTAAGTACTAAACCTATCCCCGCCCCCATCACTGCTCCACCAAATAATGCACAGATGATTGGATCAGTTGATAACACTGTTTCGGGAACGATGTGGATGAATAGCGAGGTCAACGTGACCGTAATAAACGTGAAAATTGTAAATTTCTTACCGATTTTAAACCAAGCTAAGAAAAACAACGGAACATTCAATAGGTAAAGAGTTGTTGATACAGGTACTTCAAAACCAATCAGTGATTTGGATAAGGTGGTTAAAATTTGTGCCAGACCAGTAATACCACTTGAATAAATATGACCTGGTTGATAAAAAAGATTTAACGCAATTGACGCAATTAACGCATAAACAATAGATACCGAAAGCTTGGTCGTATAATCGTGATAGGCCCAATTTTCGAACGTTTTTTTCATGAAAAAGCCTCGCTTTACATAATTATGGCTCTATTATAAGGTTTTTTCGTATAAAAAAAAAGAGGAGATGGCAAAAGCTTAAGACTTTTACCATCCTCTCAGAAACATTTCTTTTTTAACTCATTTTATTCTTCAATCTCTGTAACATCAATACTCAATTCTGCTAACTGGAATGGCGAAACTAAACTTGGTGCTTCACTCATGACATCAGCAGCTTTTCCGTTTTTAGGGAAAGCAATCACTTCGCGGATATTTTCTTCACCTGCAAGTAGCATAGCAAAACGATCTAAGCCTAAAGCAATTCCGCCATGTGGAGGGAAACCATAGTCCAATGCAGTTAATAAGAAGCCAAATTGTTCTTCCATTTGTTCTTTCGTGAAGCCAAGTGTTTCAAGAACTTTTTCTTGTAACTTACGCGTATGGATACGAATTGAACCCCCACCAAGTTCATAACCGTTTAAAACGATATCGTAAGCTTCCGCATAGACTTTCGCTGGATCTGTACCCAACAACTCAACATCTTTGGCTTTTGGCATCGTAAATGGATGATGTGCAGAAACATAGCGACCTTCTTCTTCTGAATATTCAAATTGTGGCCAATCAGTTACCCATAAGAAATTGAATTTTTCTTCATCAATCAATCCTAGCTCTTTTGCCAAACGCGTACGAAGAGCACCTAATGATGCTGCGACAACTTCTGCTTTGTCTGCACAGAATAACAATAAATCACCAACTTGGGCATCTGTTGCTTGAATGATTTCTTCGCCAGCTTCACCCATAAATTTTGCGATTGGTCCTTTCAAACCTTCTTCTTCCACTTTCAGCCATGCAAGTCCTTTTGCTCCAAATTGACCAACATATTGACCTAAATGATCTAAATCTTTTCGAGAATAATTGCCAGCAGCACCTTTTACATTCAAAGCTTTAACTACTCCACCATTTTCTAAAGCCATTTGGAATACTTTAAACTCGATGGATTTCACCGTTTCACTTAAATCGATCAGTTCCATTTCAAAACGTGTATCAGGTTTGTCACTGCCGTAGCGACTCATTGCATCATCATAAGTCATTCTTGGGAATGGCAATGTTACATCTAATCCACGAACATCTTTCATGACTTTCGCAATTAAACCTTCTGTATAGGTTTGAATTTCTTCAGAAGTTAAAAAAGTTGTTTCAATATCAACTTGGGTAAATTCCGGTTGACGATCGCCACGTAGGTCTTCATCTCTGAAACAACGTACGATCTGATAATAACGATCAAATCCTGCATTCATCAATAATTGTTTAAATAATTGTGGTGACTGAGGCAATGCGTAGAAATGACCTGCATGGACACGCGAAGGAACTAAATAATCACGTGCGCCTTCGGGTGTTGATTTACCTAAGTAAGGTGTTTCAATGTCTAGGAAATCATTATCATCCAAATAGTGACGAATGGCTTTAGTTGTTTCGTGACGCATTTTAATATTCTTTGTCATTTTCGGACGGCGCAAATCTAAATAGCGATATTTCAAACGAACTTCATCACTGATTGTTTGATCATCTTCAATCGAGAAAGGGGGTGTTTTTGCTTGGTTTAAAATTGTCATTTCATTGGCAATCATTTCGACTTCGCCCGTTGCCATTTTCGTATTGATTGCATTCTCAGCACGACGTTTGATCACACCAGTTACTTCAATTACATATTCACTTCGGCATTTATCTGCTACTTCCCAAGCTTCTTTCGAAATTTCTGGGTTGAAGACTACTTGCACAATTCCTTCACGGTCACGTAAGTCAATGAAAATCAATCCACCTAAATCACGACGTTTTTGTACCCATCCCTTAAGTGTAATTGTTTGATCTAATTGTTTCTGGGAAACAAACCCACAATAAATTGTCCTTTTTGCCATCTTTCTCTCTCCTTCTTACTCAAATAATGTCGTTGTCATTTCGTCGTACACTTCATCAAAGCGTTGATAGATTTCTTGTAATGAAAAGCTTTTTTCTTTACGATCTGCCATTGACTTCACATTAATTGTCTGGTTCTTTAGTTCATCTTCTCCAAGTACTAGCACTAATTTGGCATTTGCTTTGTCAGCTGTTTTGAACTGGGCTTTTGCTTTACGATTCATGACATCACGATCCGCAGAAAAGCCAAAGTTACGAATCGCTTGGACTACTTTTAATGCTTCAAGATTTGTGACTTCACCAATTCCAACCACGTAAGCATCTAATTCATTTAAGGCTGGAATAACTACTTCTTCTGCTTCCATGGTTAACAAGATACGTTCGATGCCCATTGCGAAACCGAATGCTGGTGTTTCTGGTCCACCAAGCTCTTCTACTAATCGATCATAGCGACCACCAGCACAAATTGTTGCTTGAGCACCCATTTTTGGAGCATCACTCATAATTTCAAAGATAGTATGTGTATAGTAATCCAGACCACGAACCATATTGCTATCAATTTCATAAGGGATTTCTAATGCATCTAACATAGCTGTCACAGTTTCAAAATGGTTCTTAGCTGATTCACTTAAGTAATCCAAAATCGAAGGTGCATCTGCAACAAATTTTTGGTCTCGTTTATCTTTACTGTCAAGGACACGCAAAGGATTTTGATGTAACCGTCGTTTTGAGTCTTCACTTAATTCATTTTCAACTGGTTCTAAATAGTCAATCAATGCTTGACGATAAGCCTGTCGTGTTTCTTGATCACCTAGAGAATTGATGACCAAACGAATTTGTGTGATGCCTAACTGTTTGAAAAAGTCTAACGCCATTGCCATACTTTCAACGTCTGTTGCTGGGTTATCAGAACCAAATGCCTCAACACCAATTTGATGGAATTGACGCAAACGACCTTTTTGCGGACGTTCATAACGGAACATTGGCCCCATGTAAAAAGTTTTATAAGGTTTAGCAAACTCTGGTCCGAATAATTTGTGTTCTACAAATGAGCGAACAATTGGAGCCGTTCCTTCTGGACGTAAAGTTACGTGACGGTCACCTTTGTCATAAAAATCATACATTTCTTTTGAAACGATATCAGTCGTGTCTCCTACACTGCGTGAGATAACTTCATAATGTTCAAAAATCGGCGTGCGAATTTCATTGTATTGATAGTCTCTAAATAATAAACGTGCTGTTTCTTCAATAAATTGCCATTTTTCTGATTCACCTGGCAAAATATCATTCGTTCCTTTTGGTCGTTGAAAGTTCATACATCTCTCTCCTTTTTATGTAACTAAGTGAAAATAAAAAAATTCACCCCTGTTCACAATGAACAAGGGCGAATGAAAGTCATACACGGTACCACCTAATTTTGAAAGATTGCTCTTTCCTCTCACGAATAACGCTCGTACACGGGACGGCTTTGCACGCGTCCATCTCCAGAGTGTCTTTTCGGTAACCAACTCTTGAATCATTTTCAGCCTCGATGATTCTCTCTATCTAAAAAGTATAGGTTACTTACTCGCTCTTTCAGTGATTTTTTATATTATCTACAACTTACTAAAAACACTTCACAAAGTCAAGAATATTTGCCCTAAAAGTTAAACAAGCCTCTTTCATTTTTCAAAAGACAATTTATTTTTGCATTTCTTCAGTTTGTTTTAAACTGAAACAAAGGAGGAATTCAACATGGCAGAAGTAAGAATCGGACATTCTCAAGTATATGCAGAACAACTTGGCTTAGGAACAAATGCTGTTGGTGGACACAATTTATTCCCTCATTTAGAGGACGAAGTGGGGAAACAAATCATTCGAACAGCACTTGATAATGGCATCAATCTTCTTGATACGGCTTACGCCTATGGTTTTGGTCGCTCAGAAGAATTGATTGGTGAAGTCTTGAAAGAAAAAGAATATGACCGTTCACGTATCGTCATTGCAACTAAAGCAGCTCATGACCCAAACAATTCTGGAAAATTTAATAATACACCTGAATTTTTGACTCAAGCTGTTGAAGATGCTCTAAAAAGACTACAAACAGATTATATTGATATTTTTTATATTCATTTTCCAGACGAAAAAACGCCAAAAAACGAAGCAATAGCTACTTTGCATCAATTAAAAGAAGCTGGAAAAATACGAGCAATCGGTGTTTCAAATTTTTCTTTAGCCCAATTAAAAGAAGCTAACCAAGAAGGATACGTAGATATCGTTGAAGACCATTACAGCTTGATCCAACGAAAGGCGGAGACAGAACTTTTTCCTTACATCAAAAAACATAAGATTAGTTTTGTCCCTTATTTTCCACTAGCTTCAGGTCTTTTGACTGGGAAATATCAGCTTGGACAACCACTTTCATTTTCTAAAGGTGATCTTCGATTAAAGCAGCCAAATTTTCAAGGTGAACGTTTTGAAAAAATTATTCATACTGTTGAGCAACTTCGTCCACTCACAGCGAACTATCAAACAAACATTGCTCAATTAGTATTAGCATGGTATATGAAAAATCCAGCTGTCTCTGTCGTAATTCCTGGTGCAAAAAAACCTGAACAAGTCTCAAGTAATGCTCAGGCTTTAGATATCCATTTAACAAATGCCGATTACCAACTAATCGATCAGCTATTTGCAGAATTTTAATCTAAAATAGAAGTTCTTGTTCGACTAAGCCGTAGTTTTTATATACTAAAATCTACGGCTTTCTACGTCATCTTTAAGCTAAAAAAAGATTTGTTATAGGAAAATGCAACCAATGGCTAGGCGATTGATGGTAGTTATTGCATTTTTCTATCGTCAATTCAATACTAGAAAAAGATACTACTTATTTTCCGTCATACTTTCCATCTTTGCTAAATAAAAAATAAACTAATATCCCAAAACCTACTAATGCAACAATACTTCCGACAATGGGAACCCAGTTAGCATACTCACTTGCTAACATAAGTATCGCTCCTCCAACAAATAGAAAACCACCTGCTAATAAATTTTCCATCAAACCCCTCCTTTTTGTATATTTATACACCAGTATAACATAGAAATATAAAAAGCTTTATCATACTGCATCATAAAGCTTGGGACAAAAATACCATACAAGTAAATTAATCATAGGATACATAAATTGACATAGAATTGATTTCTATGACGAAGAACTGTGTTAATTTAATGTCCCCAGATCGATTGCAAAACCTGACAAATCTCTCCTATTTTTTAGTCGATATTCCAATAAATGACAGAAAAGCACATTCATCAATAATTTTATCAATGTATTGTACAAACTTATTTTCGAATTTAAAGTACAAATAAAAAATAAAAGCCAACATTAGCATGTACCTGCCATGTCGACTTTTATCTTAACTATTTTAGTAATTAAGAGAGCTCTTACTTCTGTTTTTATTTATTTTGTGAGTCGATTACAATGGTTACGGGACCGTCATTTACTAAAGAAACATCCATATCTTCGCCAAATTTACCAGTTGAAACTGGAATACCACGTTGTTTCAAACCAGTATTAAAAGCTTCGTATAATGGAATAGCCGTTTCTGGACGTGCAGCGGCAATAAAACTTGGTCGATTGCCTTTTTTAGTATCCGCAAACAGCGTAAATTGTGAAATACTTAAAATTTGACCACCAATGTCTTCAATACTTGTATTCATCTTGCCTTGTTCATCTTCAAAAATACGCATTTGCGCGATTTTTTTAACCAAATAGTCTACATCATTTTGAGTATCTGCTTCATGAATACCTAATAAAATTAATAACCCCTGCTTAATCTTACCGATTTCTTGACCATTGATCGTAACTGCCGCTCGGCTCACTCGTTGAATGACTGCTCGCATCAAATTTTCCCTCTCTTCACATTTATCCGTTCATCCGCCGTACACTATAGACATCTGGAACAGACTTGATTTTATCTACAATACTTTTTAGGTGTGTTAAGTTCTGGATTCCTACCGTTAAATGGATTGTTGCCATCTTATCTTTATTCGTACGCGCTTCCACACTATTAAGATTTTTTGTCATAGAATTAACAGTTTGCAAAACATCATTTAATAGACCTGAACGATTATAGCCATAAATTTCTAGGTCAGCATCATATTCTTTTTTAGAATTTGAAGTATCTTCCCATTCTACTTCAATTAATCGTTCTGCAACATTTGGTTTATCCGGCTGAACATTTGGACAATCACGACGATGAATGGAAATTCCTCGTCCTTTGGTAATATAACCAACAATATCGTCTCCCGGAACCGGATTACAACAACGACTAATACGAATAAGCAAGTTTTCAACACCTTGAATCACCACGCCACCTTCATGACGAACCTTCATTTTTTCTGGTTCTTTTTTCGGTTGGTTCATCAATTCGTCGGCTTCTTGTTTTTGTTGCTCGATTTTTTGTTCACGACGTTCTTTTTCAGTCAATCGATTTGCCATTGTTAACGGGCTGATTTCACCATACCCCACGGCCGCATAAATATCATCTTCATTATTGTAATTGAATCGATCCAAGACTTCTTGCAGTTTTTCTTTGGTCAAAATATCTTTTGGCAAGAAACCAAGATCAGAAATACACTTGGTAACTGATTCATGACCTTTGGTAATATTTTCTTCACGATCTTGTGCCTTGAAGAAACGTTTAATTTTATTTTTTGCTTTGCTCGTTGCAACAATTTTTAACCAATCACGGCTCGGACCAAACGAATTAGGTGAAGTTAAGATTTCAATGATATCACCATTTTTCAATTTATAATCCAATTGAACCATTTTGCCATTCACTTTTGCGCCAGTTGTCTTGTTCCCAATATCAGTATGGATGCTATAAGCAAAATCCAATGGTCCAGATCCTTTAGGAAGCTCGGTTACATCTCCCTTTGGTGTAAAGACATAGACTTTATCACTGAAGATATCACCCTTAACGCCTTCCATAAAGTCAGATGCATCATAACTTTCGTCTTGCAATTCAATAATTTCATGGAACCAACTTAATTGCTTCGTCATTCCGTCAGGTTCTACTTTATCATTTTTTCCTTCTTTGTAAGCCCAGTGTGCTGCAACCCCAAATTCTGCGATTTCATGCATTTCTTGCGTACGAATTTGAATTTCAACAGGATTTCCCGCTGGACCAATCACTGTCGTATGCAAAGATTGATACATGTTCGCCTTTGGCATAGCAATATAATCTTTGAATCTTCCTGGCATTGGTTTCCACTTCGTATGGATCGCACCTAAGACTGCATAACAATCTTTGATAGACTCGACAATTACTCGGATAGCCAGTAAATCATAGATTTCACTAAATTGTTTCTTCTGATCTTTCATTTTTCGATAAATCGAATAAATATGCTTTGGGCGACCATAGATTTCTGCATAGATGTCTAGTTCTTCTGTCGCTACTCGAATATCTTCTACAGTTGCATTCACATACTGCTCGCGTTCTTCACGTTTTGTTCGCATCAAATGAACGATTCGATAATATTGTTTTGGATTAAGATAGCGTAAAGCAGTATCTTCTAATTCCCATTTGATTCGACTAATCCCTAAACGATGTGCTAACGGTGCATAGATTTCTAATGTTTCTTGTGCAATTCGACGTTGCTTATCTTCCCGTAAATGTTTTAGTGTACGCATGTTATGAAGACGATCGGCCAATTTCACCATGATTACGCGTAAATCTTGTGCCATTGCTAGCAACATTTTACGATGGTTTTCTGCTAATTGTTCTTCATGAGATTTATATTTTATTTTTCCCAATTTAGTAACGCCGTCAACCAGCATGGCTACATCGTCACCAAATTCTTCTCGTAAATCATCCAAAGTTACTTCTGTATCTTCAACTACATCATGTAAAAATCCTGTTGCTACAGTGTGCGGATCCATTTTCAACTCAGCTAAGATCCCAGCAACTTGGATCGGATGAATAATATAAGGCTCTCCAGATTTTCTAAATTGTCCATCATGCGCTGCTGTTGCATAATCACATGCTTTTTGTACAAATGCAACATGATCCGGTCCCATATATTTACTAACAAGCGCAATAACGCCAGGACCTGTTAAAATTTCTTCTTTTGACATACAAACCGATCCCCCTTTCGTTTCGATAGCAAAACAGGAGAGGCATCTGAAATCACAATTTCTAAATTTCAGCTAACTGGTATAAAGAATTCGTTTTTCCACGAATGGTATTAAAAATAACTCCGAAAAAACAACGCATCATCACACAAAAACCTAAAAATGATTTCTGGTGCCTTTTGTCAATTTCATCGGAGCTAGTTAATTTGACCCAACCTCTTTTTATTTTTTATCGGACTCTTGAACGGTTATTGTTACCATTATACAAATTGTCGTTTCTTTTTTCAATTCTATCATGTTCAAATTTATTAAGAAAAGTTCCGATGACTTATGGCGATTCTTGTAAGCCCATTTGCAACTAAATGGTACACCGTCTCTTTTAGTAAGTCATCACTTATTTGATGATCCAATAATCGTACACGAATGGACTCCCTATTCCTGTTCACCTAGTAATTCCCATTGATAGCTCGCGGCACTCAATAGATATAATGGTGCTGTTTCTGTTCGCAAAATTCTTGGACCTAAGCCACAAAGGATTGCGCCTTCTGCAGATAGTTTTGCTACTTCATCTGGCGTCAACCCACCTTCTGGTCCAAAAATTGCCAAAATACGTTGTCCTGAACCCGATTTTTGTAAGGCTTGTGCTAAGTTTGCTAATTCGCCTTGCTTAGCTGACTCTTCGTAGGCAACTAGCACATGATCATAAGTAGAAATTTTTTGATAGAACTCATTGACTGTACTTAACAATTCTACTTGTGGCACTACTTGACGATGTGATTGCTCTGCAGCTTCTTGAGCAATTTTTGTTAAACGTTGTTGCCGTTTATTCCGTTTTTTTTCATCCCATTTAACAACCGACGTCTTTGCCGGAAACCCAAGAAATGCGTGTGCTCCAAGTTCCGTTCCTTTTTGCACAATCCAGTCTAATTTTTCACCTTTTGGATACCCACTTGCAATGGTAATCATACTTGGCAACTCTTTTTGCCCTTGTTCTTTCATTACCTCTTTTAATTCAACCTCATTTTCTGTAATAGCAATAATTTCAGCAATGATAGCCACTTGGTCACTAAAAGCTAAGTAAACGCGGTCTTCTAGCGTCATACGCATAACTCGAGTTATATGATGATACGGCTCTCCGGTTAATACAAAACGATCTTTTTGCTGATATGGTTCCTCCAAAAAATAACGTTGCATTTAGTCCACCTCAGGTTTTTTCAAAATAATTGCATACCAATCTTTTTGTTGGAAAATTTGATCAACTACAAATCCTTGTGCCTCCATGGCATCAATAACCATTTGCTTTTTATCTTCAATAATTCCAGAGACAACCAACGTTCCTGTTTGCTTTAATAAACGCCATGCATCAGGAATCATCAATAAAATAATATCAGCTAAAATGTTGGCAACAATTACATCACTTTCGATCTCTATCCCATTCAATAGATCATTTGCAGAAACATGGACATCTTTAGCAATTTCATTCATATCCATATTTTCTTTTGCTGAACGGACAGCTACTTCATCAAGATCGTATGCATAAACATCTTTTGCACCTAAATATTTGGCAGCAATACTTAACACGCCTGAACCTGTACCAACATCTAGTACCGTCTCACCACCACGCAGAACAGATTCTAATGCTTCCAAAGTCAGTAATGTTGTTGGATGTGTTCCTGTTCCAAAAGCCATACCTGGATCTAAGGTAATAATTTTTTCCATTGGATCTTGTGTCGTATAATTTTCCCAGCTTGGAGCAACCGTCAACATTCTCGTAATGCGAACAGGATGATAGTATTTTTTCCAAGCCGTTGCCCAGTTACTCTCCTCTACTTCACTAGCCGTTACAATATTTTTCCCAATGGCCAAGCCAAACTCAGGTAATTGTGTCACACGGTCTTTGATAAAAGGTAAGATTTCTGGTAAGAAAATTGTTTCTGGAAAATATGCCATAACCAATGCGCCTTCAGTTAATGAAGTAAAATCAGCCTTATCTAAGATTTCACCATATTGGTCTGATTTAAAATTCTCAACGTCAAGCGCATCTTCGATAGCCACGCCGCTGGCTCCTGCTTCCATTAAAATATTGGCAACAGCTTCAACTGCTTCACTTGCTGTCTCTACTTTTACTTCGTTCCATTTCATCGCTATCGACTCCTTAATAACTTGGATATGGTAAATAAGTTGTTGTATTTTGTTCTTGCTGTTTCTTTTCAACGAACTGTGCGAACTGTTGATTGTCCCAATGTAATTCAAAAATCGTATCTTCATCGTCTGCATCTAAAAAGTCCAACAAATCGCTTTGTCCTTGATCCAATACATCCTTCAAATAATCAATCATTGCATCTACAACTGCTTTTTCCAACCCTTTTTTACCTTCATAAGGAATAACTGCTAAATAGTCCTCTTCATCAAATGAAGATTTTTGTGGATTAAATAGTAAAATACCGTCCTCAAATTCAATGATTTTTTCTTCAGAAACAACACCTTTTGCATCATCGATTTCTAAATGTGCTTTGTTTTCCGCAAACAAGCGCACAACTATTTCAATCGTATGGTTCTTTGTATCCCAATCTAATGCGACGTCATAAGTAGCAATGTTTTTTTCAATGGACTCATCCAAATAACTTAATAAATTATTTTTTTTCATCTTCGTTCCTCCATCCCCAATCTTCTTGATCGATCAGGCGCTTTTTTTGTAAAGAAATATATGGATTGCCTGAAACAATGTAGCGCAACGGCATATCCGTCCACTCTCCCTTATTTGGAATACCAATTCGTGGCAGAGCAATAATTTTTTTTGGTTCCTTACGTTTTTCAAAGTCTAGCCGTAGTGTACTTTCGCTATCCATAATTGATTGACCATAAAGTTCTGGACCAATTGCTAATGCTTTTACTAACTTACCTGGGCCGTTACTGATTTCTGGCCCCACTTTTCCTCCACGATTCTGGCTCATTTGTTCAATACCAGCAGCTGGTTGAACAGCTCGAATCATCACACCTTGAGGGACGCCTTCTGGTTGAGTAATAATGTTTAATATCCGATGTGTATGCATCGTATAGAGATAGATTGTTCCAGCCTTTTGATACATCGCACGCACCCTTGGCGTATCTCGCATTCCATAACTGTGGGCAGCTTGGTCATCTGGTCCAAGATAAGCTTCAGCGTCAACAATATAACCAGCTAATTTCCCTAGCGGCGTTACATGTTCTAAATACATTCCTAATAAATTTTTCGCAATTTCTGGCGTTGTTTTATTTTCAAAAAAATTTTCGATTTTCTTTTTCTCTGTCATTTTTTCCACCTACTTTATCATACACAATATTTCCGTTACATGCCATGAAAACAAAACGTTTCTTCTATGTTCTTTCCGCCAGTTTTTTACAAACTATGCTATAATAAACGAACGAAAAATTGAAAGGGAGGTCACTTCATGCAACAACCTTTAGCTTATCGAATGCGTCCTCGCACAATCGATGAAGTCGTTGGACAACAGCAACTAGTCGGTGAAGGAAAAATCATTCGCCGAATGGTTGACGCGCGAATGTTGTCATCAATGATTCTATATGGACCACCTGGCACCGGAAAAACCAGTATTGCTAGTGCCATTGCTGGTTCTACAAACTATGCCTTTCGTACGTTGAACGCCGCAACTGATTCAAAAAAAGATTTACAAGTTGTAGCTGAAGAAGCCAAAATGAGCGGGACAGTCATTTTGTTACTTGATGAAGTTCATCGACTAGATAAAACAAAACAAGATTTTCTTTTGCCTCATCTTGAAAGTGGACGTATCATTTTAATTGGCGCAACGACTGAAAATCCTTATATCACCATTAATCCTGCGATTCGTAGTCGAACACAAATTTTTGAAGTCAAACCCTTAAATGAGACAGATATACAATCAGCAATTCAAACAGCTTTACTTGATAAAGAACGTGGACTTGGAGAATTACCGATTCAACTTGATGAAGACGCCTTGCTTCATTTATCACGAGCAACAAATGGAGACTTGCGAAGTGCGTTAAACGGCCTTGAACTAGCAGCACGATCAACTAAACCGATAGAAGATGGGCTTATCCACCTCACCTTAGCAATCATTGAAGAATGTGTACAAAGAAAAGCATTAACTCATGATAAAAATGGAGACGCTCATTACGACGTCATCTCTGCTTTCCAAAAATCGATTCGTGGCAGCGATGTGGACGCAGCCCTGCACTATCTAGCACGTTTAGTGGAAGCTGGTGATCTTGCAAGTATTTGTCGACGTCTAATGGTCATTGGCTACGAGGACATCGGTCTAGGAAATCCCGCAGCAGCAGCCCGCACTGTTAACGCTGTTCTTGCAGCAGAACGTCTAGGATTACCCGAAGCACGAATTCCTTTAGCAGATGTTGTGGTTGATCTTTGTTTGTCCCCTAAATCTAATTCTGCTTATACTGCACTAGATGCTGCCATTGCAGATATCCGAGCAGGCAAAGCCGGTGAGGTCCCAGATCATTTGCGTGACAGCCATTACCAAGGTGCGAAAAAATTAAAACGCGGACTTGATTATCAGTATCCCCACAACTTTGAACACGCTTGGGTCAATCAACAATATTTACCAGACAAATTAAAAAATGAAAACTATTATCAACCAAAAGAAACTGGAAAATATGAACAAGCCTTAAAGCAACAATATGAACGAATTCAAAATTGGAAAAAGCATTCCCCTCAAAAATAAAACGGTTTCTTTCCAAGGAGCACTCCCGTTGCTCTTTTTAAATTCCTATGCTACTATAGAGATGGGAAATCTGTGATGTTCGAATTGTCCTCTTTGTGTGTTGACCGAACATTTTTATTGATATCTTGGGACCTGTCTTGTGTCACTGCTGGTAACATGCCTTATCATTTGGTAGTTCAAAGCTTCGACCGTGGGACCCACCTGCTAGAATTTGCGGGATCAATACTACAGGACAAACAACGGCATTAACGGAGATTACCTTTTGTTTAAGAATGAAGCAATTTGCTTTTAGCAAATTGCTTTTTCTATTTTTATTCTGATTTTTTTGGGGGAACGCTTCATGATTCGTGTGTTGATATCTATTGCAACCATACTACTGGTCTTTGTTAGCTATTATTTATTCAAGAAACAATCTATTTTCTTCGTTTTAATTGAACCATCTGAAAAGAACCAAGCCTTTTTGCAGTTTTCAGGTGTTGTCTATGCCTTTCTTGCTGCATTAGGTTTACTCGTCATCTTTTTTAATCAAAGAATGCTTGCCTTTTTATTCTTAATAGTTGTTATTCTAGCTTCAACTATTTTCAGTATTTCATTTGCTAAAAAAATATCGTCCACTAAGCAGTAAAATAATTTTCTTTTTTTGCAAAGTGCTTTACAATAAGGATAGGAAAAGAACTGATCTTTGAAGGGAGCGAACACTTATGTTACAACAATATAAAAAAATCATGGTTGCCGTCGACGGCTCTGCCGAAGCGGAATTAGCTTTTAAAAAAGCGGTCAACGTTGCAAAACGTAATAACGGAGAACTTTTACTAGCACATGTTATTGATACTCGTGCATTTCAAACTGTTTCTTCATTTGATGGAATGTTAGCTGAACAAGCAACAGAGATGGCTAAACAAACACTAGCTGACTACGAAAAGAGTGCAAAAGAAGCTGGGCTAGAAAAAGTTTCGACTATTGTGGAATATGGTTCACCAAAACCAATCATTGCCAAAGAAATTCCTGATGACAATGATATTGATTTGATTTTATTAGGTGCAACTGGGCTAAACGCTGTAGAACGTTTATTCATTGGTTCAGTTTCTGAGTATGTGATTCGTAATGCAAATTGCGACGTCCTTGTCGTACGTACAGATTTAGAAAACCAACTACCAACAGGTGACGACGAAGAGTAATTTAATTAAAAATCCCCGCCAATCATCATGTATGATTGGCGGGGATTTTTTTTTAAGTTTTAAAATACCTATTACAAGATGCATTGGACAAAACAAGCTTATTTTTCATTATAAGAACCCTTATAATAAGTAAACTACTTTATACTAGGATGATTATAATCGTTATTATCGATAATCAAATCAGCGGTTTCTTTTACATGATTTTGTTCAAGGTGTCGTTGGTAAACTGGAATATAACGTGTACGATATTTGTCCATAATCCATTCGCCGACTTTCGGTACATCCCTTTCTCTTCCCCTTCGCATAACTTCTTCCAGTGACACCTCTAAAAAGATTTTGTAGTCAATAAATGGAAGTAACTTCTCTCTAAATAAAAGCGATCCTTCTAAAAGCACAATTGTATGCTCATCAATATTAATCGGCAAATCATCAACATAGGTAGCTAATACCCAATCAAGACCTTTGATTGTCTTGTTAAATACACCTTCTTGCTTCAAAGGAATCAAAAGTTCATTCAAAAGTTTTTGACTATTGAAAGCATGATAAAAGGCATCCACTTCACTACTTTTTTCTTCAGACCATTTGATCAAGGGAAGCGGTTTATGAAAGCTATCATAATGAATGACTTGTACATCATAACCATTATTTTTAAGATAAGTGGCTAATTGTGTTGTAAAGTTCGTTTTTCCTGAAGCATAACTGCCATCGATTCCTATGACACTTGGTTTCTTTAACTTTTGGATTTCTTCTTCAATCACATCATAAATCGGATACAATCGGTTCGCTCCCTCCCTGCTTTATTCGTTTTAACTATATTGAATGACGGACAACAATTGACTTGTAGATAGTTGCTTCCATGCCTATTAGCTTCCATCTTTGGGATAAACATTTTGTATTTCAGAATTATGTAAAAAGAATGCCAAACTTAAGTTTGGCATTCTTTTAAAATTTTATTATCCGCGTAAACGTTCCACATCGCGAGCAATCATTAATTCTTCATCCGTTGGAATAACCAGTAGTTTTACTTTAGATTCTGGTGTTGAAATTTCCACTTCTTCACCACGAATGCTATTCAATTCGGGATCTACTTCACACCCAAACCAAGTCATTCCTTTAATAATCTCACTGCGTACGTGCGCATCATTTTCACCAATTCCAGCGGTAAACACAATTGCATCGACGCCATTCATAGTAGTTACATAACCACCAATGTATTTACGAATACGATCAACAAAAATATCATAAGCTAACCGGATATGCTCTTTTTCATAATTTTTCTCAAGATCACGCATATCGCTTGATAAGCCTGTTAAGCCTAATAAACCAGATTCTTTGTTTAAAACTGTAATCATTTCATCAATTGTCAGATCCAATTTATCCATTAAGTATGGTAAAACAGCTGGATCTAAATCACCTGAACGAGTCCCCATCGTTACTCCTGCTAACGGTGTGAATCCCATTGACGTATCTACTGATTTTCCACCATCAACAGCGGTGATTGAAACACCATTACCCAAATGACAAGTAATGATCTTTAAGTCTTCAATTGGTTTGTTTAATAAACTAGCTGCACGTTCTGAAACATATCGATGACTTGTACCATGAAAACCATATTTTCTTACTTTAAAGTCCTCATAGTAAGAAGTTGGTAGACTATACAAGTAGTTATGTTTTGGCATAGTTGCATGGAAAGATGTGTCAAATACTGCAACACTGATGATATCAGGCAAGATTTTTTTGAATGCCTTGATTCCCATCAAGTTTGCTGGGTTGTGTAATGGGGCAAATTCTGCCAATTCTGCAATTCGTTCCATTACCTCGTCCGTCACGACAACAGAGTCACTATACGTTTCTCCACCATGAACAACACGATGTCCAACACCTGTGATTTCGTCATAAGAACTCAAGATTGTTAATTCAATCAATTGGTCTAATAACATTCTAACAGCTATGTCGTGGTCAGCGATATCCAAAATTTGTTCGAACTTTTGATTGTCACCGTATTTAATTGTAAAAATAGAGTCGCTTAAGCCGATACGCTCAACGATTCCCTTGGCGATAACTGTTTCTTCAGGCATTTGATATAATTGCCATTTTAAACTTGAACTTCCAGCATTGATTGCAATTGTTTTAGACATAGTACTCTCCTTCTATTTTGAATGATTACAGAGCAGATGATTTCCAATCTTCAAATTCTTTAAAGAATTCTGTCACCTTCTCTGGTTCTTTAAGTGAAGCAAGTTTAACAAGTAATACTTCTTTGACTTGTTTTGCTTGCGGACCTTTTTTCTGTAAAATTAAAATACTTTTTTGTGATTCTTTTTTGCGGAATAATTCATCTGGCAACTGAACCATTCCTTGAAGATAGCCTTCTTCTTTAAACCATTTTTTGATCATTTCACTTTGATCAGTTTCTAGGAAATTACTTGGAATCAAGAACAATCCGAAGCCATCTGGTTTTACATACTTCATTGATTGTTCTAACAATAAATGATGTGCATAACTATGACCTTCATCTGCACTTGTCAAAAATTCGCTGGCTTTCTGATCATTCGGATAGTAACCAATGGGTAAATCACTGATAGCAAAATCTACAGGATCAACCAGTAAATCTTGTAACCCATCTTGATGAAAGTACTGAACGTTTGCTTGTGTCAATTCACTTGTCGATGCAGCCACAGACAACAATGTATCATCAATATCGACACCAAATCCTTCAACTTGATAGTTAGCAATTTTCAAATTTAAAAGAACTGTTAGTAGTAGATTACCCATTCCAGCCGAAATATCTAAAATTTTAACCGGTTCTTTTTTATTTGTGAACAACTGTTCAATCAAGAAAACAAATAAATATCCAATGCTATCTGGCGTAAGCTGATGATTAGCTTGCAACCGTTCTGTTTGACTACCTTTTAATAAAAGTAGTTGTGATAGACGACGCCATTCCTCTGGTTCAAAAGACAACTTTTTCAACTCTTTATAAATCGTCTCAATTTGTTGGACAACTTCTGGCGTTGGCACGCCATCGACTACCCGAACTTGATAATCGTCATTTAAATTTTCAGCATTCTCGACATAAGCCTCTAAAAAGGAAGTTCCCAATGCATTTTGAAGCAATTGAATTGCTTCAAGGTTTTGATTAAACCCTTGCTCCATTTTTTCTGGTAACATGGTGCACCTCATTTCTAGATATATTATAACAATTTTTTCACCTGTTTAATTCTATCGGACAATCACAAAAATTTCAATCGTTTTCACTGTTTTTTTGTTTGTGAAACGACAAACATTCTTCTGCTAAAACAGTGATATAACAGAAAAGAGGACGTTTTCATGATTATACCTTTATTCTGTACTACTAACTGTATCATTCTGTATCGTTTCTGTAAAATAAAAGTCAAATACATCAACCGAAATTTCAAATTTCATCTTCTGATTTTCAATCGCATATTTAACTACTCCCGTATTATAGATACATTTTCCGTTCTGTGCTATGTTTTCCTCTTGCACAAATTCCGATAGGCAAAGTTCCTTCATAGTTTGTGCTATGTAAAAGAACTTTGTCCGCTGATTAAAGTCAACTGTTAATCGATAGGTATCAACCACTGTTGCTAATAAAAAGCTACACAACAAGAATAATAATAAAGTAGAAAATAAAATATTTCCCTTAAAGCCTGTTTTCATTTGTTGGTCACGGCTTTGCCCATTTACCATACCCACGTTCTCCATTTTCAAATTTAACTTCAAGTATGACTTCATTGTCCCTCTCCTCAAAACTAAACTCGTCAACATTCATTAGCATTGGTTGATGTCCACCAGCAGTTTGTCTTTTTCGAACAATTGATTGATACTGCTCAATAATATACGTTTTATTTTCTATAACATAGCGAAATTGTTTTCTTTGTATATCCGACAATGTGCTACCTGCAACTTCATTTTCAAATTGTGTCAAAAAAATCAACCATTCTTTCTGATCCTTCCTTTGTAAATACTGATCTAACTGATCTGCACGTCGAATAATCAAAGTAACTGTTAGTATCACCCCACTAAAAACAAGAAAGGATATCAAGCACTCAATCAGAGTAAAGCTTGGATACTTCTGGTTTTTTTTCAATTTCCAATACGCCCTTTCGCTTAACTTCTATTCGAATTTTTTGAATGGCACGCTGATTTGTTTGAAGAACAACTTTACTTTTTATTGGTTGGTCCCGAGCAACTTGTTTCAATCCTTCATGTAGTCGGTATTTTCGTGCTTCTTCATAAATGATACGTGCCAGCTGGACTTCTTGATTGCTCTTTTTTTCTTGCTCTAATAAAAATGTCTGATGTGCACTGACACCATAGACGATTATTAAGACCAACCCCAGTGCTGTCATTGTTTCTAATAATATGTAACCAGACTTATTCGATTTTTTTAGTATAATGACCACTTCCCAACTGGAATTGATATGTAATTTTTTGTTTTTTCTTTGGCCAGTAAAACTGATAAGTTTTTAGTGAACTGTCATTTACCGTTCGACCAGCAAAAATCACTGTTCCATAACGTTGTATTTTTAAATTTTCTGGAATTTTTAGATACGTCCAATCAAATTTAGTGTATTTAGGTACACCAAAGTAAACTTTTTGCTGATCATCAGTTAAATGTATTCGAGTCGCTTGCTGACTGACAATTGCAATCTTCTGCGCTGCATAAATTCGTTTTTCAAATTGACTGAAAAATTGATGTATTGCTATATCTTTTTGTAAATGTTCAAACGAAAAAATAGGAACTGTCACGAAGAACAACGTAATTAAAAAAACGAATAAGGTTTCCACTAAAGTAAACCCTGAATATTTATTTTTTATTATAGACATCTGCGTGTTCTTGTTTGATATAGCCTTCTGCAAGCAGCTCATCAATAGTCGGGACTTTCCCATTATTTTGTAAAGCGTACAATTCTTTTTGCGTATCAACTAACTGGATCACCGCTGCTTGACTTTCTTCATCTACATGATTTTTATATTTTGAAAGATTTGGTACAAATAATAAAATTAACACACTGATAATCAATAAAACAATCAACATTTCAATCAAAGTAAAAGCTTGTACTTTTCTCAAGGGTTTTCCCTTAATTTGTTCATTCTTACTAATATTTTCTATCATCATGAAATAACCTCCTCAAGATTTCCATAAATGGGTAACAAAACCGCTGCATAAATCATAAGTATCAAGCAAGCAATCACTAAAAAAAGCACCGGCTGAATCCAATTTAACCATCGATTTAACCGTTCAAAAAAAAGTTGGCGTGTGTAATTACTATAAAATAATAATTCTTTCCCTAAATTTCCCTTTAACTCTCCTTGCTGAATGATTGTGCTAAACTCTTCCGTTAAAAAAGAGTATTTTTCAAATTGACTTGCTAATGCACTTCCTTTTTCTAATTCATCTGCCATTTGTAAAGCTAATTGTTGCATCAAACTACCTGTTTTTGTTTCTTTCAGACACAAAACTACTTGTTTCAGCTCAAGTCCTTCGCTAAAAAGTTTCCCTAATTCCAACGAAAAATAAGCAGACTGATACAACGCATAAACTGGTCCTAAAATTTTCAATTGACTAATCCACTGACTTCGCCGTAATGAATTTCCCTTCCGATCAAAAAAACGAATAGCTCCATATAAGACGCTTAGCAACAATAAGATGCCTAACACATACCAGTGAAATGTTTGAATTAACTGAATTCCCCAATGATTTTGTGGAACCATTTCTGAGATTAACAATTGTGGCAAAACAATTTGGCGCATACTAAACAAAATACCAATCAAAAATAGCGAAAGTAACAAGGGATAGCTTAGCAATTTTTGCAACTCTTTTTGAAATGCACCCATTCGTTGAAACTGACCGGCTATGTTTTCCAATGTAGCTATTAAGTTCCCATGTGTTTCAGCCAATTCAATCTGTACAAGATAAGTTTTGTTAAACCCACAGTAAGCTAGTATCTTTGTAAATGAGCCACCAGCACTCACTATTTTTTGGACTTCTTCTAGTAGTTCAATTGGAAATAACTTCAACTTAATTACTAACTGCAATGCTTCTTGTAAACTGAAACCATTGCTCAGTAAATCAGCAATAATTTGAATAAACTGTTGTTGTTGTTTTTTATTCAATTTCTTCAAATGGATAAGACCTCCAATCGTTTCTTTCGGCTTGAAGATAACTCGTTTGCCAGCACTTTTCTCGGACTACTTTAAGTTTAGCTTCTTTATCGCTCCATTTAGCTGATTCTTCCCGTATTTTTTCAAAAAACTGATAACTCCATAACACAGCAGAAGATTGTTCTTTATCTGGTAATATTTCTTGATAAACAATCCCTTTTAAACAGTCTGACAATGCTTGGTGGTGACCAATCAATTCTTCTATTCTTGGCAAAATACCTGCTAACTCTCTGGCATGAATAGTGGCAAATACTCGATGCCCAGTCAATGCCGCACGTAAAGTCATTTGAGCAGTTAGCGCATCTCTTATCTCTCCAACAATCAATAAGTCTGGCCGATGACGTAAAGAGAGCTTTAATAGTTCTTCATAATTTTGGTGGATTTTCTCGTTGACTTGTAGCTGTAAAAACGTTGATTCTTCCAATTCCACAGGATCTTCCACAGTAATGATTTGTTCTGAGTTTTTCTGAGCCAAACGATACATCAAAGAGGTTTTTCCTGATCCAACTGGTCCACTAAATAGATATAAGCCACGTGTCCCAGTATGCCGATGTAATTCTCCTAGATCGTCTAAAGAAAAACAGCGGAAATGCTGATCACCAAGCGGATAAAGCAACCGTATCACCAAAGTTTCTCGCTGCTGATAGTCCCCTACAGATGAAAGTCTTAGACGAATCTCTTCTTCGACACTTGAATTTCCGCACCTATAAGTCAATGCGCCAGATTGTACTTTTCTTTTTTCCCCAATATCCATTTGCCCTAAGTATTTGAATCTGGAAATCAATTGTTGACCTATCTCTTTTGAAAAATTCCGTCTTAATGTTCGGTTTTTACCTTTACGCTCAAGAAGCTGATAACCTTCTTTTTTTGGTAAAATATAAACATCTTCTATTCTTCTTTTGTAGGCTTCTGTAATGATTTCATCTGAAATTTTCTTAATATCCATTATCCTCCCCTCCAACAAAAACATACGCGTTTATCAATTTTTTATCGTGGATTTTGATAATTTCATAAAAAATGTTGGCTAAATCCGAATTTGTGTTATACTATTAAAAATTTATCTTAGGAGGCGCCACTTTGGAATCATTGCTAAAAAAACATCTTTTAGTTGCGAGCAAACAACAACCAGCAGATTTAGTTATCAAGAATGCTAAAATCGTCAATGTCTTCACCAGAAAAATCATGTCAAATACTCTTGCTATCTGTGATGGAAAAGTCGTCGGGATCGGCGAATATGAAGGAAAACAAACGTACGATGCAAATAATCAGTACTTAGTGCCAGGGTTTATTGATGGACATGTTCATATCGAAAGCTCTCTGCTTTGTCCACAAGAATTTGCTAAAATTTCTGTATTACATGGTGTAACAACAGTTGTAACAGATCCTCATGAGATTGGAAATGTTGCTGGTAGTACGGGTTTAAAGTTTATGCTGGAAGATGCTCAAAATGCACCTATGAATATTTTTTTCATGCTTCCTTCATGTGTACCCGTTACACCTTTTGAAACAAATGGCGCTATCCTAGATGCCAAAACACTAGCTCCTTTTTTAGAAATGCCCGAAGTTCTTGGTCTTGCTGAAGTAATGAACTACCAAGCAGTCGCAAATGCTGAAACAGAAATTTTAGATAAACTTCAATTAATGATTGATCATCACAAAAAAATTGATGGACACGCAGCTGGAATTACTGGTGAGGGGTTAAATGTCTATCCTGTTGCTGGAATTCGTACCGATCACGAAGCCACAACTGCAAAAGAAGCGAGAGAAAGACTTGATTTGGGTATGTATTTGATGATTCGTGAAGGAACTGTTGCAAAAGATTTAGCCGCTCTCTTTCCAGCTATTACTCCAGAAAATTCTCGGCGTTGCTTCTTTGTCACAGATGATAAATTAATTGACGACTTAGTGAGTGAGGGTTCGATTGATTATATCGTCCGTAAGGTGATTGAATTAGGTATGGATCCATTACAAGCAATCCAAATGGCATCTCTAAATGCAGCGGAATGTTTCGGTCTATCCACGCTTGGAGCAATTGCGCCAGGTTATCAAGCTGACTTTTTCTTAACAGATGATCTTGAAACCTTACCAATTCGAGAAGTGTTTCATAATGGTGAACAACTCGTAACGAACGGAAAACTCATCGATACAACCAGTGAACTACCAAAAAATTCTCTGATGGAAGACTTACCGGACATGACAGTGGCATCTTTGACAAATGATTCTTTAAAGCTGTCTTTAAGTTCAAATAAAGCGCATATCATCGAGATTATCCCTAACAGCTTAATTACTAATGACTTATTCTCAGAAGTCACCGTTCAATCCGGGTTCTTTGTTCCTTCTATTGAAAAAGATTATTTGAAAATTGCTGTTATTGAACGACATAAAGGAACTGGAAATATTGGTCTTGGCATCGTCAAAGGGTTCAAACTAAAAGAAGGAGCCTTAGCAACTACGATTTCGCATGATTCTCATAATATTGTTGTCGTCGGAACAAACGATAAAGATATGCTTTTTGCTATAGAACAGTTAATCAAAAAAGGGGGTGGCATGATTGCTGTCAATCGTCAACAGGAACTGGCTAGTCTTCCCCTTAAAATTGGTGGATTGATGTCTCAAAAACCTTTTCTAGAGGTAAATCAAGAATTAACTAGCTTAACAACTGCCGCTCGTCAAATTGGTGCTAGTCAGCTATTTGATCCCTTTCTGACCTTGTCATTTTTGACTTTATCTGTTATTCCTGAACTAAAAATCACGGATATGGGACTCTTTTCATTTTCAAAATTCCAACTTATTCCACCATGCTAAGTAAAAGGAAGCTATGATAGAATTGTCCATCTTTAAATAATAAGATTATGAAAGAAGTACTACTTGGAAAATGTTTATTCAGAAAAAGGAGGTGTGACAAAATATTTGTCACACCTCCTTTTGATTATTGTGTTTTATCTTTAAATTGTGCTTCTACTCGATAGATACGTTGACCACGAGAAGAAAACTTTTCTTCATACTCAGTCATGATATTTCCTTCGAATGTACTCTCATGCAAATCAAGCCAGACTTGTTTGATTATCATGCCATATTGAGAAAAACTTGCCAAAGAATACTCAAATAATCCTTGATTATCTGTTTTAAAATGAATCTCACCCTCTGGTCGCAAGATCTGTTCATCCACCGCTAAAAAAGTTTTAAACGTCAAACGACGTTTCTCATGACGCTTTTTTGGCCATGGATCAGAAAAGTTCAAATAAATCTGATCGACTTCACTATCCGCAAAATACTCTGTCAGCGCTGAACCATCAACATGAAGTAATTTCAAATTAGGTAGCGGTTCTTCAATTAACTTATCTAGCGCCAGAGAAATAACACTGACTTGCATCTCCACACCAATGTAATTGATTTCTGGATGTGCCTTTGCCATTCCATTGATGAATTGACCTTTTCCCATTCCAATCTCTATATGGATTGGATGATCGTTACCAAAGAGCTCAGTCCATTGTCCTTTCCATTCAGTTGGATTACTAATAACAAACTCTGGATGCGCAGCTAACAATTCTGTTGCACCAGGACGATTTCTAACACGCATAATTCATAATTCCTTTCTCAAATAAAAAAGGTTGGCCAAATCTCTAAAGAGTTTGGGCTCAACCTCAGCCACTAAAAATTCGTTTTAATTGTAAAATTTCCTCATTCATTCGTCGGTCATCCCCTCGAAGGCAATAACGAGTGATTTCTTGCAATAAATTCATCACTGCATACCAGTGAAGCTTCTCAAGAACTTCATCAGTTGGGCGAATACCATAACTAATCAACCATTGATTCCAGTTTGAAAGCGGAACATAATTACCTAAAATCGTTCCAATATCAACTGCTGGATCAGCAAACATGATTGAGTCCCAATCAACTAAATATAAATAATTTTTACAAACTAACCAATTACGATGATTCACGTCTCCATGAACAACAGCAAACTCTTTTTTATCTGTATGAGGTACTTGCTGACTCAAAAATTGATGGACAAGTTGGATAAACTGATTTTTTTTTAATATTTCTGGGAGTTCTTGGTTGTATTTTTTCAACATCGTCTCAGGCGTAACGACACGACCACCTATTCGATTCAACATTGTTTTTAATGAGTCAGAATGATGCAAATGATATAGGACATCAATAACATCATTTCTTTGCCCAATTTCTGTAGTAGTCAATAAGCGACCATCCAGCCATTCTTGAGCTGTTAACGTATCTCCATTACCTGTTCTTTTTGTCCAAACAAGTTTAGGAGTAATTCCTTCTCGAGATAACGCAGCAAGCATGGGGGTTGTATTACGTTTGATGAAGACTTTATCTTCGTCACGCATGCCTATGTATGTTTTTCCTGTATCCCCTTTGATGGGCCGTAACCGCCACTCTTGGTCTAACTGAAACTCCATCATGCTTTCTCCCATCCTCTTAAACTCTTTCATTTGCAGTAATTATTATTCTAGTCGCCCCGACACATAACGTCAAGCACATATACGTTCTTTTTCAGCATTTTTTCATTCAAAAAACCAACTTTTCTAAAAAAGAAAAAAGAGAAAGATCAACGATATGACCTTTCTCACTTTAACTTGGACAATTATTAGTCTGACAGCTTCTTCAGACGTGTGGGAACGTACATTTTTACAAAAAGAAAAACAAAAACCAAATAAACCAGAATAGGAATCCAGCGTTCTACCCCAGACAAAACAAAAGCTGCAATCACTCCAAAAATAAGAGCTGCTAAACCTAATATGCCCAACAACAATTGCTGAATAGCTGTTTTTTTCTGTGTTTCTTTTATGGGATACAGTTGCACTAATACCATATAGCGAAACTGGCTATATAGCGGCAACAACTGGAAACCAATCAAATATAAAAACAATGAGCCAATAATCAAACTAAATGTTAAATCTGTTACACCTATAATCAGCAAACAACCAATCAACAGTAGTCTCAGATACAGACCACTAAAATCAGACCCACGAACAAATCGTCTAGTATATAAATAAAGATATGTTTGACTTTGGTTCCTTTTGATTTTATTCAATAGCGGGTCTAAGTAACGTCGGCGTTTTACCTTTGCTGAAATTTCTGGTACATCAGTAAACAAATTGATAAACTGATAAATTTGATGAAGACGATTTTCTTCCACTTGGATCATTTTTTCCCAGTCAATCTGTACCTCATTTTTTCGCCATAAATACCAATAATAAATACCAGCTTGTACTAATGCGGCCACTAAACCTAACCAAATGGACACATAGAACGTAAGTAGTAAAATGACAAAAGCTGAGACATACCATCCACTTTTAAACCAACGTAAAGCTTGATTAGAAAATCGAAAAAGTTCCGCTCGCTTTACTTGTAGATGACCCATTTTTAGGCAGACAAGCAAGATCAAATAGATCAAATACATTGAAAATGGCTGTCCGGTACTCACTACCACTAACGGCATTGCAAATCCACTAGCCAAAAATAAAACAAGGAATGGAAATAAACAAGAATATCGGAAAGCTTTGCTTAAATATACTCGCATTTCCTTTTCTTGTGGCAATAAAAAAACAATATCTGCTGCCTCGGCAAAAGTTGCAATTTTTCCTACTGCCAAGCTAAGTAACCAAAAAACTGAAACAATCAGTCCACCAAACTCAAAAGAAGGAGCTAAGCTTTTCAGCCAACTAGAATAATAAAAACCAATTCCTCCCACCAAAAAAAGACAAACTAACACAAAATGATCATTGAAAACATAGCGCATATACTTTAGCATTTTTTTTTGGTGTCTAGCTAAACGTTTTCGAAAAAAATCATTCATGTCCCTGCTCCTTCGTTAATGCGACATAAATCTCATCCAAGGATGAATCTGGAAGGTTAAATGATTCTCTTAACTCTTCCAGCGTGCCTTGTGCTCGAACCTCACCATTATGTAAAACCACAAAGCGATCACAGTATTTTTCAGCAGTCGCCAAAATATGAGTTGACATCAAAATCGCAGAACCACTTTTCTTCATTTCAACCATCAATTCTAACAACGCATTGATTGCTAAAGGATCAAGACCCAAAAAAGGTTCATCAATGATATATAGCGAGGGTTCAATTAAAAAAGCACATAAAATCATGACTTTTTGTTTCATTCCTTTTGAAAAGTTAGCAGGAAACCAGTCTAAACGTTTTTCTAATCGAAACGTCTCCAACAATTTTTCTGCTCGCTTCATCGCTACTTCTAGGGGGATACCGTAAGCCATAGCTGTCACTTCAATATGTTCTCGTAAAGTCAGCTCTTCATATAATGAAGGTGTTTCTGGAATGTATCCAATTTGTTTTCGATACTTTTCAATATCACTTTTCAATGTTAAACCATCGATTTCGATTTTCCCTTTAGTTGCTTCTAGCAACCCAATGATGTGTTTAATCGTTGTACTTTTACCTGCACCATTTAATCCAATCAAGCCCACCATTTCGCCTGAATGTACTTCAAAACTTATATCTTTTAACACAGGAAGATGTCCATATCCTCCCGTCACGTGTTCAATCGTTAAACTCATTTCTTTTCCTCCATTGATCTTGTTTACTCGCTTCTTTATTATACCATGAAGAAAATGTTGACAATTTGTTTTTTTCCTTACAACAATCAGAACTTATGGTAAAGTTAACTTAGCCAAAATATTCTTAGCAGAAAGGATGTCTCGTATGGAAAACTGTATTTTTTGCAAAATTATCAACCAAGAAATTCCTAGCTATAAAATTTATGAGGATGACAAAGTGTATGCGTTTTTGGATTTGTCACAAGCAACTAAAGGTCATACCTTAGTTGTACCAAAACGGCACGTTTCTGATATATTTGATTATGACCAAGAATTAGCTGGTGCCGTCTTTTCGCGCGTGCCAAAAATTGCTCGTGGTCTAGAAAAAGCATTTCCTGATATGAAAGGTTTAAATATTTTGAATAACAATCGTGAGTTAGCATACCAATCTGTCTTTCACTCACATATTCATCTGGTACCGCGTTACGCAACAACAGATGATTTTTCAATCCACTTTGGTAATCATCAAGCAGATTACTCAGCAAGTGAACTGGCAACCATCCAAGAAACCATTGAAACGCAGGTGAATGACATTGATTAAACAATTTCTGAAAGGTCTCGTATTTGGTTCAGCTGTAGGCGCTGTAGGTGGACTTCTTTTTGCTCCAAGAAGTGGTAATGATACTCGAAAAAAATTGATTGACGAATTAGATGAAGCTGCTGATTTAACGCTAGATCTAAATAATAGTCTCAACCACTTTAAAGAGGCCTTAGCCGAAACAAAAGAAACTGCAGCTACACTCATTCCGGAGTTCCAAGACTCTATTCAAAAAGATGTACAGGAGTTTAAATTTCAAGCAGAACCAAGAATTACTCAGATTCAAGAACAAGTAGAAAAAATTTCTACCAACTTACCTGAACTTCCTGAAGAAAATCTTCACTAATTGAGTTAAAACACGACGATTATGCATTTTAACCCGTTTTTTTGTCATATTCTCGTAATGAATATGATTAAAACATGAATTTTCTTTGAAACTATTCATTAGAAGCTTTTTTTTAGGAATTAGAATATGGTATAGTTGTAGATGTGAACAACTAAATATAAAAAAACAGGAGTGCAAAACTAAAATGAAAAGAAAAAAAATAATTTTAGCAGCGACTAGTGCTTTAGCTGTCTTAACGCTAGCTGCTTGTTCTAATGGTACAAACAAAGATATCGCTACAATGAAGGGTGGAACTATCACTGTTTCTGACTTCTATGATGAAGCAAAATTAGAATCATCTAACCAAACTTTGGTTCAAAGAATGATTATTTACAAAGTATTTAATAACAAATATGGCGATAAAGTAACAGATAAAAAAGTTGACGCTGAATACAAAAAACAAGCAGAATCATTAGGTGACGGGTTTGAATCTCAATTGAAAGCTGCCGGTTATACAGAAGATTCTTACAAAGACTATATCCGCAATAACCTAGCACTTGAAGCTGGTTTAAAAGCACATGTTGATATTACAAATGATGACTTAAAAACTGCTTGGGCTTCTTTCCATCCAGAAGTAGAAGCACAAATCATCAAACTTTCAAGTGAAGACGATGCGAAAAGCGTGAAAGAAAAAGCTGATAAAGGTGATGACTTCACTAAATTAGCAAAAGATAACTCAACTGATACAACAACTAAAGATGACGGTGGAAAAATCAAATTTGATTCTGAAACAACAACTGTCCCTAACGAAGTAAAAGAAGCCGCTTTTAAATTGAAAAATGGCGAAATTTCTGACGTGATTTCCGCTACTAATGCTTCAACTTATGCAACTGATTATTACGTTGTAAAAATGGTTAAGACTTCTTCTAAAGGCGATGACATGGATAAATACAAAGATGAATTAAAAGAAATCGCTACTCAAACAAAATTGAACGATAGTGCATTTACAACAAAAGTTATCGGTGAAGTCTTAAAAGATGCTAATGTGAAAATCAAAGATGATGCTTTTGAAAGTGTCTTGAGTGCATTCACTACATCTTCTTCAGGTTCAGAAGCAACATCTGATTCTGAAAAATCAACTAACTCTTCAGCTACAGAAAAATCAACTGAAGCAACTGATAGTTCAGAAACAGCGACTACAGACTCTTCAAAATAAATTTTATGACTAAAAAGAAGTAAAGCAGACTCCTCTTCATGAGTCGCTTTACTTCTTTTTTAGTTTATTTAAACACACTAGTCAGATATCTTTTGGTACATAAAAACTGCGATTATCCATACCAAAAATTCGATCTGTATATTTTCCAGGTTCTGTTTGACGAATAGAAGTCAACATCATTTGCATTGACGCATCGATGTTATCGATTTGATGTAAAACCTCAGCTTCCATAATTCTTGGTCGCACTGGTGATCCGTATTCCAAAAGACCATGATGTGCTAGAACCATATGTCTTAACACTAAAACATCTTCATCTTCTTCACTGATTTTCAACGCAATACAAGCTTTAGTAATTTCTTCATCTACGAGAACCAAATGTCCCACTAAATTGCCAGCTAGAGTGTACTCAGTTGACATTGGACCAGATAATTCAATAACTTTACCCAAATCATGTAAAATAATTCCAGCATACAATAATGCGCGATTGATCTCTGGGTATTCATTTGCAATTGCTTTTCCTAAGTGAAGCATCGTCAACGTATGATAAGCTAGTCCACTAGCAAATGCATGATGATTTCTTTTTGCCGCTGGATACTCGAAAAATTGTTTTTGATATTTATTTAATAAATAACGTACAATACGATTCCAATGTGCATTCGTAATCTCAAACAATAATTGATTGATTTCCTCTTCCATTTCTTCTTTTTTTATTGGTGCTCGTTCCATATAAAGACTTGGTTCACTAGGTTCATCAATTTTTGTCAAACGCATGTGGATAATTTTTACTTGAGGATTTCCTTGATATACTTCTCTTTTACCGCTCAAAAAAACAACAGTTCCTGCAGTAAATTTGCTAATTTCCTCCTCGGAAGCGTCCCAATATTTCCCATCAATTGTTCCCGAAGTATCTTGAAAAGTAAATGCAATAAATTTTTTACCATTTTTTGCCATTCTTACGTCAGCATTTTTTATCAAGACAAATAATTCAAACTGTTCATCAATGATTAATTCACGAATTTTTTTCATTCTATGCTCCTTCTAGCCATTTCACAGATTGTTGTAACTCTTGATAATAGCTTAACATTTCTTTGTCAGAAGAAAAACAAATTATCTGATACTTTTTACCAAACTCTGCTAAAAGTTTTGCTAAGTAATACTTTCTGTGCGAATCATAGTGTAACCAACCATCGTCAATAATTACTGGACAAAGCGCTCGATTTGCTTCCAAAGAAAGATAAGCAAATCGCATTGCCATGATTAATTGATCTTTGGTTCCTGTAGATAGCTCATAAATAGGAAATTCTGTCTTTCCATCTGTGAGAGTCAATAAATCTTCTTTTAATAAAATTCTTTGATACTTGTGGTCGGTTAGTAATCCCAAATAATAAGTAGCCTCTTTTAACAACTGCGGTAATTGCCGCTCACTCATTTCAGTCGATAAATCACCTAAAAAAGTACCAGCAATTTCATATGCTCCCCACTCCACCATCAAATGTTCTAATTCTGCCTTCTGGCGGCTTTCTTCTTGGTATAGTTCATCAAGTGTACCATCTTTTTGTAATTCTTCAACTTGAATATTTAAACGTTGTTGTTGTTCACTTGCAGCTTTTTCTTCCAACTGTAGTTGTCGTTGTAATTGATCTAAACGAAGGCTTTCTTGTTCTAAAAATGAGCGTGTCATTTTTTCAGGAAATAATGGTGTGAGTATTTTACTTAGTTCAGCAAGTCTTTCTTGTTTTTGGATTGTCTCATGTGCTTTTTGCAAAAAGAATGGTACTTCAGATGGATACGTAAGTTGTGCCTCGTTAAGTTGTTGTGCATACTCTTGGAGCCATGCTTTTTGCTTCTTCTTCAATTGATTAATTTCTTGCGTGAGTAATGTATTTTGCTGGTAGCTACGAGCAAATTTCATTTGTTCCATTTCTTGAACAAATTGTGCCAGTAATGCCATTTTTTCAGAAATATGCTTGTCTTGAACAGGTAGCCATTCTTGAACAATATCAAATTTTCGTTCTAAGAATAGCAACTTCTCTTGAATTTCTCTTTCTCTTTTTTGCTTTCGCTCATAAATAGCACAAAGTCGTTGATAGTCCATAACTTCTTGGCCGTATTCTTTCATTAACTCAACTGTATTTAGTTGGTTTAGACACCATTGATCAACAAAATACTGTACTTGTTGATTAAACTGTTGTTTCATTTGTTGATTTTGTTTCCTATTTTCTTCTACTTCTGCGATTTGTGCAGATGCAACATCTAATTGTCCTAGTTTTTCTTGCCACATTCCTTTGACTTCTAAAGAATTATTTTTGCTATTATTTTCTTGATGCAAGAAATAACTTCCTATAATCCCAGCTCCACTGAGCAAGAAAATAATTTTCCAAGGAAGAGGGAAAAATAATCCTAAGGCTATAACTATCCCACCTGCAATTATATAAGGAATACTATTTCGTTTTTCCTCCTTCTCCTGCTGATTCTGTAAAAGAAAGGGATAGCGTGCTTCCAACTGACTGATTTCTGCATCAATCAATTCCTGCTGTTCTTTTGCAACTTGTAATCGAATTGTCAATTGTCGGTCTTCTTCTAAAAATTGTTGATTTTGTGAAAATAACGTTTTCCATTCGGAACTTTGTTGAAATTCTACTGGTTGATTTTGTCTTTGCCAACCCCAACGCTGTTCTAAAATCTTTAACTCTGCTTCTGTTTCGCGTGTTTCTACCTGAAGTCTTTGCCATTCATTAACTAACTGCTCAACTTGAGCCTGTTCTTTTAAAAGATTTTTTAATTCCGTTTCTTGTTCTAAGAAAAAATAGTATTGCGCTGATTGCAGATCCATCCCGCTATGTTTTTCTAAAGTTGCTTCTAGTTCTTCCAAACGTTCACTCATTTGTTGATATCTGTTAGAAAACTCTTGTAGATCTGTCATTAGTTGCTCATTTGGTAATTCATTAAGTGTCTTTTCTTGTAATTCTTGCCATTCCTCGTAAAGTGAGAAATTGATTTTTTGCTGGTTTAAATGCAATAATTTTTCATTATTCTTTGATATTTCTTGTCTTAATTTATCTTGCTCTTTTTTTGCGGCTTGCTCTTGCATCACAAGCTGACTAAAAAAATCTTCTTGTGCTTGTTTTTGATGAATTTTTTCTTGTAAACTTTTCCAATTATTTAACTTTTGGTTGATAAGTAATTTTTGTCCTTTTTTCTTATATAAATTTTGAGCCTGATTATAATACTCTTGTCTTTTTTTAAAAACTTGTGAACTTCCAGTAATTCCTAATGATATCAACATATCATGTAATTCTTTTTCTCTAAGATGATCTAATTCTGATAACTGCTCTTGCTGAAAAGTAAACACCTGTTGAAATAATTCTCTAGTTAATGGTGAAATCAACTGAGCTAATAATGTTTCACTTCCTATTTGTTCGCCAAAAACAACTTTTGCCTTTCCACGATTCTGCTGCTTATAACGTTCAACCATGAATTCACCATGGATTGGATGTTCTAACCAGATACGACCACCATAAGCCGCTCCATCTTTTGGTGTATAATCTTTCTTTTTTCTTCCTTTTGATGGAAAACCAAAGAGAATTGCCTGTATAAACTGATAAACAGTTGATTTACCTGCTTCATTCTCGCCATAAATCAATTGATTACCTGAAGAAAAATCAAAATTCTTTTGGCGCCATTTTCCAAAAGCATTAATTTCAATCCGTAAAATTTTCATTCATTATCCTCCTCGAATTGAAAATCCTGATTGATTAATTCTTGTGCAGCTATTAATGTTTCACTCTGATAATCAGGTAACTCATTCAATAATTTTATTGCTCCTGGATGGCTATACAATTCACTTAAAATTTGTTTGAAATCTTGAGACGTTTGATAGCTTTCAAATAATTGATGTTTCAAATTTTTTGAGACAGTTAGAATTGTCTGTTTCTGAGCAGTATTCTTCATAAGAGAGATACGCCATATAAAAAAATTTGATGTATATTTGCTTAATTCTCCAATCAAATATTCTAATACCTCACCAGAATTAATTCGCTCTACAAAATCTATTCCTAAATGTTCATAATTAGTAATCTCTAGCTCAACTAGATGAAATTTATTATTAGGGACTTCCAGTTGTCGTTGAACCATTGAGAAAATCTCATTAGTTGTACGAATATGTTCAAAAGAAATTTTTTGACGATACCAATATACCTCTGCTACCTCTATAGGAATAGTTTGATACGCACTTTTTTTCAACTCTACTAATGAAACAGAAATTGAGGTCTGTTCCTTTCTCGTGTGTCCTTGAGGTGCGCCAGGATACACTATTCTCCCGTTAGTACTAAGGACAGTTGGAACATGGATATGACCTAACGCCCAATAATCATAATTTTTTTCTTGCATTTGATTAGAACTAAATGGCGCATAATTACCATGATCTCTTGTGCCCAATTCCCCGTGATACATTCCAATGTGATAATCTACATTTGCTCGAGAGGGAAACTCTAATACTTTTTCTTGTTGTATCCATGGATGACAATAGCTAAAAGCACTGATAGCAACTTTTTCTCCAGAATTCAGTTTAAATTCATTTGTTTTTACTTCTTCGTTCACAAACAAATGAACATTTTCAGGAAAATCAAACCAATATCTTTCTTTCTGGTAATAGTCATGGTTTCCAAAAATCATGTACACAGAAATGTTTAGTTTATTTAAACGTTCCATTTGTTCAAAAAAGTACTTTTGTGTTTTAAGCGAAGGTTTATTTTGATGAAAAGTATCTCCAGCAAATAAAACAAAGTCAACTTCATGGAACACCGCTTGATCTACAATATTTTTTAGAACCATTTGATTTGCCTGTAATAATTTTTTTTGCACACGTTTGTCAAATGGAATTGAGCCTTCAAAAGACCTATCTACATGTAAATCAGCTGCATGGATAAATTTCACTATCAAATTCCCTCCTTTTTTTCTTTTATCATAACATTTTTACGTGTTTTTTTCATCAAAATACGAAAGTTTGTTCGTATTACAGTGTGATATTTCGTGAGAATACAAAAAAACAGATGAGCTTGATTGCTCATCTGTTTTTTACCGTTGCGTGGCGACGTCCTACTCTCACAAGGGGCAACCCCTCACTACAATCGGCGCTAAGAAGCTTAACTTCTGTGTTCGGCATGGTTACAGGTGTATCCTTCTCGCTATCGCCACCACACTGTGGTGTTATCTTATTGAGTTTGCTTTTGCTCACTCAAAACTGGATTTGAAGTAATTTCAAACTCTTCCGAGTTTTTTCTTTTACCATTCTTGGTTAAGTCCTCGATCGATTAGTATCAGTCCGCTCCATACATCACTGTACTTCCACTTCTGACCTATCTACCTGATCATCTCTCAGGGATCTTACTTTCTTAAAGAAATGGGAAATCTCATCTTGAGGTGGGCTTCACACTTAGATGCTTTCAGCGTTTATCCCTTCCCTACATAGCTACCCAGCAATGCCCTTGGCAGAACAACTGGTACACCAGCGGTAAGTCCATCCCGGTCCTCTCGTACTAAGGACAGCTCCTCTCAAATTTCCAACGCCCGCGACGGATAGGGACCGAACTGTCTCACGACGTTCTGAACCCAGCTCGCGTGCCGCTTTAATGGGCGAACAGCCCAACCCTTGGGACCGACTACAGCCCCAGGATGCGACGAGCCGACATCGAGGTGCCAAACCTCCCCGTCGATGTGGACTCTTGGGGGAGATAAGCCTGTTATCCCCAGGGTAGCTTTTATCCGTTGAGCGATGGCCCTTCCATGCGGAACCACCGGATCACTAAGCCCGACTTTCGTCCCTGCTCGACTTGTTGGTCTCGCAGTCAAGCTCCCTTCTGCCTTTACACTCTTCGAATGATTTCCAACCATTCTGAGGGAACCTTTGGGCGCCTCCGTTACCTTTTAGGAGGCGACCGCCCCAGTCAAACTGCCCATCTGACACTGTCTCCCACCACGATTAGTGGTGCGGGTTAGAGTGGCCATAACGCAGGGGTAGTATCCCACCAGCGCCTCCATCGAAACTAGCGTTCCGATTTCTACGGCTCCTACCTATCCTGTACATGCGGTACAGACACTCAATATCAAACTACAGTAAAGCTCCATGGGGTCTTTCCGTCCTGTCGCGGGTAACCTGCATCTTCACAGGTACTAAAATTTCACCGAGTCTCTCGTTGAGACAGTGCCCAAATCGTTACGCCTTTCGTGCGGGTCGGAACTTACCCGACAAGGAATTTCGCTACCTTAGGACCGTTATAGTTACGGCCGCCGTTTACTGGGGCTTCAATTCGTACCTTCGCTTACGCTAAGCACTCCTCTTAACCTTCCAGCACCGGGCAGGCGTCAGCCCCTATACTTCATCTTACGATTTTGCAGAGACCTGTGTTTTTGATAAACAGTCGCTTGGGCCTATTCACTGCGGCTGATCTGACGATCAGCACCCCTTCTCCCGAAGTTACGGGGTCATTTTGCCGAGTTCCTTAACGAGAGTTCTCTCGCTCACCTTAGGATTCTCTCCTCGACTACCTGTGTCGGTTTGCGGTACGGGCCATTGTTTTCTCACTAGAAGCTTTTCTTGGCAGTGTGACATCAGGAACTTCGGTACTATTATTTCCCTCCCCATCACAGCTTGTCCTTAAAAGATTAAGCATTTGACTCAACCTAAGACTTACTGCTTGGACAGACATTTCCAATCGTCTGCTTTCCTTAGCCTCCTGCGTCCCTCCATTGCTCAAACAAAAACAACGGGTACAGGAATATCAACCTGTTATCCATCGCCTACGCCTTTCGGCCTCGGCTTAGGTCCCGACTAACCCTGGGCGGACGAGCCTTCCCCAGGAAACCTTAGTCATTCGGTGGACAGGATTCTCACCTGTCTTTCGCTACTCATACCGGCATTCTCACTTCTAAGCGCTCCAGTAGTCCTCACGATCTACCTTCAACGCCCTTAGAACGCTCTCCTACCATAACACCATAGGTGTTATCCACAGCTTCGGTAATATGTTTAGCCCCGGTACATTTTCGGCGCAGGGTCACTCGACTAGTGAGCTATTACGCACTCTTTAAATGGTGGCTGCTTCTGAGCCAACATCCTAGTTGTCTGTGCAACCCCACATCCTTTTCCACTTAACATATATTTTGGGACCTTAGCTGGTGGTCTGGGCTGTTTCCCTTTCGACTATGGATCTTATCACTCACAGTCTGACTCCCGGATATGAATGAATGGCATTCGGAGTTTATCTGAATTCGGTAACCCGAGATGGGCCCCTAGTCCAAACAGTGCTCTACCTCCATCATTCTCAATTCCGAGGCTAGCCCTAAAGCTATTTCGGAGAGAACCAGCTATCTCCAAGTTCGTTTGGAATTTCTCCGCTACCCACACCTCATCCCCGCACTTTTCAACGTACGTGGGTTCGGTCCTCCAGTGCGTTTTACCGCACCTTCAACCTGGACATGGGTAGATCACATGGTTTCGGGTCTACGACTACATACTCAAACGCCCTATTCAGACTCGCTTTCGCTACGGCTCCGTCTCTTCGACTTAACCTCGCATGCAATCGTAACTCGCCGGTTCATTCTACAAAAGGCACGCCATCACCCATTAACGGGCTTTGACTTGTTGTAGGCACACGGTTTCAGGTTCTATTTCACTCCCCTTCCGGGGTGCTTTTCACCTTTCCCTCACGGTACTGGTTCACTATCGGTCACTAGGGAGTATTTAGCCTTGGGAGATGGTCCTCCCGGATTCCGACGGAATTCCTCGTGTTCCGCCGTACTCAGGATCCTCCTAGGTGCTTTCCAAATTTCATCTACGGGGTTTTTACCCTCTTTGACTGACTTTTCCAAGTCATTCGATTATCTGAAAAAACTACCATATCGGAGTCCTACAACCCCAACAAGCAAGCTTGTTGGTTTGGGCTTTTCCCGTTTCGCTCGCCGCTACTCAGGGAATCGAATTTTCTTTCTCTTCCTGCAGGTACTTAGATGTTTCAGTTCTCTGCGTCTACCTCAAATATGCTATGTATTCACATATTTGTAACATCCTATAAAAGATGCTGGGTTCCCCCATTCGGAAATCTCTGGATCATAGCTTACGTACAGCTCCCCAAAGCATATCGGTGTTAGTCCCGTCCTTCATCGGCTCCTAGTGCCAAGGCATCCACCGTGCGCCCTTATTCACTTAACCTTATCAACCTTACGGTTGGGTTTTGACTTCATTTCTAGCGATAGAAACGTGTCAAGAAAAATAAGCAATTGAACTTATTAAAAAACTCATTCAACGCGGTGTTCTCGGTTTGTTTTGATCTTACTTCAAATATCCAGTTTTCAATGAACAAAATGTTTTGAGAGTAAACCTCTCAAAACTGAACAAAGTAATAATGACAAACCTGTGTAGTCTCCGTAATATTCCTTAGAAAGGAGGTGATCCAGCCGCACCTTCCGATACGGCTACCTTGTTACGACTTCACCCCAATCATCTATCCCACCTTAGGCGGCTGGCTCCAAAAGGTTACCTCACCGACTTCGGGTGTTACAAACTTTCGTGGTGTGACGGGCGGTGTGTACAAGGCCCGGGAACGTATTCACCGCGGCGTGCTGATCCGCGATTACTAGCGATTCCGGCTTCATGTAGGCGAGTTGCAGCCTACAATCCGAACTGAGAGAAGCTTTAAGAGATTAGCTTAGCCTCGCGACTTCGCGACTCGTTGTACTTCCCATTGTAGCACGTGTGTAGCCCAGGTCATAAGGGGCATGATGATTTGACGTCATCCCCACCTTCCTCCGGTTTGTCACCGGCAGTCTTGCTAGAGTGCCCAACTTAATGATGGCAACTAACAATAAGGGTTGCGCTCGTTGCGGGACTTAACCCAACATCTCACGACACGAGCTGACGACAACCATGCACCACCTGTCACTTTGCCCCCGAAGGGGAAGCTCTATCTCTAGAGTGGTCAAAGGATGTCAAGACCTGGTAAGGTTCTTCGCGTTGCTTCGAATTAAACCACATGCTCCACCGCTTGTGCGGGCCCCCGTCAATTCCTTTGAGTTTCAACCTTGCGGTCGTACTCCCCAGGCGGAGTGCTTAATGCGTTAGCTGCAGCACTGAAGGGCGGAAACCCTCCAACACTTAGCACTCATCGTTTACGGCGTGGACTACCAGGGTATCTAATCCTGTTTGCTCCCCACGCTTTCGAGCCTCAGCGTCAGTTACAGACCAGAGAGTCGCCTTCGCCACTGGTGTTCCTCCATATATCTACGCATTTCACCGCTACACATGGAATTCCACTCTCCTCTTCTGCACTCAAGTCTCCCAGTTTCCAATGACCCTCCCCGGTTGAGCCGGGGGCTTTCACATCAGACTTAAGAAACCGCCTGCGCTCGCTTTACGCCCAATAAATCCGGACAACGCTTGCCACCTACGTATTACCGCGGCTGCTGGCACGTAGTTAGCCGTGGCTTTCTGGTTAGATACCGTCAAGGGATGAACAGTTACTCTCATCCTTGTTCTTCTCTAACAACAGAGTTTTACGATCCGAAAACCTTCTTCACTCACGCGGCGTTGCTCGGTCAGACTTTCGTCCATTGCCGAAGATTCCCTACTGCTGCCTCCCGTAGGAGTTTGGGCCGTGTCTCAGTCCCAATGTGGCCGATCACCCTCTCAGGTCGGCTATGCATCGTGGCCTTGGTGAGCCGTTACCTCACCAACTAGCTAATGCACCGCGGGTCCATCCATCAGCGACACCCGAAAGCGCCTTTCAAATCAAAACCATGCGGTTTCGATTGTTATACGGTATTAGCACCTGTTTCCAAGTGTTATCCCCTTCTGATGGGCAGGTTACCCACGTGTTACTCACCCGTTCGCCACTCCTTTTCTTTCGGTGGAGCAAGCTCCGGTGAAAGAAAAAGCGTACGACTTGCATGTATTAGGCACGCCGCCAGCGTTCGTCCTGAGCCAGGATCAAACTCTCATAATAAAAGTTAGAACAATCTTTCGATTGTTAAGCTCAATTTGTTTGCTAGCATATTGCTTGCTGTTTAAAAATGTTTGTTGTCTTGAATTGAATCAAGACGCCCTACACATTTGGTTTGTCTTACTTTGTTCAGTTTTCAAAGGTCTACTTGAATTGCTGTAGCAACTTTCATATCATATCAGAGCGACGTTTAAATGTCAACTCTTTTTTGAAAAAGTTTTTTCGATTTCGTTCAAGAAATCTTTCAGCAACTCATTTATCATATCGTATCGTTTGTTATTTGTCAAGAACTTTTTTGAAGTTTTTCTTGATGAAATCAAGCTTCATAAGAGGTTCTTTTTAAACGACTTAGTTATCTTATCATGTGATAACTCACACGTCAATAACTTTTTGAAATTATTTTTTTAACTTTCAGTTGCTTTTTAACAACTCATTTACATTATCATTAAAAAAAAGAATGGTCAAGCAAAATTTTACATTTTGCTTGACCTAATTTTAATTTCTATCTCTTCATAACTTAACGATTGATTTGTTTTAATTCTTCACCCATTTTAATCGTTTCTTTCTTATTAAGTGGATAACCAAAGAATAAAATCACCGCAGATACTAATAAACAAACTGCTGGCAATAAATTAGCAACCGTATAAATACGCTCTTGCACTAAAGCTGATTGAATTGTCCCACCTACTGAAGATGACTGATAACCAATCATTGTTAACATAAACCCACCAATCGCTCCTGCACATGCTTGTCCCAGTTTTCTAGCAAAAGAATTAACACCGTAAACTGTTCCGTCTTCTCGTAATCCTGTTGTGTATTGATGATAATCAATTACATCTGTAATAAAGGCCCAAACCATCAAATTGAATAAGCCCGATCCCAATGTCGCAATAAATAGAAGGAACAAATAAACCCATACATTAGTAATATGTAGAAAATACATTAATAAATACATGACAGAGGAGAATATCAGAGCGACGACACTCGCCTCTTTCTTACCAAACCACTTTGTCAACACCGTTGCAAAAGGAGCCAACACAATAACTGTTCCATACGTAAATAACAAGGCAATCGACATTGCTTCTTTATTATGGAAGTAATCATTAAAGAGATAGGTCATATTTGTCCCTGCTAAAATCTGGTTGATCACAATAAAAATGTCCACGATAACTAGCACTACTAGCGCACGATTTGAAACTAATCCTTTGACCAATTTAGCTGCTTGAATCTCTTCTTTTTTCTCTACTCTTACTCGTTCTGTAGATAGTTTACACGTTAATGTATACGCTATAAACGCTATCGATGCACAACCAATAGCAATCCAGAAAAATCGCTCGCTTGAGACAACTTGTTGACCACTTTTATTTTGCGTATACATTAATATTGGAATAAAGAAACCTGTCGTTGATCCTCCGATCGCTGATCCAATACTTCTGAAAGTCGACAATGAGGACCGATCATCTGGATTCGAGCTGATTGCTGCCGCCATTGCTCCGTAAGGGATATTAATTGTTGAAAGAAAAATACCATAGACAATGTATGAAACAAAAATATAAATCATTCTGGCGGTCATTGGTAAATGCTGAATAATAGGCAAAAACATTAGAATCGTTATGGTACAAAATGGATATTTCATTCGGCGAATCCATGGGATGAATCGCCCAACCTTTGTTAGCTTTGAAACATCACACAGACGTCCAACAAAAACATCCGCAAATGCATCTAAAATTCTCGAAACTAGAAAAAGCGTACCTACTATTGCTCCAGAAACTCCAAGGACATTTGTGTAATAAATCATCAAAAAGCTATTAACCAATCCCAAAATAAAACAATTTCCTAAATCACCAAACATGTAGCCCATTTTGTCCTTTAAGCCAAATACGTTTGTTGTCTTACTGATTTTCTCCTCTGAAACTGCTTGTTGAAAAAGCATTTTGATCACTCCTTTTCCCTTTTGGTAAACGTTTTCAAAATTATAACCCCCATTTTTTTATTTTTATATTCACAATGTTGTTATTTTCTTGCATTATCTTGGTTGATAAAAACTAAGAGAAAGAATCATTTGATTACAAAAAAAAGAGCAAGGCTGCAATTAGCCCTGCTCTTTTTTATTTACTGCATTTATTCGCTATATAAGTCACGTACTGGCGTCATAATGATTCGATTCAAATCATTGATGATTGTACTAAAACCTTGTTCTTTTTCCATTAAATCATTGATAACTGACTCGGATTGAATTTTCATAGCCATTTCTTGTGCTTTCATTGCATCCTCATCAGAGAATTCTTCACCACGCATTTGTTTTTCTTGTAATTCAATTTGCATTGCTTGGAAGTTTTTGAATAGTTCATGTGCCTCTTTATTCTCTTTTACTTTACCGTATGCTTCTTGTAAAGCTTTAAATTCAGGAAGTTCACGAATTTCGCGTTCGATTTGATTCGCACTATCATAGATATTTGACATAATATTGCCTCTTTTCTTTCAGTAGTTGAGTTTATTGTAACATGCAGCTATCCGTTTTCAAAGAACTACTCACTTTGATATTTCCGCCACAAATCTTTGGCTGCATCACCAATTCCTTGTACACCATCTTTCACAAAGTCGCCAAAGTTCTTCAATCCTTCTTTTGCTTTCTCACCATATTGATCTAAGCTTTCTTTCCATTTTGCAGAATCATCCTCTGTTCCTGATGGATTATTCACTTGATCTGCTGGAACGACCTCTCCACCTGTTGCATACGCATCTGCAACACTAAAACTTGTATTTGAAGTATATGGAAGAATTCCCTCTGCAGCAGACTTGAAGACTCGTCCCACAACATTCCCACTCGTTCCTTCTAAATAATGCAGTTCGCTAGACTCTTCGTAACCCATCCAAGTTGAAATAACTACGTCTGGCGTATAACCAACAATCCACTGATCATTTGCTTTCGTGGCATCAAAATTCGTTTCTGTAGTACCAGTTTTACCAGCAACCGTATAACCGGCTGGATTGGCAGCAACTGCAGTTCCATTAGAAAATGTGCCAAGTAGCATACTTGTCATTTGTTCTGCTGTTTCTTTTGAAATCACTTGTTTAGGTTTTTTGTCCGTATTATCTACAATAACTGCACCTGTAGAATCAACGATTTTTGTAATCAAGTGTGGCGAATACATCTGACCATCATTTGCAAAAGCACTATAAGCTCCAGCCATCGTCAACGGTGATACGCCTTTTTCCAATCCTCCTAATGCTAAACCATAATATTTATCAGATTTCGATAAACTCAAACCGAATTCTTCTGCTTTATCATAACCTTTTTGAAGACCAATCTCATGAAGTAACCAGACAGCAGGTAAGTTCAAACTTTGAGCTACTGCTTGATACATTGGCACTTCTCCTTGGTACGTACCATCATAATTTTGAGCATCATAATAACTTTGTGGCGTATCTTGTAAGGTGCTAGAGGGTAAGTAGCCAGACTCTAACGCAGCAGAGTACACACTTAACGGCTTGATTGTTGAACCTGGTGACCGCTTCATTTGTGTTGCAAAATTAAATCCTCGGAAGACGTGTTCCCCACGTCGGCCTACCAAGGCTTGCACGCCCCCATTTTTCGGATTTAATGCAACAGAAGCAGACTGGACCATTGCGCCGTCGGAAGCATCTGCCGGAAATAGTTGTCCATTTTGATAAGTTGCCTCTAGCTGTTTTTGATAATTTTGATCTAAAGCAGTGTAAATCTTATACCCCTTGTTCATTACATCTGACTCGTCCAATCCATATGCTTCCACTGCCTCATCAATTACCGCATCAAAATAATAAGGATAGCGATAACCTGATTCCGAATCCGTATATGTGTCATTTAAATAATCCGCAATATTCGTTTGACTCTCTGCATTAGCTTGATCAGCTGTGATTTTTTCGTTTTCTTTCATCACACTCAACACAGTATTTTTTCGGTTATTAGCATTTTCTGGATTATCAATTGGATTATAAATCCCTGGTCCTTTCAGCATACCTGCAATCGTTGCCGCCTCTGACAATGTTACATCACTTGCGTTAACACCAAAATATCTTCTTGCAGCATCTTGAACGCCCCAAACGCCATTACCAAAATAAGCGTTATTCAAATACATAGTTAAAATTTCTTCTTTACTGTATTTCTTTTCTATTTCTATCGCCAAAAATAACTCTTTTGCTTTTCTATCAAAGGTTTGATCTAGTGTTAAATACGCATTTTTCGCCAATTGTTGCGTAATCGTACTACCTCCGCCACCAGCCGTACTCCCTGAAGTTAGCATACGCACCGCTGCTCGAGCAATTCCCTTCACATCGAATCCGTGATGGTTATAAAAATTTCGATCTTCTGTAGAAATAACTGCATCCTGAATATATGGAGAGATTGCATCTAATTCTACGTAGGTTCCTTTTTGAGCATAAAGCGTGCCTGCTTCTTCATTGTCTTTATCGTAAATAACAGTTGATTGACTTAATCCAGATTTTAAAGTCTCCACATTTGCTTGTTTTGCCAAGATAAATAAATAAACACTCGTTATCAAAATAAAAATCAATCCCAATAAAAGAATAACTTTATTGATATGATATTTTTTCCAAATTCGCCTTCGCCATTTATGAAATCGGCTTAAATATGGCTTGATCCAGCGCCAAAAGCTAATCAAAGAAGCTTTTATTTTTTCCCAAACGCGTTGAAAATCCATTTGCATGTTCTCCTATCTTTTTATTCACACGGTCAGTTTACCACAACTAACTGCGCCTTTCTTCCTGCTTAAGATGTAAGTTTTGCAGTTAATGACGGTAGTTTAGCATAATAAATAGCAGATTGACTTAATCTTTTTCTTAAATATATTTTAAAAATGGTAAAATAAAGCTGACTTCGACGAAAGGAGCTTCTTTATGGAAATCACAATTACCTTACCTGCTGACCACTCAGTAATCACTATTCAAGAATTATTAGAAAGAGAATGGCTAGTGCCAAGAAAAGTTCGTCATTTTTTGCGTACCCGAAAAAACGTTTGGGTGAATGCTCAACTTGCTCCTTTTCATTCAGAAATTCGCGGAGGCGACACAATTACTTTGCATTTTGAAAAAGACGACTACAGTCATCAAGAAATCATCTTAGGAAACGCCAAAAAAATCCAAGTTCTCTATGAAGATGAACAGCTAGTGATTGTAAATAAGCCAGCTGGTTTGAAAACTCATCCCAATGACGTCAAAGAAACCGGCACTTTGTTAAATGATTTAGCTGCTTATTTAGCCCCCAAAAAACAAAAACCGTATGTCGTGCATCGCTTAGATCAAGAAACAAGTGGCGCTATTTTGTTTGCTAAGAATCCTTTTATTCTGCCTATTTTGAGCCAATTAGTGGAACAAAAGAAAATTTATCGTCGCTATCAAGCTGTCGTCTGGGGCAAGTTAACTAAAGACCTCACTATTACTAAAAAAATGGGACGCGACCGACACAACCGCCGAAAACAAGTCATAGATGAGCGTAATGGAAAAACAGCTGTCACCCACGTAACCATTGCGAAGAATCTACCGACACAAACACAAATCTATTGTGTTTTATCAACTGGAAGGACACATCAAATTCGGGTCCATCTCGAAAGTTTAGGTCATCCAATTGTAGGTGATCCACTTTATCAATCACGACCAGCGAAACGAATGATGCTTCATGCAATTGAACTACATTTGACACATCCATTCACACAAGAAAGAATCCTTGTCAGAGCAGCCCCAGGATTATGGTAGTTCTGGTGCAAATAAAAAAGGATTTCACGAAACATTTCTTATGAATGTTCATGAAATCCTTTTTTAGTTTTTTTGAGGATGTTTTTGTATCATTCTCTTTTTTTTAATTTATTTTTGTCGATACTCTTTTTCTGCTAATAACAAACTACCAATAATTCCACTTTCATTCGGTAACCCCCAACGAACAATATATTCGCTAGCTTCCGGAACTTCCATGTATCCTGCCATTAGTTCGACAAATTGTTGACGAATTTTTTGTAGTAAATGATCTTGATTCATTACACCGCCACCAAGGATAATTTTTTCTGGTGCTAAAGTTAATGTATAGTTGATTAAAGCTTGTGCAATATAAAACGCTTGGATATCCCATACAGGATGGTCTACTGGTAAATCTTGACCTTTGATTCCTGTTCTTGCTTCTAATGAAGGTCCTGCCGCCAACCCTTCCAAACAATCCCCATGGTAAGGACAAGTACCAGCATATGTGTCATCTGGATGACGTTTCACCCAAATATGTCCCATTTCCGGATGAGCAATTCCTGAAAAAATGTCTTGATTCAAGACGACACCTGCACCAATTCCAGTACCAACAGTTAGATAGATACAGCTATCCTTTCCCTGTGCTGCACCTTTCTTTAATTCGCCATAGGCTGCAGCATTAACATCTGTTGTCCACGCAATTGGAATTTGATAACGTGCTTTAACACTCCCTAAAAAGTCAAAATCAGCCCAACCTTTTTTAGGTGTCGCTAAAACGTATCCATAATTATCTTTTGTTTGGTCAATGCCAATCGGGCCAAATGAGCCGATCCCCATAGCAGATAAGTCAAACTTATCAAAAAAAGCAAACACTTGTTGCAACGTTTCTATTGGAGTCGTTGTAGGAATACTTACTTTCTCCATAATTTTATGTTGATCATTGGCCACCGCACAAACAAACTTTGTGCCACCCGCTTCTATTCCGCCGTACATTTACTTTTCCTCCTCGAATCCGATTGTCCGAATTTCATAAGGCATCAATGTCGGCTCAATCGTTTGCTTACTGTCTTTTTCTAAAAGATTCAACAATCTGCTAGTTGTTCCTGTTTTTTGAACAACGATTTCTTCTTCTTTTTCTGACAGATTGAATCCTCTCAGTACTACTTTATCATTAAACTTGCTTCGCTTCAAAGCAGTAATTGCAAACGTTTTAGCTTTTACTTCCAAATAACTATTTTTATTGCTTAATTCACCTTGTTGATTCGTTAACTGTTGCGTCGTAAATGGAACTTGCGCAGCATACGCATGTTGATAAGATTCAAACTTTTCATTTGGTTCATGAATTTCCATACTATATTGGAAGTGTTGTTGTCCTAAACACTGTGCTTCAGGAGTTGGAAAGTATCCCCAGTCCCCTAACTCACCAACACAACGCAATAACGTCAATGCAATTTGTCCTTCATCTAAAATTTCGTATTCATTCAAACCATAGTTTCCAATTGTGACACCATAATTTTTATCATGAAGATTCACAAAAGCGTGTTGATGTTGCGGATTCGTTGGATTCTCCCAGCTTGCAGAAACTTTATTTGGTCGTGTAACGACTTCAAATATACTATCTGCTTCATGGTGTTCCACATGTAACTTCGTTGGAAATAGTGCACGTAATCGATGATCTTTCATTTGATTATCAATTGTTGTTTCAAAGTCGATTTTTCGACTATTTTTTCTTAAAGTAATTTTTGTTTCTATTAATAATGGTTTTAATTCGTTCGCTCGTTTTGCTTTACGGTAACGAAATTCAACTACCATTTGTTGTTCTTTTTCCAAAAGCTCATCGGCAGAAACGGGAATCATCATCGTCTGATTGAGTTGGATTTGAGCAATCTCCGGTGTATCAATCAAGATTTCTACTTGAGAATCCTCTTGTTGGTTCGAAAGAATCGGTACTGTATCAATTGACTGTTTATAGATATACTCATTTCCGACATCACCCGTGTCTTCAAAAACAAGAATATCTTCAAATTGACGAGCCATTTTTTTGTCCATTACTGTTAACGAACCATTCTCTTCAATTTTGATTTTGAGAAATTCATTTTCGATTACTCGTCCTTGGTCGTTGACCATTGAACCAGTAATAGTTGATGATTCTCCTTCAGCTAACGTAAATGTCTCCCATGAAAAAGCAGCCATTTCTTCAAGTGGAATAGTTACAGTCACTACTTTTTCCATATAAGGTATCCGGAATCGATCTTTTGGTAAGTCATAATCAAAACGAACAGTTGCTTCAGAAACAGTTGCAGGAATGACTTCTCCTTGTGCGTTTTCAACATGATAACTCTTAGCAGGAGCATCTTCCAACTCTTTAAACAACGTTTCTGGTAATCCTTCAGCAAACTTTTTACGTTCCAGTTCGATTTCAATAACCGCTTCACCCGTTTTTGCTGTTCCAGCTGTATTGACTACAACAAAAGGATACGTATCTTCTGGGAATTCACTTGTATCGATAACTTGCGCCAATTGTCTCATTGCTTCTTCTGCCACAAATTTCCCAACTTCATCTGCTTTTTCAAATCGTGTAATCATTTCTCGATGAACAGAGTCCACTGAACAACCACAAATACTATCATGTGGATGATTCTGCATTAATGTTTTCCAAGCATAATCTAATTGATCATGAGGATAACTTCCCGAAAATTCATATGCCATCGTTGCTAATGGCTCAGCAATATTTTCTAATTGTCTTTGAACTTTTGTATTCCATTGTTTTAAATATACGCGCGCAGATGCAGTATTTGCCAAAGTATACCAGCCGTCTGTTTCTTGACTCGTTAATTCGCCTTCCACTGTTCCCAAATCTTCAGGCAAATCATTTGTTACCGCTGCTAAGTAGTCTGTAAAATTAGAATGAATGAATTCATAATCTGGATACAAACGATTGGCTAACGCAATTGCCTTTGATATATCTTTTTGAACAGGCTGATGATCAACACCATTCATCATCAATAAATGTTCGGTTGAAGCATATTGTTCTGCATCAGCCAATTTTTGGTCCCAAAATATTTTAGCTTCTTGTTCTTCAACTGGTATTTCATTTCCATTGCTATACCAATTTGCGAATAATAAGCCGAAAATTTCAGAACTATCAGGACCTTTCCATTTCATTTCAGAATATTGGGAAGAATAATTTTCTGCCTCAAGCACTTGATTATCAAAGCCAATCGGTTTTACCCCTCGACCGAATGCTGCTGCTTCAATTCCAACTTGTTTCATCATTTGAGGCGTTTGACCCATATTTCCAAATGTGTCTGGGAAGTAGCCAAGCATTACTGGTACACCCCATTTTTGTGTTTCTTCCATCCCAATCAACATATTACGCACGTTGGATTCTGAGCTAATCAAAAAGTCATCTTGCAAAATATAAAATGGTCCAATACGTAGCTTGCCCACATCAATTGCTTGTTGAACTAATGCTCTTTTCTCCGGTCTTACTTGTAAGTAGTCATCTAAAATAATTGTCTGTCCATCTAAGTGAAAGCTATCGAATGCAGGGTCATTCTCAAAAAGTTCTAACAAATCATCCATCAATTCAACTAAACGCATGTGGTGTTGTTCATAGGCCATGTACCATTCTCGATCCCAGTGACTGTGGGAAATAATATATACTTTCTTTTTCATTTAATCACTCCTATTTTTCTACTCGAATATCAAAATAATCCATTACTAATTCACAAAACATCATATTTGCCCAAGAAAACCATTCTCTTGTGTAATTGTTCGGATTATCCACATCAAAACCTTCGTGCATCAAGTTTGTTCCAGCATCTGTTGCTACTAATAAATCTAAAATTCGTTCTTTTTCTTTTCGATCGTTAGTAGTCATGCCTTCCATTGCTAAAGCAATTGGCCAAACATAATTTTCAGGTGTATGAGAAGAGCCAATTCCTTTCGCGTACTTTCCTTCATAAAAGTAAGGATTTTCTGAGCTCAGCAAGGTTTTTCTTGTTTGTAAATACGTTTCATCTTCAGAAGAACAGTAGCCTAGATAAGGTGCAGACATTAGGTTTGGCACATTGCTGTCATCCATTAATGAGGAGTTTCCTTGACCATCTACTTCGTATGCGAAAATAGTTTCTTGTGCTTGATTTTTAGTTTTACCGTATGCTTCAATCCCTTGTTGGATCTCTTCTCGTAACGCAGTAGCTTTTGCTACGATTTGATTATTTGATAACACTGTTTGAAAAATTTCTTCAATATATCCTAAAACAACTACTGCAAACATGTTCGATGGGACTAGATACCCATATCGGCAAGCGTCATCACTTGGGCGAAAACCTGACCAAGTCATTCCTGTAGGGACTACTTTTGCACCTTTCCCATCATTTACAAGCGTGTCTTCCAGACGAGTAGTATCACGTTCAAATTGGTAAGGTGATTTAGTATGATCTTGTTCTGTTTGAAAAACACCTAGAATTTTTTGGATTCCTGAAACAAATGAGTCGTCAAATTGATCTGTTTGTCCCGTATTTTTATATAAAAGATAAGCAAGTTGAACAGGGTAACATAATGAGTCAATTTCATATTTCCTTTCCCAGATCCAATTATTCATTTCGGTATGGTCACTTTGATGTCCTGCCCCGTTTGCTTCTTCATTGAACGCATTTGCATACGGATCAATATTGATATAAAAGAATTGTTTTTTTACCAATCCACTAATCATTGCTGCTAAGTCTTTGTCTTCTTTAGCAATCACTAAGTAAGGACGTACTTGTGCAGTGGAGTCTCTTAACCACATAGCTGGTATATCACCGGTTAACAAGAAAGTTGTTCCATCAGAATGCCGTTTTACTGTGGTTAGCAATGTATTAGCAAAGGCAGTAGAAAAATTTTTTGCCCAATCTTCATGCTCACTTCCACATTTTTGTTCAATTTTCCCCATGAATTTTTCAACTGATTTTGGTATATCTTTATATGGCATGTCTCAATATCCTCTTTTCTATTTGATATATCTTAGTAGATTATACTTCTTGAAATAATTTTTGTCTACGCTTTCATAGTATTTTTTATTGTTTACTTTTATATTATTTATGCTATCATTTATACATGATATATCATTAAGAGGTGTTATTATGGAGCAACCATTATATAAGAAAATATTTATTGATCTACACAATGCAATCCTTGATGGAACATTAGCTATTGATAGCCAAGTCCCTACTGAAAAAGAACTTTCTCAAAAATATCAAGTAAGTCGAATCACTTCCAAACGAGCATTAACAGAATTGGAACAACTTGGTTTGATTTATCGAATTCGTGGAAAAGGTAGCTTTGTCAAAGCAGACAAGCCAGAGGCATCGATTGTCTCTATCCAAAAAACAAAGCGAATTCTATTTTTATTTCCGTTCTTAACTGATTTGTCTGTTGGTGATTTCACTGAAGGATTGAACCCAATCATGCAAGAAAATCAATTTGAAGTATTAATGACTTCCCTTGATTTTCTCCAAACAAAGACGGCGCAAGAAGTGATGGATGAATTCGATGGATTGATTTACTACGCTATTGATACTGAGCAGCACTTGGATTTATTATTTGAACTTTCGCTGAAAGAATTTCCTGTCGTTATCTTGGATAAGAAAATTTATGAACTGCCATTTCCAACCGTTCTTTCTGACAACTTTGCAGGTGGCGCGCTAGCCACAAATCAATTGATTGCTGATGGACATCAGAAAATTGGTTTCCTATTTGGTGAGCCAACTCATCCACAATCTGTGCGTCAACGCTACTTAGGCTATCTTGAAGCTCTTGATAAAGCTAATTTAGCTTTCCATACTGCACTTGATGACCAAAAAGCCACGAATAAAGAGTTATTAAACTATATCCAAGAACACCAGCTTACGGCGTTTGTCTGCGAAAATGATCTTGTTGCCATTCAAACAATGAACCAACTGAAACAAGCTGGATTTTCAGTGCCTGCCGACTTTTCGATTATTGGTTTCGATGATATTCAAGCTGCCTCTTTAGTTGATCCACCTTTGACAACTATCGCCCAAAATTTTAAAGAACTTGGAAAATCAGCTGGAGAAAAGTTGATTCACTGGCTTGAAACCAAAGAAACACCAATCGATACCAAATACCCAGTTACATTAATAACAAGACACTCAACAAAGGAGCTTAACAATGAACATTCAACAAATTGATACTCGTCACGGGACTGCTAACCAGTCCAACTATTCAAACGGGAATTGCCTGCCTTACACAGGCGTTCCGTTTGGAATGAATTATTTTGCCCCACAGACAACCGATCAAAAGGGAAGTTGGTGGTTCCACCCAGAAGACCGTGTCTTTCAAGGTTATCGTTTAACTCATCAACCAAGTCCTTGGATGGGTGATTTCAGTCATTTCCTAATGACACCTGTTAGTGGTACTCTCCCTGAAAACAGTCTTTTTCACGCACAGAGTTCTTATCGACCAGAAGAAAGTACATTTTGCCCTACACATTTATCTATCAATCAACTACGATATGCTATTTCATCCACGTTGATTCCTAGTATGTATGGCGGGATACTTACAATTGACTACCAGAAAAATGATAGCGGTTTACTTTTAACTTTCCCTGAACGATATCAGATAAACATTGTAGATTCGCATACTATTACGGGTTCTTTTATCAACTTTTCTGGGTGTGAAGATCCTGATTTTCGCTTTTATTTTATCCTTTCCTTTGAAAAACCATTAGCTGACACTGAGTTAATGGTTTCAGAAAGTGATTCTTCTATTTTGCTACCGTTTGGTTCAATCAAACAGCAAACGATTCGCTTTGGTACTTCTTTTATTAGTGAAGAACAAGCACAAGTAAATTTATCGAGAGAGTCTGCGCAGTCACCTGATGCATATCTAGAAAAAAATCGTCAAATTTGGCAAGAATATTTCGATAAAATCAAAATCAATCATCATGATAAACAACAAGTAAGTACTTTTTATCACAACTTGTATCGCATATTTCTCTTTCCTCAAACATTCTATGAAGTAACTGATGATGGTGAAAAAATCCACTATGATACATTTAGCAAAACTGTTCGCCCTGGTGTTCTCTATACAAATAATGGATTTTGGGATACGTATAAAACAGTTTATCCACTTTATTCGTTGATAGCCACTGAAAAATATGAGGAAATGCTTGAGGGATTTCTTACAAGTTATCGAGAAACTGGCTTTTTGCCAAAATGGCTATCACCTGATGAACGTGGCCTAATGCCCGGAACACTGATTGATGCAGTAATTGCTGATGCTGCAGTCAAAGGAATTCGTACTGACTTGATGCCTGAATTTTTAACGGCAATGAAAAAAAGTGCTACTGTTCAAAGCAAACTGCCTAATTACGGACGTCAAGGAACACTTGATTATTTAACATACGGCTATGTTCCTAGTACCTACCATGAATCAGTCAATCATACGTTAGATTATGCTTATAGTGACTTTTGTATCAGTCAAGTAGCCGCTATACTAGGTGATGAAGAAACTAGTACTTTTTATCAAAGACAGTCCTTAAACTATCGCAATATTTTTGATCCTGCTGTCGGATTCATGCGTACAAAAGATACTAATCAAGAATTCAGAGAAAACTTCCTAGCGACTCGCTGGGGCCAAGATTATGCAGAAGGTAGTGCATGGCAAAGCAGTTTTGCCGTCTACCAAGATTTTAATGGATTGATTCGCGAACATGGCGGAGAAGCCGTTTTTCAAGAAAAATTAATCGAGCTTTGTAACCAATCCCCCTCCTTTGAAGTTGGTGGATACGGTTTTGAAATCCATGAAATGAGTGAAATGGCTGCTATTGAATTTGGACAACTAGCTATCTCAAATCAGCCTAGCTTCCATTATCCTTATTTATTCAGTTATCTTGGTAAACCAGAGATGGCACAGCCATTAATTAAACAATTACTTACGCAAACATTTAATGACTCATCAACAGGGTATCCTGGCGATGAAGACAATGGTAGCATGTCGGGTTGGTATATCTTTAGTAGCTTAGGCTTTTATCCAGTCACACCTGGTTCAGGAGAATATGTTATCGGTCTGCCATTATTCGATCAAGTTCAACTAAAACTCTCAAACGGTCAGACACTTACGATTGAAAGTTCGCCAAATCGGCCACAACAACAGTTTGTTCATCAAGTTGATCGTAATGAACAAAACTATTCTAAGTTATTCTTTACACACGAAGACTTACTCACAGGAGGAACGATCCGTTATCATTTAGGTACTGTTCCTCACCCAAAAAAATACACGGCAGACGCTTTACCATTTTCTTTAACCTAGTGACCCTTCGCAATTAACTACGTGCAAAAATAAAATTTGATTTTTTTCATAAAAAAGACTGAACCCAAGCGTAAACACGTTGTGGTTCAGTCTTTTTGATTTTTTTCTTGGTCACTAACATTCCACAATCAGAAATTCCAATCTATGCAAAAAAGCATCTGCATCTAACCACCGTTCCCGCTACCTTTTCCTTGAAACTAGTTTAAGTAAGAGGTTTTTCTCGATACTCCTTTGGTGATTGTCCCACGATTTTCTTAAATAACTTAGAGAAGTAAGTGGTGTTATTGTAACCAATCTCGTTTGAAATTTCATTGATATTTTGTTCACTATGCAAAAGCAACCATTTTGCTTGCTCCATTCGCAAATGATTTAAATAAGTAGAAAAGCTTTTTTTCGTTTCTTTTTTAAACAGTTGTCCAAGATACATCACGTTTAGGTGTAAACTTTCAGACACTTCTTTTAACGTTAATGGTTCTCGGTAATTTTCGTGCAGTATTTGTAGCACTTGTTTGATATTTTCACTGTAGTTTTTTTGCTTTTGTTGCTTACGAATTAAAGAGAGCAATAATTCTTGAAGATCATTTACATTTTTTGCCTGATTAATTTGTTGAATGCCTTTTAAGTATTCATCATCTTCTAGTGTAATCAGCTCTCGTTGAATATCCATAAATAATAAAAAAGTAAAATGTCGAATGTCCTCAGGAGTCATGACTGCTGACTGGAATTGTTCAAAAAACTCACGAATCATTTGTTGAACTAAATCCAGCTGATTACTTTGAAGTGCACGACTAAACGTTGAAAAATCAATTAACTGATCTTGATTCTCTGCAGGAATCGACCGAATGATTTCATGTCTAGTTTCACCGTAAAATTGTTGAAGCTGTAACTGGTCTTTTGCTCGACGAAAGCTTTCAGGAATATCATCCACTTCTTTTATTTCATCCCCCACGCTAATCAACCAATCTTGCTTTGGATACTTCATTTGAAAATAGTGACAAAAATCGCTGCCTTTTTGAGGACTAAGCAAGATGGTAAAGCAAGTCATATCCCCAAAACTTCGCTGATAATAAGTAGTTACTTGATGCTCCTTTAACCATGGAATAATAGCAGATTCATAGATTCTTTCTAGCTGAATCAATAAAATTTGTTGTGTCCCTTGAGGTAATCCGCTCAAAAATTCTTCTTCGCTGGTTTCATCTAGTTCTTCATTCAGCCATTGACTAAATAAAAGTTCTTGATAAATTTCTTGCTGATTTTTTTGTTCATTTTGCTGATCCAAACGTTCCTTGACCTTTTTTAAGCTTTCAATCAACTCTATTTTATTTACAGGCTTCATCAAATAATTAACTGCCCCAAGTTGCATACCACCTTTGAGGTATTCAAATTCTTGATAGCCAGAAAGAATCATGAATTCAAAAGCGTATTGTTCCTTTTGAGCTGCTTCAATAAACTCTAAACCATTCATTTCTGGCATGGTTACATCTGTAATAACTAAATCAATACCTGTTTTTTCTAAAACTAATAACCCTTCCATCGCGTTTTCTGCTGTTGCTACGATTTCAAAGCCAAAACTGGACCAATCAACAATTTTTTTCAATCCATTCAAAATCATGTATTCATCATCAACCAGCAACACTTTATACATTTTCAGACTCCTTCTTCTTAAATGTAATTTTGATCGTCAAGCCACCTTCTTCATTTGCAAATAACCTCATCCGGTAAGTACTCCCGAAATTAGCACGTAAACGTTCATTTACATTTTGCAAACCAATTGACTCGTGCAACTCAACCCTTGGGTGTACCAATCGATTTTCAATTGCTACTAATTGCTCTGGAGTAACTCCTTTACCGTTATCTTTCACTTGAATTTGTACCAATGATCCTTGTTGAAAAACTTTTACACTCAACGCATTGTCATAACGAGTAAAATCAATACCATGTTTAAAATAGTTTTCAACTAATGGTTGGATCACAAATTTTGGTACTTCAATTTGTTCTAGAGATTCCTCAATCATAAAATGATAGGCTACACGATTAGGATAACGCATTTGGTAGAGAAATACATACTTTTCACAAAAATTCAGCTCTTCTTTAAGACTGATTTTTGTTTCTTGATTCGTGTTATTTCTTAATAATGCAGAAAAAGCATAGACCACTTCCGCAAGTTCTTCACTTCCCTCGCTCAACGCATACATTCGAATATATTCCAAGGTGTTATAAAGAAAATGAGGGTTGATTTGTGCTTGTAGTGCGCGCATATGTGCATCTTTTTGTTTGATTTCTAATTTATAGATATCTTCAACATATTGGTTGATACTATCCAACATTGTATTGATACCTTGTGCTAAATCTTTCAACTCGTACTCTGTTTGTTCTTGGGCGATTCGTGTGTCTAGATTACCATTTGCCGCTTCGTTCATCGCACGCATTACTACGTCGATTTGCTGAGAATAACGCTTAAATGTTTTGTATAAGAAGACTAATAAAATACTAACTAAAAGAATCACACCAATAATTAATGGCGCCAGACTTCTTGCCGTCTCTCGATACACATTTTGTTGGTCTAACGTTGCTAGTATACGATACTCACCGGATAATTCCTGATAGGAAACAAAATTATGTTCTTCCAATTTCGACAAAGGTAATCCAGAATTCTTATCCAATTCTTGTGTGATCAGCGCTTCTTGTTTTTTTCGACTTTCTGGCGTAAGCCCTGCGCTATGAAAAGTGTACAGGCGATTAGCAGAGCCAGAAATCATATATAAAGACAAGCCATTAAAAGCATTCAGACTTTCCAAACTAGACTCTAGTTCTTTCTTTTGAAACCCAACAAAGATACTTCCCAATTCCGTGCCACCTTGGGTAATCGGCATTTTGATATAAAAAGCATTTTTTAGTGTTGGTGTTCCTGTTTTGACAATACCAGCCTTATGATCTCTGGTAGATTCAAAATACTCTGGCAATTGACTAAAAACAATGTAAAGAGAACTTATCTCTTCATAGTTGACGTAAAGATCCAACATCTCATTGGGAAAAGATAAAAGTTCATTCGTTTTGCTTTGTTGCGTGTATGCATACATTAAATACTGATCAATTGGTTGAGTCAGATAAGTTGTCGCATTTTCAATTTTTTCTGGACTTCCAAGAAGTTGATCTTTGATAATTTTGCTTAATGTTGTTTTGTCATTTAACATTCGATTTGTCGTTTGCAGTGCTTCATTGGTAACATTTTCTGCTTGATTTTTATTTTGACTCCAAGTATGGATACTAAAAATAATTGTTGCACCAATTGTGAGTACAGTCATTACTACTGCGTACTTACGTAACAAACGGTTGAGCAACGTTCCTTTTGAAAATAAAACTTTGAATGGATTATTCATAGTTTTCCATTCGGATCGCTAATTCTTCGCGCCATTTTTTCGTTGCCAACACATTCCACACGGTCAATAAACCCAGTAACCCAAATAACAATAAGCCTTTGAAATGCCATGTCAACATAAGAATAACACCACTGCCAATAATCATCTTCAACAATGTAGAGAAACTCGATAAACTTGAAATAAAACTTAACTTGATCACATTGCCGAATGTCATTTCATATTCACTATCTAAAATCAAACTCCATTGATACGTTGCAAACAAATAAAGTAACCCAAATAACAAAATAAAATCAATTCCCAAAAATAAGAGTCCCTGTATTTGAACAGAAAGGTAAAGATTATAACTTAGAATAGCTAGTGCTGCGAAAAAGAAGAAAAACAAATAATTTCCTCGCTTAAAATATTTCTTGAAACAGTACCAGCCTTGCTTGATTGTGATGTCTTTGTACGCAAACTCATAATGATAAAATAATTCATTGATTGTTTTCAACGCTGGTCCAATTCCTAAAATAATTCCTCCGGCTAAACTAAACAACCAGAAAAAAAGTGTTAGTTTAACTACTACCCACACGCGAATGAACAATGTCTCCAAAGCTTTTCCTAACATAATATCTCCTTTTCAAAACATAATCTTTTCTCTCTTATTATATAAAGAACAGCGAGCAGATGGAACCGCTCGCTGTCAGACTTATTTATTTTCGAAATTCATCGTATTGTTTTTGCATCTCAGTTAACACTTTTTCGTAACCAGCTTTATCTAATGCCTCGAGCAATTTAGGCAATGTTTCATCTGGATCAACCGTTCCGGTGTTTAATCCATCCATATACTGATTCATAACGTTTGAGATATTACTGATTTCTGTTTTAACACTATCTGTATTAAAGCTGAAGCCTAAGATTGGTGAAGTTTCAGCTTCTTCAATTGATTTGTCGCGTTTAGCGATCATTTCATCAGTAATCGATTCTTGTGTATATAAGATTGCATTATTCCCTGTGTTCCAAGCAGACATGTGAGTTTTTGGTTGATAGCCATCTAACAATTTGATCTTGTCGTTGGTTCCATCTACTTTTTCCCAAGCCTCGCCTTCAATCCCCCAAACTAATCCGTTCAATAATTCAGCATCGCTGTTAAGCAAGCCTAAAAATTCAACAGCTTTTTCTTTGTTTTTTGAAGTATTTGAAACAACGAAGTTTGCCATTTGTGCTTGTCCTGTTGATTTTAAAGGAACAGTGATTGATTTAGAAACTAATTCTTGGTTGGCTGCATTACTTAAAATTGTGTCGCCATAATCGAAAGGTCCTTGTGTTTCGCCACGTAGTAACCAAGTATTTCCTTCTAAAGGATAATCTTTGCTACTTGTTGCCGCATCACTTGGAATCAATCCTTGTTGGTACCAACTATGCATCGTACGAAGTAAATCAACATAAGTTTTGTTGTCATATTGATTGATGATCTTTGCTTTGTCTCCATTTAAGTCAATCGCAAACGGTAAGGTATTTCCTAAAGGATAATCAAAATCGCCTTGAACTTTGAAACCTTGACCAATGGCAAAAGCAGCCGTATTTGGTTCTTTTTTGTGGAATTCTTGTAACACTTTTTCGGCATCTGCATAAGATTCGATACCATCGATTGAAAGGTTGTATTTATCTAACAGTGGTTTATTAAAAGTTAACACTTGTTGAGCAAAAACATTTCCATTTACTGGAAAGGCATATAATTTATCATTGACTAAGTTTCCCTTGATATAAGCTTCATCTAACGCATCATAAGCATCTTTAGCATATTTAGGCGCTAACTCCGTTAGGTCGGCAAAAGCACCTTTTTGAGCGTTAGAAACATAGTTGTTTGCATAAGCGATATCATAATTTTCACCAGAAGAAATGATTACGTTCATTTTTTTCTCGTAATCCCCAAAGCCAATATAGTTGATATTGACTTTCACACCAATTTTGTCTTCGATTCGTTTATTCGCAACTTCCATCAAGGCATCATAATTGTCTGGTTTATCACCAATTTGATACATTTGCAACGTTTTGCTGTCAGATCCTTCTGAATTACTACTTGCACTTGATCCTCCCCCACAAGCAGCTAACGTACCAACCATCAACGCTGAAACTCCTGTAAAGGCTAGTTTCTTCCATAACTTCATCTTACTTCCTCCTAAATAAAATAATTTATTATTTATTCCTTGACTCCACCAATCGTTAATCCTTTGACAAAATGCTTTTGGAAAAATGGGTAGCTAATCGCAATTGGCAATGTTGAGATAACAACAATCGCCATTCGTGCTGATTCTCCTGGTACAGCTGCTAAACCTCCGGCAAGCTGGCTTCCAGCACCCGCATTTTGTGTTAGATATTGAATATTACTTTGAATCTTCATCAACAAGTATTGTAATGGAACTAAGTTATCGTTTTGAATGTAAAGTAATGCGTTAAACCAATCATTCCAGTAACCTAAAGCAGCAAATAAACTAATTGTCGCAATTCCAGGAACTGCTAAGGGTAACACGATTTGAATAAAAATCCGCAACTCACTTGCTCCATCGATTCGAGCAGATTCAATAATCGAATCTGAAACTGAACGTTTAAAGAAAGTTCGCATCACGATAATATTAAATGGGCTAACTGCCATTGGCAAAATCAGTGCCCAAATCGTATCTTTTAATTGAAGTAAATTGGTCATCACCAAATAGTTTGCCACCATCCCTGGTGAAAACAACATCGTGATTAAACAAAAAACGGTAAAGAAACGACGGAATGGGAAATTAGAGCGGGAGATTGCATAGGCATACAGCGAAGTGGCTGTGCTATTGATCAAGGTTCCTAAAACCGTCACTAAAACTGTTACAAATAATGCTTGGAAAATTTTCTCTTGCATTTGCCCAAATAGATACGTATAACCAAATGTACTGAATTTTTCTGGCCAGAAACTATAACCATTAGTTGCTAACGCTGTTTCATCTGTCAAAGAAATCGCGATAACAAATAGAAACGGCAAGATACAGGAGAAGGCAAAAATCGCGATCAATAAGTTAGAAAAGAGATTCATTGGTTTGCTGAAAGCTCGCACTTGAACCTGCTCTACTTTTTTCTTTTTCATCGAATCCTCCTCCTAAAACAATGCTGATTCGCTGTCGAAACGACGTGCGATCGCATTCGTAGTCATTAACAAAACAAATCCTACAACTGACTGATACAATCCAGCTGCTGCAGTCATTCCAAAGTCACCTGTAGAAGTCAATCCATTAAAGATATACGTATCTAAAACTTGAGTCACATCATACAGTGCGCCTGAATTTCGTGGAATATTATAGAATAATCCAAAATCAGCTCGGAATATATTTCCGACAGCTAAAATCGTTAAAATCGACATCAAGGGTACTAATTGAGGAATCGTCACATGTTTGATTTGTTGCCATTTGCTTGCGCCATCAACCATAGCTGCTTCATAGTAAGTTGGGTCGATTCCCATGACTGAAGCAAAGTAAATGATACTATTATAGCCGATTCCTTTCCACGTCCCAATGAACAATAGAATAAATGGCCAATATTTCGGTTCATTGTACCAATTGATTGCTTCTCTTCCATGACCTAAAAGCCATTGGTTGAAAATCCCTTTGTCTGGGCTCAAAAAGGCATAAACGAAGTAACTAATGATAACCCAAGATAAGAAATAAGGTAGTAATGACATTGTTTGATACACTTTTACTAACTTTTTATTCCTTAATTCACTCATGATAATGGCAAAAACAACCGAAATCAGTAAGTTTAGTGTAATGAAGCCTACATTGTACAAAATCGTATTCTTAGTAATTAAAAATGCCTGATCTGAAGAAAATAAAAATTTGAAGTTCTCCCAACCAACCCACGGGCTCTCTCTCAAACTTGCCAAAAATCCATCTGCAGAGATATGGAAATTTTTAAAAGCAACCACGTTTGCTAACACTGGAATATAGAAGAAGAAGATCATCCACAACATCCCAGGAACAGCCATTAAAATCAAGGCTTTAAAACGCCAAGCCATTGAAAAAAAATGTTTTAACCCCTTTCTTTTTTTCATCAAAAAACTCCTTTCAACTTGTTCGCACCGTTATTATAGCGCTTTCAAAAACAAGATTGAATAAACAAATTATAGGTATAATGAAACAAACTATAGCTGAGATTGAACTATTTTTAATTGGTTGTTGGCTAATTCTGAATTTGTCCAATAAAAAAAGGAGAAATACAGCAAATTCCACCTTCCTTTGTTTGTGCTAAAAAATAGTTGATTTGACTACGTAACTACGCAGTTAAATCAACTATTTTTTTTAAGTATTCATTTTTCTTGGATTTTTGCTAATTCTTCTACCGTCAATTCTCGATATTCACCTAGTGCTAAGTCTGCAGGCAACACAACATTTCCCATTCGGATTCTTTTGAGATAGGTGACTTCTTTTCCAACTGCTTTCACCATTCGTTTTACCTGATGAAATTTTCCCTCATGAAGAATCAAACGAATTTCTGAAGTCTCTTCTACTTCATTCACTGCATCGATCATTAAAACAGCAGGTAATGTTTCTTCTCCTTGGCTGATGACTAATCCTTTTGAAAAAGCTTGAACGTCTTCTGCTGTCATCACCCCAGTTACTTTTGCAAAATATTCTTTTTCAACATGTTTCTTTGGTGACAATAATCGATGTGCTAAAGCACCATCATTGGTTATGAGCAGTAAGCCTTCTGTGTCCTTATCCAACCTGCCTACTGGAAACAGATCTTCACGATAATCAAAATCATTCAACAAATCCAAAACAGTTTCATCATAGTTATCTTGTGTTGCAGAAACTACACCTGCAGGTTTATTTAAAAGATAATAAAAATTTTTTTGATAAGTAAGTTTTTCATCTAAATAAGCAATTTCATCCGTGAGTTCTTTTACCTGAAACTTATCACTTTTGATTACTTTACCATTAACGGTCACTTGGCCTTTTTTGATTAGCCCTTTGACTTCCTTTCGGCTACCTAGCCCTACATCTGCTAAAAATTTATCTAACCGCACGCGTTTCCCTACTTTCTATAAAGAAAGGAACTTGCAACAACAGTCTATTGACGTTTGTCGCAACTTCCTCTTCTTTCTTTTTATTTGATTCGTAAGCGATAACGTAATCGGACCATACTACTGCCCAATAATTTCTCCGCTAAGCGAATTTTTAATGCTAAATAGCCATAAACTGCTGCACCAACACCAGCCACACAGACGACTAAAATCAATGATTCAAATTTACTATCTTGGCTTAGAAATAAACTTAAAAACTGCTTTGCTAATCCTGCTACTAACAACATCAATAACGTCATGATAAAAATCAGCAATGTTCTTCGCCAAACAAAACCAACTCGAAAACGTACAACTTGGTGCATTTTTCGGAGAATCAAAATACAAGAAACAGCAAACCCGATCATTGTTGCAAGTAATGGTCCGTAAACTTGAAATATTCTAATTGCGGGATACTGTAAAATTACTTTCACGATAAAGCCGATCAGCAAATACCGAATAGCTGCGCGATTTTCAAACATTCCTTGTAACATATTAGAGATCAACATATACAAACCTAAAAATAATCCTACAAAACTTGCTTGAACCAATACTTTACTACCTAATACATCTGGTGTGTAAAATAGTGTGTTCAAAGGATACGCTAACAACATCACACCCGCTGTAGCAGGAAACATGACAAAAGAAAAAAGCTGTAGATTCCCACTAGTTAACTTAGCCAATCCAGGACGGTCTTTCAATGTGACTGCTTCTGTAATCAATGGTAAACCTGTTGCCGCAATCGATGTCGCTAGAGCAATGACTACCATCGTTAATTTATCTGGATTTGCACTGAAAATAGAAAATAGATCAAGTAACTGAGCCTTTGAATATTCTGTCGTTGCAGACATGATTCGAATAAACGTAAACTGGTCAACCAATTTGAAAATCGTTACTCCAGATCCAACAATGATAAATGGAATAGCTTCTTTCATAGTATCCAATAATAGTTTTCTAGTTGCTACATTCACTTGGTTATTGCTGTGTTCAACCTGCTGAGTCATCAGAGGTTGTTGTTTGCGTAAATAATAAAGTAGAACGACAATACTAACTAACATTCCGACAAATGCCGCAAACGTTGACTGAGTGACTGCAGCTACGTAATCGCCTGTAGTCATCTTCATGATGATAAATGTCATCAATAACATGTAAAAAATTCGTGCAACTTGTTCAACAATTTGTGAAAGCGCATAAGGCATCATGTCTTGATTTCCTTGGAAATACCCACGAATCACACTCATACATGGAAATACTAATACAGCAATACTTAATGAACGCATCGTTGGAATCAATTCATCTCCGCCGCCAGAAGCATGGGCAAGCCACGGTGAAGCAAGATACATGAATGCTGCAAAAATAATACCTAAAATCCCCATCATTTGTAACGCACGGAAGAAAAGTCGGCGAGAAGTACCATATTCATTCAATGAATTATAACGAGCTGTTTGTTTGGCAATCGCTGCTGGAATCCCAGCTGTTGAAATCAATAAAAACAATGCATAAATATTATAGCCCATGTTAAACAAACCATTTGCTGCTTTGGCGTTTTCACCCATCCAGGCATACCATGGAATAATATAAATTGCCCCCAATAAACGCGAAAGGATATTACTTGTTGTCATCCAAGCAGAGCCTCGAGCCATTTTTTCTTGGGCTGTTAAAACTTTTTCTGTCGGTCCTCTTTGATTATTCATCTCAATTTTTCCAACTTTCTTCAAAACATTACTATTATTTTAATTGTTAAACAAGAAACTGGCAATCTCTTTTCTATGGTTTTTCTGTGAAGATGTGCTTTTTTTGGATTCGGTTTCTTTTTAAAGCAGATTTTCGAGTCCTTTCTGTTTCACCCACCAAACCATGGCTAATTTTCTTAGGTAGTTTGATCCTAAACGTTTTTCCTAAAAAGAACCCTGCATTAAAGAAAAACATTTCATGCTATGCTATAATTAGTTAGAAATTTCAACGAAGCGAGGGATCAATCAATGAGCTTCTCCTTAGAAGATATCCGTGAATTATTACTAAAAGAAAATTTATTAAAAGAATTTGTTTCCGATCAAGGCTGGCATTTAACTGCGCCAACTAATTTTTCATTTGAAAATATTAGTTATGATTCTCGCCAAGTAGATGAATCAACTTTGTTTTTTTGTAAAGGTCTGAACTTTAAAGAAGCGTATTTACAATCTGCTGTTTCGCAAGGACTCGCTTATTATGTCGCTGAACAACCTTACGAAGTATCTGCTGTGGGCATTATCGTTACGGACATTCGTAAAGCGATGGCAATCTTAGCGATGGCCTTCTATGATTACCCACAACAAAAGCTACAAGTTATTGGTTATACTGGGACTAAAGGAAAAACAACAGCAGCTTATTTCACCAAGGCAATTTTAGACCATACGACAAATAATAAAACTGCCTTACTTTCGACAATGAATACAACGTTAGATGGACAAACTTATTTCAAATCTCATTTAACTACACCAGAATCTTTGGATTTATATCGTATGATGGCTGAAGCAGTCGCGAATGGGATGACTCATTTAGTGATGGAAGTTTCTTCTCAGGCTTATAAAACACAGCGTGTCTATGGACTAATATTAGATGTCGGCATTTTCTTAAACATTTCACCCGACCACATTAGTCCAATCGAACATCCAACATTTGATGATTACTTTTACTGTAAACGCCAATTGATTTTAAACTCTAAAACAGTTGTCTTGAATCATGAAAGTGATTATTTCGAGCTACTGAAAGAAACTGCTGACCTTTACCACATACCTGCAATCGTATATGGGCGTTCGCCTGAAACAACTTATCAAGTCACAAGCCTAGCTGGCTCTGGTCATCCATTTACTTTGACAAGTAATCAAGGTCAATTACCAATTGAAGCAGATTATAATATTTTACTTGCTGGCGGTTTCAATCAAGAAAATGCGGCTAGTGCAATCATTGCAGCTGCTTTGACTGGTGCTTCAATCGAAGATGCACAAACTGGCTTAAAAACAGCCCGTGTTCCTGGACGAATGGATCAGCTGATTCAGCACAACGGCGCGCATGTCTATGTCGACTATGCACATAATTATTTAAGTTTAAAAACCTTATTGAAATTTGCTAAAAGTGAACATCCTAAAGGACGTGTTATTGTTGTCTTGGGCAGTCCTGGAAACAAAGCTATTTCTCGACGCCATGATTTTGGAAATGTCTTATCAGAAACAGCAGATGTTGTTTTCTTAACTGCCGACGATCCAGCTTTTGAAGATCCTCAAAAGATTGCCGATGAAATTGCTGAGGCAATCACGAACGAAGAGTTACTTATTCATTATGAAATGGATCGGCCAACTGCGATTGAACAGGCTTTGGCTGCAAGTACAGCCGAAGATTCCGTAGTCATTGCCGGAAAAGGCGTTGATCCTTATCAAAAAATCAATGGTGAAGATGTCCCTTATGAAGGCGATTATGCTATCGTGAAGCGACTCATCGAGGATAAACACCTTTAATTTTTTGCTTATGCCTGTACACATTAATTTGTTAATCCCAAATAATGCAAATGGACTGCGAAGAAAATCGCAGTCTATTTTTATGTAAGGCGATTTATTTTTAGGTTGTTTTGTTTCGTTCTTCGACATTTCGTTGTTCAGTGGCTAAAAAATCTTTTAAATCGATTTTATTTGCTTTATTCAGCCCACCCTATCCGGAAGTCAGCTATTTTTCTCATCCTGTTTGCTTCTTTCTTCTATTTGGTTCTTGATTCCTGTTGCGAATTTTTCACTTTTTCCCACTCATTTCTTTTGTAAATAAGCTTCAACATTCTCTGTGAATTTCATACCATCTACTCCTTTTTTTCTCCATTGAAAGAGCATGTAGTTATCCTATAAATGCTCACTATTTATTTGCTTGACTACATGAAAAACCACCTTTCGATCTAAAACATGGGAACTAACCACTTTTAGTCTATGAAAGGAGGTTTTATTATTGAAACTATTTTGCGCACTTGTAAAACGGACAAGCCTTATCTCAATCCGTTTGTACAATGATGCACCAGATTAACGAATACGGAGATTATACCTGCGTCTCTTGACTCATTATGATTTGAGCAATCAACGAGCTTAAGAAATGATAACCTAATTTAGAAGGATGCAGACCATCTTCTTGTATAAATAAATTTGGTTCCTCAAAAGAAGTTTCTTGATGGTAACAATCGATAAATTCGACCGACAGTCTTTCAGCTATTTCTTTTGATAGTTGAACATACTCACCTAATATCTTAGGATCCGTTTGTTGTTTGATTGCTTCATCTACATAGCTAGGTCCTACTAAGATAACCTTACTGTCAGAAAAATAGTTGATGATTTTTTCAAGATTTCTTTGATACTCCAATTGATTGGTTCGAATGTTAATTGCATCATTAATGCCAAGAATTATCACTGTATAGTCAGATTGCAATGTTTGAGTATCCATCGTTACTAGACGTTTTAATCCACTTTCTGTCGAATCGCCTCTTTGACCTAAATTACTGATTACAAAATCTGAATGTCCTGAAAGTTCCAGTGTCCGTAAAAGATAGCGGTCTAGGATTTGTGCAACCTCTCCTTGAAAAAGTCCTGCAGCAATACTATCACCAAAGATGATGATTTTTTTCATATCTTTCATCCCTTTATATTTTATTCTTCTTAAATCTTAACACTGCTTGAAAGAAAGAAACAATTTTTTCATGCGTTATAAAAAATAACTATAACACCTATTTTAGATAATTATTCTTCTTAGCATCAGTGATGTATCTTTTCGAATACGCAATTTAAATATAGCGATTAAACAATCAAACAGGGGATTGATCGTTTTTTGTCTTTACCAACTTGAGCGGATGAATCCACGCTGATTTTTTTAGTCAATCTATTAGTTTCGTTCATAAACAAAAATGAAGTTAACAAAAAAAAATATAAAAAAACCGTCTAAAATTCGTTTTTGAAACGTTCATTTTAGACGGTTTTTAAATTTAAATTATGTTTGGAATAACTAGATTTTAACTGTTGTCCCAGACTTTATTCTTAGTACTTTTGATAATACACTTAGTTTGCAACAATATTAACTAATTTATTTGGGACAGCGATTACTTTACGAACTGTTTTCCCAGCGATTTGTTCTTGGATTACTTCATCTGCTAAAGCTACTTTTTCAAGTTCATCTTTCCCTAAGTCACGCGCAACATTTGCTTTAGAACGAACCTTTCCATTGACTTGGAAAACAACTTCGATTTCATCTTCAACTAACGCAGCTTCATCATACGTTGGCCAAGGAACATAAGAAATGCCATCTTCGTTTCCTAAAATTGACCAAAGTTCCTCGCCCAAGTGTGGTGCAACAGGAGCTAACAATTGAACAAATCCTTCAACATATTCATAAGGCAATGCATCAGCTTTATAAGCTTCGTTAACAAAGACCATTAGTTGGGAAATAGCTGTGTTGAAGTGCATACTTGCATAATCTTCTGTTACTTTTTTTACTGTCTGGTTGTAAACTTTTGCAAGCTTGCCGTCATTGATGGTTGTAATGCGATCACGCATTTTATTATTATCGTCTACGATCAAACGCCATACACGATCCAAGAATTTACGGCTACCTTCTAAGCCATTTTCACTCCATGCAATGGAAGCATCTAAAGGACCCATGAACATTTCGTACATACGTAATGTGTCCGCACCATAAGTTTCGACTACGTCATCTGGATTCACAACATTTCCACGTGATTTTGACATTTTCTCATTGTTTTCGCCTAAAATCATTCCTTGGTTATATAATTTTTGGAATGGTTCTTTTGTTGGAACAACGCCAATATCATACAAGAATTTATGCCAGAAACGAACATATAATAGATGTAGCACTGCATGTTCAGCACCACCCACATAGATATCCACTGGCATCCAACGTTCCAGTTTTTCATAGTTTGCTAATTCTTTTTTATTATGTGGATCAATGTAACGTAGGTAATACCAAGAGCTACCGGCCCATTGTGGCATCGTATTTGTTTCACGACGACCTTTTTTGCCTGTTTCTGGGTCAACAACATTGACCCAATCCGTGATATTTGCCAATGGCGATTCCCCAGTACCACTTGGTTTAATGTTATCTGTGATTGGCAAACGTAATGGTAATTCTTCTTCTGGTAAGGCAGTTACCGTGCCGTCTTCCCAATGAATGATTGGAATTGGTTCTCCCCAATAGCGTTGACGTGAGAACAACCAGTCACGTAAACGGTAGCTAACTTCTTTTTTACCAAATCCATTTTCTTCAAGCCAGCTATTCATTTTAGCAATGGCTTCTTCTGTATTCAAACCATCTAGAAACTCAGAATTGATATGTGATCCATCTTCCGTATGTGCTGCTTTTGAAAGATCGCCACCCTCAATAACTGGCTGGATTGGTAAATCGAACGTTTTGGCAAATTCATAGTCACGTTCATCATGCGCAGGAACAGCCATAATCGCACCTGTCCCATAAGAAGCAAGTACATAGTCGGCAATCCAAATTGGAATTTCTTTGCCGTTCACTGGATTGATTGCATACGCGCCGGTAAATACTCCTGTTTTTTCTTTGGCAAGATCTGTTCTCTTCAAATCAGATTTTTTCGCCGTTTCTTCAATATACGCTTCAACTGCTGCTTTTTGTTCTGGCGTCGTGATTTCACGAACCAAATCTAATTCTGGCGCTAGAACAGAATAAGTTGTTCCAAATAATGTATCCGGACGAGTAGTGAAAACTGTATAAGATTTATCTGTTCCAGCTACTTTGAACTCTACATTCGCCCCAACTGAACGACCAATCCAGTTTCTTTGCATTTCTTTAATACTTTCTGGCCAATCAACTGTTTCCAAATCGTCTAGTAAACGATCGGCATATGCCGTGATCTTCAACATCCATTGACGCATCGGTTTACGTACGACATCAAAGCCACCACGTTCGCTCTTTCCATCAATAACTTCTTCGTTTGAAATCACTGTTCCTAGTTCTGGAACCCAGTTCACAGCAACTTCTGCTTCGTAAGCTAAACCTTTTTCATATAATTTCGTAAAGATCCATTGTGTCCATTTGTAATACTCTGGATCTGTGGTGTTCACTTCTCGATTCCAGTCATAACTAAAGCCTAAAGAATTGATTTGACGACGAAATGTTTCAATATTTTTCTTCGTGAACTCTGCAGGATCATTCCCAGTATCTAACGCATATTGCTCTGCTGGAAGTCCAAATGCATCCCACCCCATTGGATGTAACACATTAAAACCTTGACTACGTTTTACACGTGAAAGAATATCTGTTGCTGTGTATCCTTCTGGATGGCCCACATGTAATCCTTGACCAGATGGATATGGAAACATATCTAGTGCGTAAAATTTTGGTTTTTGTGGATCATCTTGGGTATTAAAAGTGTGATTTTCCGCCCAATATTTTTGCCATTTTTTTTCTATCTCTTTATGGTTATAACTCATTTTTTGTCCCCCTGCATTTTTTTGTTGAAAGCAAGTTACTTTCGTCATTTTTTTCGTTCTACCGATAAAAAAACAAAAAAATCCTATAAAAAGATTGCTCTTTTTATAGGACGTAATCTACGTGGTACCACCTAATATTTACCTTTTCCATTGGAAATAGGCCTCAAACGTTGTAACGGTCGTCACCGCCACTGCTTACTTTTATGTTCAGCAAAGGCAACTCAAAGGCGAGTTCAAAAGCGTCCGTACACATTCTCACCAACCATGTGCTCTCTAAAACTTCCAACTTTTTACTAATTCCTTTTCAAGTGTTGTTTATTTAAGTAGATTCATAGTAACAAATATCTCCAGCAAGTTCAAATAGTATTTGACAAAATGTTCAGATTTATTTTGCAACTACCACACTTTGACCTGGATAAATGAAATTGTCTTTAATATTATTCCACTCAATAAATTGCGCCATTGAAAGATTGTGATCATTGGCAACGCTCCAAACAGATTCACCAGCTTTTACTGTATACTTTTTAGCCGCAGAGTTAGTAGCAGGTGCTGTTGTTTGTGCTGACCCTTTTTTCACAATGACTTTCTGACCTGGATAAATGAAATTGTTTTTTATATTATTCCACTCAATGAATTGTTCCATCGTGATATTATTTTTATTTGCTACACCCCAAACGGATTCGCCTGCCTTCACCGTGTAAAGTGTATCTCCACTGGTACTTGTGCTTGTCGTTGGCTTTGTATTATTTGAAGGCGTTGCATTATTCGCTGTATTATTTCCAGTCGTAGCTGCTGCCGAATTAGTTGATGCAGTAGAGCCACCCTTAATAATCAATTTTTGGCCCGGGTAGATGAAGTTATTTTGGATATTATTCCATTCAATCAATTGAGCCATTGTAATATTATTTTTATTTGCCACACCCCAAACAGATTCGCCTGCTTTCACCGTGTAGGTAGAAGAAGTAGTTGCTCCTGCTGAAGAGTTAGCTGAATTACTGTTGTTCGCAGTAGTATTATTATTGTTATTGGTTGTAGCACTACTTGATGTCCCGTTCTTCACGATTAGTTTTTGACCTGGATAAATGAAGTTATTCGAGATTTTATTCCATTGAACAAGTTGTGCCATCGTGATTCCATGGGCATTTGCCACGCCCCAAACAGAATCACCAGCTTTGACCGTATAAGAACCAGTTGTCGCTGCACCTGCATTCCCTGTATTAGTTGACTGATTTGTATTTGAGTTTGATGAACCTGTTGTCGTTGCGCCATTGGAAACAACTAATTGTTGACCTGGATAGACAAAATTATTTTTGATATTGTTCCATTGGATCAATTGATTCATTGTAATTCCATGGGCATTTGCGATGCCCCAAACAGAATCACCCGATTTAACGGTATATTTTGAACCATTGCTTGGTTGTGTATTTGTTGGATTACTATTACCCGAAGAATTTGTATTGCTTCCAGAATTATTGGTTGATGAGCCAGTTGATTGTTCCCCTTTGATCGTCAAACGTTGACCTGGGTAGACAAAATTATTTTTGATGTTGTTCCAATCAATCAATTGGGCCATCGTAATTCCATGGGCATTCGCAATACCCCAGACAGAATCCCCTGATTTAACAGTATATGTTGATGTTACAGTCGTAGAACCATTATCAGTTGGGTTCGTCACAGAACTATTCGAGCCTGCTCCTGTATTCACGCTACCGCCTGAACCAGTTGTAGCTCCCCCACCAGCGTTACCAGTTGCAGGCGTATCGTATCTAGTTAAGCCATAAGTTACAATAATATTGTTTAATTTTGTTGAATAAGTTGGATCTGTCGCGTAACGACCAGTTAATGCTGAAGTTGCTTCCGTATAGGACTTAGTATTACTTTTCCAAGTACCAGCATAATAATAGCCATTGCCAAAAGAAGTATTGCGCAACACATATGCATTATCACTAAATGATTCTGCAAAAGATGGGTAATGACGGAAAGGTTCTTTTTTTGTCACCCATTTGTTGTTTAAATATTCTAATGTATTCATATAAACAGTTTGACCTTGGTAACTGCCTTTGATTCCAAATAAATTGTGATAAGGTGCCTGTGACAACGCACTACTTCCCCAGCCACTCTCAACCACTGCTTGTGCGATCATAACCGAAGCATATAAGTCATTTGCTTGAGCAATGGGTTGCGCATAAGTCGATATTTCTGCGATAAATGCTGAAGTATTGATTCTCGCACCAACCTGAGCAGGTAGCTCATTTGCTGCTACAGGAACTGGTTGGATCAACGGTGCCGCAACAGAACAACCAACCATTGCAGTACCAACTGCTGCTACTCCACGTTTTGCATTTCGAAAACGTTTCTTTTCTTCTTGGCGTCTCCGCTCTTTTCTTCCAATCGTTGCCTTCTCCATTTTCTATCCTCCGCATCCATTTTCAGTTACTATAAGTATAACTTTTCTTAAACTACATTAAAAGTTCTTTAAACCCTTTGTTATCCTTTGTAATCTATATGTAATTTTACGTAACACCCAATCAACTAGTTTTGCAAAACCCTTGATAGCTATACCTTGCGAGAAATCAATATTTTTTAGGAACATCCATTTTTATTTCAGAAATATTACCAAACTTTTTCGTCAACATTACGTCGGATGTTATCATCGAAAATTCATCGTTTTTTCATTTGATTTTTTTGAGTAAAAAATCTAGCAATTAAAAAAATGCTATAATGATTTCATTATACGGAGGAGGAACTTTATGAACCATAACAAATCATTTCGAGTTACAGGGAGTATTTTTCTTGTACTTTTCTTAACTCTTAGTTATTTTGTAAAATTTCATTTATCGCAGCTTCATAGCTTCGATCAATTTTTTACTTCAATTATTCGAGCACCTTTACCACATTGGAACGCTTACCAAATGATGGTGACAAAATTAGGAAATCCATTAACCGTCATTTCTATTTTTGTTTGCTTGATATGTTTCTTATGGATCAAAAAGAAACATATCGAACTAATTTGGTTAGCAACTAATTTCATTTTGATTGCCGGAGTCACCAATCCATTGCTCAAATTATTTTTTATGCGTGATCGCCCTACATTACCCCACTTAGTTAGTGAGTCAAGTTACAGCTTTCCTAGTGGACATTCGACAGGAAGCATGATTTTATACGGTACATTGATTTTTTTGTTACCTTATTTGATAAACAATAAAACGGTACGAATTTTGTTGCAATTTATCTTAGGATTGATTATTTTAAGTGTTGGTATTAGTCGAATTTATTTGGGGGTACACTTCCCAAGTGATGTTTTAGGTGGTTACTTATTAGGATTAACTTGGTTATGTTACACTTACCCGATTTATTTAAAAAATAAGGAATCGATTACCTAACGAAGAAAAAGAAAGAAGGAATTTAAATGGAATTTCCTTATGCAGAAGGAAATAAACGTTACCATTCATGGAATTATGCTTTGCGTAATGAATTTGGTGGGAAAATTTTCAAAGTGCCTATCGATGGCGGTTTTGATTGTCCTAACCGTGACGGTACAGTAGCTCATGGTGGTTGTACTTTTTGTAGTGTTTCTGGGTCGGGAGACATGATTGTCGCACCTGAAGATCCACTACCTATCCAATTTCATAAAGAGATTGACATGATGCACCAAAAATGGCCACATGTACAGCAATATATTGTTTATTTTCAAAATTTCACTAATACACATGCTCCTGTTGAAGTGATTCGAGAACGCTTTGAACAAGTCATCAATCTTCCTGGCGTTGTTGGACTTTCAATTGGTACACGTCCAGATTGTTTGCCAGATGAAGTGGTAGACTATCTAGCTGAATTAAATACCCGTCTCTATCTTTGGGTTGAGCTCGGTCTACAAACAACTTTTGAAAAAACTTCGATTTCAATCAATCGCGCACACGACTATCAAACTTATTTAGATGGCGTAAGTAAACTACGTAAACACGACATTCGCGTATGTACACACCTAATCAATGGCTTACCTGGAGAGTCTTTAGAAATGATGCGAGAAAATGTTCGCCGAACAATCCTAGATTCCGATATTCAAGGAATCAAACTGCATCTCATGCACTTGATGCGCAAAACACGTATGCTTCGTGATTATCACGAGGGTCGCCTTCAACTAATGAGTCAGCAAGACTATGTTCATGTGATCTGTGATCAATTGGAAATGATTCCTCAAGAAATCATTATTCATCGTTTAACTGGTGATGCACCTTGGGATTCTCTAATTGGACCAATGTGGAGCTTGAAAAAATGGGAAGTTTTGAATGCAATTGATGAAGAATTAATTCGTCGTGATAGCTACCAAGGAAAGTTCAACGTTCGAACAAAGGAGCTCGTATAGATGCTACAAACAGCACTTCATTTTAGCCACACTTTATTAAAAGAAGTCTTACAACCCGGCGATCAAGTAGTTGACGCCACAATGGGAAATGGTTACGATACTATTTTCATGGCTGAGCTGATTGGTAAAACAGGGCATGTCTATAGCTTCGATATCCAACAAAAAGCAATGGATTCCACCCAAGAAAAATTAAAAGCCGCGAACCTGGTAGAACGTACTACTTTATTTTTACAAGGACATGAAACGCTTGGTGAAGTCATTCCAATTAGTCAACCAATCAAAGCAGGAATTTTCAATTTGGGTTATCTTCCACAAAGTGACAAAAAAATTATTACTTTGCCACAAACAACCAAGAAAGCAATGGAAGAAATTTTAGCGCGGCTAGTTCCGAAAGGTCGATTGATTTTAGTTGTTTACTACGGACATGCGGGTGGAGGACACGAACTTGATATGGTTCAAGAATTTTGCCAACAATTGCCACAGGAACAATACAATGTTTTAACTTATCAATTCATCAATCAAAAAAATCAGCCACCAATCCTTTATTGTATTGAGAAAAAGAAGAAAAAAAGAGAGTTCAGCTAAAAATAGCTGGACTCTCTTTTTGCAGAAACTCTCGTTGACGAAATTAATCGGTCTTTCACCAACTTTTATTCAAATACAAATTGATTATGATAAAGTTCTGCATAGAAGCCATCTTCCGCTAGTAACTCATGATGGTTTCCTTCTTCAATTACTACCCCATCACGTAAAACAACAATGCGATCGGCATTCAAAATTGTTTTGAGACGATGTGCGATCACAAAACTTGTACGACCTTTGATTGCTTCATCCATCGCCTTTTGGATTCTTGCTTCTGTGACCGTATCCACGTTACTTGTTGCTTCATCCAAAATCAACAAACTTGGTTCCGTAATAATCGTCCGTGCAATGCTAATCAATTGTTTTTGTCCCGTACTAAACAAATTATTTTCTTCTGAAACTTCCGTTTCGTAGCCTTTTTCTAGTGACATGATAAAGTCATGAATGTTGGCTTGTTTCGCCGCATTGACGACTTCTTCATCTGTTGCTTCTGGTTTACCAAACGTAATATTCTCGCGAATCGTTCCAGAAAATAATACAGATTCCTGCAACACAATCCCTACATGTTTACGTAACATATCTAAATCAAATTCACGAATGTCTGTCCCATCAATCATAACCGCACCGTTATTGACGTCGTAAAAACGATTCAATAAATTCATGATCGTTGTCTTACCAGAACCAGTTGGACCAACTAGAGCGACCATTTCGCCTTTGTTCACCTTAATCGAAACATCTTTCAAAACCAAATTATCTGGTTTATAGCCAAAATCAACATGTTTCAAGGCTAATTCTCGTTCCACACCGTCAAATGCTTTCCCATCAACTGGCTTAACTTCTTCTGGTTCATCAAACATTTCATTTAGTCTTCTCGCACCTGTAATTGCTAATTGGATCATGCTGTAACCAGAAGAAATTTGCATCAATGGTTGATAATATTGTTGTGAATATTGAACAAAAGTTACTACTAATCCTAATGCGACAGAACGTTCTAAATCACCATTCAAGGCTAACCATCCACCAAAGAAAATCACGATTGCCGTGTTGACCAACGACATTCCTTGCATCATTGGAAATAGTAAACCTGAATACACTTGACCTTTATAGGTTGCTTTACGCACTGTTTGGTTATGTTCCAGAAAACCATCAATCGTTTCTTCTTGTAAACCATTGGTAATGATCACACGTTGTCCACTGATTTTTTCATCCATATAACCATTCAACTTACCAACTTCATCTTGCTGTAAATCGACATATTTTCGTGCTTTTTGAATAATAAATACAGCAATCAAAATGGCAACTGGCGTGGAAGCAATCGTTGCCCAGGCCAATTCCACATTTTGACGAAACATCATAATTAAAATACCAACCATCAACACCGCATTCGTAATAACTTGAAGCAATGCTTGGTTCAAACTATTTTGGATATTATCCAAATCACTTGTAAAGCGGCTTAAGATTTCACCATCTTGATGCGAATCAAAGAAGCGAATCGTCAATTTTTCAAGTTTATTAAATAATCCAATACGCATTCTGTTTGTTGATTTTCCAACTACTTGCGTAAACAAAATACTATAAATAAAGTTTGCAGCACTAGCTAAAACATAGAAAATCAACAATTTCCAAATAATATCAAGGAATTTACTCTTGTCATCAACGCCTTGCATTAATCCTGTCACATAATTTGCTAGTTCCTGAAAAGCTTCCCCAACAAATTGTGGAGCCTTCACTTGTAAGTAAGTAGCAATAATCACTGTCACAAAGATAAAGAAAAAGGAGAATTTATAACGTTTCAAATAATGATAGAAAAATTTACTTGCTTTAATTAAATCAGTCATTGATTACTCCTCCATTCCTTTTTGTGTTTCAAAAATTTCTTGATACACTTGATTAGTTGCAACTAATTCTTCATGTGTACCTTCTCCCACTAAGCGGCCTTCATCTAATACTAGAATACGATTCGCTTTGACTACAGACGCAATTTTTTGTGCAATAACGATTGTCGTCGTTTCTTTCAATTCATGATTCAATGCTTCACGAACTAATTTTTCTGAACGAGCATCCAAGGCGCTAGTGCTATCATCCAAAATCAAAATTTTAGGATTACCAATTACGCCACGTGCAATAGATAAACGTTGCTTTTGTCCCCCAGAAAAATTACTACTTCTTTCCTCAACTGGTGCTTCATAGCTTTCTACCAATTTACTGATAAATTCTTGTGCTTGCGCAATTTTAGATGCACGTTCCATATCTTTTTCTGTTGCATCTTCTTTTCCTTGGCGCAAATTTTGTGCAATTGTTCCCGAAAAGAGAATGGCTTTTTGTAAAACAAAGGAAACTGTTTTACGTAAACTTTTCTCATTCACCGTTTTCAAGTCAACGCCACCCACTTCAACTGTTCCTTCTGTTGGATCAAATAGTCTTGGAATCAGTTGTGCTAACGTTGACTTACCTGCACCCGTTGCACCTACAATCCCAACCATTTCTCCGGGTTCAATCATAAAGCTGATATCTTTTAAGGTATCTTCATCATCACCAGGATAACGGAAAGAAACATGGTCAAACGTTACAGAGCCTGTTAATTCTTGTTCAGGTACATCCAGATAAGTTAAATCTGGTTCTGTATCCAAGATTTCTTTGATTCGTTTAAGTGAAACAGCAGCCCTTGAAGTCATCATCATCATCATACCGCCAATAATAATTGCCATCATGATTTGCATCAAATAGTTCATAAAAGAAGCGATCCCACCAATTAAAGTAGGGTCATCTTTCGCCAAATCACTCACAAAGAAAATCGCACCAACCACTGCTAAATTAGCTGCTAACATGAAGGAAGGAATCATGACTGAAAACAAAGTTCCAACAATAATGTTGTGTTCAGTTAATTCATCGCTCACTTTGGTAAATGTTTTTAGCTGGTTCTTTTCCTGTACAAAAGATTTGACTACACGAATGCCCATGAGATTTTCTTTCGCAATACTGTTCACTTTATCAATCAATTGTTGGATGATCATAAAGTGTTTCCCCATTCTTGTAAAAGAAAGTCCAGTAATGATAACAACTGCAACAATCAATGCAACAATGATCCACCACAATTGAGGCATTGTCATCATCGCCAAAATAAATGCACCAATAAATAAAAATGGAATTCTAAAAAGTGATTGTAAAGAAATCATCACTAAATTTTGAATTTGCGTGATATCATTTGTCAAACGAACAACTAAGTTTCCTGCAGAAAACTGTTCAATATTCCCAAACGAGAACGTTTGGATTTTTCGAAACGCCTCTTCTCGAATATCCGCACTTACACCTTGCGCTACTCTGGCAGAGAAAATCGTATTCGTCACACCTGCAAGCAGTCCTAATACAGCTAAACCAATCAGATAGACACCAATTGTTTTCATTTCATCGTTATCTTCTGTAATAATAGCTTCAAGTACTTGTTGTAATAGTTTTGGTTGCCATAACGTAGCTGCGACCATAATTCCTACGGAAACCAATGAAATAAAGACAGCCATCTTATACTTCTTCGCATGTCTTAAAATTAGATTCATGTGTTATCTACACCCCTTTAGTTAAATTGACAGTCTCTCTTTAACACTGTAAAATAAGACCGCATAACAATTTACCATGTTTAAAAAAATAATGCAATACAAGAGGTCGATTAAATGGAACCTAAGCTTTCACAAAAAATTATTATCCAAAATGCCTTTGAAATTTTAGCAGAAAAAAAAGAACTATCCGCTCTTTCTATGCGTATTCTAGCAAAAAAAATGGACGTTCAAGCACCTGCACTTTATTGGTATTTTAAAAATAAACAACAACTCTTACAAAAAATGGCTGAAACAATTGAAGATATGCTAGTCGTTCCCAATACCAACATGCCATGGAAGCAACAGCTTTTACAATTTATGGAAAACTATTATGACTTGTACTCTCAATTTCCTTGTGCTGCTGAAATCGAAATTCATACTGTTCCAGCATTTCCTAGTCGACTAGAGCATTTAGAAACAATGATTCAATTGCTCATCAATCAAAATTTTTCATTACAACAAAGCCACCAAGCAATCACAGCTTTGCATAATTTGTTAATTGGTCAATTAATGGACTACCAACAAGAACAAAAACTACGGCATGAAGTAATGAATGGTAATGAGCTATTAAAAGAATCTATTTTATATATGCGTACTTATGTCCAAGAACATCAGTTAACTGGTTTGATTGAAGATATTCATGCCCATCGTACGGCCAATAATAAACAAGAATTTCTCAATAATGTAACCATTTATCTAACTGGTCTTGAATATAGCAAGACTTTATAAAAAAAGTAAGCCAGTAATGTGATACCATACATTACTGGCTTACTTTTTTATTCTCCTTCAAATAGCCAACCGAAAGCACGTTGTATCCATTCGTCCCAAAAAATCCAATTATGCTCACCTGGCCCATGTTCAAATGTAACGGCTAAACCATTTTCTTTGATTGCCTCAGCCATCTCCTGATTAGCAGTAAATAAAAAATCAGATTCCCCACAAGCCAAAAAGATTCGTGGTGCTTGTTGACCACTAGCAATTAGATTATCCAGTAAAAATCTTGGATCATTTATCGAACCTTCAATTTGGTCTAGTGGTCCAAAGATTCCTTCCCAGAAAGACTGCTTTCGAATTTTTAATAAATCATCCATTCGATTGCCAACGGAAACAGCTCCAGACAATGAAATCACTGCTGCAAAATTTTCGGGTTTAGCTAAGCCCAATTTTAATGCACCATAGCCGCCCATCGATAACCCAGCAGCATATGTTTTCTCTCTTCTTGTTGTCAATTGTGGAAATAATTCGTGGCAAATAGCCGGTAGTTCTTCTGAAATAAACGTCCAATATTTCATATCATATGTCGTATCCGTGTACCAACCTAAATCTGTTGATGGCATAATCACAGCTAAACCATAATCTGCAGCATAACGTTCAATAGATGATCGACGCTCCCAGACACTATGGTTGCCACCCATTCCATGTAATAAATACATCACTGAAACATCCGTGATTTCTTGCTGTGTGCTTGTGCCAATTACTTTATTCGTTTTTTGTGGAAGAATAACATTTAAATTAACTTCCATTTCTAATATATTAGAATAAATATTTGCTTGGATAAATGCCAATTTTTTCGCCTACCTTCTTTAACTTTCTATTATTTTACCACTTTTAATGCGTACAAAAAATGTTAAAGCTAGTGCAAGAACGACTAGAAGCAAACCAGCAAAGTAAACACTGTGTAGTCCATCATATAAAATTTCTCTTAATGGAACTAATAATGTAGCATCAATTTGTTTAGCAGTTTGTGGATTCACTAATTTATTCATGATATCAGCATCATCAGTTAGTTGTTTAGCTGCTAATTCTCTTTGAGTAACTGCATTCATCAGCAACCCAAATACTGCCACCATCACTGTTTGACCAATCGTTCGCACTAGTGTATTAAACGAAGTTGCCACGCCTAATTGTTCATGTGGAACACTATTTTGTGCACTAACAGTTGAGGTAGTCATTGTGATACCCAATCCGACACCAATAATAGTTGAAATTGCAAAGAACCATAAAAAATTACTTGCAAAAGGCATCAAGTATAACCACATTCCACCAATAGTTGTAATCAATAGCCCAATTCGTAACACCCAATGAGTCGACATTTGTGACATCCATCGACTCGCTAAAAATGATCCTACCATCCAAACAAGTGAAAGTGGTGCTAAAACCAATCCACCTACTGCAGCATTCAGTCCAAGAACGCCTTGCATCCACATTGGAATATACACATCAATTCCCATCAAAAAACCACTCGCTAAAGCTGCTGCTAAATTGACAATCACAAACAATGGATTCTTAAATAAATCCAACATAATAACAGGATCTTTTGCGCGTTTTTCTGCCCAGATAAAAAGGAAAAATAGCAAAATACTAACTATCAATAAACTAATAACAAAAGTCGTAAATCCTTGGTCACCTAATAATTGAAATCCAAGTAATAATGTTACTAATGTTGCCATCAAGCTCAAACTTCCCAAAATGTCCATTGGTTTTGCTTCACGTTCAATCGCTGGCTCATTTAAATAAATCCAAATCAATATCATCAGTCCAATACCAATTGGCACATTAATGAAGAAAATCCAGTGCCAGCTAATCGTATCAACAATAAAACCACCAGCCAGAGGACCAAACACACTAGCAATTCCCCATGCAGAACTATTTAATCCTAATACTTTTGCACGTTTTTCTATTGAATATAAATCACCTATAATGGTCAAAGCCACAGGCATCATTGCTCCAGCCCCCATCCCTTGTAGTGCACGGGCTGCAATCAATCCAATCATTGTTTGAGATAACCCACAGAACAAAGAACCAATAATAAAAAGGAATGTACCAAAAATAAAAATTGGTTTTCGGCCAATTTTATCAGCTAATTTTCCATAAATTGGTGTCAACATCGCATTTGTCAATAAGTAAATTGAAAATACCCAGTTCATTATTTCCATTCCATGTAGTGAACCAACAATTGTTGGCATTGCTGTTGTTACAATTGTTCCTTCAATCGCCGTCATAAATGTAGCAATAAATACACCTATTGTTACTAACGTTACATTTGTTTCTTTTTTCATTTTTTCCTCCCCATATTCAATTGTCAAAAATAAAATATATTAAAACAAGAATGATTTCAGATAATTAGTGAATAAGACTATAAAAAAAAGCAGAACGACTATCTTAAAGATAATCGTTCCAGCATTTTTATTACTTACTTAAAGTTGCTTTCAATGCTTCTACTTTATCCGTACGTTCCCACGGTAAATCAACATCTGTACGCCCAAAGTGCCCATAGGCAGCTGTTTGTCTGTAAATTGGACGACGTAGGTCAAGCATCTCGATAATACCAGCGGGACGAAGGTCAAAGTTTTCCCGTACTGCTGCAATTAAATCATCTTCCGATACTGTTCCTGTGCCGAAAGTATTGATTGAAATCGATACAGGCTGTGCAACACCAATCGCATAAGCTAATTGAACTTCAACTTTTCTTGCAAAACCAGCAGCAACAATATTTTTTGCAATATAACGTGCAGCATAGCTTGCAGAACGGTCAACTTTTGTTGCATCTTTCCCAGAAAATGCTCCGCCACCATGGCGAGCATAACCACCGTAAGTATCAACGATGATTTTTCTTCCTGTTAAACCAGCATCCCCTTGAGGACCCCCGATAACAAAGCGACCAGTAGGATTGATATAGTATTTAGTCTTATCATCTAATAATTCAGCCGGAATAACTTCCTTAATAACTTTTTCAATTACATCTTTATGAATTGTTTCATTATCTACTGCATCATCATGTTGTGTCGAAATCACGATTGTGTCAACTCGTTCAGGCTGTCCATCTTCTCCATACTCTACGGTAACTTGTGATTTAGCGTCTGGACGTAAATAAGTTAATTCGTTCGATTTACGTAATTCTGCAAGGCGGCGAACTAGACGATGGCTTAAAGCAATTGGTAAAGGCATCAATTCTGGTGTTTCATCAACCGCAAACCCAAACATAAGACCTTGGTCACCTGCACCAATCTCATCTAATAAGTCTTTTTGGTCTTCTTCACGAATTTCTAACGCTTCATTTACACCTTGAGCAATATCTGGTGACTGTTCATCAATCGCTGCTAAGACGGCCACGGTATCTCCATCAAAGCCAAATTTTGCACGAGTATAACCAATTTCTTTAATTGTTTCTCGTACAACTTTTTGAATATCTACATAAGCAGTGGTCGAAATTTCTCCAAATACCAAAACTAACCCGGTTGTTACGGATGTTTCGCAAGCAACACGTGCCATTGGATCTTGTGCTAAAATTGCATCTAAAATTGCATCACTGATTTGATCAGCAACTTTATCCGGATGCCCTTCAGAAACGGATTCTGAGGTAAATAAATGTCTTTCTGTCATGGTGATTCCCCCTAGTTAAATTCGGTTACAAGGCATCTCCGTTCGTACGGATCCTCTCGGGAACTTGCAACGAAATCAGTATAGCAGATAAAGTAGATTTTAGCTCGCTTTTTCAAAAATTTTTCATCAAAAAATGATAATTACATACAGAATTGTTTAACAATAAAACATTTTTACATATATAAATAAAAAACTTAGCACAGCTATCTTGTAAGATAACTCTGCTAAGTTTTTTGAAATCATTCTTTCGAAAAAAGAAAAAAAGATACTTTTACAAAGTATCTTTTGATGACCCGTACGGGATTCGAACCCGTGTTACCGCCGTGAAAGGGCGGTGTCTTAACCGCTTGACCAACGGGCCAATAAAAACTAATGGGCCTAAATGGACTCGAACCATCGACCTCACGCTTATCAGGCGTGCGCTCTAACCAGCTGAGCTATAGGCCCATAAAAATTTAAAACTAAGCGGGTGACGAGAATCGAACTCGCGACAACAGCTTGGAAGGCTGTGGTTTTACCACTAAACTACACCCGCAAACAATGGCGCGGGACAGAATCGAACTGCCGACACATGGAGCTTCAATCCATTGCTCTACCAACTGAGCTACCGAGCCAAACGGTTCCGACGGGAATCGAACCCGCGATCTCCTGCGTGACAGGCAGGCATGTTAACCCCTACACCACGGAACCAATAGTTTTTAAATTTTTAATTGCGGGAGCAGGATTTGAACCTACGACCTTCGGGTTATGAGCCCGACGAGCTACCAGACTGCTCCATCCCGCGATAATATTAAAAAGGAGGATAAGGGATTCGAACCCTTGCACGGTTTTACCCGCCTGACGGTTTTCAAGACCGTTCCCTTCAGCCGGACTTGGGTAATCCTCCATATACTACTAATGACCCGTACGGGACTCGAACCCGTGTTACCGCCGTGAAAGGGCGGTGTCTTAACCGCTTGACCAACGGGCCAGTAAAATTAAAAATATTGAAACGGAGAAGGAGGGATTTGAACCCTCGCGCCGGTTTCCCGACCTACACCCTTAGCAGGGGCGCCTCTTCAGCCACTTGAGTACTTCCCCAAAACCAATAAGATTTTGAACTAATGGGCCTAAATGGACTCGAACCATCGACCTCACGCTTATCAGGCGTGCGCTCTAACCAGCTGAGCTATAGGCCCATAAAAATTTAAAACTAAGCGGGTGACGAGAATCGAACTCGCGACAACAGCTTGGAAGGCTGTGGTTTTACCACTAAACTACACCCGCGTGGCGGTTCCGACGGGAATCGAACCCGCGATCTCCTGCGTGA